>NZ_CP018091.1 GCF_001885215.1 Synechococcus sp. SynAce01 | reverse complement strand
CGCGAACTTCAGGTGAGGGGACGGCTGGGGTCGAGCCCTTCGACTTCGCCATGGAAGACCCGGCTGGCGGTGATGTCTTCGGCCTCGATTGTGATCAGATCGCCCTTGGTCAGGCCACTGCCGCGGTGGTTGAACAGGCGGTTGGCCTGGCGCATACGGGCTCGATCAATCGCATTGCGAATCGAGCGGGCGTTGGCGAAGAAAGGCAGCTGCATGCGCCGTTGGATGTAATCGGCGAAGGCCGCACTGGCCTCGGCGCTGAAGCGATAACTCTCGGCCGCCATGATCAGTTTGGCAATCGCCAGCAGCTCCGCTGCGCTGTAGTCGGGAAAGTCGATGTGGTTGGCCACCCGCGAGGACAGGCCTGGGTTGGACTGATAAAAGACATCCATCCGGTCTTTGTAGCCAGCGAAGATCACCACCAGATCGTCGCGGTTGTTCTCCATCACCTGCAGCAGGATCTCGATCGCTTCGGCGCCGTAATCCCGTTCATTCTCCGGGCGGTAGAGGTAATAGGCCTCGTCGATGAACAGCACGCCGCCCATCGCCCGCTTGAGAATCTCGCGCGTTTTCGGGGCGGTGTGGCCGATGTACTGGCCGACGAGATCGTCGCGGGTGGCAGTGACCAGATGGCCCTTGCGCACATAGCCCAGCCGGTGCAGGATCTCTGAGATCCGCTCGGCCACCGTCGTTTTTCCCGTGCCCGGCCTGCCCGTGAAGGACATGTGCAGGCTGGGGGCGCCGGTGGCCACACCGACCTGCTTGCGCGCCCGCTCCACCACCAGCAGGGCCGCGATCTCGCGGATGCGTGTTTTCACCGGCCGCAGCCCGATCAGTTCGCGGTCGAGTTGCTCAAGAACCTCATCCACCCCGGTGTCGTTGTAGGCCTCCCTGAGATCAACCGGCGTGTCATCGTCAATCGCCAGACCGGCGTTGGCATCCGGGCCAGCCAGCCTCTCCATCAGTTTCCCAGGGCATCGACGGCAGTGGCGAAGCTGAACTCGGCATCGCCCAGGGGGTTGTCATCAGGCTCAGCGCGCAGGGTGAGATTCACATAGGTGCGCCCAAAGCTGATATCCGGATAGCGCTGGTGCTGTTCAGAGAGCTCGTTGAGCCGCTCCAGAAACAGGCGGGTGCTTTCGTAATCGGCGAATTCGATGCGGCGCTCCAGACGGTCGGGCCGCTGCCGTTTGGTCCAGGGCTGTTCCATGGTTGAAACCTAGCTCAGAAGAAAATGAGGCCAGCACTGGCGCCAAGTGCCAGTGCACTCAGAACGTGGCCCGCTGATTGGTCGTGCCCCAGTGGCGGCCCCTGAGCTCCTGCAGCCAGCGCTCCAGATCCTGACCAAGCTGCGTTTCCTCCTCCCAGAGCGTCTGAAAGAAGGAGGCATTGGCCGCATCACCGATCAGGGTGCAAAAGCGCGACGCTTCGGCGTAATGCTGGATCTGTTCGGCTTCGAGTTCCGCATCCTGATTAAGCAGCCCGATCAGATCGCCGGAGCTCTGCACCGGTCGCAATTGGGAGGCTGCCGGAATCACACCGAGCAGGAGCATCTGCTGGACGAGTTGCTCGGCATGCTGGATCTCTTCCACCATTTCGCGGCGCATGCGTTCGGCGGCCACGCTGTCGCCCCAGAACGCCAGCAGTGACGCCTGGGTCATGTACTGCTGCACGGCAGTGAACTCCAGGCTGAGGGCCCTGCCCAGATACCCGAGTACCCGGGGATGCACGCCAGCCATCACGATCAGCTCCTCCGATCAACACCGCTGGGCGCGAGAACGGGCTCCAGTTCAACATGGGGGCGGGCAATGATGTGGGCGGCGACCAGACCGTCACCGACCCGTTCGCAGGCATCGGCTCCGGCGCGAACGGCGGCGTTGACGGCACCGGTTTCGCCTCGGACCATCACGGTGACATAGCCACCGCCCACGAATTCGCGGGACACCAGGGTGACTTCGGCGGCCTTGGTCATGGCGTCAGCCGCCTCGATGGCGGGGACAAGTCCGCGGGTCTCGATCATGCCGAGAGCGATGCCGTGAGGTGCTGAGGCCATGGCGTTGCTCGTGGAGGGGGATGGGGGTGGGTTGGAATTGGGCGGCTCCTGGGGCTTACCACCCACCGGAGTCGCTGCTGGAGCTGGAGTCTTCGGATCAGGCGAGGCCGGCTCCGTTTTCGCCGTGGCCGCCGGCAGGGCTTTTGCTTGGCTGCTGGCGGCCACGCCCCGACTGGTGGAGCTGCGCCTGGAGGAGGGTTGTCGGGGAGCGGGGGTGGCCATGGATCGGGCAGAGACGATTGGCTGGGCGGATCGCGATCGGGGGAGCGGGAACTCAGCCATCTGGTTCCCAGAAATCAATGATGCCGCTGATCGTGAGATCGATCTGGAGATCGGGATTGCCGGAGGCGAAGCGTGCGGCTGAACCACTGGAGGTGAACACCCAGTTGCCGGGGGAGGCCCCGACCGGATCAACGGCCACGCTGAATTTGCCTTTGTTGGAACGCAGCACCCGCAGATTGCAGTGGCGCAACCCGTCGACCCGTTGGCTGCAGACCAGCGAGCCCGTCACCTGCATGATTTCCATCAGGGTGGACCTCCCGGGTTGCTGGGGTTGTCTGGATCCCAGTAATCGATGATCCCGACGATGGTGAGATCACTCGGATACGACTTGCTGCCGGCGGCCTCACGCGCGGCCGAACTGCCGACACAGATCACCCAGTCTCCGGGGATGCAGCCCACCGCGTCGACAGCCACTTTCTGGGTGCTGCCATCGAGCACCACCTGGAGGTGTTTGTGCTCGAAACCAGGGATTCGGTTGGTGGATACAAGTGGTTTGACAACCTTGCAGATCAACATCTCAATGACCTCCCTGAACTTCGAGCTGGATCGATGAGCCGATCGTTTCAGCGGGGGCGTGTTGATCCCGGTCGCGCAGTGTCAGCAAGGTGTGCAGCAATCCCTGATCAAACAGCTTGGCGTAGCGCACTTCGATGGCGCTGGCGGTACGGCGGCATTGCAGCAGCGCCCTCTCCCTGGCTCCCGGCACACTGCCGTGATAATCGAAGCGGACCACGACCGGCACCGGCAGACCCCTGGAAACATTCAGGCCGGTGAAGATCTTGACGCCCACGTCGAGGTCGGCGGCCCCTTCCTCGACGGTGTCGAGATGGGCGAAATAGGTGAGATTGCGCAGATGGATTTCCTTGAAGCCGATGCCAACACCGATGAACCGTTCGGCGTGGCCGGCATCGGCATAAGCGCCGCCGTGATAACTGCGCACATAGTCGATCTGAGAAATGTTGTGCTCCACCAGCCGGCTGATCAGGCTGACCATGCCCTCATCCGGTGTTGCGGCGGCCGCCGCCATCACCCTGGAGCGAATCTCAACTCTGGCTGCCTCTGCCCCCATGCGCAGGGTGGCGGCATGGACCTCACGGGCATCGAGCCAATGCTCCAGATCGGTGCCGCCTTCGCTGGAGGGCACATGCACCCGAATGGCGTCAGTGTCGGTGTCGAGGCCGATCAGCAGCAGATCCACGGAGGCCCCGCAGCAGAAGCTGTTCTCCACCGCCTGCTGGAAATCCATCAAGCGGGAGAGGCCACTGGCGGCGGCGGCGGCGTCATCGGAGTGGTGCGCCGCACACCCCTCATGGTGAGGGTCAATGGAACTGAAGTGATACACCACCACCTTGAGATAGCGGGTGGGGTCGTAGGCCTGATTGGGAACCCCTTCGCGGTAGCGCAGATGCTCGGTTTTCACCCAGCGATCCACGGTGTCTTCGACATCGAACATGGCGCCGGCATGGGGCCGGCGACGCACGGAACTGAACGGAAGGCGCAGGGCGTAACTGATCGTGTGGGCGAGGCGGCCGTCGGCGCAGGGGGTGACATCCAGCAGGTGGAAGCCTGAGGAGAGCAGGAAGGCGTTGAAGGCTTCAGCGGCCGGGGTGCCCTCGCGGCAGTCGAGCGGGTCTTCGCGAAAGAAGGTTTCGCTGACCCGTTCGTAGGTTTCAAACACGCACCAGGCGAACAGGGAGCGCATGTCGAGCTGGCTGACCCAGGCGGTCTCCAGGATCGTTTCGGGCAGGGTAAATCCCAGCTCAGCCTCGGCATGGCGCTGGGCTTCGGCGACGAACTGGTCTTCGTGCTGCAGGGCCGAAAGCCGCTTGAGCACAGGCACGATCCGATCGAAGGCCCCTTTCACCGCGCTCTCGTAGGCCTGCAGGCGGGCGTTGGCGGTCAGGTCGGTGAGGGGGTGGCTCTCCGCTGGGGCGATCGGCCGCCAGTTGCGCATCGGCCGTACCCTGGCCGCTTGCCGGGGGCTGGGCCCGCTTGGCCCTGCGCTGTTGGCCGAGCCGCCCAGCTCCAGGTCTTCAGTCGCCACTGAAAGCTGAGGACGCCGCCTCGGCGCCGTTGGCGCCAGGGGGCGATCGGCTGGGGCATGGCGTCGCGAGATCGACAAGGTCAGCGCACCGGGGGGAGGGAGAGGATGGCGATCAACCGCGAGCGCCGCCGGAGACGGTGATCAAGGAGCCCTGGTTGGTGTTGCCGCTGGAGCCGGTGACCCGGCTGACGGGTTGGACCATCTGGTCGTTTCGCTTGGGTGCCACCGCAGCCATCGCCTGCAGGGGACCGTTGCGGGTGGGATTGCGGCGCCTGGCCGACACTCCTTCGGTGCCGGTGACGCGCTTGCCACGGTCCCAGTCGTCTCCGGTGATGTGCAGCCCGGCGGAGATGCCTTCGCCGGTGACCCTGGAGGTCGGCCGGGCCTCTTCCTCCACTTGGATTGGAGTAGCCAGAGGCTCAGGAGCGTCAGGCGCGGTCGGCATGGCCGAAACCGGAGGGCGGCGGCGCATGGCCGGCGGCATCATCTTGGGTGCAGCGAGCTGCTGGTGCGAAGCCGCCTGCTGGGGCGCGCGACGGTCGAAGCGGAACTGTTCGGTGCCGGTGACGGTGTCACCGGCCAGATCAAAAGGGCCGGTGATCCTGGCGCTGGTTTCGTAACGGGTGCCGGTGACGGCACTGCTGCGTTCCTGCTGCTGATGGGCCGCCCGCGCGGGCGATTGCACGCTGAAACGTTGCCAGGGCTGGGCCTCCAGTGGCTGGGGGAAGTCAGCCTCGTGACCTTCGGCGGCACTGCAGGCCTCGTTGTATTGGTCCACGCCCACGTAGGGGGTGCCGGTGAGGGGCTCACAGGCACCTTTGCTGGCCCCGGTCATCACACCACCGATTCCGGGCTGGAGGCCGCTCAACCTGGGGCCAGGGGTGCCCATGCCCATCGGGCGGCGTTGGCGGATGGATTCAACCGCTGCGGTCGGGCACCATTCGCCGGCCTGCTCCAGCCCGGCGTAGGGCGTGCCCGTCACGGCTTTGCAGGTGCCTGGCTCATCGCCGGTGACCTTCGACGAGCGGCCGGTAATGGTGCCGGAGACCACCAACTGCTTGTTGGTGAGGCTGTGGCCCACCTTGGCGGCTTCGGGCTGGGGACGGGCGCCGCAAAAACCCTCGAACTGTTGGCTGCCGATGTATTCGTCGCCGGTGACCAGGCGGCAGGTGCCGGGTTCGTTGCCGGTGACCAGCTCACTGCGGCCCACAAGCGTGCCGGTAATGCCTGTGCCGCGCAGGGTGTGTACGGATCCCACCTTGGCTGGAGCCACACCAGGAGTGCTGGTCGAATCGCTGCCCACGTACTGGGTGCCGGTGGTGCGCAGGCCGGAGCCGTGCTCATCGCCGGTGACCTTCTCGGAGCGCCCGACCATCACGCCGGAGATGGGGCGACCCGCCAGGGTCTGGCCAAGGCCCACCTTGCGGGGGGACGGCTGGGCGCTGGCACTGCCGCTGTTGGTTGAGCAGAAGGCCACACCTTGGTTGGCCGAGAGGTATTCGGTGCCGGTGATGGTTTTGCAGGTTCCCGGCTCATCGCCGGTGACTTTTTCAGAGCGGCCCACCTCATTGCCGGTGACCCGGTTGCCGTGGCTGGTGGCGGTGACTCCCACCTTGGCGGGTTGGAGCGGTTTGGCTTCCCCCTGGCAGAAGGTGCGGAAGATGTCGCCACCCATGTAGTCGGTGCCGGTGATCGGCCGGCAGGTGCTGGCTTCGTTGCCGGTGGTCTTGATCGAACGGTTGGCCTGGGTGCCGGTCACGACCTGACCTCGGCTGGTTTCACCCGCGCCCACCTTCCAGGTGGCGTCCTGGGCTCCTGCCACTTTGTTGATGCCCCGGCGAGGGCCGGTCGGGCGGGTGACGCCGTTGCAGGCGCCCACGGCGGCAGCACCGGTCTTGCTTTTGAGATCGCGGATGCGGTGGGCCAGTTCCCGGCTGCTGATGTCGGGATTCGACTGGCGCACGACGGCAGCGGCACCGGTGGATCCATTGGTGACCGCTGACTTGCCGCGCTTGGACTGGGCTTCACGACGGGCCAGCGCCATCGCCCGGTTCGGATTGTGCTGGGCACTCCGCTTCGGGCCGTTGCGATGGCTGTTGCTGCCATGCCCATGACTGGCATGGCCGCTAGAGGGGCGCGCAGAACCACCGCTGAACAGGGGAGTCACCTGGCTTGGCGTTGAATGAGCCACGACAGCCGCAGGAGCGGGCTGGCTCGGCGGAGTGTCGCTGCGGGTGCGGTCCTTGGTGGTGTCGGCCCGCTTCCCCTGCTTGCTGAGGGCTTCGCGGCGGGCCAGGGCAAGGTCGCGGGTGGGATTGGGCAGGGGCCCGCGGATCCGGGTGCTGACCTGATGCGTGGCCGGCCTGGAGAGCGACGGCATGGCAACAGCAGCCGGCGGCGCAGGAGTAGCCGCAGCCTCCTGGCGAATCGGCCGAGCTTCCGCTGCACTGCGCGTCCGGATCGGACTGTTTGAAAAACGCTTTTCGGCCGTTTTCCCGGCGGTGGAGAGTGCCAAACGTCGCGCTAGCGAGGCTTCGCGACTGGATTGAATTGCCATATCCGCCCGGTGAGTTAAGTGGCCTGAACAATCAGAAGAAGGGGGGGTCCCGGCCTGAGCCGGGACCGATCAAACCCTTCAGCGTGCTTCGAACACGACGAAGCAGGAGCCCTGGCTCTGGGTGTAGGCGTCGTAGCCGACGAGCCGGACGTGGTGATCGGGATAGGCCCGATGGCAAGCCTCGAGCTCGCTGACGATCACGCCAAGATCCTTCTCACCGAAGAAGGGCAGCTTCCAGAACGACCAGTAGGTCGCCATTGAGCGGCTGGGGTGAACGTGCTCGACCAGGGGGCTCCATCCCTGGGCAATGATGTAA
The DNA here is from genome assembly GCF_001885215.1 of Synechococcus sp. SynAce01. Taxonomy (GTDB): domain Bacteria; phylum Cyanobacteriota; class Cyanobacteriia; order PCC-6307; family Cyanobiaceae; genus Regnicoccus; species Regnicoccus frigidus. The sequence continues at coordinate 2,743,382 of NZ_CP018091.1, read as the reverse complement.
GCGATCTGGTCATAGATCTCGTCCTGGGAGAACGGGGGCAAAAAGCCGAATGTCTCCAGGGTGGCGACTGTTTGATAGTCACCCACGGTGCTCATGAAGGGCATGGGGATCCTTGGTTAGGGGGAGGGGAACGGAAAAACATCAATTGACGTCGAGTTTGTCGACGGTGTCGAATTCGAACTTGATCTCCTTCCAGGTCTCAAGGGCGATGGCGAGCTCAGGGCTGTGCTTGGCGGCTTCCATCAGGATGTCGCGGCTTTCCTTCTCGATCTCGCGGCCGGCGTTGCGGGCCTTGACGCAGGCTTCGAGTGCCACCCGGTTGGCGGCGGCGCCAGCGGCGGAACCCCAGGGGTGGCCGTGGGTACCTCCACCGAACTGGAGCACGGAATCGTCGCCGAAAATCGCCACCAGGGCCGGCATGTGCCAGACGTGGATACCGCCGGAGGCCACGGCGAAGACGCCGGGCATCGAACCCCAGTCCTGGTCGAAGAAGTTGCCGCGGCTCCTGTCTTCAGGGATGAAGGATTCACGCAGCTGGTCAATGAAGCCCAGGGTGGTCTGACGGTCGCCTTCAAGCTTGCCCACCACGGTGCCGGTGTGCAGCTGGTCACCACCGGAGAGGCGCAGGCACTTGGCCAGCACCCGGAAGTGGATGCCGTGCTTGGGGTGACGGTCGATCACCGCGTGCATGGCACGGTGAATGTGCAGCAGCATGCCGTTCTTGCGGCACCACTTCGACAGACCGGTGTTGGCAGTGAAGCCGCCGGTGATGTAGTCGTGCATGATGATCGGCTGGCCGAGTTCTTTGGCGAACTCAGCGCGCTCGTACATCTCCTCAGGAGTGGCGGCGGTGCAGTTGAGGTAGTGCCCCTTCTTCTCGCCGGTTTCCTGTTGGGCCGATTCGACGGCTTCAGCAACGAACTCGAAACGGTTCTGCCAGCGCTGGAACGGCTGGGAGTTGATGTTCTCGTCGTCCTTGGTGAAATCCAGGCCACCGCGAAGACACTCGTAGACCACCCGGCCGTAGTTCTTGCCGGAGAGACCGAGCTTCGGCTTGATCGTGCAACCCAGCAGCGGACGGCCGTACTTGTTCATCCGGTCGCGCTCGACGCAGATGCCGTTCGGCGGGCCGGGGCAGGTCTTGATGAAAGCCATCGGGAAGCGGATGTCTTCCAGACGGAGGTGGCGCAAGGCCTTGAAGCCGAACACGTTGCCCACCAGGGAGGTGAGCACGTTGGTGACCGAACCTTCCTCGAAGAGATCAAGGGGGTAGGCCACGAAGGCGTAAAACGACTCCTTGTCACCGGGGACGTCTTCGATCCGGTAGCAACGGCCTTTGTAGAAATCGAGGTCGGTGAGGAGCTCGGACCAGACCGCCGACCAGGTGCCGGTGGAGGATTCGGCTGCCACTGCGGCTGCCACTTCCTCCCTGGGAACACCGTCCTGACCGGTGACCTTGAAACAGGCCAGCAGGTCGGTGTCGAGGGGAACATAGTCAGGAGTCCAGTAGGTATCCCTGTACTCCTTGACCCCGGCGTCAAACTTTTTGCTCATGGGGAATTTCTCCGTATGGATTCAGTTGGGAAGGTGTGGGCTGAGCGCCCGTCGATTCAGGGGCGCGTCAGATTTCAGTCCTTCGAACCGATTCCAAAGCTGCTGTTCAAAGCAGGCTCGACTTCACGGTGGGGGCGCGCAATGATGTGGGCGGCAACCAGACCATCTCCAACACGCTCGCAGGCATCAGCGCCGGCACGAACGGCTGCGTTGACGGCACCGGTTTCTCCGCGCACGAGGACGGTGACGTAGCCACCACCAACGAATTCACGGCCAATCAGACGGACTTCAGCCGCTTTGGTCATCGCGTCGGCCGCTTCGATGGCGGGCACCAAGCCACGCGTTTCGATCATGCCGAGGGCGATGCCCATTGTTTCACTCGCCATTGACGACTCCGGAACAGAGGGAGGAGGTTCGATCAGAACACTGCTCTTCGACGTACCCCGTCGTCAAGCAATCTGGGGGTCCTTCACCATCAAGGTCTTTGCTTGCCTTGATAAGCGCTGCTCATGGGTTCTTAGTTGTTAAGCCGTGTGAAGGAAACCGTTCCCCTGGCACTCACTCCTCACCCTTGAGCCCCGGACGGATTAGCCAGGAAGGGACGATCACCTGTGCCCATGGCCTCAACGCCGACCCTGCCGCCCTTGTTGCGTGAAAGCGGCCAGCGGGAGGTCTTCTGTGGACTCACCTCCATCGTCTGGTTGCATCGCCGCATGCCCGACGCCTTTTTTCTGGTGGTCGGCTCCCGCACCTGTGCCCACCTGGTCCAGTCGGCGGCCGGGGTGATGATTTTCGCCGAACCCCGTTTCGGCACCGCGATCCTCGGCGAACGCGACCTGGCCGGCTTGGCCGATGCCAACGAGGAACTTGACCGGGTGGTGGGCGACCTGCTGGAACGCCGCCCCGAGATCCGCACCCTGTTTCTGGTGGGGTCCTGCCCTTCGGAGGTGATCAAGCTGGACCTGGCCAAGGCGGCCGAGCGCATCACCACCCGCCTGCGCGGCCGCGTGCGGGTGGTGAACTATTCCGGCAGCGGCATCGAGACCACCTTCACCCAGGGGGAGGACGGCGCCCTCAGTGCCCTGGTGCCCCTGCTCCCCCGCTGCGACGACGACCAGCTGTTGCTGGTCGGCACCCTGGCCGATGGCGTCGAAGACCGCCTGCTCACCCTGTTCGAGCGCCTGGGAGTGGGGCCGGTGCGCAGCCTGCCGCCGCGCCAGTCCACCGACCTGCCCAGCGTCGGAGCCGGCACCAGGCTGCTGTTGGCCCAGCCGTTCCTCAGCGACACCGTTCGCGCCCTTGAGCGCCGCGGCGCCCGCCGTCTCCCCAGCCCCTATCCGCTGGGCGTCGAAGGCAGCCGCGCCTGGATGGCCGCCGCCGCTGCGGCCTTCGCTGTGGATGAGGCCCGGGTGGCGGAGGTGCTCGATCCCCTGGTGGAGCGTGGCCGCCGGGCCCTGGTGCCGCTGCGGCGCCAACTGGAGGGCAAGCGCCTGTTCCTGATGCCCGACTCCCAGCTGGAGATCCCCCTGGCCCGGTTTCTCAGCCGTGAATGCGGCATGGACCTGGTGGAGGTGGGCACCCCCTACCTCGATCGCACCTTGATGGCCGAGGAACTGGCCCTGTTGCCCGATGGCACCCAGCTCAGCGAAGGCCAGGACCTGGAACGTCAGCTTGAGCGGGTCCGCGCCGCCCGTCCCGATCTGGTGGTCTGCGGCCTGGGGCTCGCTAACCCGCTGGAGGCAGAAGGCATCGCCACCAAGTGGTCGATTGAACTGGTGTTCAGCCCCATCCATGGCATCGACCAGGCCGCCGATCTGGCCGAACTGTTTGCCCGCCCCCTGCACCGCCGCGAGCTTCTGCAATGGAACTGACCCTCTGGACCTACGAAGGCCCCCCCCCCGTGGGGGCGATGCGCATCGCCGCTTCGATGGAAGGCCTGCACTACGTGCTGCATGCGCCCCAGGGCGACACCTACGCCGACCTGTTGTTCACGATGATCGAGCGGCGTGATCGCCGTCCGCCCGTCACCTACACCACGTTTCAGGCCCGTGATCTGGGCGGAGACACTGCCGAGCTGGTGACGCGCTCGATCCAGCAGGCGGTGGACCGCTTCCGCCCCGAGGCCCTGCTCGTGGGCGAGAGCTGCACGGCGGAACTGATCCAGGACCAACCGGGCGCCCTCGCCGGCGGCATGGGCCTCGGCCTGCCGGTGGTGAATCTGGAGCTGCCCGCCTACTCCAAAAAGGAAAATTGGGGGGCGGCTGAAACCCTCTACCAGCTCTGCCGCACCCTGCTGCGCGAACGCATGCCGGCGCCGGGGAGCTCAAAGCCGGCCCCGGATCGCTGGAAATCCGAAGGCCGCCGGCCGCGGGTGAACCTGCTGGGGCCCAGCCTGCTGGGCTTCCGCTGCCGCGATGACATCAAGGAGATCAGGGGCCTGCTGGGCGAACACGGCATTGACGTGAACCTGGTGGCTCCGCTGGGGGCCCGCCCCTCCGATCTGCTGCGTCTGCCTGAGGCCGATGCCAACGTCTGCCTCTACCCGGAGGTGGCAGGACCGTTATGCAGCTGGTTGGAGCGGAACTTCGGTACCCCGGTGCTGCGCACGGTGCCGATCGGGGTCGGCGCCACCCGCCGCTTTCTGCGTGAACTCTCCGCGTTGCTGGGTCTGGAGCCACCCCAGTCGAATGAAGCGGATCTGCGCTCCCGCCTGCCCTGGTATTCGCGTTCGGTGGATTCCACCTACCTCACCGGCAAGCGGGTGTTCATCTTTGCCGACGCCACCCACGCGATTGCGGCGGCGCGGATTGCGGCCGACGAGCTGGGCTTCACGGTGGTGGGCCTGGGCACTTACAGCCGTGAACTGGCCCGCGAGGTCCGGGCCGCTGCCAGCGACCTGGGCCTCGAAGCCCTGATCACCGACGACTACCTGGCCGTGGAGAAGGCGATGGGCGATGCCGCCCCAGAGCTGGTGCTCGGCACCCAGATGGAGCGTCACAGTGCCAAACGGCTGGGGATCCCCTGCGCCGTGATCAGTTCGCCGCTGCATGTCCAGGATGTGCCGGCCCGCTATGCCCCCCAGATGGGCTGGGAGGGGGCGAATGTGATCTTCGATTCCTGGGTGCATCCGCTGATGATGGGCCTGGAGGAACATCTGATCGGCATGTTCCGGCATGACTTCGAATTCGTTGAAGGGCACCGCAGCCACCTGGCCGATGGGGCACCCAGCCGTCCAGCCGGCGCGGCTGAAGTGGCCCAGGCCGCGGCTGTTGCGCCATCGCCACCGTCCTCGCTGTCCTCGTCCTCGCTGCAACCGTCGTCTTTGCCCTTGGCTGAAGGCGCGCTGATCTGGAGCGTTGATGGCGAGGCGGCCCTGCGCAAGATTCCTTTTTTCGTGCGCGGCAAGGTGAAAACCAACACCGAAACCTTCGCCCGTGACAATGCCCTCGGGGAGATCACCGAGGAAGTGCTCTACGACGCCAAAGCTCACTACAGCAAATAGGCGCCCTGAGGCTGAATTGTGTGGGCTCGCTGGCGTGCCATAGGCAGATTCAGCCTGGAGGAAGCCAGAGGGTGGCATGGTTTTATCCCAGGATGTTTCGGTTTGCACCGCCCGCCAACACCCCTATCGAGGCTCGCTTTACATGGGGCAAGTGCCAGTTACTGGCCCCGTTTGCAGGCAAGGAAATCCGCCGATGACAGCAACCCTCACGACCCCGACCAGCCGCGGTTCCGATGGCGAAGGCAGCCTTCAGGTTCACCAAGACACCTCGATGAACATCGAGACCGGTGCTCTGGTGATCGCGGTGTACGGCAAGGGGGGCATCGGTAAATCCACCACCTCTTCGAATCTCTCAGCGGCCTTCTCGAAGCTCGGCAAGCGCGTGCTCCAGATCGGCTGTGACCCCAAGCACGACAGCACCTTCACCCTCACCAAGAAGATGGTGCCCACGGTGATCGACATCCTCGAAACCGTGGACTTCCACACCGAAGAACTGCGGCCTGAAGATTTCGTCTTCGAGGGCTACAACGGCGTGATGTGCGTGGAATCGGGTGGTCCCCCGGCAGGTACCGGCTGCGGCGGCTATGTGACCGGCCAGACGGTGAAACTTCTCAAAGAGCACCACCTGCTGGAAGACACCGATGTGGTGATCTTCGATGTGCTCGGAGACGTGGTCTGTGGTGGCTTTGCTGCTCCTCTCCAGCATGCCGACTACTGCCTGATTGTGACGGCGAACGATTTCGATTCGATCTTCGCCATGAACCGGATCATGCAGGCGATCAATGCCAAAGCGAAGAACTACAAAGTGCGGCTTGGCGGTGTAATTGCCAACCGCTCTGAAGAAACCGATCAGATCGACAAGTTCAACGAACGCACCGGTCTGCGTACCATGGCCCACTTCAAGACCGTCGATGCCATCCGGAAATCACGCCTGAAGAAGTGCACCATTTTTGAAATGGAATCCACCCCGGAAGTGGAAGCCGTGCAGCGGGAATACCTGAGCCTGGCCCAGAAGATGCTCAGCGATGTGGAGCCGCTGGAGGCCGATTCGCTCAAAGATCGCGACATCTTTGATCTCCTGGGCTTCGACTGATCCACCGGATCGATCTGATCCATCTGATCAGACTTCAGCGGCGGCGCGCTCCACCAGGCGGCGCGCCACCGCCTGTACGCCCGTGTGGGCGTAGGTGTCGGTGAACGCATCAAGAAAAGCCGCGAACTGATCCATCCGGCCCTGCCAGGGGCCGAGCGTGGATTCCACTGCCTGCACGGTTCCCTGGGCGGTGAGGCCCAGCTCGCCCACGAATCCGCCCGCCCAGCCCAGCCATTGATCGACGCCACGGCGCAGGAAGCTGAGGTGGGCGTCGTCGCTGCGGCCCGGGATCAGGCCAGCCATCTGCCGGTAGGCAGGCAGCCGGTTCAGATCCTTGCGGTTGGCCGCCCCCAGCAGGCTGTCAAGCTTCTGCAGGGCCTGGTCACCCAGCGGTAGCAACGCGTCAAAGCAGATCAGGGCCGCCATCCGCACCCGGGCCTCCCCGGCGTAGTCGGCCAGGGCGGCGCCGAAATCGCCGAAGCTGTCGCCGGGCAGGCCGTTCACCTGGGTGAAGGCCAGCAACTCGGAGCCCACCTTCAGGCTCAGGTCCACAGCTTGCAGAGTGTCGCCTGGTGGCGTCACGTCAGCCAGACGCTTGAGCAAGGGCAAGCCGGCGCTCAGATTGGCCAGCACCCGCAGGCCTCCGGCCGCGTGCTGCGAACGGTTGACGGCGTCATAAAGGCTGAGGGCACGCCCATAGCCCTCGGCGCGGGCCCGGCTCAGCTGATCGGCGCGGGCGCGTATCCGGGCGACCAGGGCGGGATCCGTGTCACCGATCACGTCCTGGATCAGCTGGTCAGCATTGGTGATGTTGGTCCAGCCTCCTGGCACCAGGGTGCTGAGACCCTTGAGGGCCAGCACCGTGAGATCACGGCGGGGCAGACGGTCCAGACGCTCGAGAACGGTGCGGCCCATCAGCTGGCCAGGGCAGGGGCGGATCCAATCGCTGCGGGCGCAGGAGTGGCAGGGGCCTTACGGGCAGAGACGGGCGAGAGGCTGGGCCTGAGGCGGGCCAGGGCAGTGAGATCGAAGCTTTCGAGCAGCTCATGGCGCGCCTGGAGGTCGAGGCCGTCGCCCTGGCCGATCACCTTCACCTGGAAGCGACCGCCCACCAGAAGCGCGCTGGCCTGGCTGCCTTGCTCCACCAGGGGCCAGCCGGCCACTGCGTTCTGCGATGACCCGAATTTCTCACGGGCTTCCGGTGCGGTGGTGGTGTCGGAGATGGCCAGCAGCGCCACTAACTCGCCTCCGCGCCTCAATCGGGCTTCGCTGAACCCCCGCTTTTCCTGGCTGAACACCAACTGCTCGCCTGCCACCGGTGCCGGGAACAGTCGGTTGAAGGCGGTGCCGTTGACCACCTCCTGGTTAGGAACATTGGCCACCGTGCCGCCTGGGAGCCAATCGCCGAAGGGGATCAGCAGCGCTCCCCCCAGCAGCAGCCCGGCGGCGACCACCAGACCAAGAATCCAGCGCAACGGGCGGGGCATCAGGGTTCTCAGCGACGAAGGGTGAATGAAACTGGGAGTAAGTGCAATTAAGCGTGAATCAAAGAGCGCCTGGGCTGGAGGTGGCCATCAAAATAGACCCAGCCAGCCCAGAACTAATCAGCCCAGAACCAATCAGTCCAGACCGACCAATTGCATCGAGAGATCCCAGGTCAAGCTGGCGATGCCGGGGTCGCTGGCCTTTTCTGAGAGCTCCTGAACAAACTGTTTGCCGCCCTGCTTTTGGCGGTTACCCCAGCTCCAGTGGGCCCCGGAGACGGCGAAGCCGGGATCGGCCACCACCTGGGCGACACGCTCCCCGGCAAGCTCCTGGCTGACGTAGCCACCGGTGACGTTCCTTTGGAACCAGGGGAAGATCTTCTGGAACAGCGGATAGCTGTTGCGGAATAGTGGTGTGTCGGCCACGCAGCCGGGATAGAGGGAACTGAACACGATTCCGCTGCTTCCATGCAAGCGACGGTGCAACTCCTGGGTGGTGATCATGTTGCAGAGCTTGCTGTCCTTGTAGGCCTTGCCAGGTTTGAAGGGCTTGCCGCTGGCCATGGCGATCGGGGCTTTGAATCCCGATTGGAAACCGGAGAGGTCGCCGAGATCCGCCGGTGCAGGGATGGGGATCTTGCCACCCAGCTCCTTGGAGTTGGCCGTGACCGTTCCCAGAATCACCAGCCGGCGTGACGGGTGATTGGAGCGCTTGAGCTCCTCAAGCAGGAGCTGGATCAGCAGGAAATGGCCGAAGTGATTGGTCGCCATCGACAGCTCATAGCCCTGGGGGGAGCGCTGCGGTGCCTTGAGCAGCGGCAAATAGACGGCCGCATTGCAGACCAAGGCATCGAGTGGCAGACCGCTGCTTTTGAAGGCATCAACCAGTCGGCGCACGCTCTCGAGATCCCCGAGGTCGACCTGCAGATGGGTGACGGCGCTCTGGGCAATGCCGAGTTCCGTGGCCGCCGCCCGCGCTTTGGCGGTATCGCGGCAGGCCATCACCACATGCCAGCCTCGATCAGTCAGGGCCTTGGTGGCGTAGAGACCAACTCCCGAGGAGGAGCCGGTGATCATCACGGTGCCGGAGGAAGGGGACGGATCTGACGCCATTCGGGCGCTTCACTTCAAGTTGCCCTTACCTAACGACAGGGAGTGGTCTTCAGAGGGCCATGGCCCTGAGAATTCAACAGAAGGAAATGGTTGGAGCCCTGAAGGATTGGCGTCTGGGCCGCTCGATCAGAGCTGGGATTGGAGCTTGGCCGGTTGCTGGGGAGCTTCCCAGACAACGCGCAAACGGTCTGGAGCAATCCACTGCTCCTGCTCGCGCATCAGCCGTTCCTGTCCTTCGGTGGAAAAGAGTTTGTCGAAACGGTTCTGGGCCCGGCGCAGCCGTGCCGTTTCGAGCTCAAGGATGGCGCTGACTTCGCTGTGACTGTCGAGCCGTTGCTGATACGCCGAAGCCAGGTGGGTCAAACTCACGCCAGCAACAAGGCCGATCCCCAGCTTGACGGTGAGGCCAATCACGCTGCAGAGCAGCTCCTGCCGCTCACCGGACGGGATTGGAACCACCCGAGCGGAGGCGGAGACGCGGCTGGGAACGGCCTTGATGGCACCGGCTGCGTCACCTCTTTTGCCCCGTCCGCGTCTTTGATCCTCGGGTTTCCGCGTCAAAACTCTGGTTTGATCCGCCCCTGGGGGCACAAGACGCTGCGCGGAGGCCAATGGACCGATGCGGTAGTGGTTTGCTTCTAGCAGCTCCAGGCCCCACTGCCAAGGGCCAACGGCCGATCAGGCGTTGTAGAGGCTGACGCAGAGGCGAATGGCCAGCACGCCGGCATGGGCGGCGACCACAAGGGCGATGAGCACTTCTGCCTGACTGAGTGTTGTGACCATGGCAGGCGACCGATAACAAATGTCGCCACCATTGTTCAGCTCGATCCCGCCCCCCGCCACGTCCTGGCAGTGGGTTGTCATAGCTCTTGATGGCTTCCTCCCCGACTTCGATCACGATCCATGCCGACCAGATCCGTCGCCTGGATCTAAGCCCCCTGCAGCACTGGCATGATCTGCCACCGGCTGTGCTGCTGGAGCAGGCCGGCGAACTGGAACTCCATTTCGACTGGCCCCGGCCTGAAGGAGATCCCCGCGAGCTCTCTGAATGGCCAGAGCTGCGGCTCTGGAGTCTCCGTGCCGATGCACTCCATCCCTGGCTGCCGCTGGTGCTGGAGCGCAGTACGGGCCAGCTCTGCCGCCATGTGGCGATGCTGCTTCCCCATGGATTCAGCCGCAACGAAGGCATCCGCTTTGCCCCGGAATCGCTTGAGCTGTGGATCACCCACCGGCTGTTCCTGCTCGACGACTGGAGTGCCCTGCACGGACTTCGTTGTCGCCAGAGCCTGGGCCAGGTGGCGGCGATGCTGGGTTTTGAGCTCGATCCGTCGTTCTGGGATGCCCTGCCCTAATTCGCCAAGGCCAGCATGAGGGCGCGACGGCCCGAGTCGGCGGCCAGCAGCATGGTGATCAAGCGCAGCGACCAGGCGAGTTTGCGCTCGCTGACCCGGTCGAGCCGGGCCGCTGACCAACGGGCAGAGAACGCGGCAGCACCTCCGAGCAGCAGGGCCATCGCCGTGTTGACCCGTTCACCGGCCAGAAACTGAAGCGAGGCTGCCGAACTGGAGCAGAGCACCGCCAGGGTGCTGAGCCGGATCGCCTGGCGCAACGGCACGCGCAGGCCCCGCACCATCAGCGGCACCATCAACAGGCCCCCGCCCAGGCCCAGGAGTCCGCCGGCAAAGCCGCCGACAGCCCCGACCCCGATCAGGCCGGCCACCGCGGCCGGGCGATCCTCGCTTTGGCTGAGGGTCTTCTCGGTCGGGTCGATCGTCAGGGCCAGCAGGCCATACATCAACGCCTGCAGGGCCAGCAGGTGCCAGCCACTCAGCAGCCCGCCCAGCCGGCTGAAGATCAGCCCGCTGGCCACAGCGCTGAGTCCGACGCAGGCGCCAGAGCGCAGCGGCAGCCGGCCGGCCCGCAGGTGGGAGACGGTGCCCCCCAAGGTGGTGGGAACGATCGCCAGGGTGCTGGTGGCCAGGGCCTGGTGGGGGCTGAGGCCCAGCAGCAGCAGGATTGGGGAGAACACCAGGCCGCCGCCGACGCCCAGCAGGCCAGAGAAGACCCCCGCCAGCAGGCCCAGCGGGATCAGGGGCAGAAGCTCCAACGGCATGATTGGGCCTAGAGCGTTGGTGGCCATTGGCTCCAGGATCCACCATCCCCCCTCCCCTGCCACGTCGCTGGCGTTGGATTCCACCGCTGACTTGGACAGGCGACTGGCAGATGGCCATCGACGATTGGCTTCTCGATCAACTCGTGGCCGGCGAAGGTTCTCCGGTTTTGCGCCTTTACACCTGGGCGCGGCCCACCCTGTCGTTGGGCTTCCACCAACGCCGGGTGGAGCCCAGCTGGCGCCTGCTGCAGGAGCAGGGGCGGATCGCCATCGTGCGCCGGCCCAGTGGCGGCCGGGCGGTGCTGCATGGGGGCTGTCTCACCTATGCCCTGCTCTGGCCGCATGCCCCCCGGCCTCCCGCCTTGGCCTACGGCCTCGCTACTGACTGGCTGCGACAGGCCATGGAGGAGCTGGGGCAGCCCCTGCGCTTCGGGGAAGCGGCCGTCAGCCTGCAGGCCAGCAGTTGTTTTGCCAGCAGCACTGCGGCCGATCTGGTGGATGCCGCCCAGGGGGTGAAACGGGTTGGCAGTGCCCAGCTCTGGAGACAGGGCCAGTTGTTGCAGCACGGCAGCGTGCAGCTCGATCCTTGTCGTCAGCTCTGGCAGGAGGTGTTCGCTGCCGATCCACCCCAGCTCGATCCCCTGCCGCTCAGCGGATCGGCACTGGCAGAGCACTTGCGCCGCTTCGCTGAAAGGCAGTTAGCCCCTGCGGGCTTTGATATTTTGCCCTTGCAGCCCCAGGAGCTCGCGGCGATTGCGCCGCGCCGGCAGCGCTTCCGCCTCAGCCCAGCGGAGCCTGCTTCGCTGCTGTGAGTGGTTCGGGGTCTGGATCCGCTGGTGCGGCGTTGGCCATGCTCCGGGCCACCTGGCCCAGGGCCAGCCCCAGGGGATAGGCCCCCTGCCGCCGGGCCGCTTCGATCAGTGGCGCGGGCAGGCGTAGGCCCAGGCGCTTCAACACGGCGTCGGAGAGTTCCGGGCGCTCGATGGTGCCCGAGGGCAGCCCGGCATTGCTGAGCACCAGCAAACGGTTGACGCCGTCGGCATCGAGTTTGAGGGCGGCTTGCCAGAGCGGTTCGCCGCTGGTGATCGAGGGCAGGCTATCTAACGGCTGATGATGATCACCCACGCGCTCGCCGTCCCAGCGCTGCACGGGCAACGACTGCAGGGCCTGGTCGTCAATCACCCCCTGCCATCGCCCCCGGTCGCAGATCAGAACCCAGTCAGCGGGCAGGGAGGAATCGTCGCTGAGGCGCAGCTGGCTGAGGTCCCGCAGGGAAGCATCAGATTCCAGCACCCGAAAGCGACGGGCTGCGGCGTCTCCCACTTTGAGTTCGCGCATCGCCTCCTCCAGCGAGAGCTGCTGGAGTTGGTTGCGCGAAGCCCCAAGGCCGAACCAGCCCAGCAGGATCAACCAGAAGGCGCCGAAGCCGCCGCCACGCAGCACGAATAGCGTGCCCATGCCGATCGCCATCAGCGACAGGAAACGACCGATGCCGGCGGCCACCTGAATGCCACGGCGCTGGCTGCCGGTGAATTGCCAGACCAGGGCCTTGACGATCAAGCCGCCATCGAGGGGCAGACCGGGCAGGAGATTGAACAGCCCCAGCACCAGGTTGAGGACGCCGAGCTGCTGCACCACCTCACCGGCCAGGGGCCAGGCATGGGACACCGAATGGCTGCCCAGCAGCAGGACCGAGGCCAGCACCAGGCTGACAAGGGGACCGGCGGCCGCCACCTGCAGGGCTGACAGGGCCGTGCTGCATTCCCGCTCCACCGTGGCGACACCGCCAAGCAGGAACAGGGTGATGCTGCGGACCTTGACGCCGTAGGCCATGGCCACAAAGGAATGGCCCAGTTCGTGGAGCAGCACCGAGACGAACAGCAGCAAGGCGGTGAGCAGGGCCATCAGCCAGAGCCCTAGAACGGAGGCCTGGCCGGCGAAGCGTGCGCCGTACTGCTGCTCAAAGCTGACGGTGGCCAGGCCCAGGATCACGAACCAACTGGGGTGGATCCTCAGGGGAATGCCCCGAATCTTCAACAGCAACCATCCTTCGCCCACGCGATTCAATCCGCTACTGCCCCAGGTAGAGCCTGAAGACGTCAAGGCCTGATCCTAGAAACACTTCCGCTCCATCCACACCGTGCCTGCTCCGTTGCTGAAAATCTGTGGCCTGCGCCGAGCGGATCAGGCGGCGGCGGTGGCGGCTCTCGGCGTGGATGCCCTCGGAGTGATTGCTGTGCCGGGTACCCCCCGCTGGTTGAATCCGGCGGAGCGCCCGGCCCTGTTTGGGGCCATGGGGCGTGCCAACCCCCACTGCCGGGGTGTGCTGGTGGTCGCAGACCCGGAGGACGGGGATCTTGATCCGTTACGCCCCGAGCAGGGCGGCCATGCGCTGCTTCAGCTGCATGGCCAGGAGACACCGGAGCGATGCGTGCAACTGTCAACCCTGCTGGGCTGTCCCCTCTGGAAGGCCCTGCGCATCGCCAAGCCCAGTGACCTCAACCAGGTGCATGCCTACAGCGGGGTGGTCGAAGCGGTGCTGCTCGATGCCTGGGTGCCGGGCCAGCTCGGCGGCAGTGGCCGGCGGATCCCGCTCGAATGGTTGGCAGGCTTCCGCCCTGGGGTGCCTTGGTGGCTGGCGGGCGGTATTTCGCCGGAAACGGTGGGTGCGGTTCTGAGCGCGGTCCAACCCGATGGCCTCGATGCGTCGAGTTCGCTGGAACTTGCCCCCGGGGACAAGGACCTCGCGCGGGTAATCCAGCTGGTGAAGAGCGTCAAGGGGGCGGGCCTGGATTGATGCGAGCCTCAGAAGTGGCAGTGTTTGGCGATGGGAGCCAGGATTGCCCAATGACCAACCACATTCTCACGACCCCTCCCGTCGCTCAGCCTGCCTTGACCCTGTTCTTTCGTTCCCCAGCGCGTGCCCTGCTGGTCCTGTTGTTGTTCCCTGTTATCGCCAGCGCCCAGGGCATGCTGCCCGGCTGCCAGCTGGTCAACGGAAGCCTCCAGTGCGTGCCGGGATTGAGCACAGACCCGGAGCAGCAGATCAAAATCCTGCGCCAGGCCATCAGCGCCGACCAGGCGATAGAGGGTGGAATCGATCAACAGATGAAAGCCGTTGAGCAGGTTCTGCTTAGTGGCCCTGCGCTGGTTGGAGCTGTGCTGACAGCCTCACTTCCGGCCACCACATCAGAGTTCCATTGGTATCGCCTGGCGCCAGATCAGCAGGTCTGGCAGCTGATCGAAGGCGCCGAAGGAACCACTTATGTGGTCACAACGGCCGATTTAGACCAGCAATTGATGGTTGTTTCGGTGATCCAATCCGGGGAGACGACACAGCGGCAGAGCTCAAAACCACTGGGACCGATTGTTCAGCCTTAACGGTGGAACCGGCCTAATGCCGGCTGCAATTCAAACTTTGACTCTTTCTTTGGCCTTTCCTTGGATTTAATTGTAAATTGTATTTGATTCTAGCCAGTTTAGTCCTAATAGGTCAGATCCAAAATGATAGCATCCAAAAAGGTCATATTCAATCAAATAGGCCGGATTGAAAATATTATATTCAAACAGTTTGAACCCTAAAGCTGTCCTCTGCGCTGAGTGCCAAGAGTAGCAAGACATGAAAAGCCTTCCTTGTTGAAGGAAGGCCTGTCATTGCAATAAGGTCTTGCTGGAGCGATTCAAGAACGCTTTCGCCTTCAAAATCGCTCTCGTCAAGAAAGGCTTGAATTCGTTCTGGAGTCAGCTTGCTATCAGGTGGACAGCATCGATTCCTGTTGGCGCACCAACTCGAAGAATTCTTGCTTGAGACTAGGGTCGTGGCGGAAATCTCCACGAACGACGGAATTCACCATGCTGGTTTGGGGTTCTTTCACACCACGCCACTTCATGCAGTAGTGCTGGGCCTTGACCAAAATCGCTAAGCCCTGCGGTGAGCAAAGACGTTCAATCTCATCAGCCAGGATCATGACAGCTTCTTCCTGGATGTGTGGCCTTGAGAACACCCAATCAACAACACGCGCAAACTTGGAAAGACCGATCACCCGATCACCTGGTTTGATGCCAATCCAGCAATTGCCAAGGATGGGTACCAGGTGGTGGGAACAAGCAGAACGAATACTGATCGGTCCTACGGTGTAAATCTCATCAAGTTTTTTGACATTCGGGAAACTGGCAATCTTGGGTTGCTTGTGGTAGCGACCCTTGAATACCTCGTGGAGGTACATACGGGCAACCCGTTCAGCCGTTTCTTCCGTGTTGTGGTCGTTGTCGATATCAATGACCAGGCTGCGCAGCATTTCCCGCACCTTGCCAGCCACCTCAACCTCCAGCTGGTCGAGCTCTCCATCGAGGAGATGGTCGGCGATGTTGTCATTGGCGAAGAAGGATACCCCGGAGTTTTGGAGGCGCTCGCGAATGCGGAGGCTCACGGGGGCAGGTCCCACCTCCGGTGTCTTGGCCAGGGAAAAGGGATTGGTCGGGAGAGTGGAGGTCATGGGAGAAGTTAGAGCGCGCCAGTGGCGGGCATGAGGGTCAGATCTTCGACCACTTGGGAAGAAGGTTGCTGAGCCATAAACAGCAGGGCTTCAGCCGCTTGATCTGCTGCAAGCATGGCACGGGTGTCGAAGGAGGCATGGACGGTATCCGTACCCCAGAGGGGGGTGTCAACCGCACCAAGCGTCAGGGTGCTGACCCTAACGCCATTACCACGTTCCTCCTCGGAGAGGCATCGGCTGAAGGCTTCGAGCGCAGCTTTTGATGTGCAATAAGCCCCCCACTCGGGGAAGGCCTTGCGGGCTGCATGGCTACTCACGTTGATGATCAAGCCATCTTTCGATTGCCGTAAAATCGGCAAAACGGACTGACAGACCTGGAACACGCTGGTGAGATTGAGCTGGATCAACCATTGCCAATGCTTGAGGGTCATCTCGGCAAGTGATCCGGTGTAAGCGGCTCCTGCATTGTTGATCACGACCCTGGGTGTGATGCCAAAGGAAAGCAATTCCTGGATGGATCGCTGAATGGATTCAGGCACGCTGAGATCGGCCGAGACGACCCCAACTTGACGACCGCAGGATCGCAGCGATTCAGCCAGGTCGTCAAGTTCGGAGCTGGAACGGGCCAAGAGCAAAAGATCCCAGCCAGCACCTGCAAAACGTCTTGCTGCAGCAGCACCGATGCCCCTTGAGGCACCGGTGATCAGGACAGCAGGCAAACCATCACCGTTTCAAACACACTTTCAGACACGGCTTCAGCCAAGGTTTCAGAAAATCAACACGTACCGTAAGAATTTTAAGTGCTTAGCGAAGAATCTGTGGCCTCTGCCTCAATGAAGCGACCGACGCGCCGAAACTTGTCGTAGCGCTGCTTCAGCAGCTCCGATTCGCTCAACGCCTTGAGCTCGGTCAACTGCTCCAGCAAGGCCTCACGCAGGGTGTTGGCCGCCTGGACCGGTGACCAGTGGTTGCCTCCGGAGGGTTCAGGCAGCACCAAATCGACGACCCCGAGCTGAAGCAGGTCGGCGGCGGTGATTTTCAGTGCCGCCGCCGCTGCCGGCGCTTTGGAGGCATCTCTCCACAAAATCGAGGCACAGGCTTCCGGGCTGGCCACGGTGTAGACACTGTGCTCAAACATCAACAGGCGGTCGGCGACACCGATGCCGAGGGCGCCGCCGGACCCCCCTTCGCCGATCACGGTGGCGATGACCGGAACCCGCAGGCGAAACATCTCCCGCAGATTGACGGCAATCGCCTCTCCCTGGCCCTGCTCCTCTGCCAACACACCCGCATAGGCGCCGGGAGTATCGATGAAGCTGAGGATCGGCAGGCGGAACCTATCGGCATGGTCCATCAGACGCATGGCCTTGCGATAGCCGCCCGGTGAGGCCATGCCGAAATTACGGGCCACATTCTCCTTGGTGTCCCGTCCTTTCTGGTGGCCGAGCAGCACAACGGGTTGGTCGCCGATTCTGCCGATGCCCCCCACCAGCGCCTGGTCATCAGAGCCACGGCGGTCGCCATGCAATTCCAGCCATTCTTCGCTGATGACCTGGATGTAATCGAGCGTGCTGGGCCGCTGTGGATGGCGGGCCACCTGAATCTTCTGGGAGGGGCTCAGGGCACTGAAGATTTCCTCGCGCCGGCGGGTGGCCAGGGTTTCGAGTTGGAGGAGTTGCTGACTGACATCGACTTCAGAATCCTTGGCGAGCTGACGGATCTGCTCAATCTGCTCCTCAAGCTCCACCAGGGGCTTTTCGAATTCCAGCAAGGGTCGTCGGGCCATCGGCGAAAGCAGGGGAGTGGGAAACGTTCAGGGCGTCTGTTTCAGTGAGCCGTGCTGGCCAGAAGGGGAAGAGTCGCCGGATTGAGCCCCAAGGGCTTGAAGCCATGGCGCATGGAGGCCTGGCCGATGGTTTGCATGCTGTCGATGGAGATGCGGTTGCGCCCCCAGCTGAAATTGGTATGCCAACCTTCGAATTCCAGCAAGATCGCCTCAGCGAAACAGGCAAACATTTGGCGTTGGGGATTCTCCATGTCAGCCACAGCCATCATCTTCCAATCAATGTTGCTGAAGAATTCAACGATTCCGCCTTTGAGAACGTGAATGCCGGTGCCGGCCACTTTGCTGTCAAGGTTTTTGGGATAGCCCCCATCAATCATCAGGCAAGGCTTTTTCAAGGTCTCCCGATCGATGGTCAGTGATTGGGGAAGGCTCGCCACCCAAACCACCACATCAGCTTCCGGAAGTGCCTCCTCAAGCGCAAGAATGCGACCACCTCCAAGGGAGGTCTGGAGATCGAGCAGCCGCTGCTGGTGACGGGCCACCAGCAGCAGCTCGCCAACGCCGGTTTTCTGTTGCAGCCAGCGGCAGACACCGCTGCCGATGTCACCGGTAGCGCCAACCACGGCAACTTTGGCCGTACTCAGATCAATTCCAAGCAAAGGGGCGTTGATCTCAACTTGTTGGCAAATCACCCAGGCGGTATGGGTGTTGCCAGTTGTGAAGCGCTCCCATTCCAGCGTGGTGGAGCGAATCTGCTGGAACTTGGAGAGATCAAAGTTCTCGAAGATGATCGAGGTGAACCCTCCCAGTGCCGTGATGGCGATGTCCTGTTTCTGGGCCAGCTCCATGGCGTTCTGCACCTTTCGAGTCGCCGTCTTGAACCGAGACAACATCTCCGGTACAAAGCAGGAATCGATGTAGCTGCCCTCGATGGTCTGGCCCGTGGCGCTGGTGATGCTCAGCGTTTCAACAATCTGAGGCGGTGCGCTGCACCACATGTCGAGATCGCCATCGGCGTACTCCTCGTAGCCGAGATCGCGGGCTTTCTGACGCGCTTCCTCGAAATTACTCGAGTGGCCAATTAAACCGAACATAAAAACCGAACCCTTGGGAAGCGAACCCTTTGCAGAGAGACCGTGGTCTTGGAGCCGCTTGGTTGCGCACGATACATCGCTGCCGCAGACACAGAACCATGGCCCCGACGGATCAGGGCCATGGTTTGGCTTCGAGACTATGGTTGAAGCGAGGTGTTCAGCCTGCCAGAGCAGCGGCGGCCATGCGGGCAATCTCGCGATTGCTGAAGCCGATTTCGCCCAAGGCCTCTTGATAGGCAATCAGGAAATCTTCGATCAGACCTTCCTTCTCCATGCCGATCACGGCAGCATCGGCGGCCACTTGATCCAGCATCTGGCGAACCAGGGGGAGATTTTGGCGGTTGGCAACCTCCAACTCAGCCCGGCTGGCCTCAAGATTGGCCTTGAGCCATTCCTGGCCGTAATTCAGGTGGGTGTACTCATCCTTCACCACTCCTTCGGTGATCTTGCGGGCAAAGGGATCGGCGACGGGAATGTAGATGTGATAAGCGGCGATCGCGAAGGCTTCGATCAACAGCGCTTGGATCAGCAGGCAGGTGACCACCTTGCCTTCGGCAAGGGCAGTCTGGAAATTGCCATGCAGCGGTGAGAAAAAGCGAGCAGCGAAAGGCATGTCGGCGATGACGCTGAGATTTTTGGCACAGGCCTGAAATCCCTTCATGTGCTTGAGCTCCATGCGGGCCAGCTTCGCCAGCTCCTCGGCCTGATCTGGAATCAGGGTGCCCAGCGAGATGTAGTTGTCGTGGGCTTCCTGTTCCCCCTCGATCACGATGGCATTGATGCGGCTGTAAGCGTCCTTGTAGGCGCTGGTGGTGAAGTCGGGAAGGGTGTCCAGAAGGGGGGTGTCGAGATGGTCCGTGGTGCTCTCGGCAACGGGCATGGCAACCAGGAAGTCAGTGAAGATCACAACTGTAACCATCATGGGACGAAACGGTTCAATCCCCCGGGGGCCAGCTGCTGCTGAGGAGCCCTTCCAGTAGCTGCCTCCAGCCGTGCACCAGCGTGTTGAAGAGGGCTTCACCCAGCTGGGCATTGGCGCCGCGGGCATCACCGATCACCCCGGAGGTGGAGAGATCCGCTGTCAGCCAGGCCGTGGGTACAGCCCCCTCCAGGCTCCACCCAGGCGGTGGGGGTTTCCCACCGCCTGCTCCACCCCCAGCTCCCCAGCCATCGAGCTGGCCATCCACCGGCCGCTCGGCTCCTACAAGCTCGGGGGCCAGGTGCAGCATCAGGCTGGTTTCAGCCAGGCCGGCATGGAGCCCCTGGCTGCGTTCGGGTTCGGGCACCAGGGCGTCCAGCCCCGGTGGTCCGCTCCAGAGAAAGCAGGGCAGCACGGCCAGGGAGGACCGGCTGGCTCTCAACTGCCGCGCTGCCACCTGCAGCAGGGCGATCTGGCCGCCATGGGCGTTGAACAACAGCAACCGCTTGAAGCCGGTGGCCGCCAGATCCTCACCAACGGCCATCACCTGGGCGATGACAGTTTCAGCAGGAAGGCTGAGGGTACCAGGGAAGCCCCGATGCTCCGGCGAGAAGCCAATGCTGGAGAGCGGAAGACGCCAGATCGGCAGGTCGGCGGGCAGGCTATCGAGCACCGCCTCGAGAATCCTCTCTGCGAAGAGCGCATCGGTTCCCAGGGGGAGGTGGGGACCGTGCTGCTCGATTGCCCCGAACGGCCAGATCACGGTGCTGCCTGGGTGCGCTGCGGCCTTTTGCACCGAAGGCCAGCTGAGCCGCTCAAGGGCCCGTTGCGGTTTCGTCCCGGCAGGATCGGCTGAGGCGGCACCATCGCCTGGGGCAGCGCTTGCCATGGCTGAAGGTCTCCGAGCTCGTGATCCTTACAGTGTGGAACTACCAGTGTTCCGTGGGGACCATGGCCGGATCCGAGCAGCAGTCAACGCAGCAGCCCCAGGGGGAATCGCTGCGGCCCGTTCCCCCTTCCGCCAGCCGTCTCCAGCCCCAGACTCCCCTGCGCAAACCGCTGCAGCTGCTCCATCTCAGCCGCAAGGAAGAGGAGCCGGCAACCGTTGCCAACGCCGCCAGCGCTGATTCAGGTCTGGGCTCTGCCGCCAGCCCCCACGTGTTGGAACAGAAGGAACGAGCCACTGAACCGGCCCGACCCGATGCGCCCCGCAAGGCCGTTGCCTCAGCCAGCAGTGGCGCAGCGGCACTGCTCTCCGATGACGAACGCTTCGAGACGGCCAGCTTCGAAGGATTGACCATGGCCGACCTGCTGGGTCCGGGCCGTTCCAAGGGCGGGGCTACTGCCGGAAAGGGTGGGGCTGCCGGAGCAGAGGAAGGCGCTGTGAAATCCTCTGCCCGGCCGGCCCGCACGGTCGATGAGTTCGACTTTGATGAAGAGGCGTTCCTGGCCGCTCTCGATGAGAACGAACCAGTGGGCGCCACCGGTGAAGTGGTCAAGGGCGTGGTGATCACCGTCGAGAGCGATGGGGTCTACGTCGACATCGGTGGCAAGGCGCCCGGCTTCATGCCGAAGGGCGAATGCGGCCTTGGGGTGATCGTCAATGTCAAGGAACGCTTCCCCAAGGGGCTTGCGGTCGAAGTGCTCGTCACCGGGGAACAGAACGCCGATGGCATGGTCACGGTGAGTGCCCGCGCCCTCGCCCTGCGTCAGAGCTGGGAGCACGTCAAACAGATGGAGAAGGACGGCAAGGTCGTTCAGGTCAAAGTCAGTGGCTTCAACCGCGGCGGCGTGACCTGTGATCTCGAAGGGCTGCGGGCTTTCATTCCGCGCTCGCAATTGCTGCGGGGCGAGTCGCACGATGAGCTGGTGGGTCAGTCCCTGGGCGTTGCTTTCCTGGAGGTCAACCTCGAGACCCGCAAATTGGTGCTCTCGGAAAAGCGTGCAACCACGGCGGCTCGCTTTCAGGAATTGGAGGTGGGGCAGTTGGTCGAAGGTCAGGTCGTGGCGGTCAAGCCCTATGGCCTGTTCGTGGATCTCGGTGGTGTCAGCGGCCTGCTGCACCGTTCTTCCGTCACCGGCGGGAGCCTGAGGGAGCTGGGCGAGGTGTTTGGCCATGGCGATCGCCTCAAGGCACTGATCACCCAGATCGATCCCTCCCGGGGCCGCATCGGCCTGAGCACAGCGTTGCTTGAGAACCAGCCCGGCGAATTGCTGATTGACAAGGACAAGGTGATGGCGGAAGCCGAGGACCGGGCCTCGAGAGCCCGCAATGCCAAGCGCCAGCAGGAGCAGACCGCCGGATGAGCAGCGCCCTCTCCGTTGCAGTCGCCGCTGACTGGGAACTCGACTACTACTCACGCCCCGTCATGGAGGCCGATGGCAAGAAACGCTGGGAGCTTCTGATCTGCTCCACGCCGACCTTTGCCGGCAGCGATGCCGGATTCCGTTGGGTCAAGCTCTGTCCCGCCAGCAGCGTCAATTCGATCTGGCTCCAGGAAGCCCTGCTTGAGGCGATCGCCGCCGCTGCACTGGAGGGGTACCGCACACCTCGCCGACTTCGCTGCTGGCGCGCTTCGATGCGAACCATGGTGCAAAGGGCGGCCGAGGCGATCGGGCTGGAGGTTGTGCCCAGTCGCCGCTGTTATGCCCTGGTCGAATGGCTGCGCGAACGGGAGCTTCAGGTCTATCCCGCAGAACCGGGCTACATGGCCGGTCCCCTGGCTCCGGTGCCGGTACCGGTACCTCAGCCTCCGGTGCAACTGCCCGAATCGGTCAGGGGTGACAACTGGAGCTGGGCCACCCTGCCGGCGGTAGCGCTGCGGGAGGCCGCCGACTGGGACATTGGCTTCGATGGGCTGCTGCGCCTGCCCGATGGACTGGCTGATCAGGCTGTGGTTCCCGGCATTCGCCTGTTCAGTGCCAGCCGGGCCTTGGCCATCGCCGGCTGGATGGCCGGACTCGAACCGGTGCGTCTGCGTATTGGTGCCTCCTCGCTGTTGCTTGAGGCGAGCCTGGAGAATTGCTGGCTGCTTGGCGCCGTGGATCAGGCCGAAGCCGACGCCGCCAGCAAGGCCTTCGAGGCGTCCCGAGCCGAGGCCCACGGGATGCAGTTCATTGCCGTGCAAAGCGATCCTGATTCGGAGCGTTTCGATGGTTTCTGGCTGCTGCGTGACTTGCCGGAACTCTGAGTGGCTGAAGCCCTCGAACCCCCATTCGATCGGCCCGATCTGGGCTTCAACAACCTGCCGGGCTGGACCTGGGTCGGCACCTACGGCGGCACCTTTCTGCAGGCCGACCTGCTAGCGGATTTCGAACATGCTTTCTTCACACGCCAGTGGGCGGGGCGTGGTCCTCGAGAGCTGTCAGCAGCGATCAGCGCCGGCGTGAGCGTGCACCGGACCCGCCAGATCCACAGTGCTGTGGTGCTGGGGTCGGATCAGGCCAGCGCAGAGCCCTGGCCGGAGGCCGATGGCCTGTTCAGCTTGGGCGGCGGCGAAAGTGTGTGGGTTTGTGGCGCGGATTGCACGCCGGTGCTGATGGCCGATCCAGTCAGCGGACGGGTGGCGGCCTGCCACACAGGCTGGCGAGGAGTGGCGGGGCGCATTCTTCCCGAGGCGATTCGTCACCTGGAGAGCTTCGGCAGTCGTCGTCAGGATCTTCTGGTGGCCCTCGGTCCGGCGATCAGTGGCTCCGCCTATCAGGTGCAGGCGGATGTGGCCCTGCAGGTGGCAAGAAGCCTGGAGCGGCAAGCGTCCTCCGATCCTCTGGCCGTGTTGGCGCGCGCTGGGGCCCTGCTGGAGGATCCAGAACCCGGCCGCTACCGCCTGGACATCCGAGCGGCGACCCTTGGCCAACTGCAGTTCGAAGGTCTGCTGGAGTCCCAGATCACGGTCTGCCCTCTTTGCACCGTGGCGGAAGCACTCCTGTTCCATTCCTGGCGCCGCGACCAGGTCAAAGCGGTGCAATGGAGTGGCATTGTCTCCCAAGGCTGATCACCCCAAGGCTGATCATTCGAAGTGGGCGATGTTTGATGCTGAGTATTCATTTCCGAACACCGCTCCGAAGCGTTGCCTGCGTTCTGATCATTCAGTGCTGCAGCCGTCATGCATGCGCTGGCTGCATTGACGCGTTGTTTTGACTTGTTGCACTGTTTGGATCATGCCCACTGGGATCGCTGGGATCACTTGAGCAGGCCGGGAAATCATTGCGAAAACTTGCCAGATGGACGACTGCCTTATACAATAAAGTTTATGCGTCAACTGAAACAACATGCTTACCGGTAACGATCTGCTCGCTAAAGTCAAAGAGTTGGGGGACGTGGGCAAATCTGATATTGTTCGCGCCTGTGGCTATGTCTCAGCTAAGAAAGATGGCAGTGAGCGCCTGAACTTCACCGCCTTCTATGAAGCACTCCTCAACGCCAAGGGTGTGGATTTTGGTCTTGGCTCCAAGGTCGGCAAGGGGGGACGCAAGCTCAGCTTCACCACCAAAATTCAGTTCAATGGCAATTTGCTGGTAGGCAAGGCCTACACCAGCTTGCTGGATCTCAAGCCAGGCGATGAATTTGAAATCAAACTAGGTCGCAAGCAGATTCGCCTGGTCCCCTTTGGCGCTGAAGAAGAAGACGAGTGAGCACAAGAGCTTCTGCCACCTTGATCCCGTCGATCGCCGCCGAAAGAATGCCGCCGGCATAGCCAGCTCCTTCGCCGGCGGGATAGAGCCCCAGGGTATTCAGGCTCTCCAGGTTCTCCCCGCGGGGAATCCTCACGGGAGAGGAGGTACGTGTCTCCACTCCCGTGAGCAGGGCGTCAGCCCTGCTGAAGCCAGGAATGCTGCGCTCAAACGCTGGCAATGCTTCGCGGATGGCCTCGGTCACAAAGTCGGGCAGGCAATCACCCAGATCGGCTGAGATCACCCCCGGCTCATAGGAGGGTTGTGGAACAAGCTGATGTGATGGTTCTGGCCTGAGCTTGGGTTTCGACCCAAACGTTTCGTTTGTCTGTTTGTCGTTTGTCTGTTTGGCTTTGTTCTGTTTGCCTACGGTCTGCTTGCCCAGAAAATCACCAACTCTTTGGTAGGGGGCCCGATAGCTGTTACCGCCGAGAGCGAAGGCTCTGGCTTCCCAGTGACGCTGGAACGCCACCCCTGCCAGGGGATCCCCAGGCCCAGAGCCGAATGGAGCCAGGTCACTGAGCTCCAGCCCCACAACGATGCCGCTGTTGGCATTGCGCTCATTGCGTGAATGCTGACTCATGCCGTTGGTCACCACATGGCCTGCTTCGGAGGCGGCGGCCACCACCAGGCCCCCTGGGCACATGCAGAAGCTGTAGACGGTTCGTCCATTGCGGCAGTGATGGACAAGCTTGTACTCGGCAGCGGCCAGACGTGGATGGCCGGCGAAGGCCCCCCAGCGAGCCTGGTCGACCATCGGTTGGGGATGCTCGATCCGCAGCCCGATCGAAAACGCCTTGGCTTCGATGGCCACACCCTGGCGGTGCAGCATGGCGAAAGTGTCGCGGGCGCTATGACCGACGGCCAGCACAACCTGATCGGCTGGCAAGACCTGGCCATCAGCCAGGCGCACCCCCACCACACGCTGGAGCTCCGATTGGGTGCCCGAGTCGGTCGCCATTACGGTCTCGAGTTGCTCGACCTTGCACTGAAAGCGGATTTCGCCACCCAGGGCTTCGATCCGGGAGCGCAGCCCCCGCACCACGGTGGCCAGCTTGAAGGTGCCGATGTGGGGGCGATGCAGGCTGAGGATGTCGGGGTTGGCACCACAGGCCACCAACTCCTCCAGCACCTTGCGGCCATGGTGCTGGGGATCGCGCACCTGGCTGTAGAGCTTTCCATCCGAGAAAGTACCGGCTCCACCCTCGCCGAACTGCACGTTGGATTCGGGGTCGAACGGCCGCTTTCCTTGCCAGAATCCGAAGGTGTCGGCGCTGCGCTCCTTCACCGGCTTGCCACGCTCCAGCAGCAGGGGGCGGAAGCCCATCTGGGCCAACAGCAGGGCAGCAAAGTAGCCGCAGGGCCCAGCCCCGATCACGATCGGCCGCAGGGCGTTGCCGCCGTCTTGCGCCGTGGCATGGCCCACGAACCGGTAGGTCGTGTCCGGACTGGGCTTGAGCTGGGGGTCGCGGCGAAAGCGCTTCAGGATTCGATCTGGATCGCGCAGCTCGAGATCCAGGCTGTAGCTGAATTGAATGGCCTCACGCTTGCGGGCGTCGACGCTGCGCTTCACCACGCGCAGATCGACCAGGTCTTCACTGGGAATTCCGAGGCGCTTCAGCACCCCTTGACGCAGATCGCCGTCGCTGTGATCAAGTGGCAGCTTGAGTTCGCTCAGCCGGAGCACGCTGCCTGCCCGTCAAGGGATGTCACTTCTCGACCATTTCAGCAGCTCGCCCTCGGATCCGCTTGCCCACTGCCAAGCTTGGGGACCTTGAAGCGGCTCGGTGGTGCGATCTCCATGGGTTTGAGCCATTGCCCTCTCTGCGTCGCGTTGGCTGTGTTCAGCGTTGTTCGCTACAGCGCGTATGCGGTCCTGGTTTGGCAACTGGCTCAAGTGAGCCCACAAGCGGATTCCCAGGGTGGCGCGGCTCCCCGTTTCGTTCAGCCTTCCGCCTGTTGAACGGCGGGTGCGAGCGGTGTCAGGCGGATCTCTCCGGTTGGCGAGAGGCCAGGGGATAGGTCCAGGCGGCTGCCGGCGCCTTTGACAGCCAGCGGCGAGCCACTTCCAAGGGCTTTGAGGGCAGCACAAAGCTCAAGTTGAGGAGCCTTTGGATCCAGCCAGCTCAGCTGCCAACGGCCGTCATCGCCTCCAACCTGGGCGCTCAGAACGGCCAATTGGCCGGTGTCGTAACCGGCCGCTTCAACCAGGCCTGGTTCAAAGCCAAAACGGGCCTGGAAAGCCTTCGCAAAGCGGCTCCAGCCAGCTCCCTGGCTGAGCGGTTCAACTCCCAGCTGGGCCGTCGCCAGCGGCTCCTTGACGGGAAAGGGCCAGACCAGGGTCAAGTTGGCGGGCCATTGGGCGCTGAGTACGGCCTTGGCCAGAGCACCCCCCGGAGCTGCCATCACGGCCAGGGACTGGGGCTTGTACCAATCCACATCCTCACTCAGCTGTTCGATCGCTTCCTTGTCGGTTTTGGGGACGGCGAGGGGAGCATTTGTGGGACCCACCACCCATCCGCCGCCTCCTGCGAGCGTCTCGGTGAAGCGATCGGCCAGGGCCTTTTGTTCGACGCTGCCGTCATGGATGATCATCACCTTCGCTTTCTCCTGCTCAAGCAGACCCCGGGCCAATCGGTCTGCTTCCAGGCTCCGGGCCGGCGACACGGGCCAGAGCCAATCGGCCCCGAGCTGGCCGGGCAGTCGTTGGAGTGAGTCACCGCGCTGCAGCGGAAACAGCACGTTGATCCTTCTGTCTTGGGCTAGCAGGCCGTAGGGAAGCATCGACACGGCCGCCGGTGCCACCAACAGTTTCGGGGTGGTTCTGCCCTCGAACAGCGGTCTGGGATCCTGACCTACCGGCAACCATCCCAGTTCTGTTGACGGGGTTCTGGCGTCACACGCTCTGGCTTCATCCATGGCCAGCGCGTACCCACGCAGAAGCCCATCATTGCCCTTGGCCACCGGCCCGTTGGCGGGAAGGAGCACTAGCACCTGGGCACTGAGAGCGCCGCTGGCCACCAGGGCTTGCACCCCGACCAAGCTGGCGGCCAACCCCCAGACCCCCGGCCGGGCTGCCCAGGGCTTGGTCCCCGTTTCAACGGTGCTGGGACTGGGAGCATCCCCACCTGTGGTCATGGTTGTCGCAACCTGTCTTGGCAGGGTAGAGGGGCGGCTATCGGCCGTTTCGGTAGCCAAGGCCTGCTCGGCTCATGGCTGTGACTCATCTGTGGGGCTGCTCTGCTCGCTCTGCCCCTGCGTCGGCTCTGGGCTGGCTTGGGGCGGTTCGGGCAGAAGCTGGGTCAACAACCCGGCTGCCAGCAGCAGACCACCCAGCGCCAGGGCCAGAGTGCGGTTGGCAGCGGCCTCACCCTGCAGCCAAACCCCTGCGGAGAGAAAGGCCCCACCCAGAAGCAGGCTTGGCACCAGCACGATGCCTTTGGCCGTGCGATTCAGACTCATTCCTGTCTCGTTTGGGTTGTCAGCTCTGCTGGGCTGGGGTCGGGGCAGGCCAGCGGTGCCGCCTCAGCGGAGAGGCGCCTGGCCAGGCCAGCTCCCACCAGGCCTGAACCGAGATCATCTCCGCTGGAGAGAAGGGTCACCTGGGAGATCAACACACCCGACTCTGAGCCCAGCGGACGAAGGTTGACCCGGGCTTGGCGTGGCAACCGTTGTCGCAACCACTCAGCGGCAGCCTGGGAATCAGCGGGATCGACGGCGATGCAACCCAGGCGCACCGGGTAGCTGCGGTTCTGATCTCCGACTTGCAACAGGTTTCCGCTCCGGACTTGCAGGACCTCGGCGGCAGCCACCACCGCAACCTGGCCGAATAAAACAAGCAAAGCCATGGCCAGGCCCAGGCCTAGTCTCAGGATCTGGGCGATTGAACGGGATCGTGTGCTTGGCGGAGAGGAGGGCGTCAGAGCTTGGCGCCACAGCTGGGACAGTAGAGATGGGCGCTGACGGTGCTCGATCCACAGGAGCCGCACGCGCGGGTGGTGTCGATCGCGAGTTCTGGATGGCTGGGCAGCCCGACCATCTGGGCGTTGCTGGCGCCAGGCGGGACCATTGGATAGCAGTTCTCGTTGCGGCGAACCCGTACGTCGATCACAGCGGGACCTGGATGGGCGAAGGCTTCAGCCAGTTGTTCCTTAAGCCTGGAGCGCTCGGTGATCAGAACCCCCCTGACGCCGAAGGCTTCGGCTAAGGCGGGGAAATCAGGCATGCCCGCCACCATTTCAGAAGCGGAATAGCGCTCGCCGTAGAAGCTTTCCTGCCATTGGCGCACCATCCCCTGCCAGCCGTTGTTGATGATCACGACCTTCACCGGCAGCTGATACTGCGACAGGGTGCCGAGCTCCTGAATGTTCATCAGGATGCTGGCATCGCCCGCCACACAGATCACCGCCTCACCGGGATGGGCCACCTGCACGCCAAGGGCCGCCGGCAAGCCAAATCCCATCGTGCCCAGACCGGCGCTGCTGATCCAATGGCGCGGAGGGTTGTTGAGGTACTGGGCCGCCCACATCTGGTGCTGGCCGACATCGGTGGTGACGAACGCCTCCGGTGCCAGCTGCCGCAAGCTGATCAGAACTTCCTGAGGGGCGATGGCGCCCTTTTCTTCAGGCACATTCAGGGGGTAATGCTGTTTCCAGCTCTCAATCCTCTCCAGCCAGGCCCTGGTGCGCTGAGAGGCCGGTTCATCGGCTGAGGCTGCCAACAGGGCCTCAAGGGCCAGGCGCACGTCCGAGACGATCGGCACCTCGGGAAGTCGCACCTTCCCTACTTCGGCGGCGTCGATATCGATGTGGATCACCTGGGCGCGAGGCGCAAAACTGTCGATCCGGCCGGTGACGCGGTCATCGAAGCGGGCACCGGCAGCGATCAGCAGGTCGCACTCGGTGACGGCGAAGTTGGCGTAGGCCGTGCCGTGCATGCCCAGCATGCCCACGGCCAGGGGATGGCGTTCGTCGAAGGAGCCTTTGCCCATCAAGGTGGTGGTGACAGGCAGCTCAAAGCGTTCAGCCAGCCGCTTCACCGCTTCGTGGGCGCCAGAACTGATCGCGCCGCCGCCGACGTACAACAACGGCCGCCTGGCGTTTCGGATGAGCTCAAGTGCTTGGTCAATGACCTGGGGCCTGGGTGGAGCTGCCAGCTGATAGCCCTTCGGAATCACGCTGCCCGGTTCGACGGGCTCATAGGCAAAGACTTCGAGACCCACATCCTTGGGGACATCGATCAGAACCGGACCGGGCCGGCCGGTGGAGGCGATCAGAAACGCCTCAGCAACAATCCGACCGATCTGGGCTGGATCGCGCACCACCCAGGAATGCTTCACGATCGGCAGAGTGATGCCGAAGATGTCGGTTTCCTGGAAGGCATCGGTGCCGATCGAGGCGCGGCTCACCTGGCCGGTGATCACGACTATCGGCACCGAATCCATCTGGGCGGTGGCGATGCCCGTGACCAGATTGGTGGCGCCGGGGCCTGAGGTTCCGAAACACACCCCCACCCGGCCGGTGGAGCGGGCGTAGGCATCGGCAGCATGGGTGCCACCTTGCTCGTGGCGCACCAAGATGTGCTTGAGCCAGCCCTTGGCTTCGGCCTGATGCAGGGCGTCGTAAATGGGCAGGATGGCGCCGCCCGGATAGCCAAAAATGTGCTGAACGTCGTGACGATGCAGGGCATCCATCAGGGCTTCGGCGCCGCTCATGGTCACCGGCAAGGGATGGACCGCTGCTTGGACTTCAGCAGCCTGATCAGCTTCCGACTGCGTGACGGAAACTTGGCTTGTGGTGGGAACGGACGTGAGGGTCACGGCAGCAGGGACGCACTCATCTAGAGAGCTAACATTAAGGTCTGGGTGGACGTTAGCGGCAGCTCTTGACCATGCACCGCAAGATATCTCCAGGATCGAGTGAGCGGTTGTGCCGGCTTAGAGGAGGCCAAGGGCATGCAGAGGGCCTTGGCCGCTGATCAGTTCAAGCAGAAAAGCCGAGAAGCCAAGCATCGCCAGCCGCCCATTCCAGACCTCGGAGCTGTTGTTCCAGCCCCAGACCCACTTCTCCTGGGGGTAGAGCTTGACCTTGGTGGGGAGCTTGGCAGCTTGATCGAGGTTGACCTCCGGTCCAGCGAGGGCGGTTTCGACCAGATCGGCCAGGCCTTTGATGAAGGTGGGGTAGGTATCGAGGGCCGGGACCCGGCGGAAATTCTGAATTCCAGCTTCCGTCGCGATCTCCCGGTACTCGATGTCGATTTCCTCGAGGGTTTCGATGTGCTCGCTCACGAAACTGATCGGGATCACCACCAGTTCCTTGACGCCCTCGCCACCAAGGCGGACCAGGGCTTCGTCGGTATAGGGCTTGAGCCACTCCACCGGACCGACCCGGCTTTGATAAGCGAGGGTGTGGGGATTGTGATGGCCGAGCTGACGCTCCAGCTCGGCCATCACCAGGGCGGTCGAGGCTTCGATGTGCTGCTGGTAGGGATCGCCCGCTTCCTCCACATAGCTCTTGGGAACGCCATGGGCACTGAAAAAGACATGGGCCGTAGGGGGGTCGTTGCAGGCCCTCAGTTCGGTGGCGGCCAGTTCGGCCAGGGCCTGCACATAACCGGGGTGGTCGTACCAGGTGCGGATGCAGCGGATCGGCAGCCGATTGAATTCCGGGTCGGCCTGGCGGAGGCGTTGCAACTCCCGGAAGCTGGAGCCGCTGGTGCTGATCGAGAAGTGGGGATAGAGGGGAAGCACCACCACCTCATCAACGGCATCAGCCTTGAGATCGGCAACAGCAGACTCCGTGAACGGATGCCAGTAGCGCATGGCCACGTAAGTGGTGGCCTGGACGTGGCGTTGGCGCAGTTCGCTCTGGAGTTCGCGCGCTTGCTGCTCGGTGATGCGTCGCAGGGGAGAGCCCCCACCGATCGAGCGGTAGGCCTCCTGTGACTTGCCGCTGCGCAGGGTGCTGATCAGCCAGGCCAGAGGCCTTTGTAGGGCTGGTATCGGCAGGCGAATGATCTCCGGATCCGAAAACAGGTTGTAAAGGAACGGGCCGACATCTTCAATTCGCTCCGGCCCACCGAGGTTCAGCAGCACCACGCCGACCCTGGCCATGCCCGAACGACTCCTTCATTAGCGCTGAGCGTAACGCCGCCCGCCGACCCCTGGCCGCCCCTGGCCTGGATCGATAGGGTCGGCCGTGCCCCGGCAACGGCTTTGGACCAGGTTGCGCTTGATTCGGAACTGAGGCGGCACAACGACTTGCTGGCCGCCAGTGGGGTGTCCCTGCGGCTCGAGCGGCGTGGCCAGCGTCTGGTGCTGCGGGGCCCCTTGCCGTGCAGGCGTGGTGGTGGCAACTTTCCCGTCCAGCGGATCAGTCTCGGCTTACCCGCCACTGCGGCAGGCCTCACCCAGGCCCGCCGCGACCTGCGCCGCCTGCAGCAGCAGCTTCAGCAGCAGCGCTTCGACTGGCAGGCCTGGAGCCATCCGAGCAGCCCGCCCACGTCGGAGCCATCCACGGTTTCAACTGCGGCTTCAACTGCGGCGGTGCTCGAGCATTTCGAGGCCAGCTTCTTTGCTGACCCACGCCGCCGCCGCCATCCGTCCGGCAGCCGCTCCACCTGGCAGGGGGCCTACCTCCCGTACCTGAGACGGTTGCTGGCGGCAGCCACCCGTCAGCACCGGCAACTCGACCCCGATCTCTTCCTTCAGGTGTTGGAGAGCTATCCGGCGGCCAGCCGCAGCCGGCAGCAATGCGGCACCGCCCTGGCCGCCCTTGGCCGCCAACTGGGACTCTCCCTCGCCGAGGACTGGGGGGAACGCTCCGGTGGCTACGGGCTCCATCAAGCCCAGTTCCGCCAGCTGCCCAGCGATGACGACGTCCAGGCGCATGTGGCCCGGATCCCCAACCCTGCCTGGCGGCTGGCCTATGGCTTGATGGCGACCTATGGCCTGCGCAACCACGAGGTGTTTTTCTGCGATCTCTCCCCCCTGGCGCCAGGCGGCGACCGCGTACTGCGGGTGCTGCCCACCAGCAAGACCGGTGAACATCAGGTCTGGCCCTTCCATCCCGAATGGGTGGAGCTTTTCGAATTGCCGAAACTGGTGGAAGCAGCCGGTGCCCTGCCGGCGGTGCGTACCGATCTGACCCGCACCACCCTCCAGCAGGTGGGCCGCCGGGTGGCCGAGCAGTTCCGCCGCTACGACCTGCCGATCACCCCCTACGACCTTCGCCACGCCTGGGCCGTGCGCACGATCCACATCGGCCTGCCTGACACCGTGGCGGCCCGGATGATGGGTCACTCCGTGACGATTCACACCCGCACCTACCACCACTGGATCACCCGTCGCGACCAGCAACAGGCGGTGGATGCGGCCCTGGCCAGGCGCCGAGTGGCCTGAGTCGGCCAGAGTGCAACCAGCCCATCCCCGTTTGAATTCCATGGCTGACCACAATTCCGCCGTCGCTGGACTCGATCGCCAGGCCGCCGAGCTCGGCCCGGGTGGGGTACTGGCACCCGAGCCGGATGCCGAGGGCTACCGGCGGCGGATGGAGCGCCGCAAGGAGGTGCAGCAGCAGCGCGTGGGGGAGCGCAATCTTGAGCAGGGGCTTGTGCTGGTGTTCACCGGCGATGGCAAGGGCAAGACAACGGCAGCCCTTGGTCTGGTGTTGCGCACCCTCGGCCATGGCGAGCGGGTGGCCGTCGTCCAGTTCATCAAGGGCGGCTGGCAGCCGGGAGAGGCCAAAGCCCTGGAGATCTTCGGCGATGCCCTGGTCTGGCAGTCGCTGGGGGAAGGCTTCACCTGGGAAACCCAGAACCGCGACAGGGACCGGCAATTAGTCCAGGAGGCCTGGCAGCAGTCGCTGCTCCATCTGGCCGATGGCCAACGCAAGCTGGTGGTGCTCGATGAAATCAACGTGGCCCTGAAACTGGGCTACCTGGAGCTTGATCAGGTGCTTGGAGGCCTGGACCGGCGCCCTGAGCTCACCCATGTGGCCTTGACCGGTCGTGGGGCGCCGCCGGCCCTGCTGGAGCGTGCCGACCTGGTCACGGAGATGCGGCTGGTGCGCCACCCATTCCGCGAGAAGGGGATCAAAGCGCAGGTCGGTATCGAGTATTGAGCCGGAGCGTTGCTACTGTTCGGCCGTTTGAACGAGCCGAGCGCTGAACCCGATGGCTTATCGGCGAGTCCTCCTCAAGCTCAGCGGCGAAGCGTTGATGGGAGATCAGGGCTACGGCATCGATCCGGCCATCGTGCAGTCGATTGCCAGCGATGTGGCTGAGGTTGTTGCCTCTGGCACCCAGTTGGCCATCGTGGTGGGTGGAGGCAACATCTTCCGCGGCCTTAAAGGTTCGGCCGCCGGCATGGAGCGTGCCACGGCTGATTACGTGGGCATGCTGGCCACAGTCATGAACGCGATCACCCTGCAAGATGCCCTGGAGCGCGTGGGTGTGGCCACCCGGGTGCAGACCGCCATCGACATGCAGGAGTTGGCGGAGCCCTACATCCGTCGTCGGGCCATTCGCCACCTGGAGAAGGGCCGTGTGGTGGTGTTCGGGGCTGGTTGCGGCAACCCCTTCTTCACCACCGACACCGCAGCAGCGTTGAGGGCCGCCGAAATCAACGCCGATGTGGTGTTCAAAGCCACCAAGGTGGATGGCGTCTACGACCGGGACCCGGCCCATCACCCGGATGCCGTCCGTTACGACACCCTCACCTTTCAGGATGTGCTCAGCGGTGAGTTGGCTGTCATGGACAGCACAGCCATCGCCCTCTGCAAGGACAACTCCATCCCGATCGTTGTTTTCGATCTGTTCGGTCAGGGCAATATCGGCAGGGCGGTCGCCGGCGAGCCGATCGGCACCAGCATCACTCCCGCCGGCTAGCTCCGGCTTTCTCCCCATTGCAACGTCATGGACATGGATATCGAAGCGAGCATGCGCAAGTCGGTGGAAGCCACCCAGCGCACCTTCAACACAATCCGCACGGGCCGTGCCAACCCTTCCCTGCTCGACAAGCTCTCGGTCGAGTATTACGGCGCCGAAACACCTTTGCGTTCCCTGGCTACACTTTCGACCCCAGATTCCCAGACCATCCAGATCCAGCCGTTCGATAGTGGTTCGATGGCCCTGATTGAAAAGGCCATCGCCATGAGTGATCTGGGGCTCACGCCCAACAACGACGGCAAGGTCATCCGGATCAACATTCCGCCTTTGACCGAAGATCGCCGCAAAGAGTTCTGCAAACTTGCCTCCAAGTACGCCGAAGAGGGAAAGGTGTCCTTGCGCAACATTCGTCGTGAGGCGATCGACCAGATCAAGAAACAGGAAAAGGACGGTGACCTCTCCGAGGATCAAAGCCGCGATGAACAGGAGAAGGTGCAGAAGATCACCGACCGCACCATCGCCGAACTCGAGAAGCATCTCAGTGAGAAGGAACGCGACATTCTCAAAGTTTGAGCCAGCTTGACGCCGATGTGATCGTCGTTGGGGCTGGTGTCGCCGGCTCAGCGGCGGCCTATCACCTGGCGGCCCGGGGCCGCCAGGTGAAGCTGCTTGAAGCCCTCCGCCAACCCCGCGGCAAGCCCTGCGGCGGTGGCATGGCCGCGTCAGTGCAGAAGTGGTTCCCCTTCGATCTTCGCCCTGCTGTCGATCAGGTGATCGACCAGGTGCGCTTCACCTGGTGCCTGGAGGATCCCGTGGTGGCGGAACTTCCTGGCGAATCACCGTTCTGGATCGTGCGCCGTTCCGTGCTGGATCCCTTTCTGGCGGCCAAAGCCGTGGCGGCTGGTGCCGATCTACTCGAGGGCACGCCGGTGGTGTCGATCGAGCCGAGCGGCGAGCACTGGCGCGTGCGGACCGAGCAGGGCAGCACCCTGCTCGCCCGTGCCGTGGTGATCGCCGACGGGGCCCGCAGTCGCTTCAACGCTCCACTGGGCCTCGGAGCCCTCAAGCCCCGCTACGCCTCCGCCCTTTCGGTGGAGGTGGAGGGAGTTGTTGCCGATCCCAACAGTGCTCGCTTTGAATTCGGACTGGTGCGCCATGGCTTCTGCTGGGCCTTTCCCCGTCAAGGCGGCTACAGCATCGGGGTCGGCACGTTCCTGGGACGCGATCTGGCCAATGCCGATGAGGTGATGGCTGCGCTGTTGCCCAGCCTCGGTTGCGCGGCTGACGCCGGTGTGCGCCGGTCCTGGCCCCTGCGGGTCTGGGATGGCCACCACCGACTGCACGGTCCTGGTGTGCTGGTCGTCGGTGATGCGGCCTCGCTCTGTGATCCCTTCCTGGCCGAGGGGCTCAGGCCTGCCCTGCTCAGTGGCACCAGAGCCGCTGCCTCCCTCGACGACTGGCTGTCGGGCGACGGGGCAGCCCTGGCGGGATACACCGGCACGATGCGGCGGGAATGGGGCCAGTCGATGGCCTGGGGACGACGGATCGCCCAGGTATTTTATCGGGTGCCGAAGCTCGGCTACCAACTGGGGATCAAGCGCCCCACCGCTCCCCGTCGCATCGCTCAGATCCTCTCCGGCGAGATGGGCTACGGCGATATTGCCCAGCGCGTGATCCGCCGCTTGTTGTTCAGCGCCTCAGGCAATCCTTGAGCTGCCGGAGGCGACTGTCGATCGAGCCGAGCAATTCGATCGCGAACATCGGGGCCTCCTGAACGGCAAACAGGAACTTCTCCCTGTTCATCACCAAGATCCGGCACGCGGTCAGGGCCTTGGCATCGCCGTAACGGCGGTGATCGGATGTCACCAGCGCCCCGGCTCCGAAGACATCGCCCGCTTCGATCTCCTCGTGGCCGGCATCGCCATTCCAGCTGAGCTGGACCCTGCCTTCTAAAACTCCGAACATGCAGGAGCCAGGTTCTCCAGCACTGAAAACCTTTTCCCCCGGCTCAAGCTGACGAACTTCGCCTTGATCGGCGAGGGCGCGCATGGTGTCGAGAGCGTTCACGGGCAGAACCGAGTGGAATCAGCAGACCAGTCTGGGGTAGCAGCGGGCAAAACAGGCTTAGCTGCTGGCAGCGGCGGAAACCGCCAACGGCGCACCCAGGCCACCGCGCACGTCTTCAGGAGCAAGACGGCCGTCGTGGTCGGTGTCGAGGGCATCGAAGACCGCATCGCTGCCCAGCCATTCTTCGCGGGTGATGCAACCATCACCATCGAAATCGTTGAGCAGAAAAATCTCCTGGGCGGCATGGGCGAAGGCCGCTTCACCCTCCAGCTCACCGAGGCGATGGGCCAGCTGGGCTTCGAGGGTTTCGATGGCCTTGCTGAAGCCGCGAATGCCCTCATCGAGTTTTTCGTGGGCCATGCGGTCCGCGGCCATGCGCTGCTCGAAATCGGAGGCCTTGAGCGTGAAACGGGGTTCCGTTGGGCCGGGATCGAAAGGATTCAGCCGGCGCTTCAGTTCCCCTTGCTGCTGGCGCAACTGGTCAAGCAGTTTGGGGGAGATGGTGAGCAGGTCGCAGCCGGCGAGTTCGACAATTTCCTCGGTATTACGAAAACTGGCCCCCATCACTTCGGTTTTGTAGCCGTGGGTCTTGAAGTAATTGAAGATCTGGGTCACCGAGATCACGCCAGGATCTTCAGGCCCGGGGTAGTGATCACGTCCGGTGTCGTTTTTGTACCAATCGAGGATGCGCCCCACAAAGGGGGAGATCAGGGTGACTTTGGCCTCAGCGCAGGCCACGGCCTGGGTGAAGCTGAACAGGAGGGTGAGATTGCAGTGAATCCCTTCGAGCTCAAGCTGCTCTGCAGCCTTGATGCCCTCCCAGGTGGAGGCGATCTTGATCAGGACACGATCCTTGCTGATGCCGGCCTCGTGATAGAGAGCGATCAGTTTGCGCGCCTTGGTGATGGAGGCAGCGGTGTCATAACTGAGCCTGGCGTCCACTTCGGTGGAGACCCGCCCAGGCACGATCTGCAGAATTTCCTTGCCGAAATTGACGCAGATTTCGTCGAGGGCTTCAAGCACCACCATCTCAGCTGGAGCATCGGGGCCCAGCAGGTCCCGTGAAGCCTTCAAGGAGCTGTCGATCAACCCCTGATAGAGGGGGATCTGGGCTGCCGCCAGTATCAGGGACGGGTTGGTGGTCGCGTCCTGGGGAGTGAATTGCTTGATGGCTTCGAGTTCGCCGGTGTCGGCGACCACCACGGTCATCCCGGCGAGTTGATCAAGCAAGTTGGCCATGGAGCGAAGCGTCTGTCGAGACTTCAACTTAACCAGGTTGGCGCTGGGCCATCTCCCGGGTGATCATCCCCGTACCTTCGGCTTGCTTGGCGGCACCTTCTCGATCACCAGGAGAGATTCAATGATTTCCCTGGCCGCCGGCATCGCCACGGTGGAGCCGTAGGCATTGCCCCCCTGGGGCTCGTCTACCACCACCAGAACCACGTAGCGTGGGTCATCGATCGGCAGGCTTGCCACGAAACTGCAGATCCTGGCTCCGGGGATGTAGACGCCATTGAGTGCCTTCTGGGCTGTGCCCGTCTTGCCGCCGATCCGATAACCCTCCACCTTGACGCCGTCGCCGCTGCTCGCCTCGACCACTGTTTCCATCCAGCCCATCACCTGACGGGTGACGGCGGGATCAAGCAGCTGGATCCCTTCGCCGGGACCGGCGGCTCCAGCCAAGGCATCGCCGGAGCGCAGACCACGGGTGATGTGAGGGCTGACCAGCTTGCCGTCGTTGGCGAGCATCCCGTGCAGCTGAAGCAACTTCAGGGGGGTCAGCGAAAAACCCTGACCGAAGGAGGCGGTGGCCGGTTCAATCGGCTGGCTGGTGAACTGTTGCCGGCTTTTGAGCTGCCCGGCCACGGCACCGGGTAGATCGGTGTCAGGCACGGTGTCGATCCCGATTCTCTCCAGCCATTGCCAGAAGTGGCTGGGTTTGACCTGCCGCATCGTCTGCACCATGGCCACGTTGCTGGACACCTGCAGGATGGTGGGAAAATCAATGACGCCATTGGCGCGCCGGTCATGGTTAAAGATCGGCCACCCTCCGATCATCAGGGAGCCGGAATCGTTAATCTTGTCGCTGGGCTTGACCGCCTTTTCCTGGAGAGCGATCGCCAGGTTGATCGGCTTGAACGTGGAGCCCGGTTCATAGAGATCCTGCACCGACCACTCCCGGAACAGGGCGGGTGAAAAGTCCCAGAAACGGTTCGGGTTGTAGGTGGGCGCCGAGGCCAGCGCCAGCATCTCGCCGTTGCGCACATCCATCACCATGGCGACTCCTCGCTTCGCTTTCCACTCCTTGAGCTGGCGGGTCAGCGCCTGGTAGGCCACCTGTTGCAGGCGGGTGTCGAGTGTCAGCTGCAGTCGCAGGTCGTCGGTGTAGAGCACTCCGGCCTCGAGGCCAGCGGGAAGCGGCGTGCCATCGGCCCCCCGTTTCATCGAGCGGGCGCTCTCCTGCCGCCACATCTCCTTGTCTCTGCTTTGTTCAAGGCCGGCCTGGGCGACCCGGTCCTGATTCAGGAAACCCACCACATTGGCGAACAACTGTCCCTGGGGGTAGATCCGCTGGGGGAACGCCTCAAGGTCGAGTCCACTGATCCCGAGGTCGCGGATTCGCTCGGCTGTCTCCCCGTCAAGGTCAGTGGCGAGCTTGATGCCGCTGCGCTGGCTTCCCATGGTTCGGGTGAGATCGGAAGCCGGCAGTGCCATAACTTCTGAGAGCTTCTCCGCCACGTCAAGGGCGCCGCGGATGGCGGTGGGATCGTCACCTGGAAAATTGAAGTAGCGGGGATGGGCCCACAGGGTGAAGCGCTCCTCATCAAGGGCCACCAACGTGCCCTGTCGATCGATGATCTGGCGCCGCTTGCCGATCGGACGCACCTGCTGGGTCTGGATCGCCCTGGCCCTGGCCTGAAGCTGGTCACCTTCCTTGACCTGCAGCCAGGCCAAACGGATCGACAGCCCCACCAAGGCTGTGGCCATTATCAGAAAAACAAGCACCAGCCGGGCCGCTGGAACCGGCTGGAAATGAATCACCCGGCGGTGTCGTGCCGCCTCTCGATGGCCCCGATCAGATTGCCCCCCCGGATGGCGACCCTGGCGGTGGAGGCGGGCCTTGGCCGGTGATGAACGTGTCAGCACCTCAATAGCCCGGACGGATCAAGGGAATGATCTGCTCCACTGTCTGCTCCGCAGAAGGTGCTACAGCCTGGAGCGAAACAGGCTGCGAGACCTCGATGGCCCTCTCGGGGACCGGGGGGAGATGGATCAGGTTTTTGATGGTGGTGGGAACGAGTTGACCCGGACGCCGCGCCATCGCCAGGTGGTGCTGCTCCAGCTGGGAGGTGGACTCCTGGAGGCGATGTTCGAGTGTCTGCGATGCCTCGAGCTGTTGAAAACTTTTGGTCCAGGCCCCCTGCCAGTGGAGCGTCAGAACGGAAAGGCCGATCATCGATCCACCCAGGGCCAGCAGGAGCCCATCGGCAACCCGGTGCAGGCCAGCCAGCACGGGGGCCTGCCTGGCCACCTTGCGTGCCGACATCGAGCCCTGGATCAAGTCAAGAGAACGCCGATGGCCGGAGCGTGGGGACGACGAGGCAGCAACCACTGAAACCTGAAAGGAGCCTGTGCAAGTGAACCATGCACCTAGAGGCTCAGCAAGGCACAGATCAGCTTCCCAGCAAGACCAGATTGCTGAAGGTGAGACCGTTCCATAGCGCGTGCATCCAGATGCAGGAGCTCAGCCGGCCGCTCGAGAGCCTCAGCCATCCCAGGGCCAAGCCGAGAACGAAGAGCGGCGAGAGCTCGCCGAGGCTGAGATGGGCCAGTCCGAAGATCGCACTGCTGAGCACCACGCCCCAGATCGGGCCAAGCTTGCGGGCCATGACCGGCAGCAACACCCCCCCGAAAATGGTTTCCTCAAACAGGGGAGCCAGCACGATCGCCGTGAAGGCAAAGCAGAAGAGTGTCCAGCCGCTGTCGCTGCGCAGCACGAGATCCAGCAAGGGATTGCTTCCGCCCGGGTCGCTCCAGACCAGCTGCTGCAGCCAGCCGGTCAGGCTGACCAAGGGCAACACGATCAGGAAGCCCTTGAACGCCTGAGCCAACGGCGGACCAGGCGGTCGCCAGCGGTATTGCAGCCAGCCCCCCTGGGGAGGCTCACCGTTGAGCATCAGTCTGAGAATGGCCAGGGGCGCCGCCATCAGTCCTAAGTAGAGAAGGAGCACCGTCAGCCCCTCGGCCAGGGGAGACCCGACCTGGAGCACGGCCAGCAGCCGGCTGATCAAGGGACTGATCAGCAGTGGGGTGACCAGGGCGCCCAGCAACACAAAACCGCCGGCGATCAGCAGGATCACATCGATCACCCCGAGCTGGGGGCCGAGCAAGGGGGGCAGTGGTGGGGTTTTGCCGCGCCAGCGCAACCAGCCTTCGCGAGCAATCAGAACCACACCGGCCAGCAGGGCCAGGGCTGGAACGAGGTTGATCCCGGCCAGTTGAAGCACGGCCCGCCCCTCCGCCTGGGGATTGGCGCAGCTGGACGGGGTTGCCCCAAGGGCCTGGCAGCTCAGCCTCTGCAGCAGCGGATCGGCGGGCAGTTGATCGGCAGGGATCGCTTGCCCCCCAGGGAGAACGGCAATCTCCAGCAGCCTTGTCGCCAGGGCGCGGCTGATCGGATCGCCGCTGTTGCGTAGCTCCTCGAGCACGGGCCTAGCCCGTTCGGGCTCGGTACTGTTGCGTTGCAAGAGGGCCCGCAGCAGCTGGTCACTGGCCGTGGCTTGCCGGTCGAGTTCTTGGAGAAGGGCTGCCTGCGGATTTTCTCCAATCAGCAAAGGGCGAAGCGATGGGGGCACCTGTGGCTCGGCCAGAGCCGCCAGCTCCAGCTGGCGGCGCATGAGATCGTTGCCGACCGATGGCCGCCCCAGGCTTTCCACCAGCCCATTGACCCAGAGCAGCACGCTCAAGGCCAAACAGACCATGGCCAGCCCCAGCTTCCAAGGCAACTTGCGTTGCCGATTTTCGCCTGGATTCAACCGTCCTTCCTCGATCGCTCGATTCTCACCCGGAGCCCTCCCATACGATGGCCACGTTTTCGGCCTTTGTTTCGTGCCCCTCAGGCTCCTGCTGGTCCGCCATGGACTGAGCAGCTTCAACCTTGAACGCCGGGTGCAGGGCCGTGACGATCTGTCGTCATTGAGCGACCAGGGCCGGGAGCAGGCCTTGGTCACAGGCGCGGCGCTGAAGCCCCTGACCATCACGGCGGCCTACAGCTCCCCACTCAGCCGGGCCCGGGATACGGCGGCCCTGCTGCTGGGCGCCCAGGCTGGCGGCCTCAGCGCCCAGCTCGAGGAGGGCCTGCTTGAGGTGGACTTCGAACCCTGGACCGGCCTGCTGAGCAGCGAACTCAAACAACGTTTTCCTGAGTCCTATCGGCTCTGGCTCCAGGCCCCTGACCAGCTTGAGCTCAGGCGCCACGACGGCAGCCCCTATCGGCCGATCGCCGAACTGATGCTTCAGGCAGGCCAGTGGCTGGAGAAGTTAAAGCGGCTCCATCCCCCCGGCGCCGCTGATCAAACCGTTCTCGTTGTGGCCCACAGCGCCATCTTGCGGTGCCTGTTGCTGAACCTGTTGGGGTTGCCTGCCAGCTGCTTTCAGCGCTTACGGATCGATAACTGCTCCCTTTCGGTCCTGAATCTGAGCGCCGCTGCTGGCGGCACTCCCGAGCTGCAGATTGAATCACTGAACAGCACGGCCCATCTCGGCCCGGCGTTGCCAGTCAAGGGTCCTGGTCCGCGGTTGCTGCTGGTGCGCCACGGCGAGACCGAATGGAATCGCCAGGGCCGCTTCCAGGGCCAGATCGATATTCCGCTCAATAGCCAAGGTTTTGTCCAGGCGGAGGCGGCTGGCCGCTGCCTGGCCGCTGTGCCGATCCAGCGCGCCTACGCCAGTTCAATGGCCCGCCCCCGTCAGACCGCCGAATGCATCCTGGCCGGGCGCTCCGACATCCCGCTCACCTGCCTGAAGGGACTGGTGGAAATTGGCCATGGCCTTTGGGAAGGGCAACTGGAAGCCGAGATCCAGGCGGGTTGGCCCGAGTTGCTGAACTCCTGGAAGCTCGCGCCCCACACGGTGCAGATGCCCGAGGGTGAAACGCTTCAGGATGTCTGGCACCGATCCGTCGCCAGCTTCGGGCGAATCGCCGCTGGCCTCGATGCCGATGAAACGGCCTTGGTCGTTGCCCATGATGCCGTCAATAAAACGATCCTCTGCGACCTCCTTGGCCTCGGCCCAGCGGCGATCTGGATGGTCAAGCAGGGCAACGGCGGGGTCAGCGTGATCGACTACCCGGCGCCCCTGCCATCTGGCGAGGAGAGCGGCCCGTTTGGCCAGCGGCAGCCGGTGGTGACCTGCCTGAATCTGACCACCCATCTCGGCGGTGTGCTCGATCAGACCGCAGCCGGGGCGCTCTGATGACGGCCTGTTTTCTTCAGGGCGTCCGCTTTCTGGAGGGTCCAGGCCATCGCTTGCGCCACGAGGATGTGCTCCTGGAGAACGGACGGCTGCAGGCCCTTGGGCCGGGGGCTGTGGCCGCAGCCGAAGCCCTGGGCTTGGCCCCACGTCCTGCCCTTGATTGGCTGTTGGCTCCGGCCCTGGTGGATCCACACAGCCTGTTGGAGCGGCCCGAGGACGGCACGGCCGAAACCCTCGAGAGCCTGGTGCACTCAGCCTCGGCTGCGGGTTACGGCACCGTGGCACTGCTGCCGCGCAGCCGCAGCTGGCGGGACCGGCCCGAGCGGCTGCAGCTGCGCTGTCCACCGCCGTTTCAGTTGCCGCTCTGGGGCGGCTTCAGCCTCGGTGGCTCCGGCCTTGACCTGGCCCCCCACGCCGAACTGATCGCCGCAGGCGCGATCGGCCTGGCCGACGACGACCAGTTGCCCCCTTTGGCCCTGGTTGAACGTGGATTACGGCTGGGCGAAGCGGCGGGGCGACCGGTGTTGCTCGCTCCGCGCGACCCTGCGCTGGCCATGGAAGGTTTCGTGCGCGAGGGGGTCGAAGCCCTCAGGGCCGGCTGGCCGCCCGATCCAACAATCAGCGAAACCCTGCCCCTGCAGAGCGTATTGGCCCTGAGCCAAACCCTCAGCGGCCAGGAACTCCGCCTGTGCAACCTCTCCACGGCCGCTGGCGTTGCCCTGCTGCGCGCTGGCAACGGCACGCTGCCGGCCAGTGTCTGCTGGTGGCATCTGGTGGCCGACAGTGGCCGGCTTGATCCCAGCGCCGAGGGTTGGCGACTGACCCCCTCCCTCGGCGGGCCTGCTGACCGCAGAGCCCTGGTGGCCGGGCTGGCCGATGGGGTGCTCAGCGCTGTGGCAGTCCATCACCTTCCCCTCGACGCCGAAGAACGGCTGCTGCCGATCGATCAGCGTCGTCCAGGTCTTGCCGGCCATCGCCACGTCCTGCCGTCTCTCTGGCAGGAGCTGGTGGTAGGCCACGGCTGGACGGTGGAGGCGCTTTGGGACGCCCTCTGTTGGGGCCCTGCCCGCTACCTGGGGTTGGCTGAGGAGTCGTTGGCGATCGGCGACCAGCGTTGGCTGCTGTTCGACCCCGGCCAGGTCTGGCAGCCGGCCTCCGACATCCATGGATCCCTGGCTGCCAATCAGCCGTTTGCTGACCAGTCGCTTACGGGGCAGGTGCTGGCGACGGGGTTGCTGCCGGAACTTTGGCGGGGGCTGGCGGGGTAAGCCCATCGCCTTCACCAAGCTCACCGGTGCGGTCGAGCGGC
Source organism: Synechococcus sp. SynAce01 (assembly GCF_001885215.1). Lineage (GTDB taxonomy): Bacteria > Cyanobacteriota > Cyanobacteriia > PCC-6307 > Cyanobiaceae > Regnicoccus > Regnicoccus frigidus. The sequence goes on along the minus strand of NZ_CP018091.1, from coordinate 2,699,819 downwards.
CAGAACCGGAAGAAGGCCCTGCCGATGATTTCCTTCTCAGGCAGAAAGGCACCCCCGGGCCAGAAACGGCCATCCCAGCTATTGGCGCGGTTGTCCCCCAAGGCCAGCACATGGCCCAGGGGGACCACTGTGTTCAGACTGCGGCAGGGTCCGATCCCCTGTTCATCGGTTTGGCAGAAATTCTGAACATAGGGTTCGCTCAGCGGCTGACCGTTGAGCCAGACCTGCCCCTGGGGATTGACTGTCACGCGGTCGCCGGCAATGGCCACGACCCGTTTGATGTAGGCGTCACAGGCGGGCGACTGGATGCCCGGGATCGAGCCCAGCAGCGGCAGGTTCACCAGCAGGCAGCGCAGCGGGCCTGCCTGGTGATCCACCCTGAGGGCAGGATCGAAATGGAATGGTGAATTGAACACCACAATTTCTCCGCGCTCAGGGTTGCGGCCGCGATAGCTGATCTTCTCGACCAGCAGCCGGTCTTGGATCTGAAGCCCCGGCAACATCGAGCCGGATGGAATGAAGCGGGCTTCAATCAGGAAATGGCGGATCCCAAGGGCCAGCGCCAGGGTGAACACCACACTGCGCCAGAAGGCCCAGGCACTCTCTTGGGGCCGGGGGTTGGTGGATTCTGATTTCTGTGGCGGCCCCAGAAGTGGTGACGGGGGATCCTCGGCAGTCAAAGCACCTATGGCGTCTGGATGGCAGGTCCTGGCTCGTGCGGCTGGACCAGACCTGAACCCTACGTGCTGAGCTCGGCGACCCCCTCCCTACCCTGGTGCGGATTGCAACGGCCCCATGGCAAGGCCCCGCTGGCAGACCCTGCGAAGCAACGGTGAGAGCCGGCTGGCTAGGCGCTGGGATCAGTTCGTCGCACTCTGGGCGAGCCTCAACCTGCTCTGGATCTGCTTCGACATCAGCTACGTGCCGCTGCGAACCTTCTGGCTGCAGCGCAACCTCTATCCCTTGCCATCGGTGCCTCTGGTGTTGCGGCTGCGTTGGCTGCCGAACATCACGCCGCTGTATGACCCCATCAAGGGGATCGAACCCCACCGCGAAACCCAGGCTTTCAGCGAACGCTTCAACGAACTCGATCAGGCCCTGACGGCCGGCTCCGCGGCGCCAGATCTGAGGCGCGCCCAGGTGGAACTCGCCCAGGAGATGATTGCCGAGAACCCTTTTCTGGCCTCGGGCGGCTCGGGCACCCTCGAGAAGATCAAGAACCGCTTACGGGACCGTGCTGACCTGGATTCCTCCAAGGAATCCGCCGCTGTCCTGCTCAGCGATGACTGGCTGGCCCAGAACCCCTGGCCCGAGGAACGGCAGTTCTGGCGCCAGCAAATCCTGCCCCTGGTGGCCACCAATTACTGGCGCTCGATCGATGAGAACGGCCGGCCCACCGACCACTTCTGGCGCGGCGATCTACTTCTTTTTCAGAGTGTCTTTCTGGTCGATATCCTGCTGCGGGTGATCCGCTCCAGGCGGCGATTGCCGGGGCTGAGCTGGGGTCAGGCCCTGTTGCGCCGCTGGACCGATCTGCCCCTGCTGCTGCCGTTCTGGCCCCTGCTGCGGGTGATTCCGGTGGTCGAGCGGTTGCAGACCAGTGGACTGGCCAATTTTGAGCCCCTGCGGGCCGTGGTCAGCCGTGTCGTGGTCGCCTTGCTGGCAGTGGAACTGTTCGAGGTGCTGGCGCTGCAATTGATGGATGGAGCCCAGGGCCTGATCCGTTCATCCCAATGGCCCGAGCGCATCCGGCGCTTGCCGAGCCACCAGAACGTGAACCTCAATGACGAGCGGGAGGTGGTGGAACTGACGCGGATCTGGGGCCCGTTGTTGCTGCGTCAGGTCGCTCCGCGCCTTGGCCCCGAACTGGAGGCCGTGCTCAGCCATTCTCTGCAACAAACCCTGCAGGGAATGGTGGTACCCCCTGGCCTTCGCCAGCTTCAGCCCCTGCTGCAGCTGGAGCTTGGCCTCTCCAAGCAATTGGCCAGCGGCGTGGTCCAGAGCCTGCTCGATCTTTCACGCAGCGCTGGGGATCGGATCCAGAAACCGGATAACCAGCAGATCGACCTGTTGGAGCGCGTTCTGGACCGCTTCTGGGAGGAACTGGCCGATTCCCTGGAGAACAGCGTGGCGCTTGAGCGCAGCCAGCAGCTGCTCTGCACGCTGCTGGAGGAACTCAAGCTGAACTACCTGGGCCAGATCAACCGCACCGGGATCAATGCCCTGATTCGAGAGCTGGATCAGCTGATGGTTCCGGCAGAAGCTTCACCAGGACCTGGGACCAGGCCAGAGGATCAAAGCCAAAGCCCACCAGCAGCGACGAGCCGTCTGAACTGATCAGGAAGGGTCTGCGGATCAGTTTGCCGTCAGCAGAGAGGGCGTCGATGGCCTGCTCAGGTTCCATCTCCTTAACGACCGCTGGCCCCAAAGCGCGGTAGCTCAACCCACTGGTGTTGAACAACCGCCGAGGCACAGGCAGCCGTTCCCAAGCCAAGGCAAGCTCGGCCCGTGAAGGCGGGGTCAGCGTGATATCAACCAGGCTGTAGGCGATCGCCTTTTGGTCGAGCCAGGCGATTGCCTTGCGGCAGGTTGAGCAGCGGGAGTAGCTGTAAAGCTTGAGGGGACCTGGGCTCAAGCTTTGCCGATCAGCGCCTTCAGCGCACCCACCAGGCTGTTGGAGCCCTTACCCACCGCCGCATCAGGGCGGGTGCGGACGCTGACATCACCGTTGACGGTGGTACGGCAGCTCAAGCGATAGCTCGCGGGCCGATCAGCCAAATAAACCTGCTCGACATCGCTGCGGGGGGAGAGGTTGCGGGCGCCATCAAGCACCTCCACCACGCAGGTGCCGCACTGGCCGAGGCCACCGCAGTTGTTGAAGTTGTTCACCCCTTTGTAGGGGTTGATGCCGGCATCGAGTGCCGCCTTGCGGAGGTTGGCTCCCTCAATGCATCCAACCTGCTGGCCTTCCTGTTCAAAACGGATGGTGGGCACGGACTGCGGAGGTACACGGCACCTCCAAACCTACCTGCCCGCGCGGTCGTTGAGGGCAGGTGTGCAAGGGTTCGTGGCGACGCTAAGGAGCAACCCAGCTGCCGCTGAGGCGACCGGATTACTGATGCCCGTGGACTAGGGCTGGCGATGGGGGAACGACTGTGTTCTCAAGCGTGAGCCGATCACTGACGACTCCGGCAATAGGAACGAAGAGGGCGAGGAAACCAATCAGCCCTCCAAACAACGAAGAACCGGTTTGCAACATCGAGCCCGGACTGAACGGGTCCTCTGAGGCTTCGCTGTCGTGATCCTTGGCGGGGTGAGGGAAGGCCTCGGAAGAATGTCGGGGCTGGTCGGAGTCCATGGACTGGGGTTAAGGAATACCCTCCCTGGAAGCTGAGACCGCCCTTGAAGAGCCGGAATCAGGTTGATCGGGAAGCAACGGGACGTCTCTGGCAGAAACCAACTGAGCAATTCAGCGGCACCGCCGTTAACAAACAGTCTTTTCAATTCTGACACCAAGTGGGCCTGCAGTTGTTCAGGCGGCGGGCCGGGACTGATCAAAGCCGTCGCGCTTGCTGCTGAGATCGGTGGGCGCTGCTTCCATGCGGTTCATCAAGGAACGGATCGCCTGGAGCTCTTCGAGAATGGAGCCCAACAACTGCTGGGTGGCCGTTGAAGGCGAATTGAGCACCTCCACGGTGACTTCCTTGATTCGCAGCACATCCCGCGCAAAGCGAGCCACTTCGTGGGGGTGGAACTGCAACGGTTCCTTCTGATCCGTGCGGTATTCCGGATTGAGGCGGCGGGGGTTGAAGGGGGGATTGAGGTTGCGCGGATCGGTGTTGGTGTAGCGGTACACCGAGGCGCGAGAACGGTTCAGGGCGCTCTGAACGTCGTCGATGCCGATCAGGTGCTCCTCTGGCGTGGCCGATTCGCCGCCTGGGAGGCCGATCAACGGCGGGCTGATCTGGCCGGGCATGGAAGTGAACGGCTCAACCCTGTGGCCGGAAGGGGCGATCCCCCCGCTGGAACCATGGGGAGCCGCAGCCATGAGACTATCCTGAGACGAATGGGATTGATGAGTCGACCATAGCAGAAGTCTCCCGCTCCCTGGGGCCTCCGTCCAGACCTTCCTGGCTGCTTGTTTCGGTTGGCTGTGCGTCGGACGTCCTGCAACTAGGTGATAGGTTCCAACCCCTTTCGCCCGGCTAGTGAGATGCGTGTGACCCGCCTGATGCTGGTGACACTGCGCGACGATCCGGCCGAGGCTGACATCCCCTCCCACCGGCTGTTGTTGCGAGCCGGCTACACCCGCCGGATCTCCGCCGGTGTGTATGCCTATCTCCCCTTGCTCTGGCGGGTGCTGACCAAGATCAACGGCATCGTCCGCCAGGAAATGGACCGGATCGGTGCCCTGGAAACCCTGCTGCCCCAGCTCCAGCCCGCCGACCTTTGGGAACGCAGCGGCCGCTGGCAGGGCTACACCGCCGGCGAGGGGATCATGTTCCACCTGGTCGATCGCCAGGACCGCTCCATGGGGCTCGGCCCCACCCATGAAGAGGTGGTGACGGCCCTAGCCGCCGACCTGCTCCGTTCCTACCGGCAGCTGCCGGTCTGCCTTTATCAGATCCAGACCAAATTCCGCGACGAAATCCGCCCCCGTTTCGGGCTGATGCGTGCACGTGAATTCATCATGAAGGATGCCTATTCCTTCCATGCCGATGGGGCCAGCCTTGCCGCCACCTATCGGGAGATGGATCAGGCTTACCGGCGCATTTTCCAGCGCTGCGGTCTGAGGGCCGTGGCCGTTGAAGCCGACAGCGGCGCCATCGGTGGCAGCGCCAGCCAGGAGTTCATGGTGACCGCCGAGGTCGGCGAGGACCTGATCCTCTCCAGCGCCGATGGCCGTTATGCCGCCAACCAGGAACGGGCCGTTTCGCTCGAGAGCGAGGCGATCCCCCTGGAGCCTTCCAGACCCTTGGGCCCGTTTTCGACCCCGGCGCAGGGATCGATCGAGGCCCTCTGTCAGGGCCATGGCCTCGAGCCCAGCCAGATCGTCAAGGTGCTGCTGCTGCTGGCCCGTTTCGCCGGCCTGCCCCCCCAGCCGGTGCTGGTTTGCCTGCGCGGTGATCAACAGCTCAATGAGGTGAAGCTCAGAAATGCCCTGACCAGCCGTTTGGCCGGGTCAGGGCATCCCCTGATTGATCTCCAGCCCCTGACAGCCGACCAGGTGGCGGCCCAGGAGCTGGCTCCCCTGCCCTTCGGGTTTCTCGGGCCCCAGCTCAGCGATGGGGTTCTCGCCGCTGCCCGCGATTGGGCACCACGCTTCGAGCGGCTGGCCGATTCCAGCCTGGAGTGCCTCGGCGCGTTCGTCTGCGGCAGCAACCAGGACGGCAGCCACCAGTTGGTCGCCGGCTGGGATGCCCAAACGCCTTTGCCGGAGCTGGTTGATCTGCGTGCGGCCCAGCCCGGTGATCGCTGCCAGCACGACCCGGAGCAACGGCTGGTGGCCAGCCGCGGTATCGAGGTGGGCCATATCTTTCAGCTCGGCAGTAAGTACTCCGAAGCCCTGGAGGCTCGCTTCACGACCGAAGACGGCGTCGATGAACCGCTCGTGATGGGTTGTTATGGCATCGGTGTGTCCCGGTTAGCCCAGGCGGCGGTGGAGCAGCACCATGACGCTCAGGGCATCTGCTGGCCACTGGCCATCGCCCCCTTCGAGTTGATTGTTGTGATCGCCAATGCCCAGGACGGCGTGCAGCTGGCCCTGGCCGAGCAGCTCTATGCCGCGTTGGCGGCCGCGGGGATCGAGGTGCTGCTTGATGACCGTGCCGAGCGGGCCGGGGTGAAATTCAAGGATGCCGATCTGATCGGCATCCCCTGGCGCGTGGTCGTGGGCCGCGGGGCCGCCACAGGCATGGTGGAAGTGGTGGAACGCGCCGGTGGCGTTAAGCATGAGCTGGCTGCCGACGCCCTGTTGCCCTGGCTCGAGCCCCGGATCGAGGCTGGGCGCCGAGGGCTGCTCCCCGACGAGGAACCGGTCTGAGTGACCGGCGCTTCGATCCCCTGGAGAACAGCTCAGCCAAGCCTTAGGCCTGCCTAGATTGTCGAGGCATGGTGCTTCTAAAGTAGCCATTATCGAATTGAGGCGCTGATGGCCGCTGCGTGGGACCGTTGGGTCCAGTCCTGGTCGCTGCAAACACTCAGCGGAATCTTGGGTGAGCAGGTCCGTCGGTCGACGGCCCGCCTGATCGCCATCTGCCTCAGCCTCAGCCTGTTGCTCAGTGCCTGCGGCAGTCCGGCGGCGCCTCTGAGCGGCACCTACCTCGACGACACGATGGTGGTGGCCGAGGCCCTGCTGAGCACAATCGCGATTGCCGACGACGATCCCGCCAGGGCAGAGGCCGAAACATCCGCCCGCACCCTCGTCAAGGATTACGTCGCCTTCTACCGCCCCAGGGGCAAGGTCAACGGCCTGAGCTCGTTCACCACCATGCAGACCGCGATCAACTCCCTGGCCGGTCACTACACCAATTATCCGAACCGTCCCCTGCCCGAGGCCCTCAAGACCCGCGTGGCCAAGGAACTACGCAAAGCCGAAGCGAACGTGACCCGCGGCGCCTGAATGGCCCGCTGACTGAACAGTGCCAACGATCAGTCCGGCTCTTTGACGGAAGGGCCTTTGATCTGACAGGCTCCATCCTTGTGCTTAGAAGCGGCTTCGGGCCGCTGTGTCCTTGGCCAACGTTGTCGTCATCGGTGCACAGTGGGGCGACGAGGGGAAGGGCAAGATCACCGATCTCCTGAGCCGCTCCGCCGATGTGGTCGTGCGCTATCAGGGCGGCGTCAATGCCGGCCACACCATCGTCGTTGACGACAAGGTTCTCAAACTGCACCTGATTCCTTCTGGAATTCTTTATCCCGAAACGATCTGCCTGATCGGTTCAGGCACCGTGGTGGACCCCAAGGTGATGCTTGCCGAGCTCGATATGCTGCTCGCCTATGGCATCGCCATTGACGGGCTGAAACTGGCCTCCACGGCCCACGTCACCATGCCCTACCACCGCCTGCTCGATCAGGCGATGGAGCAGCGTCGTGGCGATAGACGCATCGGCACCACCGGCCGGGGCATCGGTCCCACCTATGCCGACAAAGCCGAGCGCAATGGCATCCGGGTGGTTGATCTGCTCGATGAAGAGCGGCTGCGCGATCGCCTCACTGCCCCCTTGGCGGAGAAGAACCAGCTGCTCGAGCAGATCTACGGCATCGAGCCGCTCGACTGCGAGGCCATGATCGCTGAATATGCGGGTTACGGGGCCAGGCTGGCTCCCCATGTGGTCGACTGCACCCGCACCATTCACCAGGCGGCGCGGGCCCGCAAAAACATCCTGTTTGAAGGGGCCCAGGGAACCCTGCTGGATCTCGACCACGGCACCTATCCCTATGTGACCTCCTCGAACCCAGTCTCGGGTGGTGCCTGCATCGGTGCCGGGGTCGGCCCGACGCTGATCGACCGCGTAATCGGTGTGGCCAAGGCCTACACCACCCGCGTTGGGGAAGGTCCCTTTCCCACCGAACTCGAAGGCAGCCTCAACGATCACCTCTGTGACCGGGGCCACGAATTCGGCACCACCACCGGGCGTCGCCGTCGTTGCGGTTGGTTTGATGGCGTGATCGGCCGCTACGCGGTGGAGGTCAACGGCCTCGACTGCCTGGCGATCACCAAGCTCGACGTGCTCGACGAACTTGATTCCATCCAGGTCTGCGTGGCCTATGAGCTCGATGGCGAGCGCATCGACCATTTCCCCAGCAGCGCCGAACTCTTTGCCCGCTGCAAGCCGATCTATGTCAGCCTGCCGGGTTGGCAGTCTTCAACGGCCGATTGTCGTCGCCTTGAGCAGCTTCCGGAAACGGCCATGGCCTATCTGCGATTCCTGGCTGAACTGATGGAAGTGCCGATCGCGATCGTGTCGCTTGGCGCCCACCGGGACCAGACCATCGTGGTGGAGGATCCGATCCACGGACCGAAGCGAGCCCTCCTCAATGCCTGAGATCAGCAAGGTTCTCGATGTCATCGGCATCGGCAATGCCATCGTCGATGTCCTCGTTCAGAGCGACGACCGTTTCCTCGAAGACCACCAACTCCACAAAGGCGCCATGGCCCTGGTGGATGAAGCCCAGGCCGAGCGGCTGTATGCCGCCATGGGTCCGGGTCTGGAAACGTCCGGTGGCTCGGCCGCCAACACCCTGGCCGGCATCGCCCAGCTCGGCGGCCAGGCGGCCTTCATCGGCCGCGTCCGCGACGACCAGCTCGGCGCGATCTTCGCCCACGACATTCGCGCCGTCGGCACCCGCTTCGACACGCCCGCTGCCAGCAGCGGACCCTCCACGGCCCGCTGCATGATCCTGGTCAGCCCCGATGCCCAGCGCACGATGTGCACCTACCTGGGGGCCTCGGTGGGGCTGGAGCCCCAAGACCTTGATCTGGAGCTTGTGGCCCAGGCCAAAGTGTTGTATCTGGAGGGCTACCTCTGGGACAGCGAAGCGGCCAAGCGCGCCTTCCTTGCCGCGGCCGAGGTGATGCGCCGCAGTGGTGGCCAGGTGGCCCTGAGCCTCTCGGATGCTTTTTGCGTCGAGCGCCACCGTCAGAGCTTTCTGGAGCTTGTCGACGGCCATGTCGATCTGCTCTTTGCCAATGAGGTCGAGATCATGGCCCTCTATGGCAGCTCCAGCTTCGAGGAGGCTCGCGAACATGTGCGGGGGCGCTGCCAGGTGGCCGTGCTGACCCGCAGCAAACGGGGATCGGTCGTGCTGCAGGGTTCAACCACCCTGGAGATCGAGCCTTACCGGCTCGGCCCACTGGTGGACACCACCGGGGCTGGCGATCTTTATGCCGCCGGTTTTCTCTTCGGCCACACCCGGGGTGACTCGCTGGAACGCTGCGGACAGCTGGGATCCCTCTGTGCCGGCCAGGTGATCACCCAGCTGGGACCGCGCCCCGCCATTTCTCTGCCTGACCTGGTCGCCGAGCACCTGGGCTGATCAGCCGCAGGCCCCCAGCCGGGCGATCAGATCTGGCAGCTCGAGTTGCTCGACGCCCTCCGGTTCCTCAGGCCGTTGCAGCAGCAGCAGCCTCAGCCCGAACCGGCGGCAAAGGGTGTGCCAGCACCGTTCGGTTGTGCCACCGGATTGGCGACACACAACGGCGGTGATGCCCCACTGGCGAATCAGGGCCGCTTCAAGAGCCAGCGGGGCCAGGCCCGCTCCTGTGCCGGGGCGATGACAGGCCAGATGGGCCTCCGGCAGCCCGGCGGCCCGTGCCTGCCGCAGACTCGCGGGGTTGGGCAGCAGGCGGGCAAAGCTCACGGCAGGGGCCACCAGGGCCAGGGCTTTGGGCAGATGGCGGGCACCGATGGCGAACAGCAGGCGCTCCCTCGCCAAGTCTAGGCAGGCCAGCTCCTCACAGCCCGCCAGCAGGGTGCAGTCGACGGCTTCGGCTTCAAGATTGGGGCGCAACAGACGCAGCAGCGGCTGGCCCAGGCTCCGGCAGGTGGCGGCCAGGTCGGAGCTGACCCGGCTGGCAAAGGGATGGCTGGCATCCACTACCCAACCAAACGGCTGCCCGCCCTGCGTCGCCTGGCGCAGCCGCGCGGCCATGGCCGCTGGTCCCGCCAGGCCTCCCACCTCCAGGCGCAGATCGGGGTGGGCGTCGTAGGCACGGCAGGCGCTGGCGCTCACCACAGCCACAGTCACGCCCCAGCCCCGCTCCAGCAACACCCTGGCCAGGGCGGGTCCCTCGCCGGTGCCGGCGATCAGCCAGAGCCGGCGTCGCTGCTGAGGATCAAGGCTGGGCATCAACGGGGCTGTTCAAGGGCAGGACTGTTCTGTTCAGCAGCAGCGTGCATCAGCGGGATCGTGCACCAGGATGGGGACCGGTATTTTTGATCCGGTTTTGAATCACTGTTTGCTGGAAGTGGAGGTGATCGAGGCGCCCCAGTTGCGCTACACCCAGGACAACCAGACCCCTGTGGCCGAAATGTCGGTGCAGTTCGAGGGTCTGCGGCCCGACGACCCGTCCGGCCAGATCAAGGTGGTGGGCTGGGGCAATCTGGCCCAGGATCTCCAGAACAGGGTCCAGGTGGGCCAGCGGTTGATGCTGGAGGGGCGCCTGCGCATCAGCACCATCACCCGCGCCGATGGCCTCAAGGAGAAACGGGCCGAGTTCACCCTCTCCCGTCTCCATCCCCTGGCCGAAGGCCCTTCCCCGGCCGGCGACACAAGGCCTGCCCCGTTGCCCCCCGCGGGGGGGCAACCCCGCTCAGTGCCCAGGCCCGTGCCGGCCAGGGCTGCTGTGGCTGGCTCCACGACCGCCGCTGCTGCGATTCCAGCGACCCCGGCGCCTGAGGTTCCCACCTGGAACACTTCGCCGCTGGTGCCTGAGCTCAGCGACGACGACGACATCCCGTTCTGAAGCCAGGCCCCTCAGCTTCCAGTCAGCCGTTCGCTGGCCAGATCGATCATCTGGCCCAGCTCCCGCTCCAGGGCCGCCAGGTCGAGGCGCAGATCAGGCCAACGGCCCCCATCGATCTGGCGCAACAGCCACAGTCGATCGGCGCTGAGCTGCTCGATCAAGGCCGTGCTGCTGAGCTCTTCAGCAGTTTCTGGAGCCACGTTTTGGACTTCAGCCGCCACTGGTTCGACCCGATCGGGCTCGGCACCGATAGGCCTGGAGGATTCAGCGGAGTTGGAGGCAGTCATCGCAGAGTTGGACCCAACATGGTTTCGATTGTTGCGCACGCCCTTGCGGGAGGATGGTCGCCATGCAAGCAATCACCTCACCCGGCAGCCTGCTCACCCTCCTTGGCGCCGTTCTTACCGTGGTCGGCACGATCGCCTACGCGACCGATAGCCCCAACATCAGCCTGGCTGGCGTGTTCTATGGCATTCCACTGCTGCTGGGCGGTCTGGCCCTGAAGTCCTCGGAACTGCCGCCCGCGATCCGTCTGACCAAACCTGCTGAATTCCGTGCCCTGCGCGAGCAACCTGAGAGCGAACCGCTCAGCACCTTGCTCAAGGACGTGACCCGTTGGCGCTATGGCCAGAAGGCTCACCTGGAGAGCTCGCTGGAGGCCCTCAAGCTCTGGAACGACGATCAGCCGCCCGAACTCCTGAGCGTGCGCGAACTGGAGGAACATGGTGGCTATGGCCTGGGCCTGCGTTTTCGCAGCCATGGGGTGCCGTATGAGCGCTGGCAAGCCAAGCAGGAGCGGCTTGGCCGTTTTTTCGGACCTGGGCTTGTGGCCACGCTGGCCCCGTTGACGGACACTGAACTTGAACTCATCCTGGGTCCGGTTGACCCTGCCATCAGCGATGGTCAGCTGGACGCCGTGCCGTCCTGATTCCCCGTCGTCGTTGTCGAACTTGAGTCATGACCCCTTGATCAGTGCCGAGGACAGCCTGCGGGTCTCCGTTCTCAGTGAGGCCCTGCCGTACATCCAGCGGTTTTCCGGCCGCCGTGTGGTGGTGAAGTATGGGGGGGCGGCGATGGTGAACGAGGCGCTGCGTGAGGCGGTCTTCCGTGATCTGGCTCTGCTGGCCTGCGTGGGTTTGCAACCGGTGGTGGTCCATGGCGGCGGGCCTGAGATCAACCAATGGCTGAGCCGGATGTCGATCGAGCCCCGGTTCGTTGATGGCCTGCGGGTCACCGATGCCGAGACGATGGATGTGGTCGAGATGGTGCTGGTCGGCAGGGTCAACAAGCAGATCGTTAACGGGCTTAACCGCCTCGGTGGCCGGGCGGTGGGGCTCTGTGGCAGTGATGGCGGCCTGGTCGAAGCGAGGGTCTTGGGGGATGGCTCCCACGGGCTGGTGGGGGATGTGGCGGCTGTCAACCCCGACGTTCTCACTCCCCTGCTGGAGAATGGCTACATCCCAGTGATTTCCAGCGTGGCGGCCAACCCCCAGGGTCAGTCGCACAACATCAATGCCGACACCGTGGCCGGTGAACTCGCCGCCGCCCTCCAGGCCGAGAAGCTGATCCTGCTCACCGATACCCCTGGAATCCTGCGCCATCGCGACGATCCTGGTTCGCTGCTGCGTCAGCTCAGCCTGTCGGAGGCCCGTGAGCTGATCGCCAGCGGGGTGGTCGATGGCGGCATGACCCCCAAGACCGAATGCTGCATCCGTGCCCTCGCCCAGGGGGTCGGGGCTGCCCATATCGTCGATGGCCGCGTTCCCCACGCCTTGCTCTTGGAAGTGTTCACCGATGCCGGCATCGGTACGATGGTGGTCGGCCGTCTGGCGCCGGCAGCCGCGCCGGCCGGTCATGACTGAGGACCCGCTGTCACCAGCCCGCCAGGCGCTGGAGAGGGGCGACTACGGGCGTTGCCTGAGGTTGCTCGAACCCCTCGCCCTGCTCCATCCGGCCGCTACGCCCTTGGGGGGCAGCCTGCGCTTGCTGATGGTCACGGCCCTGCTGGGCCAGGGCAACGATGAGCAGGCCGCCAGCTGTTGCCGCAGTTTGCGCGTCTGCCGGGACCTGGAGATTCGGGCCCAGGCCAAGGACCTGCAGCTGATTCTCGAAGCACCGGCCCTGCCGCGTCCGGCCAACTGGTCGCTGACATTGCCGGCCATCACGGAGGCCGCGCCCCTGGAGGGTCGCTTGAAACCCGGCGCCAGTCCCCGGCGCCGCCAGCGTGCGCCGGGGCCACCGTCGCCGCTGCCACCACCGACTGGACCCACCCGCGGCCCGGTTGGCTTTGCCATCGCCGTGCTGGCCGTGCTTCTGCTGCTTGGCTCCCTGCTCTCAGGCTGCCTGCGGGTCGAGACCGATCTGCGCTTCGGTCCTCCCGGCCGGCTCCAGCTCCAGCAGACCCTGAGCAGCGAGTCCGGACGCCTGCTCCCCTTTCAGCGCCAATTCAGCCAGGAGCTGCAGGCAGCGGCACCAGCACCGAAACCTCGCCTGGAGCTTGAAACCCGCCAGGGGGTGGTCAGCCTGAGGAGCGCCAACTTGAACAGCGCGGAGATTTCCAGGCTGCTGCAGAGCACTGTGGCCACGGCCGCCCAGCTTGGGGGGATCGAGCTGCCAGCCCCGGATTTGCAGCTGAAGGAACGCAATTGGTTGGTAGGGGCTCACCAGCAATTCAGCTTGGAAGTGGATCTGCGCGCTGTCAGGGGACTTCCGGGACTGGAGCTCGGCGTTCAGCTCGGCCCGCTGGCCCCTGCTGCCCTGCGCTTGGCGTTGCCTCTGGCCGCCGTGCCCGATGCCGATGGGATCCGCTGGCCGTTGCAGCCCGGCGCTCTCAACCGCATCGAACTGGTCTGCTGGCGCTGGAGCCGCCTGGGGGTGGGGGCTGTTGTGATCCTGGTGTTGCTTGGTCTGGCCCTCGGACTGCAGCGGCTGCGCTGGCAGGCCGGTTTTGGCTGGCCGGAATTGCCTTCTCCTTCCGTTGATGAAGAGTCTTAGAGCTCCAGTGGGTCGGGATCAATGCTGAGGTTCACCTGGCGATCGAGCCCTGAGCGCAGATCAGCTTCCGCTGGTAATGGCAACAGGCTGCCGGCGGGGCCGTGCAGCAGGATCTGCCAGCGATGGCGGCCGGCCACCCGCGCCACCGGTGCCGGGGCTGGTCCGACCAGGAGCCAACCGGCGGACTCCAGGTCACCCCGGATCCGCTCGGCCAGGCTGGCAGCGGCGGTGGCCGTGGTGGTGGCCGTGGTACCGGAGAGCCGCAGCAGGCAGGCGCGGCTGAAGGGCACCAGAGAGGCCGCCCGGCGCTGCTGGAGTTCGCCTGTGAGGTAGTGGTCGTAGCGGCCATCGATCAGATGGCGGATCACGGGATGATCGGGGGAATAGGTCTGGACGATCACTTCGCCGGGGCGTTCGCCACGGCCGGCGCGGCCGGCCAGTTGCAGCAACACCTGCAGGCATTGTTCTCCGGCCCGCAGATCGGGGCGATGCAACAGGCCATCGGCCGCCAGCACCGCCGCCAGGGTCACCCGCGGCAGGTCGATCCCCTTGGTGAGCATCTGGGTTCCCACCAGCACATCGGCTTCGCCAGCGGCGAACTGTGCCAGCAGGCGTCGGTGTCCATCCCGTCCCCGGGTGGTATCGCGATCGAAGCGCAGCAGGCGTAGCCCTTCGAGCTCCGTTTCCAGTTGCTCGATCACCCGCTGGGTTCCCGCGCCGAATGGCTTGAAGGCAGTGGAGCCGCAGTGACTGCAGCGCTCGCTTGGCTGCTGGCGGTGGCCGCACCAGTGACAGCGCAACCACTCCAGACCATCGCGGTGGCGATGGACGGTGAGCGAGACATCGCAGTGCGGACACTGCACCACCTCCCCGCAGCTGCGGCAACTCAGGAAACTGCTGTAGCCCCGCCGGGGCACGAGCACCACCGCCTGCTCACCCACTTGCTTGAGCCGATCGAGCCGGCCCTTCAGCGCCCGGCTGATCAGGCGCCGGTGGCCATCGGCCAGCTCCAGGCGCATGTCGACCACCCGCACCGGGGCCGCGGTCTGGCCGCTGATCCTCTCGGGCAGCCGCAACAGCCCGGTCTGGGGTTGACGTTCACCTGGCCCCGCCTGGCAGCGCAGCCAGGTTTCGATGGAGGGGGTGGCGCTGCCGAGCAGCAGCCTTGCCGGGCCGCTGGCGGCTCGGCGCCTGGCCACCGTCCTGGCGTGATAGCAGGGCATCGGAGCCTCCTGCTTGTAGGAGCTGTCGTGCTCCTCGTCCAGCACGATCAGACCGAGAGGGGCCAGGGGCAAAAAGATGGCGGAACGGGTGCCGACCACCAGCAGCGGGCCGGCCTGCTGCGCTGTTCCCTGGCAGCGCCTCCAGACCCTGATCCGCTCAGCATCGCTGAGACCGCTGTGATAGCCGAGAACCCGGTCGCCGAAGCGGGCCAGGCAGCGGTCGATCAGCTGGGGGATCAGGCCGATCTCCGGGGTCAACAGCAGGGCGCTGCGGCCCTCCTCCAGGCAGGCCGCCGCAGCCTGGAGATACACCTCGGTTTTGCCCGAACCAGTGACACCCCAGAGCAGCAGTTCGGCATCGTCTGCTGAGGAGAGAATCTGGGCGAGGGCCTGGGCCTGGGCCAGGTTCAGTTGGCGAGGGGGCTCCAGGCCCCTAGCCATGCCGGGCTCGGACAGCGTGCTGGCCTGTCGTGGTGCTACTGGGGCAGGCCGTCGGCTCAGCTGAAGCACCGATCGTGTGGCCAGCCCCTGGACCAGCGAACGGCTGAATCCCCACTGCGTCACCACCGCCTGCAACCAGGCCCCGCCACCGTCTTGAAGGGCCAAACGTTCGAGCAAGGCTCGCTGACGTGCTGTTCGAGCCTCCGCAATGGCCCCACCGGCCAGCAGTGCCACCCATTGGCGCTCAGGCGTTGCTCCCTGGGCGGAGGCGGGGCGCTGGCCAAGCCAACCCGGTGGCAAGGCTGTCTTGAGCGTCTTGAACAGACTGGTGTGGCAGTCAGAGGCCACCTGCTGGAGCACCTCTTGCCAGCTGGGATCGGCGGCACCGCTCTGCTGGATCGCCTCGATTGGCAACAACTTGATCGGGTCGATGTTCTGGGGAAAGGCGACCGGGGTTTCGACGATCAGGCCGATGTGCCGGCGGCCCCGTAAGCGGACCCTGACCAGATCACCCACTGCCAGAACAAGGTTCTGGGGGTTGGTGTAGGTGAAAACACGGCCCTCCGGGCCTGCCTCCAGCCACACCTGGGAGCATGTCAGTTCTTGAATCACCGTGGTCGCATCCGCTCGTTTCCTTGCAAACCCCAAACAGTTTTCTTAGAATGAGGGTGTTGAGCAGTTGATGAAGCTGCAGTCGGATCCGGCAGTGTTCCGTCCAGTGGGAAGACTTGAAGTGAGCAGCGACTGGAGTCACCCTCCATCCAGCCTCCCAGTCTGCGACCTCCCCTGACAACCCTGCATTGGCATCCGTGTCGATCCTTGTCGTTTGGTCTGGTTGATTGTGTTCTGAGAGGCCGACGGTCCCGTTTCAATCTCTATCTGTTGACGGACCGGGAGTGTCTCTACTGATGCCTTCCCCAGCCTTGGTGCGTCGTTGCCGTGAAGAAGCACTTCGAAACCACCTCGCCGGCGTTTCCTTCCCCCTTTCTCCCTCCCGCCTCTACTTTCTTCTGTTGTTCTTATGAGTCCTGTCGCCGCCGTCAAATCCAAGAAGCCCGACCAGGAAATTCTCACGGTCGCTTCCCTTTCGGGAGCAGGGGTGAGTGTCGAGGCAAAGCCGAAGGCTTCACGAAGCAAGCCAAAGGATTCCGCAGCCAAGGCCAGCTCGAAGTCCAAGGCGGCAGCCGAGCCCAGCACGGCTGAGACCCCTGCCGTGGCCTCCAACAAGGTGACGCGCACCCGTAAGCCTCCGGCGGCGAAGGCTGCCGCCGTCAAAACTTCGACGACCAAAACCTCCACAACCAAAGCCTCCTCCGCGAAGCCGGCTTCAGGAAAAGCGGTTTCCAGTAAGGCGGTTGCCAGCAAGACCTCCGGCAAGACCAAGGTGGGTGCCTCCCTTCCTGCCTCCGCCGCTGCGAGCCAGCAGCAGGACAGCGCCGCCGAACAACTGTTGACAGCGGCCGATGCCGCGACGGCGACCAAGGAAAAGAAAGCCGCTGGGGCCAAGGCCTTGGCGAGCATCAAGGTGGGACCCAAAGGGGTGTACACCGAGGATTCGATCCGGGTCTATCTCCAGGAAATCGGCCGTATCCGTCTGTTGCGCCCAGACGAAGAGATCGAGCTGGCGCGCAAGATCGCCGACCTGCTGCTGCTTGAGGAACTGGCGAACCAGTTCGAGCAGGACAACGGTCACTACCCCGATGTGAAGGAGTGGGCCGTTCTCGTTGACATGACCTTGCTGAAGTTCCGTCGCCGGCTGATGCTGGGCCGGCGGGCCAAGGAGAAGATGGTGCAGTCGAACTTGCGCCTGGTGGTGTCGATCGCCAAGAAGTACATGAATCGGGGGCTTTCCTTTCAGGACCTCATTCAAGAAGGAAGCCTGGGCCTGATCCGTGCCGCCGAGAAATTCGACCACGAAAAGGGCTATAAGTTCTCCACCTATGCCACTTGGTGGATCCGTCAGGCGATCACCCGCGCCATTGCTGACCAGAGCCGCACGATCCGTCTGCCGGTTCACCTCTACGAAACCATCTCCCGTATCAAGAAAACCACCAAGGTTCTCAGTCAAGAGTTCGGCCGTAAGCCAACGGAAGAGGAGATCGCTGAAAGCATGGAGATGACGATCGAAAAACTTCGTTTCATCGCCAAATCGGCCCAACTGCCGATATCCTTGGAAACTCCGATTGGTAAGGAGGAGGATTCACGCCTCGGTGATTTCATCGAAGCCGATATTGAGAATCCCGAGCAAGATGTGGCCAAGAATCTGCTGCGGGAAGATCTGGAGGGCGTATTGGCAACGCTCAGCCCCAGGGAGCGTGACGTGCTCCGCCTTCGTTATGGCCTCGACGATGGCCGCATGAAAACCCTTGAAGAGATTGGCCAGATCTTTGATGTCACCAGGGAACGCATCCGCCAGATCGAGGCCAAGGCGCTGCGCAAGCTGCGCCACCCCAACCGCAACGGTGTGCTCAAGGAATACATCAAGTAAGACCTTGGTCTCACTGCTTGGTAGCCTCCCCCCCAATCCATGACCCGGTCGGGATGGTTCATCTGCGTGATCATCGTTTGAATGATGTCCAGGCGTCTGTGCTGAAGTCGAGATCGTCGCTGGGCAGATCTCCCTGGCGGTTGGCTGTGATCAGCCTTGTGGGGCTGGGGTTGCTCTGCTGGCTGGCTTTCTTCAACCATCTGGGCACCCTCAGCCTGATGGACAAAACCGAAGCCCTGTTCGTTGAAGTCGGGCATCAGATGATGCTGCGCAACGACTGGGTTACCCCTTACTGGAACAACGAGCTCTTCTTTGACTATCCCGTCTGGGGCTACTGGATGGTGGGTCTCAGTTTCCGAATCTTCGGAGTGTCGGAATGGGCAGCCCGGCTACCGGTGGCCCTGGCTGCAAGTTCTGTTGTGTTAGCTGGCTTTGGTCTGCTCCTGACCATCGCTGGGCCCGACGAGGCAAGCGGGCAACGCTGGCGACGGGCCTGGCTTGCTGCCGCCGTGTTGGCCCTCAATCCTGGTTGGGTGGGTTGGGGCCGCAGCTCGGTGACCGACATGTTCCTGGCGAGCGCGATAAGCCTCAGTTTATTTGGTTTCTTCCTCAGTTACAGCCAACAGGAACGGCCCTGGTTGCGCCGGCTGGGTTATGTCGCCATGCCAGTGTTCAGCGCCATTGCGGTGCTGGCCAAGGGGCCCGTAGGGCTGGTGCTGCCAGGTCTGGTGATTGTGGTGTTTCTGCTGCTGCAGGGGCAGTTATGGGTCGTGCTGCGCCAGATGCCGATGCTGGCGATGGCCCTGCTTTTCTTTGCTGTGGCCACCCCTTGGTACGCGCTGGCTGCCCAAGCCCATGGCATGGCCTTTCTGGGTGGTTTTTTCGGTTTCAGCAATCTGGAGCGTTACACCTCCGTGCTGTACGGCCACGCCGGGCCTTGGTACTTCTATCTGCCTTGGTGCCTGCTGCTGCTGCTGCCCTGGTCGTTCTATTGGCCCCTGGCCGTCGCCAGGCTCGGCTACTGGCGGCTGGGCTGGTGGCGCAAGCAGCCCAGAGCTTCCCAGTTGGCCCCGTTCTGCCTGGTCTGGTTCCTGGTGGTGTTGTTGTTCTTCTCCGCCGCCGCCACTAAATTGGCTGGCTACATCCTGCCGCTGGTGCCTGCAGGAGCGCTGCTGATCAGCCTGTATTGGATCCCCTTGCGCGGGTCACCGCCAAGGGCCATTGGCCCTGATTGGCCCCAGCGCTGGATGGGCAGCTTCAATGCCTTGGTGCTCGCGGTGATGGCGATTGCCGCTGCCTTTGCACCACGCTGGGCGGCCACCGATCCGGCCTACCCGGATTTCGCCCAGGCTCTGGAGAGCTCAGGCCTGCCACTGGTGCTCGCGCTCGTGTTGGCTGTCGCTGCTGTTGGGTTCTTTTCTCTACTGGTTCAAAAAGGGTCGCCGCGCTGTTTCTGGGCCCCGAATCTGCTGGGCTTCGCCGGCCTGCTGCTGCTGGTGGTGCCAGGCCTGGCTCCCTTAATGCAGGCCCAGCGCCAACAACCGCTCAAAGATCTGGCGGTGCTGGCTGGACAGGTGTCAGAGCCCAACGAAGAACTGCTTGTGATCGGCTATATGCGATACAGCGTTGTGTATTACAGCAAGCAACCTGTGAGCTTCTTTGACAGTGTCCAAGGGGCAAGAGAGCACCTGCGCGACGACGACACCAGCAGGAACAAAACGAGTGGGAGCAACAGCAGTGGACCTAGCAACAGTGGGAATGACAACAGCGTGAATGACAACAGCCGCAGCCCAGATGCCACCTCTGCTGGATCGGCTGAAAGCGCTGCTGCTTCCACTGTTTTGTTATTCGGAGAAGAACGCAATCTGCGCCGTTTCGACCTTGATCCCTCCTCTGTTCAAGCCATCGCGGATCGCGGCAACCACCGCTTGTGGCGTGTGAACCGTGCCGATCTGGCAGGTCGGTCCCAGCCTTGAGCGGCCTCCGTCGTTGGTTCCGCTGCCTAGGGCCGTGGCGGCTGCTGGCCTGTCTGGCGGCCATGGCCGTTGTCATCGCGATTGAGCTGACGATCGGCAACGACAAAAGCCCGGAGGCCGATGAAGCCGTTCTTCTTTGGCTGGGTGACGCCATCCCCGCCCCCCTGGGCAGATTTCTTGTGGTGGTGTATCAGGTCAGTGGAACCCGGGTCACGGCTTTGCTGGTGATGGCTTCCTTGCTGTTCCTGAGCCTGAAGAGGGCCTGGAACGATCTGACCTGGCTGGCGATCGGTACGGCGGGAATCCTTTTGATCGTCGATCAATGGTTGAAGCCTCTGTTCGATCGCGCCCGGCCCCTCGGCCGGTTGGTGGAGGTGAGTGGCCGCAGTTTCCCCAGTGGCCATGCGGCCGGGGCGGTGGTGTTTTATTTCCTGATGTGCGCGATTCTCTCGAAGCGTTATCCCCACCTGCGCCAGCCGCTCTACCTGGGATCCACCCTTTGGGTCGCTTTGATCTGGATCAGCACCCTCTACTGCCGTGTCCACTGGTTCACCGACATCGTCGCTGGCGCTGCAGTGGGCTTCATCTGGCTGACCATCTGCCTAACCGGTTGGAAGGTCAGCCTGGCCAGCCAGAGTGAACGGAACCGCGGCATTCCGCTTTGACCACCTCCCCCAGCCTTGACTCCCTTTCCGCTCTCTGCGGCCTGCGCACAGCTCCAATGCTTGAGGCCCCGCAACGGCAGCGTCTGAGCGAGGAGCTGGCGGCCCGCCTGGCCGGTTGTGCCTGGTTCACCATTGGGGTGATGGCCCCATCGACGACGGCCGCGGTGAAGGCCCTCGGCTCCTGCCAACAGGCCCTGGGCTGGTCCCCCCTGGTGGTAGATGGCGACGAGCCCGCTGCGGGTCCGGTTTTTCTCAAGGGGAATCAAGCGACGGGCCTCTATCGGCTGCGCAGCGAAACCGGCCTTGGTGAGGGCTTGTTGATCACCGGACACCAGCCGGACGATTCAGCGGCTGAGGGCACCTGGGGGCCTTTTCCCCTCGATTTCTTTGGCTGATCACGATCTTGAAGCGGTCCAGCAGGCCGAGGCCCATCGGTCCTTAGGCTTGACGGGTGTTGAGCGGCCCTGTGGCCGGTTCGAGGACTGAACTTGATGGCTGGCTCCACATTGCGCATCGCCACCCGCCGCAGCCAGTTGGCGATGGTGCAGACCCATTGGGTGCGCGATGAACTGGCCAAGGCTCACCCCGACCTGGAGATCAGCGTCGAGGCGATGGCGACCCAAGGCGACAAGATTCTCGATGTCGCTTTGGCGAAGATCGGCGACAAGGGCCTGTTCACCAAGGAACTGGAGGCCCAGATGCTGCTCGATCGGGCTGATATTGCTGTCCACAGCCTCAAGGACCTGCCCACGAACCTGCCTGAAGGTTTGATCCTTGGCTGTATCACCGAACGGGAAGATCCGGCCGATGCCCTTGTGGTCCACGCCAAGCATCAGGACAAGACCCTGGCCACACTGCCCGAAGGCAGTGTGGTGGGCAGCAGCTCCCTGCGCCGCTTGGCCCAACTCCGTCACCACTTTCCCCATCTTGTGTTCAAGGATGTGCGTGGCAATGTCATCACCCGGCTGGAGAAACTCGATGCCGGCCAGTACGACTGCCTGATCCTGGCGGCGGCGGGCCTGGGACGCCTCGGTTTGACGGCGCGCATCCATGAACGGATCGACCCCTCCATTTCCTTGCATGCCGTTGGCCAGGGAGCCCTCGGTATCGAGTGCCGCCATGGCGATGACCGCGTGATCAGCCAGCTCAAGGCGTTGGAGCACACGCCATCCTCCCGCCGCTGCCTGGCGGAGAGGGCCTTTCTGCGCCAGTTGGAAGGGGGTTGTCAGGTGCCGATTGGCGTGAACACCAGCTTTGAGGGCGAGCAGCTCGTGCTCACCGGCATGGTGGCCAGCCTCGATGGCCAGCGCCTGATCCGTGATCAGGCTCGCGGCGCAGCCATCGAACCAGAAGCGATCGGGATCGACCTGGCCAAGCGCCTGCGCTCCCAGGGAGCAGGAGAGATCCTGGAGGACATCTTTGCCACCGTCGGACGCGGTCACTGAGGAGGCTGGCGAGGAGGGTGCAGAGGCCCCTGCTCAGGGTCCGCTCAGGGCGGCTCCTTTCCAATGGAATCTGCTGGCTTGGGCGGCTCTCGTGGGGGTTCTCAGCGGTGCTGCCGTGGTGGGCTTTCACGTTCTGCTGGGCTTCACCAACCGGTTCCTGTTCGGCGGCCTGGTCGAGGGGGTGATGGGGCTGGTGGGGACACTGGCAGCCAAGCCGGCCCCCCTCGAGGTTTTCAGTCCAGACCCCGAAGCCAGTACGCCACTCCAAGCGTTACTGCAGATCGGCCTCGGTGGGATCGGCTTTCTGCCGCCTCCACCGGCGCCTTTGGCGGAGCCGGCGGTCCCCCAGGCTCTCAACTGGCTGAGCTTGTGGCCGGTGTTGGTGGCGCCGATGCTGGGAGGGGTGCTCGTTGGTGGCCTGCGTCAACGCGCCAAAGACCTGGGTCCAGGATTGCCCAGCTTGATGGCGATGGCTGATGGTCTGGTGCCGGCGGCACCGAAGCTGCCGTTTCTGCGGCTGGTGACAGCAGCCTTGAGCCTGGGCAGTGGCGCCTCACTCGGGCCTGAGGGTCCGAGTGTTGAGGGCGGCGGCAACATCGGCCTCTGGGTGGGTGTGCGTGCAGCGCTCTCGCCGCAATCCCAGAAAGCTCTGGTGGCAGCGGGCCTGGCGGCAGGGCTGGCGGCGGGCTTCCGGGCCCCGATCGCTGGCGTTTTCTTCGCTTTTGAAGGGGTCTCGGGCGCGATTCCAGGGCGGGCCAGCCTGCGCGCGGTGCTGGTGGCGGCAGTGAGTTCCTCCCTGATCACCCAGCTGTGCCTTGGCGATGAGCCGATATTTCGCCTGCCCGCCTATGAGGTGCGCTCCCTGTTGGAGTTGCCGCTTTACCTCGGCCTCGGGGTGCTGGCCAGCCTGATGTCCTGGGCCTTGGTCAGCCTGTTGGCGGCAGGCCGCAGTGGGCCGGTCCAACGCCAGCTGGAACGGCTCGATCCCTGGTTGCTCAATGCCCTCGGTGGGCTAGGGGTGGGAGTAATGGCCCTGGGCTTTCCCCAGGTGCTCGGGGTTGGCTACGACACGATCGAAGCCTTGCTCGGCACTCAGAGCGGCCTTGCCCTCTCCAGCTTGCTGGCCTTGCTGGTCGTGAAGCTGCTGGCCACCGGGCTCAGCAATGCCACGGGTTTTGTCGGCGGTGGCTTTGCTCCTTCCCTGTTCCTTGGGGCCGTGCTGGGTAATTGCTATGGCCAGTGGCTGGGCGAGAGCGGCCTGCATTGGGCCGTTGCCGAACCACCGGCCTACGCGATGGTGGGCATGGCAGCTGTGCTGGCCGGCAGTGCCAGGGCACCGCTCACGGCCCTGCTGTTGCTGTTTGAGCTCACCCACGACATCCGCATCGTCCTGCCGCTGATGGCCGCCACCGGACTGAGTGCCCTGTTGATGGAGCGCTGGTTAGGTCTGGCTGACCCTGGATTGCTGGGCCCTGATCCTCAGGAGGAGCAGCGCCGTCGCGGCCTGTCGGCCCTGGCCATCAGCGCGGCACTGGAGCCGGATCTTCCCCTGGTTCTGCCTGCCGCGCTGACACCGCAGCTCGCGTTGGCCCGGCTGATTGAGCAGCGAGGCCATTGCCTGTTGATCGAGCAGGAGGGCTGGGTGGTCGGCCTGCTGACCCTCACTGATCTGCAACGGGCGATCACGGCTCAGGCCCTGGCCCTGCGTACTGCTGCTGGGACTGAGGCTGAAGAGCTGGAGCTCAACTTGATCGGCTGCCGTCGCTCCGAGTTGATCTGGCTGCCAAGCACGGCCAATCTCTCCGAACTCGAGGATCAGCTCAGCCCCAATGGCCTGCGTCAGCTACCGGTATTTGAGTGGCAGGAAGGGATCAACGGCAGGTTTGGGGCCAAGTTGCCTGACGGCCTACCAGCTGGAGGATTACGGGTGCAAGACCTGCTCGGCCTGGCCTGCCGTGACAGCCTGGCCAGGGCTTTGGCCAGGCAGGCCGTTCTTGATCAGGCGATGACGGCATGATTTCAGACGATCACAGCCTGATCAGCGGGTGATCACAACAGCGGTGCCGAGATCCACCAGGTCGAAGAGCTTGCGCACGTGTTCGTGCTTCATCCTCACGCAACCATTGGTGACGGCGGCGCGCTGATCAACCCAGGTGGGCCAAGGCGTGCCGTGGATGCCGAACTGGTTGGGACCCTGGGTCTTGAAGCCGATCCAGCGATCGCCGAGTGGTCCATTCGGTCCAACCGTGGGGTTGACCTTGCCGGTCCTGGTGCTGGCGTACTGAGGATTGACCACCTTGTTCTTCACGGCAAAGGTGCCCGTGGGTGTGGGGGTCTTGGGATCGCCGATCGCCACGGGCCAGGGGCCGTAGATCTTGCCATCGCGCTCCAGACGGATCTCACGCCGGCCGAGAGCCAGCAGGATTCTGGATTCGCTGATCGGAACGGCGATCGCGGTGGGGGTGGGCAGGGCCTGTGTGGGCACTACGGCCGGCGGCGCTGTCGGGATGGCCGTTGACGTTGCAGCGGGGCTGGAGGGAGCCTCCGGAGCCGGGGCCGTGGCGGCACCGACCGTTTCCCATGCGGGGGCCCGCTTGTTCTGGGCCTGGGCCGGGAGCATGCCCAAGCCGAGGCTCAGTCCCAGGGCCTTCAGCATTGAGGAAGCGTTGCTCAGGCGTCGCATCTTGGCGCCGGCACGGTTGGAGCGGGGAGGCTGGGAGGGCATGGGACGACGTTGACGGTCAGTTGACGAGTTTGGCCTCGATCTCGCTGTTGTAGCGCGCCTCACAGGTTTTGACGATCCGCATCGCCTCATCCACCCCGAGAAACGCGTTGACCTTGCAGGTGCCTGGTTTCTTGAGGTCTTTGTAGTGCTCCCAGTAGTAGGTGGTTTCCTTGACCCATTGGGCGCCGAGCTGCTCGAAGCTGGTGATGTGATCCACCCGCTTGTCGTCGGCGAGAACGGCGATCACCTTGTCGTCAACCTCGCCGCCGTCGTCAAAGGTCATGATGCCGATGATCCGAGCCTCCACCAGGCTGCCTGGCACCAACGCCTCGGTGACGGACACGATCTCGATGTCGAGCGGGTCACCGTCTTCGTCCCAGGTGCGGGGAATGCAGCCGTAGGCGAAGGGATAGGCCAGGGAGGAGTAGCCGACGCGATCGAGCTTGAGATGGCCGGTTTCGGTGATCAGTTCGTATTTGTTGATCGTGTTGGAGTTGAGCTCCACGATCGCGTTGAGACGCAGCTCTGCTTCATCGGCGAATGCCGGCAACACGTGCAGCAGATTGAGCATCGTCCGGCTGGGGGCATGGTCGATGTTCGCCATGGAGCAAGGGCAAGGTTGCGCTGCGGAGTCTACGAATCCCAGGCCGCGAGTCTCTCCAGCTTCGTTTCGAGATAGGACAGAAAAGCCTCCGGGCCCAGGGGCTTGCCACAGACCCGCTCCACCAGCTCCTCGCTGCTGACGCTGCGCCCGAGGGGGTGAACGTGCCGGCCCAGCCACTGCCGCATGTTCTCTTCCTCGCCGGCGGCCACGCACGCTTCGATCGGGCCTGTCTCCCGCTCCATCGCCTCGGCCAGCTGGGCTGAGATCAGGTGTCCCAGAGCATAGGAGGGAAAATAGCCAAACAGTCCCTCGCTCCAATGGACGTCTTGGAGGCAACCCTGGGCGTTATCTGCAGGCTCGAGGCCCAGCAGCTCCTTCATCTGCCGGTTCCAGGCGGCTGGAAGCTCCTCCACCGACAGATCGCCCTCCAGCAGGGCCAGCTCCAGGTCGTAGCGCAAAACGATGTGGAGGCAGTAGCTGAGCTCATCGGCCTCCACCCGGTTCAGCCCAGGCCGGCGCGGGTTGAGGGCCTGGAACAACGATCCCGAGCCGGTCAGGGCCTGGGCGATGCGAGGTTGCCAGCGCCGGGCGAAGGCTTCGCTGCGCGCCACCCGGCATTCCCAGAACAGGCTCTGGCTCTCGTGAACTCCCATCGAAGTGGCATCTCCCAGCGGCCAGGCGAACCATTGGTTGTCCTGACGGGGCAGGCCCTGCTCGTAGAGGGAATGGCCCCATTCGTGGGCTGTCGCCAGGAAGGCCGAAAACGGCTGGCCTGGAACCACCCGGCTGGTGATGCGGAAATCGCGGGGGCCGAGGGTGGTGGAAAACGGATGGGGCGAGCGTGCCAGCACGGCCTTCTCGGCATCGAACCCCCAGGCCTGCAGCAGTTCCAGGCAGAGGCTCTGCTGGGCGGCATCGGGCAGGTCGCTGGGCTGGGGGAAGGGTCTGGAGCCAGGGCCGGCATAGCGCGCAATCAGCTCCGGCAAGCGCTGACGCAGCGGAGAGAATAGGTGGTTGAGGCGTTGCTTGCTGATCCCGGGTTCAAACGGCTGGGCCAGGATTTCCCAGCAGCTGCGCGGCTGGCCATCGGCAGTTGTCTCCACCGGTGCCAGCTGGCGGGCCTGCTCCTGGCGCAGGGCGATCAGGCGGCGCAGGGCCGGAGCGAAGCTGCTGAAGTCAGCCTGGGCGCGAGCCTGCTGCCAGAGGCTGTAGCCGTTGGCCTGGGCCAGCGCCAGTTCGGCCACCAGGGAGGGGTCCAGCCGACGTTGCCGCTCCAGGTCCTGGCGCAGCAACGACAGGTTCCGCCGCCAGCCCTCACCTGCTGGCTCGCTTGCTTCGGCGGCGGCCAGCAGCTCGGCGTAGGCGTCGCTGCTCTGACGTTGGTGCAGCTGGCGGGCCAGCAGGGCCAGTTGTTCGCCGCGCCAGGAGGCCCCGGCAGGCGGCATCAGCGTGTTCTGATCCCAGTAGAGGGTGCTGTGAATGCTGCCGAGCAGACGGGTGTCGCGCAGGTGGGCGCCGAGGGTCTCCAACGCAGGTTGGGCCATGGTTTCTGAGATTGCTATCGCTACATTGGAGCGTCTTGCCGAGCCAGCTGGTGATGGGCCCGAGTGACGCCTCTGCGGTGGCCGGGCTGTCACGGGCGATTCAGCTCTCGGTGGCACCAGTTTTTCTGCTCACGGGCATTGCCGGCCTGCTGGGGACGTTTTCGGCAAGGCTGGGTCGCATCATCGACCGCATCAGGATCATTCAAGAGACGATGGACCGGGGCAGCATTGGCCAGGTCAAGGCGCTGAAGTCGGTGTTAACGGTTCAGCGCCGACGCCTTTACCTGATCAACCGCGCCATCCTGTTCGCCACGATCACGGCGTTGCTGATCGCCGTTGTTGTGGCGGTTTTGTTCATCAGTGTGGTGGCAGTCATTGATCTGGCTGCGATCGTGGTGCCCATTTTCGTGTTGGCGATGCTCTCGCTGATCGCAAGCCTGCTGCTTTTTCTGCGCGAAGTGCGGCTGGCCATTGCCCTGAACCCCCACCGCTACTGAGGGGCGCCGGCCAGCCGTCGGCCCCACTTCTTCATTGTCAGCTAATCCCCATATGGCCTTGCCAACGGGAGCGGGAGCAGCATCGTTTAAATCTCTGACCTGAAGGCCATGGACCTGACCCCGCTGTTGGCGCGATTGGATCAGGCACGCGAGCAAGCGATCGCGTTGCTCAGGGATCGTCGGCTGCTCATCGCCAGTGGTCGACGCCTCACAATCAGCCTGATCACCGGCTCGATTGGCCCGTCCTCCTGCTGGATCGGCGCCGCCACCTGCGAGCAGCAGGCTCTGGCCCTGTTGGAGCGGGAGCGTCCGGATCTGCTGATCGTGACCGATCCGCTGGAGCAGGGCAGTGGCCTCGCCTTGGTGAGCCAGGCCAAGAAGCGCTATCCCGATCTGTCCATTCTGCTTTTGCTTGAGCAGGACAGCCCCGACCTGCTGCTGGCCGCACTCGAATCCAATGCGGATGGCATCTGCCTGGAGCGACTGGTGGGCTTCGGCAACCTGCTGGCTGCCACCAAGGCCGTGCTCGGCGGTGGGGCCTACATGGACGGGCCGGTGGCGGCGATGCTGCACCGCACCAGCCGGGGCCAGATCGATGGAAGCCCGGCACGGCTGACGCCCAGGGAATGTCAGGTGCTCGAGGAGCTGGTGCGCGGCTGCGACAACGACGAGATCGCCTGCCGCCTGGGTATTTCGCCGGAAACGGTGCGCAGCCACTGCAAGGCGGTGAAAACGAAGCTGATGGCCCGCAACCGCACCCATGCCGCGGTGATCGCCCTGCGGCTCCAGCTGGTGCGCTGGGATCAGCTGGACTGAAGCCGCCTGCCTATTGGCGCCGGCAATAGCCGCCGCCGATGTTCACCCAGCCCGAATCGCAGGCCTCACCGCGCGTGGGAGCCACGGTATAGGTGATCACCCCCAGGGGGCTGCACTTGCCGTTGAAGGTGTCGACGTAGCCAAGTGGGCACATGGCCTGCAGCTTGGGGACCACTTCCTGCGCCTGGGCGCCGCCCGTGGGAAGCGCCAAGGAGCCGATCAGGCAGAGGCTTGCTGCCAGGGGAGACAAGGAGTAAGGACAGCGCATGGACGGACCAGGGAAGGCAAGCGATCACGTGTCTTAAGCCTATGGGGAATCCCCCAACGCCCGGGGGATCATGGGATCCGTTGCGTGCCCTGGAGATTGGAGATGCCTGGCTACGACCCCGCTTCCACCACCGGGGCGCCCACCCCTGCTCTGGCACCGGCCCTCGCCGCCGCGATGCTGAACCTCAGTGCCCGGATGGTTGCCCTGCAAGAAGAGATCAGGGCCATGAACGCCGAACTGGCGGCCCTGGGTGCCACCCTCGCCCAGCTCGGCGGGGTGATCGAGCCCGCTCAGGCTCAGGAGGCTGGCGCCCTGGCCACACCCTCCCAGTGGCTGGCGCGTCGCAATGCCGAGCGGATCAACACTGAGGTGATGCGGCGCAGCAGCATCGGCGTCGATGCCGACGGCGACACGGATCTCGACACAGAGGTGGATCTGATGATCGACCGTCTCCACGCGCTCTGTGACCATCAACAGGGCGGCACCTGAGCAGGGCAGGGCGAGAGGGAATGGCGAGCTCTTCCCTGTTTTGCCAACCTGGAGCTGTTGAACAGCGGAAGCGCCCATGCCTGCCCAGCCCCTCTCTCCCCAGCAGATCGCCAGCCTGGGAACCGACCTGCCCGATTGGAGCGTGGAGAACGGAAAGTTGCACCGCGGCTTGATCTTCGACTCGTTCGTTGAAGCCTTCGGCTTTCTGACCCAGGTGGCGCTGATTGCCGAGTCGATGGGCCACCACCCGGAGCTGGGCAATGTCTACAACCGCGTGACGATTGATCTCACCACCCATGACACCGATGGACTCTCCTCCCTCGATGTGGACCTGGCCCAGGGGATCAACGCCTTGCTGAAAGCCTGAGCGGCCTCCCGCTTGAGCCCCCTGCCGCCGCCAGCCTTGTCCAGATCTCCATCAGCAGGGCAAAGGGGTCTGTGATCACAGGCGCTGTTGCCTGATCTTCTGGAGGGTTCGGGCGGTTGGGGTGGTAGCGGAAGTGGTAATTGATGGTTCTCTCCGATTCTGCGGCTGTGAGGGGCTGGCTGTAGGCGCGCTGGGCGGCCTGGATCGGCCCATCGGCGTCACTGGGGTCGTCATCGCGTAGCTGGCGTTGCTTGAGCCGTTGCTCGATCAGCCCCTGGGGCGTGTGGAGGTTGAGGATCAACCAGGGCGATCTCTGTTGCTCGGCCAGGGCGATCGCGTGCTGGCGGCTGTCTTGTCGCAGGTGAGTGGCGTCGAGCAACACGGCCTGGCCACGCTCCAGGCTGAGGCGGGCGTTCTCCAGCAAGGATGCTTCGGTACGCCGGTTGGCTTCGGCTGAATACAGCCTCTCCCTCTCCCTGCCGCTGGTTCGCTGCTGTGGCTGCAATCCGTGGAGTTGTTTGCGAATCCTGTCACTGCCCAGGTGCTCGGCCAGTAACCAGGGGGCCAGCTCTGCGGCCAGGTGGCTTTTGCCGCTGCCGGAGCATCCCCGCAGCAGGATGAGGGCGGGTGCGGCCTGGCTAGAGCTGGCGTAGGCCAGGGCCAGGCTGAGCTGGCCGCGGGCTTCCCGGCCGCTCACCACCGCCACCTTGGCGCGCACATGGGCCCGATAGGCGCAGAACAGGGCGAGAACGGCGGGCTCGATCGTTCTGCTGTAGCCCTCCAGCAAGGGGGCGATCAGGTCCGCCTGGCCGTTGGCCTGCAGCTCCATCACCAGGAAGGCGAGATCGGAGCCCCCATCGATGTGGCGCAGCTCGGCATTGAACTCAACGCAGTCGATCACGGCGATCGGGCCGTCCATCAACACATGTTCCAGGCGCAGATCACCATGGCCATCGACAGCCCAGCCACCCTCCAGTCGGCTGAGCAGTAAACGCCGTTGCCGCCGCAGGGCCATGGCCAGACGCTGGTCGAGCAGCCGGTGCACGGCCTCAGGAATCAGGGCTTCGCCTGAACCGCGGGTTGCGCGCAGATTGCTGTGTACAAACCGCGCAAAGCTCCTCAGCAGAGCGGCCGGCTTGGCGGCAACCAGGGGGTGATCGGCATGGAAAGCGGCTATTCGTTGCCCCACGGCCTGCAGCTCCGGCGCTCCGGCACGCCCCTCCTCCAGCTGGACCATCAGGCTGGTGGCTGGATCGAAGCGGCGCATCACCACCGATGCTTCGGGCCCGGAAGGGGTGGCCAGTTCGGTGACCCCCAGATAAAGATCGGGAGCCAGCCGACGGTTCAGCCGCACCTCTTCTTCGCAGTAGTGACGGCGAAGCTCCAGGCTGCTGTAGTCGAGCAGATCCCAAAAACGTAGAGGCTTCTTGAGCTTGTAGGCACGCCGCGCTGTTAGCGCAATCACGCTGATGTGGGTCTCAATCAGCTCGACGTGACGCTGACAAAGCGGCAGATCGCCCCAGGCTTCAGCTGGGTAGATCGAAGGCCTGGCGAGGCTCTGGATCAGTGGCGAGAGTTCAGAAGAGATCAATCAGAGGGGAAGCTTGAAAGGTGTTCGATCAGAAGCGATCCAACGGTTCGTCAGTTGCCTTGGGGAGGCGCTTCGTTGCCTGTTGCCGACGGGGTGTAATTCACCGTGCACCTGTAACGGGTGTTGCCCATTCCCACGGAGAAGCTTTCACAGTTGGTGGTGCCGACGACCGCCCCAGCCGGGATCTGCTCGATTGCCCGCTGGCGCGCATTCTCTTCGTCCCAGACCGAGTCGGCGGTGCTGGACCCGGCCCAGCTGGTGCCAGCAGAACCAACGATCAAAGCAACAAGCAGAAGGGTGGAGCGAAAGGGCACGATCGCCATGACCAAAAACTGCCGGACAGATGGAAGCAGCCTCCTGAACTCGATCCTACGGAGATCCGCCCTAGAAGCCATCAGGCCTTGGCGACCACGGCGAAAAATGGATCGCCCTTGCCCCCCAACCAGCCGAGCGGGCCACTGGCCGGGGTGTCTTCGGCGATGACGGCGTCGATGCTCCAACCGGCCTGCACCAACAACTGGCCCACCAGGGTGAGTCGCTCACGGTCGCTCGATTCCAGCCAGGCGACGGGGGCTTTTCTGGCGAACATGCGGTTGCTGAACGCCACGATCACCTCCCCTCCCGGACGCACCACCCGGGCCAGTTCGGCGGCGATCGCCTCGGGGTGTTGCAGGTATTGCCAGCCGGCCACAACCAAGACCGCATCCAGGCTTGCCGAGGCCAGCGGCAGGGTCTGAGATTTGTTGAGGTTCTGAACAAAGTGACGATCCAGCCTCGGGTTGGCAGCCAATTCGGCCGCATTGAGGCCATGGCCGATCACCTCGCCGTAGTGGCCTGACTCGGGTAGGTGGCTGACCCAACTGCTCATCAGATCCAGCAGCACCGCACCCTGCGGCAGACGTTGCTGGTACAGCGCCGTGAGCCGCTGGCGAAAGCCGGCATCGAGATGGTGCACGAAGCGGGGCTCGGCGTAAAAGAGGGCGTCGTCGCCTTCGTCTTGCTTTCGCCTCTGCCGCGCCGTGAGCAGGGTTGCGCTCATGGCTGGATCCCCACAGCTCTGCCCCCAGACTGGTCGCCGTGATTCCCCGGCCAAGATCCTTGGCCCTGCCCCATGACGACCCACCGCCTCGTCGATGCCATCGGCCGCGTTCTGATTGGGCTTGTTTTCCTGCATGCCCTGCTCGGCAAGGTGACAGGCTTCGCTGGCGTTTCCGCCGCAATCAGTGCCAAAGGACTCCCCTTCGCTCCTTTGCTGTTGTCGCTGGCCATGGTGCTGTTGGCGGTGGGTTCCTTGCTGCTGATCAGTGGTTGGCACAGCCGAGTTGGTGCCCTGCTGCTGCTGATCTTTCTGATTCCCACCAGCCTGATCTTCCACGGCGAGGTGTCGGATGCGGGCGAGCGGATCCAGTTGCTCAAGAACATGGCGATCATCGGTGGGCTGCTGTTGGTGGCCAACCAGCCCTCAGGCAGCCGGGTGATCAATAGAGGCGGCTGAGCACAAACTCGGGTAGAGCCAGCAGGGCGGTTCCGGCTTCCGAACTCGGCAGCCAATCGAGGGCCTCTCCGGCTTCCTTTGCAAAGCCCTCGGCCAGGGCCCTGGAGCGGGGGATCGCCTCGCAGCCCCGCACCAGTTCAAGGGCTTGGGAGAGATCGTCGGGCTCACAGAATTCCCGCTCGATCAGGCCGGTCAGGGCGGGCCGCTCTTCGAGGGCATAGAGGGCCGGGGCGGTGAGGTAGCCGGCGGCCAGGTCGCTGGCGGCCGGTTTGCCCAGTTGCTGATCACTGCCGGTGAAGTCGAGAATGTCATCGACCACCTGGAAGGCCAGGCCCAACTGACGGCCGAAGCGATTGAGCTGGTCGAGCTGGCCCACCTCCAGGCCGCTGAGCACGCCGGCGGCCTTGGCACTGTTGGCGATCAGCGAGGCCGTTTTGCAGTAGCTCTTCTCGAGATAGGTTTCGAAACTCTGGCCGGTGTCATAGCGATAGAGGCCTTGGCGCACCTCGCCATCAGCCAGATCCATGATCACGCGGGAGAGCAGCTTGACGACGGCCAGATCGTCCAGGTTGGCCAGGTGCCAGCTCGCCTGGGCGAAGAGAAAGTCACCGGCGAGCACCGCCAGACGATTGTTGAAGCGGCTATGAACCGTGTCGACACCGCGCCGGGTTGAGGCTTCATCCACGACGTCGTCGTGGACCAGGGAGGCGGTATGAATCATCTCGGTGATCTCTGCCAGCCGGCGATGGCGGCTGCCGAGCTCGCCATCGGGCGAGAGGGCCCGCGAGAGCAGAAGCACGATCCCCGGGCGGATGCGCTTGCCGCCTGCACTGAAAAGGTGTTCAGCTGCCGCCTGCAGGATCGGATGCCCGGCGCCGATCAAGCTGCGCAGATCACTGAGCAGAACTTCTAGATCGTTTTCAACTGGCTGGAGCAATTCCGCAACCGTTGCCATGTCCTCCGCCCGTCTGGATGATCCTAGGAGGAGCTCACCGGCGAGTGAAGGCCAACCTTCTCCACCTGGGGCTGCCAACCCAGCCAGGGGGTGGCGGCAAGAGCGAAGGCGTCGGGGTCGCCGGTGACGCAGAAACGGCCGGCGTGGGTTGTCAACTTGCTGGGGTGGAGTCCGCAGCGCGAACTGGCCGGAACCGGGGCTTGCTGGAGAAGAGCGCCAAGCCGCTCGACGGTGGCCACCGCTGGGTCCACCAGGGTGATCTCGGCGGGGAGCAGGTCACGCAGCAGCTCCTCCAGCAGGGGGTAGTGGGTACAGCCCAGCACAATCGCTTCCACCCGGGCGTTCAGCAAGGGCTTGAGATAGGCCGTTGCCGCTTCCCTGAGGCGGGGATCATCGAAGTTGCCGGCCTCGATCAGGGGGACGAAGGCCGGACAGCCCACTTCCACCACCGTCGTGTCAGGGCGCAGCTCACGCAGGGCCAGGCCATAGGCGCCACTGGCCGCAGTGGCCGGGGTGGCCAGAACCCCCACCCGATCGGCCCGCAGCTGGCTGGCCACACTGTCGATCAAGCCAAGGACCGGCACGCCCGCCTCGGCTTCGACCAGGTCGAAGGCCAGGGCATTGGTGGTGTTGCAGGCCATCACCACCATGTCCACCTGTTCCTGTCGCATCCAGTACGCGATTTCCTGGGCAATCAAGCGGATTTCGGCGCTTGATCGCTGTCCATAGGGCACCCGCGCCGTGTCCCCCAGGTAAAGGAAGGCCTGATTGGGGTGGCATTCGATCACCCGCCGAAGCACTGTTAAACCGCCCACACCGCTATCCATCAAGCCGATACGGGCCGCCATTCAGCCTCCCCCCAGGTAATTGAGGATGCCGCGGGCGATCGCGTTGGCCAGCTGGCTGCGGTGCGAGGCCGTGGCCAGCCGGGGGGAGTCCAGATTTCCGGTCAGGAAGCCGGTTTCCACCAGGGCGGCGGGCATCACGGTTCGGCGGATCACGAAGAAGCGACCTGGTTTGACGCCCCGATTCGGGCTGCCCGGTGACACGCCCACCACCTCTCTCTGTACAGAGCTGGCCAGAGCCTTGGAGAGGGAACTCTGGAAGTAGAAGGTTTCGATGCCGTTGACATCAGGCCGCGCCATGCTCAGGGCATTGGCGTGAATGCTCACAAAGGCGTGGGCGCGGCTGCTGTTAGCCAACGAGACGCGCGGCGGTAAGTCGACATCCACCTCTGAGGTGCGTGTCATCACAACCCGCACGCCACGGTTCTGCAGCAATCTGGCTGCTTGCAGGCTGATGTCGAGCACCACATCGGTCTCACGCAGTCCGCCGATGCCGATCGCACCCGGATCGGGGCCGCCATGGCCCGGGTCGATGACCACGGTGAAACGGCCACTCGGCACGGACGGCAGCGGGCCCGTGCTGGCCGGCCGTGACCAGGCCACGGTTGGGGCTTCGAGGCTGCCCTCGCCCAGCGAGGCGATGCTGCCGGAGCGGAGGCCTTCGAGCTCCAACCTCCAGCGATCACGGGCTGTTCCGACCAGCCGCATATTGCGCGGGTTCAAGCGGGTGCCAGGTAAAAATTCCAGGACGAGCCTGGTGGTGTTGGGATCGGGTTTGCCGATCCGGATCTCCTTGAGGGCCCCGTTGCCGCGAATGCTGCGGGTGCGGCTGGGGGCACCAGGCAGATCGATCCAGATGCGCGGTCCGACGCCACCCTTGCCGGCCTCATAGAACGCCGTGAGCGAGATGGACGGTGAGGTACGCAGCTCCAGCGCCCCATCACGGGCGATCCGCCAAGCCGCCAGGGCGCTCGCGGCTTCTGCCGGCAGGGAGCCCAGCAGGAGTGCCAGGGGGGCTACACCGCCCAGCAGAACGCGGCTCAGTGGCCCCAGCAGTGGTCGATGAAACATCCTCAGACTCAGAACAGCGAGGGACAACGGTGGTTCAGGCTCGGCATCTGGGCCCGGACCCTTTGGCCATGGCTGGTATCGATCGGTGCCACGGCCAGCCCAACCGACACTCCAGCGTCAGCCAGCACAGTTCCCCAGGGATCGATCACCAGCGCGTGCCCATGGGTTTGCCTGCGCCCATAGTGCAAGCCGGTCTGCGCGGGCGCCAGCACGTAGGCGGTGTTCTCAATCGCCCTTGCCTGCAGCAGCACCTGCCAATGATCCTTGCCGGTGAAGGCGGTGAAGGCGGCTGGAATCATCACCAGCTCTGCTCCAGCTCCAGCCAGATGGCGGTAGAGCTCCGGGAAGCGCACGTCGTAGCAGATTGACAAGCCCACCCTGCAGAGCCCGGGCACATCGACAACCGGCGGTAGGGCGGTGCCGGGCTGAACCGTTTCCGATTCGCGGTAGGTGTTGCCGTCCGGCAGATCCACATCGAAGAGGTGGATTTTGTCGTAGCGGGCCAGCAGCTGGCCGTCCTTGCCCACCAACTCGGCACGGTTGAAGGTGACGCGCTCGCCGGCCGGCACAGGGAATCCACCCCCCAGCAGGGTGACTTGGTAACGCCGGGCCATCGTGACCAGAAAACGGCTGCAGCGTTCGGCCAGGCTGGGAGCCAACTCCAGGCGGCGGGAGTCATCGCCCATGAAGGCGAAATTCTCCGGCAAACCAACCAGTTCGGCGCCGCGCCTGGCGGCCAGCTCGATCAGTTCCTCAGCGGCGGTGAAATTCGCCTCCGGATCCGGCGTGCTGGTCATTTGCAGGGCAGCTGCAAGGAAGCTCGACACCGAAGAAGAAGGGCAGGTCGGCGGAACTGTAGGGGAGGGGCTCCGGGCCTCAGGCAGCCCCCGTGGCGTTGCGTCAGCTGGCCTTGAGCACGCCCGGTGTGGTCTGGATTGGCACGATTTGCAGATTGTCCAGAGCCGCGCAGCAGCGGAAGTCGGCATCGTGGTTCCCCAAGGCCTCCAGTCGCTTGCCATGGCTGGCCAGTCGCAGGCAGGCTTCAGGGTCGTGCTTCCACTGCTGCCAGAGCGCCAGGGCGGCCATCGTTTCGTCATTGCCTGACTCCACCGTTTCGCCCCTTTTCAGGCCCAGTTCGATGGCGGCGGCGGTGACAGCCCCGGCGGCCAGGGTGTCCTCCAGGGAGTAGGCCCCTTCCCAGCCGCTGCCCACGATCCAGACCGTGCTGGCCCCTTGCTCGAGCAGCCGCTGGGCAACGGCATTGCGGTTAGGCAGACAGGCTGTCAGCAGCAGGGGCACGCCGCTGACCCGATCGAGTGAGCGCGTGCCATTGGTGGTGCTCAGAAAGATCCGTTTGCCACCCACCAACTCCGGCGTGACAGCCAGGGGGGAATTACCCAGATCAAACCCCTGAACCCGAGTGCCGCCTCGCTCGCCGGCCCGCAGCCGTTTCTCAGCCGGCCAGCCAGCAGCTGCCGCCTCCAGCGCCTGCAGATCGGCGAAGGCCTGGACCGCTTCTGCACCGTTCTGCAGGGCCCAGGCGATTGTGGTTGTGGCGCGCAACACGTCGATCACCACGGCGGCATCGGGGCTGGATCCAGCGCCTGGGTTGCCCGCTGCTTCGGGCCCCAGCGGCGGCACGGATTCCGAGCTGTGGAAGGTGAGGATCTGCACGGCGCGGCCGAAGGGGGAGGTGCGTCACAGTAAGCAGCACCTGATCCTTGCCCCTATGACGGTGGCGTTGCCAAAGAGCGCAACACGCGACCTTCGCGGCTTTCTTGCCCTGCTCGAAGAGCGCGGACAACTGCGGCGAATCACCGCCCCGGTGGATCCCGATCTGGAGCTCGCCGCGATCGCCGACCGGGTGCTGGCCCGCGGCGGCCCGGGCCTGCTGTTTGAAAATGTGATCGGCAGCCCGATGCCTGTGGCGGTGAACCTGCTCGGCACCGTCCAGCGCGTGGTCTGGAGCATGGGGATGGAACACGCCGAGCAGCTCGAAGACCTCGGCGAGCGGCTTGCCCTGCTGCAGCAGCCTCGCCCCCCCAAGGGGCTCAAGGAGGCGATGCGCTTCGGTGGCGTGCTCTGGGATGTGGTCAAGGCCCGCCCCGACCGCGACCTGATTCCCCCCTGCCACCAGCAGGTGTTCAAGGGCGATCAGGTGAACCTTGACGCGCTGCCCCTGCTGCGGCCCTGGCCCGGCGATGCCGGCGGGGTGATCACCCTGGGCCTGGTGATCACCAAGGATCCGGAAACCGGCGTACCCAATGTGGGCGTCTACCGGCTGCAGCGCCAGTCGGTGAACACGATGACGGTGCACTGGCTGAGCGTGCGCGGCGGCGCCCGGCACCTGCGCAAGGCCGCTGCCATGGGCAAGCCCCTGGAGGTGGCGGTGGCCATCGGCGTCCACCCCCTGCTGGTGATGGCGGCCGCCACGCCGATTCCGGTGCAGCTCTCCGAATGGCTGTTCGCCGGCATCTATGCCGGTGAAGGGGTGCGGCTGGCCAAGTGCAAAACCGTTGACCTGGAAGTGCCGTCCCACAGCGAGGTGGTGCTGGAGGGCACGATCACCCCGGGAGAGGAGCTGCCCGATGGTCCGTTCGGCGACCACATGGGCTTCTACGGCGGTGTGGAGGCTTCACCTTTGGTGCGCTTTCAGTGCGTCACCCAGCGGCGTAACCCGCTGTTTCTCACCACCTTCAGCGGCCGGCCGCCGAAAGAGGAGGCGATGCTGGCGATCGCCCTGAACCGGATCTATACGCCGATCCTGCGCCAGCAGATCCCGGAGATCGTCGATTTCTTCCTGCCGATGGAAGGGCTGAGCTACAAGCTGGCCGTGATCGCCATCGACAAGGCCTACCCCGGCCAGGCCAAGCGGGCGGCGATGGCCTTCTGGAGCGCCCTGCCCCAGTTCACCTACACCAAGTTCGTGGTGGTGGTCGACCGCAGCATCAACATCCGTGATCCCCGCCAGGTGATCTGGGCGATCAGCGCCCAGGTGGATCCCCAGCGGGATCTGTTCGTGTTGGAGGACACCCCGTTCGATTCACTTGATTTCGCCAGCGAGCGGCTGGGCCTGGGCGGCAGGCTGGCGATCGACGCCACCACCAAGATCGGTCCGGAGAAGCGCCACGCCTGGGGCGAACCGCTCAGCCGCCCGGCCGAGCTGGAGGCCCATCTCGATGGGCGCTGGGCCGAATTGGGCCTGGCCGACATCGATGCCTGCGATCCCGATCCGGTGCTATTTGGTTACACGCTTGAGCATGTGCTCGAACGGCTGGCGGCCCGCGCTGCCTAGGTCGATGCACTTCCTAGGCAGTATAATATTTATCATTCTTTTTGTGCCACAAGTATTAATTGTTCACCGCCTAAATACCCAAATTCTTTAGACCAATAAAGAAGGGCTTTGGCATCACTAAATCCCACCTCTCTAAGATCATCGAGAATATCCCAGCCAAAATGATAAAAGCAAAGACATCCTTCAGGATTAATTGGATCGCCGTGATATTCGGGGGGCAGCAGATGGACCAAGCCTCCTGCTTGACACAAGTAAGCTCGCATTATATTCTTTTTAGAAGCAAGCTCAAAAGGTGCACTAATAAATATTGACCCA
Source organism: Synechococcus sp. SynAce01 (assembly GCF_001885215.1). GTDB lineage: Bacteria > Cyanobacteriota > Cyanobacteriia > PCC-6307 > Cyanobiaceae > Regnicoccus > Regnicoccus frigidus. Next base: position 2,661,242 of record NZ_CP018091.1, on the reverse strand, counting down.
CCAGGCTTAATGCAGCGGTAGCACTCTTCTAGTGCTTTCTTGTAGTTTGGAATATGCTCTAAAACGTCGAATGACAATATTGCGTCGAATCTGTTTGAATTAAACGATAAGTTCGTAAGATCTTCGTTTCTGATTCCATTGCTGTTGCTGCTTCCACGCCTTACAAGCTCTCCTAGATACTCGCTACCACATGTATTCTTGTAAGATTGCTGGAATAGCTTGCAAAGAATAGTCGTTTGTTCAGTGATATAGATTTTTGCGTTTTCATTTGCTTGAGTTTCTAGTCTAAATATATGAACAGCGGCACGCATTCTGTTGTTGAGATGACAGACTGGACATGCTAGTCTTTCTCTCCAATTTGGCATCAAGATATTATCTACTTTATAAGCATAATCATAATCTACAATAAAGTCGACAAAAGCCTTGAACACATAGCAGTAGCCATTGTATGCAAACTGCTTAGAAGAGTCAAGGGCGAGCTTCTTCTCAAATATTAAATTAATTAAGTCGGTCCTCAGCTCGTCATTTGCAATATTTATATAGTCTTCATAGGATATTACACTTGAGATTTCAATTTTTGGAGCGCTTCTGTATCTCGGCTTTCCCGTGATGAGCCTGCTCAATATTTTACCAAGCACGTAGAACTCCTGAAAATGAAAAAGTTTAGTCGTAAGTTGCTAAATGGGCCGCCCGATCGCGATTCCTGTATTAATATTTTTCTAGGCTAAGCACTCCCAGTCTTCAGAGTAGAAGCTTGTACCAGCACCAGCAGTTCTGGAGCCAGTTCCGGAAAGGAGTTCTTCTCGTTTCTGCAATTTATGCAGACCCAGAAGTCATATGTTTGCATAATAGAAAATTCCTGCTGGCCTAGTTTGGCGGTTGTGTGCGCCTTGAGCAAGTAAAATGATGCTCAAGCGCCGGGGCCTGCAGGCGATCCAGGCTTTGCTGGAGCTTGCGTTGGAGCCCGAACGCTGGCGTTCAGGGCCCGATCTGGCTTCCAGCCAGGAGATGCCGGCCCCGATGCTGGAGCAGGTGCTGTTGCTGCTGCGCCGCGCGGGGTTGGTGGAGGCGCGGCGGGGCCGCAGCGGCGGCTATCGACTCAGCCGCAAGCCCGCAGCAATTTCCCTGGTGGAGGTGCTCAGGGCCGTGGGGGCCGATCCGGCCGCTGATCCAGTCAGCGAGCCAGCTCCAGATTCAGTACCAGAATCAGTTACAGAGTCAGTGGCTGAAGGGCTGGAGCCCGGCCCAGAGTTGGCTGGAGAACGGGTGGCCCAGGCCCTGGAGCGCCGGCTTCGCCTTGCTCTGGAGCGGGAACTGGCGTTGCTGAGCCTCGAAGAGCTCGTTTATGACCTGCGCAGTTGGCAGGAGTATCTGCGCGAGGACGGCGGCCTGATGCTGGGCTGAAGCTGCCCAGGCTGAAATCGCTTTCGCCGCAAGTGCCCTGAAAGTGTTCGCTGCAAGCCCGCCAGACCTGGCACTTGCTGCCTGCAGCCGCAACCCTCAGGCGATCGCGGCGAAGCAGGCCCTGAAGGCGGTGAGGGTGGCGTCGATGTCGGAGTCGCTGTGGGCCAGGGACGTGAAGCCCGCTTCGAAGGCGCTGGGGGCCAGATACACGCCCCGCTCAAGCATGGCGCGGTGCAGCTGGCCGAATTTGGCGGTGTCGGCCGCCTTGGCCTCCTCGAAGTTGCGCACCGGGCCATCACAGAGGAAGAAGCCGAACATGGCGCTGATGTGGGCGCCGCTGATCGGCAGCCCAGCTTCCTTGCCCGCCGCCAGGATGCCTGCGCAGAGACGCTGGGTGATTGTGTCCAGGCGCTCGTAGGTGCCGGGTTGCTTGAGCAGTTCGAGGGTTTTGATTCCGGCGGTCATCGCCAGGGGATTGCCGCTAAGGGTGCCGGCCTGATACATCGGACCGGCCGGAGCCACCAGGTCCATGATGTCGGCTCGGCCGCCGTAGGCCCCCACGGGCAGACCACCGCCGATCACCTTGCCCAGGGTGGTGAGGTCGGGGGTGACACCGAACTTGGCCTGGGCGCCGCCGTAGGCGATGCGGAAGCCGGTCATCACCTCATCGAAGGTGAGCAGGGCGCCGTGGTCGCGGGTGAGTTCGCGCAAGCCTTCCAGAAAGCCCGGTTCGGGCACGATGAAGCCGGCATTGCCCACCACCGGCTCCAGGATCACCCCGGCGATTTCGCCCGGATTTTCGGCAAAGAGCTTTTTAACGGCCTCCAGGTCGTTGTACGGGGCGGTGAGGGTGTTGGCGGTGGTGCTGCGGGGCACGCCGGGGGAATCGGGCAGGCCGAGCGTGGCAACGCCGGAGCCGGCCTTGACCAGGAACATGTCGGCGTGGCCGTGGTAACAGCCTTCGAACTTGATCAGCTTCTCGCGGCCAGTGAAGGCACGCATCAGCCGCAGCACCGACATGCAGGCTTCGGTGCCGGAGTTGACGAAGCGCACCATCTCCACGCTGGGGACCGCCTCGATCACCAGTTCCGCCAACCGGTTCTCCAGGGCGCAGGGGGCGCCAAAGCTGGTGCCCTTGTCGAGGGCCTGATGCAGGGCGGCGATCACCTCGGGATGGGCGTGGCCGCAGATCGCCGGCCCCCAACTGCCGATGTAATCGATGTAGCGGTTGCCATCCACATCCCAGGCGTAGGCCCCTTTGACGCGGTCAAAGACGATCGGCTGCCCGCCCACGGAGCGAAAAGCCCGCACCGGGGAACTCACGCCGCCCGGCATCAGCTTGAGAGCGGCGTTGAACAGTTCCTGGGACCGGTCGGTGTTCAGGGCAGGAGCCGATACGGGGGCCGTAGTCAAAGCTGAATCCGCAGACGTCAGGAGGTGCTCCGGCAACTGAAGCGGCAAGACCAGCCCTCAGATGCGAAACCATTTCCCATCCTTACGCAACAACGGACGATTTCGCTGAGCTGGCGCCTGCTCGTTAAAGTCCAGATGGCTGAACCTGCTTTCCTTGGTGGATACGCCCAGCACCTTGTGCCTTCCCTGGAAGCGAATTGAGCAACGTCTGCGACGGATCCTGCCAGCGCGGGCCCTCGTGGCGAAGCGCCAGGAGCTGCTCACCTATGACAGCGACGGCCTTACCCTGCACCGGCATGAGCCCCCGCTGGTGGTGCTGCCGGAAACCACCGAGCAAGTGGCCGCCATTCTGCGCTGCTGCCATGAGCTGGGAGTGCCGTTCGTGGCGCGGGGCAGTGGCACCGGCCTCTCCGGCGGAGCGGTGGTGGAACAGGAAGCCCTGCTGGTGGTGACCAGCCGCATGCGCTCGGTGCTGGCTCTCGATCTGGAGAATCAGCGCATCACCGTGCAGCCCGGGGTGGTCAACAGCTGGGTGACCCGGGCGGTGAGCGGCGAAGGCTTTTATTACGCCCCCGATCCCTCCAGCCAGGTGGTCTGCAGCATCGGCGGCAACGTGGCTGAGAACGCCGGTGGGGTGCATTGCCTCAAATACGGCGTCACCAGCAACCACGTGCTCGAGCTGGAGGTGGTCTTGCCCGATGGCCAGATCACCCGGCTGGGCGGTTCGTTGGCGGAGATGCCGGGACTGGATTTGCGTGGTGTGTTCATCGGCAGCGAAGGCACCCTCGGCATTGCCACGGCCATCACCCTGCGGCTGCTGCCCCAACCGCAGACCGTTGAAGTGCTGCTTGCCGATTTCAGTGCGATGGAGGCCGCCGGTGAGGCGGTGCGCAGTGTCACGGCGGCGGCGGTGTTGCCGGCTGGGATGGAGATCATGGATAACTTCACCATCAATGCGGTCGACGACCTCTTCGGCCACGACGAATACCCGCGAGATGCGGCCGCTGTGCTGCTGATTGAGCTCGATGGCCGCAGCGAGGAAGTGAGCGCGGCGGCAGAGCACACGATCGACCTCTGCCGCCTGGCCGGTGCCCGCTCGATCCGTCGGGCCCGCAGCGAAGCGGATCGGGCCCTGCTCTGGAAAGGTCGCAAGTCTGCTTTTGCAGCGGTGGGCCGGATCACCCCCACCTATTACGTTCAGGATGGGGTGGTTCCGCGCAGTGCCCTACCGGCCGTGCTGGCGGCGATTGAAGCCCTGAGCGCCCGCTACAAACTGCCGGTGGCCAACGTCTTCCATGCCGGTGATGGCAATCTTCACCCCCTGATCCTCTACGACGCCAGCAGCCCCGGCGTGTTGGATCGCGTCCAGGAACTGGGAGCCGACATTTTGCGTCTGTGCATTGATGCCGGCGGCAGCATCACCGGTGAGCACGGGGTCGGCTCCGACAAGCGCTGCTATCTCGACTGGATGTTCAGCCCCGAGGATCTGGCCACCATGCAACGGGTGCGCCGGGCATTTGATCCCGAAGGTCGCGCCAACCCCGGCAAACTGTTCCCCACCCCGCGCAGTTGTGGCGAATCGGCTCGGCGGGCCCGCAGCCTGACCATCTACAGGGATGGGATCGGCGCAGATGTGGTCCCCGAAACTGTGGAAGTGTTCTGAGCCAGGACCCTTTCCCGTTCATGCCCGTCTTCTTAGAGACCAGCGGTTGATCGAGGCTGATCGACTTGATTTAGTCGTCATCGATGTCTTCTTCTGGCCACTGCAGATTCACCACCACCGGGGCATGGTCGCTGGGTTGGGTGTTGCCGCGGACCACTTTGTCGATGGCACAGCCGGTGGCGCAGGCGATCAGATCGTCTGTGAGGTAGATGTGATCGATCCGCCAGCCCCGGTCGCGGTCCCAGGCGCCGCTGCGGTAGTCCCACCAGCTCCAATGCTCTCCGTTGGGCTCGAAGAGACGGAAGACATCGTGCAGCCGATCGCTTAATGCCGCGCGCAGGGCCTGGCGCTCGGCGTCGCTGGCCATGATGCCGCCGCCCAGACGGCCAGGGTCGTGGATGTCCCGGTCCTCCAGGGCGATGTTGAAATCTCCCACCATGCAGAGCGCCTCGGCCTGCTCGCCCTGGGCCTCGAGATAGCGCCGCAAACAGGACAGCCAATCGAGCTTGTAGGCGTATTTCTCGCTGCCCAGAGCCGATCCATTCGGGACGTAGAGGTTCAGCACCCGCACCCCATCCACCAGGGCGCTGATCAGCCGTTTCTGTTCACTCAAGGGTCCGGCGGCCCCATCGCCTGGCAACAGAGCGCCAAAGCCAACCTTCACATCCTCCAGGGGGAGTTGGCTGAGGATGGCGACACCGTTGTAAGCCTTCTGACCGCTGATGGCAGCGCTGTAACCCAGGGCTTCGAAGGCCTCAGCGGGGAACAGATGGTCCTCGACCTTGGTTTCCTGAAGGCAAAGCACATCGGGGCGTTGCCGCTCCAGCCAGGCCAGCACCTGCTCAAGCCGGCTGCGGACGGAATTCACGTTCCAGGTGGCGATGCGCATGGCGGGCGGGTCGAGCCGTTGGCGAAGACCCTTAGCATTGCCCCATAACCTCCGCCTGTTTCGCCATGGCCCGTTGCATGGCTCTCAGCGCCTTGGCCTTGCTCAGCGTTCCTTTCCTCCTGTCTCCGGCCGGTGCCGAAGGCTTGGGGGTTGGCACAGGGAGCGGCCAATCGCTGCAGCAGCGACAGTTCTTCGATGACGGCCCTGCCAAGGAAAAGGGGATCATCGACGCCACCAATCCACTTGAGCTGATGAACATGCTTCGCCGCAGTCAGGGCCTCAAAGACGCCACCAATCCCGGCGATGCTGTCGACCGTGCCCTCAGGGAGCTGGAGGTCCAGGGGCCAGCGGGGCCCCAGATCCCTGGATCGGCAGGGGTGATGGCGCCCTAGGAGCCTGGCCATTGGCGGCCTCTCGCAAGGGGGCCAGTCCCCAGGAGGCCGCCACCTGATCCAGCCGGGGATCCTGGGGATCAGGAAGCCGTTTCCTGGCTTCAGCGAGAAGGTTTAGGGCGGCCTGGGTCTGGCCGCGCTCATGGCTGAGCAGGGCCAGAGCCAAGCTGGGTTCCATGCTGTTGGGATGGTCTTTGGCCAGCTTCCGGTAGAGCTGATCGGCCTCCTGTTGCTTCCCCCGGCGTTGTAAGAGGTCTGCGAGCAGCAGGCCGACCTGCAGCGCCTTGGCTTGCTGGGCGGGCTCTGCTTGCTGAGTGGACTTGGACGCTGCCTTGTGGGCGGCCTCCAGCTGGCTTTGGGCCTGTTCGCCCCGCCCCTGCTCGAATTGGAGCAAGGCCATCAGTTGCAGGGCTTCGATCCGGTCGGGCTTGATGTTGAGCAGCTGGCGTACCTCGCGCTCGGCTCCCTTGCGGTCATTCTGATCGCGCCTTAGTTCGGCCAGCATCAACCGCAGTGGCCAGCGATCGGGCTGCTGATCCGCCATTCGCTCCAGCAACGCCGTGGCTTCGGCATTCTTTTGAAGTGCCAACAGCAATTCCAGCAAGCGTTGTTGCTGGCTGGCGGTGGCTTTGCCGCTGCTGAGATCCTCCTGGAGCAAATTGACTTGCTTGAGCGCTTCTTGCTCGGAGCGATCAGCGCCGGCCATGCCGAAGCCGCGCTGGCCCAGCCACCAGCCGGCCGACAACGCGGCAAGGGCGAGAAGCAGTGCAGACCCACCCAGCCAGAGGCCCCGGGGGGCGCCGACGATGCCACCAACGGTCAGGCGGGGAGCCATGGCTGAATTCGTTTGCCCCTGAGTCTGCTGCCTGGAGGCCTGGCTAGATTGCGCACTGGGCCATTGGTTGCCCCCCCTCACAATGCGTCACCATCCGATTTCCCCGGTTACCGAACCGATGCAGTACCGGGCCATTGGCTTGGTCCGCGGTCAGTACGTTCCGACCGACGCCGAGCAGCCCAGCCGCGGTGTGATCCGCAGCGACGACGGCACCGAGATCGAAGCCGTTGTACTGGGTCGTGTGCTCAGCCTGGTTCGCCGCCACCTCGACATGGCCACTCCCCATCTCTGGGTCGTCTACCCACGTCTGCGCGAAACCGACAACCTCCACCTCCAGATCGTTGGCGTCTGGGAGCCGAGCACCCTCGACTCCCCCACAGCCGCTGAGCCTGTGGAGACGGCGGAATCGAGCCCAGGCAACGGCGATGAACTTCCCGAGGGAGACGACTACTTCTCCGTTCGCGGCGAGTTGATCTACACCCGACCTGAGAGTGGCGAGGTGGTAATCAAGATCCGCCAGAAGCCCCGCGCCGACGGCAGCCGCGTTCAGCCATTCAAATTGCAGCTCAAGGGCGAGATTCCCCTGGAGCACCTGCGTCACTTCGTTTCCCTTGACCTACGTCGTCAGGGCAGCCATCTGTGCACGGAGCGCTATGAAGTGATCGCTCCAGTGGCCCAGCGCGGCAACCGCGGCGGCAAGGATCGCGGCAGTAACAAGCGAAACGGCAAGTCAAGCGCTAGCCATGGCGAGATCCAGCCACGCGCGGGTCTGCGCAGCGCGATCATCCGGCCGGGGGGCTGAACCTTGCCTGAGGAGCGCCCCAAATCCACTGAATCCCTGGCAACTGGTCGTTCGCCAGGGACACCCGGCGATCCCGGCGATGGCTCCGTCGCCACGCTCAGCGCTGGCATCGCCGTGGCCAGCGTGACAGCGCTGGCGGTGTTGGGGCCACTGCTGGGGATCTCCCCCTGGTTGATCGCCTTGGCGGCGGGCGGTGCCTTGGTGGCGATCACCGTTGATGGGGTGCGGTTTGGTGGGCGCGGCGGGCATTTGCTGGCTGAAGCCCTGCCAGGCGGCCAGGCGCGCCTGCGGCGAATCGCCATCCATGAGGCGGGCCATTCGCTGCTGGCTGAATGCAATGACCTGCCGATCCGGCGGGTGTTGATCGGCAGCCTGGCCTGCCTGCGGGCCGGCCTCAACGTCAATGGCAGCACCGAATTCGAACCGCCAGCCCACGCCAAGTTGGCAGCCGAAGATCTGCGCCGCTGGAGCCGGGTGCTCCAGGCCGGTATCGCCGCCGAAACACTGCTCTATGGCAGCTCCAGAGGCGGCGGCGATGACAGGGCCCTGCTCGGGCGGCTGTGGGGATTGTCGGGATTTGATGTGGCCACAGCCCAGCTGGAGCAAAGGCGGGCGCGCCGGGAAGTTGAGCAGTTGTTGCGCCGGCAGCGTGACCAGCTCGAGAGCCGCGCCGAGCAACTGCTGGCCGCAGCCCCCCGCCTGATGCGCTGAAGCCATGGGCCTGGCCTACCTCGATTGCCCCACCGGCGTGGCCGGCGACATGGTGCTGGCGGCCCTGTTCGATTTGGGCCTGCCCCATTCCGTTGTGGAGGGCCCGTTGGCCAGCCTCGGATTTGACGCTGCCTACCGCTTGCGCTGTGAACAGGCGCGCAGTGGTGGGCTGCGCGGTTCTCGCCTCACGCTGGAGCTGCTGGAGGCGCAACCGCCGCAGCGAACCTGGCTTGACCTGCGCCAGCGAATCAGCGACGGCCCGATCGATCCGACGCTGAAGCAGCAGGTGCTCAAGGTGTTCGGTTGTTTGGCCGAGGCCGAGGGCGCCGTCCACGGCCATGCCGCGGAGTCTGTTCATTTCCACGAAGTGGGGGCGGTGGATGCCGTTGTCGATGTGGTGGGGGTCTGCGCTGGCTTGCTGCATTTCGGCGTTGATCGGCTGATCTGTTCGCCGCTGCCGGCAGGCCATGGTTCGGTGACCACGGCCCACGGCCTGCTGCCTTTGCCAGCTCCTGCGGTGCTGGAGCTGGCCCGCCGTCATCGCATCCCTTTGGCAGGTGGCGCGGGTTTGCCGCCTGGCGAGTTGACCACGCCCACGGGTCTGGCCCTGATCGCCGCCTGGGCCGAGAGTTTTGGCGCCTCGCCGCCGATGGTGCCGGCTGCCGTGGGGATCGGCCTGGGCCACCGGCAGCTGGACGACCGTCCCAATCTGCTGCGCCTCTGGTTGGCGCAGAACCCCGACCCGTTGGCTGACGCGCCATCAAGCTCCGATGGGCCCCGGTTGGAGACGGTGCTGCTGCAGCAAGCCCAGATGGATGACGCCAGCGCCGAGGATCTGGCCTTCCTGGCCGAGGAGCTTCGGGCTGCTGGGGCCCTGGAGGTGTTCACCCAGGCGGCCCAGATGAAGAAAGGCCGCAGCGGCCTGGTGATTACGCTGGTTGCACGCCCTGATCAGGCCGAGGGCTTGCGCGCGATCTGGTGGCGCCACAGCAGCAGCCTGGGGGTGCGCGAACAGCTGCAGCAGCGCTGGCATCTGCCGCGGCGGATGCGTCAACTGAGCACTCCCTGGGGACCGGTCCGGCTGAAAGTGGCCCGGCTTCCCGATGGCAGCGAGCGCACCAAACCCGAGTACGACGACCTGGCGGCCCTGGCCCGGCAGCACGGCCTCAGCCTGCGCCAGCTGCGCGATGGCGTGAACCACGCCCTGGGTCTGGAGCATGGCGAGCTGCATGGCATCGGCAATGACACCGGCAACGACAATGCTGAACAGACAGGTCGAGTCGTTTGATGCCGACGTTCCCCTCCCTCTCTTTTCTGCGCCGTTGGCCGGCCTGGCTGGCCAAGCACCCACTCCCGGGTGGGTCGCGCCTTTGGGTGAGCCTGCTGAGCTTCGGCTTCGTCGCCGCCGCCCTGCTCGGCAATGGGCCCCAGCTACTGGCCACGCGCCTCGACCCCCAGGGTTGGCTGTGGCTGACGATCGGCATCGGCATCAGCCTGCTGAGCCTGGTGGTCAATGGTCTGGCCTGGACGGTGGGGCTGCGCTGGCTCGGCTTTCGGCCTGCCTGGGACGCCTGCGTGCGCTTCTACCTGCGCTCCAACCTGCTTAAGTATTTGCCTGGAGGCATCTGGCATCTGGCGGCCAGGGTGCAACGGCTGCGCCTGGGCGAGCAAGCCAAGGCCAATGGCGAAGCCGCCTTGCTGAGTGTCCCAGCAGGCTCGAGCCTGACCACGCCCCAGGCCCTGGTGGCCGTGCTGCTTGATCCGATCCTGGCGGCCAGTGCTGCCCTGTTGTTGATCCCCCTGGGTGGCTGGCAGGGCGGTCTGAGCCTGCTGGCCCTGCTGCCATTGGTTGTGCTGGGTCCGCGCTGGCTTAATCCCCTGCTCGCCAGGCTGGAGCGACGTCGGGCTCGCCAATTGGCTTTGGAGCTTCGCCCCGACGAGGTGGAGGCCCTGGTGCCATTCGCCCTGCCTGGTTATCCGCTGCTGCCGCTACTGCCCCAGCTGGTGTTTGTGTTGCTGCGTTTCCTGGGTTTCGCCTGCTGTGTGCTCGCCTTTGACCAGCAGCTGAGCTTGGCCTGGCCCAGTTGGTTGGCGGGCTTTCTGCTGGCCTGGACCGTCGGTCTGGTGGTGCCGGGCGCGCCAGGCGGGCTGGGGGTGTTCGAGGCGGTGCTGTTGTTGCGCCTTGGTCTGGAGATCCCTGAGGCCCCACTGCTGGCGGTTGCCCTCAGTTACCGGCTGCTGGTCACCCTGGCCGACGTGTTGGCGGCCCTGACGTCCTGGCTCGATGACGCCCTGGTGGCCACCGCTGAGCGCCGGCGATCAGCCCGGGCCGCCACCGGCTCCATGGGCCCAAGCGGCCCAACGGCTTAAGTCGTCAAAAATTCGCAACTGCCCTTACTATTGAGAACGACAGGGTTGTGTTCGTGTCTGCCCGTACCACCCCCCTCAGCGGCGAACCACTGCAGGCCACTGAACTGCGCACCAGCCTGCATGGCCGGGGCCAGAGGCTCACGCCCCAGCGGCAGAAGGTTCTAGCCCTGTTCAAACGCATCGGCGAAGGTAGTCACCTCAGCGCTGAGGAGGTGCACCAGCGCCTGCTGGGGGCAGAAGAGAAAGTGTCGCTGGCTACGGTTTATCGCACCCTGCGCCTGCTCAGCGCGATGGAGCTGTTGCGGGAGCTGGAACTGCCCGAAGGGGGGCGTCGCTTTGAGTTGTTCAGTGACACCCACCGCGACCACCACCATCTTGTCTGCATCGGCTGCGGCCGCACCGAGGAATTCGAGAGTGCCCCGGTGCTTACCGCAGGCGAGCAGGCCGCCAGCGCCCAGGGATTTCGCCTGATCGAATGCGTTCTCAATGTCAGGGCCCTTTGCCGCAACTGCCAGGACAGAGGCGAGTCGGGCGCCCAATCCAGCTTCTAGTCGGCAGATCGGCGCGACTTAGCGCCCTGAACACGACGCTGGAGTGCGAAGCGATCGGCAGCTTGTGGTGGCGCGCTCAGGCCGATGGATTGGTCGGCCCAGTGGGCGGTGAGAGCGGCCAGCAGGCTGTCGCGATCACCCAGGATTCGGATCATGGCGTTGAGGTTGTGGATCGGGTCGCTGAAACTCTGCCGCCAGTCTTCGTTGGCCCAGCGTGCGGATCGCACAGATCGGGGGCTCAAAAAGCACCAGGTCATTTGCAACTACCAATTGCTATTGAGAACCACTTGCAAGAAAGCCGGTCGACTGTTTAGATTGCGAGTCATTCGCAATAGCCCCGACCCGTGGCTTTTCGCTTTTTGCCTGACACGCCAGCCGCTTCCGTACGCATGCCCGTCGGCCAGACGGTGCTGCTGGATCCCAGCACGCGCTCCGGTCCTGGTGGTCACTGCATTGAAGTGCTCGAAGGCATCGCCAGGGTGTTTTGCCCCTGTGAAGAAACCGAGGGCATGACCCTGGCCTTTCTTCAGGCCGGTGACCTGTTGCGCACCGATCGGCTCTGCAGTGAAGGGGTCTGCGTCGAAGCACTCACGCCTCTCTGTTTCCGCAGCGATTCCGAAGCTCTCAGCGGTGACGGCTTCGATCCTGTCAATGAGTGGACGTTGCAACTGCTGCGCATCCGCCACCTCGGCAGCGCTGAGCAACGCCTCCATGCCTTGCTTGGCCTGCTGGTCAGGCGGCTGGGCCGCCGCTGCGGTTCCTGGTGCGACCTGCCATTCCGCCTCACCCATGAGCGAATCGGTGAATTGATCGGCACTACCCGGGTCACCACCACCCGCTTGATCTCCAGGATCCGTCAGGCCGATCTGCTGCAATCCCCAGCCGGCGAAGCGGTGTTGCGACTGGCTCCAGCGCTGGTGGAATCGGCCCCGCTCGAAGCGACATGAGATCTGATCCAAGGCTGATGCAGACCGCGCCTCCCCCTCGCCTTCCCAATCAGGTCGGCAGCTTGGTGGGCGGACTCTGCCGCGAAATGGGCCGGATCCATGGCCGCAACAAAAGAATCGCCATGGATCTGGGCTGTTGCCAGGCCAAGGGGCTGCTTGCTCGCCTACGAGCGGAACAGCAGCAGCTCCAGCAACGTCAGTGCGAACTGCAGGCCATTGCCCGCCAGCTCAAACAGCAACCCAATCTCGACCCGCTCGGAATTGAGTTCCTGTTGGAACTCACCCGGCGCAGCCCAAGGCCCGGAGGCTCAGCTGCCCATGCTGGCGGGTGAAGACTGACCGGCGAACAGTTCGCCGTCGAGTAGCAGCAGGGCCGCCGGATTGTTTTCGCACAGCCGAAGCCGTCCGAGCAGGTGAGCCGACTCGGCCTCGGCGCCCGTTTGCTTTTCGATCAACGGGTCAAGGAAGACGGTGGTGCGCACGTCACCGGAACGTTCCGCCAGCGAATAAAGCTGCATCAGGGAGGTGGTGACCTCTGTTTCAATCTGGAATACAGCGGCGAAGACCTCTTCGAGGCTGTCCCAGTTCTGGCGGGGCTTGTCGATGGCATCGAGGGCGACAGGCTGACCGCGACCAACCAAATAATCGGCAAAGATGCCGGCGTGTCCGCGTTCCTGATCTGATTCCTGCTTGAAGTAGAGCGAGAAACCGCGGAATTCCCGCTCGGCGAACCAGATGGCCAGGGCCCAGTAGGCCGAACTGGCATTGAGTTCCATGCTCAGGTGCTGCTGCAAGCCATCGAGCAGGGCTTCTTCGAGGGGCTGCGAGACGGCTCTTCCCCCGGTCCCCAGAGCTTTGGACGCTTGTATGACATCTGAAACCATGGTGGTACCTGAATTGACAATCAGAATAGGAGGACACCCAGCCAAGGGTTTGATTCGGCTCTAGCTGTGTAGTCCCACCACGTTGTTCAGCTGACAAGGGGGTGTGAGGTCGCCAGGGTCGGAGTGTCACCACCGTCCCAAGACCTCACACACCATGCATAGCCACCCTCTGGCCCGACTGACACCCATCAGTCGGGAACGGCTCATCCGCCGGCATCTCGATGAAGGCGTGCCACTCAAAGCCCTTGCAGCACAAGCCGGGATCAGCCTGCGTACGGCCTACAAGTGGCTCTCCAGGTTTCGAGCAGGCGGCGTAGCGGCACTGGCGGATCGACGGAGTGTTCGCCGCAGCCAGCGGCGGACGCTCGATCCGCAGCAACTCCAGCAGGCTGTAGACCTGCGGCACCAGCGCTGCACGCTCCGCCGCATCGCCAGGGCTCTCTGTGCGCCCCTCTCCACCGTTGGTCGGCTCATGAAGGGCCTGGGCCTGGGACGCCTGAAGAACCTTGACCCCAAACGTCTTGTTCGTCGCTACCAGTGGGAGCGCCCCGGGGACATGATCCATGTCGACATCAAACAGCTGGCCAGGTTTGAGCGGGTCGGCCACCGCATCACCGGCGACCGTCGTCAAGGCTCCTCCCGAGGTGCCGGCTACGAGAAGGTACATGTCGCGATCGACGACGCCACCCGCCTGGCCTACGTCGAAGTGCTGGCTGATGAGCAGAAGGAGACGACCGTTGGATTCCTGGCCCGTGCCGTCGGCTGGTTCTCTGAGCAGGGGATCACCTGTCGGCGGATCCTCTCAGACAACGGCCCCTCCTACCGCTCTGGAGACTGGCGAAAAGCCTGTCGCGCCTTGGATCTCAAGCCCATCCGCACCAAGCCCTACACGCCGCAGACCAACGGGAAGGCCGAACGGTTCATCAAAACCATCCTGGCGGAATGGGCTTACGTGATCGCCTACCAAACATCGGATGAACGCAACCGCTGGCTACCCCGCTATCTGGGGATCTATAACGGCAGCAGGTGCCACATGGCTCTCGGTGGCCTCACGCCTCAGCAATGCCTCCAGCGGCTGCTGATCGCTGAATGACCTGGTGAGAAAGCACATCTAGCGATCTGCGTTGTGCCCTTGCACAGCCGGGCGATCGCCCGGCAGCTCCAAGACCTGGAGCTGCAGTGGCCTGCTTCCGACACTGGCTACCGCGATCGCACCAAAAATCACGGTGAATAACAAGGCGGAGAAACCCAGCCGGATCAGCAAGGTCGGATGGGTATCAGTGAACAATCGCTCTTCCTGTGGGTGAATCAATGGGCTGGATGTCTCCACCTCTCAAGCTAAGAAGTGAAGCCATCACAATCAGGTTGCGATTGATCGTGGAGAACGTATGAAAAGATACACAGCGCCGCCAAGGCAGCGCTCAGCGGCTTCGCCAGACTTGCATCCAGAGTGTTGAGGAGGCACTGGTTTCCATCAACATCTCCTGGTATTCCCTGGTCATGGCGCGGGCATCCTCCAGGTCGGGCTGGAGCGAGAGGATCGACAACCGTTCCATGCACCAGTCGCGGAGGCTGGTGAGCTGGTGTGTGCACTGAAGATCGTTGCGATCGTCTCTTGAGGCTCTGTGAAATTGATCCATCAATAGGAGGCCTCTAGCGTTGGCTCTTGACCTGATTGTCCAGACGTTTGACTGTCCAGACGTTCTGACAAATGTGTAGATCAATGGCAACTATGGCGGGTAGCCCATTTCACACGGCTCAGGCGTGGACCTTGGCCGGCAATCCCGGCGAGATCTGAGCTGCGAATTGGTCGGATTGGACAGGCTGACGTTTGAGCGTGTCCTGGCTGAGGCTTTCCAGGCTCGGCACCAGGGCCATGGAGGCGACCAAGCCGAGCACCATGATCATCAGGGCAGGGCCCATGGCCGCCCCCACCCGTTCGTCGCTGGCGTACTGGAACACCCGCACCGCCAGGGTGTCGAAGTCGAAGGGGCGCAGCGAGAGGGTCAACGGCAGCTCCTTGACCACATCAACGAAGACCAGCAGGCTGCCCACCAGCATCGGCCCCTTCAACAGAGGCAGATGGATGCGCCTGAGCACGCCGAACCAGGAGCAGCCCAGGCTGGTGGCCGATTCGTCGATGCTTGGGGGGAGCCGCTCCAAGGCCGCATCCAGTCCCTGCTTGGACACTGCCAAAAAGCGCACCCCGTAACCCCAGATCAGAAGCATCAGAGGGCTGATCGCCAGCGGCCCACCGAACAGCATCAGGCCAAGGGCGAGCACGCTGCCAGGCACCGCGTAGCCCATGCCCGCGACAAAACTGAGCTGGCGCACCAGGTTCTGGGGACTCCAGCGCCTGATGATCGCCAGTAACAGGGCCGCGAACGCGGTGATCACTGTGGCCTGAAGGGCCAGGCCCAGACTGCGGCCGGCGAGGGGAAGCAGGTCTTGGATGGGCTCGTTCCCCATTCCCTGCCAGCCTTCGGCGACCCAGAGGATCGGAATGGTCAAGGTGGCGATTGGCGGCAGGGCGGTGATCAACTGGGCAGCTAAGGCACGCCAACCCACCAGTTCCCAGATGTGCCTGGAGCTGCTGCCTTCCGCCAGATTCCAGCGCCGACTGCGGCGACGCAGGGTCCGCTCGGCGAACACCAGCAACAGCACGATCGCCAAGGCGATCAGCGAGAGCAGGGCCGCGCCCCCTGGATCGCCATCCACCTGCCAGCGATCGAAAATACCGGCTGAGAGCGTCGGAACTCCCAGCAAGCGCACCGCACCAAGGTCATTGACCACCTCCATCGCGCTCAGGGCCACACCGGCTCCGATCGAGGGCAGGGCAATCGGCAGGGCAACCCGCCAGAAACTGCGCCATGGCCCCACCCCCAGACTGCGGCTGGCTTCGAGCAGGGCCTTGCCACTGATCGAAAAACTTTCCGTGCTCAGTAGGAACACGTAGCTGTACGTGGTCAACGTCAGCAAGATCAGGGCCCAACCGACGCCATGAACGCGCAGGCCGTGGTGGCTGCCCCAGTCGATAAGGCTGGCGGCAAGCAGGTAGGCGGGAAAGGCCAATGGGATCAGCTGGGCGATGCGCAGGATCCGGCGGCCCGGAAAGCTGCAGGCGGCGGTGAGCCAGCCGGTGGCGGTGCCCAGCACGGCCCCGAGAATCCCCTCGCCCACCACCAGTTGCAGAGTTCCGACGATCTGAGCTGGACCGTCGAAGCCGAGCCCCACCCCCTCGGCCCCGCCGGCGAAGCCATCACGCAGCAGGGCGAGGAGCGGCACCAGGGCCAGTAGACAGATCGCCAAAACGACGATCACGATGCTGAGCCTCCCGCCTGGCATGGACCGGCGGGCGATCAGCGCCGGCTGCGAGAGGGGGGAGGCTGTCATCGACGCGGAGTGGGTAACAGGTGGATTCCTCGCGAGGGGAGTTGGGATGGGCGGCTGGCTTACTTCCAGCCGTTTTCGGCCATCAATTCGGTGGCCTGCTTGTTCGCGTTGGCCAACTGCTCAACGCTGACCTTCGAGGCTGTGAAGCTTCCCCAGTTGTTGAGGATTGGGTTGTCACCGAACCCTGTGAGTGGGTATTCGTTGTTTGCCGAGGCGTAGCCCTTGCCTGTGCTAGGTGAGGCCAGAAACTCGATCAGCATGGTGGCCGCCTTGGGATTCTTGGAGCTGCTGGTGACACCGGCTGCGGTGACGTTGACGTGGGTGGGATTGGGAAAGACGACGCGAATGTTGGCGGCGGGGTCGCGATCGTTGGCAGGGGCCTCGGGTGAGAGCATGCGGGCCAGGTAGTACTGGTTGGCCACCGTGACGCCGCACTCACCATTGCCGAGGGCGCGCAGCATCGGCGTGTCGCTGGTGAAGAGTGGCTGAGTCACGTTGGCCACCATTCCCTTCACCCATTGCGCGGTGTCGGCCTCGCCTTCTTGAACCAGCACATCAGCCACCAGCGATTGGTTGTAGACACTGGCCCTGTTGCGCAGGCAGAGCTTGCCCTTCAAAGCGGGATTGGTCAAATCGGCGTAACTGGTGACCTGATCAGGGTTCACCACGTCAGGGTTGACCATGATCACCCGAGCCCGGCGGGTCAGGGCGAACCAGTTCCCCTTGGGATCACGCAACTCGGCGGGCACGTCGCGGTTCAGGGCTTCGGAGTCGATCGGCTGAAACAGGTTGTCATCCTGGGCCCGCTGCAGCCGGGCCGCATCGACCAGCACCAGCACATCGGCCGGGCTGTTGTTTCCCTCGGTCTTGAGCCGCGCCAGCAATTCGTCGTCCTTGGCTTCCAGCAGATTCACCTTGATGCCGGTCTCTTCGGTGAACTGTTTGTAAAGCTCTTTGTCCGTGTTGTAGTGCCGTCCGGAGTAGACATTCACCTCCTTCGTCTGCTGCGAGTCTTCCGATGGGGTGCAAGCGATCGTGGCGATTCCAAGGGCTCCGACTGTCGCAGCCACCAGCAGGGCGGAGAGGCCGCGATGCTTTGTCTTGGACTGGTCAACGTGGGTGGGCATGGGTGAGTTAGATGTGCATTAGTAGGGATGCTGGGGACCTGCATCCTCAGATTCAGACGCCGGCTTCGGCTCAGGCGTCAATTGGCTGAAGTTAGGGAACCCCATAAGCAACGGGCCGATCAATTAGGGCAGCTGAACGTAGCTTTTGCTACGGCTGATGGTCCGCCTGTGATTTCAAGGGAGGCGCGGCCCAAGCTCCCATAAAAAAACCCCGATCCAAAGATCGGGGGAAGTGATGGCTAAGCGCTCAGCGGGTGCGATTGGAGGAGCGGATCGGGATCGGAACAAGAGAAGGCTGCATCAGACCACCTCCGGAGTTGTCGTCATCGGAGTCGGTGGTGAGCCACAGGGCGAGGCCAAACAGGGCGAAGACGCCGGTCAAGAGCAGAAGTTCAGCCATGTCTCCGGCGTTTAGTCTCCAAAGAATAGCCAGGATCGGCGGCAAATTTGTTCCAATCGTTGCCAACCGAGGCCGGTTAACCGGCACCGACGGCCCGCAAGGCCTCGATCTGGGCCAGGGCGAGGACCCCGCCAGCGAGGCTGAGCAGTCCAGCGAGCCGCAGGGTCCAGACTGTGCCGAGCTTGCGCAGCACCCCATAACTGACGCCAACCACCAGGGTTGAGGCCAGGAAAGCACCCAGCCACCAGCTGTTGGCTCCACTGGCTTCATGGCCATGCAGCATGGCGTGAACGGCGACTGAACCCATCACCACCAGCCCGTAGAGGGTGGCGGGCGGGGCGCCGGCCTGGCGGCGGCTGCGCAGGATCAGCAGACCGAGCAGCGAGACAGCCAGGGCCGCGACCAGTTCCGCCAGGGGCAGCTGGCCACCGCTGAGGCCGAACAGGGAGCCCAACGCAGCGCCTGCCAGGGCATAGAGCAACAGCGTTGAGCTGATGAAGGAGGCCGAAGCCCCGACCCCGACCAGCAGCAGCAGGTGATCAAGCCCCAGCAGCGGATGGCTGAAGCCCGTTGCCAAACCGGCGCCAGCGATGGAGTGGGCGGAGGCAGGTACGGCCCCGATCAGACTCAGCCCCAGGCCGGCGCAGGCTGCCAGGCCGAGTTGCCGGCCAGAGGGAGACAGGAAGGAAGGTGTTGGCATGGTGGGTACGACCGGTCCGCGCCGGCGATGGGATGGAAAAGGGGCGAAACAGGGCGAGCGTTCTGACTGAGGACAGGATTCAAGGCCGAAGCTTTTGACCGGGTCCATCACAGCTGCGGGACAGTGCCGGACTGGAGTGGTCATCCCCCTGGGGAGATTGACCCGCACCGGACTTTCCTCGTTGCCTCCCCAGGCTGAATCCGGGGAACCACTGCATGGCAAGTATGGGGGCTGATCAGCCGAATCCCTTGCCGGCGTCCTTGGAAACACACGCCCGCAGCTGCTCACGCAATTTGGCGTGGTCGAGGTTTTTGCCGATCAGCACCAACTGGTTCTTGCGCTCACCAGGCCAGTCGCTGTCGTCGATCGAGAAACGCTTACCGGCCAGGTGGAACACATGGCGCCGCTCACTTTCCTTGAACCAGAGGATGCCTTTGGCGCGAAACACCCCGGGCGGCAGTTGATTGTCGAGAAAATTCTGAAATTTGCGCAAGCCAAAGGGGCCTTCTGCTGCAAACGACAGCGACGTGAAGCCTTCGATCGCCAGATGGTCTGACGGGTGTTCTGCGGGGTCTTCTGCAGCGTGGCTGGATTCGTGGTTATGGCCGTGGTCATGCCCGTGATCATGGTGATGCCCATGGTCATGGCCGTGATGCTCGTCGTGGCTGTGATCGTGCGCGGCTTCGGCGGCTTGCTCCTCCGCCATCCGGTCGGATTCGAACAACCCAACGCTGAGGAGCAAGGGCAGCGGAACTGCCCCCTTGATCGAACGCAGGATCCGAGCTTCCGGCTTGATCTCGAGAAGCTGCTGCTCCAACGCCAGCAAGCGCTCTTCCTCGACCAGATCTCCTTTGTTCAGCAAGAGGATGTCGCCGTAGACGATCTGGGCCCGACCCACCTCACTGTTCACCAGCTCGGCATCAAAATTCTCGGCATCGATCAAAGTGATGATCGAATCGAGTCGGGTGCTGTCACGCAGCTCACTTCCCAGGAAGGTCATGGCAACCGGTAAGGGGTCAGCCAGGCCTGTGGTTTCAACAACCAGATAATCGACGGGGTCAGGGCGCTGAAGGATCCGTTCAACGGCCTCAAGCAGCTCGCCATTGATCGAGCAACAGATGCAGCCATTGCTCAGCTCCACCGTGTCGTCGCCAGTGGAGATGATCAGATCGTTGTCGATGCCGATTTCGCCAAACTCATTGACCAGAACGGCGGTTTTGATCCCCTCCTGATTACTGAGGATGTGGATGAGCAAGGTGGTTTTACCAGCCCCAAGGAAACCGGTGAGGATGGTCACCGGCAGGCCCGTAACCAGCGCGTCGGTGCGATCAGGGGCTGGAGCAGTTGATGCCGTGGTGGTGCTGGTCATGGAGGGGAGGACGGCCCAAGGCCTGGTTCTGCGCACAGTCTGACGCCTTGAAACCAGCCTGATGCCCTGGAGCCGCCCCTTGGCGTGGATCAGCGCCGCCCGGCGGTTGGCCTGCTGGCTGCTTGCCGATCAGACACTTCGACTGGGATGGGCTGGCCGGTGGTGGAAGAAAAGAATGACTCCTGCTCTACATCGGTTTGCAGAAGGCCAGTAACGATGCCGGCATCGAAGGAGATGCGGCCGGGGCCCATCAGCAGGATCGCCAGGCTGCCTCCGAAATAGAGCACCACCAGCTCCATCAGATAGATGTTGAAGCCACTGGTGAGGATGTGGTGGTATCCCGCCACAGACATCGTGCCCACCAGGGCCAGGGCGCCGATGGGCGAGAGGAAGCCGAGGATCAAGAACCAGGAGCCGATCACCTCAGAGAGGCCGGCCACGTTGGCCATCAGGATTGGAAAGGGCAGGTGCAGTGGCTCCACATAGGCCGCCGCGAAGTTGGCGGGATCAGCCAGCTTCTCGTAACCGTGGTGGATCATCATCGTGCCGATCGCCAGGCGGAGGATCAGCAGGCCAGCACTGGCTCGCCAGCCTTCCTTGAGGAAATAGCGGTTCAAAAAGGAGTTCATCGGGTGATGCTCTCCAGGGAGGGAGGGGAGGCTTGGGTTGGGGCGGAGAGGGTCACGGCCCACAGCGCCATCGCGGCGGTGAGGAAGCCAAGGAACACTTCCAGCAAGGTGAGGGTGGTCATGGTTGGCGATCAACTTCACCCAGCATGGCTGATCTGATTAAGAAATGTGAGTCTGACGTTTCAAGCTGCTGCAACGGCTTAGCCCGCAGCCGGGCCACCGGTGCGGCAGAATGTTTACATTCCGCAACCATTTCCATGACCGTCGGAGAGCTGTTTCTTGAGTCTGTGTCCAGCGGTGTGATCACCCCCGCCGAGCTCGACTGGGTGGTTGCCCAGCAAGCCAGCTTTTCGCGGGTGGAGGAGGCCGCAGCCCTGCGCCTCGGCCGCCTGCTCGATCAGGGCGACATCCAGTTCGGCTGCCGCCTTTGAGCCCATCGTTTCGTAGCGGGGAGTCGATGCGGTGAGGGTTTCAATCCCCCAGTCCAGGGGTTTGGGCGGGTTGTTGGTTGCAATCAGATTGTTCCGGCTCACGCAGTAATCGCTCCAGCGCCTCAAGCTCCACTGGCGGCAGCTTCAAGTGCCGCTGGGCCAGCTCACGCCAGCGTTTCAGCAGGGCTAGGCGGGGTGGAATCCCCAGGTTCAGCGCTTCGAGGTGTTGTCTCTGGGCAAACACCTCGGCCGGGGGGCCCTCCAGCACGAGTTCGCCGCGATCCATCACGAACAGCCATTCGGCCCAGCCATCAAGAAAATCAAGGTCATGGCTGGCCACCACGATCGCTGTTCCTGCTGCGTGGATGCGTTGGAGCTGAAGCAATAGCTCGCGGCAATGGCCGGGGCTGAGGTAGGCGGTGGGTTCATCGAGCAGTAACAGCTCAGGTTCCAGCATCATCACGTCGGCCAGCGAGAGTTGCTTTTTCTCGCCCAGGCTGAGCCCGTGCACCGGCCGATCCACCAGCGCTTCGAGATCGAAGTGGACGATGGCCTGCTTAACCCGCCAGAGAATTTCGTTGTCGTCCATGCCCAGGTTGACCAGCCCGTAGGAGAGGTCTTCGGCCACGCTGGTGGCCACGAGCTGGTGCTCGGGGTTTTGGAACACCAGCCCCACCCGTTGCCTCAGCTGGGCGAGTGCCTGGCGCTGATAGGCAATCGGTTCGCCGCGCCAGCGAATCCGGCCGTGTTGGGGCCGCAGCAGGCCATTGGCAAGCAGGAACAGGGTGGTTTTGCCGCAGCCGTTTTCGCCAATCAAGCCACAGCGGGCCCCCTCGGGAATGCGCAGGCTCAACTGCCGAATGGATGGCGCCAGAGAACAGGAATACTGATAATCCACGGCATCGAACTCCAGCAATGGAGTTTCACTCGATGGCTTGGCGGCTCTCACGGCTGCTGCTCTCATGGTTGCAGCGCAAGGCTGAGGCCACTGAGCAGCAGGATTCCAGCAACAGCCTCCGCTTCCAGGCTCCGGGAGCGACGAAAGCTTTGACCGCTGATCACGCGCAACTCGGAGCGGAAGCCCCGGGCGGCCAGGCCCATGGACAAGGAGCGATAGGAGTTCAAGGAACGCTCGAGCAATTGACCGATCAGCAGAGCGAAGCTGTGTAGAGATCGTTTCCAGCTGATGTAGCCCGAACGGGCCTGTTGGGCCACGTGGATGTCTTCAACAATGGCCATCAACGTGAAGATGAAGCCATAGACATAAACCATCAACTCCAGCAGCAGCGGCGGCCAACGCAGCTTGCGCAGTACCCCGATCAGCTCGTGGATCGGCGTGGTCAGCAGCAGGAAGAGCATCGCACTGGTGGCCGCAAGCGAACGGGTCAGCAGCAACGAGGCCTGGTTGATTCCAAGCTTGCTGACATACAAGGTCCAGCCCCCCAGCGGATGGCCCAGGCCTTGCCAGACGTCGGCCTGGACGCTGGCGAAGTTCTCGCTTCCCACCAGGCCAAGCAGCAGGGCCGGCAGGCTGGCCACGGCAAAACCAAGGGGCAGCAGCAGGATCGGCAGGTAGAGGCGCGCTGGAATGGCGGCATGGCCCACGATCCAGACGCCAACCCACAACGTGAGCAGCAGCTGGATCGGGGCTGGAGCTACCAAGGCCAGCGCGAGCAGGATCCCCGAAAAGGCCAACTTCTGGCCCGGTGGCAACCCCCTGAGGCGATTGCCGTGGGCCAGGGCATCGAGGACGTGGCTCATAGAGCCGAAGGCTCATCCTTTGGCTTGGAGCACGTGGACTTGGAGACCGAATCGGTCTGGTTCCTGCCTTCGCTGCGGCCCCGATAGAGACCGATCACGTAGCCGATCACACCGGCTCCCAGGGCTGCCTGGCTGGAAAAGAGCAGGCTCTCGATCTCCGAGCTGGGCAGCTCGACGAGGGGCTCAAACCAGGCTTCATAGTTGGGCTGAAGCGTTTCGATCGCCTCCTGACCCTGGCCATCAGAGCCGGCATACTCACCGCGAACGAACAGCAAAGGAAAGATCGTCAGGGCCAGCACGCCGGCCACCAGCAGCCAGTTGTGCTGCGCCCGTTGTTGGGGTTTGGGGTTTGTCATGGTTTCAGGCCTTCTGGGCGAGCTGTTGGAGGGTGGTCAGTTCGCGTTGGCCGTAGTTCTGCAGCCAGTTCCAGACCAGCACTGTGAGCAGACCTTCGGTGATCGCAAGGGGCAGCTGGGTGATCGCGAAAATACTGCCGAACTTCAGGAATGAGGCGCTGAATCCACCACTGGCAGCGGGAAAGGCCAGGGCCAGCTGGCCGGCGGTGACCACATAGGTGGCGAGATCAGCCAGGGCCGCCGCTGCGAAGACGGCCAGGCGTGTGTTGCCGGTTGAATTGAGGCTGCGGAACACCAGCCAGGCCACCAGCGGACCAACGATCGCCATCGAAAACATGTTGGCGCCCAGGGTGGTAAGGCCGCCATGGGCCAGCAACAACGCCTGAAACAGCAGCACGACGGATCCGAGCACGGTCATCACCCAGGGACCGAACAAGATCGCCCCCAGCCCTGTTCCGGTGGGGTGGGAGCAACTGCCTGTCACCGAGGGCAGCTTCAGGGCGGAGAGCACGAAGGTGAAGGCGCCGGCCAGCGCCAGCAGCAGCTTCAATTCGGGATGCTCACGGGTGATTCGAGCCATCGAGCGCATCCCTATCAGCAGGAATGGCAGGGACACCAGCCACCAGAAGACGGCCCAAGAAAAAGGCAAAAACCCCTCAGCGATGTGCATCGCCTGGGCAGGTGCTGGAGAAAGCAAAACAATGGCGGCACTGAGTGCTGCCATGCCAAAAAGACTGGCCGACTTAGCCTTGAAAGTCGTCACACTGTGCCTCGCAGGTTAGACGGTTGGATTGTGCAAAACGGCAGGAATCCTGACTTATCGACTTGAAAACAAGCCAAATCACAGTTGCGGGACAGCGGCCGATTCGAACGGCACTTTCCCTGTTGCCTTCAGCGGCTGTTCCCCGCTGAAACCGTTTCGAATCTGATTATGAAGGTTGGTGGAACGGGCGGCCACGAAGGTTGATCGATCGTTGCCAGACCAATTTCATAGTTAAGACCGGGCGATCAAAACTGGAAGGTGGTTTTCACGAGCCCGCCAAGCTGGCGGAAGCTCTCACCCGAGGGTGTGTCCTGACCCAAAGGGCGGCTGAGGTAGAAGAGCGCTGGGGTCACCGAAATGTTGTCGGTGACTTGAACCTTGTACCACCACTCCCAAGCGAAATTGCCGTCGTTGGGGGTCTCGCCGCCCTGCAGGGCGGTGGCAAACACCGGTTGTCCCACGGCCATGCCGAGGGCATTGCCCTTAAAGAAGGCATCGCTCCACTGCAGCCCCACCATCCACGACTGACTGGTGGTCAACGCACCATCACTCTGATCGCTGTCGTAGGAGGTGGTGTTGATCCCCCAGCCAGCGCTGATCGAGGGAATCCAGCCGGAGTTGGCCGGTTGCCAGTAACCACTGAGGCCAACGGCATTGGTGCGACTGGCGGGGTTCTCCACCAGGGCTGCTGCGGTGAAAGGCGTGGCGCCAGGCACATCGACGCCGGCCTGTAGGTAGGAATAGATCGCGGCGAGGCCCCACTGCTCGGCGCCGTAACCGATCTGAACGGTGCCGGTGCCGGCGGAGGCGTTGGTGCCGATGCCACCCTCACTGGGATTGCCGAGGTTGCCGTTGGCCGCCACGTAGTTGGCGCTGACACTGAAGCCGTTGGACTGCCACCAGAGGCCGGCACCGGCACCGAGGTTTTTGTTGTAGGCCACCGGTGCCCCGTTGAGGGTGAGCACGTTCAAGACGGTGTCAGCTGGATAGACGCTGGGCCAAAGGGCGAGCATGTCTTCCTGGCCAACGCGGCCGCCAACGGTGGCGGTGAAGCCGGCGCCGAGTGGTGTCTGGTAGTAGAGCTTGTCGATGCCCACGGAATTGGGGCCGGAGTCTTCCTGGAAGGCCACTTCCAAGCCGGCGATGCCGCCGGTTGGTCCGGCGCCACCGAAGACCGAATCGCTGAAGTTGCCGGCCCGCAGGATCGAGCGCAGCAGGTCCTTGCCGGTGAAGCTGGTGTCAAGGCTGAGCTGCAGGTCGTAGCTGAAGGTGGTGGCCCCCACCTGGGCGCGGGCGGAGTCCACCTCGGCATTGGCGCTGCCGCTGAAGGCGTTGGCCCCCACCACAAAGGTGGCCAGGCCGCTGAGCTTGGTGGTGGTGGAGAACTGGCTGGCCTCCAGCTCGCCGACTTTGGCCTCCAGGCCATCGACCCGGCCCTTGAGCACGGCCAGTTCGGTTTCAAACTCCTTCATCAGCCTGCGCAGCTCATCGGTCACCTCGGTGATCCGATCCAGGCAGGCGTTGAGGAGGGCAGCGGCTTCCCAGCGGCTGAGCGAGCGCTTGCCACGGAAGGTGCCATCGGGATAACCCGCCACGCAGCCGTAGCGCTCCACCAGGCTGGAGAGGGCCTGATAGGCCCACTCGGTGGGTTGCACATCGGAGAACTGGGTGATGCTGGTGACCTGCTCCAGGCCTGATCGCGCTGAGGCGGCGTAGGCGTCGATTGCGGCGAGGTTGATCGCGGTGGCCTGAACGGTGGCTGGGACTGTGGCGGGAGCAGCCGTGGCCGGGGCGTGGATGGGGGCCAAAGGGGAGAGCAGACCCAGGGCTGCAGGGGCGATCAGGCGGGTGAACATGGGCGGCTGGAGGGCGGACGGACGGTTTGCGCAACATCCGGGTGGCGAAGCCAGCTCGGATCTTGGTAAGAATGATAATCGTTCGCGTTGCGATGGCAAAGGGCCTGGTTTGTGGTCTTTGAGCAGTTGGGCCGCCGGCTAAGGGAGCTGGAGCTCTTCAGTCGTCGTCGCCTTCTCCTCCTTCACCGCCTTCGCCTCCCTCTCCTCCTTCGCCACCCTCGCCGCCTTCCCTGTCTTCGCCCCATTCACGGCCTTCCCTTTGTTGGTCTTCGTTGTCATCCCTGTCGTCGTTATCGCGCCGCGATTCCCTGTCCCAGGGCATCCGTTGCTCGTTCAATCCAGGGACCATGCCGCAGCCCGCCACGCCGGCGATCAGTCCGCTGGCGGCAAGAAAGAGGGCGATGCTGGGTCGTGACATGGTCGATCCGAATCGTGTGAGAGAGATTCTGAATGGGCCTCAGCAGCCGTGGGTCGCAGAAGCGGTGGGTTGAAGCGCTGGGTTGGAACGGTCACCCGCCCGGGTGCTTTTTGTTACGAGGCCCGCGCCAGCCAGCCCCACTCCAGCCCGCCCGCCCGCTGCAGCGCCCCCATCCCTTTGTTTCTGCTCCGATGCGTTTCCAGATCGACTCGCTGCTGCCAGCCGACCAGCTCGCCGGTTGGTGCCGTCGTCTGCTCGCTCCCGAGGCCGACTGGCGCCCGGGCCAAGACAGCGCCGGCTGGCATGCCCGAACCGTGAAGCACAACCGCCAGTTGCCGCGGGGTTCGGCCTTGCATCAAAGCCTGCTGCCGCTGGTGCATCAGGCCTTGCAGGGCCATCCCCTGCTGGCCTCAGCCGCCCTGCCGGCGCGGATCCACAGCTTGCGCTTTTGCCGCTCAGGCCCCGGTGAGGGCTATGGCCGCCACGTGGATAACGCCTACATGGCGGAGGGGCGATCCGATCTCTCCTTCACCTTGTTTCTATCGGAGCCTGATGCCTATAGCGACGGCGAACTGGTGCTGGAGTTTCCCCATGGTGAGGAGACCTTTCGGCTCCCTGCCGGCGATTTGATCGTCTACCCGAGCACCCTGCTGCACCGGGTGGAGCCCGTGAGCGATGGCGATCGGCTGGTCTGCGTGGGCTGGATCCAGAGCCGCATCCGCAGCGCCGAGCAACGGGAACTTCTGTTTGAGCTCGACACAGCCCGGCGGCTCCTGTTCAGCCAGCAGGGCAAGGGGGAGGCCTTCGACCTGATCAGCCGCAGCTACAGCAACCTGCTGCGGATCTGGGGCGACTGAAGCGGGCCGGGCATCGATCAAGAAACTGGTTTGGCTGCTGGTCTGGGCTGAGGGCGAGTCTTGGGCTTCAGCCGAGTCTTGGGCTTAAGCCGAGTTTTGGCGCTCCTGACAGCCGGCGCAGAGCCCGAAGAATTCGAGGGTGTGGAACAGGAGCTGGAAGCCACCCAGCTGGCTGGCACTCAGGTGGGCCTCGTGCATCGGGCAGCTCTGCAGCACCACCGTGCTGCCGCAATCGACGCAGGTGAGATGGTGCTCATCCCGTTCGGTGGGAGCGAACAGGGCTTCGCCGCTGGGCAGATGGCGGCAGCGCACCAGGCCGCGTTGCTGCAGGGTGCGCAGGTGGCGATACACGGTGGCCAGACCCATGCCGTGGGGGGTTCCGCGCAGGCGAGCATGGAGCTCCTGGCCCGTGAGTTCCTCGCTGGCCTGTTGCAGTTGCTCCAGCAGATGGGTCTGTTTGGGGTTGAGCTGACCTTGGCGGACCGCTGGATCGGCGACCTGGGCGGCCATGGCGAAGGGCACTGAGAACACCACGCGATCCTATGGAGTGAGCTTCGCTTGTCGCCGCTCGCCAGGGGCTGATTGGCCAAAGCCGGCCTGCATAGCTTCCTGAATGAGTACCATTCTCAAATCGCCGCTGGTCGATTCTGGCGGCCCGATCCGTTTGTTCTGGTCACTCCTTTGAACGCACCGCTCCGCCCGATGGCCCTGCTGGCCGCCGTCCTGCTGGCTTCCTGTGGCAGCGATGCGTCTGGGCCTGCGCCCTCCAGCGATGCCGCCCTCCATGTGGTCACCACCTTCCTGCCGATCACTGAATTCACCAAAGCTGTGGCCGGCACCTGCGCCACGGTGGAGGCCCTGATGCCAACCACGGTCAGCCCCCACGATTTCCAGGCCACCCCCGGTGATCTGGTGCGGCTGCAGAAGGCCGACGTGCTCGTCAAGAACGGCCTGGGCCTGGAAACCTTCCTCGACAAGCTGATCGTCAACGCCGACAACAGCGGCCTCCAGGTGATCGACTCCAGCGCCGGCATCCCCACCCTGGAGAACACTGAAAAAGACGCCAAAGACCCCGACCATGCCGACGGCCACGATCACGGCCACGATCACGGTCCGATCAATCCCCACGTCTGGCTCGATCCCCTCCGCGCCGTCCAGCAGGTGGACACCATCCGCGATGGCCTGATCGCCGCGAAGCCCGACTGCGCCGAGCAGTTCAGCGCCAATGCCGCTGCCTTCGTCGATGAACTCCGCTCCCTCAATGCCGAGTTGGCCAGCCAGCTCAAACCGTTTGCTGGCAAAACCTTCGTGGCCTATCACGATTTCGCCCCCTACTTCGCCGAGCGCTACCAGCTCAAGGTCGCCTTTGTGGTGGAGTCTCCCGAGCTGAATCCCACCCCGGCCGACCTGCAGCGCGTCAGCCAGTTGGTCGAGCAGACCGAGCTCAAGACCCTGCTCAGCGAGCCCCAGGAGGGGCGCCAATCCTTCAATGCCCTCGCCGCCGATCTGGGCGTGAAGATCGGCGTGTTTGATCCGCTTGAAACCGGCCCGGCCGAGGCCGGCAAGCCTGGCTACTACCTCAGCCAGATGCGCCGCAACGGCAAGGCCCTGGCGGCGGCCTTCGCGCCCTGATCTGGAGTCAGAACACTGGGTAGGCTGGGCTGATGGCGGAAATGGTTCTCGAAGTCAGCGGGCTGACGGTCTGCCGGGAGGGCGCCGTGGCAGTGGAGAACGTCAGCTTTGATTTGGCGGCCGAGAGCGATACCGCCCTGATCGGTCCCAACGGTGCCGGCAAAAGTAGCCTGGTGCAGGCCCTGCTCGGCATCCTTCCCCACAGGAGCGGCGAGGTGCGGCTGCTGGGCCGGCGGCTCGGGCGCAAAGGTCAGCTGCCCTCTTTGGTGCGCGACCAGGTGGCCTACCTGCCCCAGAGCTTCGGTGTGCGCAACCGCTGCCCACTCAGCGTGGCTGAATTCGTGGGCCTGGGCTGGGATCCGGCCGGGATTCGGTTCAACTGGGTTGGAGGCGAGGCCCGGCGAGCGGCCGTTCGCCGGGCCCTGGCCAAAACCCACTGCAGCGACCTGGCCGATCGCCTGATCAGCGAGCTCTCCGGCGGCCAGACCAAACGGGTGCTGCTCGCGTTTTGCGTGGTGCGCCCCCGCCGCCTGTTGGTGCTCGATGAGGCCCAGGCCGGCCTCGACAGCCAGATGGCCGAGCAGTTCTATGGCCTGCTGTTCGACCTGCGCCGCAGCGAGGGCTGGACTGTCCTGCAGGTATCCCATGACCTGGAGATGGTGCGCCGGACCTGCGATGGCGTGCTCTGCCTCAACCGCCGCCTTTGCTGCTCCGGGCCGCCCGATCACGCCCTCAGCCCCTCCCAGCTGGAGCGTGTCTACGGCCGGGGTTTCGTTCCGTACCACCATCGCCACGCCAACCCATCCTCCTGATGAGCGAAGCCGCCCCCTTCCTGGAGCTGCTGCAGTTGCCGTTCATGCAGCGGGCCCTCCTCGGTGGCCTGCTCACCGGCGCCCTCGGCGGCCTGCTGGGCAGTTTTGCCGTGTTGCGCCAGCTCTCCTTCTTTAGCGATGCCCTGGGCCACTCGTCGTTGCTGGGCATCACTATCGGCATCCTGCTGGGGCTCAATCCCACCCTGGTGTTGATCCCCTTTGCGGTGATCTTCGCCCTGTTGGTGAGTCGGTTGGTGGAGCGCAGCCGCCTGCCCACCGATGCCCTGCTCAACATCGTCTATTCCTCGTCGTTGTCGGTGGCGGTGGTGGCCCTCAGCTTCGTGCGCACCTACCAGGGCAACATCCAGAGCCTGCTATTCGGCGACATCCTCGGTGTGTCCTGGCTGGATCTGGGCCTGATCTCGGCCCTGCTGCTCACGGCCCTGGCCTATCTGGCCCTCACCCGCCGCGACCAGATCCTGCTCACCATCGATGAATCGCTCGCCCTCTCGCGTGGGGTGGCCGTTCCCGTTCATCGTCTGCTGTTCATTCTTTTGTTGGCCCTGGTGGTGGCGATCTCGATCAAGGCCGTGGGGGTGCTGCTGATCAGTGCGTTTGTGGTGATCCCCGCCTGTGCCTCCCGGTTGGTGAGCAGCCACTTCAATTCCTACGTGCTGCTGGCCTCGGGCCTCGGGGCCCTCTGCGCGGTGCTGGGCCTGCTGCTCTCGGGGGCCTTGAACCTGCCGTCCGGGCCCTGTGTGGTGATTGTGCAGTTGCTGGGCTTCCTGGGTGCCCTGACCCTGGCACCGCGCCAGGGGGCGATCGGTTAGGGATCAGCCCGCCACCAGCCAGCGCACCTGCCTCACCGGCTTGCCGAGCAAGGTGAGCTCCAGGCTGGTGGCATCGATCAGGGCGGCCTGGGCCTGGGGAGCTGCGCTCCTGCCAGCAACGCCGATGGGGAGCAGGGGCCGCAGGGCCAGCAGCAGGCGGTCGCCGGTGGGGTCGTAGTCGAGCCCGGTGCCCGGCTCCAGCTCCCAGCCCTCCAGGGGGCGTCGCTGCAGCACCTGGCCCGCGCGGTTGAGGGCCAGCAGCGTGAGCCTGGGTTGGCCGACCCCTTCAATCAACAGCGCCCAGACCCGCTCGCCACTGCGCGAGCAGGCGCTAGCCACCAGCCCTTCGCTGCCCAGCCAGAGCGAGCGGGGCGCCTGGCCGGGTTCCACCAGTTCCAGTGAACGCCGGAAATCGGGCCAGTGGCGCACCAACAGGGCGCGGCCGGCCACCGGACAGAAACTGCTGAGATCGCGGCTGCCGGGCAGCACCTGCCGCTGGATCGGCCGGGGCGGCAGGGTGCGCAGGGCCAGGCCTTCCTGCTCCGGCACGATCAGCTCGCCGCCCTGGGGGAGCAGGGCCACCGGCCCGCTGCTTTCGATTTCGAGAATGGAGCGGCCGCCGCCGCGTTCCCAGAGCACCAGCTGGTCGTTGCCGGGCTGCCGGGGCGCTGCCTGCACCAGCAGTTCGCCCAGGCGGTTGCTGCTGAGCTGGGCAAAGCGCAGGGGCGGCCCGCCGAAGGGCTGTAAGGTTCCGGCTCCCACCGGCTGGAGGCTTCCAGGCAGCGCCACCAGGTTTTCCTGGCTGATCGGCAGCCGCCAGACCTGGTGATTGGCCTCCAGATCGCGGCTGACAAGGCCAAGGCCGCCACCGTCGGCCATGGGTTCGAGCTCCGGGATCGACGGCCAGACCGGGGTGAGCGGGGTCCAGGCGCCATCGTGCTGGCGCACCTGTACCTGTTCGCCGCCGTTCACCGGCACCACCGCGAGCAGGTGGGGGCGGGGATCCCAGCGCCAGCGGCCACCAGCGAGGGCGAGCCCGCGGCGATCGCGACCGGTCAGTTCCAGCACCAGCGGGCCATCGATCCGCTCGCCTGCCTGCGGCAACAGCAACAGGGGGTTGGACTGGCCCTGCAGGCTGAAGGGGATCGGCGGGTTCAGGCTGCTGCCGGCTGCCACCGAGGAGCGCTCCATCGGCCGGCTGAACTCCAGACTCAGCGCCGCGGGTCCTGAGCTGGCCGCCGCCTGGCGCAGGGATTGCAAGCGGGGCGGCATGCGCACCAACAGCTGCTGCTGGGCCAGGGCCACGCCGACCCCTGCCAGCAACATCACAGCCACCGTGTTCCGGGCCAAAGCTTTCATCGCAGGCCTTTCATGGTTCCAGCGGCCGTTGGGGGCGGGGGATCGGGCGGACCTGGCGCACCCGCACCACACTGCGATTCTGGCCGGCCACGGTTTCGTTCTCCATCACCCCTTCAATCGCCAACCACAGATCGGCTTCGGGGGTGGGTTGATCAGCAGGCCAGAGCACGGGCAGGCCCACCGGCACCGCATCGACCAGGCAACAGCGCACCAGCAGGCGCGCCAGCTGGGGGCGATCACCCGGCACGGGTAGCACGAAGCCGCTGATCTTGACCGGATCGCCCTGGTGCAGCTTGGGGTCCGGTTCGCTGCGCAGCAGGCGCACCCACTCGGTGAGGCTGCGTTGGCCCGGTGGCACAACGAAATTAAGGCCCGGGCCCGGTTGAAAGTCCTGGCTGCGGTTGGCGGCCAGGTCGGCGAAGGAGGGCACCGGCGGCAGCAGCAACACCGCCAACGCCGCCAGGCAGCCCGCCAGAAAGCCCAGGCGCTGGCGCCGTGGTAGCGGCGCCTCCTGACCGCTGACCAGTTCGAGCACGGCCAGCGCCAGCAGCAGCCCGCCACTGATCCACACCAGCGGATGGAAGACGGCGCGCAGGAGCAGGTCGAGACGGCCACTGGCGCCGCTCTGCACCAGCACCACCCCCCAGAGCCCCAGGCTCAGGGCCTTGAGGCCGCTGTTGAAGCCAGGTCGCCAGCTCATAACAGGACTCGATTAGGTAGCAAACTCCGCACACCTCAGGAGTCGTTCCGGCCGTGCTTGACAGCTGCAGATGGCATGAACCACACGCTCGGTCATTGCCGCCAGATTGAACCGCCGATTGAAGCGGTAGCTGAAGGCGCCCAAGTAGCGATCAGCGTACTTTTCGAAGCGAAGGGCATGGAAGCTGCCGCTGAAGCTGGTTTTCAAGTTGCTGAGCACCGTGTTAATCCAACGGAATTCTGGTAATTCATTGGGATGACGACCCTTTACGACCACAGGATGATGGAAGCAACCGACTTCTGCAACGGCGCGAAAGCAAGCCAGCCCATCGGAGATCACTTCACAGCCTATCGCCAGTGAATCTTGGGCCCAATCAGCAATAGCGGCAAAAGAGAACGTGGGCACGGTGGCAAGTTTTATATACCGGGGGTGGCCCGCCTCATCGACAGAGACGGCTGCCACGACCGGCACCTTGTTCTCCGATCCACGACCAGGCTTGCCACCACAGCGTTCTCCGCCAAGGTAGGCATCATCCACCTGCACCCTTCCTCTGAGGACATAGGCGCCATCACGTTCTTTCATTGCCTGCATGATCTTGTTCTGAAGCAACCATGCCGTTCGGTAGTTCACACCGAGATGACGCCTCAGAGCTAGTGAGGAGATTCCTGTCTTGGCTTGGCCGACGAGGTAGAAGGCAAGGAACCAGGTGGTCAGAGGTAACTTTGTTGCCTCCAAGATGGTACCGGCCGTGAGGGTGGCTTGATGACGACAGCTCCGGCACTGATAGCGCTTGTGGCGCCTGCCAATGATGAGCCCGTACTCCTTGCCCTCACAACGTGGGCAACGGAAACCATCAGGCCAGCGCGCCTGTTCCAGGGCAACTTCACATTTTTGCTCGGTTCCGTAGAGCTCAATAAACTGGGGCAGCGACAGGCTGGCCTGGAACTGGATCCGATTCATAGCCATGGCAGTGACGACTGGTATATGCGTACCAGCCTAGGTCCCAAAAGGGCTGCCTGCGGAGCTTGCTGCCTAATCAAGTAACAGGATCAGATTCGCCCATTGGCCAATCAACAGCACCACCAGACCTGCTCCTGCTGCCGTGAGCAGGATGGCGCGCGGGCGCAGCAAGACGCCGAACAGGCCGATCAGCTTGAGGTCGATCACCGGCCCCAGCAGCAGGAAGGCCAGCAGGGCACCGGGTGTGACCTGGGCGGCGAACCCCAAGGCCAGGAAGGCATCCACGCTCGAGCACACCGACACGACCAGGCTCAGCAGCATCAAGCTGAGGATCGAGAGGGTTGGTGCCCCTCCCACGGCCAGCAGCCAGCTGCGCGGCAGCACGGTTTGGACCAATGCCGCGATCAGGCAGCCGAACACCAGCAGCAGGGCCAGGCCAAGAAATTCCGAGCTGCCGTGGCCCAGCACCTCCGCCAGCGGCTGTCGTCGCACCGGCACGTCGGCCGGCAGCGGCGTCGGCGGCTGGCTGCCGATCAATCCGCTGCGGCGATCCAGCAGCGAAACCTGGCTGAGCGGTTGGCTCAGACGCCGTTCTTCCAGCAGCTCCGGGGTGAGCAGCAGGGCTTCGGAGCGTTGGCCCAGCAGGGTGGCCAGCGCCACGGCCACCACCACGGCGCCCAGGGGCCGGGCCAGCAACAACCAGGGCTTATCCGGGAAGGCGGCCCAGGTGCTGGCCAGCACAATCGGGTTGAGCACCGGAGCGGCGAACAGGAACCCCAGCGCCGCGCCCAGGGGCGCACCGGAGGCCAGCAGCCGCCGGGCCACCGGCACATTGCCGCATTCGCAGGCCGGCAGGGCGAAACCGAGGGCAGCGCCGCTGAGCGGCCCGAGCAGCGGTTGGCTTGGCAGCTTCCGCACCCAGCGACCGCCAGGGCTCAGCCAGCGCGCCAAGGTGGCGATCGCCACACCGATCAGCAGAAACGGCATCGCTTCAACGAGCAAGGCCTGGAACAGGGCCCAGGTGGTGGCCAGACGCTGCAGACCCATCAGCTGTCGGCCCGCAGCTGGAACCAGGCGGGAATCGCCTCGAAGCAGGCCGCGTTCTTCTCGTTCTCGCGGGCTTCGGCCTTCCAGCAGCAGGCCCGGCCGGATTCCTGGTTCTGCAACAGGGCATTGGCCCAGCCCCAGACCAGCTCGGCGCTGGCCTCCATGCCCACGTTGGCCATCACGCGCAGATCCAGGCCGCCCTGGGCCTCGAGCTCGCGCCACTGCTCCAGCAATGGGTCGTCGGCATTGACAAGAAAGGTGTGATCGAACTGCTTGGCGAGCTGGGCTTCGAGGGCCTGCAAGCCGGAGAAATCAACCACGAAGCCGTTGGCATCGCGTTGGTGGGCCCGGAACCAGAAGGTGAAGCTGCGGCTGTAGCCGTGCACGAAACGGCAGTGGCCGCTGTGGCGCCACTGGCGGTGGCAGCAGGGGTAGCCGCTGAACTGTTTGGAGCAGCTGTAGGCCGCCGCTGGTGCTGCCGTCATGGGATGGGGGAGGATCGCAGCCACTCGACACTGCAGGCCTTGGAGGCATCATTTCAGCCCCGCCGCACCGCCGCTGGCTCCCTGCCATGGCCTGAGCTGATTGGGGTACTGCGTTTTAACGCGGCGGGTCTGATTCCCGCCATCGCCCAGGACTGGCTCGACGGGGCCGTGCTGATGCTGGCCTGGATGAACGCCGAAGCGATCGAGCAGACCCTGGCCACTGGCGAGGTGCACTACTGGAGCCGCTCGCGTCAGGAGCTCTGGCACAAGGGTGCCACAAGCGGCCATATCCAGACCCTGCGCGGCCTCCGCTACGACTGTGACGCCGATGTGTTGCTGCTGAGCATCGAGCAACGCGGAGACGTGGCCTGCCACACCGGCGCCCGCAGCTGCTTCTTCGCAGATGGATTGACAGCAACAGGCATCAGCGCAGAACGCCTGAACGCTGGTGCCCAGCCGCCGGCCGATGCCTGCAGCGAACTGGCGCGGGTGATCAATGGGCGCCGCGACCATCCCGAACCCGGCAGCTATACCAACAAGCTGCTGGAAGGCGGTGACAACAGCATCCTCAAGAAGATCGGCGAGGAGAGCGCTGAGTTCGTGATGGCCTGCAAGGACGACGATGCCGCTGCCATTGCCGGCGAAGCGGCCGATCTGATCTTTCACCTGCAGGTGGCCCTGGCCCACCACGGCGTCCCCTGGCGGCGGGTGCAGGAGGTGCTGGCGGCCCGGCGAGGAGCGCCAAGGCGCACTCAGGAGCCGTCCTGACCAGCGGCAGACGTTTCAGGAGATCTCTTTTTGCCGGGCCCAATCTCAAGCTCATTCAGGGGCTGTAGCACACCGAAGCGACTGGGTTGGGCATAGAGCCAGCGCAGGGTGGCCAGATCACGGGCCGTGAGCTGCAGCACCGGCACGGCGCCTGGCACCGCAGCCATCGCGTCGCTGGCCTCGGGGCTATGGCCCCAGAGCCCGAAGGCATGGCCGAGCTCATGCAGGGCCGTGGCTTCAGTGGCTTCGCGGCGCTGATCCGGGCTGATCAACACCTCTACGCGCGGCTCAAGGCGCCAGACCCCCTGGCGTTCAGTCTCTTGCAGGGTCAGGCTGGCCCGGCCATGGCTGGCGCGTCTCTGGCCTGGTTCCAGGGAGATCAGCGGGGGGCGGCGGCGGCGAACGAACACCTGCGCCCGGGCTGGATCGTTGACCCGCTGCAGCGGCAGGTGACCCTGCCATTGCCCCAGGGCCGATTCCACGGCCGTCAGCCAGCGCTGCTCAAAGCGAGCGCCCGGACCTTCCAGGCTGGTCGGCTCCACCCAGACGCACCAATGGGCCAGCACGGGCCAGCCGGCGACAGAAGGATCGAGGGCTTGGCGGTAGTCGCCGGAATCAGGCGCCACCTCGCCTGCCGCCTGCCCCTCTGAGCTGGCCGCTGGGTGGGCCATTGGGCTGGCTGCTGGGCTGGTGGCAGGCTCTTGCCACGGCCGGCTGGCTTGCGCAGGCGGGCAGCGATCGCTCGCCAGAGCTGGCAAAGGCAGGCCCAGACCAATTCCCAGCAGCGTGATGGCCCTCAAACAAACGGCGCTTCGATCCACCACCTTCAGCCGGGCAGACCGACGCCCCTGGCCATCAAGGTGGCGAGCAAGGGGATGGTGGCGAAGCCAGCCAATTCGATATTCAGCACCCAGCGCAGGCGCGTGGCCAGGGCTTCGCTCACTTGGGGCAGATCACCCTTGCGCAGCGGAATCGCCCAGAGGATGTAGGTGATCGTGGGATACAGGGAGAGGGCGCCGACAGCCAGGTAGACGCCCACCTTCCACCAGAACAGGGGATTTTCCGTATAGAAGCTGCTGCCCTGGCCGTAATGCAGCACCCGCAGGATGCCGCTGACCAGCACCGCCAAGGCAGCGATGCCGTACACCACGTCGGTGACCACCATCAGGATCGCTTCCCCCCTGGCCGGGTCGGCCTTGATCAGGCGGCGCTCCAGCACGAGCGCGCCGAAGCAGACCATGAAACTGAGGTAGTGGACGTAGGCCACCGCCGCACTGGGCAGCACGCCGCTGGGAAACACGAACCCAGGCAGGGAGAGGCCTGGCAGGGAGAGACCAGGCAGTGAAAGTGCGGGCAGAGAAAGTCCTTGCTGCAGAAAGCCAGAGAGGATCTGGGCAGGAAAGGCGTCGAGAGCGCTCATCGCGGGTGCCATTTCGCCGACGGTAGCGGCCCCCTGGGCTGACACGAGCGCAGGCCGCGATGGCGCTTCAACTCGGTATAAAAACTAATGATTTTGGAACAAAATCAGTAGCCAACCTGTTGATTCGTAGGGGCTAGATGGACTGGCCCAAAAGCACCGTAATTTGAATCAGCCAAGCTGCTGAGAGTTCCATGTCCAGTTCACTCAGTTCCTATCTCGCTGAGATCGGTCGCCATCCATTGCTCACCCCGGTTCAGGAACTCACCCTGGGCCGAAAAGTGCAGAGCATGGTGGCCCTCACCGAACGCTGCAGGCTTTCCGGTGGCACAGGAACAGCTTGCCTGTACTCCGACCTGGAGCGTCGCCACATCCGCAACGGCACCAGGGCCAAGGACCAGATGGTGGTCGGAAACTTGCGTCTCGTCGTCAATCTGGCCAAGCGCTATCAGGGCAAGGGCCTTGATCTGCTCGATCTGATTCAAGAAGGCACGATCGGCCTGTGCCGGGCCGTTGAAAAATATGATCCCACCCGTGGTCATCGCTTCAGCACCTATGCCTATTGGTGGATTCGTCAGGGGCTGAACCGGGCCCTCTCCACCCAGAGCCGAACCATCCGGATTCCCGTCAATGTGAACGAGAAGCTCACGCGGCTGCGGGCGGCCAGGGCCGAGTTGATGCAAGCGAACGGCACCTCCCCCAGTCACGACCAGTTGGCGGCCAAGCTCACGCTTCCGCTTGACCAGCTCGAAGATCTACTGGCCTGCGAACTGCGTACGGTCACCGTCAGCCTGCAGGGGGCGGTAAGCGCCAAGGCAGACCCTTCAGAGTTATTGGATGTGTTGCCCAGCACCCAGCCGTCACCTCTGGAGCAAGCCGAAGTCAGTGAACGCCACGCGGTGGCCTGGGAGTTGTTGGATCGCTCCGATCTCAGCGAGCGTGAGCGCGCCGTGGTGCTGTTGCGCTTCGGACTCGATCAGGGGCACCAGTGGCGAACCCTGGCGGAAGTGGCGGAACAACTCGGCTGCAGCCGCGAGTATGGCCGCCAGGTGGTGCAGCGGGCCCTGCGCAAGATGCGCCGGATCGGCCTGCAAAGTGGCCTGGTGGAAGCAGCCAGGGGATGATCACCGACCGTCGCTGGATAAAAACCGAACTTGCCCGTCTTGTCCGGGGCAAGGATGATGGCTAAGTTCATTGCTGTGGATAGACCCATGGCCTCAACCGAAACCACCGTTGACACCGAGGTGCTCGAGAGCAGCGTCGTTGATGAGGGTGTGCTGCAGCGATTGCTGCGCCGCGCCGGCCGCGCCATCGCCCTGCCTGCTCTCGAATGCCTGGAGCTGCTGCTGGATGGCAACACCCCTCCCCAGGTGCGGATCACGGTGATGGCAGCGTTGACCTACCTGCTGCTGCCGCTCGATCTGATCCCCGATTTCATCCCCGTGGCCGGCTTCAGTGACGACCTGGTGGCGATCACGGCCCTGCTCGGCATGACCGGCAGCCACCTCACCCCGGACATCCGCCAACGGGCAAGGCGCAAGCTGGATCGCTGGTTCCCTCCTTCCCGGTAATGGCGACGCTGAGTCCTGAACAGCTCGATTCCCTGCAGGTGTTTTTGAAAGATTGGTTGCGCCATTCCGGCCGTACCCAATCCGATCTGCGCAGGGCCCTGCGGGCTGAGTCGATCAAGATGCCGGCGCTGCTTGAGGAGCTGCAGCGTCTGCACGTTGAGGCGGGCTTGGGCGCCGTGGCTGAACGGCTCTGCGCCATCGAGACCCAGTGGCAGAGCGAGGAGGCCGTTGATCCCCTCGCCCAGCTGGATCTCGATCTCGACGCGTTGCTCAACGAGATCCGTGAAGGACAGAAAAGTTAGGCCTTTAGAGGCAGAGTGAGAGGCCCTGATGACGCCGCAATGAGCATGCGATCACGCCCGAAG
Organism: Synechococcus sp. SynAce01; assembly: GCF_001885215.1. Lineage (GTDB taxonomy): Bacteria > Cyanobacteriota > Cyanobacteriia > PCC-6307 > Cyanobiaceae > Regnicoccus > Regnicoccus frigidus. The sequence continues at coordinate 2,622,375 of NZ_CP018091.1, read as the reverse complement.
CCCAAACGCCCTTGCGGGCACGGCCAGAACGCCCTCGCCATGGCTCTGCTGCTGGCAGGGGTTGTATGGGGCGGTTCGCCTGCCCTCGACCAGAACCTGGCTCAGAGCGAGTCGTTCCTGCTGGAGCGCGGCAGCAATGTCGGACCGGCCACCCGCGTCAAACCTGTGGATTGCGTCACGGGCCCCGACGGTTCCGTCACCTGCAACACCACCCTGGAGAACCCCCCAGGCGACACGCGTGCCAGGCCGGAATTCAGCCCGTTCAATAATTGATGCGCCGCCTTAAAAACGCCTTTAGCGACGAGGCCTTCATGGGCCTCGTCGAACGGTTTGAGCGGCAACTGGCCAAATTGCTGTCGGTGCTGATCTGCATCGTTCTGGTGGCTGCCACGGTGCAGCTGGTGGTTTCGGTTCTGAGTGAATTCAGCAATCCCGCCAGCGGCTGGCTTGGCGATGACCTGATCAAGATCCTCGGCGATGTGTTGACCCTGCTCATTGCCTTGGAGGTGCTGCAGAACGTCACGGCTTATTTGCGCCGCCACGTCGTGCAGATCGAACTGGTGTTGATCACCGCGCTCACGGCAGTGGCCCGGAAAGTGATCGTGCTGCCGCCAGGAGCTGAGAACAAGCCGATGCTGTTGTTGGGGCTGGGCGTCACGGTGGTCAGCCTTTCGGCCGGGTACTGGCTGGTGCGCAAAGCCGACTTCAGGGATCGGCCCCCCAGAACAGAGCAAGCCAGAGGGTTCCGGGGGCTGGATCTGTAGCCACCACCCGATGGCGGCGGTGGGGTTCGATCAACAGTTGATCTCCTTGGCTCAGCAGAACCCGCTCGTCTGGACCTGAGAAGGCCAGTTCGGCGCTTCCTCTTAACAGCGTCAGCCACTCGCTGAACGGCTGGTCCTGCCAACTGCCGCTGTAACTGCAGGAGTGGATGCGCTCCAGCCACAACCCCGGAGTCTCCACCAGGCGCTGCTTGTATTCCTGGCCGGAATCAGGGCACTGGCCAACCAGCAAGTTGGCGGGTTGTGGTTGCTCGGGCTCAGCGGCTCCAGGTCCCTCTCCCCAGCGCCGACCGATCGCAAAGCCGTGCTGCAGCGCCAGGGCCACCACGGCTTGGTGATCAGCGCAGTTGCGCAGGGCTTCGCCGAGGCCGAGATCGCGTTGACTCAGGGCCACAAAGGCATTGAGCTGCTCCACCTTGGTGAGAAACAGCTGGAGGTCTTTCTCAGCCATGGATCCAGGAGCGCCCGCCAACCACTTGTTTAGGCCCGCAGCGGCATTGGCAGGTTCAGCCCTGCAGCCATTTCGACATCCGAAAGCGATGAAAAATGACGCCAGCGAGGGGCAGGGTCTCGAACCTGTCGACCTGCCAGCCCTCACGCTCAAACAACGGCCTGGAGAGAAAGCTGGCCTCGGTGCGCAGCTTCGGGGTGCCGGCATCGCGGGCGAGCGCTTCAAGGGCCCGCAACAGGGCCCTGCCGCGCCCTTGGCGGCTGGAGCGTCCACGGCAGTAGAGGAGGGAAAGGCGATCGGCGGGTTCGAGCAGGGCGAACGCCTCAATGCCCTCGCCCCCAGAACCGGTGCTGACCAGACCGGTGCCACGCTCCAGCTCCCTGGGCAGAGAGGCCCGGCCGGCGGCAAGCTGGGCCCAGGCCCGCACCTGCTCGGGGCTGTACAGACGTGGGGCCTGGCTGAGAACCGCGTCGCGGTAGACCTCAACGATTTCAGGGTGGTCCTGGCTGGTGAGGGGGCGCAGCGAGGTCATGGTGAGGAGCGGCTGCGAAGAAATGAAACGAGATCTGACCGCTCGGCCGGATACACTCGCAATGGTGACGCGTTCTTTTATACGGTCATCGAAAGGCCCATGGAGTTGAACTGCGAATGACCATGGCCGATTCAAAACCGCTCACGATTGGTGAGCTTGAAGCGGGCTTTTCGGCCTACTGCCAGGCCCTGCGCCGGCTGGTGGCCGACGAACGCAGCCAGGAACGCATCCAGCGCACCCACTGTTGGCACAATCTGCAGCGTCTGCATGACTGTCTGCCCCAGCGCTACCGCTCACCCCTCGATCTCTATCAGCGTTACCAGCGGGCCCACCAGGCCGGCCTGCCGATTGACCAGTGACCTAGGAGCCAATCGGGATTATCGCCCCATGACCTGCCTTGTTTGCATGTCTGGCTTTGCCGGTATTGGCCTGAAATACTGGTCAGATCGTTTCAACTCAGTGAGCTCAGATCAGTGAGTAGAAATGAATGAGTTGAGATCACTGGCCTGACAGTAGTGACCTTTTAGTTCAGGGTTTGAAGCTTGCATGAGGTCACTCTATTCAAGAATTCTTTTGAATCAGCAGGATTAAAGCCTAAAAAACGATTCGTTTCTCTGATTGATTGAATCCCAGCATGATCGCTTGTCAAGCCGATCTGAACAGCACTGACAACACCAAAGGACCAAGGACCAAAAAACATAGGATCAAGCCCAACAAATCAAGGAAATCGCTGAAGCGGAGAAATGTACCCAGGATGAACAGCAACAGTCCAGCTTTCCAAACCAACAGCCTCGCCGCTACTGCCGCAAGAGTTGGGTTCTGGTGGCGGCGACTACTGGTCTGGGCGGCCGTGCTGGGACTGTCGCTGCTGATCAGTTGGCCTCGAGCGGCCTATGGCGCCACCACAAAGTCCTTGGCTGGTTCGTTATTTGAGGCCCACTGCGCCGGCTGTCATGTCAATGGCGGTAACATCCTGCGCCGCGGCAAAACGCTGAAGTTGGCGGCGCTGGAGCGCAACGGCGTTGGCGGGCCCGAGGCCATTGCCGCGATTGCTGCCGGAGGAATCGGCCAGATGGGCGGCTATGGAGCCGTCCTCGGCGAGGGTGGAGCGGAGCTTGTCGGCGATTGGGTGTGGCAGCAGGCCCTGAACAACTGGGCCGCCGAGAGCCCAAAGGCTTAAAACGCCTCGATCCAGGGGTAGACCTTCAGCTCCGTCCAGATCCCCTCCCGCCAATACACATCGGCGTGGAGAGCGGCTTCCACCTGCGACTGACTGTCGGCCTCGTAGATCCCAAACACATGGCTGCTGCCTTCGGTGGGTCCGAGGGTGACCAGCAGGCCGCTGTCCTTCTGACGCTGAAGGCCTGAGAGATGGTCGTCGCGAAAGGGTGTGCGTTTTTCAACGGCGTTGGGGCAATACGTTCCCCAGAGCACGAATCGGGCCATGGATGCAGGGGTTAGCGGATGGTAGACACCGAAGTTTCAGGGCAACAGCAACGCAATGGCGCCGCTTGAGGCCCGGCCGCAGCCAATTGCAACAGGCACCCGCAACAGGCACCGGCTTAGCTTGATGGCTCTGCACTGTCAGCGCAGACAGGTCAGCGCAGACAGGTCAATGGAGGCAGCTCCTTACAAGCGGCCGATACAAAGAGCTCAACGGACACGATGCGATGACCGAGGTCCTGCGCCCTTTAGCGGTCGTTCCAACCGGAGAAACCGTCTGGCTCAGGAGCCTGCCGGAGCAGCCGGCGCTCCAGGCTCGCCTCAGGGCGATGGGCGTGCGTCCAGGTGTTGCCTTGCAGGTGTTACGGCGGGGTTATCCAGGTGGGTTACTGCACCTGCGGGCCGGACTGATGGAGTTCATGTTGCGTCGCCGTGAGGCCGCCCAAATGGACACGGCCTCGCTCCCAGATCCCGCAATCAGCCCAGCCCCAGCAGCAGGCCTCCTTGATACAGCAGAGCAGCCATCAGCCAGGCCAGGCCCAACGACCAGCCCAGTGACAACAGAGTGAAACCTTTGCTGCCCGATTCCTTGAGCTGCACCGCCACGGTGGAGAGGCAAGGGGTGTAGAGCAGAGTGAACATCATGAAACTCAGCGCCTGCAAGGGAGTGATTGAAGCGGCGATGGCCTCGCCCAGATTGGCCTGAGACGTGGCATAGATCACCGCCATGGCCCCGAGCAGGATTTCCTTGGCGATGAAGCCGAAAATCAGCGAAATTGTGAGTTGGGGGTTCATGCCGATCGGCCCGAGCAGCGGCTGAAACAGGGTTCCGAGCTGGCCGGCCAGCGACTGTCCGGAAAACGGATCGACACCGAGCGGCAGGTTGTTGAGCAGCCAGATGCCGATGACTCCGAGGAGGATGAAGCGGCGGGTGGTGAAAAAAAAGCGCGTCATCTCCAACCAGGCCCGCTTCAGCATCGCCTCAAGCTGCGGACGGCGGTAAGGGGGCAGCTCAAGCACGAAGGCGTCCCGGCTTGGATACACGCCTTTGAACAGCAGGGCCGTGAGGGTGGCAGCCACGAAACTCATCACGTAAAACCCGAAAATCACCAGACCAGCGGCCCACCACGGCCGGGCAAAGAAGGCCCCCGCGATGAACACAAACACCGCCAGGCGGGCCTGGCAAAGGGAGAAGGGAATCACCAGCATGGTGAGCAGCCGCGCCGAACGATCGCGGATCACCCGGGTGCCCATGATCGCCGGCACGTTGCAACCAAAGCCGAGAATCTGCAGCACGAAGGCACGACCATCAAGGCCCAGGCCGTGCATGAATCCATCCATCAAGAAGGCCGCGCGCGCCAGATAGCCCGAGTCTTCGATCAGGGCGACCATCAAATAAAAGATGAAAATGATCGGCATGAAGCTGATCACCGTGCTCAGCCCAAGCCAGAGGCCTTCCGCCAAGAAGGCCACCACAAAGTCCGGCAGGCCAACGGCAGCCAGGGCCGGAAAGAGGGCGACCTGCTGGATCCAGTCGAAGCCCAGCGCTAAGACCTCCTGAATCGGCACACCGATCGCATAGATCAGCTGGAACATCGCCAGCATCACCGCCAGGAAGGCCAGCAGTCCCGCCACGGGATGCAGCAGGATCCCGTCCAGGCGATCGCTGAGCCGGTCGATCAGGCCCTCAGGCAACTGCACGCAGCGCTCGGCGAGCTGGGCCAGCCGTTGCTCCAGCGCAGCGGGTCCAGCCGGAGCAAGCGGCGCTGGTTCAATCTGCTCGAAGCGGTGGATCTGCTCCAGCAAGGTTTCCATCCCCTGGTTGTGTCTGGCGCTGATCGAGAGCACCGGCAGCTTGAGCTCCTCGCTCAGGCGCTCTTCGTCGACCTGCACCCCAAAGCGGGGGGCCTCATCGCTCATGGTCAAGGCGATCAGCAGAGGCAGGCCGCTGGCCTGCAGTTCCAGGGCGAGCCGCAATTGCGTATTCACCCGGCTGGCATTGACCACCACGATGGCCAGATCCGGTGGGGTCTCCAGCAGGAAGCGCTGCACAACCTGCTCGTCTTCGCTGCCGCCGAGCAGGTCATGGATTCCGGGCAGGTCGATCAAGCTGTAATGGCGACCCTGGCTATCGGCAGGCAGGGAGCCGCGCAGCAGCTCGACGGTGAGGCCTGGCCAATTGGCGACATGGGCATCGCCGCCGGTGAGCTTGTTGAACAGGGTCGACTTGCCGGTGTTGGGCATGCCTAGCAGGGCAATGCGCACCTCGCCCGGGATGGCCTGCGGGTCCATAACACAGACGTTAAGGCAGGTCCTTCAGGTGTAGACGCCATGCTGGAGGCCTGTTTGCCATCCCGCCCTGATGCAGATCACAGCCTGGCAGGCCGCTGAAGCCGGCGCCCCCCTGCAACTCACCAACACCGAGTTGTTACCTCCCGGTCCGGGGGAAGCCCTGTTGGAGGTGTTGCACTGCGGCCTCTGCCACAGCGATGTCTCGATGCTCGACAACGCCTGGGGGGTGAGCACCTTTCCGCTGGTGGCCGGCCACGAGGTGGTGGGGCGGGTCGTCGCCGTTGGCGAGGGCGTTCCCCAGGAGTGGATCGGTGAGCTGCGGGGCCTGGGCTGGATCGCCGGCAGTTGCAACCACTGCACCCTCTGCCTGGGCGGAGATCAGAACCTCTGCGCCGATCTCGAATCCAGCGTGGTGGGCCGCAGCGGTGGTTTTGCCAGCCACGTCAAAGCCCACCAAGACTGGCTGATTCCGATCCCCGCCGGCGTCGACCCCGCCCTGGCCGGGCCGCTGTTCTGCGGAGGCATCACCGTGTTTGCGCCTCTGATCGACGAGGCGATTTCTCCGACCGCCCATGTGGCCGTGATCGGCATCGGCGGACTCGGCCATCTCGCCCTGCAGTTCGCGGCCGCCTGGGGCTGCCAGGTCACGGCGATCACGACCACGCTCTCGAAGGCAGAAGAGGCCCGCAGCTTCGGTGCCCATGACGTACAGCTGCTGGCTGATCTGGCTTCCACCCCGAATCGCTATGACGTGATCATCAACACCAGCAACCATTCGCTCGATTGGGACGCGGTGATCAACGCCCTGGCGCCCCTGGGCCGCCTGCATCAGCTGGGTGTGGTGACCGAGCCGATCCCCATCCAGGCCTTCGCCCTGATTTCTGGTCGCCGCCAGATCACCGGCAGCCCCACCTCCTCGCCGGCGAGCTTGCGCAAGATGATGGAATTCTGCGCGCGCCACCAGATCGCCCCGATGGTGGAAACCCTGCCGATGGCCGAGATCAACACCGCCATCGATCGGTTGCGCCGGGGTGATGTGCGTTATCGCTTCGTGCTCACGGCCTGATCACACCGAAAAATCAGCACCCGGTTGTTGGCCGGCAGATCCAGATCCTCCAAGGCCGTGAGGCCAAGGGCAGCGGCTTCATCACTGAGTTCAGCCGCATCACGAACACCCATGGCTGGATCGAGGCTGAGCAGGTGGGCATCAAAGGCGGCGTTGCTGGCGCTGGTGTGGACGCCGCCGCTGAGGAACGGTCCGTAGAGCAGCAGCAGCCCGCCTGGATCCAGCACCCTGGCACTACCGGCCAGCAGTTCACTCACCGCTGGCGCGGACATGATGTGGGCGGTGTTGGCGCTGAACACGGCCTGGAAGGGACCTGAAGGCCATTGCTTCAGATCGGTCACATCCAACGGAATCGGCTGCAGCAGCCGGCCCGGCAGAGCCGCACCCCCTTCGAAATCGACGCGACGCTGCAGCCCAGCCAGGTTCTGGCGCTGTTCGCTGGGTTGCCATTGCACGCTGAGCTGGCGGCAGATGTGGACGGCATGTTGACCACTGCCGGAGCCCACCTCGAGCACCTTGGCGGTCGCTGGCAGCCATTGACTCAGCACGTCGAGGATCGGCTGCTTGTTGCGCTCGCAGGCTTCTGAGAAGGGCAGATCCTGGTTGAAGCCGAACACGGAGCGAGACGCGGTCATCGGGGAGGTGGGAAGTGGGTTCAGCCGTCCAAGGCAGAGCGGAGCTCGGCGCAGAACCCAGCAGCAGCGACGGCTGGATCATCGCCAGCAGCGCTTGCTGCTGCCATTCGTTTGACGAGGGCACTGCCAACGATCGCCCCATCAGCCCCCCATTGGCGCACCTGGCGGGCCTGATCGGGGCCGGAGATGCCGAAACCAACGGCCACCGGTGTGGGCCCCAGGGCCTTGAGTTGGCTCACCAACCCGCCCACGCGCTCTTCGAGTTGCTGGCGCACGCCCGTAACCCCGGTGACACTGACCAGATAGGTGAAGCCGCGGCTGGCGGCGGCGATCCTGGCCATGCGGGCAGCTGGCGTTGTGGGGGCCACCAGCAGCACCAGATCGAGCCCTTCGGCGGTGGCGATCGGTGAAAGCCGCTCGGCCTCCTCCAGCGGGAGATCGGGCACCACCAGGCCGGCGGCACCGGCGGCGGCGGCCTGGTGACAGAAGCTTTCCATGCCCAGGTTGAGCAGGGGGTTGGTGTAGGTGAACAGCACCACAGGGATCGTCAGCCGGCCGCGCAGGCTGGCCAGCAGCTCCAGCACGGCAGCGGGAGTGGTGCCAGCGGCGAGGGCACGGCCGGCAGCGGCCTGGATCACCGGACCATCCGCAAGCGGATCGCTGTAGGGAATCCCCAGCTCGATCACATCGGCGCCTCGCTCCTGGAGGGCCAGCAGGGTGAGGCCGGTAGTGGCCAGATCGGGGTCACCCGCCACCAGAAACGGCATCAGGGCGCAGCGACCTTGCCCTGCCAGTGCTGCAAAGCGTTGCTGGATCGGGGTTCCTCCAGACGTGCTGAGGCTGGCGGCGGAGGGGGCGGTGCTCATCGGAGGCTCGTCAGGCACGACAGGGAGCGTCTCACAGCTCAGGTTCGTCGTTGAGCTGACCGATCTCGCGCAGCAATTTCTCCTGCTCGCCGGGGCTTAAGGCGTCGAATTCCTTCTGGAGTTGCTCCTCCGTCAAGGCGTCGTAGCCAGCGCGGTACTGACGCCGCTGCTCCATGAAGGACATCTTGCCGGTGACAACACGGAACAGGTAACTGCCCGTCCAGCCGACCACCACCAGGATCAGGACAGCTTCAGCGGCAATACCGGCTGAGACCTCTTCCATCCCAGCGGCCTGAAAACCCCAGTAGCCCACTCCACCGAGGGCAAACACGCCCAGGCCAAGCAGCAGCGATTGACCGCGGGTCATCGGCTCAGGCCTCGCCCTGGCCAGCCATGCGCAGGTTGAGGAAGGGGGAGAACAGGATCAAGCCGGGAAAAAACAGGAAAACCAGCCCATAGATGCCGAGGCGCTCAAGCTTGCCCATCACCGTCCAGCGGGTGTTCATCCACCAGTAAAGGGCCAAAGGCACCACCACCAGATAGGCACCGGCCACGGCCAGATAGGCGCCGATCACCAGCAGGGAGTCGGTACTGAGCGAGCTGAGAAGTCCAAGCAGTGGCATGGAAAAAGAAACCCCTACCCCTGAAATCTAAGCTGCCTGAGCCGGGGGCATGGCGAAATTGGTAGACGCAGCGGACTTAAAATCCGCAGGCCGCAAGGCTGTGGGGGTTCAAGTCCCCCTGCCCCCATCGCTCAGATCGGTTGCAGCACAAGAGTTTGTCCAAATAGTCTTTCTGGGTGGTCCCAAACGGCCTAGACCCGCTCTAGGAACAAAAACGACCAAAAGAGGGCAAATCAGGAACGGTTTTAGGCAGGGCGATTTGCAGGGCTATCAGGGCCCCAACTTGATTCGCATCAACTGTGATCTCAAGGACCCGGGGAACCCCGTCACACTTTCTGAGCCTGGTCTTCTGAACCGCCACAGCTGATCAGCGGCATGGTTATCCGGAAGCTTTCAAGGGAACGATGTGAAAGAAAACGCCCAGCCAAGAACGTCAAGCTTGAGACTCTTATCAGGAACTCCCACTCACAGAAACGCTCAGCCCCCCTGGTCAGGACATGACTCATAAGCCTGGCTAATGATTGTGATCCAATGAGCTGATCGATCCCCTGCCTTCCAGCTTAAAATGTTTCGAAAGTTTGCTGTACATTAATAAGGCCGGTTCTCCGGACCTATTTCCCGCTCTTCGGAGCATCACCCCCCGTCCTTATGACCACCACCATCCAGCAGCGCCAAGGCGCTTCTGCCTGGAGTCAGTTCTGTGAGTGGGTCACCTCCACCAACAACCGCCTGTATGTCGGTTGGTTCGGTGTGCTGATGATCCCCACCCTGCTGGCTGCCACCATCTGCTTCATCGTGGCCTTCGTGGCCGCGCCCCCTGTCGACATCGACGGCATCCGCGAGCCTGTCGCCGGCTCCTTGATGTACGGCAACAACATCATCTCCGGTGCTGTTGTTCCTTCCAGCAACGCCATCGGCCTGCACTTCTACCCGATCTGGGAAGCCGCCAGCCTCGATGAGTGGCTGTACAACGGCGGTCCCTATCAGCTGGTGATCTTCCACTTCCTGATCGGCATCTTCTGCTACATGGGCCGCGAGTGGGAACTCTCCTACCGCCTCGGCATGCGCCCCTGGATCTGTGTCGCCTACAGCGCCCCTGTGGCGGCTGCCTCGGCTGTCTTCCTGATCTACCCCTTCGGTCAGGGTTCGTTCTCTGATGGCATGCCCCTCGGCATCTCCGGCACCTTCAACTTCATGTTGGTGTTCCAAGCCGAGCACAACATCCTGATGCACCCCTTCCACATGCTGGGTGTGGCTGGTGTCTTCGGCGGCTCCCTGTTCTCGGCCATGCACGGTTCACTCGTCACCAGCTCCTTGGTGCGTGAGACGACCGAAAGCGAGAGCCAGAACTACGGTTACAAGTTCGGCCAAGAGGAAGAGACCTACAACATCGTGGCGGCCCACGGCTACTTCGGTCGTCTGATCTTCCAGTACGCCTCTTTCAACAACAGCCGCAGCCTGCACTTCCTGCTCGCCACCTGGCCGGTTGTGGCATCTGGTTCACCGCCCTTGGCGTGAGCACGATGGCCTTCAACCTCAACGGTTTCAACTTCAATCAGTCGATCCTCGATGGCCAAGGCCGCGTGATCAACACCTGGGCTGACGTGCTGAACCGTGCCGGTCTGGGCATGGAAGTGATGCACGAGCGCAACGCTCACAACTTCCCGCTTGACCTGGCCTCTGCAGAAGCCACCCCTGTGGCTTTGATCACGCCTTCCATCGGCTGATCGCAGCGGAGTCAACCCTGTTGGCTCCAGCCATGCCTTTCACCTCAAGCCCCCCTCACTGCGAGGGGGGCTTTTTTGTGGGTTGATGGGGTCCTGCCAACAGCAATCCCGCAAGTATGAGTCACGCGTCGAGATCGTCATTGGTGAAAGAACTCAATGCTGTACGAATTACAAATGACTCCTCCTTGATCGGCTCCGGCAACATCAAGGCACCTGCTGTCTCAGGGCTTGCTCATAGCCAGGCCGGAGCCTGACAGGCATCTGGTCGCTGCTGTCGTTTCTTCAACCTGCTGGAGCCTGTCGACCTTGTTCTGTTGGCACGATTGGAGCTGGTCCGTGCAGCCGCAAGAGTCAGCGTTGACAAGCCATCCATCTCGGAACAGCTCGCAAGTCGGGCCTAGTCTGATCGACTTGCGTTGCTGCCATGCCCCTGGTTGTTCCCACAGCTCGTCCGTTCGTCCGCCTGGCCCTGGGGTTGGCCGGGTTGGTGGTGGCCTCGACCGGCTTTTGCATCAGGGTGCAAGCGCAGACGCTGCGGGTGGGTGTGTCCGGCTCAGCCCCCTTCGTGATGCGCGAAGGAGACGTCACCCAGGGAATCAGCATTGACGTCTGGAGGGATTTCGCTTCTTCAGAAGGCTTGCCCTACAAACTGATTCCACAGACATCGACAGCAGCAAGCATCAAGAACGTGGCCAATGGTGAGCTGGATGTGGCGATCGGTCCGATCAGCATCACCTCGGATCGGTTGATGATCGATGGTATCGAATTCACCCAGCCTTATTACATCAGCCATGTCGGCTTGCTGGTTTCGGAACGATCGCCAGGCCTCTGGCGGAGGCTGCGCCCGTTTTTCGGCTGGGCGGCTCTGTCTTCGGCGGGTGTGCTGCTGATCTGCTTGTTCGTGGTGGGGAATCTGATCTGGCTGACTGAACATCGCAAAAATCCAGAGCATTTTCCGCGCCATTACATCCGTGGGATCGGCAACGGCATGTGGTTTGCCCTCGTCACACTGACCACCGTCGGATACGGCGACCGCGCTCCGGTAACCGGCATTGGTCGTTGGATTTCGGGTGTGTGGATGGTGGTGTCGTTGATCGCCGTTTCTTCGATCACGGCTGGCTTGGCCTCGGCCTTCACGATCTCCCTGGCCCAGCTGGGTGGCGAGCCCCTCTCCGAACCTGCCGACCTGCGTGGTGTGCCGATCGCTGCGGTGCGTGGCACCACGAGCGTGAAATGGGGCAACCATTACGAAGCAAGGCTCACCCAGACCGACTCCCTGGAGGACGCCATTGCCCTGCTGGAGGCAGAAGGGGTGCAGGGCGTGATTTTTGATCGCCCGGCGTTGAAATATCACCTGCTCCAGAATCCCGGAGCTCGGCAGAAACTGGCCCCCTTCAGCCTGGCGACCGAACCCTATGGGATCGTGATCCAAAGCGGCAGCGCCCTGGAGCGCCCACTGGACGTGGCCCTGGTCAGGATGCAGCGCCAAGGCCTCACCGGTGAGATCGCCGATCGCTGGATCGAGTCCATACCCAGCCAAAGAGAGCCGATCGAGGGGTCTTGATCGCGGGCCTCTGAGCCGTGGGCCATGACCCTGCCTTCACGTCTACCCCGCTCCCTGGTGCTCGGCTTCGTCTTTCCGGTGATCGTGCTGAACCTCTGGGTCTTCAGTGGGCTTTACCGCGCCTTCGAAGGTGTTGTTTCTACCTTCATCCTGGCGGGGGTGATCGCCTTGATTCTGAACATTCCGGTTCGATTGCTACAGAAACGCCTGGGCTTCAAGCGCAGCTGGGCGATCGTAGCGGTGTTTCTGCTCTTCAGCGTAGGGGTGATTCTCGCCAGCGCCACGCTGGTGCCCATGCTGGTGATTGCTTTCTTTCGATTGGTCCAGACGTTGCCGGAGTGGATTGATTCCAGCGATAGCCAGCAACATCAAAGAGCAGCTTGAAAGTGTGTTGCTCGGGATTCCAAGTTTCGTCTCCGGTTCTCTAGGCGGGTTCTTCAGCATCTTCTTCCTGTTTGTGCTCACCGTCTTCTTCCTGATCTATGGCGGTGAGCTGGTCCGCAATTGTTTGGTGTCCTGGTTACCGGATGACCGTGGCCTGTATGTTCTCGGCGTGCTCCGGCGTAACTTCAACAGCTACATCTTCAACCAGCTGGTGCTGACGGTGGTGCTGATCACGGCATTGACGCCCGCTTTGATGCTGTTGGGGGCACCTTTCCCAATCCTCTCAGGTTTTGCCATCGGCCTGATGGGCTTCATTCCCTTTGGCGCCATCCTTGCCATTCTGGTCGTGAGCATCCTGTTTATGTTCAAGAGTTTCTGGCTTGGGCTGCGCGTGTTCAGCGTGCTGATTCTCGTTGATCAGGTGATCGAAAATATCCTGCCGCCGCGGCTTCTTGGCAAGCTCACCGGACTCAATCCGATCGTGATTTTGTTCTCGGTGATGGTGGGGGCGACATTGGCTGATTTCTACGGTGTGATCACGGCCGTACCGATTGCGGCCACCATCAAGGCATTGTTTCTGGTTCCAACTCCGCTTGCTACTACTGGCTCTGGTACTAATCCAGACATTCCAGCGGATGGCATGGAGATGGGTGCCAGCAGCTAGGGGCCTTATGGGGACGAGATACAAACGTCAATGACCTGAGCAGGTTCCCGCACCAGGTATGAGGTGGCACGAAGAACCTGCTTGCCGAAGCTATTGGGATGCTCTCAAAAAATACGCATTCAGAACGGGTAGCGCAAGATCGCCGCAAGCTTCGCCTCACCGGGGATATCGCTTTTGCGCACACCCATGACTTTGGCGCCTGTGACTAGGGCGCGGCTGGCAATCTCATCGACAAGTCCGTAGCTCTTGGCACTGGGGCCATCGGCAAAAGTCACAGCTCCATCGTCGTCGACGGTGCCGGGGGTGACATCGTCAATGTCAATCAATAGCAATTGAATGGCGCCGTAGGTGGCCGCGCGGGCCGCCTGGACTAGATCGGATGTGGTCCGACTCTGGCTGGTGCGCAGCGCGTAAAGGGAATGGATCTCAGCAAGCTCATCTCTGAACAGTTCATCAAGGATGGAGCGTGCGTTTGAGGCCAATTCGGCATCGCTCTGCGTTTCAGGATTGTGCTGGATTGCCGTGCGAGCCAGGTGCGGATACGACTGCAGTTCGCGGTAGATCGATTGCATCGGCTCTGCCGCTGCCAGAATCAATGGGGTTTCCTTGCCTACCAGCAGCACCCTCAGCGCCTGATCGATCTTGCGTGCATATTGAACTTGGTGCACTTTCATGCCTTCTGAGCCCTGAAGGCGGCCGCTGGGTGAACGGTCTTTGATCGACGTCTTTCGGGCTGAGCTGGCCACATCCTTCGGCATGCCGTCCAAGTTCAGCTCAACAGCCGGCAGGTCGGAGGAGACCCCGACCAGGCGCACGCTGTTCTGTGCCAGAGCAAGCACGTAGGCCGACTGATTCACTGTGACCGTGCGCAGCAGAGGCTGAACGTGAAAACGGTCGCTGACCTCCACGGCGGGCTTGAGGTGGTTGGGCAAGCGGAAGCTGCGCAGGCCTTCTGGCGACACAAAGACGGCAAGGCTGTTGGCCTGAACCTCCCAGAAATCATCATCATCGATCAGATCGTGGAGCAGTTCCTCAATGGCGAGTACTTCAGGCTTGTCGTGGCTGGCGAGCTGCTCAACGGCCTGCTCAGTCAGGTTTTTCAAGACGATTCGGTCGCCCTGGGCCGCCTGGGTCAGCGGTGTGGTCGGCAGGACCAAGCTGACCCGTGCTGGGCCGTGATTGAGCATCAGCGCTTCGATTTCGGCACGCGTAGGAATGTCAACATGCAGCATGAAAAAAGGCGCCTGAACGTTCTTTTATTAATCTACAGGGTAGCGATTGTTAAAAGAAACAAAAGATTGACAGTTGAAAGCACAAAGAAACCGAGTAGCCGTCGAATTCGCGCTCAATTGATGATCTCCAGCCATTTTCTCAAGGTGACTGGTTGTACGGCAGCGTGCTCTCCTTGCTGTCAGTCGGACGATTGGCTCCTCACGCCAGGTTGGTCATCACACCATCGCCAGTTCATGGCTGAGGGCCTGGGAGAGGCACAACCGCCTGCTATCTCCCGCAGCTTCCACAGCTACGCCGATCGTGCTGCCTTCAAGGAAGCGACCGGCCAGGATCGCTTTGGCGATGGGTGTTTCCAGCTCCCGTTGAATCGCACGCTTCAAGGGACGGGCCCCATACACCGGGTCATATCCGGCGGCAGCGATCCAGTCGAGTGCTTCGGTGCTCAGCTCAAGGCCCAGCTTGCGCCCTTCGAGGCGCTGACGCAGACGTTCCACCTGCAGCACAACGATCTGGCGCAGTTCATCGGCGCGCAGGCTGTGGAAGATGATCGATTCATCCAGGCGGTTGAGGAACTCCGGCCGGAAGTGAGCGCGCAGGGCCTCGTTCACTCGCTTCTCCATCTCGCCATGGCGGGCCGGATCACCGGCCAGATCCAGAATCGAGGCACTGCCGATGTTGCTGGTGAGGATCAGCACCGTGTTGGTGAAATCCACCGTGCGGCCCTGGCCGTCGGTGACGCGACCGTCATCGAGCACCTGGAGCAGTACGTTGAACACATCGGGATGGGCCTTTTCCACCTCATCGAACAGGATCACCGCATAGGGCCGGCGGCGCACGGCTTCGGTGAGCTGGCCACCCTCTTCGTAACCCACATAGCCGGGAGGGGCGCCGATCAGGCGGCTCACAGCGTGCTTCTCCATGTATTCGCTCATGTCGATGCGCACCATGGCGTCGTCGCTGTCGAACATCTGGGCGGCCAGGGCTTTGCAGAGTTCCGTCTTGCCCACGCCCGTGGGTCCAAGAAACAGGAACGAAGCGATCGGCCGATTCGGATCTGATAACCCGGCGCGGGAGCGCTGAATCGCATCTGCCACCGCCGTGACCGCCTGCTGCTGGCCGATCACCCGGTTGTGCAGCTCCGCTTCGAGATGCAGCAGCTTCTCCATTTCGCTCTGCACCAAGCGGGCCACCGGGATGCCGGTCCACTTGGCGATCACCTCGGCGATGTCGTCCTGGGTGACCTCCTCACGCAACAGGTTCTTTTCGCCGGTTTCGGCGTTGAGGGCCGCCTCCTTGGCCGCGAGCTTCTTGTTGAGGTCGGCCAGGGTGCCGTACTCCAGCTGGGCGGCCCGGTTGAGGTCGTAGCTGCGCTTGGCCTGTTCCACCTGCAACTGCACCTGCTCGATCTCTTCCTTGAGGCCGGAGAGGGCATCGATGGCGCCCTTCTCCTTCTGCCACTGGGCATTGAGGCCGCTCTGCTGTTCGCCCAGCTCCGCCAGTTCCCGCTCGATCCGCTCCAGCCGCTCCTTGCTGCCCGGGTCCGATTCGCGGCCCAAAGAGAGCTTCTCCATCTCCAGCTGCAGGATCTTGCGATCGATCTCATCGATCTCCTCGGGCTTGGAGGTGATCTCCATCTTCAATCGGGCCGCTGATTCATCCATCAGGTCGATCGCCTTATCCGGCAAGAAGCGATCGGCGATGTAGCGGCTGGAGAGCACGGCCGCTGCCACCAGCGCGTTATCGGCGATGCGTACGCCGTGGTGGACCTCATAGCGCTCCTTGAGGCCACGCAGGATCGAGATCGTGTCTTCCACCGTGGGCTGATCCACGAACACCTGCTGGAAGCGGCGTTCCAGGGCCGGATCCTTCTCGATGTGCTGGCGGTGCTCATCGAGGGTGGTAGCACCGATGCAACGCAGCTCACCGCGGGCCAGCATCGGCTTGAGCAGGTTGCTGGCGTCCATCGAGCCCCCGGCGGCACCAGCACCCACCACGGTGTGGATCTCATCGATGAACAGCACGATCTGGCCTTCGCTGGAGGTCACCTCCTTGAGCACGGCCTTGAGCCGCTCCTCGAATTCACCGCGGTATTTCGCGCCGGCAATCAGGGCGCCCATGTCGAGCGAGATCAACTGGCGGTTCTGCAGGGCCGAGGGCACATCACCGTTGACGATGCGTTGGGCCAACCCCTCCACGATCGCGGTTTTGCCCACACCCGGTTCACCGATCAGCACCGGGTTGTTCTTGGTGCGGCGGCTGAGGATCTGGATGGTGCGCCGGATTTCCTCATCGCGGCCGATCACCGGATCGAGCTTGCCCTCGCGCGCCGCCTTGGTGAGATCACGGCCGTATTTCTCCAGGGATTCGTAGGTGCCCTCGGGGTTCTGATCGGTCACCGTCTGGCTGCCTCGCACCGCATCGATCGCCTCCCGTAGTTTCGCCGCATCGATGCCGCACTGCGAGAGCAGCTGGCGCCCGCAACGCCCATCGCCTGCCAGGGCCAACAGCAGGTGCTCAATCGAAAGGAAGCTGTCTGTGAACTCCTTCTTGAACACCTCAGCCTGATCGAGCAGGGCGTTGAGCGCCTTGCCCAGAAAAACAGACTCAGGCGCCGCACCCAGGCTGGGCTGCGTGCTGATGAACGTTTCCACCTTCTGGGCCAGCACGGCGGGATCCACCCCCGACTTCTCGAGAATGCGCGTGGCCAGGCCAGGCTCTGCCAAGAGGGCCGCGAAGAGATGTTCGGTTTCGAGTTGTTGGTGGCGGCGCTGCTGGGCCAGCTGTTGGGCGGCGACGATCGCGCCCCAGGCCTTCTCGGTGAACTGCTCGGCGGTGGGTTGCATTTGACCTCCTGACGTTGTTTCTGTGTAGGAAAACCGTATGCCGGATCCCCTGGCTCCACAGGGTGGGTGGCCCGAAACAAATAGCGAATCATCCGAACCGAGCGGCAGAGCACTCTTTTATGTTTTTCTACTGACCACTGAATAGAATCCGTGATGCCTCGCTCCCTCTTCACGCTTTTGCGCCCCGCTTCAGCCACGGCCCTGCCCTGGCTCGCTCTGCTCCTAGGCGGGGTGCTGCTGACGTCAGGGGCGCAGGCTGCCACCTGCAGCAAGCTGAACGCCGTGGGTGGCGGCACCAGCGTCAGCAAGTCGATCCAGCTCGACGGTCCCCTGGTGTTCCCCTTCGGACGCACCAACTTCAACACCGACTTCGCGGTGACCAGGCCTTACAACAGCTACCGGCTCAATTTCAAATCCACCTCCACCAAGGCGGGCCCCTTTCCGATCCAGGCCTATCTGAAATTCAGCGATGGCACCAACCTTCAGGTGGTGAATGAAACCTTCGACGCCCAGCCCGGGGAGTTCAAGCAATTCGGCCCGGTGCTGCCCCCCGCCAACAAGCTCGTCAGCCAGGTGAACATGAAAGTGGGCAGTGGCTACAACGCCAACGCCACCGGCTTCAGCTACACCATCTCCGTCTACGGCTGCCGTTGACCCAGACCCTGAAGCTGCGTCACCAGCCAGGCTGGCTGCTTGATGCCGACGCCACCCTGAAAGGCTTGCAAGCGGAGGTGCCCTGGCAGCAGGACTCGATTCAGATCTTCGGGCAGCGGCGGCTTCTGCCCCGGCTCACCTGCTGGATGGCCGATCCTGGTTTTGCTTACACCTACAGCGGTGAACAGCAGATCGCCCAGCCCTGG
Source organism: Synechococcus sp. SynAce01 (assembly GCF_001885215.1). GTDB lineage: Bacteria > Cyanobacteriota > Cyanobacteriia > PCC-6307 > Cyanobiaceae > Regnicoccus > Regnicoccus frigidus. The sequence goes on along the minus strand of NZ_CP018091.1, from coordinate 2,604,410 downwards.
ATCCCCCGCGTTCTGGATTTGCGGTGCGCTGCTAACGCGTTCGCTGGTTGTGCTTTCAACTCGGTGCTGATCAATCTCTACCGGGACGGGGACGACCGGATGGGCTGGCATGCCGACGATGAACCTGAACTCGACCCCAGCGCGCCGATCGCTTCATTGAGCCTGGGGGCAACCCGCAGTTTTCGCTTCAAACCCAAAGGGCGAGGCCCGGACAGCCGTGAGCGTCACTGCCTGGAGCTTGGCCATGGCGATCTGCTGCTGATGGATCCACCCACCCAGCAACATTGGCTGCATGAACTGCCCCGCCGCCGCCGGGTGAGCCAGCCGCGCCTCAACCTCACCTTTCGGCTGCTGCGCCCCAGCTGAACCCTTGCCACCCTTCCATCAGAGCTCAATGCCACGGGTCTGTGGGGGACACAATTGACGCGGGCAGCCATCGGCGCCGTAGATGGCATCCGAAGGCGACAGACACCCGCCGGCATTCTTGCGGGCAACCTGGGCAGGGAGCAGCCGCTTTGGTTGGAAAACCGCATCCTGCCGGGGTACCAGCAGGGGACAGCCATCAGCAGAGAAGGTCTGAGCCTGGGGGGAGGGGGTGGTGGCGGCGACCAAGGGCAGAAGCAGCAACAGGGCGCGAATGATCATGATGGGCGCGTCGATCTACGGACATTCAAGGATGGAGAGCGAGAGTCACGGGGACCTGTTGGCCCGGCTGGTGGCGGAGTCACGCAGCTTCGAGTCCAGCAGCAGGGATGCCGAAAGGAACTGCTGGCTGGTGGTTCACCGCCATGCCCATGGCGTGCTCCCCAGTGAGTACGACATCCGCGAGATCCCCGAAGATCTCTACCTTGAGGTGCTCGCCCTCCACCGCCAGCAAGCGTGAGCTGGCTGGCTCAGCGGCACAAAAAAGCCCGCCAAAGGCGGGCGTGATTTCGAGGATCCAATCAGTTCAGATCGAAACAGATCAGGTCCAGCCCTTGGCCGCCATTTCTTCGACATAGGCCGAGACATCGGCAATGTCGGCTTCGGTAAGCCGACCGAGGAAGGCGGGCATGGCGTTCTTGCCCTTGGTGACCTGGGCGGCGATGGCTGCCTCATGATCAGTGCTGTAATCAGCCAGGTAAGCCTCCAGAGCTCCCTGCTTCAAGGTGCGCTCGGCATTCACCACATTGCCGCCTCCCATGTGGCAGGCCGCGCAATTGGCGGAGAAGAGCTGGCCACCATGGGCGCTATCCGCAGCAAAGCTTGGGGCTGCACCGAAGAGGAGGGCAAGACAGAGAGCGAAAAAGCTGATCAGGCGACGCATGGAAAAATCCGGGCAACGATACAAAAATAGGCCGGCAGTTGGGCCCTAAGCCAGCCTGCCGGCCACGATCGAAACAATCCTGTGATCACCGGCTTCGCTGCTCAGCTTCGAGGCTGATCAAGAAGGCAGAGACCCGCTTCACTCCACAATCACCTTGCCCACCATGCCGGCACCCCGGTGGGGTTCGCACCAGTAGTTGAAGGTGCCCACTTCACTGAAGGTTTCTTCCCAGGATTCGCCCGGGTTGAAGGCCAAGGCCGAGTGGCTCAGCTCTTCGTGGCCGTCGAACACGGCGTTATGGGGGGCCAGCTTGTTGTTGACAAAGCGGACGGTGTCGCCTTTGGCGATGGTCAGGCTGCTGGGCTCAAAAGCGAGCATGCCCGAGTCTGTGCCCAACTTCACTTCCACGGTGGCGGCATCGGCGGGCAGGGCCAGCAACAGACCGCTGATCAGGGCAAAACAGAAGGCGAACAGGGACGCAAACAGGCGGGAGCGCATGGCAAATCCAAGAGGTTTGCCAATACTAGGAAATGAACACCCCTTCAGGGCCATGGTTTCAGGGTGAAGGTGGCTTACTGACGGGCCAGCCCTGCGGTCTCAAAGGCCAGCTCCAAGCTGGGAGCCAGGCTGACAAGCCCGAAGCGCTCCGGTGGGCTGATCGGCTCATGCACGAAGTGGCGCTGGCGGATGCTGAAGCGATCCCAGGCGTTCACCTCGATCGGCAGCACCTTGATCAGGGCTTCGATCAACCAGCCGCTGAGCTGCAGGCCAAACGGGGGGCGGGACATCCCGCGCCAGCGGCAGAGGCGACTGACGGTGTCGTCCACGCTGACCGCCGGCTGGCCGAGCACCAGGCGCCGCAGCGGCCCCTGCCCCGGCTCCGGGTTGGGTTGGTGGGGCTGCAGGGTCAGATTCACGCAGACCCGGGCGATGTCTTCGGCGTGGATGAAGTGGAAGCTGGCCTCAGCCCGCAGCCAGCGGGCCAGCCACAACCAGCGCACCACCTCGTTGAGCCCGGCGGTGAGGTAGCTGGTGGGCAGGCTGCTGCCCGGTTGCACCGATCCACCGAACACGAGTGTTGGAAACACCGCCACGATCCGCTCAGCGAGGGGATGGGTCTCGAGCTGCTGCAGGCAGAGGGCCTTGGTCTGGATGTATTCGGTGCCGTAGGCCGCCGCTTCCGGCAGCAGGTTGAGATCGCGGTCGAGGATGCTGGCGGTGGAGAAGTAGATCACCTGCTCCAACCTGGCCGGGTCGGTGCGCCCCAGCAACTCCTTGACGGCCACCACGTTCACCTGATGGGCACGCTCGGGATCACCCCAGGCCGTGGCCGTGTGGATCAGCCGCTGGGCCGAGGCAATCGCGGCGGCGTGGGGCTCCTGGTCGCGCAGATCACCCACCAGCAGGGTGATGCGGGGATCGTGGCGAGGAACGGCGGTGAGCTTGGCAGGGTCGCGCAGCCACAGCAGCAGCTCCACATCGGATTCGCGGTACAACTGCTGGGCGATCGCCTGACCGACGCAGCCACTGGCGCCGGTGATCAGAACCTTGGCCGGAGCGCTCAACCAGCGGCTCCGATCAATTCATTCACCGTTTTGCCGGCTTCAAAGAACACCCGGGCATTCTCTTCCGGGGTGCCCGGCAGGATGCCGTGGCCGAGGTTGAGGATGTGGCGCCGGCCCCTGGCCTTGAGCACCGTGTCGACCACCCGGGCCCGGATCGCCTCGGGGGTGCCAAACAACAGCCCCGGATCCACATTGCCCTGCACACCGAGATGTTCCGGCAGGCGGGCAAGGCCATCGGCCATATCCACGGTCCAATCCAACGAGATGAAATCGACCCCGGTGTTAGCCATGCGCTCCAGCACCCCGGCACTGCCAGAGATATAGAGAATCAGGGGGGTGTCGGGGTGGGTGGCCTTCACCTGATCCACCACCCGTTTCTGGTAGGGGGCGGCGAAGACGTCGTAATCGAGGGGGCTGAGCTGGCCTGCCCAGGAGTCGAACAGTTGCACCACCTGGGCGCCGCTGTCGATCTGGTAGCGCACATAGGTGGCGATCGCATCGGCCAGATGGCCCAGCAACTGGTGCAGCAGGGCAGGCTCCTGGAAAGCCATCGCCTTGATCACCGCATAATTCTTGCTGCTTTTGCCTTCCACCGCATAGGCGGCCAGGGTCCAGGGGGCTCCGACGAAGCCGAGCACGGCCGCCTGATGCCCCACGCTCTGGCGCAGCCGCCCGAACACCTCACCCACGAACGGCAGTGCCTCGGCCGGGTTCAGCGCCCGCAGGGCCTCCACCTGGGCCCGGCTGCGGATCGGCGGATCGATGATCGGCCCCTTGCTTTCAACGATGTCGAAGTCAATGCCGAGGCCCGGCAGGGGCGTGAGGATGTCGGAGAAAAGGATCACCCCATCGGGCGCAAAAGCCCGGAACGGTTGCATCGAGATCTCGTAGGAGAGATCGGCGTTTTCAGAGCGCTCGCGGAAGCCGGGGTGGCGATCACGCAGCTCGCGATACACCTTCATATAACGGCCGGCCTGGCGCATCATCCACACTGGCGGCCTCTCCACCTGCTCACCTCGGGCGGCGCGCAGCAACAGGGGAAGGGGTTCGGCCATGGGGGATATCGGAGGCGGGGTCAGAAGCGAAGCCAGGGGCGAACCTACCCGACCAGTAGACCGCCATCAGCGGCTTCGTCACACAGGACCTCGCTGCGCTCCGCATCCCTGCGGAACACCAGCACACTCAGCGGCGGCAGACAGAGATCGAGCGAATGGCTGTAGCCGTGCATGGCGGCGGCGTCGCTGAACTTGCCACCGAGATTGCCGAGGTTGCTGCCGCCGTATCGGCTGCCGTCGGTGTTGAACACTTCGGCATAGAAGCCCTCCAGCGGAACACCGATGCGGTAATGGTCGTGCGCCTGAGGCAGGAAGTTGGCCACCACCACCAACCAGCTGTCGTCGCCGCTCACCCGGCGCATGAAGCTGATCACCGAATGGCGGCTGTCGCTGCAGTCAATCCACTGGAAGCCGAACTGAACAAAGTCGTCGCGCCAGAGGGCCGGCTCGGCCCGGTAGAAGCTGTTGAGGTCATCGACCAGGTTCAACAGGCCCTGATGGGGATCGAACTGGAGCAGATTCCATTCAAGATCCCCCCAGACATTCCATTCGGCCCGCTGACCGAACTCCATGCCCATGAAGATGGTTTTCTTGCCGGGATGGGTCCACATGAAGGCCAGCAGGGCGCGCACATTGGCGAACTTCTGCCAGTCATCGCCGGGCATCTTGTTGAGCAAATTGCTCTTGCCATGCACCACTTCATCGTGGCTGAGGGCCAGCATGAAGTTCTCGGTGTAGTGATACCAGATCGAGAAACTGATGTTGTTCTGGTGGAACTGACGCATCCACGGATCAAGCTCGAAATAATCGAGCATGTCGTGCATCCAGCCCATGTTCCACTTCAGGTTGAATCCCAGGCCGCCCAGGTGGGTGGGCTGGGTCACCATCGGCCAGGTGGTGGATTCTTCGGCGATCGACAACGCTCCGGGGAAGTGCTGAAACAGCACGGTGTTGGCCTGCTGCAGAAAGGTCACGGCTTCGAGATTCTCGCGGCCGCCCTCGTCATTGGCCAGCCACTCGCCATCGGGCCTGAGGTAATCCCGATAGAGCATCGAGGCCACCGCATCCACCCGGATGCCATCGATATGAAACTCCTCAAACCAGTAGATCAAATTGGCCACAAGGAAGTTGCGGACCTCATTGCGGCTGTAATTGAAAATCAAGGTGCCCCATTCCTTGTGCTCACCGATGCGGGGATCGGCATGCTCATAGAGATGGCAGCCATCGAAGAAGGCCAGGCCATGGCTGTCCTTGGGGAAATGGCCTGGAACCCAGTCGAGCAACAGGCCAAGGCCCACCGCATGGCAGCGGTTCACGAAGGCCCGGAATTCGTCGGGGCTGCCGAAGCGGCTGGTGGGGGCATAAAAGCCGGCCACCTGATAGCCCCAGGAGCCATCAAAGGGATGCTCGGCGATCGGCAGCAGCTCAATGTGGGTGAAGCCGCGTGCCACCACGTAGGGAATCAGCCGATCGGCCAGCTCGGCGTAGGTGAGCAGGCGAGCACCGGGCTTGAGATCGGCGGCGGCCACCGGTTGCCTCGGCGTGCCATCGGCCTCCAGGAAAGGCTCGTCGATGGAGCCATGCATCCAGCTGCCTAAGTGCAGTTCATAGACGCTGATCGGTTGATCGAGTGGATCACGGCTGTCCCGCTGTTCAACCCAGGCCTGATCGCTCCAGCGGAAATTGCCCAGCTGGGACACCACCGAGCCCGTCTGGGGCCGTATTTCATGCTGAAAACCATAGGGGTCGGCTTTCTGGTAGCAGTGCCCCTCGGGGCTGCGCACTTCGTATTTGTAGACGGTGCCCACCGCCAAGCCGGGAATGAACAGCTCCCAGATGCCGCCCAGCCGTTGTTGCATCGGATGGTGCCGGCCATCCCAGTTGTTGAAATCACCGAGCAGCGCCACGCTGCGCGCGTTGGGTGCCCAGAGGGCGAACTGAACCCCGGGCACACCACTGCGCTCGCAGGGGTGGGCACCAAGACGCCGCCAGATGTGGTGGTGGTTGCCTTCGGCGAACAGGTGGCGATCCAGTTCACCCAACCACTCCTGGCGGAAGGCCCAGGGATCGTGCTGGATGTGGGTGATGCCTGCCCGACTTACCTCCAGCTGGTAGGTGCAGCCAGGATCGCTGTCGAACTCTGCTTCAAACAACCAGGGGTGGTGGGGCGTGGCCGTGGCGTGGCTGTGGCCGTCGAGCAACAGGGCCACGGACTGGGCTTCCGGCATCCAGGCCCTCACCACCCAGCCATCGCCCAGGGGTTGGGGGCCGAGCACCGCGAACGGATGGTCGTCCCGGCACTCCCCCAGCCGTTGTCCTGCTTCAGCGATCCCGTCGAGGCTGGCGGGGAACATGGAAGGCAGGCATCCGAAAATCAACCCTAGACGGCAAGCAGATCCCTCCAGCCGCTTTGGTTTGGAGTCGAAGTTCTGGTGTGATCAGGAGCCGGCAGCCACACCAGGTGTCCTGATTTCTTCAGGAAAATCAACGCCGATGATGTGACCACTGGGATCAAGGATCACGAACAGGTTGTCGGTGAGTTGGCTGAACTGGGTGGTGACGAGCACCAGTTGCTGTTCGCCGCCTTCACTGGCCACCACCGTGCCGCGAATCCGCTGAAAGCTGCCGGTGAGTTTCTCCAGATCCTTCCAGCGGTTGAGCAGATCCTGGGGGCTGATCTCGGTCTGCATGAAGCTGGAGAGCAGGGCGCGGGCCTCGATCAGTTTTCCTTCACTGAGTGCGGTCACGAAATTGGAGGCCACCTTCTCGATCGGCGTGTCCTCCAGAGACGTTTCCCAACCCAGCAGCCGGCCCTGCTCATCGAGCACCAGGATCAGCGGTTGGGACCCTTTGGCGGTGACCAGCACAGCTTCAACCGTGCTGTCGTCGGCGCCGGTGAGCACCTCTTTGATGCGAATACTGAGAATGGGATCGCGCTGCTTGAGGCGTTTCTTCACGCGCTCCAGCGTGGTCGACCGTTGCAGATCCGGTGAGAGCAGGTCGTAGATCGCCTGGCTGTCTTCGCGGCGCAATCCCTGGATGATCGTCTCCGCTGAGCTGCGGGCCTGGGCTGCCGTCTGGCCCGCACTGGCCGGGATAGCCGGGAACACAGCACCAAAAGCCAACGCCATGGCCAGCAGGGGGGCACGCAGAGTCACAGTTGGTCGACGAACGATCAGCCCAGTTTGGCCGATCCGATCGGCTGCAGCCACAGCTTCGCCTCGGAGAGCATCAACTGAAGGGTGATCACCCGGTGCGCGGGGCCCACCGGCCCGGGCAGCTGATCCGGATTACCGCTGATAACGGCGATCTGGGGCCAGGCGGCACCAGCCAGGGACAGCCGCAGGCGCTCGCCGCTGGCAAGGCTGGCCCGCAACGGCTGGAAGACCAGCACGCGGCGTTGTCGGCGCTGGGCCTCAGGGCCGGGGAAACGGGCCACCGCCGTGCTGATCTGCCACACCTGGCGACCGCCCGCGCGCACGATCGACAGGGCCGCACAGAGATCGAAACCGGGCTGGTCGGCTGCCACTTCCAACTCCAGCCGGGGGCGCCCCTGCAGAGTCAGCCCGGTTTCAAAAGTCCCGCTGCTGAAGCAGGCCACATCGCCGCGGCGGTCCAGATCGGCGCGCTCGGCAGGTCCGGCATCGAGGCCCAGGTGTCCGCCACGGCCTGGCACGGGGCGCCAAGGGTCATGGACCAGCCAGATGTTGCCGCCCGCTCCCCCTTCCCCCGGCCGCAACAGGCGCCCTTCATCGCCATCGATGCAGGCCAGACCCTGACTGCCCAGGCGCCAGGGCGCCACACCCTCTGGATGCAGGGGTTCAGACGGCTGGGCCCAGTCGGCGGTTGTCAGATCGGCAAACCGCTCACGGGCCAACGGGTGTGGCGGCGGCCGATCGCGCAGGTGGTGGTCGAAGAAGGCCAGCTGCAAGCGATCGAGGCCGCCGTTCCAATCAAGATGGGTCCAGTCCCCGATCCGCAGCAGGGGGTCACCGCCGGCGCGGAGGCTGCGGTCCTGCAGATCGAAAATCCCTTCGAGCTGGGCATCCCACCAGCCCCCGAGCAACAGCATCGGTTGACGCAACAGCGTCTCGGAGGGGTCATGCACGGTCCAACCGTCAGCATGGCCGGGATCGAGGCGGAACCAGCCCAAGCCCATGCCGCCTGGGTCATGCCGCTCCAGCAGGGCCAGGCCGTCCTCAAGGAAGGCGCCGCTTCGCAGGCTGTGGCGGATCGCCTGCCATGCCATCTCCTCACCGCGGCGGCGCACGGTTTCGGCCGTCAGCTGCAGGGCCCAGGCCAGGCCAAGCGCCCAACGATGGGCGCCGCCGTCGCTGGCCCAGTGCAGCCGTTCATCGAGGCCAGCCATCGCCGGGACCAGGCAATCGGGCCGGATCGTTGGGTCGTCACACAGGAGCTGGGTGAGGCCTTGGTAGGAGAAGCCATAGCAGCCAAGTCGGCCATTGGATCCAGGCAGGCTGCGGGCCCAGGCCAGGGCGGTGGCCCCATCGCCTGCCTCCTGGGCGAAACCGGCAAAGCTGCCGTCCGAGTCGCCACGCCCGCGCACGTCCTGCACGGCAACCAGATAGCCCTGACTGGCATACCAGGTGGGGTGGGCGCTGGTCACCGTTGAGGCGATCGCCCGGTGGTAGGGCTGCCGCACCAGCAGCACCGGCCAAAGGCCGCCCACGGCCGGCTTCCAGATGCGGGTGGCCAGCTTCACCCCATCGGGGCAGGGCATCCAGGCATCGAACGACTCCACCGAAAGGGGGGGAGGCACTCAGCGAACGTCGGGGCAGTGCAGGCCAACCACGTAGGTGATGACAATTTCAGCGTCGGAGGGGCTGATGCCCTGACGGCGGGCCACCATGGCGATCGCCTGGGGGGAGGAGGAACGCACCCCCTGGCTGTTGAGCTTGCGAAATTCGGCGCAGAGACTTTTGGCTACCTGTGGATTCTGCTTGACGGACTCCAGCAAGGCAGAGGCCGCGATCGCCGAGCTGCCGCTGAACGCCGTGGCGAGGCCAAGAACAACGGCCAGGCCGAGGCGGAGCGATCGCAGAGGGAAAGAATCGAGGAACACAGACGATCCACCGCAAAGGGGATACACATCCATTTCAGGCGTACCCCAGGCTTTACGGCCCCGGTTCGGGTCAGTTTGGCGAGCGACCGGTGCTGCGCCGGGCCGCACTGATCCACTGGCGCACTGTCGTTGCGCTGACCATCGGCAGGGTGGTGCCGGTCAAGGAGCGTTGCAGCCGGCCGAGTTGGACCACCAATTGTTGGGGGGAGGCCTGGGCCAGGCCATCGGCAGTGGCGATGCCGGCATAGAGCAACAGGGCCGCATCCGGCGGCGCCAGGCCGATCGCCACGATCAGCTGGGCCTGGCCGCGCAGCTTGATCAGCCGCTGCTCTGAGGCGCCATTGCGGGCCAACCGACGCAGCTCAGCGTCGCTCAGCTGGGCCAGGGACTGCCAATCAAGATGGCCTGCCAGTTCAAGCTGGCGTTGCTCAGCCTGGAAGTGAAGCGGCAGTGTGCCGATGGCGGTTGGCGTCAAGGCAGCAGCAGGGCCACCTCGCCCCGGTTGTTGCGGGTGGCTTCGGCCAACATCACCGGCCGGCTGAGACCCGGGCCCACGGATTCAACCCGGCGCAGGCGCACATGCACCAGACCATCGGGGCTGGAGCGGCCATTGCCGCGCAGGTTCAGGGCCAGTTGTTTGGCCGTGGGGGCAAAAGCCTCGGCGGGCAGATCGGCCGCAGCGGTGGCTACCACCAGGTTGGTGCCGTTGTCGAACACGATCGGTGCCGTGACCGCCCCCTCCACCAGCACCCGGGGGTTGTAGCTGATCGCGAAGGCCAGACAAGACAGCGACAACAGGGCGGTGAAGCTGGTGATGCCCACCAGGCGAAAGCGGATTCCCCAGCCAGAGACAAATCCCGCGACCATCAACAGCGCCAGCACACCGCTGGCGGCACCCAGCCATTTGCCGACGGTCAGCAACAGGGGATCAACGGGCATGGGGGGGGCTGGGCGGCAATGAAATCACCTTATAGATTGCGGAAACCTCAAGCGGTAACCACAACGTTCCGATGGGGTTGCCGAAGCTGAATTGGCGCCACTCCCTCGTTGTTGGCGGGGTGTTGCTCGGTGCGGGAACCGCGGTCGGCATCTGGTTCGGCGCCGACTATCTCGTTGGCAGGCTCTATCGCCACCTGCGCCCGGACCTGGAACGCCAGATCGGCAAGGGGCTGGGCCATCCGCTGCAACTGGGCCCCTATCAGGGTTTGCGACCCTGGGGACTGGCCATCGGGCCGAGCCGGGTTGAGGCCGGTCCCGCCGATAACTCCACGGCCGCAGCCCAGGGCCTTGGGGTAGCGATCGCCCCCTGGGCCAGCCTTGTTCAGGGGTTGCCCGTGGTCCAGCTGGCCGTGCAGGGCGGCAGCCTTGAGCTGGAACCCAACCGCCAGGGCCAGTTCTGGGTGTTCAGCGGCGTCAAGGGACAAGCCCCCCCCCGGCTGGCCCTGCGGGTGCGGCTCGTCGATCCTGCCAGCGTCGCGGTCAAGCCGCTCAACCTGAAGCTGCGGGTGGACGGTGGCCTCAGCGTCGCCCTCCACCGCAGCGCGATCACCTGGTCGGGAGCAGCCCTGTTGCCGCCCGAAGGCCGCTTTGCGCTGCAAGGTGACGCCAACTGGGACACAGGCAATGTCCGCCTCAACCTCGGTGTCAAGCGCCAGCCATTGGCGGGTCTGGTCTCCTTGCTGCCGAACACCAGGGGCACCAGCGCCAGCGGTTGGCTGGATGGCCGCCTGCGCCTGAGCCGCAGCGACGGTCGCAACAGCTGCAATGGCGCCCTGAACCTCAACGGCCTTGGGCTGGAAGACGAACTCCTGCCAGGCCCATTGAAGATCGAACGCCTCGCGCTGCGCTGCTCCGGAGAGCGCCTCAATCTGAGCAGGACCCCCTGGCAAATGGCGAACTGGCAGGGGGTCCTCAACGGCAGGCTGGAGCTGGAGCGTTGGTTTGACTTTCGCCTCACCGCCGAGGACCCCAAACGCGGGGACCAACTCGCTTTCGACCTGCGCGGCCCCTGGCGCCAGCCCCGGCTGGAGATCGCCGGGCAAATTCCGCTCGGGCGCGGAACCCCGACCAGCCCGGAGCCCTTGCGTTTCCGCGGCCAGGTTCTGGCCGACTGGCGCCAGTCGCTGACGCTGCGGCTGGCTGAGCTTCAGCTCAACTCGGGACGCTCGGAACTGCTCCTCGCTGGACCGTTGTGGCCCCGCCTCAACCTCGATAGCCGGGCCTTGGGCGTACATCCTTCGCTGTGGGAGTCGGCGCCATGGCTGGAATCCCTGCTCGGCGAGGAGCAATGGCTGAGCGGCCGTCTCAGTCTCAGCGGCACCTGGAGCGAGCCCGTGCTGCGCAGTTCTCTGGCCCAGGCCGGGCGGCCCCTGCTGGAGATCGAGGCCCGCCGCACGGTCCCGCCGGGCTCAGGGCCGCTGGGCACGATCAGCGCCAGCTTGCGGGCTCCAAATGGGCTGAGCGTGAACCAGACGACCGTGCTCGGCCCGGCCCGGGCCAGCCTGGCCTGGAGAGGCAACCTGTTGCGTCTCACGGAGCTTCAGAGCCCTGAGCTGAGCGCCAGCGGGTCCCTGCCCTTGCGCTGGCAGAAGCGGCGAGGGCTGGTGGCAGGCAACCTGGACCTGGCCTTCGCGGCGCCGCCGTTTGCGCTGCAGCGACTCAGCCCCCTGCTCGGGGTTGAGCTCGAAGGCGATCTCGCCGCCAGCGGCAGCTTGCGTGGTCCGCTCGCAGACCTGCGTCCTGATGTCCAGCTCACGTTGCGCAATCCCGGTGGCGGGCCGCTCTCGCTCAAGGAAACCTGGCGGGGGTCGCTCACGGCCAACGTCGGCGCGGGAAGCAGCCTGCGCATGCGAGCCCAGGGCCCGGCACCGCCAGGCGAGCTGCGTGCCCGCCTCTCAGCGAACTGGTTGCCGCAACAGGTGGTGCTGGAGCGACGCGAAGGGCAGTTGCGACTGGTCGGCAGCCCCCAGCGCTACCAATGGGTGGCGGAGCAGTTTCCCTTCGACGGACTCGCGGTGGAGGTCGGGCCCAGGGCGCGCCCCACACCGATCGGCGGACGGCTGAGTGGCCAGGGCAGCCTCGATTTCCAACCGCTGGCGGCCAGCGGCTCGCTCACGGTTGAGCGTCCCATGGTGCTGGAGCTGCTGGGCAAGGAACTCACGGCCAGCGGCGGAATCCGCGAGCGGTTGTTCCAGCTCAAGGGTCGCTTTGAGCCGCTGGAGGGAGGTTTGGTGACCTACACCACCAGTGGACAGACCAATGGAGCTCTTCGCGCCCAGCTGGAGGGTCGCCGGCTGCCACTGGAGATGTTCAGCCAACTGGTGGGGAGCTGGCCGTTGACCCAGGGGGCGAGTCCGCTGCCCAGGGGCCGGGCCGAGGATCTGGGCACGGTGCTGATTGAAACGTTCGGGGAATCGATCGACACCCAGCTCAGGGCCCTGCAACTGGCCAAAGAGCGCCTTGCCGCCTTCCAGGTGACTCCAGAGGAATCGGCCCCGATGCGTCTGCAGGATCTGCGCGGCCTGGTCGATGCCGATCTCACGCTTGCTGGTCCAACGATCGGGCAGCTTCGCCTCGATCTGGCCGCCAAGGGGCATCTCTGGCAGAGGGGCGCCGACAAAGATAAGGCGCTGGGACTTGAGCCTCTGGTGGTGACGATCCAGGGGGCCCTCAGCGGTGGTCAGGGTTCCTTTGGCTTCGATGGCCTGTCGCTCAGCCTGCTGGCTCTCTTCACCCCCGTGCCGGCCAGCTTGCGCGGCGTTCTCTCATTGAAGGGTCAGTACCAGCTCGGTGATGAGGAGCCCAGCTTCTCGACCACCATCGCGCTGCGCGAGGGCTTCTTGAATGACACCCCGCTGAACCTGGAACAGGGGGAATTGTCGCTGGCGGGCAACAACCTGAATGTCCAGGGTGCCCTGCGCGGTGGCGGCGCTGAAAACAGCGTCGATCTGATCGCTGAGGTGCCCCTGGATCCGGAGGCCGAGGGCTTGCGCTTGCGGCTATCGAGTCGGGGCGATGGCCTGCGCTTTCTCAATGGACTGATCGCGGGCGAGACGATCTGGCAGAAAGGCAGCGCTGACCTGGAAGTGCTCGTGCGCGGCAGCCTCAGCCAGCCAGTGGCCAACGGCTTCCTGCGCTTCCGCGAGGGCGAACTCGCTCTGGGCGGCCAGGAGGTGCGACAGCTCGAAGCAACGATCCTGTTCGATTTCGAAGAGCTGCTAGTCCAGGAGTTCAGCGCTCGCGTGGGTGAAAAGGGCACGATCAAGGCTGGCGGCGGTTTGGGCCTCACCGAGGTCACAGCTCAGCGCAATCCCCTGGTTGTGGAGATCAGCCAGGCCCGCATCCGTGTCCCCCGACTCGAAGCCGACATCGATGGCGAGCTGGGAATCGGCGGCAGCCTGCTCAAGCCCTTGCTGGGCGGCGAGCTGCAGGTCAGCAAGGGAAGCATCAATGCTCAGCCTGGTGGCCTGGGCCGCAGCGATGCCAATGGCATGGTCGAGCCGGTGGCGGTCCAGCAGCTGGTGGAGGAGAAGTGGGACTTCCAACAGCCCTTGGTGTTGTTCGGTCCCGAGGTGGAAACAACGACCGGCCTGGCGTTGCGGCAGGCGATTCCCAATTTCTCCTATGTGCGCCTGAACGACCTGCGGCTCAGCTTCGGCCCCGATCTGCTGGTGGTTGCTCCACCCGTGGCCACCTTCAAGACGGGCGGATTGCTCACCCTCAACGGCCCAATCGACAGAACCCTCTCGGCCAGGGGCGTGGTGCGGCTGCTGAGCGGAAGACTGAGTTTCTTCACCACCAATTTCACCCTCGATCCCGACGCGCCGAACGTGGCGGTGTTCACCCCGTCCCAGGGGCTGGTGCCCTTCCTGGACATCGCTCTGCGCACCCGCATCTCCAACACCTTGAACACTGGCAGTGATCGCAGCGCGCTCACGGATCTCTCGCTGCGCGGTGATTTCACCCCCCTTGACCAGCTCAACTTGGTTCGCGTCGTGCTCAAGGTGAGCGGCCCGGCCGATCGGATCGGCGAGTCGTTCGAGCTGCGCAGCAACCCGCCCATCTCCGAGCAGCGACTGGTGGCCCTGATCGGTGGCAATACCGTGGCGGGGCTCAGCGGCGGCAATGCCGGTGCGGCCCTGGCCACGGTGGTTGGCCAGACGCTGCTCTCGCCGTTGTTGAGCAGCCTCACCGATGCCCTCGGTCAGCGGATCAGCTTCGCGATCTATCCCACCTTCGTCACCCCGTCGGTCAACGAAGATTCTGAGGAAACAGACCAGTCTGTTCCGAGCCAGTTGGTGCTGGGCACTGAACTGGGTCTGGACCTCAGCGACCGCTTCAACTTCTCGGTGCTGGCCGCCCCGAACCGCAGCGACATCCCCCCCGAGCTCACCCTCCGCTACCAGGCCACCGACAACATCGGCCTCCAGGGCACGTTCGACACCGAAGGCCGCTGGCAGACCCGGCTGCAACTGTTCTTCCGCTTCTGATGGACTCCCCACCCCAGCTGATCGGTGTCGACATCGGCGGCACGGCGATCAAGCTGGCCCGCTTTAGCTCCAGCGGCACCTGCCTGGCGGAGCTGCATTGGCCCACACCTCAGCCGGCCCTGCCTGGGGCCTTGACCACGGCCCTGGTGGAGGCGATCAGCGTCCTCGACCCGCAACGCCAGGCGGCGCTTGTGGGCGTGGGGCTGCCCGGCCCAATGGATCGCGCCAGCCGGGTGGCCCGGCTCTGCATCAACCTGCCGGGCTGGCGTGAGGTGCCGTTGGCCGCCTGGCTGGAGCCCCTGCTGAAACGGCGGGTCACGCTGGTCAACGACGGCAACGCCGCCACCGTGGGCGAAGCCTGGGCCGGCGCCGCCCGGGGTTACGCCAACGTGCTGCTGCTCACCCTGGGTACGGGAGTGGGAGGTGGGCTGCTGCTGGGCGGGAGCTTGTTCACCGGCCATGGTGGCGCCGCCTGCGAACCGGGCCTGATCGGGCTGGATCCGGCTGGGCCTCCCTGCAACAGCGGCAATCGGGGCTCCCTGGAGCAGTACTGCAGCATCAGCGGCCTCGGCCGGCTCAGCCCGCTTGATCCCGCCGAACTCTGCCGCCGCGCCGATGCGGGTGGGGGCGAAGCCCTGGCCATCTGGGCGGAATATGGGCGCCTGCTGGGAGTGGGGATCAGTTCCCTGATCTACGTGCTCACCCCGGAACTGGTCTTGCTCGGCGGTGGCCTCAGCGGCGCCAGCCACCACTTTCTGCCGGCCCTCTGGCGTGAAGTGGAGGAGCGGGTGCTGCCTGAAAGCCGCCAGGGCCTCCAGATCCGGCGCTGTGCCCTGGGCAATGGGGCCGGCCGGCTGGGAGCGGCGAAACTCGCCCTCGATCGGCTGGGATGATGGTGCCCTTCTGTTCCTGAATCCATTCCCGATTCCGTCCCAGGATCCGTCCCCGAACCGAGCGCCGATCTGCTGCAACGGGCCAGCGCCGTGCGTCAAGCAGCGATGGCCCTGGCCCAGACCAGTGACAGCCAACGGCAGCAGGCGCTGGAGGCCATGGCTGGCGCCCTGGAGGAAGACGCCGAGGCCATCGTGGCCGCCAACCGGGCTGATCTTGAGGCCGCCGAGCACGACCAGCTGGCGGCTGCGTTGCTGGGGCGGCTGAAGCTGGATACAGGCAAACTCTCGGCGGCCATCGCTGGGCTGCGCCAGGTGGCGGCCCTGGCCGATCCGCTCGGCTGCCGCCAACTGCACACCGAACTCGATGAGGGCCTGGTCCTCGAGCGGGTCAGCGTGCCGCTGGGGGTGGTGGGGGTGATCTTTGAGGCGCGCCCCGATGCGGTGATCCAGATCGCCGCCCTGGCGATCCGCTCCGGCAACGGCGCCATCCTCAAAGGAGGCCGCGAGGCCAGCCGCAGTTGCCAGGCGATTGTGGAGGCGCTCCACAGGGGGCTGGCAGGCACGGCCGTGGCGCCAGGCTGCCTGGCGTTGCTCACATCACGCGAAGAAAGCCTCGGCCTGCTCAGGCTCGATGGCCTGGTGGATCTGATCATTCCGCGCGGCTCGAACGACCTGGTGCAGTTCATCCAGGACCACACCCGCATCCCCGTGCTCGGCCATGCCGATGGGATCTGCCATCAATACGTCGACCGGCAGGTGAACCTCGATCAGGCGCTGCGCATTGCGATCGACAGCAAGACCCAGTACCCGGCAGCCTGCAATGCGACCGAAACCCTGCTGGTTCACCAGGAGGTGGCTGCCGCCTTCCTGGAGCGGGCGATCCCGGCCTTCACTGCCGCCGGCGTGGAGCTGCGCGGCGATCCAGCCGCCTGTGCCCTCGGTGTGGCCAAGGCCGCCAGCGCAGCCGATTGGTCGACGGAATATTCGAGGCTGGTGCTGGCGGTGAAGGTGGTGGCCAGCCTGGAGGAGGCGATGGCGCACATCGCCAGCTACGGCTCCCGGCACACCGAGCTGATCTGTACCACCAACACCGACACCGCCGAGTGCTTCCTGCGCACAGTGGACAGTGCCGGGGTGTTTCACAATTGCTCCAGCCGCTTCGCCGATGGCTTCCGCTACGGCTTCGGCGCTGAGCTCGGCATCAGCACCCAGACCATGCCGCCGCGGGGCCCTGTGGGTCTGGAGGGCCTGATCACCTACCGCTACCGGCTGCGTGGCCACGGCCAGATCGCCGCCGATTACAGCGGCGAGAGTGGCGCCGATGCTGGCAAGCTGCGTCAGTTCCGCCATCGCCCCCTGCCGCTTTGAACGCTGGGAGCCCCTGGGGGACGGATGCGATCCATATGCGCGGGCTGCGGCTCTGGGCCCATGTGGGCGTACTGGAAGAAGAGCGGCAACTGGGTCAGTGGTTCGAGCTGGCTTTCAGCCTCTGGCACGACCTGCAACCAGCCGGCCGCAGCGACGATCTCAGCCTCAGCCTGGATTACGCCCTGGGGATCCAGGCGCTGCAGGCGCAGGCCCGTGAGCTGCGCTGCCTCACGCTGGAGCACTACGCCGAGCTGGTGATGGACCGACTGGAGCAGCTCTACGGGCCGGTGCCCCTGCGGGTGGAGATCTGCAAATGCCAGGCGCCGGTGCCGGGCTTCCAGGGGAGCGTCAGCGTGGAGCGCTGGCGCCATTGGCCTGATCCACACTGATGGCTGCCAATCCGATGCCTGCCAATCCACTGGCCGCCTACCCGCCCCTGGTACTGGTTCATGGCCTCTGGGACACGCCACGCCTGTTCAACCGGCTGCGTGACGCCCTGGCCGGTGAGCGCGACCCGCTACTGATTCCCTATCTGCACCACCGACTCGGAGCCACCCGGATGGGGCCCCTGGCTGAACGCCTGGGCGAGTCGATCGAGGCGGCCTTCGGGCCTACCGAGCCGATCGACCTGCTGGGTTTCTCCATGGGCGGTGTGATTGGCCGCACCTGGATTCAGGAGCTGGGGGGGCACAGGCGCACCCGCCGCTTTTTCTGTGTGGCCAGCCCCCAGCAGGGCACGCCCCTGGCCCAGATCTGTCCATCCTGGCTGCTGGGTGGAATTGCCGAACTCAAACTGGGCAGCCCGCTGCTGCACAGGCTCAATGCCGATCTCCGTGCCCTCGAAGCGGTCGACTGCCGCAGCTTCTATACCCCTACCGACCAGATCGTGGTGCCGGGCTGGCGGGGGGTGCTGCCTGTGGGGCCCCGCACGGCTCTGCCGCCGATGACCCACCAGGGCATCCTCAGCGATCAGCGCGGCCTGGCCGCGTTACGCCAGGCCCTGCTTTCAGACTGATTCATTCGGGCTGATTGGTTCAGACCGCGCTAGTCGCCAGGCCGGAGTGGCGGATCAGGGCTTCGGGGCTGGGCGGGCGGCCGCGGAAACGCTCGAACACCTCCTGGGGACTGCGGCTGCCGCCAAGGCTCAGCACCGTGTCGCGGAAGCGGCGACCGGTGGCGATGATTTCGGCCTCGTTCTCCAGGCCCACCTCCTCAAAGGCACTGAATGCATCGGCGCTGAGCACTTCGGCCCATTTGTAGGAGTAGTACCCGGCGGCATAACCGCCCGCGAAGATGTGCCCGAAGGAGCAGAGCAAGGCATCTTCCTCGATCAGCGGCAGCACCGTGGTGGTGGTGGCGATCTGGCGACGCAGCTGGGCCGGTGTGACGCCAGCCTCCGGCTGCCAGAGGCTGTGCAGCCGCAGGTCCACCAAGGCCAGGTGCACCTGACGCAAGGTGGCTGCTCCGGCCATGAAGGTGCGGGCCGCCAGCAGCTTGGCGAAGCTGTCGGCTGGCAAGGGATCGCCGGTCTGCCAGTGGCGGGCCATGCCCAGCAGGGTGGCCCGGTCGTAGCACCAGTTCTCCATGAACTGGCTGGGCAGTTCCACCGCATCCCACTCCACGTGGTTGATGCCGGCGGCCTCGGGCCGCTCCACGGTGGTGAGCATGTGCTGCAGCCCGTGGCCGAATTCATGGAAGAGAGTTTCCACCTCCTCGAAGGTCATCAGGCTGGGCGTGCTGCCCACCGGTGGGCTCTGGTTGCAGATCAGGTAGGCCACCGGCAAGACCGGCGTGCCAGCTGAATCGAGCGAACGGCCCAGGCAGTCGTCCATCCAGGCCCCACCCCTCTTGCTGCCCGGGCGGCTGTAGGGGTCGAGATAGAAGGCGGCGATCGGCGCCGCGCTGGCGGCATCGATCACGCGAAAAAAGCGCACATCCGGATGCCAGATCGGCGCTTCCCCATCGGCGGGCACGATCTGGATGCCGAACAGACGGCCGCAGAGGGCAAAGAGGCCATCGAGCACCCGGGGCAGCGGGAACCAGGGCCGCAGGGCTTCGCTGTCGAGATCGAAGCGCTCCTTGCGTAACACCTCGGCCCAGAACGGCAGATCCCAGGGCTGGAAATCGCTGGCCTCGGGGGCGCCGTGGCGGGCGGCGCAGGACTGAAGGTCGGCCAGCTCGGCCTCGGCGATCGGCAAGGCCGCCGCACGCAGGTCTTCAAGCAGGGCCTCCACTGCCTCCACCGAGCCGGCCATCTTCTTCGAGAGGCTGAGATCGGCCCAATGGGGGAAACCAAGGCGGCGGGCCTGCTCACCGCGGAGCGTGAGGATGCGGCTGATCAGCGGCTGGTTGTCGAGTTCACCGCTGGAGGCCCGCCCCACATGGGCCTTGTAGGCCAGGGCCCGCAGGTCACGGCGACGGCTGTATTTCAGAAACGGCCCGTAGCGGGGCATGTCGAGGCCCAGCAGCCAGGGCCCCACCGTCGGGTCACTGGATCCGGCCGCCTGGGCCAGCTGATCCAGCACGCTGGACGGCAGGCCCTCCACCTCATCCGCTGTGGTCAGGCGTAACGTCCACTGGTTGGTGGCATCGAGCACGTGGTTGCCGAAATCACTGGAGAGGTGAGCGAGTTCCTCACTGGCCTTGTTGAAGGCTGTCTGCTCACCGTCGCTGAGGCCCACACCGCGCAGCCGCATCGTGCGCAGCTCGGCGCTGAGAATCCGTTGCTGGGTGGCATCGAGCTCACCGGCTTCACCGGGCCCCGCTTGCTTGTGCTGGCTCTGCAGTTTTTCAAGGGCCCGGTAAATCGCCTGGCTCTGGCCGGCCCGGTTGCTGAAGGCCACCACGGCCGCCTGCTGGCTCTGGTGGGCCTCACGCAGCTCCGGGCTGTTGCACACGCCCACCAGATGGCTCACCACTCCCCAGCTCCAGCGCAGCTGCTCGCCGAGATGGTGCAGGGGCTGCATCACCGCCTCCCAGCCCAGGATCTCGCCGCTGGCCCCAGCCCGCTCCAGATCTGTGTTGAGGTTGGCTTCCAGGGCTGTGAGCGCTGAGCCGAGCTGATCAAGCAGCAGGGGAATCTGGCTGCTCACCTGCTCGGCGGTGATCGCTTCGAAGGCCGGCAGACCGGAGCCTGCCAGCAAGGGCGAGGACTGCAGCGGGGACGCAATCACGTTGGCGCTCATCAGAGGATCAATGGCTCTGAGCCCATTTCAGCCGATCCGCCACGCCGGCGTGGGCTCAACCCAGGGCGGGAAGCCGGCTGAGGGCGATCACGCTTTGGTTGGCCACGGTCTGGGCCAGGGCCGTGGTGCTGGCGCCATAGAAGTCGATCGCCAGGCGGGGCCAGAAGCCGATGGCCAGGGTGGGCACGAGCAACACCAGGCCGATCACCAGTTCGCGCGGTCGCATGTCGCCCAGCACCGCCAACGCCGGGATCCTCGGGCCAAAGAACACGCGCCGGCACATCGAGAGCAAATACACCGGTGTGAGGACCAGGCCGATCGCCGCCAGCAGCACCGTGACGATGCGGAAGCTGGTGGTGAAGCCTTCGTTACTGGTGACACCGAGGAACACCGTGATCTCACTGACAAAACCGCTCATGCCCGGCAGGGCCAGGGAGGCAAGCGAGCTGGCCAGGAAGAAGGCAAAGGTGATCGGCAACACCTTGGCCAAGCCGCCCATGTTCGGGATCGAGAGGGTCTTGGTGCGCTCGTAGAACACGCCGGTGACGAAGAACATCGAAGCGGCGATCAGCCCGTGGCTGATCATCTGCAACATCGCGCCGCTCATGCCGAGGCTGTTGATCGCGCCGATGCCGAGCAACACGAAGCCCATGTGACTCACCGAACTGCAAGCGATCCGTCGCTTGACGTTGTCCTGGGCAAAGGCGTTGAGGGCGCCATAAATGATGTTGACGATGCCGAGCACGATCAGGGCCGGGGCGAGCCGCAGATGCACCTCCGGCAGCATCTGCACGTTGAAGCGCAGCAGGGCATAGCCGCCCATCTTCAGCAGCACGCCGGCCAGCAACATCGACACAGGCGCACTGGCCTCACCGTGGGCATCGGGCAGCCAGGTGTGCAGCGGAAAGATCGGCAACTTGACGCCGAAACCCACCAGAAAACCGAGGTAACAGAGCAGACCAAAGCTGCCGCCGTAGGAGCGGCTGCTCAGCTCAGCGAGATTCAAGGTGAAGCTGTCACCGCCGAGGGCCAGGGCCAGGCCGCTGATCAGAATCAACAGCGAGGCGGTGGCGGTGTAGAGGATGAACTTGGTGGCGGCGTACTGGCGCTGGGCCCCGCCCCAGATCGCGATCAGCAAGTACACCGGCACCAGCTCCAGTTCCCAGGCCAGGAAGAAGAGCAGAAAGTCCTGGGAGAGGAACACCAGCGACTGGGCCGAGGCCTGCAGCAGCAGCAGGCCGAAGTAGAGGTTGGTCTTGCTGTTCACATTCCAGCTGGCCGCCACCGCCAGCAGGGTGACCAGGCCACTGAGCACCACCAGCGGCGCCGAGAGGCCATCAGCGGCCAACGACCACTCCAGGCCCAGGAACGGCACCCAGGGCACCCGCTCCACCAGCTGCAGGGCGCTGCTGCCGCCATCGAAGCGCTGGCTGAAAACCCAGAGCATCAGCAGCAGATCGGCCAGCAGCACCACCAAGGCCACCGTGCGTGGGCCGCGAGGGTCCGTGCCATCACCCGGCAAAAGGGGGAGCAGCAGGGCGCCGGCGGCCGGCAGCAGGGCGATCAGGCTGAGCCAGGGGAACTCCGTGGTGAGCCGGCTTGTGGCCGAAAGGAGCAGGGGGGCGTCCATGGCAGCCAACAAGGGATCCGGTGTCACCGGTGACCCGGCGGTGGCGAATTTATCAGTTGGGTAGAACTACTCAGGGCGATCTTCCATGGCCTGCCAGCGGCTGCCGTGGTGCTGAAGCTCGAGCACTTCGGCCCGTGAGGCGACGCCTTCCTTCTCCCAGGCCTCCACCATGGCGCGCCCAACTTGAGCGGCCTTGTCCGCGGTGCTCAGGGCCATCAGACTTGGGCCGGCTCCACTGATCACACACCCCCAGGCGCCACTCGCCAGGGCCGCCGCATGCACGGCCCGTCCCCCTTGGATCAGACCCCAGCGGTAGGGCTCGTGAAGCCGGTCGTGCATGCCATCGGCGATAAGATCGCCGTTGCCGGTGCGCAACCCCTGCAGCAGCAAGGTGAGCGAGCCGAGATTGACGACGGCGTCCGTGATCGCCACGTGGCGCGGCATCACCCGCCGGGCCTCACTGGTGGGCAGACGCAGCGCCGGGATGGTGATCACCACCTTGACGGCTTCATTCCATTCGCAGCGCACCACCCGCCAGCGATTGGAGGCTGCCTTGGCGGTCAGGCAGAGCCCTCCCAGCAACGACGGCACGACGTTGTCGGGATGGCCCTCGATGTCGATGGCCAGCTCCAGCAGCTTTTCCTTGCTCAACGGCTCTCCCACCAGGGCATTGGCGCCGATCAGGCCGGCCACGATCGCCGTGGCGCTGCTGCCCAGGCCCCGAGCCGGCGGCACGGCCAGCCGCACCCGCGCTTCCAGCGCCACCGGCTCCTCGCCGGCCTCCTTCCAGACCCGCTGGGCAGAACGGTAGACGAGGTTGTCAGGTCCCCCGCGCAGGTGGGAGCCCTCACTGCCATCGATCAGCAGATCGAAGCGCTCGCCATCTCCTTCGATGCAGCGCAACACGAAGCGATTGTTCAGGGCCAAGGCAGCGCCAAGGCAATCAAACCCCGGCCCGAGATTCGCCGTGGTGGCGGGAACATTCACCTCGACTGCCTGGCCGAGTCGCGGCCGCACCATGTTGTCTGCACTGCTGGCCACAGTGTCCCACTTGCCCGATCATGGGTTGAATAAAGGGCTTGCCGTGTCGTGCCCCCCCGCCAACATTCGCGCCCGACAGGCGGCGCTGAACAGCCCGGCGCCCGGGTCAACGATGGCCCTCAGTGGAATGGCTTCAAGCACCGGCGAGAGGCGCCCTTTGGCGCTGAACGGCTGCAGGAAGGCCGGCGAGCGCAGGCGATGCAACAGTTTGGCGGCGGTGCCACCACCCACCCAGAGGCCACCCCGGCAAAGGCAGTGCAGGGCCAGATCACCGGCCACGCTGCCATAGGCCCCCAGCCAGAGGCTGAGCGCTTCTGCGGCCATGGGATCGCCGTCGGCGGCGGCCGCTGACACCAAAGCCGGCAGGTCCGGTCGATCGGGGCGGCCATCCCGTTCAGCGGCCGCCCAGGCCAGGGCTGGCTCAGCCAGGGAATGGGAATCGGCGCTGGGGGCTTCCGTCAGCATCCAGCGGAACAGATGGCCGAGGCCGGTGCCGCTCACCACCCGCTCCACCGAGAGGCGATCGAGGCGAAGGTCGTCTTGAAGCCATTGCTTGAGCCGCCATTCGGCGCTCAGGCGAGGGGCGAATTCGGCGTGCGCCGCCTCGCTGGCCATGGCGATCAGGCCGGACGGCCCAGGCACGCCGATCGCGGTGCCCAGCCCAGTGCCGGCACCGAGCACCGCCACGGGTGCACTGAGCAGCGGCTCCTTAGCCGGCAAAGGCCGCAGGGCCTGCTGCTGATCGGCGGCTAGATGGGGCAGGCCATACACGAGCACGGCGAAATCGTTGACAAGCTCCAAGCAGTCCAGGCCGCAGGCAGCCGCCAACTGCTGCTGATCCAGCTGCCAGGGAAGATTGGTCACCTTCACCTGGCCGCCGATCACCGGACCGGCGACGGCAAAACAGCCATGGCTGGGCGTTTCTGTCTGCAGGGGATCAGCGGCAAGGAAGTGGGCCACCATGGCGGCGAAATCGGGCCAGGCCTGGGAGGGATAGCGCTCCTGGCGCAGCGGCAGCAGCTGCCCGTCCGAGAGCCGGTAGGTGGCCAGAAGGGTTTTGGTGCCGCCGATGTCGCCGGCGAGAAGCAGGGTCATGGGCTGGGAAGGTTGAGGCCGGCGGCGCGCTGCTGATTGGCGGCGGCGGCGGCGCTGAGCAATTCGGCAACGGCCACAGTGCCGAGGTCACCGTCGCGGCGGCTGCGCAGGCTCACGCTCCCCCCTTCAGCTTCCTTGGCCCCGATCACCGCGAGCAGGGGGATTTTCTGCTGTTCGCCCTGGCGGATCAGCTTGCCGAGCCGTTCGCCGCTGCGATCGAGGCTGGAGCGCACGCCAGCGGCCCGCAGCTTGCTCTGCAGATCGGCTGCAAACTCAAGCGCCCCATCGCTGACAGGCAGCAAGCGGATCTGCTCAGGTGCCAGCCAGAACGGGAAGTCACCGGCGTAGTTCTCCACCATGATCGCGAAGAAACGCTCCAGCGAGCCAAAGATGGCGCGGTGAATCATGATCGGACGTTGGCGACTGCCGTCGGCGGCCACGTACTCCAGATCGAAACGCTCGGGCAGGTTGAAGTCGAGCTGGATCGTGGAACACTGCCAGAGACGGCCGATGGCATCTTCGATCTTGATGTCGATCTTGGGGCCGTAGAAGGCGCCGCCACCTTCATCCACTGTGTAAGCCCAGCCCTTGCGCTCGAGCGCGTCGATCAGGCCCCGGGTGGCCAGCTCCCAGACGCCGTCCTCGCCAATTGATTTTTCTGGGCGGGTGGAGAGGTTGATCTCGTAGGTGTTGAAATCGAAGGTGGAGAGGATCTGCTCGGTGAGGTTGAGAACGCCGAGGATCTCGTCGCCAATCTGATCGGGCAGACAGAAGATGTGGGCGTCGTCCTGGGTGAAGCCCCGCACCCGCATCAGCCCGTGCATCACGCCGGGGCGTTCGTAACGATACACAGTGCCCAGTTCAGCCCAGCGGATCGGCAACTCGCGGTAGGAGCGCAGCCGGCTGGCATAGGTGAGCACGTGGAACGGACAGTTCATCGGCTTGAGCTGGAACTGGCGCTCATCCACCTGCATCGGCCCGAACATGCTCTCGCTGTAGAAGTCGAGATGGCCGGAGGTTTGCCAGAGGCTGAGATCGGCCACATGGGGGGTGTAGAGGAGCTCGTAATCGGCCGCAAAGTGGGCTTCGCGCCAGAACTCCTCGATCAGCAGGCGGATGCGGGCGCCACGGGGATGCCAGAACACCAAACCAGCCCCGGCCTCATCTTCGATCGAAAAGAGATCCAGATCGATGCCGAGACGACGGTGATCCCGGCGCAGGGCCTCCTGCTTACGGCGCCGGTATTCGGCCAATTGCTCAGGTGTTTCCCAGGCCGTGCCGTAGATCCGCTGCAACTGGGCGTTGTTTTCATCGCCCCGCCAATAGGCGCCAGCCACACTCTCGAGGTCGAAGGCTTTGCCGTTCAACTCGCCGGTGTTGGCCACATGCGGACCAGCGCAGAGATCCCACCAGCCTTCGCCGAGTGTGTACAGGGTGATCGGCTCAACCAAGCCGGCGAGGATCTCGAGCTTGTACGGCTCGTTCTGGGCCCTGATGCGCGCTTCAGCGTCACCCCGGCTCAGCTCGATCCGCTCCAGCGGCAGTCGACGGGCAATGATTTTGCCCATCTCCTTTTTGATCGCCTTGAGATCAGCCTCCGTGAAGGGCTCGGGGTGGTCGAAGTCGTAGTAGAAGCCGGTTTCAGTCCAAGGGCCGATCGTGACCTTCGCCTCAGGGAAGAGCGTCTGCACCGCCAGGGCCAGCACGTGGCTCATCGAGTGGCGAATGCGCAGCAGCTGGGGGCTCTGGCTGGTTTTGGGGAGGTCGATCGGAGCAGAGGCCGGCTGGGTCTGCGCGCCTGGCAGCGACGGTGCGGGCACGAGCAAAGCCTTGAAGGGGTTTGAATCCTATTGTCGCAACCGATCCGGCACCGCTTCCCCGGCTCCCGACTGCCTCAATCGAGTTTGCCCTTATCACGGCTGCCTGAATCCCGATCCATCGGCCTGGGCTATCTGTTCTGGGCCGCCTCCCTGCTGGGAATCTGCGGGTTACAGCGTTTTTATCTGCGCAAACCCGTCAGCGGAGCGCTGTGGTTGTTCACGCTGGGCTGGTGCGGGATCGGTCAGCTGGTTGATCTTTTTCTTCTGCCCTCGATGGTGGAGCAGGCCAACATGCCGCTGCGCCTGGCTGAGGCTCTGCAGAGCAAGCAGGAAAGCGAGCACCCATCCCTCGAGAAACAACTGTTGCTTTTGGCCCGCTCACGGCGTCTGGAGGGGTTCACGATCAATGACGCCATCTTGAACCTCCAGACCGGCAACAATCAGAGCAGCGAAGCGGTCCGCAGCGAAATCGAACGGCTGCTGCATGCCCATCTACTTGATGTCGGCAACGACGCCCAGGGCCGGGTGGTGTATCGCGAGCCCTAAGCCGCCAGGCCGGCATCACGGCGCCTGGTTTCCAGCATCCGCTGGTGGAAAAGGCGCAGAGCTGAGGCGGTTTTGGCCGGCTGCCCGTAGGCGCTGGCTCCGTTGACCATCGGGAAGGAGGCCCATTCGCGCGAAAGTTTGTCGAGGGTGCGATCGCAAAGCACGCCACGATCAATCGCTGCCAAGGCGCCGCGCCGCTCCACCAAATCGAGGGCGGCCTGATCCTGGCTGGCAGGTCCAAACCCCGACAGGCCAAGGCGGCTCTGTGCCGCACGCCAGGTGGCAGGCAGAAATTGATAGGCGCCAGCAGCGGCGCTGGCGTAGCGCCTGACCACAACGACATCGGGGTGGCGGGCCATGCTCTGGAAGCGGCCACCGCCGTAGAGGGTGAGGTAGCCCGAAACGCTGCCACCGTTCCAGGTGCCCTCCGCATAGCGAATCGTGTCCAGCGCAGCCCGGCGCTCCGGTGTGATCCGGTAAAGCCCCGGTCCTTTGACAACTGCATCCACCGGGGAGGTCACGGCGGGAGCTCTTGCTGGGATTGGATCCGGCGGCGGAGCCATGGCAGTCGTCCTCGCGGATGTCGCGGCCAGGCAGAGCAAAGGAAACCCCATCAGCAGACCCACCTGGGTCAGGGGAAGGAGGGGTGCTGGCCGCTCAAGCCTGAAACGCATCGGCTGTATTGATTAAGAACTGCCATGAGATTGTGCTTTTCGCTACGGATCCCTGGCAAGAGCTGGCCGACCGCCCTTGACAAGGGTGCGTAGAAATGCTGATCCGGTAAATTGGCTAGCTACAGAGGCTTCCGCTGCCGGGCTGCCACAGGAAACGATCAGATCAACTGATCAAAAAGCTGGGGTGGATCAGTCTCTGAGCGGGACACCTGCCAGGCTGTTGGACGGAATTCATCGCTCCAGAGCCAGCCGCTTCAGCGCGCTGCCAGAAAACCCAGCGCCTTGCGCACCCGCTCCAGCGTCGCCCCAGCCACCGCCGAGGCGCGCTCCCGCCCATCGCGTAAGACCGCCTCAAGAGCGCTGGGATCGGCGCGGATCGCGCCATAGCGTTCTTGTAAAGGCCGCAGGGCTTCGACCGCCGCTTCGGCCAGCAGGGGTTTGAACTGGCCCCAGCCCATGGCCTCGCACTCCAGCGCCGCCTGCTCGCGGCTGCGGTTGCTGAGCAAGGCATAGAGCCCAAGCAGATTGTCAGCCTCAGGGCGCTCAGGATTGCCGAACTCCAGCCCCATGGCCGGGTCGGTCTTGGCCCGCTTGATCTTCTTGGTGATCAGTTCCGGTGGATCGAGCAGGTTGAGGCGGGAGCCCTCATTGGGGTCGCTCTTGCTCATTTTGCTGCGTCCATCGCCGAGGCTCATCACCCGGGCACCCTCGGCGAGGATCATCGGCTCTGGCACCTTCAGCAAGGGCTGATCGGCTGGCGCAAAGCGGGCGTTCACGCGCTGCTGGGCGATGTTGCGGGCCAGCTCCAGGTGCTGTTTCTGGTCTTCCCCCACCGGCACTAGGTCAGCGTCATAGAGAAGGATGTCGGCGGCCATCAGCACCGGGTAATCGAGCAGCCCCACCGAGACGCTGTCGCCCTGCTTGATGGCCTTCTCCTTGAACTGGATCATCCGCTCCAGCCAGTTCAACGGCGTCAGGCAGTTGAGCAACCAGGTGAGCTCGGCGTGGGCAGCCACCTGGCTTTGAACGAAGACGGTGGAGCGCTGCGGATCGATTCCACAGGCCAGGTAGAGAGCTGCGGTGCGCAACGTCGACTCCGCCAGCTCGGCTGGATCGTGGGGGACCGTGATGGCGTGGAGATCAACCACACAAAAAAACGGCTCGTGGCTCTCCTGCAGGGCCACCCAGTTGCGGATGGCCCCCAGCCAGTTGCCCAGATGCAAGGCGCCGCTGGGTTGAACCCCGGAGAGAACCCTGGGGCGATCACTCACGGTTGGGTGTCGCCGCTGTCGGGATCAGCGGCAGGTTCGAGCGACGGTTCAATCGTCACCGGCAAGGGGCCTTCCGTTGCTGGATCGGGCTCGTTGCCACCTACTTGGTGCAGGGAGGGATCGAGCAGGGGCGCCACCTCCACCAACGGCGTGTCGTCGACCGGGGCTGGCGGGGCCGGTTGGGGCCGGCTGGGTCGGGCAAACGGATCGGAGCGGCTGGGGTTCCGCTCGCCAGAGCGAACGATCCCGCGCCCTTCTCCACGTCCTTCACCGCGCCCTTCACGACGGCCGTCACCGCGGCCCTCGCTGCGGCCCTCCAGGCGCCGCACACTGCTGGCTTCCCGGGACGGTTCCGGACGGTCGCCAGCTTGGGCCCGGTGCTGGGCGAGCAGCTCATCGAGCTTGCCCAGCTCCAGCAATTGGGCCACGGTGCGGATCGAGAAACCAAGGGCCGCCACAGGGGTGCGCAGCTGGAATGTCTCTTGGATCAGCTGGGCAGCCCGTTGTTCGTTGTCACTCAGGCGGATCCGGTAGCCACCGGTCTCCCTGTTGCCATCGCGGCCACCCTCTCGATTGCCGTCCCTGCCGCCACCCTGACCGCGGACCCGCTCACGGCGCCCTTCGCGAGGCTCCTTACGAGCCGGCTCCCCGGAAGCCAGAGCCTCAGCTGCCGCCTGAGGTTCTGGCGTTCCCAGAGGCTCAGCAATGACCTCGGTCTCGGGCGTCCCGGACTGCTCCTGCGAAGCCTGAGAAATGGCTGTGTCGTTCTGACTGCTGTTGCTCTGATCCGTGTTGCCCTGATCCGTGCTGTTTTGATCGGCCATTGCCGGAGCCCTTCAATCCAGGGCAAGTTTGCCCCATCAGGCGTTCCCTCTCCCGGCCATCCAGTGCAGCTGGTGTGACTCCCTCGGCCGCCCGCGCGCGAGCACCAGCAGGGGCAAGGGCCGATCGCCCGGACGCTCAAACAGCCCTCGATAGGTGGCCAGGAAGGCCAGGTAGTCAGCCAGCGTCCAACCGTGACGGCCGTCGTCCTGGGCCTGCCAATAACGCTGCAGGGCTTGTTGGCAGGCCTGTTGGCCAAATTCCTGCCAACACAGTGATTCCGCCAGTACAGACTCCACCCCTTGCTGCCGCAGGGTCCGGAAGCGCACCAACTCCGGAGCTGCCGCCGTGCTGTCTGGGGGCAGAACCGTGGTCAGGGTTTCGAGTGGCACAACAGCGAGCCGCAACCAACAGCGATTCAGCACCAATACCGGCAGCTGGCCATGCCAATGCTGTTGCTGCTGTTGCTGCTGCCACTGAGATTCCAGCAGGTCAGCCTGCCGGAGCGTCAGAGACAGGCCCAGCTCCCGCGTCAGCTCAACCATGGGTGCCACGGAAGGTGATCTCGGCACTGGCATATTCCCTGGGCTCGAGGTGAATGGTGCAGCGCACCGGGCCGAAGCGAGCCTCCAGGTGCTCTTCGACCAGTTCCGTGACCCGATGGGCGGTGGGTAGATCGTTGGCCGCCACCACCATGTGCATGTCGATGAACACCTGCTGACCAATCACGCCTCGGCTGGCGATGTCATGGCAGTTGAGCACTCCTGGCACCGCCATAGCCACCGAGTGGATCGCTTCTGGCGCGATGGCGATCTGATCCACCAGCCAGGGCAAGTTGCTGCGCAACACCTGCCAGCAGGCCCGCACAAGCAGCAGGGCCAATGGGACCGCCACCGCCAGATCCAGCCAGTTCAGACCCAGCCAGAGCGCGCCACTGAGGCCGACCAACACCATCGCGGTGGTCCAGATGTCGCTGGTGGTGTGCATGGCATCGGCCAGCAGCAGACGGCTCTGTAGCCGCTGACCCTCCCGTCGTTCGTAGAACGCCAGCGCCAGATTGCCGCAGAGCGCCAGCAGAACCAGGCCCAGCTCAACGGGGGTGATGCGCAGCGGACCAATGCCATTGATCAGGCGTTGGGCTGCGGTTTGGAGGATTTCGAAGGCGGCAAACAGGATGAATGCCGCGATCGCCAAGGCACCGACGCCTTCATATTTATGGTGTCCGTAAGGATGGTCACGGTCTGGCCTGGGATCGGACAGACCGTTGGCGATCAGACCCAACAGGCTGGAGAGGCCATCGGTGGCGCTGTGCATCGCATCGGCCAGCAGGGCCAGGGAGCCGCTCAGCAGGCCGACCGCCAGTTTCAGCAGACTCATGGCGATGTTCACCGCCAGGGCGATCAGCAGAACCCTCTGAACGGGCCCCCGGTTGTCACTGCCGAGGGCGGCCCGAGCGGCTTGGGACGGGATGACGTTTCCAGCGGAGGCTTCCCATCTAATTTATGGAGGCTCTGGGATGATTGGTTGAGCTGAGCTAGAGATGCTCACCTCAGCCGGAGCCGCCACCGGCGCCGCTGCCCGACTGTTTTGCCCAATCCCTTTGCCCAATCCCATGGTCCCTGATCCCAGGGGTATCCCCTGGCTGCCGATCGCGGCCACTGGGCTGCGCCGCCTGGCTCTTCCAGCCGGGGCGCTGTTGGCGGGAGGCTGGGTTCTCGGCGACGCCCTGCATTTGCCCCTGCCCACCGCCCTCGCCGCAGCGGCGATGACAGGGGGCTGGTGGTGGTTGAGCCGCCCACGGCGTCCTGTCAGCCCCAAATTGCCGACATCCCTGGAGGGCTGGTACAGCCGCTGTGACGCCCTGCTGCTTCAGTTCGACAAGCTGGCCGTTGCAGGCGGGCTGACCGGCGAGGCCAGAGCCCTGGCCCAGGAGAAGCGCATCCAGCAGCTGGAGCTGCTGCGGCAGCGGCAGCAACGGACCAATCTCGAGC
This sequence comes from Synechococcus sp. SynAce01, assembly GCF_001885215.1. GTDB lineage: Bacteria > Cyanobacteriota > Cyanobacteriia > PCC-6307 > Cyanobiaceae > Regnicoccus > Regnicoccus frigidus. The sequence continues at coordinate 2,573,576 of NZ_CP018091.1, read as the reverse complement.
TGGGCGTGGTGGGGTTAACCCCGCCGCCCGCTTCGATGCAACCGGCCCTGCTGGCAGCCCTGCGCGGCGCCCTGCCCCTGACCCTGCACTGGGGCCATCCCCTTCCCTCCACCAGCCCCGACTGGCAGTGGCCCCAAGCCCTTGAGCAGTGCGACCTGCTGCTCTACGGCCTGACGCCACCCCTGCGGGGCGCCGACCTGCGCTGGCTGGGCAGCCTGCCGCAGCAGCAAGCGGTCTGGTTGCTGGTGGACGCCCAGCCGTCGGCGGCGCAATCCCTCCAAGACCTGGAGCTAGAACTCCGCTCCCAACTGCCCGAGCCTTTGGGCGAGCGGCTGCTGTTCTGGCAGGGCGAGGCCGAGGGACTGGGCCAAGCAACCGCGCCACTCCAACCCGTGCTGCATGGCGGTGGGCGGCAGCGCCTGATCGACACCGACCGGCGCTGCCTTGCCTCGCTGCATGACGCCTGGCAAACCGAACTTGAGGCTCTGCGGCGGCAAGCCTTGCGGCCGCTGCTGCAGCGCACCCAGTGGACCGTGGCAGGCGCCGTGCTCATCGCCCCGCTGCCCAGCCTGGATCTGTTGGTGCTGGCCGCTGCCAACGGCCTGATGCTGCGGGAGATGGCCCGCCTCTGGAACTGCCCCTGGGATGCCGATCAACTGCGCGACGCCGCCATGGAGCTGGCCAAGGCCGCCCTGGCCCTGGGCGTCGCCGAGTGGAGCAGCCAGGGTTTGATGGCCTTGATGCGACTGGAGGCTTCCACCTGGTTGGTGAGCGGCGCGCTCCAGGCGCTCAGTGCCGCCTACCTCACCCGGGTGGTGGCCCACGCGATGGCCGATGTGCTGGCCCTCAGCAGCGGCGTGCCCCAGGCCGATCTTCAGCAGCTGCGCCTGCAGGCCCCCCTGCTCGTGGCCAAAGCTGCAGCAGCAGAACAACTCGATTGGCCGGCGTTCCTGCGCCAGGCCAAGGACTGGGTGCTCTCCGGTCCTGGCTCCAGGGGAAACAGTCCAGGCCTGGATCAGCGCCAGCTACCGGCTTGATTCATCCATCTTCATGAACACTTGATGAACATGTTCATGAACATTATTTTCCAGGCGACACGAATCATGGAGTGATCCCAGAGGCCAAAGTCTTGATGACTAGCCTGTCATTCATCTTCGTCCTCATTCCTCCAATGACAACGGCTGTTCGCAGCGGACGTTCCGCCTCTTGGGAAAGGTTCTGTCAGTGGGTCACCTCCACCGACAACCGCCTCTACGTGGGCTGGTTCGGTGTGCTGATGATTCCCTGCCTCCTGGCAGCCACGAGCTGCTTCATCATTGCTTTCATTGCCGCGCCGCCTGTCGACATCGACGGCATCCGTGAGCCTGTGGCGGGCTCTTTGATGTACGGCAACAACATCATCTCCGGTGCTGTCGTTCCCTCCAGTAACGCCATCGGCCTGCACTTCTACCCGATCTGGGAAGCCGCCAGCCTCGATGAGTGGCTTTACAACGGCGGTCCTTACCAGCTGATCATTTTCCACTTCCTGATCGGTATTTCGGCCTACATGGGCCGTCAGTGGGAGCTCAGCTACCGGCTGGGCATGCGTCCCTGGATCTTTGTCGCCTACAGCGCGCCGCTTTCGGCCGCCTTCGCCGTCTTCCTGATCTATCCCTTCGGCCAGGGTTCGTTTTCTGACGCCATGCCCCTTGGCATCTCAGGCACCTTCAACTTCATGCTGGTCTTCCAGGCGGAGCACAACATCCTGATGCACCCCTTTCACATGCTCGGTGTGATCGGTGTGTTTGGCGGTTCGCTGTTCTCGGCCATGCACGGTTCGCTTGTCACCAGTTCGCTGGTACGGGAAACCACCGAAAGCGAGAGCCTGAATTACGGCTACAAGTTCGGCCAGGAAGAGGAGACCTACAACATCGTGGCGGCCCACGGTTATTTCGGCCGCCTGATCTTCCAGTACGCCTCCTTCAACAACAGCCGCAGCCTGCACTTCCTGCTCGCCGCCTGGCCGGTGGTGGGGATCTGGTTCACGTCCCTGGGCGTCAGCACGATGGCCTTCAACCTCAACGGCTTCAACTTCAACCAGTCGGTGCTCGATTCCCAGGGCCGGGTGTTGAACACCTGGGCCGACGTGCTCAACCGCGCCAACCTCGGTTTCGAGGTGATGCACGAACGCAACGCCCACAACTTCCCGCTTGATCTGGCCCTGAGCGAATCCAGGCCCGTGGCTCTGATCGGCTGATCCGTTATTCGTTCAGGCCTTTTGCCGGCTTTCTCAGGTGTTCACTGCCACCATTTAGCCCCCTCCCTGGAGGGGGCTTTTTGATAGGGTCGCACAATCTCTTCATCTCACAGCAACGTTGCGTTGGGCTGACGATCTCCCCCATGACTGAATGGCCCAGCGGCCTTACTCCTCGCGGGCCTCAAGCATTTCGTCAGTGGTTTCAGTCAGGGCGAGTGAGAACAGCGTGAGTGATGGCAAGTGAGTGATGCGGTCGCCGACCAGCGCTGGCCCTGGTGGCCTCTGCTGCCGCTTTATCCCTACGGCCGACGGCGCACCTTGGTGCGGGAGCTGGTTCCAGGCCTGGTGTGGGGTTTCGAGCAGCTGCAGGGGCTGTTCTATGTGGCCGTGCCGATCCGGATGACGGTGGTGCGGCTGCGCGAAGGCCTGCTCCTCTACGCCCCGGTTGCTGCCACCGCTGAAGTGATCCAGGAACTTCGGAGCCTTGAGGCTCGCCACGGTCCGGTGGTCACGATCGTGCTGCCGACCAGCTCCGGGCTGGAGCACAAGCTGCCGGTACCGGCCATGGCCAGGGCTTTCCCCCGTGCCCAGGTCTGGGTCAGTCCCAAGCAGTGGAGCTTCCCACTCTCTTTGCCCCTGGACTGGCTGGGTTTCCCGGCGGATCGCACACGGGTGTTATTTGAGGACGGCGTGCCCCATGGCGATGCACTGTCCTGGCACCCCCTGGGTCCTGTGAATTTGGGCATCGGCACCTTCTTGGAGGTTGCCGTGTTCCACCGCAGCAGTGGCGCCCTGCTCGTAACCGATGCGCTCGTGGCTATTGCCCCTGATCCACCGCAGCTGTTTGACGCTGATCCAAGGCCCCTGCTGTTTCACGCACGGGAGAGGGGTGATGAACAACTCCAGGACACAGCCGAACGGCGGCGACGGGGCTGGTGGCGCATGGTCCTGTTCGCGTCCTATTTCCGGCCGGAGTTCCTACAGGTTTTGCCTTTGGCAGAGGCGTTGGCTCTGTCCTGCCGAGTCGGCGTACGGCAGGCCGAGGCTTATTTCGGGATCTATCCGTTTCGCTGGCTGCCTGGCTGGGAGGCCGACTTCGAGGCGTTGCTTCGCGGGGGCCAACCCCATCTGCAGATCGCCCCAGTGCTGGAGAGGCTGGTCTTTCCCCGATCCAAGGAGCTTCTGTTGGGCTGGATCCGTGAGCTGGCGGGGATCGACTCCCTGGCCTGGATCATTCCCGCCCACTACACGGCCCCGGTCCACTGCACCAGCCAAGATCTCTGTAACTTTGCTGGCGAACTCGAAACACGTGATTGGGCCTGCTCGGAAGGGTCCTGGCGGTTCTTAGCTGGCCTGGACAACAACTTGCTGCGCTGGAGAATCATCCCCAGGTCTGTTCAGAACTAGGACCAGCCCCTCAGAGCTTCAGTTCGCCGGGATCGGCATCACTGCCCCCTTCGCCGAACAGGGTGGTTTCGAGCTCCATCCGCTGCTCCATTTGGCGCAGGAAGTAACCGGTCATCATCGCCGAAGCGAGCAATCCAGCCAGATTATCCCGGCTGGCTTGAATCTTCACCTCGAACTGCTCGCTGGGGATCATCCCAAGCAGGCCTTGCACGTTGTGGCGGATGATGTCTTGGATATCGCCACTGGCCGAACGGGCTACCCGCTGCAGCACGTCCGGGGATTGTTCCTGCAAATACTGAATCAACAAATTACTGTTGATCGCTTCACTGTCAGTGGTCAGGAACTCCGGGTTGAACATCTCCGGTGTGCTCTGCATCACGGCTTTCACCCTACCGCAGGCCGTCGGCCTCCCCTCCTGCCGGCAGGGGTGAGAACCGTATCGGTCCGAGCTGGTTGAGGGGCCAGTAGCGCAACACGGCCGTGCCGATCACGTGATCAGCAGGAAGCGGACCCCAGAGGTGGGAATCGAGGCTGGCATTGCGGTTGTCCCCCAAGACCATCAGATGTCCCGGGGGCACCACCAGCGGCGGTAGGTCGTAAGCGATCGGCACCTGGCGCCAGGTCTCAACTACGGGGGTCCCATTGCGGATCAACGCGCCGCCACGCACTTCGATCCGATCACCTGCCCCGCCGACCACCCGCTTGATGAGGGCGGCTTTGGGGTCGTAGCCGGCTTCGAGCAAGGGGTCTGGCGGCCTGAATACCACGATGGTTCCTACCGGCAGGGGGGCTGGCAGATGGGGCCGAACCTTCTCCACCAGGATCCGATCGTTCAGCTGCAGGGTCGGCAGCATCGAGCCCGAGGGAATCCAGCGGGGTTCGATCACCGCCCAGCGCAGCGTCACCGCCAGCAGAACCCAGAGCAAAAGGCCAAGCCAGGGCCGGGTGTTCGGTTGGCCCCCTGGGCCAGTGGCAGGAGCAGGCGCTGGGGCGAGGTCCGGTGCTGGGGCGCTCATTTCAGGGTCCGAACCGGAGGAAAGCCCCGCAAGTGGGCATGATCACCCCATCCTGAACAGGTGCGGGCCAGGGTGAGCGCAGCCGGGAACCTTGAGGCTTCTCTGATCCTGCTGCAAGGCCTGCAGCGGCTTGGACTGCGGCGCCTGGTGCTCTGTCCCGGCAGCCGGTCTGCAGCCCTGGCTGTGGCGGCCGGGATGCTGGCGGGTCCGCGCCTGAGCCTGCAGACCGGCATCGATGAACGCTCCGCCGCCTTCTTCGCACTCGGGCTGAGCCGGGCCGATGGAGTCCCAGCGGCCGTGATCACCACGTCGGGCACCGCCGTCGCCAACCTGCTGCCAGCGGTGGTGGAAGCTGACCACGGCGCGATCCCTCTGTTGCTTCTGAGCGCCGACCGACCCGCTCACCGCAAGGGATGCGGCGCCAACCAGACCGTCAACCAGGAAGACTTCCTGCGGCCCAGCTGTCGCTGGGTCGGCGAAGCCGAGGCCACCGGCCTGGCGGCCATGGGAGCGGCAGCCCTCGAAGCGATGGCCGAGCGTGCCTGGCGATCCGCCCTGGGCTATCCAGCCGGACCGGTCCATCTCAACCTTCCGTTCGAAGAACCCCTGCACGCCGACGCCGGCACCCTGCAGCGCCTGGCCGCCCTCTGGCTGCCAGCTGCTTCCTCGGCAGAAGTCGTGGCCAGGCCGGATGGCGCGCTAACGGGCCTGGATTCGGCGCTGTCCGGCCTGGATCCCGATCAACCTGGACTAATCGTGGCCGGACCGTGGCGCGGAACGCCGGCTGATTGGCCGGCGTTCCTTGCCGCCCTGCGCCACTGGCAGCAGCGCAGTGGCTGGCCCCTGCTGGCTGACGGGCTCTCCGGGCTGCGGGGCCAATCGGATCTGGTCTGCTTCGCGGGCTACGACCTGTTGCTGGAGGCGGCGCCGTTAGAACTGGCGGCCGCCCAGGTGCTGCGCCTCGGTCCCACGCCCTCCAGCAGGCGCCTTCAGCAGTGGTTGGCTGGCTTGGGGGGCCATCAGCTGCTGATCTGCGAAGCCGATCCCCGCAACCAGGATCCGCTGGGAACGGCGACATCAAGCGATGGACTGGGCTTGGCCCACTGGTGCCAGAGCCAGAGCGACGCCATCTGGCGAGGGCAGCCCGCCCCAGCCAGCACGGCCCTGCAGCAGCGCTGGCGGCAGCGGGAGGCCACCTGCCAGGCGCTGCTTGATCACAACCTGCCGGCCAGCGGAGCGCCGAGCGAACCAGCCCTGGCCCGGGCCCTGAGCCTGCTGCTGCCGGCCGATCGGCCGGTGATGCTGGCCAGCAGCAGCCCCGTGCGCGACTGGGAGAGCTTTGCCGATCCAAGGGGCCCAGCCCGGCCCTTCTATGGCTTCCGCGGCGCCTCCGGCATCGACGGCACCCTGTCGCTGGCGGCTGGACTGGCCGAGAGCCTGGGACAACTGGTCTTGGTCTGTGGCGACCTGGCCTTGCTGCATGACAGCACCGGCTGGTTGTGGGGTCAGCAGTTGACGGGGCAACTCACCGTGGTGTTGATCGATAACGGCGGCGGCGGCATCTTCGAGCAATTGCCGATTCGCACCAAGCCCGAAACAGGCACCGTCGATTTTGAGCGCCTGTTCGCCATGCCCCAGCGCCTTGATCACCGGGCCCTGGCGGCGGCCCATGGCGTGCCATCCCGGCGGGTGGAGCGGCTCGACGACCTGGCGGCAGCCCTGCACTGGAGTGAGGGAGAACAGCTCGCCCTGCTGGAGCTGCGCACCGATCGCCGGGCCGATGCCCAGCTGCGAGAACTGTTGCGAGCCAGTGGCGGTCACGCCACAGAATGAGGGCGACCTTGCTTCAGGCCCGATGAGCGCCGATCCCAACCCGGCCCCATCCAGCACGGGTCGCCAGTGCGAGGAGTGGCTGCCGGCAGGCGACTACGAGGACATCCTGTTTGAGCTGAGCCGGCAGGCCGGCATCGCCCGGATCACGATCAACCGCCCGGCCAAGCGCAACGCCTTCCGCCCCCGCACCGTTCAGGAGCTCTGCGACGCTTTCTCGCGCGTGCGCGACAACCCAGCCATCGGTGTGGTGCTGTTCACCGGTGCTGGGCCGGCCGCCGATGGCGGCTACGCCTTCTGCTCCGGCGGTGACCAGAGCGTGCGCGGCGATGGCGGCTATCTCGATAGCTCCGGCCTGCCCCGCCTCAACGTGCTGGATCTGCAGCGATTGATCCGATCACTGCCGAAGGTGGTGATTGCCCTGGTGGCTGGCTACGCGATCGGTGGCGGCCAGGTGCTGCACCTGCTCTGTGACCTCAGCCTGGCGGCCGAGAACGCCGTCTTCGGCCAGAGCGGCCCGCGGGTGGGCAGCTTCGACGGCGGCTTCGGGGCGAGTTATCTGGCCCGCGTGGTGGGGCAGCGCAAGGCCCGGGAGATCTGGTTCCTTGGCCGCCAGTACAACGCCGAGGAGGCGCTGGCCATGGGTCTGGTTAACGCGGTGGTGCCGCTGGCCGAGCTGGAGGCCGAAGGGGTGCGCTGGGCCCGCGACGTGCTGCGCCAGAGCCCAACGGCGATCCGCTGCCTCAAGGCCGCTTTCAATGCCGAAACCGACGGCATGGCGGGCTTGCAGGAACTGGCCGGTCAGGCCACCCATCTCTTCTACCGAACAGCCGAAGCCCAGGAGGGTCGCGATGCCTTTCTGCAAAAAAGGGATCCGGATTTCTCCGATCAAGCCTGGCTGCCCTGAGGCAACGTCAGCTGGTGGACATTCCCAGGAGACCAGGGATTGATTAATCTCAAGACCTACCGGATTTGATTGTTTCTGTGCTGGCCGCCCGGTTCGCCTCCCTGCTCACCTGCGGTTTGCTTGTCGTTGCACCGGCTTCTGCAGAAGCTGCCAGCCGACTGAAATGGACCTTGTCCAGCCCCGCCCCGTCGAGCCCGCTCACTCCTAGCCCAGCCCTACCCAGCCCAGCGCCCACCAGCTCCCTGGTGCTCTTCCGCGCCCAGCGCCAGCTGTTGGTCCTTGAAAACGGTCGGGAACTGCGCCGCTTTCCGGTGGCCGTGGGAATGCCCGGCTGGGAAACGCCCCTCGGTCGCTTTGAGGTGATCGAAATGCGTGCCAACCCTGAGTGGGAGCACCCGGCCACCGGCCAGGTGGTACCGGCGGGACCGAACAACCCCCTGGGCAGCCGCTGGATCGGGTTTTTGCGGGATTGCCAGGGACGCAGTGGTTTCAACGGCCAGCAACACCTGGAGGTGAAGGGCTGCGTCACCGTCGGTTTCCATGGAACCCCCCAGCGGGTCAGCGTCGGCCAGGCCGTGTCCCACGGTTGCGTGCGCCTGCTCGATGAGAATGTGCAAGACCTCTTCCAGTTGGTTGAGGTGGGAACGATGGTGACGGTCCTGCCCTGACAAGACCGCTGGCTGCGCGTAAGGCTCCCCGTAGAGTTCGGCCCACCTGAGCAACCTCCCATGCGCGTGCTGTTCGCCGCCGCCGAGTGCGCTCCGATGGTCAAGGTCGGGGGCATGGGCGATGTGGTGGGCGCCCTGCCGCCAGCCCTCGCCGCCCTCGGCCATGACGTCCGGTTGATCCTGCCGGGCTACGGCAAACTCTGGAGCCAGTTGCCGATCCCGCCAGAGCCCATCTGGCGCGGTCGGGCCATGGACAACGACTTTGCGATCTACGAAACGCGCCACCCCAGCCACGGCTTGCCGCTTTATCTGGTCGGCCATCCGGTCTTCAATCCAGAGCGCATCTACGGCGGCGACGACGAAGATTGGCGCTTCACCTTCTTCGCCAACGCCAGCGCCGAATTCTGCTGGAACCACTGGAAGCCAGAGGTGCTGCACTGCCATGACTGGCACACAGGCATGTTGCCTGCCTGGATGCACCAGGACCCGGAGATCAGCACCGTCTTCACGATCCACAACCTGCAATACCAGGGGCCCTGGCGTTGGAAGCTGGAGCGCATGACCTGGTGCCCCTGGTACATGCAGGGGGACAGCACCATGGCGGTGGCTCTGATCTATGCCGACCGGATCAATGCCGTCTCGCCCACCTATGCCCAGGAGATCCGCACACCGGACTACGGCGAAGGACTCGATGGCTTGCTGAACTTCCTGAGCGGCAAGTTGCGGGGCATCCTCAACGGCATCGACACCAAGGACTGGGATCCCGCCAGCGACAGCACCCTGCCGGCCCGTTTTTCGGCCAGTAACCTCGCCCCCCGGGCGGGCAACAAGGCGATCCTGCAGGAGCGGATGGGCCTGAGCGCCAATCCCGGCAGCTTCTTGATGGGGATGGTCACCCGCCTGGTCGACCAGAAGGGCGTGGATCTGCTGCTACAGGTGGCGGAGCGCGTCCTGGCCTACACCGACAGCCAGATCGTCGTGCTGGGCACCGGTGATCGCGGCTACGAAGCGGGCCTGTGGCAGATGGCCTCCCGCCACCCAGGCCGTTTTTCCGTCTTCCTCACCTACGACGACCTGCTGGCGCGGCTGATCTACGCCGGCGCCGACGTGTTCCTGATGCCCAGCCGCTTTGAACCCTGCGGAATCAGCCAGCTGTTGGCGATGCGCTACGGCTGCATCCCGGTGGTCCGCAACGTCGGGGGGCTGGTGGACACCGTGACTCCACACTCCCCGGCCGGGCACAGCGGCACCGGCTTCTGCTTCGATCGTTACGAGCCGATCGATTTCTACACCGCGATTGTGCGGGCCTGGGAAGCCTGGCGGCATCCCCAAAGCTGGCAGGAGCTGCAGCAGCGGGCCATGGCCTTCGACAGCAGCTGGCAGCGTTCCGCCCTGGCCTACGACGCCCTGTACAAGGACGTGCGCGGCGTGAAAGAAGCAACCCCGTCAGCGGCCGAGATCGAGGAGCTCTCCCGGGGCCAATCCGACGATCCGAGTCTGCTGGGCAGCCCTCCGGCAACCAACCCGCCAGCCAGGAACCCCCTGGCCCAGTTGCTGCGCCGTGGGCCTGGCTGAGCAAACGATGGACCGAGGTCCGGATCGCAGTGGCCGTGACCTGCCGGCGCCCTATCGCAACCCCTGGTCCTTGCTGGCCAGGGATTTGCGGGCTGTCGGGGCCAGCCTTCGCCTCAAAGCCCAGGAGATCTGGCGGCGCAACGCTGAAGGTGATCTGGCCATGCCGGGCCTCTGGCCCCGGCGCCTCGCCGCCTGGTTCTGGCCGTTGGTGCTGCTCCTGCTGATGTGCGCCACGGTGCTGGTGCTGCGGATCGCACGACCGGGGGGCTCCATCGAGCCTCTGGTCCAGCCGCTACCGGCTCCACAGACGGCAGCAGCAGCCGAGTCAGAAGCTGATGCTGGGCCCTCTGACAGCCGTCGATCCGGCCTGAACAACCCATCTGACCTCATCAACCCGTCGGGTCCGACCAATCCAGACGCCGAGCAGACCACTGAACAGACCACCGGCCAGACCGCTGAGCAATCGGCGCAGCCGCTGATCTCGCCCCCAGCTGCCTTGAAGATCGATCCGCTGCTGGCCCTGCTGGCCGATCTCGACCCCCAGGGACTGATCGTCACAGCGAAGCCGTGGCCCGCTGCGGGGAGGCTGGAGCTTGCGCTCAACGAAGGGTTCACCAGCCTCTCTGGCGAGCAGCGCCGGCAACGGGCGGAACTCTGGCTCGAACGATCCATGGACCTGGGCTACGACAGGCTGGAACTGGGCGACCCAGAGGGGCGAAGCCTGGGACGAACCGCCCTTGTGGGACAAGGCATGATCATGCTCGAAACACCTGAAACGACCGAAAGCGATGCGGCTAGGTGAGCTCGAAAGCCTCTGGGGTGCTCCGATCGGCGTGGAGCGGCCCAACCTCGAAGCCGAGCTGGGGCCGGTCTGCACCGACAGCCGCAGCCTGGCAGTCGGCCATTGCTTTGTTCCCCTGGTGGGGGATCGCTTCGATGGCCACACCTTCCTGGTCGAGGCGCAGCGGCTTGGGGCCCAGGCCGCCCTGGTGGAGCGGCGCCAGCTCCAGAAGCTGCCGGCCGGACTGCTGGCCTGGGTCGTTGACGACACCCTGGTGGCCTACCAGCAGCTGGCCTGCCTCTGGCGGCGGAGTCTGGCCATCCCCGTGCTGGCGGTGACCGGTTCGGCCGGCAAAACCACCACCCGCGAACTGTTGCGGGCTGCCCTGGAACCACTTGGGCCGGTGCTGGCCAGCCGCGGCAACGAGAACAATGATGTGGGAGTGCCGGCCACCCTGCTGCGAGCTGGGGCGGAGCATCGCGCCGTGGTGCTGGAGATGGGCATGCGCGGGCTCGGTGAAATCGAGCGGCTCTCCCGCTGCGCTGAACCCGATGTGGTGGTGATCACCAACATCGGCAGCGCCCACATCGGCAGGCTGGGCAGCCGTGAGGCGATCTCGCGGGCGAAGTGCGAAATCACCGCGGCGATGCGGCCCGGTGGGCTGGTGGTGATCCCGGCCGGCGATCCCCTGCTTGAGCAGGCTCTCGCCCAGTCGTGGAGCGGTGCTGTGCGGCGTGTGGCCCTTGCTGGTGACCCGCCAGCCCAGGCCACTGGCACCGCCGCCCTGCCCCCTGCCGACTGGACAGGTGCCCTCACCCCGGCAGGCCTGGTCTGCAACGGCGAGACCTACGACCTGCCGCTGGAGGGGGCGCACAACGCCCGCAATCTGCTGCTGGCCCTGGCGGTGGCAGACCACCTGGGCGTTCCTCCGGTAGCTCTGCGACACCTGAGCCCGTCCTTGCCAGGCGGGCGCAGCGGGCGCCTGCATATCGCCGGGATCACCCTGCTCGATGAGACCTACAACGCCTCACCTGAAGCGGTGGTGGCCGCCCTGCACCTGCTGGCCGGCCAGAGAGGACGCCGCTTCGCCGTGCTGGGAACGATGCGCGAACTCGGCGCCCACAGCCTCGCCCTGCACCAGGAGATCGGAGCGCTGGCCGCCGAACTGGGCCTCGATGGCCTGGTGATCGTCGATGATGGGGACGACGGCGAGGCCATGGAGCGCGGTGCAGCCAACCTTCCCAGGCAGGTTCGGGTGGCCACGCCCGAGCAGGCCCTCGACCCGCTGCTGCAATGGCTCAGCCCAGGTGATCAACTGTTGCTCAAGGCCAGCCGGGGCGTGGCCCTGGAGCGCCTGATCCCCCTGCTTGAAGCCAACTTCCCAACGTGACGGCCTAGGCCGCAGGACCAGGCCAGTCGGCTTTGATCCGCTGGGGGGTGCGGCTGAGCGCCAGGGCCCCATCCGGTACGTCGCGGGTGAGGGTGGAGCCTGCTCCCACCGTCACATTCGATCCCAGCTTGATCGGGGCGACCAGCACAGAATTGGCCCCTGTCTTGCTGCCCGCGCCGATCACGGTGCGGTGCTTGCGCACGCCGTCGTAGTTGGCGGTGATCGTGCCGGCCCCCACATTGACCCCCGCTCCGAGCTCGGTATCACCGATGTAGCTGAGGTGGTTCACCTTGCAGCCCGCCGCCAGGTGGCTCTGTTTGATCTCCACGAAGTTGCCCACCCGGCAGTCGGCTCCCAGTTCCGCGCCAGGGCGCAGCTGGGCATAGGGGCCGATCACACAGCCATCGGCCACCACAGCGTCGCGCAGCACCGAATAGAGCACCTCAACGCCGTCCCCGAGTCGGACGTTCTCCAGCAGGCTGCCTGGCCCCAGTCGGGAACCGGCTCCGATTTGGCAATCGCCACGCAGGTGGGTCTGCGGTTCAACCAACACGTCACGCCCAAAGCGACAGCCATCGCTGAGGCTGCAGCTGGCCGGATCGGCAAAGCTCACGCCTTCGGCCATCCAGTGGCGCCGCAGCCGGTCCTGCAGCACCGCCTCACACTGGGCCAGCTGAATCCGGTCGTTGATGCCGGCGATCTCGCCCGGATCGGCCACCTCCAGGTGCTCGGCTGGATCGAGCAGGGCAACGGTATCGGTAAGATAGACCTCGCCTTGGTCGTTGTTGGCCTCAAGATCGGGAAGTACCGCCGCCAATCGGCTCCAGTTGAAGCAGTAGATGCCGCCGTTGATCAGGTCATTGGTGCGTTGCGACTCGTTGCAGTCGCGATGTTCGACGATCGCGCTGAGCAGCCCATCGCCGTCGCTGAACACCCGGCCGTAGCCCGTGGGGTCGTCGAGGCGAGCCGTGAGCAGGGTGACGGCGGCCCCGTTGCTGCGGTGCTGCTCAAGCAGGGCTTCGAGGGTGGAAGGCCTGAGCAGGGGCACATCGCCATTGAGCACAAGCAGTTCGCCACTGAAACCGCTGAGTGGTCCGAGCAGTTGCTGGACGGCGTGGCCCGTGCCGTTCTGGGGCTGTTGGCGCACAAATTCGAGGCCGGGGTATCCAGCCAGGGACGCCTCCACCCGCTCGGCCTGATGGCCCAGGATCAGCAGGCGGCGATCGGGCGCAAGGCTCTCGCAGCAGCCGAGAACCCGCTCCAGCAGGCTGACCCCGGCCAGCTCCTGCAGCACCTTCGGCCGATCACTCTTCATTCGGGTGCCCTTTCCGGCAGCCAGAACAGCAACGGCGAGCATGGAAAGCCTGGGAAATCTGGGCGGAATCTACCGGCCCTCGCCCCCGCCCCCGGCCTGGCGCCAGTCCGGATCAGGCCTGCAGCCGAGCCAGATCGTCCCAGAAGCCCGGGTAGGACACCGCCGCCGCTTCGCTTCCCTGCAGCAGGGTGGACCCCACGGCAATCTGAGCCGCCACCGCCAGGCTCATCGCCACCCGGTGGTCGCTCTCACTGTCAACCTCGGCGCCACGCAGACCTTGACCGCCCTCGATCGTCAGGCCGTCAGGGGTTTCCTCAAGGCGAGCACCCATGGCCAGGAGCTGGCGGGCCATCACCGCCAGCCGATCGGTTTCCTTGATCCGCAATTCGGCCGCATCACCGACACGGCTGATGCCCTCGGCGCAACAGGCCGCCACCGCCAGCACCGGAATCTCATCGACCAGACGGGGAATCAGATCGCCAGCGATCGTGAAGGGGCGCAGGGGCCCATGGCGCGCCCTCAAATCGCCGACCGGCTCACCGGCCACCTCGCGCAGGTTGAAGCGCTCGATCGAGGCACCCATCTGCTCAAGCACGTCAAGGATGCCGGTCCGCGTCGGGTTAAGCCCAACGTTCTCCAGCGTGATCTCGGCGCCGGGGGTGATCGCGGCGGCCACCAACCAGAAGGCCGCCGAGCTGATGTCGCCGGGCACCACCACCGGGCGGCCATGGAGCTGGGCGCCGGGATGGACCGTGACATGACGACCGGAGTCGCCGCCGATGGCGAGATCGGCACCGAAGGCCTGCAACATCCGCTCGCTGTGGTCGCGGGAGCGGGCCGGCTCGATCACGGTGGTGTTCCCCCTGGCGGTCAGGGCCGCCAGCAGGATCGCCGACTTCACCTGGGCCGAGGCGATCGGCGTGCCGATCACAGCCCCATGCAGGTCTTGCCCCTCAATGGCCAGGGGGGCCAGGTTGCCGGCGCAGCGGCCACGAATCGAAGCCCCCATCAGCGCCAGCGGCTGGCCCACCCGTCGCATCGGCCGGCGCCGCAGCGAGCGATCGCCGTCGAGCACGAAGTGGCGGCCAACGCGGCCCGCCAGCAGGCCCAGCATCAGTCGCATCGTCGTGCCGGAGTTACCGCAATCGAGCACAGACTCCGGCTCCTGCAGGCCATCGAGGCCAACACCCTCCACCCGCACGGTTTGGCCCGCCACGATCGGGCTCACGCCCACCCCCATCGCCCGCAGGCAAGCCGCCGTGCTGAGCGGATCTTCGGCGGGCAGCAGGCCCTCGATCGCGGTCTCGCCGATGGCGATCGCCCCGAACAGCAGGGCACGGTGCGAGATCGATTTGTCACCCGGTACCCTCACGATCCCGCGCAGGCTGGCCGCCCCCCGATCACCGAGCACCCGGGCTCCCGCATGAAGGCTTCCGGCGGCGGCAACGGCCATAGAGCCACAGGCAAGGGCCTGGATCTTAAATCTGGGGCTGCTGGGAACCGAAGAGGCGGTCGCCGGCATCGCCCAGGCCCGGCACGATCCGAAAGGCGTCGTCGAGCTCGGCGTCGATGCAGGCGCTGTAGATGGTGAGCTGGGGAAAACGCTCCCCCAGAGTCTTGAGGCCGGGGCTGGCCACAATCGCCGTGATCACCCGCAGACGATCGCCGCCCACACCGAGTGCTTCTAGCTTTTCCAGCACCTGGATCAAGCTGCCGGCCGTGGCCAACATCGGGTCGAACACCAGCACGCCCACCTGGGGGCCAATGCTGGAAGGCAGTGTGTCGAGGTAGCAGCGGGCGATGCCGCTGACCTCATCGCGCACCAGACCCACATGGGCCACCCGGGCGGTGGGAAGCACTGTCTGGGCTCCTTGCCAGAGGCCCAGACCTGCCCGCAGGATCGGTACCGCCAGCAGAGGGATGGTTCCATCCACCACGGTTCCCTCGGCAGGGGCCAGGGGAGTCTGCACTGTGACAGGACGGTGGGGCAACCAATCCCTGAGCGCCTCGTAGGTGAGCCAGCGGCCCAGTTCGGCCATGGCACTGGCGAACAGGGCCGGTGGGGTGGCTTCATCGCGCAGCACGGTAAGCCAGTGGGTGATCAGGGGATGGGGTGGCACCACCACCCGCAGGGACATGCTCATGCAGAAACGCGTCTTGGCCTTGGCCTGGCATAGCTTGAAGGCACAAGCTAGGTCTGCGCCTTTGTTCCCACTTCTTCAACACGGGATCTATCAACGCGGGATCAGCCTGGTCTTACTGCTGCTGATGCTGGGCGCAGCCGGCCTCGCCTTACCGGTGGCGCCGGCCTGGGCGATCACGGCGCCGGAGCTGCGCGGTCAACGCTCCCTGCAGGATCTCGAGCCCAACATGCACGGCCGTGATCTCAAGCAGCAGGAATTCCTCAAGGCCGAAATGCGGGGCTTTGATCTGGGCGAAGCCGATCTGCGCGGAGCTGTGTTCAATTCCAGCGACTTGAGGGACAGCGACCTGAGCGGCGCCAATCTCGAGGATGTGGTGGCTTTTGCCACACGCTTCGATGGCGCCGATCTGCGCGGCACCGTGCTGCGTCACGCGATGTTGATGCAGAGCCGCTTCACCAATGCCGAGATTGAGGGCGCAGATTTCAGTGATGCGGTGCTGGATCTCTCCCAGCAGCGTGCCCTCTGCGCCAGAGCGGCGGGAGTGAATGCGAGCACCGGCGCCGCCACGGCTGAAAGCCTGGGTTGCCGATAGATTTCTGCCCTGGTTCCGCTGGGGATCAGCCACCGGTTTGTCTCCCTCAATCCCGGCGCGGACCGGACGCAATCCCATGACCATTGCTTTTCGGTCCTTCGCGACCCTGCCGGCATCAACACGCCAGCTGAATGAGCCATTTACAAGCCAAGGGGCCTGAGATGACCACCAGCACAACCCAGCGGCGCCTGCCGGTCACCGTGGTGACAGGCTTTCTTGGAGCAGGCAAGACCACGTTGATGCGCCATCTGCTGCTGAACAGCGGGCTGCGCCTGGCAGTGATCGTCAACGAATTCGGTGAAGTGGGCATTGATGGAGCCCTGCTGCGCAGCTGCGGCTTCTGCCCAGAAGATGAGGCCGAAGACCGGCTGGTGGAGCTCGCCAACGGTTGCCTCTGTTGCACCGTTCAAGACGACTTCCTGCCGACGATGCAGACCCTGCTCGCTTCGGCCGACCGCCTTGACGGGATCGTGGTTGAAACCAGTGGTCTTGCCCTGCCTGAGCCCCTGGTCCAGGCCTTCTCCTGGCCGGAGATCCGCACCCGCACCCTGGTGAATGGTGTGGTGGCGATGGTGGATGGCGAAGCCCTGGCCCTGGGCAGCGTGGTTGGCGATCCCGCCGCCATCGAGCGACAACGGACCGCTGACCCCAGCCTTGATCACTTCAGCGACCTAGAGGATCTCTTCGACGAGCAACTCGAAGCGGCCGATCTGGTGCTGGTCAGTCGGGCCGACCGCCTCGAGCCCAGCCAACTGGCGCGCGTGCGCGAACGCATCGGCCAGGCGACCCGTCCCGGCACCCAGGTGCTGCCGGTGGAGCAGGGTCGGATCGCACCAGAGTTGTTGCTGGGTCTCTCCCGTGTCGATCTGGGAGCCGGCTCGGGCGTTCAGGCGGGCGATGTCCACCATTCAGACCATGACTCCGATCATCACGACCACGACCATCACGACCACAGCCACGTGCCGATGCAATCGGTGGCGATCCGGCTGGAAGGCCGTTTCAATCGCCAGAGGCTGGAGGCGATCCTGCGCGATCAGATCGAGCGCCAGGCCATTCTTCGCCTCAAAGGCTCGTTGCAACAGCCTGGCAAGGTCCGTCCCCTGCAGATCCAGGCGGTGGGGCCTCGGCTGGAGTGTTGGTATGAGGCGCATCCTCAGGCCGGGGTCCGGCCGGCACAGCCTGCGACGATTGAGCTGCCGGTGCTTGAGCTGGTTGCCCTTGGGCTGCAGCTCGATCGAGCTGTCCTGGAAACTGCCTTGCTTGCTAGCGCTCAGAACAGCTGAGGTTCTCTGAGCGTCTCAATCGAGCGGAAACTGACCCAGGGCACAAAGTCCGTTCCAGCAGAGCGCATGCTCCGGGCTCCATTGGCTGGTGACTGGCCTCCACTGACCAGCACCGGCCCGCGACATCTCGACAATGCCGCTGCCGTCATGGCGGAAATCGAAGCTGTCATCAGGTAGTTCGAGGCTCCAGCGCTCGCCGACCGCCTCGATCCGCATCACACAGGCCTGCCAAGGACCCTGATCGGTGCGACAGCGCAACTGAAGCCGTTGTTGATCCGCGAGGGCTGCCGAGAGCAGAAGCATGGCCAGAGCGCCGCCGATGCCGATGGCCAAGCCCAGAGGCCTGCGAACTCGCTCCAGAGCGGAGGCGACCGTTGAAGGCCATCCCGTTGTCTCCAGCATCACAGCCATCCCCGCTTCCCACAGTTTCAACCTGGATCAGCGCCAGGAGCTGCAGGAGCGTGCGATGGCAAGATTTAATCAATCTCCTGAGCTGCCAGTGCCACGCTTTCAAGCCCGCGTTCTGGTCAGCCTGAGGCCCTCGGTTCTCGATCCAGCCGGCGAGGCCACCCGCGCCGCCGCGGCCAGGCTGGGCGTTGAGGGGGTTGTCGGCCTGCGGATCGGCAAGGCAGTGGAGATCGAGATCGAGGCGATCGACGCCAGCTCGGCCCGCTCCCAACTGGAACTGCTGAGCGAACGGTTGCTGGCCAACCCTGTGATCGAGGACTGGTCCCTGGAACTGCAGTCCGCCGAGGCGGGGGCGGCGGCGTGACCATTGGTATTGCCGTTTTTCCTGGCTCCAACTGCGACCGAGACGTGCAGTGGGCCGCCGAAGGATGCCTGGGAATTCCAACCCGCTTTCTGTGGCATGAACAGCGGGATCTCAGCGGATTGGAGGCTGTGGTCTTGCCGGGTGGATTCAGCTACGGCGATTATCTGCGCTGTGGCGCCATTGCCCGCTTCGCGCCCCTGCTCCAGGAAGTGGTGGCCTTTGCCGCCAGGGGTGGGCCGGTGCTGGGGATCTGCAACGGCTTCCAGGTGCTGACCGAGCTTGGCCTGCTACCCGGGGCCCTGACTCGCAACAGGCGCCTGCACTTTCTCTGTGAGCCCGCGACGCTCAATGTCCAACCCGGACCCTGCCGCTGGCTGCAGGGCTATGCCGCCGGGGAGACGATCCATTTACCGATCGCCCATGGCGAAGGGCGCTACCAGCTGGAGGCAGGAAGCCTGGCAGAGCTGGAAGAGAAGGGACAGGTGGTGCTGCGCTACCAGCGCAATCCCAATGGCTCGATCGGCAATGTCGCCGGCCTCTGCAACCCGGCGGGCAACGTTCTGGGTTTGATGCCCCATCCGGAGCGAGCCTGTGATCCCCTGCTGGGCGGGATCGACGGGCAGCGGCTGCTAGCGAGCCTGCTCGGATAGGGCAACACGGGGTGGGGGCCGCTCAACTGATGGCGGCGAAGAACACCTTGCTGCCGACGGGATCGGGCTTCATGGTCAGTTCGCCCGGGGTCCAGTTGGCGGGGCAGACCTCACCGGAGTGAGCCCGCACGTATTGGAAGGCCTGCAGCACCCGCAGAGTTTCATCGACGTTGCGACCAACAGAAAGATTGTTGATGGTGGCGTGCTGGACGATGCCATCGGGATCGATGATGAACAGACCGCGCAAAGCCACACCGGCGTCCTCGTCGAGAACGTTGTAGGAACTGGCGATTGTTTTCTTGAGATCGGCGACCAGTGGGTAGGCAATATCACCCAGCCCGCCTTGGCTGCGGTCGGTCTGGATCCAGGCCAGGTGGCTGAACTGACTGTCAACTGAAACACCGAGAACCTCGGCGTTCAAGTTGCTGAACTCGCTGTATCGATCACTGAACGCCGTGATTTCCGTTGGACAAACAAACGTAAAATCAAGCGGGTAGAAAAACAGCACCACGTACTGGCCGCGGTAATCAGCCAATGACACATCTTTGAATTCCTGGTCAACAACCGCTGTTGCGGTGAACCCTGGGGCCTGTTGACCAACGCGCAGCGAAGCGTTGACGGTCATAGGGGTGCTGGAGGAGAAAGGGAATGGCAGGGAAGGCAAGTCTTCAGCCTGAAGGATTGAGCCTGACGAACGACCACCTGCCTGTGTTTCAATTTATCACGAAACTTGATGCTTGGGCGGGGGGTAAGGTTAGGGGAGAATCTAAAAAGCAAGCAGCTCCATGTCCTGGGATCCGGCGATTCTGCGCAAGTTCAACACCACTGGTCATTTTCGGCTCCTCAACCAACTCCGCGGTGAGCTCAAGGCCCATCCCCTCCCGCGCCAGCAGGCGGAAGGAGACGCGGCAGCTGGTGGTACCCGAGGAGCTGGCACTGGCGCGATTGAGATGCGACCCCAACCCATGGGTTACAGCCGTTCGCGCCGCTCCAGTGGCTACGGCTCCCCATCCAGCAAGTCGGAATCCTTCAGCGACGCCGCTGAGCTGGACGCCAACGGTTCATCCAGGAGCTTTCGCGATCGGCTCAATGCGATCGACATGCGTTGAACTGTTGAAGCACGATCCCAGGCATCGCGAGCAGAACAAGTTGCAGCGACGATTGCAGCGATGCCAGCAGCTCTATTGGAGCCTGACAACATGACAACAATCCAAGCATGAAGTCTTGGCTGACAAGAAGATGGTATTCAAAGAAGTGCAACTACAAAAAGCGTAAGGCTTAACGAAGCCGAAGGTAGATTTCCATAAAAAACAACGGTTGCCAGGTCGTTTTCTACTCAGGCAACAATAGTTTGATCAATCAGAATCTTTTTAAGGATAGGATTAATCGATAGATTTTTGTTATTATGCTAAATTTAACAAGCCAGAAACAATTAGGGCTTCCTGAAAAAGCCAAAACCCCTGCCCTGCAGCTGGTTTGAGCCAATCAAAGGCGCTAAACTGGCCATGACCGAGCAAATCCTTGCTCGCTACATCGTGTAACGGCCACGAATGTATCGGAAACATCATAATGGCCAGCTCTCCATCGAGGAGTTCCACCTTCCTTTTGGCGGCACACTTGATCCAGATAACCGCTGGGTGGTTCTTGCTCAGTTGATACCGTGGGAAGAGCTTGAATCGTCCTACGCACCACAGTTCAGCGCCACGATCGGAGCTCCTGCCAAATCAGTACGCCTAGCGTTTGGCGCTCTTTACATCAAGCAGCGGCTTGGTCTGAGTGATGAGGAGACTGTACTGCAGATCCAGGAAAATCCATACATGCAGTATTTTCTTGGCTTCTCTGGCTACTCAAGCAAAGCCCCTTTTGATCCATCGATGATGGTTCATTTCCGTAAGCGACTATCAGATAAAGATCTGCGCAAGATCAATGAGCTGATTGTGCAGCGAGGCAAAGAGATGCTGGTTGAAGCTGTAGCTGCCAGAGTTGATGACAGCGATGAGCCGGATCATCAAGATGGAGACGGTGGCGCGCAGCTCTCACTTGATTCGATGATCAAGCCAGCTGACTGGCCAGAAGGCAAGAACTGGGGAACGATCAGCATTGATGCTTCCTGCACCCCTGCAGACATCACCTACCCTACCGATTTGAAGCTGCTCAACGAGGCGAGGAATGGCACTGAAAAGATTATCGATGATCTTTGCCATCAGTCCAAAGGTTTTGGACGCCATCGCCCCCACTACAACCGCGAAAAAGCTCGTTTCAGCTTCCTCACGATCGCCAAGCAGAAAAAGCCAAGGCTGCGCAAAATCAAGGCTGCAGTGAGGAAGCAGCTCAGCTACCTGCAGCGCAATCTTGAGTCGATCGACGCGTTGATCGCTGTTGGGGCAAGCCTTTCTGCCCTCAAGCAGCACTGGTGGCAGAAGCTTCTGGCCTGCAGTGAACTGGCACGGCAGCAAGCCATCCTTCTCGAAAGCAATACCAGAAGCATTCCCCATCGGCTGGTGCACCTGGTTCAGAAGCAGGTGAGGCCGATCGTTCGAGGAAAAGCAAGGGCAGCTGTGGAGTTTGGTGCCAAAATCAGCATCACTGTGGAGAATGGTTTTCCATTTCTTCATCGCATCAGTTGGGATGCATACAACGAAGGTGGAGATCTCATTGCTCAGGCAGAAAAATATAAAGAAGACAATGGTTGCTACCCAGAGCGGATCTGCGCTGATCGTATCTACATCAATCGCGAGAATAGACACTTCTGCATGAGAAACGGAATCCGGCTCTCAGGCAAGCCTTTGGGGCGTCCCCCAAAGAACCCAGAGCTGAATGCTGCCCGCAAGCAGCAACTCAATGCTGATCAGCGCC
This sequence comes from Synechococcus sp. SynAce01, assembly GCF_001885215.1. Taxonomy (GTDB): domain Bacteria; phylum Cyanobacteriota; class Cyanobacteriia; order PCC-6307; family Cyanobiaceae; genus Regnicoccus; species Regnicoccus frigidus. The sequence goes on along the minus strand of NZ_CP018091.1, from coordinate 2,552,154 downwards.
GACGCAATGAGGTAGAGGGATCCTTTGGAGCTGGAAAGCGTAAGTATTCATTGGATCAGATCATGGCCAAACTCAAGCATGGTGCCGAGACCACGATCTCGATGGCCTTCATCGTGATGTGCTCCGAGAAGGTGCTGAGGCTGCTGCGCCTCTTTTTTGTCCTTATTCTGGGTTGGTTATTGGGTCTTTACAGCCTCCAGGAGGAGAACTCAGAGGGCTACTACTCTCTCAGAGGCCAATCGCACGATTTGCTGCTTGCGGTATAGGCAGCATCGAGTCGCTGGCTGTTTCGGCGAAGCACTTGCATTTTGCGTGAGTGCCTTGCTTTTGTTTTTCAGGAATTCCCAATTAAGGGCACCTTGAAAAATCCGACATGCCCGCCGAGGCTGCCAATCGGATTCAAGTCCTGACAACAGGTCTGACTCGACAGGACTGGCAAGAAAGGTGATTTTTGAGTTGTCCTTAACTTACATCGATTAAGTTAGGCCTGTCAATTTGGGCCTATTAACTGAGGCCAAATAAAAAAACTCGTCAACCAATCAAAACAGTTGACATCGAATAGATGAAATAACCATCACAATTCCATCCAATGGAGTGAAGAATCAAATGGCTCGAGAGTGACTTGAACACTCGACCTTGGGGTTATGAATCCCACGCTCTAACCAGCTGAGCTACCGAGCCTTATCCTCTGGAGTTTAGACGATCGCCGATTCCACCAGCTTCTGTTCAGGCTCTGCCAGGAAGAAACTGAAGTGGATTGGCCGCACCGCGACCGGCAGGGTGAATCTCGAAATGAAGGTGGGGGCCCGTGCTGCGGCCCGTACTGCCCATCGCCGCGATCTTGGTGCCCTGAGCAACCGTCTGGCCGACTTGGACCGTCACCCGGCTGTTGTGGCCGTAGAGAGTTTTGCTGCCATCATCATGGATGATCTCAACGAGATAGCCGTAGCCGCCGTTGTGCCATCCCGCATAACTGACGCGGCCTGAGCGGGCTGCCACGATCGGCGTGCCGACGTTGCTGGCAATGTCGACGCCCTTGTGCATGCGACCCCAGCGCCAACCGAATCCCGAAGTGAACACCCCCTTCGCTGGCCAGATCCAGGTGGTGGTGGTCGGGGCGGGGCGAACCTCAGCTTCACCGCCGAAGCTGGGCAGTTCAGGCCAGCTCAGACCACCGCTACCGACAGGATTGAGTCCCAGCACCATGCGGCTGCGGGCCGGAGAAGAATTAGCGACACGAATCTGAGTGCCGGTTACCAGGCTGGCAGCCTGGAGTCCTGGATTCAGCTGTAACAGATCCTGAAGACGCATGCCATAACGCTGCGCCAGCTTGCCAAGATCATCACCGAAGCGAACCACTCCAGTGGAGGCAACAGGCCCAGAAACCGAAGCGGGTGGCGTACGGCGGATCTGTCCGGCGTCGAGTGAGTCCAGCCGCCGAGCACGCTCCTGGGACTCGCCAGGCAATTGCACCCATTCACCTGGTTGAAGGCGATGGCCAACCTGACGCTTGTTGAGTTGGGCTAGGTCTGTGGGCACAAGGCTCAAGGCATCCGCCAGCTCCCTGATGCTGACTTGGCTGCTGATTTTGATCCAGAAGCGATTGGCAGAAGGCTCACCTGGCGCTAGCGCCAGGTGAGCCTCAGCCAAGGCCTCGGGCAAGTCGTCCCAGCTGAGCGAGCGGGAATCGGCTACACCGGGCACAGCTCCAGCTGCCACGAGCGAGAGGACCGGAATCGGCCCCGCCATTGCCAGAAAGAAGTGAACAGGCTTCATGCAGTTTCCACAAGGGACAAGGCACGGTGGAGAAGCCACTATCCCCGCGCCGCGCTGAGAGTAGCGGCTGGGCACTCTCGAAACAAGCCATCAAGACTTCAAGCGCGGCCAGACGACCCCACCCTTGAACCCGAATCAGAACTGAGCAGGGCCGATGCAGGCCCCAATCCCTTGCGCTCACTGCTCTTCGTTGCTTGGTTCGCAGACTGGTTTTGTCATGACTTCACGCAGGGCTCGGCAGCGGACGGATTGGTCTCCAGCTGGCGCAGGGCCTCGAACAGGGCAACGGCCGCTGCGACCGAGAGATTCAGGCTGCGAACCCCTCCGCCCGAGCGCACCGATCCGGTCATCGGGATAGTGAGCCGCACGTCGGCCAGCTTCAACAGGTCCGGAGGCAGTCCATCGGTTTCTCTGCCCAGCAGCAGCCAATCGCTGGCCTCGAAGCGAAAGGCGCTGTAGGAGCGTTCCACCTGGCTGGTCAGGGCCACCAGTCGCCCACCCCGTCTGGAGCGCTCCAGCTCGAAGGCGGCAAGGTCGGCGTGGACATGCAGCGACACCCAAGGCCAGTAGTCGAGCCCGGCGCGTTTGAGCTGACGGTCGTCGATAGCGAAGCCCAGGGGACAGATCAGGTGCAGCTCGGTGTTGGTAGCGGCGCAGGTACGCGCCACGTTGCCGGTGTTGGGAGGGATCTGGGGCTGAAAAAGAACCAGACGGGGCATGGGAGTCAGGGCGTGGCCCCACCAGCTGTGGGCGTGGCTTCAGGGGGAACAGGCTGGCTGAGCGCCAGCAAGTCGAGGGCCCTGCCGTGGACCACAAGCCAACTGGCGCCGCTACGGGCCTGGAGAAGCTGTCCAAGCCGCCCGAGGCGGTCCCGGAAGCGGCCACCGATCGCCGTGGCGGGCACCACGCCCCAGCCGGTCTCCTCACACACGACCAGCTGCGGGCTGCAGCAACGCTCCAGGGCCGCCAACAAGCCGTTCTGCTGGCGCTGCCAGTCCGCGGACTCCAGCTCCAAGTGATGACTCAGCCAGGTGCCCAGGGAATCGATCAAGACACAACAGCCGGGAGGAACCCGATCAAGCGCCTCAGCCAGGGCCCCCTCCACCTCCCAGGTGGGCCAGCTGGCTGGACGCTGCTGGCGGTGAAGGGCCAGGCGCTGCTGCCAGGCCAGATCCCCGGGATAGAGGGGTCCTGTGGCCAAGTACAGAACGGGCAGACCGCTGGTGGTGGCGAGATGCTCGGCCCAGCGGCTCTTGCCACTGCGGCTTGGCCCTGTCACCAGCGTCAGGCGGGACGGCTGGGACGGCTGGATAGCCCCCTCAACCACCGCCGTTCATGTTGCGCAGGGTGGCCACCGAAGAGGGCGACACCCGGTTGAGATAACGGAAGATCCAATACTTGAAGATCGTGGCCAGGATCACCGGGAAGGTGGCGATGAACAGGAGCACAAAATTCTCCCGCTGGGGCAAACCGAGGTGGTTCGAAACCCCATCGAGCAGCACCGTCCAACCCTCCGGGCTGTGAAAACCCACAAAAATATCGGTGAACAGAATGATGGCAAAGGCTTTGGCGCTGTCGCTGAGGCCATAGATCTGCTCATCAAGGAAGCCCCGCAGCACCCGCAGTTCCTCCCTGCCAAGGAAGCAGACCAGCACGAAGCCCAGCAGTCCCACCCCATCGGAGAGCACGTTCTTGATCGCCCGGGTGCTCTGACCATCGGCCTCCTGCTTCAGCTCTGCGGCTCGCGAGGAGAGGGCCTTGTGCAGCAGTTCCGGGCTGGGCAGATCGTCGCCCTTGAGCAGGGCATCGAACTCGATCTCCGCTTTGTAGATGCGTAACTTCTCAACCGCCGCCTCCTCCAGTTGGGGCTTGGTGTAGCTCAGGAATGGAACGTCAGGGGCCAGACGATCGACCACCGGCGAAATCACGAACGTTCGGCTGACCTGCTGGAACAACAGGGGCACGAGCACCAACAGCAGGAGGATGCGCAGCGAAACCAAGGTGGAATCGCGGCGACGACGAAAGCCGGCGACCACATTGGCCTCGGCCTCGGGATCCAGCTGGCGGCGGACCCGCTCCACCACGCCGATCAGGCTGCGGGGCAGGAGTTCCGGTGAGCGGCTCATGACCGCCACCGGGGTGCGGTTGCTGTAGCGCCCCTCCACCGATTCGATCAGCTGCAGCTGGCGCAGCTCCTGGCTGTCGAGCTCTTGGCGGCGGGGTGCCGGCCCATCGAGAAAATCGCTGCAGATCTGCAGGGCCGTGCGAAAGCGGCGCAGCATCTGAGCCTGCACCGTGCGAGGCAGGCTCAGGGCAAGTTCGGGGCGTACCGGACGATCGTTGTAGTACTCAAGTTCCAGGCTCTGGATCAGCAGCGCCGCTTCATAGGCCCGTTCAAGCTCATTGCTGAGATCAACCGAGCGAGCCCTGCCGAAGGTCCCGATCCAATCACGCAGGGTCATGGCAGATCAGCGTGAGAAGACCCACCAAGTGAGCATCGGCACAATCGTGCCGACCACCAACAGCACGACCACCCAGGTAAAGCCACTTCCCGCAGCGGTTTCAGCTTGGGTTGGGATGTTGGTGACGATCTCGACCTGCACCTGCTGCTCGGGAGGACCGGGATCATCGGCGCCGTTGAGCACCACTTCCAGGCGGTTGAGCGCATCGAGTGAGGCCTGGCGGTAGCGCGATCCCATCCGCATAGGAATGCCCATGGTCGTGTCCGCCGTGCTGATCAACAGGTCTTGGGGCAACTGCATCAACAGATCGGGCGAAGCCACCACAGAGGCTGTGTTGGTCTGGGCGTCGATCAGCAGCAACAGGTTGGAATCCCGGCCGGGGTTGGCCTGGCTCCAGCGCTCCTCCATCTGGGCGCCCAGGCTCTCGAGTTCAAGTCCGTAATCGAGGCGATCGACTGTGATCAGATGGGCCTGGACATGGCCCGCTTCGAAATCTTCGAGGCGATGTTCCAACTCCTTGGCGGTGGAGCGACTGAACAGACTGGCCGGATCGATCAACCTCTGCTGGGGAGCCTCGGCGGGGTAGTCGTCCACTCCGGCTGCCAGCAAGGGCTGCAGGGGAAGGAACAGGAACACCAGAACGGCCAAGGCCGCCAGGAGTCGGGGCAGGAGCGGCGGCAAGCGCACGGATGACGATTGGCAGGGCGGGCTTGACTTCAGTCTGCCTTCACTCGGCCAGGCTGTCGCGGTGGAGGATCTGAATCACCTCAAGGATTTGCTGCGCTCTCGACTCCGGCAGCTCCAGCTGCAGCGAGAGCCGGTCGAGAAAGACCTGTTCATCGGGTTCGACCACCCGATCGCTATGAACCAGTTGGGCCGCCACAGCCAGGGCCGTTTCGCGCTGCTCCTGGTTGAGGGCAGGAATGGCGGCAGAGACGAGAGCCTCTATGCCGTCATTGCGCAGAATCTGCAGCAAATCATCGAACATCGTCGCGATGGTCTGCTCCGGCAGGCTGGCGAAGGGGGTTCGGTGATCGAGCTGGCTGCGCAGCGATTTGGCCTCCTCCAGGCCCATGGCTCCGTCACAGGCCACCGCCGCCAAGGCGATCGCGGCGAATCCCTTGCTGGCATTCATGGCGAGATTGGGTGCAAAAGGGCATCGCTGTAAAACCTGTCATGGCTCAGGCCCCCCTGGGTGCTCATGTGTCAGCGTTTGCACGAACCGCGTCGCCCTCAGCTCGCCCGTCACACCATGCAGCCACGTCCGTGAACGGCCTTCCGGCCCCCGCCCGCGCCTGCCTGGCAGCCGGTCTGCTGGGCCTGCTGCTTTGCCTGATCAACCAGGCCAGCGCGCCTGAACTCAGCCCTGCCCTGCAGCGTTCTGCCGTGCTCGCCAGCCTGATGGCCGTGGGGTTGATGCTGGTGGCCCTGCTCTGGACCCGGGCCAACCCGAAAGCACCGGAACGGGTGTCCCTGGAGGGACGGGAGGGCCTGGAGTTGATCAATGGCCTGCCAGAAGCGCTGGCTGCCGAGCTGAGCTGGGGGAGCCGGCTGCTGCTCACGGCCACTCCAGCGGCCAGTGTGCTGATCCATTGGCAAGGAGTGGCGATCCTGCGGCGGGGGGTGCTTGCAACGGAGCGCTGGCGGCCCGGTGCCATCAGCGAGAGGTCCCGCCAAACCGGAAAGGCGATCTCCCTGGTGAACCTGGCGCTCTACCCGGGCCGGCAGGAGTTCACTGGCCTACCGGCCGGCACCCCTGCCGTTCTGATCCAGCCGATCGGCGGCGGCGGCTGGCTGGTGCTCGGTGGCTGGTCACCACGCTGCTTCAGCAAGGCCGATGAAACCTGGCTTGAGGGCTGGACGGAGAAGATCAGAACGTCACTGGAGGCCTGGAGCGGGGAGAGCGGCTGCCCGCCGATTCCCCTGTCGGAGACTCTTTTGCCGGCGGAACCTGAAGCTGGGATTTCACCCGACCCCCCGGTGTCGTGAACACGGCGAGACCCTTCCCATCCACCTTGCCGTTGAGCACCTCACTGCGGGTGACCTGTTGGTTGGCTTCGCGACGAAACACCACGTTTCCCCGGGCCCGCACCGACTGGTCAGCCCAGTTGTAGAGACAATCGTTAGCCGTCAGGCCTTCGCCCGGTTGGCGCAGGTCGCAGCCGGCCGGAATCAAGGCCCACTTCTCATCGAGTTGCAGTTCCAGAGACTGGCCCCGCACCTCCTGGTTTCCAATCTGGGCAACGAAGGGCAAGGCCGTGCTGAGCCGCTGGCGTGCGCTGTCCCAGCGGGTGCGCTGGCCATTGAACACGGCGTCCTGGGAAGGATCCACAAAGCGCACTGGAGCTAAGGCATCGATCACTTCGGTGCGGGTGTTGCCTTCCAGGGCGGACGCTGTGAGGGTCTGCTCCTGCTTGTTCTTGAGTCGCCGGATCCCTTTGACCGGGCCGGGGGCCTTGAGGACGCCACTGGCCGCGAACCAGTCGGCCTGGGCCACCTGCAGGTCGATGGTGGAGTTGACCAGCCGGGTGCGGCCCCGCAGCTCCAGTTTGTCCTGGTCCAGCAAGAACAGGGCCGTATCAGCCGTGAGGCGGGAGGAACGATCAACCAACATCGGACGGCGATCGATGGAGATCCTCTGCCGGCTGGGGATCCAGCGCAGCCGATCCCCTGAAATCACCGAGGGCTTGGGTCCGACCGCCTGAATCTTTACCTTCCCCTCCAGCTGGATCACTTCGCCGTCGTTGATCACCGTGCCGCTGGTGGCGGAAATGTTGTATTGCGGCTTGCCTTTGGCATAGATCACGCCCCGGGGCTGTTTGACCTGGGCAATTTTCCGCTCGAGGTCATAGCTGGCTTCAGGGCTGATCAGCGACCAGGCAGGGCGGCCTTTGTCATCGGATTGGCGCAGGTTGAGCGACTGAAAGACGAACTGCTGCGTTTCTGTCTTCTTTTCTGGCGTCCGGGTGCATCCGGAGAGGGCGTAGCCGCCCATCAGGGCGATCAGCAGCAGGGATGCCAGACGGCCCATCCTCATTCCCCCGGCTCAAGCCGGGCCATGACCGGCTCAGGCTGGGGCAAGGGGAGACCCTCTTCGAGAACGCCCCAGCGCAGTTGCTCCAACCAAGTGCCGGCAGCGCCACTGGACAGTGGAGGCTGACCGAGTTGCTTCAACATCCTTTCGCAGAGATCGGGCAGCAGGGGCGCCAGGAGCAGGGCCACATGCCGGCTGGCCTCCAGAACGACATAGAGATCATCGGCCACCTGCAGGCGACCGTCCCCCTGTTTGATCCGGCTCCAGGGCGCCTGTTCGTTGAGGTAGCCGTTAGCGGCGATCGCCAGTTGCAACGCGGCTTCAGCGGCCTGACGGAAGTCCAGGCGCTCCATGCCAGCAAGCACCAGCTCCCGGGCCGTAGCCGCCGCCGCCGCCAAGGGATGGTCGGCCATGAATCCAGCCGAGACGGGAGGCACGGCGTTATCAAACCAGCGCCGGGCCATTGAGGTGGTGCGGTTGAGCAGGTTGCCGATCGTATTGGCCAGGTCGTTGTTGACCAGATCGAGGAAGCGTTGCTGCTGGAAGTCCCCGTCATCACCAAAGGTGATGTCGCGCAGCAGATACCAGCGCACCGCGTCGCGGCCGTAATGCTCCAGAAGCTCGGCTGGATCGAGCACATTGCCCAATGATTTACCCATCTTCTGGCCCTCCCGGGTCAGGAAGCCATGGCCAAACACCTGCTGGGGCGGCTCCAGGCCCGCCGAGAGCAGCATGGCGGGCCAGTAGACGGCATGGAAGCGCAGGATGTCCTTGCCGATCACGTGGACATGGGCTGGCCAACCGCGGGTGATGGCGAGATCCAGATCGGCGGGATCGCCTGGCTCAAGCAGGGCCGTGATGTACCCCAGCAAGGCATCGAACCACACATAGAAAGTGTGATCGGCATGGCCGGGAACGGGGATCCCCCAGGGCAGGTGCAGGCGGGAGATCGAGAAATCGCGTAGCCCCTGGGCCACGAAGTTCTCCACCTCGCGGCGCCGGCTGGCTGGTGCGATGAAGCCCGGCTGGCTCACCAAAGCTTCGATCTGAGCCTGATAACGCGACAGGCGGAAAAACAGGTTGAGCTCATCGCGCCACTCCAGCGGCCGGCGGTGAATCGAGCACTCCGGATCCTCAGCCCCGAGGGCATCATCCTTGAACTCTTCGCAAGCCACGCAGTACCAGCCCTGCTGGCGGCCTTCCACCACATCGCCTGAAGCCTCAACCCGTCGGTAGAACTGCTCGACAATCTGCCTGTGGCGAGGATCGGTGGTGCGGATGAAGCGATCGTTGCTGATCGTCCAGCGTTGCCAGAGCTTCTCGTACGTTTCGCTGACCTGATCGCAGTGGGCCTGGGGGCTGACACCGCTGGCTTCTGCCGTGCGTTGAATTTTGAGGCCATGTTCATCACATCCGGTGATGAACAACACCGGCTCGCCCTTCAAACGCTGGAAACGGGCCTGGGCATCACAGGCCAGGGTGGTGTACGCACTGCCAAGGTGCGGCTTGTCGTTGACGTAATAAAGCGGGGTGGTGAGGGTGTAGGTCATGGAGCCGGATCTTACCCATCGCTGCCGCTCCTTCAGAATCCGGCCGTTCGCCGGGAGTCGCTATCAACAGGATCGAAGACGGCGCTGAGGTGGTGGTGTGGGGAGGCGGCAGCGGTGGTGTGGCGGCGGCGCTGCAGGCGGCCCGCAGCGGAGCGTCCACACTCTTGCTCACCCCGGGCTCCTGGTTGGGGGGAATGGTGAGCGCTGCCGGGGTCTGCGCTCCCGATGGCAACGAGCTCTCGCCCTGGCAGACGGGACTGTGGGGAGCCTTGCTGCGCCAGTTGCAGCAAGAGGAACCCGAAGGGCTCGATCAGAACTGGGTGAGTTGCTTCGGCTGGCGGCCAGCCACGGCAGAAACCATCTTGCGGCGCTGGCTGGCAGCAGAACCCCGCGCCCGCTGGTGGAGTAACTGCCGCCTCCGGGACGTGGAGTGCCTGGGCTCGCGCCTGCTAGCCCTGACCGTGGAGCGGGGCGGCCAGCTGCTGCGGCTCCCCTTCGAGGTGCTGGTCGATGGCAGCGACCGGGGCGATCTGCTGCCACTAGCAGGCGTGCCGTTCCGGCTGGGCTGGGAAGCCCGCGAGGAATGGAATGAACCCAGTGCCCCGCTGCGCGCGCGACTGGAGGCGGAGCCATTTTTCCAGCGCCAACGGCTGCAATCCCCCACCTGGGTGGTGATGGGCCAGCTGGGAGAGGGCGGCTGCCCGGACGGGCGGCGGCTGGCGGCGCCCTTTGAGCAGGCCAGCAGCCACTTCGGCTTGGAGCGGACCATCACCTACGGGCGCCTGCCTGGCGGTCAGGTGATGTTGAACTGGCCGCTGCATGGCAACGACTGGCACGGAGATCTCGGCGGAGCTTTCAGCGGCGATCCCGTCGCTGAAAGCCACCTCTACGGCCAGATGCGTGCCCATAGCCTCGCTTTTGCCGCCGCCTGCGTGGAGGCCACCGACGGTTGGATGCAGCTGGGCTCGGTGTTCCCTGAGGCAGGCGATCCGGCCACAACCGGCCGCTCTGCCCTCGCCCTGATGCCCTACTGGCGAGAGGGCAGGAGGCTGTTGGGGCAGATCACGGTGAAAGAGCAGGATCTGCTGCCGAGCGGCCCGGGAGCCTCGATCGCGCCGCTTCCTTTTGATGGCGCGTCGATTGGACCCCAGGCCGTGCAATCGATTGCCGTCGGCAACTACGCCAACGATCACCACTATCCCGGCGAAGACTGGACCCTGGCCGCCAAGAGCTGCCGCTGGGGCGGCCGCTGGAGCGGCACCCCCTTCTGCATTCCCTACGGCGCCCTGGTGAGTGCGGCGGTTGACAACCTGTTGACGGCCGACAAGTGCTTCAGCAGCAGCCACATGGCCAACGGCGCCACCCGGCTGCAGCCGCTGATCCTCAACATCGGCCAGGCAGCAGGAGCGGCGGCCGCCCTGGCAGTGCGCCTGGGTGTGCCCCCGGTCGCTCTGCCGCTGCGGCCACTGCAACAGGCCCTGATCAATGATCCCAAGGCACCGGCCAGCCCCGTGCCGCTCTGGGATACCCCCTGGCACCATCCCGATCGCGCTCGGCGCCAGCACGCAGCGTTGGCCGATCCAAGCCTGATCTCAGCGGCAGGTCGCTGGTGTGGGCCAGCGGGGAGCGCCGCGATGGCGCCACCGCAAGAGGCCCAGGCCCAAAGGTTCAGCGGCCACCTGCACCCTGATGGCGCAGGCGGCTACAGGCTGGACACAAACTCAGCCAGCTGGCCCGTCATCACGCTTGAGCCTGTCTTGGCCAGCTGGCTGGAAGCCCAGCAGGGTCCCTGCCAGGTTGCCTTGATTGCCGTGGCGAATCCCTGGGGACCGTGGTTGCGGGCCTCCCGATTGGCGGATTGACTCAGCGCGCTTCCAGTCGGAGCAGGTCAGAGAGAGAATCCACCTGCTGCACCGTGACAGTGAAGCCATCACCGGGGGCAGCAGAGTCCGGGCAGCGCATCGCCTGATCCATGGCCAGCGCCTCGAGATGGACCAAACCGAGCCGGTCCTGGGGGCGGAGCCAGCGCAGAAACAACCCTTGCCAATGCTCGCTGCGATGCTGCTCGAACCAAACCTGCTGCCAGTGGCGCTGATCTTCGCGGCTGATCTGGATGCCCTCACGCAACACCGGATCAAGCTCGTTGAGCACCTCAGCCAGGGCGTCTTCGCCCAGCGGCTCCTCTCCTGAAGCAAGGGCCGCCAGCTGGCGCTGGACCACCAGATCACCGTAGCGGCGGATCGGAGAGGTGGCCTGGACATAGGCCGGCAGGCCAAGGCTGAAGTGCGCTGAGGGGCGAACGCCACTGCTGCCGCGCGCCAGGCAGCGGCGCAGGGCTGCATGACGCACGGGCCCCGGAGGTAGCGCCAGCAGCTCGGCCTCCGCTGGCAACTCAGCAGCGGGCTGGCCGCGATAGGGCAAAGCCAGGCCCTGCCTGGCGCCGTGTTCGGCCAGCACAGCTCCGTTGAGGATCATGGCTTCGGCCACCAGGGCCCGCGCCGCTGTCGGTTCGGTGATCTCCAGCTCCGCCCGCTGGCCGTCGGTGCGGATCCGCCCCTCCGGCTGCTCCATCTGCAGGGCTCCCTGCTGCAGTCGCCACTGCCGGCGCTGCTGCAACAGCAGATGCAACTGGGCCAGGTCGGCGTCCTGGGGTGGGGCCAGCTCGATCAGGTCATCACCATCGCTGTAGGTGAGCCGGTAGGTGGGGCGCACCCAGCTGCGCTTGATCGCATAGTTCGCGACAGCGCCATCGGCGGCCAGTTCGATCGACGTGCTCCAGGCAGGGCAGCGCTGACCCTGGCGCAGGCTGAACGGCCCTGAGGCCAGCGCGAAGGGGAACATCGGCACAACCTGCGCCGCTAGGTAGAGGCTGGAGGCCCGTTGCCGCGCCTCAAGATCCAGGGGTGAACCGGCCGGCACCAGCCGGCCCGGATCAGCGATATGGACCCAGATCCGGCAGCGGCCATCTGGGAGGGTTTCGAGGGAAAGGGCGTCGTCAATCTCCTCGGTTTCGGCGTCATCGAGGCTGTAGGTGCGCAGGCCGGTGAGATCACAGCGGCCTTGGTCGCTGGCGGTCTCCTGGTCGGCGCTGGCCATGAGCCGGCCGGCCTCCTCGAGCAGTTCGGCACTGAAGCCCCGCTCCCAGACACTGCGGCGCATCGAGGGGAGGCCATGGGGCTCCCATTGGCCCAGATCCACCAACAGATGGCGGATCGGACCGGGTTCCGCCGCGCAACCGGCCTGCTGCAAGCCACGGCGCAGCTCCGGGGACAAGCTGACATCGCTGGAGCCCGCAGCGAGCGAAAGCAGGAGCTCAAGCTCATCGCGCTGCGGGGCCGCCAGAGCTGCCGGCTCAATTGGAAGGCGCTGACGCAGCAGCTCGAACCAGGCGTCGCGGCGTTGGTCGGCGAGGCGAGCAAGGCGCCGCTCGCGCCGCAACTGCCTCAGATCCTTGAGCGAGCGGGGCTGGATCTCAGCGTTGCGCCAACGGAAAAAGAGCTGGTTGCCCTGTTGCAAGGCCAACCAACAGGCCGCGCGAGCCGCCGGGGTATCGGCGCTGGCCACCAGCTCCACAAAATCCTCGAGCGTGCAGGCCTGATCGCCAAGTAACATCCAAGCGGCCGCCAGATCCTTGGGGCCGGGATCGAGGGCGAGAAGGGCAGGTTCCGAAAGCTGCCAAGGAGCTCGGTCGATCCGGCCAGCCTTCGCCTGGCTGTCAGGGGAAGAAGCGATTGGATCAAGCTGACGCAGCGGGAGCTGCTGAGAGCGCCCCGACCAGCCAACGCAGAGGCTGGCCTTGGAGCCGTTGAGCGCCACCAACACAGCCAGTTCCGGTCCCTTCGGACCGATCAGGCCAACCAAATCCCCCGTTTGCAGGGCCAAGGCGCTACTCAGCCTTCAGGATTCACAAAGGGGAGCAGGGCCAGGATGCGAGCGCGCTTCACCGAGTTGGTGAGATCACGCTGCTGCTTGGCCGTAAGACCTGTGAGGCGGCGGGGCAGGATTTTGCCACGCTCAGTGATGAATTTCTTGAGAAGATCGACGTCTTTGTAGTCGATCGGATCACCGGGCTTGATCGGTGAAAGACGCTTTTTGAAAAAAGAACTGGCCATGAAATCGAAACAGGCAGGGTGGAAGAAAGGTTGACTGGCAGAGCACTGGAGATTGAACGAACGATCGATCAATCACTTCAGCGCCGAGCTCACTTGATCTCTTTGTGGATCGTGCTTTTGTTGCAGTGAGTGCAGAACTTCTTCAACTCAAGCCGTTCGGTGGTGTTACGGCGGTTCTTCTGGGAGGTGTAACGAGACACCCCGGGAGACCGCTTGGCGGGATTGGACCGGCATTCCGTGCACTCAAGAGTGATCACGAGCCGGACGCCCTTGTTTTTAGCCATGTAAGGACGTGCGCCGCTTGTGCGATGCGAACTGACAACATCTGATCTTACCTGCAGAGCCCCCCACCCCCTCTCCTTAAGATTGGCAAGTCTTTGATGGTTCAAGGCGGATGCGGGTCTCGCTCCAATGGCTGCGGGAACTCGTGGCCTGGGATGGACCGGTGACGGAGCTTGCCGATCGGCTCTCGATCGCCGGTTTCGAAGTCGAGCAGATCGAGGATCTCGCCGCCAGCGCCGCAGGCGTGGTGGTGGGTCAGGTGCTGGAGAAGACTCCCCACCCCAACGCCGACAAGCTCAATGTCTGCCGCGTTGACGTCGGCGCAGAAAGCCCGCTTCAGATTGTTTGCGGCGCTGCCAATGTGCAGGCTGGCCAGAAGGTGCCGGTCGCCCTCGTGGGTGCCCACCTGCAGGCCGTCGCCCTGACGATCAAGCCTGCTGAGCTCAGGGGCGTGGCCAGCAGCGGCATGATCTGTTCCCTCAAGGAGCTGGGCCTGGCTGACGACTCCAGCGGCATTGCCGTGCTCGATGCGCTGCTGGAAACGGTGCCAGCGCTCGGCAGCCCCGTCGGGCCCAGCCTGGGCCTCGACGACCAGGTGCTGGAGCTGTCCATCACCGCCAACCGCCCCGATGGTCTGTCGATGCTGGGCATTGCCCGGGAGGTCGCCGCCCTGACCGGAGCCCCCCTGCAGTCCAGCGTCCCCGCACGGGCGATCGAGGCGCAACCTCTGGCGGTGGCCGCCGCCGATCAGCAGGCGATCGAAGCCGGTGGCCTGTTCAGCCTCACCGCCCTCAACAGGGTGACTGTGGCGGCCTCCCCCAAGTGGCTGCAGCAACGCCTGGAGCATGCCGGCCTGCGGCCGATCAACAACGTTGTCGATGTCACCAACCTGGTGATGCTCGAAACCGGCCAACCCCTCCACGCCTTTGATTCCGACCGCCTGGCCGGGCTTGGCGGCGGCGAGGCAACGGCGCAGCGGATTGGCCTGCGCCAGGCGCGCAGCGATGAAGCCTTCACCAGCCTCGATGGCTTGGAGCATCGCCTCAGCAGCGAGGCCCTGGTGGTGACCTATGCCGGCACACCTGTGGCCCTGGCCGGGCTGATCGGCGGGGCGAACAGCTGCGTACAGCCGGCCACCACCAACCTCTGGCTGGAGGCCGCCGTCTTCGCGCCCCAGGCGGTGCGACGCAGCGCCCGCAGCGTCGGATTACGCACAGACGCCAGCCTGCGCTTTGAAAAGGGCCTGCCGCGGCAGGTGACCCTGGCGGCAGCGGATCGAGCCGTCGCGCTCCTGCAGGAGATCGCTGGCGCCCAGGTGGGCGAACGCTGGCTGCATCAACGACCTGGCCCGCCGCCGCCGCCCCTGGAACTGCGCCGCAACGCCCTGCATCAGCTGCTCGGTCCGGTGCTGGTGGACGGCGCCGAAGTGGATCTGGACGATCAACGGATCACCGGCACCCTCGAAGCCCTCGGCTGCCGGCTCGAAGCGGGTGACGGGGGCTGGACCGTGACGGTGCCCCCATCGCGGGCGATGGACCTGCAACGGGAAGTCGATCTGATCGAAGAGGTGGCCCGCCTGGTCGGCTACGACCAGTTCGCCAGCCACTTGCCTGATCCGATCTGCCCAGGGGGCCTGGAGCCAGTCCAACGGGCGGAGCGACGGCTGCGTCAGGCCCTCTGTTCAGCTGGCTTGCAGGAACTCTGCGCCCTTTCCCTGGTGCCGGCGGAATCCAGCCTCGGCACGGCGCTGCGGGTGCCCCTGGCCAACCCCTTGCTCGCCAATTACAGCCACCTGCGCGACAACCTGATCGAAGAGATGCTGCAGGCGGCTCGCCGCAATCTGCAGGCGTCGCGAGCCGGTTTCTGGGGCTTCGAAATCGGCACCGTGTTCCGCCCTCCCGCCGATGGGAACGAGGTTCCCAGGGAGCATCTCGAACTCGCCGGAATTATCTGCGCTGAGCGGCGCAGTGAGCTCTGGAGCAATGGCGGTAAGCCCAGCCACCCCGATTATTTCCAGGCGCGCGGGATCTTGCAACAGGCGCTGACCAGCCTGGCCATTCCTTGCGTCGATCGCCATCTCGGTGACCCGTTACTGCTGCATCCCGGCCGGGCCGCCGAGTTAGTGGTCGAGGGCCAGGTGGCCGGCTGGTTCGGCCAACTCCATCCCGCTCGGGCCGAAAGCCTCGACCTGCCAGAAGCCACCTATCTGTTTCAGCTGGCTCTCGCCCCCTTGCTCACGGCGGCCACACGGCGCAACCGCTGGCAGCCCAGCTATGCCCCCTACGCGACCGTGCCGGCCTCGGAGAGAGATCTGGCGCTCGTAGTGCCAGCCACGGTCACAGCAGGCGAACTGCTGGCTGCGATTCGCAAAGCTGGTCAACCGATGCTCGAGTCCGCTGAGTTGATCGACCGCTATGCCGGTGATCAGGTCGGCGCCGGAGCCGTCAGCCAGGCTTTCCGCCTGCGCTACCGCGATCCCCGACGCAGCCTGACTGAAGCCGATGTGGAGCCGAGCCACAGCGCGATTCGTGACGCCCTGGCCAAGCAGTTCGGCGCCCAGCTCAGGAGCTGATCACCCGCTCAAGCACGGCCAACGCCTCGACATGGCTGGTCTGGGGGAAGAAGTCGAGCGGTTGGATGCTGCGCACGACCAGGCGGCCATCGGCACTCAGCCTGGCCAGATCCCGCGCCAGGCTGGCCGGGTTACAGCTGAGGTAAGCCACCCGAGCGGGAGGGTCAGCCACGATGGCCTCGCAGACCTTGTGCGGCAGGCCCTTGCGGGGCGGGTCGAGCAGCAGGGCATCGGCGTGGCGCAGGGCTTCGGGCAGGCCAATCGCCACATCGGCGACCTCCAGTTCGACGTTGTTCAAGCCGTTGAGGGCGGCATTGATGCGGGCCTGCTCCACACTGCCGGCCTGTTGTTCAAGGCCCAGGACCTGGGCGCCGGCAGCCGCCAGCGGCAGGGTGAAGGTGCCGATGCCGCAGTAAGCATCGACAATTCTGCGATCAGGCGAGGGCTGCAGGGCCTGCAACAGCAAGGGCAGCAGTTGCTCTGCCTGGGCGGTGTTGACCTGGAAAAAAGTATCGGGACCGATCTGATATTGAAGGCCGGCGAAACGCTCGATCAACCAGGGACGACCGGCGATGCAGCGGGTGGTCGGGCCCATCAGGGTGTTGTTGGGCCGGGGCTGGAGGTTGAGGCACACCCCGACCAGCTCAGGCCAGCGCTCCATCCAGATCGCGGCCTGGATCGCCAGATCGGGGAGGTCGTCATGGCTGCTGATCAGGGTGAGGAGCACGTCGCCGGTGTGATGGCCCAGCCGCAGGGCCAGATGGCGCAGCCCACCGCCTTCACTGAGGTTCACGTCCACCGGCCAGTCACTGACCTCCAGATCGTGTTTGAGCGGAGCGATCAGGCGATCCAGGCGGGGATCGAGCACCGGACAGCGGTTCATGTTCACGATCCGGTGGCTGCCACTGCGGTAAAAGCCAGCTCGCAAGCGCCCCTCAGGGGTGCGCTCGAGGGGAATCACCGCCCGGTTCCTGTAATCGGTGGGAGCCTGGGCCGGAATGATCGGCTCGCTTTCGATGCTCAGCCCGCCAATGCGGCGCAGGGTTTCCTGGACCAACGTCTGCTTCCAGAGCGCCTGGGCCTGGTCTTCAAGGTGCTGAACACTGCAGCCACCACAGTCGTTAGCGAGGATGCAGGGCGGTTTGCGGCGATCGGCAGAATCGTTGTGGCGTGTGATCAGCTCGGCCACCAGATGGCGCTGGGCCCGGTGCTGAACACGCACGCGCACGTTCTCGCCAGGGAGGGCATTGGGCACGAAAACCACCAGACCAGACTCACCTTCTGCGGAATCAGCCGTACGGGCCACACCCTGTCCCTCGTGGTTGAGGCCGTGGATGCACAGCTCCAGTTCGATGCCTGTTGCCGGCAAGCTAGAGACCATTAACAGCACCCCATCAGCAAGACCCCAGCACCGGGTTCGGCCCAGCAGAAACGAACTTTGACCCTAGATGCAAAGGGGCATTACACATGGCTCCCTTGGGGCTCCCCTGGGCCAAAGGGTCGATAGGATGCCTGGGCGCGTGGTCGAGTGAATGAGCGTTGTCCGGGATCTGATCCTGCAAGCCGATGATCAGCTCCGCTATCCAAGCGGCGGTGAGTTGCGTTCGATGGCGCAGTTCCTCTCGGGCGGTAACCAGCGCATCAGGATTGCCCGGGTGCTGAGCGAAAACGAGAAAAAAATTGTCAGTGAATCGGCCAGACAGCTGTTCGAACTCAAGCCCGACTACGTCGCCCAAGGTGGCAATGCCTACGGTCAGCGGCAGCGGGCCCAGTGCCTGCGTGATTTCAGTTGGTACCTGCGCCTGGTCACCTATGGCGTGATGGCCGGCAGCACTGAAAAAATCCAGGAGATCGGTCTGGTCGGTGCCAGGGAGATGTACAACAGCCTGGGCGTTCCGATGGCGGGCATGGTGCAGGGGATGCGCAGCCTGAAAGCCGCTTCCCTGGTGCTGCTCGGCACTGAAGACGCCGCCGTTGCCGCGCCCTATTTCGACTTCCTGATCCAGGGAATGCAGACCTCGGTCTAAAACTCCAGCTGGAACTCCGCCCCGTCAGCACCCTTTGCTCAGGGGTGACGGCTACCTGCCGAGGTTCTTCGCGCAGGCAGGCGTTTTGTGGCGCCCAAAAGGGTCTGCCCTCAAGAGGGTCTTTGCCCAATAGGGGAGCGGAACAGGGCCCCAGGCCGCTGCGGACTGGACGAACTTACTCGCGAATCCAGCTCTGGATTCAGTATTGGACCCATTTCACTTCTCATTCGAGACAAGCGCAACTCTTCTGCGAGACAAGCGATAGCGCAGAACAGTCGCGTCAAAGCCTTCACTCTAGAAATGGTCTTTGAATGGGACTAGCCATAAGTCCTGATTGGGATGTCTGATACATTCACTTCAGCGGGCTTGCGACGGAAGAACGCAGCCAATAACACACGCGCTGAGGATCACGTGAACCAGCAAAACCATGCAAGCGCGATGACTCAACTGACGTAGATGAGTCAAGCAAGAAGACTCTTCAAGAGAATTGTATGAGACACCTTAGAGTAGCTTAAGACTCATTTCAAGACCGAGAACAGGACTTGGATGAGACTCACAGGAGCCTGAAGCAGACAGTTCCAATCAAGCCACCAGCAGTACGACCCGAATTTTCGCTGCCAAAGTGAATCCGCCGCGATGCCGCCAGAACAAGAGCGGGCCGCGAGAGAGCCCAACTTGGCATCGACACAATGAGGGGTGCATCAAGTCCAAGCTCAATCCAGCTGCAAGCGACGGTTGGCGATGACTGCGGTCATCACCGAGCGGCTCTGACGTGACCCCCATCAGTGGTCCAGTTCCAGTGAGAGCTGGTGGGGTTGTCATGCCGCTCTCCATTGCTGGAGGACTTCCAAGGGCGTACGCCCTTGGAGAGCCGAATGCGGTCTGTATGTGTTGTACTCCATTCTGTGCCTTTCCGCCAAGATCTTGGCTTCATTGACCGATGAGAAGAGTTCAATATTTAGGAATTCATCCCTGAGCCTGCCATTGAAGGATTCAACGAATGGATTCTCCCAGGGTGATCCTGGTGGGATATAGGCGACGCCAGTGCCACTTCCTGTGCACCATTCCTGCAGGGCATGGGCAATAAACTCTGGTCCATTGTCCATCCTCAAGTGGGTGGGTGCTGGATGCTGTTTGAGTAGCTCCTCAATCGTGTCGATCACATCCACAGCCTTGCAGCGCCGGCCCACCCGAATGGCCAGACAGACGCGACTGAATTCTTCCACGACATTCAAGAACTTGAGATTTCTGCCATTCATAGTCTGATCAAACTGGAAATCAATCGCCCATACGTGATGTGGGTACTCGGCCCTCAGAAGCTCTCTCGATCCGTTTGCCGCTCTCGAGCGCTTCCTCTTGCGGGGCAGAGGCCGCTGTAACCCTTCCTCCCGCCAGATCCGTTGCACCCGCTTGTGGTTCACGCTCCAGCCATCCAGGAGCAGGCGCCGATAGACCAAGCGCCGTCCCCAGCGCACATGGCGACGTGCCAACGCCAGGATGCTCTGCCGAAGCTTGTGCTCCTCAAGATCAACAACGCGTGCTGGTCGGCGTTGGGTGGTGCGGTTCTGTCCTGTCAGACGGCAGGCGCGCCGCTGCGAAACCCGGAATCGATCCTGCAGAACCACAACGGCTCTGCGGCGTCGTTCCGGGCTTAGAAGTTTCCCTCGGCAAGCTCCTTGAACATGGCCTTGTCGAGCTCTGCGTTGGCCAACAATCGTTTGAGCTGAGTATTCTCGTGCTCCAGCTCCTTGAGTCTCTTGGCCTCGCTGGATTTCATTCCTCCGTAGAGCTGCTGCCAGCGGTGGTACGTGGGAGCCGAGACCTCCAAGGCCCGACAGACATCGGCGACAGTCTGACCTTGGTTGAGCAGCTGCTCGGCCTGCCGAAGCTTGCGGATGATCTGCTCTGGGTTGTGGCGCTTGCGTTTCATTGGGCTTCTCCTGGCCAAGTCTGGCCAATAGGGAAGCTCTCATAAGGACTGGTTCAGTTTTTAGGGTCCACGTCAGCTCCATCAAACGAAAATGACGTCATGATGATCGAAACTGACGTCTGGCTGATCGATGAAACTCGCCGCGATCGATATTGGGACGAACTCCATTCACATGATCATCGTGGAGGCGATCGCCGAGCGGAATTTCAAAGTGATTGAGCGCGAAAAAGAGATGGTCAAGCTGGGGAGTGGGGTTTTCGCAACCAGGCAAATCGGCGATCGCGCCTTTGAAACTGGCTTAGACGTGATCAAGCGCTATGTGCGGTTCGCTGAACAGGTTGGCGTTGATCAGGTGATAACCGCCGCAACCAGCGCCATACGCGAAGCGCAGAATGGTGAAGCCTTTTTAAGCGATGTGGAGAGCCGCAGTGGGCTGACTCCCCGGATGATTTCCGGCAAAGAGGAAGCCCGTCTGATTCTCTTGGCCGTTCGTAATTCAATCGCACTTGGCGTGGATAAAGCCCTCATCTTTGATATCGGTGGCGGCAGCACGGAAGCTGTGATTGGTGATCGGCAAAACCTGCTTTTCAGCAAGAGCCTGCAGTTGGGAGTGCTTCGCCTACTCGATATGTTTGAAGATCAAGGTCCCGTAGGTAGTGAGGCTTGCCACCTTCTTGAAGCACACATCCAGGCTTTGGCCCAGCAGACAATCGACCAGATTCGAGTCATCGGTTTCGACCGGGTGATTGGTACCTCGGGCTCCATTCGTACGCTAGGAGAGGCAGCCAATCTTCTGGCCGGCGGCGATTCTTGGCAATCGGTGAATGCCGAAACAGTTCAACTCAAAGACATCGAACGCCTGACGCATGAATTGCTGAAAATCAAAGCAGCAGATCGCGCCAAGTTCGATGGAATTAGCGAGAAACGAGCCGATGCTATCCAACTGGGCGGCGTCTTACTCATGCAGTTGTTGAACATGGTTGGCGCCCAAGAAATCACCCTTTGCGATGCGTCTCTGCGTGAGGGAATGATTTTAAACTATCTTGAGCAACACACGCACAGGGTCACATCCTTTCCGGCTTATACGAATCTACGCGATCGGAAGGTGGCTCAACTGGCCCTGAAATATGATTCCGATTGGCAGAGAAATGAACACGTTTCCAGCTTGGCATTACAGCTTTTCGACCAAACCCAAAAGCTTCATTCCTACACCCTATTCGAGCGCAATCTGCTGCGATTTTCCGCCCTACTTCATGATATCGGCATGTACATATCTTTCCGGAAACACCACAAAAACTCGCGAGATATTATTAAGCGGACAATTCCACGGGGCTTTACCGATGAAGAAACGTCATTGATCGCCATTTTGATGCGTTACCACTGCAAAGCGGCTCCAACCAAACGGCATAAACGCTTCAAGAAGTTGTCAAAAGCACATCGCCAGATGATTCGAGTTCTCTCAGGTCTACTTCGAGTCGCAATCAGTCTGGACAAAACCAAGACCGGGCGCGTTCAGTCCTTGTCTTGTCAGCTATCAGAAAACACGATGAAGATCGGAGTCTTAGGCACTGGCAACCTTGATCTGGAACTTTGGGCCGCCCGGCGCGATCGCCAGGTGCTGGCCAAAGCCCTCGATCGCAACATTGAGTTTCACCAACTTCCCTGTTTCCCCTCGTCCTGATCGCGTGCTGGACCATAAAGAGAGCACGGCGAAGGCGCTCATCAGCTTGCGTACCTGCTTTTTAAGCAGGTACGCAAGAACAGGCAATCCAGTCCTGGCAAAGGTTTAGGGAAGGGCTCGTTAGTACTGGACAGTGGCCAACGACCGGATTGGACAGCAAATCCGCTGGGCAGAAACCAGGGACCAGCAACCAAAAGCCATCCACCTCACCCAATGACCAAAACCCGAAACTTGGCGAAGGCCTGCAACCTGAAACCAGCTAGTTGAAGGCTGCAGGCCAGGGCGAGAGCGAATAAGAACGCAAGGGCCCAATCGCTAGATCACCGAACTCAACCAAGACTCAGGTCAAGACTAGACATAAGACCAAGATGCGAACCATGAGGCACTCAGGCCTTAGCGCGATAGAGCTCCTTCAGCAACTGGTAGGCCTCGTTAAGGCGGCGCATCGCATCGGCGCTGCCGCCGGCGTCGGGATGGTGATTCAAGGCCTGCTCGCGGTAAGCCTCTCTGATCTGATTGAGACTGAGGCGATGCCCGGTCTGGGTGGGCAGGTTCAGCTGACGCAGGGCCCCCTGCAGCGTCATGGTGTGCTCCAGGGTCTGGAAGGAGGTGCCGCGATGCCGGCGGCGGAAGCGGTGCACAAAACGACGGATCAAGGTGGGGATCCGCAGCGTCAGGGTTTCGGTGCTGAAGGGATCCTCCAGCAATCCGGCAGCCACCATCACCCGATCGAAACTGGCCGGCCCTGCAGGCCAGGCGGGAATGACACCGAGAATCCACTGCTCAGCCAACGACCAGGTGAACGGGCGGCCATCGGATTGGTCGGACTGGGGCCAGATCTCCTGGGCCAGCCAGATCATGGAGGCCTCCAGCACCGCCGCATTGGCCTCGGTGCCATAAAGACTGAGCCAATGCTCCCTTGTAGCCAGCAAGGCTTGATCCAGATCGATCGGGGCCAACGGCGGCAGCGGTTCCTGGCTCCGCACCGACCCTGTCGCTCGGGGATGCAGGCTCTGCCGCAAGCGGTCGGATTTCTGCTTGACAAATCCGGGCAGATCGATTCCTGAGCCTCTGCCCCGTGATCCTGCAGGAGGCTGCGGATCAGCGGCTCGCGTGGTCTCCGGAGCTAGCAAGCCCTCAGCACCTAGCGGAGTGCTAGCCGCTTCGAAGTCGAACACCAGTTCGGCTTGGTGACTGTTGGCCAGGAGCACGAGAGAACCATTCTCATGCAAGACGAGCGCTTCTTGGTTGTCGTCTTCAGTCTCGAGATCTTCCTCACTGCTGAACAGATGGTTGAGAAGTCGCTCCAGTGCATCGCCCCGTTTGCGATACCCCCACTCGCTGCAGAGCTGATCAAACTGCGCAAGACGATCCAATGGCAGATCGAGGCTGAAGCGCTTTCGTATCGGTCGTTCAGCTTCAGCCACGACTGCTCCTACCTCTGCTCACCGGCGGCGCAGATCTAGCGCTCCATCATCTGGTTGAGAAAATCCTGCTGGGCAGTGGCGGCCTGCTGATAGCGATCCAGCAACGACTGGGTGACCTGGGGAGTGTCCCGGTTGCCTGGGAGGCCTGGAGTTGTTTGAGGCAGGCCACGGTTCAGCCGGGGCAAGGGTAAGGGTGGTAAGGGCTGCATCCAGGCGGGGATCACGGCCGGACGGCCCAGAGGCAGGAGGGGAGGCCTGGGAGTTGCCGGGGAGGGATTGACCCTGGGTGTGGCTGGCCTGACTGGCCTGTTGGCCGCCGGCGCGGGTGCGGGGGCAGGGGCCACGACAGGCGGTCTGGCGGTGCCGGCCACGGCCGGGGGAGCTGGAGGAGCTGTCCTTTTTCTCGCTGCTGCTGCTGCCGCTTCGGCGCGGGCAACCTCCACCTGGCGCTCGCGCTGACGCAGCTGGGCGAGCTGAGAGGCCGGAACAACACTGAGTAAGTGGCCAGGCGTGGCATCAGCCGGATAAACCAGGCTCACCCTCAGCGGATTGTTCACCCCGGGGGAGATGTTGAGTGAACCCAGGGAAAGGCTTTCCCCGGATTGCATGCCCACGTGAACTTCGCGGTAGCCCTCGCTGGTTTCGATGCCGATCGAACCGCGAAAGGCGGTGAATTGCTTGCCAGGAGCTGTCGGATGGCTGAGAACCAACTCGTAGGGCCCGCTGCCTTTGAGATCGAGATTGACATCAAAACGCACGCCGTAGGTGCCGATGTTGTCGAGAGCCGAATCCAGCATGCGGCTGGCCAGCTGATTCACCTGGACGTCACGGGTTCCGAAATTGTGGCGAGGGGTGCTGGTGAGCGGCACATGCAGTGGACCGCTGCTGAGATCGTGGCTGAGACGGGCCTCATAGGCATCACCGAGGGCCACACCACCGACCCGGGAGAACACCCTGCCATCATTGATTTTGGGCAACATATCTAGATAGGTGCGGCCTGGAGCAAGCACACCCTGATCAAGGACGGCAATCAGGTCGGCATCGGTCTTGGGATCCTCCGCAGCGATGACCGCCATCTGGAACGGTCCGTCGCTGCGCCCCCGCAACAGGCCGTTGGCAATGCCACGGGCCGGCAGCCGGGTGTGGAAGAGAACGGCCCGGCTCTTGGGAGGGATCACGAAGCTTGCAGGCATCTTCGAATCCAGTTGATTGCGCAGCATGATCACGGCTGTGGCATCACCCGGTCCGGTGTTCCAGGGCCGCGGCCCCAACGGCTTCACTCCCATCAGGTGGTTGCCTAAATAGGGAGCCTCGAAACTGTTGCGAACAGCACCACGGTCGAACTCCAGGGCGACAGGCTTCGCCCCCGGATTGATCACGATGGTGGCAATCGTCAGCTTGCCGCGCACATAGCGTCCGCCCAGGCGGCTGGCATCTTCAGGGAAATACTTGTGATGGGCATGCAGGCCAAATTCACCGTTGAAGGTGAAGGTGGCATTGTCGAGCCGTTGGCCGGTCTCCCGGGCCCAGGCGGAACCCGGTGCGGTGTTGATCAAGATGCCGGGTCCGAACACCTCCTCCGGCTGATTGGAGTGGAGCACGGGCACCTTGTTGAAGGTGCCATTGAGGGGGCGGGCAGACTGGCCCGCCATCAGCGAGACATAGGCCTGGGCCGGAGCGACCTGAAGAACGGCGGCGCCGGAGAGGGCCACGGTGAGGGAAAGAACGCATCCCCTGGAGACGGCAAAGTCGTTTCTGAAATTCAAGCGATCCAACAACCGAAAGACTGGTTCTGTGCTGATCGATCCGGCTGTACTGATCTGGCTGCGCGCAGACAGGGGATCTCACTAGCGGTTGATAATGGCACAGGTCGATTCAAGCCTTCACCGCAACCGCTGAACGGTCGCTAGAACCGTCTGGTCCTGAACCATTTTTCCATGTTCCCCTCCTTCGGCTGTTGCTCCGGCAGCAACAGTGACCCCGAGGCCAGTCGCCGTGCCTACCAGGAGCGCAAGCTGCGCATGCTCACCTTCTGGCGCGACGGTGTGGAACGGCAGTTGGCGGCTGTCAGCGCGGCCATCAACACGCTGGAGCAACAGATGCACCGGGATGGACCCTCAACTCAGAACTAAGATCCTGGCTTGATTCCTTCAGTCGGCTCCTGAGCTCGACGAGAGCCGTGCGCAGGCGGCGGTGAACGGTCATCGGACTGACATTCATCGCTTTGGCGGCCTGCCGGAGACTGCAGCCCTCCAGGACCACCCGCCTGACCACCGCTTGCAGGCCGGGATCGAGCCCCTCGAGAACCGCCATGGCCCTTCCTTCCTCAGCCCCTGAGCCAGCGCTTGCGGGCTGGTCTGGAGCGGCCAACTCAATCCCGTGGAGATCAAGAGACACCGGTCTGGCCAGGCCGCGAAGCTGCTCAAACCGTTGCCACTGGGTCAGGCCCAAGCCCAAGGCGGCGCAGATCTCCGTGGCGTTGGGTTCGCGGCCGGCCTGCATGGGCCAGGTCCGCTTCAGTTGGCGCAAGCGGTCTTCGAGTTCCTGCTGGCGCCTGGGTAACCGGATCGGCGCCGCCTGATCTCGCAAGTAATGAAGGATGGCACCGCGGATGTGCTGCCGGGCAAAGGCTGAAAACGGCGTCCCCAGGCTGGGTAGAAAAAGCTCAGCGGCCCGGATCAAACCAAGCAGGCCAACCTGGATAAGGTCGTCGGCGCACTCGGGGCTCAGAGCGCTGTAGTGAAGGGCAATGGGCCGGACCAACTCGCGATAGCTGGCCACGCGGCGATTGCGTTGGTTGAGCTTCTCGGCAGCGACCGAGTCGGTCTTGCCGAAATCCACAGCGATGGGGTGGGACATAAGGGAGCGGAGCAATCGATCAATGGGATGGGAACTGGGGAGGGCGCTGGACGCCGCTTCCTTTTCCACAAAGATCCCCGTCGCTTCGATCTGGCAACCGTGAAATCACGGAACCTTGGTGGCCACCGCTTCAAGCAGGGCCCAGGGTCCATGGGCCTTCAACCAGTCCAGATTGGAGTGCTCGGTCAACAACAGATAACCGGCAAAGCCGAGCGCATTGATGCTGAAGCCGGCCACATGCTCCTGGCGCCGCCGAATCATCAGGAACCACTCACGGCAGAACAGCAGGTTGTAGGGGGGCGGAGGGGTTCCGGCGGCGGCGGGATCCCCCAGGCCCAGGGCGATCGCCCCTTCGCGGTAGTGGGTCGCCAGGTCAGAGGCGGTCTCCCCCGCTGCCCTGGCCCTGAGCTGATACAGCCAGGGCCAGGGCGCCGCATCACCGCGAAGCTGGGCGCGAAGGGCAGGCTCCAGCGGGCAGGAAGGCTCCCCCCTGTGGCGGGGCAAGAGCTGAAGGTGACGGTGGGGTTGGCTGGCTCCAGCCTGGGCAGAACTGTTGAAGAACCACAGCCCGGTGGTGTCTTGATCCACGGCCAGCACAGACCGCCAGTCGGCCGCCTCCAGCCAGTCGTTCTGCGCAGCCCACCTCTGGGTGATCAGCAGCACGTGTCCCGCCTGGACCGGATACTTGTTCAGCAGAAGCACATGGCTTTCGCCCAGGCGCTCCACTTCCAGCGGGGGTTCCCAGGGCAGGAAGGGATTGGCGCGGGGACCTGCTGCCCTGAGATGTTTCGGCGTGGCGGAGCAGAGGCGACGCAACTGAAACGGAGCCCAGCCCTCTGGGCTGACGAGGCGGGTGATCAGGGGGACTAAACTGCCCTGGCGGCAAGCCTGGTCGCTGCGCTCCAGGGCCGCCTGCCAGAGGCGCTCAGTTCTTGGCACCGATCTGGAGCCTGGCCAGGGAGGCTCCCTGGTAGTAACGGCCGAGAATCTGGTTGTAGGTCAGGCCACTGAGGGCCAGTTCTTGCGCGCCTTCCTGGCTCATGCTGGCGCCCAGATGACCATGGGCCTCCACGGTGATCTGGCTGTTGGCCGCGTAGAGGCTTTCAACAATTCCCCCCTGGTAGCTGAGGATGAGCCCATCGGTGCGCCTGACCGCTTCGGCCGTGCGGTCCGTGACCGAAGCCAAGCCCCGGTAGGCCTGCCAGCGGGTGGTGTCCCCCAGATGCCAGTGGGGGTCGGCAGGTCTGGCCATATGCGCCAGGGCGTAGGAGCGGGCCGCCACCGCCTGGGCCTTGAGGGCCTGGATCGACCAGGAGCTAGGCATTTCCGCTCCCACCACCGACATCAAATAGCGCTCCAGAGGAAGATGGTTCACCGGAGTCAGGCCATCGCCCGTGCGAAGCAAGCGAATCCGGCCCTCGTAGGCCTGGCCGTTGACCAGCAGGGCAGAGCCAGCAGTGGTGGAGAGCCAGAGGCCGTTGGCCCCCGCTGGCAGGGCCGCGAGTGCCAGCGGTGTCTGGGCGGCTCCCTGGAGCAGAACGTCTCCGTCACTGCTGCGCAGCGTCCAAGGACCGGTGGCCGTGAGACTGGGCTGGCCGACCTGCCGCAACAGCGCCACGCGGATCTCCAGGGCAACGGACTGACCGGGGGCCGGCTCCACCAGGGTTGCTGCACCATCTGGCAGGCCGGGAGCAGAAGGAGCCGGCTCGGCGCGGCGGGCCTCGATGGCTTCGAGGCGGCGCTCTTCGACGGCCTGATCTTTGGCAGGTTCGGTGACGGCCGGCAGCAGCGCATCAAGGACGCGGTCGTCGGGAATTGGCGGGGCAGGGCGGAACGATTGGGCCAGGAAGCCCACACCAATGGCACACACGCCCAGGGGAGCGCCCAGTAAAAATTGCTTCAGCTGCCTGGAAGGCACCGCCGCCATTCGGCGGTCGCGCCAGCGGCGCAGCCAGTTATCAGGACGCCATCCCAAATTAATCGCCCCGAGCCTGTCAACTGGATCATGCCTGAAGACAGCCGTTCGCAGAGCATTCCGCCCCCCTGGCTCGACGCCTGCCAGCCCACCACCTGGCGGCGTTGCCGTTGGGCGCACCACCACGGGGCCACCAGGGCATGGGCTGAGCCGGTGACCGGATCCTCGCTGATGCCCAGGCCAGGCGCGAAGAAGCGGAGTTGGTAGTCGGCTGGCTTCCCCATCACCAGCGGCCGTCCTTCGCCACTCGGGCAGCCTTGCATCAATACAAGGCCGGCGCGCAGCTCACCGGCCAGAGCCAGCGCAAAGGCCTGGCCATCCAAGCTCGCGAGGTCGGCGGCTTCAGCCAGCAGGGCGACCCAATAGCCCAGGTCGGACCGCCAGCTGGCCTGCAGGGAAACCCCGAGAAAAGCAGAGAGATCCTGGGGCAAGGGGCAGGCCTCCAGGGGCGATGCAGGCAAGACCAGATCGGCGGAACCAGCACTGGATCTGCTGGTCAGGCCCTCGCCCTCGGGGTGGTCGGGGTGGCAACGCACCGTCAGGCCGCCACTGCGGGTCTGAAAACAGCTGGCCGATCCCCGAGCCAATCGCTTCCAGTGGGCCAACGCCAAGGTGGCGGCGAGGGTGGCATGGCCGCAGAGCGGCACCTCACAGCTCGGCGTGAACCAGCGCAGGGCCCACGCCGGCTGATCAGGGTTTGGGGCAGGGTCCTGGCCCGGGCCAGGGATCTCTAGGGCGGCCATGGGAAGCAGGAAGGCCGTTTCTGATTGCTTGAAACAGGAGGCCACCGACTGCATCCAGGCTGCTGAGGCCGGTTTGTCGAGCAGTACCACCGCCGCCCCATTGCCCTGCTCCAGGGTTTCGGCGAACGCGTTGATCAGCACGGCCGGCGGAGTGGCCCCGTCTGGAAGGCCTCTCATCGCTTCTCCTGGCCGAGCTCCCGCTCCATCAGGATTCTGAGCACCTGATCGGCCGTGGATAGCCCCTCGACGAAGGCCACCACCTGTTCACAGATCGGCAGACTCAGATCGTGCTGGCGGGCCAGCGCCATGGCCGCCTTGGCAGTCATCGGCCCCTCCACGGTGGCCTGGAGGGTCTCCCTGGCCTCGGCTGCGCTCACCCCCTGCGCCATCAGGCGACCGAAGCGGTAGTTGCGGCTCAAGGAGCTGTTGGCTGTGGCCAGGAGATCGCCCAACCCGGCCAATCCGTAGAGGGTGGCGGGGGCACCGCCCATGGCCACCAGCAGACGGCCCATCTCGGCCAGACCCCGTGTGAGCAAGGAGGCCTTGGCGTTCGTGCCCAGGTCGAGCCCATCGCAGATTCCGGCCGCCACCGCCATCACGTTCTTCAGGGCTCCAGCCAACTCGGTGCCCACCGGATCGCTGTTGGTGTAGAGGCGAAACGAATCACTACTGAGCTCACGCTGGAGTTCAGCGGCAAGGGCGGCATGGGAGGAAGCCAAAACACTGGCGGCCGGTAGGCCCTGCTCCAGCTCGGTGGCCAGATTCGGTCCGCTCAGCACCACACTGCGCATACTCGGCAGGTTCTGCTGCCAGACCTGGGAGGCGGTGAGTTGTTGCTCCAGGTCGATGCCCTTGGTGCCACTCAACAGCGGCAGACCATCCGGCCAGGCCGGCTCCAGCTGGCGAGCGAGCGAGGGAACACCGGCCATGGCCACGGCACAGATGATCAGGTCCTGGCCCCCTAGCAGGCTGGCCGGGTCGGTTCGATGCGTGCGGGACCAGCGCTGCACCCGATGGCCCTGTTGCTCGAACAAACCGGAGAGGGTTCGGCCCCATGCACCCTGTCCCAGAACGCCGATCCGCATCGCCATCCCGCCATCATGCGACATCCAAGAGCGGGAATTGGTCATGGCCTCAGCCCTGAACCCCAGTGCCGACGGGGCCCACGGCCTTCGGCATTGGCGGGGCGACGCCCTGGTGGTCGGCTGCGGCGGCATCGGTCGGGCCCTGCTGGCTGAACTGGGCCGCCGGGCCCCCGGCCTGACGCTCTGGGCCGCCAGCCGTCAGGGTTGGTGCCCAGGCCCGGACGACCCCGCCACAGGCGTGCGCAGCGTGGCGCTCGACCTGACTGATGACTCCAGCCTGGAGCGGTTCGCTCTGGCGCTCGAGCCGCTGCGCTCCTCGTTGCGACTGGTGATCAACACCGCAGGCCTGTTGCATCAAAGCGGCCTGCAGCCGGAGAAACGCCTGCGCCAGGTGAACCGCCAGGCCCTTGAGCAGCTGTTTGCCGTCAATGCCTACGGGCCCCTGCTGCTGGCAAAGGCGATCGAGCCGCTGCTGAGCCGCAGCGAGCCGGTGCTGTTCGCCAGCCTCTCGGCCCGGGTGGGCAGCATCGGTGACAACCAGCTCGGCGGCTGGTATGGCTACCGCGCAGCCAAGGCGGCCCAGAACCAGTTCCTGCGTTGCCTCGCGCTGGAGTGGCAGCGGCGGCTTCCTCTGGCCTGTGTGTCGCTGCTCCATCCCGGCACCACGGAAACGCCGCTCTCGGCGCCGTTCCGGGCTTCGGTACCGTCCGAGCGGCTGTTCAGCCCGGAACGGGCCGCCAGCCAGCTGCTGGACGTGCTGGAGGTGCAGGGACCGGAGCAGAGCGGGCGATTCCTGGCTTGGAACGGGGCCGAGATTCCCTGGTGAGCAGGCCAGGCCAGCCGCCTAGGCCTTGGCTCTTACGCCTTCACGGCCGTCTGGCGCAGCAATTCGAGCGGAATGATCTGCAGGGCCGACTGTTCGGTGGCTTCCAGGCACACCGGTGGAGCGACGCCATCTTGATGGGCCTCCAGCCAGCGAGCAGCGCAGACGCACCAGTGATCTCCTGGCTTGAGGCCAGGGAAGCCATAGGCCGGCATCGGTGTGCTGAGGTCGTTGCCCTGGGAGCGGCTGTAGCTCAGAAAATTTTCGGTGACCACGCAGCAAACCGTGTGCTGACCCAGGTCGCTGCTGTCGGTGCGGCAGCGTCCGTCACGGCGCCAACCGGTGAGGGGCTGGCAGCTGCAGATCTCCAGGGGCTCTCCAAGCACGCTCAAAGCCTGTTCGCCAGCGGGATTCGGGCTGGTGGGAAGGGGAGAGGGATCCAATCGAAAAGGTGCTGCTGAATGGAATTCTGACTGGGAGAGCCCACGAATCGCCGCCGAGAGGTTGACGAAGTCGGGGGGGAAGGCAGTAAAGGTCATGCAGTGGAGCTGCTAAAGAAGACTCTCTTCCTCTTGCCCCACCGTCTTTACTTGAACCGCTTTTCCTTGAACCGTCTTTCCTTGACACCTTCATGAGCTGGGATTTCACCGAGGATGCGGCCTTCATGGCCCTGCACGACGCCTTCAAGGAGAGCGGTGAAACATCCGCCATGGAGTTCCTTGCCCATGGGGAAGGCGCCTTCCACTTCCAGGAGCTCAGCCAGAACGCCGCCGGCGAGGGCTTGGATCTGAGCGATTCCACCAACCTGCAGGCTTTTCAGCAAACGGTCATCGACAGCCTCCAGGACCTTTGAGGCCTTAAGGCCCCCGGTGACCTGGATCTCAGCTGTAGAAGAAGGCGATTTCTTTGTCCTTGAGGCCATCCCAGCCGGCTGAACGAAGCCGGGCATTCAGGCTGGCTTGATCAAAATGCTTGGCGCCGGTCTTCACCACCCTGTTGCGCATTGATTTGCGCACCCCGCTGCGGGCCCGCTGGGCCTCCAGCGCCATCACCTCGTTGTAAAGGCTGAGCATCTCAGCGGGAATGGGGCTTCCATCGAGATCAACTCCAGCGGCGATCGCCGCATCAACGCCATCAGGACCGGCCATCGCCATCACAGAACAGGAAGACACCTCCTCAGCCTGCCACTCCCCCTGCTGATTGCTTCTCAGGCACTGAAGTAGCGGGCCTGGGAATGGAGAGCCACCAGGGCGGTGGTGCTCTGTTCGGGCTCCAGCTGGTCGCTCTCATCCATCGAGAGGCCGATGCGCTCCGCCCCCAGCCAGTCGAGCTGGGGGCGTGAATCGGCCACGTTCGGGCAGGCCGGGTAGCCAAAGGAGTAGCGGCTGCCGCGATAGCGCTGGGCCAGCACGTCGCGCAGGAGGGCAGGTTCCTCGCTGCCGAACCCCAGCTCCAGGCGGATGCGGGCGTGGACCCATTCGGCGAGGGCCTCGGCCATCTGCACGCCCAGACCATGGAAGTAGAGGTAGTCGGTGTAGCGGTCGGCGGCAAACAACTCCCGGGCAAAGGCACTGGCCCCCTCACCCATGGTCACGGCCTGCATCGGCAGTAAGTCGGTGGGGCGGCCATCGTCGAGATCCCGGTAGAAGTCGGCGACGCAATAGCGGTTGCCAGCGCGCTGCCTGGGCAGCACAAAGCGGCCCAGCTCCACGCCAGGATTGGCCGGATCAAACACCACAACGCTGTTGCCCTCCCGACCGCAGGGGAAATAGCCGTAGGCCACCCGGGGGGTCAGCAGGGATTCCTGGAGGCAGCGCTCGATCCAGCCGGTCAGGATGGGTTCGGCTTTCTCGGCCAGCATCTGCTCGTAGTCGTCCCGGCTCTGCTGTTTCGTCTTGCGCAACTGCCACTGGCCGGCGAAGAGGGCATTGCGATCGAGGTAGGCGAACACCTCAGCCAAGGGAATCTGCGCTTCATCCAGCACGCGGCTGCCCAGAAAGGGCGGCCTGATCGCCGGCTCCTCGGGAACGGCCTCGGAGCGCTCCAAGTTTTGCTCCAGGTGAGACTGCAGCGAACCGGCTGCACTGGCGCCTTCGGGCCGCTCAGCTGCCGCTTCGGCGGAGAGGCCGTTCTCTGGGGAGCCCTCTGCAGAGGTGCTGGTCTCTGACGTCTGCTCGTCGCTGGCAGGTTCAGGCTCGCTGCCCAGGCCCAGACCTTCAGGAATGCCGGCGAGAAATCCCTGCAGGTCGTCCCAGTGGCCGGCCTGTTTGGCTTCGGCCAGGGCATCCATGAAGCGCAGATCCGAGAAGGCATCACGGCCATAGATCACCTGACCCTTGTAGACACTGCGGCAGTCTTTGTTGACGAAGCGAGGCGTCAAAGCGGCACCACCGAGGATCACCGGCACGGCAATGCCAGCCTGGTTGAAGGCCTGAAGATTGTCCTTCATGAAAGCGGTCGATTTGACCAGCAGCCCACTCATGGCAATACAATCAGCCTGGTGCAGTTGCTGGGCTTCGATGATCGCCTCAACAGGCTGCTTGATGCCCAGATTGATCACCTCATAACCATTATTGGTGAGGATAATATCAACTAGATTCTTGCCGATATCGTGCACATCGCCTTTCACCGTGGCGATCAGGAATTTGGCCTTGGCCCGCCGCTCCCCTTCCGTCTTCTCCATATGAGGCTCAAGAAAAGCCACCGCCGCTTTCATCGTTTCAGCGCTCTGCAGCACAAACGGCAATTGCATCTGGCCGGAGCCAAACAGCTCACCCACCACTTTCATGCCATCCAGCAGGAAGGTGTTGATGATCTGCAACGGCGGGTAGCCCGTGAGTGCTTCGTTGAGGGCGACCTCCAGGCCGATGCGCTCGCCATCAATGATGTGCTGGCTCAAGCGTTTGTCCACCGGCAGATCCGCCAGGGATGGGCCCGATTCGCGGGCCTCCCGGGCACTCACCCCCTCGAACATCTTGGTGAGTTCTGCCAGGGGGTCGTAGGTGCAGACGTCCCCATCAAAACGGCGGGCATCGTTGATCAGATCCAGACAAACCTGCTTGGTGTCGTCATTGATTTTGGCCAGAGGCAGAATCTTGGCGGGGCTGATGATCGCCGCATCAAGACCGGCGCTGCAGCACTCGTGCAGAAACACCGAATTGAGCACGATTCGGGTGGCTGGAGAGAGACCAAAACTGATGTTGCTCACCCCCAGCACCACATGAACGCCGGGAAGCTGGGCCCGGATCCGCCGGATCGCCTCGATCGTGGCGGCACCATTGCCCCGGTCTTCCTCGATACCGGTGGAGATCGGCAGGGCGAGCGGGTCGTAGAAAATTTCGTGGGCAGGAATGCCGAATTCAAGGGCGTCGCGATAGGCCCGCTGGGCAATGGCGAACTTGCCTTCTGCCGTGCGCGCCATGCCCACTTCATCAATCGTTCCCACCACCACCGCAGCCCCGTAGCGCTTCGCCAGCTCCAGTACCTTGAAGAAGCGCTCATTGCCATCTTCGTAGTTGGTGGAATTGAGGATGCACTTGCCACCAGCCACCTTGAGGCCGGCCTCCATCTTCTGCCACTCGGTGGAATCAAGCATCAACGGCAGATTCACATTGGTGACCAGCCGTTTGACCAGATCGTGCATATCTTTCTCGCCATCCCTGCCGACATAATCGACATTGACATCGAGAACATGGGCATTCTCCTTCACCTGGCCGCGAGCCAGGGCAACCAGGCCATCCCAGTCTTCCTGATTGAGCAGTTCACGCACCTTCTTGGAACCGCTGGCGTTGAGTCGCTCGCCAATGATCAAGAAGGAATTGTCCTGTTGATAGGGCGTGATGCCATAGATCGAGGACGCTGCAGGTTCGCTCTGCAGGGCCGGGCGGCTGAGTTGCTGTTCCGGCAGCCTCACCTGCCGTGGTTTGGGATGAAGATCCTGGGCCAATTCCGCCAGGGCGCCGATATGGGCTGGTGTGGTGCCACAGCAGCCGCCGATCACCTGAACCCCGAGATCTTCCACGAAGTGCATCAGCTGCATCTTCATCTCCAGGGGCGTCAACCGGTAGTGGGCAACGCCGCCCACATTTTCGGGCAAGCCGGCATTGGGAATGCAGCTCACCACAAACGGACTGTGCGCACTCAAGTAGCGCACATGCTCCTTCATCTGCTCAGGGCCGGTGGCGCAGTTGAGGCCGAGAATGTCAATCGGGAAAGGCTCAAGAATCGCCACCACAGCAGCGATATCTGAACCCACCAGCATGGTGCCGGTTGTTTCCATGGTGACCGACACCATCAAGGGCCGTCGTTGGCCGGTAGAGCTGAAGGCGGCCTCGATGCCCTGCAGAGCCGCCTTGATCTGCAGCACGTCCTGGCAGGTTTCCACCAGCAGCAGATCCACATCCCCGGCGATCAATCCCTCCGCCTGCTCCTGGAACGACGCCTTCATCGCATCGAAGTCGATGTGCCCCAGGGTGGGCAGCTTCGTGGTGGGCCCGATCGAGCCCGCCACATAGCGGGGCTGATCGGCAGTGCTGAATTCGAGTGCCACCTCCCTGGCCAGTTCCGCAGCCCGTTGGTTGATTGCAAAGGCCCGATCCTCCAGGCCGTACTCCACCAGCACGATCGAGGCCGCCCCGAAAGTGTCGGTTTCGATCACATCACAACCGGCCGCCAGAAACTGGCGATGCACCGCCTGTACCGCGTCGGGGCGGGTGAAAACCAGATTTTCGTTGCAACCTTCCAAGGCAGCGCCGCCGAAATCAGCGGCGCTGAGATCCATCTGCTGCAGGGAAGTGCCGGTGGCACCGTCGAAGACCAGCACCGGCCGCTCCGGTGCATGCAGCCTCTCGATGAACCCCATCGTCCGGGCCGCTGGGGTTGCAATCGGAGCCACCAATGTCGTCATGCCAGCAGTTTCTGGGCGATCAGTCTAGAAATCGCCCTTGGCTTTGGAACCGGGGCGAAACGTTCACTCTTCAAGGCGGATTCGCGTCACCCAGCGGTCGTAGGCGGGGTCCTGGCCCTGGGTGATTGCCGTGAGCCGCAGGCGGAGCTGCTCCATCACCGGCCGATCGGCGGGCATCTCGGTGCTTTCGATCCGCCGCACCGGCGTGACCCGGGCGGCGGTGCCGCTGAGGAACACCTCATCGGCGATGAACAGCTCGGTTTTGTCGACCGCCCGCTCCAGGGTGGGGATGCCCATATCCTGGGCCAACTCGAGGATGCTGGCGCGGGTGATGCCCTCGAGGATGTCCTGATCCACCCCCGGGGTGATCAGCTGGCCATCGCGGACGATGAACAGATTCATGCCGCTGGCTTCACTCACCTTGCCGCGGCTGTTGAGCAGCAGGGCCTCATCGAAGCCACTGGTGACGGCTTCGGTTTTGGCGAGGGAGCTGGTGATGTAAGCGCCACTGATCTTGCCGCGCAGGGGCAGGGAACGGTCTTCCTGGCGACACCAGCTGCTGAAGCGGCAGCTCACCCCGTCGGGGGAGAGGTAGTCGCCGAGCTCGATGCCGTAGATCAGGAAGTCGGTTTCGATGTCGTGCAGCCTCGGCGCGATGCCGAGATCGCTGGTGTACACAAACGGCCGCAGGTAGATCGGTGTGGTGGGGCGATTCGCCCGCAGAAACTGAACGATCGCATCAAGGATCGTTTCTTCCTTCAGTTCAGCAAACAGCAGCCTGGCGCTCTGGCTGAGGCGGCGGGCATGGCGATCGGCCCGAAACAGCAGGATTTCGTTGGGGTCGGCGGGATTGGGCAGGGCGCGCATGCCGCCGAAGGCCCCGGTGCCGTAGTGGAGGGCGTGGGTGGCCACGGAGATCGTGGCTTCCGCGAAAGGAACGCAGCGCCCCCCGAACCAGGCGTAGGGCAGAAACTCTTGCATGCAGGTTCGCGTCGTGAGGAGGCGGAGCGAGTGGCGTCGACGAGACGCGCTGCCCCGATCTTCTCACCGCCAGGGCCGAGGATGGGGCGATGCACCGGCTTGCCTCCGTTCCAGGCCTCTCCGATCAAGAGGAGGGCCCGCTGCTTGTTGAGCAGCCCTCCGCACCGTTATTGGTGCTCAGCAGCGCCGACAGCGATCTGCAGAGCCTGGCGGACCTGCTCGCCAGCGAACCCGCCCTGATGCCGCGGGGGGTGCGAGGCCTGAACCTTTCGGCCTTGCTCCATCCCGCCGCGATCGATCACTACCTCAGCACCAGCCTGGCCAGCACCGAGGTGGTGCTGGTGCGCCTGCTGGGCGGGCGGGGGCACTGGAGCTACGGGTTGGAGCGACTGGGGGACTGGGCGGCTGCGGGCCCGAAACGACAGCTGCTGGTGGTGGCCGGCACCGCCGAAGAGGAAGTGGCCCTGGCCAGCCTCGGGACGGTGGAGCCGGGGCTCAGCCTCGCCATCGGCCACGGCCTGCGGGAGGGTGGCCGCGACAATCTGCGCCAGGTGTTGATCGCCCTTGGCGCCCTGATGGCCGGGCTAACGGTGGAACCTCCCGCGGTGGTCCCCCTCGCCGACCCCCTGGCCCATGACTGGCGCCAGGACCCCGGGCCGAGAGTGGGCCTGGTGCTCTACCGGGCCCTGTGGCAGGCCGGCGACACGGCCCTGGTTGAAGCCACTCTGCTGGCCTTGCGGGGCCAGGGCCTCTGCCCCAGGGCCCTTTGGGTGAGCGGCTTGAGGGATCCGGCCGTGCAACGGGGCGTGGCCGATCTGCTCGGCCGGGAGCAAGTGGAGGTGGTGCTGTGCGGAACCTCCTTCGCTTCGGTGCAGTTCGAGGAGGCCGGACTTGGGGCTCCGCTTTGGGAGGCCCTGAACGTGCCGGTGTTGCAACTGCTCTGCAGCACCCAGGGCCGTGACCAGTGGCAACGCAACAGCATCGGCCTGGGCCCTCTCGACCTCAGCCTGCAGGTGGCCCTACCCGAACTCGATGGCCGCATCACCACGCGGGTTGGGGCCTTCAAAGAGCTGCTGCGCGCCGATCAGGGGCTGACCACGGCGCTCTACGGCTACCGGCCCGATCCCGAGCGGCTCGACTGGATCGCCCAGCTGCTGCGGGCCTGGGTGGAGCTGCGCCAGACGCCGCCGGCGCAGAAAAGGGTGGCCCTGGTACTCGCCAACTACCCCAACCGCAACAGTCGGGTGGCCAATGGGGTGGGGCTCGACACCCCGGCCAGCACGGCCCTGATGCTGAGCTGGCTTCAGGAGGCCGGCCACAACCTCGGAGCAGGCCCCCTGCCCGAGAGCGGCGATGCCCTGATCCAGCTGCTGCTGGCCGGCCGCAGCAATGATCCGGAAAGCAGCCACCGCCCTGCCCTCGACCATCTGCCCCTAGCCACCTACCAGGCCTGGTACGCCACCCTGCCGGCCCGGGGCCGGGCGGTTCTGGAGGCCCGCTGGGGGCCACCCGAGCACGATGCCGGGCTGGAGCGCACGGCCGGCGGAACCGGTTTTGCCATCCGCGGCCTGCGCTACGGGGCTGTGATGGTGCTGATTCAGCCCGAGCGCGGCTACGACCGCGACCCGAGCCTTAGCTATCACTCTCCAGACCTGCCACCCACCCACGCCTACCTGGCCCTCTATCTCTGGATGCGGCAGGTGGCCGCCAGCCAGCTGGTGGTGCATGTGGGCAAGCACGGCAACCTGGAATGGCTGCCGGGCAAGGGCCTCGGACTCTCCAGCGACTGCTTTCCGGAATGGGCGCTGGGGCCGATGCCCCATCTCTACCCCTTCATCGTCAACGATCCCGGTGAGGGTTCCCAGGCCAAACGGCGTGCCCAGGCCGTGATCCTCGATCACCTCACCCCGCCCCTTGGCCGGGCCGGGCTGCATGGACCGCAGCAACGGCTCGAAACCCTGCTCGACGAATACTGGGAGGCCCGCCAGCTCGGTGCGGCCCGGGTGGAAACCCTGCGCCAGCGCCTGGCCGAGCAGCTTGACGCCATGGCCTTACCGGCAGGCCCCAGCCAGGACGGCGATCGGCCTGATCAGCAAGCCAGCCTCGATTCCCGCCTCGAGGCCGCCGACGGCTACCTCTGCGAACTCAAAGAAGCCCAGATCCGCACCGGGCTGCACATCTACGGCACCCTGCCGGCCGCCGAGCCCCTGGCCGAACTGCTGCTCTGCCTGGCTCGCCCGCCCCTGGCGGAAGGGGCCGGTCTGACCCAGGCGCTCGCCACTGATCTGGGTCTTGCTCTCGATCCCTGGGCGGATCTGGAGCAAGACCCATTGGACGCCAGCGACCGGCACAAGCTGGCAGCCCTGATCGACACCGTTGCTCTGCCCGCCACGGCCCATGGCCGCCCAGCGTCTGGCTTGCGCTGCTGCGGCGACGCGGTTGAGCTGCTGGAGCAGCGGGCCCTCGGCCTGCTGAAAGAGCTACTGCTGGAGCAGCCGTCGGCACCCGGCAGGGACCCACTGACCGGGCCTGCCACAAAAAAACCCGCCACCCCCGGGCCTGCCACAGCCGCCGTGCTCGAGCGGGTCGCCACAACCCTGCTGCCGCGGCTGCTGGCCTGTGGCGAAGCCGAACGACAGGCCTTCGTCGCCGGCGTGGCTGGGGAGCGGATTGCCGCCGGCCCAGCCGGTGCCCCCACCCGCGGCCGCCCAGACCTGCTGCCCACCGGGCGCAACTTCTACAGCGTCGACCTGCGCGGCCTGCCCACCGAAGCCGCCTGGGACCTGGGGCGCCGCAGCGCTGAACTTCTGCTGGAACTGCACCTGCAGGAGCAGGGCGACGACCTCGCCCATCTGGCCCTCTCGGTGTGGGGCACGGCCACGATGCGCAATGGCGGCGAAGACATCGGCCAGGCCCTGGCGTTGATGGGGGTCCGGCCCGTCTGGGACGGGCCCACCCGGCGCATGGTGGGGCTTGAGGTGATCCCGCTCAGCCTGCTGCAACGGCCGCGGGTGGATGTCACCCTGCGCATCTCCGGCCTGTTCCGCGATGCCTTTCCTCAATTGATTGGCTGGATGAACCAGGCGACGGCACTGGTCGCAGCGCTGGATGAACCGGAGCAGGAGAATCCCCTGGCCGCCTCGGCCCGCCGCGAGGGGCACGCCGCCCGGATCTACGGCTCAGCGCCTGGGGCCTACGGCGCTGGCCTGCAGGGCCTGATCGACAGCGGCCAATGGGAGCAGCGCACCGACCTGGGCGAGGCCTACCTGAACTGGAGCGGTTGGCGCTACGAAAGCCGGGGAGGAGGAAGCTGTGAGGCTGTGCCCGATCGGGCCGGCCTGGAGCAACGCCTCCAACAGGTGGAGGTGGTGTTGCACAACCAGGACAACAGGGAGCACGACCTGCTCGATTCAGACGACTACTACCAGTTCCAGGGAGGGCTGAGCGCGGCCACCGAGCGGGTGCGGGGCACAGCTCCAGCCCTCTGGTTCGGCGACCATTCCCGTCACCAGAGGCCACGGCTGCACCGCTTGGAACGCGAGCTCGACAAGGTTTTGCGCTCCCGGGTGCTCAACCCACGCTGGATTGAGGGGATGAAGGCCCACGGCTACAAGGGAGGATTCGAGCTGGCCGCCAGCCTCGACTACCTGTTTGCCTATGACGCCAGCACCGGCCGGGTGCCGGACTGGAGTTATGGAGCCATCTGCGAGCAATGGCTGCAGTCAGAGGACACCTTGAAGTTCCTACGCCAGGCCAATCCCTGGGCACTGCGCGACATGGGCGAACGGCTGCTTGAAGCCCACAACCGGGGCTTTTGGCAGGGAGCCAGCGAGTACCAATTGGAGCACCTGCGCCAGTTGGTGCTCAGCAGTGAAAGCCTGGTTGAAACCTGAACGTCAGCTGTTGATCTCTCTGGCCATCGCCTTGAACGGATCGATCGCGCCGGGCTTCTCGCCCTGCTGTTGGCTGGTCGAGGACTCGGCTGACGCCGAGCCGGCTGGACGGGGGCTGATCCCACCAGGAGTGTTCACCCCTGAAACGGCCGAACCACGCAGGCGGCGGTCCAACTCGGCGCTGCTCATCCTCTCCACGAAGGTTTTCTTGACCTTCTTGGGGACACCATCGTTGTAACCCTGGGAAGGTCTGACACTGCTTTTGACTTCAGTTTCAGCATTACTGGATTCGATCCTGGCTTGCATCGAATCCACCTGCTGGATGATTTCCTTATTGCCAGGACTTTCAACATTGCCAGGAAAAGTATGGCGGATCGTATTCGGCGTGCGCATGTAGTTGACATTGCCGAGGGTGCCTGAGGAATCGGCATCAAGGAAGAAGCTGCCTTCTTTCTTGGCAGCCTTTTCCTGTTTGGGCTTAGCGGGTTTCGAAGAAAAGACTCCACCATCACCGCCTTTTCCAAGCAGACGATCGAGTAAGCCCATGGTGAGGAGATCAAAATATTGACCCGAGTCTAGCGGCCGTAGAGCTTCAACCCATGGGTATCTGTACCGCAACTGTGCAGCAGGCCGAGGTCGGCAAGTTGACCGGCGATCGCTGCGCAGACCAGTGGAGAGGCGGCCCAGCGGGGAGACTGCTCGTAGTCGTAAAAGGCTTCGGCTCCGTCAAATCCAAGGCTGGCAGCGGCACGGATCAACTGCTGGTAAGGGCGGCGATAGCGGGCCGGGTGGGCCAGCAGAGCCAGACCGGCCGAGGCGTGGATCGCTTCGACAACCGCACCGGCCTGCAGGGCCACGCCAACCACCGCGCGGCCAGCCAGGTAAGGAGCGAGCGCCGCATGGCCAGGGTCGAAACCAAGCCCGAGCACATGCACCAGACACCCCTCCAACAGGCAGCTGATCTCGACGCCGCTCCAAAGGATGGGGACGGTCTCTCCAGCCTGACGACGCCGATCCAGGTGACGCCGCATCGGCGCCAGGGCCTGGCTGCTGTGGTGATCGGTGACGGCAAAATGCTCCAGCCCCAGCTCAATCGCCTGGTCCGCCAAAATCTCGGGAGCGAGGCTGCCGTCGCTGCAGATGGTGTGACAGTGAAAATTCAGCCGGCCGGGGCAACTTGAGGGCTCCACGCCGCGCAACACGGCCACAAGCGGATGCTCCGCAGAGCCTGCGACCGCCACTTCATCCACCACTGGCCAGGGCCTCCCGCTCCCCTCGCAAGCGCCTCCAGCGCGCATAGAACTGGATGGAGCCGGCCATGGCCACCACCAGGGCCACCAGGAACCAGGTGGCCGCCCCGGTGGGGAACTGGCCCTTGAACACCACCAGCATCACCACCAACACCAGCATCAGGGTGGGGAGTTCATTGAGGGCCCGCAGTTGCCGGCCACTCCAGGCGCAGGTCCCCTGGCGTAGATGACCCATCAGCCGGTAGCAGAACCAGTGGTAGGCAAGCAAGGCCAGAACCACGGCGAGCTTGGCGTGCATCCAGCCCTGTTTCAACCAGAGCGGCTGGGCGATCAGCAAGCCCACCGCCATCAGCACCGCCACCACCATGCCTGGCGTGGTGATGATGTTGGCCAGACGCTGCTCCATCAGGGCGTACTGGGCCTTGAAAGCGGCCCGCACAGGCTCCTCAAGGCTGTCCGCCTCCACGTGGTAGATGAACAGACGCACCAGATAAAACAGACCTGCAAACCAGACCACGACCCCGACGATGTGCAGGGTTTTGAACCAGAGATAGGCCTCCGGTGGCAGGGCCGGCAGCGTCATCAAGGCCAGGGGAAAGGAACTTCACGCTAAAGGAGAGTTCCTTCACTCCAGGTGTCCGGCAAGCACTGGGCTGGTCGATTCAGCTTCGGCGGCCTGCTCGAGGTCATCGGGATGGAAGTAACTCCACACCTGGCGCGCCAGGGCCGGACCGACACCCGGCGCCGCAGCGATCTGCTCGGGACTGGCCAGCTGGATGGCGTCGATCGAGCGGAAATGGCCGAGCAGTTCCTTCACCCGCTTCGGGCCCAGGCCGGGGATGTCGGAGAGGCGGGAGCGTTTCATCCGCTCACCCCGCTGCTGGCGGTGGAAACTGACCGCAAAGCGATGGGCTTCGTCGCGCAGGCGGCGCAGCAACTGCAGGCCCAACTGCTCGGGTTCGCTCTCCAACGGCGTACTCGCCCCGGGCAGAAACACCTCTTCGCGCTGCTTGGCCAGGGAGCAGACCACCAGCTCCTCGTGCAAGTCGAGCTCACGCAGGGCCTCCATCACCGCCGAGAGCTGGCCCTTGCCCCCATCGATCATCACCACGTCGGGCCAGTCGCCGAGACCATCGGTGTGGAGCGGGGTGTTCGCCTGGCGCCGCAGCTCGGCCAGGTTCGCCCCTTCGGCCTTCACCTGGGACCAGCGCCGAAAACGGCGACGCATGATCTCAGCCATCGCCATGAAGTCGTCGGAGTGGCCGGCCGTGATGCTGCTGCTCTGGATCCGGTACTTGCGGTAGTGCTGCTTGGCCGGCAGGCCATCAACAAACACCACCTGGGAGGCGACCGCGTCGCTGCCCTGGATGTGGCTGATGTCGAAACCCTCGATGCGGCGAGGGGGCTCGGGCAGATCGAGCAGCTGGGCCAGATCTTCGGTGGCCAGCGCATGCTGCTCGGCGGTGCGCTGGGCGCGGGCCAGCTCGAAGGCGGCGTTGCGTTCCACCAGTTCGATCAGTTCGGCCTTCTGCTGCCGCCTTGGCTGCAGCAGTCGCACCTTGTGGCCCCTCCGCTCGCTCAGCCAGTCTTCGACCAACTCCTGGCGGGGCAGCTGGTGTTGCACCAGCACCTCGGGAGGGATTTCAACCGGCTCCACCTGGCTGTAGTGCTCTTCAAGCACCCGTTGCAGGATCTCGCCGGGGGAGGCGATGCTGGCGTCGGCGGTGTACCCCAGCCGGCCCACCAACTTGCCGGCCCGCATCTGGAACAACTGCACGGCCGCCACGCGTTGATCGGCGGCGAGGGCGAGCACGTCGCGCGACACCGAGCCATCGGCCAGGGTCATCTTCTGGTCGGCGGTGAGCTGCTCGAGGCCCACCAGCTGGTCGCGGATGCGGGCGGCCTGCTCGAAATCGAGCCGTTCAGCCACCTTTTCCATCTGGGCGCGCAGCAACTGCTGAAGTTCGTCGCTGCGGCCCTGGAACACCATCGCCACCTTGCGCAGGGTGCGCTGGTAATCCTCTGAGCTGATCTTCTCCTGGCAGACGCCCGGACAACGGCCGATGTCGAAATTCAGGCAGGTGCGCTCGCGGTAGAGGGGCTGGGGCCTTTGGCGCAGCGGGAACACCCGTTTGACCAGAAACAGGGTGCGGCGCAACAGGCCCACATCCACGTAGGGGCCGTAGAAGCGGTCCAGGGGGCTGCGCAGCCGCCGCCGCCGGGTGATGAAGATGCGCGGGTAGGGCTCGCTCCAGGTGATGCAGAGATAGGGGTATTTCTTGTCGTCCTTGAGCAGCACGTTGAAGTGCGGCTGGTGGGCCTTGATCAAGTTAGATTCCAGCGCCAGCGCCTCGGCTTCGCTGTCGGTGACGATGAACTCGATCTCACAGATCTGGCGCACCATCAGGCTGATGCGAGGGCTCAGCTCGTGGGAGTCGCGGAAGTAGCTGCGCACGCGGCTGCGCAGACTCTTCGACTTGCCGATGTAGAGGATGCGATCTTCGGCATCGCGCAACAGGTAACAGCCCGGTTCGGCTGGCAGCTCTTTGAGGCGCTGCTCCAGCCGGGCAGGGTCTTTGCGCAGGGGCGCCGCCGTGATCAACCGCCGTATTGCCAACCGGTGCTGGCCAGCTCCAGGGCCGCACCATCGCGATGCAGCACCGCTGTTTTCACCTCGGCCACGAACACCGTGTGGTCGCCATGGGCCACCTGACCCACCAGGACGCACTCAAGAGCGCCGAGGGCTTCGTTGAGGATCGGCAGGCCGAGGGCACCGAGGCTGAACGGCGCGGCATCGAAGCGGCCGCCGATGCCCTTCTGGGGCTTGAAGAACACGGCTGCCAGGTCTTTCTGGTCAGCGGAGAGCACGTTGAGCGAGAAACGACCGGTGCGCTGAATGATGCCGTTGCTGCTGGAATCAGCCCGCACGGCCATCACCACCAACGGCGGCTCAAAGGAGCCCTGGGTGACCCAGCTGGCGGTGAAGCCGTTCACCTCTTCCCCTTCGGCCACACCGCAGATGAACACGCCGTGCGGAATCTTGCGCAACAGGGTTTTCTTGGCCGCCGCATCAAGAGCGAGGCCGGCGGCAGAGGCGGAGCTGGTGTCTGGAGCCATCGGAAAAATCTGAACAGGAATGTCAGACAACTCTAGGGAACCTCCACCTAGCCATCCGGGCCAGTGAAGTGGAGCCCATCAATCGGGCCCATAGGATCCGGCCCAGTGGCAGGGCGTTGCTTCAGCCACACCGCCCTGCCGCCCACGCTTGATGAAGGCCCTCTACCCCGGCAGCTTCGACCCCCTCACCCTGGGCCATCTCGACTTGATCGAGCGGGCCGATCGCCTCTTCGATGGCCTGGTGGTGGCGGTGTTGCGCAACCCGGCCAAGCAAGCCAGCTTCCCGCTTGAGCAACGGCTTGAACAGATCCGCCGGGCCACGCTCCATCTCGGTGCGGTGGAAGTCAGCAGCTTCGATGGCCTCACCGTCGACTAC
This sequence comes from Synechococcus sp. SynAce01, assembly GCF_001885215.1. GTDB lineage: Bacteria > Cyanobacteriota > Cyanobacteriia > PCC-6307 > Cyanobiaceae > Regnicoccus > Regnicoccus frigidus. The sequence continues at coordinate 2,507,293 of NZ_CP018091.1, read as the reverse complement.
GCCCGGCAGTCCGGCTCCGCCGTCATCCTGCGTGGTCTGAGGGCCATGACCGATTTCGAGTTCGAACTGCAGATCGCCCACACGAATCGGAGCCTGGCGACGGAAGTCGAGACGCTTTTCCTTGCCACTGCAGCCCACCACAGCTTTCTGAGCAGCAGTGTGGTGAAGGAAGTGGCCCGTTTCGGCGGCGACGTGCGTCACATGGTGCCCACCGGAGTGGCAGAGGATCTCACCAGGCTCTTTAATCGGTAATCACTCCACACTCTTCCCATGGCTGAACCCCGGATCAGCGTGCTGGATCAACTCGATCAACTCGAGGAGATCGTGCTTGAGGGCAGCCGCATTCCTTTCAGCGGTGGCCGTCTGGTCAATGAGCAGGACGCCATCGAGTTGATGGATGCCGTACGGGATGCCATTCCGGTCCAGCTCACCCAGGCTGAGGAGCTGCTCAAGCAGCGGGAAAGCTTCATTGCCAAAACCCGACTGCAGGCCGAGGAACTCCTCTCCCAGGCCCAGAAGGAACGGGAGGAGCTGATCAATTCGGCGGCCATCCGTCAGGAAGCTGAACGCCAGGTGGCGGACATGCGCGAGCAGGCCCGCCAGCAATGCGAACAGATGCTGCTGAGCACGCGCCAGCAGGTGGCCCAGGCCGAGCAAGAGCACCAGACCCGCCTGGCCCAGACGGAACAGCAGTTCAGCAGCCGTCGCCAGCAACTGGAACAGGAGGCGATGCAACGCCGACAACAGCTCGATTCCGAGTACGTGGAAGTGAAGCGGCAACTGGGCGAGCAGCATGACCGCGCCCGCCAGCAGAGCCTGCAGGAACTCGAACAGATTCGCGTCGAGGGCCTGCGCATCCAGCGCGAGAGCCAGTCAGAGGCCGAACGGCTCCAGAATGATGCCCTCCAGTTCCGCCAGCAGACCCAACAGCAGTGCGAGGCCTTAATCAGCCGCAGCCGCCAGGAAGCCGGTGCCGTCCAGGACGGGGCCAATCACTATGCCGAGCAGGTGCTCGGCGAACTCGAAACGCGCCTCGGCGACCTCAGCAAGGTGGTATTGGCCGGCCGCCGCGAACTCGGTCGGATTCAGACGAACGAGACGCCATCGGCAGAGCTGGACCAGAAAACCTCGTCTGAGGCTCCCATGAGCCGAGCCCGCCGTGCCGCCTCACGCCTCAAGCAGGCGGCTGGCAGAGGCTGACGATCTGCACCTGACGCAGCACCTGGCCGATCGTGGTGTTGGGTGACCCGGCACCGTTGGAGATCAGGCTCACGTAACGGGGGCCGTCACTGGTATTGAGTACCCCACTGATCGAACGCACCCCGGTGAGGGTTCCGGTCTTGCCATAGAAACGGCCATCGAGGCTGGTGCCCTTGTAGAGGTTGCGCAGGCTGCCCCGCTTGCCCGCCACCGCCATCGACGCCCAGTAACGGGAAGCGAAAGGATGCTCGGCCATGCGCAGCAACAGAGCCGCCACAAACCGGCTGGTCAGACGGTTGCCGCGGTCAAGACCGCTGCCATCCACGAGAACGACCCCCTGCATCGGCAAGCCCTGCTGGCCGAGCCACTGGCTGGCGGCGTTGCGGCTCTGGGGAAGGTTCCAGCTGCCGCCGGCCTGGCGTAAGAGCACCTCGGAGGTGAAGTTGTGACTCTCTGAATTGGCCAGGCTGAGCAGGTTGTGCATCGGCGCCGATGGCTCCACATGCAGCAGCTGAGAGTCTTCGGGGAGGGGGCTTTGGGCCGGGACAACGGCCAGCTGGGTGGCCTGGCCACCTTGGCGGGTGAGCTCATTGGCCAACAGCCGCTGCAGCCGGCCCGGCGGATTGGCCACGGCCATCTCAATGGCGTTGCTGGTAATCGCCAACCGGGTGATCGGGGCGCCATAGGCAAAGGCCCGATCGCCCTGGTGCCAGCCAGGAGGCCACCAGGCCTGGGCCGGTTCCTCGGCGAGCTCCAGGCGCACCGGGCCCTGCGCCTGGCCGGGGCCACCGCCCGATCCGAGCGCCAGCTTGGCGATGCGCTGCAGCTGGGGTACGGCCAGGTCGGGGTCGCCCTCACCAGTGAGTCGCAGGTTGCCATTCGGTAGTCGCCAGAGCCTGGTGCTCAGCCGGTAATCAGGCCCGAGCTGATCGAGGGCGAAGGCGGTACTGACCAGTTTCTGATTCGAGGCTGGAACCCGGGGTCGCTGCCCATTGACATCGGCCAGCAGCCGACCGGAACCGTCGGCCACCGTCACGCTCCAGACGCTGGCCTGCCCACCCAGGATGCCCAGTACCCTGGACTGCAGGGCCGGACAGCTGACCTGGTTCTGGAGCTGGGTTAGTCCGACCTGCGGACTGACCACCGGCAGAGCTGAAACAGGCGAGACAGGCAACGCCCGCAGTGGAGCGAGCGGCAGCAGGGAAAAGCCAAGCCCCAGGCCTATCCCCAGGGAGCGCGAGGCGGATCGTCGGATGGAAGTGGCCATGGTTCAGGAGTCCTCCAGACGCAATCCGCTGACCGTGCCACCGACACGGAACTGGGCACCTTCGAGCTCAACCGGCGCGCCGATCTTCAGGTTCTGGTTGCCAAACACAACGCCGCCGCCAGTCTTACGACCCTGTCCCTCCAGCAGAAAACGGGCATCCAGGGATCCCACCATCGCCTGGTTCGGATCGACGGCAGTCACGACGCTGCCGTCGGGCTGAACAGCCACAAGCCGGCGCTGCAGGGAAGAGATCTGCTTCAGCTTCACCGTGCCGTGGGGTTGGTTGCGAATCACGATGTTGACCTTGCCCTCCGCGCGGGCGGCCTCGATCAGCCCGGCTGGATCGGCAACGGGCACGCCGCGCACATCCACCGTGACCAGGACGGGCTGCATGGCACCGGTGGCCTGGGCGACAGCTCCACTGAGCTTGGGGCTCCAGATCACACCGCCAACGGCAAGCAACACCGCCGTGAGGGCCCCGAGATCAATCAGGCTCCAGGACCATCGGCGTTTGTTGAGCTCAGCGGCCATCAAAAATCTGCAGACACGCAAGCTTAAGGAGCTTCTCCGCAGCCCACCACCCCCCGGCGCGATCCGATCGCAGCCGAACCGGTCCCACCAGAGCCGATCCCGCAGACAAGGAGCTCAATTGCTGAGACTGCCAAGAAAGCGATCGAGGGCCTTCAGACCATCTGCCATTGAGGGGGTCTGGCCCGGTTTGAGGGCTTCGGCCTGAAGCTCGGCATCCGGTTTCTGTTCGAAGTTCGCCACCCAGCGATAGCCGTCAGCATCCCGGCGGTAGAGGCCCCAGGGATCGGGAAACGAGCGCCGCAGGGCTGCCTCGGCCAGGGGGATCAGGGCATAGGCGCAACTCCAGGTGGAGAGGAAACCCCGCCGGCGCTGTCGGGCCACACTGCCGATGCCGATGGCGGCATCCTCCAGATTGCCGTTCAGCAGCAGCACGGCTCCACGGTGCTGCTGGCAGATCGTGTCAACATCTTCGTACTCAGCCAAGGCCGGTGCCACCAACACCAGCAACTCTGTGACGAGCTCAGCCCCAGGCTCAGCCTCCGGGTCAGCTGCCTTCTGCAGCCGGATCTGATCGCCGAGGCTGGCGATCGAGCCGGCCAGATCAGGGGCGTCCCGCTTGGCCAGGGCCGTGGCACCGGCATCGGTGAACAGCAGGCGCATCGGCAGCCCTTGCTCCTGCAACGCCGCCCCAAAGCGCAAGGCCAGAGGCAGGATCTTCAGACCCTGGAAGCGAAACTCGATCGTCCAACGGCTGGCCGTGCCGCCCTCTGCGGTGGCATCGAGCGCAGATTGCAGGGCGCAGAGGCTTTCAGCTTCAGCGCTGCGCAGGTCGGAAGGAAGCACGCCTGGGGGGTCTCGGGGATTTGACCCTACCGGCTGAAATCTGTGGCCATCGCCTGCTGTGCCCGTTCAAAGGCCGCCGGAACAGCCGCCAGGTCCTGGTCGCTCAACCAGGGCCCAAGGCTGAGCCGCACGCCACTCGACGCCTGCTCGGGGCTGTATCCCATGGCCGCCAGCACCGCGCTGCCCCTGGCTTGCCCCTGCTGACAGGCCGTGCCACTGCTCACCGCCAATCCCTGCCGCCAGAGGGCTTGAACCAGCGACCGTCCCGGCAACGGGCGGCCCTGGTCATCTGCCACCAAGAGGCTGATGTGGTGGGGCAGCCTGCGCTGCGGGCAGCCGCTCAGGCTCAGCCCCGGCAGGGCCAGCAAGGCCGCAGCCAAGCGATCACGCCGCGCCTGGATCGGGTCGATGCCACCATTGGCCAGCAGGCGCTGATCACAGAGGCGCAAGGCCTCAGCCAGCCCCGCCGCCAGCACCACCGGTTCGGTTCCGGCCCTGCGTCCCGCCTCCTGGCCGCCGCCAGCCAGCAAAGGCAGCAGCTCCAGGTCGGGGCGGCAGAGCAGCACACCGATGCCCCGTGGGCCTTGAAGCTTGTGGGCGGTGAAACTGAGCAGGTCAACCGGCATCGTCTCGAACTGGATCGGTTGGTGGCCCACCACCTGAACCGCATCGGTGTGAAACACCACTCCAGCGGCGCGGCAGCGCCGTCCGATCGCCTCGATCGGTTGCAGCGTTCCCACTTCGCTCTGCCCCCAGATCACCGACACCAGACGGGTGGGTGGGGCCAGCAGCGCATCGAGCGGCTCCAACTGCACCCGGCCGAAGCCGTCGACCGGACAGACCGCCACCTGCCAGCCCAGCCGTTCCAGGGCGGCGGCGGCGGCCGTCACGGCCGGATGCTCCACAGCCGAGATCACCAGGCGGCCAGGCGGCAGGGCTGCGGCAGCGCCTTGCAACGCCAGATGGGCCGCTTCGGTGCCACCGGAGCAGAAAATGAGGCCGTTGGGGTCGGCTCCAAGGCTGGCCGCGACCGCCTGACGGCTACGTTCGAGGCTGTCGGCAGCCGCCAGGCCGAAGCCATGCAGGCTGGAGGGATTCGCCCAGGCCGACTCCTGCGCCTGGGCCATCACCGCCAGCACCGCCTCAGCCGGCGGAGCCGTCGCACAGGCGTCTAGATAGAGCGGCGGCTCAACCCTGGGCTGGCTCATCGCGCTCCAGTCGGGCCCGGCTGCGGGATTCGAGCGATCCGGAGGCCATGGCAACGAGATCATCGAGCGAACGGCTGCTGAGCAGGGCGTCGACCCGGGCGCGGGCCTCAGCACTGGGGCAGTTCTCCGGTTGCTGGCAGCCCTGAACGCAAGCGACGGAGCAGTTGATCGCTGGCTGCTCGGCACTCACCGCTGGGAGAGAGGGTTCAGCGGCAACGGGCTGGGCCTGCTCCAGGCCCAGCAGCTCGGGGGCGAGCACCCCATCAAACGCCGGTTCTGCCGGCCCGGCCATGAACAGATGGCCGGTTTGTAGATCCCAGCGGATCCACAGCGTTCCACCCGGCAGATCCACCCGCGCCTCTGGCCCGCTCAGGCCCAGGCGATGGCAGGCCACCAGCACGGCACAGGCTCCGGTGCCGCAGGCCAGGGTGGGGCCCGCGCCCCGCTCCCACACCCGCATCACCAGGTGGTCAGCCGCCCGCACGGCCACGAAATGGACATTGGCGCGGGCGGGGAAGGCCGGGTCCACCTCCAGGAGCGGACCCAGGCGCTCGAGATCAACGTATTCAACGGCGGCCACCGGGATGACGAGATGGGGATTGCCCATCCCCACCGCCGCAACGGCAAAGGTTTCTCCACCCGCTTCGAGTTCGCCCTGGGGCAAGCCGGCCGGCCCGACCTGCAGCGTGGTGGGCACGTCTGCTGGCTGCAGAAAGGGCTCGCCCATATCAACGCGCACGCTGCCGTCGGCGAGCAGTTCCGGCACGATCGCGCCGGCCAGGGTTTCCACCTGCCAGCGCCGCCCCGGAGTGTCGCCATCGCTGTCGGCGAGGAAGCGGGCCAGACAGCGGATGCCGTTGCCGCACATCTCCGCCTCGCTGCCATCGGCATTGAAGATCCGCATGCGCAGTTCGCCGCCCTGTTGCGGCGGCAGGGCCAGGATCACGCCGTCACCGCCCACCCCGAAGCGGCGATCGCAGATCCGCTGCACCGTCTCCGGGCTCAGCCCCAGGGTCTCGTCGGCCTGGGCGGCTTCGCGGCCATCGAGCAAAAGAAAATCATTGCCCAGTCCTTGGTATTTGCTGAAGGCCAGCATCGGCATCGCCCCATCCACATACATTTGATCCTATGGAGAGTCATGCCCTGGATCCCAGTCTGCCCGGGGTGCGCCAACTCCAGGACTGGATCCGTGAGCGCACCCCACTCCAGCTGCAGCTCATCGACGGCACCGCCCTGGGCGGCTGCCTGTACTGGCAGGACCCGGAATTTCTGGCCCTGAAAACCAGCCCGGAGGCTCCGTTGCTGCTGATGGGCCGCCGCGCTGTGGCCCTGATTCGCCCGCTGGGCTGAAGCGGAGCGGGGGCCGTGGGCGGCATGTGGCACGATCGAGCACAAGAGTGCGTGGCTGAGTGAAACGGCCGTTTTGAAGCCATGGCCGTCTCAGAAAACACTCCAGCCGCTGCCGGCAAGCCCACTTCCGGCATCAAGATCGAACAGCCGGATCGTTACCTCCCCGCCGAGATTGAGGCCCGCTGGCAGGCGCGCTGGCAGGAGGATGGCCTCAACGCCACTCCTGAGAGCGACGGCGAAGCGGCGGCCGACACCTTCTACGCCCTGTCGATGTTCCCCTATCCCTCGGGGAACCTGCACATGGGCCATGTGCGCAACTATGTGATCACCGATGTGATCGCCCGGGTCCAGCGGTTGCGTGGCCGGCAGGTGTTGCAGCCGATGGGCTGGGACGCCTTCGGGCTGCCGGCGGAGAACGCCGCGATCGAGCGAGGAATCGATCCCGGCGACTGGACCGACGCCAACATCGCCCAGATGCGGGCCCAGCTGCAGCGCCTCGGTCTCTCGATCGACTGGGACCGGGAGGTGGCCACCTGCCACGCCGACTATTACCGCTGGACCCAGTGGCTGTTCCTTCAGTTCCACGAGGCGGGCCTGGCCTACCGCAAAGAAGCCACGGTCAACTGGGATCCGATCGATCAGACGGTGCTGGCCAATGAACAGGTGGATAGCGAGGGCCGCTCCTGGCGCTCCGGCGCCAAGGTGGAGAAACGGCAGCTGCGCCAATGGTTCCTGCGCATCACCGACTACGCCGAGGCTCTGCTCGATGACCTCGACCAGCTCGATGGCTGGCCCGAGCGGGTGCGCACGATGCAGGCCAACTGGATCGGCCGCTCGGTGGGCGCCCAGCTGCACTTCCAGATCATGGCGCCGGCTGGAGCCGACAACGCAGCCGCCAGCGAGCAGTCGATCACGGTCTTCACCACCCGCCCCGACACGATCTATGGGGTGAGCTACCTGGTGCTGGCTCCGGAGCATCCGCTGGTGGCCCGTCTCACCGCCCCTGAGCAACGCCTGACGGTGGAGGCCTTCTGTGATCTGGTGAGCGAACAGAGCGAACAGGACCGCACGGCCGAGGACCACCCCAAACGCGGGGTGCCCCTGGGCTCAAGCGCGCTGAATCCTTTCAACGGCGAGCTGATCCCGATCTGGATCGCCGATTACGTGCTGGCCGAGTACGGCACCGGCGCGGTGATGGGGGTTCCGGCCCACGACCAGCGCGATTTCGTTTTTGCCCGCCAGTACGAGCTGCCCGTCAAGCGGGTGATCGTGCCTGAGGGTGCCAGCGAAGAGGCCTACGACGGCGGCGCCTGGACCGCGGGCGGGCGGCTGGTTCACTCCGGGCCCTTTGATGGCCTTGAGGCCTCAGAGGCCCGCACCGGGATCGTGGCCCTGGCCGAGGCGAAGGGCTGGGGCGAGGGCAAGGTGAGCTATCGCCTGCGCGACTGGCTGATCTCACGCCAGCGCTACTGGGGCTGCCCCATCCCGATGATCCATTGCGACAGCTGTGGGTTGGTGGCGGTGCCAGCCGACCAGCTGCCGGTGGAACTGCCCAGGGATCTGGCCTTCAGCGGCAAGGGCGGCTCACCCCTGAGCCAACTGGAGAGCTGGGTGAACGTGCCCTGTCCCTGCTGCGGCCAGCCCGCCCGGCGCGAGACCGACACGATGGACACCTTCATCTGCTCGTCGTGGTACTACCTGCGCTACAGCGATCCCCACAACACCCAGCTGCCGTTCGAACGCCATGCCGCCGACCGCTGGTTGCCTGTGGACCAGTACGTGGGCGGCATTGAGCACGCGATTCTGCACCTGCTCTATTCCCGCTTTTTCACCAAGGTGCTGCGCGACAGGGGCCTGCTCAGCTTCGATGAACCCTTCCAGCGCTTGCTCACCCAGGGCATGGTGCAGGCCATCACCTACAAGAACCCGCAGACCGGCAAATACGTGGCCCCGGCCGATGTGGGCGATCCGGCCGATCCCCGCGATCCGATTGATGGCGAGCGGCTCGACACCTTCTTCGAGAAGATGTCCAAGTCGAAGTCCAACGGCGTCGATCCAGCCGTGGTGATCGACCGCTACGGGGCTGACACCGCCCGGATGTTCATCCTGTTCAAGGCGCCACCGGAAAAAGATCTGGAGTGGGATGACGCCGATGTGGAAGGGCAGTTCCGCTTCCTGCAGCGACTGTGGCGGCTGGTGGAAACTGCTGTAACCCGCGGACTGCGCCTGCCGAGCACCCCAGGAGCCGCCGCAACGGCCAGCACCCCGGCTGAGAAGGAACTGCGCCGGGCCGTCCACGCCGCCATCGCCGCGATCGACGACGATCTGGCCCCCGGCCACTACCAGTTCAACACCGCCGTCTCGGAGCTGATGAAACTCAGCAACGTCATGGCGGCCCAGCTGGAGGCGGCGGCCGAGCCTGTGGCGATCGAAGCCTTGAGCGCCCTGGTGATCCTGCTGGCCCCCTTCGCTCCCCACCTGGCCGAGGAGCTGTGGCAACGGCTGGGTGGGAATGGCAGCGTGCACCGCCAGCGCTGGCCCGTGGCCGATCCCACCGCCCTGATCCAGGACACGGTGCAACTGGTGATTCAGGTGAAAGGCAAGGTGCGGGGTCAGCTGGAGGTGCCCGCCGATGCCGATGCCGCCACCCTTGAGCGTCTGGCCCTCGAGAGCGAGATCGCCCTCAAGTGGCTGAAAGGCCAAGCCCCACGCCGGGTGATCGTGGTGCCCGGCAAGCTCGTCAACCTGGTGCCTTAAGCCGCGTCAACCTGGAGACGCAAGCAGGGCCACAGCGTGATGGCGCAGGTGGTCGTCGATGAAGCTAGCGATGAAGAAGTAGCTGTGGTTGTAGCCAGGCTGGCGCCTCAGCGTCAGTGGGTGGCCGGCCGCTTGAGCCGCCTCTTCCAGATCCTGCGGCCGCAGCTGACTCTCCAGGAAAGGATCGTCGAGTCCCTGGTCGATTAGCAGCGGCAGCCGCTGCGGCGCTGAGGCGATCAGCTCGCACGCATCCCAGGCACTCCAGCTGGTGCGATCGGGGCCGAGGTAACGACTGAAGGCCTTCTCGCCCCAGGGGCAGCGGCTGGGGTGGCTGATTGGGGCGAATGCCGAGACAGAGCTGTAGCGCCCTGGATTGCGCAAGGCGCACACCAAGGCCCCGTGCCCTCCCATCGAATGGCCACTGATGCCGCGGCGGTCGTTGAGGGGCAGTTCCCGCTCCAGCAGCGCCGGCAACTCCTGCACCACGTAGTCGTGCATGCGGTAGTGGCGTGCCCAGGGGGGCTCGCTGGCATTGAGATAGAAGCCGGCCCCGTGGCCGAAGTCCCAGGCCCCCTCCGGATCCCCCGGAACCTTGGGGCCCCGGGGGCTGGTGTCAGGGGCGATCAGGGCAAGACCGAGGCTGGCGGCCAGGCGATGGGCCCCGGCCTTCTGCATGAAGTTCTCATCGGTGCAGGTCAGACCCGAAAGCCAGTACAGCGCCGGCACCTGGGCTCCAGCGAGGGCCTGGGGCGGCAGATACACCGCCAGGGTCATGGCACAGTCAAGCACTGCCGATTGATGCCGGTAACGCTGATGCAACCCGCCGAAGCTGCGAGTCTCACTGAGCTTGTTGAGAACAGGAAGCGAGTCCATCAGCCGTTGAAGTGAATCACAGAGCGGATGCTCTGACCCGCGTGCATCAGATCGAAGGCCCTGTTGATCTCCTCTAGGGGCATGGTGTGGGTGATGAAGGTGTCGAGCGGGATCTCGCCTTTCTCGAAGCGCTCCACATAACCAGGCAGTTCGCTGCGGCCGCGCACTCCGCCGAAGGCCGAGCCGCGCCACACCCGGCCGGTGACCAGCTGGAACGGCCGGGTGGCGATCTCCTGGCCTGCTCCGGCCACACCGATGATCGTGGATTCACCCCAGCCTTTGTGGCAGCACTCCAGGGCTGCCCGCATCACCTCCACATTGCCGATGCACTCAAAGGAATAATCAACGCCTCCATCGGTGAGCTCGGCGATCACCTCCTGGATCGGCCGTTGCGACTGCGTGGGATCAAGGCAATCGCTGGCCCCCAGCTGGCGGGCGACCGCGAACTTCTCAGGGTTGGTGTCAACCCCGATGATCCGGCTGGCCCCGGCCATCACCGCCCCGATGATCACCGCCAGGCCGATGCCGCCGAGACCGAACACGGCCACCGTGGCGCCTGCTTCCACCTTGGCGGTGTTGAGCACCGCGCCGATGCCGGTGGTCACACCGCAGCCCAGCAGGCACACCTTCTCCAGCGGTGCCCGCTTGCTGATCTTGGCCACGGCGATCTCCGGCACCACGGTGTATTCCGAGAAGGTGGAGGTGCCCATGTAGTGATAGATGGGCTTGCCGTTCTTGGAGAAGCGGCTGGTGCCATCGGGCATCAGGCCCCGGCCCTGGGTGCCACGAATCGCCTGGCAGAGATTGGTTTTTCCCGACAGGCAGAACGAGCATGCGCGGCATTCCGGCGTGTAGAGCGGGATCACGTGATCACCGACGGCCAGGGAGGTCACCCCTTCGCCCAGGGCCTCCACCACCGCGCCACCTTCATGGCCCAGGACGGCCGGGAACAACCCTTCGGGATCCTGGCCGGAGAGGGTGTAGGCATCGGTGTGACAGACGCCACTGGCCACCACTCTGAGGAGCACTTCGCCAGCCTGAGGTGGAGCCACATCGATCGTGGTGATCTCGAGCGGCTCTCCGGCGGCCCAGGCCACGGCGGCCCTGGATTGGATCATGATTGGCAGAAGCGCAGGGAATCGGGCTGGGCCCAGGATCCCTCGGCGCTGTAGCCGCGATCATTACCGCAGAGATGGCGCAGGATCCAGAAGATGGGCTCCGGGCTCTCGAGGCCAAGGGCTGTCTGGATCATCTCCAGGCTGCGGATTTCGCCATCGGCAAGCAGCGCTTCGGTCCGGCTTTGCAGATCCAGGATCGTGGCAGCGGCCTTCTTGCCGGCCTCCACACCAGGTTGGTCGTAGGCGTTGATGTTGACCAGTTCGGCATAGAGGCCAACGGCCCGCTCAAACAGGGCAACAAGGGCACCAAGCGCCCGGGCATCGAAGCAGCGCAAGGTGAGGCTGATCGACTGGCGCCCCCCTTCACTGAGCGCCGCACGGGTTCCCTGCAGAAAGCCATCGAGGAAGTCGCCAGGCCAATCACCATCGATCGGCTTGATCTCGGCGGGATCGTCCAGTACCTCGATGAAGGTGACAAAGAAATTGTCGATTCCATCACGCAGTTGCTGCACGTAGGCGTGCTGGTCGGAGGAGCCCTTGTTGCCGTACACGGCCAGGCCCTGGTGCACCACCTGGCCAGCACGATCGAGGCGTTTGCCCAATGACTCCATCACCAGTTGCTGCAGGTAGCGGCTGAACACCTCAAGCCTGTCGCGATAAGGGAGCACGACCATGTCGCGCTGCCCTTTTCCGGCGCCGGCGGCATGCCAGGAGGCCGCCATCAGGGCGGCAGGGTTGGCCTCGAGATCGGCCACCCGGGTGGCCTGATCCATCGCGGCAGCCCCCGCCAGGAAAGCGCGTAGATCGGCACCGATCAAAGCGGCGGGCAGCAACCCGACAGCGCTGGTGATGCTGGTGCGGCCGCCCACCCAATCGAACATGTCGAAGCGGGCCAGCCACTGTTCGCTTTCGGCCTGGCGATCCAGGGCACTGCCCGCCATCGAGACCGCCACCGCCTGGGCTGGCCAGTTGCCGCCCCTGGCCTCCAGAGCAGCCCTGGCCTGCTCCATGCCGATATGGGGCTCGGGCGTCCCGCCCGACTTGCTGACCACAACCACCAGGGTGGTCTGTAGCCGATCAGCGAGGGCCGTCAGGGTGCGGCTGAAGCCCTGGGGATCGACATTGTCGAAGAAATGAAAGGGCAGGCCGACGCCCTCCTGCTGCAGGGCCCGCAGGATCAGCAACGGTCCAAGGCCAGAACCGCCAATGCCGATCCAGAGGACGTCCGTGAACGGCCTTGCTCCGGGGGCCTGACGGCTGTGATCGAGCACGCCTTGGCCAAAACGCTCGACCTGATCAATTTCCGAACGTATGTGTTCGGCCTCAGCTTGATCCGGACACAGCTGGGGGTCCCGCAGCCAGTAGTGCCCCACCCGGCGTTGCTCGTCAGGGTTGGCGATCGCTCCGGCTTCCAGCTCCCGCATCGCCGCGAAGGCCTCGCTGAAGGCCGGCCTCAACGCCTCGAGCTTGGATCGGTTCAGCGCCATGCGGCTGACATCCAGCCAGAGGCCCAGACCCTCGTGGTGCCAGAGCAACGCACAAAAGCGTTCCCACTGAGCCCGGGGCTCGGAGGGATTGAAATCAGGAAGCGTCATCCGACCAGGGTGGTTCATCGGGGTCTGAAGCTGAACCTATCGGTAAACGTTTCCAGGCCAAGCTCCATCTAGGCCAAGCCCCGTCCAGCCAAAGCTCCCAGCGCAATGGACAGCGCTTAAAACGACCCAGGACTGGATCAAGCCAGAGATCAACGCTAAAATGATGAAGATTCCTGAAATCTTCACGACGTGGCGCCAGCCGTCTGTTCATTTCCAACCAAGTGGACAAAACGTTTGGTCCATGCCTTTTCCAGGCTGGCACCGGTGGCCAGCCTTGCCATGATTGGGCTGATCGGCAGCAGCCGCCCCCTTCCCCTTCAGATCACCACCGTGGTGCACGAAACGGTGGTGAGCAGCGACAGCAGCTCTGCCTCTGCCCTGAGCCTGGAGGGACAGCGGCCGAACCCCGTTGATTTCACCCCAGAGGAACTCCAGGAGCTTCAACGCCGCTTTGGCGTCCATGGCCCCCAGCCAGAGCTGGCCCAACTCCTCACCCGGGGCCTCGACCAGCTCACGCCGTTGCGGGCCCACACCTTCCAGCGCCTGGAGCACCTGCAGCCGATCATCCTGAGGGAGTCGAAACAGCAGGGGGTCAACCCGATGCTGGTGGCGGCTGTGCTCTTTGATGAGCTGCAACGGGCCAAACCGGGCGAAGATCTGCCCATTGCCGCCCAGTCCGGCCTGTTCAAGACCCATGGCCCCGCCCAGCTCTCGGTGGGTGAACTGGTTCATCAGGGCCTGCTGCGCCCCGATGCCAGCGAGGCAGAAATGGTCGCTGCCCGCGAAAAGCTGCTGGATCCAGAAAGCAATGTGGCCTTGCTGGTGGGCAAGTTCGCTCGCCTCTCCACCGACCTCGGCTTCCCCACCGACCACTTGCTGGAGGCCAGTGCCAGCCCGCGCGATGCCAAGGCTCTGGCCACCCTGGCCTACCTGCACAACGGCAAGCTCGACTATCCGGCCAGGATTCTCAGCTACATGCAGGATCCCGCCTTGCATGCCCTCATCTACAGCACCTACAGGCCAACGATCTGGCCGGTGATCTAGGTCTTTTTCGGGTCGGCCCAGATCCGTTCGAGTCTCAGCAGAGCATCCCGAGGGCCGCGAGCCTCGACTCCAAAGCAGCCCAGTCAAAACTGCGGGGATCGGCCCGCTCACCGCCGAGATCAACGTAGGCGTGGGTGGTGATGTGACTGGCGGGAAAGTCGAAACGGCGCATCCAATCGGTCAGCACCACCGCCGTTGCGTCGTACTGGGCAGGGCTGTAGCCGCTGTGGGACGGATCGTTGTCTTCGCCGTCGATCGGGGTTTCGAGGCTGAGATGCAGGGCGAAATTGTTCACCGAACCGCCCACATCCGGATTGGTGACAACCCACTGACCGTTGAAAGCTGAATTTCCGGCACCGAATGCCCGGCGAGTGGGCTCAAGCGCCTCCACCACCTCGCCATCAAGACCGATCATCACGTGATAACTGACCTGATCCTCGTCTCGGGGATGGGGGGTCTGGAAGGTCTGCACGGCCGATTCCATTCCAAAAACAGTTTCGTGCAGCACCACCATCTGGGGCGTGGGATCGATCGGGTTGCCGAAAGCATCGCGGTCGTAACGGACGCCGAAATTGGTGGGATCGATGCGTAGACGACGCATGCTGGTTTGGAGACCAGCGAGCATCTGGGTGAGTCGAAGGTTCTCGCCTGGATTGGGTGTGGTGCAGCGGCGGCCCATCGGGCTGAGCCAGGGACGGTGGCTTTTCGGAGGCAGCGGCGCGGCGCGGAGAGGCGGCTCGACGGCCGGCGCCTTCTCACGCCCATTGACGTTTTCCAGCAACTGCAGCAAGGACGGTCGCTGACCTTCCCCCGCTCCAGCGGTGACATCACGGGCCACCCAACCCAGGCCGCCGATCCCCGCCAACGCCGCAATCCCCACCATCACCAGGCCGCCCCGCTGCAGGGAGAACCGCTGAGCCGAGGCGATCCAGACGCGGAACACACTCAACACGGCAGGAGCCCCAGCCACTCGGTCCGCCGCCGCAAGGCCTGGGGAGAGGCATTCGGATCGGGATCAAGCGTCCATCGCTCCACCTCGGCCGGGGACGCACGCAGGCTGAGCTGACGCAGGCAGCCGCGGCGGCTGATCGTCAGCTGTTGAGGCCGGCCAGCGACGAGCAGGGGGGGCAGGTCGTCAGGGCGCCGCAATCGCAGGCCATCGATGGCAATCAGCTCATCACCCACGACCAGGCCGGCCTGTTGCCCAGGGCCATGGCGCTGCACCCGCTGCACCTTCAATTCAGCCTGCTCCCGTTCACAACGGAAGCCCGTGTATGGATCGGCGCTGACCACCGCCTGAAGCTGAAGTCCCACATCGTGGAGATAGGCGTCAAGATCAGGATCATCGAAGCTTTCGAGCCATCGCGGCAGGTCATCGGCCAGATCTGGCGCTCGGGCAAGAATAGTCTGAACCAAAAGTTCTTCGCTGTAGCCCTTTCCACAGCGACCGAGGCTGCGCCACAGGTCACGCAAGACTTCGGCCAGGCAACTGGCGGCGCGCCGCAAGGCAAGATCGAGGACCAGGGAAACCACGGCACCTTTCAGGTAATAGCTGATCTGGGAATCATCGCTGTAGGCATCTCTTCGATACAACTTCACCCAGGCTTCCTCGCCGCTCTGGCGCAGGGTCTGGCCCTGCAGGCGTCCAGGTGTCAGCCGGTAGCGGCTGAGATCGGCGCCAAGATCTTCAAAGAGTTGGCGCTCGCTGCTGCGTCCCGCCAGCAGGGGCAGGAACTGATCGAAATAGCTGGTGACCCCCTCGGCGAACCAGAGCGTCGGCACGATCACGGGCCGGTCGTAATCGATCGGCGTAAGCTCAGCGGGCCGCAGCCTGCGCACATTCCACTGGTGGAGATACTCGTGGGCAATCAGCTGCAGCAGGCGCCGGTAGCCATCCGGCTTGGCCAGGGCCTGACGGCTGAACTGCAACACCGTGGAGCGGTCGTGCTCAAG
The DNA here is from genome assembly GCF_001885215.1 of Synechococcus sp. SynAce01. Classification (GTDB taxonomy): domain Bacteria; phylum Cyanobacteriota; class Cyanobacteriia; order PCC-6307; family Cyanobiaceae; genus Regnicoccus; species Regnicoccus frigidus. The sequence continues at coordinate 2,491,554 of NZ_CP018091.1, read as the reverse complement.
CCCGCCGTAACCATGCTCCAGCAGATGGAGAATGAAGAGGTAATCGGGTGCCGCCGGCACCGCTTCACCCATCAGGTCGCAGCAGGCCTCACAGACGGCGGCCACATCCAGCAGCAGTGACGGGAAGCGAGAGAGGAGCCGGGCCTGATCGGCCGGGCCGTCTTCCCAGCTCACCCAACGGTGAGCCGCGCCGCGCACCTCGAAAGGGGAGAACCCATGGGGACCGGCCTCGATCGGGGTATCGATCAGCTGGTCGAAATGCTCAGCCAGCCAGCTGCCATCGCTGTGAACCGGCAAGGGCACAAAGGGGGACCAGGCTTCCGGTAGCTGAAGTGTCAACCGATGGGGCGTCCAACGCTCTCCTTCCACCTGGAGAGCAACGGCCGCCAGGGCCAGAAAACCGTGATCAGTATCGAGATGGCAGGTGCGCACACTGAGCTCGGTGGCCAGCACGGCATAACGGATCTCGATCGGGCCGAGCTGCTCCAGGGCCAGCTGCCAGCTGGCCGGGCCAACGCGCCGCGGCACGAGGCGTTTGGGAAGCATGGGTGGTGGCTCGCCAGAACCATGCTCCTGCCAGACCTCCAGGGATTCAAGGTGGCGGACGTAATCCCGCAACAAATAGGAGCCTGGAGTCCAGGCGGGCAAGCGAAAGGAAAGGGATGGTTGCCGCGGCGTGAAGCGCAGACGGACTCCAATGAGGTGCTGGCTGACCAGGCGCAAATCCAGGGAGATCTCAACTGGCGCCAATCGTTCAGGAGGCGGGGTGAAGAGTGGCCATCGGCAAGTGCTCCATGGCCTCGTTCAGGGCCATCCGCAGGGCATAGCGGTGGGTGATCTGGCCGATCAACTGCTGCAACGGCAGGGATCGGCTCAGCCGTTGCAGATCTCCAACCAGGCCGAGCGAACCATCCGCTTGCCGTTGCCAGCCGAGGGGCTGATCACGGTCCGCCAGTACCCGCAGCTCCACCGCAATCGCTTCCCCGGCAAAGCCGGTGATCACACCGCCGAGAATGGGTTGAAAGCCAAGATCTTCGAGGCTGGCGGCCAGCTGGGACGCGTCGCGAATGACCGTTGGCAGGATGGAGAGGTGCGACATGAGCCCGTTGCCTGCTGAGCCAAACCCTAGCGAGGGGCAAGATTCCATCCAGTGGCCATTGCCACAGCCATGGCCACAGCCACAGCCGTGGCCACTGGATCATCCCCTTCTGAGGCTGGGGGTGATGGCCTCAGGCCATGGATCCAATTTCGAAGCGCTGGTATCCAGCTGCCGGCACGGACCGCTGAACGCGTCGGTGGAGCTGCTGGTGGTCAACAACCCGGGCTGTGGCGCCCAGCGGCGGGCCGAGCGGCTTGCTGTGGACTGCGTCAGCTTGGATCACCGCCTGTATCGCCAGCGGCAGGATCTCGATCAGGCCCTGATCGAGGCCTTCGCCGCAGCCCGTATCGACCTGGTGGTGATGGCGGGCTGGATGCGGATCGTCACCCCCAGGCTGATCGAAGCCTTCCCAGCCAGGCTTTTGAACATTCACCCGTCGCTGCTGCCCAGCTTCCGCGGGCAAGACGCCGTCGGCCAGGCCCTGGCGGCAGGGGTGACCCTGACGGGCTGCACCGCCCACTTGGTTAGTGAGGTGGTCGATGGCGGAGCGATCCTGGCCCAGGCCGCTGTGCCGGTGCTGGACGGTGACAGCCACAGCAGCCTGGCGGAGCGCATCCAGCGCCAGGAACATCGGCTCCTGCCGCTGGCCGTCGCCCTGGCTGCTCAGCGCTGGAAACAGGCTCAGGGATAAAAGGGCAGCAGCGGCAGGCCGGTTTCCGCCGGCAGGCCGGCCATCAGGTTGAGGCACTGCACCCCCTGGCCCGCCTGGCCCTTGACCAGGTTGTCGATGGCACAGAGCAGAATCAGCTGACCGGTGCGCTTGTCCACCTGCACCGACAGCAGCGCCCGATTGGTTTGCCGCACCCATTTGGTGGAGGGATAGGTGCCGACCGGCAACACCTCCACGCAGGGGCTGTTGCGATAGGCCGCCCTGAGCAAGGTGGTGCAATCCTCGGCGGTCAGGCCGGGATCGCGCAGGCGCCCATAGACCGTGGCCAACAGGCCGCGCACCATCGGCATCAGGTGGGGCGTGAACTGGAGCTGGATCGGCTGGCCAACCGCCAGGCTGGCGGCCTGCTCGATCTCACTGGTGTGGCGGTGCCCCACCACGCCGTAGGGCACCACCGCCTCACTGGCTTCAGCCAGCAGTAGATGTTCCTTGGCGGCGCGGCCTCCTCCGGAGCAACCGGTTTTGGCATCGATGATGATGCCCTTCGTTTCAATCAGACCCTGCTGCAAGAAGGGCAGCAGCGGCAACAAACCAGCGGTTGGGAAACAACCGGGCGCAGCCACCAGACGGGCCTGACCAAGCCTCGCCTCCTCCCATTCCGGCAAGCCATAGACGGCTTCCTCGCAGAGGGCTCCATCAACGCGGGGGAATTGCACCGCCTCGCTGCTGTAGACCGCCTGCCATAGCGCCAGGGAACGGTAGCGGTAGTCGGCGGAGAGATCGACCACCCGGACCCCCCGCTCCAGGAGGCCGGGCACGAGCGTGGAGGCCAACCCACTCGGCAGGCTGAGCACGACGAAATCGGCGGCCGCTGCGATCGCATCGGGGGTGGGGGCTGACACCAGCGGGTCGCCTGGAAGCGGCAGGAAAGGTGCGAGTTCACTCCAGCGTTTGCCGGCGCTGCGCTCACCGCCGAGAAAGGTGACCTCCAGGTGGGGATGACCCTGAAGAAGGCGCAGGGTCTGCAGGCCACCGTAGCCGCTGGCACCGATCACCCCCACCCGCTGGGCTGCGACGGATCTGGACATGCCGGTGCCTCGGAAGGGCAGATCGTACCGGGGCCATCCTCAACGGCCCTATAAAGGAAAGAACACCGCGCCAGCCCTGGCCCGAACCGCCCTGACCCCCCGATCCAAGCTGAGCCCAGCCCCGGCCCTCTCCTCTGACCCCCTCTCCGGCAGGCCCGGCAGCCCCGCCAGTTCCAGCGCTGCAATCGATCAGCGGATTCGCTTCGATTCCGTGGCCGACGGCCTCGCCGCCATCCGCAATGGCGAGATGGTGGTGGTGGTCGACGATGAAAACCGGGAAAACGAAGGAGACCTGATCTGCGCCGGCCAGTTCGCCACCCCCGAGCAGATCAACTTCATGGCCACCGAAGCCCGGGGCCTGATCTGCCTGGCGATGGAGGGCGAGCGGCTCGATGCGCTTGAGCTGCCACTGATGGTGGATCGCAACACCGACAGCAACCAGACCGCCTTCACCGTCAGCGTGGATGCCGGACCTGAGAACGGGGTCAGCACCGGCATCTCCGCTGAAGATCGGGCCCGCACGATCCAGGTGGCAATCCATCCCCGCAGCCAACCCCAGGATCTGCGCCGTCCGGGCCACATCTTTCCGCTGCGGGCCCGGGAAGGCGGCGTGCTCAAACGAGCCGGCCATACGGAGGCCGCCGTGGATCTCTCCCGGCTCTCGGGGCTCTATCCAGCCGGGGTGATCTGCGAGATCCAGAACGTGGATGGATCGATGGCGCGCCTCCCCCAACTGGCCAGCTACGCCGAGCGGCACGGCCTGCGGCTGCTGAGCATTGCTGATCTGATCAGCTACCGGCTGGACACCGAGCGGTTTGTCCGTCGCCACGCCGAAGCCCAGATGCCGAGCGCCTTCGGCACCTTCCAGGCGATCGGCTATCGCAACGAACTCGATGGCAGCGAGCACGTGGCGATTGTGAAGGGAAACCCCGGCCAGGCCACCGGCCCGGTGTTGGTGCGGGTGCACTCCGAATGCCTCACCGGCGATGCCTTCGGCTCGCTCCGCTGCGACTGCCGTCCCCAGCTCGAAGCGGCCCTGCGCATGATCGAAGCGGCCGGCGAGGGCGTTGTGGTCTATCTCCGCCAGGAAGGGCGAGGCATCGGCCTGATCAACAAGCTCAAGGCCTACAGCCTCCAGGACGGCGGCCTCGACACGGTGGAAGCCAACGAGCGGCTCGGCTTTGCGGCAGATCTGCGCAATTACGGCGTCGGCGCCCAGATCCTCAGCGATCTGGGGGTGCGGCGACTGCGGCTGATCACCAACAACCCGCGCAAGATCGCCGGGCTGGGCGGCTATGGCCTCCAGGTCGAAGACCGGGTGCCCTTGATGATGGATCCCGGCCAGTACAACGCCTCCTATCTGGCCACCAAGCGGCTGAAGCTCGGCCATTTCCTGCAGACCCCGGCCAACGAAGCCAAAGGGCCAAGCGCCGTTGTGGCCTGGCGGGGCAATGGGATGCAACCGGAGCGGGCCATGGCGGAGCACTGGCCGAGCCTGCGTCAGTGGGCCCTGCAGCACCATCTCGACCTCAAGCTGGAGGAGCATCCCCGGCTGCTGGCCCTGCTGCAGCAACCGGAGATCGCCATCCTGCTCTCGCCCACCACAGCCCATGGGCTGGCCGAAGCCGACCTGACGGCCGTGCTGGCCCAGATGGCCGCGTGGCCGGGCACCATGGGGGTCAGCCTGCTGCTCACCCCCGACAGCCAGCGCAGCGGTCACCCCAGCGCCACCTTGGAGCCGGAGCGGCGCCCGCTGATGGAACTGCGGCAACGCAGCCCCCAGTTGCCCCCGGGCCCCGGGGGATTTCTGCACTGGCTGTGACAGCGATCGCTCTGACAGCCCAGGCAGGGCCAACAGGTCAGGCCTGAATCGTCACCTTGTTGATCTTGGTGCCCTTCTTGATCGCCAGCACCCCGGCCACATCGGCGACCTGACCGAAAACGGTGTGAACCCCATCGAGGTGGGGCTGGGCGTCATGACAGAGGAAGAACTGGCTACCGCCGGTGTTTTTACCGGCATGGGCCATCGACAAGCTGCCGGCCTGGTGCTTGCGGCTGTTGATTTCGCAGTCAATCTTGTAACCGGGGCCACCGGTTCCGGGGGCGCCGCCCGCACCGGCGCGGGTGTTGGGGCAACCACCCTGGGCCATGAAACCGTCGATCACCCGGTGGAAAGCCAGTCCGTCGTAGAAACCGGACTCAACCAGTTTCACAAAATTGGCCACAGTCTTGGGCGCATCGGCCTCGAACAGCTCGATTTCCACAGTGACAGGACCCTGGGCGGTGACTGCATCGGTCTCCATGAAGGCTCGGGTCACGCTGGTTCAGCAAAATCCGACTGTATCGACCCCCCCATCGACACCCCCCGTCCACCCCTCGCCAGCCTCGCTTAGAACAGGCCACGAACCTGGTTCTTGAACCTGGGGCCTCGCCCCGCCAGCGCCTTGAATCTGCGGCGTCTTCCCGCTCCCCTCCTCTTTTTTCTCCCAGCCGATGAGCAGCTCCACCACTTCCGTCAAGGCCGGCCTGGATCTGGCCAAGGCCCGCCTCGGCGTGCTCGGCGGCAGCGGCCTCTACGCCATGGAAGGGCTCGAAGCGATCGAGGAGCTGGAAATCGAGACCCCCTTCGGCGCGCCCTCCGACCGCTTGCGACTTGGCAGGATCGGCGACCTGGAGGTGGTGTTCCTGGCCCGCCACGGCCGCCACCACAGCTATTCACCCAGCGAAGTGCCCTACCGGGCCAACCTCTGGGCGCTGCGCTCCCTCGGGGTGCGCTGGATTCTCTCCTGCTCGGCCGTGGGTTCGCTGCAGGAGCCGTTGCGCCCGCTCGACATGCTGGTGCCCGATCAATTCATCGATCGCACCCATCAGCGCCCGATCAGCTTTTTCGGCCAGGGGGCCGTGGCGCACGTCGGCATCGCCGATCCCTTCTGTCCCACACTCTGCCGCCTGCTGGGCGATGTGGCCGAGAGCCTGATGCCACCGGGCCGCCAGCTGCACCGCAGCGGCACCTATCTCTGCATGGAGGGGCCGGCCTTCTCGACCCGGGCCGAATCCAACCTCTACCGCAGCTGGGGTTGCTCGGTGATCGGCATGACCAACCACAGCGAGGCCCGCCTGGCCCGGGAAGCCGAGATGGCCTACGCCACCCTCGCCATGGTCACCGACTACGACTGCTGGCACGCCGAACACGCCTCGGTGACGGTGGATCTGGTGCTCGATAATCTCCGCGCCAACGCCGCGTTGGCCCAACAGATCGTGGCGATGGCTGCCGAGCGGATTGCTGTTCAAAGGCCGTCGAGCAGCAGCCACACGGCCCTGCGCAGTGCCCTGATGACGCCCAAGGAGCATGTGCCAGGCCACACCCGTGAGCGCCTCGACCTGCTCACCAGCCCCTACTGGGGCCCGTTCAACGGCAACGCCACAAACTGATCAGGGATCGCCGCAAGGGTCAGCGATCGGCCGGCTTAGCGGGGTGGAAGGGAGGCGCCTGCCAGCTCGAGGGCAGGGCGGAGTCTGCCGCTCGCTGTCACCAGAGCCTTGCGGGCGTCATCGGCCGATCCGCCCATGGCGGCCATCAGCAGGGCCGTCTTGACTGACCCTCCAGCGGCAGCCAGTAAGGCAGCGCCTTGAATCCTGTCCACTCCGGCGAGGTCCGAGAGGATGCGCAGGGCACGGTCTTCGAGCTTGGTGTTGGTGACCGCCACATCCACCATCCGGTTCCCGTAGGCCTTGCCGAGCTGAACCATCACCCCGGTGGAGAGAATGTTGAGGGCCATCTTGGTGGCGGTGCCGGCCTTCAGCCGGGTCGAGCCAGTCAGCAGCTCTGGCCCCGTGAGCAAGCGAATGTCGATGGCGCAGGGCATGGGCGCCTGGGCCGGCGGCACACAACTCATCGCGATCGCCAACGCTCCGATGCTGCCGGCATGGCGGAGACCACCCAGCACGTAGGGGGTGGTGCCGCCGGCGGCAATACCGACGAGAGCATCGGCGGGGCCGAACCCGCGTGCGATCAGGTCGTTGGCTCCGGCCTCGAAGCGGTCTTCCAGGCCTTCGGAGCTGCGCAGCAGGGCCGGAGCTCCACCGGCGAGCACGCCTTGAACCAGCTCAGGGGGGGTGCAGAAGGTGGGCGGACATTCCGCCGCATCCAGCACGCCGAGCCGGCCTGAGGTTCCAGCGCCGAGATAGAAGAGGCGGCCGCCGCCTTCAAGGCGAGCGCCGATGGCCGCGATGGCGGCGGCCAGCTCAGGGGCGGCCGCCGCCACCGCCTGCTGCGGTTGGAGGTCTTCCTCGCAAAACAGTTGAACGAGCTCGAGCACGCTGAGTTGATCCAGGCTGGCACTGGCCGGATTCGCTTGCTCGGTGAGCAGGTTGCCGCGATCGGCGCAGGTCATAGGAGCCCCTCCAGACGGCGGCGGAACGCCTCGACCGCATCATTCTCCGCTGGCCCATCGCCGTCGCCATCACCTCCGGCGTCACCCTGGGGTTGGCCCTCCTTCCAGCTGCTCACATCCATGTTGCGCTCAGGGGGAGCAATCAACAGGCGCTCCTCGGGCGACTGGGGCAGGAAGCCGGCGGGAACAAAGCGGGCCTCGTAGCCAGCCTGAACACAAAACAGCTCCATCTCCTCGCGATCAAGAGCCTCGACGCTGGGCACCGGAAAATCCTGGGCCTCCAGCAGACCGGCATAGCGCTCCGCATCATCGAGCTCTTCGAACAGCAGCACCACGGTGTGGCCGTTCAGCTCAAGGGAGTGGATGCCTTCATTTTCGGTACCGGCATCAAAAAGCAGAACATGAACAGCCATCGACCGAAACATTGCCGCCGCGCCAGTGTCTCATCGATCGCCGCCCCCCAGTTCCTCCCGGCTCTGCATTGCGAGCTGCTCCAAGCGGCGGTAGAGGGCTTCTTCCGCTTCATTGAGTTGCTCGGGAACCATGATCCGCACTTCCACCAACTGGTCACCCCGCTGCTCCCCACGCGCCAGGCCACGGCCACGCAGCCGCAGCAATCGGCCGCTCGACGAGCCGGGCGGTACCCGCAACTGGACGCGCCCCTGCAGGGTCGGCACCACGACAAGGCAGCCAAGGGCCGCCTCCGGAGGAGACAACTCAAGCTGGAACGACACCCGTAGACCCTCGACGCGCAGGCCGTCTGCGGTGCGCACCCGCAGCTGCAGAAAGTGATCGCCGCCACCTGAGGCTACGCCGGCGAGGCGCAGTCGCCAGCCATCACCGGCCATCGGCGGGGTCCAGCATTCCACCGCGGTGCCACCGGGCAACTCCAATTCCAGTCGGGTTCCCTCCAGGGCCTGCTCCGGCGTGAGCTCAACCATCGTTTCCAGATCGGCTGCAGCCTGGACAGGCGGCGGCGACGGTGGAGCGTGGGTGACCCCTCCCGAAGGCGGATCCGGCTGCCACTGCGAATCGCTGGTGGGGCCAGAAGCGCCGCCTGGATCATCGCGAAAATCATCACCTAAACCATCCTCAAAACCGCCTCCAAAACTGTCTGCTGAGCCGTCTCCGGAGCCGTCGTCAGACTCGCCGGCGAAGGGCTCAGAGTCAGCCGTCTCTTCTGACCGGCGGCGACGGCCAAACAGAGCATCCAGGTAGTCCTCGAAAGCGGGGAAGCCTGCCGCAAAGGGATCAGTGGCGGCGTTGCGGGCGGCCAGCGGATCGAGGCCGGCTTCCCAGGCTGCCCGTCGCTTCGGATCACCGAGCACCGCATAGGCCTCATTGACCAACTTGAAGCGCTCTTCGGCAACGGGATCGTTGCCATTGAGATCGGGATGCCAGCGGCGGGCCTGCTGGCGGAAGGCACGCTTCAAGCTGGCGGCATCAGCGCCGGGGGACAGGGCGAGAACCTGCCAGTAGTCGGTTTCGAGCGGAGGCGATGCGCTGCGGGTCACGGAGGGTCAGTCCTCAGCCCAGGGATCCCGATTGGCGCCACCGCCGCGCTCATAGCGGGGTGGTTGGTACCCACCCCGGCTCATCACCGGCTCTTCCCAGGGGTCACGGCCACTACGCCTGCGGCCATCGGGCCGGTCCCAGTCATCCCAGTCGTCGTCGGAGAAGAGATCATCCTTGAGCGAACCAAGGGTGTTCTTGATGCCCTGAAGAGGCCCCGATTCGGATTTGCGCTCCGTCACAAGGCGACGGTTGAGGCCATAGAGGGCCTCCTGCAGCTGGCTGACCGCCAGGTCCAATTCCACCGGATCGTCTTCGCTGAGCAGGGCCTGCACATCACGCAGGGCAAGCTCCACCGCCCGCTGTTGGCGCTCCGCTCCATAGGGGCCCAGTTCCAGGGCCGCGTCCCGCAACCGACGCTCGGCCTGGGCTACCAGGGTCTGGGCACGGTTGATGCGATCCACCTCGGAGCGCTTGCGGCGATCCTCCGCCGCCTTGAGGGTGGCCTCCTCAAGCAAGCGGCTGATCTCTTCCTCACTGAGGTTGGAGCCGCCCTGAATCGAGACGCTCTGCTGACGGCCGGTGGTTCGATCCGTGGCCGAGACCTGCAGCAAGCCGTTGGCATCGATGTCGAACGAGACCTGCACCTGCGGCACCCCCCGCGGTGCCGGTGGGATCCCCGAGAGGCGGAACCGTCCCAGCGACTTGTTGTCCGGCGCCATCTGCCGCTCACCCTGCAGCACATGCAGTTCCACCGCTGACTGGTTCGCCTCCGAGGTGCTGAACACGTCGGATTTACGAACAGGAATCGGCGTGTTGCGAGGAATCAGAACCTTCATCACCCCGCCGATCGTTTCGAGGCCCAAAGACAAAGGCGACACATCGTTGAGCATCAGGTCCCGGAGCTCTCCGGTGAGGATGCCGGCCTGAACGGCGGCACCAATCGCCACCACCTCATCGGGATTGACCGACTGGCAGGGCTCCCTCGGGATCAGCGTCCGGACCATCTCCTGAACCATCGGCATGCGGGTGCCGCCGCCCACCAACACCACATCGTCGATCTCTTCAGCCGTCAGTTCCGCATCCCGCAGGGCGCGCTGCACGGGCCTGAGCAAGCGATCGAGCAGATCGGGGCAAAGGGACTCAAAGCGACGGCGCTCCAGGCTGCATTCGATGTGAAGCGGTCCCTCAGGGCCGGTGGCAATGAAAGGCAACGACACCGGGGTGCTCTGAACACCGGAGAGCTCCTGTTTGGCTTTTTCAGCCGCTTCGTTGAGGCGTTGCAGGGCCTGACGATCGCGGCGAAGGTCGATGGCATGGGTCTGCTCGAAATTTTCAGCGAGCCAATCGACGATGCGGCGATCCCAGTCGTTACCACCCAGCTGGGTGTCACCGCTGGTGGCTTTGACATCGAACACACCGTTGGCGATACGCAGCACCGAAACGTCGAAGGTGCCACCGCCAAGATCGAAAACCAGCACCCGCTTCACGGCACTGCGATCGAAGCCGTAGGCCAGCGCCGCGGCGGTGGGTTCATTGAGGATGCGCTCCACGGAAAGCCCCGCCAGGCGACCGGCATCCCTGGTCGCCTGGCGCTGGGCATCGTTGAAATAGGCGGGAACGGTGATCACCGCCGCCTCCACAGGCTCGCCGAGGTAGGTGGCGGCATCGTCAACCAGCTTGCGCAGGATGCTGGCCAGCAGTTCTTCGGGGGCATATTCCCGTTCCGTGACGGGGCAGATCACGCGCACATTGCCCTGGTCGTTGGCCCGGATCGTGTAAGGAACAGCGAGGCTGCTCTCCTCAAGCTCATCCCAGCTGCGACCAAGGAACCGCTTGAGATTGGCGAAGCTGTTGCGGGGGTTCAGCACCAGCTGGCGCCGGGCCAGCTGTCCAACCAGCAGCTCCTGCTCCCGGCTGTAACCGACCACCGAAGGAGTGGTGCGGCTGCCTTCAGCATTGGCGATGACCTGAGGCCTGCCACCCTCCAGCACAGCCACCACCGAATTGGTGGTGCCCAAGTCGATGCCAACGATGCGCCCCATGGACCCCCAAATCGAAGACCCAAACTACCGGCTCTTCAGGCCTGTGGCCGAGGGGAGCGGCCAGAGCCGCCCGCACCTCCAGCCGGCCGAGGGCCGAGGGGATCAGGCGGAGACTGGGGGATTAACGCGTTCTTAGTGGATGGAAGCGGGGGGTCAGTTCTAGATTTTCGCTAGTTCAGGTGTTGAACTTTTGACGATGCGTACTTTTTCCCTGCTCCTGCGATGAGACCGGAGCCACCTGTGGATCGCTTCAAATTAAGGCGTCGCCCGCCCTCAGAACGCTGGATTGACAGTGGCTTTCGCAGTCTCACCATTCTGCTTGCCTCCACCGTCGCCATCGTTCTGGTGGGGATCTTTCTTGTTGTGTTCCAAGGCGCCCAAGACGCGATCAAGGCCTTCGGGCTGACATTTCTGACCACCTCCAGCTGGAACCCGGTCACCGGTGAGTACGGGGCCTTCACGGCGATCTACGGGACTTTGGTGTCGTCGTTGTTGGCGCTGCTGATTGCGGTTCCGCTGGGAGTTGGCACGGCAATTTTCATCACCGAAAATCTGATCCCAACCCGCTGGCGCGACATCATCGGGGTGATGGTGGAATTGTTGGCTGCGATCCCCTCAGTGGTGCTTGGCCTTTGGGCCATCTTTGTGATGGAGCCCATCCTTCGGCCCTTTCTCAACTTTCTCCATGCCTCCCTGGGCTGGTTCCCACTGTTCAGCACCACACCAAAGGGTCCGGGGATGGCCCCAGCGATTCTGATCCTGGTGGTGATGATTCTGCCGATCATCACGGCCATTTCCCGCGACGCCCTCAACCAGGTGCCCACGGCCCTACGGCAAGGGGCTTACGGCGTTGGCAGCACCCGCTGGATTGCCATCTTCAATGTGATTCTGCCCGCCGCGATTTCAGCCATCATTGGAGGGGTCATGCTGGCCCTCGGCCGTGCCATGGGGGAAACCATGGCCGTGACCATGATCATCGGCAACTCCACGAATTTCAGCTGGTCATTGTTGGCACCGGGCAACACGATCTCAGCCATGCTGGCCAACCAATTTGGCGAATCCAGCGGCATTCAGGTGTCAGCCCTTCTCTATGCAGCCTTGATTCTGATGCTGCTCACCTTCACGGTGAATATTCTGGCGCAGTGGATTGTCAAAAAGCTCAGCCTCCGCTATTAGTCGTTCAACCTTCAGCTCGGATTAATTATTTCAATTGGTTCTGAATCATACTTATTCAGAAATCCATACCCACAGAACCCGAACTCCAGATCCTGAATCTCGATGACGACCCTGACCCCAGCCATCAAGCATTCATCCCTGTGCTTGAATCCGTCGCTGAGACGCAACCGGCTTGATCGACTGTTCACCACGATTGCTGGTGGCTTCAGCTTGATCGCGGTGCTGCCACTGTTCCTTGTCCTCATCTACGTGATTCTGCAGGGGGGGCGGCTGATCAGCATCAATCTGTTCACCCAACTACCGCCGGCTCCCGGTCTTGATGGAGGAGGGATCGGCAACGCCCTCATCGGCACGTTCGTGGTCACCTTGGTGGCGTCCCTGATTGCCATTCCAGTTGGGGTTGGTGGTGGCATTTTTCTGGCCGAATATTCCAAAAGCGGGCCTTTCGCCCAGTTCATCCGCCTGGGTAACGACATCCTCGCCGGGGTGCCGTCGATCATCTGCGGCGTCTTTGTGTATGGGGCAATCGTGGCGACCCGGGTGTTCTTTGGTCAGTCGTACACGGCTGCCGCAGGGGGCATGGCCTTGGCGATCCTGATGTTGCCCACCGTGATCAAAACCACAGACGAGGGTCTCAGGCTGGTGCCCAAAGCGCTCAGCATGGGGGCGATCGGAGTGGGAGCTTCCAAGTTCGTGACGATCACGCGCATCACCCTTCCCAGCGCCTTCACACCGATTGCCACCGGTGTGGTGCTGGGGATTGCGCGTGCAGCCGGTGAAACAGCACCCCTCATTTTCACCGCACTGTTTTCACCCTTCTGGCCTGAAGGGGTCTTCAATCCGATCGCCACGATGTCGGTATTAATTTATAATTTTGCGATCATGCCATTCGATGCCCAGAACGAACTCGCCTGGGCAGCCTCGTTCGTGCTGGTGGTTCTGATCCTGGGAGCCAACCTCCTGGCCCGCTGGCTGCGCCGTTTTGCAAGCATGTGAGCCCCACCAATCTCAGCGTCATCTGCTCCATCCATCCTTCCTCCGCCGTTTCCCGGCCCTCTCACCATGACCATGACGATGCCCCGCAAGACACCAGCCATCACGAACCAGAGCTGCCTGTCCCTGGAGAAAGTCACGATCAGCTACGGCAGTTTCGAGGCCGTTCGTGATGTCTATCTTGAAATTCCCCGCGGCAAGGTGACGGCCTTCATCGGACCTTCGGGTTGTGGCAAGTCCACCGTGCTGCGCGGGCTCAACCGGATGAACGACCTGATCGAGGGCTGCACTCTCAAGGGCCGGGTGATCTTTGATGGCCAGGACATCTACGCCCCGGAGGTGGATCCCGTTGAGGTGAGGCGTCGGATCGGTATGGTGTTCCAGCAGCCGAATCCTTTCCCGAAATCGATCTACGAAAACATCGCCTTCGGTGCCCGCATCAACGGCTTCACGGGCGACATGGATGAGTTGGTGGAGAGTTCGCTGCGCAAGGCCTTCATCTGGGATGAAACCAAGGACAAACTCAAGGAAAGCGGCAACTCCCTCTCCGGCGGCCAGCAGCAACGGCTCTGCATCGCCCGGGCGATTGCGATCGAACCGGAGGTGATTCTGATGGATGAACCGTGTTCGGCTCTTGATCCGATCTCCACACTGAAGATCGAAGAATTGATGCACGAACTCAAGAAAACCTTCTCGATCGTGATCGTGACCCACAACATGCAGCAGGCGGTGCGGGTGTCTGATCAAACGGCTTTCTTCAATGCCGAGGCCGTCGAAGGTGGTACGGGCAAAGTGGGATATCTCGTCGAGTTTGACGAAACCGAAAGAATCTTCAATTCACCGCTCCAACAAGCCACCCAGGACTACGTCACCGGCCGCTTCGGCTGAACTCGTCGTTGCTTGGGGATGTTTATTCTATGGCCACAATCTATGGCCACAATCTATGGCCACAATCTATGGCCACAATCTATGGCCACAATTTCAAACTCTTGCCATCCACTTGTAGGGACTTCTTGCTTTTTTAGAGCCCAAGAAAAAGCCGGCCTAATGGCCGGCTTTTTGGATGAACTACGGAGAGGGAGGGATTCGAACCCTCGATAGAGTTGCCCCTATACAGCATTTCCAGTGCTGCGCCATCGACCACTCGGCCACCTCTCCATTCGCAGACCAAGGCCACGTGGCAATGTAGCAGTCAGCCTTCTGACGTTCTCGCCGCCGCTATGCGAAAACTGATTCCGATCACGGTCTACTGGCGCCAGCAGAACCGGGTGATTGCATTGGACGTGCCCGAGGGCGACTACATCCTCGCGAGCTTCGAGCAACAGGGAGAACCGCTGCCATTCAGCTGCCGAAATGGGTGCTGCACCACCTGCGCCGTGCGGGTGATTGAAGGCCGCATCGACCAAGGTGAATCTCTTGGCCTCTCCCACGAGCTGCGGGCCCGGGGCTATGGCTTGTTATGCGTCGCCAGGGCCACCGAACCGCTGCAGGTGGAAACCCAGGACGAAGACGAGGTCTACGAGCTTCAGTTCGGTCGCTTTTTCGGGCGGGGTAAGGTCCGCCCCGGTCTACCGATCGAAGAAGAATGAGCAGCAGACCTTTGGAGGCGGGCAGCGGCCATCAGGCCTTGTCCGATCAGGCCTTGGCCGCCTCGGGGCTGGCTCCAACTGAGATCGAACGACTCAGTGGTGTAGCCCGTTCCGCCGCCGCCGCCGGAGCTGCCGTACTGCAGCAGTTCTATGGCCATCTTGAGCAGATCCGCGAGAAAGGCCGCGCTGGAGATCTGGTCACAGAAGCAGATCTGGCTGCCGAGGCGGCGGTGCTGGAGGTGCTCTCGGCCCAAACGCCCGAGCTCGGTGTGCTGGCCGAGGAAAGCGGCCGCCACCCCAGCGAGGCCGCGCTGGAATGGTGCGTCGATCCCCTCGATGGCACCACCAATTACGCCCACTCCTACCCCTTCTTCGCCACCTCGGTGGGCCTCACCTGGCGGGGGTTGCCGCTGCTGGGTGCCATCGAGGCGCCGGCCCTGCGCCAGTGCTACTGGGCGGCCCCCGGTCTGGGTGCCTGGTGCAACGACCAGCGCCTTCAGGTGAGCGGCTGCAGCGATCTGGCCGCGTCGCTGCTGGTCACCGGCTTCGCCTACGACCGCCAGAGCCAGCCCGACACCAACTACGCCGAGTTCTGCTGGTTCACCCACCGCACCCGTGGCGTCCGGCGTGGCGGCTCAGCGGCGGTGGATCTGGCCTTCGTGGCCGCCGGCCGGCTCGATGGCTACTGGGAACGCGGGCTCTCGAGCTGGGACATCGCCGCCGGTGTGGTGCTCGTTGAGCAGGCCGGCGGGGTGGTGAGCCGCTACGACGGATCGCCCCTGCAGCTCAGCGAAGGGCGGCTGATCGCTTCGGCTCCCGGGCTTCACCAACCCCTGATGGCTGGACTGGCCCAATGCCGCCCCTTGCCTGGCGCCTGCTACGGCATCCCTGGCCCTGAGGCGGAAGCCTGACGAGGTGGCCTGAAGCGAGCCTTTCCATAGGATCGCCCCAAGACCACCATCTGCCGCCTGCCGTTCCCCATGGCCTTGCAACCCGCCGCCGGTGCCAGGGATCTCAATCCCGGCCAGGTGGATCGCAACCGCCGCCTCTGCGCCCAACTGGCCACGATCTATCGGCTCTGGGGCTATCAGGAAGTGGCCCCGCCGGCGATTGAACATCTCGACACGCTCCAGCTGCTGCGCAGCAAGCCTCAGAACGATGTGCTGCGATTGGCGTCGGAGGAACCGCTGGGGTTGCGGCCAGAGCTGACGGCCCCGATCGTGCGTGCCGCCTCCACCCGCCTGGCCTCCAGGCCACGGCCTCTGCGGCTGTGGGCTGAGGGCTCGATTTTTCGCACCTTCACCGGCGACGGCGGCGGCCAGCGCATCAGCGAACGGCTGCAGAGCGGCGTGGAGTTGCTCGGGGTGCGCTCGGCCGCCGCCGATGCCGAGCTGATGCGCCTGCTGCTGGCCTGCACCGAAACCCTGGGACTCAAGGCCAGCCACCGGCCGCTGTTGCTGGTGGGTCACCACGGCGTGCTCGGGGCCTTGCTCGATCGGGTGCCGGCGGAGCAGCGCCACGCCTGCCGGCAGGCCCTCACCGATTTCAACCCCCTGGCCATCGGCGCCCTGGAGCTGCCGCCAGGCGACGTGCACCAACTGCAGGAGCTGCTGCAGCTGCGGGGCCAGCCGGCGCGGGTGCTGCCGGAGCTGCAGCGGCAATTGGGCCCGACTCCCCTGCTCGCGGAGCTGGCCACCACCCTGGAAATCGTCGCGCCAGTGGCCGAGCGCCTCGGAGTGGGGATTCAGCTCGACCCCAGCTTCCAGCCCCAGTTCAACTACTACGACGGAATCGTCTTCAAGCTCGTCTGCCAGGGCGAGGAGGCGCCGGTGGAAATTGCCAGCGGTGGCCGTTACGACGCCCTGGTGGAGCGCTTCTGCCCTGATCCAGCCGAGGCAGCCGGGGTGGGATTCGGCTTCCGCATCGAGGAAATCCGCGACCTGATCGACCCGGCCAACCGGGTCGCATCACACCAGGGATCGCGACTGGTGGCCTACGCCAAACAAGGCAGCAACCATGGCGGCCTGGCCGCAGCGCTGGAGAGGCTGGAAGCCTTGCATCGGCTGGGCCAGTCGGCCGAATTGATTCCCGATCCCTGTTTGAACAAACCGGAGGCCGAGGCCATCGCCAGCGCCAGGGGCAGCAGCGGCCTGGACTGGCTCGGCTGAGCCTGCGGCCAGACATTTATAGGATCGGGCGAATCACGCCCAGCCCGCGCCATGGCCCACACCATCGTCACCAACGTCTGCGAGGGCGTGTCTGACTGCGTCGATGCCTGCCCGGTGGCCTGCATTCACCCCGGCGAGGGCGCCAACAGCAAGGGGACCAGTTTCTACTGGATCGACTTCGACACCTGCATCGATTGCGGCATCTGCCTGCAGGTCTGCCCGGTAGAGAGGGCGATCCTGGCTGAAGAGCGCCCCGACCTGCAGCGACGCTGAGCGATGGCCACGGCCCGAAAGCTTGCCCCGATTCGGGGAATGCCCGGCTGGACCCGGGTTCTTCATGTCCTTGATCTGGCCGTGCTGCTGCTGATGGCCGGCAGCGGCCTGCAGATCTATAACGCCAATCCGGTGTTCGGCGGCCGCGAGGGAGCCACCGTGCCGGAGCTGTTCACCCTGGGGGGCTGGCTGGCAGGGGGCCGGGACTGGCACTTCGGCTTGATGGGCCTCTACGCCGCCAATCTCGCGGTCTGGATCGTCCTGCTCTTCGACCAACGCCGGCGGCGCCTGGCCGATGCGGGCGATCTTGAGCGGCTGCGCGCCAGCGAAAACCGCCAGAAACGGCGGCTCTCGGCCCATCGCCTGGTGTACAGCCTGATGCTGGTGGTACTGGGTTTCAGCCTGATCACAGGCCTGGCCATGTACAAGCCGGCCCAGTTCTGGTGGTTATCGGGTCTGTTCAGCTTCGCCGAACCTCTCGGGATCAGCAGTTGGCAGACCCTGCGCGTCAGCCATCTGGCCACGATCCCCGCCATGCTCCTGCTCACGATCAGCCATGCGGTTCTCTCCTGGCGGGTTGGTGGCTTGCGCCTGCTGCGCGGGATGTTTCTGTGAAGCGGCGCCAATGGCTGGGTCTTGGCGTCAGTGGCGGCTCCTCGCTGCTGCTAGGAGGCTGCGCCTTGAACGGCCTCAGCAAAGCCGTGGGCAACGCCACCCAACCACTGAATGAACGCATCGAGGCCCTGATGCAGAGCCGGAATCCGGTGCCGGAATTCCGCCGTGATCAAGTGGATCCAGACGCACTTCTGGTCAATAGCTTCAACGGAGTTCCCCGGCTGGATCCAGAGAGCTACCGGCTGCAGGTCGATGGACTGGTGAGCCAGCCGCTGAACTTGAGCCTGGCCGATCTGGCGGCGTTGCCCCAGCATGATTTCGTCATCCGCCATGTCTGCGTGGAGGGCTGGGCGGCGATCGTGGCCTGGTCGGGGGTGCGCCTGGCCGATGTGCTCAGCCTGGCGGGGATCTCCAGCCTGGGCGGCTATCTGGCGATTGATTCAGCCGACCAGTACTTCTCCACCTGGGATATCGCCGCAGCCCTACACCCCCAGACCCTGCTGGCCACGGGCATGAACGGGGCACCGCTGCCGGTGGTCAACGGAGCGCCTGTGCGCCTGGCCACGCCGATCAAGCTCGGCTACAAGCTCAGCAAATGGGTCACCCGCCTCCAGGTGATCGCCACCCTGGAAACGCGCAGCGGCACCTGGGAAGACAAGGGCTACGAGTGGTTCGCCGGGCTCTAGTGGACGGGTTAAGGGTTCGGTCACCCCTCCCTGGCCGGGCTTGATGGGCCCGGCGCCCCTTTCCTAAGGTCTCCTTGCTGAATCTTTTTTCTTCGATCCCATGACGGTGCTGGAACAGGGCCAGATTCAGATCCACACCGAGAACATTTTCCCGATCATCAAGAAGGCCGTCTATTCAGGCCATGAGGTGTTCCTGCGGGAGCTGGTGAGCAATGGCGTTGATGCGATCAGCAAGCGCCGTATGGCGGCGATGGCCGGTGATTGCAGCGAGGGCGAAGAAGGCAAGATCCAGATCCGCATCGACCGGGAGAACAAAACTGTCACCATCAGCGACAACGGCATTGGTATGTCGCGCGATGAAGTGAAGCGCTACATCAATCAGGTGGCCTTCTCCAGCGCCGAAGAATTTCTTGAGAAATACAAACGCGAAGATGATGCGATCATCGGCCATTTCGGGCTTGGCTTCTATTCCAGCTTCATGGTTGCCGCCAAGGTGGAACTGGTTTCGCTGAGCGCTCGCCCAGAAGCGGAGGCGGTGCGCTGGAGCTGTGATGGCTCTCCCAATTTTAGCCTTGAAGAAGGCGAGCGAGACACACCGGGAACTGACATCATCCTGCACATGCAGGAAGAGGAACTCGAATATATCGAGCCCGCAAGAATCAGGGCATTGATCACCACCTACTGCGACTTCCTGCCCGTAGAAGTGCAGCTGGAAGGCGAAACGGTGAACAAGCGTCAGGCTCCCTGGCGGCAGAGCGCCCGTGATCTCACCGACAAGGACTACATCGAGCTCTATCGCTATCTTTACCCCTTTCAAGGCGATCCGCTGCTCTGGGTTCACCTCAGCACCGATTACCCCTACAACCTTCAGGGCATTCTCTATTTTCCAAAACTGACCGGTCGCGGTGATTGGGAGAAAGGCGAGATCCGGCTGTACTGCAACCAGGTGTTTGTCAGCGATTCGATCAAGGAAGTGGTGCCCCGCTACCTGCTGCCCTTGCGCGGCGTGATTGATTCACCCGACATCCCTCTGAACGTGAGCCGCAGCGCCCTGCAGACCGACCGGCGTGTTCGCTCGATCGGTGGCTTCGTGGCCAAGAAGGTGGGCGATCGCCTCAAGCAGCTGCATCGCGACGAGCCCGAGCGTTACAACGAAATCTGGGAGGGGATTGCGCCGTTCATCAAGATCGGCGCCATGGAAGACGAGAAGTTCGCCGAACAGGTAGCGGATCTGGTGTTGTTCGGCACCACCGCGGAGTCGGCCTTCACCACCCTGGCCGATTACCGCAGCCGCCTGCCGGCAGACAACGACAAACGGGTGCTCTACTGCACCGATGAGGCCGGCCAGGCCGGACCCCTGGCGCTGTGGAAGGGGCAGGGGGCCGAAGTGCTGCTGGCCGATTCACTCATTGACGCCCAGTTCATCCCTTGGCTCGAAGCGCGCCATGAGGACCTCACCTTCCGGCGCGTCGATGCCGAACTTGACGAGAGCCTGCAGGAGGAAGACAGCGGCATCACCGACGCCGAGGGCAAGGACAGTTCCGAGCAACTGCGCAGCCTGTTCAAAGAAGCCCTGGCCAACGACAAGGTGACCCTGCAGGTGCAGGCACTCAAGGGTGAAAGCGCCCCTGCGGCCCTGATCCTGTTGCCCGAGCAGATGCGCCGCCTCAACGACATGGGAGCCCTGATGGAGCAACGGTTGCCGGGCCTGCCCGACCATCACGTGCTGCTGATCAACCGCCGGCACCCGCTCGTTGAAGGGGTGCTCAAGCTCTCGTCCGGAGCCGTGATCACCGGCGGCGGCACCTCACCCACGCGCCAGCTTGCTGACGAGCTCACCCGCCATATCTATGAGATGGCCCGTCTCTCCGTGGGCGGTCTGGAACCCCAGGAGCTGGCTGGCTTCCAGCAGCGCAGCGCCGATCTGATGGGGCGGCTGATGCAACGAGGCTTCTGATCGCCGCAGGATCTCTTGCCGGACCTTTCGGGCACTCCAGCAAGAGATCCACCACCCTTTGATAAAGTGTTGGTTGGGCTTGTGCCCAGTTGTCGTGTCTGAATTGATTGTCATGTCCCGGGTTTGTCAACTCACCGGCAAGCGCGCCAACAACGGCATGGCCGTCAGCCATTCCCACGTGCGCACCAAGAAACTCCAGCAGGTGAACCTTCAGGAGCGCCGCCTTTGGTGGGCTGAAGGCAAGCGTTGGTTGAAGCTGCGCGTCGCCACCAGCACGCTGCGCACCATTCAGAAAAAAGGTCTCGGGGCCTATGCCCGCGAGCTGGGCATCGACCTGTCCAAAATCTGATTTGAGTTGCAGTCATCCACGATCCAACAGCACCTGATTAGTTTTGGGTTCTGTTGGTTTTAATCCAGCTTCACAACAGTTCTGGTTTTAGCCAGCGATTCAGGAGCTTTGCGTGAATGGCGGTACTGGCTCGCAATTCAGCGATTTTGTTTGGTAATGACGGCCGGTCCAGTTGCTGCTCCCAGCTCATCCGCAAGTCTTTGGCCGTTACAGCCTGGTCAAGATCCTGGCAGGGGCAGTCGATTGCACCGGCTGCGGCAGCCACCTTCGGGTCGTAACTGAGCGCCACGCAGGGGGCGCCGGCGAGCGCGGCCAGGATCAGGCCATGCAGGCGCATCGCCACCACCAGCCCAGCGCCACTGAACAGGTCTGAAGCAGCAGCAGGGTGATCGATCTGGCGCTCTTCGCTGCGCTGCAGCAGCCGTTCGGGCACGAGGCCCTCGGCTGCCAGGCGGCAGAGCAGGCCGCGATCTTGATCGCGGTGGAAGGGCAACCAGATCACCTGCCGCTCGCACCCTGCCGCCAAGCTATCCACAGCCTCCAGCAGCGGGCTCCACTGGCGGCCCTCCAGTAGAACGCTGGGTCGCCAGCAGAGCACAATCGGCCCACCAGCCCCCTGCCACACCTGGGCCGGCAGCGACCAGACAGGGTCTGCAGCCACGTCTCCTTGGAGGCCCCAGCTTGAGGCCAGCTGCGCTGAGGCGGCGTCGCGCCAGCTGATCGCCTGCACCAAGGGCAACAAAGAGCGGACCAACAGGCGGCTGCGACGCCTGCTCAGGGGCCCCAACCCCTGGCCCCAGAGCAGAACGGGTTTGCGTCTCAAACGGGCCGCCAGGATCAAGGCGGCGTAATACAGCAAGCTGCGGAAGCTGGTGGAGTCCTGAAGCAGGCTGCCTCCGCCGAGCACCAAGGCCCGGCAGGAGCCCAGGGCTGCCAGCACCGCCGGCAACTGGCGCCGCTGGGTGGTTTCCAGTGCGAAGCAGCGCTCGATCTCAGCCTGGTCGAACGCCGTGACAACCGGCACGATTCCAGCCGGGAGTTGGCCTAACAGGGCCTCCAACAGGGCGTCATCGCCAAGGTTGTGCTCGCCGTAGTAGCCGCAAAGCAACACCCTGGGATCAGCCGCGGCTGATGCAGCCCTCGTCGGGTCGGCAGGGGACGGGTCCACCAGGCTGGGTGTGGAAGTGGGAGGGCGCAGCATCGCATCCGCTTGTCTGGCCGCTCGGGCGCCACAGCCCGAGTTCAAGGCTTCGTACATTACGGAATCTTCGACGGCGGGAGACATGCATGCCCTGTCCCTGCCCACCTGGTGGATCCACATCGCCTCGGTGCTGGAGTGGGCTCTGGCGATCGTGGCGATCACCTTCTGGGGGGAGAGGCGGGATGAGCCGCAATGGCGCTGGATCGCCCTGGCGATGCTGCCGGCACTGGTCAGCGCCATGGCGGCCTGCACCTGGCACCTGTTCGACAATCCCGATGCCCTCAAGGGCCTGGTGGTGCTGCAGGCCTTCACCACCCTGATGGGCAATTTGGCCCTCGCCGCCGCCGCCTGGAACCTGCTGCCCGCCGAGCCCCAGCCATGAGCCTGCTTCCAGCTGGACCGGGCATCGCCTTGCTGGAATCTCTGGCAGCGATTGATCCTGGCCCTCTGTTCGTGATCTCGCTGCTTCCCTACCTGGCATTTCTGCGCTGGGCGGGGCGTAGTGGGCGGATGCCACCGCTGGCCCTGCGGGGGTTCCAGTTCACCTTGGTGTTCGTGGCCGTGACGATCGTGGCCGCCGTGGTCGCTGAACAGCGCTTCGGGCAGCAGCTGGCTGATGTGGACGCCCTCCACGGCGGCGCCGAATCGTTGCTGACGGTCGGCAACCTGATGATCCTGCTGGGGTTCAGTGGCGTCGGCAAGGCAGCGAAGCCGGCGACGGAGCAGGCGAGCACTCCGATGAACAAGTCTTAAGCGGCCGTGACCGCCGCCCGATTCCCCCGGAAGATGGGCCGACACTCACTGCTCCGCGATGCTCGCTCCGCTCCTGGCCATGGCCCCCGCTTCATTCACTTGGTCCCCCAAGGTGGCCCTGGTGATGATCGTCTGCAACGTCGTTGCGATCGCGATCGGCAAGGCCACCATCAATGTCCCGTCAGCAGGGCCGGCCATGCCCAACCCCCAATTCTTCGGAGGTTTCGGGATCGGGGCCGTGCTCGGCACCACTAGCCTCGGACACATCTTCGGCATCGGCGTGATCCAGGGGCTCGCTTCTCGCGGCGTGCTCTGAAACACGACGACCCCCTTTAACGGTTCACCGGGAACCCCTTCAACGGCGCAGCGCTCAGCGCCAGCCCAGCAGGTAGGGCAAGGCTTTGAGGCCATAGCGCTCAAAGCGATAGTCGAACAGCAGGGCGGAGAGATCCTCTGCCCTGCTGGTTTGATGGAGCCCCCGCAGCAGTCGCTCCAGCCGCCGGTCGGCCCTCTGGTCCACCAGGCCCAGCCAGGTGCGGCGGGCCAATCGGCCGCTCAATCCCCAACGCCAGCCCAGTTCCTGGCGCAAGCGAGCTGGATAGCTGTTCAGCCGGGCCGGCGAACCAGCCAGGGCCTCCCGCAGCGGATCCACCAGCAGGCGGCCACTGGTCATGGCGTGGCGAATGCCCTCGCCGCCCAGCAGGTTGGCGGTGCTGATGCCATCCCCAAGGGCCAGCAGCCGACCGCGGCGATGGCGATCCCGGCGCCCGACACTGCTACGGATTCGGCCGCCATGGCGATCGATCACGCGAGCCTCCTCGAGGCCGCAGCGCTGCAACAGCCTCTCCATCCAGGGCCCCAGCGCTGAGGCTCCCGGCCCAGAACCTGGCTTCTCACTCTCCAGCCGGCAGACCCCCAGCTTCAGGCGCCCTGGCTGCATCGGAAACACCCAGCCATACCCCTGGGGCATCCAGTCGCTGCCAAGGAAGAAGCTCAGCCGCTCCGACCAGGCCTGCCAAGTGCTCAGCGGAACTTCCATCAACCATTCGGCCCCGAGACCGCAGACCAGGGGATCGGCGTCAGCCGCCGGTTCACCGATCAACGACCGCTGCTGACCGCTGGCATCCACCACCCAGTCGCTGGTCACCTCCAGGCTGCGACCATCGGCCTGACGCAGCCTGGTGACCATCCGCTCCTGATCCGGCGCGCAGGCCAGGGCCTGGGTTCCCAGGCGCAGCGCCCCGCCCCAGCCCACACATTCCGCCGCCAACCACTGGCGCAGCGCACCGAAATCGAGAACGCCCCCCAAGGGCCGCTCGGCCTGCCAGCGCCAACGGCCGCCGGCGGGGCCATGCAACTGCCAGCCGTTCCAGCGACTGGCCACCAGTTCAGCTGGCAGGCCGAACTGCTCGATGGCCCCGATCGGCAAGGCGGCGCTACTGAAGGCAGCCCGGCGCAGATCGGGCAACCTGTCGACAAGCAGCACATCCAGCTGATGTCTGGCCAGACCCCTGGCCAGCTCGCCACCGGCGGGGCCACAGCCCACCACCAGCACCTGGCAACGGAGTTGCTCAGCTGGGCTCAAACCGCCAACGGCTGGCGCTTGAGGGCAAGGCCGAAACGCTGGCAGATGCGCTCCGCCATCTGGGGCGGGGTGAGCCCGAGGGCCTGTTTGCTCTGGTCAGGGCTGGCGTGATCCACCAGCTGGTCGGGAATGCCGATCCGCAAGACAGGCACCAACACCTCGTTGTCGTTGAGGCTTTCCACCACTGCGGCACCGAAACCGCCAGGCAAGGCTCCTTCTTCCATGGTCACCACCCGGCCGATGCGCCGTGCCAGCGGCAGGATCAGGTCTTGATCAAGCGGGCGCAGGAAGCGGGCATTGACGACCGCCGCCCGCACGCCGTCTTCCTGGAGCAGTCCAGCGGTGGCCATGGCCGGAGCCACCATGGCGCCGTAGGCGACGATCAGCAGGTCATCGCCATCGGCCAGCTGCTCACCGCGGCCGATCTCCAGCGGCTCCCAGCCTTCTTCGGCCAGGGGCACGCCCTCGCCTTCCCCGCGGGGAATGCGCAGCGCGCAGGGGCCGTTGTGGTGAATCGAGGTGACGAGCATGCGCTGCAGTTCGGCCTCATCCTTGGGGGCCATCACCGTGAAGTTGGGGACGGCGCGCAGATAGCTGATGTCGTACTGACCCTGGTGGGTGGGGCCATCGGCGCCAACGATGCCGGCGCGATCGAGCACGAAGGTGACCGGCAGCTTCTGGATGCCCACATCGTGAATCAGCTGGTCGAAGGCCCGTTGCAGGAAGGTGCTGTAGATCGCCACCACCGGCTTGAGGCCGGCGGTGGCCATGCCGGCCGCCATCGTCACGGCATGCTGCTCGGCGATGCCGACGTCGAAGTACTGGCTTGGCAGCGCCTTCTCGAGTAGGTCGAGGCCAGTGCCGGTGGCCATCGCGGCCGTGATCCCCACAACCGTGGGGTCGTGCTCGCAGAGCTTCACCAGGGTCTGGCCGAACACCTTGCTGTAGCTCGGAGGCTTCGGCTTGCTCGACGGGAAGGCCTTGCCCGTTTTGAGATCGAACGCCGACTGGGCGTGATAGCCCACCTGGTCGGCCTCGGCGTAGGGGTAGCCCTTGCCCTTGGTGGTGACCACATGAACCAGTACCGGCCCATCACAGCGGTGGGCCGCCTGGAAGGTGCGCACCATCTCGGCGATGTCGTGGCCATCGACCGGGCCCATATAGGTGAAGCCGAGTTCTTCAAAGACAGCGCCCACCTTGGGCACCGCCAGCCGCTTCATGCTCTCTTTGAGCGTCTTGAGCTCAGTCGGCAGCTCGCCGTGCAGGAAAGGCAGATTCTTCACCGCCTCCTCAGCGCTGCCGGAGAGGAACTGCAACGGCGGGCTCAGCCGCATGCGGTTGAGGTACGTGGAGAGGGCGCCCACCGGCGGTGAGATCGACATGTCGTTGTCGTTGAGCACCACCAGCAGCCGGGTCCTGGGCAGGTGGCCGGCATGGTTGATCGCCTCGAGGGCCATGCCACCGGTGAGGGCACCATCGCCGATCACGGCCACGCATTTGAAGTCTTCGCCACGGCGGTCACGGGCCAGGGCCATGCCCAGGGCCGCCGAAATGCTGGTGGAGGCATGACCAGCACCGAAATGGTCGAAGCGGCTCTCGGCGCGTTTCAGGTAGCCCGCGACCCCGCCCTGCTTGCGCAGGGTGTGGAACTGGCTGTAGCGGCCCGTGATCAGCTTGTGGGGATAGGCCTGATGGCCCACATCCCAGGCCACCCGGTCGATGTCGAGATCGAGGGTCTGGTAGAGGGCCAGGGTGAGTTCCACCACCCCCAGGCCCGGTCCGAGGTGACCACCGCTGGTGGACACCACCTCCAGGTGTTTCTCCCGGATCTGCCTGGCAAGGGCTTCGAGTTCGCCAATGGTCAACCCGTGCAGTTGATTGGGATGGCTCAGCTCACTGAGATGCATGCCCCGCCCTGTTCTGTAACAGTCAATCTACGGGTTGCCTTCAGGGGTCGGGTCTCCTGGTCACCTTTCCTGAAGCGGCGGTTGCCACACTGGGCCCATGGACGACTATCTGCAGCGCATCCTGCGGGCCCGGGTCTACGACGTGGCGATCGAGTCGCCACTCGATCCGGCCCCGAACCTTTCGCTTCGGCTGGGCAACACGGTGCTGCTCAAGCGGGAGGACCTCCAGCCGGTCTTTTCGTTCAAGCTGCGCGGCGCCTACAACCGCATGGTCCACCTCTCTGCCAGTGAGCTGGAGCGGGGTGTGATCGCCGCCAGTGCCGGCAACCATGCCCAGGGGGTGGCGCTGGCCGCCGGCAAACTGGGTTGCCGGGCGGTGATCGTGATGCCGCTCACCACCCCGGAGATGAAAGTGCGCGCCGTGACGGCCCGCGGCGCCGAGGTGGTTCTGCATGGCGACACCTATGACGAGGCCTACCTGGAAGCCCGGCGGCTGGAGGCCAGCCGGCAGCTCAGCTTCATCCACCCCTTTGATGATCCCGAGGTGATCGCCGGCCAGGGCACCGTTGGCCTTGAAATCCTGCGGCAGGCCTCGCCTCCCCCTGACGCGATCTACGTGGCTGTCGGCGGCGGGGGCTTGATCGCCGGCATTGCCGCCTATGTCAAGAGCGTCTGGCCCAAGGTGGAGATCATCGGGGTGGAGCCGGTGGATGCCGACGCCATGACCCGCTCGCTGGCCGCCGGCAAGCGGGTGTGCTTAGAGCAGGTCGGCTTGTTCGCCGACGGCGTGGCGGTGCGCGAAGTGGGCGTTCACACCTTTGAGCTGGCCCAGCGCTACGTGGACGCCATGGTGACGGTGAACACCGATGCGATCTGTGCGGCGATCAAGGACGTGTTCGAGGACACCCGCTCGATCCTTGAGCCCGCCGGTGCCCTGGCCGTGGCCGGCCTGAAGGCCGATGTGCAGCGGCGTGGACTGCAAGGGCGCACTCTGGTGGCGGTGGCCTGCGGCGCCAACATGAATTTCGATCGCCTGCGCTTCGTAGCCGAGCGGGCCGAGTTGGGCGAAGAACGCGAAGCGATGCTGGCGGTGGAGATCCCCGAGCGCACCGGCAGTCTTCGCCGGCTCTGTGAGCAACTCGGCCAGCGCAGCCTGACTGAATTCAGCTACCGGATGGCGGATCCCAACGTGGCCCAGATCTTTCTGGGGGTGCAGATCAGCGGCAGAAGCGACACCAAGCAACTGATCGAACAGCTGCGCGGTGGAGGCTTCGCCTGCCTGGATCTGAGCCGCAACGAGCTGGCCAAGCTGCACCTGCGTCACATGGTGGGCGGCCGCTTGCCCCAAGCGGTGGCCCACACTCCACCCGATAACAGTGAGGAGCTGCTGTATCGCTTCGAATTTCCGGAGCGGCCCGGGGCGCTGATGGCCTTCGTCAGCGCCCTCCACCCCAACTGGACGATCAGCATTTTCCATTACAGGAACCAGGGCGCCGACGTCGGCCGGATCGTGGTGGGCGTTCAGGTGGCCGATGGCGAACGCGACGCCTGGCAGGCGTTCCTCTCTGGACTGGGCTACCGCCACTGGGAGGAAACCGGCAATCCCGCCTATGCCTTGTTTCTCGGGGCCACCCACCGCCCGATTCCCGTGGTGGCCTGAGCCGGAACAGCTGCGGTACGTTGCCGGCAGAGCTCTGCGGGTGAAGGCCGGTGTCGAGCGAGCAAGACCGAGGAGCCAATCAGCCCGTCCCAAAGCAGCCACTGGCTGCCATAAGGGCTGGGGCGCCCCATCAAGCGGGGTCAGCGGCCGAGTCCATCTCCCTGGCCGCCCGGTTGGAGGCGATCCTCTACCTCAAAGGCAGGCCGATGGCCATCAGCGAGCTGGCTGAGATCGCCAGCCGCGACCAGCCAGACGTGGTGACCAGGCAAGAGGTGGAGCTGGCCCTGATCACCCTGATGGCCGACTACGCCCACCGCGACACGGCCCTGGAGATCAGCCAGGAGGGCCCGCGCTACAGCCTGCAGCTGCGCGAGAGCCTGGGCGATCTGGTTCGCAATCTGCTTCCCGTCGAACTGAGCACCGCCACCCTGCGCACCCTGGCCACCATCGCCCTGAAAAAGCGCATTCTTCAATCCGACCTGGTGGAACTGAGGGGGTCGGGGGCCTACGACCACATCAAGGAACTGATGGCCCAGAACTTCATCGAACGGCGCCGCCAGAGTGAGGGGCGTTCCTACTGGGTCAGCCTCAGCGAAAAATTCCATCGCACCTTCGCTGTCAAAGACGAACTCCAGGAAGCCTTGGCCGCCAAGCCTGTGGCCTCTCCATCAGCCTCACTGCCATCGGCTGAATCAGCTCGGCTGCCAAGGGATGGGGACAAAGCTGCATAGAGTCGGAGCC
Source organism: Synechococcus sp. SynAce01 (assembly GCF_001885215.1). Lineage (GTDB taxonomy): Bacteria > Cyanobacteriota > Cyanobacteriia > PCC-6307 > Cyanobiaceae > Regnicoccus > Regnicoccus frigidus. Next base: position 2,463,093 of record NZ_CP018091.1, on the reverse strand, counting down.
TGAACTTTGTTCTGACGAGAACCGTGTCCATTCTCAGCTCGATCTTTGCCGTCCTGGCCCAGACCCTGATCATCTACAGCCTGGTGCTCCTGGTCAGGGTGCTGTTGAGCTGGTTCCCCAATCTTGACTGGAGCAATCCGGTGCTGGCCACAGTCAGCTCGATCACCGATCCTTACCTCAATGCCTTCCGCGGTCTGATCCCGCCCCTGGGCGGCCTTGACCTCTCCGCGATCATCGCCTTCATCACCCTCAGCCTGGCCCAGGATTTGCTCGGTAGCCTCAGCGCCTCGCTGCCCTCTGGTGGTCTTGGCTTCTGAGGCCTCAGAGCTCAAGACACATCGAGCTCCAAGGGCAGCAGCTCCTCACCGGCTTGGGCCCGCACCCGAACCGGCTCCTTGAAGCCCCGGGCCTTGGCTTTGCTCACCTGCAACGGACCTGGAGTCGCTGCCGGCACCGCCAGGCGCAAAGCGAACGACATTGGCCCTGGTGGCACATCCCCGATCGATCCCACCCTGCTGCGGTTCTGCAGCACGGGCTCGCCACTGGCATCGAGGATCTGGGCGAACAAGTCGGTGTCCACCACAGGCCTTGAACCTGGGTTAGTCACCACCCCCCGCAGGGCATAACAACTGGCACCCACCGGGCGCCGCAGCTCGGGCTGGGCCCCGGCATCCTCAGCAGGACAAGGCTCAAGGCTGATCTCAGTGACGGCAAGATCGGCGGCCAGCGCCGGTGCAATCGGCACTACCAGCAGCCAGAAAGCCGCCAACAAAACGGTAACAAAGGCGGCCTGAAACGGGCTGGGGAAGCCCCAAAGGGACGGTTGATTTGGGTGGCTTTGAGCAGGCATCGAATCGGGCCAAGAAGGGTCAGGCCAGCGAAGATCAAGAGCAGGCTGGCCCACTCAGGCCCATCTTCGCGGGAATCAAGCTTCTGCAGTGGTTGCTCTGCAGTTGGTTGTTCAGCGCTGGTCGCCGCTGCCGCCGATCACGTCGCGCTCGGCCCGGCTGGCCAGTTTGAGCAAATTGGCGCTGGCCACCTCGGCAAGGTCGAAGCCGAATTCACTGGAGAGCTGGGCGACGTACCAGAGCACATCGCCAAGCTCCAACTTGATACTCTCGAGTGCCGCGCTGTCGAAGACGCCGCCTTGGTCGCGGAGGACCTTCTTGACCTTGTCAGCGACTTCACCGGCCTCACCGCACAGACCCAGGGTGGGATAAATAGGATTGCCCCCCACCTGGGGGTAACGGGCCGTTGCACGGGCCTGGACTTGGTAATGGTTGAGCTCCATCGGTTCCGTTGTTGCGGCGCACGGGCAGGACCGGATGGTAGTTTCCGCTTAACATTTGGCCCCCCCGATGGCCCAACCCGATCTGTCGCGACGCACCAAGATCGTGGCCACCATCGGTCCCGCCACGGAATCACCCGAGCGACTCCGCCAGTTGATCCATGCCGGCGCGACCACCTTCCGGCTGAACTTTTCCCACGGCGACCACGCCGAGCATGCCCTGCGCATCGCCACCATCCGCCAGGTGGCCCATGAGCTGGGCATTCACGTCGGCATTCTCCAGGATCTTCAAGGGCCCAAGATCCGTCTGGGTCGCTTCATCGGCGGGCCAATCACCCTGGCCAATGGCGTCAGTTTCGACCTCACCTCACGCGATGTGGCCTGCACCCAGGAGATCGCCACCGTCACCTACAACAAACTCTCCGCTGAGGTGATGGAGGGCAGCCGCATCTTGCTCGACGACGGCCGAGTCGAGATGGTCGTCGACCGGGTCGACAAGCTCCAGCAAACCCTGCATTGCACCGTGGTGGTGGGCGGTGTGCTCTCCAATAACAAAGGTGTGAACTTCCCCGATGTCCAGCTCTCGATCCGTGCCCTGACCGACAAGGACCGCCACGATCTGGCCTTCGGCTTGCAACAGGGTGTCGACTGGGTGGCGCTCAGCTTCGTGCGCAACCCCTCGGACATGCAGGAGATCCGCGACCTGATCAACAGCCACGGCCACACCACTCCGGTGATCGCCAAGATCGAGAAGTTCGAGGCGATCGATCAGATCGATCAGATCTTGCCCCTCTGTGACGGCGTCATGGTGGCCCGGGGCGATCTGGGCGTTGAGATGCCAGCGGAGGAAGTGCCGCTGTTGCAGAAGGAATTGATCCGCAAGGCCAACTCGCTCGGCATCCCGATCATCACGGCCACCCAGATGCTCGACAGCATGGCCAGCTGCCCCCGCCCCACCCGCGCCGAGGTGAGTGACGTGGCCAACGCCATTCTCGACGGCACTGACGCTGTGATGCTCTCGAACGAAACGGCCGTGGGCGACTACCCGGTGGAGGCGGTGGCCACGATGGCGCGGATCGCCTGCCGGATCGAGCGTGACTATCCCAGCCGCCCCGTGGACAGCCACCTGGCCAGCACCATTCCCAACGCGATCAGCCAAGCGGTGAGCACGATTGCCCGCCAGTTGAGGGCCGCAGCGATCCTGCCCCTCACCAAGAGCGGCGCCACCGCCAGAAACGTCAGCAAGTTCCGGCCCTGCACCACCATCCTGGCGATCACCAGCGATGTGAATGTGGCCCGCCAGCTCCAGATGGTCTGGGGCGTGAACCCCCTGCTGATCGACAACCAGGAGTCCACCTCCAGCACCTTCACCCTGGCGATGGGCATCGCCCAGGAGCAGGGGCTGCTCAAGGAAGGGGATCTGGTGGTTCAGACCGCCGGAACCTTGTCAGGGGTGAGCGGCTCCACGGATCTGGTCAAGGTGGGCATCGTCTGGGCGGTGCTGGGCAGGGGGCTAGGAATCGGCCATGGCTCCGTCAGCGGCAGGGTGCGGGTGGCCACCAGCCCAGAGGCCGCCGCCCGCCTGGTCGACGGCGAGATTCTGGTGGTGCGCGAAACCACGGCCGACTACCTCAGCGCGATCCGCAAAGCCAAGGCGGTGATTGCCGAGGCCGCGGGCAGTGAAAGCCACGCGGCAGTGATCGCCCAGAGGCTTGGAGTGCCGGTGATCGTCGGTGTCAGCAACGCCACCACCGACCTGCGCCATGGCGAGTTCGTAACCATGGAGCTGCGCGAGGGCCTGGTGCACAGAGGCGCACGCAGCTACAACACCGCATCCGACCGGAACGGCAGGATCTGATCTTGGCCATGATGGCGGCCGGAGCCTTGCTTGGCGATTGATGGCTGCAAAACTTCCCCTCTCCGAAACCGTGGGGATGGCCCTAACCACCCTCAAGGCCAACCGCCTGCGCAGCCTGCTCACCATGCTAGGCATCGTTATCGGCAACGCCTCGGTGATCACTCTGGTGGGGGTCGGCAGGGGCGCCCAGAACCTGGCGGAAAACCAGCTCAACACCCTCGGCGCCAATGTTCTGTTCATCGTGCCGGGCAGCAACGATACCCGCAGGCAAGGAATCGCACCCCCACGGACCCTGGTGCTCGACGATGCCGACGCCATTGCTGAACAGGTCCCCAGCGTCAGCCGCGTGGCCCCCCAGATCACCCTGAACGAGGTGGTCCAGGCCGGCTCGAACAGCGTCAATTCGTCGGTATCGGGGATCACGCCCGAATTCCTGCCCGTGCGCCGCTTTGAGGTGGCCCAGGGGCGTTTCTTCAGCCCGGATGACATGTCATCCGCCCGCAATGTGGCCGTGATCGGCCCCGACCTGCGCGACAAGTTACTGCCGGTCGGAGCCGCCGTCGGCCAGACCCTGCGAATCCGTGATCAGTCGTTCGAGGTGATCGGCGTGATGGCGCCCAAAGGCGCAGCGTTTGGCAGCAATCAGGACGAGGCTGCCTACATCCCGCTGAGCACCATGGTCAACAAGTTGGGGGGACGCACCCGCTTTGGGGTGAGCCTCACCTTCATCAGCGTCGAGGCGCTCAATGAGGCCAGTACCGGAGCGGCCAAGTTCCAGATCACCAACCTGCTGCGCCAGCGCCACCGCATCCTGCGGGAGGACGATTTCGCCGTGCGCTCCCAACAGGATGCGCTCTCGATCGTGGGCTCGATCACCGGCGGCCTGACCCTGATGCTGGGAGCCATCGGCGGGGTCTCCCTGCTGGTGGGTGGCATCGGCATCATGAATATCATGTTGGTCTCGGTGAGTGAGCGCACCCAGGAGATCGGCTTGCGCAAGGCACTCGGGGCCCGCAGTGGCGATGTGCTTCTCCAGTTTCTGGTCGAGTCGCTTGTGCTCGCCAGCCTTGGTGGCCTGATCGGCAGTGCGGTGGGACTGGCCACTGTTGGGGCAGCAGCCCGCTTCACGCCTTTACCGGCAGCGATCGCCATGAACAGCGTGGTGTTCACCGTTGCGCTCTCGGGCGGAATCGGGCTCTTCTTCGGGGTGGTGCCAGCCCGCCGCGCCGCCCGGCTCGATCCGATCGTGGCCCTGCGCAGCCTCTGAGCCAGCACAAATTCTTAAGAAGGCCGATTGGTTGCCATCGCGACCAACGCTCCACGCCCATTGATGGGTTGATGAGCATTCGAAGATGCTTTGTAACTGTGTCCCGCCTTCCCTGCGGTTTCCGAAACACCAGCGATCGCATGATTATCGTGCGCTGTTGCGGTCCCCAGGAGTTTTATCTGGAGCGGGTGGTGTTCCCCTTCGAGTTGCTGAGCTTCGAAGCTCCGCTCGGCTCGGAACTGGAAATCTGGACCCATGGCCTGGGCGGGCCTGAGCTGCTGGAGACCGTAGCCGCCTCCGAACTGATGATCGAGGAAGGCGACAAACGCCCTGCTTGAACATCGATCCCCAGGCATCAGCGCCCAAGCGGCATTCAACCTGCCGCCCGTGACAAACTGAGTAGGCCAAGAGTCCAGTAGGCACCGGCCCCGGCCGGCAAGCCAGGGCTTTACAATTCGTAAAATTAAAGGTCGTTCCATGAATCAGCGCTGGCGTCTGATCGCTCTCTGGCTGCTGCCGCTGGCCGTAGCGCTGTTTCTGGCCTGGCAGGTGCTCGGCAACGGAGCCGGGGGTGGTGGCGGCGATCGTTTCGCTCCCCAGGGGCAGGCAACGGCTGGCCCCCGCAACACCGCCGTCGCACGCATGAGCTATGGCCGCTTCCTCGATTACGTCGAAGCGGGGCGGGTCACAGCCGTGGACATCTATGACGGCGGCCGCAACGCCGTGATCGAAGCTGTCGACCCTGAACTCGATAACCGCGTCCAGCGCCTGCGGGTTGACCTGCCCGGGCTGGCACCCGAGCTGATCAACACCCTCAAACAACAAGGGATCAGCTTCGACATCCATCCCCCCAAGAACAACCCTCCGGCTTTGGGCATCCTTGGCAACCTGCTCTTCCCACTGCTGTTGATCGGGTCGTTGATCTTTCTGGCCCGCCGCTCCTCCTCAATGCCCGGCGGTCCTGGCCAGGCCATGCAGTTCGGTAAAACCAAGGCCCGTTTTGCCATGGAGGCCGAAACCGGCGTCAAATTCGATGACGTCGCCGGCGTGGAAGAAGCCAAGGAAGACCTCGAAGAAGTGGTCACCTTTTTGAAACAGCCCGAGCGGTTCACCTCGGTGGGAGCAAAAATCCCCCGTGGCCTTCTGTTGGTGGGGCCGCCAGGAACCGGCAAGACGCTTTTGGCCAAGGCAATCGCCGGCGAGGCCGGTGTTCCCTTCTTCTCGCTCTCAGGCTCTGAATTTGTTGAGATGTTCGTCGGAGTCGGCGCCAGCCGTGTCCGCGACCTATTCAAACGCGCCAAGGAGAACAGCCCCTGCCTGATCTTCATCGACGAAATCGATGCGGTGGGACGGCAACGCGGTGCCGGCATCGGTGGCGGCAACGATGAACGGGAACAGACCCTGAACCAACTGCTCACTGAAATGGATGGCTTTGAAGGGAATACCGGAATCATCATCATCGCGGCCACCAACCGCCCCGATGTGCTCGATTCGGCGCTGCTGCGCCCCGGCCGTTTCGACCGCCAGGTGTCCGTAGACGCTCCCGACATCAAGGGACGCCTGTCGATCCTGAAGGTCCACTCCCGCAACAAGAAGCTCGCTGAAGGTGTCTCGCTCGAAGCCATCGCGCGACGCACGCCAGGTTTCACCGGAGCTGATCTCGCCAACCTGCTCAATGAGGCAGCCATCCTCACGGCCAGGCGCCGCAAGGAAGCCACCACCCTCGCCGAGATCGACGATGCGGTCGATCGGGTCATTGCCGGCATGGAAGGCAAGCCCCTCACCGATGGACGCAGTAAGCGATTGATCGCTTATCACGAGGTTGGCCATGCCCTGGTGGGCACCCTGGTCAAGCAACATGACCCCGTCCAGAAAGTCACCCTGATTCCCCGCGGCCAGGCCCAGGGCCTCACCTGGTTCTCCCCTGACGAGGACCAGATGCTTGTCAGCCGTGCCCAGCTGCGCTCGCGCATCATGGGAGCCCTGGGCGGGCGAGCTGCAGAAGCCGTGGTCTTCGGCCATGCCGAGGTGACCACTGGCGCCGGTGGTGACATCCAGCAGGTGGCCGGCATGGCCCGCCAGATGGTCACCCGTTTCGGCATGAGTGATCTTGGGCCGGTGTCCTTGGAAGGTGGCAATCAGGAGGTGTTCCTGGGCCGCGATCTGATGACCCGCAGTGACATCTCCGAGTCGATCTCAAAGCGGATCGATGAGCAGATCAGGCTGATTGTCGACAGCTGCTACCGCGACACCGTCGTCTTGGTGGAAAGCAACAGAGCCTGCATGGATCGCCTAGTCGAACTGTTGATCGAGAAGGAAACACTCGATGGGGATGAACTGCGCAGCATTGTTGCCGAATTCACCGTGATTCCCGAGAAGGAGCGCTTCTCTCCCCTGCTTCAAGCCAGCTAAGGCCAAGCCAGCAAAGGTGGTGGTCGTGGGGCGGAAAGCCAAGGCTTTCCGCTTGCATTGGAATTATTTTCTTAACCTATTGTTCATCAAGCTCAGTATCTTGCAAACTAATGTGGGATACATCGCCTATCCACCTTGAGCAATACTCACTCGCCAATGGAGTCGTTCAGCCAATACCGCGGCGATGACTGGACTCCAGAACGGGTGGCCTTCCACCAGAATCTTGAGATGTTTGCCGAGAGGGTGGGGCTGATTGTCGGACTCCAAAGTAATGGCAAGGTCAGCCAAGACAATGCCTATTCAGAGATCAGACAGCTCTGGAAAGAACTCAAAGGCAGCAAGGGCCACCTGATAGACAATAAACTCGGCAAGAACAAAGGAGAGCAAACTGACTGACCCACCAGCTTGCTGTTAAAACAAGTTTGAATCAATCCAGTCCAGATCAATTCAATCCAGACCGGCTAATCTGGATTAATTTAATCTTGGATGATACTCCCTAGATGACACAAGCCAGCCAAAGTTATAGATAATCCTGTATTTCGATCCGTTCAACTGACTGGCCGGATCGGGCGACGCTCAATCACCTTGTCGATCAGTCCGTAGGTCACGGCCTCTTCCGGTGACATGAAGAAGTCACGGTCCGTGTCCTGCTCGATCCGTGCAAGCGGTTGGCCGGTGCGAGCTGCCAGCTCCCGGTTCAGCTTGTCTTTGAGGAAGAGAATTTCATCGGCCTGAATGCGGATGTCGCTGGCTTGGCCGCGGGCACCACCGAGGGGCTGGTGGATCATGATCCGGGAGTGGTGCAGGCTGCTGCGCTTGCCTGCGGCGCCAGCATTGAGCAGAAAAGCCCCCATGCTGGCCGCCAATCCGACACATACAGTCTGAACATCAGGCTTGATGTGCTGCATGGTGTCAAAAATACCGAGACCGTCGTAGACAGATCCACCCGGTGAATTGACGTAGAGGTAGATGTCTTTGTCGGGATCTTCGGCTTCAAGAAACAGCAGCTGGGCCACGACCCGATTCGCTGACTCCGAGGTGACGGGCTCTCCGAGGAAAATGATCCGCTCTCGAAGCAGACGGGAATAGATATCAAAGGCGCGCTCGCCCCTGCCCGAATCCTCAATCACGATCGGGATCATCGGCAAACCATCAACACAGTGTCTCGATCTTACCGAGGCCGATCGCCGACTCGGGGTGTGCCCGGCGCTATGGTCCAGATAATCATGGGAACCAAGTGTGGGTGCCAGTCTCACCGTCGCTGACAGCAAGCGCGCTTTTCATCAGGCCTTTCCCTATGTGATTGCTCCCCTCTATCGGCGCCTGGTGGATGAGCTGCTTGTCGAGCTCCACCTGCTCAGCCGCCAGAAGGGGTTTGCCCGTGATGCGCTCTTCGCCACCGGCCTAACCCAGGTGTTCGACAGCTTCGCCAAGGGCTACCGCCCCGAATCGCAGCAAGAGCCACTGTTTGTGGCTCTGTGCGCCTCGGCTGGCTTCGATGCCGCCGAGTTCCGCCGCGAGCGGGAGGCGGCCGTTCAAATGGTCGGCAAGCACAGCCTGGAGGAGGTCCGAGGCTGGCTCTCAGCGCAGGGCGAGGGAGCACCTGAACCCATCGCTGGGGTTCTCGAGCAGGTCAAACGCCCTGATTTCCACTACTCCCGCCTGTTCGCCGTTGGCCTGCTCAGCCTGCTGCAACAAGCCCAAGGGGCAGGCAGCCTGGAGCCCCAAGCGCTGCAGGCGTCGGCCCACGAGATCAGCGCCACGATGGGCCTGCTCAAAGAGCGCGTTGATAAGGACCTCAGCCTCTACGCCGGCAATCTCGAGAAGATGGCCCAAGCCGTTGAGTTGATGGAGGAAACCGTGGCTGCTGATCGGCGGCGACGCCAGCGCCAGGCTGAGGAACTGACGGCGCGGCAAGAGGTCAGCGCCAAAGCGGCCACTGAGACCCCTGCACTCAGCGGCGAAGGAGCCGCCAGCGAAGCCAGTGAGACCAGCCCCAGCAGCGAACCTGCCGCCCCCAGCGCCAGCCGCTGAACGAGGCCGCAAGACCTCTATCTGCGCGCTCAGGGATCTTCCGCCAGCTGTAGGGATCCCCACAACGAGGACAACGGCCCTGGCTTCTGGTCCGCGTTAGGTTTTGTAGCGCTGAACAGTTCAAGCTGCTCGGCCTGGCTGATCACGGGTGGCAATCCCTGGGGGAGCAGTGAAGCGGAGGAGAGCGCTGCAGGGCGGGCCTTCAAGATCAAGGCCACTCCAGGCGGGACAGGCGCCATCAGGGGCGGGACTTCAGACGGCAGTGGCCCCAGAAAAAACAGCAGATTGGCGGCAGCTGCGTCGCCAGCCGTGATCCATCGCCAACCACCAACCACGGTTCCGTCCTGGCGCTGCCAGATCAGGGGCGGCAGCGGACCCGGCTTGGCGGGGTTCGGTTGCTTGGTTAGTTCTGCAGGCTTGGTTTGTTCTTCTGGCAGGGTCTGGTCTGCTGGCTTGGCCTCACCAGGCAGCTTCAGGGTCAGGCCCTGGGCCAGCAGGGCTTCCCTCAGGGGAAGCAACCATTCATCCCAGGCGCTGCGGTCTTTGCCGACAGCAAGCTGGAGATCCAGAGAGGCCTGAAACGGGCCGCTCGGCAGGGGCTTGATGCGTAACACAAACGGCGTCGCAGCCAGGCGCTCCGAGAGCGCAGGGCTGAGCCCGTAGCGCTCGCTCAACGGTTCGCGGATTAATTGCCGGGTCAACAGGTCCTGAACCAGCAGGTCAAGCCGTTCACCGCGCACGTCAAGCAGCAGGGAGGGGGGCAGGGGAGGGCTTGGGGCCGCAGCCAACGGCGATGGCAGGGGCACTGGGGAGCTGATCGGATCCACCGTTGCGCTGGATTCGCCCCGCCAGAGCAGTCCCGAAGCGTCACTGTCGAGCGTGAGGCAGCCCTGCTGATAACGCTGCAGCAACGGGGCAAGGGGACCAGCCAGCTGGGCCATGGCCGTGTTGGTCCAAGCCACCGCCTGGCCGGAACGCAAGCGATCAACACAACGCTCCTGCAGACCCTGGGGAGGGCGCCGGCTGAGACTCAGCTGCTCTTCAAGCACTTGCAGGGTCAGCGGATCAGGGGCGACCACCACCAGGTCATCGACACGCAAGCTGTTGGCCGGCAACGGGCCCGAAGGAGCAACCCCGAAAGTCCGGCTCGGCATGGCCAGAAAGGGCTCGGCCTGGTCACCATCGGCCGACCAGAACAGCCACCAGAAGCCCCGTTGCCGTCCCCAAAGCCGGGGGGCGAGGCTGGGACCGAGTCGCTCGCCCCAAAGGGCCGGCACCAGACGCTGGGGACCAGCCGCAAAGCTCTGGATCAGGGCCGATGCGCTCATCAGCCGCTCAAGACCGGCGGCGTTGGAGCGGGGAAACCGCTGCAACTGCAGAGCTGGTAGTGCAATCAACAGCACCACCAGAACAGTGGTCACCGGCAGGAGCGCCTTCCAGGGGAGGCGGGGTAGCCGGGGTAGCCGCTTCCAATTCTTAGCAACAGCCAACAGGCTCACCGGCGTTTTGGCGTGGCTTTGTTGCGTCGACGACGATCACGCCATTCCACAACAGAGAGATACACCACACCCCCGGTGACGAAAACCAGAAGAGACGAGGCCACCGCAGCGAGTGCTGTCGATCCAGCGAAGGAGAGCTCAGGCATCCTGAAGTGAAGGAGCGTCGGCTCAGAAGTTGATGCTGCCGTCGCCGTTGCGTCCCCACACCACCATGGCGATCGAGAAGCTGAACAGGGCGGCGAGAGAAGCCCAACCCAGGGTGATCAACATAACGGTGCCCTTTTGGCTTGCTGAGGCAGCTTACCTAGGCTTGGGCCTGCCTCGATCCTCCATGCCCAGAACCAGCAGCAGCTTCAGCCATCCAGCAACAGCAACAGCAAGTGCGACAGCGACCCCGACCCGTAGCCAGCCAGCCCTCGCGGGGGTGCGGCAGCAACAGCCCTATCCCCACTTCAAGGTGGTGGTGCTCAACGACGACGTGAACACGTTTCAGCACGTCGTGGAATGCCTGGTGAAAATCCTTCCCGGAATGGGTTCGGATCGGGCCTGGGAGCTGGCCCATCAGATCGATCAATCAGGCTCGGCGGTGGTCTGGTGTGGTCAGCAAGAACAGGCCGAGCTCTACCACCAGCAACTCGGCGGCGAGGGCCTCACCATGGCTCCACTGGAGCCGGCCTGAGGCAAGCCAGCTAGCGTTGGACTTTGTGGGGCAACGGGATGGGCCGGGTGGTGATCACCCACAGCACCTACCTTGAAGGGCTGATTCCGCTGCTGAAAACCCTGGCGACCAGACCCGGCATCGAGACGGTGACCCCGGCGGTGATCTGTCGGGTACGGGGACGCAGCCCCCGCCTGCGGCTGAGGGTATCGACGCCGATCACCGGTGGCTACAAGCTGGTGGCCCGGCGGGCCAGCTCAGCCCAGGAGGTGTTTGTGGTGACCAGCTGGGACAAAGAGACCCTGCAGCTGGAACTCGACCGGCTGGCCCACTGAGCCTGGAGCTGAGCTTGGATCAGTGGAGGGCTGAGCTTTGAAAAGGCCGAAATAGGAAAGGGGTGAACCGCTGTGCCGTCTTGCCCCAGGTTTCGACCTGGATGAACCAGGGGAGAGGTCAAAGTGGGGATCCGTGTCCGGCTACGAGGCCGGCTTACTGCACCGTCACGACAGACCTCCCACGTCGAAGAGGGAGTCAGATCAGAAAACTGTGAAAGGCAGTCACCAACACAGCAGCTCACCATCATCTTAAGCCTTTTCGCCCGGAAGGGGCCACAACGCCCTGACCTGCTTAAGGCGCCTGGCGGCCTCGGTGGTCCGCTGTGCCGGGTCCGTTTCCTTCAGGGCCAGGGTGATGTGACCCAGCTTCCGGCCCGGGGTCGAACCCGGCTTGCCATACCAATGCAGGCTGGCCCCCGGAAGGGCGGAAAGGGCCTGGCGTTCGCTCTGGTAAGTGCGATCAGAGCTCTCGTAGCCCAGCAAATTGACCATCAGGGCAGCGGGCAGCTTCAGATCGGTGGGGCCAAGGGGCTGACCACAGACAATCCGCACCTGCTGGGCGAACTGGCTGGTGCGTGCCGCTTCGATCGTGTAGTGACCGGAATTATGGGTTCGGGGCGCGAGCTCATTGATCTGCAGCCCGGCCGGTCCGTAGAAAAATTCGATCGAGAGCACGCCGGCGTAATCCAGGGCAGTGAGCAGCGAGACCGCCACGTTGCGGGCCCGGGCCTGCACGGCCTGGCTGATGGCGGCTGGTGCCAGCACCCAATCGCAAATGCGCTGGTGCTGGTGGGTCTCCACCACCGGGAAGCAGGCCACGGTTCCACGGCGATCACGGCAAGCCACGATGGCCAGCTCCTGATCAAAGTCCACAAATTCCTCAAGCAGCCAGTCGGCCGGCTCGACCCGCTGGAGCAGGGCCTTCAGTTCTTCGCTGTTGGTGATCGGCTGGGTGCCGCGTCCGTCGTAACCGCCGGTGGCGGCCTTGGCCATCAACGGGAAATCAAACCCCTCCGGCAGGCGCGGCGAGGGAGGCGGAAGCGGCGGTGAAGAGGGCGGAGCCTGGCCGGAGCGGGGCACAGCCGCCAGGCTGACCTCCTGCGGTTCAGGAGAAACGAGCACCTCCTCCAGGGGAATCCAACGGGGCGACGGCAGGTTGAGGCGGATCAGCAACTGCCGTTGCTCACGCTTCGAGACCAGCGGCCTGAGGGCCTCAAGCCGGGGCACGAAGGCGACGCCATCGGCCTCCAGGGCCGCGAGAAGATCAAGATCCAGCCACTCATTCTCAAAACTGATCGCATCGCTTCGGGCGGCCAGGGTGCGTGTGCCCTCCGGGTCATCAAGGGGGGCCAGCACCGTGCTGGTGGCCAGGCGGGTGGCCGGGTCATCGGCCTTGGGGGTCTGCACGTGCAGCTCCACTCCCAGCGGACGGGCCGCCTCTGCGAGCATCAGGGCCAGCTGGCCACCGCCCACCACACCGATGCGGCCGCTCATGGCCTCATCCCGCCCAGGCTCAACATGGTGTTCTGGCAATCAAGCAGCTTCGCATCCGCTCCATCCTGCTGCCCCGTGCCAGCTCAGGTGAGGCCCCGATCACCAGCTGCCAGGAAGCGCACCAGGCTGAACACCATCACGATCAGGAACAGCGCCAGACCAATGGTGCAGGCATAACTGATCTCCAGCTCGCTGAAGGCCTGGTCGTAGACGTAATAGACCAGGGTTCGAGTCGAGTCGGCCGGGCCACCCTGGGTCATCAGGAACACCTCTTCGAACACCTTGGTGGCGGCAATGGAGGAGATCACCATCACCAAGGTGAGATAGGGCCGCAGCAGCGGCAGGGTGATGTCCGTGTGCCGCCGCCAGCCTTCGCTGCCATCGAGGGCCGCCGCTTCATAGAGCTCAGGCGAGATGCCCTGCAGGCCGGCCAGAAAGATCACCATGTAGTAACCCAGGCCCTTCCAGAGGGTCACCAGGATCACCGAGGGCAGCGCCAGCCATGGGCTGGTGAGAAAACCGATGGGGGTGAAGTCGTTCCCGAGCAGGGCAGCCAGCCAGCCATTGATCAGGCCGTTCTCGGCATAGAGCCAGCGGAAGGCGATCGACGCCACCACGATCGACACCAGCACCGGCGTGTAGAAGGCGGCGCGGAACCAGTGGATCCCCGGCAACTTCCTGTTCACCAGCACCGCCAGGGTGAGCGAGCCGAGCACCACCGGTGGCACCACGCCGATCAGATACAGGAAGGTGGTGCCGAGCACCTGGAAGAAGACCGGATCGCTGAGCAGCCGGCGAACGTTGGCCAGCCCCACGAACCGCAGCGGCTCACTCATGTCGAGGCCGGTTTCGGTGAAGCTGATCAGCAGCGCCATGGCGGCCGGCACCAGCACCGATAACGCCAGCAGCACCAGGGCCGGCAGCAGAAACAGCCAGGCGATGGTCCCCCGCCCCAGGCCCCGCCGCTGGCGAACGGGGAATGATGGGGGGGCGGCTGCGCGCGTTGGAGTGCTTGACATGGAGCCATTGTGCGAGATCCAGGTGTGACGTCCACGCCACAGGCCAACCCGCAGGAAATGCTCCGGCGCGTGTTCGGCTACAACGCCTTTCGCGGCCCGCAGCAGGAGATCGTCGAGCACGTGATCGCTGGCGGATCGGCCCTGGTGCTGATGCCAACGGGAGGCGGAAAATCGCTCTGTTATCAGGTGCCCGCCCTCTGTCTGCCGGGGCTGGCGGTGGTGATCTCACCGTTGATCGCCCTGATGCAAGACCAGGTCGAAGCCCTGCGCCAGGCGGGGGTGCGGGCCGCGGCGCTGCATTCGTCGCTGAATGCTGAAGAGAGTTCAGCGGTGTGGCGAGCCCTGCAGAGCAACGAGCTGGATCTGCTCTACGTCTCACCGGAGCGGCTGGCGGCTGGCGACCTGCTCGATCGCCTCGGCCAACACAAGCTGGCCCTGTTCGCCATCGACGAAGCCCACTGCGTCTCCCAATGGGGCCACGACTTCCGCCCCGACTACCTGCAGCTCAGCGAGCTGGCGGCCCGCTTCCCCGCCGTTCCCCGGCTGGCACTCACCGCCACCGCCGACCCCCGCACCCGCGCAGAGATCGTGACGCGGCTGGGCCTGGAGGCGGGACGGGTGTTCACCGCCAGTTTCGATCGGCCCAACATCCGCTACCTGCTGCGCAACAAGGACGACGCCAAAGCCCAGCTGCTCGCGTTCCTCGGCGACTACCGCGGTGAGGCGGGGATCGTCTACGCCCGCTCGCGCAGCCGGGTGGATCGCTTCGCCACCGAGCTGCGGGCGGCCGGCCACGACGCTGTGGCTTATCACGCCGGGCTGGAGGCGGGGCAACGCGCCGCGGCGCTCGATCGCTTCCGGCGTGAGGCCGGGGTGGTGGTGGTGGCCACGATCGCCTTTGGCATGGGCATCGACAAACCCGATGTGCGCTTCGTCGCCCACGTCGACCTGCCCAAGAGTCTGGAGGCCTACTACCAGGAAACCGGCCGCGCCGGCCGCGACGGACTGCCAGCAGTGGCCTGGATGGTGCATGGGGCAGGCGACGTGCCCCAGCTGCGCCGCTTCATCGACGACTCCGGCGCCGAGCCCGCCCAGAAACGCCTGGAGCACAGCAAGCTCGAAGCGCTGATCGGCTTCACCGAAGCGGCCGGCTGCCGGCGCCAGGTGCTGCTCGCCCACCTCGGCGAAACGCTGGCCCTGCCCTGTGGCAACTGCGACCGTTGCCTGGAACCCCAGGAGCGGCTGGACGCGACCGTGCCAGCCCAGAAAGCCCTCTCGGCCGTGTTCCGCACCGGCCAGCGCTTCGGCGCCGCCCATGTGGTGGATGTGTTGCTCGGTGCCAGCACCGCCCGGCTCCGCTCCCTGGGTCACCAGCAGTTGAGTGTGTACGGAATCGGCAAGGAACTCGACCAGGGCCAGTGGCGCAGCCTGCTGCGCCAGCTCACGGCCGAAGGCTTGCTCGAACCCGTGCCCGATGGCCATGGCGGCCTGCGCTGGGGCCCCGAGGAGTCGGTGCGCGCCCTGCTGCGCGGAGAACGGCGGCTGGAGCTGCCCTTGCCGCCGCCCCGCAAGGAGCGTCGTCGTGCCGCCGCCCGCTCAAGCGATGGGGCCAGCGATCCATCGTTTGCCGGAGCAGGGCCCGGAGCCGGAGCAGGGCCCGGAGCCGAAGCAGGGGCCGGGGCCGATGCCGCTCTGTTGACGGCCCTGAAGGACTGGCGACGCCAGCAGGCGCGGGAGCAGGCCGTGCCGCCCTACGTGGTCTTCCACGACCGCACCCTGGTGGAGATTGCCGCCAGCCAGCCGGCCACCCTCTCAGCGCTGGCGGGAATCAGCGGGATCGGCAGCGCCAAGCTGGAGCGCTACGGGGAGGCGGTGCTGGCCGTTCTGGCCGGCTGGCGGAGCAGCGATGCCGCGCAACCGGGGCCCTAGCCTCGCCTTCACGCCCTGGGTTCGCCGCGATGACCACCACGCTTGCCGGCTGGGCCGTTGAGCCAACGCCCGGCGGTTTCTGCGAAATCCAGGTGGATCTGGCCAGCAACCCCTATGCGGTGGTGATCGGCGCCGGCAGCCTCGGCCAGCTCGGAAGCGAAATGCAGAAGCGGGGTTTCAAGGCCGGCAGCAAGGTGCTGGTGGTGAGCAACCCCGCGGTGGAGGCCCTGTACGCCGAGCCGCTGCTGGCGGGCCTGAATGGAGCGGGATTCGAGACCAGCTTGCTAGCAGTGCCGGCAGGGGAAGACCAGAAAACGCCCGCCACGGTGGCCCTGATCCACGACGCCGCCTTCCAGCGCCGGCTGGAGCGTGGTTCTGTGATCGTGGCCCTCGGCGGCGGGGTGGTGGGCGACATGGCGGGCTTTGCTGCCGCCACCTGGCTGCGGGGTATCGCCGTGGTTCAGGTGCCCACCACGTTGCTGGCGATGGTGGACGCCGCGATCGGTGGCAAGACCGGGGTGAACCACCCCGGTGGCAAGAACCTGATCGGCGCCTTCCACCAGCCCCGCCTGGTGCTAATCGATCCGAGCACCCTGGCCAGCCTGCCGGCCCGGGAATTCCGGGCGGGGATGGCCGAAGTGATCAAGTACGGCGTGATCGGCGATCCCGAGCTGTTCGCCGCCTTGGAGGCGGCCCCCGATCTCTCCAGCCGCGAGGCGGTTGGGCCGCTCTTGCTGGAGACGCTGCTGGAGCGCTCGGCCGCTGCCAAGGCCAGGGTGGTGGCGGCCGATGAACGGGAAGGCGGTCTGCGGGCGATCCTCAACTACGGCCACACCCTGGGCCACGGGGTGGAAACCCTCTGCGGCTATGGAACGTTTCTGCACGGCGAAGCGGTGGCCCTGGGCATGCTGGCCGCCGGCGATCTCGCCGTGGCGATGGGCCTCTGGACAGACCACGACCAGGCCCGCCAGCGTGCTGTGATCGCCAAGGCGGGCCTGCCGTTGCAGCTCCCGAAACTCGATGCCGGCGCGATGCTGGCCACCCTGCAGAGCGACAAGAAGGTGAAAGACGGCCAGCTGCGCTTTGTGCTGCCCACCGGCATCGGCCAGGTGGTGATCCGCAGCGACGTGAGCGCTGCGCACATCCTCCAGTTGCTCAACCGCCCGGAGGCCTGAGCCGCATGGAGGCCTGAAGGCCCCGGTCAGTTCCGCTCGAACAGCCCCTGGCCATTGGTGTGGAGATTGTCGATCCGAACCCGGACGGCCCTGCCATCGGCGCCGGGGCTGAAGACAACGGTGCTGGGACCCCCAGCGTTTTCGCCCTTGGGCTGATAGCTGAAGCTGTCGCCGCTGAGGGGGGTGAGCGCAAAGTTGAGGGGCTGAGGGCCAAGCTGCAACACAAGACCGCCGGCTTCGGCGACAACCGCAATCGGACCGAAAAAGGCATTGGCATAGCGGCCGCTGTAGGCCGAAGCGGGCCGCGGCGGCAGGGGATCAGCAGGCATGACGACTGCGGGATAGTCCTGCGCAAGGATTGTTTTCAAGGCCGGGTTGATCAGGGGGAAATAATCGAGGCGAGGCTGTCCGAGCGTGGCCAGGTCGAGGAAGGTGAGGGCGATGGTTTCGGGCACGCCGATCGGAGCGCTGTTGCTCAGTACGACGATCCCCAGGGATTGCTGCGGCAGCAGGTAGACGGCTGTGGCGGCGCCGAGGTTGAACGCGCCTGAGTGCCCCAGCTGAACCGCTCCTTGATCGGTGGTGCTGATGTTCCAGCCGAGGCCGTAGAGCCCGGCATGGTCGACGGCGGGGTTGGCCGGCGGTTTGCTGATCGACTGGGGCCGGTGGGTTTCAGCCAGGGCGCTGGCTGCAACCAGCTGCCGGCCGTTGACGCGCCCATTGGCCAGCTGCAACCGCAGCCACTGGGCCAGATCACGCACCGAGGCACTGGCACCACCAGCGGGTGCCTGGGCATCGGCGTTGCGCTGGTAGCGGGCCACCCAGCCATCACCTGTGGCGGCGTGGAGGGCGGCTCGGTTGCTGAAAGCCAGCAGGTCGGCATGGCTGGAGCTGCTCCGGGTCATGCCCAGGGGGCGATACAGACGCTGGTTGGCAAGCTCAGCCCAGCTCAGACCTTTACCAACGGCGGCCGCCTCAGCGGCGGCCGTGAATCCGAAGTTGGTGTAGGCGTAGTCGGCGCGGAAGCGGTTGCCGATTGGCAAAAAGCGCAGGCGCTCAAAAATCGTGCCTCGATCAAATCCGATGTCTTCGAGGTGGTCACCGGCGTGGTCGGGCAGGCCACTGCGGTGCGAAAGCAGGTCGCGGAGTGTCACCTTGGCGGCGATGGCCGGCTCACCGATCCGGGCCTGGGGCAACCGCTTCACCACGGCCTCGTCCCAGCTCAGGCCGCCTTCCCCCACCACCGAGGCCACCACGGTGGAAGCCAGGGGCTTGGAGAGTGAAGCCAGCTGAAAAACAGTGTCGGCATCAACGGAGCCGGGCTTGCCGACCTCACGTACGCCGAAGCCCTTGAGATAAACAACGCGATCATCGTGAACCACGGCAATCGCCAAGCCGGGCACGCCGGTCTGGCGCAGCAGATCGGTGGTGAAGCGCTCGAGCTGGGCCAAGGCTGCCTTCAGCCTGGCGGAATCAACCTTGTCTGAGGCCGCCTCCGGGGAGGCCTTCAGAGGGGACGCCGGCATGGAAGCCACAGACCCCAGAGCCGCCACAGAAGGAACCAGCACCGAGGCCGCCGCCAGGCCTATGGCAAGCAGAATCCGCCGGAGGGTGTGCCGGCCGCGCTCGGGCATGATTGGAGCGGATCGGCATTTCACGATGTTGATGCCTTCGGGCAGGGGCTCTGGGTGGTGGTTCACTCGGAGCCTTTCCATTGACAACTTCACTGACAACCTCACTGGCAGCAGCCGAAGGGCTTCAATCCGAGTATCCCTTGTTCTCGCCATGGTTTCCCCGTAATGGTTTCTTTGCCATGGTTTTCTCGCCACGGCGGGTCGGTCGCCA
Source organism: Synechococcus sp. SynAce01 (assembly GCF_001885215.1). Classification (GTDB taxonomy): domain Bacteria; phylum Cyanobacteriota; class Cyanobacteriia; order PCC-6307; family Cyanobiaceae; genus Regnicoccus; species Regnicoccus frigidus. The sequence goes on along the minus strand of NZ_CP018091.1, from coordinate 2,444,280 downwards.
AAAACCTCCAACCTGCTCCATGGGGAGTGATGCTGATTTCGGGAAGTTCAGGCGTCGTTGACCATGGAACGGCCAAGCTGTTCGGCGATAGGCCAGTGGATTGAGCAAACTGTTGAGTGACTGGCCTGTTGTTTGCCCAGACTGTCTGTTGAACCGCGCTGTTCGTTTGACCAGACTGTTGCGTAAGCGAATTGTTGAGCAGCTGAACTGATGGAGCGGCTGAGTTTGTTGAGTCTTCGAATTGCTGAAATCCTGAACTGATGATGCCCCAGGTTCTCTCCAGTAGGCGCGACCAGCTGGTCGCCCAAAAGCCCCAGGTCAAAGCCTCAGGCGCCGATCCATCGCCAGCGTCGACCTTGCCGAATGGCAAAGGCTTCGGCTTCGGCCGCCAGGCCGCTGGGCCCCAGGCCAGCCGTGGCAAGGGGCGCAAACGCAAAGGCAGTGGCCTGGCGGCCGCCGACCGCTCTCCCCTGGGCAAGAGCCCGGATCTTGAAGCCCTGGGCGCGCGCCAGTTGCTCGGGCTGGCCCTGGCCGGTCGCTTGAGCGTTACCGCGGTGACCCGCGCCTGGAAGCAAGCCGCAGCCTCTCACCACCCCGACCGCGGCGGCGAGCACACCACGATGCAGGCCATCAATGGTGCCCGCGATGCCTTGTTGGGACGAAGCTGAGCCTCAAACGCCCGCTCACTCCTACGGAACCTGCAGTTGCAGCAGAAATCCGCGACGGTCGTGAAAATCCGCCTCGGGGCCCGCGTGCGCCAAGGCCCAATAGCTGAGCGTCTCGCCTTTGTGCTCCAGCACTGCGGTGACAGCCATGTCCAAGGCCTGGGCTTCCCCAAACCAGGGGGCCAGATCAAGGCTGAGATCCACGCTTAGCAAGCCAGGCTGACGTTTCACCTCTGAGACAACCGACCGACAACCGGTTTCAGCTTCCAGGCCGGCGCGATAGCCAGCGAGGCGATACACATTCCAGTCGCCTGATGGCGACAGGTTCACTTCCCAGTAAGCCGGTTGGCCTGCGTGGGCGACGAAGGCTTCGAAACAGGTGCTCTGCCACAGCTGATCACGGCGCCGTGGCTGGCCCGCCGGCGGGGGCAGAACCAGCTGATCCATGGGTCCGGCCAGGCGGTAGCGAATCTGCAGCCGTCCGGGGAATCGGCTGATCCAGGCCTCCAGCGAAAAAGCCTCCGCATCAGCGGAGGCCTCAAAAGGATGGAGCGACCGGTGCTGCCGGCTCATCGCAGGCCGTCAATGATCGAGCGGATCGCGGTTTCCTGCTCTTCGATGCTTGCGGTGAGCCTGAACTGAACCAGGGCACGATCCAGATTGTGGCGCGGATAGCGGGTCTTGAAGTAGGTGTTTCCAGCGAGGTAATCGGAGAAGAAGCGCAGGCCGAGCTCCAAGGGGATCAGGCGAATCGCGGCATAGAGATAGTCGTAGTCGGTGGGGGTGAGGAAACTGCCAGCCGCCGCCGCGTAGCCCTGAAGGATCGCGTCACACAACTGGGGGTCAAAGCGCACGGCGGCCCAATCGCTTGTTTCCTCCCCCAGCGGGTTGCAGCAGGAGCGCAGACAATCGCCGATGTCGTAATGCACCAGGCCTGGTTTGACGGTGTCGAGATCGACCAGGGCGATCGCCTCACCACTGGCCACGTCCATGAGCATGTTGTTGATCTTCGGGTCGCCATGGATCGGCCGCAGGGGCAGGTCTCCCCTCGCCTTGGCTTCCTCCAGCACGGCCACACCCCACTCGCGCTCGCCCACGAACGCACGGCAGAAGGCCACATCTGGATCGTCACTGATCGGGCCAGTCCCCAGCACCGCGTGGTACTGCTCCAGGTAGGTGGGGGTGATGTGAAAGCCCACCAGGGTGTCGGCAAGCCCCTCCACAGGCAGGTCGCTGATCAGGGCATGGAACAGGCCCAGGCCATGGCCCACTTCGCGGGCCTGGGCGAGTCCGTCGATGGTTTCAAAGGATTCGGAGTTAGCCACGAAACTGACCAGGCGCCAGAAGGAGCCGTCCGCTTCCAGCCAGGACTGCGTTCCCTGGCGTGCGGGCAGGATCCGCGGCACCTCCCAGCGACGGCCCCTCAAGCCTGGGAACCCCTGCCGCAGGCGGCGCTCCACATGGGCGCTGAACTGGACCAGGTTGCCCATGACCAGCTCTGGCTGGGGGAACACCTGGGTATTGAGCCGTTGCAGCACGAAGCAGGGGGATTCGCTTCCTTCCAGCCTGACCCGATAGGTGTCGTTCACCTGGCCATTGCCAAGCGGTTCGATCGCCGCGACAGGGGCGTCCAGCAGGAATTGGGCGGCAATCTCCGCCAACTGCAGACCCTCAGGCATCTTCGGGGATCAACACGGTGGTGTGCAGGCTGTCGGTGCCGAGGTTGTGGGTGATCACCCACACCTGCAGGTCTTTGGCGACGGTGTAGACGCTGCGTAGCCGCCCTTGCTGGTGGTAGGCGGCACGGACGTTGTCGCGGGCATCACGGGCATCCACTTCACCCCAGTCACCGCGCCGGTGGCGGGCCACCAGACGCTGCAGGGTTTCGGCGTCAACCCACTCCCGCACGACGGGCTCGACATCCACAGGGCCAATCACCAGACGTGCTGCCATCGTCTGAGCGTAAGCAATGCGATTGGCGCCTCTTAGCTTGGCTGCGGCATGATCCTGCCCCTTCAGATTTGAACTCCATGACGATCAGGCGGCGCGATCTGATGCTCGGCAGCCTGGCGGCGGGCTTTGCCCTGGCGGCCGGGCCCGTCGCCGCCAGCAGCTTGAACACCCCAACGGCGGGGCTGATCAGCGGCTTTGTCTCGATTCCGGTGGGCGATCGCACGATCCCTGCCTATCGCGCCATGCCTGGCTCTGGCCGGGGCTTCCCGGTGGTGCTGGTGGTCCAGGAGATCTTCGGGGTGCATGCCCACATCCAGGATGTCTGCCGGCGGTTGGCGCAGCAGGGCTACCTGGCGATTGCCCCCAGCCTGTTCGAGCGGCAAGGCGATGTGTCGGGCCTGCCTGATGTCGCCTCGATTCTGCCGGTCGTGTCGTTGGTGCCCGACGAGCAGGTGCTCGCCGACCTCGATGCCACGGTGGCCTGGGTGGGCGCCGATGCCAGGGCCAACGTCTCCAGGCTGGGGATCACGGGTTTCTGCTGGGGGGGACGCATCACCTGGCTCTATGCCGCCCACAATCCCCGGCTCAGGGCTGGCGTGGCCTGGTATGGCCGCCTGAGCACCCCGGCCACCACCCTGCAGCCGCTGGTGCCGCTGGCGCTGACAAGGCAATTGAAAGCGCCGGTTCTCAGCCTCTACGGCGGCAGCGACGACGGCATTCCGCTTGAGGCCATTGAAGCGATGCAGCAGGCGCTCAAGGCCGCAGGCAGCAGCAGCGTGATCGTGATCTACCCCGACGCGCCCCACGGCTTTCACGCCGATTACCGCCCCACCTATCGCCCCGAAGCGGCGGCCGATGGCTGGCAGCGTCTGCTGGAGTGGTTCAGATCCAACGGCGTCTGAACCGGGCCATAGGGTGGCCGGCACATCACCTTGATCAGGCAGCTCCGATGGCTGGCCCCAATTCGGCTTCCATTCGTGCAATGGAACGGGCCTCCAGGCGGCAACGAAGGGGTTCCCTGAAGCGAACACTTCTGGCCGCCTTGATCAGTGTGGTCCTGATGCTCTGGGGGATAGGGCCATCGTTGGCGGAACCAGAAGCCGGCAATGCGACGGCCGCCAAGCCCTGGTGCGCCAGCACGCCGGAGTGGATCACGCTTGGAGGAAAGCGTGTGGCCGAAGTTCGGGGGGCTCCAGGAACCCAGAACCCCAAAACACTGGCCGAGAACGCCTCAAAACGGCTGACCAACGTTGCTAATAACTTTAATATTGACCCGGACCAGATTAGTATTTATGAAAATCCGCCGTATACGATTATTGGCCTTAAACAAGGCGAAACCCTGGTGGAGGGAATGGCGATCGATGATCGGATCGCCGCCTGTTTCGGTCAACCACGCCAGGCCGTCGCAGCCGATTACCAAAAGAGCTTTCGCCGCGCCATTGTGCGCTACCGCCAGGACAACAATCTGGCCTCTTGGCTAAGGGGAACGGCCCTGGCCTTGCTTGTTCTCGGCATTTACATCTTTTGGCTGCGGTTTCAGCTTCGCCTTAATCGATCGCTGAAGTTCTGGCTGGCGTCCCAGAGGAATAAACAACTGCTGGGCCTGCGCCTTGCCGGCAATCAGGTTCTGGATCCAGGTCAGTCGAGCCAGGTGCTGCAGCTGGCGCGCAGGATTGTCCATTGGGGCCTGCTCTCGCTGATCAGCTATCTGCTGATTCCCCTGCTGCTTGGTTTTTTCCCGCCCACCCAGGCCGTTGCCGAAGGCCTGCGCGGTCAGATCCTCGGCTTCGTGGGTGGATTCATCGCCAACGTGCTCACGGCGATTCCCAACCTGCTCACCGTGGCTGTGATTCTGGTGATCACGGTGCTGGTGATCCAGGGCAGCAATTCCTGGTTTCGGGCCCTCGGACGGGGGAACTTGCGTGTGCCGGGCTTTTATCCGGAATGGGCTCTGCCCACTGCCAGGCTCTTGGGCATTTTCATTACCCTGGTGGGAATCGCTGTGGCCTTTCCCTACCTGCCGGGCTCCGACAGCCGAGCCTTCCAGGGGGCCGGCCTGCTGCTGGGTGTGCTGGCCGCTCTTGGCTCCAGTGCCGTGGCCACCAACATCATCAGCGGCCTGATGTTGATCTATACCCGCGCCTTCCGCGAAGGCGACCGTGTGGAAATCAATGGGGTGGTGGGAGTCGTTCAGGAACGAGCCCTGCTGGTGACCCGCCTGCAGACGCCCCGCAATGAGCTGGTCAGCATCCCGAATGCCACGGTGATCGGCGCTTCGATCGTGAACTTCAGCTTCTCGAGACGGGAGATCCAGCAGCCGGTGGCGCTGGCCACCACGATCACGATCGGCTACGACGTGGCCTGGCGCCAGGTGCAGGCGCTGATGCTGGCAGCCGCCCACAGCGTCGATGGGATCAGCAAGGAGGTGAAGCCCTACGTGCTGCAAACATCCCTGAATGATTTTCACATCAGCTATGAGCTAACCGTGTTCATCAGCGAACCGGGAAGCTATCGCGAGAATCTTTCTGGCCTGCTCGGCGCCCTACAAGATCAATTCGCTGCCGCTGACCTGGAGATTCTCTCGCCCGGTTATCACGCCATTCGCAACGGCAATGCCAGCACGGTGCCGAAGGCGCCGAAGGATGGCGCCGCCATCAGCTAACCGGACCCTCAAGGTCGCAGTGGCGGCCCATCCCAGAAATCAGAACATTGATCTATCTCGAATATTGATCGACCTCTGAACGCACGAAGATCTCTGTGCGGCCGTGGCGGCGAAACCCCATCGCGGCGTAAAGCCCTTCAGCGTTGTCTCCGGCCTGCAACAGGGTGAGGCGTGCGCCGCGGGCTGCACCGGCGGCGATTGCTGCTGCAGTGACGGCCCGAGCCAATCCACACCGCCGCCAAGCCGGCAGGGTTCCCACCCAGAAAATCGCGCCCACTGATCCGACCACCACCGAGGTGGCCACCGCCAACAGCTCTCCGCCGTGGAGAACGCCATAGGTGAGTGGGGAACCGGCCGTGCCGGATCCGAGCAGGGCTGCGGCGGCGCGTGCTCCAAAGGCCTGAGGTGCGCCGGTGCTGACGGAAGCACAGACGGCGTAGGCCTGCCGGAACGACGGGCCGAGCGGCAGCAACTCCGCCCCAGGCAAGGCCGCCGCCAGCCGTTGACCAGGGTTGGGCGTCGTCGCCAGTAACGCGGCCGTCGGTGCCGCCATCAGGGCCGCAGCGGCAACGGGTCGGTAGCCAAGAGCCAGCAGGTGCTGGCCTTGCTCAAGAGGTTGCTGATCAGGCCAACACAGCCAACTGCAGGGCACTCCCCGAGCATGGAAGTGACCGGCGATCTCAGCCAGACTGGCGTAGTTCCAGTCTGGCCCAGCGCTGAGAACCGTGTTGGCGCAGGGATGGGGGATCCCACTGGCGAACCAGCCCGCCTCGCCCTGCTGAAACCAGGAACCATCCGACTCGCCCAGACAAGCGAAGCCATGGCCCATCAACTGCCTGGAGAGCTCAACGAGGGTCATTGGCGAAGGCGGCCGGACTGCCAACTCAACATTCACCCGCCTGGGACGGCGTTGCGCGAGAGTGAGTCACTGCTACCGGAAGCATGGCGCGATTGATGCTGGTCTTGAAGCCCAGCGACCAGACCAGCGGTGACACACTGATCCCCCGCCTGCTACCGGCCCTGGCCTTGCTCGGCACGGAGATCGACAACCAGGGGTCCCACCACCTCAGCGGCGTGGTGAGGGTTCCGCCCCAGGGTTTGGTCATTCAATTGTTCGCCGATGTGCAACCCCAGGCTGATGGCCCCGAACTCGATGTGGTGCTGATGAGCGGCGAGGCCATGACCAAGGGAGCACCCCAAACCCTCCAGGCCCTCGCCAACTTGATCGAGCTGCTGCCGGAGCACGCCGCCGAGCTGGAGCTGACGTTCCGCTCAGACCGGGACGGCCCCCTGCCGCGCCGGGAGCGCACACCCATCCCGGTACGGGGTTGAGACCTGGATCCTTGCTGGAACGCGTGGAGCTCGTGATCGCCAGCGGCAATCCCCACAAGATCGCCGAGATCGCGGCGATGCTTGAGGTGGTCGATCAGCTGAAGCTGCTGTCCCAGCCCGATGGTCTCGACATCGAAGAAACTGGAATCACGTATGCAGAGAATGCCCGCCTGAAGGCCGAAACCGTGGCCAAGATCACTGGCCGCTGGACACTCGCCGATGACTCCGGCCTCTCGGTGGATGCCCTCGGCGGCGCCCCGGGCGTGTATTCGGCCCGTTACGCCGGGAGTGATCCTGAGCGGATCAGCAGGCTGCTTGCTGAACTGGAGGGCAACCCCTACCGCAGTGCCGCGTTCCATTCCGCCTTGGCCCTGGCAGACCCGACCGGAGAGATCGTGCTCGAAAGCGAGGGAGTCTGCCGGGGAGAGGTTCTGGTGGAGCCCGTCGAGGCCGCACGCAGCTATGGCTACAACTCGGTGTTCTACGTGCGAGAAGCCGGCTGCACCTATGCCGAGATGAGCGACCATCAATTGAGCAAGCTGGGCAGCAGGGCCAAGGCGGCCCGGTTGCTCGCACCAGCTCTCCGGGAGCTGCTTGGGATCAAGACGGCCTTCAGCGGTTGATGATCTCGATGGCCCTTAAGGCTGCTGCTGCCGCCTCGTCGACATCCCCTTCACGGCCCGCCAGCGTCAGTCGTCCGTAGGCGCCAACGGCCTTGACATCCACCACAGTGATATTCGACGACTTCTCCGCTTCGTTAGCGGCGATCAACACATAACCGGCCGGTTCTGTTTCAAGAATGAACATGCTCATCCCTGACTGAATCATCGAACCGCGCCGGTTCTGGCGGTTGATCAACACGGCGTGATCAGGCGTGATGGCGCGGATGATTTCTGACCAGGTGACTTCGCATTGGCTGCGGTGCTCAAAGGTGGTTCCCATCGCATCGAGAACCGATTCCCCCGAGAGCAACACACTGCTCTGATCGCGGTGATACAGGGCCAGGGAGCCGAAGGCTCGCTCCACCACCTTTTGACCGAGCCGCACGGTGCTGGCCTTGAGGGCGATGTCGGTCAAGCGGTGCACCGCCATCCCCGGGGCGACCTCCAGCCAAAGACAAGCGTCGCCAGGAATCGGCAAAAAGCCCTGGGAGACAGTGCCCATGTAGGCCGCCAACTGGGGCTGCAGGGAATCCAGGAAGACGTAGGCGCGCAACTCAATGGCTGGCCCCCGCTGAATCCGGGCGCTACGGCTGCCGGTCAGCGGCGTGGAGCCGAATCTTGGGTTGGCGTTCGGCTGGCGTGGATCAATCGGCTGGCGTGGATCAGTCGGCAAGCGAGGATTAAGTGGGTTAATCCTTGGCGAGCGGGGCATCAAACCAGACCTGAAGGAGGGGAGTGTCTTGCCTGCATAGAACAGGTCAATTCCCCAGCGGGACTGGGTTTTCGAGGAATTGAGTCGATCCTACCGTTTGGCTTGCATGGCCCCGTTGTGGCTGCCCAGGCGAGACCACCAAGAGTGCACCATTCGCGCTCATGACCCTTGCGATCCCAGGCAGACCCGATAAGTTCCAGCTCAGGGTCGACGCAACAAAAGCCGTGGTCTCCAAACGCAGTACACCGACAACCGCCGCTGACGCTGTAGCGGCATACAGTGGGGAGCAATCATTTTCTGATTGGATCACCGAAGCGATCGATCAGGGCGTGAAACCGGAGCAGGCCCTGGCCGTTGTGGGTCTGGGCCTGATGCGCGGGATGGGGGGCTCAGGCCTTGCTGAACCCGTTCTCGATGCAGATTTCAGTACGCATGAGGCTCCCCTGTCCGTTCAGGCGATCAAAGCCCGGCTTGAGTCCATTGCCTTGGCGATCGAAACGGGTGCTCCGCTGACCACCCAGGAGGTCACGGTACTGATCGGCGCCAGGCCCGGCAGCGCCAAAGTTCGCCGCGCCGGCGTCGTGGCCGAGCGAATCAGTCGCAATGTCTGGCAACTTCGGCACTCGCGCAACCAGGAGCGCGAAGCGGCGAGCACAGGCTTCAGTGAAGGATTTCGTCGTCGCCTCTGAGTTTTTGTCTGAACGGGCACGCCAGTCTCCGGTCTGATCTGTTGCGTTTGGTGCTGGCTACGGCTGGTCAGCTCTGATCATGGCTATCAAGGAGTCACCGGCGCGCCCTCCACCCCGCCGGCCAAGAGAACGGTCCGGGGCCTTGATGGTCACAACCACTCTCCGGGAAAGCCCCCGCCAGCCGCTCGGGGGCTTTTCTGTGTCCAGCCATGGCTGTTCAACGCGCACCGACACGCTTCCTCCCGCCCCTTGCCTCCATGGCCACCACCACGCAGTTCCATCTCTCTTTTCCGGTGACCGACCTCGACGCCACAGAGCGCTGGTATGTGGATGGACTCGGTTGTCAGCGCGGCCGGCGCAGCCACGAAGCTCTGGTGCTGGGCCTTGGCGGTCACCAGTTGGTGGCCCACCTCGAACCGGCCGCGCTGGCAACCCAGCGCGGCGTTTATCCCAGGCATTTTGGCTTGGTGCTGGCTGAGCCCGAGGAGCTGGCCAACCTGGAGGAACGGGCCAGGGCGCAGGGCCTGCACTTCGGAGCCCAGCCACGGCTGCGTTACCCAGGCTCACCCCTGGAACATCGCAGCTTTTTTCTGATCGACCCTTCCGGCAACTGGTTGGAGTTCAAGCATTACCGCCACCGAGAGGCGATCCTTGGCGCCAGCAATTTCCAGCTGGTGGGTGAAAAAACCGATCCTACCGCAACCGACTGAGCCCGCAGATGGCTGAAACGCAGATCGCTGAAACGCAGATGCAACGGCTGATCGACCGGTTGGGGTTGATGCCCCACCCGGAGGGGGGCTTCTACCGGGAACGGCACCGCTCCAGCCTCAGCGTGCGGCGCGCCGACGGCAGCGAACGTGCGGCCTTCACCGTGATCGACTTCCTGCTGCCAGCCGGTGTAACCAGCCGCTGGCATCGCCTGATTGGGGCGGAGGAAAGCTGGCACCACGCCGGTGGCGCAGCACTGATTCTCTGGCGTGGTGAGGCGAAACTGAAGACTCCATCCACAAGCGAAGCCTTAGCCCTGCGGCTTGGTCCTTTGGACTTGGACCACCCGGATCAATATCCAGTGCAGATCATCGAACCAGGTTGCTGGCAAGCGGCCCGCAGCCTGGGGGACTGGAGCCTGGTGAACTGCTGCGTCGCGCCAGGCTTTGAGTTCACTGACTTCGTATGCCCTGAAGTTCAGAAACGATCCACGTTGTAGATCGCCATCCGCGCAAAACCCACCTGCTGGCCGACCGGATTGGGGCCAGCGGGAAATGCCCGCACCGCGAACTGATAGATCCCCGCAAAGGAGGGATTGTTGAACGGCCTCAGAACCACCGTAACGGTCTGTCCCGGGGAAGGCGGGTTAGGGAAAAGGATGCTGAACTCTCGCCGTTTTTCGTCAAAGCTGGCCTCCACCGCAATGGCAGCCTGTTTACGGCGAGGTTCACCGAGGAAAGCCCGACTCTGGTTCACAGCAAAGGGAAACGTCCAGTCTGATCCTGTGGTCTGCTGAATTTCAACCCGCCCCAGCCCAGCGCCAGCCTGCTCCGGCATCACGATGGTGAAGTAATACTCCGCTCCGTTAGCCATCACGGTGGTGTAGTAATTACGAAACGTCAGGCTCCAGGGCGGAGTCTGGAAATAGGTCATGCCGCGCAGCTCAACGGCCCGCAGCGGCAGCATCAACGAGAGAGCCGCAAGTCCGGCTATCGCCAAGACCCTGGCCTTGGCGATAGCCCGAGCCCGCAGCCTTGGGGACACTGGCTTGAGTTGCAGGGGAGAACGTGTCATCGGAAATCGGCGCGAGCAGCACCGAAGGGCGAATCTGACTTTGATTGAGGCTGTCACCCAGCCGGTGAAGCAGTCGCGAGATCAGTTAAGCGCTTAAAGGCAAGCGGGTCCTGATCACGGCGGTGACGGCTGGGCAGGGGAACCGCGGCAGGGGCTGCGGAATCATGAACACGCGGATCGCTGGCAGCCGTCTGCGTCAGGGCTTGGCGCAGGGCCCGGGCCGCATGCAGGGACATATCTCGGGGAACGCTGATCCGATCGCGCAGGTAGAGCAGTGCAGCCGCCGATCCAGGTGGAGAAGAACAGTGATGGCCCGTGATCATTGTCGAGAGGGCAGAGCGCAGGGCCAGCTCAAAGGGCTCTCCAGCCCAGGGGTTCACGCTCAAAATGGCCTGCCTGTGGCGCAACACGCGCGCCAGAGCTTCGGCCGGCGCATCATCCGAGGCAGGTTGGGATGTCTCAGGATCGTCGGGCATGGCCAAGGGCCAGGGACCTTGGTCGACCCGTTGGCTGCAGGCCTGCTGCGCCGCGCCGCCGCTGGGATAACAGCCGCCCATCTGTGGGGGCAGATCGTGGGCATGGGTATGAAAATCGCTCTGGGTTCCACGATAAGTGGGGCGCTCCTCCATCGCCTCGAACCAAGAGGCGATGGAGGCGTGGCGTTGCCTGAGGGAATAGCCCTTGTAGTAGTAGAGGCTCGCGTTCATCCGCTCGATGTAGGGCGTGAAGATCAGATCGGCCGTGCCAAATCGCTCCAGGAAAAAGGGGCCTGGTGTGGCTTGCAGCACCTCGTCCACCTGCTCGGCGATCCGATCGAACTGCCGCTCGGCAACAGCTTCGTCCCGTTGTTGCCAGTGCGAGACACACAGCCATTGGCACCAGGCCCGGAACAGGGTGCGCTCCAAACGGCGCAAAACAGCCACAGCAGGGGATTTCATCCGATCGCCTAGGGGCCCGAACGTCGCTTCAAGAGCCAGAAGGATGTCATCGCTTTCGGTGATCAGACGGCCATCAAGGGCAAGGGCCGGCAACATGCCGGATGGCACCAATTGTTTGAACCAGCTTTCCTTTTCGCCATAGCAGAACATCGTCACCTTGCCGATGCGGTAGGGAATCCGCATCTCCTCCAACCAAAGCCAGACCTTCTGGCAATAGGGGCACCAGGCGTGGTGATCGCGGTAAAGGACAACCCGCACATCAGCTTCGCTCTGTCCAAACAGACGCAGGCGGGCCTGGGCATTGGTGGGTCCGTTGATCCGGTCCGCTTCAGCCAGCGCCAGGCCCTGCAGCTCTTGCCAACTCAAAGCGGACATGGAGCCTACAGAAACGTCGTCGGACAGGCCTGTGGGCACTTCTGTTGGCACTGCGTTGGATACCGGTTCGGACACGCTGTCAGGAGCCAGGGGATTCCAAACTAGGCAAAGTCCAGGGATGGCAAACAGGGGTCACCATGGGCGAGCAACAGCTCCAGCTCGCGGGCTGTAACGGTAGATACCTAGCTTGGAGGTTCAGTTCAGTCATCTGAATGTTCGACGCTTTCACCAAGGTGATCGCCCAGGCTGATGCCCGCGGCGAATTCCTCAGCTCTGCCCAGATCGATGCCCTCGGGGCAATCGTTTCCGACAGCAACAAGCGGATGGATGCGGTCAACCGCATCACCTCCAACGCTTCCGCTCTCGTCACCAACGCCGCTCGCGAGCTCTTCGCCCAGCAGCCTGCTCTGATCGCTCCCGGTGGCAACGCCTACACCCACCGACGCATGGCCGCCTGCCTGCGTGACATGGAGATCATCCTCCGCTACGTCACCTACGCCGTCTTCACCGGCGACGCTTCCGTACTGGAAGACCGCTGCCTCAACGGCCTGCGCGAAACCTATCTCGCCCTCGGCGTCCCCGGCGCTTCAGTTGCTGAAGGTGTCCGCAAAATGAAGGACGCTGCCCTCGGCCTCGTCAACGACCGCAACGGCATCACACCCGGTGACTGCACCGCACTCGCTTCTGAAATCGGCACCTACTTCGATCGCGCTGCCGCTGCTGTCGGCTGAGCGCAGTCTGGATCGCGCTAACCGCTCCGTAAGGGGCGGTCTTTTTTTATTCCCACAGAACGATTGGCCTCGCTGGCTGAGAACGACTGCAAAAGCGGACATCGTGGAATCCCCGAATCGCTTAGGAAAGGCCTGCAGCCGCTTCCAGCCTTCGCCGGCGGCGCAGAAGCGGGCACCAGACTTTTCACAGTCATCATGGGCTCTACATTTCAGCAGACCAGCAAAGCGCCCGCGAAGGGGGCAAGTGACCCACTACCACACAGGATGAGATGAATAAAAGCACGCTGAGAAGTGCCTTTAGACGCTGAATCGCTCCTCATAAATTGAGGAGCGATTCAGTAGATCGGATCAGAGCGGGGACCTGCTAATTGTAAATAAAATCTTTGAACATCCTCTTGATCATGGAAATACGTGGGAAAATAGATAAATAGCCTGGTAGTTTCAAAACTACAGAAATGAGCAGGCTGCGGATCCGTGCAGATGCAGCCATTTTTTAACCTGCCCGACCATCAGTCAGCCAAGGAAGGTGCATTGCGGAAACATCTCGACAGCAAGATGGTGATGCGCTGGTTGCCCCTCTATGAGCTCTGTCTCTATTCGGGAAGTTGCAACCGGGCGGCAGGGTCATCCTGCTACTCGCAGGCCACCTTGAATCGGGCCCACCGCTCCGTTGTTCAGCTGCTCGAAGAAGCCGAAAGCAAACAGCTTGCGAACCTCCTGGCAACCCTTCGCACAACAGCCCAGCAACTCCGTACCGCCGAGGACGGCTGCCGCCTCGAAGTCGATGATTTCATTCCATCGTTGTTGGTTGGCCATGGTCTCCAAGTCGAGAGCTGGGTCAGGAAAACAGCGGACCTCTCCGCCAGTCTGGTCCTGATCGGAGATGGAATTTGTGATGCCTTCGTTGGATCGCTCTATGAACTTGGAATGGAGGACAACAAGAAACTGCTTGAGTTCCAGGGCAAGCGATATGTGGCCCAAGCGCTGACTCGTGTTCCGCTCTGGGGTGTCGGTCCGGTGGATGTCCCTTTCAACGAAGCAGCGGAGACCAAGATTCTCTCTCTGGAGGGTGGCCTCAGCCATCCCCGCCTGCTGCGTCACCTTGAGAGCCTCGGCTATCGAATCCAGACCACCTCGGCACGTCGGAAGGAACGGCAATATCAGCCCATGGCCCACCTGGTTCACCATCTCAGGCTGCCCCTGCAACCACTGTCCGGGCAGTTCTGTGTGATTGAGCCCAAACCGATCGATCACGATGTGATTGGCCTCGTCTACAGCGCGAGCTATGCCGAAGAACAACCCTATTTTCATTCCTTGATGGAGCAACTCGCCAACCAGTTACGCCAAACACTGGCTGAACAATCTCGTGCAGCCGACATGATCATGAAGCTCAACGGCGGCTGAAGATCCTGCTGGGTTGTGTCGTTCTGCTCCATTCTTCCCCAACCAACCGCTTGGCCTTTCGGCTGGACGAGCCGAATCGCAGATGATCCGTCTTATCCTCCAGACGAGCAGACAGAGTGTGAAGATGCCTAAGGCAACATTCCGTTCAATGCTAAAGGTATCCACCAAATTGGAAACCAATCTTAAGAAGCCAGGCCGGCCTGAAAACTGCTCAGTTTTTGACTAGAGTCAGGCAAAGCAAAGGGAGCACTTGCCATGTTCTTTCTCGCCATGATTGCTAATGCCAAGGTTCTTTCACTGCCGTGAAACCCGATCTTTTGCTGGTTGAGCAGGAAGACCGGCGGCGCAATCAAACGATCCAATTCTTAGAAGAAGGCGGCTGGAATGTGCTGCACACCGACAACATGCTGAACGCCCATCCAATGGCGCTTAGCTTCAAGCCGAGTGTGATCATTATCAGCGACACCAATCCGGATCGAAAAGGCTTAAAAGCCTGTCAGGATATTCGCGCCGATTGCCGTACCGAAACGATTCCCATCCTGATCCTCTCAGACCTCAGCGGGGTGGCAGACAAGCTTCAAGGCTTCCGAGCTGGTGCAGACGATTATATCGCCATACCTTGTGATTTTGAAGAGTTATTTGTCAGGACCAAGGCTCTTTTATTGAATCGACACTTGATCAACACAATGCCATCGACCACCCCATGGGAAGGCCAGCTTCTGGATGTGTAAGCGATTGCCGCTGACGTTGCCTGAACCCAAGCCCAAGCCAGGGTCCCTGACAAAGGCCATCACCAGGCCAAGCGCCTTCCCCTTGCGCAACCTCTCGCAGGGGTGTGCCGACATGGCCTGCATCATCGGTTACATCGATCTGTTCACTCAGTGCCAAACAAGAGCATGCACTTCGCTTGAATAGTGCCAGACCACAACCGCTACAGGATGGCCCCTCTCCGCTTCCTTTTTGAATCCCGGATTTCAGGCAGGATCAGCCTGCCGACCCGCCGCCTCAAGAAGAAAGGGTGCAAGCAGAAGAAATGCTCGAACTGGAAAGGTGGGCAGTGCCGCTGCGGGCGCGACTGATCAGCTTTTTTGATCTCTCGAATGCCTCAGTTGAACTGCCTGATTTGAGCCACCAGACCTGGGTGGGGCTGGAGTCTTTCAAGACCCTCAGCTGCTGTTGGCTCGTCGCGGTTGGTCTTGGTTGAGGCCATTCGCACGGTTTCTGGCACAGAGCGCTTGATATCAAACAATCGAGGCCAAAACCTCAAGCTGTTGGCGGCGCGTGGCTGTCAATAACTTCTCGGCTTGACCCATGAATTTGAAGACCTTTTTGTCCATCACCTCGTAGTAAACAAGGCTGCCAGCCGGACGGCGGGCAACCACCCCGGCAATGTTGAGCAACTTGAGGTGCTTCGAAACCAACGCTTGGCTGAGACCCGTTGCCTCCACCACAGCGGTGACATTGAGAGGCCCAGACCGCAGGGCTTCAAGCACAGCCAGGCGATTCGGTTCAGAAAAAACCTTGAAGTAGTCCGCGAGAGCTTCCATAGGAAAAAACCCTAGCGCGGAATCAACAAACATGATGGTTCGTCAACGCGTTTTCAGGGTTACGAACTATAGCGATAGCGTTGTTTGAAAAGCAAACAGTACATCGACCCGCAGTCAAGGCCATGGCCACGGAGGATTTAAGAACAAGGTGACGCAGCGTCGGATCGCATGGTCACAGGGGAGACTCAGCCGATGACAGCAGCAGAGGTCAAAGCGATGAAACGGCTGGATGGGTTTGCTCAAAGTGGACGGAACGAACCGGAGTGCCGCGTTGGATTTTCGGCTCCAAAGCAGCTATCAGCCGCTGCGTCGAAGAAAAAAGGACCAGATCATCACGACGGGCTGTGGGAGGTGGCAGCGGACGCTTGGCTGGGGGTTCCTTCAGCAAGCCCAGTCCTACGACCAAGATGTTGACGCCAATCATCACGAAGGCAGCGGCACCAACACCCGCCAGGATTCTGAAACCCAGGGGCAGGCCCCTGGGCGCCGGCAAGTCGTCATCGTCGGCAGAGTTTTGATGCGACTGGTGTGTGCCGTTCACGCCTTGCCCTGGCCCTTGGTCTGTCGATGATGACAGGGACAATCAAGTCAAGGCTTGTGAAGGCTGAGCAACTCGGCGCCATAGGCCTCACTGAAGCTGGCCTGCATCTGCCAGAGCTCCAACAAAGACTTCGAGATCCTGCGCAGATCTTCAATGTCCGTGCAGGCGTCGATCGCCCGGCCTTGGGCCTCGACGGCGAACTGACGGCTGAGGGGGAGGGTTTCAGTCATGGGCCTCAGGGATTACTTCGAAATGATACGAAGTTTTGACGGCAACCGCCAGCAGGTTATCCGTACCAGAGCAATGAAAACTTATGGGTGCGATGGTTGCCGGGTTGTCAGGCCGGCATCAGCTCCGCAATCCTGAGTTGATGGAGGGGAACGGAGAACGGAGGTGATCCTTGCCGGGAGAGCGGCCAGCGGCGCAGCCAGCAACGATCGGCATCAGCATCGAGGCTCAGAACTTGGTAGATGGTGTCGCCCTTGCTGGCCAAACGGACAAAGGCTCCTTGCTCAACGGGACCAGCGAGGTGTTCAAGCGTCATGGGGAAGCTCTACAACGAAGACAGGCAGGAATGGAAAGGCTCGACAACAGGCGGACCTGGAGCCGACGCACTTAACGTAACGTTCTAAGTAGGAGTATTGACAAGCATTCACAAGTCAGTCATCTCTTTGCTGAGACCCTGACCAAGCCGGATCAGGCGACTGACGCAGCCCGGTTTGCTTGGGACAGGGTTCTGGCTTGGCCGAGGGAATCGCTCACTGCGGTCAGAATGATGTCCCGCAATGCCAGATCGATTTCCGTGTCAGCTTGAAGCCCACTGTTCTCGAAGCGATCGCGACCGGCAACCCGCCGTACAGGAGGTCGCAGCAGGAGCTTGCCGCCTTCATGGCCCGCATCGAAGGATTGCCCGCAGGACTTGAGGAACGCATCGCCTCCACCTTTCGGCGATCGGGCATCGAGCACCGCTACAGCTGCCTGGAGGATTTTGGCCAGGAGGAGGCGGATCATTTCAACTTTTTTCCAAACAACTGGCAGCTCTCGCCCCTACCGAGCACCGCGAAGCGCAACGGTCTGTACAGCCGCCTGGCGCTGCCTCTGGCCGAAACGGTGGCCCGTGACGCACTGGCGCAGGCGGGCTGCAGCGCCGAGCAGATCACGCACCTGATTGTGGTGAGTTGCACCGGATTCTTCGCTCCAGGCCTCGATATCCAGCTGATACAACGGCTGGGGATTCCGCCCAGCGCAGAGCGCAGCCTGATCGGTTTCATGGGCTGCAATGCGGCCTTCAACGGCCTGAAGCTGGCCGATGCGATCTGCCGCGCCTCCCCGGCAAGCACCCGGGTGCTGATGGTCTGCGTGGAGCTCTGCACCCTGCATATGCAGCGTCCCGACAATGTGGAGAACGTGATCGTCAACGCACTCTTCGGGGATGGGGCGGCCGCTGCCGTTCTCTCTTGCCGGGATCCCAAACGGGGTCAGCTGACCTATCGGGACAGCGCCTGCACGATCGCCGAGCACTCGCTTGAGGCGATGACCTGGGAGATCGGCGACACAGGCTTCCTGATGAAGTTGGCGGCCAGCGTTCCCCAGCGCATCCAGCACGCCCTTCCCGGTTTTCTTAAGCCATGGTTGCAGCGCCATGGGCTCGATGCTTCTGGCATCGACCTCTGGGCTGTCCATCCCGGCGGCCGCCAGATCCTCGATCTGGTGCAACAAGGCCAAGCCCTGCCGACGCAAGCCCTCGCAGCCTCCTACGGGGTGCTGCGCGATTTCGGCAACATGAGCTCACCGACGATCCTGTTCATCTTGAAACATTGGATGGCGTTGCCGCCCCAAAACCCTGCGGCTGTGCCTCACCAGGGGGTTGCCCTGGGGTTCGGGCCTGGCCTCTCGATCGAAGCTGCCCTGTTTCAACACTATGACTCCGAAAGCCGATGACCTCCCCGCCGCCCCTGTTCCCCTCGTTCAAGGTCCGCACCGACCAGGACGAGCTGATGGATGATTTTTCGATCACCGATCAGCGGCTCACCAGTGCGCTCGATCAACTTCGCGTCGTCAATCAGACCCTGGGTGGCTACAGCGCCCCGATGAAGATCCTCAGACCCTTGCTGTTGCAGGCAACAGATCAACCGCTGCGGATCCTCGATCTCGGCACGGGGATCGCCGATTTTCCTGAATATCTCGTGCGTTGGGTCGCTCGGCATGCGCCCGGACGCACCCTCGCGATCGTTGCGGTCGATGCCAATCCGGTCACCGTGGAGTACGCCCGCCAGGCGCTCTCCAGGCGGCTGCCCCCCGATCTGCAGCCCTCCATCAGAGTGGACGTGGCCGATGCCCTGGCGCTGCCTTACCCCGAGCAGTCCTTCGATGTGGTGATCGCTTCGATGTTTCTGCACCACTTCGCCCATGCCAAGGCGGTACAGGTGATGGAGAGCATGGGGCGGCTGGCGCGCCGCGGAATCCTGATCAACGATCTGCAGCGCCACCCCCTGGCCTACGCCGGCATCTATGGGCTCACGCGCCTGCTGCAGGCTTCGGAGATGATGCAGAACGACGGCCCCATCTCAGTTCTGCGGGGTTTCGAGGCCAGGGAACTCCAAGCGATCGCCACAGAAGCCGGGCTCGAGCACGTTTCGATTCAATGGTGCTGGGCTTTTCGCTGGCTACTGAGCACCATCCGCTGAACCGGCGCCCCTATGACCCTCCACGACGCGATCATCATCGGGGCTGGCCTGGCTGGTTCAAGCATGGCCATCCAGCTGGCTGAACGGGGCCACTCGGTGCTGCTGCTGGAGCAACAGCATTTCCCGCTGCACAAACTCTGCGGCGAATTCCTCTCTGTTGAGGTCACCGAGATCTTCGGGCGCCTTGGCATCCTCGACGCGGTGCGCACGGCCGGCGCGGTGCCGATTCAGAAGGCCAGCCTCAGCACCAGCACGGGGGAGTCATTCGACGGCCAGCTGCCCGGCACGGCGCTGGGGCTGAGCCGCTACGCCCTCGATAAAATCCTCTGGGACCGCGCCTCTGAAGCCGGAGCCCGCTGCCTTGATCGCACGCCCGTCACCGCGGTCAGGGGCAGCTTGGACGACGGCTTCGTGGTGAGCACAGCCGATCGTCAGTACCGCTCAAAGCTGGTGTTCGGAGCCTATGGCAAGCGCTCCCGGCTGGACGGACAACTGGGGCGTGCCTTTGCCGCCAAGCCCAGTCCGTTCGTGGCCGGCAAGGCCCACTACCGAGGCCATCACAACGTCAAGGCGGTGGAGCTGCACGCCTTCCCGGGGGGGTATTGCGGTCTCTCAGCGATTGAATCAGGCCTGATCAACGTCTGCTGGATCGGCCACGCCGGCCTGATGCAGGCAGCGGCAGGACCGGCCAGATCGAGCCGAGGGGAGCTGTCCTCGCTGGCGGTACTCCGCCGCAATCATTTCCTGGCCAGCCGCCTGCAGGGGATGGACCGCGTCGGTGGATCGTCGCGATCCTTGAGCCGGATCAGCTTTGCCTTGAAGGGTCACTTCGACCGGGATGTCTGGATGATCGGCGATACCGCCGGCATGATTGCGCCGCTCTGCGGTGACGGCATGGCCATGGCCCTCGGCTCCGCTGACCTGGCCGCCCCGATCGCCAAGGCCTTTCTAAGCAACTCCCTGGACTCCAACGTGCTGCGCAGGCGCTACCGCAGCGATTGGAACCGGGTGTTCCTGCGGCGACTGCAGCTGGGCCGTTGCCTGCACCAAGGGTTCCTGCATCCCTCCATCGCCCGGCTAGCGGTGGGGCTGTGCAACCGCCAACCGGCGCTCGGCAACGCCCTGATCCGCGCCACCCGGGGGTCGGTGCAGGCCTGGGCGCTTTGATCGGACCGTGATGTTTAGATTTAGCGACTCGGCCCTGCCCCCGAAGGCCTGCCTTCAGGCTTTTGGTTGGATGCTGCGTGGGCTGAAGGAGACCTACGGCTGGCCAGGACTGACGGGACTCGAACCCGTCGCCTTGATCCAATTGTTGGAACGCTCCGCCAAAGACCGCAGCGAGGCTGAGCTGGTTGACCGTGTCGATCCGCTGATTCGAGCCGGCTGGATGGATCTGCTCGCTGCGCCGCGATCGGAGCGAGCGGCCCTCGCGGCAGCTGTGGCTGGCCGGATCGGCGTAACAGCAAGTGCCTTGACCCCGCTGGCCGATGCCTGCAGGCGCAGTCTCGCCCTGGGCTTCGGGGAACGGCGAGCGGCCACGGCGCCAGCTCGCCAAGGCCAGCAGGGCTGGATCGGCTTTGCGATCGCAACGATCCTGGTCGCCGCCGCAGGCTTTGTGCTCGCCGTTGAGGCAGGCCGTGGCCGCCTTGAGGTGGTGGGCCTGCGGGAGCGCAATCAGAGTCAGCAGGAAGAAATCGAAAAGTTGGAGGAAGCCCTCGCCCAGGCCCGCAACTCCCTGCAGCAGCTCGAATCATCAGCCGCGGCAGCGGTCCCGGCCAGTCCGCCGTCCCGCCTGCCGGAAGCCCCCCCCGATCCCTGGCCGATGGACAGTCAAGGCAGCACGACGTTCAGCAGCACGGAGCGCTGGAGTGGCTGCGAGACACTCCCAGCAGGGCCGGATCTGCCCCGCCCTGGTGACGTGTGGTGGCCCGTCATCGGCGGACCTGAAACACTCGAGGCGGTGCGCCGCCATTGCCGCTCGGAGGCGTCGACAACCTCCGACGGACGGACCGAAGTGGCCCGTTTCCCCGATCTTGAAGGTGCCGAACGGTTTGCCAGCAGGATCACGGCTGACCCCACGCACGGGTTCATCTTTCGGGTCGGAGAACCTACGCTGTTTTGATGGCTGTTTCAACCATCCCCGCCACGGCTGAACGGGGGGAGACCTATCCCGGCCTGCTTGAACTACCGGCACGGCGCTGGATCGAATCCTCCTCCCTGCTATCGATCGTGATCGGCGTCACGCTCACCCTGGTGGTTGTGATGCTGCTCTTTCCCTATCGCGGCAGTGTGCTCGGATCCTTCCTGCTGGATCGGGGCCTCACCCAGCCGCTCTGCTTGGCTATCGCCTTCACGGTGGTGGATTATTGCGGCCGTCGCCTGCTGGCCAGCCGCCGCGAACGTCGCCACGTCGGCAGAGACTGGATGCCTCGCGGCCTTGTTGATCTGAGGCCGTTGGATTCCGATGTCCAGACCATGCTTGTGCTGTTGTCCCAACGCCGCACGGTGATCTCGAATCGTCTCTGTCGTCTGCTGCGTTGTTTTCAGGATTCGCGCTCCAGGCAGGTCACCCGCGAGCTGCACCAAGACGACATCGCCCTGACCCAATCTGAGATCGAAGACAGCTATCTGGTGACGCGCACGATGATCTGGGTGCTGCCGATGCTGGGTTTTCTCGGCACGGTGCTGGGCATCTCCACCTCGATCGGCGGCTTCACAGGCCTGCTGGCCAATATCGATGATCTCGAAACCGTGAAGGCCAGCCTGACGGCGGTGACCGGGGGCCTCTCCACCGCCTTTGACACCACCCTGCTCGGCATTGTCACGGCGGTGCTCTGCATGGTGCTGATGAGCATCGCCGAGCGGGGAGAGCACCAGCTGGCCGGCGATATCGAGGCCTCCATCAACGACGGCTTTTTCCCCAGGCTCAGCGGCGATGCGACGAACCCGCCGGCGTAGCCGCCAGTCGGTGGAGTTGATCGGCTTCCTCGACATCCTCAGCGCCGTGATGGTGATCATCCTGATCGTGATTTCAGTGCTGGCGCTCTCCCTGGGATCGGGATCGCCGCAGCAAGCCCAGAGCCAGCCAAAGCCCGCCACACCTGAGCCAGTCGAGCCCACACCAGTGGCCCTGGTGGAGTTGGTCACGGCCGGAGGCACGCCGGTGCGCACCCCCACCAGCTTCCTGCTCTGCCGAGCCGGACAAGTCGAGCGGCACGATCCTGTCAGTGGCGAAATCACCGATCGCTGGGATCTGGACCTGGTCAGCCCAACAACGATTGCCGAAGAGATCAAGACGGCCAACATCTACCTGGCGGTGGCAGGAAGTTGTTTTGACGACCTCGATAGCCTGGTCATCGCCCTGCGCAGCTCGGGCTCCAGCCTCGGTTACGAGCCGGTGGAGGAGTCAGCACGGCGGCCATGGTGAGCAGGCGGCCATGGTGAGCAGACGGGCACGGCACCGGGCAGGAGTTGATTTGTCGCTGGACTCCCTGATTGACGTGTTCATGAACGTGCTCGGGGTGCTGATGATCACCGCCATGGTGGTTGCGCTCTCTGCCAGGGGCCCGGGCCAATCCACCGCGAAGGAAGAAACTGCCAAGGAAGAGACTGCGAAACCCGAACCAGCACCACCTCGCGTTGCCAAGCCAGAGCCGATTCGGCTGCAACTGCCCCAGCTGCAGCAATCGTTCACCCAGCCGCTTTATGTGCTGTTGACCGCAGAGGGGTTACGGCCAGTCGACAGCAGCGACCTTTCGCAACTGCAGCGCTATTTCGTCTTGGAGGAGATGGGATCTTCACTGCGAATGGAGCCCCGCCTGGGCCAGGTGATGGGACGCGACGCGTTCCAGCAGTGGCTGCGGGGCTTTGATCCCAGCCAACGGCATGTCACCGCCCTGATCAGCCCGGATGGGGTGAGGTTCTACCGCGATCTGCGCGCGGTTACCGCTGCGGCTGGATTTCGCTCCGGATGGCTGGATCATCAGACCAACATGATCGTGCTGGGCAGTGGAGGACGGTCTGGATCAGACGTGCAATGACCCCAGATCAGAGCGGCTGGAGGAGCGCAGGGCTTCAGTCGTCAGCCTCTTCACTTGCACCAGCAGGCAACAGACGAATCTGCTTTTTGCCCAACTTGATCTCGAATTCATCGCCGGGCTGGAGGCCCAGCAAGGCGGTGTAGGCCTTGCCAATCAGCAGATTGCCGTTGAACTGCACCTTGGTGACGTAGCTGAGCTTGCGCCCACCCTGGCCCACACCAGCTCCGCCAGTGGTGCCAAGGCTGACGCCTTTGGCCTCAAGAAGCGCTTCGTAGAAGGCCGTGAAGTTCAGGCGCTCGGTTCCGTCTTTCTTGACGCTCACATAACCAGCAGCCCTGACCAGCTCTGATTTGCCGACATCACCCAACTCCTTGACTTTGGTCAGCAGGTCAGATCCAGTAAGCATGGAATGAATGGAATTGCTCCTGCATAAGGTAGCAACACGAGCTGATGGCTGACTAGCCCCAAATCGAAAACTTCCAGATGAACGCACCTTCAAGCTCTGCGGCCACTGCGATCGGATCGCAGCAGAATCGATCGGAATGAATGATCCTGACGGCCCAGCCAGGCGAGGATCAAGGCCGAGCTTCCCCACGTTTGATCCCCTGTGACTCCTCTCCTCTGGCGCGGCGCTGTTCCCCTTGGGTTGTATGTGCTGCTCAAGGGCCTGAATGCAACGGTGCTGAAGGGTTTGCAGGAGATGGGTGCCCAACGGCTGGTTGACGGTGAGAATCCGATCAGCTTCTGCAATGTTTTCTTTCTGGCCCAGATGATCGTGGGCCTGGCGGTGATGCTGCCTGGGCGCAGGCAGCTGGGCCTCGACCTAGCCCGGCTCAGGCCGAGCGATCGCCGGCTGCTGGCTGTAGATGCCTTCCTGGGGTTGTTTCTTGGGCCGGTCGCCTATTACTTCGCCCTGAGTTCCCTCTCGGTGATCAGCCAGACCCTGATCTTCGCCCTGGTGCTGCCGGTGTCCGCCCTGCTGGCCCAGCGCTTGCTGGCGGAGCCGCTCCCGGATGGCTTCGGCGTGAGCTTCGGCCTGATTGGCCTGGGCTTGCTGCTGGCCAACCTGGCCGGCGGCGCCGTGGGTGGTGGCGGCATGGGCGCGGCAATGGACAACCTGGCCGGCGTGAGCTGGGCCCTGCTGGGGGTACTGGCCTTTTCCGGCGCGGCGGTGACAGGCCGCAGGATCGCGTCAAAAGGTTGGTCCGGGGCGCTCACCGTGGGCCTGGCCTCCACCGTGAGCGCCCTGATCTTCGGCCTTCTGGCCCTGCTGCTGTTTGGGCCTGGTCACTTCGTGCTGCTGCAGCTGTGGTGGGTGGTGGGCGTGATCGGTCTCTACGGCCTGACGCTCTCGCTGGGCAGTGAGCTGGCCCTGCGCCGCGCCTACGCCGAGCTGCCTGTGGCCACGGTTTCGCTCTGGGGCAGCCTGACGATCGTGGTGGCGGTGCTGAGTGCGGCCCTGCTGCTCGGCGAGCAGATCTCAGCCCCGACCCTGGCGGGAGTCGGCTTGCTCCTGCTCGGTGTCAGCCGTGAGCACTGGCACCGGCGGCTGGTCACCGGGCTCAGGCGCCCCTGAGGAGGCCACCAGGGGGTGGATGAAACGGTGAGAAGTCCGGTGTAGGCCCGCTGGAGCTATGGCGGATCACGCCTGCGCTTCGGCGAGAGCTTCGTGGATATCGTTGAGGAGGACGGCGACGGCCAACGCCACCTTGATTTCAGCCATTTCAACTTGACCCATGCCCGCCATGGCCCAGCCCATGCAACTCGTCTATGACGGCGGTTGCCCGTTCTGCCGTTCCTTTGCGGCCACCAGCGCCCTGCGGGGCGAATTGCCTGGCCTGGAGATCGTGGATGGCCGCGCCGATCACCAGCTTCGTGAGCAGCTGAAACAACGGGGCTATGACCTGGCCGCCGGGGCGGTGCTGATCGAAGGAGAGCGCTGCTGGCATGGCTCGGAAGCCGTGAGCCGCTTGTGCCAGCAAATGAAGCCCAACCCCGGTGTGCTGCAGTTACTAGGCCTGGTGTTTGGCGATCCCGGCCGCAGTCGTCGTCTCTATCCGCTGCTGCTGCTGGCGCGGCGTCTGGCGCTGGGCCTCAAGGGCCTGCCGCTCGATCCATCGGCCGGCCAGGCGTAGGGCGTGGCTAGCGGCCTGGCTTCGGTGTTCGTTTACGGCACGCTCAAACGGGGCCAGAGCAACCACTCCTGGCTGGGCGGAGCACGCTTCCTCGGGCGGAGGCGTCTGCTGGGCGCGCAGCTCCATGACCTCGGGCCCTATCCGATGGCCGTGATGGCACAGCCAGCGGCTGCAGGCGATCGGCAGGGGCCGCCCCCCCTGATTCACGGCGAACTGTTCGCGGTCTCGGCTGCGGTGCTGGCCGGACTCGACCAGCTCGAAAATGTTCCCTTTGACTACACCCGCCACTGGCTCCAGCTGGGTGACGGAACATGGGCCTGGGTGTATGTGGGCCGCCCCGAACTGGTGGCCGCAGCCCCACTGGTGCCCTTCGCCGACTGGGGCTCAACGCCGATCTTCAGCTATGGGTCGAACCTCTGCCCCGACCAGCTCTCTGCCCGCTGCGCTGGCTGGGACGGCAGTGGCCTGGTGACGACCTTGGCGGGTTGGCGCTGGAGTATCCACAAGATCCGGCTGGCGCAGGGCCCAGGCGCCGATCCAGCCGATGGCGCCGCCGGCATCCAGCCCGAACCCGGCCGCAACTGCTGGGGAGTGGTGCACCATCTCAACCCAGCCGATCGCCGCCGGCTCGATGCCTGCGAGGGCGTGGCGATCGGCCACTACCGGCCCCACACCGTGACGGTGAAGACATCGACGGTGAACAGCCCGGCGGCTGAGTACTTCGAGGCCTCCACCTATGTGCCCACAGCGGTATGGAGTGCCGAGGGGCTGCGCCCCAGCGCCGACTACGCCAGCCGCATCCTCCAGGGCCTGGCACACTGGCCCTTTCCTGCTGCCTGGCGACTGGAACTCACAGAAATTCTCGGCGGTGAGCCGCGCCATAACGACCCTGGGGCCTTCACTTCCGCACATCCGGCCTGAGCCGCGTCCGGCATCGGCAGAGTGAGCCCAGCGCGTTCAGGCAAGGAGTTCACCCAGCCATGAAAATCAATGTCGGCTGTGAGCTCACGGTGATCTGTCCCCAGCCCACACCGCTGCTGTTGCTGCTGCAGCCGCACAGCTCCCGCCAGCAGGATCTGCTGGGAGCCGATCCAATCCTGGTGGAGCCGGCGGTGCCGGTGGAGGAGTTCTGCGATAGCCAGGGCAACCGCTGCTGCCGCCTGGTGGCCCCGGCCGGCGAGAGCCACATCAGCCTCAGCACCGTGGTAGCCGACAGCGGCCAGAGCGATGCGGTGGTGCCCTCGGCCTGGCAGATGCCTGTGGAGTCGTTGCCGCCCGATGTGCTGCCCTTTCTCAACGCAAGCCGCTACTGCGAAACCGACCGGTTGATCGACACCGCCTGGAGCCTGTTCGGTGGGTCGCTCGCCGGCTGGCCGCTGGTGCAGGCGATCTGTGATCACGTTCACAGCCACATCCAGTTCAGCGGTGACGACGCCCGCTCCACCAAAACGGCCCTCGACGCGCACCAGGAAGGCCTCGGCGTCTGTCGCGACTTCGCCCATCTGGCGATCTGCTTCTGCCGTTGCCTGAACATTCCGGCCCGCTACTGCACCGGCTATGTCGGCTATACCGGCGTCACCCCCAGTCCGGAGCCGATTGATTTCTCGGCCTGGTTCGAGGCCTACCTCGATGGTTGGTGGTACACCTTCGATGCCCGCTACAACACGCCCCGGATCGGCCGGGTGCTGATCGCCCGCGGCCGCGATGCGGCCGATGTGCCTTTTTTGCGCTCCTTCGGCGAGCACGAGCTGACCGGCTTTGAGGTGATCACCCAGGCCCTGCCCGTCGACCAGTCGGCTCCACTCTCGCGCTGAGACGGCTTTCATCCAACAGCTTCGATCCAATGGCTTCAGTCCAATGGCTTCAATCAGCCGGCTGAACCAAAAGTGGCTGGATAGAATTGTTGTATCTGATACGGAAAATCCATGATCGAATCGCAGACCCACCATCAGGCCATGGTTCAGTCCCTGCGGCAGCGCTACAGCACAGCCCGCCAAAGCGGCGATGCCGACATCCTTCAGGCCCTGTTCCGCGAAGCCGTTTACCTCGGTGTTCAACCGGAACTGCTGGATCCGGTCGTTGACGCCAAGGATCTTGCCGCCAGCACTGCTGGTTCCTGATCCAGACCCCGCAGGCAACCGGCCAGATCTTCGCGAAGCTCCAGGAAGCTCCGCTCCATCCGCAGCGCACTGAGGTTGCTGCGATCAAGGGTGGCCGCCACGGTGCGTACGATCCGGCCCGGTCCTGGCGCCATGATGTGGACCTTCTGGGCCATCAGCAACGCTTCTTCCAGGTCGTGGGTGATCAGCAAGGCCGTGAGGCCAGAGCGTTCCCACAATTGGTAGAGGAATTCCTGCATCGACTCGCGGATCTGTAGATCAAGAGCACCGAAGGGCTCATCGAGCAGCATCACCTTGGGATCAGCCGCCAGGGCCCGGGCAATCGCCACCCGCTGCTGCATGCCGCCGGAGAGCTGGCGAGGAAAGCGGCTGGCTGAATCCTGCAGACCCACCACTTCAAGGAAATAGGCGGTGCGTTCCTTGACGTCACGCTTGTTTCGCCCCTGCAGCCGCATCCCGAAGGCCACGTTGTCGGCAGCACTCAGCCAGGGATAGAGGCTGTACTTCTGGAAAACCATGCCCCGATCCGGCCCGGGTCCGCGCACCGGGCGATCGTCCATGTGGATGGTGCCGCTGCTGGGTTGCTCCAGGCCAGCGATCAAGCGCATCACGGTTGATTTTCCAGAACCTGAACTGCCGACGAGCGCCACGAATTCGCCGGAGTTGATCTCGAGATTGATGTCCTCGAGCACGAGTTTGCTGTCGCGGCCCTTGCCGAACGATTTGCTGACGCCTTTAACAGACAGATGCATCAGATCGCCCAGCGGCAGGTTCGGCGCATCAGCAGGCGAAAGCCCAGATCGATCAGCAGGCCGATCAGTCCAATCACGATCAGCCCCACAAAGATTTCATCGGTGCGCAGGAAGCGTTGGGCCAGGCTGATCCGTTTGCCGAGCCCCTCGTTAGCCGCCACCAGTTCAGCCACGATCACCAGATTCCAGGCGGCCGCCATGTTGATCCGATAAGCATCAAGCACCTGGGGAGCGATGAAAGGCGCCACCACCTTGGTGATGATCTGCAACCCCCGCCCACCCATGGTGAGGGCCGACTCCAGCAGTTCGCGGGGCACGAACTTGACCGCATCCATGATCATCAAGGTGTTGAAGAAGAGGGTGCCGATGAAGATCAGCAGCACCTTCGGCAGCTCCCCCAGGCCGAAATAGATGATCAACAGCGGGATGAAGGCCGGTGCCGGCATGTAGCGGATCAGACCCAGCAGGGGCTCCAGCAGCTGGCAGACCAGCCGGTTGCTGCCCATCGCAATGCCGAGCGGCAACGAGACCAGGATCGAGAGGGCATAGCCCCCCAGCACGCGGCCAATGCTCGCCAGGGCATCGTTGACCAAGATCCCCTCTTGAGCCTGCTCCGCTCCGGCAGCCAGCACCTCCGCCGGGCTGGGCAGAAAGAGCGGATCGACGACCCGCGAAGCTGCCACCAGCTGCCAGAGCAGCAGCAGGCTGAAAATGCCGACCAGACCGAGCAACCAGGGCTGATCCAACTGCCTGCGCAGGCTCACTTGACAGCCTCAACGAAGCGAGAATCGAACAGGTTGGTGAGATCGGGCGGGGTCTCAGCCAAGCCCACCTCTTGGAGGAAGTCGCTGATCTGAGCGGCAGCGAAAGGCAGCGACTGCATCGTGTCGCCGGGCTGGAAGGCCTGGCGATTGTCTTCAAGGCTGAAGATCGTGGTGCCGGCGTCGTATTCGCTGTATTCGGCCTCGGTGACACCGGCCCGTTCGGCCATGATCGCCAGGCTGGATTCAGGCTGGGCCTTGATCTCAGCGAGGGTGGCGAACCAGGCGTTCACCACGTTCTGCAGTTGCTCGGGGTTTTTCTCCACGAATTCGGTCCGGCAGACCAGGTGATCGCTGATCGCTCCGGGGAAATCCGCGGAAGAGAACAAGGTGGTGCTGCCGCTGCGCTTGAGGGCCTGGGTGGTGAAGGGGGCAAACACGCCCACCGCATCCACCTGAGCAGCCACAAAGGCGGCGGCGGCGGCACCGGTTTCGAGCGGAACGAAGGTGATGTCATCGGCGCTGAGGCCGGCCTGCTTGAGACCGAGCAGCAGCAGGTAATGGTCGACCGTGCCTTCCTCGGCCGCGACCGACTTGCCCTTGAGATCGGCCACGCTGCTGATCCCCTCGGCGGCGATCACCTGGTCGTTACCGGTTGAGTTGTCGTTGGTGAGCACCACCCGCAGGTCGGCGCCACCAGCAACCGAACTGATCGTGTCGCCCAGGGTCTGGCTGTTGCAGTCGAGCTGGCCGGCGTTGAGCGCGTTGATCGAATCGAGGTAGCCATCGAACCACTGCAGGGTGACCGGAACGCCGGCCTGCTCGAACAGGCCCTTCTCCTCACTGACCTTCCAGGGGAACCAACCGGGCCAGGCGCTGTAGCCGATCCGCACCGGAGCGTTGCCCTCCTGGGGAGGTTGCTGGCAACTGGCAAGCAGACCGCCGCTGAGGGTGGCGAGCAGCAGCAGGCTGAGGGCGCGGTTGCGTTTCTTGGCTGAAGAGTTGGTCATGGCTGAATGGCGTGAGTGGAAGGTGCGGGGGTTGGGCGGCGATCACAAATCGCCTGGAGAGCGAATCAGCTCAGAGGAGCTGCCATCAGACAGCAACCGGCTCATGGGCTGAACGGCCAGCGGTGATGGTCTGGCCTGTCAACGCCTGGGTGTGCTCGCGGCTGGTGTCGAGCAGCCACTGGTACCAGGCCTGGAGGCCAACGCCACTGCTGGCTGAGAGCTGGAACACCGTGGCGGCAGGGTTGACGGCATGGATGTGCTCTTCGAAGCGCTCCACCTCCACAGGCAGATAGGGGAGCAGATCCACCTTGGTGATCAGCACGCAATCGGCCTCGCGGAACATCACCGGGTACTTGAGCGGTTTGTCGTCGCCTTCGGTGACACTGAGCAGCGCCACCTTGAGGTGCTCGCCCACCTCAAATTCGGCCGGACAAACCAGGTTGCCCACGTTCTCCACCCAGAGCAGGTCGAGATCGGCCGGGGACAGCCGCGCCTGGAGCTGGCGCAGACCGCCGCTCACCATCGCCGCATCGAGATGGCAGGCGCGACCGGTGGTGATCGGCACCACCGGCACACCGACAGCTTCGAGGCGCTCGGCATCGAGCTGGGTGGTCATGTCGCCTTCCAGCACCGCCATCGCCAGCTGGGGGGCCAAAGCGGTGATCGTGGCCTCCAGCAGGGAGGTTTTCCCGGCGCCGGGACTGCTCATCACGTTGAGGCAGAGCAACTGCCAGGCATCGAAGCGCTCACGGTTGTGATCGGCCTGGTGCTGGTTGGCGGCCATCAAGTTGAGGCCGAGTGTGTCGCTGAGAGGCATGTGCATGGGGTCAGCGCGAGGAAAGGGAGGTGGAACCTGAAGACTGAGGCGAGGCAGACAGAGGCGAGAGGCTGTAATCGACAGAACAGATGCGCAGCTCGCGGCCGCTGATGATCTCCTCCATTGGCCGATCGCAGCAGGGGGAGCGGTAGGCCTGATCCGGCTCGGGGGCATAAACGGCGGAGCAGCCCAGGCAGCGGGCGCGCAGGGGCACGGTGGCGATCTGGAGTTTCGAGCCATCCAGCCAGGTGCCCTGCACGGCAGCGGCGAAGGTGAAGCGCAGGGCGGCGGGTTCGACGCAGGTGAAATCACCCACCTCGAGGTGCACAGCCGAGACGCAAGGGGTGTGGGGTTCGTGCTCCCGCTTCCACTCCTGCAGGGAGAGCAGCAGGCACTTGGTCATGTCGACTTCGTGCATGGCCCTATCTCCACTTCTGATCGACGGCCATGTTGCAGTGATCGTGCAGCCAGGACGGCTTCTCCTTTCTGGGCAGCTGGCCGCTCACCACCAGGTGGGCCATCACATCGCAGATCACCCGGGTAGCCATCAGTGAGGTCATGTCGCTGATGTCGTAAGGGGGCGACACCTCCACCACCTCGAGGCCGCAGACCGGCACATGGCGCACGATCAGCTCCAGCAACTTCAGGGCCTCGCGCGGCAGCAGGCCGCCGGGCTCGGGCCAGCCGGTACCAGGCACGAAACCGGCGTCGATGCAGTCGATATCAAAGGAGATGTAGACGCAGTCGGTGCCGTCGGTGGCGCGCTCGATCGCGAACTTGGCAGCCGCCTCCAGGCCCATGTCGCAGATGTCGGTGACGGTGAGCACGTTGGTGCCGCGCTCACGGCAGACCTTCACCCCTTCGCGGGGCACCTGCCAGCCGCCGATGCCCAGTTGCACCAGGTTCTCGGCCGGCGCGTTGGCCATGTTGGTGGCATGGAACCAAGGGCAGGTGTGCATGCGCTCGTCGAGGTCGATCTCCTGGGTGTCGACATGACGATCGAAGTGGATGATGCCCACCTTTTTGTCGCCCAGATGGCGGCAGACGCCGCGCACGGTGGGAAAACCGATCGAGTGATCGCCGCCGAGGATGATCGGAAAGGCGCCACTGCTGAACACGTGGGCCACACCCTTGGAGATCTGATCGAAACTCTTTTCGTTGTTGGCGGGAATCGTGAAGATGTCGCCCACATCGCAAAGCCTGATCGACTCGCGCAGGTCAACGCCCATCTCGTAGTTGTAGGGCGTGTAGAGGGCCGAGATACGGCGAATGCCCTGGGGCCCGAAGCGGGTGCCGGGGCGGTAGGTGGTGCCGGAATCGTGGGGCACGCCCAGAATCGCCACATCAAAATCGCCGACGCGGTTCACGTCTTCGATGTAAGGCGCCTTCATGAAGGTGTTGATGCCCGCGTAGTGGGGCAGCTCTCCGCGCGAGAAGGTGGAGATGCGCCGATCAACAATGCTCTCGGCGGCCTCCAGGCCGTATTGCAGGCCCTGATCCACCTCCTGCTGCCAGCCGGTGAGGGGAAGTTTGCGCTCTTTTTCCAGCGCTTCGGAGCCTTCAGTGCCGGGGCGACGGTCGAAGGCTGATGAGCTCGTGCCGGAAGCTGAAGCGCCGGTGGGCGAAGGGTCTGTCATGCACGGAGGGAGTTGGAGAATGGCGGTCTCCCGGGCTTTTGTCCCTCCGTGCCACTGAATCACTTCAGTGTGTTCCTCTCGGACCAGACATTCCACCAGCAAAGAAGCTGAAGAAATCGGAACCCTAGGAATCATTTCCGCTTGTTTATAGTTACGTAAGTGGATGAGTTGCGCTGTCGCGTCCACTACGAAACCGAGCAATCCTCACCGCTTGCAGCAGCCCAAGGGCGGACATTCCCAGCGGAAGCCAGGCCACTTTGCTCCAGCTCCAGTTCGAGCATGGCCCTGCGCAGCGAGGGGGCCAGGGGACGTGGCTGATCGAGCCTGGGGGTGCAGATCGCCCCGCTGGCCATCTCGTTGAGCGAAGCGAGCACCATGTCCTGACCCTCCAGCAGCTCCAGCGCTTCTATGGGCACCGGCAGGGCCGCGCGGAAGAAATAGGCGCTTCGCTGGCTGTCGTGGTGGCTGAACCAGAGGGGCAGCTCCTGGATCTCCCCGTTGATTTCTTCCTTCAGCTCAAGGCGCAGGGCCTGCTCCGGCGTCTCGTTGGCTTCCAGGTGGCCGCCAAACAATCCCCAATGGCCTGGATAGACGATGCCGCTCCAGCATCGCCAGGGCCACCGCCACGGTCATCGGTTGCCAGAGGGCGGCGGGGCAGAGGCCGGCTCCAGGCGTAGCAACTGGCCGTCATCTGGCGAATCGGTGAGCACGTAGAGATAGCCATCGGGCCCCTGGCGCACATCCCTGACCCGCGCCCCGATTGGAATGGTCTCCTCAGACGCCACCGTTCCATCGGCCTGCAGGCTGATCCTGCGCACATCGCGCGAGACCAGCCCACCGGCGAACAGATTGCCACTCCAGCCTGGATACCGATCGCCACGGTCGATCGCCAGACCGGAGGGGGCAATCGCGGGGGTCCAGACCCGCCGTGGATCCACCAGTCCTGGTGCTGATTGAGCCGCAGAGATCGGCGGACCGGAATACTCGCGGCTATGGGTGACCACAGGCCAGCCGTAGTTCGCGCCGGCCTCCACCAAGTTGAGCTCATCGCCGCCGCGGGCGCCGTGTTCGCTCACCCAGACCCGCCCGTTGAGCGGGTCCAAGGCCAGACCCTGCACATTGCGGTGTCCGTAGCTCCAGACCTTGGGCGCTTCGCCCTGGCCGGTGGCAAAGGGATTGCCACGGGCTGGGGCTCCATCCCGGGTGATGCGCAACAGCTTGCCCAGGGCACTGCTGCGGTTCTGGGCCTGGCGGCGGATCAGCGCACCTTCGAGTTGCAGCGGCGGATTGCCGCCATCGCCGATCGACACCAGCAGGCTGCCGTCGGGAAGCCAGAGCAGGCGGGAGCCGAAATGCTGGGCTCCGGGCTTGTTCTGGGGCACCGCATAGATCACCTCCAGATCACTCAGAGACTGGCCGTTGAAGCGGGCGCGCGCCACCCGGGTGCCGTTGGCGCCACGCTCGCCTGCCGCGTAGCTCAGATAAATGAAACGGTTGCGCTCGAAATCGGGATCCACTGCCACATCCAGCAGCCCCCCTTGCCCCTGGGCCAGCACCTCGGGCACCCCGGAAATCGGCCTTGGATCGAGCACCCCATCGCGCACGAGGCGCAGGCGGCCGGGACGCTCGGTGATCAGCACGGAACCATCCGGCAACCAGGCCATCCCCCAGGGGTGCTCCAGCCCCGTGACCAGGGCCTTGGGCCGAACTGTGGTGCCCAGCCCGCCCCCGCCATGAAGCGGCGGCGTAGGAGATGGAGCCTGGCGGGCCTCCTCCGCGGCGGCGCAACCCGCCGCTGGCAACAGCAGCATGGCCAGCAGCAGGCTGAGCGGAGCGGGCTTCAGCAACTTGATGTTCAAGAGAACTTGATGTTCAAGAGGTCCTGCGGTGGGGCCGGTCGACATGACCATGATGGAGCTTCCAGGCAATGGCCAGTGGGCGGAGGCTCCATCCCATGCTCGAAGGGTTCAGGAGGCTGGCTGTGGCTGTAGCGCCGGCATGCTGGCGGAGATCATGAGCTTTTTCGTCAAACTCACCGAGGCGATGGCCAGCCGCCAGTCGCTGCTGATCACCGGACTCGATCCCAACCCGGAGATGCTGCGGACCTGGAGCCGCCACAACCCCGGCAATGGCTCCTTTCTGGCCCAGGCCCGCCGCTGGATCAAGACGGTGATCGAGGCCACCGTTGAAAATGTTTGCGCCTATAAACCGAGCCTGGGCTTCTATCAGGCGCTCGGTCCGATCGGCATCGAGCTTCTGCATGAAGTGCGTGAACTGGTGCCGCTCTCGGTGCCCCTGATCCTCGATGCCAAACACTGTGACCTGAACACGTCGTCGGCCCTGGCGCACTACGTCTTCGCCGAGCTCGGGGTCGATGCGATCACCCTCTCGCCGCTGCCGGGTCAGGACATCGTGGCGCCCTTTCTGCTCTACCCGGAGCGGGGTGTGGTGGTCACCTGCCACAGCTCCAACGCGGCCTCGAAGATCTTTCAGCACCATCCCGACGAAGACGACCCGCTCTACCTCAAGTTCGTGCGCGAGTGCCAACTCTGGGGCACAAGTGAACAGCTGCTGCTGGAGGTGGGCACCAGCAATCCGGCGGTACTGGCCCGGGTGCGGCAGGGCGCCCCGGAGCGGTTCGTGATCCTGCGCAGCCTCTGGGGAAAGGAGGAGCGGCTGGAGTCGATGCTCAAGGCAGGCCTCACCTCTTCGGCCGATGGGCTGCTGCTGCCCCTGCCCCAGAACCTGCTGGTGGAAAAGGATATTGAGCAGGGCACCGCGGCTCTGCGCCAACAGATCGAAACGATGCGGCTCCGCCTCGATGTGGGCAGCGCCGATCGCTGCTCGATCTGGTTACCGGCACCGGGCGCGCCCCGCGAACCAAAGGCGCCGAGCGAGACCCAGCCGCCGATTGATCCACTTGATGAGCTCATTCTGGCCCTGTTTGATATCGGCTGCCTGTTGTTCGGCGACTACGTCCAGGCCTCCGGTGCCATCTTCAATTACTACATCGATCTGCGCCAGATCATCTCCGATCCGAACTTGTTTCACCGGGTGCTGCATGCCTATGCCGGCCGGCTTGAGCCACTGACGTTCGATCGCATTGCCGGCATTCCCTATGGCTCCCTGCCCACGGCCACGGGGCTGTCACTGCAACTGCACAGCCCCTTGATCTATCCCCGCAAGGAGGTGAAGGCCCACGGCGCCCGCCGCCTGATCGAAGGCGACTTCCAGGAAGGCGAAAGCGTGGTGGTGGTCGACGACATTCTGATCACCGGTGGCAGTGTGCTCGATGGGATCAGCAAGCTGGAATCGTCCGGACTGGTGGTGAATGATGTGGTGGTGCTGATTGACCACGGCGGCGGCGGCATTCAGCGACTCGCTGAGGCTGGATACCGTTGTCATCCCGTTCTCAGCATCGGTCGGATCATCCAGGTGCTCCATGCCGCCGGACGCCTCAGTGATGACCAGGCGGCCCTGTTGTCGGTGAACCACCCGCCCGTGGCGGTGGATCAGGAGACCACCAGCCGCCAGGGCAAGGTCTCTCCGGCCTGAAAAGGCACCAGCCGTTCGCAGCCCCCCTCGCCGTTGTCGAGGTCGAGCTGCTTGGGCACATCGAGGGGCAAACGCCGCAATTCCACCGTGCCCGCGTTGGGCGTCAGGCCGTAGAAGCGGGGGCCGAACTCCGAAGCGAAGGCTTCGAGACGATCCAGGGCGCCTTCCTGCTCAAACACCTGGGCATAGCTTTCCAGGGCATGGGGGGCATTGAAGATGCCGGCGCAGCCACAGGCCGATTCCTTGGCACTGCGGGGGTGGGGCGCTGAATCGGTGCCGAGAAAAAATTTCGGGTTGCCCGAGGTGGCCGCCCAGCGCAGGGCCAGCCGGTGCAATTCCCGTTTGGCCACCGGCAGGCAATAGGCATGGGGCCGCAGCCCTCCCTGGAACATGGCGTTGCGATTGATCTGCAGGTGATGGGGGGTGATCGTGGCGGCCAGCTGGGGGCCGGCGTCCTGCACAAAGGCCACGGCATCGGCGGTGGTGATGTGCTCCAGCACCATCTTCAGGCCCGGGAACCGCGCCAGCATCGGCTGAAGATGACGCTCGAGAAACACATCCTCGCGATCAAAGATGTCGACGTCCAGGTCGCTGACTTCGCCATGAATCAACAGCGGCATGCCGATCCGCTCCATGGTGGCGAGCACCGGGGTGATCCGCTCGGGATCACTCACCCCAGCGGCTGAATTGGTGGTGGCATTGGCGGGATAGAGCTTGGCGGCGCTGAACACGCCGTCGGCAAAGCCCCGCTCCAGTTCGGCTGGATCGATGCTGTCGGTGAGATAGGCCGTCATCAAGGGTGTGAAGCGGCCGGCGCAGGGATGGCCGGAGGCTGCCAACGCCGCCAGGATCCGTTGCCGGTAGGCGGCCGCCGCCGCCGCCGTGGTGATCGGCGGGACGAGATTGGGCATCACGATCGCCCGGGCGAACTGGCTCGCCGTGGCACCCACCACCGCCCGAAGCATGGCGCCATCGCGCAGATGGACGTGCCAGTCGTCGGGACGGCGCAGGATCAGGGAATCGGGGGATGCTGGCGCCAAGGACTGAAGACCGGAGCGAAGGGGAAAGCGGTAATGGCTGGGGAGCTCAGACGTAAAGGTCCTCGTGCTGGTAGGAGACGCGTGGACAGGCCGGTTTGCCGAAAATCGCCGAGAGCAACAGCAGGATGCCGATCCGACCGACGAACATCCCCACCATCAACACCAGCTGGCCCCAGCGATTCAAGGCGCTCGTCACCCCCACATCAAGGCCGACGGTGGCGAAGGCCGAGATGCAGGTGAACAGTTTGTCGAGGAAGGTGAAGGTGTGCCCATCGGCGCTGGTGGCCTGGTCCAGCCCCAGCACCAGGGCCATCAACAGCACGAACAA
Organism: Synechococcus sp. SynAce01; assembly: GCF_001885215.1. Lineage (GTDB taxonomy): Bacteria > Cyanobacteriota > Cyanobacteriia > PCC-6307 > Cyanobiaceae > Regnicoccus > Regnicoccus frigidus. Next base: position 2,407,405 of record NZ_CP018091.1, on the reverse strand, counting down.
CAGCGAGGCCAGGGTGACTCCCACGGCCCGCAGCACCACCTTGTCGGAGATGGCCCGCCGGCGGATCACCACCGTGTCCAGACCCATCAGCGTGGAGCGCGTGGCGGCCACCAGGGCGGCGAAGGTGGTGGTCTTGATGCCACCGCCGGTACCCCCGGGGCTGGCACCGATGAACATCAGGGTCATCATCAGCAGCATCCCTGCTTCCGATATCGCCGCCGCCGAGAGCGGCACGGTGTTGAAGCCGGCTGTCCGGGTCGACACCGACTGGAAGATCACCACCTGAATTTCCTGCCACCACGGCAACGAAGTCAGGCCGCTGCTGCCGGTCACATGTTCGGTGAAGAGCAGGCCCAGGGCACCGAAGACCACCAGCCCGAGGGACCAGCGCAGCACCAGGCGGGTGTGCAGGCAGAAGCTGCGGATGCGCTTCACCTTGAAGCGGTTCAACCAGAGGTCGTTGGTGACCCGGTAGCCGATGCCGCCGGCCACGATCATCAAGGCGATCACCGCGTTCACCACCGGATTGCCCCGGTAGCCCTCCAGGCTGTCGCCCCAGAGGCCGAAGCCGGCGTTGCAGTAGGCGCTGATGCAGTGAAACAACGAGGCCCAGAGCCGCTCACCGGGGGAGGCGATGTCGCGAAAGCCATAGCTGAACAGCAACACGGTGCCCAGACCCACCATCCAGGCGGCCGTGATCAGGATCGAGTGGAAGGTGCTGCCCACTCCCCCCACGCCGAATTCATCGAGGGTCCGGCCCCGGTCGAGGCGACGACGCAATCCCGTTCCTCCCTGCACAAAGCCCTGCAGGAAGGTGGTGATCGCCATCAGCCCCAGGCCGCCGGTGAGAATCAACAGCAGCAGCAGCAGCTGGCCGGCAAAGGTGAGGTCCTCGCCCACGTTCACGATCGTGAGCCCTGTCACGGTGATCGCCGAAGTGACCGTGAACAGGGCTTCCCAGATCCCCACATTGGCGTTGGAGAAAGCCGGCAGCGCCATCAGCATGGTGCCGAAGACGATCACCAAAACACCGCTCACCAGGGTGAACTGTGGAACGGTGAGCCGTGATCGCCAGTGGTTCACCAGGGTGAGCCAGCTGTGCCGCGTCGCCAGCTCCTGCCCAGCCACAGGACGCTGCTTTGCGCTGAAAGACAACCGCATGCTGCCAAGTCATCGAATTATCCCAGTTGTGTTGCTGTCGAGCTTGTAACCTGTGCTCTTGCCCCCAACTGGCAAACTGCGCCCACTACTCCTTATCCACCCATGCTCCAACTGCGGCGCCTGCTCAGCGCGAGCCCCCTGCTTCTGGCCCTGGTGATGGGCGGCTGCGCCGACGAGGGCAGTGGCGGTGGCGGGGTCCAGAGCGAGAAGATGGCCACGATCCGCAGCCGCGGCAAGCTTGTTTGTGGGGTGGACGGCAAGCTGCCGGGCTTCAGCTTCCTGGGCCCCGACGGCACCTACAGCGGCCTTGATGCCGACACCTGCCGGGCCATGGCGGCCGCCCTCTTCGGTGACCCCGGCCAGGTGGAATACCGCGACCTCAACTCCAGCGAACGTTTCGCCGCCCTCGCCAGCGGAGAAGTGGACATGCTGGCCCGCAACACCACCAAGACCCTCAGCCGCGATTCGGCTGGTGGGAATGGCATCAGCTTTGGTCCAACAACCTTCTATGACGGCCAGGGAATGATGGTTCCGGCCGCCAGTGGCATCGCCAGCCTCAAGGATCTCGACGGCAAGCCGATCTGCGTCGAGAGCGGCACCACCACCGAGCTCAACTTGGCCGATCGCATGCGCGAGCAGGGCATCGCCTACACCCCCCTGAAATTCCAGACCGGCGATCAGACCTATGCCGCCTACCTGGGCAAACGCTGTGTGGCCGTCACCAGCGACCGCTCCCAGCTCGCGGCCAAGCGCAGTGGCTTCCCCGACCCCGATCAGCACGTGCTCCTCCCTGTGGTGATGAGCAAGGAACCGCTCACCCCCGCCAGCATCAACGGCGATCCCGCCTGGGCCGATGCGATTCGCTGGACGGTCTACGCCCTCTTCCAAGCTGAGGAACTGGGGATCACCCAGGCGAACGTGGCCGAAAAGCTGGCCGAAGCCAAAGCCAACACCAACCAGGCCGACCTGCGCCGCTTCCTTGGTGTGGAAGGCGATTTCGGTAAACAGCTGGGTCTGCCGGCCGACTTCGTCGTCCAGGCGGTCACTGCCGTGGGCAACTACGGCGAAATCTTCGAGCGCAACGTGGGCCGTGCCTCTGCGCTGAAACTGGATCGTGCCGAAAACCGGCAATGGACCGACGGTGGCCTGATCTATTCACCGCCGTTCCGCTGATCACACCGGATGCCTATCCCCCGATGAGCGAACAGAAGCCCCCTATCCCTTGGTGGCGGGATCGGCGCGTGATCCCCTGGCTGGTGCAGGGAGTGGTTGGCCTGGCGATGCTCGTGGTGATAGCGCTGCTGGTGGGCAACCTGGTGCGCAATCTCACCGCCGCCGGCCTGCTACTCAGCTGGCGCTGGTTGGGTCAACCGGCCAGCTTTGATGTGGCCGAAAGCCTGATCCCATTCGACGCTGCCATGCCCTACTGGCGGGCCCTGGTGGTGGGCTTGGTGAACAGTCTGAGGGCGATCGTGGTTGGGCTGGTTGGAGCCACGCTGCTGGGCACGGCCGTTGGCATGACGGCTTACAGCGGCAACGGCCTTGTGCGCCGTCTGGGGCGGATCTACGTGGAGGTGATTCGCAACATCCCCCTGTTGCTCCAGCTCCTGTTCTGGTATTTCGTGGTGTTCCTCTCCTTCGGCAACGGCACCGAGGCCTTGCAAATTCCTGGGGTGGTGCTGGCCAAGTCGGGGCTCTATCTGGCCTGGTTCGCCGAGGGCTGGTCCTGGCAGGGGCCGCAACTGGTGAATGGGATCTGGCAAGCTCCCTGGCGTTTCTCGGTCGAGTTCGCCGCCCTGCTCACCGGCCTGATCACCTACACCGGTGCCTTCGTGGCCGAAGTGGTGCGTGGCGGCATCGCCGCTGTGCCCCGCGGCCAGTGGGAAGCCGCCACTTCCCTGGGACTGCACTGGAGCCAGAGCATGCGCTCGGTGGTGTTGCCCCAGGCCCTGCCGGTGATCATTCCCGGCCTCAATAGCCAGTACATTTCTCTGGCCAAGAACTCCGCCCTGGCGGTGGCCGTCGGCTACGCCGACCTCTATTCCGTGGCTGAAACCACCCTCAACCAGACCGGCCGGGCACTGGAGGTGTTCCTGCTGCTGCTGGGGGCCTACCTGGTGATCGATCTGCTGATCTCCGCTGTGATGAACGGCCTGAACCAGCTTGTTCAAATCCGCGAGCGCTGATGGCCTCCCACCCCGCGCTGAAGGCCATCCGCCGCGAGTTGTTCGCCAGCCGCACCGACGGGCTGATCAGCCTTGGCCTGCTGGCCCTGATCGGGGCGTCGTTGCTGGGTCTGCTGCGCTGGGCCTTCCTGCAGGCGCAGTGGGTGGTGATCCAGGCCAACAGCACCCTGTTCGCCGTTGGGCGCTACCCGCTCGATCAGCAATGGCGGCTGTGGCTGCTAGTGGCCTTGCTGGCCATGGCCTCCGGCCTCAGCTGGGGCCTGCTGCGCGCCATTCCCAGGGCGGACCGTAGCGGCGTGCTCTGGCCGCTCAACGACCGGATCGCCCTTGCCCTGCTGGCGTTTCTGGCCAGCTGGGCCCCCGCCGCCCTTGGGCTCAGTGTGCCGCTGCAGGCCCGCTGGTGGCTGATCACAGCCCTGCTGCTTGCCATCCGCTGGTCGGCAGGCCGCTGGGGCCGGCGCCTGCCGCCACGCCTGCTGAAACTGGTTCCCCTGATCTGGCCGCTGCTCTATCTGCTGGGCATGGCCCTGATCAGCGGCGGCCTGGGCCTGGTGCGGGTGCCGCCTTCGGAATGGGGAGGCCTGCTGCTCACGGTGCTGATGGCCAGCTTCGCGATCCTCGCAAGTTTTCCGCTTGGTGTCTTGATGGCCCTGGGACGACGCAGCGAGCTGCCCCTGCTGCGCTGGGGCTCGGTGGTCTACATCGAATTCGTCCGGGGTGCCCCGCTGATCACCCTGCTGTTCCTCGGCCAGAACATCCTTGGTTTCATGCTGCCCGGCGGCCTGGCACCGGATCGGGTCTGGCGGGCGGCCTGGGTGCTCACCTTCTTCTGCGGCGCCTACGTGGCTGAAGCGGTGAGGGCCGGGCTGGCCTCCGTACCCGCCGGCCAGCAGGAGGCCGCTCGCTCCCTGGGCCTGACAGTGCCCCAGGCCTTACAGCAGGTGGTGTTGCCCCAGGCCCTGCGTATCGCCCTGCCGGCCACGGTGGGGCAGTTCATCTCCCTGTTGCAGGACACCACGCTGCTTTCCCTGATCGGCCTGCTCGAACTGCTCGGCACCGCCCGTACCGTGATGGCCAACCCAGACTTCCTGGGCCTCACCGCCGAGGTGTACCTCACCCTGGCGGTGCTGTTCTGGTGCTGCTGCGCCGCCCTGGGGCTCGGCAGCCGGGCCCTGGAACGCCGCCTCGACCCCACCCATTCGCCTGCCTGAGCCATGACCACCCCCTCCATCAGCTCAGCGCAGGCTCCAGCGGCGACGGGGCCCTGGATGATCGAGGCGATCGGCGTTCAGAAGCGGTATCCCAACGGTTTTCATGCCCTGCGCGGGGTCGACCTGCGGGTCAGGCGCGGCGAGGTGGTGGTGATCATGGGGCCATCGGGCTCGGGAAAAAGCACCTTCATCCGCACCTTCAATGCCCTCGAAGAGTTTCAGGAAGGATCGATCACGATCGACGGCACCGCCCTCTCCAACGACCTGCGCAACATCGATCTGATCCGCTGCGAAACCGGCATGGTCTTCCAGCAGTTCAACCTGTTTCCCCATCTCACCGTGCTGCAGAACCTCTGCCTAGCGCCGGTGCTGGTGCGCAAACGACGCCGCAGCGAAGTGGAGCGGCAGGCCACCGCCCTGCTGGAGCGCGTCGGCATCGCCGAGCAGGCCAGCAAGTATCCAGGCCAGCTCTCCGGCGGGCAGCAGCAGCGGGTGGCGATTGCCCGCTCCCTCTGCATGGAGCCACGCATCCTGCTGTTCGATGAGCCCACCAGCGCCCTTGACCCCGAAATGGTCGGGGAAGTGCTGGAGGTGATGAAGGGCCTGGCCGCCGATGGCATGACGATGGTGGTGGTCACCCACGAGATGGGCTTCGCCCGGGAGGTGGCCCACCGCGTGGTGCTGATGTCAGAAGGGCGGATTGTCGAGGAGGCTCCGCCAAGCACCTTTTTCACCAACCCCCAGCACGAGCGCAGCCGCCAGTTCCTGGCCCAGATTCTCTAAACAGCCTGCCGGAGCAGCTGTTGGTCACAACGGCTACACAGCGTCTGGACACCGGGCCTCAAGCTCAGCTGGCATCTGGTTTCAGGGGCGATTCACTCCTCCTGTACCTTCATCCAGCCCATCCTCAGAGCCCTCGTTTTCCGTTATGAAAAAGGTTGAAGCGATCATCCGGCCCGCCAAGATTGACGATGTCAAGACCGCCTTGGTCGAAGCCGGGATCATTGGCATGACCATCACCGATGTGCGTGGCTTCGGTCGGCAGAAGGGTCAGGTGGAGACCTACCGAGGAACCGAATTCACCGTTGAATTCATCACCAAAGTGAAGGTCGAGGTGGTCGTCGATGACGAGAAGGTGGATGCCGTCATCTCCGCCATCAGCGCATCGCGCACCGGAGAAATCGGCGACGGCAAGATCTTTGTGCTGCCTGTCGAAAGCGTGGTGCGCATCCGCACCTCGGAATCGGGCCCCTCTGCCATCTGATTCGCACGGCCGTCGGGGTTCTGCTCCGACGGCCCCAGACGTCAAGCAGTTGGCCGCAGCGATCGACTGCACAGCCACAGGATGAAGTGGTACGGCCGTTCCCTTCTCTGTGGCCAACACCTCCAAGCCGATCAATACCTCTTTCTTCGGTGCTGCTCTGGCCTGGGATTCAGCCAGGCCTAGCCCATTTCAGCCCGGCAGCATCACCCGGTTGATCACGTGCACGATGCCGTTGTCACAGACAATGTCGGCGGAGAGCACTGAGGTGTTCTTGACTTCAAAGGGCTCGGCGCAACGGATCGGGATCATGGCCCCCTCCAGGCTCTCCCAGCTGGGCTGATCCACCAGATCGCTGCGGCTGTAGGCGCCGGAGATCACATGGAATTTGAGGATGCGAGCCAGCTGGGGTGGGTTCTGCACCAGGGTCTGCACGGTGCCGGGAGGCAGGGCGGCGAAGGCGTCGTCCACCGGAGCAAACACCGTGAACGGTCCAGGACTCTCGAGGGCACCGGTGAGACCGGCCACTTCCACGGCTGTGAGCAAGGTGGAGAAGAGGCCGGCGCCCTTGGCGGTTTCGATGATGTTGGCCATGGGGACAATCTCTAGCGGTAATGTTCGGTTTGCACATCCCTGAGGCGCGCTTCGGGACGGATGAAGCGGTCCATCTGGGATTCGAAGAAGGCACGATTCGCCTTGAGGTGCTCAGGATCGGGATCGTCGAGCGGGAACAGCAAGGCGGCCCGCAGGGCCTGGATCACCGCCGAGGTTACGTTGTACATGGAGCGCTGGAAGGTGATACCCAGCTGCACCAGGATGTCGTCCTCGCCGCGCTTGTGCTGTAGGTAAAGCTCGGTGAGGTAGGGCGGCAGAAAATGCAGCATGTCCTGCATCAGCAAGGTGGGCGGTATCCCCGCTGAGCCCACAGGAAACACATCGGCATAGAGGATGCCGTAGTGAAATTCGGACTGCTCGGAGGGCACCTGGCCAGCCTGGGCGTTGTAGCTCTTGGTGCCGCGGAATGGTGCCGTGCGGTAGAACACCGCCTCCACATAGGGGAGTGCCGCCTCGTAGAGCCAGGTGAAGCCTTCTGATTTGGGAATGATCTCGAAGCACTCGCCACGGATGAACACTTGGTGGTAGATCGGCCGGCCAGCCACCGCGAAGATGCCGTTCACCAGGAAGTCCATCGCGGCGGGAACACCCGAAAAACCGCCCTCGTCGTAGATGTCGCTCATCTCGAAGAAGACCGGCGCCATCACCTCCCAGAACAGGCCCAGGTTCGCCACATAGGACAGCTTCTTGACCTGCTCCAGCAGCATCTCCGGAAACAGTTTGTAGAGGCCAAGCATCAGGGGGTTGCCCTTGAAGTAGGCCTTGATCGCCTTGTCGGCGTTCTGCCTGTACACCTCACTGTCGAGATAGTCGTTGAAGCGGCCGCCCATGCCCTGGTGCCAAAGCATGGCATCCATGCAGGCCTCGGCGAACTCCATGTTGATCCGGTCATGCCAGAGGTGATGGAGCAGCTTCGGCAGCTTGCCGATTTCGCCTTTCTCCATGAACTCCAGCAGCTCAGGGTGGGCCCCGGCCTCACCGCGCCAGATGCGCAGCTCGGCCTGATCCCCCTGATAGGAATTGGGGCGATCGAGATACTCCTGGCTGGGGAAGTATTTGAAGGCCGGCAGGGGGTTGAGGAACACCTGCTCAGCGATGTAGAGCAGATCGCGCCAGTAAAAATCCATCGGCACGGCGTAGGCCTTGTAGATGCCGATGATCTGCATCAGGTTCTCGGGGGTGTCCGGCAACATCGAGCCGCCGGCCTCAAGGCGTTCCACCACCTCGGCGAAGGGATGGGTGGAGGGGGGCAGGGCCTTGGCAGAGCTGGTGAGGACCGTCATGTCAGGAAAGCTCCAGGAGGGCGGCGGCTTGGGGAACGGCGGCGGACGGCAGGGCAGCCACCAACACCGATGGGGATGGATGGGTCAGGGCCAGCGAGGCCGTGGCGCCCTCGCTCCAGCCCAGCAGGAGGTTCGGCCAGAGGCCGGCAACGATCACCAGCATCGACAGGCTCAGGGCCGGTACCCGCTCCTGCCAGCTGGTTCGGCTGTAATCCGCCAAGGCGTTGTCGAGCCGACCGAAGCCCACCCGATTGAACAGCCGCACGGCATAAACCGCAGTGAGACCGGAAGCCAGCAGGCAGCCGAGGGTGGGGATCGGGTAGAGGGTGAAGCTGCCCTGGTAGATCACCATTTCAGCCACAAAACCGGCCTGGCCAGGCACCCCGGCTGAAGCCATCAGGGCCAACAGGAACAGGCCGCTGGTGAAAGGCAGCCCCCGGCAAGGGTTGAGCAGTCCGGAGAGGCCCGCGATTTCGGTGGTGCCGGTGCGGGTCTCGATCATGCCCACCAGACAGAACAGCAGCGAGGTGATCAGGCCGTGGGCCAGGATCTGGGCCATGGCCCCCTGCAGGCTGAGTGGTGAGGCGGCGGAGATGGCCAGCATCAGCAGGCCCATATGGCCCAGGGAGCTGTAGGCCACCAGGCGGCGCATGTCGGTCTGGGCAATGGCATTGAGGGCGCCGTACAGCGCCGACACCATGCCCAGCACGGCGATGGCCGGGGCCCAGGCGGCCCAGGTGTCGCCCATCATCCCGACGGCAAAACGCAGCAGGCCATAGGCCCCGAGCTTGGAGACCACCCCGCTGAGCTGCATCGCCACCGGTGTGGAGGCCTGGCTGTAGGCCAGCGGCTGCCAGCCGTGCAGGGGCAGAACCGGCATCTTCAGGCCGAAGGCCAGCAGCAGCAGGCCCATGATCCAGCGCTGGGAGCCCGGCGGCAGGCTCACCTGGGCCAGATCGTCGTAGGCAAAGCTGAAGCCGTTGGTGTTAAGCAGGCCCAGGGCGAGCACACCCGCGAGCAGGGCTACACCGGAAACGGCCCCATACATCAGATAACGGATCGCGGCTGTGGCGCGGCGCTCCCCTCCCCAGATCGCCAGCAACAAGGTGGTGGGGATCAAGGTGATCTCGAAGGCCAGCACGAACAGCAGGGCGTTGCGGGCCAGAAAGGCACCGGTGAGGCCGAAATCGGCGGCCAGAAGCAGTCCATACAAGAGGCGACCGCGGGGTTCTTCAGGGGAGCTTTCCGCCACCGACAGCAGGGTGATCAGGGCGGTGAGACCCACCAGCGGCAAGCTGAGGCCATCAAGGCCGAGATGGAACTCCAGACCAAGCTGGGGCAACCAGGCGCGTCGTAACTCCTCAACCGGATGGAGGCCAAGCCAAAGCGTGATCAGTAGCTGGGCGCCACAGACCAGGGCGGAAGCGCGCCGGGCCCAGGGGCTCGAAGACGGGCAGGAGCGGGAAGGCCAACAGGGCGGCCAGGGGGAGCAGGAGCAGCAGAGTCAACATGGTGATGTCCCCTTCAGAAGGTGGGCAGGCTGACGGTCTGACGGGTGAGGAGCCAGAGGCCCATCAACACCACGCCGAACAAAACCGTGAGCGCGTAGGTCTGAACCCGGCCGGAGGTGCTGAAGCTGAGGCGACGTGCGCCTGCCAGCGAGAGCAGGCCGCTGCGGGTGCTGAAGCCATCCACAACCCAGCGCTCGAACCAGTTGCTGGCGGCCGCCAGCAACACCACCAGGCCCACCACCGTGCGCCGGTAGAAGGTTTCGGTGTGCAGATCCGAGGCCAGCCATTCCTGGAGGCCTGAGAGGGAAGCGGGCAGCACGGGCTGGCCGATCGTTTCGGCGCGGGTATGGGCGGAAGCCGCGGTGGAGGGCACGAGGTAGAGAAGCCCGGCCACACCGATACCCGCCAGGGTGGAGGCGCACAGGGGAAAGGCCATCGGATTCCAACCGCTGGCCACTCCTGCTTTGGCCATCAGGATTGGCAGGTGCAGCACCAGGCCCGCACACACAAAGGTGGGCAACACCATCAACCAGAGAACTTCCGGCGAGCGCTGGGTGAATACAGACGGCCGCCCGCCCCAGATCAGGCCGAAGATCCGCACCAGGGCGGCGCTGATCAAACCATTGGTGATCAGCACAATGCCGATCAGCAAACCCGGTGCCTGACTGCCACCAAGTGATCCCACCAGGGTGGCCAGGGCACCAAAGCCACCCAACGGCGGCAGGGCCACCAGACCGGCGGCACCGGTGAGGAAGGCCAGGCCCATCAGCGGCCGCCTGCTCCAGAGGCCGCCCAGCTGGGTGAGGTCTTGGGTGACGTTGCTGACAGTCACGGTGCCCACAGCCAGCAGGATCAAGGCCATCGGCAGCGGATAGATCAGCAGCATGCGCCAGGCGGAGTCGGAAGCTCCGCTGCCGACGGCGAGGAAGAGAAGGCCGAGCCAGCTGCTCACCAGAAAGGAGATGGCCCGCTTGATGTCGATCTGGGCCAGCGCGATCAGGGCGCCCACCAGAGCGGTGGTGCCTCCCACGATCACCAGCACCCCCATCACGATCGGGCTCACCGCCAGCAGCGGTTCGATCCGCAGCAGCAGCCAGGCACCCCCCACCACCACCACGGAATTACGCAGAACAGAGGAGGGAATCGGCCCTTCCATCGCCTCATCGAGCCAGAGGTGAAGGGGGATCTGGGCGCACTTGCCCATCGGGCCGGCAATGATCGCCAGCAAGATCAAGGTGAGTGCCGGTGTGGGCGTGGCAGTGGCAGCCCAGGCGTTGAGGGTATTGATGTTCCAGCTGCCAGCCAATGGCAGCAGGGCGATCAATCCAGCCAGCATGATCAGGTCGCCCACCCGCTTGGTTAGGAAGGCATCGCGTGCCCCTTTCACCACCAGCGACTGGTTGAACCAAGTGCCCACGATCAGATAGGTGCCGAGGGTGAGAAGTTCCAGCACCACATAGGCGAAGAAGAGCGAATCGGTGAGCACCAAGGCACACAGACCAGCCTCAAACACACTCAAACAGCCGAAGAATCGGGGCCAGCCCCAGTCCATCTCCAGATAGCCGATGGAATAGATCTGGGCCAACACATGCACGCCACAGATGATCGTCATGGCGATCAGCGCGGGGCTGTTGATCGTGCCGTCGAAACCAATCGTCAGCCCGGCGGTGGAGAGCCAGGTCCAGCTGGTGGTCAGGGGGGTGCCGTCGAAGGCAATCCAGGCCAGCAGGCTGTGCAGGAAGGCCACCAGGTTGAACGCCAGGTTGAAATACCCGGAGGGCCTTGGACCCGAGCGCCAGATCAGTCCTGGCGCCCAGAACAACGAGAACGTGGCCCCCAGGATCGGGTAAAGCGGAATCCACCAGGCCGTTTGCACGAAGCTGGCGGACAGGGAAGCCGTTTGAGCGGCAACGACGATCATCGGGGTGAAGAACGGGGGGAGAGTCGTGAGATTCGGGGAAACAATCGCCGAGGCTCAGGCGGGCATGATCTGCAGGGAGATCCAGGTGGACCTGGGGGAAATCACCGAAGCTGCAATGGTTGGCAAACGTTAAGTGCCGTAATGCTGAAGCTGGGGGCTGCGTGAAGTTGCGTTGCCTATGACTCAGTTAACGAACTGTGATCGTCGGGGGCTTGCCACCTCAGGCTTTCAACCGCAACCAGAGGACCGCCGCTGCCAGCTGCAGCGCAACCGTGGGCAGGCTGGTGCGCAGCCAGCCGCGAAAACTGATCGCCACCCCTTCATGGCGGGCGATGCCGGCGGCCACCAGGTTGGCCGAGGCTCCGATCAAGGTGGCATTGCCGCCGAGGGTCCCTCCCAGCATCAGGGCTGCAAACAGAGGGATTGGCGGTGCGGCGAACCCCTGCTGCTCGCATGTTTCCAGCAGCAGGGGCGTCAGGGCCGCCAGCAGGGGGATGTTGGGGACCACCGCCGAGAGCAGGGCCGTGGCAACGAGAAGCAACAGGCTGGAGAGGAACAGATCCTTGCCCACCAGATCGGCCAGACCCAGGGCCACGGTGGCCAACACACCGGTGCGCTCCAGGGATCCGATCAACACGAACACCGCCATGAAGTAGATCAGCGTCGACCAGTCAAGGTCTGCCAACAGGCGCTCCACCGGCAGCAGCCGGCCGACGCGCACGATCGTGAGGCTGACCGACGCCCCCAACAGCGCCACCACATCGGGGGTGAGGGGCACCGGCAGCAGGTCGCCGCCGATGAACAGGCCCAGCATCGCGGCCAGCAGCATCAGCAGCAGCACCAGGGTGGGGCGATGGTGCAACTGCGGCGGAGGTGCTGTGTGGGGGGAAAAGCGGGCCCGCCAGATGTCGCGATACAACCAAGGAAGAGTCGGCAGGATTGCTGCCAGAACCAGCAGCCCCCCTCCCGCAATCTCCACCAGGTAACGGCCGAAGCCAACCTCGATGCCGTTGGCGACGATGAACGTAGCCGGATCACCGATCACAGTCAGCAATCCGCTGCTGTTGGCCGTGAGCACCAGCAGGATCAGCAAAGGCCTGGGGTCGAGCGCCAGCTCCCTGGCGAGCGGCGGCAGCAGGGGACCGAGCAGCAGCACCGTGGTGGCGTTGGGTAACCAGGCTCCGATCAAGGTGGCGAGGCCAACCAAGGCGAGCAGCAGGCGACGTCCTTCCCCGCGCGCCAGCACCAGCAGGCGATGGGCCAGCACGGCGAAGACACCCGTGCTCTCCAGAGCCCGCACCACCACCATCATTCCGAACAGCAGCGTCAAGGTGCCCTGGGCCGCTCCAACGCTGTCCACCGCCTGGCCCATGGTCACCACCCCCGTGACCACAACCACGGCGGCACCGAGCAGGGCCGCCTCGGTGAGATGGGTCAGGCCAAAAGCGGTGACCAGCAGCACAACGGCGAAGGCGACGCTGGCCAGCAGGGCTTGGCTTGTCACACAGGACCCTCAGGAACGGGAGGCAGCGCTGGTGGGATCAAGCCGCTGCGCCAGCAACGACACCGGCAGCATGGCCAGCATGGGCAGGGCAGAGATCAACCATTCTCGCAGGCCCAGCGGGGCCGTGCCGAAGAAGTTGTTCATCCAGGGCGCCTGGCTAAACAGATACTGGAGCAGCAAACCAACGCTTACCCCCAGCAGCAGGGCCGGGGCCTGACGGATCGCCTGCCAACCGCCAGCGCCCAAACGGCAGAGCCCACGCCCCACCTGGCTGATGCTGACCAGGTAGACCACCTGGGAGAGCACCAGGGCTTGAACGGCCATGGTGCGCGCCAGGTCCAGATCGGCGCCGATGGCCTTGCCCCCGAAGAAGACGCTGAAGACAAGCCCCCAGTTGAACAAGGACACCAGCAGCACCCGCCGGATCAGCCTGGGGGTCAGCAGCGGCTGGCTGGGCGGACGGGGAGGCTGAACCATCAGCCCTGTTGGCTTGGGCTCAAAGGCCAGTGGTACGGACATGGTCAGCGAGCTGACCATGTTGAGCCAGAGCACCTGCAGGGCCGTGACCGGCAGCTCAAGCCCGAGCACGGCCGCCAGCAGGATCGTGATCGAGGCACCGCCGTTGACGGGCAGCACAAAGGCCAGGGTCTTGCGCAGATTCAGGTACACACCGCGACCCTCCTCCACGGCTGCTTCGATCGAGGCGAAATCGTCATCGGTGAGCAACATGTCAGCGGCCTGCCGGGCCACCTCGGTGCCACCGCGACCCATGGCGATGCCGATGTCGGCCTGGCGCAGGGCCGGGGCGTCATTGACGCCGTCGCCGGTCATGGCCACCACGGCGCCATGGGCCTGCAGGGCTCGCACCAGTTCCAGTTTCTGGGTGGGGGCCACCCGGGCAAACACATCGGTGCGATCGGCGCAGGCGGCCAGGGCCTCCGGGGTCATGGCCGCCAGATCTTTGCCCTCCACCCCCACAACCGCATCACCCTGGCCGGAAAGGCCGATCTGGCGGGCGATCGCCAGGGCCGTGTCCAGGTGGTCGCCGGTGATCATCTTCACGGTGATCCCCGCCTGATGACAGGCCGCCACGGCCCGCTGCGCCTCAGGACGGGGCGGATCGAGCATGCCCTGCAGCCCGAGGAAGTCGAGCCCTCCGGCGACGTGGTGATGATCCAGGCTGGTCTCATCGGCCGTGGCGGTGCCCATGGCGAAGGCCAGGACCCTCAGGCCCCGCCCCGCCATGGCGGTGACGGCCACCTCCACGGCGGCACCATCGAGTGGGATCGCCACGCCGGAGCGATCCAGCTGGCGCCGGCAGCGTGGCAACACCGCCTCCAGCGACCCTTTGACAAGGATGCGCCGGCTGCCGTGCAGGGTGGCCATGTACTGGTGCTCGGAGGCGAACGGAATCGCGTCTTGGCGGGGGTGGTGGCCGAGGGCATGGTCGCGGTCGATGCCGGCCAACTCGGCCGCCACCAGCAGGGCGGCTTCGGTGGGATCGCCCACCAGATCGCCCTCCGGGTCGAGGCGGGCGTCGTTGCAAAGCAGGCCCGTGAGCAGGGTTTCCTGCAGGGCCCTGTTGTCGAGCAAGGGGTCGGGACCGCCCGAACGGGAGGGCCAGAGATCCTCCAGGGCCACCAGGCTGCCTCCGGCATAGATCTCGCGCACCGTCATCCGGTTCTGGGTGAGGGTGCCGGTCTTGTCGGAGCAGATCACGGTGGTGCTGCCCAGGGCCTCCACGGCGGGAAGCTTGCGGATGATCGCGTTGCGCCGGGCCATGCGGCCCACGCCGATCGCCAGGGTGATGGTCACGATCGCCGGCAGCTCCTCGGGGATGGCCCCCACAGCCAGGGCCACGGCTCCGTCAAACATCTCCGCCGCCCCCCGGCCCCGGATCAAACCAACAGCAAAGGTGATGCCGGCCAGCACCAGGATAAATTGCAGCAACGTTCGGCTGAATCGCCGGATCGTGCGCGTGAGCGGGGTCGTCAGCACGGAGGGCTTGCGCAGCAGGCCGGAGATCTGACCCACTTCGGTGTCGTTTCCACTGGCCACGACAACCCCGCAGCCAACGCCCGCCGTGACGAAACTGCCCGCATAGGCCATGTCGCTCCGCTCAGCCACGGCTACTGCCTGAGCCACAGGGGCAACGCCCTTCTCCACGGGGATGGATTCGCCGGTGAGAGCTGACTCGTCGACCTGCAGGTTTCGGGCAGCCACCAACCTCAGATCAGCCGGGATCCTGGCGCCTGCCTCCAGGCGGACCAGATCACCCACAACCAGGTCCTGGGAGGGAATCAGGCGCTGCTGGCCCTCGCGGATCACCGCGCTGTCGGTGCGCACCGAGCGGGCCAGGGCAGCGATGGCGGTCTCGGCTTTGCTTTCCTGCACGAAACCGATCAGCGCGTTGATCAGGGTCACACTCCAGATCACCAGCGCTTCAGTGAGCGAATGGATCAGGGCCTTGATGGCGCCGGTGATCAGCAGGGCATAGAGGAGCGGGTCATTGAACTGCCCCAGAAAACGCCACCACAGCGGTGGCTCCCGTCGCCCGCTCAGCTCATTGGGGCCGAAACGCCTCAGTCGCAGAGCAGACTGCGGCTCGCTCAAACCCAGGAGCCCGTCGCTGCCGAGGGCAGCGAGCACAGACTCCACCTCCCAGGCATGGCCGCCGGCGACGAGTGCAGCCAGATCAGCCGCGTCTGGGTCGGGCTGCACCAATTCGGCCATGGCGACAGAGGATCGCGGACGCCCCATGCTTTAGCGCGGTCCGGCAGCGATTACGCCACGCCGGCCTTGGCCACGGCCTGATTGAGGGCAACGAGGCGGGAGAGGGTCACCCGCTCAGGGGGCAAGATCTCGAACATCCGAAGTTTTTCGAGCCTCTGGAAGGTGGTGCCCGTGGCACCCACCACATAGACGGCGCGGCCCTTCTCGACCGCTTCTTCCACCGCGTTCTCGAGGGCCAGGGCCGCCGTGACACCCAGGTGGGTCACAGACGTGAGGTCAAAGATGACGGAATCGCAGCTGGTGATGGCGTTGTGTTCTCTGGAGATCGCCTTGGCCACCCCAAAAATCATGGCTCCATTGAGCTGGAACAGCAGCACCTTGCCCTTCGCCTGATCCAGCAGCCGCTTTTCTGCCACCGATAGATCGGTATCGCCATCGCCGGTGCTGATCGCCTTTACCCCCTGCGATTCCAGGGTGTTCATCCGCTCGATCGTCAGGAAGTTGGCCACGAACACCCCAACCCCCACCGCCACCATCAGATCCACCAGGACCGTGAGCAGAATCACCCCGTACATGATCAGGGCCCCCTTCATCGAGAGGTGATGGGCCCGCTTGAGGAAGCCCCAGTCGATGATGTCGATCCCCACCTTGAGGGCGATGCCGGCGAGCACGGCCATCGGAATCGAGGAGGCCAGCCCCGAGGCTCCCAGGATCACCACCATCAACACGACGGCCCGGGTCAGGCCGGAGAGGGCCGTGCGACCGCCGGCCTGAATGTTCACGACCGTGCCCATCGTGGCACCGGCTCCGGCGATGCCACCGAACAGGCCGGAGACCACATTGCCCAGGCCCTGCCCCAGTAACTCTTTGTTGGAATTGTGCTCGGTGCGGGTGAGGCTGTCGGCCACCATCGAGGTGAGCAGGGCATCAATGGAGCCCAGCATCCCCAGCACCGCGCCATAGAAAAGCATGCGCTGGATTTCGCCGGGCATGAAGGTGGGGAGCTGGAGAGGCGGGAGACCGGAGGGAATCCAGCCGATGCGGCGGATGTCCTCACCACCGAAGATCAGCAAAGAGATCACCGTTCCCGCCACCAGAGCCAACAACTGGGGGGGCACCAGTTGCTTGAACCGGGAGGGCGTGAACCAGATGATCGCCACCGTGAGCAGCGCCAGAAAGGTTTCGATCGGCTGCGTCTGGCCCAGCAACTCAGGGATCGCCCGCAGGGTCCCCATCACACCGCGGGGGGGAATGGCCTGGCCCAGGAACGGACCGATCTGAAGAATGATCAGGATGATGCCGATCCCGGACATGAAGCCCGAGATCACGGTGTAGGGCATCATCGTGATGTAACGACCCAGCTTCAGCAGTCCGAAGAGAATCTGGAAGGCGCCGGCCAGCATCACCACCGTGAAGGCCATGGCCATGCCGTTCTCCGGATTCGCGGCAGTGAGGCCAGCGATCACCGTCGTCATCACCACGGTCATGGGACCGGTGGGTTCGGAGATCAAGGTGGGAGTGCCTCCGAACAGGGCGGCAAAGAATCCCACCAGCACCGCCCCCCACAGACCGGAAGCGGCCCCAGCCCCGGACGCGACACCAAAGGCCAACGCCATCGGCAGGGCAATCACCGCAGCGGTGACACCCCCGAACAGATCACCCTTGAGATGATGGAAGTTGATGCGATTGGTGATCATCAACGGGTGGCTGGAGTGCGGCGCGGAGCAACCTTAGAAACTGCACCGATGCCATCCCTTGCTTTGCCCTGGATCTGTGGCAACACGCTGCAGAGCCGCCAGCGGAAACGAAGGAGGCAGGACACCAGTCCCATGACCCGTCAGACTCCCACCTGCCTCTCGCCGTCCTGCCGTGCTCAGCCCTGCCGTGCTCAGCGTCGTGGAGATCGTCGTTGGAATCCTGCTGCTGTTCGGAGGCGGCGAGCTGTTCGTTCAGGGTTCGGTGGCGCTGGCCCTGCTATTTGGTATCCCTCAGCTGGTGATCGGGCTCACCGTCGTCGCTCTGGGCACCAGCACACCGGAACTGTTCGTGAGCCTGCTGTCCACGCTTCAGGGTTCCGATGATCTGGCCGTGAGCAATGTGGTCGGCAGCAACATCTTCAACATGATGGTGGTGCTGGGCTGCAGCGCCGTGATCCTGCCGTTGCGGGTGCAGAGCCGGCTCGTCCGCCGTGACGTGCCGATCCTGCTGGCGGTATCGATGGCGGTGTGGGGCATGGCCTCGGCCGGGCGGGTCACCTGGCAGGCGGGTGTGGCCTTGCTGGTGGCCCTGGTGATCAACACCATCTGGGAAATTCGCACATCAAGGGAAGCCAAAATCTCCGAGGCCGCCGATTCTCAAGGCGGTCTGTCCAAAGAAGGCGGTTCCGAGGGAGATAACGACCTGGATCTAGGCGAGTCAGACATCAGCCTGAAGCCGGCCCTGATCAAGTTGGTGGCCGGCCTGGCCGTGCTGATCTGGGGGTCGCAGATTCTGGTGAAGGGGGCCACGGCGATCGCCCTTGGCCTGGGGGTGAGCCAGACCGTGATCGGACTGACGATCGTTTCGGCCGGCACCTCGATGCCGGAACTGGTCACTTCAATCGTGGCGGCCCTGCGGGGCAAGGGCGATCTGGCGATCGGCAACGTGGTGGGCAGCAACCTGATGAACCAGATGCTGATCCTGGGCAGCTGCGCCTTTCTCTCGGGAAGCCGGGGCCTCACGGTCGACCCGACCATGATTCAGCGGGATCTGCCGATCATGGTGGCCACCACCCTGGCCTGCCTGCCGATCTTCTGGACAGGCGGAGTGATCACCCGCCGCGAGGGGGGGATCTTGCTCGGCCTGTACGGCCTTTTCCTGCTGGAGCAAGTTGTGCCTTATGTGCAGCCCGAGCTGAGTGCTCCGCTGCAATGGTTCACCCTGCTGGTGGTGGTCCCGGCAGTTGTTTTGCTCCTGGTGGTCCAGTCGGCCGGCTACTGGCGCTCCGAGAAGCGGCTCAGGGCCTGATCTCTGCCAGACAGCCAAAGCCAAAGCCAAAGCCAAAACCACAAGACTTTTGCTCCCCTTGCCTAGGGTCGAAGTCTGAAAATAGTTTTGCCTCGTTGATGCCAGGGATCCACCGATGACCACGATCTTCGCCGACAGCAGCCTCAGCATCGGCCGCACCCCGCTGGTCAAGCTCAACCGGGTGGTGGGCGAGAGCAAGGCCACGGTGCTGGCCAAAATTGAGGGGCGCAACCCGGCTTTCTCGGTGAAATGCCGGATCGGCGCGGCGATGATCTGGCAGGCGGAGAAAGATGGCCTGCTCGGTCCTGGCAAGGAGTTGATCGAGCCCACCAGCGGCAACACCGGCATTGCCCTGGCCTTCGTGGCGGCTTCGCGGGGTCTGCCGCTCACCCTCACCATGCCGGAGACGATGAGCCTGGAGCGGCGCAAGCTGCTGGCCGCCTATGGCGCCCAACTGGAGCTCACCGAAGGCCGGCTCGGCATGACAGGAGCCGTGGGCCGCGCCCGTGAGATCGCCGCCTCCGATCCCGAGCGCTACGTGTTGCTGCAGCAGTTCTCCAACCCCGCCAACCCCCAGATCCACCACGACACCACCGGCCCGGAAATCTGGGACGACACCGAAGGCACCGTGGATGTGCTGGTGGCGGGCGTGGGCACCGGCGGCACGATCACCGGCGTCAGCCGCTACATCAAGACCACCCTGGGCCAGCCCCTGGTGTCGGTGGCGGTCGAACCGGAGAACAGCCCGGTGATCAGCCAAGCCATGCAGGGGCAGCCATTGGTGCCTGGGCCCCACAAAATCCAGGGGATCGGCGCCGGTTTCGTACCCGATAACCTCGACCTCAGCCTGGTGGATCGGGTGGAAGCCGTCAGCAACGAAGAGGCCGTGGAGATGGCCCGGCGGCTGATGCGTGAGGAAGGCATCCTGGCGGGGATCTCCTGCGGAGCGGCCACGGTGGCGGCCCTTCGCCTGGCCGCCGAAGCGGCCTACGCAGGCCAAACGATCGTTGTGGTGCTGCCCGATTCCGGCGAGCGCTATCTCAGCTCTGTGCTGTTTGAAGGGGTCTTCGATTCGGCTGGCCTGGCGCTGGTGTGACTGCCGCAGTGGTCAGCAGATGCGCGGCAGTTGCTCGCCCTGGCCCAGCGTTAACCGCCGAAGCACCCCGTAGGCGTTCTCCAGCAGCACGATGCCGCCCATAGCGCTACCGGCAGCGGCCACCGTGCCGATGATCGCGGCTTCGGGCTGGAAGGTCTGAAGCACGGCACGGGCTTGCTCCGCCTGGGCGGTGGGTAGGAACAGGACGAGGCGGCCTTCGTTGGCCATGGCCAGCGGGTCAAGGCCCAATAGGGCGCAGGCACTGGCCACAGCGGGCGCAATCGGCACGGCCGCCTCCTGGATCCGTAGCTCCAGCCCGACGCCGCGGGCGATTTCAGTGAGCGCGCTGGCGAGCCCACCGCGGGTGAGGTCCCGCAGGGCATGCACGGCCAGCCCTTCCGCCAGCAGCGCCTGCACCGCCGGCAGGAGCGAGGCCAAATCACTTTGCAGATCCGTACGGAAGCCCAGCTCCTGGCGTGCCGCCAGGATCGCCACCCCGTGGCGTCCCAGATCGCCACTCACCAGGATCGCGTCACCGAGCTGAACCGCAGGTGGGCCGATGGCGGGACCCGGCCCCAGGCGGCCCACGGCGCTGGTGGTGATGAAAATGCCATCCCCCTTGCCCCGCTCCACCACCTTGGTGTCGCCGGTCACCACCGGAACGCCGCACTCCGCAGCCACTGTGCGGATGGCAGCCACTATGTGCCGAAGCATGGCCATCGCCAGGCCTTCCTCCAGGATCAGAGCCAGGCTGAGGGCCAAGGGGCATGCGCCCACCATCGCCAGGTCGTTGACGGTGCCGATCACCGCCAGCCGGCCAATGTCGCCGCCAGGGAAAACCAAGGGCCGCACCACATAAGAGTCGGTGGTGAAGGCCAGTGCCCCAGGCCCAGCAGCAAGCGTGGCAGCATCGTGAAGGACCCCATCGGCGGGACCGAAGGCCGGCACAAACAGCTCCTCAATCAGCCGCTGGCTGAGGCCGCCGCCGCCACCATGGCCCAGCTGAACCCGTTCGGCGGGATCTGAGGGCATGGGGCAGCCGACTCCGTGCATGATCTCCATCGCTCAGGGCACCCCGGCTGCAGCGCTGCCGTCCCGTTGGCGATAGTGCCAGTAGGCGGCGCAGGCCCCTTCCGCAGACACCATCGGTGCCCCCAGCGGCCGCTCCGGCGTGCAGGCCACCCCGAAGGAGGGGCAGTCTGTGGGGCGGTCCAGGCCCTGCAGAACCCGGCCGCTGATGCAGATAGAGGGGCTGCCAAGAGAGGCTGCTGGGATTCCAGGAGAAGACGCTTGCATGAAATCGGCATCAAGGGCGTCGTAGGGCGGCCGCAGGCGCAGACCGCTGGCAGGGAACACGCCAAGGCCACGCCATTCCTGATCCACCGGCTCGAACACCCGCGCGATCAGGGCCCGGGCCGCAGCGTTTCCCTGCGGCGGGCTGGCGCGGGTATAGGCGTTCTCCACCCTGCTCTCGCCCCGCTCCAGCTGCCGCACGCAGCACAACACTCCCTCCAGCAGGTCCACCGGCTCGAAACCCGTGACCACCACCGGCACGCGGAAGCGTTGGCAGATCGGCTCCAGCTCCTCGCTACCCATCACCGCACAGACGTGGCCAGCGGCCAGGAAGCCCTGCACACGGCCTTCCGGAGCTGCCAGCAACGCCTCCATCGCCGGGGGGATCCGCACATGCACCACAAGCAGAGCCAAGTTGGTAAGCCCCGACCGCCAGGCCTGATGGGCCAGCAAGGCGGTGGCCGGCGCTGTGGTCTCGAAGCCCACCGCGAAGAACACCACACGGCAGCCTGGATGATCTCGGGCGATGGCAAGCACATCGAGGGGTGAAGCGACGACCCGGACATTGGCGCCTTCGGCACGCTGTTCCAGCAGGCTGCGGCCCGCCGATCCCGGCACCCGCAGCATGTCGCCGTAGGAGCAGAGGATCACCCCGGGGCTGGTGGACAGCTCCAGGGCCCGATCAATCGCCGCCGCCGGAGTGACGCAGACCGGGCAGCCGGGTCCGTGAATCAGCTCCAGACCATCGGGCAGCAGACGGTCGAGACCATGGCGCAGGATCGCGTGGGTCTGGCCGCCGCAGACCTCCATCAGGGTCCAGGGACGCGTGGTGGCCTGGCGCAGTTCGGCGGTGAGGCGCCGCACCCGCTCCGGCCGGCGGAAGGGCTCCAGCAGGGCGCTCACAGATGGGTGCCTAGAGCGCTGCCGGCTGGACTGGTACTGATCGCCCGCACGTACTGGGCCCGCTCGAAAGCGGCCGGGTCGGGGCAGCGCCGCTGGCTCATGCAGCCCCGCAAGTCCTGCACGGAGGCGTAGTTGTGCTGTTCGAGCCAGCCAGTGAGCTCGGTTTCCAGCTGCCGCAGCTGACCGGGGCCATGGCGCAGCAAGTCCGACACCACCATGGTGACGCTGGCGCCCACCATCAGCAGCCTCACCACGTCGGTGCCGTGGGCGACGCCGCCGCTGGCGGCGAAATCCAGCGGCACCTGGCCTTCTAACAGGGCGATCCAACGCAGCGGCGGGCGCAGATCGGCAGCAGAGCTGAGCAGCACATTCGAGACATGCTCAAGGGCTTCGATGTCGATGTCAGGCTGGAAGAAGCGGTTGAACAGCACCAGTCCGCGAGCACCGGCCTGGTGGAGGCGACGGGCGAAATGAGCCAGGTTCGTGTAGCTGGGGCTGAGCTTTACGGCCACCGGCAGACGGGTGGCCGTGCAGACCGTGGACACGATCGCCAGCTGCTCTTCCTCCAGTTCGCCGCCGCTGCGCTCGGCATCGGTAGGCACGGCGTAGAGGTTGAGCTCGATCGCCTGCGCACCGGCCTGCTCGATCGCCCGCACCGTGCCGGCCCAGTGGCCGCCTGCGTTTCCGTTGAGGCTGGCGATGATGGGGATGTCCACCCGGCGGCGGGCGCTTTCAATCTCCTGCAGGTAGCCCGCGATGCCGAGGTGCGTGGGGGCATTGGGCGGCACAAAGCTCAGCGATTCAGCAAAACTCTCGCTGCCATGCTGCTGGTGGTGCTCCCATTCCTGCCAGTCGTGCTCGATCTGCTCGAGGAAGAGTGAATGAAGCACCACGGCCGCAGCGCCCTGCTCAGCCAGGCGCGGGATCAAGTCGGGGTCAGCACTGAGCGGCGCGGCGGCGCCGACCACCAGCGGTGAGGAGAGGGGCAGGCCCAGATAGGTGGTAGCGAGGTCGGGGCCGTTCATGGGGGGGCTCCCTTGCTGGCATCCGCCGGGGCGGCGGCGCGGGCTGCGTACTGGTGCCAGCGCTGGAGGGCTTCAGCCTGGGCCTGTCGTGTCAGAGCACGGGCCTGGTCAGGATGGCTATAGCCCAGCAGGCGGAAGCGGTTTTCGCCCGCCATCGCTTCGGCCATGGCCAGTTTCGGTTCAGGGCAGTCGAGCTGGAGCGGATTCTCGCCCCGCTCGCTGCGGCGTGGGTCGTGGCGGTAGAGCAGCCAGCGCCCCGAGTCCACGGCCCGCTGCTGCTGCGTCATCCCCTGGGCCATGTCGATGCCATGGGCGATGCAGTGGGAATAGGCCAGGATCAGCGAGGGCCCCGGATACGACTCCGCCTCCAGGAAGGCCCGCAGGGTCTGCTCCTGGGAGGCACCCATGGCCACGCTGGCCACGTAGACGTGGCCGTAGGTCATCGCCATCAGGCCCAGATCCTTCTTGGCGGTGGCCTTGCCGCCGCTGGCGAATTTGGCCACGGCGCCCAGCGGCGTCGCCTTCGACATCTGGCCGCCGGTGTTGGAGTACACCTCGGTGTCGAGCACCAGGATGTTGACGTCGTGGCCGCCGGCCAGCACGTGGTCGAGGCCGCCGTAGCCGATGTCATAGGCCCAGCCGTCGCCGCCGATCATCCAGACGCTGCGTTTGACCAAGTCGTCGGCCAGGTCGTTGAGGGCGCTGGTGGGGGCGTTGGCCTCCAGCCACTGCCGCAGCTCCACGACCCGCTGCCGTTGCTCGAAAATGCCCGGCTCATCGTGCTGGTCAGCCTCCAGCAGGCCCTGACGCAGACCGGCGGGAAGGCCGGGCGTGTCGCGCAGCAGCTGGGCGGAGATAACGCGGCGCTGGTCGAAGCCGACGCGGAAACCGAGTCCGAACTCGGCGTTGTCTTCGAACAGGGAGTTGGACCAGGCGGGGCCGCGGCCGTTACGGTTGGAGCTCCAGGGCGTGGTGGGCAGGCTGCCGCCGTAGATCGAGGAGCAGCCCGTGGCGTTGGCCACCACCATGCGATCGCCGAACAACTGGCTGGCGAGCTTGATGTAAGGGGTTTCGCCGCAGCCGGCGCAGGCGCCGGAGAATTCGAACAGCGGCTCCTGCAGTTGCTGCTGATTGACGTGGGCCAGGTTGAGGGCGCCGCGCTCGGGGTTCGGCAGGGAGAGGAAGAAGTCCCAGTGGCCGCGGGCCTGCTCACGCAGGGGGCGCTG
The DNA here is from genome assembly GCF_001885215.1 of Synechococcus sp. SynAce01. GTDB lineage: Bacteria > Cyanobacteriota > Cyanobacteriia > PCC-6307 > Cyanobiaceae > Regnicoccus > Regnicoccus frigidus. The sequence continues at coordinate 2,383,470 of NZ_CP018091.1, read as the reverse complement.
CGGTTCCATGTTGATCGCCTTGCGGCGCGGTTCGGCCCGGTTGCGGGCCGGGCAGACCTCCACGCAGAGGCCGCAGCCGGTGCAGTCTTCGGCGGCCACCTGCAGGGTGAAGCTCTGCCCCTGCCAGTGGTGGTCGCGGGCCGCGGCGTGGGCGAAGCCGGCCGGGGCGTCCGCCAGGGCGGCGGGCTCCACCACCTTGGCGCGGATCACGGCGTGGGGGCAGACCATCACGCACTTGCCGCACTGCACGCACACCTCGGTGTCCCAGACCGGCACGGATTCGGCGATGTTGCGCTTCTCGAAGCGGGCGGTGCCGGTGGCGAAGCTGCCGTCGGCGGGCAGGGCGCTCACGGGCAAACGGTCGCCCTGGCGGGCCAGCTGGGGGGCGATCAGCCGGCGCAGCGCAGCGGATGCCGCCGCCAGCGGATCGGGGGCTGGGGCCTGGCTTGGATCTGCAGCAGCAGCAGCGCTGGCCGGCTCGTCGTCTGCGATCGGCACCTGCTGCAGCCGGGCCCGGCTGGCGTCGACGGCCTGGAGATTGGCCTCCACGATGCGCCCCCCCTTGCGGCCATAGCTGTGGCGAATTGCCTCTCGGATCGCCTCAAGCGCCTGTTGTTGCGGCAGCACATCGGCCAGGGCAAAGAAGCAGGTCTGCATCACCGTGTTGATGCGCCCGCCCAGCCCCAGCTCACGGGCGATTGCCGTGGCGTCGATGCTTTGCACCGTCAGCTGCTTGGCGCGGATCGCCTGCCGCACCGACGCCGGCAGCCGCATCGCCACCTCTTCTGGGGGAAAGGGGCTGTTGAGCAGCAATGTGCCGCCGGGCAGGGCCGCTTCGAGCAGATCGAAGCGGCCAAGAAAATCCCATTGGTGGCAGGCCACCAGGTGGGCCTGCTGCACCAGGTGGCAGGAGTGGATCGGGGTGCGGCTGACGCGCAGGTGCGAGACGGTGACTGAACCTGATTTCTTCGAGTCGTAGACGAAGTAGCCCTGGGCGTAGAGATCGGTGTGATCACCGATGATTTTGATCGCGTTCTTGTTGGCGCCGACGCTGCCGTCGGAGCCGAGGCCATAGACGATGGCGCGAAAGTCGGCGGCTTCGGTGCAGAAGCTGGCGTCCACCGGCAGCGAGAGGCGCGTGACGTCGTCGGTGATGCCGACCGTGAAGCGCCCGGGTGGATCGGGGCGGGCCAGGGCGTCGAAGACCGCCTTGACCATCGCTGGGGTGAAGTCTTTTGAGGCCAGGCCATAGCGGCCGCCGATCAGGCGCGGCAGGGGGCCGGGCTTTTCGGCCCAGGCCTGCAGCAGGGCCTGGCCCACATCGAGCAGGAGGGGTTCGGCGCCGCTGCCGGGTTCCTTGCAGCGATCGAGCACGGCAATCGCCCGAATCGATGGCGGCAGGGCGGCGATCAGGGCGGTGGTATCGAGCGGGCGGAACAGGCGCACCTTCAGCAGCCCCACCCGCTCGCCGGCGGCGTTGAGCGCTTCCACCGTTTCCTGGGCGGTTTCAGCGCCGGAGCCCATCAGCACCAGCACCCGCTCGGCATCGGCGGCACCGACGTAATCGAACAGGTGATAGGCGCGGCCGGTGAGGGCAGCAAAGGCGTCCATCACCTCTTGAACGATCGCGGGGGCGGCGGCGTGGAAGGGGTTGGCGGCCTCGCGGGCCTGGAAGGCCACATCGGGGTTCTGGCTGGTGCCGCGGATCACCGGGTGGTCGGGGGAGAGGCCGCGGCGGCGGTGGGCGGCCACCAGCTCCTGGGGCACCAGGGCGTGCAGCACGGCGTCATCGATCAGCTCCACCCGCTGGATCTCGTGGGAGGTGCGGAAGCCGTCGAAGAAGTGCAGGAACGGGAGCCGGGCGCGCAGGCTGGCGGCGGTGGCGATCGCGGCGAAGTCGCCCGCCTCCTGCACCGAGCCCGAGCAGAGCAGGGCGCAACCGCTGCCGCGGGTGGCCATCACATCGCCGTGGTCACCGAAGATCGAGAGGGCCTGGCCCGCCAAGGCCCTTGAGGCCACATGCAGCACGGTGGCGGTGAGTTCACCGGCGATTTTGTAGAGGTTGGGCAGCATCAGCAGCAACCCCTGCGACGCGGTGAAGGTGGAGGCCAGCGTCCCCGCCTGCAGGGCACCATGCAGCACCCCGGCGGCGCCGCCCTCGCTCTGTAGTTCGATCACCTGCGGCACGCTGCCCCAGAGGTTGGGGCGGCCGGCTGCGGCCCAGGCGTCGGCCCATTCGCCCATCGGCGTTGCCGGGGTGATCGGGTAGATCGCCATCACCTCGTTGAGGCGGTAAGCAACGCGGGCCACCGCTTCGTTGCCGTCGATGCTGGCGGTGCTCATGGCTGCACCACGCTGAGGGCGAAGCCCACGTGCACCAGCAGCTGATCGCCAAGGCGGGCCTCGGGCACGCAGGCCAGGCTCACCTGGCGCTGGACGCCACCGAAATCCACCAGCCCAAAGCGCCAGAGCGCGGCATCAGCCGGATCGGAGGGATCGACAGCGACGCCAGGGGGGTGGCCGTCTTCAATGGCGATCAGTTCACCGGGTAAGGCCAGACACATCGCGGAGCTCCGGCAGAGGTGCAGCGTCCGGGGGTGGGACCGCCCTTCTTTTGTTATAGGTCGCTGGTTCGTTTCCGCTCTCAGTGTTGCGAGGCCTTACAGAAACTGGGCAGCCGCCAGCAGCTGGCCGAGGGCCAGTCCGCCGTCATTGCAAGGGATCCGTTGGGGCCAGAGTGCTTCGATGCCGGCCTGCTGCAGGGCAGTGGCGGCGAGTTGCAGCAGCAGGCGGTTCTGGAAGCAGCCCCCCGCCAGCAGCAGGCGCCGCTCGCCGGGAGTGTCTGAAAAGGTTTCGGCCAGCGCTACCAGCAACCCGGCCAGTGCCTGGTGGAAGGCCAGGGCGATGGCGGGCACCGGCACGCCGCGGTCGCGGTCGGCGAGCAGGGCAATGAGCAGGGGCTGCCAGTTGATCTGCAGGGGCAGTTCGGATTGGCCGGAGCCGGTGGTTTCGCTGGCGGGGCCGATCGGCAGGGTGTAGGGGCCGGCTCGTTCGAATGCTGTGGCGCGCATCCCTTCCCAGGCGGCCGCCTCCAGACGCAGGGCGGCCTGGCCTTCGAAGCTGCAGATCTGGATCAGGCCCAGCAGGGAGGCCACCGCATCGAAGAGGCGGCCGATGCTGGAGCAGAGCGGCGCATGCGGGCCGCCGCGGCGCAACAGGGCAAGCAGCACCCGCTTCTCCTCAGCACTGAAGGCGGAATGAGTGCTGCGGGAGCTATCGCCGAAGGCGGTTGCTAGCAGGCCCAGGGCGGCGCGGCGTGGTTCACGCAAGGCCGGTGTGCCGCCGGGCAACGGAAACGGCCGCAGCTGCGCCAGGCGCTGGAAGCGGGCCGGTTGGCCCGGTGCGGCCGGCTCCAGGCGCAGGCACTCACCGCCCCAGAGGCTGCCGTCGCCGCCGTAGCCAGCGCCATCCCAGGCCACCCCCAGCAGCGGTGGGACGAGACCGTGCTCGGCCGCCACTGCCAGCAAATGGGCGTGGTGATGCTGCACCGGCAGTAGTGGCACGCCTGCTGCCGCCGCCAGTTCCTCACCGATCCGACGCGAGACGTAGGCGGGGTGGCCATCGACCACAAAGCGGCGGGGCGTGAGGCCGAGGCGCTCAAGGGCGCTACTGAGGACCTCGCGCAAGCGCAGCTCAGACGCGAGGCTGTCGAGGTCGCCCAGGTGGGGGCCGAGCCAGGCGCGACCGCCGGGGAGGCCGATCGCCAGGCTGCCCTTGAGCTGAGCGCCCATGGCGACCACACCGGCAAGCGCATCCGGGTGGGGCAGCAGGGCGGAGAGATCGAGCGTGGTGGGGGCTGTGCCGCGGGCGTGGCGCAGCCGCAGCGGCCGGCCCGCCGCCAGCTGCACCACGCTGTCGTCGACGGGGTTGGCGATCGGGCGGTTGTGGACCAAAAAACCATCGGCGATCGTCCCCAGCTCCGCCTCCACCCGTTCGGGATCGGCGCAGAGCGGTTCACCGGAGCGGTTGCCGCTGGTGGCGACCAGCGCCACGCCCAGTTCCCGCAGCAGCAGGGCGTGCAACGGGCTGGCGGGCAGCATCACCCCCAGCCAGGGGTTGGCCGGGGCCACGTTGGCGGCGATGGCGGCATCGCTCGGCGGCCGGCGCCGCAGCAACACGATCGGCGCCGCCGGGGAGGTGAGCAGCGCTTCTTCCTCGGGGCTCAGCACGCAGTGGCGCCGTACCCAAGCCAGATCGGGCGCCAGCAGCGCAAAAGGCTTCTCGGGTCGACCCTTGCGCCGCCGCAGCTCAGCCACCGACGCCTCCAATCCGGCCAGGCAGAGCAACTGGAACCCGCCGACCCCCAGCAACGCCACGATCTGCCCCGCCCGCAATGCGACTACCGCCGCCGTCAGGCAGGGGCTGAGCAGGCCCGTGCTCAGCGGTGGATCGCTCAGCCGCGGCTCAGCGGCCGCCCACCAGCTCAGGCGGGGGCCGCAAGCGGGGCAGCCCGTGGTCTGGGCGTGAAAGCGGCGGTTGGCGGGATCGGTGTATTCACCCGCGCAGGCAGCGCAGAGGAAAAAGGAGGCCAGCGACGTGTGGCGCCGCTCGAACGGCAGGGCCCGCAGGATGCTGAAGCGGGGCCCGCAGTGGGCGCAGCTGGTGAAGGCATAGCCGCAGCGGCGGCTGAAGGGATCGACCAGCTCCGCCAGGCAGGTGGCGCAGGGGGCCAGATCGGGCGGCACCAGAGCGGTGGGACTTGACGCGCTGCCGGAGGGCGGCCGGATCTGGAAGCCACTGATCTGGCCGAGAGCCAAGGCTGGCAACCACTGCTGCTCCAGGCGATCGAGGCGGCTGTGGGGAGGCCGCTCCAGATCGAGGCGCTCCAGAAAGGATGCGAGTGCCGCTTCCTCCCCCTCCAGCTCCAGGCAGACACCGGATGGGGTGTTCTCCACCCAGCCCGCCAACGCCAGGGAGCTGGCCAGGCGGTGCACGAACGGACGGAAGCCCACCCCCTGCACCAGCCCTTCGACCTCAAGCCGCAGGCGCCGCTGCCCGGCGGGGGTCATTGCCGCTGGTGGCTGAGCCAGTGCATCAGGGCGTCAAGGCCGACGCCACTGCGGGCCGAGACTTCGAAGATCGGCGCCTGCGGTGCCACACCGGCCAGGTTGGCGTGGGCCGCGGCGTGATCGAAGCCCACCGCTTCGGCGATATCGACCTTGTTGATCACCACCACATCGGCGGATTTGAACAGGGCCGGGTATTTGAGCGGTTTATCTTCCCCTTCCGTGACCGAGAGCAGCACCAGCCGCAGCTGCTCGCCCAGATCAAAGGCGGTGGGGCAGACCAGATTGCCGACGTTCTCGATCAGCAGCAGCTCCATGCCCTGGGGCTCGAGTTGATCAAAGGCCCGCCCCACCATCGCCGCCTCCAGATGACAGAGATCACCGGTCTGGATCTGCACGGCCCGGGCGCCGGCGGCCCGCAGACGAATGGCGTCGTTGTCGGTGGCCAGATCACCCACGATCACCCCCACCGGGGCCGGACGCCACTGGCGGGCGAGCTGCTCCAGCAGCGCGGTTTTCCCGGACCCTGGTGCTGAGAGCACATTCAGCACCAGCAGCCCGGCGGCAGCGAAGCGCTCGCGGTTGCGTTCCGCCGCTGCGTCGTTGGTGGCCAGCAGGTTGTGGCGGAGCTGGACGGTGCGGGTGGGCTGGCCGCAGGAGCAGTGGGAGCACATGGGCCCGGTGGGAGCAGTGCTTCCAGTGTGGACAGGAGTAGGGGGAGTGGCGGCTAACGACTTGATTTGTCGTTCGGCAAACGAGGTGCTGAGATGAAACAGGCGAGAGAGATTGTGGAGTTCTTGGGACAACTCGACTACGCCAAAGATGAACGCAATCCCCCGGATAGCCTTCGCCGTGGTCGCTTCAAGGCCGGATGGCATGCTGCGACCGATAGGGGCAAAAACTACACCGATAATACGCTCAAGATTCTCACCTGGGACACCGGTGTGGGCAAAAATGGGGCTTAGGCCCCGATGAAGTCGTGGAGCAGGTCTTTGAGATCCTGGCCGACGTGTACAAACGTGGTCGTCTCGATGCTTTCAGCGATGCGAGCGAGGTCGAATCGAGCACGCCGCTCTTGGAGGGATCTGCAACTAGAATCCAGTTGAACTCTTACGAAAGGAACGCCAAGGCGCGAAGTCTCTGTATCGATAAATATGGGGACAGCTGTTCCGTTTGCGGCCTCAACTTCGGGCAGCAGTACGGACTCTTCGCAGAAGGATATATTTATGCTCACCATCTGAAACCTCTCGCTGAGCTTGGTATCGAGTATGAAGTTGATCCAGAGAAGGATCTGCGGCCTGTGAGGTGGGTGCCGAACACGACTTTGAAGACGGACGTTCGCTTCGCTTACGCTGCTTAATGTCAAGTTCAAAGGATCGACAAACCTAAAGCAGAAGTTACTTCGCCGATCAGGCATGATCAGGTCTTATACTACTTTCTGCGCGCTACATCGAGCCATTGCAAGCAATAAAAGCAGTAGATTCAGTCGGGAAAACAGCAAAACTGGACGCTTCCGGCCCTGTTTCTATATGGCTAAAGCACCAAGTTGCGGGTTTTTTGACTGAGGCCAGGCCATGGCCCAGAGGCTCGGGATCGCGATTTTGTATCGATACTAACAGTGTTATGCGGACCCGCATAAGATGCCTGGATCGTGCGGAGGTATTCAGAAAACCCTGGACAAGACAGGGTTCTTGCCATGTTGCCAGCTGGCATCCCCGGCTTTATTCTTCTAATAGGATCAGGAGGGGGATTTTATGCGGATCCGCCCAATTAGCGTTATGTGCTTCAGAGATGGTCAGCCACTAGCATTACGTATCTTGGGTCAGACTTCGGCATCCTTCATCTCTCACTTTACACCTTGGAGTAGGATGGGCAACCATTCATTAGACCTGATATCGGCGATGGGCGAATAAGACATGACCTAGACAAGTGACGCATCTTCTTGTATAAGCGATGGGAAATTTCTCCCAGCTCACTGTGCATTGAGGTTTGTAGTCATGGTATTGCCAAAATCAGAAGATCGTCAGCTCTCGCTCGAAGACCAATTTCAAAGAAGACGCTTCACCCGTCGCGCCGATCTTACCAACAGCGTACGCTTGGCGATAGGCGCAGAAGCGCTTCATGCCATGATGAACGGTATTTGGGGAACGATAACCAAGCTGGCAAATGAACATGACGTATCCAGGCCTTTTGTCTATTCACTTGCCGCGACGCTAAAAGAAGCCGGGCAGTTTCTTTTCGGGGAGGCGGCGGGGTGTGGTCCCTCTTCATCGTCACGCGAACAAGCCATCGCGATGATGCTGTCACTGCGCATGGAGGCATGCAGCAGTATCGGCGCCATCTCAACGGTCATGCGCCGATTCGCATTTGAATCGTCTTCTACTGGCTCCATCAGCCAACTCCTCTCACGTATCGGCGGCTGCTTGCCGACGACGCTCTCCACGGAAAACGGCGTCATCCGCTATCTGGTGTTTGCCAGCGATGAGATCTTTTCCAAAACCATACCGATCCTGGTGTCCGTGGATCCCGTTAGTAGCGCGATTCTCCGCATCGAGTTGAGCGAGAGTCGGAAAGCAGAAGATTGGAAACGACATTTTGAGTGCCTCCATGACAACGGGCTGGAAGCGGTCTATTTGGTTTCCGATGACGGTCAGGGAATCCGCGCGGGCCATGCCGAGGCCCTGAGTGATGTCGTGCGCCAGAGCGATACCTACCATGCGGTTGCCCACCGGCTCGGGAACTGGGCACATAGCCTCGAAACAGGCGCCTACAAGGCGATCGGGGTGGAGCATGCGTGCGAAAGAAAACTCACTTCAGCAAAAAGCGTTCACGTGCGCGAACAGCGCAGGCTCGCTTGGGAGAAATCCGTCGCCGCCGCCAACAAGGCCGTCACGCTGTACGATGATTTCAGCTACCTCTATCGTTGCGTTCTCGGCGAGCTCAATGTGTTCGACGTCAACGGCAACCTGCGTGATCGACAACAGGCCGAAGCAGGCCTCACGGCCGGCCTTGCGCTCTTGGAGGAACTAAACCACAACCGCCTCACCGCAGCGGTGCAAAAAATCAGGCGCGCCTTGCCGGACTTGTTCCATTACTTGGATGTTGCTGCGGAGGTCGTCAACGCGTGCAAAGCGCTGCCGATCGACGATGAAAGCCTGAAGGCGTACTGTATCGCTTGGCAATGGGGCAAGGTTTTCAGGAAGGTCAAGAATTCCGAGCGGAAAAAGAAGGCCCAAGAGCAAGAACAATTTTGCCTGGAGATCGCCGAGGGCCTACATCCGGAGAACTTGGGAGATGTTCAGGAAGCCGTCTATGCCAAGCTCGACACCATTGTCCAGAGTTCGGCGCTGGTCGAGTGTATCAATTCCATTATCCGGCCGTATTTAAACACCACCAAGAATCACGTCACGCAAGAGCTGCTCAATCTGATTATGCACTATCACAACCATCGGCGTTATTGTGACGGCGTAAGAAAGAACAAAACGCCCATGGAGCTGCTGACCGGAAAAACGCAAGTGAAAGACTGGATTTCCATCCTGTTCGACATTCTTGGTGAGAAAGATCCAGAATTACTTCTTGCTTCGTAGAACAAGAAGCAGCTTTTTCAAACCCGACGATCTTTTTGGCTATCGTTGATGGCCTTCTAGTCCTATTGCCTTATTTTTTTTGGCCGAAAAAGTGTAAACTACTTTCGATAGCTAATGAAGGATGCCCAGACTTCCTTGATTTTCGTCCCACGCAAGACCGTATTGCCCCTCAGCTTTACCAGCTTTAGGGGGATTTACGAAGCCGAGCCACCCACGATGTCCAAGCGTCTTTCAATCGCAGAGTTTAAAGAGCGAGCAACCGCGAAATTCGGAGGCAAGTTTGGGTACGACCGGGTCGGGTTCATTCACTCCAAAGAGCCTGTCGAGATTTACTGCCCCGATCACGGCTATTTCACCCAGCTTCCACACCTTCACCTGCGCTCGAAGTACGGTTGCCCAAAGTGCGGCGGCACCGGCAAGAAGACGACCGCTGACTTCGTGAAAGAGGCAAAGGCGATCCACGGCGACCGGTACGGCTACGACAAGACCCATTACGTCAACTCAAAGACGGCTGTCACCGTCACCTGCCAAGAACACGGCGACTTTCACATCGCTCCCTGCAAGCACACTAGTGGCCGCAAGCAGGGATGTCCGGAGTGCGCCCGGCTCGAACGGAATGAGAGTAGTCGGATGAGCAAGGGGGAATTTATCCGCAAGGCGATCGTCATCCACGGCGACCGGTACTCGTACGATAAGGTTGAGTACACGGGATATCAGAACCCGGTGACGATCACCTGCAGTAAGCACGGGGATTTCCAAAAGTCACCCTCCAATCATCTGAGCAAGACCAACCCGCAAGGGTGTCCGAAGTGCAAGGTGCGGGCAAGCCGAAAAACGACCGAGCAGTTCGTTGCAGAGGCTCGTGTTATTCACGCCGACCGATACGATTACAGCCTTGTGAAGTACCGCGGCAACAAGCTGCCGGTCGAAATTTTCTGTCCGACCCACGGCGCTTTTGAGCAAGAGGCCAAATCCCACCTACACGGACACGGCTGCCCGGACTGTGCGGGCGTCGCTCCTCGCACCACCGAAGACTTCATCACCGAGGCACGCGAGGTCTGGGGCGACAAGTACTACTACGCGAAGGTTGACTACGTGTCCAACAATGAGAAGGTCATCATCACCTGCCGCGATCACGGGGATTTCATGCAACGACCGCACTCACATCTGATAGGTTACGAGGGCTGCTCAAAATGCCACGGACGGGGGAAAACTGATATGGCCACCTTCATTGAGGAAGCCACCGAGAAGCACGACGGCAAATTTGATTATTCCGAGGTTGCTTTTGATTCTATCGACTCAGAGATCACAATCATCTGCCCTATTCATGGTCGATTCCGCCAGAAGGCCAAGAACCATCTGCGGTCCGGGTGCCCCGATTGCGGCGGTTCCCGCAGGCTAACGACCGAGGAATTCATCGAGAAAGCACGAGGTGTCCACGGCGATCTTTACGATTACAGCCGCACGAGGTATCTCCGTGCCAATGACAATGTCGAAATCCATTGCCCGTACCACGGTCCGTTTCACCAACGAGCCTCCCATCATCTCGGAAGAAGTGGATGTCCGATCTGCCGCCAGTCTCGCGGCGAGTTCCGGGTCGAGCAGGTGCTGAAGCGCTTAGGCGTTGGGTTTGAGCAACAGAAGCGATTCCCCGATTGCCGGAACGTTAACGAGCTGCCCTTTGACTTCTTCGTGGGAGACCGTGGCGTCATCGAATTCCACGGCGAGCAACACTTTTGGCCGGTTGACTTTGGGAAGGGGGAGTCCGATCCTGCCCCAGTCAGCAAACGCGATCAGATCAAGGAGCGTTACTGCCGAGAGAAGGGAATCCCGATGCTCATCGTGAGGTTTGACGAGATTGACGACGTTGAAGCAATCGTCAAAAGATTTGTCGCTAAACTTCGTGCTTAGTGCCATCCGCGGGGAGCGGCGATTGCTGGAGCCACTCTCGGCCGACTCCTGCCGCTCGACGATTTCACCCGGGGTGGCTTTAGACTAGGACCACCTCGCCGATCGCAACGAACGCGCGGCTGCCGGCTCTGGGTCCGAAGCGGCCGTTGGATGTTTCTTATGAACGTCGTATTCAAAATCGCACATAACAATTGGCTAAACGCCGACCCAATACCGCGCACCGAGTTCACAAGACAAGTTATAGTCATGGGGTAGCGCGGTATTGGGCGGGTTGGCCATGCGTTAAGGAGACTCTGGAAAACCGAGCCACTGAGGTGGTCTGGGTTTTCTGGACAGGTCCCATCGTTAACCTTTGAGGCGGGGCACCGCCCCTGAAAGGGGCTCCTACCGATGAGCAAACGCCGTACCCACAGCCCAGAATTCAAGTCCAAGGTCGCCATGGAAGCGATCAGTGGCCGCAGGACGCTCCAGGAGATCGCTGCAGACCACGCGGTGCACCCGATACAGGTGAGCCAATGGAAGAAGCAGCTCCTGGAAGGAGCCAGTGAGCTTTTCGCCAAGGGCAAAAAGGCTCAAGGCAAAGACGAGAGCCAGGCCAAGGAAGGCGAACTGTTCCAGCAGATTGGCAAGCTCCAGATGGAACTGGAGTGGCTTAAAAAAAAGTCACAGCTGCTCTGATGCCCGTGAATTGCGAAAGCTGGTCGATCACGACCAACGAGAAATCACGATCAGCCGTCAGTGCGAGCTCCTGGGGCTGCCCAGATCCACGCTGTACTACAAGCCCATCCCTGTGCCTGAATCCACCCTGGGGATCATGGCCAGGATCGATGCGCTGTATTTGGAGGATCCAACCTCTGGAAGCCGTCGGATGGTTCAGTATTTGGCCCGAGAAGGGATCCCGATCAGCCGTGACCGTGTCCGAAACCTCATGCGCCGCATGGGTTTACGGGCCATCTACCAGAAGCCACGCACCACAGTGCCAGGTGAGCCATCGGAGCGCTTTCCATGCCTGGTGGACCTCAAGGAGGTCACGGAAGTGGATCAGGTTTGGGCAACAGATATTACCTATATCCCATTGCGGAAGGGCTTCCTCTACCTGGTGGCCGTTGTGGATCTGTTCTCCCGGCATGTACTCAGCTGGAAACTTTCCAACAGCCTTGACATGGAATTCTGCCTGGAGGCATTGGAGATTGCTCTTACCGGTGGGCGAAAGCCACAGATGTTCCACTCCGATCAGGGGTGTCAGTTCACCTCCGGTGACTTCGTGGCAAGGCTCAAGACAGAGGAGATCAAGATCAGCTGGTCTGGTAGAGGACGCTGTTACGACAACATCCTGGTGGAGAGACTATGGAGGACAGTCAAATATGAGGAGGTGTACCTGCGCGCCTACAGCGATGGCTGGGAAGCTGAAATCAGCTTGTCCCGATTCCTATGGAGGTACTGCCATGTAAGACCCCATAGCTCATTGGGTGGCAAAACTCCCAATGAGGTCTACAATCAAATTGAACCCTGACCCTCCCGCCCGAGGTTAACGATGACAGGGGCCAGATCTGTCCAATAAAAGCCATCCACCTCACACTTCGTAAGTCTCTTCTCGCCATCACTTGGTTGTGCCTGGCGGCCTCCACGCTGCAATCCCAGCTCGGCAGCAGCCCTACGCTTCATGGGCGGTTTGGGCGCATGCCCCGCAGAAGTCAATGAACAACTCCCCAACCCCCGAGAGGATCCTGCAGACCGGCCTGGGCTTCTGGGCGTCGAAAGCCTTGCTGAGCGCGATCGAGATCGGCGTGTTCAGTGAGCTGGCCCGCGGTCCGGAGCCGTTCGCTGCCCTCAGTGGCCGGCTAGGCCTGCATCCCCGGGCCGCCCACGACTTCCTCGACACGCTGGTGGCACTGGGTTTCCTGACCCGCAGCGACGACGGCTACGCGAACACCCCCGAGACGGATCTCTTCCTCGACCGCGCCAAGCCGTCGTATGTGGGCGGAATCCTCGAGATGGCCAACCATCGCCTTTATCCGTCCTGGAGCCACCTCACCGAGGCGCTACGCACCGGGCTGCCGCAGAACGAACTCAAGGGCGGTGGCGAGGGTCTGTTTGAGACGATTTATGCGGATCCCGCCCGCCTGCAGGAATTCCTCGCCTCGATGACTGGCATCAGCCATGCGGCCAACCAGGCCATCGCCCAGTCCTTCCCGTGGACGGACTACTCCACCTTTGCTGATGTGGGCACCGCCCAGGGGGATCTCGCCGCCCAGATCGCACGCTTCAATCCGCACCTGACGGGGGTGGGGTTTGACTTGCCGGAAGTGGCTCCGATCTTCGAGGCCTACGTGGCAGCGGTTGGTGTTGCCGACCGTCTCACCTTTACCCCAGGCAACTTCTTTGATCACGATCTCCCCAGGGCCGATGTGATTCTGATGGGGCACATCCTGCACGACTGGGACCTGCCAACCAAACGCTTCCTGATCCAGAAGGCCTACGACGCCCTGCCATCAGGCGGCGCACTGGTGATCTACGAAGCGATCATCGACGACGATCGCTCCAAGAATGCCTTTGGCTTGTTGATGAGCCTCAACATGTTGATCGAAACCCCCGGCGGCTTCGACTACACCGGCCGCGACTGCCAGGGCTGGATGCAAGAGGTGGGATTCACGTCCACACGTGTGGAGCACCTGGTTGGCCCGGATTCGATGGTTGTTGGAATCAAGTAACTCAGCTTCAACTCACCTCCAGCCCCGTCAACTCCAGCTCCCTCCCCGCCAGCACCTCCGCCGACAGGCAGCCGCAGTCTGGACAGGCGTAGATCACATCCACCGGCTCGAAGTTCTCATCGCAGGCCGCGCACCGGCACACGGTGGGTACCACCTCCAGCTCCAGCTGCGCCCCCGCGCTCAGCCCGCCGGCCATCACCACCTCAAAGGCGAAGGCGAGCGCATCGGGGTCTACGCCTGAGAGCCGCCCCACGCTGAGCTTCACGGCGTGAATCCGCCGGGCCCCCTGCGCCGCCGCCGCCGCCAGGGCAATGCGGCGCACCTCCTCCATCAAGGCCAATTCATGCATCGCCGCTGCACCAGCGACGCACGGCCGCCAGCAGCTCGGGCAGCAAAGCCTTGGTCGCGGGCGTGAGCTCGGTGCTGAGGCCCATGCCGTGAGCTGTCACCAGCAATTGCCAGGCCGGCGGGCGGCGGCCGTAGAGCGTGTTGGCCAGCTGCAGCAGCCCGCCGGCGCTGGTGTGGTGGCTGAACAGCTCGGCTGGCCCAGAAGCCGGAGGCAGGAGCGGCTCCAGCCGCCAACCATCTGAGCCAGCCGCCGCCTCAGCTGCCGCATCCACAAACAGCACGCGCCGGGCGGCGGCCAGCTCTGGGGCCAGCTCGGGCGTGAGCTGGGTCCGCTCGATCACGCACAGGTTCGCCAGCCCCCAGCCCTCCACTTCCGCAGCGATGGCGCGTCCCACGCCGTCGTCTTCGCGGAGGGCGTTGCCCCAGCCGATCAGCAGGTCGCGCCGCGGCGCCTCTGGAGTGCTCACGGGGACCTCAATCCCGCCAGCGCTCGCTCAGCAGCTCGCCGCCTGGCCCCAGCAGTTGCACATGCAACGGCATCTGGCCGGCGGCGTGGGTGGAGCACGACAGGCAAGGATCGAAGCAGCGGATCCCCGCTTCCACCCGGTTGAGCAGGCCCTCGGCAATCTCGCTCTGGCCCGGCTGGATGTAGGTGCGGGCGATCTGGGTGATCGTGAGGTTCATCGCTCGGTTGTTCTGGCCGGTGGCAATGATCAGGTTCACCGCCTCAATCAGGCCATTGGCATCGACGCGGTAGTGGTGAAACAGGGTGCCGCGCGGCGCCTCGCTTACCCCCACCGCCTCAAAGGTGTTCACCCCTGCATGGGCGCGCACATGTCTGGTGCAGATCTCGGGATCGTCGAGCAGGGCCTCGATCGCTTCGAGCGCCGCCAGGATTTCGATCAGGCGGGCCAGGTGATAATAAAAAGAGCTGGTTACCACGCGCCCGCCACGCTGACGCAGCTCCAGCAGCTCGGCATCAGCCCGCTCCGTGCCGATGCGCGTGCACACATTCAGCCGCGCCAGTGGCCCGACCCGGTAGCTACCAGCTTCCGGACCGAGCGGTCTGTAATACGGGAATTTCAGGTAGGTCCAGGGTTCCACCGCCTCAGCCAGCACCTCGCTGATCTGCTGCTGAGGCAGGGCTTCTGCAAGCACAGCGCCGACAGCATCGATCAGGCGCAGATCGCCGTCGTAGTGCTCCCAGCGGCCATCGGCCCCCACCAGGCCCATGAACAGGGATGGGAAACAGCCAAACGTGGCCGCCTCCACCGCCAATGGGCCATCCAGCAACCCCTTGAAACGATCAAGCGCAGCGTTGGTGGTGGCGAAGGCTTCGGACAAGCGCGCCTGGATCGCCTCGCGGTCGGCCGGATCCAAAGGGCTGCGTACCCCGCCCGGCACCGCCCAGGCGGCGTGGATCTTGCGACCCCCAAGCCGCTCGATCAGCTCCTGGCCGAACTGGCGTAGCCGAATGCCACCGCGAGCCAGTTCCGGGTCAGCAGCGATCAGGCCGAAGATGTTGCGCTTGGCGGGGTCGCTGTCCCAGCCCAGCAGGAAATCGGGGCTGCTGAGATGAAAGAACGACAGCGCATGCGACTGAATGATCTGGGCCAGGTTCAGCAGGCGCCGCAGCTTCACGGCCGTAGGCGGAATCGTCACGGACAGGATCCGATCACCGGTTTTCGCTGCAGCGAGAAGGTGGCTCACCGGACAGATGCCGCAGATGCGGGCGGTGATCGCCGCCATCTCGGTGAACGGGCGCCCCTCGCAGAACCTCTCGAAGCCGCGGTATTCGGTCACGTGGAAGCGGGCGCCCTCCACGGCACCGTTCTCGCCCAGGTGGATGGTGATTTTGGCGTGGCCTTCGATCCGGGTCACCGGGTCGATCAGGATCGTGCGCCTTGCACCGGCCGGTGGCGTGGGGGTCGGCTCCATGGATCAGCCGAAGCGGATCATCTCCGCCCCCTCCATCAGCGGCGCCTCGCCCCGCAGCAGCGGCTCAAGAAAGGCGCGAATACGCGCGGCCGACGGCGGGCAGCCCGGCAAATAGAAATCCACGGGCACCACCTCGTGGAGGGGCAACACCTGGGGCAGTAGTTCCGGCACGATCCCCGGAGCGTGCGGCATGACGCCACTGTCGTCGGCCAGCTCCAGGTAACCGCGGCGCAGCACCGGCTCGGCCCCACCCAACATGTTGCGCATGCCCGGCACGTTGGCGCTCAAGGCGCAGTCGCCGAACGACACCAACAGGCGGGTGCGTGCGCGCACCTGGAGGATCAGCGCCAGGTTGTCACTATTGGCGACGCCTCCCTCCACCAGGCAGAGATCCACGTCTTGGGGGTACTCCTTGCTGTCGGAAGCCACCGGGCTGAACACCATGTCCATGCAGTCAGCCAGCTCGATCAGCCACTCATCGAGATCAAGGAACGACATGTGGCAACCGGAGCAGCCGGCCAACCAGACGGTGGCCAGACGCAGCTTGCCGTTGATGCTGCCGGTAGTGCTGACTGAGGGGGAGCTCATGGCGGCGCCCCTTGGCGCGCCTGACGGGCCCGCAGCAGGGCGACCAGCTGGCTGGGATCCTCGTGCTTCTCCTCCACCGTGTCGCCCTTGGGGAAGAGGGCGCCGGTAGGGCAGACCATCACGCACTTGCCGCAGTCGGTGCAGGCATCCACCGCTCCCCAGGGCTGATCGAGCCCGGCGATGATCCGGCAGTGCTCTCCCCGCCAGGCCACGTCCCAGACGTGGGCGCCCTCCACCTCGTCGCAGACCCGCACGCAGCGGGTGCAGAGGATGCAGCGGTTGTGGTCGAGCCCAAAGCGCTGGTGGGAGAGATCCACCGCGCGATCAGGGAAGCGGTAGGGCAGGCGGGAATGGTCCATGCCCACCTCCACGGCGCGGTCCTGAAGCTCGCAATGGCCGTTGGCCACGCACACCGCGCAGACGTGGTTCCCCTCGGTGAACAGCAGTTCGATCACCGTGCGGCGGTAGTCCCGCAAAGTGGGACTGTCGGTGCGCACCACCATCCCCTCCAGCACGGGGGTGATGCAGGCGGGCTGCAACTTGCCGCTGCCCTCGATCTCCACCAGGCAGAGGCGACAGGCCGCCACAGGGCTCAACCCCTCCAGGTGGCAGAGGGTAGGAATGGCGATCCCCACCTCCCGGGCCGCCTCCAGCAGGGTGGCGCCGACGGCCATCGCCACCGCCTGGCCGTCGATCGTCAGGGTGGAGACACTCATGGCGCAGCCTCGGTTGCACGCGCAGCCACGGGCTTCAGCAGGGCCACGTACTCCTCACGGAAGAAGCGCAGGGTGCTCAGGACCGGCTTGGGAGCGCTCTGGCCGAGGCCGCAGAGGCTGGTGTCTTTGACCATGTGGCAGAGGGCCTCGAGCTGGGCCAGGTCCGCGGCAGTGGCGTCGCCGGCCAGGTGCTTCTGCAGCAACCCATGGAGCTGGACGGTGCCGGCGCGGCAGGGCACGCACTTGCCGCAGGATTCATCCCGGCAGAACTCCATGAAGAACGCGGCGAGGGCCACCATGTTGGTGCTGTGGTCCATCACCACCATGCCGCCGGAGCCCATGATCGTGCCCAGTTCCTGCAACGAGGCGTAATCGACCGCTGTGTTGAGCTCGGAAGCGGGCACGCAGCCACCCGAGGGGCCACCGGTCTGGACGGCCTTGATCGTGGAGCCTTCGGGAGCACCGCCCCCCATCTCCTGCACGATCGTGGCCAGGCTGGTGCCCATCGGCACTTCCAGCAGTCCTCCCCAGCGCACGTTGCCCGTCAGTGAGAACACCTTGGTGCCTTTGCTGCTGGTCGTACCGATCGCTGCATACCAGTCGGAACCCTCCCGCAGGATCGGCACCACGTTGGCGAAGGTTTCGACGTTGTTGATCAAGGTGGGCAGGCCGCCCACCCCCTGCTCGGCCGGGTAGGGCGGCCGTGGTCTGGGGGTGCCGCGCTTGCCTTCGATCGAGTGGATCAGGGCCGTTTCCTCTCCGCAGACATAGGCCCCAGCCCCGACCCGCAACTCCACCGTGAACTCAAAGCTGGAATCGAACAATCTCTGGCCCAGCAGGCGGTGGCGCTGGGCCTGCTCAATCGCCCCGCGCAGGTTCTCGATCGCCAGGGTGTATTCGGCGCGGATGTAAATGAAGCCTCGGCTTGCCCCCACCGCAAAAGCGGCGATCGCCATGCCCTCCAGCACCCGATGGGGATCCCCCTCCAGAACGCTGCGGTCCATGAAGGCGCCCGGATCACCCTCATCGGCATTGCAAACCACCACTTTGTGGTCACCGGGCATCTTGGCAACGGTGCTCCACTTCAGCCCCGTGGGATAGCCGGCCCCGCCGCGTCCCCGCAGGCCACTGCGGTAGATCGTCTCCACCACCTGCATCGGGGTGAGCTCCTGAACAGCTCGACGCAACTGGTCGTAAGCCCCCCGCTCGATCGCCGCCTCGATCCGCTCCGGGTCAATCAGGCCGCAGTTCTCCAACACCACGCGTCGTTGGCGGGCAAAGAAAGGCCGACTGGTGTCAAGCCGCTCCCCGCGCCCAGGGGTCCAGGCGAGGGGCCGCCGCTGCCCATCGATCGCTTCCAATTCCCAGCGACGGACCAGAGCCGCAATTAGCCCAGTGGCATCCTCCGCCCTGACACCGGCGAAGAGCGCTCCGTCTGGGTCAACCGCCAGCAACGCCCCCTGGCTGCAGGGTCCCAGGCAACCGACGCCCCTGATCTCTATCCGGTCGACCAGCTCAAGACAGGACACTGCACGCTGCAGGGCCTGCCTCAATTCGGCCGCACCGCTCGCCAGGCAGCCTGCCGAGGTGCAACAACGCAGGCACAAGGGGGCTGGGGGTGCTGTCATCACCGCAGACTCCGCACGGCTTCCAGTACGGAGGCGACGGTCTGCTGCTTGGCCACCACCCCATCGATCACCACCAGCGGCGCGGCGCCGCAGGTGCCCAGACATCGAACGGAGCCCAGGTCTATTGATCCATCGGCCCTGCTGCTGCCCAGGCGGATCCCCAGCTCCTGCTCCAAAGCTTCCACCAGGCGACCGGCTCCGATGACGCTGCAAGCTGTGCCAGTACAGACCGTGCAGTTGTGCCTGGCCGGTGCCTGGAAACGAAACAGGTGATAAAACGAGGCGGTGCCAAAGACCTGGCTGAGCGGCAGCCCCAGGTTGCGGGCGACATGGCGCAGCAGGTCATCACTGAGGTAGTGGTAAGTCTCCTGGGCGTGATTGAGGACCTCGATCAGGCTGTCTGGGCTGCGCTGATGCCGAGCCAGAATCGACTGCAAAGCTTCAAAGCCTGATACCTCTTCAGCAGAGGCCTCAGCGGACCGTTCGGTTGGGGCACTGGGCATGACGCTGTCGCAACCCTCAATCCAGCGTAGGAAGTCGTAGCGGTTCGGACTGATCTCGCTGTATTCCTTCGTCTTTTCTGAATCTTCCCTGGCCTGGCTGCGCCGGCGGGGCCTTTCCCTAGGGTTGAACACGCGCATAGTTTGCGGGGCATATGGCTGAACTGGCTCGCAACCGGCAGCTCGTGGTCCCACTCGAGGCCATCGGACTCACCGACATCCCCAGCGTTGGTGGCAAAAATGCCTCGCTGGGCGAACTGATCCGCGAGCTCTCGGCCCAGGGGGTGCGCGTGCCCGGGGGGTTCGCCACAACCTCAGAGGCCTATCGCCTTTTCCTGAGCCACAACGGTCTCGATCAGCCGCTGCGTCAGCTGCTGAGCCAGCTCGATTCCACCGACCTGGGCGCCCTCCAAGCCGCCGGAGCGGCCGCCCGCCAACGCATCCTGGCGGCGTTTCTGCCGGAGTCACTGCAGCAGGCGATCACTTCGGCCTACGCCGATCTGCGCCACAACGAAGGTGTCGGGGATGGCGAATCCTTGAGCGTGGCGGTGCGCTCCAGCGCCACCGCCGAGGATCTCCCCGATGCCAGCTTCGCCGGGCAGCAGGACACCTTTCTGAACATCCAGGGAGAGGCGGCGCTATTGGATGCCTGCCGCCGCTGTTATGCGTCGTTGTTCACGGATCGGGCCATTTCCTACCGCCAGAACAACGGTTTCGACCATCTCGAGGTGGCGCTCTCGATCGGCGTGCAGCGCATGGTGCGATCCGATCTGGCCGCCGCTGGAGTGATCTTCACGCTCGACACTGAAACCGGCTTCCGCGACGCGGTGCTGCTCACCGCCTCCTACGGCTTTGGTGAAAACGTGGTGCAGGGAGCGGTGAACCCCGATGAATACCTGATCTTCAAGCCCACGTTGCAGCAGGGCCATGCACCGATCATCAGCCGCCGACTGGGCAGCAAGGAGATCCGCATGGTGGGAGTGGAGTCTGCCGATCCTGGAACCTCCACGCGCAACGTGCCGGTTGCGGATGTAGATCGTCGCCGTTATGCCATCGGCGACGACGAAGTGCTGACCCTGGCCCGCTGGGCCTGCCGAATCGAGCAGCACTACAGCAGCCAGCACGGGGTGCCCACACCGATGGACATCGAGTGGGCCAAGGACGGCCTCAGTGGCGAGCTGTTCGTCGTGCAGGCTAGGCCGGAGACGGTGGAATCACGCCAGTCGTCGGCCGTGCTGCGCAGCTGGCATCTCGAAGCCCATGACGCCGAACTGATCAGCAAGGGACGGGCGATTGGTGCCTCGGTGAGCAGTGGCCGGGCCCGAGTGATCGCCGATCCCACGGGAATCGACCAGTTCGAGAATGGTGACCTGCTCGTCACCAACCGCACCGACCCCGACTGGGAACCGATCCTCAAAAAGGCTGCCGGGGTGATCACCAACCAGGGTGGCCGCACCTGCCATGCGGCGATCATCGCCCGTGAAATGGGCATCACCGCGATCGTCGGCTGCGGCGACGCCACCACAACCATCGCCGATGGAGAAACGGTCACGGCCAGCTGCTGCGAGGGGGATGTGGGTCGCGTCTACCGAGGAGCGCTGGCCTACCGCCTGGAGGAACAGGACATCGGCGATCTTCCCTCCACCCGCACCCAGATCCTGGTGAATGTGGGCAACCCGGAGGATGCTTTCAAGCTGGCGGCCATCCCCTGTGATGGCGTTGGGCTGGCCCGATTGGAATTCATCATCGCCAATCAGATCAAGGTTCACCCGATGGCCTTGCTGGAACCTGAGCGGGTCAGCGACCTTGAGCAGCGCGCCGCGATTGCCAAGCTCACCGCCGGCCACCCCCATCCAGCGGACTATTACCTCGACCTGCTCAGCCAGGGCATGGCTCGCCTGGCTGCCGCGTTTTATCCGCGTCCAGTGATCCTGCGATTCTCCGATTTCAAGAGCAATGAATACGCGAAGCTGCTGGGCGGCGCAGACTTCGAGCCCCACGAAGAGAACCCGATGATCGGCTGGCGTGGCGCCTCCCGTTATGTCGCGCCGGCCTTCCGTGAAGCGTTTGCCCTGGAATGTGCGGCCCTCAGGCATGTGCGTGAGGACATGGGCCTCAGCAATGTGATCCCGATGATTCCGTTCTGTCGAACGCCGGAGGAAGGTGACCGGGTGCTGGCCGAAATGGCCCGCCATGGCCTCAGGCGGGGCGTGAACGGGTTGCAGGTGTATGTGATGTGCGAGCTGCCCAGCAATGTGATCGGAGCTGAGGCCTTCGCTGAACGGTTTGACGGCTTTTCGATCGGCTCCAACGACCTCACCCAACTCACCCTGGGCTTGGATCGCGATTCAGCTCTGGTGGCCGATCTCTTCGACGAGCGTCACCCCATCGTCAAGGACATGATCCGAATGGCGATCCGCACAGCCAGACGCTGCGGCCGCAAGATCGGCATCTGCGGCCAGGCCCCGAGCGACTATCCCGAGTTTGCCCGCTTCCTGGTGGAGCAAGGCATCGATTCGATCAGCCTGAATCCCGACGCCGTCGTGCAGACCCGCCTGGCGATCGCAGCCCTGGAGCAGGAGATGGGCGTAGCGGCGAAGCTGAGCTGACGCCTGCGGGTCCCAACCTTCACACTTGGAGGGCTGCCTTCGGCACGCCGCACCCTCCCCTCTCGCCCATGCTCACCATCGAATCGATCGAACTGCTGCTGCTGGTGGCAGCGGTGGTGGCCATGCTGGCCCGCAGGCTGCGACTGCCTTACAGCGTTGGCCTGGTGCTGGGGGGGATCGTGCTGGCGTGGCTGCCCTTCGCCCCCGATCTCAGCCTGACGCGGGAGTTGATCTTCAACGCCTTCCTGCCGCCCTTGATCTTTGAGGCGGCCCTCTACATCGCCTGGCCAGCGCTGCGCAAGGACCTGCCGGTGGTGCTCACCCTGGCCACCCTGGGGGTGGTACTCTCCGTCGGGGTCACCACGCTTGGAATGCACTATTGGGCCCACTGGAGCTGGCCGGCGGCCCTGCTCTTCGGTGTGCTGATCTCAGCCACCGATCCGGTTTCGGTGATCGCCACCTTCAAGGAAGCCGGCGTGCATGGGCGGCTGCGGGCACTGGTGGAGGCCGAAAGCCTCCTGAATGACAGCACCGCTGCAGTGGGCTTCAGTGTGGCGATCGCCTTGGCCACCGGCGCCGCGATCACACCGCTGGGCACCGTTCAGTTCCTGGCGGTCACGATCGTTGGCGGCGTGGCCTGCGGCGGCGCAGTGGCAGCAGCGGTCCTGGCCCTGGCCGGCCGTACCGAGGATCCCCTGGTGGAGATCACCTTCACCACCATTGCTGCGTACGGCTCCTTTTGGCTGGCGGAATACCTGGACGTGTCCGGGGTGCTGGCCACCCTCACCGCCGGAATCATGATGGGCAACCTCGGCCCATTGGGCGCCATCTCGCCGAAGGGACGCGAGGCCGTGGTGTCGTTCTGGGACTACGCCGCCTTCGTGGTGAACTCGCTGATCTTCCTGCTGATGGGGATGCTGGAGGCGCACCAGAACTTCACCGAGGTGTTGCTGCCGATCGGCATCGCCATTGTTCTGGTCACTGCGGGGCGGGCCCTGTCCACCTATCTCTGCTGCAGCCTGTTCCTGGGTTCAGCGCTGAAGGTGAAAACCAGCCACCAGCACGTGCTCTTCTGGGGCGGCCTGCGCGGCGCCCTGGCCCTGGCCCTCTCGCTGGGCCTGCCCACCACACTCCCCTACCGCGACGCCGTAGTGACCGTGGCCTTCGCCGTGGTGGCCTATTCAGTGATCGTGCAGGGACTCTCGATCACGCCGCTGATGCGCGCCCTCGGCGAGATCGGACCGGCCAGCGCCGACAACCTTGGAGAGGCCTCTCCTGAGGCCAGCGGCTGAAGCTTGAAGGAACCCAAGCGATCGCCCTGTCACAGAGCGCAGGGCTGAGGAACGGGAGTTGGGTGAGTTGCAACGATTTTGAAAGTGGAGCCAAGCGGATTCGAACCGCTGACCCCCTGCATGCCATGCAGGTGCTCTACCAGCTGAGCTATGGCCCCTTTCGGGTCCAACATTACAGCTCGGGCGGCCCCCTAGACCTGGCGCCAGACCGCCACCAGCTTCCCTTGCACGGCCACCTGTTCGGCCTCGATCAGCAGCGGCGCATAGGCGGGGTTGGCGGCTTCCAGGCGCACCATCGCCCCTTGCCGGTGGAAATGCTTGAGCGTGGTGCCCCGGCCCTCCACCATGGCGGCCACGATCGTGCCGGCCTTGAGCCGGCTGGGCTCGTTGACGGGCTCCATCAAGACCACATCGCCATCGTCGATGTGGGCGGCGATCATGCTGTCCCCGTTCACGGTGAGGGCGAACAGGCCGCGGGTATCGAGCAGGGGCTGGAGATCGAGCCGCTCCTGGATGTCATCGAAGGGCTCCACCAAGCCGCCAGCCGCCACGGTGCCCAACATGGGAATGCCCTGGAGATGGCCACCCAGCAGCTGCAGGGTGCGGGCCTGGCCCTCCTGCCAGGTGATCCAGCCCTTCTGCTGCAGGTGGCGCAGGCGGCTCTGGATCGGCGCCGGCGAGCGCAAGCCCATCGCCTCCATCATCTGGCGGATCGAGGGGCTGTGGCGATGGCTGTCGATGTAACTGGCCAGCCACTCGTAGAGCTCCTGCTGGGCCGAGGTGAGCGTGGCCTGGGGAGCAGGCGAATCCGAATCGAAGGAGATCACCAGCTGGCCTCAGACACCGTCAGTACATTTGTGCCACTAATTGGCGCCAATGTCCAGCCCCGGCAGGAAGTCAGAGCCCGCCCAGCAGAGCGGCCAGCAGCGCCTGCTGAGCATGGAGGCGGTTTTCGGCCTGGTCGAACACCCGGCTGGCGGGCCCATCGATGACGCCGGCGCTGATCTCCTCACCGCGGTGGGCCGGCAGGCAATGCAGCACGATGGCGCGCGGATCGGCCGCCGCCAGCAGGGCTTCATCGAGGCAGAAGCCGGCGAAGGCCTGCTCCCGTTGCCGTTGTTCCTGCTCCTGGCCCATCGAGGCCCAGACATCGGTGTAGAGGGCGTGGGCACCGCACACGGCAGCCACGGGATCGGTGGTCAGCTCCAGGCTGCAACGCCCCGCAGCCAGGGCCCTGGCCTGCTCCAGCACGGCTGAATCAGGCTGGAAGCCAGCTGGAGAGGCGATCCGCACACTCACCCCCAGCAGGGCTCCGCAGAGCAGCAGCGAGTGGGCCACGTTGTTGCCATCGCCCACGTAGGCCAGGCACAGGCCATCGAGGCTGCCGAAGGCATCTTTGAGGGTCAAAAAATCAGCCAGGGCCTGGCAGGGATGCTCCAGGTCGGTGAGGGCATTGATCACCGGGATCGAGGCCCAGTGCGCGTAGTCGAGGAGATCCTGCTGGGCGAAGGTGCGGATCGCCAGGGCATCCACGTAGCGGCTGAGCACCCGGGCGGTGTCGGCGATCGGCTCGCCACGGCCCACCTGGGTGACAGCGGGGTTGAGATCGATGGTCTGGCCACCGAGGCGGGCCATGGCCACCGAAAAACTCACCCGGGTGCGGGTTGAGGCCTTGGTGAAGATCAGACCTAGCTGCCGGCCCTTCAGATCGATCTGGCGGGCGCCACTCCTGAGCTCATCCGCCAGTTGCAGCAAGGCTTGGGCCTCGTCAGAGCTGAGATCGGCGCAGGAGAGCAGGTCACGTCCCCGCAGGGCTGCAAGGGCCGGAACGGGGCTGGTGATCGGAGGGCTCATGACCCCATTCCAAAGATCCCTTATCCGGGATCAGGGGCCCCGGCGTCAAGTACCGGGGCCTTTCGTTCCCTTGAAAACCAGCCCAGCTCAGCCGGCCACAGCGGCTGGTTCAGCCTCGGCGGCCTCTCCCGGCAGCTGAGCAGCCCCCGGCAGGTGGCTGGAGGACAGCAGGTTTTTGAGATCATCGCCCTCGATCACCTCTTTTTCGAGGATCTTGCCGGCGATGTCATCGAGCAGGGAGCGGTTGTCGTGCAGGATCGCTAGGGCCCGCTCATGGGCCCGGTCCACCAGGCCGCGCACCTCCTTGTCGATCGCCTGGGCCGTGGCATCGCTCACAGAGCGGCGCGGGTTGGAGCCGCCGCCAAGAAAGCGATTGCCACCCTGTTTGTCGTAGGCCAGGGGGCCAAGCGTGTCGCTCATCCCGTAGGTGCCCACCATCTGTTCGGCGATGTCGGTGGCCCGCTGCAGGTCGTTGGCGGCGCCGGTGGTGACTTCACCAAACACGATCTCCTCAGCCGAGCGGCCTCCCAGCAGGGTGGCGATCTGACCTTCAAGGTCTTCCTTGGAGTTGAGGAACCGTTCTTCCTGGGGCAACTGCAGCGTGTAACCGAGGGCGCTCATGCCCCGGGGCACGATCGAGATCTTGGCCACCTTGCTGCCACCGGGCATCAGGTGCCCAACGATGGCGTGACCCACTTCGTGGAACGCCACCACGCGCTTCTCATCGTCTTGGAGCACCCTGCTGCGCTTCTCTAAACCGGCCACCACCCGCTCGATCGCCTCATTGAGATCTTTCTGCTCCACCGCCAAGCGCATGCCGCGTGCCGCGAGCAGGGCCGCTTCGTTAACCAGGTTGGCCAGATCGGCGCCCGCAAAGCCACTGGTGGCCTGGGCGATGCGATCGAGATCGACAGCCTCGGCCAGCTTCACCTTCTTGGCATAGATATCTAGAATCATCTTGCGGCCGGAGAGATCGGGCCGATCGACCAGCACCTGGCGGTCGAAGCGGCCGGGCCGCAGCAGCGCAGCATCCAGCGTTTCGGGCTGGTTGGTGGCGGCCAGCACGATCACCGGTTTGTCTGTGGAAGCAAAGCCATCCATCTCGGTGAGCAGTTGGTTGAGGGTCTGCTCGCGCTCGTCGTTGCCGCCGACCACGCCCATCGAGCCGGAACGGGATTTGCCGATCGCATCGAGTTCGTCAATGAAGATGATGCAGGGCGCTTTTTTCTTGGCTTGCTCGAACAGGTCGCGCACCCGAGCGGCGCCGGCGCCGACAAAGAGTTCGACGAATTCGGAGCCCGAGATGATGAAGAAGGGAACTTCGGCCTCACCGGCCACCGCCTTGGAGAGGAGTGTCTTGCCTGTGCCGGGAGGGCCCACCAGCAGCACCCCTTTGGGGATGCGGGCACCGATCGCCGTGTAACGCTCGGGTTTTTTGAGAAAGTCAACGATTTCAGCCAGTTCAGCCTTGGCCTCATCCACACCGGCCACATCGGCGAAGGTGACGCGCGACTCCTCATCGGGCACGTAGACCCGGGCCTTGGATTTGGTGAAGCTCAACGCCCCCTGGGCTCCGCCGCCGCCCATCTGGCGTCGCGCGAAGAACTGCAGCACCAGGATGAAGATCAGCGGCGGCACCACCCAGCTCAGCAGCGTGGTGAAGAAGTTGGGCCGCTTCGGCGGCGCGGCGGCGAATTCAACGCCCTTCTGCTCCAGGCGCTGGGGCAAATCCATGTCGAAGATCGGCGTGGTCGCCAGCACCGAGGGGCTTCCCTCCGGTGCATTGCTGAGCTCGTAGCGAATCTGGTCCTGGGTGATGAAGGCCCGCTTGACGTCGCCGTCATTCACCTGATCGATGAACAACGAATAGGGGACCCGTGGCACCTGGGCGGCTTGATTGGGCAGGAAGTTGCTGAACAGCAGCAACACGCCGAAGCCGATCAACACGAGGTTGATGATCCCGAATCGCCGGTTGGGGCGATTGTCGTCCTGGCGGAGGGCCATGGGTGTGCGGCGCTGGAATGGGGCCAAGCTAGGCCGAGCCACCGCGGCCATGCCCGTCGGGGCGGGGGTGAGAACCGAACGTGATCTGCTTCTCCCATGTGTGGTCGCTATGCGCTGAGCACCGAGTTCGACAAACTGCCGCCGCTGCTGCGCGACAGCCTGCCGGCTGCCCTGGCCGCCCATTACGCCCCGATGACCGAGGTGCGGCCGGGTCAGCCGGTGCTGGGCCTGCGCCAGGAACATGGCCAGATCGGCGCAGCCCTGCTGCTCTGGGGGTTGCTGCCGGAATGGTCCAAGGATCCACTGGGCGCCACCCGGCCGATCAATGCCCGCAGCGAAACCGTGGCAACCAGAGCCTCCTTCCGGGGCCCCTGGCGCCATCGCCGCTGCCTGCTGGCGGCTGATGGCTTTTATGAATGGAAAGGCCCGCCCGTGGCCGGGCGCAAGCAGCCCTGGCTAATCCGCCGCCGCGACCGGCGGCCGTTCTGGCTGGCCGGCCTCTGGGACCGTTGGATCGGAGCCGATGGCAGTGAGGTGGAAAGCTGTTGCCTGCTCACCACCGCGCCGAACCGGTTGGTTGCCCCGATCCATGGCCGCATGCCGGTGATCCTGCCCGCCGGCTTGGAAGAGGCCTGGCTGGCGCCTGCCGATGGCCCCGGACTGCGGGCCCTGGAGCCGTTGCTGGGCTGCTGGGATCCCCAGGGCTGGGAAGCGCTGCCGTTGGGCGCCAGTTTCCATCAGCTTGATCTGCTCGGCTGACCGTTTCGAGACAGGCCCAGAATGGCTCCACTTTCGAACGGTGTCCCGTCCTGCTGAACACCTGGCTTCAGGCCCGATCCAACGCGCTCAGCCCGCTCGCGCGACTGCGTCGCCGGCATCGCTTTTACCGGAACCTGCTGCTACTGCTGCTGCTGGTGATGGTCTGTCTAGCCCTACCCCAGACCCTGCGCTGGCTGGGGGCCCTGGCCTACAGCCTGACCACGTTGCTCCTGTTGCTCTCCCTGGAAGGGCACACCCGCCACGGTGGCCGGGGCCATCGGCTGGGACGCTCCTACCGCCTGTTGGGACTGGCGACGCTCGTCTCCCAGTGGTTCTGGTATTTCACACCGGTGGTTGAACAACGAAGCGGTCTGCCGGTGATGGCTCTGATGTCCATGTTCGTGGCCTGGAGCCTGCTGCGGCTGGTGGGATATCTGGCCGAAGAGCGGCGGATCAACGGCCAGGTGCTGATGGGGGCGGTGGCCGGCTATCTGCTGCTGGGGCTCACCGCCGGCATGCTGTTGACCGTGCTCGAAACGGTGCAACCCGGCAGCTTCAGCAGTTCCCAACAGGCCCTTGGTCTGGAGCTGCCCAATCAGCTGGCAGCCGAGAACCCTTTGCAGAGGATCTGGGAGCTGGATTTTGTGCGTCTCAACTACTTCGCCTTCGCCACAATCACAACAGTCGGCTACGGCGATGTGTTGCCCACCACGCCGATCGCCCAGATCACCAGCATCGGCTTCGGGGTGATTGGACCTTTCTACCTGGCGTTGGTGATGGGGCTGCTGATCAGCCGCTTCACCATGCAGGACAGACCTGATTATTCCAACCCGCCGGCAGCGGCTGCGATCGAAGCCCAATCCGCTAAGACAGGCGAATCTGCGCCGCCGCCACCTTGAGCCTCCAGCAACTCGATGCCTTTCTGCTCCAGGCCAGCCTTCAACCACAGCTGCAGGCCAGGTTGAACGAGCCACTCGAGCTGGCTGATTTCCTCATGCTGGCCCGAGGCGAAGGCTACGCCGTGGAAGAAACAGACCTGCTCGAAGCCCGCGAACGCGAAGAATCCCAGCGGAGCGCCAGCGAATTGCAGCAACGGGCTGGTGACGATGCGCGTCGGCTGCGCAATTTCATTCCCGGCTGAGCGGCCGTTGGGTTCAGCGGATCAGCCCGGCCGGCGGCCGGATGCTGCGTTCCTGCTGCAGGCTGCGCTGGGCCAGATGGGCGCTGACCAGCAGCAACAAGCCAAGTGGCAGCGCCAAACGCCAGACAGCACCTGGACGGGACGGCCAGCTGGGACGGGGGAACCGCCGCGCCGGCCCGCGCCCTGACGAGGCCTGGCCGGGGCCCAGGGGCATGCTGCATTGGCCGCAGACCATGCGACCAGCCAGACTCCTGTCACGGCGCACATTCCAACTTCCGCAGCGGGGACAGGACATCGTCGAAATCGGGGGCGAAGGGTCAGGGGAACGCAGGTTGAAGGTTTAGGTTCAGGGCCGGTCAACCTTCGCCGGTTCCCTGAACACAGCAAAGGCGGCGAAAACTCCACCAGCAAACCCGGAGGCATGGCCGATCCAGCTCACACCCGGCGGTGAGAAGAAGGGAAGCAGACCCGGCAGAAAGCCGCCATAGCTTATCAAGCTGAACACGGAAAGGGCCAGCACCAGGGGTCGCCGCTCCAGAAAACCGATCACGGTCAGGTATCCCACCAGGGCAAACACCACGCCGGAAAGTCCATGGCTGCCGCTGGGCCAGAACAGCCAGACCGGAATCGCCATCAGGTAGGTCCCGAGCCAGACGGCCATGTAGTCGGAACGGCTTTTGGCCAGCACCAGCCAGGAGAGGGGCAGAAACCAGAGGCTGTTCCCGAACAGGTGGCCGAAATCACTGTGACTGAAGGGCGCAGCTCGGTTTCAAGTGGTCGTCGCAACACCTCATTCACTGAGGGATTTTGGGATGACGAGCAAGCATCAGCGGCAGATGGCCGTTCGCTCGATGAGGGGGAAAATCCCCTCTCCTGGCCGTCCCTCGACAGCTCAGCACAAGCATCGAGTTCTTTTCTGGATGGCGATCGCTCAGGGGTTATCGAGCGAGAATGCCGCATCCGAGGCGGGCATCCCTCAAGCGATTGGAACGCGTTGGTTCCGCAATGCTGGCGGGATGCCTCCGATCGATCTGAACCCGCCTTCGGGCCGTTTCCTGTCCTTTTCTGAGCGGGAGGAGATAGCCATCCTCTGGGCGAGGAATCTGGGAGTCCGCGCCATTGCCCGTGAGCTGGGTCGCTCCGCCTCGACCATCTGCCGAGAGTTGCGCCGTAATTCCTCAACACGCAGCAATGCGTTGGCCTATCGGGCCACAACGGCACAGTGGCATGCTGAACGTCGCGCCAGACGTCCCAAAGTTGCCAGGCTCGCCGGGAACGGCCACCTGCGTAAGTATGTCCAGGAACGGCTTTCTGGCCAGATCACCCGCCCGAACGGTGATGTCGTGCCGGGTCCTGTTACAAGCTGGATCGGCCGCAGGCATGGTCGTCGTCAGGACCGGCTTTGGGCGACCTCCTGGAGCCCGGAGCAGATCTCGAACCGGCTCCGTATCGATTTTCCTGATGATGCGTCGATGCGGATCTCTCATGAGGCGATCTATCAGGCTCTCTATGTTCAGGGCCGTGGAGCGTTGAAACGGGAACTTGTCGCGTGCCTGCGCACTGGGCGTGCCCTACGTGTTCCTCGCGCAAGGCGCCAGGCAAGCGGCAAGAACTTCCTCACCCCGGAGGTCATGATTTCCCAGCGGCCGGCCGAGGTTGACGATCGCGCCATTCCGGGGCATTGGGAAGGCGACCTCATCGTGGGGCTCAAGAGTTCAGCGATTGGAACGCTCGTGGAGCGCACCACCCGATTCACCCTGCTGCTGCACCTGCCCCGCATGCAGGGCCATGGAGAACAGCCACGGATCAAGAACGGCCCCCCACTGACCGGACATGGTGCAGAGGCGGTTCGCGATGCGATCGCTGCAACGATCGACACGCTTCCTGCTCAGCTGCGCAGATCCCTGACCTGGGACCAGGGAGCTGAGATGGCACAACACGCTCAACTCCGCATCGACACAGGCCTGAGGATCTTCTTCTGCGACCCGCATAGCCCCTGGCAACGCGGGTCGAATGAAAACACCAACGGGCTGCTGCGGCAGTACTTCCCAAAAGGTACTGATTTGTCCCGACACTCCCGTAACGAGCTTGATGCCGTCGCCCTGGCACTCAATACACGCCCACGCAAAACCCTCGGATGGAGGACCCCTGCTGAGGCCCTTGACAATCATCTGAGGGCTTTGTGAAATCCCCTTTCTAATTCGCGACGGTGTTCTCGCGCATCGCTGCCATCGGACCTAAGCGACAGATCTGGCATTCTGTTCTCCCTGAAAACCACTGTGCATACTGGCTTTTGGATCCATAGGCACCGTCTGTTGAAACGATCATCAAGTGAGCCGGTGATCCATTTTTCCCTCTGAACAAACCGCCTTGGCGGCAAGCGGGGGCGTCAGCCACCGATTGCCGACGAGGTGGAACCGCCCGCAAGCGGGCGGGGCCCAGCCGCTGCTGCTCGTTACTAACTGATCGAAAAGAAATTTAAAAATGATGCAGCTGAGAAAACCCGTATCTACAAGCCCTTATGCTCCTTTTCCAACCCGGTGTTGCGACGACCGGTGGAATCCACCCAGTCAGCACGCCGAGGAACGGCCCGCCCGGCAGCATCGGCAGATTCCACTGGCCAGCGAAGAACAGCTGGTCCACCAACTCCTGGCCCCAGGCCAACAGCAGCAGCAGCACGGGGATCAGGGCCGTCATGCCCAGCCGGGCCAGGGCCCGATCGAGACGCAGCGATATCCGATCGGAGGGTGATGGAGCCATGGTGGAGCCATTGTCGTCAATGGAGAGGCCAAATGGAGGCAACCCAGGCCGAGAAGGCCGCCGACTACCCCCGGCCTCCGGCGCTGCGCGTCAGCCACTCCCATGTGCTGGTGCGGGCCCTCGGTGAGCTGCTCTGCGAGACCCAGCTGTCCTTGCAGGTGCTCGAAACCTTCCATCCACCCACCTACTACCTGCCGCCCGACGCCGTAGCACTGGATTGGCTTGAGCCCGTGCCCGGCCGCAGCTTCTGCGAATGGAAAGGTGTGGCCCATTACTTCGATCTGGTGGTGGGAACGCAGCGGATCAAGCGAGCTCTCTGGCACTACCCCGAGCCAACAGCGGCCTTCGCGGCCCTGGCCGGCTGGTATGCCCTCTATCCAGCCCAGATGGACGGCTGCTGGGTGGATGGAGAGCGGGTACGACCCCAGCAAGGGGGCTTCTATGGCGGCTGGATCACCAGCACCGTCAGCGGCCCGTTCAAGGGAGATCCGCTCCACCCGGAACTGATCTGAGCGTCAAGGGGTTAGTATGGACTTGTCGGCCGTAGCTCCTTAGGGGGGCCGATTATTCCATCCAAACCACGTCAACTGTTCAAACCTCTGGCTTTCGGCCTGTTGGCTTACAGATTGACAAGTCTTCAAAGAGCACCCTTTATGGGTTCTCGCCCAGGTTTTGGCCTTGATCGCAGACTCTGTGAGACGATCCAACTTTGAAGTAGCACTCTTGAGTGATACTCTTTGAGTAGAAACTTAGCTTTCAAACAAACCTAAACTTTGAGTTAGAATCATCTTCCAGAGGCCAACTAACAGCTGAAGATTGAAGATTGAAAGCAAACTTTGAGTGAATCGATCCGCAGCGTTGGTTTTTTGTTGATCGCCTGAGTGCTCCGCTTCAGCACCAGGTCAAGCCAAAGAAGTTTGTTTTGTAGAGAAGCTTGCCCTCCAGGCGGCAAGCGTTCTCAAGACCTCTCAAGCAAGCTCACGCTTTCTTTGGTCACTCTCAATGAGCGTCAGCGGATGGATGTTGCTGTTCCTTTTCTTTTATCCCTCAAGACCATGAAAACCAAGACCAAATCAAAATCTGCCAATCCACGCCTGGTTTCAAGCGGCCAGAAGCGGCTCGAGCCAATCGCCCCGATCAGCCCCTGGCTCGTTAGCTTCCCCCACATCAAGTCAGCTGTGAAGGCGGGATCTGGCTCGGCCCCCAGCTGGGCCGAGTTGCTGGGCGAGCGCTAAGCCTGGGCCGCTTGAACCTGCTCAACGGATTGCAGGCTGTCAGTGCTCCGATCCCAGAGGATGAAGGCAAAGCAATCCGGAATCTGACGCACCGTCAGGGTGGTGGCTCCGGTTAACAAGGACGCATTGCGTTGATGGCAAGCGCGGAGGTGGTAATTCGGGATCCGCGAACAGAGATGGTGGATGTTGTGATAGCCAATATCTGCTGTGAACCAATTGAGGATGGCTGGCAGGCGCAGCAGACTGGTGCCATCAATGGCTCCAGTCAGCGAATTCCAGCCTTCTGTTCGATGGGCGTAGGAGCCCTCGAAATTGTGCTGAACAAAAAAGATACAGATGAACAGGGCTGCTGAGCAGGCCATCACGACCGAATACAAGCTCCAGAACAGACCTGCACCAACCAAGCGTGAGAGGATGATCCAGCTGGCAACGACGCAGATATTGTTGAGGACGAGATCCTGAAACTCAAGAGTGGTATACCAATACTTAGGCTTGTAGCTAGTCCAGATCGAGTTAAGGCTGCTGCGGATATCGGCTTTCAAGCAAGCCATGGCATGGCCAGCGAAGTGAAACAAGCCCAGCAGAAGGGCCACTCTCGGCTTGATCACCAAATAGAAGAATCCACCCGGGAAGAGCATCAAGGGATGGCGAAGGAATTGATAAAATCCTTGCTGGAAAGGGGTCATCTTCAGGAAAGTTTCACTGCTCACCAGCGCCGAAGGTCCTCGGTAGAGGTCCCAGTTTCCATTGTGTTTGTGGTGAAAAGCATGTCCCCTTGACCAGGGGTACTGAGGTATCGCGTTGATCACACCCAAAAGAAAACCAACCAAGCGATTCATACGCTTGGAGCGGAATAGCGATTGATGACCGCAATCGTGCATCAACGAAAAGCAGCGACCCGAAAACAGAACCATCAGCACGAGCAACGGTGGCGTCAGCCAGATCGACACCCTCGCCACATAGATCACCGCGACCCACAGCAGCCCATAGGGAACAAGGGTATTGACGATTTGCCAAGTGGCCCAAAGATCATTGCTCCTCACATAGGGAGCCAATACAAAATCCGAACGCTTCACAGCCGCTGGCTCAACTTGAGCCGATGTCACCAGCGATGGCGCGATTTGGTTTGTCATCAACGGGAGTGATCCAATAAGGACATCGAAAGGCAGGCTTTGTGCCGGTTCAGGGCTGAACTGGGCCGCGAAACAGGCCAGCAAATGGCAACCAAGTTGATCGGCAGGCAGGCCAGTCAAGAATCCAGCCAGGGGGCCAACGAACGGTCGGTCAATCAGTAGCGAAACTATATTGTGATCATAGCAACAAGACGATGGATGTCGATCGGAGTTGATCGGCTTCGATCGAGAGATGAAATCGACGACATCAAATTGGCGGCGCCCAAGAACCGCTCCAGGACCGCCAAGAACCCAGGTGGTCATTGGGGTCATCAAGGCTTTTCTTGATTAGGCAGCAAGCTCCGCAGGCAGCCCTTTTGGGACCTAGGCTGGTACGCATATACCAGTCGTCACTGCCATGGCTATGAATCGGATCCAGTTCCAGGCCAGCCTGTCGCTGCCCCAGTTTATTGAGCTCTACGGAACCGAGCAAAAATGTGAAGTTGCCCTGGAACAGGCGCGCTGGCCTGATGGTTTCCGTTGCCCACGTTGTGAGGGCAAGGAGTACGGGCTCATCATTGGCAGGCGCCACAAGCGCTATCAGTGCCGGAGCTGTCGTCATCAAGCCACCCTCACGGCCGGTACCATCTTGGAGGCAACAAAGTTACCTCTGACCACCTGGTTCCTTGCCTTCTACCTCGTCGGCCAAGCCAAGACAGGAATCTCCTCACTAGCTCTGAGGCGTCATCTCGGTGTGAACTACCGAACGGCATGGTTGCTTCAGAACAAGATCATGCAGGCAATGAAAGAACGTGATGGCGCCTATGTCCTCAGAGGAAGGGTGCAGGTGGATGATGCCTACCTTGGCGGAGAACGCTGTGGTGGCAAGCCTGGTCGTGGATCGGAGAACAAGGTGCCGGTCGTGGCAGCCGTCTCTGTCGATGAGGCGGGCCACCCCCGGTATATAAAACTTGCCACCGTGCCCACGTTCTCTTTTGCCGCTATTGCTGATTGGGCCCAAGATTCACTGGCGATAGGCTGTGAAGTGATCTCCGATGGGCTGGCTTGCTTTCGCGCCGTTGCAGAAGTCGGTTGCTTCCATCATCCTGTGGTCGTAAAGGGTCGTCATCCCAATGAATTACCAGAATTCCGTTGGATTAACACGGTGCTCAGCAACTTGAAAACCAGCTTCAGCGGCAGCTTCCATGCCCTTCGCTTCGAAAAGTACGCTGATCGCTACTTGGGCGCCTTCAGCTACCGCTTCAATCGGCGGTTCAATCTGGCGGCAATGACCGAGCGTGTGGTTCATGCCATCTGCAGCTGTCAAGCACGGCCGGAACGACTCCTGAGGTGTGCGGAGTTTGCTACCTAATCGAGAGGCTTTTTGAGGGCTTGGCTCTTACGAGTGCCCAGCAGTGTTGGTGTAAGAACAGGCCGAGCTCCAGGAATCAGCAACGGAGAGCTTAGATTTGCTGACAAAGCATTGCTCAGCTGGATTTTCGGTAGAGCTCTAGCGACAGCCAATGCTGTCAGTGACCATTCCCCTACATCAGCCAATGAACAGCAAGGCTACTAGCCGACTGGAATCCATCCAGAATTCAGATTTATTGAGGTTCTTGCTGTTGTTTGCCAGCGGTTGGGCCGGAATCTTAGCAATTTCCTACTTCTACAACGTTCTGGCGATGTTTATCGTCGCGGCGATTCTCGCTATATTGATGGATTTTCCGGTTCGCTATTTAAGCAAGACAATGCCCAGATGGCTGGCCATCGTGGCGTCCAGCCTGGCTGTTGCTGCGTTGATTCTGGGCTTTATTGCGATCCTTGGGTTTCAGGTCGTCAACCAGGGCAGTGCACTTGCTACGGACGTTCTAAGCAAATTACGAGATTCCGATCTGCCTTTTACTGAAACGCTGAATCAGATCAATCTGGACTCAATCCTGTCGGTGTTGCGCAGCAGCTTGGAGACGGGCTTCGGTTTCATCGGCGGTGCTTTCAGCAATGTATTGACACTCATTTTTCTGCCGGTGATCAGCCTTTACATGCTGGTTGATGATGGCCGTCTCTGGATTTCGCTGCTCAGGCTGGTGCCCGCCAGATCACGCCAACACTTTGATCACAGTGTGCAGAAGAACGTGCTTGGATTTCTGCGGGGCCAGATGATTCTGGTGCTGTTTCTCTCAATTTCAAGCTTCGTCGCCTTCACAGTTTTAGGCGTGAAATTCTCTTTGGTTCTGGCGATCATCATTGGAGTGCTCGATGCGATTCCGGGCATCGGGGCCACCTTTGGAGTGATCATAATCAGTAGTCTTGTCTTCGTCACCCAAGGGCCGTGGACGGCACTTTCGGTGGTGGTGGTTTCGATTGTTCTGCAACAGATCCAGGACAATCTGATTCACCCGAAAGTGATGGGGAAAGCCTTGAACATCAACCCTGTGGTGATTTTCTTCGCGCTGTTCATCGGCGAACGGGTTGCCGGTCTGCTTGGCGTCTTTCTAGCCATCCCAATCGCTGGAATGATCGTCAGTTGGTCAAGCGAACAGCGACCTTCACCTACGGACCCAACCGACCACACTCAAAACATTCAAGACACTGACTCACCACCGGCAGCAGCAACCCCAGAGACGAACTGATTCTGCCGAAACCAATGCGCTGAATCGCATCCCATCAATCAGCCAAACTCTGGGGAAGCAGCAACCGAGACCCGCTTCAACGAACCTGAACGCCCTTCCAGAAAGCCACACGACCCTTGATCTCGGCGGCCGCCGCTTTGGGTTCGGGATAGAACCAGGCGGCGTTGGCGTTGACCTGATCGCCGACCACCACGTCGTAATAGTGGGCTTCACCTTTCCAGCCGCAAACCGTGCGGTGACTGGAGGGGCGAACATGGCTGGAGTTGAGGGACTCGGCGGGGAAGTAGGCATTGCCATCCACCTTGACGATGTCGTCACTGGTGGCGATCAGGCAGTCGTTCCAACTGGCTTGCATGGACTTGGCAGCAAAGTTTTCATTCTCGCGCTTGCCGGTGCCTAAACGCGTTTGCTTGAGCCTGATCGAGCGGCTTTGGTCAGCGGGTCCCTTGTTTCAGGGGTTATCGACCTGGATCGTCAAGGGCATCAGGCTGCGCTGAAACCAACCCTGCGCCGCCATCGGCTGCAGCAGGCGGTACAGAACGGCAAGCAAGGCCAGGGGCTCGAAGGGCGCCTGACGCGTTGGCCACTGGCTAAGGCGTCGGTAGAGCAGAGACTGGATCGCTTCGCTTTGCGCGGCGTCAAGGTCATTCCAGTCGGCACCGACGCGCAGGCCGGCTGTTGCCCGCTGCGTGCGTGCGATGCGCACCGGCAGAGGAAACGGCAGGGGGCCTGGCCATTCCAACTGCAGCCGGGCGCCTTCGAGCATCCCCGCAGCCCAGGCATCAGTGCCGCCTGGCCCCAGCAGCAACTCAAGTCCGGTTTCGCTGATCGCCATCAGGCGGGCCTGAGCAGGCCCAGTGGCCGAGCGCAACAGCACCTGAGGCGAACCGACCGCGAACCAGGGGGTGGCCTCGCTGCGGGGGCGATCCCAGCAGGTGCGAAGGGCGACGCTCAGGGTGGCGACGCTGATCGAAGCCCAGACGAGACCGAGGGCCTGGGTGGCTGCCCGGCTGCTGGCCGCCTGGTCAGGGCCGATCGGGGCAGCGCCGCCTGGCCCGAGGATCAGATGGAGCAGGTTGAGCAGCTGCAGGGCAAGCAGAACCAGCAGGGGGAGAAACAAACCGCCGGCCGGCAGCCAGGTGCGTTGGGCGGTGATCGCCTTGGGAGTCACCCTGAACTTTCGGGGACAGCCCACCAGGGTGGAGAGCACCGCCGTGAGGATCGGGAACAGGAAAATCCAGCGGTAGAGCTCGGGCAGCAGGGCCGAGCGAGCACCGCGGCTGAACCAACCCACCAGCAGCAGTTGGCTGAGAAAAAAGGGCAGGGCCACCTCGAGCAAGCCCGGTCCACGCACCAGAATCGGTGCCACCCCCAGCAGGCCGAGGCTGAGCGGCATCAGCAACAGCAGCAGTTGGGGAATCACGTTGAACCAGTGCAGGATTCCCTCGAGATAGGCGATCCGCTGCCACAGGCTCAGCCCCTGGATCCGGAGGGGGTTGGCACCGGTGCGCAGGATCTGCAGAGTGCCGCTGGCCCAGCGACCGCGCTGCCGGGCCATGGCCCCGATCGAAAGTGGGGAGAGGCCAGCGCTCAGCTTTTCATTGAGATAGAGATTGCGGTAGCCGGCGGCGGCCAAACGGATGCCGGTGGCCAGATCCTCCGACGAGGTGCCGGTTTCGAATCCCCCCACCTG
The DNA here is from genome assembly GCF_001885215.1 of Synechococcus sp. SynAce01. Classification (GTDB taxonomy): domain Bacteria; phylum Cyanobacteriota; class Cyanobacteriia; order PCC-6307; family Cyanobiaceae; genus Regnicoccus; species Regnicoccus frigidus. The sequence continues at coordinate 2,345,388 of NZ_CP018091.1, read as the reverse complement.
CAGCAACGCCGAGCGACGCATCAGAAAGGAGGTGCCCGCGCAGACCACGGCGCCCACCGCTTGGCGGGTGGGCTCGACCCAGCGGTAGAAGTTCTCCTCATCCGGCATCAGCCAGCGCTCGAGGCGCAGGTTTCGAGCCACCGGATCGGCATTCATGTAGGTCTGGGGGGTCTGGACGAAGCCCACCCTCGGGTCGCTGAACAGGCCTACGCTGCGCCGCAGAAATTCCTGCTGAGGCACCACGTCGGCATCGAACACCGCGATCAGATCGCCCTGCAGCTGCGGCAGCGCATGGTTGAGGTTGCCGGCCTTGGCGTGCTGGGTGAAGCCACGGGTGAGATAGCGGCTGCCCAGCTGCTTGCACAGCTCCTGTAGAGCAGGCCGCCCACTGTCATCCAGCAACCAGACGCGAAAGAGCGGATAGTCGAGGGCCAGGCAGCCGCGCAAGCAGCGCTCGATCAACTCCAGCGGTTCGCCGTAGCTGGGCACCAGCACATCAACGGCAGGCACCCTGGCTGGGGTCGCGCTGATCTGCCGGCCGAGGTCGGCGGCAGCCAGCCTGGCTTCGGCCTCAATCGGCGGCTGCCTGACCCAGGTGAGCCAGAGCTGCAGGAAGCCGTTGGCGAGCAGCGCCAGCTCGGCGGCCAGCATCACCAGGCTCAGGCTTGTGCTTCCAGGGGTAGCCAGGTTGAGGGTGCTGACCAGGCGCCAGTGGAGATAGCGGGCCGCCAGAAGGCTGAGCAACACCACCGCCGAGCGGCGGGCCGCCAGCGGCAGATGCTGCTCCTGGCGTGAGCCGAGCAGCAGAGCCCAAATACTGACGGCGAGCGCCGGCACAAGGCTGCGCCACGACATCGGGCCGGAGCCTGCGCCGACCGACAGAACCAGAGCCAGCGTCAATGCCGCCCAGACCCCGTAAACCAGGATCGCCTGCCGCCTCAGAAGGGCATCAGGCCCGTCGACCAGACCCTGATGTTCCTTGAAACGATCGGGGGAATCGCTTGGGAGCACGTCTGGTCCACAAAGCATGGAAGGGGCCTGGCCAACGCTCTTAACGTCTCGTTGCAAAAGGCTACGGACAATGCCCTGCCGACTGCACCGAGGCTGGACCTATGGAATACAGGCCAGACAGAGGATCGGATGTGTTGGCTCAGGCGCCGCAGCGCTCAGGCCTTCAACAGTTGGCGGGTGGGGTAAGGGATGGCGGCATTGTGGGCCTTGACCACATGACCGATCTGCAGCAACAGCCGCTGTTGCAGGTCCCAGGCATTCATGATGTCGCCGCCTGATGAGAAGCAGAGCAGGCGCAGATCCAGGCTCGCGGGGCCGTAGCTCACGAAATGGACCACATGCGGCATCGCAAGATCAATCCCTGACTCCTTCGGTAAGGCGGCTTCAAGATCGGCGATCACCGGTTGGATCGCCTGGTGATCCTCAAAGCGCAGACCGAATTCGATCCAGATACGGCGGCTGTCAATGCGGCCGGTGTTGATCACGGGCTGGGTCGTGAACACACCGTTGGGAATGAACAGGGGCTGGCGTTCAAGGTCGCGCAGGCGTGTATAGAACCAGCCGATCTGCTCGACTTCACCGATCAGTGAGTCGGCGGGGATCTGGATCATGTCACCCACCACGAACGGTCGATTGATGTAGAGGCTGACGCCGCTGAGCAGGTTCTCCACGATCGTTCTGGCGCCGAAACCGATGGCGGCCGCTCCGAAGCCACCGGCGGTGGCCAACACCGTTAAGGACGCCCCCAGCAACCGGAGGATCGCCAGGGTGATCAGCACGAACACCACCGTTCCGATCAACTTGTCGGCAACGTCGAAGAGAAACAGGCGATCCCTGCTGGGCAGGGTGGGCAGGAGCTGGGCGGAAAAGCGATCAGCCTTGCGCAGCAGCTCCGATTTGCAGCGCAGCACCGTCCAGATCAGGCCGATGCTGACCAGCGTGTCGCGCAGCTGCGCCTCATTGAGCGGTGTCGGCAGCTTGCTGGCGGGCAGCAGGCCTGCCAGCCAATAACTGAAGCTGGCAGCGACAACGGTGAGACAAAGACTGAGCTGGCTGCGCAACAGCAGGGCCCGCGCCAGTGAACCCGGCGAGAAACGGCGGGCCAGCAGCTCCAGCAGTAACCAGAGCCCGCCGGCGAGCAGCAGGCCGAGGATCGGAATCTGTAGATCGAAAGGCAGAAGCGTCATTCAGATGTCGGTGAAGTGGGTGGGGCCCAGAGCGATGGGGCCAGGTTGTCATGACTGCCGTTCGCCTGATGGCGCCACCAGCTCCCAGAGCCGGTCGTGACCGAGCCGCCCGAGGCCGCATTCGCTCCAGCGGGCGGCGGCGTTGACGTCCGTCAGGCCCAGGTCTCCCAGGGGGGTTCGCGCCGACTCGCCGCCCAGCAGCCGCGGGGCCACGACAACGACCAGGCGCTGCACGCATCCCTGGGCCACGGCGGCGGCCGCCAGGCTCGGCCCGCATTCCCAGAGCACCCGGTTGCAACCGCGCAGGGCCAGGGCCCCCATCAGCGAAGCCGGTTCACAGGCTTCGAGCTCCAGGCACTCCACCCCGGCCTGAAGAAGCCGGCGGCGCTGGCTGGGTTCGGCAGCAGGCCCGTGGGCCACCAGGGTGGGGGCCACGGTCTGGTCAAAGAGCTGGGCGCCGGGGGGAAGATCCAGCTGGCGGCTGAGCACCACCCGCAGCGGCTCGGGCGAACGCCGGCCACGGCTGGTGAGCAGGGGGTCATCGGCGCGCACCGTGCCGCCGCCGACGATCACCGCATCACAGCCGGCGCGCAGCCGGTGAACCCACTGGCGCGCCTCGGGGCCACTGATCCATTGGCTGTGGCCGTTGGGGAGGGCGGTGCGTCCATCCACACTCATCGCCCACTTGAGCAGGCCCAGGGGGCGGCCGCTGCGCACCCGGTGGCAGAAGGCCGCGTTCAGCCGCAGCGCTTCGCTCTGCCGGACCGCCTCAATCACCTCAATTCCAGCGGCCCGCAATTGGGCGAGGCCTGCGCCGGCCATCCGGGGATCAGGATCGGCCATTGCCACCACCACCCGGCAGATGCCGGCGGCGATCACCGCCTCACTGCAGGGGGGGGTGCGGCCGTGGTGGCAGCAGGGCTCCAGGCTCACCACCAAGGTGCCCCCGCAGGCGCGTTCACCCGCCTGGACCAGGGCACCCACCTCGGCGTGGGGCGCCCCGGCTCTGGCGTGGAAGCCTTCCCCCACCAGCGTGCCATCGGCGGCCAGCACCACCGCACCCACCAGCGGATTGGGGCTGGTGCGGCCTTCGCCGAGCGCCGCCAGCTGCAGGGCGCGGTCCATCCAGCGCTGCCAGACGCTCACCCGTTGCTCTCGCGCTCGATATCACCGTAGTGGCAACACCAGCCTCAGCCCATGAAAAACCCGTGGCAGAAAGCCACGGCTACGTGGTCTTCACCAGGCCGCCCATGACGCCGCTCAGACGTTTCAAGCAGCGGGAACTACAGCTTGAACGCCCATCAATTGCCGCCATTCCTTGACCACATAGGGGGGCACCGCCAGCTCGTTAATGGCACCGGGGAGCTTCAAGCGCAGCGGCCGGTCTTGGGAAAGATCGGCCAGCAATGGCTCAAGATCGAATTCCGCCGCGGCCGAGCGGCCATCAACCGCCAGCTGGGAATTCTCCAGGGTGAGGTCGTCCAAGCTCCAGCTGAAGGGGCCGGAGCGCACCTGCAGCTGGGTGGGGTGCTCAAGCCGCAATTTGCCTGGGAAGCCCACCAGGCGCAGACGCAACGCCCCCCCAGCTGGGCCCTCGCGGTAAGCCACCAGCTGCCAGCTCTGGTCGTCGAGGTCACGCAGGCTTTCAAGGCTGCGCAGCACCGGCGAGCCGTTGGCATCGGGGTGGGCGTGCAGCTGGGCCAGGGGGCCAGAGGCCGCCATCACCGCGTTGGGGAAGGACACCAGGCCAGCAAACGACAGCAACAGGGCGAGCATCAGGATCAGGGGACGGCAAGCCACGGGCACCAATCGACCCTGGATTCCAGTGTTCTGGATTGGCATGGTCAGGCTTTCTCTGCTCATGGTTCCCGCGCGGCGCCCGGGATCGGCTGCCAGTCCGTGTGCGTGGCCCAGAGGGCCCAGATCGCCATCGCCCGCAGGTAGTGGCAGGCGCGGAAGGTGCCCGTCGCCGTGATCGCCTCGGGAGTACGGAACTGCAGGCCGCCGCCATACACCTGGTTCACCACCGCGCTGCTGACCGCCAGGGCGGTGTCCGTTTCGCCCATCAGGCGGTAATAGGCGGCAATGCCGAAGTTGATGCCGGTCCACACCTCAAGTGGATGGGTGCCGCCCGGATCCAGCGGCGTGCCGTCGCGGCGCAGGCCGTTGGCCATCCCCAACCGGCCGCCCTCGAAGCGCTCAAAGCAGGCCTCGCGAATGGCGACGAGCGAGGAACGGGAGCGCTCCTCGGCCACCACCGGCGGCAGGCCCAACAGACGGGCGTAAAAATCACCACAGAGCTGGTCGGCCATCACCACCGGCGTGCCGCTCTCGGCATCGATCCGGTAGTACTCCCCGTTCCAGAGCAGGGCATCGAAGTTGGCGCGCGATTGCTCCAGCCAACCGCCGAACTCCCGTTGCACGTCTCCGGTGTCGAGGCCCAGCTCCAGCTGCAGCCGTTGGGCCATCGCCAGGGCCGCCTCCAGCGCCGCGATCCAGAGGGCGCCGCAGTAGGCACTCACCCCCTGCAGTGGCCAGTCGTCGAAGGTCTGGTCCGGGGCGCCGCCGTTGTCGGGAAGGCCGTCGTTGTTGGCATCAAAATGCTTGAGGTAGCGCAGGGCTTCGACGGCAGCGGGCCAGCAATCGGCAAGGAAACGCAGGTCTTCGCCGCCAGGCGCCAGCTTGAAGCTGCGCCACACCTGCAGCACGAAATCGGAGGCCAGGTCTTTCCAGAGGTTGCAGTCCTGGTAGGCGGTGTAGTTGGTGGCATCGAAGGGACGCTCATTCGGGGCGCCGAGGTCGTGGGGGGTGGCACCAGCCAGCTTGCGGGGCGCCTCCACCCGCCCCTTGCCCTGGGTGAAATACCAGCCGATCGGTCGGGGGGTGGCATCGCCGGCCGGGATGGCGCGCGCAAAGCTGCGCAGCACCGCCTTGTCGAGTTCAGGCCAGAGCTGCAGCAGGGCAAAGGAGCCATAGAGGCGCACGTCGAGGCTTTCGTACCAGGCGTAATCGAGGCACTCGAGCACCCCGAAGCGACCCACCGGATCCTCCGGACCAGCGGCGGTCCAGAGGCTGCCGCCGCTGGCGAGGTCGTAGAGCTCGTTGAAGAGGGCCATGCGCAGGGCCTCGGGCAGGTCGCTGCGCTCCAGCACCGGTTGCTGCCAGGCGTCGATCTGCTGGCGCCAGCTGGGCCAGTCGGCTAAGGCCTCGGTGGCGATCGCCACGGCGTTGTCGCCACCGGCGCCGAAGTGGTCGGTGTAGCGGCGCAGGGCCCCCTGGCCGGTGGCGAAGGCCGTGAGCGGCAGGTCCCAGCTGATCACCAGCGGCAATTCGATCTCAGCGCCCGGCTCCAGCCGGAAGCGCAGGGCCAGCGCCGCGCTGGCCTGCTCGCCTGCGGTGCTGCGCCGGTCGTTGTCGCTGGCTGGAATCGAGCCATCGCGGGCGAAGGGCTCCCAGATTTCGGCGCCATCGCCACGGGGATCCCAGCGGCTGCAGCGCAGCACCTCCACCCCCGGCAGGTCGGCGGGCACCGCCAGACACCACTGGCCTTCGCCCTCCGCCAACGGCTGGCTGCGCCGCCCCTCCAGCAGCACACCCTGGAGGGCGCCTGTATCAACGCAACGGTTGCGCTGGCCCTCGCCGCGGCCGATCGCCGGCAGGTAGGTGTGCTCCGGGCTGCCGTCATCGCGGAAGTGGACGGAGGCGGAGGGATCGGTGTTGGTGAACCAGCCCAGCGTGTTGCGCCAGCTCAGCAGCAGCGACAGGTCCAGGGGCGCGTCGGTGGGATTGGCCAACCGCCAACGGAACACCGCCACCGGGTAGCTGCTGCGCTGGTAATCACCCGGCAGGATCGGACTGAACGCCTCACAGCCCACCGACGCTTTGAACACACCGCTGTGCTCGACCCAGCTCAGGGGGTAGCGGGCGGCATAGGTGCCGGTGCTCTGCTCAGGGGTGCTGGCCGGGTACCACTGCCAGGCGCCCAGGGGTGGCTCGCCTGGCTCCTGGCTGGAATCAAGCGGACGGGAATCGTCACGCTGCGGGGCGGTGGCCAGGGCGTGGGCGCGGCTGGTGGTGCCGTCGTTTTCGAACAGGGCGAACTGGCAATCCGGCAGAACTCCGAACCAGTGTTCACCGCCATCGAGATGCCAGAGGTTGACCTGGCCATCGGGGGCACGGCCGAAGCAACCGGCGCCGAAACCACCCAGGGGCATGCCGTGGTTGGGGCCGTCATCCAGGTTGCTGGCGTAACGGACGGTGTAAGGCGCCTCCCAGCCCAGGCCGAACGGCCGCTGCCAACTGGCCGCCGGTGCCTGATAGGGCTGGCTGGAGCCGCGGCCGCGCAACAGTTTCGAGAAGGCGGTAAGACCGAAAGGCGCCATCGAGCCAGGGAAAGTGGAGTCAGCTTGTCAGAACTGATCAGAACAGGTTGGCCCCAAGCGGCTCATTGGTTGCGTCTTACTGGTTGCGGCTCACGTCCTGATCGATCAGGGCATCAAGGGTGATGGCCGAACGCACCAGGGCCTGATAGCGCAGCACCACGCGGCGGTTGCGCTCCAGCCAGAGGCCCGGGTCACCCTCGACGCCACCGCCACCCACCCCGTCGCCGGCCAGGAGCTCCAGCTCCCCCTGACGGCCCACCAGGGCCAGCACCAGTTCATGGATGCGCTGGCGGCGGTCGGGATCGGCCAGGGAGGACATCGGCAGGCGGCAGCAATCTGCCGGGCATCATGGCGAGGGGACCTGGAATCCATGAACAACGACGCCAGGCTTGATGTGATCGGCACCGATGCCGGCGGCCTTGAGTCCCTCTCTGCCCAGGCCCTGGGGCTGGTGCACAGGGCCCAGCTGTTGGCGGCACCCTCCCGCCTACTGAGCGGTCTGGGGAGTTGCCAGGCGGAGCTGCACAGCAGCGACAGGCCCGATCAGCTGATCCCGGTGCTGCGAGCCTCCCTGGCTGCTGGTCGGGCCACTGTGCTGCTGGCCAGCGGCGATCCGCTCTGGTTCGGCATCGGTCGGCTGCTGTTGCAGCAGATCCCATCAGAGCAGCTTCGTTTTCATCCTGCACCTTCCAGCCTGCAGCTGGCGTTCGCGCGAATCGGCAGGCCCTGGCAGGACGCGAGCTGGATCAGCCTGCACGGCCGCGAGCCCGAACCCCTGGCCCGCAGGCTGCAGCAGCGGCCAGCCGCCCTGGCGGTGCTCACCGATCCGGGCCGGGGCGGTGCCGAGGAGGTGCGCCGAATTCTGCGGGCTTCCGGCTTGGAAGCGGCCTATGCCGTCTGGCTTTGCGAACGGCTCGGCCATCCCGACGAGAGGGTCTGGCGCCTGGGGGCGGAGGCGGCCCTTCCCGCCGATCTCGACCCGCTGCATCTGGTGGTCTTGATCGCCGAGACCCCCGCCCCGCCCGATCCGGGCGAGCTGCCGCTGTTCGGCCTCGACGACGGCCTCTGGCTGCAGCACCCCGATCGCCCTGGCCTGATGACCAAACGGGAGGTGCGAGTTCAGCTGTTGGCCGATCTGGAGTTGCCCCCTGACGGCGTGCTCTGGGACCTGGGCGCCGGGGTGGGCTCGATCGGTCTGGAGGCCCTGCGGCTGCGCCCGAACCTGGGGCTCTGGGCGGTGGAGCGGCGCGGCGGGTCCGCCGCCCTGATCACCGCCAATGCCCAGCGACTGGGCGTGCATCCGGCAGGGGTGCTCGAGGGCGAGGCCCTGGAGCTGGTGGGAGCCGGGGCTGATGACACCCCCCCTCCCCTGCCCGACCCCGACCGGGTGTTGATCGGTGGAGGCGGTCGGCAGCGGGCCCCGTTGCTGCAGGCCGTGTTGGAGCGCCTCCGGCCCGCTGGGGTGGTGGTGGTGCCACTGGCGACGGTGGAGGCCCTGGCCGAACTGCGCCCCCTGCTGGAGCGGGCCGGTCTGCAGGTGCAGGTGAGCCAGCACCAGGCCTGGCGCGGGGCATCCCTGGCCGATGGCACCCGCCTGTCGCCGCTCAATCCGGTGCTGGTGCTGAAGGGGCGCCGTTCCAGCGGATCAGCACCGGGCTTCCCGGCCTGAGTCCCAGCCGGGCCGCCTCACCCCCATCAAGTTCGACAACGCCGTCGGCGGGCCCCGGAGAGCGATAGCTGGGGCAGGGCAAGCGCGGGCAGGGAGGTGCCGCCGCCTCGATGGCGATGACCCGGCCGGCCCGCAGGAAGATCAGGTCGAGCGGAACCAGGGTGCGGTGCATCCAGAAGCTCAGCGGCGCCTCGGGCTCGAAGCGAAACCACATGCCCCGCAGCGCGCCAAGGGCCGGGCGTTGCATCAGTCCCCAGGCGAACTGGCGGGGGGTTCGCGGCACCTCCAGCTGGATACAGGGGCCTGGCTCCGCTTCCAAGCACCACTGGGCTTCGATCGGCAGGAACTGGGGGGGTTGCGCCGGGGTCGTCGCTTGCTGCGGGATCGGAGCCAACCTCGACACTGACAGCGCTGACATCCCCAGAACCGACAAGCCCAGTCCAGACGCCGCCAATCCCGTGACTGCCAGGGCGAGACGGGCCGCCAAGGTCATGGTCATGGCGCCGCTGGAGGCTGGCGCTCACAGAGGCAATAGCCCCGCCCGCGCAAGGTGTGGATCAGCCGCCGTTCGCCGCCCTCCTCGAGCTTTTGGCGCAGGTAGCGCACATAGACCTCGACCACGTTGCTGCCGGCGGTCTGCTGGGGGTCCCCCCAGGCTTCGCGCAGCAGCAGGTCCCGGCCGAGCACTTCGCCCTCATGGCGCATCAGCACCATCAGCAATTGGTACTCCCTGGCAGTGAGCGCGATCAGCCGGCCAGCACGGCTCACCTCGCGCCGACCGGTATCAACCCGGAGATCGGCCACCTGGAGTTGGCTGCTGGCCGGCAGGGGGCGATGACTGCGCAGGCGCAGGTGCGAGCTCAGCCGCAGCAGCAGGTCGCTGGATCCAGCCGAGGAGAGCCAGAAGTCGTCGGCGCCGGCGCTGAGGCAGCTGGAGCGGCCCTCGATGCTGTCGGTTTCAATATCAAGCAAGAGGGGCACTCCCGGCAGCGTCAGGCGCAGGGTGGGGAGCATCGCAAGCCCTTCGCTGCCACAGAGCAACACCAGGGCAGGCGGTTCAGGCAGGGCACCCAGTTGGGCGATGCGGTAACCGGAGGCTTCCAGCCTCGCCGCCCGGGCTTCCGCGGCAGGCCCCACCAGAAGGATCAGGGGGCCGTTCATCGTCGGCCACGGCGTGGCTCTCCCCGCTGGCTGAGACCGGGATCGGAGCTGCCCGGTTTGGCCACATGGGGCAGACCCCAGCCCAGCTTGTTGCGCAGCACCTGGAAGAACTCATGGTCTTGAAGGCGCACGAAGCGGGCCGGGTGTTCGCTGCGCCGGATCAGCACCCGATCCTCCGGCCAGACGTAGCAGCCCGCGCTGCCATCCACCACCATCATCAGCCGCTCGGGTGTGGCCGGGAACACCGTGACGGGCTCGCGATCACTGAACACCAGGGCACGCGAGGCCAGGGAGTGGGGGGCTATCGGGGTGAGCTGCAGGACCGGGCAGTCGGGAGTGATCACCGGCCCACCGGCACTGAGCGCGTAGGCGGTCGAGCCTGTCGGCGTCGAGAGGATCACCCCATCGGCGGAGATGTCCACCGGCACATGGCCACCGATGGCAATTTCGAAGTGACACATGCTGGTGAGCGGCTCCCGGTGCAGGGCCATCTCGTTGAGGCAGAGCACCTGCCAACGGCGCTGCTCACCGCGCATCACGCTCACCACCAGCATGGTGCGCTCCTCGACACTCCAGCGGCCCGCCTGCAACTGGGTCAGGGCCTCTTCGAGCTCATGCAGGTAGGTTTCGGCCAGAAAGCCCATGTGGCCGGTGTTGATCGCCAGGATCGGCACACCGATCGGTGCGGTCTGCCGCGCCGCGGAGAGGACGGTGCCGTCTCCACCGAGCACCAGCGCCAGATCCATCTCGCTGTGGAACTCCGGCGGCACGCAGGCTCTGTAGCCAAGGGTCCGGAGATGTTGGTCGGGATTGGCGAAACCAACCACGCCGCCTGAACTGCTCACCCGCAGCACGCTGGTGCCGGCCGCACTGAAATGGGCTTCGATGGCGTTGGCCGTCTGCACGGCCAGGTCCTTGCCATCGTTGACGATCAGTCCGACGCAGGGCACCGATCGCAGGCGAGGAAGTGTCGAGTTTATGGGGCGCCCCGATGCAACGGCTTCAGAACTGCTCGAGGAAGCGGAGATCGCTGCTGTACAGACGCCGGATGTCATCGATGCCGTGGCGGACCATGCAGAAGCGCTCGACACCAAGGCCGGCGGCGAAACCGCTCCAGCGTTCCGGATCCAAGCCCATCCCTTCGAGCACGGCTGGATCGACCATGCCGCAACCCATCACTTCGAGCCAACGGCCGCGCCACTGCACATCCACCTCAGCCGACGGTTCAGTGAAGGGGAAGTAGCTGGCCCTGAAGCGCACCGGCAGATCCCCGAAGAACTGCTGCAAAAAAGTGGTGACGGTGCCGCGCAGATGGCTGAAATCCAGACCTTCATCAATCGCCAACACCTCCACCTGGTGGAACACCGGCGAGTGGGTGGCATCCACCGCATCGCGCCGGAAGACCCTGCCGGGAGCCACGATCCGCACCGGCGGGGGCGTGCTCTCAAGGTGGCGGATCTGAACCGGTGAGGTGTGCGTGCGCAGCAGGGTCGACTCAGACAGATAAAACGTGTCCTGCATGTCCCGGGCCGGGTGATCGGGCGGGATGTTGAGGGCGGTGAAGTTGTAGTGGTCGCTCTCCACCTCCGGTCCCTCGGCGACCCGATAGCCAAGGCCGGAAAAGATGTCGACGATTTCCTCGACCGTGGCGATCAGTGGATGGCGGTGACCAGCCGGCACATACCGGCTCGGTGCCGTGACATCAAGGCGTTCACCCTCCAGCTTCTGCTCCAGCACAGCCCGTTTCAGCCCACCCAACCGCTCTGCGAGCAGCTCCTGGAGTTGTTCCTTCAGCCGGTTGGCGCGTTGACCCACCAGGGGACGTTCCTCGGCTGAAAGCCGCCCCATGGCGCCAAGCACCGCCGAAAGCCGGCCTTTTTTTCCGAGCAGCCCTACCCGCAGGGTCTCGAGATCGGCAGCGCTGCCGGCGGCCTGGATCGCGGCCGCCGCTTCTGCTTCCAGGCTGTCGAGTTGCTCGCTGAGCTGCTGGAGGCTGATCGTGGCGCTCACGGATCGGGGGCAGGATGGGCTGACTGTACGGATTGAGGCGGCTACAGATCGAGGCGGCCATGAATCGAAGCCGTCTAAGTTTCGCTTGGCTACTGCTGCGTGCGCTCTGACGATGCCCTTCCTGCGGATCCTGATCAGCAATGACGATGGGATCTTCGCTGAAGGGATTCAGGCCCTGGCCGCCGAGGCCGTTTCGAGGGGCCACCAGGTCACGGTGGTCTGCCCTGACCAGGAACGTTCCGCCACTGGCCACGGCCTGACCATGCAGGCGCCACTGCGGGCGGAGCGGGCCGATGCCCTGTTTGCGCCTGGGGTGACGGCCTGGGCCTGCAGCGGCACCCCTTCCGATTGCGTCAAGTTGGCGCTTGGCCGGCTGCTGGAGAGACCCCCGGAGCTGGTGCTGTCCGGAATCAACCATGGCCCCAACCTGGGCACCGATGTGTTCTATTCAGGCACCGTTTCGGCGGCGATGGAAGGCACCCTTGAGGGGTTGCGGGCCCTGGCGGTGAGCAGCGCCTGCTTCCAGTGGCGCCATTTCGCGCCGGCCGCCACCCTGACCCTGGATGTGGCCGAGCGCATGGTGGCTGCCGGCTGGCCCGCCGGGCTGCTGCTGAACCTCAACGTGCCGGCCCTCCCGGCCGGCGAGATCGGCCCGTTGCGCTGGTGCCGGCCGGCGGTGCGTCGCTACATCGACCAATTCGACAAACGCCTCGACCCTCGCGGCCGCACCTACTACTGGCTGGCCGGAGAGGTGGTGTTCGATCTGGAGTCGGGCACAGCTGGCCCGGCTGACTGGCCCACCGATGTGGCCCAGATCCATGCCGGTGGTGCCGCCCTCACCCCCCTGCAGCCCGAACTGTTCTGGCGGGGAAGCGTGGCTGAGCTGCCCTCGCTTCCTTCCATGCCCTCTCGGCCGTCCCTGTCACCCAGCGCGGGGGATTAGGGAGCCGAAAAGCGCCAGCATCTGAATAACTGGCTGCTCAACAGTCTGCGCAACAGCTCAGGAGGGCCGGTACACCCGCTGCAGCAGCCAGAGGCTGACGCAGAGACCGATCAGGTGAGCAAAGAGCACCTGGGTGTTGCTCAGCACCGAGAGCATTTCGATCGAGGTGATCGGCAAGCCCATCAAGCTGCCGCGGGTGCCAGGGGGCACAGCCAGCTGGGCCCCGAAGAACCCCGGCACCTGCATCGAGGCCTGCACAAACAGGCTGCCAGCCAGGGCCTGGTAGCCGACAGCCGCCAGGCTGAGCCCGACCAGGTCGATCAGCAGGCTGCGTTTGATCAGGCGGCTGGTTTCGCCGCGGCTGGGCCGAACCGGACTGGCCAGGGCGCGGCCGCAGCGGATCACCTGCCAGGCCTGCCACAACGACCAGAGCAGCAGCAAAAACGACAGGGTGGTGAGAGACAGCCCCGGCCCGAGCCCCAGGGCCCGATTGGAGTTGGCCGCCAGCCGTCCGCTGATGTTGTTGAACAGCAACACCCCGACCACCACCACCCCCAGCGCCAGCTGGGTCCAGAACCGCCCCCAGCCGATGCGGCGCAGGGCCGCCGAGACCCTCTGAAGATCGAGCTGGTCAGCCATCGGGGCAAAACGTGCTGGGGCGGACCCCAAACTTGCCACGGCCCCATGGAAAGATGGATTCCACCAGGGCCCTGACGCACCGTTGATTCCCCTGCGATCCCCCCGGGACGCGCTACGCCCCACGGCCCTGGCGCTCGGCAGTTTTGATGGTCTGCACCAGGGGCACCGCCGCGTGATTGCCGCGATCGCCGCCGACCCTGCGCCTGGCCTGGTGCCCACGGTGGTCAGTTTCTGGCCCCACCCCCGCGAGCTGCTCCACGGCGAGCCCCGGCTAAGGCTTGATTTGCCAACCGAGAAGCTGGCGCTGCTGGGGCCCTGTGGCATCCAGCAACTGGTGCTGGTTCCCTTCACCCACGAGCTGGCTGCACTGACGCCAGAGGCGTTCGTTGAGCAGGTGCTGGTGGGGCAGTTGGAGGCCCGCGATGTGGCCGTCGGTGAGAACTTCCGCTTCGGGGTGGGGCGCAGCGGCGGCTGCGCCGATCTGCAGGCCATCGGCCACCGCCATGGGCTGCGGGTGCACGTGTTGCCCATGCTCTGGGATGGCGAGGAGCGGGTCAGCAGCAGCCGCATCCGGCGCGCCCTGGCGGCAGGACAAATCAGCGAAGCCACCCGCTTGCTGGAGCGCCCCTACCGCTTCAGCGGCCCGGTGGTGCGCGGCCGGGGGCTGGGGCGGGGCCTGGGCTGGCCCACCGCCAACCTCCAGGTGGACGGTCGCAAATTCCTGCCTGCTGAAGGGGTCTACGCCGCCTGGGCGCGCCTGGTTGGCCGCAGCGGCTTGTCGGACGTGATGGCAGCGGTGATGAATCTCGGCCGCCAACCCACCGTGGACCCGCTGGCCTCTTCGGCCGTGGAGGTGCACCTGCTGGATCGGGAGCTGGATCTCGAAGCCAGGGAGCTGGAGGTGGAGCCAGTGGCCCTGCTGCGCCAGCAACAGCGTTTCGACAATCTCGAGGAGCTCAGTGCCCAGATCAGTGCCGACGCCCAGCAAGCCCGCCAGCTGCTCAGGCTTGAGCCGGCCGGGTAATTTCAGCCGGCTGGGTAAGCGTGGGTGAGGCCCCAGCTGATGAACGCGCCGATGCCTCCGAGCAGCAGAATTCCTGAAATCAGGACCAGCATCGGATTTTCGCTGCTGCCGGCATCGTTGGCCAAGGGCCACCTGATCGAGTGAATCCAACTTAGGAACAGCGCGGCACGATGCTTGGCTCGTGTTAAGCCGCTCACATCTCAGCGCCACCCAATCCCAGCCCTGATGCAGCCCTGATGCCACCCGATCCGACCCCTTCCCCGGAACCGACAGCCAGCGTGCGGCGCTTGATCGACGCCAACCTCGATCGCGCCCGCGAGGGCCTGCGGGTGATCGAAGACTGGTGCCGTTTCGGCCTGGATCGCCAGGATCTGGTGGCGCGCAGCAAGGACATGCGCCAGCGGCTGGGTCGCTGCCACCGCGCCAGCTACAAACGCTCCCGCCACAGCGCCAGCGATGGCGGCGCCGGCCTGGCACACCCCGCCCAGCAGGAGCGCCAGGCCCCAGAGCAGGTGGTGGCCGCCAATGCCGGCCGGGTGCAGGAAGCCCTGCGGGTGCTGGAGGAATTCGGCCGCAGCAGCGACCCCGTGCTGGCCGCCGAGGCCGCCAGCCTGCGCTATGCCCTCTACGACTTGGAGGCGGATCTGCTGGCCAGCGCTGGCAGCGGCGAACAGCGCCGCCGCCAACTCGCAAGCGAGCAGCTGTATCTGATCACCGATCCAGCGGATGCGCCGCTGCGGCAGCTCGAAGCCACGGTGGCCGCAGCCCTGGAGGCGGGGGTCGGTCTGGTGCAGTACCGCGCCAAGCAGGCCGAGGACCAACAGCGCCTGATCGAGGCCCGCGCCCTGCGCCAGCTCTGCGCCCGCCATGGGGCCCTGTTCATCGTCAACGACCGGATCGATCTGGCCCTGGCCGTGGAGGCCGATGGGGTCCACCTCGGCCAGGGGGACCTGCCCCCGGCCATCGCCCGGCGCCTGCTCGGCCGCGACCGCCTGATCGGGCGCAGCACCAACCGCCTGGAGCAGCTCCAGGCCGCCGTGGCCGACGGCTGCGATTACGTCGGGGTGGGGCCGGTGCATGCCACGCCCACCAAGCCGGGACGTGAGCCGGTGGGGTTGGCCTATGTGCGCCAGGCGGCGGCGACCAGTCCGATTCCCTTCTTTCCGATCGGCGGCATCGACGCCAGCAACCTGGGAGCGGTGGTGGCTGCAGGCGCCAGGCAGGTGGCCGTGGTGCGGGCGGTGATGGCGGCAGAGGATCCTGGCGCGGCCTGCCGCCAGCTGCTGGCGACCCTGCAGGCCGCAAGCTCATGAGCACGGAGCCAACGGTGATGGTTCAGCTCAACGGCGAGTTGCGACCCTGCCCTGCCGGTCTCTGCCTCGACGCGGCCCTGCGCTGGTTTGGTTACGAACCACGCCTGGTGGTGGTGGAGTTCAACGGCGAGATCCTGGCGCGCAAGCACTGGCCAAACCAAGCGGTACAGGCTCGTGATGGCCTTGAGGTGGTCACCATCGTTGGAGGGGGTTCCTAGATTCAATGCATGTTTTATGGGCGATTCGTCCGGTCTCTCCCGTGCCCTCTCCCCGTTCTTTCTTTCGTTCTTCGATGCTGCGTCGACTCTCCATCTGGCTGCTGTTGCCCCTGCTGGCGTCTGGTCTGTTTCTATTTGCCTATCCCCAACCCAGTGACGCCGCCCGCGGTGGCCGCATCGGTGGCGGCAGCTTCCGTTCCGCTCCTTCCTTTTCCCGCGGCGGCGCCGGTAATTTTCGCGGTGGCGCTCGGGGTGGCGGTGGATTCGGCGGTGGCGGGATCGGATTCCCGTTCCTTATCCCGATGTTCGGATTCGGCGGCGGCGGCCTGTTCGGCTTCCTGATCCTGATGACGATCGCCGGGGTGTTGGTCAACGCCCTGCGCGGCGGTGGGGCAGGCGGCGGTGGTGGTGCCCTGCCGTCGGCCAATGGGCGCAGCTATGTCACCAAGCCCGATGGCCCGGTGGCGGTGGCCCAGTT
Source organism: Synechococcus sp. SynAce01 (assembly GCF_001885215.1). Taxonomy (GTDB): domain Bacteria; phylum Cyanobacteriota; class Cyanobacteriia; order PCC-6307; family Cyanobiaceae; genus Regnicoccus; species Regnicoccus frigidus. The sequence continues at coordinate 2,329,353 of NZ_CP018091.1, read as the reverse complement.
GCAGGTTGGCTTGCTGGCCAATGCCCGCGAGTTGCAGCAGGATCTGCGCCGGCTGGCCGAAACGGCCAACACCTCCAACAGCGCCGGCCTGCAGAAGGTGCTGCAGGAAACCTGCCTAGCCCTGATGCGTCAGCCCGAGCTCTGGGTCTATGCCAACTGCGAAGTGGGCCAGGTGCCTTTCGTGAGCGCGGAGTCCACCTTCAACCGCCTCTCGATGACCGAGCGCAGCAAGTTGCGCAGCGAAGTGACCTCGAACGTGGCCGGCCAACGCCTGCAGGATTCCGCTGTAACGGCGGGCAATGCCGATGCCACCAGCGACTTCATCGCCATCACCCTGCTGGTCGCCAGCCGCAGCCGCCTGCCCGTCAAGACCGTCAACAGCGCCGAAAGCCTGCGCGAAGGTCTGCGTCTGATCGGTGCGGTCTCGGCGACCGATCTGCTGGCGCTCGAAGTGATCTGGCAGCCGGAAGGCGAAGGGGAGGTGCTCAGTACCGAAGAACTTCTTACCGCCTATCCGCAGCTGCAGCACCTCTGAGGATGCGGACGGCCGCCATGGCGGCCCCGTAGCCGTTGTCGATGTTCACGACACTCAGACCCGGAGAGCAGCTCGCCAGCATGCCGTTCAGGGCCGCCATGCCGCCGGCGGCCACCCCGTAGCCCACCGAAACCGGCACACCGATCACTGGCTGCGGCAGCAAGCCGGCCAGCACGGTGGGCAGGGCCCCTTCCATGCCGGCGCAGGCGATCAACACCCGGGCCTGCCGCAACTGCTCCAGCTTGCCCAGCAGCCGCTGCAGGCCGGCCACCCCCACATCCACCAGCAGATCGGCGCCAAGCCCTGCCCAGCGCAGAGCCAGGCGCGCTTCGTGGGCCACCACCAGGTCGCTGCTGCCGCCGCAGACGATCGCCACACGAGCAGGCCCAGCTGCGGACTCCAGCTCCGGCAAGGTTCCAAAGCTGAGGCAACGAGCCTCACGGTGGTAAATGGGCATGGCTTGGGCCCGGTGTCGGCGGAACTGCTCCAGCACGGTGCTGGCTTTCTCCGCCGACACCCGGGTGACCAGGGCCACAGCACCGAGTGCGCCGAGGCGCTCGAGGATGGCGCTGATCTGGGCGGGGCTCTTGTCTTCTCCCCAGATTGCTTCGGCCATGCCCAGACGGGCGCTCCGCTCCAGGTCCAGCTCGGCCAGTCCGTCGATCCAGCCATCCTGCGGCGCCGGGGCCGGAGCGTTGCCTGTCATCGCTGGGGATCCAACGGGTCGCCGGTGAGCTCCGGCAGCCATTCCTCGCTGCTGATCAGGGGGAAGGGATTGTTGCTGGAATCAAGCGTCCCTTCTGGCTGAGCGGCCTCGGCCTGTGGCGGCCGGGCGTCTTTGAGACCCAGACAACGGCGGGCGTCGGCTTCAAAGCGGCTCTGCACCACCGCCACATTTTCCGCTGTGATCGCCTGCCAGTCGGCGCGGCGAGCCCAGCCGATCAGCAGCACGCCTTCCTGGCGTTTGGCATCCCAGAACAGCTGCCGGCCCCGGTAACCAGTTTGCTGGCGCAGCCAGGGGTCCCAGCTCAGCGCTTCGGCCTGCAGCCAGCAGCCCCGTTGCTCGGCGGGCACTTTCAGGCGCAGCACCTCCACCACTTCACTCGCACCGACCTGCAGCGACAGGCTGCTGGCCCGGGCAGTCCCCAGAAAGGGCCAAGCCCAGCCCAGAGCCAGCAGACCCACCAGGAACAGCGCCGCGAGGCCGATCACCAGGGCCCTGCTCATGGTTGCTGCAAAAGGGCGACGGCATGGCAAGCGATGCCCTCCTGGCGACCTGTCGGCCCCAGCCCCTCGTTGGTGGTGGCCTTCACCCCCACCTGCTCAGGGGCTACACCCAGACGCGCGGCGATGGCGGCCCGCATCGCTTCGATGTGGGGCTTGAGCTTCGGGCGCTCCGCCACCACCACCGTGTCCACATTGACCACCTGCCAGCCGCGCTGGCGCACCAGGCCGCTCACCTGCTCGAGCAGCAGCAGGCTGTCGGCCCCCTTCCAGCGCGGGTCCTCGGGGGGGGAATGGAGGCCGATGTCGCCGAGGCTGAGGGCACCGAGCAGGGCGTCGATCAGGGCATGCACGAGCACATCAGCATCACTATGGCCATCGAGCCCGAGCGGATGATCCAGGCGCACACCGCCCAGGATCAAGGGCCGACCCGCCACCAGGCGATGGATGTCGTATCCGTTGCCGATGCGCAGCTGCATCCCCCTCAGCCCGTTTGCATCCGTCCAGTCTCCCAGCCCCGCGATCCGGCTGCTGCGCAGGTCAGCTGCCCAGGTCAGGGCGTGCTCTGGGCCTGCCAGCGGGCATAGAGATCGGGCCTGCGCTGACGGGTGCGTTGCTGCTGCTGCTCGGCGCGCCAACGGGCAACGGCGCCGTGGTCGCCGCTGCGCAGCACCTGGGGCACGTCCAGGCCGCGAAAGCTGGCTGGGCGGGTGTAGTGCGGGTGCTCCAGCAACAGGGAGGTGTGGCTTTCCTCGTCCAGGGAAGCAGCGGCACCGAGGGTGCCAGGAAGCAGTCGCACAACGCCATTGATCACAGTCATCGCCGGCAGCTCACCGCCGGTGAGCACGAAATCACCGATCGAAACCTCCTCATCAGCCAGGCCGCGAATGCGCTCGTCGAAGCCCTCGTAGTGGCCGCAGAGCAACACCAGCTGGCCGTAATCGCCGGCCCAACGGCGCAGATCCTGCTGCTGCAACGGCTGGCCCTGCGGGCTCATCAGCAGCACCCGCCGGCGCGGCAGCAGCGGAATCGACTCGAAGGCGGCGAACACCGGTTCGGGCTTGAGCACCATGCCGGCACCACCGCCGTAGGGCTCGTCATCCACCTTGCGGTAGCGATCGGTGGCGAAGTCCCGGGGATTGTGGGTGTGAAGTTCCGCCAGACCAGCGCCAAAGGCCCGGCCAATCACGCCAAGGCCCTGGAGCGGCGCGAAGGCCTCCGGCGCCAGGCTGATCACATCGAGGCGCAAGCCACTCACGCCGCCGACACCCGGCGAATCTCCGAACAGAAGTAGGCAGAAGCGGCACTGTCATCCGCGTTGTGCTCGACTCTGCTGCGCAACCGAAGGTTCGGCTTGGTGAACCAGATCCGCTCCTTCCACTGTCTGCCGCCCCGTTCGCCGCTGAGCTCCAGGCTGCCATCGGTCCAGAGCTGCCAATGGCCGATCAAATGGCCCAGCAGTGGCGTTTGCGGCTGTGTTCCGGCGCTGCCGTCTTCTTCGCTTAGGCGGCCATCGACCTGGAACACGAGCCGCTGGCTTGTTCCGGTGGGAGCGGTCACCAGCAGGCTGCCGAGTGTGGCGGGAGAGCGGGACGGTTCGAAGCTCACCACCACGTCGCCCCTTTCACTGCTGTGCCAGGCGTCATCGTCGCCAGGGCCAGACGTGCTGGAGTCAGGCGGGGCAGTCTCCGGGGTGGGGGAGGTCGAGAACTGACTGCGCAGACCCATCCACTGGCCCGCACAGAGTTCCAGGAAGGCCGGCAACGTGGTGGGTGGAAAACTGGGTGAGGAGCCGGTCACGGCAGAGCCAGGCTGAGAAGCCCCCATCCTGCAGGAGCCAGGCTCAATCGCCGCTGTAACCCAGCTCGGCCAGCCGCGAGGCACTGCGCCGCCAGTTGGGCACCACCTTGACGAACAACTCCAGATAAACCGGCCCGTCGAAGACCTTCTCCATCTGATGGCGGGCGCCCGTGCCGATCTCCTTGAGCATCGACCCGCCCTTGCCGATCAGGATGCCTTTCTGGCTGGATCGCTCCACCAGCACCGTGGCCAGCACGGCGGTGCGCTTGCCATCTTCAACGATCCGCTCCACCTGCACAGCCACCGAATGGGGCACCTCCTCGCGCGTGTGGGTGAGCACCTGCTCGCGAATCAGCTCGGCGAGCAGCAGCTGCTCGGGCTGATCGCTGACTGTGTCGCTGGGATAGAGGTAGGGGCCGAGGGGCAGCTGGGCGGCCAGGGCGTCAACCAGCTCCAGGCAGCCCGCCCCGGTGCTTGCACTGCAATCGATCTGGGCCGCGTTGAGTCCATGCTCCTCGAGCAGATCGGCATAGCTGTTCTGCAGGGAAACGGCGGCGGCGGGATCAACGAGATCCTGCTTGTTGCGCGCCACCAACACCGGAGCCCGGCCATGCTGGAGGAGTTGGACGATGAAGGCGTCGCCGCGCCCGGCCGGCTCACTGCCATCCACAAGCAACAGCACCAAGTCGACTTCACCGATGGCACCGCGGGCACTTTTGACCAGCCGCTCGCCCAATAAGTGGTGAGGTTTGTGGATGCCAGGGGTGTCCAGCAGCACCAGCTGGGCGGCGGGGGTGGTGAGAATCGCCCGCAGCCGGTTGCGGGTGGTCTGGGGCACCGGGGAGGTGATCGCCACCTTCTCGCCCACCAACTGGTTGAGCAGGGTCGACTTGCCCACATTCGGCCGACCGATCAGGGCGACGAAGCCAGAGCGGAAGCCATCGGGAGCGCTATCGATCATGCCGGGCCCCGGCGGCATTGGGTTTTGCATACGCTCAACAGTGACAGCCTGACCCGTCACCATGTCGATGTCATCGCCCCAGAGTGCCTCCACCGCCAAGGTACCTGACTTTGCCGAAGCAATGGAGATCGCCAACCATTGGCTGGGGCTCTGGGAGAACGGTGAACTGAGCGATGAGGTGATCGCCGATCGGGTCGGGGAGTTGGTGGCCAGCCGAGACGGCGCCCGCGGCTTCTTCGTGGTCTCGCTGGCCGGAGACAGCGCCCTGATGGACCGGCTGCCGGAGGCCCTGGTGCTGCAACTGCGCATCGCTGGCGAAGCGGTGGTGGATCTCACAGCACGCAACCTGGCCATGAGCACGGCCATGGCGCAGCACCACGGCCGCAGCGGCGACAGTGAGCAACAGGACAAATCGCTGCGCGTCCAACGCCGTTGTCGGGATCTGTTGCGTGGGCTGGAACCGGGGGCTGTCAAGCAGAGGCTGGAAACGTTGCTGGCAGCCACCGGCGGCCAGGGGGAAGACGTGGGGTTCTTGAAGCGATGGGGCTACGACGAAGAACAGAAACAATCCATCGCGGTCGCCGTCCATTCCGTTGCCACCTGATCGCTGAGATGAGGCCCTCGATCGATGGCCAGGAAGCCAAGTTCAGCGGCGAACGGATGGCCCGTCGGTGGCAACCCTGAGGGCATAGGCCTGGGCGGTCTGGCGCAGGCCTTCGGCCAGGGGAATGCGGGCCTTCCAGCCGAGGGCCGCCAGCTTGCTGACGTCGAGTTGTTTTTTCGGGGTGCCATCGGGCTTGCTCGTGTCCCAGAGGATCTCGCCCTCGTAGCCCACGGCTTCGGCCACCAGGCCGGCAAGCTCCCGGATCGGCAGATCCAGGCCGGTGCCCACGTTGAGGAACTGCAGCGGATCGGGATCGGCCGCGGTGATCGCCGGCTGCCAGCGCTCCAGGCAGAACAGCGCCGCATCGGCCAGATCATCCACGTGCAGAAACTCCCGCAGCGGGTTGCCGCTGCCCCAGCAGGTGACACGCGCCGCAGCGGCTTGCCTGGCCTCGTGGAAGCGGCGAATCAGGGCCGGCAGCACATGGCTGTTGGTGGGGTGGTAGTTATCGCCAGGGCCATAGAGATTGGTGGGCATCAGGCTGATCGCATCAAAGCCGTGCTGCTGGCGCAGGGCCCGGCAGAGTTCGATGCCGGCGATCTTGGCGATCGCATACCAGGCGTTGGTGGGCTCCAATGGCCCGGTGAGCAGCGATTCCTCGGTGATCGGCTGGGGGGCGAATTTCGGGTAGATGCAGCTGCTGCCGAGAAACAACAGCCGGCGCGCCCCATGGCGCCAGGCGTTCTCGATCACATGGTTCTGGATCTTCAGATTCTCGAGCAGGAAGTCGGCGGGGTAGGTGCTGTTGGCCAGAATCCCGCCCACCTTCGCCGCCGCCAGCACCACCACATCGGGGCGATTCGCGGCAAACCAGGCCTGCACCGCCACCGGATCGAGCAGGTCAAGCTCGTCGCGCCCGGCCGTCAAGACATGGCCGTACTCCCTGGCAGCAAGGGCCCGGCAGATGGCACTCCCCGCCATGCCCCGATGACCGGCCACAAAGATGCGGTCGTCCTGTTGGATCAAGGTCGTAGGGGTCAGGCTCATGGTTGGCTCCCGACGCCTCTCAAGACCGCAACAAAGCCGGTGGATTCTCCATCGAACCCACCACCGTGAAACCTTCACGGCGGAGCGTGGCTTCCTTGGCGGCATCCTGCCGATCGGCTTCAACCATCTCCGCCACCAGCTCCTCCAGGGTGGTGGTGGGCGTCCAACCCAGCTTTTCGCGGGCCTTAGTGGGATCGCCCAGCAGAGTTTCCACCTCCGCTGGACGGAAATAGCGCGGGTCGATGCGCACCACCTGGGCACCGCTATCGGCGCGGTGCCCGGTTTCGCCCAGGCCCTCACCCCGCCAGTCGATGCCACCCCAGCCCAGCTCCAGGGCACAGAGCTCAATGAAACGGCGCACGCTCTCCTGGCGGCCGGTGGCGATCACGTAATCCTCCGGGGTGTCCTGCTGCAGCATCCGCCACTGCATCTCCACGTAATCGCGGGCGTGGCCCCAGTCGCGCAGCGAGTCGAGGTTGCCCATGAACAGGCATTGATCGAGGCCGGCAGCGATCCGCGCCAGGCCACGGCTGATCTTGCGGGTCACGAAGGTTTCGCCACGCCGCGGGCTTTCGTGGTTGAACAGGATGCCGTTGCAGGCATACATGCCGTAGGCCTCGCGGTAATTCACCGTGATCCAGTAGGCATAGAGCTTGGCCACGCCGTAGGGGCTACGGGGATAGAAGGGGGTGGTCTCCTTCTGGGGGGTCTCCTGCACCAGGCCATAGAGCTCGCTGGTGCTGGCCTGATAAATCCGTGTTTTCGACGTGAGGCCAAGAATGCGCACCGCCTCAAGAATGCGCAGGGTGCCGAGGGCATCGCCGTTGGCGGTGTATTCCGGGCTCTCGAAGCTCACCGCCACATGACTCTGGGCGCCGAGGTTGTAGATCTCATCGGGCTGCACCTGCTGCACGATCCGGATCAGATTGGTGGAATCGGTGAGATCGCCGTAATGGAGCACCAGGCGGGGATCACCCTCATGCGGATCCTGGTAGAGGTGATCGATGCGGCTGGTGTTGAAGCTGCTGGCCCGCCGCTTGATGCCATGCACCTGATAGCCCTTGTCAAGTAGCAACTCGGCAAGATAGCTGCCGTCCTGGCCTGTGATTCCTGTGATCAGAGCGGTTTTGGTCATGCGCTGCCTGCCTGGCTGAAGAAGGGGTGAAGGGTAACGGGACCGAAGACTGAGTCAAGCCATAAAAAAGCCAGAGCCGAAGCTCTGGCGATGCTACTTCTCTAGCAAAGAATTCAGTTGCGACGACCGCCGCCGTTGAGAGCGATGATCAGACGCAGAATGAAGATGAACAGATTGATATAGGTGAGATACATGCCAAGGGCACCGGCCAGGTATTGGTCGTCGTTGTAGGTGCGCGGCATCGTGTAGAAATCGACGAAAGCGGCCCCCACAAACAGAACGGTGCCGAAGCCGGCAATCAGCAGTTCAAAACTGTTGCCGCCAAAACCCGGGATGAAGATGCCACCGACGATCTGAACCACCATCGCAATCAGCAGACCAACGATGCCCAGCCCCACCACGCCACTGAGGGCCTGGCCGAGGCTGTCGCTCATGTTGCGGCCCACGATCGAGGCAATCACAAAGGTGATGCCGGTGGCCAGGGCTGCCGTGCCGATCGCACCGATGCCGGCCGTGCCGATCGCCATCGCCACGATGCCGCTGAGCGTGAAGCCGGTGATCAGGCTGTAGGCCGCCAGGATCGGCAGAGCCGTGCCGTTGTTGCCTTTCATCGCCGCGTTCTGCGCCACGAAGAAGAGAACGAAGTTGCCGATCAGGGCCACCCAGAACAGAGGCATGAAGATCGGGTTGCCGATCAACGACAGGCCACCGATCACACCAGCGGCGGTGAGCACCATGCCGCCGCCCACATAGGGCAGGGCCTTGTTGACCACGTTGGGGCCCACAAGGGCACCCTGTTGGGCCTCGCGGATCGCTTCCTGGAAATTGCTGCTGGCCGGCATGGCTCAAGATTCGAACTCCCTTATCCTGCCAGCGCCGCCGGGCCGAGGGAGTGTGGATCTCCCTATCTGGGGCCCTCACGGGGCGGCTGCCTTGGCTCTTCGCCATGGCGTTCGGCATCCAGTCGGGCGTAGGCCTGCACGACCCGCTGAACCAGCGGATGGCGCACCACATCGGCGACCGTCAGGGTGCAGATCGCCACGCCCTCGACCCCGTCGAGCACCCGGGCGGCCTCGCTGAGACCACTGACCTGGTGGGCAGGCAAGTCAACCTGGCTGGGATCGCCTGTCACCACCATCCGCGAGTTCTCCCCCAGGCGGGTGAGCACCATGCGCATCTGGGCGGCCGTGGTGTTCTGTGCTTCATCCACGATCACGAACGCATCAGCCAGGGTGCGTCCCCGCATGTAGGCCAGCGGCGCCACCTCGATCACACCCCTCTCCAGCATCCCTGTGGTGCGGTCGGCTCCCAGCAGACTGTGCAGGGCGTCGTACAGAGGTCGCAGGTAGGGATCCACCTTCTGCTGCAGGTCACCGGGAAGGAAACCCAAGCGCTCGCCAGCTTCCACAGCCGGCCGGGTGAGGATCAACCTTTCGACACGGCGTTCATTCAGCATGCGCACGGCCTGGACCGTGGCCAGCAAGGTTTTGCCACTGCCTGCCGGTCCCAGGGCCAGGGTGAGGTCGTGCTGCTCGATCGCCTCCACGTAGGCCCGCTGACCCAGGGTGCGAGGCCGCAACAACTTGCCACTCAAGCTGCGGGCCAGCACACGCTTGCCGAGCGCACGGTGCTCCTCGCCGCTGCCGGAATCGAGAGCCGCCAGGGCCGTCTGCAGATCCATCTGACCCACCGACTGGCCCTCCAGCCAGAGCGGACGGATCAACTCCACAAGAGCAGAAGCCCGCTCGAGTTGCTCAGCCTGCCCTTGGATCACCAGCTGCAGGCCACGCAAAACCAGGGAAGCGCCCGTGAGGGCCTCCAGGCGATGGAGGGTGGCTTCGGCCTCCCCAGCCAAGGCTAGAGCCGAAGCTTGATCGGGGAGATCGATCACAAACGAATGGACGCGTTCTGCCCCGGCCATGGGGCGAGCGCTCAAGCTTCGGCGACGGCAGGTTCGGGTTCAGGCTCAGCTGCTTTGGCTTCAGCGGCGGCGGCCTCGGCAGCGGCTTCTTGGGCAGCAGCCTTGGCGTCCGCAGCTTCCTTGGCCGCGGCTTTGATCACGGCTTCACGAGCGGCAGCCTGCTTGGCCTTGCCGACGGTTTCACCGGGACGAATGGTTCGCTCGATCAAGCCACCTTTCTCCAACAAGGAGCGCACGGTGTCGGTGGGTTGGGCGCCTTGGCTGAGACGCACCCGGATCGCTTCGGTGTTCAACCGGGTCTCCTTGGTGCGGGGGTTGTAGAAGCCCAGCTCTTCGAGCGGACGGCCATCCCGGCGGGAGGTGCTGTTGGTGACGACCAAGCGGAAGCTTGCTTCACGCTTTTTGCCGAACCGCTTCAGGCGGAGCTTGATCATTGAGACGGAGTCAGTTGGCTTCCAAACCGAGATCCTACCGCGACACCCCCTGGCCTTGGACGCGTGAGCCCGTGGGCGGAGGACGCAAAGGAACAGGAGAAGTAGAATTTAGCCATCAAGATTTGAAGTTTTTTATAATCAGGAGCGGTCGTTTCAGCAGTGATTTTTGATCGGATCGCCAATCCGCGCGGCCTGGCACTGCTGCAGGCGGCTCAGCCGCCCACGCAGATGGGCTTAGAGCGAGCCGAATCCCTTGCGCTTCTTGGCCGGCTTAGCCGGGCGGTGGGGCTTGCGGGAACTGCCGCCGCGCCCAGGGCCCGCTCCAGGCAGGCCCTGCTGACCGGGCAGTCCTCCCATGCCAGGCATGCCACCACCCATGCCCGGCAGACCAGGGAAACCAACGCCCATGCCCGGCATCCCACCCATCCCGGGCAGGCCGCCCTGAGTCATCTGCTGCATCATCCCCCGCATTTTCTGAAAATCGGCGAGCACCTTGTCCACATCGGCCGGGGTGTGGCCACTGCCGGCGGCAATGCGCCGGCGCCTGGAGGGTTGGGCGGCGAGGAGCTGGGGTTGCTTGCGCTCGGCCTCGGTCATCGAGCCGATCATGGCTTCGATGCGTTTGAGCTGGCTTTCGCCCTGCTTGAGCATGCCGTCGTCGATCTTGTTCATGCCGGGGATCATCTTCATCAGGCCACCCAGGGAGCCCATCCGTTTGATCATCCGCATCTGCTGAACGAAATCGGAGAAGTCGAAGGTGGCTTCCTGCAGCTTCTGCTGCATCTTCTCCACATCCGCCAGTTCCACCTCCTTGCTGGCTTTCTCCACCAGGGTGAGCACATCCCCCATGCCGAGAATCCGGCTGGCCATGCGCTCCGGGTGGAAGGGCTGCAGGGCCTCCACCTTCTCGCCGGTGCCGATGAACTTGATCGGGGCACCGCTCACCTGGCGGATCGAAAGGGCGGCACCGCCACGGCTGTCGCCGTCGAGCTTGGTGAGCACCGCGCCGGTGAGCCCCACCTGGTCGTGGAAGGCGCGGGTGAGTTCGGCCGCCTCCTGGCCGATCATCGAATCCACCACCAGCAGCACCTCATCGGGCTGGGCGGCAGCGCGGATCCGCACCATCTCCTCCATCATCCCGGAGTCGATCTGCAGGCGGCCGGCCGTGTCCACCAGCACCACGTCGAAGCCTCCGGCGCGGCCCTTGGCCACACCAGCCGCGGCGATCTCCTCGGGTTTCGCCGCCGTTCCGAGGCTGAATACCTCCACGTCGATCTGCTCACCGAGGGTGCGCAGCTGATCGATAGCCGCTGGCCGGTACACGTCGGCGGCCACCATCAGGGCACGGCGACCCTGTTCCTTGAGGTGCAGACCGAGCTTGGCGGTGGCGGTGGTCTTGCCCGCCCCCTGCAGGCCGGCCATCAGGATCACCGTGGGGGCCGCTTCGGCCTTGGCCAAAGGCGCGTTAGCCCCTCCCATCACCTCCACCAGAGCCTGGTGCACCAGCTGGATGAACTGCTGATCGGGACTCACCCCGCGCACCACCTCGGCGCCCACCGCCCGCTGGCGCACGTCTTCGATGAAGACCTTGATCACCTCCAGGCTCACATCGGCTTCGAGCAGGGCGCGCCGCACCTGCTTGAGCGCCCCCTCCACGTTGCTTTCGGTGATCTTGTCCTGGCCCCTCAGGCTTTTGACCGCGTCTTCAAAACGCTGGGAGAGCTCATCGAACATGGAAAGGCCCGGGCTGGGAGAACGCGCTATCGCGCTGTGATCCTAAAAACCGACCGGCACCGGACGGATCAGCTGCGCTGCCGCCAGCCGGCCAGCCTCCAGGTATCGCCGTCGCGGCCGAACACGTAGGTGTTGCGCACCGTGATCGCAGGTGTGCGCTGCTGCACGGCGCCAGCGAGGTTGGTGGTCTGATCGCTGTAACCGAGCTGGGCGTTGATTTCGATCCGCCGTGGGCTGCGGCTGACCACAGTGAGCTGCTCCACTTCAGCCTTCACCTGCTTGCGTTCACCCCGGGCCACGTGGCTGCGCCTTTCAGCCTGGAGGGAGGCGACCAGGGCCGGCCGTGCCAGCTCGCCCGGCGGGCGGCCGGGGGTCTTGCCATCGAGCACCTCCGCCTTTGTCTTGAGCCAGGCCTCCAGCAAGCCCTGAATCTCGGCGTCGCTGGGGGCCTGGGCCTTGAGCGGCAGGCTGAGCGCAGCCACCGCCGGGGGCGGCGTTGGCTTGCTGGGATCTGGCTTGCCGGGATCGGGTTTGGCTGGATCGGGTTTGACCGCTGAGGAGCCGGCCTGCGACGGCGAAGGAGCAGTTGGGCTCGGATTAAGGGGGCGAAAGGCGATCCAGGACCCAGCCGCGACGGCAACCGTTGCCAGGCCGAGCCCAGCGGGCCATAGCCAGGGCAGCCCCCGACCCTGGCGCCGCGGGGAGGGCTGGGCAGGCAGCTCAGCGCTGCCGAAGGGCTCAACAGGTTGAACTGACGTCAGGCTTTCGCCGTTGCCTGACTCGCCGAGAGCTGGCCAGTCCGCAGCGCTCACGCCTTGACCAAGAGCCGTTGGCACCCAGGCAGCCGGTGCCAGATCCTTTTTCTCGACGTAGGCCTGGACGTCACGATCGGCGAAATAGGCCTCGAGATCGGCATCGGTTTCGATATCGCGGTAGCCCGGCAACACGTCTCTGGAGAGCCAGTCGCGGCAATAGGCACAGAGCTGGGCGAGGGGGTCATCACCCTGGGCTTCGGCCCAACGGCGTAGATCTTCGCCGGCGCTGGCTTCAAAGTGGCTGTGGGCTGTATCAACCTGGCCGAGCAGCAGGTGCTGGCAGGCGAGGAAGGGCCCGACGCCGGGCTGGCCGCTGGCCGCCAACCGCTCCAGGCCCGCGGCTATCCGCTCGGGCTTGCGCTGGGAGAAACCGGAGGCGGTGAGGGCGTAGCTGGTCAGGAACTCGGCGGTGGGCGATCCTTCACCGGCCCAGCGGCCGAAGAGATCCACCTGCTCTTGAACGGTGAGGAACTGGCGGATCTGCTTGAAGAAGGACTGAAAGTCCTGGCGCGGCAATTCAGGGTCGCTGTCGCCTTCGAGACCTCCCCGTTTCTTGACCAGCACCTCAAGCAAGCGCAGTCCTTCCTGACGCTCATGGCTGGCGGCCAGGTCGCGGCTGAGCAAATCCAGCACCCGGAACGGCAGCAGGGCGTGGAGGTCGCTGTCGAGCTGGCGTCGCTGCTCCGGTGCCTGGCCCATGCGTTGTAAGAGCTGCAGCCCTTGCTGCAGGAGAGAAGCCGCCGCCTCGAAGTGCCGCTGATCGCGCAGATCGGACGAGGCCTGGCGGCAGGACAGACCGACCAACAAGGTGAGATCGGTTTCGCGGGAGCTGCCCAAGGCCGGCGTCTGGGGAGGCTGCAGGCTGCGTCGTGCTGCTTCGAAGCTGTCCAACGGCTGACCGGCCTCCAGCAGCAGCAGCAGTCCGCCCAACTCCTTGCTGCTAGGCACGTCAAGTCCGGGAGCGCCATCTCCGCCGCTGCCCTCGAAGGCAATCAGATCGGCTTCATAGGCACTGCGCCGATCTTCGTCGCTGAGCAGGTCGGCGCTGGAGCGGAGCAAGGCGGCCCTGCTCTGCAGCGCTTCGTGGCTGAATCCCTGCTTGGGTGGGTGATCCAGACGGTGCTGCAAGGTGCGCAGCACCGTCTGGCAGTCGGAGGCAGGACTCACCCCCAGCAAGCGGTAGTGATCGATCGGAAGTTCCAATCGCAGCGGCTCCCAGACCCGCGTGGGTCGTCAGTGCGCCGAGTGTAAGCAGCGGCATCGATTTTGACTCCCCTTCGAGTTTGGACCCCGTACAGTCGCCATCAATAGAACCCGGCATCCCTGCCATGACCCAGGAGTTTGCTGTCACACTCCCCGCTGAAGCGCCAGAGAGCGTCGGCAGCCACGCCCAACGCCTGGCCGCCTTCGCCGCTGCCGCTCCGGCCATGGTGAACCGTTCGGAGGGCTTGATGCTCTACCGCGACATGACCCTGGGCCGGCGCTTTGAAGATAAGTGCGCCGAGATGTATTACAGGGGCAAGATGTTCGGCTTCGTGCATCTTTATAACGGCCAGGAAGCCGTCGCCACCGGGGTGATCAAGGCGATGAAGGCCCAGCACGACTGGTTCTGCAGCACCTACCGCGACCACGTCCATGCCCTTAGTTGCGGCGTGCCGGCCCGTGAGGTGATGAGCGAACTGTTCGGCAAGGCCACCGGTTGCAGCAAGGGCCGTGGCGGCTCCATGCACCTGTTCTCACGCGAGCACCATCTGCTGGGCGGGTATGCCTTCATCGGCGAGGGGATTCCGGTGGCTCTCGGAGCCGCCTTCACCAGCCGCTACAAGCGCGATGGCCTCGGGGATGCCAGCAGCGATTCCGTCACCGCCGCCTTCTTCGGTGACGGCACCTGCAACAACGGTCAGTTCTTTGAGTGCCTGAACATGGCGGCGCTCTGGAAACTGCCCATTCTCTTCGTGGTTGAGAACAACAAGTGGGCGATCGGCATGGCCCACGAACGGGCCACCAGTGAACCGGAGATCTGGCGCAAAGCGGCCGCCTTCGGCATGGCCGGCGAAGAGGTGGATGGCATGGACGTGCTGGCGGTTCGCGCCGCTGCCCAGCGGGCGGTCAAGCGGGCCAGAGCAGGCGACGGCCCCACGGTGCTGGAGTGCCTCACCTACCGGTTCCGGGGTCATTCCCTGGCCGATCCCGACGAACTGCGCAGCGAGGCGGAAAAAGCCTTCTGGGCCCAGCGCGATCCAATCAAGGCCCTGGCCGCCCAGCTGATCAGCGGCGAGCTGGCCACGGCCGAGGAGCTCAAGGCGATCGAAGCGGAGATCGACGCCGAAGTGGCTGACGCGGTCAGTTTTGCTGTGGCGGCTCCGGAACCCGACCCCAGCGAACTCACCCGCTACATCTGGGCTGAAGACTGAGTGGCTGCACTGTTCGTAGCTGCTCCGTTCGCGGTTGCTCTGTGAGGGCCCTCAGCTTGCCTAGGGCCTTGAGCTCCACCTGCCGCACCCGCTCCCTTGACACCTGCATCAGTCGGCCGATTTCGGCCAGGGTGCTGCGCTGGGCTCCATTGACGCCGTAGCGCATCTCCAGCACCTTGCGCTCCTGCTCCGACAGATGGCCAAGCCAGGCCTCGAGTTGGTCCAGGTGCATGGCCCGCTCCAGCAGCTCCAGGGGCTCCTGGCTGGCCGGGTTGGCCATCAGATCGCCAAGGGAACTGCGACCCTCGTCGCCATGGATCGGCGCATCCAGGCTGGATGTGGTCAGCGACTGACGCAGCAACGAATCAAGCTCCTCGATCGGGATCGCCATGGCTTCGGCAATCTCGCTGCGGCTGGGCATGGCACCCAGCTTCTGGGCCAGCTCCAGGCTCACCCGGCGCACGGCACTGAGCCGTTCTCCAAGATGGACCGGCAAGCGAATCGTGCGCGAGTGGCAGGCGATCCCCCGGGTCATGCTCTGGCGGATCCACCAGAAGGCGTAGGTGGAGAATTTGTAGCCGCGGGTGGGATCAAATTTTTCCACGGCCCGCTCCAGGCCCAGGGATCCTTCCTGAACCAGGTCCAGCAGCTCCAAGCCCCGGCCCTGGTACTTCTTGGCGATGCTGACCACCAGCCGCAGGTTGGCCTTCATCATCCGCTGCTTGGAGCGCCGGCCGATGCGCAACAACTTCTTCTGACGCTCGCTTGGAGAGGCGGGCTCACCGTTCTCCAACAAGCGCATCATCGTCTGGACCTGATTGCCCAGTTCGATCTCCTCGGCTGGGGTGAGCAGCGGTTCGCGCCCGATCGTGGCCAGGTACCAGCTGACGGGATCGTTGCTACGCCGACGACTGCTTTCCCTGATCTGAAGACTGGCGACTGGCATGAATCCTGAAAAGTTGATCGCCAATCTCTTGGAAATACCAATTCCTGGATGTGATTTCAACAACTGTTCCAGGGCCTAAGTGCAAAACAACACAACAGATACTGTCACTGGCCTCTCGCTTCGGCTCGGCTATCAGTGGTTGCAGTGAACTTCAGGGTTACTGATCTGGATGATCAGGCTTGCTGACCTCCACTAAGCCACCCGGCCAGCACGTCCGGCCAACTGCTGGGCAATCGCCTGGGGCGTCGCTGCGCCCTCGCCCAGCTCCTTGCAGCACGCCAAGCCGGCCTGGGCATGCTCCAGGGCCGCAGCGGCCAGCAGGGCCCCGCCCTCGCCGCAGCCCGCAGCGGCCCCCCGTCCGGCCGCATAGCCGGCCAGCACGTCTCCCAGTCCGGCGCGGGCAGCGGCGGCCGCCGCCGCCAGCAGCTGCCAGCGCCGACCATCGGCGGAGGCCACCACGCTGCGAGCCCCCTTGAGCAACACCGAAACCTGGCAACGCCCCGCGGCGGCGGCGGCGGCCTCGAGCGGGGGCCTGCCGGCGAGATCGGGAAAGAGTCGGGCAAATTCGCCGGCATGGGGGGTCAGCCAGGTCGGTCCCCGGCGCTGCTGCAACCAGGTGGTGCCCGCCGTCCCCGCCGCTCCGCCAGCGAGCCGGTTGAGGCCATCGGCATCGAGCACCAACAAGCCCGGGAAGTCCTGCAGGGCCTGCCAGGCAGGTTCGTCAGCGCAAGCCGTCCCGCCGCCGATCCCCGATCCAAGGCCGATGCCCGGGCCGAGCAAAACAGCATCGAGGCGGTCCAAAACCCCCGGTACAGCCAGCGGAGCCAGGGCCAGGCCACCGGTGGGTCTTTCCTCCAGGGCAGCCTCCATCACCACCTGGGGCTGCACCGCCCAGAGACCGGCCGCCACGGCAGCCGGCAGCGCAGCCCGAAGGCTGCCGCAGCCGCTGGCGCTGGCACCCAAAAGGCTGAGCAAAGCCGCACCCCTGTAACGATCGCTACCTGCGACCACCAGCAGCCGGCCCCGGCCGTATTTCGCGGCCTCAGGCGGCAGAACAGGCCTGGGCGCCGTTTTCAGGTCGGCAGCGCCCAGGCCCAGCGGCTGATCGAGAGGCAAGGTCGCCAGCAGGGCGGCGGGCAGGGCCAGATCGCATCGCTCCAGCTGGCCCACCCAGGCCAGGGCGCTGTCCTGCACCAGGCCCTGCTTGAGCAATCCCAGACAAAACGTCTGGCTGGCGCAGGCCGCCACGCGCCCAAGAACCCGGCCCCCATCGGCGCAGAGACCGGTGGGCACGTCGATGGCCACCAGCTGGCCGGCTCGGGCGGCCTGCCGCTCGGCGAACAGCTGCTGGAGATCCTCAGCCGGCACGCGGTGTTGGCCGATGCCGAACAGGGCATCGATCCAAAGGGCCGCATCAACGGGGTCTGGCGGAGCCGTCAGGGCCGGGATCCCCAACCAGCAGGCATGACGCCTGTGTTCTGCGGCCAGGGGTTTCTGGCGCTCGAAGGGGCACCAGATCCGCACGGCGACGCCCGCCAAGTGCAGTTCCCGCGCCACCACCAGCCCGTCGGCACCGTTGTGGCCCGGACCCACCAGCACGAGCACGCCAGCGGCCAGCCGCGCGGGCTGGGCCAGCAGCCGGCGGCTGATCTGCAGGGCCGCCTTTTCCATCAGGGCCGCCACCGGCAGACCACTGGCGAACAGGGCAGCTTCCAGGGCCGCCATCTGCTCGGAGCGCACCAGCAGGTGGGCGGCATCCGGAGCGGGCCATAGGAACACGGCGGCATCGGCGCGGGCTGGTCCCATGATGGGAGCAGCGCCTAGTTCTGCTCCGTTTCAGCGTTGAGGTCGTCCGGTTTGACCAGCTCTTCCTCCCCCACCCAGGCAACAGCTGAGGCGATCGAGCGCCTGCGCGCCTGGCCGGGTGAACAGCGCGTGGCGGTGGGTCTCTCCGGCGGCGTCGACAGCTCCTTGAGCGCGGCCTTGCTGGTGCAGGCCGGTTGGCAGGTGGAAGGACTCACCCTCTGGCTGATGAGCGGCAAGGGCAGCTGCTGCGCCGAGGGCCTCGTCGATGCCGCCGGCATCTGCGAACAGTTGGCGGTGCCCCATCACGTAGTTGATTCGCGCGAACGCTTCAAGGCCGAAATCATCGATTTTCTTGTTGAGGGCTACGCCGCAGGCGTGACCCCGCTTCCCTGCTCGCGCTGCAACCGGGAAGTGAAATTCACGCCCATGCTCGAGTGGGCGGCCGAGCAGCGGGGGATTGGCCGGATCGCCACCGGTCACTACGCCCGGCTGCTGCCGGCGGAGCTGAGCCCCAGCGGGCGCACCCAGCTCCTGCGCGGCCTCGATGGCCAGAAAGACCAGAGCTATTTCCTCTACGACCTGCCGCAGTCCGTGCTCGAGCGGCTGGTCTTTCCCCTCGGCGAGATCAGCAAGGCCGACACCCGGCTGGAAGCCGAACGGCTCGGGCTGCGCACCGCCTCCAAGCCAGAAAGCCAGGACCTCTGCTTAGCCGACCATCACGGCTCGATGAAGGCGTTCCTCGATGCCTACCTGCCGCCCCGTCAGGGCGAAATCTGCCTGGCCGATGGCACGGTTCTCGGCAGCCATGACGGCATCGAGCACTTCACCATCGGCCAACGCAAAGGCTTGGGCGTGGCCTGGCGCGAGCCGCTGCATGTGCTGCGCATCGATGCGGCCATGAACCGGGTGGTGGTAGCGCCGCGCTCTGAGGCGGCCCGTGGCGGTTGCCTGGTCGGGGCGGTCAACTGGGTGTCGATCGACCCACCCAAGCGGCCGCTGGAGCTGGAGGTGCAGGTGCGTTACCGCAGCGCGCCGGTGCAGGCCCTGCTGACGCCGCTGGAGCCGAGCCTCGCCGATGCGGCCGCAGGCCGGCCGGCCCGCTGCCAGCTGCAGTTCAAGGAGGAACAGTTCTCGATCACCCCGGGCCAGGCGGCGGTCTTCTACGACGGTGCCGTGCTGCTGGGCGGTGGGCTGATTCAGCCGGAACCTGCCACGGCGGCCTCTCACCAGTAGGGATCGCTGGCGAGAGACACCGCCAGGGCACCGCTGCGGGCCGGAGGCACGCTGCTGATGCAGGCGCGTACCACACGCCCATTGACCTCGATTTCGCAGGCCCCGCAGCTTCCCCCCAGACAACCGGTGGGGATCAACAGACCTGCAGCCGCCGCCGCTGCCAGCCAGTCACGGCCGCTGGGTTCGAGGGTAGTGCGGCCATCGGGCCAGGTGATCCTGACCAGGGAAGGGGTCACGGCAACAGGGGCGAACCGAGCGGCAGGGCCATTCTGGGTGGCAGATCGGTTTGGCGTCTGGGCAAAGCCAGCAGCGGCTCCAGGTTCACGTGGGCCTCGAAGGCATCAGCGAGACGATCGAGCAGGGCCTCGCGCTGGCAGCTGTGGTGGGGCTGGTCTTCGCTGAGGGCGGGCAGGTCCCGTTGCCTCCGCAGTTGATTCAGCCAGCGGCGACGCCAGGGGCCACTTTCAAACACCCCATGCAGGTAGGTGCCGGCCACCACCCCACCGCCGGCGCTGGGCTGCCACCAGCCCAGATCGGCCGCACTGGCCAGAGGCCGGCAGCCATGGCCTTGCTCCAGGCCGTTCTCCATCTCGGGCTCCAAGACCTGGCTGAGGCCCCGGTGCAACTCGAAACCCGCCAGCTCCAGATCAGCCGGAGCGGGCCAGAGGGCCTGGGCCTGGCACTGGCGCAGGGCCTTGGCGGCGCCGAAGCGGGTGAGCAGCGGCAAATAGCCGAGGCCCGCCACAGTGCCTCCACCCCCGCCGGCACCGCCGCCACCCTCCAGCCCCTCGGGATCCTCCAGGGCCTTTCCCAGCATCTGCAGGCCACCGCAGAGTCCGAACAGGTGGCCACCCCCAGCCACGAAGCGCTCCAGCTCCGCCGCCATGGGGCTGGCTTTGAGGGCTGCCAGGTCGCGCAGTGTCTGCTTGCTGCCGGGAATCAGCACGGCATCGGGGCGGCCGAGCGCCTCGCCGGGGCGCAGCCAGCGCAGCCTCACGCTCGGTTCGGCTTCGAGCGGATCGAAATCGGAGAAATTGCTGATCGACGGCAGCCGGATCACGGCGATCTCCAGCTCCGCGTCGGGTTTACGGGCGCGCCGTTCAAGCAGATCGAGGGAGTCTTCGGGGGGGAAGAGTTCATCGAGCCAGGGCATCACCCCCAGCACCGGAATCCCGGTTTCCCGCTCCAGCCAGCGGCGGCCTTCATCGAACAGGGAGCGCCGGCCGCGGAACCGGTTGATCAGGATGCCGCCGATCAAGGGCCGCTCAACGGGCCGCAGCAGGGCCAGGGTGCCGATGATCTGGGCAAACACGCCACCCCTTTCGATGTCGGCCACCAGCAGGCAGCGGGCCCCCAGGAACTGGGCCAGGCGCAGATTGGTGAGGTCGCGGTGCTGCAGGTTCACCTCCACCGGGCTGCCGGCCCCCTCCAGCACCAGCCGTCCGCCGGGATGGGAGTCCTGAAGGCTGGCCAGGCCCTGGCGGATCGCCTGCCAGCCGGGGCGGAACCAGTCGCGGTAGTAGTGCTCCGCCTGGGCGACCCCCACCGACTGACCCAGGTGAATCAGCTCGCTGCGGCTATCGCCCTGGGGCTTGAGCAGCACCGGATTCATCGCCACCTCCGGCTCCAGGCCCGCCGCCCAGGCCTGCAGGGCTTGGCTGTAGGCCATCTCGCCGCCATCGCGGTCGACCCAGGCATTGAGGCTCATGTTCTGCCCCTTGAAGGGCAGGGGCTGCTCACCGCGGCGGCGCAGCACCCGGCAGAGGGCCGCTGTCATCAGTGATTTTCCAGCGCCACTGCTGGTGCCCA
The DNA here is from genome assembly GCF_001885215.1 of Synechococcus sp. SynAce01. Classification (GTDB taxonomy): domain Bacteria; phylum Cyanobacteriota; class Cyanobacteriia; order PCC-6307; family Cyanobiaceae; genus Regnicoccus; species Regnicoccus frigidus. The sequence goes on along the minus strand of NZ_CP018091.1, from coordinate 2,308,935 downwards.
GCACCATCAGGGCGTGGGGATGCCCCAGCTGGCGGCCGCTCATAGCCGGGGCCGGTGACGGCGCAGGTTCTGGTGGATCCGCTCCGCCAGAGCGGCCCGGGGAATCTCACCAGGCCAGCCGGCCACCAGCTCACGCCCCATCGGCGTCAGCCGCACGCGCTCAGTCAGGCCCTGGCCATCCACCTCACGGCGGAGCACACCGAGCTTGATCAGCCAGAGGAAATGCTCCTCGACCCGGTCGGGACCCATCGAGACGAAACAGAACCTGCGCCAATCGGAGCGTTGGCAAAGCGCCTCGCTGCTGATCGCCTCGCCCTGCACCAGCGCATAGAACGCCCGCGAGAAGGGCAGACAGCGCAGACCGCTGGCGGCACGGCTGAGCGAGCGGGCGTCACTGATAAGTGCAGGACTGCTTGGGGAATCGCTCTCCATCCCACGATTCTCTTGGATAACCGGCAGCGACGGTCGAGGATGACAGCCACCGTCTGCTGCCACGATCTGCCGATGCAGGCTCTCTTGCTCGCTTCCGCCTCGCCGGCGCGCCGGCGCCTGCTGGAGCAGGCCGCCATTCCACACCGCTACGCCGTCAGTGGCGTTGACGAAGACGCGATTGCGTCCGGGGCGCCTCAGCTGGCAGCAGAGCTACTGGTGCAACGGCTGGCCAGGGCGAAAGCCGAAGCGCTGGCCGGAGCCGGAGTCGGAGTGGAGGAGCTGGTGCTGGGTTGCGATTCCGTGCTGGTCTTTGACAACGAGGTGTTTGGCAAGCCCGTCGATGCCGCCGAGGCGAGCCGGCGCTGGCGAAGGATGGCGGGCCAGTGGGCGGAGCTCCACACCGGCCACTGCCTGCGCCGCGGGCCGGCCGTATTGGCACCACTGCAGCTGACCACAGTGACCACCAGGGTTCAATTCGCGGCCCTCAGCGACGCCGAAATTGACAGCTATGTGGCTACAGGCGAACCATTGCACTGCGCCGGTGGGTTTGCGCTTGAAGGCCGCGGTGGCCTACTGGTGGAGCAGATTGAGGGCTGCTTCAGCAACGTGATCGGCCTGAGCCTGCCGCTGTTGCGGCGCTGGTTGCAAGAAGAGTCAGCCGTCAACGAAACAGGTTGCTGAAGACGTCCTGGAGGAAGTTGCTGGTTGGGTTGAAATCGCTGCTGCTCCCCTGCGGCCCCTGGTTTCCCCAGCTTGGATTCCGCGTTGACAGTTGCAGATCATCCCAGCGGAAGGCCACGGCCCCGTTGCGGTTGCTGATCTGGGCGGGCCTGAGGACATTGTTGGCGTCCCGCATCACCAGCCGTCCATCCCGGTTGAAGAAGCTGTATCGCCGTCCATCACTGAGCTCCACGTTGTAGGCGGTCCCATTGGACGTTTCGCGCCGATTGAGCTGGCAGGAGCCGTCGAAAAGGCCACGGTTGCCCCGGCGAAGCTCACAGGAGCGGCTGCCTTGGGCGGATTGCTGCGAGCCGTTGTTTCCCCAGGCTCCGTTGCTGCCGAACAGTTGCCTGCTGAGCGCGTTGCTGACGTTCTTGCCTCCCCGGCCGTCATCCCAGCAGGTTTGCTGGCGCAGATCGCAGACATCTCCATCGCTCAACTTGAACTGATTCGAGCGCCTGTTGCCCGACTGAGTGGAACTCAGTTCACGCTCGGCGTAGCTGCCGAAAAATTCGCGGGTGAGCGCCAAAGAAACACCTTGGGCGGTGTAGCACCTCCTGGCAGGCAGATCGCAGACCACGCCTTGGCGGGGAAAATCGATCGTGCTGGCTCTAGCAGCCACAGGCAGCAAGGCCAAGGGCAGGGCCGCATAGGCAAGGACGCGGCCGGTGAATGGATGGAGAGGCACGGGATCACAGCGTTGATCCTTCAAACGTAGGAACGATCGATCGATCAAACCTGTCCCAACTGTTTCTCTCAAGGCTGAGGTGATGACAAGGCTGGTCTGGTTTCTGGCCTGACCTCTGATCTGTTCTGCCCATGAAAAAACCCCCGCAAATGCGGGGGTAAGGGGGGTGAATGAACCCTGAACGAATGAACCGTGAACGTTGGATGGTTCGCGAGATCAGTCGAGATCAGGCATGGCCAGGGTGGGCTCGGCCTTGCGGTCGATCCCTTTCTCGAAACCGGCCGCTGCGGCGCGGGCGCGGCCCGCATGCCAGAGGTGACCGACCAGAAAGAAGAAGGCCAGGATGAACTGGGTGGCAGAGAGCCACTGACGCACGTTCACGAAGTTCACCGAGTTGGGCTCGGTGATGATGCCGCCCACGGAGTTGAGGGAGGCGTTCGGAGCGTGGGTCATGTATTCAGCCGCCCGGCGCACTTGCCAGGGCTGAATGTCGTTCTGGAGCTTGTCGAGGCTGAGGCCATTCGGGCCACGCAGAGGCTCGAGCCAGGGGCCGCGGAAGTCCCAGAAACGCATGGTTTCACCACCGAAGATGATTTCACCGGTGGGGGAGCGCATCAGGTACTTACCCAGGCCGGTGGGGCCCATGGCCGAACCGATGTTGGCACCGAGGCGTTGGTCACGCACCAGGAAGGTGAAGCTCTGGGCCTGCGAAGACTCGGCATTGGTGGGGCCGTAGAACTCGGAGGGATAGGCGGTGTTGTTGAACCAGATGAAGGTGGAAGCGATGAAGCTCATCAGGCTCAAGGCGCCGAGGCTGTAGCTCAGGTAGGCCTCACCGTTCCAGATGAAGGCACGACGCACCCAGCCGAAGGGCTTGGTGATCACATGCCAGATGCCACCGAAGATGCAGATCAGGCCGACCCAGATGTGGCCACCGATGATGTCTTCCATTGAATTGACACCGATGATCCAGCCCTCGCCACCAAACGGAGCGGCGGTGAGATAGCCGAAGATCACGGCAGGGCTCAAGGTGGGGTTGGTGATCATGCGCACGTCACCACCACCCGGTGCCCAGGTGTCGTAGACACCGCCGAAGAACATGGCCTTGAAGACCAGCAGCAAGGCGCCGACGCCCAGCAGGATCAGGTGATAACCAATGATGTTGGTCATCTGGTTCTTGTCACGCCAGTCCTGGGAGAAGAAGGAGGAATAGTTCTCCAACACTTCAGGGCCACGCAGGGCGTGATAAAGGCCGCCGAGGCCAAGCACGGCGGAGCTGATCAGGTGCAGAACACCGACCACAAAGAAGGGATAGAGGCTGGTGACTTCGCCGCCGGGGCCGACGCCGTAGCCAAGGGTGGCGACGTGCGGGAACAGGATCAGGCCCTGCTCGTACATCGGCTTATCGAGGCTGTAGTGACTCACCTCGAACAGCATCATCGCGCCTGCCCAGAACACCATCAGGCCGGCGTGGGCCACGTGGGCACCCAGCAGTCGGCCGGAGAGGTTGATCAGGCGGGCATTGCCTGCCCACCAGGCGTAGCCGGTGGAGTCAAGATCCTTGCCGCCAACGGCAACAAGGGAAGGATTAGAGAGCGTTACCACGGGGGAGGACCTCTTCAGGGAAGACGAAGTTTTCATGGGGCTGGTCTGCCGGTGCCATCCAGGCACGCAGGCCTTCATTCAGAAGAATGTTCTTCGTGTAGAAGGTCTCGAATTCCGGGTCTTCAGCCGCCCGGATCTCCTGGCTCACAAAGTCATACGCACGCAGATTCAGCGCCAGGCCAATGATGCCGATGCTGCTGGTCCACAGGCCCATCACAGGCACGAACAGCATGAAGAAGTGCAGCCAGCGCTTGTTGGAAAACGCAATCCCGAAGATCTGGCTCCAGAAACGGTTGGCCGTCACCATCGAGTAGGTCTCTTCTTCCTGCGTCGGCTCAAACGCCTTGAAGGTGTTCGACTGATCGGAATCCTCAAACAGCGTGTTCTCCACCGTGGCGCCGTGGATGGCACACAGCAGCGCACCGCCCAGAATCCCCGCCACGCCCATCATGTGGAACGGGTTCAGGGTCCAGTTGTGGAAGCCCTGCAGGAACAGCAGGAAGCGGAAGATCGCCGCCACACCGAAGCTCGGTGCGAAGAACCAGCTGCTCTGACCCAGTGGGTAGATCAGGAAGACGCTCACGAACACCGCGATCGGGCCGGAGAAGGCAATCGCGTTGTAGGGCGGATGCCCACCAGGCGGCAATCTCGAACTGACGCAGCATGAAGCCGATCAGCGAGAAAGCGCCGTGCAGCGCCACGAATGGCCAGAGGCCACCCAGCTGCACCCAGCGCACAAAATCGCCCTGGGCTTCCGGGCCCCAGAGCAGCAACAGGCTGTGGCCCATCGCATCGGCCGGGGTGCTCACCGCTGCGGTGAGAAAATTGCAGCCTTCCAGGTAGCTGCTGGCGATCCCGTGGGTGTACCACGAGGTCGCGAAGGTGGTGCCGGTCAGCCAGCCGCCCAGGGCCAGGTAGGCCGTGGGGAACAGCAGCAGGCCGGACCAGCCCACAAAAACGAAACGGTCGCGCTTGAGCCAGTCATCGAGGACGTCAAACCATCCCCGGGCTGCTGGCGCGCGCCCTAGAGCAATCGTCATGGGTGCATAGGCAGGTCGGAAACCCGCTTGTCGATGAAATACCCGGCGATGGTAACAATCTGGGAGGTGGTAGCGGGGGACCTTGCAACGGCCTGACATCGCCGCTGCAGCCAGGGTTTTAGGTATTTCTTCCCATTCAGGGCGGCCCGATCGCTGCGGCCCCGCCCGCAGGGCTGCGCCGGGAAGGCGAAGATGGCAGGTCTCCGCCCTGCTGCGTCCCCCATGGCTTCGGTCTCCTCCTCGGCCGCCTCGCCGCCCCGGCCACCGGCTGGCAATTCCTCCCAGGTGCTCGATCAGGCGGTGCTGGGCTCCCGGCGGCCCTCGAATCTGGTTGTCGCCCTGGCTGTGACAGCCGGCGGAGCCGGTTTCCTGCTCGCCAGCCTCTCCAGCAAGCTGGGGATCGACCTGATGCCGATCGGCCACCCCGCTGCCCTCGTCTGGGTTCCCCAAGGGCTAGTGATGGGGGCCTACGGGATCGCGGCGCTGTTGCTCTCCACCTACCTCTGGGGGGTGATCGCTATCGATGTCGGCGCCGGCAGCAACCGTTTCGATCAGACCAGTGGCACCGCCACCATCAGTCGGCGGGGCTTTCGCCAGTGGATTCGCTTCGACCTGCCCCTGCGCGACATCCAGGCGGTCAAGGTGGATGTGCGCGATGGGATCAATCCCCGCCGCCGCCTGGCTCTGCGCTTGCAGGGCCGCCGCGATCTACCCCTGACCCGGATCGGCGAACCCCTTCCCCTGGCCGAACTCGAGCAGAGCGGTGCTGAGCTGGCTCGTTTCCTCAAGGTGCCCCTGGAGGGCGTCTGAATCCAATGGCGATCTCTTTTCCCCGCGTTCTGCTCGTCGGCTTGCTGCTGTTCTCGCCCTTGGGGCTCACGGCCTGCGCAGCCGATCCGGTCAAAGGCTCCATCGGCTGCGAAGCCGCAACCAGCCCCTGCCTGAGCGGCCAGGCCCTGGTGGCTCTGCAGACCAGCCGCGGCGAGGTGCAGGTTTCACTCGACGGTGAGGCGGCGCCGCTGACAGCAGGCAACTTCGTTGATCTGGTGCGACGGGGCACCTACAACAACACCGTGTTTCACCGGGTGGTGCGCGAACCTTCGCCCTTCGTGGTGCAGGGCGGCGATCCCCAGAGTGCCGATGCCAAGGTGCCGGCCAACCTGTACGGAACCGGCAGTTTTCTTGATCCCACCAGCGGCCAGGCCCGCTTCGTGCCGCTGGAGATCGCACTCAAAGGCGAGGCGGAACCCCGCTACGGCCAGGAGCTGACCAATCCCGCTGAGCTGGGGCAGCTGCGCCTGCAACATGAACGCGGAGCGATCGCCATGGCCCGCTCGGCTGATCCCAATTCGGCCAGCGCCCAGTTCTATATCGCGCTCAAACCCCTGGTGGAGCTCGATGGCCGCTATGCGGTGTTCGGCCGTGTGGTCAAGGGCCTGGAGGTGGTGGACAAGATCCGCCAGGGCGACAAGCTGGTCAAGGCCACCGTGCTGGAGGGCGGCGAGCTGGTGGAGGGCAAGCCCTGAGAGAGCGGAGCCTCAGGCCGGCACCCGCTTGCTGGACGCGCTGATCTTCAGGAAGGCCGTGTTCACGCCTGAGGCCCGCTCCAGGGCCACCTTGCCGGTGCGCACGATCTCGAGAATTCCGTAACTTTCGAGAATCTGCTCCAAGGCCACCAACTTGCCTGGATCCCCCACCACCTCAAGGATCAGGGCGTGATTGGAGACGTCGATCACATTGGCGCGGAACACCTGCATCAGTTCGAGGATTTCGGAGCGTCGCTCCGGCGGTGCCGAGACCTTCACCAACATCAGTTCCCGCTCCACCGAAGGAATCGTGGTGAGGTCGATCACATTGAGCACGTTGACCAACTTGTTGAGTTGCTTGGTCATCTGCTGCAGGGTCGACTGATCCCCTTCCACCACCATGGTCAGCCGGGACACTCCCTTGCCTTCGGCAGGCCCAACCGCCAGGCTCTCGATGTTGAAGCCGCGCCTGGCAAACAGACCGGAGATCCGGCTGAGGGCGCCTGATTCGTCTTCAACCAGCACGGAAAGGGTGTGCTTCATGCAGCGCTCGCTGGGGCCCGGAATCCTGAGGCCAAATTACGTTGCGGCCTTCAGGCGGCTCAGCCAGGGATGCAGCTGCTGGCTGAACTCGGCTGGGGCTTCGTCGTGGGGGCAATGCCCCACCCCTTCAAGCAAGGTCAGTTCGAGATCGCTTTTGTAACGCACCAGTTGGCGCGAGACCTCAATCGGCACCAGCCGGTCGGCCTCGCCCCAGAGCACCAGCAGGGGCTGCTGCATGCGGGCCAGCAGGGCGGCGGCGGTGGCCTGCCGTGGCCGCAACGCCATGCCGATGCTCATGCCCCGCAGCGCCCAGGAGGCGGTGGGCCGGCGGGCCGGGGCGGCAATCAGCTGACGCAGTTCGCTGTCGCCGATCACGGCAGTGGCGTAAGCGGATTGGATGCCGAGATCGAGCAGGGGAGTGCGGGCGATCAGCGGGACCAGCAACTCCAGCGGCAACAGCCGGCAGAGCAGGATCACCACCAGCCGCTGCAGCCGTCGCCGCCAGGGGGGCCGGCGCCGCGGCACGGCGACCAGCAAGGTGGGGTCAGGCAAGGTGGCCGCCGCAACGGCCCGCACCCAGCCGGGAAAGAACACGGCGCAGCTGAGCGCCACCAGGCTGCCGAGCGAATGGCCCACCAGCACAGCCGGTGCCTGCACCACCTCTTCGAGAAAGGCCTGCACCTGGCGCGCCCAGAGGCGATTGTCGAGGCGGCGGGCCGGCTGGGCGGAATCGCCGAAGCCGATCAGGTCGAGGCCATAGACGCACCAGCCCGCCGCCGCCAGCGGACCCGCCGTGCGGCGCCAGTGGCCGCTGCCACAGCCAAAACCGTGAATCAACAGCAGGGGCGGATGGCCTGGATTCCCAAGCTGCCGCCAGTGGCAGGCCATCCCCTGCCACCGCCAAACCGCATGTTCGCCCCAATCGATGCCGCTCGTTGCGACAGGCTGGCAGAGGGTTGTCACAACCGGAGCCGATCCGACGCAGGAGGACTCTCACTATTGCGAAGCTTCCGCCCGAGTGCGTCTCGGCAGCGGCTTTTTTCAGGCCAGCTCACGGCCGTCGCGGGATCTTGGCGTGCTCCTGGCGCGCCAGCTGGCGGGCTGCGGCCCGCTGCGGGTGCTCGACCTGATGGCCGGCTGCGGCATTCGCGCCCTGCGCTACGGCCAGGAAAGCCAGGCCGAAGCGGTGTGGGCCAATGACGCCGACCCCGACCGCTTGGCCTTGCTTCAGGCCAACCTGGCCCCACTGCGGCTGCGGCTGCCCACTCCGTTGCGGGTCAGCACACTCACGGCCCAGAAACTGCTGGCCGATTGCCTGATCCGGGAGGAACGCTTCGAGCTGGTCGATCTCGATGCCTTCGGCTGCCCGAGTGCCCTGCTGCCCCTGGCCCTCGATGCGGTCAGCTTCGGCGGAGTGCTCTATGTGGCCAGCAGCGATGGCCGCTCCCCCACCGGCCACGACCGGCCCGCCGCGATCCGGCTGCTGGGGGCTGCCGCCCGGGCCCATCCAGCCAGCTGGGAGTTGGCCCTGCGCCTGCAGCTGGGGGTGATCGCCCGCACGGCCTGGGCGATGGGTCGGGGGCTGGAGCCCCTGCTGAGTTTCAGTGAGGGGCGCACCTTCCGCACGGCGGTGCGCCTGCGGCGCCGGCCTGCCGAGGCGGAGGAGAGGCAGCTGGGTATGACGGCCTATTGCCACCGCTGCGGGGACCAGCAGGTGCAGCCGCTGATCAGCCTGCGCGCCTGGGCGCCATGCTGCGGTGCCGATCGGCCGTTGGCGGTGAGCGGACCACTCTGGATCGGCCCCTTGCAACATGGCCCCACCCTCACGGCCATGGCCCCAGCTGATCCCAGCCTGGGCCGCGAAGCCAACCGGTTGCTCGCCCGCTTGGCCGACGACGAAGGCCTGCCAGCCCGCTGCTGGCCCACCGCCGAGATCGGCAAGCGACTGGGCGGTGGGCCACCGGCACTGGCCGCGCTGCTGAGCGCCCTGCGCGGCGACGGCTGGTCGGCGTCCGCCAGCGCCCTGATGCCAGCGCAGGTGCGCACCGACGCGCCCTGGCCCGTGGTGCTGGGCGTGGCGGAGGCGCTAAATAGGTAGTCGTTCCCGACCACTCCCATGGCCTCAGAAATCTTCGGCATCGCAGCGATCTTCTGGGTGCTGATTCCGGTCGGCTTGGTCGGCGGCGCCGTGCTGCTCAAGTTGCAGAAAGACTGAACCAGCTGGCACCCCTGTCGGCCCGCGTCAGGTCTTGTCGCAGCTTTAGGCTCAGCCCTTCGCCGCCCGTGGTTCATGCAGGTTCTGGTCGTCGGTGGCACGGGAACGCTGGGTCGCCAGATCGCCCGCCGCGCACTCGATCAGGGGCATCAGGTGCGCTGCATGGTGCGCTCACCGCGCAAGGCTTCGTTTCTGCAGGAATGGGGCTGCGAGCTCACCCGCGGCGACCTGCTCGAGCCTGCCAGCCTCGACTACGCCCTGGAGGGTCAAGACGCGGTCATCGACGCCGCCACGGCCCGCGCCACCGACAACCACAGCATCTACACGATCGATTGGAGCGGCAAGCTCAATTTGATCAACGCCTGCCGGGCGGCGGCGGTGAAGCGCTTCATCTTTGTGTCGTTGCTGGATGCCGAAAAGCACCGCAGCGTGCCGCTGATGGAGATCAAATACTGCACCGAGCAGTTGTTGATCGAGTCAGATCTTGACTACACGATCCTGCGGTGTGTGGCCTTCATGCAGGGGGTGATCGGTCAGTTCGCCATGCCGGTGCTCGAGAGCCAGACGGTCTGGGTGAGCGGCACGCCAACGCCGATCGCTTACATGAACACCCAGGACGTGGCCCGTTTCGCCGTTGCCTCCCTCGACCACCCCGCCACGGTCCGTCAGGCCTTTGCCGTGGTCGGGCCGAGGGCCTGGAACACCGGTGAAGTCACCCAGCTCTGTGAGAAGTACAGCGGCAAGGCGGCGCGGGTGTTTCGGGTCAGGCCCGTACTGATCCGGCTGATGCAGGGCATTGCGGCCTTCTTCGAACCGGGCGTGAATGTGGCCGAGCGACTGGCCTTCGACGAGGTGACCGGTGGGGGGATCAGCCTGGAGGCGCCGATGGAGGAGAGCTACGCGGCCTTCGGGCTCGATCCAGCCGAGACGACCCACCTCGATGCCTACCTCAAGGAGTATTTCGGCACGATCCTGAAGCGGCTGCGGGAGCTGGATGTGGACCTGGCCAAGGATGCCAAGAAAAAACTTCCCTTCTGAGCAGTTCAGGCGTACTATTTCCGTTGATTTTGCCCGTCACCTCTGGGTATCGCCCTCACCCCTCCAGCTCTTGCACGCCATGTCCATTGCCCAGATCAAAAACCTGCAGCGCCGTCTCGCCAACCTTGAGCAGGAGGCGGTGGAGGAACTGAATCGCTGCTGCGGCCATGAACTCTGGCTGACTGTTGGCTTCGATGCTTTTGATTCCCTTGAGGATCCCGATCGCCGCTCGCGCGCCAACTATTACTACGGCCAGTTGCAAACGGCGCGGGAACTGCAACAGGTGATCGGCTGAACGCTGATCTGCTCAAGCGTGATCAGCTGAACGCAGGGGCAGCCCTCGCGAAACCGCCTTACCCACCGGCGCCACCCTGGCCACCCTTTCCGCCGCCGGCCCTGCCGCCGCGTCCTGGAGAGTGAACGGCTGGGCGCCGCAGCACCCCCTCAAGACGCGCATTTTCGCCTGAATCAGCCTGCCGCCACTGGCCAGGGGCCAGGCCTTCAAGGTTGAGCGGCGCTTGGCCGTCCATCAGATCAATGGCGGTGCGAATCAGGCGCAGGGTGGGCAGTCCGACGGCGGCCGTCATGCGCCGGACCTGGCGGTTGCGGCCTTCGCGCAACTCCAGCTCAAGCCAGCCGGTGGGCACGGAAAGGCGGTGCCGGATCGGGGGCTGCCGCTCAGCAACGGCGGGATCGGCGAGCAGGGCGGCCTTCGCCGGCAGGGTGCGCTTCCCCTGCACGATCATCCCACTGCGCAGCTGCTGCAGATGGTCTGGCGTGACCGTGCCCTCCACCTGAACCGCATAGCGGCGCCAGTGGCCCCAGCGGGGATCGGTGAGCCGTTGCTGCAGGGGGCCGGAGCTGGTGAGCAGCAACAGGCCCTCACTGTCGGCATCGAGGCGGCCGGCGGCATAGACGCCGGGGACATCAATGAACGCAGCGAGGCTGGCCCAGGAACTGCCGGGTTCAGGCGTGAACTGGCTCAACACCCCATAGGGCTTGTGAAACAGCAGAACGGCCAACGGCGCTGCTCAGCTGGGGTTGCTGTTCTGGCGCGCTTTCCAGAGGTTCACCACCCCGATCGAGATCAACAGCAGACCGAGATCCAGCGATAGGGGCGGAGTGATCAAAAGAAGGCCTCAGGCGAGGGGTGACCCTAGCCACCGCCTGGGCTGGCGAGGCGTCAATTTAAGCTGAATCAATTCTCCGCTTTGAGCACCAGTCCCGCATGATCGAAACCTCGGGTGTGATCGAGAAGGAACAGGGCAATGGGTTCTACCTGGTCACCCTCGATCAGCCTTCCGGTCACCAGTGCCTCTGCCGTGCCGCCGGAAAGCTCACCAAGTTCCGCATCAAGCTGCTGGCTGGCGACAAGGTGCTGGTCGAGATCAGCCCCTATGACCTCACCCGCGGCCGGATCACCTACCGCGAACGCAACGCCGGCACCACCGGCCCCCGCCCGGGCGGCAACCGACCCGGTGGCCCCAGGCGCCGCTGAGTCAGCGCTCTGCGCTGCGTTCAAGCTGTGCGTTCAATCCGCGGCCTGCTGCTCCGTTCTCTGAAAAGTGCCAGCACCGTCCGAGCACTTTCGCGGCTGCTTGGGGTCAAACGGCGTTCTGAAGGGCGTGATCAGAACGTCGAGGCGTTCGGCATGGTCGTCGAGGCAGACGATCCAGTCACGGAATTCTTCGGACAAGGCAAAACTCTCCTCGTAGCGCTGCTCAGCATCGAGCTGGGCCATCCGAGAGATCGCCCAATGCACCAAGGGAGACAAGTGGCGTTGGAGAGACGCATGGTCCATGGCCTAACTCCGAATCGTTACCAAACTGGCGGCCAAGCAGACCTTCAGTGGTGTTGTGAAGCGAACGTCGCATTTTTTTGAGAACGGCAATGTAGTCAAGGCTGCAGCTCAGGCCTGGCGGGCCACAAACGGGGGAAGCTGAGGGCCTTTGAGGCGGATCAGCTCACCAACCCCCTCGCGCAGCGCCTGCAGGGGCAGCGCCGCGCTGCCACCGGCTCCGCCTGCCTGTAGATGGGCCACCGCCACGGGCTTGGGCCGGATCAGGTAGGGCTCGGCCACCGACCAGCTGCGGGCAAAGCCGATCAGCCGGGGATCGGCGGGAGCGAACACGAAGGAAGCGTGGCGAGGAATCGCCTCAACGGCGCAGCGCTCCGCCTCCATGCGCACGGCCCGGGTGATCGCCTGTACGAAACGGCTGCGGGTCACCACCGTGGTCAGGTAGGCCACCACCCGCAGGCGCGGTGCGTCGAACCCCTCGGCGCACATATCCACACTCACCAGCCAGTCAGCCTCGCCACGGCGGAAGGCCTCCAGGCGACTGGCCGCTTCGGAATCCTGGGAATGGACCAGGAACACCCGATCCCCCTCCTCTTCGAGCAGCCCGGCGATCCTCCTGGCATGGTCAATATCCCGGGCGATCACCAGGCCACCCGCTCCGCGATGCTCGCCAGAGCGCAACTTGGCCAGCTTGCAACGGGCCAACACCAGAACCCGCAAGGCGATGCTGCTGGGGTCGCCCAGCTGGATCGCCCGGCGCAGGTTCCGGGCTCGCCAGCTTTCGCGCCCTTCCAGCGACAACGCCGAGCGCTCCGATTCACCCGTGCGGCCATGGTCGACCCAGCCGTCCTGGAAGCGGAACTCCAGGGGGCGCACATCCCCGGCCGCGATCAGCTGCCGGGGCTCGACGCTCAGATCCGCCGCGATCCGCTCGACCCGCTCACCGTCTTCCCACTCAAGAACGCGACTGGCAGCGCAGAAGGCCAGGTTGTCGGCCCGAAACGGCGTGCCGCTCAGCCCCAGGCGCAACACGCAGGCCTGGCTGAGGCGCTCAAAGGCATGACCCCAGGCGGTGGACTCCGGTTCGTCCGGATCCACCCCCAGGTGGTGCACCTCATCGGCGATCGCCAGCACCTTGGCAGCCCTCACCCAGGCCAGCCCTTTCTCGACCCTCTCCAGCTGCCGGGCCGCTCCCTGGTAGGTGAGTAACAGACCACCGCCCTTGGGCAGCTCGGCAGCCTCGCCTTGCCAGAGCGCCAGTTCGATGCCGAGCCCGCGGGCCGCCGTTCGCCACTGATCGGCGATCGAACTGCGATGACAGAACACCAGCAGATGGCTGAGCTTCCCTTCTTGCTGCAGTCGCTGAAAGCTGAGCAGGGCCCCGAGCGTTTTGCCCGCACCGGGGCCGGCATGGATGAGCACATCCTGGCTGCCACGCTCCAGGCGGCGGCGCAGCAGGGCAATCATCTGGCTCTGCCACTGGCGCGGCCTGGGCAGAGCCGGTGCTCCCGCTGGCGATGGCCCGGCGGCCAGGTCAAAGGAAGGGAAAGCCATGGCCACGGACCCGGGACCGTCATTGTGCGGCCGAATCAATGGCGCTGCTGAACAGATTGTGGTGGGGGAAGGGATGAATGAGTGTTTCTCGTCAGGCGCGCGGGGCCGGGGTTTCTTTAACTTCCGGCCATGGCCCAGGGTTCAGCCTTTCCACCAGCGCCGGGATGTCGCCTCCACCTGCAGCGTTGTCTGCGCCTGGAATGTGACCTCGATCCGCTCATCCTGCGGGCACGGCTGTTGCGCAGCGTCGGTCAGCTGGGCCCGGCCCGATGCCTAGAACAGGAGCTGCTTCCGCTGCTTTGAATTCCAGCCATGACTGATTCCCTAGCGAAAGGCGTTGTCGCCGTCAGCGGTGCTTCCGGCAAGACTGGCTGGCGGGTGGTGCAGGAGGCCCTGCGGCGGGGCTATCGGGTGAAGGCGCTGCTGCGGCCCAGCTCCGCCGTGCCCGAAGGCCTGCAGGGCGCGGAACTGATTCGGCTCGAACTCAGCGATGGCCCCGCCCTTGAGAAGGCCCTGCAGGGCGTGGAGGCCCTGGTGATCGCCACCGGGGCACGCCCATCGATCGATCTGACCGGCCCCCTGAAGGTGGATGCCCTGGCCATGCGTTCCCAGATCGCCGCCTGCCACGCCAGTGGGGTGAAGCGGGCGGTGCTGGTGAGCTCCCTCTGCAGCGGCCGCCTCTTCCACCCCCTCAACCTGTTCGGGTTGATCCTGATCTGGAAGCGGCTGGGCGAACGCTGGCTGCAGGAAAGCGGCCTGGACTGGACCGTGGTGCGCCCCGGCGGACTCAAGGAGTCTGAGGAGCAGCTCGAGAGCGAAGGCCTGCGTTTCAGCGGCCCCGACCAGCAGGAGAGCAACAGCATTCCGCGCCGCCTGGTGGCCCGGGTCTGCCTGGATGCCCTGGAGCAACCCGCCGCCATCGGCCGGATCATCGAGGTGACCAGCAGCCCGGAGCTCGAGCCAATCCAACTGTCTGAGTGGTTGCAGCACGAGGCAACGCCCGCCCGTGCCTGAGCGTCTGCTGGTCCCACCCTTCCGCCCGCGGCCGCCCTGGTGGGGGGCGGATCTCCAGACCCTGCGCGATACGGTCCGGCCGCCCCAGTTCCCGATCGATCGAGGGATGCCCCTACCGATCGCGATCGCAGCGGGGGAGCAGCTGCTGGCCCTGCATGACCGGCCGGCCGCCGCTGAGCCCCTGGGCCTGGTGGTGCTGCTGCATGGGCTGGGAGGATCGAGCCAGGCCACCGGGGTGCGCCGCCTGGCCCTGGCGCTGCAACAGGCTGGCTTTGCGGTGCTGCGGCTGAATCTGCGCGGGGCTGGCGCCGGCCGGGCCCTGGCCCGAGGCACCTACGCCGCCCACTGCAACAGCGACCTGCAGCCTGCCCTGGCGCTCGCCCGGCAGCTGGCGGGCGAGCGGCCCCTGTTCGGGGTGGGTTTTTCCCTGGGCGGCACGGTCTTGCTCAACGCTGTTCTGGGTGCCTCCACGCCGCAGAGCGGCCTGGATGGGTTGGTGGTGATCAGCAGCCCGCTCGATCTGGCGGCCTGCTCCGCATCGATCGGCCGGCCGCGCAACCGGCTCTACGAACGCTGGCTGGTGCGGGCCCTGCGCCGCCAGACCCTGGCGGATCCCCATGGCATCAGCCCCCGCGAGCGGCGGGGTTTGCCCGACGTGGGCAGCATCCGAGACTTCGACGCCCTGATCACCGCGCCGCGCTGGGGCTTCGCCTCAGCCGAGGCCTACTACGCCACCGCCAGTCCGCTGCCGCAGCTGCTGGAGTTGGCCAGCGGTGGGCCCGCCTCGACGGAAGCACAAGAACAGGCACAGGCTCCCCTGCCGCCAACTCTTGTGGTTCAGGCCCTTGACGATCCCTGGGTGCCGGCCGCCCCGGCGGTGGCGTTGGCCCAGGCAGCGCCTCCTGGGCTGCAGGTCGTGCTCACGGGCGGCGGCGGCCACAACGGCTTCCATGCTGCAGGCGGCAGCTGGTCGGATCAGCTCACGCTGCGGTGGTTGAAGCAGCAGGTGCTGGCAGAGCAGCGGTTGAAGCAGCAGGCACAAACGGAGTGCGCCTGAGGATCCACTCCTCGATCGGGGTGCCGCCCACCACGTGCTCCCGCACGATCCGCTCGATCCGCTCGGGCGTCACGCCCCCGTACCAGATCCCCTCGGGCCAGATCAGCAGGATCGGCCCCGCGGCACAGATGCGCAGGCAGTCGGCCTTGCTGCGCAGCACAACCCCGCCCGGCCGGGCTGGGTCCTCCAGGCCCAGCTCCCGCACCAGCTCCTTCAGCCGGCTCCAGCTCGCTGCCCCGAGCACGGGATCCACGCAGAGCGGATTCGATGGCATGGCGCAGAGCAACAGGTGATGGCCAACGCTTCCAGGCAGGTTCAAGGCAATGTCAAGTCAGTGGTGTTGAGCTGGTCGATCAGGCCAGCAGCAGTTTCGGGGCCAGGCTGGCTGAGGCTTCAAGCACGGCATGGCGCGCCCAGGCATCGACGGCCAGCACGTCGCTGAGGCTGGGATCGGCCTTGACCTCGGCCCGGTGGCGGTCGCAGACCCGCTCGATCAGGCGCGGGATATCGAGGAAGTGAACGCGCTCGTCGAGGAACAGGGCGACAGCCTGCTCGTTGGCCGCATTCATCACCGCCGGCATGGTGCCGCCGCTGCGGCCTGCGGCGTAGGCCAGGGCCATGCAGGGGTATTTGCTCTGGTCGGGTGCCTTGAAGCTGAGCTGGCCCACGGCGGTGAGATCGAGGCGGCGCCAGGGGGTGGGCAAGCGCTCCGGCCAGCTGAGGCAATAGAGCAACGGCAATTTCATATCGGGCCAGCCGAGCTGGGCGAGCACCGAGGAATCGGCGAGCTCCACCATCGAGTGGATGATGCTCTGGGGATGGATGACGATCTCGATGGCGTCGTAATCGAGGCCAAACAGATAGTGGGCCTCGATCACCTCCAGGCCCTTGTTCATCAACGTGGCCGAATCGACGGTGATCTTGCGGCCCATGCTCCAGTTGGGATGGCTGGTGGCATCGGCGACCGTCGCCTTGGCCAGATCGGCGGCGGGCCAATCACGAAAGGCGCCTCCGGAGGCGGTGAGCTGGATGCCGCGCAGGCCCGGGGTGGGAATGCCCGTGGAGAGGCGGGCGGTATCGGCCCAGGGGGTGCCCTGCAGGCACTGGAAGATGGCGGAATGCTCGGAATCGGCGGGCAACAGGCGGCTGCCGCTGCGTTTCAACTCGGGCAGCACCACCGGTCCAGCGGCGATCAGGGTTTCCTTGTTGGCCAGGGCCAGGTCTTTGCCGGCGCGGATCGCCGCCAGGGTGGGCAGCAGGCCAGCGCAACCCACGATCCCGGTCACCACCAGCTCGGCGCTGCTCCAGGCGGATGCAGCGCAGAGGCCCTCGCTGCCGGCGAGCAGCTCAGGACGGCGGGCGGGCCGAGCGGAGGGCTCCAGGGCATCAAGCCTGGCTTGGAGCTCGGGCAGCAGCTCGGGATCGGCCAGGGCCACCACCTCGGGGGAGTGGCGGCCGATCTGCTCGCTGAGCAGGGCCAGGTTGCGGCCCGCCGTCAGGGCAACAACGCCGAAGCGATCCGGGAACTCCTCGGCCAATTGCAGGGTCTGGGTGCCGATCGAGCCGGTGGAGCCCAGCACACTGATCGCTTTCATCAGGCTGGCCCGCATCTGCTGGCTGCCAGTCTCCCATCGATCCCATCGATCCCAGCGGACCGCGTGGCAGGGCAGGGGCGTCGTGCACACTGAGCGCAGCGATGGTTTCACCTCTGGCGGCCGCGATGCTCTGGCTCAAGCGTTGGAATTTCATCGAGCGGGCACGGCTGGAGCGCGAGCTCTGGGATGCCTTTGAGGGGGGTGAGGACATCGAGCTGAAGGTGGAAGCCTTGCGCCGCGTACTGGCTGAGGCCCCAGC
Organism: Synechococcus sp. SynAce01; assembly: GCF_001885215.1. GTDB lineage: Bacteria > Cyanobacteriota > Cyanobacteriia > PCC-6307 > Cyanobiaceae > Regnicoccus > Regnicoccus frigidus. The sequence continues at coordinate 2,291,851 of NZ_CP018091.1, read as the reverse complement.
AGTGGCCCCAGCCGCCGCTGGAGAAGAGGCCTTCAGGCTCGAGGTGTGGGAGACCACGAGGATCCGCATCCGCCGGATCGAAGCCTTGATGCGCGATCAGGCCCCACGCTGAATCCACTCGGTGGTTCCATCGGGGCGATCGATCAGTTCGATCCCCTTGGCCCGCAGACGATCGCGAATGGCGTCGGCATCGCCGTAGCGCTTCGCTTGGCGCGCAGTGAGGCGTTCGCTGATCAGGGTCTGGATCTCCGCCTGATCCGGGCCGGCTTCAGCGCCCGGATCAGGCTCAGGGCTGGCCTCCTGCTCCAGGCCAAGCACACCGCTGAGTTCCTGCAGCAACTGCCAGCGCCCGTGCAGATCTCGGTCTTCGTCAATGCGTTGGTCTCCCCGCTCCAGCCTGCGCGCGAGGGCTCGCAGCGGGCGGGCCAGATCGAACAGCACCGCCAGGGCCGCTGAGGTGTTGAGGTCGTCGTCCATGGCCGCAACGAAGGCAGCGCGACAGCTCAACAGGGCACCATCTGCTTCCTTGGCAGCTTCTTCTTGCTCAGCTCCTTGCTCAGCAACAGATTCACCATCCCAGGCCAGCAGCGCTTGCAAGCTGGGTTTCAGGCCCAGCCCAAGAGCTTGGTTGAGGCCCTGCCAGCCGGCGGCGGCGGCGGCGAGCGCTTCAGTGGTGAAGTCAAGGGGCTTGCGGTAGTGGGCTTGGAGCACGAAGAAGCGCAGGGTCATGGCTGATACCCCACTGGCGAGCAGTGATCGAATTGTGGTGAAGTTACCGAGTGATTTAGACATCTTTTCGCCGTCAACATTCACCATGCCGTTGTGCAGCCAGTAATGGGCCAGCGGCTCACCGTTAGCTGCTTCTGACTGCGCTATTTCATTCTCATGGTGGGGAAAGATCAGGTCTGAACCTCCCAGGTGAATGTCGATGGTGGTGCCCAGTTCCTGACGCACCATCGCCGAGCATTCGATGTGCCAACCCGGCCGACCGGGCCCCCAGGGGGAGGGAAAACTGGGCTCTCCAGGTTTGACACCTTTCCAAAGGGCGAAATCGAAAGGATGCCGCTTCCGCGATTCCTCTTCTGTGTTGAGGCGACCGCTGGCACCCTGTTGCTGCTCGCTGAGGCTGCGGCCACTCAACTTGCCGTAATCAGGCTGGCCGAGCACAGCAAAATAAACATCGCCAGCGGCGGAATAGGCGGCGCCAGAGGCTTCGAGTTCGCCGATCATGGCGCGGATGCCCTCAAGGCATTGGGTGGCGCGGGGAATCTTGTCAGGCGGGAGGATGTTCAGGGCAGCCATGTCATCACGGAAGGCCGTGATGTTGCGCTCACTCACCGCTTGCATCGACGAACCCTCTTGGGCAGCCCGCTTCAGGATTTTGTCGTCAATATCGGTGATGTTCTGAACAAAGGTGACCCGGTAACCGCTCCAGATCAGATAACGGCGCAGCACATCCCAGACGATGTAACTGCGGGCATGGCCCAGGTGACAGAGGTCGTAGACCGTGACACCACAACAATAAATGGAAACCTCACCCGACACCCGAGGCTGAAACGCCTCGGTGCGCCCGGTGAGGGTGTTGGTGAACTGCAGGGTCAAGGCTGGCCGGCTCAGGTTGAACGAACCGTAAGGGTTCAGCGGCGGCGGCTTGCCTTGAGCCGATCACCAGAGACCACGAATGGGCACAAATTCGACAGGAGCCGGGCGTGCCACCTGATAAGTGCAGGCTGGATCCGAAATCCTGAATCCTTGCGCAAGCAAAGGATCCTTGACCACGCTGGCCTGGGTGATGGTGGACGTGACCGAAGCGAGCGTGCGGGGCCCCAGGCAACTGGGCCTGTCAGCGAGATCGGCAGCGAAGGCTGGTGCTGCCACAGAACCGAGCGCGAGTGCGACACCGGTGGTAAAGAGTTTGAGCATGTTGAAAGTACGTTGAGTTGAATGAATGGTAAGCGGAAGGAATTGCCTTAACGCGACACGTTGTTGCTGCCGCCACCACCACCGCCGCCGCCGTCAAAGCAGCCAGCTGCGGCGCAGATTCCCAGGCCAACGCCTAGACCCACGGGAATAATCCACCAGGGGAAAGGATTGGTGACTGGAGGCGCAACGGCTGCGGGAGGAGCAGGAACGGCAGCGGCTGCGGTGAAGCAAAAGGGTGCGCTGCGTGCCGGCAGATTGCCTGGCCAATCGGGCAGCAAGTCGCACAGCACCTCATCCGGGGTGAGGGTGGTTTCGGGATTGATCGTGATGCTGCGGCGATCGCTGGAGAAAGAGACACGGTCAGAGTTGAGCAAGATACGCTCCACTTCTTCGCCGGTGACCTTGTTACGAACCGAGATGTACTCGCTGTTCGAGAACCGGGGCAATGCGCCCTCATAGGTGATCTCCAGCTCATTGCTGCCGACCGGCATAACCGTGACGTCGCTTGCCGACTGGACGTCACCAGACGCCTGGCTGATCAGCTCGAACGCCCCTGGAACTGAAGAGGGTGTTTGGGCGGCAGGAGGTTGAAAGCCCGGCAGAGCGGTGACCCCATCACCATTCACACGCACCAAATTGACGCTGCCCCCTGGAAACGCTCTCACGGGCAAGGAGTTGACAGAAAATGCCGTGGCCGTGGCCAGCGCCAGAGAAACAGTGAAACGCATGAAACTCTTTGTCTAATTCTAGAATGCCTGCCAACTTACTTCCAGATGTGAAGAGGAAGGGGAACAGGTCGCAAACCAGATTGGAAACTGTCTACCAGACCTGGAAGGCAGGGCCAGAAGGGCGTGGTCAGAACGACATCGTCAGCCTGCCGTAGTAGCGCGGTTCGCAAGGATTGGTCGTGCAGAGCCCCTCGATGTAGCTGGGTGTGTTGCCGAGAAAGTCGGTGGCGTAGAGGGAAAACGTGAGCGGCAGGTCTTTGATCGGACGTACGGAAATGCCTGCTCCGATGCCGAAGCCAAACCACTCGTAGCCGATCGAGACCTGGCTACCCAGGTGAAGGCTGAGGGCGCCGATGGGTCCCCAGAAGCAATCGGTGCCTTCTGGAAAGTTGAGGCTGGTGACGTTGTTGCCACTCAGGCAGTTGGTGGATCCCAAGGTGCCATTGCCGCCAAAGCCGTAAAAATCGGAGCCGATGCCTGCGGTGGCCACCAACAGGATCGGGTTCTGGCCACGGCTGATCGGCACGGCCTGGGAAAGCACCAGGTAAAAGTTGCGGCCCAGATCCGTGGTGTCATCAAGCTGGATGATGTGTTCACCGCCGAAGGCAATCCCGGTGGTAGGGGTGAGGTTGAAGGCGGTGCGGAAGCCGATGCTCTGGCCGGCGAACTGGCCTGTTCCCCGATTGCGGCTGGTGAGGCTCTGAATCGTGTATTGGAAGCCCAGGCTGGCGTACTCACCTTTGAAGGGCGTGAAGTCGAGGTAGGCCTCGCTGTCGGCGCAGTCGATCCAATCTCCTCCTGCTGGAACGCGGCAGGCGCGGGTCCGGCTCGTGGCTGTGAGTGTGGTGGATATGGTGAATTCCCTGTCCTGGGCAAAACCGTTGGGCACGTTCAAGCCCGTGTCGGGGTAGGGGTCGCCGTTGACGGTGATGCCCCGAGCCAGGCCCCGCACCTTGGGCCAGAGCGGAGCTGGCTGCTCGGGAAGGTAAGGCGGGTCCGGCCTGACCTCGCCTCTGGCCAGTGCAGCAGAAGGCCGAAACACCTCATCCTCAGGAACCAGAAACCAGCGCAGGCTGTTGTCCCTGGCCAGCATCTGGCCCATCATTTGAACGTCCTGGCTGGCGGGTTGCGCCGGAGACATCACGGCCAGGCGGTTGTCTTGCGAGGGAACCAGCTCCCAGGCCAGGGACCGCTCCGGCGTGGCAGCGATTGGCGGGGGCGGCGTGGGCTGAAGGGGTTGGGGGCTTTGGGGGCTGGGCGGAACCAATTCCCAGACGAGGCTTGTGGACTGCGGCTCAGGCTCAGATTCAGGGCCTGATTCAGAACGTGATTCAGCAGCTTGGGCCCGCAACATGGGTACGGGCGGTGGTGGCAACGGGACAGCCGCCACTGGTGGAGGCGGCAGAGGAACGGCCAGCACGGGGGGCGGTGGTTCGGGCAGCTCCGAGAGCAAGATCTGGGCTTCGACCGCCGAGCCCGCCACCACGCCAAGCGACGTCAGCAGGCTGAGCCAAGGCGTGAAGCTGGACGCAAACAGCCGAAATGACACGTTGAGGGCCGTGGCGATTAAGTTGCGCCAATGTATCGTCGATGGCCAGCTGATGACTGGCCCCATACACCCACTTTTTTACACGGTTCATGGCAACATTCGCCCCATGGCACCAACCGCCTCACTGTCAATTGCCTCAATGACGCTCTTGCGCTTGAAACCAGTGGGAAAGCGTTGGGTCGCGCCGCTGCCACTCCTGCTGGCCTTAGGCCTCTCCAGCCCCACGCTTCCCATTGCGGCGGCCGAGTTGCGGCGTGAAGCGATCGCCCAGGCAGGTCCAAGCTCCACTGGATTTGAAACAACCCTTCAGGACGACGCCTACATCCTGGGCTCTGGCGATGGGTTGAGCCTGAGGTTTCTGGCCGTAGAGGACCTCAGCGGACCGCTGGAGATCCTCAATGACGGCACCGCCTCCCTGCCGCTGCTGGGCAGCGTGATGCTCTCGGGCCTGACCCTGTCCCAGGCCAGTCTCTGGCTGGAAACTCTCTACAAAAATCAGCTGCAGCGCCCGGATCTGTTGCTGAGCGTGGTGCGTCCACGCCCCCTGCGCATCGCTGTGGTCGGCGAGGTGGAGCGCCCTGGTCTCTACACCCTCACCACCTCAGAAGCCTCCACGACCCAGGCGTCGGTGTCGATCAGTGGGCCCCCCACGCTGGTGGATGCGATCCAGAAGGCGGGTGGGATCACATCGATGGCCAACCTGCAGCGGGTGGTGGTGCAGCGGCGTCTGCCCGGTGCCGACTCCCGCTTCAAGCGCACCCGTGTGGACCTGCTGGCGCTGGTGCGCGACGGTGACCAGCTCCAGAATCCATTGCTCTTCGATGGAGACACGATCAAGCTGGAGCGCGTTGCCCAGGAAGATGCCAGCAATTCGGCCAAGTTGGCAGTCACCACCCTGGCTCCGACGCAGATCACCGTCAACGTGATTGGCGAAGTGAAATCACCCGGACGGCTGCAGGTTCCTGCCAGCACGCCCTTGATGCAGGCGATCCTGGCGGCCGGGGGCGTGGAAACCTGGCGCGCCAAGACGTCACAGCTGGAACTGGTGCGGATCAACCGCAACGGCTCGGCCATGCGCCGCCAATATCGCCTTGATTACAACCAGGGAGTTTCCACGGCCAGCAACCCTCCGCTGGTGGATGGCGACACGGTGATCGTCAATCGCAGCCGCTATGCGATCAGCGCGGATGCGATCGGGGCCGTCAGCCAGCCCCTGAGCGGATTGGTCAATGTGTTGACCTTGTTCCGCCTGCTCGACAGCAACAATTAAAACTGAATGCGCATCACCTGGCTGTTGAGCGATGAATTGGCCGTGGGAACGGCACCCTGCAGCAGCGAAGATCTCGATCAGCTCGAGCAGGAGGGCGTCAAGGCGCTGATCAGCCTCTGCGCAGCTGAGGAGATCAAGCTGAGCGACGGAATCTCCGAGCGTTTCGAGTGGGTTCGCCTACCGCTGCCAGATCACCACTACGATTGCGTCCCCACGGCCCGGCAGATCTCTGTGGTGCTGGCTGAACTGAGCCGGTTGCGCGGCTATGGCCCGGTTTATCTCCATTGCGTGGCCGGCGTGGAACGCTCGCCCCTGGTGGCGATGGCCTGGTTGATGCACAGCCGCCGCATGGGCTGGCAGGCGGCCCTGGAGTATGTTCAGCAAACCCATCCCGGCACGAGCCCTTTGCCCGAGCAGCTGGCGGTGCTGAGAGGCTTGCCATTGCTGACGGCTTCCATGCGATTCCAGCAGCCAGCAGTAGCCTGAGCCAGCTGTAGAACGGCAAAGGGATCGAGTCGCTGGAGCTCCGCTCGCGACCGCCCGACTTTCGGCGATTCGTGTGTCTTGATTCAGCCGCCACGACGTTCGATCAGGGTGAAGGGTTCGAAGCTTGTGCTGATGCCGAATTCTTCGGCAAATTCGAGCACGCGGCACCAGGCGCGGTTTTCGCGCAGGATGCCGCGCAGGATCACCGGCGCGTTGCCGTGCTGGAGGGTCATCTCAAACAAAGGCCAGCCGACGCTGGGCTGCACCTGGTTCTCCTGGAAGGTGGGCGCCACATCGAGGCTGCCGATCAGGATGCGGCGCCGATTGGCGTCCCAGTCATAGGGAATCTCGTAGAGAGCAAGCAGCTCGGCGGCCAGGGCCCAGGAGCTGCCATTGGCGTCGATCTCCACAGCCAGCTCCTGGCTGCGGGCACGGATGCTGGTGGGGCGACGGAAGGCGAGCGGCTCAAATTCAGGCTTGGCTTGAGCCAGAAAGCCCCGAATGCGTTGCCTCAATGCATCGCCACCGCTGGGCGGGCCGTTTTTGCTGAGTTGCAGGAAATCCCAGCGCTCGCCACTACCACCCCAGATCACCGGGCCGTAGTTGTCGTGCATCGAGCGACCGTCGCGGTTGGCGGCCGCCTCGGCGTGGGTCATCACCTTCTCGATGGTGATATCGGCCTGACCCCAGCCCCAGCTGCGGGCGATCGCAGCGGTCTCGCGGCACATGGCGTTGAGCTGGGCCTCGGTGGGAGGAATGCTCCAGGGATCGGGGCGGCCACCCATGCAGGCGCAGGACAGGGCCACCGCATTGCTGTTGCGTCGCCAGGTGTGGGCCGGTAGATCGATGCTGTAGGCGTGCAGGCGCCGCAGACGGCCATCGCCGCTGATGATGGTGTGATACAGGCCGGAGCGCACCCAGGTGTAAGGGGTGGCGGCCCAGTGCAGATAGATGGTGGCTGGCATCAGCGTGGCGAGCCGAAAGGGAGCGATGGCTGGAATTGAATACAGGCCAAAGCATCACGTCAAGATAAAGTATTTTAGTTGTACTTAATACGCACAAGTCCAATCAAGGAGCAGCAGTGCTGCATGGATTCCATAGCCACCGTCAGCGTGATTTGAGGCGTTGCCCCGTTTGATCTGGTGTGCGCGGCTAACCCTGAGGCAGTGCCCGAGCTCAGCGCCCACGGCTGATTGATCTACAGGACCCCAACAGGCGTTGAAACGGGTACCTGCAACAGCGGGCTGGTCTTTCAGCTCATGGGCTTCGCCAAAGCCCCTGGATGCTGCATTCAGATCGCCGCTACTTTGGAGCCATGAGCCCGAGTACGGCCATGACACTGGTTACCAGCCCAGCCACTTCATCATCTTCAGCTGCGATGGACGTCCTGGCGCCGCTGCGATGGCCTGATGATTTGCGGTTCACACCTGAACAATTTGAGCGGATCTGCTCCGCCAACCCTGAGTCGGTGCTCGAACTCAGCGCCGATGGCGAGCTGATCACGATGACCCCGACAGGTGGTGACACCAGCGTCCGTAATTCCCGTCTGTTGATGCGTCTCCTGGTGTGGGCGGATCAGCAAGGCGGCTGGACCGTTCTCGACAGCTCGGGAGGATTCCGTTTGCCTGATGGAGCCATCCTCAGTCCTGATGCGGCGCTTGTGCGCCTGGAGCGCTGGCAGGCTCTCACTGCCGAACAGCGCCACGGCTTCCCGCCCCTCTGCCCCGATCTGGTGGTGGAGCTGGCCAGCCCCAGTGATGAGGGCTCCCGCGGCGTGAGTGCTCTGCGCCGCAAGATGGCCGCCTATCAAGCCAACGGCGCTCGCCTTGGCTGGTTGTTGCTCCCCGACGAACGGGCCGTCGAAATCTGGCCCGCCAGCGGCGACCCCCAGCGCCAGGAACAGGCCACGCCTCTCGAAGCAGGGCCTGAGTTTCCAGGCCTGCGCCTGGACCTTGAAGAGATCTGGGCAGCCGGCAGCGCATCCCAGGTCAACCCGTCCCTAGGCTGCTGATGACCAGCTGACCTGTTGACCATGCGAACAGTGGGCTTGGCGGAGGCCAAGGCTCAGCTTTCAGCGCTGCTGGATGCAGTGGAAGCAGGTGATGAGGTGGTGATCACCCGACGGGGTCAGGTGGTGGCCCGGCTTGTGCCCGAAGCGCAGCGGTCTTACCAGGAAGCCACCATCTCCTGGCCTGAGCGAATCAGACATTTCCATGCGGACCGGCCCCGCTTGGCTCTCAGTGCGGTGGATCTGGTGGATGAGCTGCGGGAGGAGGGATGAGAAATGACACCGACCTATGTGGATAGCTGTTTGGTGTTGTCGCTGTTCCTCGGCGATGGCGGCTATGGCGCTGCTGAGACGTGGCTCCTGCTTCAGGGCGATCAACCGCTTTGGGTCAGTCACTGGGTTCTGCTTGAGTTAGAGCTGTTTCGTCAGCAACGGCTGAGCCTGATCGAGCCCCGTGGCGGCGATTTCTTTCAGGCTCGTCATTGGCTTCAGGAGTTCAGAGCCGTCGCGCTACGCAGCGGCGATGCTCTGCATCTGGCCCTGGCGAAGCGGCACAATCTCCTGATCGCCACAGCTGATCGAAACCTGGTCAGGGCAGCCGATGCCCTGAGCCTTCCCTGCCAATGGATCGACTGACGGCGTGAGCTGCGCTAGCCCCCGTTCTATGCCATCTCTGCAGATTCGAGACCTACCGGAGCCCTGCAGCAGGCGTCTCAGGTGCTGCCCTGAGCAGAGCCTCCAGGAGCCGAAACGCGTGGTGGAGCAGCTGATGATCGAGATGGTGCATCTGGTTGGCTGATCAGTTCAGCCAAGATGTGTGGCGGACGAGCTGTCAGCGCCGTCACTCCCTGGAGCAGGGCCTGAATCAGTCCTGGGTTATTAAGTGACGTCGCCTTCGGAGTGCAGCTTCCCTTTGGCGATTCGCTGCCTTGGCTGCTCCCACAGCAGCACCCCTGCCCTGGCAGATCGATCCGCCAGGGCAGCAGAAGATCATCCAGCTGGGCGCCGAGCAGCAGCAGCTCGCCCAGCCCCAGGGCCGGGGCCTCCAGGCACAGGTCAATGTCGGATCCGCCGGAAGACCAGGGATGGCGATCTCGATCAGTTCTGTGGATGCGCTCAATGCTGCTTTGCCTGGTCTGAGCAGATCCCTCACCACGGCCTCCCGCACCGCATCCCGCGAACCGCTGATGCCACTCACATCCTGGTCCACCAGGACATCTTTCAACAGCTGCCAGCTCAGTTCATGGGGAATTCAAAGGCCTGAATCAACCCCTGCTCCTCCAGCTCACTCAGAGGACGCGGCAGTCATTGTCCAGGCGTTGCAGCCAGCGCACATCCGCTTCCGCCATGGCTGCAGAAGACCCAACTCCCCCAGTGTGTCTGCCTGGGCTTCCGCCGGTCTTGAGGACAACGCGACTACAAGGCCCCGGCGCCACTAAGAAGCTCGGCGAGGCCTTCCAGTGGATGCGATTCTCTTCCTCTTGTCGAAGGGTCAGTTTGTGATTCCGGCGCGGCTGAGACAGTTGCTGGGGTTGTGTCGCGAGTAACACCGCTCCATCACTCCCACCCCACTTGTAGATCCAGACTCCCGCGTGATTCTTCGCTTCACCATCACGCTTCTGCAACGGCTGCCTCAGCCGCCGTGGGCAGCAGTGGCGCTTCCTTGGGGTGAGCCTGGGCGCGAGCCTGCCGCAGGCGATCAGCGAGGGCGCAGTGATCTGTCTTACTCTGGTAAGACGTGCTGGAGTTGAACCATGGACGCCATCCTCACCCTCTCCTCGAAGGGGCAGCTGGTGATTCCGGCCCGGCTGCGTCAGCTACTGGGCTTGAAGCCGGGCGATCGCCTGGCTCTCAGCTTGGAACCGGATGGTCTGCGCCTCACACCCCAGGGGGCAGGGCGACCCGGCTCTGCCCGCGCCCTGATCGGCGCTGCGGGCTACCACGGACCCACCGTTTCCCTGAAGCAGATGGATCCAGCCTTGTTCGCCAAGCGCCCAGAGCACCCATGAGTCTGCCGCTGGCGCTCGACACCAACGTCCTGGTGCGGTTGCTCACCAACGATGATCCAGAGCAGGCCGAGCGGGCAGCGCATCTGATCGATGGCAGCTCCGCCTGCTTTGTGCCGATCACGGTGACGCTTGAGCTGGAATGGGTGCTGCGTGGTGCCTATCGCTTGTCGCCCGAGGTGGTCATCCGTGCCTTTGAAGGTCTGATGGCCATCCCGCAGGTGCATCTCGAGCATGATGATCAGGTGCTGAATGCCCTGGAGTGGCATCGCCATGGGCTCGACTTTGCCGACTCCCTGCATCTGGCCCGCAGCGAGGGCTGCCGTGCCCTGATCAGCTTTGATCGCTCCCTGGCCCGCTGTGCTGCCGGCCTCGGCCTCACACCTGCCGTTGAGGAGCCTTGAGCTGGCTGAGATCTGGGCGGGGCGAACCCCCTCGGCCGCCGCGGCGTTCGCCCAAGGCAAAGGGAGAAAAGAAGGCCGTGATGCCGAATTCCTCGGCGAATTCCAGCACCCGGCACCAGGCCCGGTTCTCGATCACCAGACCCCGCAGGATCACGGGCGACTAGCCGCCCAGCAGGGCCATCTCGAACATCGGCTGGCCGCTGGTGTCCTGCAGACTTCGTCGCGGTAGGTGGAGGCCACATCGCTGCTGCCGATCAGAAGGCGCCGCTAACGTGGGTCCCATTCGTAGGGAATCTCATAGAGGCCGAGCAGGTCGGCGGCCAGGGCCCATGAGGTGCCGTTGCGATCGATCTCCACCGCCAGCTGATCGCCACGGGCCTGCATCACGGCGGAACGGCTGAAGGCGATGAAGGCGCTGCTGGTTTCCGGGCCGGCTCCCTTGGCCCGTGCAACCAGCTGCTCGCGGATGCTGCGGCGCAACTCCTCACCGCCGTCGTTGGCATCCCAGATCACCGGCCCGTAGTTGTCGTGCATCACCCGCTGAATCGTGATGTCGCCCGCCTGCCAGCCCCAGCGATGATGGCCCCCGTGGCGTCAGCGCTTTGCGCCGCAAGATGGCCGCCTATCAGGCCAACGGCGACCCGCAGCGCAAGGAACAGGCCACGCATCTCGAAGCAGGCCCTGAGTTTCCAGGCCTGCAGCTGGATCTTGAAGAGATCTGGGCAAGCTGAAGCGCATCCCAGATCAACCCGGCGCGGTCGGGTTGTGGCCCGGCTTGTGCCCGAAGAACAGCAGTCTTACCAGGAAGGCACCATGATACTCTGCATCTGGCCCTGGCGAAGCGGCACAATCTCCTGATCGCCACAGCTGATCGAAACCTGGCCAGGGCAGCCGATGCCCCAGGGCCGACTGAAAGTCCATTCATCCCGTCTCCGCCAGGCTGATGCCGACCCAGCCGAGCATGCGGCTGATGTCATGCGCCACGGCCATCAGGCCAGCGCGGATCGATCGGAAACCGTTGCAGCGCAACAAGTTGAGAGCCAAGGTCCGCAGCAGAGCCAGCACCTGAACACCGTTGCGCTGGGCGTAGCGGTGAGCGTCCTCACCGAGCTGGGTGTCGCGGGGCCAGTGCCACTGGTTTTCGATTGCCCAGCGCTGCCGCACCAGTCGCAGCATTGCTTTTGGGCTGGTGCGCAGGGTGGTGATGAACAAGTGGACGTGGTGAAACGGCTTGCCGTCGCGCAACCCACTGCTCACCACCAGCTCGATGATCCAGCTGGCACCCGCCCAGCGCTCACGGATGGTGTCTGTGGCATTGCGGGCTCTGAGCTGCCAGCGCACCTGGCGGCCATGGCTGGCCTCGACATCGCTGACTTCAACAGGGAAATGCCGGTGGCCGCGGAACTGGGAGACGATCTGTTGGTAAAGCCGGCGCTGGTTGTTTTTGACCGTCAGGAGCAAGTCGGCGCCCTGCTCGGCGGCGAGTTGAAAAACACTGGCGAGGTGTGGAGCGCATCCGCCTGAATCAACACACCCTCAAGTTCCAGCGTGCTCAGCAGGGCTTTCAGAGCCGCGCGCTCGTGGGATTCACCGGTATCGAAGGAGGTCTGGGCGATCGCCACGCCCAGCTCCCGGGCGTAGAGCGTGACCTGGGTGACAAACCGAGTCGCCCCATCAGCGCCATCAGGCTGAGCAGCTGAGCCTCGCAGGGTCTTGCCGTCACAGATCAGCTGGTCGAAATCCTTGTCCTGATCTGCGATCTGAGCGAGCATCCAGTCCCTGAGCAACCCAAAGAGCTCCTCCAGCTCCACGCGCTCGAACAGGTAGAGGAAGGTGGAGTCGCAAGGTGCCTTGGGCAACTCCAGATCCAGCGCCGCGCCGAACGCCTGGTGATGCCGCTTGGCAAAACGCTCCAGATCCCTGGCGCTGCGGCAGCCGCTGAGGATGCCCAGGATCGCCATCAACAGAAGCAACCACTGGGGGTAACGGACCCCTCGGCGCTTACGGCCCTCCGGCAAGGCCTGCAGGAAGGCGATCAGATCGGGACTGGCAGCAAGCTGGGCCAATGGACAAGAGCAGTCCCGATAAAACCAGGCCCAGCTTGGCCGCACAACGACCCTTGTGCCTGACTTTCAGTCAGCCCTGGCCGATGCCCTGAGCCTTCCCTGCCAATGGATCGACTGACGGTGTGAGCTGCGCAACGCCTGCAGTTTGAGTAAATTATCTAAGTGCGCTGTCCCAGGCTTGATGCCATCTCTGCAGATCCGAGACCTACCGGAGCCCTTGCATCGTCTGCTGCAGCGTCGGGCACGCGAACACAAGCGCAGCCTCAGCCAACAGGCCCTCGCCGACCTTGAGGTACTCAGCGGTGGCGACCCGCGTCAGCGGCGTCAGCAGGCCCTAGAGCGGATCGAACAGCGTTGGCGCCAGCGATCACCCCTGCAGTGGTCAGAACTGCCGGAGGCCCTAATCCGCGCCGATCGAGAACGCTGATGGCATCCGCTGCTGTGCTCGATGCTTCGGCGGCGCTGAGGGTCATCACTTGCGATCCCAGCGCTGCTGCTTGGGCTGAGTCCTTGCAGCAGGCGGCTCTGGTGCTGGCACCAGAGCTGATGCTCTCCGAAGTGGCCAACACACTTTGGAAGTTGCATCGTGCCGGCAACCTGAACGGGCTCGATCCCCAGCTGCTTCCCGCTGATGCACGCGATCTGGTCGATCAGATTGAGCCAGACCGCCATTTGCAGGTGGAAGCCCTGGCTCTGGCTTGCCATCTGAATCACCCGGTCTACGACTGCCTCTATTTGGCGCTAGCCCGGCGGGAGGCGGCCACCTTGCTGACGGCTGACCGGCGGTTACAGAGCCTCGCGGCTCAGGTGCTGCCCTGAGCAGAGCTCGGCTGGACATACCGCTTCGTCTCTGCAACCCAGAAAAAACTCTCAGCAGCAAGCCCAAACCGCTAATAGCGTGATAACGAATAGATCTGGGATGGCTGGTTGGCGCAGTTGCTGGTTCGGAATCTGGATGGATGGGTGAAGGAGGCTGCACCGGCGGCATGGGGCTCGTGATCTTGATTGATACCAATATGATTTCGGCTGTGATGCAGAGCCAGGCTGATACAGGAGGTGTGCTGGTTGGATAACCAGTCCAGCCAAGACGTGTGGGTGCCGAGTGTGGTGGTGTTTGAGTTGTGCTATGGAGTGGCCACACTGCCAAGCGTTCAGCGCCGTCGCTCCCTGGAGCAAGGGCTGAATCAGTTGCTGAAACACTTGGTGCAGGATCGAATTGCACCCCTCGATGGCCTTGCGGCCCAAAGAGCTGCAGTTTTAGCCGCTGAACGCAAAGCCAAGGGACGTTCCGTCGATCTGCGTGACACTTTGATTGCCGGGATTGCCCTGGCCCGTGGCGCCCAGCTGGCCACCCGCAACACACGCCACTTCAGCGACACCAGCATCGGGTTGATCAACCCCTTCCCCGATTGAGCAACCTGAATCTGCCCAACGTTCGAAATCAAGCCTCATTTTGATCCGTAATTCCAGCCCTTCCTCGCTGCTGCGCCGCCTGGCGCGCCGAATCGCCGGGCCGCTGCTGCTGCCGTTCGCGAGCCAGCAGCCGGCGGCGCGGCTGCTGCGCAGCACGGCCCGCCAACAGTGGAAGCTGCTGGCGCTGAACCTGGGCTCCAGCCTGGTGGAGGCCTTCAGCGAGGGGGCGACCCTGGCGGTGATCTTCCTGGCGCTGGAGCTGCTCTCGGCCCCCTCCGGCGGAGCAGTGCTCAACCTGGGCCGTTACCCCAGCATCGGCTTCCCGGGGCCGCTGCAGGAGGCGGTCGCCCAGGCGCCGCGCACGCCACTGTTTCTGGGCCTGCTGGCTCTAGCGGTGCTGCTGCAGGCGCTGATGAGCCTGTCGGCCTACCTGAACCAGGTGAGCGTGGGCTACTTCGCCGCCCGCTGCATGGTGTCGGTGAAAACCCTGATCCACCAGCGCATCCTGGCGCTGAGCTACGCCTGCGCCAGCGGCTACCGGGTGGGCGACCTGCTCAATTACGCCGGCCAGGGCCCGGTTGCGATCAACACCACCATCACCGCTCTGTCGCAGCTGCTGGTGAACGGGCTGCTGCTGTTCACTTACCTGGGGGTGCTGCTGGCCCTCTCGCCCTGGCTGCTGGTGGGGGCAGCGGGGATGGCGCTGCTGATCACACTGGTGCAAAAGCAGCTGCTGCCGCGCATCCGCGATGGCTCGCAGCGGTTGACGGTGAGCCAGGTGCGGCTGGGCAGTCGCATCACTGAGGACATCCAGGGACTGCGGCTGCTGCACAGCCTGGGGCAGCTGGAGGCGGCTGACCGCACGGTGCTTGGCCAGATGCACGAGCTGGAGGCCCTGCAGCGGCGTCAGACCCGGCTCACCGCCGCGATCAGTCCGATCGCGCGAGTCCTGCCCGTGCTGGCAATCGCCGTGATCGCGGCCCTGAGCCTGCTGGCGTTCGGCGGCCGGGTGACGGGGGTGCTGCCGAGCCTGGCCACCTTCGTGCTGGCGCTCCAACGCATGAATATGCGCATGGAGGTGATTGCCGGGGTGTTCACCCGCCTGAGCAACAACAGCGCCTCTATCGAGCGGCTCAACGAGATCCTCAGCCCGGCGGGCAAGGAGTTCCGGCGGCTGGGGGGCGTGCCGTTCCGGGCACTGGAGCGCGGGATCCGCTTCGAGGACGTGAGCCTGTGCTACGAGCCGGATTCGCCGCCGGCCCTGGATGGGGTGAGCTTTACCTTGCCCAAGGGCCACACGCTGGCACTGGTGGGCACGAGCGGGGCGGGCAAGAGCTCGATCGCTGATCTGCTCACTGGGCTCTACGCCCCCACCGGCGGGCGGATCCTGATCGACGAGCAGGACCTGGCCACGCTGCACCTGCCCAGCTGGCAGCAGCGGCTGGGGGTGGTGAGCCAGGACACGTTTCTGTTCAATGCCTCGCTGGCGGAGAACATCGCCTTCGGCTGCGGCTGGGCCACGCGGGCAGATGTGCAGGCCGCGGCGGCGCGGGCCCAGGCGGCGGGCTTCATCGCCGAACTGCCGCAGGGCCTCGACACGCTGGTGGGGGAGCGGGGCTACAGGCTGAGTGGCGGCCAGCGCCAGCGCATCAGCCTGGCGCGGGCAATCCTGCGCAACCCGGAGCTGCTGATCCTCGATGAGGCCACCAGTGCCCTGGACAGCCAGAGCGAGCGGCTGGTGCAGCAGGCGATCGAGCAATTTGAGCGGCAGCGCACGGTGCTGGTGATCGCCCACCGGCTGAGCACGATTGTGAACGCCGACACCATCCTGGTGGTGGAGCGTGGTCGGATCGTGGAGCAGGGGAGCCACGCCGAGCTGCTGGGGCAGGGCATAGCGTATGCGGGGCTTTGGCGGCAGCAGCTCGGCAGGGAACAGGCGGTGAGTGGATGACTGCTCAAGATGTTCGAATATGAACGACCTATTTGCGGAAGGCTTCGAATCTTGGTTGGTAAAGCTTGGCCCCAGTGAATCAATGGGTGAATGTTTTCTAGCCTTAGAAATCTCCGAAACTCAGAGGAATGAGCTGAGAATCCTCACGTTTGTCCAGTGAGAATATCAAGTCAGTTAACCTACCGTCGCCACCATGTCATCAGGGTCAGGCCCCTCAAGATTGGCAATCATCTCCTGGCATGGTTGTTTGCCCGGAATTTGTCCAGACTGATTCATGGATCTTGCGATATAGGCTTTTCTGGTGTACCAGAGCTAGGAGTGCAGCCAGACAATCCAAGCCTGCTAAGTGAACAGTATGATTATATTGACAGAGATTCAAGCTACCCATGGCCAAAGCCGGAATCGCTTGGAAGAACAATTTCACGCAGGCTCATGCTTGGAATTGCATCCAGGCTGTGCCCGTCGCAAGACGCAATTCTGCATGGGAAAAGGGTCGGAGACTGTTACTCTCGCTATATCCTGTCGACAAATACTCCAAATCTTTATCCCATAAGATCTGCCTCGCTAGGAGGGGATCTGTTGCTTGATATAGATAGCACGGTTTGCAATATTGGCTATCTCCCTTCCCGTTGCGAAGCACAATTCTTGATTCCTGGCGACGCTGAGTGCAGGGCAGTAGCTGCCAAGTTTGTTGTGGATAGATCGCACGATGCTCTGTACGTACATATCAGAGCAGGCGATATCCTTTCGCTTAAAAATAGCTTACATCAACCCCTGCCAATCGAGATGATTCGATATGCAAAAAGTCAATTCAACACGTCGCTAATCTTTATTGGACAATTGGAGGATTCAGAATACTCCAGAGCACTTCGTCTGGCATTCCCGGATGAAGAGTTCTTTTTCTCAGATCGAGCAGGCCTCGACTTCGAGATTATTCGTGCTGCCCGAAGAGTTCTTCTGTCGACCAGCACTTTTGCATGGCTTGCAGCTTGGATATCGGAAAACAATGACCTTATCTTGCTACCTAGTCTGGGTCTCTTCAATGCTTTAGAGGCACCGGAAATCAACCTTATCGACTGTAATGACAAACGATATCAATTTCTTGTCCCGTAACGAGATTAGAGTCAAGAAAAGCCGGATTCACTGCTTCTTGTCATCATCAATCTTCAATGTTATCTTCTAAATTATTGCTGAGAAATTGAGTAATAAGTAATGAAAACAGCTATTGTAACATTAGCAGCGGGAGCAAGGATGGAGCCGATTGCCAAGCTTTCGATTCCGCTCATGATGAAATATGCAGAAAACATTAAATCAGACTTCATTAGGCTTTCGCCACGTCTTGCCAATAAATTTCAAGGAATTCTCAATTATGAAAAGTTCCAGATATTTAATCTGTTTTCCTATTATGAGCGCATTATCTTTCTGGATGCGGATATACTCATTGCGCCAGCTGCTCCGAGCCTTTTCGATGTGGTCGATGAGGAGCATCTCGGTGTATTCATCGCCAGCCGCTACAGTGATCTTCATAACCCATCAGTTGAAGCGATCCTGTGCATTCTCGGCGAGATAGCCTGGCAGCGAGAAGCTAGAAATCCTGAAATCTACGAGTCATTCAATTCTGGAGTTCTTGTTTGTTCGAGAAAAACTGGAGAGTACTTTGGCAAGGAAATGCGCCCCGCAGAGGTTTGGGCTAAATTCGACTCACATAATTGTTATATGAGTGATCAGACGTTCATGAATTATGTTGCCCAGAAATACAGCTTAGCTTTAGCCGATATTGGCTATCAATTTAACCATACACTTGCGCCCGGCAAGAGCAGCCACCGTTTTCGCAGTCATATGATTCACTATGCGGGTGTCAGCCATCGTGAAGCCAACTGGTTCAATCGGCCTTCGAAGATAGCAAAGATGAGATCTGATCATTTCATCCTCTCGAAAAGATCCCTTTCTAACCTTGCCTCCTCCCATCCTTTTCTTGTGCGCATGATAGATCATGTCTTGTAGCAAGCGATACTCAATATGGAAATCTTCCAGATCTCTATGATCCCCTATCTGAAACAAATACTTGCATCCATCGGGCTGCATCTAGAGAGACATTCGACGCATGACGAACGGCTTAATACGATTATTGAGTTGTGGAACTCGCAATTCTCATTGCTCCGAATCTTGGAAAACGTAAATACACTCAAACGTGTTAGATATGGATTTATTGACACAGGAAATGGTACCTTTTATCCAGTGCCTGGAAGGTTGTATCCAGATCAATATACTGGTAGCGGTTTCTTTGTGTCCCTATCAAAACTACTGATTACAGTCTTGGAGTGCCAGCAGCAGCAGATTGCGATCAGAAGTATTGACAATACGTTGTGCATGGAAATGTACAAAGACTGTAGCTTCCATAACAACTGGCCAGCTTTCTTCCAGGAAGTCGAGGCTCATAGGGCTGAGATGTTTGCCCTTGAAAAGCTCCCGTGCGAAAAAGAAATAGCAAGAAACATTTCTCCTCATAGTGACTACAATGGCATCTTGCATGCACTTGGGCATGAATGGATTGTAGAATTTCTGGATATTTATTGCAAGCCATCCCTGTTTTCTTCAGAACTGTCTCAAGGCTACAAAGCATCGGCAAGCATTATGGAAACCAAACCATTAGCCGCCTATTATCGCGGCACTGACAAGTTTCTTGAGATTGAGCCAGTTTCTCCCTCGCAAGTATTCTCATATGTGGATTCACATTCAGGCTCCGGCCAAGCCATCTTAATTCAAACAGACCAGCAGCAAGTTCGCGACTATGCGCGAAATCACTATCTTGACCGATGTAGATTTATTGAGGATATCCCGGTTACGAAGGGAAGTGTTGGGATACACTACCTCAGCGATCACTCTGTGCTCAGGGAATATTCTGGCCAGCAGCTTGTTGTGATGGCAGAATCGATCGCCCACGGGCCAACCATTGTGACGACGACAAGCAATGTTGGAGTCTTTCTGCCCCTAAAGATCTTTAGTCGTGGTGGCACTGTCTTTCAAATTAAGAGCACAAGTAAAGAGCAAGCCAATCGTTCTTCAATCTAGTCGAGTATTTTTAGCTTCTTACTTGGGCATGGCGTATTGGTTCTGCTGAATAAGTTCATAGAGCATTCATTCTGTATTTCTGGTATGGTGCATGGAACATGGAACTGCCCTGTCGTGTCCGAATGCCTTGATTTAATTAATCTGGCTGCTGGTCATTATTTTCATTCTTCAAGCTGCCGATGTCTTCACTGAGAGCACTGCGCGAATCTCAATTTGCAAACTACTTGCGTAGCTACTGGCATTTACTTCGCCCTCCTATTCGCCCACTTTCAGCCTTGCCGCTGTTGCAGCGAATTTCCTCTTATGGCATTGAGAAGCCGAAGAAGCTGTTGCATGTTGGGGCAAATACTGGGGCAGAAACGAAGTATTATAGCGAGAATGATATTGAAGCCTGGCATGTTGAGGCTATTCCAGAAGTTCTGGATCTCCTTGTTAGGAACTGCCAGCAAAATCTCTCTCAACACCCAATACTTGCCTGTCTATCCAGTGCTGGTGGCAAGCAAGTATCCTTTAACATTTCAAGCAATTCTGGCCTGTCATCCTCATTGCTCGAGCTGGGGCGTCACGGAAAAGCGTATCCAACAATATACTACTCCAAAAGAATAAGCCTAACTACCTCTACTGTCGATGACCTGATTGCTGAGGGCCGAATCCCGCCAGATATTGACTTTCTGGTTATCGATGCACAGGGGGCTGAATTCTTAATTCTTCAGGGCGCTAAAGGGCTCCTCTCTTCCGGATCTCTAAAAGGCGCCATGATCGAAACTGCAGCAGAGCCTTTGTATGACTCGATTAGGTAGCAAACTCCGCACACCTCAGGAGTCGTTCCGGCCGTGCTTGACAGCTGCAGATGGCATGAACCACACGCTCGGTCATTGCCGCCAGATTGAACCGCCGATTGAAGCGGTAGCTGAAGGCGCCCAAGTAGCGATCAGCGTACTTTTCGAAGCGAAGGGCATGGAAGCTGCCGCTGAAGCTGGTTTTCAAGTTGCTGAGCACCGTGTTAATCCAACGGAATTCTGGTAATTCATTGGGATGACGACCCTTTACGACCACAGGATGATGGAAGCAACCGACTTCTGCAACGGCGCGAAAGCAAGCCAGCCCATCGGAGATCACTTCACAGCCTATCGCCAGTGAATCTTGGGCCCAATCAGCAATAGCGGCAAAAGAGAACGTGGGCACGGTGGCAAGTTTTATATACCGGGGGTGGCCCGCCTCATCGACAGAGACGGCTGCCACGACCGGCACCTTGTTCTCCGATCCACGACCAGGCTTGCCACCACAGCGTTCTCCGCCAAGGTAGGCATCATCCACCTGCACCCTTCCTCTGAGGACATAGGCGCCATCACGTTCTTTCATTGCCTGCATGATCTTGTTCTGAAGCAACCATGCCGTTCGGTAGTTCACACCGAGATGACGCCTCAGAGCTAGTGAGGAGATTCCTGTCTTGGCTTGGCCGACGAGGTAGAAGGCAAGGAACCAGGTGGTCAGAGGTAACTTTGTTGCCTCCAAGATGGTACCGGCCGTGAGGGTGGCTTGATGACGACAGCTCCGGCACTGATAGCGCTTGTGGCGCCTGCCAATGATGAGCCCGTACTCCTTGCCCTCACAACGTGGGCAACGGAAACCATCAGGCCAGCGCGCCTGTTCCAGGGCAACTTCACATTTTTGCTCGGTTCCGTAGAGCTCAATAAACTGGGGCAGCGACAGGCTGGCCTGGAACTGGATCCGATTCATAGCCATGGCAGTGACGACTGGTATATGCGTACCAGCCTAGGTCCCAAAAGGGCTGCCTGCGGAGCTTGCTGCCTAATCAAGTTGTATGATGGAGGTGTAACCTACATTGATATTTCTTCTGAGCTGAGGTCACACGGCCTTTATCTTTGTCAAGCTGTTTTCAATATGAATGGATGGTGTGACGCCATCTACGGTGGGAAATATTGGCCATGAGACCAGCATCTCTGCACTTGCTGCTTCAGGATGATCAATGCTAAAAAATTGGGTAGAACGGCTAGATTCCAAATCGATGGCTTACAAAACGACGGTCGGCCCTGCTTCTCTTGTTTCCTTTGTGGCCCACATTTAGTCCATCTAACATAATGAGTCTTTTGTCAAACTTCTACCGCTCTCCCCTGCTTAATGGCCTGAGAGGGGTCTACCATAGTATGCAATATCGAATTGAGGGGGCACCGCCTGGGCTGATCATTCCCTCTGGATCTTCATGGAAACTGAACCGACTCATCGAACAACTGAGTCCGCTGGCTACGGAGCACCATCTCATCCGGGTCGGGCCCGATGGCGATGGAGGCTACCTGGTACCCGACGACTTGTCTGGGATAGCAGCCTGCTACTCGCCAGGTGTCAGCGACACCATCGGTTTTGACCTTGACTGCGCGCAGCGCGGCATGAAGGTCTTCCTTGCGGATGCATCGGTTGATGAGCTTCCCGTGGAGCATCCCGGGCTCTCCTTCACAAAGAAGTTTCTGGCCTGCTGGGAGGACGACACACACACCACCTTGGATGCTTGGGTTGATTCCACTCAGGCAGATGACAGGAAGGCCGACTTAATGCTGCAAATGGATATCGAGGGCGCCGAGTACCAGGTGCTGGCGAGTGTGAGTGATGCTTTGCTCTCTAGATTCAGGATCATCATCATCGAGTTTCATCACCTCGACCATCTATGGAACCAGGGCTTTCTCTACCTTGTGGCCCCGATCTTCAAGCGCCTGCTAAGAAGTCACTACTGTGTTCACCTCCATCCCAACAACTGCTGCGGCTCGATCGTGCGCGGTGGTCTGGAGATTCCGCGGATCATGGAATTCACGTTCCTCAGAAAAGACCGCGTTTCCGCTGCCGCGTCTCCTCTTCATCGATTCCCCCATCCCCTGGATGTGGACAACACATCCAGGCCCCAGCTCGTGCTTCCCGAATGCTGGTGGAAGCCGACGCTATAACCGCCTTCCACCCATGCCGGTGATCGTGGATGACCAATTGACCCCTCAGCTCCTATCCAGACTTCCCGGCCCCAGATGCTGAGACGAGCGCTTCGTTATCTCCGGCACAGATTCCGATCACTGGTGGGTCCTCCCCAACCCACTTGCGAGGATCGGCTGCGTCAGGAATATCTTTGCGATTACAGTCTCTTTCATGACTACGCAGCCTTTTCGAGCGGAACGCTTTATCGCTCAGCCACTGGTCTCAGCGACGCCAACCTCGAGGCCTTGATCTCCATTGAGTATCACCGCCTGGAGAAAGGGCTCTCCCATGTCCAGCGCCGTGCTTCCTTCGGTGCCGACGCAGCCCAGCGGTTGGAGGATGCCCTGGGCGAAGCCCACGCGCGCGGCTTGGGCACACCTATCACGGCCTATGCCGGGGAGGTGCTGGCGTCGTACCAACGGGAGCTGAAGGGGAGCGACGCACCCACGGTGGGCTGGCGAACCCTCACCCGCGACAACGTTCTCTCCGCCAGCTCCATCGACGCGCGGGCTTTCTTCACCTCGCGCCATAGCATCCGCTGCTTCGACCCCTCCCAGCCGGTGAGCATCGACCGCATCCGGGAGTCAATCAGCCTCGCCAGCCACACGCCTTCGGTGTGCAACAGGCAGACATGGCGCGTGCTGATCTGCCAGTCTGATCAGGCCAAACAGGCGGCACTAGCACTGCAGAACGGCAACCAGGGCTTCGGCCACCTCGCCAGCCATGTGCTGATCGTGGCTTCGGATCGCTCCTGCTTCGCCTCGATCGGGGAGCGCAACCAGCCATGGATTGAGGGCGGGTTGTTCGCCATGAGCCTGGTCTACGCCCTTCATGCCCAGGGCCTTGGCACGTGTTGCCTCAACTGGAGTGTGGACAACCAGCGGGACGCCGAGCTCAAGAAGGCGTTGAACATCCCGGCTTCCTATGCGATCGCCATGATGATCGCCGTGGGCTCGCTGCCTCCTGAGATTGCGGTGGCCGAATCCCGCCGGCTTGTCGCCGACGATCTGATGGAGCTCCGCTGACCATGACGATTGCGGTTGCCGGTATCACCGGATTCCGAAACCGAGGTGTCGAGGCGCTTGTCCTTCCCGTGCTGGCCTTTCTGCGTGAGCGCAGGCCTGCCCAATCAATCACCGTGCTCACCTGGAGCCCGGACTACGACCAGCAGCGCATCACCTGGCCGGAGGTGGCGCTGCAGTCCACAGCCTTCCGCCGCTTCGGCGCCTCCGCGCCCCCCCGCCCGCGCCACGTCCGGTTCCGGCATGCCATCAGGACCCTCCTTCGCCGGGGCCCGGAGCAGCCCGGGGCTGCCGGCTTGA
Source organism: Synechococcus sp. SynAce01 (assembly GCF_001885215.1). Taxonomy (GTDB): domain Bacteria; phylum Cyanobacteriota; class Cyanobacteriia; order PCC-6307; family Cyanobiaceae; genus Regnicoccus; species Regnicoccus frigidus. Next base: position 2,268,674 of record NZ_CP018091.1, on the reverse strand, counting down.
TCGATCCCACCCTCGCCCGACAGCTGCGGGGCCATCGCCTTCTGATCGTCACAGGCGGCGATGTGTATTCCTCGGAGTATGGCCATGAGTCGCTCCTCTACTACCTCTCCCTGATCCACACGGCCGCTCGCGAAGGGCTCATCGTTGTGCTGCTCGGCCATACCGTGGGTCGGTTCAATGATCCTGCCCAGGAGCAGGCCTGGCGCTCCGCCGTTGCCCATGTGAGCCTGCTCACCACGCGCGATCGCCTCAGCTATCACTATCTCGAGCAGATCGACGCCCTAGCCGAGCGCACCGAAATCTGTGCCGATGTGGCCTTTGCGCTTCCCCCCGCGCACCGCGTGCCTAACCTGGGGCTCGCTGAGGCCGGCCTCCCTGTGCTCGCCCTGGCCATCAGCGCGGGCTTACACCGCTGGTGTTCGCTGAGCGCTCTGGAGCACCAGCAAACATGGGCCCGGCTCCTTGAGGTGGCCGTCACGCAGTGGGGGTTGGCCGTTCTCCTGATCCCCCACGTGCATGAGCCCTACGGTGACGACCGCACCATGGCGACGGTGCTGCATCGCGCCACGGGGTTCCATCCTGCGGTGACGGTGGCGGCCGAGGACCTCAGCGCCGCCGAGTACAAGCGCCTGATCGGCGGCTGCGAGATGCTGGTTGCCGAGCGCATGCACGCAGCCATCGCCGGCCTGTCCACCCTGGTGCCCACGGCCCTGGTGGCCTACTCCCTCAAGGCCCAGGCTCTCGCCGCCATGGCCTATGCCGGCTTGACGCCGAGCCCCGAGCGGATGGTGATCTCCGCGGATTCCCTCTGCTACCCCTCCAGCTTCGAAGCCACACTTCACAGCCTCTGGCAGAGCCGGCAGCAGAGCCGTTTTGCGCTGCAGCGCAACCTCCCGGAGCTGCAGCGGCTGGCCCAGGCCAACTTCACGCACCTGGAGGCGCTGCTGCGCGGGGCCGACCTCTGATGAACATCCTCATCGTGACGCCGGAGCTGCCCTGGCCACCGGATGCCGGTGGCCGTGCCGCGCAGTTCGCCACCCTGCGAGCCCTACAGGACGACCACGTGTTCAGGATCGTGCTCACCCGCCCGATCGAGAATCTCCACGCTCTCGCCGCCGAGCTTGAAGCCCGGTTGCCCCACGTGCAGGTGATCCGGGGCGAGCAGGTCGCGCCGCCGCTGCCGCGAGCCTCCGCTGCCAGATCTGCGCTGGCCCGCGTGTTGTCTGGCGTGCGGCAGTGGATGCGCCGACGCCGCAAGCCTCCAGCGGAGCTGGAGGCTTGCCCCCTGCCCGAGAGGCCCTACTACCCGTTCGTGCCGCTCCCAATCGAGTGCATCGAAAGGATCCTCAGCCAGCGGCACTGGGCCGGGCTGATCCAGGCCGAATTTCATGAAAGCCTGTTCACCGCTTTTCTCCCGCTGGCCGGCCTTCCTCGCCTGTTTGTCTGTCATCAGGCCCACGCCCTGTTCTGCGAGCGCTTCTACCAGCAGCTCTGCGCTTCTCAGGCCAATGGCAGTTCAGTCTCGGATCCTCAGCTGCTTGGTTGGCTGAGGGAATCGGACAGCCAGGCTGCCCGCTCAATGGAGGCCGCCGTGCTGCGGCGCTTCCAGCGGGTGATCACCTTCACGGCCGAGGATCGCGAAGCCCTGCTCCGTGCGGATGCCGGGCTGCCCATAGAGGTGAGCCCGTTTCCCCTCCCCGCTGACATCCAGCCGATGGCCCCCCGGAACATCGGGCGTTGGCGGCAGCGTCTGGTGTTCGTCGGGCCCGGCCACTGGCATCCCAATGTGGAGGCCGTCGGCTGGTTCTGCCGCGAGGTCCGGCCTTTGCTCCTGGAGCTCGCCACCCCCAGCCAGTGCACGCTGCATGTCTACGGGAGATGGCCTCTGCCGATCCAACAGTCCCTGCAGGATCAGGGGGCCGTCTTCCATGGCTTTGTCCCCGGCCTCGCCGAGGAGATCGCCGGCTGCATCGCGGTGAATCCGGTGTTCACCGGCGCCGGCCTGCGCACGAAGGTGCTGCTAGCCGCGGCCTGCAGTGCCCTGGTGGTCAGCACCGGTGTGGGCTGTGAAGGCACTGGGTTTCAATCCGGCCGGCACTGCCTGCTTGCGGATACGAGCCAAGATTTTGCGGAGGCCATTGCACGCCTGCTGCACTCTCAATCGCTTTGCGAGCAACTGGCAACGAATGCCCACGACCGACTCAGGCAGACCTTCAGCGCCGACGCCGTCCGCCGGCGACGGAACGCGATCTACGAGAGCCTGCGGAATGAGGCGGCCCAAAAGACGTGAAGATTCGCACCATTGCCTTCTACCTTCCCCAGTACCATCCCATTCCCGAGAATGATGCCTGGTGGGGCCAAGGCTTTACGGAATGGACGAATGTCACGGCGGCACGTCCCCGATTTACCGAACATTCTCAGCCCCACCTTCCCGCCGATCTTGGCTTCTACGACCTGAGACTTCCTGAATCCCGGGTGGCGCAGGCAGATCTTGCCCGTGGCCATGGAATCAGTGGATTCTGCTATTACCACTATTGGTTCCACGGTAAGCAGCTTCTGCAAAGGCCCTTCGAAGAGGTGCTTCGTTCCGGTGATCCAGACTTTCCCTTCTGCCTCTGCTGGGCCAACGAACACTGGACAAGAAGCTGGAACGGACGCGACAGGGATGTGTTGCTCCACCAGACCTATTCAGCAGAAGACGACATCCGTCATATCCGGCAGCTCACCGCTGCGTTCCGGGATCCGCGCTACATGCGCATCGATGGCAAGCCCATCTTTCTGGTCTACCGGGTGAGCAAACTCCCTGATCCAGCCGCTACCGCAGCGCGCTGGCGACAGGAATGCCATGCACTGGGAATTGGCGAGATCTCCCTGCTGACTGTGGAATCGATCCAGGAATGCCATGGTGATCCGCGAGAGATCGGCTTTGACTACGCCGTGGAGTTCCAGCCGGACTGGACTTGTCTGCCAGCGCCCCTTCGCCGGAGCAGACGATGGCGATTGATGAGGGGGCTTGGACTGTCCAGTCCCAGCTTTGTGCAAGACAGCGTGTTCTCCTACGGTGCTGTGGTGGACGGGATGCGTACGAAGCCGATCCCCTCGTATCCCCGCTTTCCCTGCGTGACCCCTTCCTGGGACAACTCAGCACGGAGAGCAACCCATGCCACCATCCTTCATGGCTCCACGCCGGATCTCTACGCAGAGTGGCTGGATCATGAAGTCAGCCGACTGCCGGAGCGGAGGCTGCCCGAGCCCATACTGTTCATCAATGCCTGGAATGAGTGGGCAGAGGGGAATCACCTCGAGCCGGATCAGCACTGGGGACTGCAATACCTCGAGAAAACCAGAGAGATCCTCCTGGGAAGAAATGATTTAGCAAAATGATTCTCGTACTGCGGCAGCGATCCCAGATCTCCAACCGGCTGGTTGCCCTTGCAGCCCTGACGAGTTTCTGCATACGACATGATATCCGTGTCCTTGTCCTGTCATTGAGTGACTACAGGGAGATGTTCGAAGCCGGTGACCGAACACACCGAATTACGTTGCTGTTTCTGCCATTGAGCCTTTACCGGCTGTTGTGCCGCATTGTCTCAAATCGTTTTTCCAGGCGAATCCTGCAGTGCTGTCCTGGGATCAACTATCTCAATGAGACACGTTCATGGGCGGACCTTCCACCCAGCACGCTTCAACGCGGCCTCTGGATCATTGATCAGGCCGGAGACTGGTGTTCGAGCATGCCGGCAGTCTCCCATGCCGAGGCTCCAGTCATCAGAAAGATCTTCCGTTATCGTGAGCGATATCACCAACAAGCCTATTCGGTATATGCTGATGCACGTGCGAAATCCAGCATCCTGATCGGCATCCATGCCAGGCGTGGAGACTATTCTAGGCATCGAGGTGGGGTCTGGCATTATAATGAGAGCGACTATCTAGACTGGATTGAGCAGGCAAAACACGAATTTCGGCGTGCTGATGAGGGCCAAATACATTTTTTGCTCTGCTCGAATGAGCCCGGATTCCTGCAGGCACAGGCATCAGATTCTCTCACCGTCTCGCCACTCTCTGATGGGCCTACTGATCAGCTGCTTCTGTCGCTGTGTGACGTGATCATTGACCCCCCATCTACCTTCAGCGTCTGGGCGGCATTCCTCACAGAATCCAGAATCTTGCATCTCTTCTCCCGAGATCAGCGGTTGTATAGATCCCAGCTACGCGAGAGCACATTGTTTTATGGTTGGAGTCCCAGGCTTGAGCGAGCCGCTCAGAAAGCCTAGTCATGTCTGTGCAATCATCTGCAGATCGCGGTGGCTATGTCCTTGTGAAGTCCTTCCGGGGTGCCGGTCTGGGCGATGCATTGCGAGCAGTGATTCTGGCATTGCTCTATGCTGAAAAAAACGATCGAAAGGTGCTCGTCGATTGGCATGATGGCACCTTCGGCCCTGAAGGGGACAATGTGTTCCAACTGCTGTTTCGCCTGGAAGGGCAGCACGCCCAGGCTGAATTCTCTGCTGTTCAAAACAGCACCTCAGTGCTCCCGCCGCGCTGGGATGGCAGTCTCCAGCGAACGATGCTCAGCCTGTGGATTGAGGATAGGATGAGAGGATGGGATCGGCAGGAAGCGCGGGATATCTATTCATTCGATCAAAAACAGCCACATGATGCTCAGGTCTGTGTCATGTGGGACTTTGATGCTCTAGCAAGCTACAGTCTCTCTGACATCCAGGCTGGAGTGCGCAAATGTCTGCGCCTGCAACCTGAGATCGAGCTGAGGCGCACAGCGTTTACTGCCGAGCACTTTGGCTCGGCCATGCTGGGCGTACATATCCGAGCAGCCAATGAACAAGTAGTAACGAAGTCGTCGCCTAGTAAATCTGCGATTCTTGCAGCAGTCCGGCGGAAGCTTAATACCGGTCTTTACGATGGAGTGTTTCTGTCTACCGACCATCTGCCGACGCAGCACTGGTTTCTGAAGGTCTTTCCTGGAACCGTTGTGAGGCAGAAGCCTTTCTCCGATGATGAATCGCCTCTGCACCTCACCGATTTCGGCCAACCCCGTCTCGAGCAAACCAGGGATGCACTCATGGACATGGTGTTGTTGTCGTCATGCCACGCCATCATCCATCCTGGAAACTCATCGTTCAGCCTCTGCGCCATCTACCTGAGCGACCTTCCTGCCACATCTCTCATTGCGATGCAGCGAACCCGTTCGCGTGCTCAGCGCATACTCACTGGGCTCACCAGGCTCATCCGCTGGAGGAGGCCTTGAGCGTGGCTGAGCTTGCCATCCTCGTTCCCGTCTATCAGCGTGAGGAAGGAGCCATTCGAGCTGTTCGCTCTGTCGTCAGTCAGGCCCACCAGGAGCTGTCGCAAGGCTCGCTGACGCTTCATGTTCGCGACGACGCTTCGAAAAGCATGGATTCCGAGCGATTCAAGGCTCAGTTACTGTCCATCCATCCCTGTATTTCTATAGATTTCAATGCCGTGAATCTCGGCATGTCGGCGAATATCCGTTCCATGGTTCTTGAATGCAAGGCTGCATTCTGTTCGATCCTCACCGACGACGACTGGCTTGAGCCAGGAAGCATCGACCACCTGCTCTCTGTGATCCGTCGCCTCGAAAACGATCGTAGCCATTCAGTTTCAAGCATTTTTTACCCGCGATACTCCTACACGGAATCAGGTGCGCATGCCTGCACCAGTTGCCGCATCGCATCGGCCGACGTTGTGTTTCCCTCTGACCCGGTGACCACGATGCGCCTTGCGGACAAGGGCTACATCCTCACCGGCTTGTTCTTTCGCCCAGATTTGGTTGACCAGGAGTTCTGGGCGAGATACGAAAGCAATGCCTTCTTCCCGATTCTCTACTTCGCAAGCCTTCTCAACCGAGGTAGTTGCATTTATTTCGATAAGCCTTTGGTTCATCACACTGTTTTTAATCTATGCCACTGGGAAGCCTGGGGCGCGACGACCCAGGCTCAGCAGGAGCGGCTGTGCCGGGATTTTCTTGCGGCCATTTCCTTGGTCTACCGCTACTTGAAGCCTCGTTGTCGATCATTGAAGGATCGCATCCTGCTGTGGCCGCCAGCGATGCAAGCTTATCGCAGACGCCTGGTTGAAATGAAGGGCTGCGTCTGGCATGCGCCCTTGCGATGCATACCGAAGGCATTGTGGCTCGAGCCTAGGTTCCTCATTCCTTCAGTGGGTTCCTGTACTTCTCCGTGAGAACCCGGTCTGGTCGCCCAGATCGTATGTCGTTCTCTTCTCAATGAATCAGGGTCTCGTCAGTACGATTGTTCCGTCTACAACCGGCCACGGCTGCTTGCGGAAGCGGTTCGTTCCGTGCTGCAGCAAACTTATCCCTCCATCGAGATCGTGATCGTGGACGATGGATCCACTGACGCTACTGCAGATGTTGCCGATACGCTCTCGAGAGAAGCCATCATCCCCGTCAAGGTGATTCGCCAGGTCAACAGTGGTCCAGGCGCAGCCCGGCAGAGGGGTCTGGATGAGGCACGGGGCGAATTCATTCAATTCCTCGACAGCGACGACCTGCTCTTGCCGGCAAAGTTTTCCGCCCAGGTTGCTACCTTGCAGCGCCGGCCTGAGTGTGGCATCTGCTACGGACCCAGTGCTGAAGAGAATCATGCTTCCAACCCACCAGGACGCGACTGTCCGATGAGGGCCACCGGTGAACTCATCGATCACCTCTTCCCCAGGCTGTTGACGGAACGGTGGTGGACCACCAGCTCCCCTCTGTACCGCCGTACCCTGCTGGATCAGATCGGGCCATGGCAGCCGTGGATCAACGAGGAAGACTGGGAATATGATGCGCGCTGCGGTGCCACGCGCACACGGCTGGCTTGGGTTGAGGATCCCTGTTCTGTACGGCGCATCAACCTCGGCAATGACCACCTCAGCCAGAGGGGCAGCGTGGATCCTCGCAAGTTATCGGATCGGAGCATGGCACGCCAATCGATCTATATCAGCGCCCGCCAGGCAGGGATTCCATTGGAAGCACCGGAGATGCGACTCTTTGCTCGCTCGACCTTCTTGCTTTGCCGCCAGTGCGGCTTGGCAGGGTTAGACAAAGAATCGATAACACTTCTGAACTTGGCTAGATGCGCGTCCACTCCCACAAGCTTTCGCCTTCTGTACTACTTCTTCTATGGTCTAGTGGCCCACTGGTTTGGCTGGAGACGAGGAGCAAAGTTTGCCAATATTTTTTCTCCACTCACCCATTCAACCACTTCGAGAGCTTCATTGATTTGGTTGTCGATAATCACGTCGCAAAGATAATATTGCGACTAGCATAATCCTGCTTTCAAAGCTTCTCTAGCTAGCAAACAGTTTGCAAGACCAGCAACTAGCATCCCAGCATCAATGCCTACCTTGACAATATGAACTTTGTCTCCAAGTTGTCTTCACTTGTCACGCGAAGTATGGGCTTGCCACCCTCTCTTCGCCACTCTCTGCAAACACCACAAATACGAACTATAGATCAATTCTATTTGATTTCAAATCTTCATTGGATCAAGCCTGAAGACGCTACATCTCTTGATTTAGGCTGTGGAGCAATTCCAAGGAACCCATTAAAGTGCAAACAAGTATTCGGAATTGATATTTTTGTGCCAAATAATTCGAGCGTCATCTCGGCAGCCTTATTCGTGAGCCGAATCCCTTTTCCGCCATTCTCAGTTGTCCTAGTAACCGCATATGATTTTTTTTGAGCATGTACCTCGATTCTGTTTTCGAAGTGGAATGACGACATTCAAAACTTTTTGAATGAATAGCTCGTCCCTGGTTCCAAAAATGATTCCCAGCGTCAGCTGTATAATTGGAACCCATGAGTTGTCGATACAATTGGTCGAAACCCTCGCGAGTGTTATCAGCTCCCGAGGAGTGGGCTGGGAGCTCATCGTGGTGTTTAACGGGCTTTGCCGCAAACGATATCAAGAGGCAGTTGCGGTTCTGCGCAAGCAGCTTCCTTGTATTCGGCTTGAATATCTAGAGAAGCCTGGGCTCACCGGGGCCCTGATCAAGGGCTGCTCTTTGGCGAAAGGAAGAGCTATCGCCCGGCTCGATGTCGGCGATGTGATGACCCCCTCACGGCTCGATCGCCAATTTCAAGTGCTAAAACAGCATCCCGGCTGCGTTTTGGTCACCAGTGATGTTGAGGTTTGCGGACCTTTTTGGGAACCACTGCAAGTAAAACGTTGCCCATTTCCAATGCAGCAGCCCCAGCGGGCCGACACGCTGTCTGCTGAGGCTGGTCTGTCTATCGACATTCCCCACCATGCGTCTGTGATGGTCCGCCGAAGTGCCTATGCATTAGTCGGTGGCTACCGCAATGAATTTTACTACGGGCAAGACTGGGATCTCTGGTACCGGCTTGCCGAGCAAGGCAGCTTCTTCCAGATCCCTGAAGTGCTGACACGTGTGCGTCTGTTTCCCTGTGGGCTCTCTTCGCGTCATTGGCGTGAGCAGCGTGCCAGTGCTGCCCTCTCCCGAGCGTGCTACGCAGCCCGCCGCAGCGACCATCCTGAAGACCCTCTGCTGCTCCAGGCTGCCCGGCTTCGCCCCAGACCACCAAGCTGGCGTTTGCCACGCTGGTGGCCTTTCGATCGACACCAGGCCGAAGGCGCCTATTTCATTGCCGAATCGCTGCGCCGCAACGGTGATCCGCGCTGTCGGCGCTATTTTGCCGAAGCTTTTCGCCACGGTCCCTGGCTGCCAAAGATCTGGCTACGAACTGCCCAATCGCTCCACCTCTCCGCGCATCCATGACTGCACTTTCGGTGGCGATCCCCACCTATGGCCGCGAGCAGGTGTTGATCGATTCCATCGAAGCCTTGCTTGCTCTGGATCCACCGCCGGAGGAGCTGCTGGTCATTGATCAGACGCCCGATCACGAGCCCAGCACCGAAGCGCACCTACAAGACTGGGATCAACAGGGACGGCTGCGCTGGATCCGCCTGAAGCAACCGTCGATTACCGCTGCCATGAATCGAGCCCTGCTGGAGGCCCAAGGCCAGCGTGTGCTGTTTCTCGACGACGACATCATTCCCTCGCCAGGATTGCTGCACGCCCATCTGGAGGCTCACCGCCACTGGCCTGGAGCCCTGATTGCCGGCAGGGTGCTGCAGCCCTGGTACCAGGGTCAGCCCGATGCGGAAACTGCGGCACCCTTCCGCTTCAACAGCTTAAAACCCCGCCCGTGCAGTGAGTTCATGGGCGGCAACTTCTCCCTTCCCCGCCAAATGGCGCTCGAACTGGGGGGGTTTGACGAAAACTTCACGCGTGTAGCCTATCGCTTTGAAGCTGAGTTTGCCCATCGCTGGAGGCAATGTGAGCTATCAATCAGCTACATACCAGAGGCCCTGATTGATCATTTGCATACCTCCCGTGGTGGAACACGCAGCTATGGAGAACACCTTCGTACCCTGCGTCCGGATCATGCCGTTGGTCGTTATTACCACCTGCTCTGTACCCGTCCATTTCACTCGGCAGTGTTTCGCTCTGCTGCTGCGCTCTTTCGTGCTCCTCGCACACGCCATCACCTGCATAGGCCTTGGTGGATCCCCCTCACCCTCCTGGCTGAGTTGCGCGGCCTATTCTGGGCTTTTTGGTTATCGGTAAAAGGCCCAAGGTTGCTGTCGACGAAGGTACGTCGTCTGCTGATTGTCACGACCCATCCGATTCAGTATCAGGCTCCTCTATTTCGAGCACTGGCTTCCGATGGCTCCATGCGAATCGAGGTCTTATTTCTCACCTTGCCCGATGCTCAGCTCCAGGGCGTGGGCTTCGGCCTGCCTTTCACTTGGGATGTGCCTCTGCTCGATGGTTACCATTGGCGAGTGGCAACGTCAACCCGGAGCCGCGGCGACCAAGCTCAATACCTTCGTCTTTGGCTAGCCAAGCCTATGGCTGAATTGGCCTTTGGCCCAGAGCGGGTGATGCCTGATGCGGTGTTGATCACCGGCTGGCAATGCTTGGGCATGCTCCAGATGCTGATCGCTGCGAGGCTTCGCTGCTTACCGATTCTTTTGCGCACCGAAGCCAATGATCTTCGGGCCAGGTCATGGCCTGTGAGGCTGCCGCATCGGCTGATCGTTGCCCAGGCAGCGGCACTGTTGCCGATCGGAAAAGCCAATGCCCGCTTTTATCGCCGAAACGGAGCTCCAGCAGACCGTCTCTGGTCGGCTCCCTATTTTGTGGATAACCAGTTCTTTGCCGAACGTGCCAAGAGCATCGCCCCATTCCGAGAAGAGCTGCGTAAGCAATGGGCAATTCCTGGTGAGGCCTTCTGCTTTCTTTTTGTTGGCAAGTTTCAGGAAAAGAAGCACCCTCTCGATCTTCTCCTTTCCCTGGAGCGCCTACAGGAACAAGGGTTGTCGGAGAGAATTCATGTGCTGTTCGTGGGTTCAGGTGAATTGAATGATAAGTGTCGACAATATGCTCAAGACCATGACCTGGCGGTGAGCTTTGCGGGTTTTCTCAACCAGACTGAAATCACTCAAGCTTATGTAGTAGCAGACGCACTTGTCCTCCCATCAGACTCTGGTGAAACCTGGGGGTTGGTCGTGAATGAGGCAATGGCATGTGGTCTGCCAGCGATTGTGAGTGATCAAGTTGGGTGCGCGGAAGATCTCGTGCTCCATGAGCACACAGGGCTTACCTTCCCATTTGGAGATATTGATGCACTGGCAGGCGCAATGCACTGGCTCAGCGAGGATCGAGAAAGGGCAGATGCCATGGGCAACGCGGCCCGCAGTCGGGTCATGGAAATCTACAACGTAAGCGTCAATGTCCATGGCATTAAGGATGCTCTTGCCAGGCGACTGGCAGCCGTAATTGGGTGATGTTGCAGTTGCGACTGTCTTCGATGAAGACAACTTAACCCCCGTCTGCTCCGTCTGTGCCTGGTTAATCGCCGCAACTTCCGGTTCTTCTCGATGCCCTCGCAGCAGCTGTCTCAGTCTTCCGCCACACGGGGGCAGGTGCTTTTTTCTGGTCGTGCATCGATAGGTTCGCTAACTCTTGCCTGCGCAGCGCCATGTCCCTGGTGGCGTCATGAGCTCTGCTTGGCCAGCCCGTGTGCAGGTGCTTGCTCCCCAGGTGTGGAGTGCAGACGGGGGCGTGCAGCGCTATGGACGCTCGTTGTTGGCTGCCCCTGGTGGTGGCTGCCTTGGCTACGAACCGTCGTCGCCCTCAATTGGTGCTCCTGCAGCCACCTGCACCTCGCGCCGATCGGCTGGCCGGCGGCCAGGCTTGCCGAAGCGCGTCTGTGGATCAGCGTTCACGGCATCGAGGCATGGCGGCCGCTAGACGGACTCCGCCGCTTGGCCCTTTCCCGTGCCGATCTGCTGTTGCCTGTGAGCCGCATCACGGCCGCTCGGTTGCGCTCACAGCTCGGTGTTCAGTGCCCTTCCCTCACCCTGCTGCCGAACACCTACGACGCTGAAGACTTCTCTCCCGGGCATGCGTCGGTAGCCCTGCTTGAACGCTATGGCCTGTTTCCTAGTCAGCTCGTGGTGTTCAGTCTCTGCCGTCTGAGTCGCGGCGATCACGCAAAGCATCTTGATCGCCTAGACACCGCCATGGTGAAGTTGCGCCGATCCCATCCCAACCTGATGCTGCTGATCGGCGGCGACGGGGACGACCGGGCGCGTCTCCTGGCTTTGGTGGAAGATCTGGGTCTGCAGGGTTTTGTGTTGCTGCCGGGGCGCATTGCCGACTATGAACTGGCTGATCACTACCGCCTGGCCAGCGTCTTCGCTCTGCCGAGCGAGAAGGAGGGATTCGGCATCCTCTTCCTCGAAGCCCTCGGCTGCAGGCGGCCGGTGCTGGCAGGCAACCGCGATGGCTCGGTGGATCCCCTGGACGATGGGCGCTTCGGGCTGCTGGTGGACCCCGATCAGCCCCTGGCCCAACATCTGCGTGCCCTGCTGGAGCGCTGCAGCCAGCCGCTATGCTTCGATCCCTCCGGCCTGTCGGCGGCGGTGGCCTCGCGATAAGTTTGCCCCGCCTTCTACCGGCACCTCGATGAGCTCCTCACCGCCGAGGGCGCGCTGAGGCTCCCGCATGCCTTTCATGAACTTTACAAGGCATCACGCAGTAACAGCACTCAGTAAACTTTAGAGTTATATTTGGTTCTTTCATCAAAATGCATGAAGATCCGTGGATACTTAATCTGATTGCTGATTGCATCGATAGTACGTTTGCCCCCTCGCGGAAAAGGCTTTTTGGCTCGATCTGCAGGGTTTTTCCTGAGAGAGTACCTAATAAGTAGCTATCTGACCACTAGATATGGGGCGAAGCTTGCGATTGCCCCTTCTGGCCTTGATTTTTTTTGTAACCATGAAGAATTGGAATGATTCATGGGAGCACTGGGTTCATGATACGTGCAGATGGGTTATGCCTGATAAGGGTATATTTTATGATATTGGCGCAAATGTTGGCTACATGTGTATCGAGCTAGTCCATTCCATGCCTCTTGCCACTAGCTTCGCATTCGAGGCCCAGGCGGAATTGGCAAAGGCGTTGAAAATCTCAATAGAGACGAACAACCTCAGCCCTAGAATTCGACTATTTGAAGCCGCACTGGGAGATGTGCAAGGTAGCGCCGAGCTCGCTCACTTCGCCCACGACGGGCATGCTAGCCTTATATCCAATGAGAAACTACAATACACAAAAACAAAAAGAGCAACAAGTGTCACCGTCTATACAATTGACGACCTAGCGGCAAACAATCTAATTTTGCCACCGGATCTGATTAAAATTGATGTAGAGGGCTCCGAGGCCAGCGTGCTAAATGGTGGCCTTGACGACCTTCGAAATGCAAAACCCAATATTGCGTTTGAATGCTCTACGTTAGGGCATTTTGGCAATGTCAGAGAGGTCTTGTCAACGTCTGGGAGTTACACCTTCTTTCATGCGTTAGGCTCATGCCGGCCGTTGACTAAGGTTGATATAAAAACTTTCATTCAGAAAGGGTCAAAAATAGATATTTTAGCTGTTGAAAAAACTCGACTTGATCAGTTGCCGGCTGCCTTTAAGGAAGCTCTCTGCAAAGGCTGATCAAAAGGCTTGAGTGCTGCACGTGGTATATGTTTATGGCAAGGTACCAGCGGCATTTCGTTGCCGCGGCAGGACCTCTTCCTATGAACGTAGACGCAGCCGCAGCTCTATCACTTCAGTCAGCTAGAAGGCTGATGGCGTGATCCATAGGGTCCTACTCCGAGACGGACAAAGCCGTTGTGCGCGGGAGGGATGAGGCCTCGACGCCGTCAAAACGTGCTGGATTAAGCCCCAGAGGTGAATATTAGCCAATCTTCCTCTGTAATAGTGAGGCGAGTCAGGCACTTGTCAAGTCTATTCTCTACTTGGAATACCTGCTCTATGCATCTTTTATACCTTGCTGATGAAGGTTGCCGATGGTCCTCGTGGATCCAAGTCTGTCCTTAAAGTTGATCGATCTTGAATTATGGCTGTGGCGGTGACTTTCAAGAAAGTTGTCACTCCTTGGCGGCTATTCAGGCTGCCCTCGCTGATGGTAGCGCCAGGGTCGGTTTTGGCTTTTCTGGTGGCTTGTTGATCCACACTTCTTCTGGCTGACGCCAGCATCGGGTGGTTTGGCTCCAGCGTCGCGGATGGGCCCGACGGGCCTTCTCGTAGATATCGGCTCGCTTCTTGCAGATTGTGCTGGCGGCTCCGCTGTGACGCTGATGGGGCGTGACGAATTTGATGCCGCTGTGGCGGTGCCAGTGGTTGTACCAGCCGACAAACGCCGCCACCCACTCGCAGGCCTCGTCTTTGCTTGCGAATGGCCGTCTCGGGTAGTCGGGACGGTACTTGAGCGTTCGGAACAGGGATTCTGAGTAGGGGTTGTCGTTTGAAACCCTTGGCCTGGAAAAGGATCTGAGCACACCCAGCTCCTCCAGCCTCGATTCCAGCGTGGCCCCGCGCATGGCATTGCCGTTGTCGGCGTGGAGGATCAGCGGCTGCTGCTGGCTCTGGTGGCCGTCAAAGCCCCTTGGCCGGTGATAGCGCTCTTTCAGGCAGGCCCGCTGCACCAGCTCAGCTGCGATCTCGGATGACTCCACCTCGGCTACATCCCAAGCCACCACCTTGCGGCTCCAGACATCGACCACCAGGTACAGGTAGAGCCACACACCTCGCACCGTTGTCGGCAGAAAGCTGATATCCCACGACCAAACCTCATTGGGGCAATCCGCCCTGAGGCGCGGCACTGATCGCGGTTCCTGCGGCAGCCGGGCGCGACCGCGGCGGTGGCACTGACCTGCCTGATGCAAGATCCGATAGAAGCTCGATTCAGAGCCGATATACAGGCCTTGATCAGCCAGCGCCGGTACGATCTGTCCTGGCGGCAGCGAGGCGTACTCCGGCTGGTTGCAGGTGAGCAGGATCCGCTGGCGTTCCTCCTCGCTTAGCCGGTGACCCACCAGGCGTGAACTGCCTTTACGGCGGTCCTCGCCGTCCCCATCACCACCAAAAGCCTTACGCCAGCGCCTGAGGGTTCGCAGGCTGATGCCGATCTCAGCGCAGGCGCTTACCAGTCTGGCGCCAGCGGCATTCGCCTCGCCGATCAGCTCGATTGCCTCCCGCCGGTGCGCGGTGCTGGTCAGCCTTCCGCGTCCTCCGAGCAGAAGGCCTCCCACTTTTTTCGCAGCACCAGCAAGGCCGCCATCTCCGCCATGGCCTTCTCCTTGCGCTGCAGCTCCTTTTTGAGGGCTTTGATCTCTCGCTGGTCCTGGGCGCGGAGCTTTTCGAGCTCCTTCTGCTCGGCCATCGTCAGCACCGGCTTGGCATTGGCATCCTGGGCTGCCTGGCGCCAACGCTCCACCTGCTCGGGAAACAGGCCCCGCTCCCGGCAGTAGGCGCTGAGCTCAGTGGCATTCAGGCCAGCGGTCTCCAGCACCACTGTGAACTTGTCGGCAGCGCTCCAGCCGTTTGGTTCCTTCTCGGATGCCGGCACCACCTCTCCCTGCAACCGCCAGGTCTTCCTCCATTTGTAGAGGGTGATCACGTGAATGCCCAGCTCTTCTGAAATCCTGGCCACGCTCTGCCTGTGCGGCGGGCTCATCCGCCTTCTCACATCAGCCTTGACGGCCTCGCTGTATCCGCGCATTGGTCATGTCCTCAAGCCCCCGGGTGTACTGATGAGAGGGGTGACAACTTTCTTGAAACCGGGGGTGGCATCTCCCCACTCGATTAGGTAGCAAACTCCGCACACCTCAGGAGTCGTTCCGGCCGTGCTTGACAGCTGCAGATGGCATGAACCACACGCTCGGTCATTGCCGCCAGATTGAACCGCCGATTGAAGCGGTAGCTGAAGGCGCCCAAGTAGCGATCAGCGTACTTTTCGAAGCGAAGGGCATGGAAGCTGCCGCTGAAGCTGGTTTTCAAGTTGCTGAGCACCGTGTTAATCCAACGGAATTCTGGTAATTCATTGGGATGACGACCCTTTACGACCACAGGATGATGGAAGCAACCGACTTCTGCAACGGCGCGAAAGCAAGCCAGCCCATCGGAGATCACTTCACAGCCTATCGCCAGTGAATCTTGGGCCCAATCAGCAATAGCGGCAAAAGAGAACGTGGGCACGGTGGCAAGTTTTATATACCGGGGGTGGCCCGCCTCATCGACAGAGACGGCTGCCACGACCGGCACCTTGTTCTCCGATCCACGACCAGGCTTGCCACCACAGCGTTCTCCGCCAAGGTAGGCATCATCCACCTGCACCCTTCCTCTGAGGACATAGGCGCCATCACGTTCTTTCATTGCCTGCATGATCTTGTTCTGAAGCAACCATGCCGTTCGGTAGTTCACACCGAGATGACGCCTCAGAGCTAGTGAGGAGATTCCTGTCTTGGCTTGGCCGACGAGGTAGAAGGCAAGGAACCAGGTGGTCAGAGGTAACTTTGTTGCCTCCAAGATGGTACCGGCCGTGAGGGTGGCTTGATGACGACAGCTCCGGCACTGATAGCGCTTGTGGCGCCTGCCAATGATGAGCCCGTACTCCTTGCCCTCACAACGTGGGCAACGGAAACCATCAGGCCAGCGCGCCTGTTCCAGGGCAACTTCACATTTTTGCTCGGTTCCGTAGAGCTCAATAAACTGGGGCAGCGACAGGCTGGCCTGGAACTGGATCCGATTCATAGCCATGGCAGTGACGACTGGTATATGCGTACCAGCCTAGGTCCCAAAAGGGCTGCCTGCGGAGCTTGCTGCCTAATCAAGCTGTTTTATGGTTGGAGTCCCAGGCTTGAGCGAGCCGCTCAGAAAGCCTAGTCATGTCTGTGCAATCATCTGCAGATCGCGGTGGCTATGTCCTTGTGAAGTCCTTCCGGGGTGCCGGTCTGGGCGATGCATTGCGAGCAGTGATTCTGGCATTGCTCTATGCTGAAAAAAACGATCGAAAGGTGCTCGTCGATTGGCATGATGGCACCTTCGGCCCTGAAGGGGACAATGTGTTCCAACTGCTGTTTCGCCTGGAAGGGCAGCACGCCCAGGCTGAATTCTCTGCTGTTCAAAACAGCACCTCAGTGCTCCCGCCGCGCTGGGATGGCAGTCTCCAGCGAACGATGCTCAGCCTGTGGATTGAGGATAGGATGAGAGGATGGGATCGGCAGGAAGCGCGGGATATCTATTCATTCGATCAAAAACAGCCACATGATGCTCAGGTCTGTGTCATGTGGGACTTTGATGCTCTAGCAAGCTACAGTCTCTCTGACATCCAGGCTGGAGTGCGCAAATGTCTGCGCCTGCAACCTGAGATCGAGCTGAGGCGCACAGCGTTTACTGCCGAGCACTTTGGCTCGGCCATGCTGGGCGTACATATCCGAGCAGCCAATGAACAAGTAGTAACGAAGTCGTCGCCTAGTAAATCTGCGATTCTTGCAGCAGTCCGGCGGAAGCTTAATACCGGTCTTTACGATGGAGTGTTTCTGTCTACCGACCATCTGCCGACGCAGCACTGGTTTCTGAAGGTCTTTCCTGGAACCGTTGTGAGGCAGAAGCCTTTCTCCGATGATGAATCGCCTCTGCACCTCACCGATTTCGGCCAACCCCGTCTCGAGCAAACCAGGGATGCACTCATGGACATGGTGTTGTTGTCGTCATGCCACGCCATCATCCATCCTGGAAACTCATCGTTCAGCCTCTGCGCCATCTACCTGAGCGACCTTCCTGCCACATCTCTCATTGCGATGCAGCGAACCCGTTCGCGTGCTCAGCGCATACTCACTGGGCTCACCAGGCTCATCCGCTGGAGGAGGCCTTGAGCGTGGCTGAGCTTGCCATCCTCGTTCCCGTCTATCAGCGTGAGGAAGGAGCCATTCGAGCTGTTCGCTCTGTCGTCAGTCAGGCCCACCAGGAGCTGTCGCAAGGCTCGCTGACGCTTCATGTTCGCGACGACGCTTCGAAAAGCATGGATTCCGAGCGATTCAAGGCTCAGTTACTGTCCATCCATCCCTGTATTTCTATAGATTTCAATGCCGTGAATCTCGGCATGTCGGCGAATATCCGTTCCATGGTTCTTGAATGCAAGGCTGCATTCTGTTCGATCCTCACCGACGACGACTGGCTTGAGCCAGGAAGCATCGACCACCTGCTCTCTGTGATCCGTCGCCTCGAAAACGATCGTAGCCATTCAGTTTCAAGCATTTTTTACCCGCGATACTCCTACACGGAATCAGGTGCGCATGCCTGCACCAGTTGCCGCATCGCATCGGCCGACGTTGTGTTTCCCTCTGACCCGGTGACCACGATGCGCCTTGCGGACAAGGGCTACATCCTCACCGGCTTGTTCTTTCGCCCAGATTTGGTTGACCAGGAGTTCTGGGCGAGATACGAAAGCAATGCCTTCTTCCCGATTCTCTACTTCGCAAGCCTTCTCAACCGAGGTAGTTGCATTTATTTCGATAAGCCTTTGGTTCATCACACTGTTTTTAATCTATGCCACTGGGAAGCCTGGGGCGCGACGACCCAGGCTCAGCAGGAGCGGCTGTGCCGGGATTTTCTTGCGGCCATTTCCTTGGTCTACCGCTACTTGAAGCCTCGTTGTCGATCATTGAAGGATCGCATCCTGCTGTGGCCGCCAGCGATGCAAGCTTATCGCAGACGCCTGGTTGAAATGAAGGGCTGCGTCTGGCATGCGCCCTTGCGATGCATACCGAAGGCATTGTGGCTCGAGCCTAGGTTCCTCATTTCCTTCAGTGGGTTCCTGTACTTCTCCGTGAGAACCCGGTCTGGTCGCCCAGATCGTATGTCGTTCTCTTCTCAATGAATCAGGGTCTCGTCAGTACGATTATTCCCGTCTACAACCGGCCACGGCTGCTTGCGGAAGCGGTTCGTTCCGTGCTGCAGCAAACTTATCCCTCCATCGAGATCGTGATCGTGGACGATGGATCCACTGACGCTACTGCAGATGTTGCCGATACGCTCTCGAGAGAAGCCATCATCCCCGTCAAGGTGATTCGCCAGGTCAACAGTGGTCCAGGCGCAGCCCGGCAGAGGGGTCTGGATGAGGCACGGGGCGAATTCATTCAATTCCTCGACAGCGACGACCTGCTCTTGCCGGCAAAGTTTTCCGCCCAGGTTGCTACCTTGCAGCGCCGGCCTGAGTGTGGCATCTGCTACGGACCCAGTGCTGAAGAGAATCATGCTTCCAACCCACCAGGACGCGACTGTCCGATGAGGGCCACCGGTGAACTCATCGATCACCTCTTCCCCAGGCTGTTGACGGAACGGTGGTGGACCACCAGCTCCCCTCTGTACCGCCGTACCCTGCTGGATCAGATCGGGCCATGGCAGCCGTGGATCAACGAGGAAGACTGGGAATACGACGCCCGTTGTGGTTCCACTGGGACTCGCCTAGTCTGGGTAAATGAGCTCTGCTCGATTCGCCGCATCAATCTAAGCGAGGAGCATTTGAGCGCTGGAGGTAGCACAAATCCGCGTAAACTGGCTGATCGTGCCATGGCTCGTCGCTCGATTTTGGAATGTGCAGGCAAGGCTGGTGTACAACCGCGTGCACCAGAGATGATGCACTTTTCCAAGGCTGTCTTTCTCTTGGCGCGCCAATCGGCCTTGGCTGGTGAACGTTCCATCTCCGCACAGTTCGATCGGCTTGCTCAGCAGGCTGCACGGCCGTTTATGCTTATCAGGATAAAGCAGATCCTCTGGCGCCTAGCACTCAGCCTGGTTGGAACTGGTTGTGCAGACTCCCTAAGTTCTTTCGTCTTTAATAGGCACCAGATATTCCGCTTTTTCTCCAGGCCTTTTTCTGAGCGCTAGCCAGCCAGTCTCTGTATGTCTTCTCACTCAATTACCAGCGAGTCTTGCGTGCTCATAGAAAGACGCTTACTCTGATTTCTTCCATCCGCCATGCTTGGAGTGAATGCGATGATCTAGATCGCTATCGGAGCCTCCATCATTTTCTGGCCTTGGATCCTCCAGTCTGCGCCAGCGAGGCTCACTCAGTAAGCCTTGATCTTGGATGTGGTTTTCATCCGAAAAATCCATTTAGCGCCAATCGATGCTGTGGTATTGATATTCGGATTGAGGATTCTGCTAATTCTGATTTCTTGCGGAAGACAGATCTAACAGTGCAGCCAATCCCCTTTCTGGATAATTCTTTTGACTATGTTACTGCTTTCGACTTTCTTGAGCATGTTCCGAGGGTTCTCTGGCTGAGGGGCGCAACAAGATTTTGCTTTGTTGAGCTCATGAACGAGATTTATCGGGTGCTCAAGCCCCAAGGTCTTTTTCTTAGCCTTACTCCCGCAATCCCTTCACGGGCTGCCTTTTCAGATCCTACCCACATCAATTACATCACTGCGACCACCTTTCCAGTGTATTTTAGTCAGCATGTCAATACCTATCCATCTGCTGTGAGCTATGGGTTTAGCGGCAACTTCGACTGCCTCAAACAGGGGTGGATTGGCGGCCATCTTGCCAGTTTGTTGAGAAAAACAGGCCGCCAGGGATTTGCTGATGCCTAGGCGACCCTCGTTTGGCGTGATCCTGCCCACCTATCGGTCTGAACGCTATGTAGGTAACACCCTTGCTTCTATTTTCAATCAAACTCTGCTGCCCTGTGAGATTCTGATCTCTGATGATGGATCCCACGACAAAACCGCAGATATTGTTCGTGCGGCTGCCGCGAATGCGCCAGTTCCAGTTCGCTTTGTAGTGAATCATGATCCTGCTGGCATAACTGAGAACTATCTCAACGCCCTTCGTTACGTCTCTCCATGCGACTACGTGGCAGTTGCTGATCATGATGATGTATGGGTTCCCCGTCGACTTGAGTGCCTGCTTGATGCGTTCTTGCAGAACCAAAGTGCCACGCTTGTTTGCTGCGACAGCCTGCTTGCAGATGCCCAAGTAAATCCAACCGGTGGAACCCTGCGTGGTGGGTTCGCCAGCTCGATTCGGATCTGCAAGCAACATCGGAGGATGGGAAGTTTTTCTTCTTATCTCAAGGGCGGTCTCCCCTGTCTGGCCCACACTCTTGCCTTCCCTTTCTCGCTTCGGGACGCGATTGTTGCGAAGCCCGCCTCGATTCCACAGTGGTTCTTTGAAGAATGGCTCACCAGTGTGGCCGCCTGTTACGGCGATCTGGTCCTGATCCCAGAAGCTCTCACCCTATACCGCTGCCATCCCCTCCAGGCCAGCCATACTTCCAGGCAGGCTGCGAAGTCAGAACCATCCTTTGCCAACCTGCTCTCGCCACCGGCCAATACCGAAAGCCGCCTGCAGAAACTTCACTACTGCCGATCGATGCTTAAAGCCAGATGTTCGGCCACAGGCGCGCTTACCGATGTCTCTGTCAAGCTGGACCAGCTCGATGACGCTTGCTGCTTCCTGAGCACCAGGCTTAGGGTTCGAGATTCATCAACGCGTCTCAGTGTTCGTCTACGTGAATTCATCAGCCTGTTGTTATCCGGTGGCTACCGTCGCTACGCCTCAGGTCTGTGGAGTGTTTGCAAGGATCTAGTGGCAATCCTGCGTAGCCTGTGCTTTGGCTGAACGCTGGCTACATTGATGAAGATATCTGTCGTTATTGCAGCCCATGGCCATGCTGCTCAATTGCTGGATTCTCTGACTTCAGTTTTTTCCTCCTATCGCGGAGACATGGAGTGCATTCTTGTTCTCGATGGCGGGATTGATACTGATCTGAGCGCCGACCTGAATACAATATGGGGAGATGAGAGTAGGTTGATCGTTGTTGCTGCACAGAAGCTTGGTCTCACCAAGGCCCTACTTGCTGGATGTGACATGGCTCGTGGAGACTACATCGCCCGCCTTGATGTTGGGGATGTTATGGCATCAGATCGGCTCCACCACCAAGCCTCCATCCTTGACTGCCACCCCGAATGCGTTCTTGTAACCAGTGATGTTGAGGTCTGTGGCCCTCGATGGGAGCACCTCTTTGTGAAGCGATGCCAACTCCCCATGGCTAAGCCGCGTTGGGTCAACACCGGCCCTCCTGAGCAGGGTCTCTCGATCGATATCCCCCACCACGCTTCGGTGATGTTCCGGCGCAGTGCCTATGAGGCCGCAGGCGGCTACCGGCCGGAGTTCTATTTCGGGCAAGACTGGGACCTTTGGTATCGCCTCGCGGAGCAGGGCACGTTCATCCACATCCCTGAGGTGCTGACACGTGTGCGACTGTTTACCTGTGGGCTCTCTTCGCGTCATTGGCGTGAGCAACGTGCCATTGCGGCCCTCTCCCGAGCCTGCTACGCAGCCCGCCGCAGTGGCCATCCTGAAGCCCCTCTGCTGGTCCAAGCTGCCCGAGTTCGCCCCAGGCCACCAGGTTGGCGTCTGCCAAGCTGGTGGCCTTTCGATCGACACCAGGCCGAAGGCGCCTATTTCATTGCCGAGTCACTGCGCCGCAACGGTGATCCGCGCTGTCGGCGCTATTTTGCCGAAGCTTTTCGCCACGGTCCCTGGCTGCCGAAGGTGTGGCTTCGAGCTACCCAATCGCTGCATCTCTCCGCGCATCCATGATTGTACTTTCGGTGGCGATCCCCACCTATGGGCGCGAGCAGGTGTTGATCGATTCCATCGAATCCTTGCTTGCTCTGGATCCACCGCCGGAGGAGCTGCTGGTCATTGATCAGACGCCCGATCACGAGCCCAGCACCAAAGCGCACCTACAAGACTGGAATCAACAGGGACGGCTGCGCTGGATCCGCCTGAAGCAACCGTCGATTACCGCTGCCATGAATCGAGCCCTGCTGGAGGCCCAAGGCCAGCGTGTGCTGTTTCTTGACGACGACATCATCCCCTCGCCTGGGTTGCTGCACGCCCACCTGGAGGCTCACCGCCACTGGCCTGGAGCCCTAATTGCGGGCAGGGTGCTGCAGCCTTGGCACCAGGGACAGCCCGATGCGGAAACTGCGGCACCCTTTCGCTTCAACAGCTTGCAACCCCGCCCGTGCAGTGAGTTCATGGGAGGCAACTTCTCCCTTCCACGCCAAATGGCGCTCGATCTGGGCGGCTTTGATGAGAACTTTGTGCGTGTTGCCTATCGCTACGAAGCAGAACTTGCATATCGCTGGCGCCAGGCTGGGTTGAGTATTCGTTATATTTCTGAGGCGTTGATAGACCATCTCCAAGCTCAGCGTGGCGGCACCCGCAGTTATGGCCAGCACCTCACAACAACTCGGCCTGATCACTGTGTTGGTTCGTTTTATTTTCGCCTGCGTACGCAGCCATTGCTGCCTGCCTTGCTGGGATGTTTACGTGATCTGCTCCGGTCGGTGATCACACGCCATCATTTACGCAGACCCTGGTGGATTCCGCTGGGCCTTCTGGCGCAGCTGCGTGGATTGGCCTGGGCTCTTAGATTGCATTACAGTGGTCCGGCTCTGGTACGAGTTACGCTCTGCACCAATGGCCTCCAAGAGCGCCAGTTGTGGTGATTGAGGCTGCGACTCCTGCTCCGGAACATCTTCTTAGGCAATCAGCAGATGTTCAAGACCCTGAGCTTTGCTGTTCTGCTTGGAGTTTAAAGTTTCCATGCAGGCTGCATTGACAGCGGTTCTGCTAACGCCGGATCAGGCAAGCTTTTCGCCACCATGTGGCTTTCTCAGTTCTTGATCATCGTTGCATTTTCCTTCTGTATTACCAAGCATTATTTTCGAGCCTTTTGAGACTTTCTATTGAAAGGCTTCTTCCATATTAAATGCTTGTCTGCAGACTCATATAATTCATGATCCGTCTTGCTGTTGTTGTCAGCCACCCGATTCAGTACTACGCCCCCTGGTTTGCTCTCCTGGCGGCCGATCCTGGGCTGGAGTCAAAGGTGTTCTACCTTTGGGACTTCGGTATTGCCGAGCGCCATGATAAGGGCTTCGCGCAGAGTGTTCGCTGGGATTTGCCGTTGCTTGAAGGCTACCCCAGCTGCTTCATACCCAACCGCTCGCCTGATCCAGGCACGCACCATTTCGGTGGCCTCGATAATCCCAAGCTGGTATCGGTGCTGCTGGCCTGGCGACCCGATGCCGTGCTGCTGTTCGGCTACCCCTTCCGCAGCCACCTACGCCTGCTGCTTGATCCACGTCTGAGGCGGATTCCGATCGTTCTGCGGGGTGATTCCCACAACCTTGCCGGTGAGTACTCCTGGAGCACTGGGTTTGTCGCCATGCTGCGCAGGATGCTGTTTCGCCGCTTCACGGCGGCCCTGGCCGTGGGCCAGGCCAACGCGGCTTACCTCCGCGCCGCCGGCATCCAGGCGGATCGGATCGTGCTGGCCCCCCACGACGTGGACAATCAGCGTTTTCAGGCCGCTGCCCCTGCCGCTGAGCGTGAGGCGCAGGCCTGGCGCCATAAGCTTGGCATTGACCCAGCCGCTCCTGTTGTGCTGTTTGCCGGCAAGTTCGAGCCCAAGAAGCGGCCGCTCGATCTGGTCGAAGCCTTCAGCCGCCTCGATCACCCCAGCGCCGTGTTGGTGCTGGTGGGCGCCGGTGCCCTGGAGTCTGAGCTCCGGCACCGCGCCGCCGCCCAACCTGCCGGGAGGGTTTGGATCCTGCCGTTTCAGAACCAGAGCGCCATGCCCCGCGTCTATGCGCTGGCGGATCTGGTCGTCTTGCCCTCTGTGGGAGCCGCTGAAACCTGGGGGCTGTGCATCAACGAGGCCATGAACCTGAGCCGGCCGGTGCTCGTAAGCAGCCATGTAGGCTGCGGGCCCGATCTGGTGATCCCCGGCCGTACTGGCTGGATCGTCCCCGCAGGTGATGGCGCCGCCTTGCGCGCCGCCCTGGCTGACGCTCTCTCCGATCCGGCCCGCCTGCGCCGCATGGGAGTGGCGGCTCGAAAGCACATCGATCGGTTCAGCTATTCGGCCACCACAGCCGGTCTGCACCAACTGCTGCGGGCGGCCGTGTTTCGATGAGCCGTCCGACGGTGGTTGATCTGCTCTGCCCGGAGCTCTATGCCCGCGATGGCGGCGTGCAGAACTACGGTCGCACCCTGCTGAAGGGCTTGCTGCAGGTGCTCCCGGCCGAAACGCGCTTGCGCGTGTTCGTGCGCAACGACTTTTCCTCCCACATGCCTGTGGCTGTAGATCCGCGTCTGGAACTCCACCCCTGCGGATCCCGCCTGCCGCTGCTCTCCCTGCTTCAACTGGTGCTCGTGGCACTGATGGCAACCATGCGCCGTCGCCCGGCCTTGGTGATCGCCACCCATCCGCACCTGGCTCCCCTCCAGCTTCTGCTGGGCCGGCTGGCGGGCTGCCCCACCTGGGCGGCGGCCCATGGGATCGACGTCTGGACCCTGCGGTTCGGGCTGCGCCGCTGGGCTCTGCAGCGGCTGGAGCTGGTGCTGCCGGTTAGCCGCTACACCCGTGATCAGCTGCACCACCAGCTCGGCCGGCGCTGCCCCGAGCTGGTGGTGCTGCCGAACAGCTTCAACCAGAACCGCTTCCGCCCTGGCCCGCGCCCAGTGGCCCTGCTGGAGCGCTACAGCCTGAGGCCGGAGCAACCCCTGATTTTCTCGATCACGCGCCTCTCCAGCAAGGATTGTTATAAGCACATCGACGCGCTGATCACCGCGATGCCAGAGTTGCGCAAGCTCTGGCCCGATCTCGTGCTGCTGATTGGTGGCGACGGCGACGACCGGCCGCGGCTGCGCCGGCGCGTTCAGCAGCTGAGGCTTAGCGAAGCGGTGTTGCTGCCTGGCCGCATTGCCGACGCCGAGCTGGCCGATCACTACCGGCTCTCCAGCCTTTTCGCCCTGCCGAGCGAGGGGGAGGGCTTCGGCATCGTCTTTCTCGAGGCGCTCGGTTGCGGCAAGCCCGTGCTGGCCGGCAACCGCGATGGCTCAGTGGATCCCCTCGCTGATGGGGCCTTCGGCTGCCTGGTGGATCCGCGGTTGCCCCTGGCGCCGCCCTTGCGGGCCCTGCTGGAGGGCTATGGCGAGGAGCTCTGGTTCCGGCCCGAGGCTCTTTCCGCTGCAGTTGCCGAACGGTTTGGCTCCGGCGCCTTCCTGGCCGGGCTGCAGTCCCTGCTGGCGCGGCTGCCGGTCCTTGGGGTGGAGGCTTAGGCCATGTGTGGCATCGCCGGCCTACTCTCCACTCGCCCAGGCGACGCCGGGCCCGAACTGGCGGCGGCCCTCGATCAGGCCCTGGCCCACCGCGGCCCCGACGACGCCGGCCACTGGCACGAGAACGGCACCACCCTGGTTCACCGGCGCCTGGCAATCCAGGACCTCTCACCCGCCGGCCACCAGCCGATGGCCTCCGCCTGCGGCCGCTACGTGCTGGTGTTCAACGGCGAGATCTACAACCAGCGCGAGCTGCGGGCCGATCTTGAGCGCCAGGGCCACCGCTTTCGCTCCGGCGGCGACACCGAGGTGCTGCTGCAGCTGCTCATCCGCTATGGCAGCGCCGCCCTGGGCCGGCTGCGCGGCATGTACGCCTACTGCCTCTGGGACCGCCAGGAACGCCGGGCACTGCTGGCCCGCGATCCCTACGGCATCAAGCCGCTTTACATCTGGCAGGGGCCAGGTGGCGAGCTGCTGTTCGCTTCGGAACTGCGGGCCCTTCTGACCACGGGGCGGGTGCCGCGGCGTCTCGATCCGCGGGGGTTGAGAGCATTCCTGGCCCAGGGCAGCCTGCCTGCCGAGCGCACCCTGGTGGAAGGGGTGTGCGCCCTGCCGCCGGGCGGCATAGGGATCTGGCAGGAGGGCCGCTGGCACACCCAGCTCCACTGGCAGCCGAGCTACGCACCGGAAGCGCCGCTTCCCTACCCGGATCTGGTGGCTTACACCCGGCAAGCTCTTGAAGCCAGCGTCCAGGCCCACCTGCTCGCCGATGTGCCGGTGGGGTTGTTCCTCTCTGGCGGGCTGGATTCTGCGGCGGTGCTGGCGCTTGTGAGCCGTCCGCTCACCACGATCACGATCGGCTTCGCTGAGCGGGCCTTCGATGAATCGGAGCAGGCGGCGGCCCTCGCCCGCCATTTCGGGGCTGAGCATCACGTCCTCCCTCTCGGCGCCGCCGAGGCGTGGCGCTTCCTGCCTGGTTTCCTGGCCGCGATCGACCAGCCAAGCGTGGATGGCTTCAACAGCTATTGCGTGGCCAGCCGCGCCGCCGAGCTTGGCCTGAAGGTGGTGCTCAGCGGCCTGGGCGGCGATGAACTGTTCGGCGGTTATCCGAGCTTCGCCCGCGTGCCCAGCGCCTGGGCCCTGCATCGCCGCCTAGATCCGCTGGCGCCGGCGGGGGCCGCCTGGCTGAGCCGTAGCCACCGTGCCGGTGCCCAGCGCCTCGCGGCCGCCCTGCGCCGTCCTGCCTCGATTGACAACACCTATCGTTGCCTAAGGGGCCTGTTTGCTCCGGCGGAGGTGGAGCGGCTACTGGGGCACTGGGCGCTGGCCTCCGCGCCGGAGCACGGCCGGGTCGGCCACGAACCGATCATCGACCCCGAGGACCAGCAGCGCTACCCCGACCCGTCCGATCGGGTCGCCTGGCTGGAGAGCAGCCTCTACATGGGCAACCAACTGTTGCGCGATGGCGATGCCATGACGATGGCCTTCGGGCTTGAGCTGAGGCTGCCGCTGGTGGATGCCGCACTGTTTCGCGCCCTGGCCTCCCAGCCGGCGGCGCAGCGCCTGGCAACCGGCAAGCGCCTGCTGCGGGATGCGGTACCGGAACTCAGGAGCGTGCTGCCGGATCGTCCGAAGCAGGGATTCCTGTTTCCCTTCCAGCCCTGGTTCGACACGCCTGGATCCGAAACGGGCGAGCAATTCCTGCTGCCCAACCCCAGCACGCCGGCGGGGCTGGACATGGGACCGTGGGCTCGTCGCTGGGGTCTGATGGTGCTGAACGACTGGCTGCAGCGGCATCTGGGGCTCATCCTTCCCACCGCCCCTCCGATGAGCGCACGTTCGTGAGCCTGCGCATTTCCCTTCCCTACCTCTGGGGTCACCCGCTCGGCCGGCGCCACTTCGCCAGCACGCTAATGCGCTACGCGGGATGGCAGCTGCGCTGCCGTCTGCGGCCCGGGCCGGTGGTCATGCCATGGATCAATGGCACCTCCCTTTGGGTGGATCGCGGCCTCACCGGTGCCACCGGCAATCTCTACTGCGGCCTGCACGAATGGCCCGATATGGCCTTCGTGCTGCATCTGCTCCGCCCCGGGGACACCTTCGCTGACATCGGAGCCAACGTGGGCAGCTACACAGTGCTGGCCTCCGCCGCGGTGGGTGCCAGCACTGTGGCCTTTGAGCCAACACCCGACACGTTCGCCTGGCTGCAGCGCAACCTGGCCCTGAACCACCTCGAAGGCCTTGTTACTGCTCATCAAGCAGCTGCGGGCGCTGCGCGGGGCACAGTGTTCTTTCGCATCGACCAGGGATGCATGAACCAGGTTGTGGCCGCTGGCTACAGCGGCCACTCTCAGCCGGTTGAGGTTGTTGCCCTCGATGACATCCCCTCGATGACATCCCCTCGATCGCCCACGCCTGCTGCTGGAAGCTCGACGTAGAGGGCTATGAGCCCTCCGTCCTGGCGGGTGCCGCCCGCACCCTTGCCGAGGCGCCCCCCGCCGCAATCCTCTGTGAAGACCGCAGCAAGCCAGTGCAGCAGCACCTGAGTGGAGCCGGGTTCCAGGCCTGTTCCTACGACCCCTGGACTCGCACCCTCAGCCTCGATGTAGCCGCCTGTGGCGGCAACCAGCTATGGATCCGTGACCTCGACTGGGCACGCGAGCGGGTGAGCACCGCACCGGTCTTTCAGGTCCTGGGTCAGTACGTTTGAGCCGATGCGTGTCCTGCACCTGATCCCCTCAATCAGCCCCCGGCGCGGGGGTCCCAGTCAGGCAGTACTGGCGATGACGTCTGCCCTGCGCCACCAAGGCGTCGAGGCTTCGATTCTCACCACCAACGACGACGGCCCTGATCATCTGAGTGGCTTTCCTCTGGGCCGCTGGCACGAGCATGCCGGCGTGCCGGTGCTAGCTTTTGCGCGCTGGAGCCCACCGCTGCGGGTGTTGCGCGAGTTCGCTGTCAGCCCCGCTCTGGTGAGCTGGTTGCGGTCTCACCTGGCCGACTACGACCTTCTGCATGTGCATGCCTTGTTCTCCTTTCCCTCGACGGTGGGCATGGCGCTGGCACGGCGACGGGGGGTGCCCTACATCGTCCGCACCATCGGCCAGTTGCAGCACTGGAGCTTGCGGCAGAGTTCCTGCCGCAAGCGGTTGCTGCTGGGCCTGATCGAACGCCGTAACCTCCAGGGAGCTTCCGCTCTTCATTTCACGAGCGACGCTGAGCGGCGCGAGGCCGCTTCACTGACTCTGTCAACGCCCTCCTTCGTGCTGCCGCTGGGTGTGGAGCTGCCGCAAGTTTTTGGCCAGCTTGTTAGCGAGCGTCTCGACGCGCCGGTCCGCTTTCTGTTTCTCTCGCGTCTTCACCCCAAGAAGCAGTTGCCGCTGTTGCTGCAGGCCCTCGCCCTGATGCGGCG
Source organism: Synechococcus sp. SynAce01 (assembly GCF_001885215.1). Classification (GTDB taxonomy): domain Bacteria; phylum Cyanobacteriota; class Cyanobacteriia; order PCC-6307; family Cyanobiaceae; genus Regnicoccus; species Regnicoccus frigidus. The sequence continues at coordinate 2,239,687 of NZ_CP018091.1, read as the reverse complement.
CCGCAGGCCGCACGCCCAATGGCATCTCGACATCGCTGGCGATGGCGAGCCTGCCTATGTGGCTGAACTGCGGCGCCAGGCAGATCAACTTGGCCTGACTGAGCAGCTTCAATGGCATGGCTTCGTGGCGGGTCAGGCCAAGGCCGAGCTCCTGCAAAAGGCCGACTGGTTCGTGCTGCCCTCCGCCGCCGAGAACTTCGGCATCGCTGCGATCGAGGCACTGGCCTCCGGCACACCCGTGATCCTGACGCCTGAGGTGGGCATCGCTAGCCAGATTGGGGCTGCTGGTGCCGGCCGCTTGGTGGAGGGCAACGTTGAGGCGCTGGCTGAGTGTCTAATGAAATCCCTCATGGGCCCTTCCGTAACAATGCGGCAGGCTGCTCGCCGGCTGGCCGAAACGTCTTTTTGTTGGGACGCGATTGCCATCGAACTAAAAACGGCATACGCCAATAGTCTCAATGCGGTTGTGGAGGAGTCCCCGGCATGTCGCTCGTTTTGATCCTGCTGCTGTTCGGCGATCTGGCACTGCTGCTTCTAGGAACCGACTGGAGAACAGCTCTCACGGCCACCATTGCGGTGGGGTTTGTTCAGGATCCCTTGCGCAAGATCACATCCAACCAGCCTGGCCTGATGGTGAGCCTGGTGCTGGTGTTCTTCCTGCTCAGCGCCGCACTCTGCTACCGGAGACGCGGCAGCTTGATGATGCCACAGATCTTCCAGGGACAACGTCAGCTAACCACTCTTGTGCCATTTTTCTTTGTTCTGATTGGATTACAGGCTGTTCAGTCGTTCCTGCGTTTCGGATCTCCTACTCTGACAATGATTGGTATCGGCTTCTATCTGGCCCCCTTTCTTGGCCTGTGGATGGGCTATCAGGTTGGCCTAGAGCCGAAGTCCTTACGCAAACTGTTGGGTGTTTATTTGCTGCTTTCCATTCCTTGGTCCTTCTCAGTCTGGCTCTCTCATCAGGGCATGGATTGGGGGCTGCTGTTGAAAGAAGTTGGGGGGGGGATTCTGATCAACTTCGAAGGCTTCTCAAAGCAGGGCGCATCAGGGTTTTGGCGCACTAGCGAGGTAGCAGCCTGGCATCTTGCCGCAGCGGCATGCCTGCTCCTCGTTTTTGGATGGTCAGGGCCACAGCGATCTACCTTCAACATCTATGGCTTGGGATCGATCGTTTGCAGCTTCCTAACCCTTCTAACAGGCAGACGGAAATCAATTGTTCTAGTCGTGACCTTCGTGCTTGTCATGCTGGTGCTGTTCAGCCTGAGTGGAAACATCCGTCAGCGAGATCGCCTGATAACGGGAATTCTTGGCCCCTTGGGCTTGTCTGTGATCGCAATCATCATTCTTTCTCCTGATTTATTATTAGATATCAACCCGTATTTATGGCGCACTAGTACAGCATGGGGGGAAATTATCCCCAGGTTTCACCTTCTTGGAATAAACACACTTCTTCCGGCACTTTTTCTAACCGGTGGTATCGGTTTCGGCGCAGGTGCTGCGGCGCAGGCCGGAGACATTCAATTTAATCAGGTCGAGGCGTTACAAGGGGTGCGCGCTAGTACGTTTGAATACGTCGCAGAGGGAGGCCTTAGCAAGCTAATCCTAGAACTTGGCCTTCCTGGAATCATCCTGATCGGATTGATTGTTTATCATTTCTTCTTGCTGATTCGCCGAAATCTTAGCCTCCTTACCATGTTCGATTCTGCCACTAGCAATCTCTACTGGGGCCTGTTCGGTTTTGCGATTGCCAACATCCCCTTCTTCATGGGAGCCAGTCAAATCTACGGAGACCCCTTTGTATTGCTATTGTTGGGGATTTGCGCGGGATCCTGTCTGTCGATCCCCTCGATTGTTAAACGGCACTCTAGTCAAGAGTCTTTAATTCTTCCGGTAAATTCACTTGCCTCGGCGGAAGTTTTTACTGAATAGCCCTCCCAGGAAATGCCCTTGATTTACAGCCGCTCTAAATGGCTTCGCTTGACAAAATCACCCTGCTGATCCTCACTTACAACGAGGAAGACAACATCGGCCGGGTGCTGGAGCGGCTCAGTTGGGCCCGGCGGATCGTGGTGATTGACAGCGGCAGCACGGATGGCACGTTGGAGATCCTGAGCCGGCATCCCCAGGTGGAGGTGTTCAGGCGCCGTTTCGATACGCATGCGCGCCAATGGAATTTCGGCTTGGACCAGATCAGCGAGGGCTGGGTGTTCAGTCTGGATGCCGACTATCTGATCACCGACCGGTTGCAGCAGGCCATCGCGCGGGTCATTGATAGCGATTCTCCATTCATGGCTGGCTACCGAATTCCCTTCCGCTACTGCGTGTTTGGGAGGCCCCTCTCTGGCACGGTTCTTCCCCCCCGAATCGCCTTGTTTCGCCACGAAGTAGGCCGGTACGTGGATGATGGCCACACCCAGGATCTGGTGCTATCTGGCCGCTGCGGAGTGCTGAGTGAGCCGATCCTGCACGACGATCGCAAGCCACTGTCCCGCTGGCTCTGGGCCCAGGAGCGTTACCTGCGCTTGGAGGTGGCCAAGCTGAACGCCACCCCCACCGCACAGCTCTCCCGCTCCGACCGCGTCCGCCGCCTCTATGTGATCGCCCCGTTTGCCATTCTGTTGATCTGTCTGATCTGGAAGCGGGGCCTGCTGGATGGCTGGCGCGGCTGGTTCTATGCGTTTCAGCGGATGTATGTGGAGCTTCTGCTGAGTGTGATGTTGATGGAGGAGCGCTTGAAAACAATGAAAATCGCATAGTTACGATGTCAGCAGCATTAAATCAATTCTCCAAAAATGTCTTTATTGTTGCCCACCGAGAAGACGTCTCAGTATTGAGCAAAGTGCTGATCTCCGAAGGTTTTCTAGTGCAGATTGTGCGCGGTCCCTACTCGGAACAAGAGCAATCCTGTTCCGCCATCTATCGATGTCTCGTTAATCATGCCAATGCCTGGCGCATGGTTGCAATGAGTGATGCACCCTCGATTATCGTTGAGGCAGATTTTGTTCCGGTATTGGGCTTTGGAGGGCTGACACTGCCCATTCCTGCAGATCGTATTCATACTAGCTTGGCATATCTTTATGCCTGTGGCCCTCAGTTTTGGGATATGCCGTCGTCTCCAAAATGTGCCCGAGGCCATGCCGGGGGAACGGTGGCGTATGTAATAGCTCCAGCAGTGGCAATGATGATGCTGAAATTTTTTGAAGAACAGTGCATTGTCAATCCCAGCGGTGTCTATGCTCCTTGGGATGCAGGGTTAGGCTATTGGCTTAAGGCACGCGGTGTTGAAAGCTACCTCCCCTATCGGCAGTTTGGGGAACATGGTGGCATTGCTAATCCAGAACATTCGAAATCAGGGTTAGGCCGGTCTCACCAAGCTGATGCGCTAAAAGGTCCTTTGGCCTTCATGCCCTTCTACGCCCGTGGCAGCAAGGCCACATTCTTGCGAGTTCGGTTGCGAGCTAGGATTTGGGGGTGGGCTCGATTGCTGGCTGGCCGTTCGCTTTCTTGGCATGATTTAGTGCGTACTAAACCGTTAAGGATGTTCGGTTTCGCTGTTGGCCGGTTGTTGATAGCGCCACATATCCATCGAATGCGATGACACCCTCTCGCAATGAAGATTAATTTAATAGGCTGCGAGCAAAATTCATGGCCTTGTAAAATCGCTTATCTTGGCCACTTACAGCGCCTCATTGTTTTGGTGGACTTGTGAGCTACACAAAATTGATTTGCTTCAAAGGATGCGAGGTGGAGGAGATCAACACCGTCATGAATGACTGAATTTTGTGGCCAGGCGCACTGATGCCTCGCTACGCCGTTCTCCAACCCGGCGCCCGCCACCACTACGCCGTACCGGCCGTGCTGGCCGATGCCGCCTGCCTGGCTGCCTTCTACACCGACATCCACGCCGAGCACCGCCCGCTGCAGGCGCTGGCGCGATGGCTGCCCAGCCGTCTACGGCCTCGACCCCTTGAGCGCCTCCTGAGCCGGCGTCTACCCCAGGAGTTGCCCCGAAATCTGGTGCACGACCAGCCGCTCGCCATGCTCTGCCGCCGCGACAGCGCCGCTCCCTTGCTGCAGCGCGCTCTGCGCGAGCGCTTCGCGGGGGCAGAAGCCGTTTACACCAACTTCGTTCACAACGACCTTGACGCCCTCCGCCAAGCCAAGGCGTGGGGCCTGAAGGTGGTGCATGAGCAGTTCCTGGATCCAGCCGCCGGCCTGCTGCTGCTCGATGAGCAACGCCGCTATCCCGGCATCGAACGCCGCGGTCCCGGCAAAGATTCCGTGGCGAGGGATCTGAGCCGCACCCTTGAGAAATGGAGCTTGTGTGATCGGGTGCTGGTGCCGTCAGCCGCTTGCTTGGAGAGCGCCGTGGCGCTGGGCTGTGATCGGGCCCGGCTGCGGATCGTGCCCTATGGCGTGCCGGAGCAGTGGTTGGCGCTGGAGCCTGATCCCCAACCTGGCCGGCTGCTGATGGTGGGGCAGGTGGGCCTGCGCAAGGGCAGCCACGTGCTGGCGGCGGCCTGCCGCCTGTTGCAGGCGAAGGGCCTGCGCTTCGAGTGCCGGGTGGTGGGTCCGCAGCTGGTGAACGTGAGCGATCCCCTTTTCTTGGGCCCCACCTATCTCGGAGCGGTGCCCCGCAACCAGGTGCAGCAGGAGTTTCGCCGAGCTGATCTGTTCGTGCTGCCCACCCTCGCCGAAGGCATGGCGCTCTCGGCCCTCGAAGCCATGGCCTCTGGCCTGCCGGTGATCACCACGCCCCAGTGCGGCTCCGTGATCCGCGACGGCATCGAGGGCTTTCTCGTGCCCATCCGCGACGCCGAAGCCCTGGCCGATCGTATCGAGCAGCTTTTGGCGGACAGGGCCTTACGCCATTCCATGGCGGCGGCGGCTCGCCAGCGGGCCCAGGAGTACAGCTGGGCCCGCTATGGCGAGCGGCTGCTGGCGGTGCTGGGGGCGATCGGCGCATGAGGGCCCTTCTGGCTTTGCACCGCATCGGCCCGTATCACAATGCCCGCTTCCAGGCCGCGCTCGCGCATCTCGATCTGGAGGTGCTCGAAACCCGGCCCCACTCGCAGGAATATCCCTGGAGCTTCGAGCCTGCCGGCACCTATCGCCGCCATGCGCTTCAGGGTGCCGACGGCCCAGAGCAGGATCCAGCTGCACGTTTGCTTGAGCGGCAACTCACCGCCCTGCTCGATGGCGTGCGCCCCGATGTGGTGCTCACCGTGGGCTGGGCCGATCGGGCCTACCGACAGCTGCTCTGGCAGGCGCGGCGCCGCCACATTCCTGCGGTTTTGATTGCCGACAGCCGCTGGCGAGATGCGCCGCGGCAGCATCTCAGGGAGTGGAGCAAGCGCCTGCTGCTGCGCCATTACAGCGCCGCGCTCGTGGCCGGCCAGGAAAGTCGCGCCTATCTCATAGAGCTCGGATTCCCCGCAGCAGCCATTGTTCAGCCGTGGGATGTGGTGGATAACGCCTTCTTCTCGGCTGCTGCAACCTGCGCCCGCAGCGAGGCGTCAGCGCTGAACAAGCTGCCCCACTTTCTCTGGGTAGGGCGCACCATCCCCGAGAAGAATCTTGATGGGTTCTTGGCCGGCTATGCCACCTATCAGCGCCAGGGCGGCGGCTGGGGCCTGCGCCTGATCGGCGGCGGTGGAGAGGGCCCGCAGGCCATAGCCCTGGGCGAGGCGATCGCTCGGCTGCCCCAGCCGGAGCACGTTGGCGTGGAGCCCTTCCTCAACCAGGATGCGATCGCCCGCGCCTACGGCCAGGCCTCAGCCCTGGTTCTGGCCAGCCGCAAGGACACCTGGGGTCTGGTGGTGAATGAAGCGATGGCGGCAGGGCTGCCCGTGATCGTCAGCACGGCCTGCGGCTGCGCGGCTGATCTGATCACCCCCAGCGAAACAGGCTGGCTGTTTGATCCAGCCGATCCCGACCAGCTCACCGCCGCCCTGCACCGCGCCGAAGCCCAGCAGCCCGCTCAACGCCTAGCGATGTTGGCTGCCGCGCAACGGCGCTTGGAGGCGTTCAGCCTGGATTCTTTTGCTGGTGGGCTGGAACAAGCCGTTGTCCAGGCCCATGGCTATCCCAGGTTTCCGCGCGGGGCTGCCTTTCTGGCGCTGGCGCTTGCCTGCCAATCTGAATCGATGGTCTGGAATGGGGCAACGGCGGCTTCAAATTCTGCCGCTTCCTCCTGACTCCAGACGCCGATCAGGGCATCGAGATCGTGGTGAGAGGCGGAATGGGGCAAGTCGCTCGACTCGTGCCTTGTGTTGTCACTGATGGTCGCCATCACTTCATCTCCGTGATGATGACTTGAAGCTAGCAGTGGTCACCCTTTTGCCCCGGCCCGTGCAAGACCTCGGCCACTACCGCCTCCCCAGCTGGTGGACTCCTGGAGCCCCGCGCTGGCGCCAGGCCCTCTGGCTCCTGGTCGGGCAACCGCTGCTGGCCTCCGATCTGCCGGGCACGCCCTGGCGCCAATGGCTGCTGCGGCTGTTCGGGGCGCAGATCGGCGTTGGTGGCCGGATCAAACCCAGGCTGCGGGTGAAATGTCCCTGGCGCCTGGTGGTGGGCGACCACTGCTGGCTGGGGGAGGCGGTGTGGATCGACAACCTGGCGCTGGTAACCCTCGGCGATCGGGTCTGCGTTTCCCAGGGTGCCTATCTCTGCACCGGCAACCACGATGTTCGTTCGCCCGGTTTCGATCTGAAGGTGGCGTCGATCCAGATCGACAGCGACGCCTGGATCGCAGCCCAGGCCGTGCTGGCACCTGGCACCCAGGTGGGGGCTGCAGCGGTGGTGGCGTTGGCTGCGGTGGCCTCCGGGCTGATCGAGCCGGGCGTGATCGTGGCAGGGCACCCGGCGCTGGTGGTGGGACGTCGCTGAGGAGCTTGCTTATGCTCCGGCAGCGAATGGATTCCTTGCACCTGCCTTCCGAGCCGGTTTCGATCCTGCATCTCTCCCGCACCGACGGGATTGCTCCAGGGGGTGTCGATAGCTCCGTTGGCCAGCTGGTGGAGGCTCTGCAGCAGCGAAAGGTCGCCGCGGAGTGGTATTCCAGTTGCGGCCAATTGCCCGTACTGGGCGATCGTCGCCTGGCCGCTCAGTTGCGCAGCCTGCGGCCGGATCTGCTGCATGTTCATGGGCTCTGGCAATTCCCCACCCGCGTAGCGCGGCTGCTGGAGCAGGAGCTGCCCGTGCTGATCGCTCCCCACGGCATGCTCGATGCCTGGGCCTTGGCCCGGCATCGCTGGAAGAAATCGCCGGTTTGGCATCTCTGGGAACAGCAGACCCTGGAGCAGGCCCGTTGCCTGCATGCGCTCAGCCACTCGGAGGCCCGCTCGATCCGGGCCCTCGGCTTTCGCGGGCCGATCGCCATCCTTCCCAATGGCACCCCAAGCATTGATCGCTCCCAGCCGCGTCCACCGCCGCCCTGGAGCGAGCGCGTGCCTGTCGGTGAGCGGGTGCTGCTGTTTCTGGGCCGCCTGCACGCGAAGAAAGGTGTGGCCCCGTTGCTGGAAGCCTGGAGCCGTCTTGGGCCGGAAGCGCGCCGGAAAGGTTGGTGGCTGGCGGTGGTAGGACCGGAAGAGCCGCTGCATCGCCTCAGCCGGTATGGATCGGCGGATCTCGATCGCTGCCTCACCTTAGGGGCCCGTTTTGCTGCCGAGAAGGAGGGTTGTCTGGCGGCAGCTTCAGCCTTCGTGCTGCCGTCGCTGAGCGAGGGACTGCAGTTAGCGGCGCTTGAGGCGATGAGCTGGCAGTTGCCTGCTCTGCTCAGCCCGGCCTGCAATCTGACTGAGGCCTACGCCGCCGGAGCGGCGCTGAAGGTGGAGCCCACAGCCGACGATCTCGAGCGGGGTCTGCGCGAACTGCTGAATCTTCCCGACGCGGAGCTCGCGGCGATGGGGGCACGCGGCCAGGCGTTGGTGGCAGCGCAGTTCAGCTGGCCTCGGGTCGCGGCCATGGCTGCCCAGCTGTATGGCTGGTTGCTCGGAGAGGCGCCATGCCCTGGGTTCGTGGAGCGCCAAGTTGACCCCTGAAGCACTAGCGGAGGGGCTGCTGGATCGATCGTTGGTAGAGCGTGTGCCAGGGAGTGCCGGCATAACGGTCGTGCAGGGCATTGCGCAGCACCCGCGGCAGGGTTCCGTCGCTGGCATGGGCCAGCAACCGCTGGGCCAGTCTTGGCTGTTCTATTGCCACCGATGGCCGGATCCGGGCAATTTCCTCGCGCATCAGCTGCGGGAATCGCTCACTCAAGCTGCCGGGATGACAACGCAGACCCGCCAGCAGTTGATCAACAAGCTGCGGGTTTGTGGTACTGAACAGAAAATCGCTCAGTTCATATTCGAAAGCCACCTTCAGATTCACGTTGAAGCCACCAAAACGCTGCCAGATCGCCTTGGAGAACAACAGGCTGCCGGTGAAGATGTTGGCGCCGCGCTGAGAATGATCCAGATCGGTCGTCCAGGTGTAGGTGGTGCGGCTGACCCGGCCATGACGATCGAGCAGGGCGCTGTGCCCGATCACGGCGTCGGCCTGATGCTGAGCCATAGCGCGCGCTGCGAGGTTGATGGCCCTGGCGTTGACATAAACATCGTCGGCATTGAGCCAGCCAAGGATGGTTCCCCTCGCCATCGCAAAGCCTTTGTTCAAGGCGTCGGCGACCCCTTGATCGCTCTGGCTGCTGATCCGCAGGCGCGCATCCTCAAAGCGGCGACAGAGCTGCAGGGTGTTGTCGGACGAACCGCCATCGATCACGATCAGTTCGAGTGGCGCGTCCTGCTGGCCGAGCACCGAGGTGATCGCCTCCTCAATCGTGGCCTCCGCATTCAGGCAGGGCATCACGATCGAGCTGAACGCTTGGTTGCTCATGCGTGGAGCCGGTCTGCGCGCAAGCCAGCATGCTGAACGAACAGAGCAGGCTGAAAGCAGATGGGTTGGAGCCCACCCTGCTGATAATTGTTCCCACGCTGGATTCCTACCGGTTGTTGCCGCGGCTGCTCGACTCGCTGCGCCGCCAGACGTTCACGGGCTGGAGCGTGCTGTTCATCGACGGGCCGAGCGGGCCAGAGCATCGCGCTGTTCTCGATCAGCTTTGCCATCAGGATGCCCGCTTCCGCTGGCAGCCGCAGGATCCAGCCGAGCCTGGGATCTTCGCGGCCATGAACCAGGGCTTCGCCGCCGCCGCCCCGCATGACTGGCTGCTGTTCTGGGGCTCCGATGACTGGGCACCAGCACTGGATGTGTTGGAGCGAGCCATGGCAGCAATAGAAGATCTGACTGCACAGGCTGCACCGCCTGATCTGCTCGTTTGCAGGGGCCGCTATGTGAAGGGCTCTCGCCCAGGCCGTGCCACCGCTTTTCGCTGGCGCGGAACCTACCGGCGTTCCCTGTTTCTGGGGTCGACGCCCCCCCACCAGGCCACCCTGATCGGGCCAGGCGCCCGTTCCCGCCTGTCCCGTTACGCCCCAGGCTTTCGCCTCTCCGCAGACCTCGACTACTTCTTGCAGCTCTGCCGCGATCCGCAACTGCGGGTGCAGACGCTTGATCTTGAACTCGTCCACATGGCGCTGGGAGGCGTCAGCGGCGTCCAGCACCGCAGGCGCCTCCAAGAGGTGCGTCGCGCCTACCAGCGCGCCTTTGGTTGCTGCTGGCCCTTCCCCTATCTGTTGCGTTACGCCCAGAGGTTTCTCAGTGCGCTGGCGTAAACCACCTGCCCTGGTGGCGCTGGCTGCAGTGGCGGCCAGCGGCTGGCTGGCCTGGCCCTGGCTGGCGCCAACGCTCTGGCCCGCGGCCGGCGGCGCAGCGATCGTGGTGCTCTCCGAGGATCCGCGCCGCACCACAGCAGCCCTTGATCTCTGGCAGCAGGATCCCACGCGGCAGCTGGTGATCCAGGGCTTTCCCTACCTGCAGGGAATCGCCCGCAGGCAGATTGCCGCTCGCCAACCGGGACCGGCGGCGCTGGCACGGGTCACCACGCTCACCTGCGGCGTCGACACGGTGGGGCAGCTCACCTGCCTGGCCGACTGGATCCGCAGCCAAAGCGGCAGCCTGCCGCTGGGCCAGGTCACCCTGGTGACCGATCAGCCCCATCTCCCCAGGGCCCAGACCATCGCTGAAATCGTGCTCGGCGCCAAAGGAATCCGCGTGGAGGGTCTGGGGGTGCCCATCGACGAACCGGCCGAAAACCCGCTGCGGCGCCTGCGCGACCAACTCCGCTCGCAGTTCTGGCGCGCCACCGGCTGGGATGGCAGGCTTCGGCCATGACCTCATGGCGTGGAGCCGATCGCCTGGCCTTTGGAGTGAACGATCTGGTCCAGGGGTGGACTAACCTGATTTCAGAGGTCTCTTCGAATCCATGCAACTTGAAGAGTCACCGGCTGAAGCGAGGCGCATGGTGAACGTGCATGAAGCGAAGACCCACTTCTCGCGTCTGATCGATGCGGCCCATGCCGGCGAGACGATTGTGATCGCCAAGGGTGGGCGTCCCTGGGCCAGGCTTGTTCCCCTGGAGGAGTCCCAGCCCAGGCGGCAGCCCGGTGTGTTGAAGGGCCGCCTACACCTACCCGGGCTGGAGGTGTTGCTGGCTCCGCTCCCTGAGGAAGAGCTGCACACCTTCGAGAGCTCCTTGCTTCCCTGATGCAGCTATTGCTCGATACGCACGCCCTTCTCTGGTGGTTGGCCGAGCCGGAACGACTTTCCGCACAGGTGCTTGCTGCTCTCGTCGATCCATCTCAGCAGGTCTTCGTCAGTGCGGCATCGGCCTGGGAGATCGCCACCAAGCACCGTCTGGGCCGGTTGCCCTCCGCCGACATCCTGCTGCAGGAGGGATGGACGCTGCTGGAAGCTCAGGGCTTCGTGGCTCTGCCGGTGACCTGGCGCCATGGCCTGCGGGCCGGCAGCTACGCCCTGGCTCACCGTGATCCCTTCGATCGCCTGCTTGCCGCTCAGGCGGAACTCGATGGTCTCACCCTGGTCACGGTCGATCCTGCCCTGGCCAGCTTCCCCTGCCGCAGGTTGTGGTGAGCGGTGCGCCAACCCTGGTGATCTTCGGTGCCAACAGCCTCTGCGCTGAGGCATTGATCAAGCTGCTGCAGGCGGGCACCTCCTGGGTTGGGCTTGGGCGACACCGCCCACCAGGTGTGGCCGGGCTGTGCTGGCACCACTGCGATCTCAGCGATCTCTCGGGGCAAGGGCTTGAGGCCGCCGCCGCTGCCCTGCCCCCGGGGCCCCAGATCTGGATCGGCTTCGCCCCCATCTGGCTGCTGGCGCCCTTCCTGGCTGCGATGGCCCGCCACAAGCCTGAAGCACTCGCAGAGCTGAGGGGAGTGGTGGCTTGCTCGTCGTCGAGCGTGATCACCAAGCGCTTCGCCGCCAACCGCTTCGATCGAGAGCTGGCGGCGCGTCTGGCTCACTCCCAGACCCTGCTTCTGGAGACCTGCGAGCAGCTGGGCGTTCCCGCCCGGATCCTGGCGCCCACCCTGATTCACGGCCGCAGCGCCCATCACGCCGACCGCAATGTGGAAGCGCTGCGAAGCTTGTTGCGCCGGCTGCCGCTGCTTCCCCTTCCAGCCCAGACGGGCCTGCGCCAGCCGATTGCCGCCGCCGATCTGGCTGCGGTGGCTCTTCAACAGGGGCGTGAGATGGCCAGCACCGCGAAGGAATCGCCCCTGAGTGAATCAGCCGTGCTGCCGCTGGGTGGAGACGAAACCCTCAGCTATCACGCCCTGCTGGCGCGGATCCAGGCGGGCGATCCGCGCGCGGCCCGCTGCCGGCTGCTCACCCTGCCCACCTCTTTTTTTCAGTGGCTGGCGTCACCGCTGCTGCTGGTGTCGCCGAAAACTTTCGAGGCGGTGTTGCGCTTGAGCGCGGATCTGGCCGGGTTTACTTGTGTTGCTGATCTGCTCGGGCGTTCGCCCCAGCCGTTCCAGGTGCAGCCGCCGCCATGAGCACTCCCCTCGCCTCGGCCTGGATCAGCGTGCCGCTGGCGGCACTGAGCTGCTGGCTGCTGCTGCTGGTGCTGCTGCCCCTGCTGCGCCGGGGCCTGCTCGATCAGCCCAATGCCCGCAGCGCCCACCGCCTGCCCACGCCGCGTGGCGGTGGGGTGGGCTTCGTGTTGGTGAGCTGCCTCTGGGGCTTTCCGTTGGTTCCGCTGCTCTGCGCGCCCCTGGCGCTGGTGGGGCTCCTTGATGATCGGCTGAATCTGCCGGCGGCCCTGCGCTACGGAGCTCAGCTGGCCACCGCCATCGCCTTAGTGTTGGCCGTCGGGCCGTCACCGATTGCGCCACTGCTGCTGGCCGTTGCCTTAGTGGCGATCACGGCAGTGATCAACTTCTTCAATTTCATGGATGGCCTCGATGGCCTTGTGGCCGGTTGCTCGGCCGTGGTGTTCGCCGTAGCCGCGATCAGCTCCGGAGCGTCCTGGCTCTGGCCCCTGGTGGGGGCCCTGCTGGGCTTCCTGATCTGGAACTGGAGCCCGGCGCGGCTGTTCATGGGCGATGTGGGCAGCACCTTCCTTGGTGCGGTGTTCGCCGGGGTGGTGCTGCAGGCTCCCGGCGTTGCCGATGGCCTGGCGTTGCTGCTGGTGGCCGTGCCGTTGCTGGCCGATGCCCTGATCTGCGTACTGCGGCGGCTGATGGCCGGCCAGCCGGTGTTCCAGGCCCATCGGCTGCACCTCTACCAGCGCCTGCAGCAGGCCGGCTGGTCGCACCGTCGGGTGTGCCTGGTCTACCTGGTGGCAACCGCGCTGATCGGTGCGGCGCTGCTGGCGGGTGGCGGGGTGGCTGGGTCGGCTGCGGCGGCCGTGGTGCTGGCCTGGGGTGTGGCGCTCGATCGCACGCTGGCGGTGCCGTTTTCCACGGCGGTTCAGCAGGCGGATCGGTGATGGAGATGGCCGCTGAGGCTGGCTTCCTGGCTGAGCTTTTGCTCCAAGTCCTCAGGCAGTCTCAGGATGCGCCTGATGCCCTAGGACATCGACCTGGTCCGGAGAGAGGCCCTTGCACAGCAGGGCCATGCGTTCACCTGGGCGGCAGCGGTGGAACGGTTGGCGGGGATTCTGGGCTGAAGGGATTCAGCACCTGCACCCCTGTGGGGATGAAATGGCGAACGTTGCGTGTCACCACCTGCAATCCGTGCTCCAGTGCCGTGGCTGCGATCATCAGGTCAGCGCCGTCATGGCCGATCTCCGCTGAAAGCTGGCCCCAGCGTCTGGCGATGGCACCATCGACAGGAAGGATTCGCTGGCCATACAACAACAGCAATCCCTCCAGCCAGCCCTGCAGACGCCTGGCGAATACGGCATCAACCTTCTGCTTAATCACGATGCCCCGCTCGATCTCTCCAAGACTGATCACACTTAGATAGAGATCATCGGAATTCTGCTCACTGAGCCAGGCCACCACGCCTGGATCCCGCCCACGCCTGCGCAGTTCTGAGATGACAACCGTATCCAGTAGAAACACTTACTCCTCCCAGTGCCGGGGCTCCAGTTCAGCGCGCTCGATGCTGCCGTCGTCCTGAGGCAGCTCCAGGAGCAGCTCCACCATGCTGGGCTGGTTTGAGCGCTCCAGCCGTCGCAGGCGTTCGTACTCCTCAACTCCTAACACCACCGTGGCGGGTTTGCCACGCCGTGTGACCAGTTGGGGGCGACCGGCCATGGCGGCGTTCACCACTGCACTGAAGCAGTTCTTGGCGTCCTGCAGGGTCCAGACTTCCGATGCCATGGCCTTTTCCTGGCTAGATGATCAAGCTAGCTGTTTAAGAGCCGAAAAGGCCTGTCCTTGATGAGGTGAAGGTTATGTCCGGCTGGAATCCTTTTCTGCGCCCTACTGGAGCCCGGCGCGGCTGTTCATGGGGGCAGTGTTCGCCGGGGTGGTGCCGTTTTCCACGGCAGTTCAGCAGGCCGAGGAGCGGGGAGGCTGAATCGATTCAGACCATCCCCATCACGCTCCTAAGTGCCTGCTCGAGGGTGGCCATCTCCGCTCTGGTGAGGATGGTGAGGGGGCCTTCACCGATTCGTGTGCGATCGAGGGCGCGGGGCTGTTCGGCCATGGCATAACTGTTGCGCAGGAGCCGATCACGGGCGGGCACGCTCACCCGCAGGGCTTCGGCACCGCGGCGCTGCTGGGTTGTGAGGGGCACAACAAGCACTGTGGCGAGCCCCGCCTCCGAAAGCGGATCCGCCTGGATCACCACCACCGGACGGACTTTCCCTACTTCTGCGCCCTGATTCGGGTGGAGGCGCGCCACCCAGATCTCGCCGCGGCGAATCATCGCCACCAGAGATCGTTCTGTGTATCGGCATCGCCACTTACGGGATCTGTCTCCGCCCGCTCCAGGGCTTCGTTCTCGGCCGGCAGGAAGTCGGCTGCGGCGGCGAGGGCTTCGGCGCAGGCCGCTGGGTCGGAGGCCAGCACCCTGGCGGCGGCCTCCATGGCCGCTTCCAGGCGCTCTCGCTCCCTACGGGAGAGGAGAGCTTCCAGGGCCTCTCGGATCAGCTGGGAGCGGGGCTGGCCGCTGAGGCTGGCTTCCTGGCTGAGCTTTTGCACCAAGTCCTCTGGCAGTCTTAGGCTGACGGCACCCATGAAGCACATTCTGCAAGTTTTTCTGTATCACAAATTGTAGGACGTCTCGTAGGGCTTCACGGCATGTCAGGGATAGATCAAGCCAGTCGACCGGGCGATGCAGCAGGTGGCGATCATGTCTTCGAATTGGCATCCGCTTAGAAGGTGTGACGCACTTCGTGATTGCCCTGTGCTGGCTGGATGATCAGACTTGGATGAGCTGCAGCACAGGAAAGACCTGCCGATAGCCCTGGGCATCACGCGTCAGCAGCTCGCAGCGCTCGATCACCGCATGGGCACCGATCAGGACATCCGACAGGATCATTTGGCGTGTGCCACCTCTGGAGCGGTAAGCGGCATGGGCGCGGGCCGCCAGAAAGGCAGCTTCTCGGGGAATCGGCCGATAGTTGTAAAGATGAAGCGGCAGCGCCTCATCCACCACCTCGATCCTTTCATAGGCAAAAGCCACATCGCCATCGATCAGCGCATTGATCGCTACGGGTCCAGCGGTTAGGCAGCGGGCCCGGTGATCACATCCAGCAGCACATAGGAATCCACCATCGCCTCCTGGGCGCGCTGAGGCCCCTCGTCTTCCACCTTCTCGAGCACCACCCGATCG
Organism: Synechococcus sp. SynAce01; assembly: GCF_001885215.1. Taxonomy (GTDB): domain Bacteria; phylum Cyanobacteriota; class Cyanobacteriia; order PCC-6307; family Cyanobiaceae; genus Regnicoccus; species Regnicoccus frigidus. Next base: position 2,224,498 of record NZ_CP018091.1, on the reverse strand, counting down.
CCAACCAGCCGAAACTGCACCCCACAGCTGGGATGCAAGCCCGCCTGCTCACGAATGGCCTGGGGGATCGTGACCTGGCCCTTGCTGGTGATGCGCATGCGAATTCTCCCATGGCTCAGTAAGACACTTCCTTGAGCTGTGGGGGCTTCGCTATCGACTAGAGACACTTGCCTGCCCAGGATCAGCCTGAAGGATGGGCGCTTGATGGGCGCACGCACTTGTCTGTTCCAGGATGAGGTGCAGGTGTTTCCCTTGGAGCGGATCCAGGCGGGTAATCCGCGCGCGGCCCGTTGCCGGCTGCACCGCTGCTGCTGGCACCGAAAGCCTTTGAAGCGGTGTTGCGGTTGAGCGCTGATCTGCCCTGGCGTCCGCCCCAGCCCTTCAACGTGCAGCCGCCTCGATCACGGCGGTGTTCGTCGGCGCCTGGTTCAGCCGGCTGCTGCTGGCCGTTGCCCTGGTCACGTGTGTTCCCTGCTGATCTTTGCCCCAGCCGCGATCAACTCCGGACAGGCGTGGCTCGAGCCCCTCGTGGGAGCCCTGCTGGGTTTCCTGTGATGGTCTTGGATTACTCCTGGTGGCTGGGGTCGATGGCTGGAGCGCACGACTGCAGTGCCTTTTGAAAATGCTGCCAACACCTAGGGACAGAAGGCAGAAACGAACCGTCAGAGCCAAGGATCAGAGCAGGTACTGTTGTTTTTTTCCATCAATTCACCTGATCAAGACTCTGGTACTTTTCGATTTTTGATCACACTGAAATTGTCATTCCTATCAAGCTTCTCCGTGGCGCCACATTTCTGCTTGTGACTTTCGCGTCTATAAGCTCACAACAACCAGCTTACTTAAAACAGAACGCCTGATCAGCAGCTTTCACTTCTTTAGCTCTTAACTCAATACCACTAGAAGCTGTCATCTGTCCACAAAAAAGGAATCCAAATCTGTCGAAACCATTAATAATCAACCCAATTGGAACAGGAAAAATTATCGCCAGCCCGTTGCATTAAAGGGTAAATGACTTTAACCATTCCGGAAAAGTCTACCAACGGAAGATAGAGAAATTTAAAACTATATCCGGCTTTAAACGGTCAGGACATTTTGTAAGAGCTTTTGCTGCTAGTTGAAGTGTATCGTCTTCTGAGCTTAGCAAGACATGCTAAAAATGGTGCAACTGCAACAGCAGAGAATGGAGAGGGAACAACTTCTGTCACGATCTTGTCGCGAACAGCATCATCGAAATCAGCAAAAGAGTTTGCCTGAACTGCAAACCCATCTGCTGTAATGACATTATCTTGAAAATATGTAAGAAGAGCATTACCTCCTCCAATCGGCAAGCCATTGACCCGAATGCCAGCAGCTTCAGCAGCATTCCTAGCAGCTACAGTTTCCAGTCTTGCATTTTCGTCATTGCCAGGACTATTGGCTACTCCATCACCTGAAACATCAATAACAAGATTAGAAGAGTGGTACTCATTACTTGTAATCTGAGCAACCCCTGCGTTGATGCCACAACTGATGCAGGTGAAATCGTCACCTTCCCTTGCAAGGCCGGGAAATAGATTAGCGAAAGCTGTGATTTCAGCATTAGTCTGGAGCAAAGTCCAGCCAATGGAGGGAGCAAAAGCAGTTGTACTCCACTGACCTACAGCAACAGCAATACCTCCTGAGTTGACTATATTTGCCTGGACAACGGGGTCAAGAAAAGCGAGTTGATATCCACCAAGTTGTAAGTTATATTCGGATGTATCGATGCTGCCAGACACATCGATTGAAATGAACAACTCTTGAGCAACAGGCGTAAGCGCATTAGCCGATTATGGCGCCACAAGCCCGAAGCCAACCACAGCTGCCCCAAGAGTAAGGGCAGAGAAGAAGCGTGGCGAATGACTGATCATGAAATTGATTATTACAAGACTTGAGCGTTTGACTTCATCAGCTGGACAGTCGCGGAAGTGGCACGGTGCAGAATTGGCTTATTTGAGCCAGGTGTCAAGCCCCTTTTTCCAGCGCTTGAGATTTTGGCGATTGGGAGCCAAGGAAGCCAGCCCCCTGGGTGAGGGGCTTGGCTCAGAATGGATATCGGAATAGTAATTGTAAGCGGTGCTTGGATCAAGTCCTTGAGCTCCCTCACTGTAACTCCCATAGCCATAGCCTGAGTAGCCGTAAATGTTGGTGCGATCTCCCGTGGCGATCCGCGAATTGGTCACCACGCCCAGAAGCGGGGCACCGGCGGACTTGATGCGCTCCACCGCCTGAGCCGGGAGCTGGCGGTCCACCTTGTTCAGGCCCACCACCAAGAGGATGCCGTCGAGGTTTTCGGCCAGCAGGGAGGCATCGGCCAATCCCAGGGCTGGTGGGGTGTCGTACAGAATCAGGTCGAAAGCGTCGGTGTCGGCAATCTCCTTGACCAGATGGCCCATTCGCTCAGAGCTCAACAGCCGCGGTGGATCCGGCACGCGCCGGCCGGCAGTGATCACCTGCAAACTGGGATGTTCTGGCACGGTCTGCAGCATGGAGCGCCAGTCAGTGCCCTGGTCCGTGAGCAGGTTGGAAAGGCCGCTCAAGTTGTTCAGTCCGAGCCTGTGATGCACCTGGGGTTGGCGTAGGTCGGCATCAATCAGCAGCACCCGCTTGCCCAGTTCACTCAGGGTTTTGGCCAGCAGCACAATCAGCAAACTATTGCCCTCCGAGGGCACCGAACTGCTCACGGCCACCGATTTCACTGTTCGGTCGCTGTTCAAGAAGCGCAGGCTTGTGTAGAGGTTACGGAAGGCTTCTTGATAGGTGAAACGCTGGTAGCCGGCCATGCCGGTCTGCTGGGCGTCAAGGTCTTTGAACAGGAAGCGCTTGTCGCGCCGCACCCCTTCGAAAAACGAAATGTAGGGAATGTGACCCAGTAGCGGCACCTTGAGTTCGTCACGCACTTCACCGGCCGAGTGGAACACATGATCGAGGCGATCACGAATCAGGGCCGCACCAGCTCCGGCGGCCACGCCGAATAGCAAGCCTTGCAGCAGCCCTTGGCCCAGCAGCGGTGCCACGGGGTTTGGATTCACCGCCGTGGGGCCGATCACCTTCCAGGGCACGTTGCTCTGGGCGATCTCCAACTGGAATTGATCGCGGGTGCTTTGGTAACTCGCCAGGTTTCCCTGGGCGATGGCCAATTTGGACTGGAGGGCTTCGTATTCGCGCAGCAGCGCTGGTTGGCTGCGGAAACGGGCGTCGGTGCCGCCAATCTGGGAGCGCAGTGCCGCGATCGACCCGTCCAGCTGCTGCAGGGTGGCATCCACCGCTTCAAGTTCCTTGCGCTGCAGCGCTGGCTGCAGCTTCTCGCGAGCGCTGATCAAGTTGACCAGGAAAGGCGAATTGGCGGTGTAGATCGAGCGGGCCGTGGCGATCTCGGCGTCTAAGCGGTTGAGTTCGCTGAGCAGAGGTTGGTTGGGCACATCAAGGGTCACGCTCGTGCCCGATCGGGCTGATTCGCTGCCACCTCCATCTCCAGCGGTGCTTGTGAAGGTGCGGGCTGTCAGCCGCCCGGCGGCCACATCGGCGCGCACCTGCTGCAGACGGCGACGCTCAGCCAGCTGGTTCTCCAACGACTGGCGCAGCGTTTCGGCCTGGCCGCGTACCGAGGCCGCTTCCGCCTCAGGCGCCAACACGTTGTTGCTGGTTCGGAAGCGCTCGAGTTCGCCCTGGAGCTCAGTGCTGCGCGCCTGCAGATCAGGAGCCTGTTTATCAAGGAATTTGACCCCTTCGTTGAGCTTCTCCCGGCGCTGCTGCAGGGCCCAGTTCAGGTAGGCCTGCTCTGTGAGCAGCAGGGTCTCCTTCACTATCTCAGGGCTGCCACCTCTGGCTTGCACGGAGAGCACACCCGCCGCCAGGATTGGATTGGCCTGGTTGGGATCGGCGGCCACCAGGCTCACGTCCACCTGGGGAATCGCCTGATCGGGATAACGGCTCTGCAGTTCGCTGACCACTGGCTCCAGCACCGCTGGGCTCTCCAGCACCCGGATCAAGGTGGGCACGTCGTTGCGGCTGACGTTGCGGGCCACCGAAGCGATGGCGCCGGTACCGGCACCGGCTTCCCCGCCGGCCCCGCCGCTCTCATTGATCGGATCGGAGATCAGCAGGCTGAAGCCGCCCAGAAACACCGGATTGTTGATGCGCAAATAGACCGCGCGCAGACCCGCGACCAGCGTGACGGCCACCGCGGTGATCAGAAAAATGCGGCGGCGACGCCGCAGCATCCGAACAATCCCATTAAGGCCAATGCCGCCACTTTCTTCTCGGGGCGTGGCCGCCGGCAGCAGCGCATAGGCGGTTGGCGCTGGGGTGTCCGGTGTGCTGGAAGCCATTTCTGGAGCCCTTTGAGCTGAGTGTATGGGAAATCAAGTCAGGGGACAGGCCATGGCCGCTGAAGTCTTTCCACGCACGCACGCACGCGCTTCATTCGCAGGCATGCGTCGTAACGTCGCGGCAGGTTGAGGTCGTCCACCCTCCATGACAATTGAGTTGCAGGACGACTTCAGCCGTCGCAAAGCTCGCAGCCTCGGACGCCTCTGCTCCTACACCTTGTTGTTGGTGTTCCTGGCCAGTGTGCTGACAACGCTGCTGCCGCCCCCGTTCGGTGATTCCCAGCGACTGTTGGCGGTGATGGCTGAGGTGCTGGAGCGCTCCACCCTGCCAGCGGTGGCGCTGTTGTTTCTGTTCTTTGGTTTCAGCGGCGACGCCCTGCCGGCCCTCTGGGAATGCTGGCTGGCGCGTTGGCTGCGGCCTCTGCTGCGCCTGGCAGCCCTGCTTTACTTGCTCACGGCCGTGGCGGTGGTCGGGGTGGGGCAACAGATCTCCACTAACGCGTCGGCTTCATTTGAGGGTCAGGTGCGCACCTCCCAGGAGAGCCTGAGCGAGTTCCGCAGGCAGCTGGATGGGGAAACCAGCGTGGAGCGGCTGCGGCGGGTGGTGGCCGGCCAGCCCCAGATCCTGCAGGCCCTGCAACAGGAGGGAACCCCCCTGGATCAGAACAGCACGCTGCCGGAGCTGCGACAGCAAGTGGAACGGCTGCTCACCAGGGCCGAGGCCAACCTGCGCCGCCAGAGCCAGGTGGCGCGCGCCAATGCCTCCGGTCAGCTGGCCCGCCAGATGGTGAGGCTTGGCCTCACAGCACTGTTCTATTCCTTGTATTACCTCGCTGCGGCGTTCATCTGGCCGCGGTCGTTGCAGACCACCGTGGAGCGGGTGCTTGAGGCCCGCCGGCTCAGGCAGGCTTTGGAAGACGACGAGCTGGAGCCCGAATCAGATTCGGGCGAGACTGCCGCATGATCCGGGCCTCGGCGGAAGGCTGGGCTCGGCTCACCCTGCTCTGCTCCCTTGCGGCAGCCCAGCTCACCTTGCTGGTCCGCTCGGGCTTGGCTGATTTCGCCATCATGGCCAGCCTCTCCTGGCTGGCGGGGGGCTTGCTGCTGTTGGAGCGCGAAGAGCAGGGTTCCAACCCTCCCCTGCAGCAGTTGTCGGGCTACAGGGTGGTGCCTGCCCTGCTGTTGCTGCTCTGGAGCCTGCTGGTGCTCAGCCGCGTGGCTCGCCTCTACGACCCCTTGCTGCATCTGCTGCCCCTGGCTTCCCTGCTGGGGCTGGGCCTGCTCAGCGGCCTGGCCTGGCGCTCCACTGATCTGGCCAGCCTGGGCCTGATTGGCGCTTTGCTGCCGGGCCAGGTGTTGATCAATCGCTTCCTGCCCACCGATGCTCTGGCCTCGCTCACCGCCTGGATCTCCTCGCTGCTGCTCTGGGTGCTGGGTCGTCCTGCCTTCTCCGAGGGCAGAAACATCCTCTTGAATGACAAAGTTCTGGTGGTGGATGCCAGCTGCACGGGCGTGAACACCATGGCGCTCTGCCTGGCGGCGGCATTGGTCTTGGTGATTCTGCTGCCACCTCCTGCCCGTCCGCCCTTCCCCTCGCGATGGCGTTCTCTGGCAGCCGGAATCGTTCTGGGCCTGCTCGCTGTTGTGATGGCGTTCGTTGTCAATACGCTGCGTATCGTCTTGCTGGCCTACACCGATTTCAGCCCCGGCCTCGAAGGCCTGGACCAGTGGCGCAGCTTCAGCTTCTGGCATGAGGGGCTGGGCGCGAATCTCTTCTCGCTGGCGGCCATGGCCCTGACCTGCCTGCTGTGGGTGCTGGTGCTGGAGCTGAATCTGCGCCACACCCGCCTGATGCAGGGCACAAAGCCATGACTGGGGCACCGTGGGCTCTCTTCGCCCTGGCCGGTTGGGCCACGCTGCTCTCACTGGAAACCTGGTTCCGCTCGCCCGGGGCCGGGCCGTGGCCAGCCTTGCCGGATCAACTCGAGCGTCAGGGCCGTCTCTACCAGCGGGGGCCGGCGGCTGACGATCCTGGCGATCCCCCGCCAGCACTCACCCTGGTGGCAGCAGCCAACTACCAGCCCGCCGGCGCTGGCGGGGGGGCACCGATTCGGCTGCGTCTGCTCACCTTGGCCAGCAGCGGCACCGGCGTCGAAATGCCTGTCGAGGCGATCGGCCCGGCCCTGATCGGACCGGGCAGCAAAGGGCGCTGCGTCGTGCTGGATAGGAATGGAACGATCCTGAGCGAGCAGCCCACCGACGCGGCCTGGCAGGCCTGGAAGGCCCCCCAACGGCCCAGCCCACAGGAGATTGGGACCTGGCTGGCCGGCCTGCGGCCTTACCGCGCCAACACTTGCCTGTGGGAAAGCCTGCCCCGATGATCCGGCCTGATCGGCTTGTTCTGCGCCTGCTGGAGGCGCTGCCCTTCCCCGAGGTGCTGAGCCGGCGCCTGATGCTGATCGCCCTTGATTCGGCCCTGTTCGTGTTCAGCTTCTGGCTGCCCTTCGCCCTGCGGCTGAATCAACCGTTCTCGCCGATGTTGCGCAGCAATCTGTTCCTGTTGCCCTTGGCGGTGGCCATCGGCATCGCCGTGCTGGGGATCAGTGGCTGGTATCGGGGTCTGACGCGTTACACGGGTAGTCATGCGCTCTATGCCCTGCTGCCTCGCACGGCCTTGATCGTCTTGCTGGTGCTGCTGGTGAGCACCCTGGTTGGCCATGACGATCCGCCCTTCCGTGCCTTCTGGCCGCTGGTCTGGCTGTTCTGTTCAGGTGCCCTGATCGCCAGCCGGATTGTGTTGCGTGATCTGTTGCGTTACTGGCTGCGCGTCCGCGGCGACGGCCCAGCGGCTGTGGCGTTGGCCTCTCGTCCAGCGAGCCCCAAAATTCCCACCCTGGTGTTCGGCGCTGGCCAGGCCGCCTCATTGCTGCTCTCTGAGTTGCGCCACCACCCGCGCTTCGAGCTCGTGGCGGCGGTGGATGATGACCCCACGCTCAGCGGGCGGCAGCTGCAGCAGCTGCCGGTCCATTCCAGCCGTGATCTGGCGGCGCTGATTGATCGCTACGGCATCCGCCAGGTACTGCTGGCCATCCCCTCAGCTCCATTGGTCAGGCGACGCGAATTGGCGCTGCAGCTCCGTGGGATGGGCTTGACCGTGCTCTTGATGCCCTCCCTGTCCCGGATCGCCACGGGCGAACAGGCCGTGACCGATCTCCGCCCCGTGGCGATCGAGGAGCTGCTCGGCCGCGACCCCAGCCCGCCTGACCCTGATCTGCTGCGGCTTCCGGTCTGCGGGCGCTCGGTTTTGGTCACCGGTGCCGGCGGCTCGATCGGTTCGGAACTCTGCCGCCAGATCCTGCGCCAGCAGCCCGCCCGGCTGGTGTTGCTGGAACAGAGCGAAGCCGGCCTCTACGCCATCGAGCAGGAGTTACTCGGATCGCTGGCGACGGAACCGGGCCTGCACAGCCATCCGTTGCTGATTCCTCTGCTGGGCGATGTGCGGGATCAATCGCGCCTCCAACAACTCCTGCTGGAGCACAACGTTGATGCGCTGTTCCACGCAGCGGCCTACAAACACGTGCCTCTGGTGGAGGGCAACATCTGTGCGGGGCTGTGCAACAACCTCCTGGGCACCCGCTCGGTCCTGGAGGCCGCCATGGCCTGCGATCTCGAACGCTTCATCCTGATTTCCACCGACAAAGCCGTGCGCCCCACCAATGTGATGGGGGCCAGCAAGCGCGCCTGTGAACTGCTGGTTCAGGCTGCCGCGGCCAGGATCACCGCCACCGGAGCGGGTCCGGTCTGCTCGATGGTTCGCTTCGGCAACGTGCTCGGGTCTTCCGGTTCGGTGGTGCCCTTGTTTCGTGAGCAGATCGCCAGCGGCGGGCCGCTCACCGTGACCCACCCCGAGATCACCCGCTACTTCATGACCATTCCGGAGGCGGCCCAGCTGGTGCTGCAGGCCGCGGGCCTCGCCCAGGGCGGTGAGGTCTTCCTGCTCGACATGGGCGAACCGTTGCGCATCGTTGACCTCGCGCGCCAGATGGTTCGGCTCTCCGGTTGCCGACTCCGCGACGCCAACCATCCCGACGGCGACATCTCGATCCAGTTCACGGGCCTACGACCCGGCGAGAAGCTCTATGAGGAGCTGCTGATCGGGGACTCAGATTGTCCCACCGCCCATCCGCTGATTCATCTGGCCCACGAGAGCGCTCTAGCCGCCGATCGCCTCTCCGAGCTGATGGACCAGATGGAACAGGCTCTGGCGGTCTGGGATGAGCAAGCTGCTGTGGCTGTTCTGCAGCAACTGGTGCCCGAGTACGGGCCGAATACTGCGAATAATGAGCCCGCAATCACCCCCTAGCCAGGATCGAAGTACCGGCTGTTGTCGGCACGCTTCTGACGCTGGCGCCCTGCTTCCCGGCGGCTGAACTCGCTCACGCTCGGGTTGGCCACCACCGGATCCACATGGGCCACCTGCTCCCAGAGTTCGCGCGGTGCCCAGCGCACCGTGTGCTCCACCCGATCCAGCCGTGCCACATGGCACCAGCGGCTGCAGCCGCACTCAGGACAGAACAGTTGCTCCAGCCATTCGTTGCTGAGCACCAGCACCGGGTAGGCCTGGATCAGCAGGCGGGCCTTCTTGTCGCTCATGCCCCGTTGCTTGAGCTCTTCGGGGGTGAGCAGATGCAAAAAATACTTGCGGCCGTTGCCCAGCAACTGCTGCTCAGGGTGGGCTGGGCAGAACAACTCCCGCTTGCGTGGTCGGCGGTTGCGACGCGGCGTTTCAGCTGGTGGCAGGAAGGAGGGCGTCAAGACCAGGTGTGCTCAGCGGCACGAATAGGGATCAAATTCTGACTTGGCAGGGTCGCTCTGACTGCCGCTTCGATCACTTCTTCAATCACTTTGTCTCCATCCAGTTCGCTCCCCAGCCGGTGTCCACCACCAGGGGAACGCGGAGGCGAACGGCGTTCTCCATCACCCGTTTCACCGTGGCCAGAACGGTGTCGAGGGCGTCGGGGGCCGCCTCCAGCACCAGTTCGTCGTGCACCTGCAGCAACAGTCGGGCGGGCAGCCCTGAGGCGCGCAGCTCCTGATCGAGCTGCACCATCGCCAGCTTGATGATGTCGGCCGATGAGCCTTGGATCGGTGCATTGGCCGCCGCCCGCAGTTGCTGAGCTTCCATTCCCGCGCGGCGGGCCACCTCCAGCTCGATCTCTTCTGGTGGCTTGCCTTTCAGCCGGCCGAGGCCACCGGGGTCAAAGGCGAAGGGGCGGCGACGCCCCAGGATTGTCTCCACATAGCCGCGACTGAGGGCCAGCCGCTCCTGCAGCTCCAGAAAACCGAAAACCCTGGGGTAGCGCTCTTTGTATTTCGAGAGAAACTCCTTGGCCTGCACCTGGCTCACGCCTGTTTCGCGCGCGAAGCGCTGGGCGCCCATGCCGTAGATCACGCCAAAGTTGATTGTTTTGCCCAGGCGGCGCTCCTCTGCTGTCACCTCGGTTTTGTCGAGTAGCAGGCGGGCGGTGAGGGCATGCACGTCGTCGCCGTTGGCGTAGGCCTCCAGCAGCACCTCTTCGCCTGAGAGGTGGGTGAGGATGCGCAGCTCGATCTGGGAGTAATCGGCGCTGATCAGCTGCCAGCCCTCCTGGGGCAGGAAGGCCTTGCGGATGCGGCGGCTGAACTGCGTGCGGATGGGGATGTTCTGCAGGTTGGGATGGCTGCTGGAGAGCCGTCCGGTGGCGGTCACCGCCTGGTTGAAGTCGGTGTGAACGCGGCCGGTTTCTGGCTCCACCAGGGCTGGCAGCGCATCCACATAGGTGCTTTTGAGCTTGCTCAAGGTGCGGTGCTCCAGCACCAGCGGCACCACCGGGTGATCGGCCTCGAGTTTTTCGAGCACGGCCGCGTCGGTGCTCCAGCCCGTTTTTGTCTTGCGCGATTTTTTGCGCTCCAGCCCCAGGGTGTCGAACAGCAGCTCGCCCAGTTGTTTGGGTGAGGCCAGGTTGAACTCCACACCAGCGGCTTCGCGGGCACCGGCCTCGAGGCTGGCGAGAGCGCCGGCCAGTTCTTCGCTCAGGGTCGCCAGATAGGGCTTGTCGATGCGAATGCCGGTGGCCTCCATGCGGGCCAGCACCGGCTCCAGCGGCAACTCCAGCTGATCGAGCAACTGCGGCAGGGCTTCCCCCAGCTGCTGCAGCTGGCCGCGCAGCAGCGGCGTCAGCCGCCAGGTGAGGTGCACATCCATGGCGCAGTAGCGGGCGGCGGCTTCGATCGGCACCCCTGCGAAGGTGTCGCCCTTGGCCACCAGCGCGCTGAAGCCCTCGGGCGCGAAACCGAAATTGCGCTCGGCCAGCACCTCCAGCCCGTGCTTGGCATTGGCATCGCGCAGGTAATCGGCCAACAGGGTGTCCATCACCACCCCCTCCAGGTTCAGGCCATGGCGCAGCAGGATCAGCCGGTCGTACTTGGCGTTCTGCAGGGTTTTGGGGTGCTGGGCACTCTCCAGCCAGGGGGCCAGGGCCGTGAGCACCCCATCGAGGGGCAACTGCCGGGGTGGCACCGGTGCCTGCTCCAGCAGATCAGTGGCTTCCCCGAACTGGTGGGCGATCGGGATGTAGGCCAGATCGGCGGGGGCCTCACCCCAGCAGAGGCCCACTCCCACCAGCTCCGCCTGGAAGGGATTCAAGGAAGTGGTTTCGGTGTCGAGGGCGATCGGCCGGGCGGGATCGCTGGCCGCCATCAGCCGCAACAGCAAGGCTTCGAGCTGCTCTGGGCTCTGGATGATCTGGGGCTGCAGGCTGGGCGCACTTGGATCAGCGGGGCCTGGTGCGGTTTCCTCTGTGCTGGCGGCCGTTGATGCTGCAGACGACGGTCTGGCCGCTGCGGAATCCGGCGAGCCCTCAGCTTGGTGATCGGCCGAGAAAGCCTTCTCAAAGGCCGCCAGCTGCCGGGCCAGGCTGAACAGCTCCAGCTCTTCTAAGCGCAGGCCCAAGGCGGCCCCATCCACGGCGCCGAGCGTCAGCCGCGGTTCGGCCGGCAGGGGGATGTCGATCAGGATCTCGGCGAGCATGCGCGAGCGATAGGCGTTCTCACGGTCGGTTTCGAGCTTTGTTTTGAGGGCACCTTTGTGCTGATCGAGGGCCGCGTAGATGCCATCGAGGTTGAGGTGGGCGTTGAGCAGGGTGATGGCGGTCTTGGGGCCCACCCCCTTGACGCCGGGGATGTTGTCGCTGGCATCGCCGGTGAGGGCCTTGAGGTCCACCACCTCCTCCGGCGTCACGCCGAGCTTGGCCACCACTCCCTCACTCCGGATCAGCAGCGGCCCTGAACTCTTGGCGTACGGGCCACCACCCATGTAGAGCACGGCAATGTCGCGCGCGTCATCGACGAGCTGGAACAGGTCGCGATCACCCGAGAGGATGCGCACCCGCCAGCCGGCGTTCGCCGCCCGGTTGGCCAGGGTGCCGAGCACGTCGTCGGCCTCGAAACCCGGTGCCATGCACAGGGGCAGATCCATGGCCCCAGAGAGGATCTCCTGCAGGTTGGCCAGATCGCTGAAGAAGTGCTCCGGGGCCACATCGCGGTGGGCCTTGTAGCTGGCGTCGGCCTCGTGGCGGAAAGTGGGCTCGGCGGTGTCAAAGGCGATCACCACCCCCTGGGGGGTGAGGCCCTTGACGTTGTCCAGCAACGCCTTGAGGAAGCCATAGGTGACGCTGGTGGGCACCCCCTCCTTGGTGGCCAGACCCCCCTCACCGCCCTTGGCGAAGGCATAGAAGCTGCGGAAGGCCAGCGAGTGGCCATCCACCAGCAGCAACAGGGGCTGCTGAGGCGGACCGGCCTGGGACTGGGGGGCTGCCTTCATTCGCGCCAGCCTGCCACTTCCTGGGGCATTGTGAGCGAGCAGATCCCCTTGCCTACCATCGGTTTCTTTCAGCTCTGGTTTGAGCACCATTGAGATCGAACCGAAAGACCCCCAAGACACCTCGATCAACGCTTGAATCTTCCGATCACCGATGCTCCCGAGCGGCTTGAACTGCTCTGGGGAGTCACTGTTTTTGCTGGCGCTCTGGCCCAGCTGACGGCCGTGCTCACGGGCCTGCCGGCGGTGGTGCTGCTGCTCTCCGCCGGCCTGGTGATCGGCCGCTCCGGCCTTGGCCTGGTCAACCCCTTTCAGCTGGGCAGCGGCCTCGAAACCGTGGTGGGGCTGCTGGTCAGCCTGGTGCTCTTTGATGGCGGCCTCAAGCTCAACCTGCCCCAGCAGGTGGCACGGCTGGCGGTGCTGCGGATCGTGCTGGTGCGCTTGCTGCTGGCCCTGCCCTGCGGCCTGCTGGCGGCCCACTGGCTGGCGGGGCTGAACTGGCCGTTGGCGGCGGTGTTCAGCGCGATCGTGCTGGGCACCGGCCCCACGGTGGTCACCCCCTTGGTGCAGCAGATGCGCCTCGCGCCGCCCCTCGGAGAGGTGCTTGAAGGCGAAGGCCTGGTACTCGAACCATTCGCGGCCGTCCTGGCGCTGCTGCTGCTGGAGCTGGTACTCGGTGGTCTGGGCGGCTGGAAGCAACTCGGTATCGACCTGGTGATTCGCCTCGGTGGCGGTGTGGTGATCGGCCTCCTCAGTGGCCTGTTGCTCTCCGAGCTGCTGCGCCGCCTGCCGGTGGATCCCACCAGTGGCCTGCGCCTGCAGCTCACCCTGGGCATCCTCTTTCTGATGTTCACCGGCTGCGAAGTGCTGCTGCCCGAGTCGGGCTTGCCGGCCTCCGTGGCTGCTGGCTGGATGGTGGGTCGCCGTGACCAGCTCGATTCCGCCCAGCTCGAAACCCTGATCCGCCAGCTGGCTCAGCTGGCGGTCAGCATTTTGTTCCCCCTGCTGGCCGCCGATGTCTCCTGGGCGGAGCTCAGCCCGCTCGGTTTCGGTGGCGTGGCCTGCGTGCTGGCCCTGATGCTGGTGGTGAGGCCCCTGGCCATGGGGATCGCCACAGCCGGCTTACCGCTCAGCCTGCCCCAGAAGGTCTTGCTGGCCTGGCTGGCCCCACGCGGCATCGTCACCGCTGCGGTGGCCAGCCTGTTCGCCCTGCGGCTCGATGAAGCCGGGGTTCCCGGGGCCGGCCAGCTGCAGGGCCTGGTCTTCCTGACGATCCTGATGACGGTGGGCATCCAGGGGCTGACGGCGGCCCCATTGGCGAAACTGCTCGGCCTGGTGCGGCCCGCCCCCAGCGAAAACGAAGTGGACGGCGAAGAGACCAGCGAAGATTCGCTTGGCTCAGGTGGCGAGGCTGCGCTCAAGGCGTGAGCGATCTTCGCCGCTTGGGTGCAGCAGGCACCAGGTGGTGATCAGATCCGGGCCCTGCAGGCTGCCGAGCAGTGCCGCCCGCAGGCTCTTCATCACCACGCCTTTCTTGACGCCAGCCCCACTGGCGGCTACAGCCAACAGCTCCCGGGCCGTGGCGTCGGCCAGCGGTTGATCGCTAGCCGGCAGCGCCTCCAGCAGGGCAGCGAGCGCCGAGCGGGCCTCCGCCGAAGCCAGCTGTCCGGTCGCGGTCGCGTCGTAGCCGGGCCATTCAAAAAACGGACGGGCCTGGTCGAGGCCGTCTTGCAGGGTCACCAGCGACGGGCCGAGCAGGGCGGCGAGTTGCTCGCCCCAGGCCCCATCAGCACTCGAATCCCACCAGCCTGCGGCCTGCCAGAGCGGCAGCAGTTCAGCCAACAGAACGGCAGGGCTGCGCTCATGCAGCACCTGGCTGTTGAGCCAGTTGAGCTTGTCCCAGTCGAAGCGGGCTCCGGCCCGGTTGACCCGCTCAAAACCAAAGGCCGCCGCCGCCTCCGCCAGGCCGAAACGTTCAGCCATGCCCTCGGGCGGCGACCAACCCAGCAGGGTCATGTAATTGACCAGCGCCTCGGCGGTGTAGCCGCGGTCGCGGAAATCAGCCACCGAGGTGACCCCATCGCGCTTGGAGAGCTTGCGCCCTTCGCCATTGAGGATCAGCGGGGTGTGGGCAAACACCGGCAGGGGCAGCCCCAGCGCCTCGTAGAGCAGCAGCTGCTTGGCGGTGTTGGCGATGTGGTCTTCGCCGCGGATCACATGGCTGATCGCCATGGCGGCATCGTCGACGACCACCACCAGGTTGTAGAGGGGATCGCCGATGTCCGCTGCCGGGGCGCGGCGGGCAATCACCATGTCACCGCCGAGGTCGTTGCCGCTCCAGCGCATCTCACCCCGCACCAGATCACTCCAGCCGATCGTGGCCTGGTCGTCGATGCGGAAACGGATCACCGCCTCGCGGCCTTCGGCGGCAAAGGCTGCCTGCTGGGCAGCGCTGAGATCGCGGTGGGCATTGTTGTGGCGTGGCGGTGCGTTGAGGTCCTTCTGCTCCTGGCGCATCTGCTCGAGTTCCGCCTCGCTCATGAAGCAGCGGTAGGCGTGGCCGCTGGCGAGCAACTGGGCAATGGCGGCGCGGTGGGCTTCGATCTGCTCGCTCTGGATCACCGGCTCGCCGTCCCAGCCCAGGCCGAGCCAGGAGAGGCCATCGAGGATGTTGGCGGTGAATTCCGGCTTGGAGCGTTCCTTGTCGGTGTCCTCGATCCGCAGCAGGAACGCACCGCCGTGATGGCGGGCGAACAGCCAGTTGAAAACAGCGGTTCGGGCCGTGCCGATATGAAGCGTGCCGGTGGGGCTGGGAGCCAGGCGTACCCGCACCGTCACAACAACGTTCTCCTTGATGACAAGGGCTCAAAGAGCCAAACGGGACTGACGGGATTCGAACCCGCAACTTCCGCCGTGACAGGGCGGTGCTCTAACCGGTTGAACTACAGTCCCAGATGATGCGAACCGGCAGCGTACTGGCAGACGGGAATCAACCCGGCGCCGGTGCGGCTATCGGTGCCGCCAGAGCGACCACGGCAGTATCAACCGCCGCCTGTCCCGCCGTCAACCAGGAGTGGGCAGGCGGTGCAGCTCCACCAACATCGCCGCGATGCTCTCGGGATTGGCCGCCCGTTCGTCGCTGCAGCTCAACTCGCGCCCCAGCACCGTGGAGCCGAGGTGGGAGAACTGGAGCCGCATCGCGCTCAGGGCCTTCTGGCCGCTGCCGCCGCTGTGGCTGGAGAGCGCCACCGGCAGGCCGTTGAAGAGGCTGCGGAAATCGCTGGTGGTCCGCGAAAGCCAGGCCAGGGCACTGGAGAGGCTGGGGGGCAGCGAGCCGTTGTACTCAGGCGCACAGATCCACAGCCGCTGGTGCAGGCGCAGTTCAGTGGCGAGCCGATCCAGATTCGCTCCTGGTCCCACCGCTTCGGCCGCCGGGGTGTAGAGCGACAGACCCAGGGCGACAAGATCGATCAGCTCAACGCCGTGCCCCTGCTCCGCCGCAATCGAGCTGACGCGTCGCGCCAAGACGAGGTTATGGCCATTGCTGGCCGCCAGGATGAGCATGAAGACGCCAAAGCTGCAGGGAGCCTAGGGACGGAAGCCGGCCGGTTCGATCAAGCGCACCTGGTTACCCCGGGCGGTGAACTCACGACCCTGGTCGCTTTGGACAACAACACGACCACCGGATTTGACCCGGATCACCCGGGCACGGACCCAGCCAAGAGCCGCAGACTCCAGAACTTTGACCACATCACCGGGCTGTAAATCCAACTCCATGTCCGGAACCAGGAAAGTGCAGGAAAGGGCATCGAGCGCGCCGTGGAGGACTTGAACCCCCGACATCAGGTTTTGGAGACCTGCGTTCTACCAACTGAACTAACGGCGCAAGAAGAGGCCCTTTCGCCCGGTGCCCAAGGGCAGCACCGGGAAATTGAAACGACGAATAAAAACGTTGGAACGAAACTTCAGCGATCGAAACGCTGTTTGACGCGGGTGGCCTTACCAACCCGATCGCGCAGGTAGAAGAGCTTGGCCCGGCGAACCTTACCGCGCCGCTCCACCTTGACCGTGGCCACCTGCGGGCTGTGCAGCATGAACACCCGCTCCACACCGATGCCCTGGAAGATGCGCCGGACGGTGATCGTTTCGTTCATGCCGCCGTGGCGCTTGGCAATCACCACGCCCTCGTAAGGCTGAACCCGCTCCTTGTTGCCCTCACTGATGCGCACGCCCACGCGAACGGTGTCGCCCACATAGAGCTCAGGCAGATCGCTCTTGAGCTGCTCGGCTTCAAAGGCCTTAATCAGGTCATAGGCGCAAAGCTTGGGGCCAGCCGGCTTGGCAGCCTCTGGGCTTGCCTCTGGAGCTGCCGTTGCAGTAGCTGCCGTTGAATCGGTTTCGTTGATTTCCGCTGCCATCCCAGTTCCGAGGTTTCTGGCCAAACAACAACTGTAACGCCTCAGCTTTCAGGCTCTGTCTTGGGCTTCGCCTGCGCTGAACGGCGCCATTGCTGCACCGCCATGCCGAAGCCGGTCGCCAGCATCCAGAGCAGGCCCAGCCCATTGAGGGCCACATAAACCGTTTCGCCATGGCGACCGAGCCATTCGCCCTCGTGCAGCACCATCAGCACGTGGGCCTGGTCCCGGCTCAGGCCTCCCCAGTCACGCAGCAGGCGGTAACCCATGCCGCTGAGCACGGTGAGCAACAGTGGTGCCAGCACCAGCGGGGCTAAGCGGCCGTGCCAGCGCCGCAGTCTTGCCATGGCCTGCATGGTCGCTGCCGGAAAGTTGGTAGCTTGTGATTCTGAATTGTTAGGGCGCCCGTCGATGAATCTGTTCGCCGACCTGCTGGCCACGGGCACCGCCACACCGAAGAAAGCGGCGACGGCCACCGCCGTTCAGACCGGTCCGCGCATCCAGAAAGGCCGCCGTGGCGTTGAGATCAAGTCGGCGCGCGAAATCGAGATCATGCGCCAGGCCAGCCGCATCGTCGCCACCGTGCTGCGCGAACTGCTCGAACTGGCCGCTCCCGGCATGACCACCGCCGACCTGGACCGTCAGGCCGAAAAGCGCATCCGCTCGATGGGGGCCACCCCCAGCTTCAAGGGCTATCACGGCTTCCCGGCCAGCATCTGCGCCAGCATCAACAACCAGGTGGTGCACGGCATCCCCAGCTCCAAACAGGTGATCCGCGCAGGCGACCTGCTCAAGATCGACACGGGCGCCTACTACGAGGGGTATCACGGCGACAGCTGCGTGTCCGTCTGCGTGGGTGAGAGCTCCGAGGAGGCGCGCCGGCTGAGTCGGGTGGCCCAGGAGTCGCTGATGAAGGGCCTGGCCCAGGTCAAGGCCGGCAACACCCTGCTCGACATCGCTGGCGCTGTTCAAGACCACGTCGAAGCCCACGGCTATGCCGTCGTGGAGGACTACACCGGCCATGGCGTCGGCCGCAACCTGCACGAAGAGCCTTCGGTGTTCAACTTCCGCACCAACGACCTGCCCAACGTCAAGCTGCGTGCCGGCATGACCCTGGCGGTGGAGCCGATTCTCAACGCCGGCAGCAAGGTCTGCCGCACCCTGGCCGACCGCTGGACCGTGGTCACCGCCGATGGCAGCCTCTCGGCCCAGTGGGAGCACACGATTGTGGTTACCAGTGACGGCTGCGAGATCCTCACCGACCGCGACTTCTAAGCCCGACTGGTCAAGCGGAAGTAGCCGTGGCGCAGGGCCGTCACCAGCGGCATCAGCGCATAGGTGAGCGGGTTGGGGGTCACGATGATCAGGCCCAGATGGCGGCGTGCCTGGGCGATCACCTGGCCGGCCACAAAGTCGGCGCCCATCACGCCGTAGGGATTGAGGCCGGACCGGAACGGCCCTAGCACCAGGCGGCGGATGCGGCAGGGGTTGGCGCCGCTGCAATCGAGGGCCCGTAGGCTCAGCAGCTGTCCCAGCAGCCGCTTGCTGATCTCATACAGCGGGCTCACTGCCGGCAGGATCTCCGCCTCTGAGGTGTTCACCCACAGCTCCCGGGCCGGGCTACCGGCCGGGCGCTCCGGCAGGGAGAGGAACAGCTCCACCAGCCGCCAGGCGCTGAGCGCGTTCACCTCCAGGCTGCGCTCAACCGCTCCAGCACTGCGGTCACCAAAGCTATTAACGCCGTGGTTGATCACCAGAATGTCCACCTGCTCGAGCAACGCGCCCAGGGCCTGCTCCTCCCCGCAGCGCCACTGAACCGAACGCAGGGGGATCGGCGCACCGGAGCTGCCCGCGATGCTGAGGGGGCTGGTCTGGCTGGTCAGGCCGATCAGCCGTGCTCCCTGGCCATCGAAGCGGCGCAGCAGGGCCTGACCCAGAGAACCAGCGGCGCCACTGACCGCCACGGTTCGATCGCGCAGGGGAAGAAGGGGGCGGAACACCGGCAGGGAATCACACGGCCACCCAGTGTCGGTGGCCGGTTGCCATCGGCTGAGCGGCCCCCACCTAGATTGGGTCTCCCTGGCGCAGATCATTCATGAGCAGCACCCTGCTGATCGGGTCCTGCGATCCCTTCAGCGGCAAGTCGGCCCTTGTGCTCGGTCTGGCGCGCATGCTCACCCGCCAGGGCGTGCCCGTGCGCTTCGGCAAGCCGCTGGCCACCAGCCTTCGCCTCGGTCGCTCCGGCCAAGACGATGGCGAGACACGCCTGATCGACGATGACGTTGCCTTCATCGGCAGCATGCTGGGCCTGGCCGCGGCCAATTTGCTGCCGTCCCTGGATCTGCAGCACCCGGACACCGCCAGCGATCGCCTGCTGGCGGGGTCATTGAGCGCCGGTGATCGTTTCACCCAGCTGCAGCAGCAGCTGCAGGCCTACCCCGATGGGATCAACCTGCTGGAAGCCGCCGGCAGCCTCAGTGAAGGCTTGCTTTACGGGCTCAGCCTCTCCCAATTGGCCCAAGGCCTTGAAGCGCCGGTGGTGCTGGTCCACCTCTGGGCCGACAGCCGCAGCGTGGAGCCCTTGCTGCAGGCCCGCTCCCAGCTTGGTGAGCGGCTGGCCGGGGTCGTGCTCAATGCGGTCAACCCTGAGGACGTCGAGGGGATGAACGCCGAGGTGGTGCCAGCGATCGAACGGCTCGGGCTGCCGGTGTTCGGTGTGATGCCGCGCAGTCCGTTGCTGCGCAGCGTCACGGTCGAGGAACTGGTCGAGCGCCTCGGCGCCCGGGTTCTGTGTTGCCCCGAGCGGCTCGATCTGCTGGTGGAAACCCTCTCGATCGGGGCGATGAACGTCAACTCCGCCATGGAGTTCTTCCGCCGTCGCCGCAACATGGCCGTGGTCACCGGCGCTGATCGCACCGACATCCAGCTGGCGGCCTTAGAAGCGTCCACCCAGTGCCTGATCCTCACCGGTGTCGGTGAACCGATGGCCCAGCTGATCAGCCGGGCGGAGGAACTGGACGTTCCGGTGTTGAAGGTGGAACACGACACCCTCACCACCGTGGAGGTGATCGAGCGGGCGTTCGGCCATGTGCGCCTGCATGAGTCCGTCAAGGCCAGCTACGCGATGCGTCTGGTGGAGGAGCACTGCCGCTTCGAACGCCTGCTCGAGCGCCTGCAGCTGGCGAATGGGCTTGCCCCGCAAGGGCGCTGCTAGTTTCTTGCGGTCGATTGCCTGATCTCGGTGACCCGGTCTCTTGATCTGCCCTCGCTGGACCGGGTGGATACCCTCGCCCAGGAGCTGGCCCTGCTTCAGGACACGGGCAAGCGCCGGATCGCCATCCTCGGCAGTCGTCACGTGCCGGTGGTGTCGATCCACCTGGTGGAGCTGGTGTCGCGATCCCTGGCCCAGGAAGGGCACAACCTGGTGACCTCAGGCTCCCAGGGCGTGAATGCGGCGGTCATCCGCGGGGTGCTCAGCGTCGACCCGGCCCGGCTGACGGTGCTGCTGCCCCAGAGCCTCGATCGCCAGCCAGGCGAATCCCGCGACCAGCTCGAGCAGGTGCTCCACCTCGTGGAGAAGCCCGAGCACGACGACCTGCCCCTGCCGATGGCCAGCAGCCTCTGCAACCAGGAGATCATCGGCCGCTCCGACCAGCTGATCTGCTTCGCCTTCCACGACAGCGAAACCCTGCTCTCCAGCTGCCGCACCGCCGAGGACATGGGCAAGGTGGTCAGCCTGTTGTTCTTCGATTGATCAACCCCCGATCAGGGATCAGGGGCGGCCAGCACCTCCAGTCGGGTGCCGACCCGGCGCAGCACGACCACCTCATCGCCCGCAGCCAGGCTGCCGGCCGCTGCCTCAAGCAGTTCGGCCCGCCAGCTCTGGCCCTGCCAGCGCACCCGGCCCTTGCCGAGATGGTTGAAGGCCTGGATCACTTCAGCCCGTTCGCTGCCGGGGCTGCTGAGTGCGTCGGGCTGGAGGCGACCCCGCAACGACCAGCGGCGCAGAACGCCGTAGCCCGCCAGGAACAGAACCAGGAATCCCGCCAGCTGCAATCCGGCGGCCAGGCCCGGCCACAGGGCGGTCAGCGCCGAGAGCAACAGGGCGGCGACAGCGCCGATCAGCAGGCCATCGATGCTGGGAAAGATCCATTCCAGCAACAACAGGCCACCTCCGGCCACCAGCCAGATCAGGGGGATCATCAGGGCAGGGGCCTCATCGAAACAGGGCGGCGAAATCCAGTCTGGAGGAACTGCCTGCTCGGGGCGAGAACGCGCCGTCCCTAGCCTGGTTCGGCTCCTCGATTGAGGGGAGTTGTCCTGCGCACTGGCACCCCATGGAAGGTCTGCTTTCGATTCCCGCCCTGCTGGTGATCGCCGTCCTCGGTGCCAGCGGCGTCAAGGTGACCAGCGGCGGCCGCTCGCTGCTGGTGGAGCGGCTGGGCCGCTACGACCGCCAGCTGCAGCCTGGCCTCTCGTTCGTGCTGCCGGGCCTGGAGCGGGTGGTCAGCAACCAGTCGCTGAAGGAACGGGTGCTCGACATCGCCCCCCAGAAGTGCATCACCCGCGACAACGTCTCGATCACGGTGGATGCGGTGGTGTATTGGCAGTTGCTGGAGCATGCCAAGGCCCACTACGCCGTCGATGATCTGCAGGCGGCGATGGTGAATCTGGTGCTCACCCAGATCCGGGCCGAGATGGGCAAGCTCGACCTCGACCAGACCTTCACCACCCGCCAGGACGTCAACGAGATGCTGCTGCGCGAACTCGACCAGGCCACCGATCCCTGGGGGGTCAAGGTGACCCGGGTGGAGCTGCGCGACATCATGCCCTCGCCTGGCGTTCAGCAGGCGATGGAGATGCAGATGAGCGCCGAGCGCGAGAAGCGGGCGGCGGTGCTGCGCTCTGAAGGGCTGCGGGAGGCCGAGGTGAATGCCGCCAAAGGCCGGGCCGAGGCGGTGCTGCTCGATGCCGAAGCCCAGGCCAAGCAGCAGGAGATGCTGGCCAAGGCCCGGGCCCTGGCGGCCGGCGAACTGGCCCGTCTGATCGATTCGAGCCCGTCAGGCTCCGAAGCCCTGCGCTTGTTGCTGGCCCGCGACTGGATCACCATGGGAGAAGAGCTCAGCAACGCCAAAGGCGGCAGCGTGCTGATGGTGGATCCCCAGAGCCCGGCCTCGCTGCTCACCGCCCTGCGCGGACTGCAGCAGGGGTGAGCGGCCAGCACCAGGCCCGCCAGGCTTCAGCAGCTTCAGCCCGCCACCACCGCTTTCAGCCCCTCGCCGTAGAGCACGGCGCTGCAGAGCAGACCGACCAGCCAGCAGAGCCCGCGCAGGGGCGGCACATTGCCCACATAGGCGCCGATGTAGGCGACACGCAGCAGCGGATGCAGCCAGGCCGCCGCAATCGCCAGCGGGGCATCGACGCCGGCCAGCAGCGCCAGCAGGCAGGCCGGCGCATGCAGGCTGAACGACTCGAAGCAGTTCTGATGGGCCCAGCTGGCCCGCTTGCCCCAGGCCGGCAGCCGCTCGAACATCGCCCGCGGGGCAGCCAGATCGGCGGGGGTGAAATCGGCCTTGGCGCGGCCCATGCCGAGCGGAACCAGGCTGAAGACCACCACGGCGCCAGCGAGCAGCAACGACCAGGCCGGAGCTGCCGCCGGGCTGCCCAAGGAGACAGTGGCGAAAAGGGTCGCGAACATGGCGGCTGCGGAGGGTCGGAGGCCTCTTTCTAAGCTGGGCGCCCCCCTCGCCGCGCTCCCTTGCCATGGCCGACAGCTACTCCTTTGACGTGGTTTCGGATTTCGATCGGCAGGAGCTGGTGAACGCCATTGATCAGGCGCGCCGCGAAGTGGGCCAGCGCTACGACCTCAAGGATTCCAAAACCGAGATCGAGCTGGAGGAAGCCAGCCTGACGATCACCACCGCCAGCGACATGACCCTGGAGGCCGTCACCGACGTGCTGCGCCAGAAGGCCACCAAACGGGAGCTGTCCTTGAAGATCTTCGATTTTCAAACCGCCGAGCCGGTGGGCGGCAACCGCGTCCAGCAGGTGGTGAAGCTGCGCAAGGGCCTCAGCCAGGAGCTGGCCAAGAAGCTCTCGAAAACCGTGCGCGACCAGATCAAGAAGGTGACCGTGGCCATCCAGGGCGAGAGCCTGCGGGTCACCGGCAAAAACAAGGACGACCTGCAGCAGGTGATCCAGCTGCTGCGCGCCGAGGACCTGGAGCTGCCGCTGCAGTTCGAGAACTATCGCTGAAGCCAGCTCCCTGAAAGCTGTGTGCTCCGGTTCCGGCTGGCAGTTCTGGATCGACCGGGGCGGCACCTTCACCGATCTGGTCGGTCGCGCCCCCAGCGGCGAGCTGGTGGTGCGCAAGGTGCTCTCCGAGCAACCCGGGCAGCCGGGAGATCCCGCCGTGGCCGCCATGCGCACGCTGCTGGGGGTGGGCGCTGGCCTGCCGCTGCCGCCAGGGGCGGTGGAGGAGGTGCGGCTGGGCACCACGGTGGCCACCAACGCCCTGCTGGAGGGCCAGGGCGCCCCGACGCTGCTGCTGATCACGCGCGGATTCGCCGATGCGCTCTGGATCGGCGATCAGCACCGCCCCGATCTGTTTGCCCTTGGCATCGAGCGTCCGGCTCCCCTGTATCGGCAGGTGCTGGAGGTGGAGGGGCGGCTGGCGGCCGATGGCCAGGAACTGGCCCCCTTGCGGCTCGATGCCGAGCTGGAGGAGGCGATCAGCCAGGCCCGGACCGGCGGAATCAGCAGCTGCGCCGTTGCCCTGCTGCACAGCTGCCGCCATCCCCGCCAGGAGCGGCAGCTGGGCGACTGGCTGCAGCGCTTCGACTTCCACCAGGTGGTGCTCTCCCACCGGGTGGGCCTGCGCCCCCGCCTGCTGCCCCGCGCCCAGACCTCCGTCGTCGAGGCCTGCGTCGCCCCGGTGCTGGCGGCCTATCTGGAGCGGCTGCAACGCGAGCTGGGGCCGCATTGCCGCCTGCGGGTGATGCAGTCGAGCGGGGGATTGATCGCCCCGGAACTGCTCTGCGCCAAGGACACGATCCTCTCCGGCCCCGCCGGTGGCCTGGTGGCCGCCGTCAAGCTGGCGGGCGGGTCCACGCCGATCGTCGGTTTCGACATGGGCGGCACCTCCACCGATGTGTTCCATGCCGAGGCCGCCGGGCCGGGAAGTGGAAATGGACGTGGCGATGGCGTTTGCAGAGGAAGTGGCTTGGAGCGGCTGGAGGAGACGGAGATCGCCGGTCTCCGCCTGCAGGCGGAACGACTGCCGATCCACACCGTGGCGGCCGGGGGTGGCTCGCGGCTCCACTTCGATGGCCAGCGATTGCAGGTGGGGCCGGCCTCGGCCGGGGCCGATCCAGGCCCGGCTTGCTACCGCCGCGGCGGGCCGCTCACCATCACCGACGCCAACCTGTTGCTGGGCCGCCTGCAGCCGGCGGCCTTTCCGGCGGTGTTCGGCCCCGGCGGAGATCAGGGGCCCGATCCGGAGCTGGTGAGCCAGCTGTTCGAGGAGCTGGCCGAGCGGGTCGCCCTGGCGACGGGACGGGCGAGCACGCCTGAAGCCCTGGCCGAAGGAGCCCTGGCGATCGCCAACGACCGGATGGCCGAAGCGATCAGGCGGATTTCGATCCAGCGCGGCCATGACATCCGCGGTGCCACCTTGGTTTGCTACGGCGGCGCCGGCGGCCAGCACGCCTGCGCCCTCGCCGAGCGGCTGGGCATCCGTCGGCTGCTGCTCCATCCCCTGGCCGGAGTGCTCTCGGCCTATGGCATCGGCCTGGCCGACCAGCGGCTGCTGCGCGAGGAGGTGGTGCGTGAACCCCTCGATGCGGCGCTGGTGGCACGGCTGCGGCAGCGGGCCGCCGCGCTGGTTGAAGCGAATCCCGCCCCCAGGGCCGAGTTCAGTGTTGGGGTGCGGCTCGCCGCCAGTGAGCTGACCCTGCCGTTGCCCCTGGCTGCGGCGCCGGCCCTGCGCGAGGCGTTCGAGCGGGCCCATCGCCAGCGCTTCGGCCATGGCCCCGAGGGCGACGGGCCAGAAGGTCCGGATCTGGTGGTGGAGTGGCTGCTGGTGGAGCTGGTGGACCCGGGCCCCGAACCGGAAGCTGTCTGCCCACCTCCATCCGCCTCGCCGCAAGGGGGCAAGGACCAACCCATCCGGCTCTACTGGGGAGGCGAGTGGCACGACGTTCCCCTGCACCGTCGCGAGGATCTGCCGCCGGCAGCGCGGCTGAGCGGGCCGGCGCTGGTGGTGGAGGCCAACGGCAGCCTGGTGCTCGCCCCTGGCTGGAGGGCGGAACTGCAGGCCGGCGAGATCCTGCTGCTGACCCACACCGAAGCGCCTGGCGATGCACACGCCCATCGGGGCTCCGAGGCCGTCGATCCGGTCAGCCTGGAGCTGTTCAACCATCGCTTCAGCGCGGTGGCCGAGCAGATGGGCGTACGGCTGCAGCAGAGCGCCCGCTCGGTGAACATCCGCGAGCGTCTCGATTTCTCCTGCGCTGTCTTTGACGGGGCCGGCGAGCTGGTGGCCAATGCACCACACATCCCCGTGCATCTGGGCTCGATGGGGGCCAGCGTCGCCGGCCTGCTGGCGGCGGTGCGCCGCGGCGACCATCCAGCGCTGCGGCCCGGCGATGGGATCGTCTCCAACCACCCCGCCCACGGCGGTACCCACCTGCCCGATCTCACCGTGATCACACCGGTGTTCACAGGCGGGACTGGCAATGGCAATGGCAATAGCAACGGCAACGAGCAGCCCTTTCCACTCCCTGATTTCTTCCTGGCCTCTCGCGGCCACCACGCCGATGTGGGCGGGATCACCCCAGGTTCGATGCCCCCCTTCAGCCAAACGCTTGAGCAGGAGGGGCTGCTGCTCGACAATGTGCCGCTGTTGCGCCAGGGCAAACTCCTGGCCGATGACTGGCGGCGGCGGCTGGCGGCTGGCCCCTGGCCAGTGCGCAATCCCGAGCAGCTCCTGGCCGACCTGCAGGCCCAGGTGGCCGCCAACCAGCTGGGCGCCGGGCTGCTGCAAGCCCTGGCTGAGCGCGAGGGGCTGGGGGTGGTGCGGGCCTACATGGCCCACGTTCAGGACAACGGCGCCGAGGCGGTACGGCAGGTGATCGATCGCCTCACTTCGGGTCAGTTCCGCCTGCCCCTCGATGGCGGCCTGATGATTGAGGTGGCGGTGCGCATCGATCGCCGCGGCCGCCGGGCCGTGATCGACTTCAGCGGCACATCCGGCCAGGATGGCGGAAACCGCAACGCGCCCCTGGCGATCACCCAGGCAGTGGTGCTCTACGTGTTTCGCTGCCTGGTGGGGAAAGAGGTGCCACTCAACGCCGGCTGCTACAGGCCGCTGCAGCTGATCGTGCCGCCCGGCTCCCTGCTGCACCCGGGGCCAGAGGCCGCGGTGGTGGCCGGCAACGTCGAAACCTCCCAGGCGATCGCCAACGCCCTGTTTGGAGCGCTCGGCGTGATGGCCGCGGCCCAGGGCACGATGAACAACCTCAGCTTCGGCGACAGCCGCCACCAGTACTACGAGACGATCTGCGGTGGTTGCGGCGCCGGCCGCCAGCTGGATGGAGTGGGGTTTGCCGGCGCCTCGGCCGTGCAGAGCCACATGACCAACTCTCGCCTCACCGATCCCGAAATCCTTGAGGAACGCTTTCCGGTGCGCCTGGAATCGTTCGCCCTGCGGCGGGGCAGCGGTGGCAGCGGCCGTTGGCCCGGTGGCGACGGGGTGGTGCGGGAGATCCGCTTTCTCGAGCCGATGACCGCTGCGATCCTCTCCGGATCGCGCCAGGTGGCGCCCTTCGGCCTCGCCGGCGGTGGTCCTGGCCAGCCGGGCCGCAACCGCTGGATCGGCGCCGATGGCCGCGAGCAGGAGCTGGGTGGCAGCATTGAGCTGGCCGTGGAGGCCGGCGACAGACTGATCATCGAAACTCCCGGTGGCGGTGGCTATGGCAAGGCCTGAACAGCGGCTGGGCCTTCTGAGTTGGGGCCTGCTGGCGAAGTGCTTTCTGGGGAGCGGCCTGCTGCTGACACCTCTGGCCAGCGCCAACGTGCTGCAGGAAGGCGGAGAGCGCTTTTCGCCGGTGCGCTCCAGTGGCGGCATGGTGGCGAGCCAGGAAGCTGAAGCGTCGCGGGTAGGGCGTGACATCCTGCGCCGGGGTGGCAATGCCGTGGACGCCGCGGTGGCCACCTCCTTCGCCCTGGCGGTGACGCTGCCCCAGGCCGGCAACATCGGCGGCGGCGGTTTTCTGGTGCTGTGGCGGCCCGACACGGCAACGGCAGGAGCGCCCCTGCTGGGGGGGGAGACGCGGGTGGGACGGGGGCGGGCGGTGACGATCAATTTCCGGGAGAAGGCCCCCCTGGCTGCCCGGGCCGATCTCTTCCTTGCTGCCGATGGATCGGTGGATCGCCTCAAGGCCACCCGCAGCCTGCTGAGCACGGGCGTGCCTGGCACCGTGGCCGGGCTGGTGCTGGCCCAGCGCCGCTACGGACGCCTGCCGCTCGCCGCCGTGATCGCCCCTGCGATCGCCCTGGCCAAAGATGGAATCGTGGTCAGCCACGAGCTAGCGGGCTCCTTGAAGGCGGCGGCCCCACGGCTCAAGGCCGACCCCACCTCAGCCCAGCTGTTCTTCAAGCCCGGCGGTCTGGCCTATGCGCCCGGTGATCGGCTGCGCCAGCCCCTGCTGGCCGCCACCCTCGGCCGCATCGCCCGCGAAGGGGAAGAGGGTTTCTACGCCGGGCCGGTGGCGGACCAGCTGGTGGCCCTGATGCGTGAGCAAGGCGGGTTGATCACTGCCGCCGACCTCAGCGCTTACCGCGCCAGGGCGATGGCTCCGCTGATCGGTGATTGGCGCGGCCATGCCGTCATCGCCATGCCGCCACCCAGCTCTGGGGGCGTCACCTTGATCCAGCTGCTGCGCATGCTCGAGGGCTTCGATCTGGCGGCCATGGGGCTCAACAGCGCCGCCAGCCTGCACTTGATGGTGGAGGCGATGAACCTGGCCTACCTGGATCGCAACGCCCTGCTCGGTGACCCCCGCTTCGTGGCGATGCCCCTGGAGAAGCTGCTCAGCTCCGCCTACGCCTCCCGCCAACGGGCCCGCATCCAGCTCAACCGCCATACGCCCTCCCTGCAGCTCTCGCCACAGGCACCTGGCCTCCAGGAAGGCCCCAACACCACCCACCTCTCGGTGATCGACCGTGACGGCAGCCTGGTGGCCACCACCACCACACTCAACTTCGCCTTCGGCAATGGGGTGAGTGTGCCCGGAGCCGGTTTCCTGCTCAACAACGAGATGGACGACTTCACGGCCAAACCGGGCGTGCCCAACGCCTTCGGCCTGGTGCAAGGGGAGGCCAACGCGATCGCGCCGGGCAAACAGCCGCTCTCCTCGATGGCGCCCACGCTGGTGCTCGACCGACGCGGCGGGCCACTCCTGGCCACCGGCAGCCCGGGTGGCAGCCGCATCATCACCATCGTGCTGCAGGTGCTGCTTAATCGCCTCGAGCACGGCCTCAACCTGGCCTCAGCCGTGGCCACCAGCCGGATCCACAGCCAGCTCTGGCCCGATCAGCTCAGCCACGAGCAGGGCCTCAGCCCCGACAGCCTGCGGTTGCTGCAAAACCTGGGCCACCAGTTGCAGCCATCACGGGCGATGGGCTCTGCCCATTCGGTTGAGGCCCTGCCGGAAGGCGGCAGCCTGGGGGTGGCGGACCCCCGCCGCTCCGGAGCCCTGGCCATCGGCGAATGAAGCCCACTCCCGCAGACTGTGGGTAGCGCCCTTGCAGCTGGATCCTTGCTTGCTTCCCTCGCCCCTCTGGGCCCTGTCGCCGAGATGACCTCCCAGGAATGGATGTGGAGCGGCGGGCTGATCCAGATTGCCCTGCTCCTTGGCGCCGTGCTCGGTGCCTTCTGGCTGGTGGGACGCCGCAAGGAAGAATAAAAAAAATGAGCTGCTGACAGAACGAACCTTCAGCTGGGTGAAGCGGCCTCTGCAGCCGAAGCTGGCGCCGTTAACAGATTCACGGCCGAGAGCGCCAGGGCCACACCGAACAGCGTGCCGAGGGCCCAGAGGCTGTCGCTGGGCCACTGGGCAACCAGCAGTCCCCCGAGCAAGGTGGTGATCAGCCCATCAATAAGAACCAGACCCCGAGCCGGAACGGCGCTGGCAGCGGCGGCGGCCAGTTCCATCACCCCCTCGAAGGCCACCAGCAGGCCAACGAAGAGCGTGAGGCTCACCTCGCTGCCCACCGGATTGAGCAAGATCCAAACGCCGGTCCCGATGTAGAGCAGGGCAGAGAAGCCGCGAAACACCCTGTCGCTGAGGCTGCCGCTACCGGTCAGTCGGATCAGCTGGGCCACCCCGGCGGCGATCGCCACCCCACCGATGCCGATGGTCAGCAGGGTGGCCGAGACGAAGGGAAGGGCGATTGAAAGGCCGGCGGCGGCGAACAGCAAACCGGCGGTGAGCCAGCGCAGCGGGCGGGAGGCGGGAGCCGTCAAAGCGAAAAAACGAGTGCGTTCAGGCTAAGGGGGGTCTGATCAACAAGCTCAAGGAGCGTTTGGATAAGCGAGCAGGGTTCGCAGAAGGCCCCTCCGCAAGCTGGAATGGGGGGACAGCTTCATCCCCGCCCATGTTCGAGCTGTTGCCCCAGCTCAACGATCGCAACCTGCCCTGGATGGACACGATCCATCCGATCGTGGTGCACTTTGTGATCGCAATGGCCCTGATCGCCTTCGTCTTTGATCTGATCGGGGTCTGGGCCAAGCGGCCGGCCCTGTTCGAGGTCAGCTTCTGGAATCTGCTGTTCGCCACTGCGGCGATCTTCATCGCGATCATCTTCGGCCAGGTGGAGGCCGGACTGGCCAACCCCTACGGCGCCTCGCGCGACATCCTCAACCTGCACAGCACCCTGGGCTGGGTGCTAGCCGGCGTGCTCTCGGTGCTCACCGGTTGGCGTTATGTGATCCGCAGCCGTGACCCGCTCAAGCTGCCCCTGGCCTTCCTGGGGGCCGGCGCGCTGCTCAGTGCCCTGGTGGTGGTCCAGGTGATACTGGGCAACCAGCTGATCTGGGTCTACGGGCTGCACACCGTCAGGGTGGTGGAAGCGATGCGGGCAGGACAGGTGTGATGGATCCAGCCAACCTGCACCTGCTGAGCCTGGGTGCCAACAACCTGCCCTACCGGTTGCCGATCCATCCGAACCTGGTGCATCTCAGCATCGGCCTGTTCGTGATCGCGATTGCCTTCGACATCGCCGGGGCGGTGTTTCCCCTGGAGAAACGGCTGTTCCGTTTCCTGGCCTTGCCGGTGACCCGCGCCGGCTTTCACGATGTGGGCTGGTACAACCTGTTGGCCTGCTGCCTGATCAGCTTCTTCACCGTGGCCGCTGGCTTCGTGGAGATGCAGCTGGCGGTGCCGTTGCCGGGCGTCGTCAGCAGCTTCGGCATGGGCAGCACCGCCACCATGCTCTGGCATGGAGCCGGCGGCGTGGCCCTGCTGTTCGCGATCGTGGCGATGACGCTCTGGCGCGGTTTCCAGCGCTTCGACTGGCGCAGCGAAATGGGCCGTCAGGTGCAGTGGAGCTACCTGCTCACCGGCGTGCTGCTGCTGGGCGCCATGGCCTGGCATGGCACCCTCGGCGCCCAGCTGGCTGTTGAGTTCGGGGTGCATGTGACGGCCAACCAGCTGCTGGCGGCCGGTGCCGATCTCAACGAGGCCCTGCCATGACCAGCACGCCGTCGCGCCCCAACCTGCCAGCCATCGCTGGGCTGGTCTTCTGGATCGGGCTGCTGGTCTGGTTCAGCTTCTGGATGGGCCAGCAGTCCTTCGGCTGGCTGCCGGTGCAGGCCTCCAGCGCCGCACCCCTGGTGGATGGCCTGTTCAGCTTCGAGACAGCCGTTGCCACCTTCGTCTTCGCCGGGGTGGTGTCGGTGATGGCCTGGGTGATGCTGTTCAACCGGGCGGCGAAGTACGACATCAGTGACGCAGAGCCGATCGAGGGCAACACCAAGCTCGAGATCATCTGGACGGTGATTCCACTGCTGCTGGTCATGGGGATCGCCTATTACACGATCGATGTGAACCGCCAGATCGGTCTGATCGGACCGATGGACCATGTGCACGGCGATCGGCTGGCCAGTGATCAGCAGCCCGCCAGCGGTGCCGCCGTGGCCCCGCAGGCCGAGATCGAGGTGATCGCCCGCCAGTGGTCGTGGGAGTTCCGCTACCCCGGTGCGGCAGTCAGCGCCACCGAGCTGCACCTGCCGTTGGATCGCCGGGTGGGATTGCAGCTGCGCAGCGAGGACGTGATCCATGGCTTCTACGTGCCGGCGTTCCGGCTCAAGCAGCAGGTGATCCCGGGCCGCTCGATCGCCTTTTTCCTCACACCCACCCGGGAGGGCCGCTACCGGCTGCGGGATTCGGAATACAGCGGCACCTGGTTCGCCGCCAACCAGGTGGATGTGGTGGTCCAGAGCGAAACCGACTACCAGGACTGGCTGCGCCGGGCCAGCCGCCTGCCGCTGCAGCCCGGACTCAGCGATGCCTCCAGGGAGTACGCCCTGCGCCAGAGCCGCACGCGGCCGTCGGGATACGCCACTGTGGTTCCTGCGCCGCCGCCGATGGTGAACGTCCCCGGCTCCAACACCCTTCCCCACGACGGTTGATCGCGCCATGACCATCACCCCTTTCGATCCGGGCCTCAGCGCCGCCCCCACGCCGCAGCCCAAGGCTCCGAACAGCTGGAAGCGTTACTTCAGCTTCAACACCGATGCCAAGGTGATCGGGATTCAATACATCGCCACCGCCCTGATCTTTCTGTTGGTCGGCGGGCTGCTGGCCATGATCATGCGCGGCGAATTGATCACCCCTGAGGCTGATCTTGTTGATCGAACGGTGTACAACGGCCTCTACACCATGCATGGCACGATCATGCTGTTCCTGTTCATGTTCCCGGTACTCAATGGGCTCAACAACCTCCTGATCCCCTGCATGATCGGCGCCCCGGACATGGCCTTTCCGCGGCTGAATGCGGCGGCCTTCTGGCTTGTGCCCGTCTTCGGTGTGATCCTGATGGCCAGCTTCCTGGTGCCGGGTGGTCCGGCCGCCTCCGGCTGGTGGTCCTATCCGCCGGTGAGCCTGCAGAACCCGCTGGGCTTCCTGATCAACGGCGAGGCGCTCTGGATTGTGGCCGTGGCCCTCTCGGGTGTGTCCTCGATCATGGGGGCGATCAACTTTGTGACCACGATCCTGCGCATGCGGGCGCCGGGGATGACCCTGTTCCGGATGCCGATCTTCTGCTGGACGGCGCTCTCCGCCCAGATCATTCAATTGATCGGCCTGCCGGCCCTCACCGGTGGCGCCCTGATGTTGTTGTTTGACCTGGTGGTGGGCACCTCGTTTTACAGGCCGGAGGGCGGCGGTGATCCGGTGCTCTATCAACACTTCTTCTGGTTTTATTCCCACCCCGCCGTCTATGTGATCATCCTGCCGGTGTTCGGGGTGTTCTCCGAGCTGTTTCCGGTCTATGCCCGCAAGCCTCTCTTCGGCTATCGCTTTGTGGCGATGGCCTCGTTGGTGATTGTGGCGCTGAGCCTGGTGGTCTGGGTGCACCACATGTTCCCCAGCGGCGTGCCCCAGTGGATGCGTGATCTGTTCATGGTCACCACCATGCTGATCGCCGTGCCCACCGGCATCAAGGTGTTCGCCTGGCTCGCCACACTCTGGGGCGGCAAGTTACGGCTGAATACGCCGATGCTGTTTGCCCTCGGCGGCCTGTTCAACTTCGTGTTTGCCGGCGTCACCGGCATCATGCTGGCCACGGTGCCGGTGGACATCCATGTGAACAACACCTATTTTGTGGTGGGGCACTTTCACTACGTGATTTATGGCGCTGCCACCATGGGCGTGTATGCCGCGATCTATCACTGGTTCCCTAAATTCACCGGCAAGATGTATTACGAGGGCCTGGGGCAGCTCCATTTCCTGCTCACCTTCATCGGCACCAACCTGAATTTCTTCCCGATGCACCCGCTCGGGCTGATGGGCATGCCCCGCCGGGTGTCGTCCTACGACCCGGAATTCGCCTTCTGGAATGTGCTTGCCAGCCTCGGTGCCTTTCTGCTGGGGGTCTCGATCATTCCCTTCCTGCTCAATCTGGTCAGCTCACTGGTGCGCGGCAAGCAGGCGCCGGCCAACCCCTGGAACGCGATCGGCCTGGAGTGGCTGCTGCCCTCGCCACCTCCGGCCGAGAACTTCGAGGAGAACGTACCCACCGTGATCAGCGGCCCCTACGGCTACGGCAGCGGCCTTCCCCTGGTGGAACACCAGGAGCGCTATCCCCGCGCCACTGATTTCCTCGCCACTGGGCAGGCCTGAAGCGATGACCCTCACCCCCGCCAGCCCAGATCCCCTCTCAGGCCTTGATCAGAACGCCGGCCCGACTGACGGCCACGCGTCCGGTCACAGCAGCCATGCCAACCACAGCCTGACGGGATTCATCATTTTTCTGTGCTCCGAGAGCATTATTTTCTTCGCCTTCTTCACCGGCTACGCGGTGTTAAAGCTCTCCTCGCTCAACTGGCTCCCCCCTGGCGTGGAGGGCCTGGAGTGGCGCACGCCCCTGGCTTACACGGCGGTGCTGGTGTCCAGCAGCGGCACGATCGCCCTGGCCGAATGGTTCCTGAATCGCGGCAACCTCTGGGGATTCCGTGCCTTCTGGTTGCTGAGCATGGCCATGGGCACGGTCTTTCTCTATGGCCAGGCGGTGGAGTGGGCTGGGCTGTCCTTTGGCATCACCAGCGGCAGCTTCGGCAGCTGCTTCTACCTGCTCACGGGCTTCCACGGCCTGCATGTGGCCAGCGGCGTCCTGCTGATGGGGCTGATGCTGATTCGTTCCTTCCGCGCCGGCAATTATGAAGGCGGCGAGCAGGGGGTGGTGGCCGCCTCGCTGTTCTGGCATTTCGTCGATGTGATCTGGGTGCTGCTGTTCCTTCTGCTTTACGCCTGGCCGGCATGATCATTGACGACGCCCACTACGACATGATCGTGATCGGCAGCGGCGCCGCTGGAGGCACCGTGGCGGCTTCCCTGGCCGCCAAAGGCCGCAGGGTCCTGATCCTGGAGCGGGGCGGCTCCCTGCCCCTGGAAGACCAGAACGTCTCCGATGTCGATCTCTTTCAGAAGGATCGCTATCACCCCAGTGAACAGTGGTTCGGCACCGACGGTGACCCCTTCAACCCCCAGGCGATCTATGCCCTGGGCGGCAACACCAAGATCTGGGGCGCCGTGCTTGAACGCATGCGCGAGGCCGAGTTCGACGGCCTGGCGATGCAGGAAGGTCAGGCCCCGCGCTGGGGCCTCAGCTACGCCGAGCTGGCCCCCTGGTATGACCGGGCCGAAGCCCTGTACAGGGTCCACGGGCAGGCTGGCATCGATCCCACCGAGCCAGCACGGGCCACCGACTTTCCCCACCGGCCCCTGGCGATCGAGCCCTTTCTCGAGCCGCTGCGCTCGGCCCTGGAGCGGCAGGGTTGCCGTCCCTACGACCTGCCACTCACCTGGTCAGAAGATCCAGAGGATCCCAGCGGCGATGCCGAGTTGTTCGGTGTGGCCGCCGCCCTGAAGCACCCGGCCACCCAGCTGCGCACCGGGGCCAAGGTCACCCGCCTGCACGTGAACCCCAGTGGCAGCGACGTGCGGGGGGTGGAGGCGGTGATCGACGGCCAGAGCTGGCTGTTCCGCGGCGACCAGGTGGTGCTCGCCGCCGGGGCGATCAACACCCCCGCCATCCTGCTGGCGTCGGCCAGTGATCGCCATCCCGAAGGGCTGGCCAACGGCTCAGGCCAGGTGGGCCGCAATCTGATGAAGTTGCAGCTCAGCGCGATTCTGCAGCTGGCCACATCAGCCAATTCCGCTCGCTATCCCCGCAGCCTCGGCGTCAACGACTACTACTGGGGCGATCAGAACGTCAGTTTTCCGCTCGGCCATATCGAGAACGGCGGCGGCGTTCTTCAGGATCCGCTCTTCGCCGAATCGCCGCCGGTGCTGTCGCTGGTCACGAAGCTGCTGCCCAACGCAACCTTGGCCCAGCTCGCCTCCCGCTCGGTCTGTTGGTGGGCCACCAGCGCCGTGCTGCCAGACCCTGAAAACCGCATCACCCTGCGCAACAAGCGGATTCGCATTCAATACCTGGCCAACAATCTCGAAGCCCACGACCGGCTGGTTTACCGCTGGCTCGACACCCTGCAGGCCGTTGAAGCCGACCCCCAGACCCAGGTGGTCAAGAAAGCCTGGATCCATCCCCGTGGCGAGGCGCCGCTGGCGGTGATGGGCTACGCCTGCGGCACCTGCCGGATGGGCAGCGATCCCGCCATCTCCGTGGTGGGCCTCAACGGCCGTAGTCACGAAGTGGGCAACTTGACCGTGGCCGACGCCAGTGTTTTTCCCAGCTGCCCAGGCCTCTCGCCCGG
Organism: Synechococcus sp. SynAce01; assembly: GCF_001885215.1. Classification (GTDB taxonomy): domain Bacteria; phylum Cyanobacteriota; class Cyanobacteriia; order PCC-6307; family Cyanobiaceae; genus Regnicoccus; species Regnicoccus frigidus. Next base: position 2,189,380 of record NZ_CP018091.1, on the reverse strand, counting down.
CCTGACGGTGATCGCCAACGCCCTTCGCTTGGCTGAAGCGATCGCCTGAGCGGGGTCTGGAATCGGATCGCCTGAGCCGTTCCCTTTAGGGTGGTGGCCCAGGATTTGGCAGAGGTGATCGTTCATGGCCGAGGCCAGAGATAACGGCTCCCAGAGCGGCCTGCTGGCCAGCGTCATTGGCGGTGCCGTGCTCGGCGCGGCAGGACTGGCTTGGTGGCTGTTATCGGAAGCGGAACGGCGACGGTTGGCCCTGCGCCAGCGCCGTAGCGTCCGGCTCTCCCGCCTGCAGGAAGGGTCACGGGATGGGGAGCTCGGCGGCCAACGTCCGCTGATGGACTCCGAACTGCAGCACAAGGTCAAGGAGCTGAACCGGGCAATCGAAGACGTGCGCCGCCAGCTCGAAGGCCTCAGCCCCGAGAGCTGAGGGGAGTGCCAAAGCCGGGTCTGGCGAATCGTTAGGTTGCTATCCGCCTCCCTGCCGATGCCCATGCTCCGTTCCGCCGCGATCACCGCCGGGGTCCAGCGCTCCCCGAACCGGGCCATGCTGCGGGCCGTTGGCTTCGGCGACGGCGACTTCGACAAGCCGATCATTGGCATCGCCAATGGGTACAGCACGATCACGCCCTGCAACATCGGCCTCAACGCCTTGACCGAGCGGGCCGTGGTTGCCGCGCGGGAGGCGGGCGCCATGCCGCAGACGTTTGGCACCATCACCGTCAGCGACGGCATCTCGATGGGCACCGAGGGGATGAAATATTCGCTGGTGTCGCGCGAGGTGATCGCCGATTCGATCGAAACCGCCTGCAACGCCCAGAGCATGGACGGGCTGCTGGCGATCGGCGGCTGCGACAAGAACATGCCCGGCGCCATGCTCGCCATGGCCCGCATGGACATCCCGGCGATCTTTGTCTACGGCGGCACGATCAAGCCCGGCAAGCTCGGTCCCTGCGACCTCACCGTGGTCAGCGCTTTTGAGGCAGTGGGCCAGTTCTCCGGTGGCCGCATCGATGAGGCCGAACTGCTGGCGATCGAGAAGAACGCCTGCCCCGGTGCCGGCAGCTGCGGCGGCATGTTCACCGCCAACACGATGAGTTCGGCCTTCGAGGCCATGGGCCTGAGCCTGTCGGGCAGCTCCACCATGGCGGCCGAAGACCCGGAGAAAGCCGAGAGCGCCGCCCGCTCCGCCGAGGTGCTGGTGGCCGCCATCGCCGCGAGCATCCGCCCCAGCGACCTGATCACCCGCGCCTCGATCGAGAACGCGATCAGCGTGATCATGGCGGTGGGTGGCTCCACCAATTCGGTGCTGCACCTGCTGGCGATCGCCCGCACCGCCGGCGTGCCGCTCTGCATCGACGATTTCGAAACCATCCGCCAGCGGGTGCCGGTGATCTGCGATCTCAAGCCCAGCGGCCGCTTCGTGACGGTGGATCTCCACAACGCCGGCGGTATCCCCCAGGTGATGAAGCTGCTGCTCGATGCCGGCCTGCTGCACGGCGACTGCCCGACGATCGAAGGCAAAACCCTGGCCGAACTGCTCGCTGCTGTGCCCAGTGCCCCCCCCGCGGGCCAGGAGGTAATCAGGCCCCTGTCTGATCCGCTGTATGACCAGGGGCACCTCTCGATCCTGAAGGGCAACCTGGCCACCGAAGGCGCCGTTGCCAAGATCAGCGGCATCAAGACCACCACCATCACCGGGCCAGCCCGGGTGTTTGAGAGTGAGGAGAGCGGCCTTGAGGCCATCCTCGCCGGCGAGGTGGTGGCCGGCGATGTGGTGGTGATCCGCAACGAGGGCCCCGTCGGTGGCCCCGGCATGCGCGAGATGCTCTCACCCACCGCCGCGATCATCGGCCAGGGACTGGGGGATTCGGTGGCCCTGATCACCGATGGGCGCTTCAGTGGCGGCACCTATGGGCTGGTGGTCGGCCACGTGGCCCCCGAGGCCGCCGTCGGTGGCGCCATCGCCCTGATCCAGGACGGCGACACGATCACCGTCGACACCAGCCTGCGCCTGCTCCAGCTCAACGTGACCCCCGCCGAGCTGGAGCGCCGCCACGCCATCTGGTGCGCCCCCGAGCCCCGCTACCGCACCGGCGTGCTGGGCAAGTACGCCCGCCAGGTGAGCAGCAGCAGCCTGGGAGCGGTCACGGATCAGCCCTGAACTAACAGCCCTGAACCATCAGGACGGCTGAAGCGAGGGTCCCAGCAGGGCCCGCAGCCGCCGGGCCAGGGCTTCGAGCGGGGCGCCGCAGTCGGGGCGCTCGCAGCGCAGGCCACTCTCCCCATCCATCCAGACCGGGTGGTTGCCTTGCCAGAGCATGGGTTGCTGCGGCTGGGCCGGCCAGCTCAGCATCAGGTGCAGGTCTTCGCCGCTGCGGTAGATCTCCAGTTCGATGTCATCGAGCGGCAGGCGGGTGCCGTCGCTGCTGCGCGGCTGGATTCGCAAGGTGCAATCGAGCTGCTCTTCGCCGAAGCCATCGCCAGCCACCACGGCATGGAGATGGGGCTTGAGGCAGAGGTCTGCCGCCGCCGCCACCCGCCTGCAGAGGGCACCGGGCTCGCTCAACGCACGGCCCTCAAGGTAGAGCCCGGATCGCCACCAGCCCGAGGCGCAGCGGTCCGGCCCGGAAGCCGGCATTGAGCTGGCCGTCGTCGCCGAATTTCGAGTGCAGCACCTGCAGGCGGGTGATCCGGCAGGCATCGAAGCGCAGCGGCAGGTTGAGCGGCCGGGCCCGCACCGAGGGCCGCAACTGATCCAGGGGGATCTCCACCCGGCTGACTCCATCGGCGCTGGTGTCGAATTCCGTCACCCAGCGCAAGCCTCCGGGGATCAGCTCGGTCAGGCCGGCCAGCCCGTCGGCACAGGCCACAGCCAGCTTGTAGCGGCGGCCATCGCCGCGCAGCTCAAACTCAAGGGCCCGGTAGGCACCCAGATCCAGGGGAGGGGAGAAAAGCGGCGAGCGACAGCTCACAAAGCCGCCGCCCTGCTCCACCACCTCGGCCTCCAGCACCAGCCCCTCGGGCCCCACCCGGCAGACGCCCGTGCTGTTGCCCCCCATGACGGTGTCGTTGAGGGCCAGCCAGCCGCTGAAACCATCACCGCTCACCACAAGCAAGGGGGTCGCCATCAGGGCTGCTTCGTTGGATCCTCCAAGCCTGCCGCAGCGGCGGCATCGGCCAGGATCAGCACGGGGGTGCGGGGGCGCACCAGCCGGGCCGGCGTGCGGGCTGCGGGCTCGTTGGGATCGAGCAGCCGTTGCAGGGCCTGCTGTTTGCCAGAACCACTCACCAGGATCACCACCTGCCGGGCCGCGCTCAGCACCGGCGCCGTAAAGGTGACCCGGGGCAGCCCCTTGCCCTCGCTGACCGTGACATTGCAATCGACCACGCCGGTGGCGGCGGTGCCGGGGAAGAGCGAAGCGGTGTGGCCGTCATCGCCCAGCCCCAGCAGAATCAGATCGAAGATCGGCGGTTGGCCAGGGCAAAGCTGGGCCAGCAGCGCGTCGTAGGCGGCGGCGCCCCGTTCGGGGCTCTCCAGAGCGGTGGGGACCGGATGGAAGCAGGCCTGGGCCCCGGGGCCCTCAGCCAGCAGGGAACGGCGCAGCATCAGGGCATTGCTGGACGGGTCATCGGCCGGCACCCAGCGTTCATCGCCGAGCAGCACATCCACCCGCTGCCAGGGCAGGTGGTTGGCCGCCAGCAGGTGATAGGCCTGCTCCGGTGTGGTGCCGCCGGCCAGGGCGATCTGGGCCCGCTCCCGTTCCGCCAGGGCCAGATCGATGCTGGCCGCGATCGTTTCGGCGGCCAGGCGCGAGAGCGCCCCCCGATCGGCCGCTGTTTCCAGCCGGTAGGAGGCCGGGGGATGGGCGCTCACAACAACCACTCGGTGTGGAAGCTGCCGGGCTGGTCCACCCGCTGATAGGTATGGGCGCCGAAGCAATCACGCATCGCCTGCAGCAGGTTCTGGGGCAGGCGGCCGCTGCGGTAGCTGTCGATGTAGTCGAGGGTGCTGCTCAGGCAGGGCACGGGAATGCCGGCCAGGGCGGCAGCGGCCACCACCTGGCGCAAGCCGGGCAGTCGGCTGTTGATCTGGGCGGCGAACCAGGGATCCACCATCAAGTTGGTCAGCTGCGGATTGGTGTCGTAGGCATTCTGGATCCGTTGCAGCAGGCGGGCGCGGATGATGCAGCCCCCCTTCCAGATCTGGGCAATCGAGGAGAGCTGCAGGTTGTAATCGTGCAGCGCCGAGGCTTCCACCATCAAGGCCATGCCCTGGGCATAGCTGGCGATGCAGGCCAGGATGACGGCATCGCGCAGGGCCGGCAGCCCATCGGCGAGGGCACCGAGATCGGCCGTTGGCGGGGCCGGTGGGGCTTCGATCACGCTGGATGCGCTCTGGCGCTCGCCGTGCAGGGAGCTCATCACCCGGCCATTGAGCGCCGCATAGATCGTCGGCACGGCGATGCCCATCTCCAGGGCGCTGACCACGGTCCAGAGGCCGGTGCCTTTCTGGCCCGCCACATCGAGGATCTTCTCGACCAGATCGCCGCCGTCCTCGGGGTCGCGGGTGCGCAGGCACACCTCGGTGATCTCCACCAGATAGGAGGAGAGCTCCTCCAGTTGGTTCCAGCCATCAAAGACATCGGCCATCTCCAGGCCGCTGAGGCCGGCCGAACGCTTCATCAGGTCATAGGCCTCGCAGAGGATCTGCTCGATGCCGTATTCGATGCCGTTGTGCACCGTCTTGACGAAGTGCCCAGCGCCACCGGGGCCGATGTAGGTGACGCAGGGGCCATCTTCCACCTGGGCAGCCATCTTGCGCACCAGGCCTTCGATCGCGTCGTAGGCGCTCTTGGTGCCGCCGGGCATCATGCTTGGCCCCTCCAGGGCGCCCTTGGCACCGCCGGAGACGCCCATGCCGATGAAGCCGAAGCTCTTGCTCTCCAGCTCCTTCACCCGCCGCTCGGTGTCGGTGTAGAGGGAGTTGCCGCCATCGATCAGCAGGTCGCCGTCTTCGAGCAACGGCGAGAGCGTGGCGATCATGGCGTCGATCGGCTCACCCGCCTTGATCATCATCAGGATGCGGCGTGGGCGCTCCAGGGCACCCACGAATTCCTCCAGGGTGTGGGCCCCGACGATGTTGAGCCCAGCGCCCCGGCCGCTCAGAAAGTCTTCGGTCTTGGCGTAGGTGCGGTTGTAGACGACGCTGGAGAAGCCATTGCGCTCGGCATTGAGCACCAGGTTCTCGCCCATCACCCCCAGGCCGATCAGGCCGAAGTGCGCTTTGCTCATGTGTGGTTGGGTTGGATGAACCGGTCCTAGCCAGTGTGCCCTTCGCAGCGACGCCCATGGGTGTCGCTGCAGGGTGTGTCAGCAAGCGCTCAGAAGCCCCTAGATCACCGTGCCATCGGCGATCGTGGCGTTCTTCTCCACCACGACGATGCCGTTGCGGATGTAGAAGCCCAGCTCTGGCCGGTCAGCTTCCTCGATGCGGTCCTTGTTGACGATCGTGACGTTGCGGCCGATGCGGACGTTTTTATCGAGGATCGCGCCCTTGACGGTGGTGCCATGGCCGACGCCAAGGGGGATGCCGCCGCGCTCGCGCAGCACGGCCCGTTCCTCCGAGGATTCGTAGTAATCCGCACCCATTACCAGGGTGTCTTTCAACACCACCTCGCCTTCGACCCGGGAGCGCACACCGAGCACGCAGTGATGAATGCTGCAGGCCTGGAGCAAGGAGCCCTCGCCGATGATCGACTGTGTGACCTGGGTGTCCAGCAACTTGCTGGGAGGCAAATAACGCGGCCTGGTGTAGATCGGAAATTTTTCGTCGTAGAAGGAAAAGGCCGGCCTGGGTTGATCGGTGAGCGCCAGGTTGGCCTCATAAAACGCACCGATGGTGCCAATGTCTTCCCAGTAGTCGTCGAAGAGATAACTCTGGAGGTTGTCGCCACGCTCCAGGGCCAGGGGAATGATCTCCTTACCGAAATCGGTGGCGGTGGGATTGCGGGCCAGCAGGTCGAAGAGGGTGTGCCGGTTGAACACATAGATTCCCATCGATGCGAGATAGGGGCGCCGGGCCGCCTCGGCTTCGCTCAGACCAAGGCTGGCGGTGTCCACCTTCATCGATTCCAGCGCCGCACCTTTGGGCTTTTCGCTGAATTCACGGATGCGGCCGTCGCGCTCGGCGCGCATCAGGCCAAAGCTTTCGGCCTGGGCCTGATCCACCGGCAGGGCGCCCACACTCAGATCAGCGCCGCTGTTGATGTGGTGGTCCACGAATTGGCTGTAGTCCATCCGGTAGAGCTGGTCACCGGAGAGGATCAGGTAGTGGTCCACGTCCCATTCCTGGAACAGCCACTGATATTTACGCACCGCATCAGCCGTTCCCTCGAACCAGCTGGGGCTATCGGGCGTCTGCTGGGCGGCGAGCACCTCGACAAAACCCTGGCCGAAGCCGGCCGAGAGGTTGTAGGTCTGGGTGAGGTGCCGGTTGAGGGAGGCGCTGTTGAACTGGGTCAGCACATAGATCTTGTTGACACCAGAATTGATGCAGTTGCTGATCGGAATATCGATCAGACGGTATTTGCCGGCCAGGGGCACGGCTGGCTTGGCCCGCATCTTGGTGAGCGGGTAGAGGCGCGTGCCTGCTCCACCGCCGAGGATGATCGCCAAAACCCGCTTCATCACTCACTCCTTGTAGGGCTGCATGCAGCACACCTGAACCGTACTGGACCGGCTGACCCAGACAGCCAAGCCCCCGCCAAGAACCCATGAATCTCTGGTTAAGAGGGAGCTTGGCAGCCAGGCTCAGCCCTCGCCGCTGCCTTCATCGAGGGCGAAGAGGTCATGGAGAGCCTGCATGGCCAGGTGCCGTTGCTGCCGTGGCTGGGGGGCCCGCAGGTTGGTGACCGGGCTGTGCAGCACCTTGTTGATGATCCCCTTGCTGAGCGCTTCGACCACCTTGCGCTCCCGCGCCGAGAGATCGGGCCCCATGCGGCTGAGCGCTTTCTGCAACTCCTGTTCGCGGATCACCTCCAGGGTCTGGCGCAGTCGGTTCAAGGTGGGCACCGCCTCAAGCCCGTCCCACCATTCCAGGAACTGCTGGGCCTCCTCCTGCAGCAGACCCTCGGCCTCGGCGGCGATCTCCCGCCGTGACTCCTGGTTGCGGTTCACCACCTCCTGCAGGTCGTCGACATCAAAAGACTCCACGCCCGGCAGGACGCTGACCCCTGAGCTGATGTTGCGGGGAACGCCGATGTCGACCAGCATCAGCGAGGAGCGCCGGTTGAGCGACTGCAGCCGGGCCTGATCGATGATCGGCTGCTCTGCTGCCGTGCTGGTGAACACCAGCGAGCAGGTGCTCAGGCAGTGGTCGAGATCGCTGAGCGGCCGGCATTGCACCGGCAGCTCCGGGAAATCGGCCGCCAGGGCTTCGGCGCGCTCAACGGTGCGGTTGAGCAAGACCAGGGCCTTGCAGCCCTTCGACTGCAGATGCTGAAGCAGCAGGCGGGCCATCCGACCGGCTCCCACCACCGCCACCTGTTCCTGGTCAAGGCTGACGAGTTCGTCTAAGCCCCGGGCCTGGCCCACCTTGAGCTGGGCCAGCTCCACGGCCGCCGAGCTGATCGAGACGGCGCCGGTGCCCAGGTTGGTTTCGGTGCGCACCCGCTTGCCGGTGCTGACGGCCTGGGTGAGCAGGCGGTTGAGGATCGGGCCAATCGAGCCATGCTCCTGGCCGAGCCGCACCATCTTTTTGACCTGGGAGAGGATCTGCCCCTCCCCCAGCACCAGGCTGTCGAGCCCGGAAGCCACCCGCATCAGGTGGGACACCGCCTCGGCGTGGTGATACGTGAACAGGTGGGGGGTGAGTTCGCCGAAATCGAGGCCAGAATGGCGGCTGAGGAAGGACCCCACCGCCGTGATCCCCTGCTCTGGACTGCGCAGCAGGGTGTAGATCTCCAGCCGGTTGCAGGTACTGAGGATCGAGGCCTCCAGCACCTGGGCGTCACCGCGCAGCTGTTGGAGGGAATCCTCCATGGTCTGCTCGGGAATGCTCAGCCGCTCACGGATCTCGACCGGAGCCGTGCGATGGCTGAGGCCGACGACGGCGATGTGCATAGGGTGGGCGCTCAGCGCAGCGCGACGCTCTGGGCGCCGGGCTTGATGTGGATCGTGTCGGTGAAGCGGGCGCTGGTGTCGAGCGAGCTGATGATCAAACTGCTGGTGCGGGTGCAGTCGGCCTCGAACACCACGCCCTTGAACAGCAGGCCAGGGGTGATGCCGCTGCCAGCGAACACCACGTTCTCGCCCGAGGCCAGTTCCTCGGCCTCGTACACCTTGTCGATGTCGGTGATGCCCATGGAGTTGAGGCGCTCGATGTTGCCCTCCTTGGTGTAGTCGGCCCATTCGGAGGTCTGGGCGATGGCCGGGTCATAGACCAGCTGGCCCTGAAAGTGGCCGCCCAGGCAGCGCAAGGCCGCCGCTGAGATCACCCCTTCAGGAGCAGCGCCGATGCCCATCAGGCAGTGGGTGCCGGTGCCGGCAAAGCCGCAGGCGATCGCAGCTTGAACGTCGCCATCACTGATCGGCTTGACCCGGGCGCCGGTGGCGCGGATCTCGGCGATCAGATCCTTGTGGCGGGCCCGCTCCATCACCACGATCACCAGATCGCTGGCGGGCATGCCCAGGCAGGCGCTGAGGATGGCGATGTTCTCCGTGGCGCTCTTGCGGATGTCCACCTTGCCCTTGGCGGCCGGGGGCGCCGCCAGCTTCTTCATGTAGAAATCAGGTGCATTGAACAGGCCCCCGCGGTCAGAAGCGGCCAGCACGGCCATCGAGCCGTCCTGGGCGTTGGCGCAGAGATTGGTGCCTTCGCAGGGATCCACGGCGAAATCCACGCCCGGACCCGTGCCGCTGCCTACTTCCTCGCCGATGTAAAGCATCGGCGCCTCATCGCGCTCGCCCTCACCGATCACGATGCGGCCCTGCATGGCGATCGACCCCATCCGGGTGCGCATCGCTTCGACGGCAGCTGCATCGGCCTCATCCTTCTGGCCCAGACCGGTGAGATGGGCCGAGGCGATGGCGGCCTGCTCGACGACTTCGAGCAGTTCCTGAATGAGGGTGCGATCCACGTGGGTCTGGCAGGGGGGAGAGAGCGCAACAAGGGAAAGACCGGCAGGTCAGCTGCCGCAAGGCCTTTCAGGGTTGAAGCAATCGATACTCTATCAGCGCCGATTGGCTTGGTCCCGGCGTCCGGGGCGAGGCGTTCCGGCCGATTCCTACAATCGCTGAGCACCCTCCGCCCCGGTGGCCCCAACCATGAGCACGAAGCCTCTGGTGATCGCCCCTTCGATCCTTTCCGCTGATTTCGCCCGCCTCGGAGATGAGGTGCGCGCCGTCGATGAGGCGGGAGCCGACTGGATCCACGTGGACGTGATGGACGGCCGATTCGTTCCCAACATCACGATCGGCCCACTGATCGTCGAAGCGCTGCGGCCTGTGACCGCCAAGCCGCTCGATGTGCACCTGATGATCGTCGAGCCCGAGAAGTATGTGGCGGATTTCGCCAAGGCGGGAGCCGATCACATCTATGTGCAGGTTGAAGCCTGCCCGCACCTGCACCGCAACCTGGGCCAGATCAAGGATCTCGGCAAAAAGGCCGGAGCCGTGCTCAACCCCGGCACCTCGCTCGACACCCTGGAGTACTGCCTGGAGCTCTGCGATCTCGTCCTGATCATGAGCGTGAACCCCGGCTTTGGCGGCCAGAGCTTTATCCCCTCAGCGGTTGAGAAGGTGCGCCGTCTCAGGCGGATGTGCGATGAGCGCGGCCTTGATCCCTGGATCGAAGTGGATGGCGGCCTCAAGGCTGGCAACGCCTGGCAGGTGATCGAAGTGGGCGCCAATGCGATCGTTTCGGGCTCTGGGGTGTTCAACCAGCCCGACTACCGCGAAGCGATCAGCGGCATCCGCAACAGCCGCCGCGAAGCCCTGCTTGTCTGAGCTGCGCCCCTGACCACCCGCTCTGCCGATCAGCCCCCGATGGGTTGATCGGCAGTTTTTTTATGGAAACCGGCCAGGATGGATGGTCACCGATTGTCATCATTCGCCGGCCTGGGCTCAAGCCCCGAGGAACCAGCCATAGCTGTGCAGGCCGATGCCGAGAAGGTTGACGCCGATGTAGCAGACCACGATCACCACCAGTCCTGCCACCGCCACCAGCGCCGGGCGCCGGCCCTGCCAGCCACGGCTCAGGCGCGTGTGCAGATAGGCCGCATAGACGAGCCAGCAGATCAGGGCCCAGGTTTCTTTCGGGTCCCAGCTCCACCAGCTGCCCCAGGCCTCGTTGGCCCAGACCGCGCCGCTCACCAGCCCAACGGACAGCAGCAGAAAGCCAACGGTGATCGTGCGATAGCTGAGGCTGTCGAGTTGCTCGTTGATGCCGATCGCCACGCTGCTCAGCTGGAGATCGCCGCCGCTGGTGGCCAGCTTGGCCTGGCGGAAACCACCGCTGCCGATCGAGCTGCTGCGCAGTTGCAGGGCCTGGTCGCGATCGGTGAACAGCACCGCCAGGGAGAGCAGCGAGCCGACCAGCAAGGCGGCATAGCTCACCATGATCACGCTGACGTGCATCACCAGCCAGCTGGAGCGCAACGCCGGCACCAGAGGTGCCGCTTGCTGCAGCCGATCAGGCAGAGCGAAGCTGGCGAAGGCGAGGCAGCCCAGTCCCATCGGCGTGGCGGCAGCTGGCACCAGCGGTGAGGGCCAGGAGCGCTCCACCAGCAGCTGGGTGAGCGTGCAGGCCCAGGCCAGGAAGCAGAGCGACTCGTAGAGATTGCTGATCGGGAAATGGCCCGATTCCCACCAGCGCAGGGTGAGCTGGGCCGTAAGGCTCAGATTCGCGGCCGCCACCAACAGGCGCACGGCCGTGACACTGCGGGTGGCTTCCCCACTCACACTCCAGAAGGCCAGCGGCAGGGCAACCAGCAATAGCCCAAAGGCCAGGAGGCCAAGGGCGAGGACCGGGTCATTCACGGCAGCCAGCACGTCGAAGAAGCCAACAGGTTTCAACCAGTCTGCCCGCTGACCCCGCCTCAGCGACTGGCCTGGCGCAACATCACCAGGCCAATCGCCAGGCCGATCAGCACCGGGGCCCAGGCCGCCAGGAACGGTCCCACCGTTCCCTTGACCCCAAGCGAACTGAAGATGAAGGACATCAGGTAGTAGGAGAAGATCAGCAGGACGCTGATGCCAAACCCCTGACTGCGACTGGTTCGACCAGCCGGCCTGACCCCGAGGCTGCTGCCGATCAGCCCGAACACAACACAGATGGCCGGGAAGGCGAATTTCTCCTGGATCCGCACCCGCAGGCGCCTGGCTTCTTTGCGATCACCCGCTTCGCTCAGCAGTTTCTCCGCACTGATCGCCTGGGCTACCGTCATGCTGGCGGCATCTTTTGGTAGTTCGGCCAGCTTCATCGGCCCCTGATCGAGGGGATAGAGGTAGTTGTTGAAGCGGGCCGAAGTGGTGGCCTGGTCACCCTGCCCCACCAGCACGATCTTGCCGTCAAGAAATTCCCACATCCCTTCGGCCTCACTCCAGACGGCACGATCGGCACTGAGGATCTGGGTTCCGCTGTCGCGGCTGAAATCGAGCACGGTGACATCTTTCATCTCACCATCCCTGAACTGGCGGGAATAAAAGAGTTGCGAGAGGTAGCGTTCGCTCTCCCCTTCCTCATCGGCCTTTTGCCTGCGGCTGAAGCGGGAATAGATGATGTTGCTTCCCGTCTCCGCCGCCACTGACTTGCCCAGCGCCTGACGGAGCGTGTCGGTCGCCTGGAGGTTGGCATTCGGCACGATCAGGTCGTTGAACAGGAAGGTGATCAGGCTCATCAGCACCGCCACCAGCAGGGCTGGAACCACCATCCGCCAGGTGCTCACACCCAGGCTGCGCAAGGCTTTGAGTTCGCCGTTGCTCGACAGGCTGCTGTAGGCCAGCAAGGTGGCCATCAAGGTTGCCATCGGAAACGACAGCACCAGGAATCCGGGCATGCGCAGCCCTAACACCTGCATGGCGGCTGCCACTGGCAACCCGGATTCCGCCACCCGGCGCACCAGCTCGAAGACCACCCCCACCGACAACGAGACGGCCGTGAAGGCGGCAATACCAAAGAGCAGCGGACCGACGAGTTCGCCGACCAGCCAGCGATCCATCAGCGGCAGTCGCTGCAGCTGGATCCCCAATTGACGGGCCGGCCGGCCGATGGCCAAGCTGATGTTCATAGCTGAAAGGCGTCACCGAGGTAGTGGCGGCGGACCAGGGGATTGTCCGCCACTTCGTTGGAGCGACCGGCGGCAAGAATGCTGCCTTCGGTAAGGATGTAGGCCCGATCGGTGATCGCCAGGGTTTCGCGCACGTTGTGATCGGTGATCAGCAATCCCATCGATCGTTCCTTCAGCTTGCTGATCAACGCCTGCAGATCGGCAACAGCGAGAGGATCAACGCCCGCAAACGGTTCATCCAGCAGCAGGTAGCGGGGCCCCTTGGGACCCACCGCCAGGGCTCTGGCCACCTCACAGCGGCGACGCTCGCCGCCGGAGAGCTGAAAACCCTGCCGTTGCTGGAAGGGGCCGAGGTGGAACTCATCGATCAGCTGGTCCAGGCGCTCCCGGCGCTGGGCCATCGGTGCCCCGCTTTCCTGGAGGGCCAGCTGCAGGTTCTGACGGACCGTGAGCTGGCGAAAGACGCTGGGTTCCTGGGGCAGGTAGCCGATGCCCAGGCGCGCCCGCTGCGGCATGGCCAGTCCTTCCACATTCTTGCCATCGAGCACGACCCTGCCGCGATCGGGTTTCAGCTGGCCTGTCACCAAATTAAAGGTGGTGGTCTTACCGGCGCCATTGGGCCCAAGCAGCCCCACCACTTCGCCGGGATTGAGCTCCAGGCTCACACCTTTGACCAGGGGGCGCCCGCCCAGGCTGAGGGCCACGTCTTCGAGCGTGAGGCTCATCGCGGCAGGGAGGGGGCAGCCGCCGGCAGGGTCTCCTGGAGGCGCAGTTGGCTGAACACCTGTTGACCATTGCTGGGCTGGGCCAGCACCTGCTCGCTGTCGACCATGTAGATCACCCGTTCAGCCCGCAGCAGATTTCCGCCTTCCTGCACCACATCCACATCGCCGCTCAGCACGATGCGACCTTCGTTGGTGAAGTATTGGGCCTGGCGGGAGGTGGCCACCAGGCGCCGATCGGGATAAAGAATCCGCACATTGCCGATCGCCGTGATCACCCCTGTGACGTTGTCGGCCTTCTGGCTGTCGGATTCAATCGTGAGCAGGCCGGTGGGGGCAGCCGCTGGCGGCGCGGTCGCCACGCCAGGGTTCTGGCCCCTGGCCGGGACGGGAGGCGAGAAGGCGGCGAGCAGCAACAGGCCCAGTGGCAGTGCAAAGCGCAAGCTGCGCGGCGCTGGCCAGCGGGTCATCTGAGCCGGAATGGTCCGCTCAGGGTTCCGCATGAAGGGGAGCAAAACTGGGAAGCAGGGGTGTGCGTGGTGATCGCGGCCAGGCCCAGCGCTCGCCCCAGATCAGGACCAATCTACAGATCACAGCCGGACCTCACCCACCCAGGGATGTGATTGGCTGCAACTGGGGCAGGGGCAGGTCTTGGGGGTTTCCGTTGCCCTGCAGGCACTGCAAGCGGTCACGAACCTGATCCCGCAGCGGGGCGAGGTTGAGACCGAGGCAAACAGCGGGGAAAGGGGCCAGGCGACCGAGCCCCTCTCCCAGTAACAAGGTGGCCCCGCGGCGATTGCCACGCTCGAGGTGTAGGTGGGCGACGGCGATCTGCAGAAAGCTCTGCAGGACATCCCGATCGGGGCCGAGGGTCTGGTGCCAGAGCTCCTCGAACCCGTCATGGCAGGGATACCAATCGCCGGAGTTGAAGAGGGCCACAGCGGCCAGGAAACGGGGATCAGCTCCCAGTTCCTGGCTCATCGCTTGGCTGGCTTCTTCATGGCCAGCTTGCGCAGCCGGATCGACTCGGGGGTGACCTCGAGCAATTCGTCGGGGCCGATGTACTCCAGGGCGCGCTCCAGGGTCATCTGGATTGGAGATTGCAGCGTGTCGAGCACTTCAGCGCCAGCCGAGCGGATGTTGGTGACCTGCTTGGCCTTGCAGACATTGAGTTCGAGGTCGGGCGGGCGGCTGTGCTCGCCCACGATCATTCCCTTGTACACCTTGGTGCCAGGGGTGATGAAGAACTGTCCCCGGTCTTCGGCGCCCTTGAGGGCATAGAACGTGGCGGTTCCTTCCTCGTAGGCGATCAGCACGCCATTGCGGCGGGTTTCGAACTCGCCCTGCATCGGACGGTATTCAAAGAAGGAGTGGCTCATGATCCCGTCACCGCGGGTGGCCCGCACGAACTCACCACGGAAGCCGATCAGACCACGGGCCGGCACGACAAATTCCAGCTGGGTTCGGCCGTCGGCGCCTGTTTCCATGTTCTGCATCTCGCCCTTGCGCATGCCGAGCTTCTCGATGCAGTTGCCGACAGCGGCCTCAGGCACATCCATCACCAGGGTTTCGACCGGTTCGCAGGGGGTGCCATCGATGGTGCGGAAGATCACCTTGGGCTGGGACACCTGGAACTCGAAGCCTTCGCGCCGCATCGTTTCGATCAGGATGCCCAGGTGAAGTTCACCGCGGCCACTGACGGCGAAGCGATCCGGGGAGTCGGTGTCTTCCACCCGCAGGGCCACGTTGGTGAGCAGCTCCCGCTGGAGCCTGTCGCGCAACTGACGGCTGGTCACGAATTTGCCTTCTTTACCGGCAAACGGTGAATCGTTGATGACAAAGGTCATCTGCAGGGTGGGTTCGTCCACCCGGATCAACGGCAGGGCCTCGGGATGGTCGGGGCAGGCGACCGTTTCGCCGATGTTGACCTCGTCAAAGCCGGCCACAGCCACCAGATCACCGGCGCTGGCTTCGGCGATCTCGACCCGTTGCAGGCCTTCGAAGCCCAGCAGCTTGCTGATCCGGCAGCGCTTGATGCTGCCGTCTTCACGAATCAGTGAGGCGGTCTGGCCAGAGCGGATCACACCGTTATGGACGCGGCCGATGACGATGCGACCGAGAAAATCGGAGTAGTCGAGCGTGGTGACCTGCAGCTGCAGTGGCTTGTCCACATCCCCAACCGGGGGCGGCACATGGCGCAGGATCGCGTCGAACAGCGGCTTCATGTTGTCGCTTTCAGTCGCCATGTCCGGCTTGGCGAATCCGCCCATGCCGCTGCCGAACAGATAGGGGAAGTCGCACTGGTCGTCGTCGGCGCCGAGCTCCAGAAAGAGATCGAGAACCTTGTCGACCGCCTGCTCGGGGTCGACCCGCGCCCGATCGATCTTGTTGATGAACACAATCGGCCGCAGGCCTTGCTCCAGGGCCTTGCGCAGCACGAAGCGGGTCTGGGGCATCGGCCCCTCGTTGGCATCGACGATCAACAGGGCCCCATCGACCATGCCGAGGACCCGCTCCACTTCTCCGCCGAAGTCAGAGTGACCAGGGGTGTCAACGATATTGATGCGCGTATCGCCGTAGGTGACGGCCGTGTTCTTGGAGAGGATGGTGATCCCCCGCTCCCGCTCCAGGTCGTTGGAGTCCATCACGCAGGTGGGAACGGCCTCACCGTCACGGAAGATGCCCGACTGCTGCAACAGGGCATCGACCAGAGTTGTTTTGCCGTGGTCAACGTGGGCAATGATCGCGATATTGCGAATCGGTGCGCGCTTAGCTGGGGCGCTCATACAGCGGCCGGGTCAATTGATCACCTTATCTCAGCTGCTTGCCGGGTCGTTTCAAACAGCTTGAGAGCTTCGGCTGATCCCTCGAAGCGCCAGTGCCACGGCTCATAGCTGACCCCTTGGTCGTTGCCTTGCGGGAAGGAGAGTTTGAAGTGATAACGGTTGGCGTTGCGCTCCAGCCAGAGAAAGGCCGGTGTGCGATCGAAGACGTCCTTCAGGTTCGTTTCCGGCCGGCTGCCATCACCCAGATCCACCGCAAAGCCCGTGCTGTGCTCCGAAAATCCAGGTGGAGCGCTCACCTTGGCCCGCTCTGAAGCGCTCTGATTGCGCTCTGATTTCACCTCAAAGAAGATGGCTTTCTGCAACTCAACGTCACGGAAGGCACTCAGCAGCCGCAGATCAACGCCGGCGGCGGCGGCATCGCGCTTCATCGCCAGCAGGGATTCGGCCGCATCGACATGCAACCGCAGTCCGGGCGCGACGCTGACCAATCTCTCCGGCGTCGCTTCGAGATAGGGGTAATGCCCCAGCAGCCGGCCATCGGGGCTGGGGCGCGCCTCGATGCCGGCCATGGGGTCCGTGCTGCGCTGACCAAGGACCTGGGGAAAGGAGAGGGCCAGCACCGCCGTCAGCGTGGCCAGGCCAAGGGCAGCAGCGAGCAGGAACGGCCAGCGCCGCGAGGACACCAGGGCTGGCCGGGCGCTGCGCCGGGCGAGCGGGATGTCATCGGGGATCTCCTTTGTCGAGTCCCGGAACAGTGAACGGGGCGGCACTCGCGGTGGCACGCACCCTCTCCAACAAGCTTCGAAACAATCGTAGAGGCGCCCTGGCGAAGGATCAACGCAGAGGCCTCTAACGGTGTTAGCTTCGGGCTCAAGATCGTTCCAGCGGAGCAGGTTTCAAGATGTTGCGAGTCGCGGTAGTGGGTGGCGGCCCGAGCGGATCCTGTGCTGCTGAGGTGCTGGCCAAGGCCGGCATTCAGACCTGGCTGTTTGAGCGCAAGCTCGACAATGCCAAGCCTTGCGGTGGGGCCATTCCGCTTTGCATGGTCGATGAGTTCGATCTTCCCGAGTCGATCATTGACCGGAAGGTTCGCAACATGCGAATGATCTCTCCCTCCAATCGCGAGGTTGATATTCATCTCGGCAATCAAGACGAATACATCGGCATGTGCCGGCGCGAAGTCATGGATGGCTTCCTGCGCGACCGCGCCGCCAGCCTGGGAACCAAGCTGGTCAACGGTTTGGTGCAGAGCATCGACACCGGCAAGAATCGCCAGGGTCCTTACACCCTCCAATACGCCGATTATTCCGCTGGTGGCCCCACCGGCGAGATCAAAACCCTGGAGGTGGATCTGATCGTCGGCGCCGACGGGGCCAACAGCCGGGTGGCCAAGGCCATGGACGCAGGTGACTACAACATGGCGATCGCCTTCCAGGAGCGCATTCGGCTTCCCAAGGAGGAGATGAGCTACTACGAGGACCTCGCCGAAATGTATGTGGGCACCGATGTGTCCCCTGATTTCTACGGCTGGGTGTTCCCCAAGTACGACCACGTGGCCGTGGGTACCGGCACGATGCAGAAGAACCAGTCCCTGATCAAGGGCCTGCAGAAGGGCGTTCGCGCCAGGGCCAGCGACCGTTTGCTCGGTGGCGAGGTGATCAAGGTGGAAGCGCACCCGATTCCCGAGCATCCCCGTCCGCGGCGGGTGGTGGGCCGGATGGCGTTGGTGGGCGATGCCGCCGGCTACGTCACCAAGAGCTCCGGGGAAGGCATTTATTTCGCCGCTAAGAGTGGGCGGATGTGCGCCGAGCAGATCGTTGCGGCCAGCGCCAACGGCAACACAATCCCTACGGAGAAAGATCTCAAGGTTTATATCAAGAAGTGGGATCGCCAGTACGGCGCCACCTACAAGGTGTTGGAAATTCTCCAGAACATTTTTTATCGCAACGACGCCGCCAGAGAAGCCTTCGTCGAGATGTGCGATGACAAGGATGTTCAACGCCTCACCTTCGACAGCTACCTCTACAAGCGGGTGGTGATGATGAATCCCTGGCAGCAGATCAAGCTGACGCTGCTCACCTTCGCTTCCGTACTGCGTGGCCACGCCCTCGCTCCCCAGGGCTATAAACCCGTGCCCAGCGCGGTCAGAACCGAGGAGGAGATGGCTGCCCAGCGGCTCCATCTCTCCAATGCCGCGGGCACAGCCACCGGCACAGCTGATGCTCCCGAGGTGCACTCCACTGCCAACGGCAACTCCGCTGCCGGCCATTCAAAAGCCGGATCAGCCGTGGACATGACCAAACAGGTGCGCGAACCGGCCCTGGCGAGCAAGCCCTGAGCCAACTGGCCAGCAAAGCCGGCTCAATTGCCGGCTTTGCTGGCCAGTTGGCTGAAATCGGCGAGCACCAGGGCCTGGTTGCGCAGCAGGGCCAGCAGGTTGAGACGATTGCTGCGGATGGCCGGGTCATCGGCCATCACCATCACGCTGCTGTCGCCATCGAAGAAGGCCGCCAGGGCTCCTGAGCTTGCCGCCAGGCTGGAAGCCAGGGCTTCGTAGCTGGAGCTATTGGCCAGGGGCTCCAGGGTCTGGAGGACCGTCAGCATGGCCTGCTCACTGCTGGCGCTGAACAGGCTGGGGTCGACCACACCCGCAGGGCTGAGGATTCCTGCAGCCAGATCTGCCTGCTCGGCCAGGCGAGTGGCCCGCTGCACCACGGCCTGCACTGGCGCCAGGGCCCCGCTGGCCCGGAGCTCGGCCAGCAGTTCCACCCGCTGGCGGGCATCGGCAGGGTCAGCCAGCAGGCGCTCGGCCGCCACGCTGCTGCCGGCCACGGCCTGGACCAAGTCGGCGTCAAAACCGCGCTCCTCGAGCAAGCTGATCAGCCGCAACCGCAGAAATTCAGCCAGCTCCGTGGCCAGGGCCGCCGGCTCGATCCCCAGCGCCGGCAACAGCTGCTGCCATTGCACGGTGGCCTGACGCAACACCGCGATCAGATCCAGGGCCCAGCCCCGCTCCCAGAGAATCTGCACCAGCCCGTTTCCTGCCCGCCGCAGGGCGTAGGGATCGGAGGAGCCACTGGGCCGATCACCCTTGGCATAGACACTGAGCAACAACTCAAGCCGCTCGGCAAGCGCGACGACGGCGCCGGCCTCGGAGCTGGGTAAGGCATCACCGGCTCCCCGCGGCAGGTAATGCTCCAGCACGGCCAGGGCCACCGGCCGGGATTCGCCTTCAGCCAGCAGGTATTTGGCCCCCATCACGCCCTGGAGTTCGGGGAATTCGCCCACCATCTGGCTGACGAGGTCGTGCTTGCAGAGGTGGGCGGCCCGCCGTGCCGCTGCCGTTTCGGGCTCCGCCAGGGCGAGATGCTCGAGCAGCAACCCAGCCAGCCACTCCAGTCGCTCGGCCCGCTCCAGCAGGCTGCCCAACCCTTCGGCGAAGGTGACGCTGGCCAGCTGCAAGCGGCGTTGCGCGCTGGGGATGGCCCGATCTGCCGCCAGGAAGAACTCCGCATCGGCCAAGCGGGCCCTGAGCACCCGTTCGTTGCCGCGCTGCACCGTGGCTTGGGCCTCCGGCCGGCCGTTGCCGATGCAGAGGAAGGCGGGCAGCAGTGTGGCCGTGGCGCTCAAGGCCAGCGGGTCGGACTCGGCCTCGGCGCGCACCAGGGGCACATAGCGCTGGTGGGAGCGCATCACCGTGCTGAGCACTTCCGGCGGCAGGGCAAGAAAGCGTTCGTCGAGCCGTCCTTGGATCAACGTGGGCGACTCGACCAGGTCAACGAGCTCATCAAACAGCTCGTCTGGAAGGTCGGGGCTGGCCGACAACTCCCCGGCAGCCCGTTGCAGCTGGCTGTGGATCCAGTCAGCTCGCTGCTGCCGTTCCACCTGCACGCCGGCCGCCGCCAGGGTGGCCGCATAGGTTGATGCGCTTGGGATCGTCACCGCTTCGGCGCTGAGGCGATGGCCGCGGCTGAGGCGCCCGCTCTCGACAGCCGGATCACAGCCGCTCAGGGCCACTGGAATCAGTTGGTCATCGAGCAGGGCCACCAGCCAGCGCACCGGCCGGCTGAAGCGGCGCTCGCCCGTGCCCCAGCGCATGAACCGCCGGCCCTGCAGGGCGCTCACCCAGCCCGGGATCTGCTCGGCCAGCACCGAGAGGGTGGGCTGGCCGAGCTGAAGGCTGCGGGCAAACACGAACGGTCCCTTGGCCGTCTCGCGCACCTCGAGGGCTTCGGGCGCCACGCCACAGCGGCGCGCAAAACCGATGGCCGCCGCGGTGGCCACGCCCTCGCTGAAAGCCTGGGCAGCAGGCGGTCCCTTGCGCTCCTCTTCGAGATCGCTCTGGCGCTCCGCCAGCCCTGCAACGCTGATCGCCAGGCGCCGCGGGGTACCGGTGCCATGGACGAGCCCATGGTCGAGGCGCAAGCCAGCCAGCGCCTCGCGCACCTGCCGCTCCAGCTGGGGGATCGCAAGGCGGACAAAATCCGCTGGCAAATCCTCGGTGCCGATCTCCAGCAGGAATGTGGCCACGGTTGCCTCTCGGGAGCCCCTGACTGTATTGAACGCCTTTGGAGCGCCCCTTGCTTCGCTACCTTCTGTGGATGACGGCGCCGTTGTTGTGACCCTTTCCCCGACGCCTCCGAGCAAGTTCGAGCAGCTCAAGGCGAGCAGTGACCACCTCAAGGAACCCCTGGCCACCGAGCTGAAGAACGAGAAGCCGTTCTTCACCGATGGGGCGGTCCAGATCCTGAAGTTCCACGGCAGCTACCAGCAGGACAACCGCGACCATCGCCAGAAAGGCCAGGAGAAGGACTGGCAGATGATGCTGCGCCTGCGCAGCCCCGCCGGCCTGATTCCCGTGCCGCTCTACCTGGCCATGGATGATCTGGCCGACCGACTCGGCAACGGCACCCTGCGGGTAACGACCCGCCAGGCGTTCCAGATGCATGGCATCGCCAAGGCCGACCTGCAGGAGGTGATCGGCACCATCGTGCGCGCCATGGGCTCCACCCTGGCCGCCTGTGGTGACATCAACCGCAATGTGATGGCGCCGGCAGCGCCCTTCGAGAAGGGGGGCTATCCCGCCGCGCGCGCCCTCGCCGAGCAGATCGCCGATCTGCTCGCTCCCCAGGCCGCCGAAGGCTCCTACCTCGATCTCTGGGTGGATGGCGACCACAGTTATCGCTTCCGCCCTGCCCCTGAGGTGAACAAGGCACGGGCCCGGCAGCAGCAGGGGGCCCTGTTCAGCGGCGATGCCAGCGAGCCCCTCTACGGGGGCACCTACCTGCCGCGCAAGTTCAAGGTGGCCGTCACGGTGCCAGGCGACAACTCCGTTGATCTGCTCACCCAGGACATCGGCCTGGTGGTGTTCACCGATCCGGGCGGACGGCTGCGCGGCTGCAACGTGTATGTGGGCGGCGGCATGGGGCGGACCCACAACAAGGAGGACACCTTCGCCCGCACGGCCGATCCGCTCGGCTACGTGGCCGCCGAGCACATTCTCGATCTCGTCCAGGCGGTCGCCGCCCTGCAGCGCGACCACGGCGACCGGGAGCTGCGCCGCCACGCCCGGATGAAATACCTGATCCATGACCGGGGCATCGCCTGGTTCAAAGGCGAGCTGCTCCGCTACTTCCCCCATCCGCTCAAAAGCCTGCGGCCGGAACCCAAGGCCAAGCTCACCGACTATCTCGGTTGGCATCGCCAGAGCAGCGGCCTCTGGTTCGTCGGCCTGCCCCTGCTCTGCGGGCGCCTGGAGGGAACGGTCAAACAGGGCTTGCGGCGCCTCGTTGAGACCTACCAGCTCGATGTGCGCCTCACCCCGAATCAAGACCTGTTGCTCTGCAACATCGGCACCTCCCAGCGCTCCAGCCTGCGGGCGGCCCTGATTGCCCTGGGCTTTGCCGCACCGGAAGCACCGGGTCTTCTCGCGCGCCATGCCCTGGCCTGCCCAGCGCTGCCCACCTGCGGGCTGGCCATCACCGAAGCGGAGCGGATCCTGCCGGCCGTGCTCGATCGCCTCGAAGTACTGCTGCAGCGGCTGGAGATCGAGCAACCGCTGCTGGTGCGCATGACCGGCTGCCCCAATGGCTGCTCACGCCCCTACATGGCCGAAGTCGGTCTGGTGGGCAGTGGGGTGGAGCAATACCAGCTCTGGCTGGGCGGCACACCGAACCTCACCTGCCTGGCCACCCCCTACCTGGAGCGGATGCCGCTGAGCGATCTGGAGTGCACCCTGGAGCCCCTGCTGTGCGAATGGAAATCGACCCAAAACGGGGGCCGGCCGCGCAGCTTTGGTGACTTCGTCGGCAAGCTCGGTCCTGAAGCGGTGCGGGCCCTGTTGCCCACCAACTGATGATCGGTCGCCTGCTGTTGAAAAGGCTGCCGTTCAAAGGACTGCCGTTGAGAAAGTTACTGTTCGGTTTGATCGGCCCGATCGCCGCCTTTGCCGCCGGCGCCGCCCTGGCCCAGGGCCGTTCGATGCCGCCGCCGCCAGCGGCCCCGGTCACGACCTACCGTCCCGATCAAGCCACCTGCCAGAGCGACAACATGCTCGGCGCCTACCGGCGCCAGCTGCAGCAGTTCGCTGGCCAATCCACCAAGGTTCTGCTCCGGCTGCGCCAGGTGCAGCTTGAAATGGCTGAGGCGAGCCTGAAGGACTGTGCCAGCCAGAACCTGCTCAGCCGCGATGAGGCCGACCGGATCTGGCGTGAGCTCCAGGCGATGCCCTTGCCTCAACCCTCGGCTAGCCAGCGGCCGTAACAGGCGGTTGGCTGCCGGGAACGCCAGGCCCAGAGCTGGTCGCCATAGCTGAAATGCCACCACTCGTAGGGATGCTGGCTGAATCCCGCCACGGCCATCGCCTCGGCCAGCAGGCAGCGGCGATGGTGCCAGAGGGCGGCTTGGCTGCTGGGATCGCGCGCCGCTTCGGCGTAGTGATCCGGCTCTGAAACCGCAGCGATCGCATCGATCTCGCCGCCCATCGCCAGGGGGGAACCGCTGGCCTCAGCCAGGGTGAGGTCAACGGCCGCGCCGGTGCTGTGCGGCGGCGGCGTGGCTGGATCCTCACTGGGTGGCGCCCAGAAGCGGCTCACCCGCTCGCGGATGGCCTCCCGCTCGGCACTGGCCGTCTCAGCCGCCACGCCCCGGAGGGCCCATTCACTGGCCAGGGCGTGCTCCACCATGAAGGCCTGGACCGCCACCGGCCGCCAGGCATCGAAGATCGCCAGCCGCAGGGCTGGATCCTGGCGCTGCAGCTGGGCCTGGGCGATCAACAGGCGCTCCACCACGCCCTGGCGCAGCCGGAAGGGACAACCGCCGTTGCCATAGGGGGCTCCGAGGCTCTGATACGGATGGGGCTCAAGGCGATGCAGGCTGGCCGGCAGGGGGATCAGCGTTTCGCCGTTGTCGTCGATCGCGACCGTGCTCCAGGGACGTGGCAAGGGATCAGCTGGCGGGTCGCCGCAGACGATGAACGCTCAATTCAAGCGGGCGGCGTCGGCCTGGCGCTGTTCGCTCAAGGCCTGGCGCAGGCCCGGATGGACCGCCAGCTCAGGGTCGCCCGCCAGGATCTCCTTGGCCACCTGGCGGGCCTGCTCGAGCACCTCGCCGTCATCGCTGAGGCTGGCCAGGGCCAGATCCGGCAGGCCGGACTGGCGTGTGCCAAGCACCTGACCAGGACCGCGCAGACGCAGGTCCATCTCGGCGATCTCAAAGCCGTCGGCGGAGCGCACCAACAGCTCCAGGCGCTGGCGGGCCAGAGGATTTCGGCTGTCATTGATCAACAGGCAGTGGGAGACCGCCGCACCCCGGCCCACCCGGCCGCGCAGCTGGTGCAGCTGGGCCAGGCCGAAGCGATCGGCATGCTCAATCACCATCACGCTGGCCTCGGGCACATCCACGCCCACTTCCACCACCGTGGTGGACACGAGCACATCGGTGGCGCCGCCAGCGAAGGCGGTGATCGCCGCCTGCTTGTCGTGGCTGTCCATGCGGCCATGCAGCAGGCCGACACGCAGGTCGGCGAGCACCTCGCCGCTGAGCTGGTTGTGAACCTCCACCGCTGAGCGCAGGTCCAGGGTTTCCGATTCCTCCACCAGGGGCAAGACCACATAAGCCCGCAGACCCAGGGCCACCTGCTGGCGAATCAGCTGGTAGGCCTGCTGCCGTTGACTTCCCCGCAGCAGTTGGGTACACACCGGCGTGCGACCGGGGGGCAGTTCGTCGATCTGACTCACCTCCAGATCGCCATGCACGGAGAGGGCCAGGGTGCGCGGAATCGGGGTGGCCGTCATCGTGAGCAGATGGGGCTGGAGTCCCTTGCCAAGCAGGCGGTTGCGCTGGCGCACGCCGAAGCGGTGCTGTTCATCGACCACCACCAGGCCAAGCCGGGCGAACTGCACCGGGT
Organism: Synechococcus sp. SynAce01; assembly: GCF_001885215.1. GTDB lineage: Bacteria > Cyanobacteriota > Cyanobacteriia > PCC-6307 > Cyanobiaceae > Regnicoccus > Regnicoccus frigidus. The sequence goes on along the minus strand of NZ_CP018091.1, from coordinate 2,165,181 downwards.
CTTCGAGCAAGGCGTGGGTGCCGACCAGCAGCTTCAACTGACCGTTGGCCAGATCCTGCAGCAGTTCCTGGCGGCGCGGCCGCGGTGTGGAGCCGGTGAGCAGGGCGGTGCTGATGTGCATCTGGGGCAGCCATTCGCCCAGCTTGCGGGCGTGCTGCTGGGCCAGCACCTCGGTGGGAGCCATCAGGGCACCCTGGCAACCCGCCTCGATGGCGGTGAGCAGGGCCGCGATCGCCACCACGGTCTTGCCGCTGCCGACGTCGCCTTGCAGCAAACGGGCCATGGCCTGCTCCTGACGGAGGTCGGCGCGGATCTCAGCGAGCACCCGCTGCTGGGCCGATGTGAGCGGAAAGGGAAGCAGGTCCAGGAAGGCCGCCACCAGGCTTCCCTGGCTCGCTGGCAGCACCAGGGGCTGGGTGGGACGGCTGATCTGTTGCTGGCGCCGTTGCAGCAGGTTCAGCTGCAGCAACAGCAGCTCATCGAACACCAGGCGGTGCCGGCTGGCCCTGAGCTGCTGCCGGTCTGTGGGCGCATGGATTCCCTGCAAGGCCTGCGGGCGATCGATCAACTCGAGCCGCTGGCGCAGGGCAGCGGGCAGGGGATCGCCCCAGGGGCCGGCGGCCGGCAGCACCGCTGCCACCGCCTGGCGTAGGCGATCGGCGGTGAGGCCCTCGGTGAGCCCATACACAGGCAGCAGACGACCGATCTGGCTGGAGCGCACCGGCGCATTGGGGGCTTCGAGCACTTCGATCAAGGGGTCCTGCAGGCTGGGACCGTAAGGCGTTTCCTTGACCAACCCACTGGCCGCCAGGGTGCAGCCCAGCGGGTACAGGCGTCCCTGGGACCTCAGCCAGCCCGTGGAGGTGAAACGCTTGCCGGCGAAAAATTTGCTGATCCGCAGCCGTCCGGTGATGTCCTGGAGCTGCAGTTCCAAGATCGAGAGGTTGGGATTGCGCGGACTGGCAAAGGCATGGCAGCGCCGCACCGTGGCCACGATCGTGGCGGTCTCACCCGGCACCAGGGCATCGATGCGCAGCAAATGGGCGTAGTCGAGGTAGTCACGGGGGTAATGGCGCAGCAGGTCGCGGGCCAGCAACAGGCCAAGGCCAGCCAGCCGTGTGGCGGTCTTGGGGCCGATGCCGGCAATTGCGGCCAAGGGGGTGTCCGGCCCGATCGGCGCGGCCAGCGGGGTGGCTCTGGTCTGGCTCACGGTCTGGCTCGCAGCCAGGCGCAGGCGCGGCGGGGCGAAGGGGGTTGCCGGCTCCAGGCTGCGGCGCAGGCCATGCAGCCGCTCGCGGCAGCGCCGCACCAGGTTCTGCCGGGCGCTGAGGCTCAGCTTGGCGTAGGCGCTGAATTCCGCCGCCAGGGCGGCCAGGGCAGCATCAAGGCTGGGTGAAGCAGGCCTTGCGGCCAGCTCGTGGCAGCTGCGCGACAGGAAGCTGCTGAAGCGCTCCCGCCGGCCTTCGAGATCTGCGAAACCGCGCGCGGCTTCCAGCTCCAGGGCCTTCTGCAAGGTCGCGATCCTGCCTGCCAGAGGCTGGTCGGCCCCAGGCTGGGGGGAGCGGCTCAGGGAGGAGTCGGCAGGTTGGTTTGGCTGTCTTCCAACCACTGCTGCTCCGCCTCAAGCGACCGGGCCCGCCGCTGCCAGTGGCGATACTGCCGGGCCATTTTGCTCACATCTTGCCGTCTGCGCTCCAACCGGCGGCGGCAGGTGCGCAGACGGGCCTGATCGAACTCCAGATCAGCACTGCGCAACAGCAAACCGATCGCCTCCAGTTGGCCGGCCATGCCGTCAGGGCCAAAGGGCAACGACAGCCGCAACAGGTTGGCTGGGGCAGGCATCGCCTCAACCTGACCGGCCAGCACGGCGTCGAGAAGATTGATCGGCAGCAAGCTGCGGGTCAGACCGAGGCGAAGCAGGTCGAGATTGATCGCATGGGAGAGGTTGCGCAGCCGCCGCTCCAGGGCCCGATCGAGGGAGTCCCACCACTTGAGCAGCTCAAGCGGTTGCCGGGGCACAAGCGAGGGCTCGATCGCTTCGGTGGTCTCCCCATTCCCTGGCGTTCCTTCCTGATCGTCAGCCTTCCTCTCCGCTTGTCCTTCGAGCTCAGCCTCCGTTTCTCCCAGCAGTTCGGCGGTTAGGACTTCAACCACGTCTGAGTCGTCATCTTCAGAGTCGTCGTCGTCAGAACCGTCTTCATCGTCATCGCCTGAGTCGTCATTGTCTTCGTCGCCTAGGCCCTCGTCGTCGCTGTCGTCAACGGCAACGTCCGCCCTGGAGCGACTGGCCTCTGAGGCACCTATCGGTCCCACCAGGGTGGCCAGGTCGGTGAGACCCGCCAGCCCCGGCAGGCCCGAGGCGAACAACTCAGCGGAGAGGGGCAGATCAAGGCCGAGCCGCACCGAACCCGGTGGCAAGGGAGCCTGGGCCGCAGGCGAGGAAGCCGTCTCTGAATCGCCCCCGTCCAGCATCGACGCCATCAGCCGCTGTTGCTCCCGCCGCTGCTGGCGCCTCCGCTCCCGTCGCACTTGCTGGCCGAGCACCACCAGTTGCTCCAGGGTGAGCAAGCAACCGCAGCGCTTCACCAGCTCAGCCAAGCGCTGCTGCAGCTCCTGACGCCGGCCTTCAGCCAGGGCACCATAACGCTCTGGAACCAGCTGGGTGGCCACATGGAAGGTGGCCTGCTGCACCGCCATCGGCAGGCCTTCCCTGAGCACCTGCAGGTAGAGGGCCAGATCCCTGTACAAAGCCCCGTTGCCTTCCAGCAGCCGCTGGGAAAGCCGCTCAAGCTGGTCGGTGGCCTCCGTCAATGCAGTGGCTCTGGAATCCAAGGCCATGGGGGGAGGAGGAGAGGGCTGGGCAGGGCTCAGGCGAAGGTGCTCAGGCGCGATGGAGCTCAGGAGGTGCTCAGGCGGTGCCGACGCCCATTGAAGCCACTTCGGCAGCAAAGTCGCTCTGCTCGACCTCAATGCCTTCGCCGAGGGTGTAGCGGGTGTAACGCCGAACCTGGATGTTTTCACCGAGTTGGCCGGCCACCTGCTTGACGAGTTCGGCCACCGTGATCGAGCTGTCCTTGATGAAGGGTTGATCCAGCAGGGCCAGCTCCTTGAGTCGCTTGCCGATGCGCCCGTCGACAATCTTTTCCTTCATCTTGTCGGGCTTACCGGCGAGGTCGTCGCGGCCCATTTCGATCACCTTCTCGCGCTCAACGATCTCCGCTGGAATCTGATCGGTGCTGACGTATTCGATGCTGGGGCAGGCGGCGATCTGCATCGCCACGTTGCGCAGCAGATCCTGGAAGACATCACCGCGGGCGACGAAATCGGTTTCGCAGTTCAGCTCCAAAAGCACGCCCACCCGGGCACCGGTGTGGATGTAGCTGCCGATCGAGCCTTCAGCAGCGGTGCGACCCGCCTTCTTCTCGGCGGTGGCGATCCCCTTCTGACGCAACCACTCGGTCGCCTTGGTCATGTCGCCATTGGCTTCCTGGAGCGCCTTCTTGCAGTTCATCATTCCTGCGCCGGTCTTGTCGCGCAGTTCCTTGACGAGCTTTGCTGAAATCTCAGCCATGGGGAGAAAAGGAGAAGAGAGAAAGGGGGAGGAGAGCTGGAATGGGATGGGTGAGGGAGGGCCGGCCAGGCGGACGGCCCCGGGGCCTCAGCCCTCCTCGTCTTCGCTGGCCCGTTGATCGGTGGAGTCGCCGTGGCGGCCCTCATTGATCGCGTCGGCGAGGCGACCGAGCACGAGCTGAACGGAGCGCACCGCGTCGTCGTTGCAGGGAATCGGCACGTCGGTGAGATCGGGATCGCAGTTGGTGTCCAGCATCGACACCAGGGGGATATCGAGCTTGCGGCATTCCAGAACCGCGTTGGATTCGCGGCGCTGGTCGACGAGGATCACCACATCGGGCAGGCGGCGCATGTTCTTGAGACCGCCCAGATACTTCTGCAGACGGTCCAGTTCGCGCCGCAGCACAGCGGCTTCTTTCTTGGGGCGCATGGCGATGGCGCCAGACGATTCCATCCGCTCAAGATCCTTGAGCCGATCGATGCGGGCGCGCATCGTGCTCCAGTTGGTGAGCATGCCGCCCAGCCAGCGCTGGTTCACGTAGGAGGCACCGCAGCGGGCCGCTTCAAGGGCGATCACCTCGGAGGCCTGCTTCTTGGTGCCGACGAACAAAAAACGCTTGCCAGCGCGGGAGGCACTGCGGGTCCATTTGTAGGCGTTGTTCATGCAGATGGCGGTCTGCACGAGATCGATGATGTGAACTCCGTTGCGCGCGCAATAGATGTAGCGCGACATCTTGGGGTTCCAACGACGGGTTTGGTGCCCAAAGTGGGCACCCGCCTCCATCATTTCGGAGAGGGTTACGACAGCCATGGTTAAGGGGTGGGGTTTCGGGTTCGCCTCCACCTGCCAGGGATCAGAGCGGAGCAGCTCTATCGCCAGCTCCAGTGGGAGTGGGGATAGGAGCGGCCGGGATTCGCCTGAGCACCCGAAACGGACAGGTGTGCGGTGTTTTTAGGGACTACCCAAGCTACCAAAGCGCTTGCTGGGCTGATTTTCAGCTGAGCCCAGCGGCGCGGGCTTCGCGGAAGAGGGCGCGCACACCGATGCGGTTGAGCGGCAGGCGCAGCAGTTCCATCGCCAGGTCGGAATGGCCACGGCGCAGCAGCCAGGCCAGCAAGGGCCTGAGGCTGCGCTCATTGAGCAGGCCACCGGCGGTGAGCAGTTCCCAGAGCAGCCGATGCAGCCAGGTGAACTGGATGATGAAGCGCACCCGACGGGTGGGGTGTTTCCGGTAAAAAACCAGACCCATCCGGGCCCGTTCCTGCTCCAGGCGCACCAGATCGGGAACCTGCTCCAGGCTCAGGGCCGGGTGCCAGTGATAGCCGGGGGCCTGCGGGCAACGCACCAGCACCACGCCCATCCGCCGCAGCCGTTCACCCAGTTCCAGGTCTTCCCAGCCATAGAGCCGGAAGCCCGTGTCAAACAGGCCGGAGCGCTCCAGCAGGTCGCGGTCGATGGCCACATTGCCGGTGGCGAAATAGGCCCAGGAGTGATCGCTGAGCTTGTGGGGCTCGCTGCTGGGATCGGCGAAGTTACTGGTGTTGATCACCGCGCCGTAGGTGAAGCACAGTTTGTTACCGCTCTGGCGCCAGTGGCGCTCCAGGGCTGTGGCATGGGCGGCAAGGAAGCCGGCCGTCACCACCAGATCGCTGTCGATGAAAACGATCACGTCTCCGCGGGCTTCATCCACACCGCGATTGCGCCCGGCAGCGGCACCGCCATGGTCCTGCTCGATCAGGCGCACATGGGGAAAACTGGCTGCCTCCTGGCGCAGCCACTCGGCGGTGCCATCGGTGGAGCCGTCGTCAACGACGACGACCTCATAACGATCAACCGAAGCGGCCGGGTCCTGGTTCTCCAGGGCGCGCAGACACTTCTCGAGGATCGGTCGCCGGTTGTAGGTGGGGATGACGACGCTTGGAAACATGCGTCTGCGGGTCAGTCGGCGGCGCCGCCGTTGTTGGCCGTGCCGGTGACGCCGTTGCCAGCGCCTTCACCGCGACCGTCGTTGCGCAACTTGCGCTTCTTGAACTTACGGGCGTAGGAGCGGTTGCGTTCCTGCTTTTCCTTCTTCAGATTCCTGCGTTTCGACATCGAGAACCGTTGTTCTTGGGGATAGAAAAACCATCCTACTCCTGGCCATCAGGCCAGGGCCACCAGTGGAGCAGACGAGGGAGAGAGCCGGAGGCGGCCATCCTCCATTTCCACCAACCGATCAGCCACATCGAGGATGCGCGGGTCGTGGGTCACCAGCAGCACGGCGCAGCCCTGCTCGCGGGCCAGACCTTTGAGCAGATCCACCACATCCCGGCCACTGCGGCTGTCAAGGGCGGCGGTGGGTTCATCGGCCAGCAGCAGCCTCGGGTGGGCGGCCAGCGCCCGGGCGATCGCCACCCGCTGCTTCTGGCCACCGGAGAGGTCGTGGGGGGCCTTGGCCAGGTGGTCGCCCAGCCCAACCGCCCGCAGCCATTCGCGCGCCTGATCACGCCGGGCCCGGTAGCTCAGACCCGGCAGCAGGTCGGAGCCCATCTGCACGTTCTGCTCGGCGCTGAGACAACGCAGCAGGTTGTGGCCCTGGAAAATCATGCCGATCTGGCGGCGCAGGCGCTGGCGCTGGCCCCGGCTCGATCCCTTCAGGGCCTGCCCCAGCACCCGCACTTGGCCCTGCTGAACCTGACGCAATCCCCCCACCAGGGTGAGCAGGGTGGTCTTGCCGCATCCCGATGGGCCCGTGAGCAGCACCACCTCGCCCGGGTGGATGGAGAGATCGACGTCCGCGAGAACCTGGCGGCGCATCTCCCCTTCGCCATACCAATGACAAAGGCCACGAACCTCCACCGTCGCCGGGGGCTGGGATCCGTCGGAATTTGATCCATTGGCCTGGGATCCATTGCGGTGAGTGGAGGAGGCCATGGGCTGAAGGGTTGGGGGCCGCGATGGGTTCTGAAGCTCTGGGCCGATCAGAAGATCTCGGCTGGATCGGCGTCGGCCAGGCGGCGCATCGCCATCGTGGCTGAGCCCATGCACATCACCAGAATCAGGCTGAACACCACCACCGCTCGGGTGGTGTTCATCTCGACCGGCAATTTGGTGGCGGCACGCACCAGGGCATAGAGCCCCTGGCCCACGCCATAGGCCGGCAGATAGCCGAGCATCGCCAGCAGCAGGCCTTCCCGGGCCACCACCCCCAGCAGGGAACGGAGCGGATAACCCATCGCCATCAAGGTGGCGTACTCCGGCAGGTGGTCGCTGACGTCGCTGTAGAGGATCTGATAGACGATCACGCAGCCGACCACAAAGCCCATGCCAGCGCCAAGGGTGAAGATGAAACCGATCGCCGTGCTGCTGCGCCAGTAGTCCTTCTCGGCTTCTTCGAATTCGCTCTTGGTCAGCACCGACACGTCCTGGGGCAGCAGGGCCTGCAAGCGCGCCTGCACGGCGACCGGATCAGCCCCGGGGGTCACCCGGATCAGGCCCACCTCGATGCTCCCGGGCGGCGTGCCGGGCCTCAGGCGCAGAAAGGTTTCGCGGCTGGTGATCAGGTTGCCGTCGGCACCAAACGAGGGGCCCAGGCCCACCAGCCCGGCCACGCGCACCCGTTTGCCGTCCACCTCGGTTTCAACGGTGCGGCCTTCGCGGAACCACTCGCCCACCGGACCGAATTCCTCCCTTGACTGCTCATCGAAGAGAACCCGGCCCTGCTGGGTGAGCGCCTGGGCCTTGATCTTCAGCTCCGGGTCGAGAAACAGCGGATCGTTGGGCTCAAAGCCGATCGCCAGAATCGAGCGGGTGCTGCGGTTTTCTGGGTTGCGCCAGATCATCAGGTTCCAGTTCACCGGCGTGATCCCTGCCACCTCGGAATCGGCGAGGCTCTGCACCAGCCGCCGCCTCGGAAAGCCGGACATGCTGACCGAGCTGATCGTGCGCGGGCTGATCAGCACCAGATCGGCGTCGAACTCCTTGTGGATCGTGACGCTGGCATCGAACAGCCCGTCGCGGAAGCCCAGCTGCATGAACATCAAGATGCCGGCGAAGCTGATGCCCGCCAGCGCCACCGCCAGCCGCACCGGTTGGCGGGTGAGCAGCAGCCAGGCCAGCGGAATCGCCCGCGCCCCCCAGAGCCGGCCCCAACAGCCCCGCCCGCTCACGGCAGAAAACGGGTGATCGTTTTCATTCCCACCAGGTTGCGCACCCGGTTGGAATCCTCTGGATCGAGGCTCAGCCGCACTTCCACCACCCGGGCGTCGGCGTCGCCGGTGGGGTCGGTGGAGAGCACGTCCCGTTGACGCACCTGGGGGCTGATGCGGATCACCTTGGCGTTGAGGGTGCCGCTGAAACCGCCGTTCTCACTGGTGATTGTGGCCGGTTGACCCACCTGGATCCGGTTGATGTCACTTTCATAAACCTCAGCCACCGCTTCCATCCGGTCGCCGGCGCCGAGCTCAAGGATGCCGGCATCGCCGGGCCGTTCGCCGACCCTGGCCTGCAGCCGCAGCACGGTGCCGGCGATCGGGGCCGTCAGCACGGTGTTGACCAGATCGGCCTCCACCTTGACGAGCTCGTCGCGGGCTTCCCGCAGGCTTCCCTGCACTTCGATCAAGCGCAGCTCGCGGTTCTCCAGATCCGCCGCGGCCGTAGCGCCTGCCTTGGCCAACTGGCGATAGCGGTTGATGTCACGCTCGATCACCACCAACTGGCGGCTGAGGTTCTCAATGCGGCTGCGCAGCAACTGTTGTTCCGCCTGCAACGGAGGGCCGTTATCAAAGCGGGCCAGCAGCTGGCCGGGCACAACCCGATCGCCTTCCTGCACCAGCAACGCGGTGATCCGGGGACTGCCGCCGATGCCGGTGATCGGGGCGGCGAGCTTGCGCACATCTCCGGCTGGCTCAAGCCGGCCGAGGGCCGAAACGGCTTCGGCTGGAACCACCTGCTTGGGCAGGGCCGCCTGCGCAGGCGGGGCCGATGGCTGGCCCAGCTTCCAGACCAGGGCCCCAGCGCCGCCGAGCACGAGTAGCCCAACAAGAGCGATCAGCCAGCGACGCTGCCACCAGGCCCCAGGGACGGCGGCGGGCTCGGGTCGTCGAACAGGAGTTCCTCGATGTAACGGTTCGCCCAGGTTGGGTTGAACGCCTTCTCCAGAACCCGTCGTGTCTTGTCGTTGCGTTTCTGTTGCTGGCAATACGACAGCTGCCCGTGATAGCGATTCAGGCTAGCGGCGTGGTCTGGGGGCTGCTCGCTGCCTTCAATCACGGCCTTGCCGAGCACGGCCAGGAGCCCCTTGACCTCCTCGATGAACCAGCCCTCTTCGGCGGGGGTCACCGGCCGCACGAAGCGCACGAAAGGGGAGAAGATCGTGCCCCAGGCCGGCAGCTCGCGCGGCTGGCTGAACGGGTGGACCGGCAACGCCTCCAGGCCAGTGACGATGCCGGCAGGCAGGGTGGCACCGGTGGGCGAAAGATCGGCGATGGCGGCGGAGACACCGGCCGGGCCCGCGACGATGTCGGCACCGAACACCGGTAGATCGAAGCGGGGATCCGGGAAAAACACGCAGTGAAGGATTTGCAGACCGGCACCGAGCCGGGCTGTTTCGAGGTGAAGTTTGCGCAGGCCCCGGCACTGCTTCAACTCGTTGCGGATGAACAACTTCTCGCCATCGAGGCTGCCGCTGATCGCTTCGAGGTCTGGAGCGATCGGCAGGGGAGCTAACCCCGGCAGGCTGCTCCAGCTCTCGCGGATTTGGTCAGCCAGGGCATCCACCAAGGGGTGGATGCTTCCGGCGTGGGGAGCGGTTCTGGTCACGAACGCTGCTTCAGCCAGCAGAATGCAGATCCTCCCATGCCTGCAGGTTCTGCCTGCACAGTTCCCCACTTGCCGCTTCCAGCCGAATCGCCCGAGATCTTCCCGGCGCCCCACAGCTCCAACCTTGCCAACGGGGTGCGTGTGGTGAGCGTCGACCAGGAGCAGGCGCCGGTGGTCTGCCTGGATTTCTGGTGTGCGGCAGGAAGCCGCACCGAAACAGCTGAGGAGTCGGGGATCGCCCACTTCCTTGAGCACATGGTGTTCAAGGGAAGCGGCCAGCTCGCCGCCGGTGAATTCGATCGGCGCATCGAGGCCCTCGGTGGCAGCAGCAACGCCGCCACCGGCTTCGACGATGTGCACTATCACGTGCTGATTCCACCGGAAGCGGCCCACGAAGCCCTCGACCTGCTGCTGGATCTGGTGCTTGATCCCCGCCTCCATGCCGACGACTTCGGCATGGAGAAGCAGGTGGTGCTGGAGGAATTGGCCCAGAGCGAAGACCAGCCTGAAGAGGTGGCGTTTCAGCGGCTGCTGGCCCTGGCCTGTCCCGGCCATCCCTATGGCCGTCCGATCCTCGGCGACCGCCAGGCCCTGCTCGACCATGACCCGCAACGGATGGCCCAGTTCCATCGGCGGCGCTACCGGGCCGAGAACTGCAGCCTGGCGATGGCCGGTGCGGTCGGGGCGCTGGAGCTGGAGCGCCATGTGGCCGCCAGTGCCTTGGTCACTCTGCCCGCCGCCAACGATCTGATCGAGGATCCGGGCGGTGCACCCTTTCCAAGCCTGCACCTGCAAAGCGGCCGCCACGACCTGCGTCTACCACGGCTTGAGGCTGCCCGCCTGTTGATGGTCTGGGAGTTTCCGGCTGCAGCCGATCTCGACGCCATTGCCGGCGCCGACCTGCTCACCACCCTGCTGGCTGAGGGCAAGCGCAGTCGGCTGGTGCAACGGCTGCGGGAAGACCTCAGGATCGTCGAGAGCATCGACCTGGATCTCAACGTGCTGGAGGCCGGCAGCCTGGCCATGCTCGAAGCCGTCTTTGAGGCGGAGCAGGCCGACCAGGTTGAAGCCGAGATCGCCAAGGTGCTGCGTGAGCTCGCCGATCAGCTCCCCACCGAGCAGGAACTGGAGCGCGCGCGGCGCCTGGTTTCCAACGGTTATCGCTTCGGCCTGGAATCGGCCTCCTCGGTGGCTGGCCTGACCGGCCACCAGGGCCTCTGGGGGCGGCTGACTCCGCTGAACCATCCACTTGAGCTACTCGCCGGCTGGAGCGTGGAGCGGCTCAAGGAGCAGATGCTGCCGCGACTGGATCCCGACCTGGCCTGCCGTCTGCTTGTCTTGCCGGCATGAGCCATGCCCCCACCCCCCGCTTGCCGGAGCCGGAGAGCTTCACGCTGAAAGGCGGCTGCCCGGTCTGGGTGATTCAAAGGCCCGGCCCGGCGATCGTGTCCGTCAAGCTCCTGATCCGGGGCGGCAGCTCTGGAGACCCCGCCGGACAACGGGGGCGCGCCCAGTTGCTGGCCGGACTGCTCAGCCGGGGCTGCGGTGACCTCAGTGGTGAGGCCCTGGCCGATCTGGTTGAAGGTCTGGGCGATGAGCTGCGCTGCGAGGCGTCGGAAGACGGCCTGCTGATCAGCCTCAAGTGCGCCAGTGCCGACAGCCCGGCCCTGCTGCCCCTGCTGCAGACGATGGTGCGCAACCCCTGGCTGGCCAACGACCAGATCAGCCTGGAGCGCCAGCTCAACCTCCAGGCCCTCAATCGCCAGCGGGAGGACCCCTTCCAGCAGGCCCATGATCTGCTGCGCCACCAGCTCTATGGCGACGGTCCCTATGGCCATGACCCCCTCGGGGTGGACCAGGAATTGGCCGCCCTGGGGCGACCCCAGTTGCTGGAGGCCGCCGACCAACTCGGCCGCCAGGGAGCGGTGCTGGTGATCGCCGGTCAGCCGCCAACCCAGCTGCGGGCCCTTCTCGAGCCCAGCGGAGATGGCTGGCCCACCACTGCTCCGGCGATGGCACCCGGGCCTGCCGGGCGCAGCGTCGCCTCCCTGGCCTGTGAGGCCCAGGACACCGAACAGTTGGTGCTGATGCTGGGAGCCGTCACGGTTCCGCTCGGCGATCCCCGCTCACTGGCCCTGCGCTTGCTCCAGTGCCATCTGGGCATCGGCATGTCGAGTCGCCTGTTCGTGTCCCTGCGCGAAGAGCAGGGCCTGGCCTACGACGTCGGCGTTCACCTGCCGGCGCGACGCGGCGGGGCCCCCTTTGTCTTCCATCTCTCCAGCTCGGCGGAGCGAGCCGCTGAAGCCACCAGTCAGTTGCTGCAGGAATGGCAACGGCTGCTGGATCAACCGCTGAGCGACACGGAATGGCAGCTGGCTCTGGCCAAATACCGGGGTCTGGTCGCCGCGGGCCGTCAGACCTGCGGTCAGATTGCCGATCGCCAAGTTCTGGTGCTGGGTCACGGTCTGGAGTGGACCTACCCGGATGAGGCCAGTCGCCGCGCCGAGAAGCTGACCCCAGGCGATCTCTGGACCTGCGCCCGCAGCCTGCTGGCTGGGCCCAGCCTCAGTCTCTGTGGTCCAACTTCGGCCCTCTCAGCCGCCGAGCGGGTCTGGTCCGCTCATCCGCTGAGCTCTTCGGTCTCGGCGACGCTGAGCTGATCGGCCCGCAGCAGGAAGGTGCCGCGGCGGAAGCGAACGGCCAGCTCGTTGCCCGACTTGAGGGCCGTCACCTGGCCGATCTCACCGACATCCACCAGGTCGGGAGGCCGCAGCATCGGCCTGGAATCGGCGGTTTTGAGGTAGTCGGGAGGCAGCTTCAAACGCACCCTGGCGCCGATGCTCAGGGGGGTGGGGTGCTCAAGATCCGCAGAAGCCATCATCAAAAACGCTCCGTGACTCTCCACTACAGCAGGATGGAGAGAACCATTATCTCTGCGTGTGCGGGCCTTAGCCAACTGGAGCGGCGCCGTTGTCGGATTGCTGCTGATCATCAGTGGAGGTCTGATTCAGACCTTCATTCCGCTGCCGGCCTCAGGGGGTGGCGTCATCTTTCAGGAATTGCCCGTCACCGCCCAGGTGCCAGCCCTGCTGCTCACTGCCCTGGTCTGCGGCCCACGGCCCGCCCTGCTGGCAGCGGTGGCCTACCTCAGCCTGGGGCTGCTGTTGATGCCGGTCTTTCAAAGCGGTGGCGGCCTGGCCTATCTGCTGGATCCAGGCTTCGGCTATCTGGCTGGCTTCGTTCCAGCGGGCTGGCTGACCGGCCGCCTCGCCCGCCAGGAGGGGATGGGCGATCTGTTGCGCCTGCTGGGGGCGGCCCTGATGGGCCTGCTGGTGATTCAGCTCTCTGGCATCGCCAACCTGCTGATCGGTGGGCTGGCCGGCCGCTGGGGTGACAGCCTGGGCGATCTGCTGATCGGCTACAGCCTCGGACCACTCCTGCCCCAGGCACTGCTCTGCTGTGCCGTGGCCGTGCTGGCGGTGCCCTTGCGCAAACTCCTTCTGGTCGAATCATGAAGCCAGCTATTCCCTGATGACAGCCATCCCCTAATGACAGCCAGCCCCAACCGAGGCCGACGCATCGCCTGGCTGGCGGCCGTGGTCGTTGTGCTGCTCGATCAGCTCAGCAAGCTCTGGGCCGTGGACGCGCTCAGTGAGGCGGTCCCCAGAGACTTCATCCCCGGGGTGTTGCGCCTGCGGTTGTTGTTCAACACCGGCGCCGCCTTCAGCCTGTTCAGCCAGGCCACCGCCGTGCTGGGGCTGGTGAGCTTTGTGGTGGCGGTCGGCCTGGTGATCTGGATCCAACGCCAGAGTGCCCTGCGGCGCTGGCAGGCGCTGGGAGTGGGCTGCCTGCTGGGCGGCGCCCTGGGCAATGGCCTCGATCGCTGGCGGCTGGGCGGGGTGGTGGATTTTCTCGATCTGGTGCCGATCCGGTTCCCGGTGTTCAACCTGGCCGATGTGGCCATCAACCTGGCGGTGCTCTTCCTGGCCCTCGATTTCTGGGAGGGCCAGCGCCGTGCTGGGCGTTGAGAGGTTGAACAAGGGCCTGCCAGCGGCGGCCCCGCCGAGCGAGGCCTTGCTCGACGTGTTCCAGCCGGGCCGGGCCAGCCGCCGGATCAGCCTTCACGGCGGCCTCTACCGCATCGGCCGCGACAGCCAGCTGGAGATCCGCATCGATCACCCGGCGGTGAGCAAGCGCCACGCCCTGCTTGAGCAGGTCGGCCAGGACTGGCTGATCCGTGACGACAGCTCCACCAATGGCCTCTACTGGCAGGGCCGGCCCATCCGGCAACTGCTGCTGCGCGACGGTGATGCGCTGCGTTTTGGCCCCCCCTCCGAGCCGGGCCTGCCGGAGCTGGTTTTCCAGAGCCGATCAAGGCCGCGCCTGCTGCGACTCGCGGCGAGCGCCAGCCTGGCGGCCGCTGCCGCCGCCATCGCCGGGGTCGGCCTGCTGGGGCTCTCCCTGCTGCGGGTGCCGGTGCGCGGCAGCCTGGCGCCCGTGCGCGGCCCGCTGGCCCTCTACGACCGGCAGAACCGCCCGCTCAATTCCCCTGAATCCAGCGAACACCGCGAAAACAAGACCCTGAGCGGCTATCCGAGCGTGCTGGTGGAGGCCTTGCTGGCCAGTGAGGACAGTCGCTTCTGGTGGCATCCCGGCGTCGACCCGATCGGGACGGCCCGGGCCCTGGTCACCAACGTGCTGGGCGGCAGGGTGCTGGAGGGGGGCAGCACGCTTACCCAGCAGCTGGCCCGCAGCCTTTATCCCGAACAGGTGGGCCAGGGGGAAACCCTGGTGCGCAAATGGCGGGAATTGCTCGTGGCCCTGCAGCTGGAGGCGCGTTTCAGCAAGGCAGACCTGCTGCTGAGTTATCTCAACCGGGTCTATCTGGGGGTGGGCTGGGGCTTCGAAGATGCCGCCCGCTCGTTTTTTGAAAAGCCTGCCGCCAAGCTCAGTTTGGAGGAGGCCGCCCTGCTGGTGGGCCTGCTGCCTTCTCCCAACGGCAACGATCCCTGCAGCAACCCCCAGGCCGCGCTCAAAGCCCGTAATGGGGTGTTGCTGAAAATGGCTGATACCGGGCGCATCAGCGCCGACCGTGCCCGCCAGGCCCGGCGCCAGCCGGTTCAGCTCGGGGCCAACGCCTGCCGGGCCGGCCGCAGCCGACCGGCGCCCTTCTATACCGATCAGGTGCGCGCCGACCTGGAGGATCTGCTGGGAGCCGATGTGGCCGCCGAAGGCAACTTCCTGGTCGAAACCCATCTCGACCCCGCGCTGCAGCAGGTGGTGGAACAACGGTTGCGGCGCAGGCTCGACTCCGGCGCCCCGGCCGGCGTCGACGAGGGGGCGGTGGTGGTGCTCGATTCGCGCAGCGGCGGGGTGCTGGCGATCGCCGGCGGCCGCGACTACCGCCGCAGCCAGTTCAACCGGGCCAGCATGGCTCTGCGCCAGCCGGGTAGCACCTTCAAACTGTTCACCTACCTGGCCGCACTGCAGAAAGGCCAGGCGCCCGGCAGCGGCATTCGCTGCGATGCCCTCACCTGGGCAGGTCAGACATTCACCAGTTCCTGCCGGGGCAACCTCAGCCTGCGCCAGGCCTTCGCGGTCAGCAGCAACACCGCGGCCTTACGCCTGGCCCAGCAGGTGGGGCTCGAAAAGGTGAAGCAGATGGCCGAAGACCTGGGCATCCGCACGCCGCTTGAGGCGGTTCCCGGCCTGGCCCTCGGTCAGAGCGAGGTGCGCTTGATCGAGCTCACCGCCGCCTACGGGGCCGTCGCCAATGGCGGAATCTGGCATGCCCCCAGCACAATCCGCCGCCTCACCGACGCCGAAACCTGCGGCGGCCTCGAGAGTGCCCGCTGCCTTGAGCGCCAGGAGGCCCCTGATCGGGTGATCAGCCCGGCCAGGCCCGTGCTCAAACCCGAGCATGCCAAGCAGATGCAGGGGTTGCTGCGCAGCGTCGTGCGCGCGGGCACCGGCGGCGGCGCCTCCCTCGGCGGGGAGGAGGGCGGCAAGACCGGCACCACCAACGAAGGGCGCGATCTGGTCTATGTGGGTTATGAGCCCAGGCGCCACTGGGTGATGGGCATCTGGCTGGGCAATGATCAGAACAAGCCCACCGCTGGCTCCAGCGCCGTGGCTGCCGCGCTATGGAGCGACATCATCCGCGCCTCCGGCCCGGTGCCGGCTAGCGCGTTGAAGGCCAAGGCGGCCGGACCCTGATGCGGCGCTTGCGTCCCTGGCTGTGGTTCGGAGCCGCCCTGCTGGCGGTGGTGGCTCTCTCCCTGCTGCTGCAGGCCGTCAACACCTTGCTCTGGCAGCTCAACGTCCTGCTGCCCGCCTGGCTGGTGGGTCCGGTGCTGCTGCTGATCATCGGAGCTGGCGGCCTGCTGGCCCTGCGGCTGGCCTGGCCGTGGCTGCTGGCCTGGCGCGGGCCGCGCCGCCGGAACGTGTCATCCCAAGCGCTACGTGAACCGCTCGCCAGCCGCCAGGAGGCGGCGGAGCGCAACCTGCAGGCCATCGACCAGATGCTGGAGCGCGTCCGCGACGACGTCGCCAAGGAAGTCCTGCGCCAGGAACGGGAGCAGGTGGAAGCCGACCTGGCCCGCGGCGACCTGGTGCTGGTGCTGTTCGGCGCAGGCTCATCCGGCAAGACCTCCTTGATCCGCGCCCTGCTCAACGAAGTGGTGGGGGAGGTGGGGGCGCCGATGGGCTCAACGGCCGATTGCCACAGCTACCAGCTGCGGCTGAAGGGTCTGCGCCGCGGGCTGCAACTGGTGGACACGCCGGGCATTCTCGAAGCAGGCGCAGATGGCCGCCAACGCGAAACCAATGCCCGCCAGCGGGCCGCCCGGGCCGACCTGCTGATCCTGGTGGTGGACGGGGATCTGCGGGCCACGGAACTGGAGGTGTTCGAGGCCCTCGCCGGCCTGGGCAAGCGGCTGATCCTCGTGCTCAACAAATGTGATCTGCGCGGCGACGAGGAAGAGCGCCGCCTGCTGCAGCTGCTGCGCCAACGAACCGCCGGCCGGATCGAGGCGGGGGACGTGATCCCCGCCAGTGCCGCGCCCCAATCGGTGCCGAGGCCCGGCGGTCAACCGCTCCAGCCCGCTCCGGAGATCGAAGCTCTGCTGCAGCGTCTGGCCACGGTGCTCAAACAGGACGGCGAGGAGCTGATCGCCGACAACATCCTGCTGCAGAGCAGGCGCCTCGGTGATGCGAGCCGAGAGATGCTGTCGCGCCAACGGCGGCGGGATAGCGAAACGCTGATCGAGCGCTACATGTGGATCGGCGCCGGGGTGCTGGTGGTCACGCCCCTGCCGGTCGTCGACCTGCTTGGCACCGCGGCGGTGAACGCCCAGATGGTGATGGAAATCGGCCGGGTCTACGGCGTTGAGATCTCCCGCGCCAGTGGCCAGGAGCTGGCCCTTTCGGTGGGCCGCAGCCTGGCCGGCCTCGGCGTGATCAAGGGAGGGCTGGGCCTGATCGGCTCAGCGTTGACGCTGAACCTGCCGGCGTTGGCCCTCAGCAAGGTGGTCCAGGGGGTGAGTGCCGCCTGGCTGACCCGTATCGCCGGCCAGAGCGTGCTGACCTATTTCGAGCAGGACCAGGACTGGGGAGACGGCGGTCTGCAGGAGGTGGTGCGCCGCCAGTACGACCTCAACCGGCGGGAGGGAGCCCTGAAGAGCTTTCTGGAAGCGGCTTATCAGCGGGTGGTGGAGCCGTTGCAACGGCGGAAGGATCCGCAGCTGCCACCACGCCCAGGGCCTCGGGAGGGGGGGGCAGGAGCGGGCCGCGGGCGTCGAGCACGGTGATCAGCCCGAGGTAGAGCACCCCGATCAGGATCGAGATCGCTCCGGTCAGGATCGCCACCCAGCGGCCCCTGACATTCGGTTCAACCATGGGAAACCCTCGCGCCGTTGTCGTTTCCAACCGCACCCAGGCTGGCAGCCCCGATGCCGGCGTTCGGAGCGGCGTTCGGAGCGGCGATCGTCGGCAGGGATCGCTTCACCACGGCCACCAGCATCTCCAGTTCAGCCTCTCCAGTGTGGGGATTGCCCAGCACGGCCTTGAGGTGGTGATGGCCGTGATACAGCGGGCGCGAGAGCATCAGCTGCTCCGCCATCAGATCGGCGCGGCACTGGGCCGACCAGCTAGCGCTGGCACTGGCGTCCAAGCCAGCGGGCCGGAAGGCCAGCAGGTGGAGAGGCCCGCTCAGCAGGCTGAGGGCCCCCTGGGGAAGGGCGGTTTCCAGCGCGCTGCGCAGCCGCCGGCGCCGGCCGATCGCCGCTTCGATCAGCCGGTCGATGCCTTCAAGACCCAGCTGGCGCAGCCCAAGCCAGAGCTTGAGAATCTCGGCGCTGCGGCTGCCCTGCAGCCCTGATTCGCCTCCATGGCAGGGGCCCCAGCTCGGCTCCATGTAGGGCAGCCCGGTGGCGAAGGTGGCCGGCAGCAGGCCGGGATCGGCGAGCAACAGCAGCGACGAGGTCTTGGTGATTCCCAGCAGCTTCTGGGGGTTCAAAGTGATCGAATCGGCCAGGCCGATTCCCTCCACCCGCTCGCGGTGCCGCTCGCTCAGCGCCAGCACCCCACCGATCGCCCCATCCACGTGCAGCCAGACCCCGTGCCGGCGGCAGACCGCAGCGATGGCAGTCAGGGGATCGACCGCCCCGCGCACGGTGGTACCGGCGCTGGCCACCACGGCGATCACCGGCCTGCCCCGCCGCTCCAGTTCGATCAGTTCGCGCTCAAGCTGGCCGGGATCGAGCCGGCCCGCCGCGTCCACAGGCAGGCGGCGCAAGGCCTCGGGAGCCAGGCCCATCACCACCAGCGCCTTGTCGATCGACACGTGGAGATCGGCACTGCCGATCACCACGGCCTCACCGCAGGTCTGCAGGCCGCGGCTGTGGCGGGCGGTGACCAGGGCCATCAGGTTGCTGAGGCTGCCGCCGCTGGCCGGGACACCGCTAGCGCCATCGCCCAGGCCGACCCGGCGGGCCAGCCAGCCGCAGAGGCTGCGCTCCAGCCGGCTCAGGGTTGGCGACAGCTCCTCCGCCAGCAGGTTGTTGTTGAGGCCGGCGCAGACCAGATCCGCCACCAGCGAGGAGGTCAGCGGCGGCGGATCGAGGTGGGCCAGGGCACCGGGATGGCCGGGGTTGTAGGAGCCCTCCATCAGCAGCTGCAGATCTGCCAGCAGCCGCTCGCCACTAACGCCAAGCAGCTGCGGCTCCACCTCCGGCAGCAGGCTGAGCCCCGGTAGGGGCGGACGATCAGCCGCCGTTCCCAACCAGCGGCAGAGGTGGTGGGCGGCCTCCTGCAGGAAGGCTTCCAGGCCGGGATCGAACGCACCGGGCGAGGCGAAGGGAAGGGGGTCCAGCACCCGACCTAAATCAGGCGTCACAGCCAAGGGCAGGGCGGATTGGGATTTCATTCTGCTGGTCGGCGCGGCAGGAATCCTGGCCGAAGCGAGAGCGCACTCTGGCGAAATGCCAGCCTGAACGGGCCCGTGCACCGGCGTGCTCCAGACCGTGCTCACTCCCACTCAATTCGGCACGGGATGGCGGCAGCTCTGGATGGAGCGACTGCTGCGGCTGGCGGCGCTGGCCGGTGAACGGGGCGAGATCCCGGTGGCGGCGGCGGTGCTCGATGGCAGCAGCCGTTGCCTGGGCTGGGGAACCAACCAACGCCAGACCCGCCAGGACCCGCTCGGGCACGCCGAACTGGTGGCCCTGCGCCAGGCGGCCCTGCTGCGCGGCGACTGGCGCTTCAACGGCTGCACCCTGCTGGTGACCCTGGAGCCTTGCCCGATGTGCGCCGGCGCCTTGATCCAGGCCCGCATGGGAACCGTGCTGTTTGCCGCGGCCGACCCCAAACGTGGGGGGCTCGGCGGCTGCCTCAACCTGGCGACAGACCCCAGCGCCCACCACACCATGGCGGTGCAGGGCGGGCTGCTCGGCGCTGAAGCCGCCACGCTGCTGGAAGGCTGGTTCAGGCGGCGGCGACGGCAACAGCGCCTTGATCGCTCGGCTGGGAGGAGCGAAAACCGGGCAACTCCGTTTCCAGCAGATTGAGCAGCAGATCCACGTTCTCGGCGCGGCTGTTGTAACCCATCAGGCCGATGCGCCAGACCTTGCCGGCCAGGGTGCCCAGGCCGCCACCCACCTCGATGCCGTGGCGGTTGAGCAGGTGAAGGCTGAAGGCCTTGCCGTCGATGCCTTCAGGGATGCGCACCGTGGTGAGCGTGGGCAGGCGCAGGGGCTCGGGAACATGCAACTCCAGCCCCAGCCGCTCAAGCCCTGCCCAGAGCCGCTCGGCATTCTGACGATGGCGGGCCCAGGCGTTCTCCAGGCCCTCTTCCGCCAGCAGACGCAGGGCTTCGCGCATGCCGAAGTTCATGTTGACCGGCGCCGTGTGGTGATAGACCCGGTTACTGCCCCAGTATTGGTTGAGCAGGGAGACATCGAGGTACCAGTTGGGCACCTTGCCCTGGCGCTCCGCCAGCTTGGCCTCGGCGCGGGGCCCCATGCTGAAGGGTCCGAGGCCGGGGGGGCAACTGAGGCCTTTCTGGCTGCAGCTGTAGGCCAGGTCGACGCCCCAGGCATCGAGATACACCGGCACAGCGCCGAGCGAGGTGACGGTGTCGAGCAGCAGCAGGCAGTTGTGGCGACGGCAGAGCTCGCCGATGCCCTCCATCGGCTGGCAGACGCCCGTGGAGGTTTCGGCATGGACGATGGCCAGGATCTTCGGCTGGTGGCGCAGCAGCGCCGCTTCGATTTCCGCCAGGGTGAAGGCCTCCCCCCAGGGCCGCTCGATGGTGTGAACCTCGGCCCGGTAGCGCTGGGCCATGTCCACCAGGCGCAGACCGAAGTAGCCCTTGACGGCAACAAGAACGCTGTCGCCAGGTTCAACGGTGTTGGCCAGGGTGGCCTCCATCGCCGCACTGCCGGTGCCACTCATCGGAATGGTGAGGCGGTTGTCGGTCTGCCAGGCGTAGCGCAGCAGCTCCTGCACCTCGCCCATCAGCTCGATGTAGAGCGGATCGAGGTGACCGATCGGGCTGCGCGCCAGGGCGGCCAGCACGGTGGGATGGGCATTGGAAGGGCCTGGACCCAGCAGCAGCCGTTCCGGGGTGGCGATCGGTCCGACCGAGAGGCGATGACGGTCGCTGACGGGGGCGGAGGGGGACTGGGAGACCAAGGCCAGCGGCGCGAATGGAAGAGAAGTTGAAGACTACCCAGCCAGGCAAGGGCGGATGGGCGGCATTCAGCCGTTGCAGGCCCTAGCGAGCCCGAACGTTGACCACGGCAAGACCGCGGGCCATGTGGTTGAAGGGGATGCGCGCGAGATCGGCATCGCCGAGGCCCTCCTCGGCCAGCCGCTCGCTGACCACATCGGCGAGCAGGGAGATGCTGCGCACGGTGGGGCCGGTGGGCACACCCAGGCTCTTGTAGGTGTCGTCTAGGCCGTTGAGCACCCGTTCATCGAGGATGGTGGGGTCCCCGGCCACCAGCGCGTAGCTGGCGTAGCGCAGGAAGTAGTCCATGTCGCGCAGGCAAGCGGACAGCCGGCGGGTGGTGTAGGCGTTGCCGCCGGGCAGCAACAGCTCGGGATCCTGGGCGAACAGCCGCTGGCTGGCTTCGCGGACGATTTCGGCGGCCTCACGGTTGATCATCTCGGCGGCCGCCAGGCGCGCCTGAGCCTCGGAGAAATAGCCGGAGATCCGCTCGATCGCATCGCGATCGAAGTAGCGCCCCAGCTGGTCATACCGACCAATCAGGCCGGTAATGGCGTCGCGCATGACAGGGAGATCGATAGACCTTGCACGGAAACTAGCATCTGGGATTGCCCAGAACCCTGTCCAGCCATGGGATTTCAAGAACCTGACAGAAAGGGTTACGCAGCCCCTTCGGCCTGATTTCCCCGGATTGACGCCCCCCGTCCGGTGGTCTTCACAATGACCGCAGGCCAACACCCCCGCTCGCCCCTTCCCCTGCCATGCCCAGCTCCAGCAGCGACGTTCTTGCCCAGGTGCGGGAGGGAGGGATCGAGCTGATCGATCTCAAATTCAGCGATCTGCACGGCAAGTGGCAGCACCTCACCATTGCCCCTGACCTGCTGGATGCCGCCAGCTTCACGGCCGGCATCGCCTTCGATGGCTCTTCGATCCGGGGCTGGAAGTCGATCCACGAATCTGATATGGCGATGGTGCCGGATCCAGCGACGGCCTGGATCGATCCCTTCTGCCGGCACCGCACCCTCAGCCTGATCTGCTCCATCCAGGACCCGCGCACCGGCGAGCCCTATGGGCGCTGCCCCCGTTCGATCGCCCGCAAGGCCCTGGCCTGCCTGGATGCAACCGGCCTGGCTGATACGGCCTTCTTCGGCCCGGAGCCGGAATTCTTTTTGTTCGACGACGTCCGTTACGACTCCAGCGCCAGTGGCTGCTTCTACAGCGTGGATTCAATCGAAGCGGGCTGGAACTCAGGCCGACTCGAGGAAGGCGGCAACCTGGCCAACAAAATCCTCAGCAAGGAGGGTTATTTCCCGGTCGCTCCCAACGACACCTTCCAGGACATCCGCAGTGAAATGCTGCTGACCATGGCCCAGCTGGGGCTGCCGATCGAAAAGCACCACCATGAGGTGGGCGCCGCCGGCCAGCAGGAACTGGGTTTTCGCTTCGCCGAGCTGATCACAGCGGCCGACAACGTCCAGACCTACAAATACGTGGTGCGCAACGTGGCCAGAAAATATGGCCGCACCGCCACCTTCATGCCCAAGCCGGTGTTCGGCGACAACGGCAGCGGCATGCACGTGCACCAAAGCCTCTGGAAGGGCGGCCAACCGCTGTTCTTCGGCGAAGGGACCTACGCCAACCTCTCCCAGACAGCCCGCTGGTACATCGGCGGGCTGCTGAAGCATGCCCCCTCCTTTCTGGCCTTCACCAACCCCGCCACCAACAGCTACAAGCGCCTGGTGCCGGGCTTCGAAGCGCCGGTGAACCTGGTGTATTCCCAGGGCAACCGCTCCGCCGCCGTGCGCATCCCGCTGAGCGGCAGCCAACCGGCGGCAAAACGCCTCGAATTCCGCAGCGGTGATGCCCTGGCCAATCCCTACCTGGCCTTCAGCGCCCTGCTGCTGGCCGGCCTCGACGGCATTCGCCAGCAGATCGACCCGGGCGAGGCCATCGACCAGGATCTGTTTGAGCTCACAGCCGAGCAGCGGGCCGGGATTCCCACCGTGCCGGTTTCACTTGAAGCGGCCCTGGAGGCTCTCTCGGCCGATAACGCCTACTTGCTCGATGGCGGTGTGTTCGAGGCCTCCTTCCTGGAGCACTGGATCGCACTTAAATCAGAAGAGGTCCAGGAGCTGCGCCAGCGGCCCCACCCCCACGAATTCAGGCTCTACTACGACGCCTAGCCCCCTACAACGTCTCGCCTTCTAGAAAGTCTGACCCTCGCGGCACCGGTTGCGATCCGTTGGAATGGATGACGCCCATTCAGGTTCAGGCCTCCGATCCAGCCGATGTCCGATCCGGTCAGCAAATTCGCCTACCAGGCGCTGCAGCAGGGCAAAAGCCTGGTGGGCCTGGCCCATAAGGAAGCCAGCAGCCAGCTGCTGCAGTTGATGGCGCCCCAGAGCGTTCCCCAGACAATTCCACTGCCACCGGGCCTGCTCGACCAGTTCCGCAGCTCGATGGAGCGGCTGCTGGAGGTCGACTGGCAGGACGCCGAGCGCGGCATCTACCCCTCCTCCCTGCTCTTTGATGCCCCCTGGCTTGACTGGGCGACCCGCTACCCGCTGGTCTGGCTGGATCTGCCCAACATCTGGAACCGCCGCAGCCAGCGCGATGTGCGCGACCTGCCCGAGACGATCGATCCTGCTGACTTCCCCAGTTACTACCTCCAGAACTTCCACCATCAGACCGACGGCTACCTGAGCGATCGCTCCGCCGCCCTCTACGACCTGCAGGTGGAAATCCTGTTCAACGGCACGGCCGATCCGATGCGCCGCCGTCTGCTGGCGCCGTTGCAGCGGGGTCTGCGCGCCTTCAGCGGCCGCAGCCCCGGCCAGTTGCGGGTGCTGGATGTGGCCACCGGCACCGGCCGTACCCTGCGCCAGCTGCGCGCCGCCCTGCCTGGTGTTCAGCTGGTGGGCCTGGATCTCTCCACCGCCTACCTGCGCGAGGCGAACCGCTGCCTGTCCCAGCTGCCCGATGAACTGCCCCAACTGGTGCAGGGCAATGCCGAGACCATGCCCTTCGCCGACGGCAGCTTCCGGGCGGTGAGCTGCATTTTCCTGCTGCACGAGCTGCCCGGCGAGGCCCGCCAGAACGTGATAGACGAATGTTTCCGCGTGCTCGAACCCGGCGGCACCCTGGTGCTGGCCGATTCGGTGCAGATGGCCGACTCCCCTGACTTCATGCCGGCGATGGAGAACTTCCGGCGGATGTTCCACGAGCCCTACTACCGCGATTACATCGGTGATCGGATCGAGGGGCGGCTCGAGCAGGCCGGCTTCGGGGCCATTCGCGCCGAAACCCACTTCATGACCCGGGTCTGGAGAGCGAGCAAAGCCGCCGCCTGATCGGCCAGCGGCCCAGGATTTCAGCGACCGAGCAGCCACCAGGCCAGCAGCATGCCGCCGCCGCCCCAACGCAGGGCTTTCCAGAAGGCCTGCCCCTCGCGCAAACCGCTGCGAAGCGGCTGAGGCAGGGGATCCAGCAACCGCTGGCCCAGCTCCAGACGTTGACGCAGTCGGCGGGCCGCACTGCTGGTGTCGCGAGGCCCGAGCCTTTCGCCACGGGCCACCACCGCCAGCAGGGACGCGAGGCTGTGCAACCAGCCATCGGGACGGTTGAGCCGGGTTCGGGTGCGCAAACCATGGGGCATGGCGCCAGGATGGATCCCCTTGCCCCCCCGCGTCCAGTGACGCTCCTCCCTGAAACCTCCCCTCCAGCCGTCGCCCCAGCCAACCGGCCCTGGCCCGAGGGCAGCCGGGAGCTGGCCGAGGAGCTGCACAGGCTGCTGGCGATCGAGGAGCGCGATTGGCATGCGCTCAAAGCTCAGAAACCGCGCCGTGGCGCCGAGCAGATCGCGGCGGCCTTGGTGCAACTGCTCAGCGCCGACAGCTCCCCTAACCGACTGGCCGGTGACGGGCAGGCGCGGAGCATCGCCCTGCTTGAACATGGTCTGGCCTGGCTGAAGGGGGATCTCAAGGACCCGGGCTGCCCCAGCCACGGCCGTTGAGACCAGCCGTTAAAACCCGCTGTTGTTAACGGCGGCGCTGGCAGGCGAGCTGCAAGCGGTTGCCACGGCCGCTCCAGCGCACATCATCAAAACAGTGGTGAATCAGGAAAAAACCCCGGCCGCAACAGGCTTCCGGGCTGGCTGGAAGGTCGGCGCAGCGGCGATCAAGCGGAACGCCGAGGCCTTCATCCTGGATCTGCCAGATGATCCAACGGGGCGAGAGGATCCGGCGAATGCGCAGGCATTTGTTGGGGTCGTTGCCATTGCCATGGCGCACGGCATTCACCAGGGCCTCCTGCAGGCCCAGATGCAGATCCGCCAGATTCGCTGACTTGGCCATGGGCTCCAGCAGCAACTCCAGCAGGGGGCCGAGCTGGAGGGTGGAGGGAATGATGAAATCGGTCCAGCGAACTGGTGGGGGGGTGATCAAACGCCGGGGCATTCACTGCTTTGATCACTGAAGTTGAACCTAACAACTCAGGCTTCAACTGGGTTGGCGCTGTTGCAAACCTGGATGGCAGAGCAACGCATCGATCAGGCGCACCCCGCGCAGCTGGTTGATCAGCGGCATGTGGCCTTCAGGGGCCTGCAGCGACCAGGTGAACCCGGAGGGATAGCGGGTCCAGGTGCCGCCGGTTTTCCAGCCCAGCTTCGGCCAGAGCAGGGGCCAGCGCCCGCCGACGCTGCGCAACAGGCGTGCCTGCACCGAAAAACCGAAGCGTCCCAGCGAATAACAGACCCAGAGCCGGTCGAGGCTGACCAGATCGACCGCACTGATCGCCGGCACTTCGCTGAAATAGACATAGCCCCGCTGCTCCGCAGCTGGGCCGGCGAGGCGGCGGAGCAGGGCACTGGTGAGTCGATCGGCTTCCTCGAAGCGTTGCTGGATCAGGGCGCTTTGCAGGGGCTCGTAATCGATGCCCTCGGCACTCGGCACCTCCAGCCAGCCCTGGGGATAGCGGGAGAGGAATGCCGCTGCCAGGCTGTCGTTATCGCGCAGCAACAGCTGGATCAGGGCGCCAGCGGCCCAGTCGTCGCCGGTGGCATCGAGACCACCAAGGCCATCAAGCAGCAGCGGTCGCACCTCCCCAGCTCGCCCTTCGAGCTGGGGCAGAAGGCTGCGGCGCTGCCTGTTGGAGCCGGCCAAAAACCGCTCCAACAACTGTTCGGCACTGACAGTGCTGGTGGCGGAGGGTCCTGAGATCATGACGTTCAGCCGGCTGGATCGGGGCTGGCGCTGGCCCACTATGTCAGGGCAGGACGGTCCGGGGTCGGGTGGTGGCGGAGCGGCTGGCGATCGAGCCCTTCCTGGCCGCGGCCGGCCCCATCGTTGATGCCCGCAGCCCCGCCGAGTACGCCCGTGGCCACATCCCCGGCGCCCACAACCTGCCCCTGTTCAGCGACGATGAGCGGGCCGAGATCGGCACGCTCTACAAGCAACGGGGTCGTCAGCAGGCCGTGATGCTGGGACTGGCCCGGGTGGGTCCGCGCCTGGCCGACCTGGGCGAAAGCCTAAGGGCCCTCCAGGCCGGTGCCGCGGGCGAGGCCGGAACGGGCGCTGCGTTGCGCCTCCATTGCTGGCGCGGTGGCCTGCGTTCAGCGAGCCTCGCCTGGCTGGCCGAGACCATCGACCTGCCGGTTCTGCTCCTGGAAGGGGGCTACAAGGTGTATCGCCACTGGGTGCTGGCCCAATTCGAGCAAGCCTGGCCCTTGCGGCTGCTGGGCGGACGCACCGGCACCGGCAAGACCGACCTGCTGCTGGAGTTGGAGCGCCGCGGCGTCGGCGTGGTGGATCTCGAGGGCCTGGCCCATCACCGTGGCAGCAGCTTCGGCGGCCTCGGCCTGCCGCCCCAGCCGAGCACCGAACACTTCGAAAATCGCCTGGCCGCCAGGCTCGTTGGCCTCGTGGCTGCCGGCCCAATCTGGCTTGAGGCCGAGAGTGTTCAGGTGGGTCGCTGCCGGATCCCCGCCGGCCTCTGGCGGCAGATGCAGGCAGCACCGCGGCTGGAGCTGCGCCGCCCCCTCGACGAGCGCGTGCGGCGGCTCGTGGCGGTGTACGGCAGCCAGAACGGCGCCGCCCTGGCCGAGGCCACGACCCGGATCGCCCGGCGGCTGGGACCGGAGCGGACCCGGTTGGCCCTGGAGGCGATTGCGGCGGAGGACTGGGCCGCCGCCTGCCGCCAGATGCTGGACTATTACGACCGTTGTTACGATCACGAAGCCGCCAAACAACAGGCTATGGCTGGCGAGTCGCTGGATCTGATGACGCTTTGCGAACCTGAGGCCGCCGAGCTGTTGCTGCAGAAGGGCCAGATCAGTGGCGCTGCTTAGGATCAGCCTTTGCTGCCACCTCCGATGACTGCGATTCAGTTCTTTCGTGGCGTGGATGAGCCCGTTGTTCCCGATATCCGCCTGACCCGCTCCCGCGATGGACGGACCGGCCAGGCCCTGTTTGTCTTCGAGGAACCCGAGGCCCTGGCACCGGAGGCGATGGGTGACATCACCGGCATGTTCCTGCTCGATGAGGAAGGCGAACTGGTGACCCGCGAGGTCAATGCACGGTTCGTGAACGGCAAAGCCAGCGCCATCGAAGCCACCTTCACCTGGAAAACCGAAGACGATTTCGCTCGGTTCATGCGCTTCGCCGATCGCTACGCGGCCGGCCACGGCCTCGGCTTCGCCGGGCAAGAGGAATCAGCCGGCGAATCAGCCACCGAGGCGCCCGCAGAGGAGGCGGAGCAAGAAGGGGCTTGAAATTCGGCAACTGGTTGGGACTGGCCGGCACGATTGCCGCCATCGCCTTGCTCTGGAGCCTGCGCGATGTGGTGGTCCAGGTGTTCGCCGCCATCATCCTGGCGATGGCGATCTGCACCCTGGTGGGCTTCGTGGGCCAGCAGTTGCGCTGCAGCCGCCAGATCGCCCTGCTGCTCAGCCTGAGTGGCCTGCTGGTGCTGCTGGTGCTGGCTGTCACCGTATTGATCCCCCCCTTCGCCGCCCAGTTCGGTGAGTTGATCACCAAGGTGCCGGCAGCGGCGGCGCTGTTGCTTGAGATGGGCCGCGGGGCGCTCAGGCATGGCGCCCAGATGCTTTACGGCAGTCAGAACGCCGCCTTGGATCTGAGCTGGCTGCAGCAGCTGCTGCCGGGCAGCAGTGAGGGCACCGCCGCCCTGGCCAGCGGCTTGGGTGGCGGCCTGAGCCGCCTGCTGGGCCTGGCCGGCAACCTCGGCGGTGGCCTGATCCAGCTCTTGTTCGTGGTGGCGGTGAGCCTGATGGTGGCCGTGCAGCCCACGGCCTACCGGGATGTGGCTGTGCTGCTGGTTCCGTCGTTCTATCGGCGCCGCTTCAGGCGGGTGCTCGATCTCTGCGGCTCTGCCCTCAGCAACTGGATGGTGGGCGTGCTGATCAGTTCCTGCTGCGTGGCTCTGCTCTCAGGCATCGGCCTGATGCTGCTGGGGGTGAAGCTGGTGGTGGCCAATGCCCTGCTGGCCGGTCTGCTCAACGTCATTCCCAACGTCGGGCCCACCTTGAGCACGGTGTTTCCGATCTCCGTGGCCCTGCTCGATGCCCCATGGAAGGCCCTGGCGGTGCTGGGGCTCTACATCGTGATCCAGCATCTCGAGAGCTACGTGATCACCCCCTCGGTGATGCAGCACCAGCTCAAGCTTCTCCCCGGCCTGACCCTCTCGGCCCAGTTCCTGTTCACGGTGTTGTTCGGACCCCTGGGTCTGCTGCTGGCCCTGCCCCTGGCGGTCTGCCTGCAGGTGGTGGTCCGGGAGGTGCTGATCCATGACGTGCTCGATCCCTGGAAACGGCAGCGGTTGAGCGCATGAACAGCCGCGCCCTGCTGGGGGTGATGGCCTTGGTGGTGCTGGGGCTGCTGCTCTGGGAACTGCGCTGGGTGCTACTGATTCTGTTCGGGGCCGTGGTGCTGGCCGTGGCCCTCGATGTGCCGGTGACGCTGCTGCGCCGCCGGCTGCCCCTCAACCGGCCCGCCGCCCTCGCCCTGGTGCTGACGGTGCTGGGCCTGATCGGCTGGAAGGTGTCGGAACTGCTGCTTCCCGAACTGGTGCAGCAGGCCAATGAGTTCACCCAGCTGGTGCCCGTGCTGCTGCAGCGGCTGGGCGAGCTGGCCGGCCAGTTCCGTGGCCTGCAGAACCTGGAGCAGCTGTTGCTCGATCCGGGCCGCTGGGAGCGGCTCCAGCCCCTGGGCTCCCAGTTGCTCGGCGTGGCCGGCAGCACGGCGAACACGACGGTCCAGATGGTGCTGATGGGTCTGCTGGCCCTGCTGCTGGCCCTCGATCCCCGCAGCCATCAGCAGTTGTTGATCGCCGCTTGCCCCCGCTTCTGCCGGCCTGACCTGCAGCGGCTGCTGCATGACTGCCGCCAGGCCGTGGGCGGCTGGCTTGGCGGCATGACGATCTCCGCCCTGGTGGTGTTCGCCCTCACCTGGGCCGGTCTGGCGTTGTTGCAGCTGCCCCTGGCCCTGCTCAGCGGCCTGGTCTGCGGCCTGCTCACCTTCGTTCCCACCATTGGCCCCACAGCCGCCACCCTGTTGCCGCTGGCGGTGGCCCTGCTGATTTCACCGGCCAAGCTGGTGCAGGTGCTGATCCTGCGGCTGCTGCTACAGAACTTCGAAGCGTTCGTGCTCACCCCACTGCTACTGCGCCGCACCGTCAACCTGCTGCCAACGGTGGCCCTGATGGCCCAGCTCAGTCTCGGAGCCCTGCTCGGCTTGCCCGGCGTGCTGCTGGCCCTGCCGCTGACCGTGGTGCTGCAGGTGATCTGCCAGCGGGTGCTGGTGGAGCAGGTGATGGATCGCTGGAGCCAGCCCGGCGGCTAGGGATTAGGGATCACCTAGGAAGCGCGTGGCGGCGCCAGAGTGCCGGAGCCAGCAGCAGCACCGCGATGGCCAGGGGATGCTGACCCATGGCCGCACCCAGGCTCGTCCAGGTGAAGTGATCGCCAAGCAGGCGCAACTCCAGGCGCAGATCCCAAAACGCCAGGGCCACAAGCAGAACGGGGATGAGGGGCCTGGGCCTCATCCGGGGCTCCGCTCGGGCACCGCTGGGCCGCCGCTGATCACCGCGAGCAGGGTGGGAGCAATGGCGATGCTCGACCAGCTGCCCACGCTGATGCCCACCGACAGGGCGATCGCGAACCAGAACAGGGTGCTGCCACCGAAGAAAATCAGGGCGAGCAAGGGCAACAGGGTGGTGAGCGTGGTGTAGGCCGAGCGGGTGAGAGTGACGGCGACGGCATCATCCACCTGGTCCTCGACCGAGAGCGCCGCCAGGTCGCGCTGACGTTCACGGATCCGGTCGAAGACCACCACGGTGTCGTTGACCGAGTAGCCGGCCACCGTCAGCAGGGCGACGGCGAAGAGGCTGTCGACCTGCAGGCCACTGAGCAGTCCCAGCCAGGCGAACAGACCGGTGGTGATCAGCACGTCGTGGGCGAGGCAGAGCAGGGCCAGAAAGGCGTAGAGGCGGCTGTAGCGAAAGCTGATGTAGAGGGCGATGCCGGTGAAGCTGACCAGCAACGAGGCGATGCTGGCGTTGAGCAGTTGCCGGCCCAGGCTGGGGCCGATCGTGTTCACCTCGGTGCCGCTGGTCTGGAGGGGACCGAGCACGCCGCCGAGGCCGTCGATCAGGGCCTGGGTCTGGGCCGGAGAGAGCACCGGCAGGCGCAGCACCACCGTGCGGTTCTCATCGAGCAGCTGGATGGCGGCGGAATCCAGGTTGGGCGAGCGGACGGAGTCCTCAGCCGGCAGGCTCAGTTCCCTGAGCGCCTGGGCCAGCTGATCGGGCTCGATCGTGCTGCAGGCGGCTTCGCAGCTGCGCTGCAACTGGATCTGGGTGCCGCCGGTGAAGTCAAGGCCAGGACGCAAGGGCGCCCCGATCGCCGGGTTGAGCCAGGAGAGCGTCAGACCCAGCAGGCTGAGCAGGCACAACCCGGAGGACACCGACCAGGCGAGGCGGCGATAGCGGTTGATGCGAAACAAGGGGCCAGTCAGCGCCATTGGGGGAAGGAACGGTCAGGCCGGAAGCTGGCCAGCGGGTACGAAGTAGGTCGGGCGCCTGAGCGAGGGGTAGGTCATCAGCAGCCGCAACAGGGAGCGGGTCACCGTGAGGGCGGTGAACAGGCTGAGCAGCACGCCGATCGCCAGGGTGACGGCAAACCCTTTGACCAGGCCGGTGCCGAGACCGAACAGGGCCGCGCAACTGATCAAGGTGGTGAGGTGGCCGTCGAGAATCGAACTGAAGGCCAGGGAGAAACCGGTGTCGATCGAGCGGATCAAGGTGTTGCCCCGCCGTAGCTCCTCCTTCACCCGCTCAAAGATCAGCACGTTGGCATCCACCGCCATGCCCACACTCAAGATGAAACCGGCGATCCCCGGCAGGGTGAGCGTGACCGGGATCAGCGCGTAGATCGCCAGGTTGAACAGGGCGTAGAGGGCGAGCGCGATCACCGCCACCACACCTGGCAGCCGGAAGACCACCACCATGAACACCGCCACCATGGCCAGGCCGGAGAGGGCCGCGATCAGGCTGCGGCGCACGTTCTCAGCCCCGAGGGTGGGCCCGACGGTGCGGACCTCGATGATCCGGACCGGCAGGGGAAGCGAGCCTCCCCGCAGCTGCACTTCGAGGTCGCGGGCCTCTTCGGCGCTGAAGTTGCCGGTGATGCTGGCCGCTCCGCCGGCGATGCCGGCAGCAGCAAATTCCTGGCCGACGCTGGCCTCGCTGATCGAGCGACCGTCCAGCACGATGCCCAGCAGGCGGCCACTGCCGGCAATGGTCTGGGTGAGTCGGGCGAAGGCTTCACCGCCCTGCTGGTTGAAGCCCAGGGTGACGTCCCAGCCGGGGCCATTGGTGCGTTGCTGGCGGCCGGCGGTAACCAGATCCTTGCCGGTGAGGGCCGCCGGTTCATAGAGAGCCACGACCCGGCGGTTCACCTCATCGAGCAGGACCGTGAGTTGCTCGGCCTCACTGGCTCCTTCGGGGACGCTCACCCCGAGGCTGGTCAGGGCGGCACCGAGCTCTTCGCTGGGAAAGGCGGGAGCCGGTGGAGGCTCCTGTCCCGGCGGAGAAGCCGGGGCTGGATCCTGGCGGCCTCGGCCCTCGAGGCGCGCCAGAACCGCCTCGGCCTGGCGCTTGAGCGGTAGCAGCCCCTGCATCTCCTGCTCGGTGCCTGGCCGCTGGGCACGGAATTCCAGCAGAGCGGTGCTGCCGAGAACCTTGGCGGCCCGGGTGGGGTCCTGCTCACCGGGGAGTTGCAGCAGCAGCTGGTCGTCTCCGACGGTCTGGAGGGTGGATTCGGCCACACCCAGTCCGTTGACCCGCCGGTCGAGCACCAGCTGCACGGCTTCGAGCTGCTCCCGTTCCACCCGGGTGATGGCGCCGGCCGGCATCACCTGCAAGGTGAGCTGGCTGCCGCCGCGCAGGTCGAGGCCCAGTTGGAGCGGGAAGGAGGCCAGCACCGCAGCAGCGGCAATGGCCAGGGCCAGGATCAGGGCGAACCACCCCTGTGGGCGTGCCATCTCAGAAAACGCCGGTCTTGAGCTGGGTGGCGGCCTTAACGATCTGATGGGGCTGGATAATCGTCAAATTCTCCAAGGCGCCGTTGTAGGGGGTAGGGATGTCCTGGCTGGAGAGCCGCAGGGGCTTGGCATCGAGATCATCGAAACAGTGCTCGGTGATCAGGGCGATCAGCTCAGCACCGATGCCGCCGGTTTTCATACATTCCTCCACCACCATCACCTTGTGGGTCTTGCGGATCGAGCGCGTGATCGTCTCGAGATCGAATGGCTTGAGGCTGATCAGGTCGATCAGCTCCACATCGACGCCCTCGGCTTCGAGCTGCTGGACGGCCTTGAGGCAGTGGTGACGCATGCGCGAGTAGGTGAGGATCGTGACGTCGCGGCCTTCGCGCACCACCTCCGCCTGGTCGAGGGCGCAGATGTAATCACCCTCGGGCAGTTCCTCGCTGAGGTTGTAGAGCAGCACATGCTCGAAGAAGAGCACGGGGTTGTTGTCGCGGATGGCGGCCTTCATCAGCCCCTTGGCGTTGGTGGGGGTGCTCACCGCCACGATTTTGATGCCGGGCACGGCGTGGAAATAGGCCTCCAGGCGCTGGCTGTGCTCCGCCCCGAGCTGGCGGCCCACGCCGCCGGGGCCTCGCACCACCGTGGGGATCGTGTAGTTGCCGCCGCTGGTGTAGCGCAGCATCCCCATGTTGTTGGAGATCTGGTTGAAGGCGAGCAACAGGAAGCCCATGTTCATGCCTTCCACGATCGGCCGCAGGCCGGTCATGGCGGCGCCGACGGCCATGCCGGTGAAGCTGTTCTCGGCGATCGGGGTGTCGAGCACCCGCCACTGGCCGTATTTCTCGTAGAGGTCCTTGGTGACTTTGTAGGAACCGCCGTACTCGCCGACGTCCTCGCCGAACACACAGACGGTGTCATCACGCGCCATCTCCTCGTCGATGGCATCGCGCAGGGCGTTGAAGAGGAGCGTCTCAGCCACGGGGAGGGTGCGGACCCGGCGATTGCCGGTGGAGCGGCCAACTTATCTCAGGCCAGTAGCACCGGCGCCGGGAGCCGTTCAGCCCCCGGCCGCAAAGGTGGCGAGCAGCAGAACCGACAGCAGCATCCCCGGCGAGAGCAGCAGCGCGAGCAGACCGAGGTCGTGGGGGGTCATGCGGATCCTGAGCGTTGCTCTTCTGTGGACCTTAGGGAAGCCTCCTGCCGACCAGCCGGCGTGAAGCTGCGAATGAACACCGCCAAAAGTCCGAGGCCGACAAAGGCAAAGGTGAAGGTGGCCAGGAAGCTCATCCCCACCACCAGGGTTTTCATCGCCGTGGCGATGCTCTGGGCAAAGGGCTTGCTGAACTGGGGCGGATGCAGGGCGTAATAAACCACGACCCGCTGGCTGAGCTGCAATGACACCCAGGCCAACAGGCCACTGGTGAGCGCTCCGGAGAGAAAGCTGAGCGGCCCCTTGCGCGGTCGGTTTTTGACCTCGCCGCTCTCTGCGGGCTCAGCCAGGCTTTCTGGGGTAGCTGGGGAGGGGCGTGAATCGCTCATCGTCAGGCGGCGTCGCGATCAAGGCGGACTCCCATGCTGCTGCAGCGGCAACACCAGCTTTCGAACCCCTCGGCCTGGAGTGCTCCGGCCAGCTGGGCCCGGGCCGCTTCGGCCGCCGCTGGATCCGCAAACAGGGCAAAGAGACTGGGCCCCGAGCCGCTCATCGCCACCCCCAGCGCGCCATCGGCCTGGCGCAGCAGGGCCAGGCCCTGGCGCACGCTGGCCTGCTCCGGCTCCACCACCGACTGCAGATCGTTGCGCAGGGGCGGCAATGGTCGCTCCCCGGCCAGGGCGGCCAGCAAGGGACCCTGGCGCAGGCTCTGGCGGCGTTCTTCGAAATCCAGCTCGCGCTCCAGGTAGAAGTCGCCGCGCAGTTCGCGGCAACGGCCATAGGCCCAGGGGGTGGAGACGCTCGCCGTGGGGTCCTTGATCAGCAGCACACTCCAGTTGAACAGGGCCGAGTTGGGCACAGCGGAGTTGGGCAGGTCCGCAGAGCTGAAGGGCTCCAGTCGCTCGCCCCGCCCGAAGCAGAGCTGGGTGCCGCCAGCCAGACAGAAGGGCACATCGGAGCCGAGTTCCTGCGCCAGGGCCTGCAGGTCGTCGCCAGTCAGCGCCAGATCCCATAACTGGTTCAGGCCCAGCAGGGTGGCGGCGGCATCGCTGGAGCCCCCCGCCAGGCCGGCGCCCACCGGAATGCGCTTGACCAGGGCCAGATCGGCCCCCAGCTCGGGCCGTTGCACCCGGCGGCGCAGGGCTTCGGCGGCCCGCAGGATCAGGTTGCTGCCATCCGTCGGCAGGGCGGGCTGGTCGCAGACCAGGTGGAGCAGCCCATCTGTGCGGGCGCTCAGGGCCAACTCATCGGCCAGATCCAGGCTCTGCATCACCATCGCCAGCTCGTGGAAACCGTCGGGCCGCAGGCCGAGCACTTCCAGGTGCAGGTTGATCTTGGCCGGGGCCTGAACGTGCAGATCGGCCATCGGTGGCGCGCGGGCTGGGGCGGGTATCGCCCGATTCAAGCCCGCCGGCCCCGGCGTCAGTCAAGCGATGGGCTCAGCCGCGCCAGGTGGGCAGTCCGCCGTCCAGCAACCGCCCCCGGTTACGCCAGAGGGCGTTCGGCGTGACAGTGACGCCCTGCGCCGCTGCCAGCTCAGCCGCCTCCTGGGGGGAATGGGCATGGGCCAGGGCCTCCGCGAAGCGGGGGTCGGCGCCGGCCAGCTCCCGGACCTGCTTGAGGGCCATCACCCCCTGGCCAGGGGCGCTGTTGGTTCGTGTCGTCATGGGATCTCTCCCTTGTGATCTCAACCTAGGAACGGTGATCTCGGAGCCCATGAGCACAACCACCTGTTGTCCTGGCGCCGGCGTCAGTGAGGAGATGGGCCAGGGCCTCCATCAGCCAGCTGGCGGGCCAGGGCCACCCAGCGCTCCGGGGCCAGGTCCTGGGGACGCAGCTG
Source organism: Synechococcus sp. SynAce01 (assembly GCF_001885215.1). Lineage (GTDB taxonomy): Bacteria > Cyanobacteriota > Cyanobacteriia > PCC-6307 > Cyanobiaceae > Regnicoccus > Regnicoccus frigidus. The sequence goes on along the minus strand of NZ_CP018091.1, from coordinate 2,130,036 downwards.
CAGATCAATGCCCGCCTCCAGCGCCACGGCCAGCAGCTCCTCGGGCGGCAGCAGGCCGGCCAGGCTGTTGCGCAGCATCTTGCGGCGGCTGGTGAAGCAACGCCGCAGCAGCCTGTCCACCGCGGCGGCGAGGCCTGGATCGAGCCGTTGCGCCGGCGGCAGCGGCTCGATCACGATCACCTCCGAGTGCACCTTCGGTGGCGGTTGAAAGCAGCGGGGCGGCACCGGACAGACCGTGCGGCAATGGGCCAGCAGCTGCATCCGCACGCTCAGGGCACTGAAGGCGCTGCTGCCCGGCCGGGCCCGGATGCGCTGGCCCACCTCCTGCTGCACCAGCAGCACCAGCCGCTGGTAGGGAACGGCGATGGGCTTCTCGAGGCGACCGACCAGACGCTCCAGCAGCGGGCCGGTGATGTTGTACGGAATGTTGGCCACCACCTTGGTGGCGGCGGGCAGGGGCACCGCCAGCGCGTCGCCCTCGAGCAGGCTGAAACGGGGATCAACGCCAAAGCGCTGGGCCAGGCCCACCACCAAGTCGCGGTCGAGCTCCACCGCCTGCACCAGCGCCGCCGGTGAGGCCAGCAACTGTTCGGTCAGGGCGCCGCGGCCGGGCCCCACCTCCAGCACCGACTCGCCCGGCTGCAGGTCGGCGGCGGCCACGATGCGTCGCAGCACGGCCGCATCGTTAAGCCAGTGCTGGCCGAAGCGCTTGCGGGCTCGGTGGGCCGCGAAGGTCATGGCAGCGGGCGGGGCAACACCTCCAGAGTGCCGCCTGGTCGCTCACGACCATTGATCCAGCCGCAACCAGCGCACCGCTCCGCGCGCCGGTGGCAGGGGCACCAGGGCGAACACCACTTCGAGGGTCTCGGTGTCGCGCTGTGGATGGGCCGCCAGCCAGCAGGCCCAGGCGCGGGCCAGCCGGGCTCGCTTGCGCGGACCCAGGGCCGCCACACCCCAGCCGTCGGCACCGCAACGCCGCCGGCCCTTGACCTCCACCAGCAGCAGGCGTCCCGGCTTGGCGACCACCAGATCGAGTTCACCCCAGCGACAGGGCCAGCGCCGCGCCAACAGCTGCCAGCCGCGGCTGCGCAACAGGCGCAGGGCGCGCTGCTCGGCCCACTGGCCCGGAATCCGCCGCCGATTCTTCGACTGTTGCGGCGTGAGCGCTCCCATGGAATGGTCTGACCTCTTCTTTCTAGAGTTCCCTTCTCTGTCTCACCGTTGCCATGGCCGCCTTGCTGGGTTCGTTGGTCCTGGGCCTGTTGCTGCTAGTGGGCTGGCCGCTGGCCCCCGCTGACGCGGCGATGGATTACGCCAAACAGGTGCTGATCGGCGCCGATTTCCACGACAGCGACCTGAACGGGGTGACCTTCAACCTCACCAACCTGCGCGAGGCCAATCTCTCCGGCTCTGACCTGCGCGGCGCCAGCCTGTTCGGCGCCAAGTTGCAGGACGCCAACCTGCGCGGCGCCGACCTGCGCCAGGCCACGCTCGATTCGGCGGTGCTGGAAGGCACCGACCTGCGCGATGCCGTGCTGGAAGATGCCTTCGCCTTCAACACCAAGTTCGATCAAGTGGCGATCGACGGCGCCGACTTCACCAACGTGCCCTTGCGGGCCGATGTGCTCAAGAAGCTCTGCGCCAGCGCCACCGGCACCAATCCCGTCACCGGCCGCGTCACCCGCGACACGCTGGACTGCCCTGAATGAGCTTCGATTCGCGCAGCCTGGAGCGCCTCCAGCAACTGGGCCGGCAGTTGCCCCAACCGCTGCCGGCGCCGCCCGCCAAGGCCAAACCAACCGGCCGCGCGGCCGCGCGGCTCCACCCGATCGAATCCGAGCAGGATCCCGATCAGCTGTTCCGTGAGCTGATCCGGGCCAGCCCCGATGGCACGGTGCCCCCCCACCTGCTGCAGCGCCTGCAGGAACTGGAGGGCAACCGCCAGGAGCAGCAGCGCCGCGAACGGGGCGTGGCCCCTGCAGCCGGCCCGGCAGGCCCAGCGGCGACCACCAAGCGGCAGGGACCGCTGCGCAGCCTGCGGGCGGCCAGCGGCGAGCAACAGGAGCTGTACAGCGAATTCCATCAGCTGCTGCTTGAAGGCGACGATGACTGAAGGGGACAAGGACTGAAGGGGGCAAGGACTGATCCGCCCGCAGCGACCACAGCTCGATAAGCGAATAGTACAAACGCACTAAGGTTGGGAGCCCGCCTCTGCCTGCCCATGTCGGTTGAGCCCCGCCCCGACTCCGCTGCTGACCCGCTGGAGCTGCTCGGCCCGCTGCGGCCCGCTCGCCGCGGCCTGGCGCTGCCCCTGGCGGTGGAGTCGGTGGCGGCTGGTTTTCCCTCGCCGGCCGACGACTATGTGGAGGTGGGCATCGACCTCAACGAGCAGCTGATCCGCCACCCCAGCAGCACCTTCTTCCTGCGCGTCAGCGGTGACTCGATGACCGGCGCCGGCATCCACCACGGCGATCTGCTGATCGTCGATCGCAGCGTCGAGCCCCGCCCGGGCCGGATCGTGGTGGCGGTGCTGGAGGGGGCCTTCACGCTCAAGCGCCTGGCGCTGCACCGGGGCCGGTTGCGGCTGGAGGCCGCCCACCCGGCCTATCCGCCACTGGAGCTCAGCGATGCCGACGACCTCCGCCTCTGGGGCGTGGCCATCCACGCCATCCACCCGCTCTGAGCGCGCCGATGACCTGGGCCACCGTGCTGATCGACGGCAACAACTTCTATGCCTCCTGCGAGGCGGCGCTCGATCCCTCCTTGATCGGCCGGCCGCTGGTGGTGCTCTCCAACAACGACGGCTGCATCGTGGCCAGAAGCGCCGAAGCCCGCGCCCTGGGCATCGCCATGGGCACGCCCTACTTCCAGGTGCGCCGCGAACTCGAACGTCTCGGCGTGGTGGTGCGCAGCTCCAACTACGCCCTCTACGCCGACATGAGCCAGCGGCTGATGGCCACCCTCGAACCCTGGGTGGAGGAGCTGGAGGTCTATTCGATCGACGAGGCCTTCGGCCGCCTGCACCGGGCGGCCAGTAGCGATCTCAGCGCCTGGGGCCTGGCCCTGCGCCGGCAGGTGCGGCGCCACCTGGGGCTGCCGGTGGCGGTGGGCATTGCCCCCTCCAAGGTGCTCGCCAAGCTGGCCAACAAGCTGGCCAAGCAGGATCCCTGCCATGGCGGCGTGTTCGATCTCGGAGCCGTGGCCGATCCCGACCCCTGGCTGGCCGCCGTGGCGATCGAAGACGTCTGGGGCATCGGCCGCAAGCTCTCGCGCTGGTGCCGCCTGCGCGGCGTGGCCAATGCGCTGCAGCTGCGCGAGCTGGCCAGCGGTGAGCTGCGGGCCAAGGCCGGTGTGGTGGGGTTGCGCCTGCAGCAGGAATTGCGCGGCCGCAGCTGCCTGCCGCTGGTGGCGGTGCCGCCCGCCAAGCAGGAAACCTGCGTCAGCCGCAGCTTCAGCGAACCGATCCGCGAGCTGCCCCAGTTGCGTGAGGCGATCGCCACCTACATCAGCCGCGCCGCCGAGAAGCTGCGCCGCCAGCACCAGCGCAGCGACACGATCACGGTGTTCGTGCGCAGCAGCCCGTTCAACGGCACCAGTTTTTACAGCAAGGCCGCCACCGTCACCCTGCCGCTGGCCAGCAACGACACGGCCGTGCTGCTCGCCGCCGCCCTGCCCCTGGCCGAACGGTTGCTGCGGCCCCACAAACCACTGCAGAAGGCGGGTGTGCTGCTGCAGAACCTGCAGCCCGAGGAGCGGCTGCAGCACCACCTGTTTGCCCCCCTGCCGCCCGACCAGCAGCGTCGCCGCGAGGCCTTGATGGCCACGGTCGATGGGCTCAATCGCCGCTATGGCCGTGGCACCGTCCAGTGGGCCTCCTGTGGCCTGCGGCCGGCCTGGGCGATGAAGCGGGAGCGCCTCTCCCGCGCCGCCACCACCCGGCTGGATGACATCCCGGTGGTGCAGGCCTGAACGGGCGCCAAAGGCGCGGCCGTCGTCAGGAGCGATTACGCGGCGGCACCGGCTGACCCGAGCGCAACTGACTCCGCCAGCGGTTGGTTTGCCAGTACAGCGCCGCCGCCGCGGCAGCCAGCAGCAGCGCGACGGCCGCCGCCAGCGAGGCACCCCACCAGGCCGCCGCCGCCAGGGCCAGCAGCACCAGGCCAGCGAGCAGGGGCTGCAGCTGCTTCAGGCGCCGATCAGCGCCGCGGCAGCTGCGGCAGTGGCGGGTATGGCTGTCGTAGCGCTCCAGCAGGGGCCCTTCCCCTAAGCGCCCGGGCAGGGCTTCGGCATCGAACGGCTGGCCGCCACCGCGACCGACCCAGTCGTGCAGGGCGCGCACATAGAGATCGGAGCTGGTGGCCAGGTGGCAGGCCTGGGCGAGGGCCGCGCTGCCGCCGCGGGCCCGCAACGCCCGCTCCTGCCAGTGCAGGAAGGCCTGGTCGTCTTCGAGCACCACATGGTTGGAGAGGTGCTGCAACCACTCGGGCCGCAGCTTCAACAGCCGGCGGGGCAGGGCCGACTTAAAGCGGAACGGGAAGCGGGCAAACAGGCGGCATTCACCCGGCCGGATCGGGGTGGCGTACACCACCGTGAGGATGCGGGCAAAGCCCTTGGCGGTGAGGTCGTGCCACATCAACGACGGCGCCAGGAAGGTGGTGTATTGGCTGCCGAGCGTGCCGCGACGGGGCCCCTCAGGCCAGAGGCCGGTGAAGCCTTCCGGCCCGCTGCTGGTCAGTTGCAGGTTCACGGGGCCGGCGGTGTCGCGCTTGCCGACGGTGGCGTGGTGGGTGAAGGGCACATGACTGACATCGAGCACGTTCTCCAGCAGGGTCAGGGCGTCGTAGGGGAGATCGCGGAAGGTGTCCTGCACGCTCCAGAGCTCCGGCTCCTCCTCCAGCACGGGCAGCAGCGGCAGGGGACTGGCGGCGGCTTCGGCTGGATCACCGGCAAAAACGAAAAGCATCCCCTGAGCCGCGACGGTGGCGTAGGCGTGGCAGCGGCTGCGCGGCGTGTCGATCGTGGCGCCGGCATCGGCCTGGGGGATGGCGGTGCAGTGGCCGGCGCCATCAAAACTCCAGCCGTGATATGGGCACTCCAGCTCACCGCGTTCGTTCAGCCGCCCCTGGGAGAGGGGCACGAGCCGGTGGGGACAGAGATCGGCAAAAGCGCGCCACTGGCTGGCGGGCTGGTCGTACCAGAGCACCAGGTCATCGCCGAGCAGGGTGAAGGGGGTGGGGCGGCCGGGCTCAAGGTCTTTGAGGTAGGCGACCGGGTACCAGCTGCGGCGCCAGGGGGTGGTCTCGCTGGCAGGGGGCATCGATGGAAGCGGGAATGGTGTGGCCGATGCTGGCAGGCTCAGGCCACCGCCACGAGCGTTTCAGCCAGGCCGGCGCAGCGCTGCTGGTCGAGGTGGCCGATGTGTTTGCGCTCGTTGTAATAGAGCTCCTGAAAACGCAGGGCGTCTTTGTTGAGATCGGCGAACAGGTTGTCGATGCGGGTTTCCATGTTGATGGAGACAGGCGTGACGACCTGGGTGGAACTGGCCTCTGCTGCCGCAACCTCCGTTCGCTCCTCCTCCAGCAGCAGGGCAATGCAGCGCTCGAGCGTTTCCAGCCGCTGACCGCTCCAGGCATCGAGCAGGTGGCGGCAACGCTTGAGGCAACGCTGGCGCTCCAGCACGGCTGTGGTTCCACGCAACTGCAGCAGCGGGGCGGAGAGGGTCATGGTCTGGAGTTCGGTGGGCTCCAGCAGGGGGGTGAGGCGATCGAGCAACTCGCTCTGCTCCACCAGCAACTGATCGGCGAGGAGCCGGGGCAGATCGAGATCGGCGAGGTCATCGCCGGGGTCGTCGCCGCGGTTGATGGCTTCAAGCCGGCCGGCACCGAGGTTGTCCTCTTCCCGTTCGCTGATCGCTGCCCAGAGCAGGCGATGGTGCTGAAGGGCGAAATCGTCGAGTTCGCGCAGGCGCAGCTCACGCCGAATGGCGCCGCGGTGGCGGGCGGCGTGCAGATAGAGCCGCAACAGCTCAGCCTCGGCCCGCTCGCGCAGGCTGCCATCGCCGGGCTTCTCCCAGCGCGCCGAGCGGCCATGCCAGCGCTCGCCCTTCACCTGCAGGCGCAGGTCTTCCTCGAGTTTCTGGGCGAGGCGGGCCTGACCGCCGGAGAGACGTTCGGCCACCTGCTGGAGGTAGTGGCTGCGCACGGCGCTCTGGGGCAGCTTGCCCAGCAGTGCCACCAGGGCCGAAACGGCCTGCTGGAACTGGTCGGAGCGGGCCAGATCCTTGCCTTCCAGCGCCTGCTCGATCTGCCAGTCCAGCCAGAGCGGCGCTTGCTCCAGCAGGGCGCGGTATTCACCGGCGCCGTGTTCCTTGAGGAAGTCGTCGGGGTCTTTGCCGGCGGGCAGGTGCAGCACCCGCAATTCGAGCTGGCCCTGCAGGGCCAGCTGCTCCACCTCGCCGATCGCCCGCTGGGCGGCACGCACGCCGGCGCCATCGGTGTCGAAATTGAGCACGAGCCGGCGGCTTTCGCAGCAGCGGCAGAGCTGGGTGATCTGCTGGCTGCTCAGGGCCGTGCCGAGCGAGGCCACCGCATTGGTGAGGCCGGCGGCGTGGAGGGCGATCACATCGAAGTAGCCCTCCACCACCACCGCCTGGTCGTCCTTGCGGATGGCGGAGGTGGCGCGATCCAGGCCGAAGAGGTGCTTGCCCTTCTCGAACACCTCGGTTTCCGGGGAGTTGAGGTATTTGGGTTCACCGCCATCGAGGCTGCGCCCGCCGAAGCCGATCACCCGGCCCTGGCGGTCGTGGATCGGCACCATCACCCGATGCCGGAAGCGGTCGTAGACGCCTTCGCCGCCCTTGCGTGAGACCACCAGGCCGGCGGCTTCGAGCAGCTCGGGCGAGAGGCCTTCCACCTGGGTGAGATGGCCGAGCAGGCCGTCCCAGCGATCGGGGGCGTAGCCGATCTCGAAGCTCTCGAGGGTGCTTTCGCTGAGGCCGCGCTGGTCTTTGAGGTAGGCGAGGGCTGGGGCGCCGGCGGGGCTGCGCAGCTGGCTGCGAAACCAACCGGCGGCCAGGGCGAGGGCACGCAGCAGGGCCTCGCGATGGGAGAGCTGGCGGCGCAGGCGCTCCTGCTGGGGCCCATCAACGGTTTCGACCGGCAGCTGGTATTTGCGGGCCAGCTCCAGCACCACCTCGCTGAAGCTGAGGCGCTGGTGTTCCATCAGGAACTTGATGGCGTTGCCACCGGCGCCACAGGAGAAGCAGTAGTAGAACTGCTTGGCCGGTGACACCGTCATCGACGGCGATTTGTCGTCGTGGAAGGGGCAGATCCCCACGAATTCCCGGCCCTTCTTCTTGAGCACCACGTGCTCGCCGACCACATCAACAATGTCCGCGCGCTCCTTGACGGCCTCGATCGTGCGGGGGTGGAGGCGAGGTTGGAGCGTCGGCTGGCTCAAGGGATGGAGGCAGGCACCAGGACACTACCGGTGGAGTCCGGCAGGATCCCATTCTGACGGAGAACACCAGAGATGGGGAGTGCTGTGGATGCTCACCAGCGCCCTGGCCTTCAGCCTGATGGGCGTGTGCGTCAAGGCCGTGGGTCGCCTGCCGGTGGGCGAGGTGATGCTGGCCCGGGCCGTGGTGAGCCTGACGATCAGCGTCTGGATGCTGCGCGCCGCCGGCGTCTCCCCCTGGGGCGAACGCCGCGGCCTGCTGCTCGGCCGCGGCCTGCTCGGCAGCGCGGGGCTCTATTGCGTCTACAGCGCCTTGGCAGGCCTGCCGTTGGCCGCCGCCACGGTGGTGCAATACCTCCATCCCACCTTCACAGCCCTGCTGGCCTGGCCCCTGCTGGGTGAGCGCCTGAACGGTCGGGTGCTGCTGGCAGCCGCGCTGGGCTGGCTGGGGGTGGTGCTGCTGGCCGATCCGGCCCTGCTGGGCTCCAGCTTCGCCGGCAACGAAGCGGGGCTGCCGCTGCTGCCGCTGCTGATCGGCCTGGCCGGCGCCCTGTTCTCCGCCCTTGCTTACGTGAGTGTGCGCGCCTTGGGCCGCAGCGAGCACCCGCTGGTGATCGTGTTCTATTTCCCCCTGGTGGCCTTGCCGCTGAGCCTGCCGGTGCTCTGGATCGATCCGGTGCTGCCCACCGCCGTGGAGCTGGGCTGGCTGCTGGCGGTGGGACTGTTCACCCAACTGGGCCAGCTCGCCCTCACCCGCGGCCTGATGGCCCTACCGGCCGCCCGCGCCACCGCCGTGAGCTACGTGCAGGTGCCGCTGGCCGCCCTGTGGGGCGTGCTCTGGTTCGGGGAGTTAGTGGCTCCAGGCACCTTGATGGCGGCCGTTCTGGTGTTGATGGCCACGTTGCTCAGCTTGCGCAGGCCGCGCACCGCGTAGGCAAGCGGGGGCAGTTTCAGTGGGAGCTATTGCATCCTTAGTCTGGAGGGAAGGCAAACAACGGCAGCATTCGGGACTTGCAGGGCAAAGCCACAATCATCGAATTGCATGTAACAAAAGGGAGCACCTACGGTTGGGCCGTTAACGAGCGCAGCAGACCATCCGTAATGCTTGGAACATGTGGTTCTCGGACCCGCCTAAGTTCCCCTCGCCTATTGGCCAATTGCGACAACGGCCTTATGCTGGAAAGGTTCTCAGCCCAGGAGCAACAAGCCCGGTTGCATTTTATGCGGACATACCGCCGGGACAGTGGGTGGATACCGGACCCGCCGAAATACTGTTGCTTTGACCGCGTTTCTACGGTTGTTCTAAGTGCGTAGAATACTTGCGCGGCATAAGCAACACTTCGCTGGAGCCGACACCGTCTGCTAGCCGAACGTCGTTCGGTAGAACGGCGGTGCGGCTCAGCTCCGTCATTAGATGCACCAACAGAAACAAGTTTAAGCAGGGATAGGGGCAGACCGTTCCACTGCTAGCGTTTCCGAAGTTAAGGAGCAGGGTGACAAGGCTAGAAACCTTACACCTTGAATTAGAGGAGATAGATCGAGGATCCTCTAGTGCCAGTTTCAGGCTGTTTGCGCTTGTCTATTTTTGCCTGCTACTATTTGTATTGAGCCAAGTAATGAGCTGGGCTATCTACTTGGTTGCCTGTATGTTGCTAGCGCCTGCAATTAGTTGGATATTTAACAATGCTTGGGAGCCTCAGCAAAAACGAAATAAAAAGAGATCTAAGATATGTAGCGAGATTTCTCGTCTTCGGAGAAATATTGACCATGTTTTTCAAAAATATGACGCAAGGGAAAAGGGCGAGACGTTTAAGAAAGCATATTCCTTGCAAGGCCGAAGTCAGAAAGATCTTGAAGAAGCGCTTGCAGTCGGAATGTTTCACGAAAAACGGGAAGTATTTGTTGCCGCATTCATGCGTAATGGAATTGCAGTCAGGATAACGGCCTCGATTGGCTCGCCGTATAAATGCTCTGCATCCGATAATCCTAAGAAATGGAGTTTTTACTTGAGCAAGCTAAGATGCACCGAGCTCCGTCAATATCACAATCATCCAGTTCATAATGGGTCTACTAAACCATCATTGACAGACATAAGAACTTCAGGAATGATTCAGAACCTTCTTGGGGCTCAGTCAAACAAACTCAAAAGCCTGATAATCTTCTGGAATCCTCATCAAGAGTGGAAGCTACTTGAGTATGCAGCGAATGGCAAATATTGGATGAGTCATGAATTTGATGCTTCAAACGAATGCGAAGCCCATCCGTCTGGTCAACTTTCTCTAGAGTTATAACGCAGAGGGACATCTAACATCAAGATCCAGCGGAGGGGGGCTAGGAGGAGCTGATGCCGCAAAAGTCACTACCCCCCGCTGATCTTGAGCGTTAGATGCACGAGTGAGCTTCCTGAGCAGGCGGGAACGTAGAGGTGCTGCCCTGGCAGCCACGGCGTGAATGGGATGTATAATCACGATCAGATCAACTAGCTGACATGAAGAGAAAGACGGAAGGTCGCAATCAAAAGAAGCACTTGAGTGAAACGAAAGCGACTTCAGCCAGCATTAATAGCATAAAATTAGTTTTCTAATGTCATGGAATTACTGCTGAGTATTCTAATTGCTGTAGTCATATATTATTTGCTTCGAAAATTGTCGCGGTCACAAAGATCACACGCCCCAGTGGCGAAAGAGATCGCAGACAAAGTTAATCGAAGTACATTAGCCAAAGAAGTATTCAATCCTGCACAAAGGTCAATACCTGCACATGCATCTAGGCCAACACCTGTACCTAGCCCTTGTCCAACACCTGCACCAGTTGCATCTGTGACAGCGGCACCGGTGACACAGGTCGAGCAGGAACACCTGCCAGTCCCGACCCTTTCAACCACTTCTCTGGCGAAGGGTGAGATCCCGCTGAGCGAGCTCTGGCAACAGATGCTGGCGGCCCTGGAGCTGCCTTCAGCACGCATGTTGCTCTCCCAGCAGGCCGAGCTGGTGCGGCTGGATGGTCAACGGGCCGTGGTGCGGGTGGCGACCACCTGGATGGCGATGGTGCAGAGCCGTCTTCCCCTGCTGGAGAAGGCGGTGGCCACGACCCTGGGGAGCCCCCGCCAGCTTGTTCTGGAGGAGGCCAATCCGGCAACCATGGCCGTCCCAGCGGTCCCCATTGCTGCCCAGCCCCTTGCCGAGTCCAGCAACCCAATTCCTTCCCCTGAAAAACAAGCGTGGAATGGAGCTGACCCGGTCTTGCCTATCCCGAACTTGAAGGGTGGTAACACTACCAGGCGTAGCAATACATCGAGACACCCAACATTCAATACGGGAATAGCTGAGCTTGATGGGCCAGGGATGTATCAGCGCCTGACAGGATGTGGGCCAAGCGGCCATGTGCTTTACCTACTGTATTCCGACCAGCACAGTGCGTACAAGGTTGGAGTAAGAGAGCCTGAAAAACTCGGAGATAGGATCAAGGCAATTAGAGAGAGTGTTCCTGATGTTAAACTTGTGGGAACCGCAGTATTTACGTCAAGACAAAAAGCATTTGACAAAGAGCAAGAAGTTTTTGAGAAATATAAGAATTACAAGTACCATGGAATTACGGGGAGATACGCTGGAATTCATGAATGGATCAAGGTTAGACCATCTGGCAAGCCCTACTTTACTGCTCCCGAAAAAGTAGAAAATAAGTTTCAAGAAGATACTCATAGGCCTGCACAGTCATTAGAAAGACCAGACAAATACACCATTTACTTATTGTATTCCAGAGATAAAGATGCCTATCTAGCCAATTGGTGCTCAACAGCCAACCTCGAAGAAAAAATTAAAAAAGCCAAAAGAACAGCCCACGATGCTGCCCTTTTGGCAAGATTTAAGATCGAGGAGTCGCACAAGGCTAGAGAAATTACAAAAAAAATGAATGAGGAAGCTGGCACCTATATTCAAAATGGCAGGCGTGACGTTATGGACTGGTGCCACAATCCCCCTTATCTAGGGGCATTTGAAAACTGGGATAAGGATGGCATTAGAGTGGATACAAAATAGATCATCTAACTCACTAGTGCCACCGCATTGGCTTGCTTCATGTGTTAATTGTTTCACTGAGAGATGTAGCTTTTGGCTGCGCTGATGTAATCACTTCTTATGGTTGTTATTGTCAAGAATTGCGCGCCCAAGACCAATCATGAGAACTTGTTTTTTCAAATCAGCCCTAAACGGCATAGCTAGCATCCTCGGGGTGGAAGCCACTCACCATGGCCGGGTGTGCTCCAGTGCCGGCGGTGGGGGCCGATAGATGTTGAAGCTTGAGGGAGGGCCTCACAGCCTATGCTGTTCTGCATTAATGTCACTATCCTGATTTCATAATCACGGATATTTATCTCGTCGCAATCCAATACGCTTAGAGCCCGAATGGGTCAAGCATTAAACGCGGAATTGGCCAGTCAATGATTCATACTCTGTGCGATGTCTTTGACTTTGTCTATTATCTTTTCCACGATCAGAGTCCAGAAAAGAAGATTCAAAAGTCAATTGACCGAGAGATTGAGGCAGGTATTCTTAAGGGCACCTCGAAAAATACCGGTTTACCCTGGAAGCACCGATTGAGACTCATGTCCTCGCTGGCGTCGGCCTTGGCCAACGGTCGCGGCAAGGCCAATTTTTCGTGGTGCACTTAAGCTGGCATGGGATGACTTTAACGTCTTCGTCAGATTTGGTTAGTGCCATTGCTCAAGTTTCGGCATCTAACATCAAGATCCAGCGGGCGGGAGCGCTGAAGGCTGTTAAAGCTGCAAGAATCCTCCCCGCCGCTGATCTTGAGCGTTATCCGCACAGGCTTAACCAACACCCGCCCACCGAGGCATCCTATCTATTGCACACTGAAGACCCATGACGCGTACGCTCGCTGCTATCACTATTTTACTGTTTTCAGCGCCTGCAGTGGCTATTCCTTTAGAAAAAGCTGCTTCACTTCTCGCTCAAGAGGAGCTGGTAAGAGGTGAGGCACAGTACGCACTTGAGGTTAACGGTGACAGACGGGCTGCTTGTCGCCTTTATCGGCAAGCGTACCAACTTGGAGGCGATGCCTATTCAGCATACCCCTCAGAGCAAACTGCAACTGTGCAGTATAAATCGGTGTTTGCCCTGAAAGAGAACTGCTCCGATTTGTATCCAGAGTTTCAGAAGAATCATCCGCTTCCAGTACGATGAGACTGCTCTCTTTCCCAAGACTGTCTATGATCAGACACTCCTGTCAATGTATTCAGCCGCAGAGAACAAGAGTCTGATCAAGCTTTTTTAATAAGGCATTGCAAAGAAGTTCCTCGCTATGAAGGGACGTATAACAAGCCCCTTGTGTGGACAGGCGCCAACCATCTTGCTGTGCAACCTAGGCTCCTAGCCTGCCACTCAGGGGCAGTATTAGCCAGACATAGGACATGGACGAAGAGGAGATTTGGAGATTCACAATCCTGGCCAGTGCCGTCGACCACAGTTGGCGGGCAATGGAGAAGACGCTGGAAAGCGAGTGGGTACTACCAGCTCTCACGCTCACTTACGGCTTCATCGATAACATGGCTTATCTAGCTGCAGACGAAACAGAAAGTAGGGTTCGCCCAAGATTTGAACGTTGGGTTTCTGACTGGATGCTTTCGCGTGGGAGGCTGAATTGTAAAGCGTGCGATCTCTATGGGGCCCGATGTGCTGTACTTCACACATGGTCGGCCGAGTCATCCATGAGCGAGAAGGGGGAGGCAAAACATATTCTTTACTACTATGGAAACGCAGACTCCGCGCCATTACATGAGCTAGCTCGCCGACACCCTGGTCTGTATATTGTTGTTCAGTTGGATACCTTAATCGCGGAGACGAAGCAGGCCGGAGTCAGCTTTATTGGTAGCTTGGATACCAATGAAAAGCTTCGTGAAAGGGTTCTCAGCAAGGTCGATAAACTCTATGTGTCACCAGCCACATGGCTCAATCCTGGAATTGGCACAGACTCATGAGCTGGCTAACATCCAGATCCAGAAGGCGGGATTAGGGCCTGATCCTCATCAGCAAAAGCACTTGCCCGCTTCTGATCTGGAGCGTCAGCCGTACTAAATGCCAAGTCCTATCAAAGGCCATGTCATGCGACACGACAGAAGGCTCGAGGAACTCTGGAGCAGTGCTGCACCAAGCGAGCATGTGTTTGATCCGAATTCAGTCAGCTCGCTACCTCCTGTCGCCCAGAGATACCTGAAGCATGCCCTTGCCCCCGGTGCGAAGTGCAGCACCTGCGCAAGGCTGAGCATGACCGGCACGATCAAGCTCAAGCCAGGTTGGTGCAAGTTTGAAGCTGAACAGGTGCTGCGCTGGGACCGCGGTTTCGTATGGGCGGCAACGGCCAAAGTGAACGGGCTTCCCGTGACCGGATTTGATCGGCTGGTGGATGGAGTGGGGGCCATGCGCTGGAAATTGCTGGGGCTTTTTCCTGTCATCAAGGCCGATGGCGCAGAGATCGCCCGCGCGGCCGCAGGCCGCCTCCATGCGGAGGCCATCTGGCTTCCGGCCGCTCTGCTTGATAAGGAGGTCAGCTGGGTCGACCGGGGCAGTGACCATACCGTCGCGATTTTCGATGCCCATGGTGAGCATGCCGAGCTCGACCTTGAAGTTTCCCCAGCAGGCGCGCTTTTGAGTTGCTGCCTCTCGCGCTGGGGCGATAGGAACACGGGTGTTTTCGCCTACCACCCATTCGGCGGAGCGGCTGAGCAGGAACAATCCTTTGCAGGCGTGACCATTCCCATCCGTCTTCGTGTTGGCTGGCTGTTCGGTACGCCCGCCTTCGAAAGCGAAGGCGAGTTCTTTCGCTGCACTCTCCATTCAGTCCAATACCGCTGAGGAAGCGTCACTCCTATGGGGCGAACATGGGTACGCCTGGGATAGGAGTGCGCTTGGTTGGCGCTGAACCTCCAACGCCGAACATCTCATGCCCCCTGGTCAGCTGAACAACGTGGTGGGACTACACACTTAGCTGGACTGGACTCTCTCGCCATCTGCAGGCGGCTCAGTGCTCTGTTCGGGTGGTCAACCGACCGAATCCTCAGACCCGCCGGCAAGGGGGGAAGGACGACTGCATCGACGCCGTGGCCAAGTGAGCAATGGAACGGCGAAAACGTCACTCGGTGTGATCGAAACCACCACTCAACGAGCAGATTTAATTTTTTATCTCCCGTAACGTTTCTTCATCCTCCTCGTCAACGGTCTGAGCGATGACTGCGGCCAAAGCGTCATCGGGATGGTCTCTGTCTTCACTGATTTGGCGCGGTCCTGGCGGCATCAGCGGCGCCTGCAGGTTCTGGAAGCCAGCCAGACGCGCTGAGATCACGAGCCAGCAGCCCACAGTGAGCACCGCGCCTTCACCCTTGCGATTTCGCTTGCTTCTTCGCGGCCTGTGGGCAGTGGTTCCTGTCCTGGCGTTACTGAGGGCTCCCCCGGCTCTGGCCAGCCGTCCTGCAGGCACTGGTTCAACCTCCAATCGCTCTGCTGGCCGTCTCAACCACTTCTCCAGCCTGCACCTGAGCCAACTCACCCCCACGACAGCGGCCTCGATCAACGATCCCTTGGTGAACCTGATCAACGGCGCCCGCGCCGGCAAGGGACGCGCTCCGCTGCAGCTCTTGCCCGTCGCCTTGGTGGCCGCCAATATCGCCTACGCCCAATCCGTGCTGCGGCAGCTGATCGCCACCAAGACCTGCGACCACAACCTGCCGGCCTGGCAGGCGTTCCAGGCCAGCTCTACCGGCTCTCGGATGCGCCCCATGAGCGAGGTTCTGGGCTGCCCGGAGGCAAGGGGCCGTTGGAACCCTGAGCGTTTGCTCAGCCGCTGGCTCGGCTCGCCCCTTCACAACGACATTCTTCTGAATCGCCCCCGCAACAGCCATGCCGCCTGTGTGCAGCTGAGCGAGGCTGGCCGCATCGGCGTCCTCTGCAGTTTCTGGGTGGCCCAGTGAGCACAGGCCACAGTTGAACTCCCCATGGTCAGCAGGAGTGGATCGGCCCTGGACTCTGAGGGGATCAGGGTCAAACGTGTTTTGGGGCGGCCCCTGACTACCCCTGTGAACCGGTGATCGGTGTCCAAGGAACAAAGAGAACCCCACAGATTCTTCTCACGTTCTTCGTACTCCGCTTGGCCGTCAGCAGGCTCACGCCCCCAGCAGCGAATGCGCGATCCTGATGTTCAACGAGCAGGGCGCTGAGGCCTATGGCGTCGCGCCGTCAGTTCCTGCTTGGATCCACGGCACTGGCAAGCTCCGTCCTGGCCGGGGCCTGGAGACCCGTCACTGCGGCACCCGCTCTGGAAGGGTCGCTTCTGCCAACAGACTTCACCGCTGCGGCGCCAGACCTTGCTCCCGAGCGCATCGCGCGGCGCCTGGTGGGTCTGAGGCCCTTCCGGCCGATGGGTGTACGGATTGAGGTGGAAGCGATCGGCGACACGACGCTGATTCATCACTATGGGCACGGCGGCTCTGGCGTCACCCTGTCCTGGGGGACGGCCCGGCAGGCGGTGGATTTGGTCCTGGCAGCGCCAGGCCGGGGGGCGGTGGCCGTGCTCGGTGGAGGGGCGGTAGGCCTGGCGACGGCATGGCTGCTGCGCGAGCGGGGCCGCCCAGTGCGGGTGTACGCCGAGCGCTTCTCCCCAGCGACGACATCTGATGTGGCGGCGGCCCGCTGGTTCCCCTCCCAGCTGCTCGATACCGAGTTCCGCACACCAGAGATTGAGGCCAACCTGGTCAAAGCGCTGCTGTTCTCGCATCAGCGCTTCCGGCGACTGATCGGCAGAGGCTATGGCGTGGACTTGATCCCACACATCCGTCTGGGCCTGCGGCCGCCCTCACCTGGCTGGGTCGACGCGCTGCTGGCCGATCTGATCCCACCGCCTGAGAACGTCTCGGATCGCGACCTGCCTTTTCAGGCGCCCTATGTGGGGGCCGTGCCGGGGATGTTGATCGACATGCCGATCTACATGCGGGCCATGAAGCGCGATCTCCGCCGCATGGGCGTTGTGTTTCTGCAACGCCGCTTCGAGGCTCCAGCGCAGATTGCGGCTCTGCCGGAATCGGTGGTGGTGAACTGCACCGGGCTGGGTAGCGCCACGCTGTTTGGTGCTAACGAACTGGTGCCGATCAAGGGCCAGTTGACGATGCTCCCCCCCGACCCCCACTTGCGCTACACGCTCTCGGCCGGATCTCTGTATTTACATCCACGCTCCGAGGGAATCCTGCTGGGGGGTACCTACTCCCATGGCGACGCCACGACCAGCTTCGACACAGAAGCAGAAAAGCGGATCCTGGCGGGTTTCGCCGAGCTCTATGCCTTGCCCCCTGGGCCGCGATCGGCCACACCCGCAGCAAGAGGCCAAGCCTGAACAGCTACCAGGCTCTGAAGTGCAGGATGATTGCTGCCGAAGTACATCGTTGGCTTTGGGTGAAGGAGCTTGACGTCAGACAGCGCTCACTGGCCGCTCCGGCTTGTAAGTGCCCCACGTTGTTCAACGAGCCTCAACGATCGGATGCCGGTGCTGGCATCCTCTCCAGCAATAGCTCCAGCTTGCGATCCTGCTCACGAAGCACTCCCAGGAAGCCGGCAGCGGTCAGAGCCCCCTCTCAGGAAACGTACCAGTACCCCTGAAAGTTACCGCTTTGGAGATCTGCCGACACACCGTGCCCATGGGTACGAGCAGGCGCGTTAAGAGTATCCACAACGCTGGGGCTGATAGATTAGTTGCTGGCATCAACAAGAAGTGGTGTGGATCAACCCGCCACCACCAGAATTGGCCAAGGAAACAGCTACGTTGGCCATGGCCGCTTGATCACCTGCAGGCGCATCATCTTTCCTGGCAGTCACCGCCGCCTTCGACAGCGAAGGCGAGTTCTTTCGCTGCACTCTCCATTCAGTCCAATACCGCTGAGGCAGTGATGGATCGCGGTACAGGGCGTCTAGTGGGAATCGCAGCAATCGTCTTTCCAATCCTCCACTCCATCACCGATGGTATGGAATGGCTCCAGGGTGGCTTTTCAGCCTTGCAACTCTGGCTGAACTATCTAGCCTTCCTACCGATGCCAGCAATAATGCTTGGCCTCTACGCCCTTCAGCGCCCCCAGATTGGCAAGTGGGGACTCATAGGGGCACTCCTTTATGGTTTCGCTTTTGTCTACTTTGCTTTCACTACTCTTTACGCATTGACGGCCCACATTCCCACCTACGAGCAACTCTGGACAAGCCTCGGGTGGGTGTACACAGCGCATGGCGCCGTGATGGTCTATGGAGGTCTTTGCTTTGGCTTCGCTACAGCTCGTTCCTCAGTGTTTCCGTGGTGGACCGCACGCTTGTTCCTGATCGGGATCGTGCTCAATTTTCTGCTAGCTCTCGTCCCAGTTCCCGATCTCCTCCAAACCCTTGGCACGGTGCTGCGAAACGCTGGCCTGGTGGGGATGGGTTGGGCAGTCGTAAATCGCCGCTCTGGTAACGGCGAACCACCTTCCCCACTCAAGCCATCGCCGTAATCGAGCTGCGGAAGCGTGCATGGGCCACGCCGAAGAAGACCGAACCGATCAGCAGCAGGGCGAGAAACTGGGGCCACACCACCGAGAACGTGGCGCCGCGGAAGAGGATGCCCTGGGCGAGCATCACGAAGTGGGTATTCGGTGCCGCCAGCATCACGGTGCGCACCAGTTCGGGCATGCTCTCGCGTGGGGTGACACCGCCTGAGAGCATCTGCAGTGGCAGCAGCACCATCATCAACAACAGCCCGAACTGGGCCATCGAACGCGCGAAGGTGCCCAGGAAGATCCCCAGCGAGGTGGCGGCAAACAGATACAGCACCGCACCGGTTGCAAACAGCGGCAGCGAGCCGGCCAGCGGCACCCCCAGCCAGCCGCGCACCACGATCAATAAGGAAAGCAAGCCGGCGCTGAGCACCACCAGGCCCATCGACCACACCTTGCTGGCCATGATCTCGAACGGCGTCACCGGCATCACCAGCAGATGCTCGATCGTGCCCCGTTCGCGCTCTCGGATCAGGGCCGCACCGGTGAGCACGATTGAGAGCAGGGTGATGTTGTCGATCACTTTGTTCACGGCCCCGAACCAGGTCTTGGTGAGCTGGGGGTTGAAGCGCATGCGTACCACCAGTTCCGCCGCCGGCAAAGAGCGCTCCTGCGTGCGCTGCGCAAAGGTCTGCACCTCGGTTGCCACGATCGACTGCACATAACCACTGCCGGTGAGGGCCTGGCTCACGCGGGTCGCGTCCACATTGAGCTGAACCGCCGGCGAACGGCCAGCCAGCACATCGCGCTGGAAGCCGGTGGGAATCACCAGGGCGAAGGTGTCGAGCCCTGCATCCATCCGCTCGTCCATCCGCGCCTGCTCAATCAGCTGAGGTGGCAGGAAGTAGGGCGGCTCGAACGCATCAATGATGCGCTCTGAGAGCTGCGAGTGGTCTTCATCCACGATCGCAATCGGGGCTGTGTGCAGCGATTCCGGCAACACCGTGGCCCCCGCATAGACCGACACTGTGAATACAAAGACGATCAGCAGCAGCATGATCGGGTCGCGGGCCAGACTCCACAGCTCCTTGAGGCCCAGCTGGACAACATTGGCGGCGCGCATCGCTCAGGTCTCCTGTTTCTTGAGCAAAAGAACGGACAACCCCAGCAGCACCGGCACAGCCAGCAGCAGTGAGGCGAAGGAGCCAAGCAGATCGCTGAAGCCCAGTCCCTTGAGGTAGGTGCCGGTGGAGATGGTCAGGTCGTGGCTGGTGGGGTAGATCGCCCCGATCACCGCGCCGGCCCCCTGCAACGACGCCACCGGATCAAGCAGCCCGCAGAAAGAGGTTGCCGGCAAGATCGTTAGCACTGCGGTGCCGAACAACGCGGCGATCTGGGTGCGCACCAGGGTCGAGATCAACAGCCCCAGCCCGGTGGCGCAGATCACATAGATCAGGGCGCCGCTGGCCTGGGCCATAACACTGCCTTTGAGGGGTACGGCGAACAGGGTCACCGCCATCAAGGTGAGCAAGACGTAATTCACCATCGCCAGGGCGACGTAGGGCAGTTGCTTGCCAACCAGGAATTCCAGCCGGGTCACGGGGGTGGCATAGAAGTTGACGATCGTGCCCAGCTCCTTTTCGCGCACCACCGAGAGTGCCGCCAGGATCGCCGGGATCAACAGCAGCAGGATCGGAATCGTCGCCGGCACCATCGCCACCAGGCTGAGGATGTCGGGGTTGTAGCGAAAGCGGGTCTCGATGGTCGCTGGTGGGAGCGGCATGGGTTGACCCAACGCCCGCCGAGCCCGGTCCGTCTGCCACTGGCCATGCAGGCCCTGCATGTAGGCGCGCACCGTCTCGGCCCTCGTCGGCATTGATCCATCGATCCAGGCGCCGATCTGCACCGGGTCGCCGCGATCAAGATCACGCCCTAAGCCCGGCGGAAATTCGATCACCACACTCAGCTCCCCCGAGCGCATGCGCCGGTCAAGGTCGCCATCGCCATTCAGCGGCGCATGTTCGATGAAATAGCGCGACCCGGCCAGGTTGAGGGCGTAGTCGCGGCTCGTCGTGGTGTCGTCACGGTCGAGCACGGCATAGGGCAGGTTCTCGACATCCATGCTGATGCCGAAGGCCATCACCACCATCAAGAACAGGCTGCCGAGCACGGCCGTGGTGATGCGGATCGGGTCACGGATCAGTTCCAGGGCCTCACGACGGGTGTAGCTGCCCAGCCGTTGCAGGCTGAATCCTGCCGTTTCCAATGGCGATTGCTCTGTGGTTGCTACAGCCGTGGGGGCCGCAGAACCAGCGGGCTCGGTGGCGCCGCTCGCTTCCTCCAAGTAGCCGATGAAGGCCTCCTCCAGCGTGGCCGCGTCGCGTCGCCTCACCAGGCCGGCGGGGGTGTCGCTTACCAGCACACGGCCGGCATGCATCAGAGAGATGCGGTCGCAGCGCTGGGCTTCGTTGATGAAGTGGGTCGAGAGGAAGATCGTGACGTGGTCGCGGCGCGACAGGTCGATCAGCTTCTGCCAGAAGGTGTCCCTGGCGATCGGATCGACCCCTGAGGTGGGTTCATCAAGGATCAACAATTCGGGCCGGTGCACCAGCGCCACCGCCAGGGACAGCCGCTGCCGCACCCCCAACGGCAGGGCACCGGGCAGTGCGCCCTCGAGACCCTCCAAGCCGAACTGCTGCTGTAGTTCCAGCACACGCCCGGCGATCTCCGCCTCCGGCACCTGGAACAGCCGGGCATGCAGCACCAGGTTCTGGCGCACCGTCAGCTCGCTATACAGCGAGAACGCCTGCGACATGTACCCAACCCGGCGCCGGGTGGTGAGGTCACCCGCGTCCAGGGGCTGGTGGAACAGACGCACCTGGCCGGAGCTAGCCGGCAGCAGACCCGCCAGCATCTTCATCGTCGTTGTTTTGCCACAGCCGTTGGAGCCGAGGAAGCCGAAGATCTCGCCGCGCTCGATGCGCACGTTGACCTGATCCACCGCCAGGAACGCCCCGAAGCGCTTGCTCAGATCAATGGCCTCGATCGCCAGCTGGCCGTCACCCGGCGGCAGCGGTGGCACCGTGACGGGATGGTGCTCCCGGCGCCTCGCCTCGGGCAGCAGGGCAATGAAGACGGCCTCCGCTGTGCTGGCGCCGGTGCGCTGGAGCAGTTCCGCCGGGGTGCCGCTGCTGAGCACGCGGCCGCCGTCCATCGCCACCAGCCAATCGAAGCTGGCGGCCTCGTCCATCGAGGCGGTTGCCACCAGCACGGTCATGGTCGGGTGATCGCAGCGGATGCTGGCGATCAGGTCCCAGAACTGGCGGCGCGAGAGGGGATCAACCCCAGTGGTCGGTTCATCCAGAATCAGCAGGTCCGGGGCATGGATCAGGGCGCAGCACAGCCCGAGTTTCTGCTTCATCCCCCCGGAAAGCTGGCCGGCGGGGCGGGCACCGAAGGCCCCGAGCCCGGTGCGCTCCAGCAAGGCAGCGCTGCGGCTGCGGCGCTCGGCGCGGCCCAAGCCGAACAGGCGCGCGAAAAAATCGACGTTCTCGTTGACCGTGAGCGTGGGGGAGAGGTTGTTCCCCAGGCCCTGGGGCATGTAGGCGATGCGCGGGCATACCTGGCGACGGTGGCGAGGGTTGGCCATGTCGCCGCCGAGGACGCGCACTCGGCCCTGCTGCACCCGGCGGGTTCCGGCCACCAGCGCCAACAGGCTGGATTTTCCCACTCCATCCGGGCCTACCAGGCCGCTGAGGCAGCCGCTGGCCACATCCAGGCTGATGCCGTCCAGGGCGCAGGTTGCGCCGAAGCGCAAGCGCACGTCTTGGAGCTTGATCACTGCTGAGCTCAATCCGGCACCTTCGCCGCCAACCGCGCCGGCCATTGGGCTTTGGGGTCGAGGCGCACGTAGGCCATGCCTGGCAGGCCCGTTTTGACGCTGCGGATGTGGCGTTTCAGCAGGGAGGGATCGATCCGTGCCTTGATCCGAAACGACAGCTTCTGACGCTCAACCGCCGTTTCCACCGTTTTGGGCGTGAACTGGGCCACGTCGGCCACAAAGCTGACCTGTGCCGGGATCACCAGCTGCGGGGCGGCGTCCAGCACCAGGTGAACATCGGCCCCAAGCCGCACCCGTCCGGCCTGGTCGGTGGGCAGAAAGAAGGTCATCGAAACGTCGGAGAGATCGATCATGTTCAGCACCTTCCCTCCCGCGCTCAGTACCTCGCCGGGCTGGGCGACGCGGTACTGCACCCGTCCATCTCGGGGGGCCTTGAGCTGGCTGTCGGTGATGTTCGCTCGGATCTCCTGGATCCTGGCGGCGGCGGCCGCCAGCGCCGATTCCGCTTCAATCACCAGTGAGCCGGCCGTGGTGATCGCAGCGCGGCTCGCCGCCACGGTCGCTTCGGTCGAGGCGACAACCGCATCGGCGCTGGAAGAGACGGTGCGCGCATCGTCACGATCCTCCTCCGACACCGCTCCTTTCAAGAACAGCTGCTCCTGGCGGCGCAGGTGTTGCCGGGCTTCGTTGCGCTGGGAGATCCGTTGTGCCACGACGGCTTCAGCCGCTGTCTGTTCGCTGCGTCGCTGCGCCACGGTGCTGCGGGCCGTGGCGATGGCGTTGTTGGCCTTGTGTCGATCCGCCTGCGCTTCAAGCAGCTGCGCCTCCAGAACGTCGGTGTTCATCTGGGCCAGCACTTGGCCGTAAACGACGAAATCTCCCTCGTCCTTGAACACCTGATCGAGCCGGCCAGCCGTCTTCGTGGCCACATCGATTTCTACCGCTTCGATCCGTCCGTTACTGCTGGCAAAGCCGGCGCCCAGAGGCTCAGGCCGGGAGGCCTGCCAGATGGCGAAGCCGGTGCCGCCACCCACCACCGAGAGGCTGATCAGCAACAGGAGCCATTGGCGCCGGATCATCGTTGGGTTCTCGCTGCGATCGCGCGACCAGGCGAAGGAAGCAGCCGCTGCCTCTTCTCCATAGCCAGGCCGGCGAGCGATGACCGCGAGGGGCTGATTCCGTTGGCGACTCGACACGCAGGCTGATGCCGGCTGCCGCCCGTTGGGCAGGCCAAAAGAACCGCAACCCTGAGACCCTCAGCCCTTCATCGGCAAAGAATCAATCAACCAACCCTGGGCGCCATCGGCCTCACTGGGCCGTGCCAACCGCCAGCTCTGGCCTTTCTCTCCCCGTTGCAGGAACAGCTCGAAAGTGCTGTCGACCCGGTAGGGGGCGTCGGCCAGCCGCCAGTCGAACTGGCCTGTGAGGTGCAGCCCCTTGACCTCGCCGATCGCCACGGTCTCCTGCCCTTCCACCCGCACCCGGCTCACCTGCGGCGGCCCCGGCGGCGGCAGCTCAAGCGCCTGGGCGATGGAGTCTTGGGTCAGGGCAATCTGCAGCTCCAGGGCATCGAGGAGCACCTGGCGGGGTGGCTGGCCAGCAGCCTGGCAGCCGCCCAGGCCGAGCAGAAGCAGCACAAGCGCCACCAGGCTGATCCACGCCCCCACAAACAGTGGTTGCCGGCGGCTGGCGGGAATGGGCGGAGCGGGCAGCATGGGGTGTCGTCAACACAACCCCATGATCGGCTGGCTGCAGGGCACCGTGGCGGAGCAGTGGCAGCAGGGCAATCGCTGTGGCCTGCTGCTCTGCTGCCAGGGCGTGGGCTACGAGGTGCAGCTCACCCGGCGCCAGTGGGATGGCCTGCCCCAGGGCGGCTGCAGCCTGGTGCTCTACATCCACCAATCGATCCGCGACGACGGCTGGACCCTGTTCGGCTTTGTAGCGCGCCACGAGCGTGATCTGTTCCGCCTGCTGGTGGCCGTCAGTGGCGTTGGCCCGCAGATGGCCCTGGCCCTGCTCGGGGCCATGCCCACCGAGGAGCTGGTTCGGGCGATCGTTCAGGCCGACCTGCGCCTGCTCTCCACAGCCCCCGGCGTGGGCAAACGCACTGCTGAGCGCCTGTCTGTTGAGCTGCGCAGCAAGCTGTCCGAGGCCTTCGGAGCCGGCTCCCCGGCAGCGCTGGAGGCACCAGACGCTCCTGGAGCAGCCGGCAGCAGCGCCAACGGCCCGGCCCAAGCCACCCGCGACGACGTGCAGATCACCCTGGCGGCCCTGGGTTACGAGCCGCTTGAAATCAACCGGGCGCTGCGGGCCGTGGGCCAGCAGGGGCTGGAGCCAACACTGGGGGCAGACGCCTGGCTGAAGGAGAGTCTGGTCTGGTTGGCGCAGCAGGCGGCCTGAGGGCAGCCGGGGCGGTAAGTTGTTTCTTTGCACCGACAGGGCTCGACGCCGGCATGCCGCTTAATACCACCAAAAAGCAGGAACTGATCAACGGCCATCAGACCCACGGCACCGACACCGGCTCGGTTGAGGTCCAGGTGGCGATGTTGAGCGCCCGGGTCGTTCAGCTCACCGGCCACCTGCAGCAGAACAAGCACGACTTCTCCTCCCGTCAGGGCCTGCTGAAGATGATCGGGCGCCGCAAGCGGCTGCTCGGCTACCTCCGCGCCCAGAGCGAGGAGCGCTACAGCCAGTTGATCGCCAAGCTCGGCATCCGGGGCTGATCCCCGCCATGGCCGCCAAGCGCAAGCCGCTGCCCTTTAAGCCGCAGGGCCCTCCTGGCAAGCCGGCTTCTGGCAAGGCAGCTTCTGGCAAGCAGAAGGGCGATAAGCCGGCTTCGGGAGGCAACGTGATCCCGAGGGCCGTGGCCAATCGCATGGCCGTGCGCATCGCCATCGCCACCGGGGTGCCCTCGGTTCTGGGCATGGCCGTGTTCGTGGCCAGCTACCTGCTGGTGAGCCGCGGCATCTTCGACATTCCGCCCGTGCTCACCCTGGCCACATCCGGCGGCTGCTTCCTGCTCGGCCTGGTGGGGCTCAGCTACGGAGTGCTTTCGGCCAGCTGGGAGGACAAGCCTGGCAGCACCCTGGGCTTTGAGCAGATCGGCGTCAACATTCCGCGGCTGCGCGCCTCGATCCGGGCCATGGGCCAGGGCAGCGGCAGCAAAACACCTCCGGCGGGCTGAGCCGGGCCAACCATCTAGCCTCAGTTCGATCCATACAGAGGCCGCTGCCCATGAACGTTCTCTGGTTTCTGCTGGTGGGTGTGATCGCCGGCTGGCTGGCGGGGCTTCTGGTGCGCGGCGGTGGCTTCGGCCTGATCGGTGACCTGGTGATCGGCATCATCGGTGCCCTGATCGGTGGCCTGTTCTTCAGCGGTCTGGCCGGTGCCGTCGGCGGTGGCCTGCTGGGCAGCCTGGTGGTGGCCACCCTGGGCGCGGTGATTCTGCTGGTGATCGTGCGCGTGCTCAAGCGCGCCTGAAGGGGCCGCCCGTCAGCTGCAGTCGCCCTTTTTGGTGTAAGTGATAGAGCGATAGCGACCGTTGGTGGTGCGAACCGCCACGCAATGGTTCGTCCTGGGCTGCTTCCAGTAGGTGAAGGTGCTGTCAGCCAGCTTGGTGCCGCCGCGGTAGCTGTAGCCCTTGGAGGTCAGGGTTCGCAGGGCCTGGCACCCGCGCTCACCCACCAGCGAACTGGTGTCAGCCTTCTGATCATCATCCTCGAAACGAACATTTGGATTCTGGACATTGTCGAGACGCACCGAAAGCTGACGTGGCTGGCCATCCTTCCAGCTGAACACCTCATGATCGGATTGGGCCTGGTGCCGCACATTACGGATGCCGGAGTGGGTCCGCACGCTCAGGGCCTGAACACCCGGACCGGAGAAATTGAAAGCGGTGCCGTCATCGAGCGTGATGACATCGGCATCGACATCCCCAGACCTTTTGTGTTTGAAGACGCAGTGTCCATTGAAGGCCTCAAAGCCAGCGCTCATGAGCTTGCAGCGGCCTTGAGCCCTGACCAGCAGCTCAGCCATGGCTGCCGGGGCGAAAGGGGCCGAAAGCTGCGGAGTTTTGACGAAAACGACAAACCATGAGGGAAAGCGGCAATTGGGACAGAGAAGCGCTCTGCTCAGGCGATCCATCCAGCCATCGATCGCGCCAACATTGACCTGGTGGTTGAAGTCAAAGCCAGATCGATTGGGTCTCTCGATTGCTGCCTATCAGCATGAACTGACAGGCATAGTTTGCCAACACCAATTGGACTCCAAGCAAGGGTCCACGCTCGGTGTTGATGATGATTCAATCATGAGTGGGACCTTCGTGAGAAAAAAGGGCTTGATTCATACTACCAATGGCACTGGCGTAGCAGACAGATACACGACCAAAAGCTCAGATACCGCATCACGATACAGAAGATCTTAAGGATTAATACAGGTCAATGGTGATCACTGAGAGATTTTTTGGACAAGCTGAAGAGGCACGTCCTGATAATATGGACCCACTTACATGTAGCTGGTCACAAAGTTAAACCACGGTTCCGGTTCTTCGGGCAGATTTGTCGAGCTACGCCGTTGAGTTGAAATCAACCGATCCAACCTTAGACAGACACCATGAGCAACACGTCTCAGCCGCCCATCAGCAACCAAGCTGACGGGCAAAGCCAAGTGGATGAGCAACTCAAGCAAGCCATCCTCGCCAAAAAGCAGGCACAAATTGAGGCTTGGTCTCACCAGATCGAGACACTCAAACAAACACTGCAAAGCATCTCGTCGGAAGTCCGCAACGAAACCGAGAAGCGAGTGGCGGAGCTAACCGAGGCCCGAGATCAAGCCCATTCGCAGGCAGAGAGGCTGAAACAAGCTACCCAAGCAAACTGGGAAGTACTGCTAATACAGACAGATCACCTCTTCCAAGACTTAGCCACACGATTTCACAATTTTGCGGAAAAAGACAACTAAGACACAAAACCAACTTCAGCCTGATGGCCAATCAGAAGATACTCCTAAATGCATCGTTGATCACGATAATTATTGCTTGCAGCCCTACTCCCTCCATCACCGCAACAACATGATTTCCAACACTTTGCATGGCTCCAGCAGTAATCTTCCCGCCAAGGAGTCAGCTTCCTCAATGAGCGCTACAGATATTCCAGCAGTTGTTGAGTTCTCCGCCGTCTATAGCGCAGCCTGTGCTTCCACCCAAACACCTGCTGGCCTGGTGGAAGCCATGATGCCAATCGTTTCAAAAGCCTCTTGGCTGCTGATCACCAGCAATTCCCTGATTTGCGCAACAGAGGACACAACGCTGACGATGATTCTTGAGCGTTCGATACCGCTTGGGGTTGACATCGCCCTTGACGTGGCCTGGCAACCCAGTTCCTGGGATCTGGAGCCAGGCTCGAAGCCAACGCATGAAATCCTCAGACGATTCCACCACTTGGCCCAAGAAGCAACGTTGATCCACAGCACCCCAGAGGAAGCGGTGGAATTCTTTTCATCTCAGAATCCTTTGATGATTCATCGTTCGCTCTCTCACCAGCCAGGAGTGGTCATCACGGGTCTAGATGGATCTGTTGATTTGTGCCTCGGTGGAAGGACGGGCACCATGGGGACACACATGCTCAGTCATCAAGAC
Organism: Synechococcus sp. SynAce01; assembly: GCF_001885215.1. Lineage (GTDB taxonomy): Bacteria > Cyanobacteriota > Cyanobacteriia > PCC-6307 > Cyanobiaceae > Regnicoccus > Regnicoccus frigidus. Next base: position 2,102,589 of record NZ_CP018091.1, on the reverse strand, counting down.
AATTTCTTCAAAGCTCTGATTGAGTGCTTTGTTGACAAACCTGAGTTGCTGGGGAATGCGGGTTCGGGTCCGGGCACTGATGCCATGGCCGATCCTGACGGGCTCACGGATGCGTTGCTTGCGGCAGCAACAAAATAGGCAACGTCTCCTCCCTGGCCCTGTTTGGTGCCCCGATCGGAGTCATGGTCTGACGTTCCATGTCTTCAGCGGTGCCTGTCCCAGTTCCAGGGCTGAAACCTGCCTGGAATTGCATAAGCACCGCGACTCATCAATCAATTCAGAACCTGGAGATTTTCAGCTGTTGTCCCTTTCAAGGGATTCTCAGCAGCATTTCCGTGGCCAGCGGCCAGTCTTCTGGCTACCTATGAGGTTGGCCCTTGCAACTGTGGATGCCATGACAACGGACAGGACGCGTCCACTCAGACTGATTCTGTCGGTGATCGTCTTGATCATCTCACTGGTTGTTCAAGCTCCTGCCATGGCCTTGAGCAGCCATCCCGCCAACCTTCCCTTTGCAGCACGATTCATGTCTAAAGATTTAAATGCCACAGCCAAAGATGCCGAAGGCCGGCTTGAAGCAGCCCACGGTGATCTGACCGGTGATACGGGTGAAAAGATCAAGGGACAGGCCAAGCAGGTCCAGGCTTCCGCCATGCAGGCGGGATCCGATCTCAAGCAAGGACTCAAGTCTGCCGTCGGCAAACTCGGTGAAGCCACATCAGACGCTGCAGACAAGATGTGATGACCTGAGCATGAAGGCTTGACCCCTCTTTAACGGAGTGGAACTCAGCTTCAACAGAAACCGACTTCGCTCCAGAGACCTTCCAAACTGGAGTGGCCATTAACCACAAGGGGCACTCCTGTCTCTCCAAGTCTTGGGCTCTTTGACTCAAGACTTGGGGACCAATCAAGATAGGGATAACATAACTAGCCGATCAGCCTCGGCTGGCCATATGCAAGGGCGCTGTGACCATGGAAGGAAGAAGCACCGCCCGTCCAAGGCCTGATGCGTTAGCCCCATTCACCTGTCGCTGCTTAATCAAGCAGTTGGAGCGCAAAGAGACCTTAACCATGGCCAAAGCTATCTGCAGGCGAGAGGCGAATCGCAAGTTCGGCCTTTGATCACAAATACCGGCTTTGACCCCACGTCCAGGCCTTAATCCAGCGACCGGGGACGATCGGATCCCGCCCTCCGTTCAGACCAGCTGCAGCGGTGTGCGCAACCGGGCGGTGAAGGCAGCGGCCGTGAGGGTATGGAGGGCGGCTTCGCCATCGCGCACGCAGAACTGGTGGCCGAGGCGCACATAGCGGGCCTGCTCCTGGTCATGCACCAGCGCCACCACGGGGATGCGCAGGCCGGCGTCGTCCTGGCCGAGGCGGTGCTGCACCAGGCACTCGCGCAGTTGGTGCTGCACGCTGATGTCGGCGGCCTGCTCGGCATCGAGGTCCACCATCAGCAACTGCAGCTCGTCGATGACGCGGCAATCGTCAACGATCAGCTGCACCCGGTCGTCGCGGCGGTCAACAGAGGCCCAGAGCAGCAGGCGGGCATCCACCATCAGGTGGTCAGCCAGGCGGGCATAGGTTTTCGGGAACACCACCGCTTCGGCGCTGCCGCTGAGATCTTCGAGCTGGAGCACGGCCATCCGATCGCCCTTGCGCGTGGTCAGGGGCCGCAGTTCAGCCACCATCGCCACCACACTCACGCGGGCCTTGTCGGCCTGCTCCTCCAGGCTGGCCAGGCCGATCGGGGTGAGCAGCCGCATCGGCCCCGAGAGCTGCTTGAGCGGATGGTCGGAGAGGTAGAAGCCCACCAGCTCCTTCTCCAGTTTCAGCTTCTCGTTGGGGGGGTAATCGGCCACAGGAGCGGCCTTCGGCGCCGTGGCCAGATCGCCACCAGCCGGAGATGACGTTGCTGAAGGAGTTCCTGAATCCGGGGCAGGATCCGCAGCCGCACCGGCGAGCAGATCGAAGAGGTTGCCCTGGCCGCTGGCCCGGTCTTTCGCGCGGGAGGTGGCCCAATCGAGCACCAGATCCAGATCCGCCATCAACTGGGCGCGGTTGCCACCAGCCTCAAGGGCATCGAGCGCCCCGCAGTGGATCAGCGATTCCAGCGCCCGGCGGTTGAGCAGCTGGCCGGGGATGCGGTCGCAGAGGTCGGCCAGGCTCACGAACGGTCCGCCGCTGATGCGGGCTTCCAGCAGCTGGCGGATCGCACCATCGCCGAGGTTGCGCACCGCCGAGAGGCCAAACAGGATGCGCTCACCGGTTGGGGTGAAGTCGATGCCGGAGGCATTGAGGTCGGGCGGCATCACCTCGATGCCCATCGCCTGACAGTTGGCGATATAACGCTGCACCTTGTCGGTGCTGCCGGCATTGACCGTGAGCAGCGCCGCCATGTAGGCGACCGGGAAGTGCGCCTTGAGGTAAGCCGTTTGGTACGTAACCGCGCCGTAGGCGGTGGAATGGCTCTTGTTGAAGCAGTATTCAGCGAACAACACCATCTGCTCAAACAAGGCTTCAGCCACCGTGCCCATCACACCTCGGGAGGTGGCACCCTCCACGAACTGATGGCGGTGTTTCTGCATCTCGGCCACTTTCTTTTTGCCCATCGCCCGGCGCAGCAGGTCGGCTTCACCGAGTGAATAACCAGCCAGATCCTGGGCGATCCGCATGATCTGCTCCTGATACACCATGATCCCGTAGGTTTCCTTCAGGATCGGCTCCAGCGCCGGACAGGCGAACTCAATCGCTTCACGGCCGTGCTTGCGGTTGATGAACTTGGGTATCAGGCCGGCATCGAGCGGGCCCGGCCGATACAACGCCAGGATCGAAGAGATGTCTTCGAGGGAGGAGGGCTTGAGATCGCGCACGATCTGGCGCATGCCGCTCGATTCGAGCTGGAAGATACCTTCGAGATCGCCGCGGGCGAGCAAGGCGAAGGTGGCGTCGTCAAAGGCCGGAAGGGCATCAGGATCGATCCTTTCGCCAGTGTTCTGCTCAACGAGATCAATGGTTTTCTCGATCATGGTGAGGTTGCGCAGACCGAGGAAGTCCATCTTCAGCAGCCCCATCGCCTCCACGTCTTCCATGAAGTATTGGGTGATTACCTGGCCGTCGTTGTTGCGCTGCAGCGGCACCAGTTCATCGAGCGGTTCCGCGGCAATCACCACCCCGGCGGCATGAACACCAAAGGTTTTGTTGGTGCCCTCGATCCGGCGGGCCATATCCACCCAGCGCTGCACCACCGGATCTTTCTCATACTTCTCCCTGAATTCCGGCGCCGGTGAATCGGGGCCGATCATCTCGGCGAGCTTGGCGGGCTTGCCGCGCACCACAGGAATCAACTTGGCGAGGCGGTCGGCATCGCCATAGGGAATGTCGAGCACCCGGGCCACATCCTTGAGCACCGCCTTCGAGGTCATGCGGTTGAAGGTGATGATCTGGGCCACCTTGTCGGCGCCATAGCGCTCCGTCACATACTCGATCACCTCGCTGCGGCGCTCGATGCAGAAGTCGGTGTCGATGTCAGGCATCGACTGGCGCTCCGGGTTGAGGAAGCGCTCGAACAGCAGGCCGTGCTCCACCGGATCCAGCGCCGTGATCCCCAGGGCGTAAGCCACCAGGGAGCCGGCCGCCGAGCCACGCCCGGGCCCCACCGGGATGCCTTGCTCGCGGGCATAGCGGATGTAATCCCAGACCACCAGGAAGTAGGTGGGGAAGCCCATCTGCTCCATCACCTGCAGCTCAAAGGCCAGCCGCTCGCCATACAGAGGCTCGAACGGGTCTGAATCCTGCAAGCCCTGACGCTGGCGCAGGCCCTGCTCGCTCACCTCGCGCAGATAGCTCACCGCCGTATGCCCAGCCGGGATCGGGAAGCGGGGCATCTGCTGACGCCCGAGGATGTCGTAGGCCTCCACTTTGTCTGCCACCACAACGGTGTTGGCGATCGCCCGGGCCACCACCGCAGGCTCGAGATGGTCGGCGAACAGCCGCCCCATCTCCTCCTCACTCTTGATGTATTCGGTGCCCGTATAGCGCAGGCGTTTGACGTCGCTCACCAACTTGCCGGTGAGCACGCAGAGGAGGGCGTCGTGGGCCTCCACGTCGTGGCGGGTGAGGTAGTGGGCGTCATTGGTGGCGATCAGCTCGATGCCCAGCTCGGCAGCGATGCGCACGATCTCGCCGTTGACGATCCGGTCTTCCGGGGAGCCATGGTCCTGGATCTCCAGGTAGAAGTCGTCGCCGAAGAGCTCCTGATAGAAGCGGGCCACATCGCGGGCCACATCCGGGCGACCCTTGAGAATCGCCTGGGGAATCTCACCGCCCAGGCAGGCGGTGGCCACGATCAGTCCCTCGCTGTACTGGCGCAGCAACTGCTTGTCGATGCAGGCGCGCGAAAAGATGCCCCGGCCGCGCATGCCGCGCAGGTGGCTGAGGCTGGTGAGCTTGACAAGATTGCGATAGCCGGTGGCGTTCTTGGCCAGCACCACCAGGTGGTAACGGCGTTCCTTCTTCGGCTGCGGATCATCGATCGAGCCGTTGATCACATACATCTCGTTGCCGATGATCGGCTTGATGCCCGCCTTGGTGCAGAGCTTCAGCAGCTCGATCGCCCCATACATCACACCGTGATCGGTGAGCGCCAGCGCCGGCATACCCAGCTCCAAAGCCCGCTCGACCATCTGCGGCAACTGGCTGGCCCCGTCCAGCAGGCTGTAGTCGCTGTGGTTATGGAGGGGGACGAAGGCCAAGGGCGTTGGGGGCGACAGAAGCGGTTCTGACCAGCTGGACAAAACCCTCTGAACTTTAAGGGAAACCACAAGATCAAGGGCTTTTCTCAGCCAAAACCCCATAGAGACACCACCAATAGCGTGCCACGACAGCTCGCAATCCCTGCTTGCTCGGGCCGGGATTCAGGCCATTGCTTGGCTGAACCTGTCATTCCAACCAGATTGGAATCTGAAAGCCATGCCTTGATCGGTAAGGTTTTCGCGGTAGTCCATCTTCAACCCATGGTCAGATCGCGTGGAGGGGCAGGTTCAGGGCAGCAGGGATTTTCTAGCAAACCAAGTCATCCAACCAGCAGCAAACTGCGGACATCCAAGAACGGCTTCCTGCAATCGATTACAAGGCAAGAAGCATTTCTAATACAGCAGGCCTTTCAACTTCATCAGGCCGGAAAGCTTCAAGAGGCGGAAGAAAAATATCTATCTTTAATCAATTCACAAACCAAGAACATCCTTGTGTATGTCAACCTGTCGTCAATCTATGGAAGGACCAAGCGGCACGATGAAGCCATTAAAATAGCTAATTTAGCAATCACTCTCAATCCATCCGACACGATGGCGCTCAGCAATCTAGGGCAGGCCTTGGCCAGCACTGGGAAATCTGAAGACGCCATCCTTGTCTACAGGAAAGCACTGGCGATTCGACATGAATTACCGATGGTGCATTGCAATCTTGGCAATGCCCTCACTCAGATCGGCGATTACGAAAATGGAATCCTTGCCTTCAACGAAGCGCTCTCCATTCAGCCCAATTATCCCGACGCCTCATACAATTTAGGCGTTGCCCTCAAGGATTTGGGCGAGCTCGATGCAGCCATGGAAAACCTGAATCGTGCAATTGAACAGGATTCAGGACATGTCGAAGCACGCTACTGCCGCTGTTTGATCATGCTTCTGCAGCAGAATTTTTCAGAAGCATGGGAGCACTTCGAGTACAGATGGAAATCAGAAACGGTTAAGCAATCTCCACCTCCATCACCCTCATGGCACCCAAGAGATAAGGAAAAAAGGGTCATCGTAATAGCAGAACTAGGAGTTGGCGACCAAATCAATTTTGGCACCATGATTCCGGACCTGAAAAGAGTTCACGAAGACATCATTGTCCTAGTTGACCCAAGGCTTTTGCCACTGATGCAGCGCTCCTTACCGCAGGTCAAATTTCAACATTCCATCTCAGTACCAACCAGCACAAAGAATGATGCCTTCATCGCCATGGGCAGCCTAGGCAGACATTTTCGTCAATCGCTCAGTGAATTTCCAGCCTCGCCAGCAGGTTATCTTGTGGCAGATCAAGCCTTGAAGATGCAGGTATCCAAAAAGATTCGCAATGGAGAGCCCAAACTGGTCTGTGGGATTTCCTGGCGCAGTACACACCCAATGCTGGGGGCTTCTAAGTCGATGTCCCTCATGGGATTGGCTGGCGCCTTGGCTAGGTCTAACGTCAAGTTGATTTCGCTTCAATACGGAGAGACCCAAAGCGAAATTTCCCAGTTACAACAACAAACAGGCATCGAGGTCAAATGCCTCAATGAAATTGACAACTTCAAAAATCTTGATGACTTGGCCGCACTAATCGATGCTTGTGACATCGTGATTTCCGTGAGCAATACCACAGTGCATCTGGCCTGCGGCCTTGGAAAGCCCACGTGGGTCCTACTCCAACATGTCCCCTTGCCACGTTGGGGCATCAAAGGGAGCCAGTCACCCTGGTATCCATCAGCCCGTCTCTTTCGTCAGCCGGAGCGTGGCAACTGGCAGTCTGTGCTCGATCAAGTGAGCGACGCTCTGGATTCCTTAATCAGTGGTTTAGCAATCAGCGATGCAGCCAAATCATTCTGATTTCCTCAGGCCACCAGTGCCGCCTCGGGCCGGCTGTCCATCACCCGCGCGGCCTGCTCGTAGTGGTGGGCCACCTGCAGCAGGCGCGGTTCTTCGAGCACGCCAGTGATCAGTTGCAGGCCGATCGGCAGGCCAGCGGAATCAAAACCGCAGGGCAGGCTGATCGCCGGTAGGCCGGCCATGTTCGCCGGAATCGTCAGCAGGTCGGCGAGATACATGGCCAAGGGGTCATCGGCGTGGGCGCCGAAGCGGAAGGCCGTGGTGGGCGCCGTCGGGCTGAGCAGCACATCAACACCCTCAAAGGCCCGGTCGAAATCGCGGCGGATCAAGGTGCGCACCTGCTGCGCTTTCTTGTAGTAGGCATCCATGTAGCCGGCCGACAGGGCATAGGTGCCGATCAGGATGCGACGTTGCACCTCCTCGCCAAACCCTTCGGTGCGGCTGCGGGCCGTCATCTCAGCCAAGCTGCCGGCCTGCTCGGAGCGGTAGCCGTATTTGACGCCGTCGTAGCGGGCCAGGTTGGCGGAAGCCTCCGACGGGGCGATCACGTAGTAGGTAGCGATGCCGTCGTTGAAGCGCGGGCAGCTCACATCCACCAGCTCGCAGCCCAGGGCCTGCAACTGGTCGGCGGCGGCCATCACGGCGGCGGCAACCTCTGGAGCCAGGCCGTCCTGCTCGAAGCATTCCTTGATCAGGCCCACCCGCAGACCAGCCACCGGTTGCTGCAGGGCGGCTGTGTAATCGGGAACAGGCACATCCAGGCAGGTGCCATCACGGGGATCGGCGCCGGCGATCACCTGGAGCAGGGCTGCCGCATCGGCGACGCTGGTGCTGAAGGGGCCCACCTGATCGAGCGAACTGGCGAAGGCCACCAAACCCCAACGGCTCACCCGGCCGTAGGTGGGCTTGAGCCCGACCACGCCGCAGAAGGAGGCGGGCTGGCGGATCGAGCCGCCGGTATCGGAGCCCAGGGCTGCCATCGCTTCACCGGCGGCCACCGCCGCCGCACTGCCGCCTGAACTGCCGCCTGGCACCCGCTCGGGGTCCCAGGGATTGCGGCTGGGGCCAAAGGCGGAGGTCTCCGTCGAGCTGCCCATGGCGAACTCGTCGAGGTTGGTTTTACCCAACAGCACCGCGCCGGCTTGCCAGAGGCGTTCGGTGACGGTGGATTCGTAGGGCGGAACAAAGTTCTCCAGCATGCGGCTGGAGCAGGTGGTGCGAATCCCCTTGGTGCAGAGGTTGTCCTTGATCGCCAGTGGCACCCCGGCCAGGGGAGGCAAGGGCTCACCGGCGGCCAGGCCGGCATCGATGCGGTCGGCATCAGCCCGGGCCCGCTCGGCGGTGACCTCCAGAAAGGCGTGGACGGTGGGGTCTAAGGCCGTGATCCGGGCGAGATGGTGGTCGGTGAGCTCGCGGGCGGACAGCTCCTTGCTCTGCAGTTGCTGCCGCCATTCAGCGATCCCCATGGCGTCCGTGTCGGCGATGGGGCGACGCTATCAGCCGGGGTTGAGCTCTTCGGTGAGCGGCTCACCCCGGCGCACCCGCAGCAGGTCATGGCTCAATGAAGCCGGCGCTTCCGAACGCAGATCAGCCAGGAAGGCCGGCAGTTTGGCCTCCAGGTGCCGGCGGCGCACAAACGGCCCAAACCAATAGATGACATCGGGGCCTTTGGTTTCGACCTTCGCCCACCAGGCCAGGCCCAGGCCATTGGCAAGTCCGCGCAGCACCTGAAGCAGGGGATTCATCTTGGCCCTTCGTGTCGGGCCATTCTGCCGATCGCCCCACGGGCCTGATGGCGTTGCGCTGACCTCACAGCTGGATGTCTCCTTGAAACGACGACGGCACCCCTCCGGCCGCCTCCATCTGCTCGCCCAGGATTGTGTCCCCGCTCGAGGTTGACTCCCCGCTCGAGGGTGTCTCCGCGCTCGCTACCTCCTCGGGAACAACGTGGCCGTTGGAGGGTGTGGCTTGGTCGTGCCGATCCCGCTCGACAACGATCGGGGAACCAGCGGAGCTGGTCTCGGTGGTGGTCTGAGCGGGATCCTGGTCGGGATCGGGGTTAAAGGCGAAGTCGGGGTCTCCTGAAGCCTGAGCTTCGGTTTCAGCTTCGACTTTTTCTGCTTCGGCTTCGAAATCGGCTTCGAAATCGGTTTCGGAATCCGTTTCAGCTTCGGATCCGGAATCGGAATCGCTGAAGACAACGGGCTCCGCTTCGGCCTCAGGCACGGCAGATCCAACAGGTCCATCTGACTGAACAGATCCAACAGAGGCGAGAGCCTGGGCGCCCTCCTCAAGGGGGTCGACGTCCGTGCTCGAAGCGTCAGCAGCCGGGGTTTTGGCGCCGGAAGCGGCGGCCTTGCTCGGCAACTGGGGCCTGACGAGGCGCGGGGCTGGAGCCGTGCCAGTAATCGACTTCATCCAGCCGCGGCGGGCCACTTCATAGAGCAGCAGGGCCGTGGCCACCGAGGCATTCAGGCTGGGGGTGGCGCCGCGCAGCGGAATGCGAATCAGCTGGTCGCAATGCTTGCGGGTGAGCATCGAGAGGCCCTGGGATTCAGAGCCGGTCACCACCACCAGGGGTCCGTCGAGGTCGGCCTCGATCAGGCTGACCGTGCCCTCTTCAGCCAGGCCGACAACCCGGTAACCCTCGTCCTTGAGCTGTTCAAGCGAGCGGTTGAGGTTGATCACCTTGGCCACCGGCAGATGCTCGAGGGCGCCGGCAGCCACCTTGGCCACCGAGCCGGTCAGGCCGGCATTGCGCCGCTGGGGCAGCACCAGACCGTGGGCACCGAGCGCTTCGGCACTGCGCACGATCGCCCCAAGGTTGTGAGGGTCGGTCAGGCCATCCACCGCCATCAGCAGCGGCGGCTCACCGAGCCCCCGGCAGCCCTCGATCAAGGTGCCCAGATCAAGGGTTTCGGCGGCAGCGGCCTGCAACACAATGCCCTGGTGCACAGCGCCGCCGGTGATCTGGCCCAGCCGTGCCCAGGTCACCTCTTCAACCAGCACCCCGCCGGCCTTGGCCTCGCGCAACAGCTGCAGGAAGCGCGGCGCGAAGCGCAGCTCAGGCGTGCACCAGATGCGGTGGATCGGCCGCTCGGCTTCCAGGGCGGCCAGGGCTGGATGGCGGCCCCAGACCATGTCCTCGGCCGGTTCCACCCCGAAGCGATCCGATTCACCGCTTGGCTCCAGAACATCGTTCCCGTCCCGGCCCGCTCCAGCAGGTGTGGAGGGGCGCCCGCCGCCGCGGGCGGGCCGATCAAAGGAGGAGGGCCGGCCTCCAAACGATGGCCTGCCACCAGAGGACGGCCTGCCACCGAAGGAAGGCCTCTCCCCGAAGGAAGGCCTGTCCCCGAAAGGTGGCTTGTCGCCGTAGGACGGCCGGCCACCAAAGGCAGGCTTGCCACCAAACGACGGCTTACGGCCAAAGCTCGGCCTATCCCCGCTGCGGTCTGCAAACGACGGCCGGCCGCCACCTCCTGACCCTGGCCGGGAGCCAAACGTGGGCTTGCCCCCAAACGAGGGCTTGTCAGCAAAGGAAGGTTTGCCGTAGGCGGGTTTTCCGTAGGCGGGTTTGCCAAAAGCAGGCTTGCCGTAGGCCGGCTTCGCGCCGCCTGGTCTGTCGCCGGAATCGGCGCGGCGGGCACCCGGCCTCGCCGGGATCACCCGGGCGGGGCGACCTTCGCCGCCAGCACGCCTGTCGTTGTCGCGCCCTTCACGGCTTCCAGCCGATCCCCCTGATGACGATCCCCCTGAACCTGACGATCCACCAGTGGGCGATCCCCGCCAATCCCTTTTGGGGCCACTGAACCGCGACGGTTTACCGCCGCGGGGAGCGGGCCCGGAGCGATCACCGTCCTCTCCTCCCCCAGGCCTGCGGCGCTCAATACGTGGGGTCATGGGAGATCGGGCAAGGGGTCGGGGCCGGGCTGTTCAAGTTGATCCAGCAGCTGTGCAAGCCGTCCGGGGTTCCGCAGAAAGAGCCAGCCCACCATTGTCTCAAATCCCGTGGCCCGCCCATAGACGGCCGGGTCGCCGCGCCGTGGTCCACGCCCGGCCCGGTTGCGTCCCCGGCGCACCCAGTCGCGTTCGGCGGCGCTCAGCAGGGGCTCCAAGCGCTCAAGGGCCCCGGCCTGGGCTTCGGCGCGGACCTCTTCGACAACGGACCGATGCAGGGAGTCGCTGCGACCGGGCTGCCGGCAGTAGCGCCGCCGCTGGTGCAGCTCCCAGACCGCATCCCCCAGCCAGGCCAGCTGCAGCGGACCAAGTTCGCTGCCAACCGGCGTCTGGGCCTGGATCTGACGCAGCCACTCGCCGGTGGGGAGATCAGGCGGCGGTGAGGGCACCAAGGGCCGTGGCGAGGTCGGGCTGGAGATGAAGAAACTCCTCGAGCCTCACCAACTTGATGGTCTGAACGACGCGGGCATTGCCGACGACCAGAAAGCGGATGCTGTCGTCGCTGCAGAGCTTGGCGAGCTGGACGAGCACCCCGAGGCCGGAGGAATCGATGTAATCGATATGGGTCAGATCCAGGAGGACAGGCAGGCTCGCCTTGCCCTTGTGCAAAACGACGTAGTCCTTGAATTGTTTGTCGGAGTAGGCATCCAGTTGGCCGGTGAAGCTGAACAGCAGGCAAGTGGACCGCTTCTCGATCCCACCCCGCAAAGACACGGTCAATCGCTGCAATTCAGGAATGTCCCTAAGCCCCGAGGCGTGACGGCGATGGAAGTGTAGGGAGTGAATGGGAGAAGGACTGAAGCCAACACAAAATCAGCAAATTTCTGCCGATTCAGGCGCTGCGACGCTCCGCCATCAAGGCCACGAAACGGCCGAAGTGGTGATCGGCATCGTGGGGTCCCGGGCTGGCTTCCGGGTGGTACTGAATCCCAAAAACCGGTTGGTGACGGTGGCGCAGGGCCGCCACGGTGTCGTCGTTGAGGTTGCGATGGGTGATCTCCACCTGATCGCCTGGCAAGGAGGCGGCATCGAGGGCGAACCCGTGGTTCTGGCTGGTGATCTCCACCAGCCCCCGACCGCCACAGGGATGGTTCAGACCCCGGTGGCCAAAGGTCAGCTTGTAGGTGCTGCCGCCGAGGGCCAGGCCAAGAATCTGATGGCCAAGGCAGATCCCGAACGTGGGCAGATCGGCCTGCGCCAGCAAGCCCTCCGCCAGCTGGATGCCGGCCGTCACGGCGGCTGGATCACCAGGACCATTGGAGAGGAAGACCCCTTCAGGGGCCAGGGCCAGCACCTGCTCGATGCCGCTGTCAGCCGGCAGCACGCTCACCTGACAACCATGGGCGGCGAGGCGCTCAAGGATGCCCCGCTTGATGCCGAAATCGATCGCCACGACCCGGTAGGGATCGCTGGGACGGGCCTGCTGGCGTTGATCAAAGCCGGCCTGGCAAAGCTCGTTCCACTCGTAGGGCGCCTTGGTGCTCACCTGCGCGGCCAGGTTGAGGCCCTCCATCGACGGGCTCTGGCGCACCTGCTCCAGCAGGCTGTGGGGATCGCTGCCATCGCTGCTGATCGCCCCATTGATGGCGCCGCCGTCACGCAAGCGCCGCACCAGGGCGCGGGTATCCACCCCGGCGATTCCCACCACCCCATGGCGCTCGAGCCAGCTGGCCAAGGAGCCGCTGGAGCGCCAGCTGCTTGGGGCCGGAGCCAGCTGGCGGGCAATCACGCCGCGCACTTGAGGGGAATCGGCTTCTTGATCCTCGGCATTGATGCCGGTGTTGCCCAATTCCGGGTAAGTGAAGGTGACCAACTGACCGACGTAGCTGGGATCGGTGATCACCTCCTGATAGCCGGTCATGCCGGTGTTGAACACCACTTCGCCGATGGCGGTTCCAACCGCCCCGAAGGCAAGGCCGCGCAGCAAGGTGCCATCCGCCAGCACCAGCAGCGCCTCACCAGGGGCAGGGGGAGAGGCGGCAGTCAACGGCACTGAAGCTTGTTAAAGCCATTATCCCGCACCAGCAACACCAGCAGCAGGCCCGCTTGGATCCAGCGCGTCACGCAAGGCCAGCAGCCGCTGCCAGCTCTGGCCCGTGGCCAGCACGGCCGTGGCCTGCTCCAGCCCTTCTTGAATCGAGGAGGCCTCGGCGGCGGCCCAGAGCACCAGCGCGGCATTCAATGCCACCACCTGCCGTTGGGCCAGGCTGCCGCCCCCCTGCAGCACGTCCGCAAGGATCTGCTGGCTCATGGCCAGGTCGCCGCCGGCGAGGGCCTCCAACGGAGCCGGCTGCAGACCCATCGCCGCTGGGTCGATCTCCAGGGCCTGCACTGCTCCCTGCTCCACCAACCGCAACTGGCTTGGTCCCGCGAGGGAGGCCTCGTCGAGGCCGCCAGCGCCATGGACCACCACGGCCCGCTCGACGCCGAGGCGGAGCAGGGCGTCGGCCATCGGTTCAAGCAGGTCCAGCCGGGCCACACCGATCACCTGGGCCTCGGGCACAAGCGGATTGACCAGTGGACCCAGCAGATTGAACACCGTGCGCACGCCCAGGCGCCGGCGCAGCGGAGCCAGGCCCACCAGGGCCGGATGCCAGCCAGGCGCGAACAGGAAGGTAACCCCACTGCGGGGCAAGGCCCCGATCACCGCACTGGGCGGAGCTTTGAGGTTGAGACCGAGGGCTTCGAGCACGTCGGCGGAGCCCACCTTGCCGCTGGCACTGCGATTGCCGTGCTTGGCGACGCTGGCACCGCAGGCGGCGGCCACAAAGGCCACGGCGGTGGAGATGTTGAAGCTGCCCGCCCCATCACCCCCGGTGCCACAGGTGTCAACCAGGCGCAGCGAGGGCCGCGGGCAGGGCAGGGCCACGGCCTGGCGCAGCACCTGGGCCATTGCCGCCAATTCGACGCCGCTCACCCCCTTGGCCCGCAGGGCGGCCAGCAGGGCACCGGTGAGCTCGGGTTCAATCTGGCCGTCGATCCAGCCGCGCATCAGCCCCGTGGCCTCACCCGCCCCCATCGATTCACCCTCCAGAAGCGTCTCCAGCAGGGCAGGCCAGGCGGTGGATGGGGCTGTGGATGGGGCTGTAGATGGGGACATCGGTCGGGGGTTGGAATCCAGGAGGATCCGGACAAAGGGATCCGTTGAGTGGGCAGCTGAGTGGGTAGCTGAGTAGGCCGCTGAGTGGACAGCCGCAGAGGCCGCAAGGCTCAGAAAAAAACCCGGGTGCAAAGCACGCCGGGCCGGGTGATGGGGAAGCGTTGATTATCCCCCTGAACGCTGAAATCTGAACGCTGAAATCCGAGCGATCGGTGCGCTTCAGGGGGTGTCCTGGGCCGCCGTATCAAAACCACTGCCCACCGCATCGCCGCCCACCGCCATGCCTGGGCGGTAACCCGAAGACCAGAGAGCCCGGGTGCGCTGGTGCAACTGGTCACGGCTGAGACCCCAGTGGCGCAGGGTCTTGGCCAGGTCCAACTGGAGGTCTTCGGCGCCGGGAAAGCCGTCGTAGCGAATCAACAGCCGGGCCAGATCCACCAGCTGGGTCTCTTCGGGTTGCTCCACCGCGAGCAGCCCATCAATGACGTCCCGGTCGGTGGCATGGAGGGGATGCACCTGGGCGGCGCCCTGGCTGGAATTCGTCATCGGCAGTCCCTGCCCATTGCGCCCTGCCCATTGCGACTGATGCTCAACTCTGGCATCGACGGCCGGCCGCGCGGCGTCAAGAGGATTCGTAGGTTGGAGGGCCCTGCCTGGCTCCATGGCCGCCATCCGACCCGGCCTGCTCTGGAAATACCTCCGCCCGCACCGCCGCGTGCTGGCCAAAGGCGCCGTGGCGCTGCTGGTGGTCAACCTCCTGAGCGTGATGATCCCCCTGATGGTCCGGGGTGTGATCGACGACCTGCAGGACGGGTTCGCCATCTCAGCCGTGTTGCGCCAGGCCGGCTGGATCGTCCTGCTGGCCAGCTTGATGGGGGTAGCCCGGCTGGTCTCCCGCATGCTGGTGTTCGGCGTTGGACGCCAGGTGGAGGCGAGCCTGCGCCAGCAGGTGTTCGAGCACATGCTGCGCCAGGAGCCGGGCTGGGTACAGACCGCCGGCAGCGGCGATGTCATCAGCCGCTCCACCAGCGATGTCGAGAACGTGCGGCGGCTGCTGGGTTTTGCCATTCTCAGCCTCACCAACACCGGCCTGGCCTATGCGCTCACCCTGCCGGCGATGCTGGCGATCGACCCGCTGCTGACCCTGGCAGCCGTGGGGCTCTATCCGGGCATGTTGATGGTGGTGCGCCTGTTCGGCGGCCGGATGATGCGGCAGCAACGGCGGCAGCAGGAATCGCTGGCCCATCTCTCCGATCTGATTCAGGAGGATCTCTCTGGAATCAGCGCCATCAAGATCTACGGCCAGGAGAACAACGAGCAGGAAGCCTTCGCCGAGCGCAATCGCGACTACCGCGATTCGGCCCTCTCCCTGGCCCGCACCCGCAGCACCCTGTTCCCGCTGCTGGAAGGAATTTCCTCGATCAGCCTGCTGCTGCTGCTCGCCTTCGGCAGCGGCCAGCTCGAGAGCGGCCGGCTGAGCATCGGCAATCTGGTGGCCCTGATCCTGTTTGTGGAGCGGTTGGTCTTCCCCACCGCCCTGCTGGGCTTCACCTTGAACACCTTCCAGACCGGGCAGGTGAGCCTGGATCGGGTGGAGGAGCTGCTCTCAAGGACGCCCCGCGTGGTCTCCCCGGATCAGCCGTTGCCGGCTGCGGTGGCAGGGCGCGGTGGCATCGAAGCCCGTGGCCTCACCGTTCGCTACGACGGCGCCCAGCGCGAGGCGCTCAGTGATGTGAGCTTCAGCCTGCATCCCGGCGAGCTGGTGGCCGTGGTGGGGCCCGTGGGATCCGGCAAGACCACCCTCGCCCGGGCCCTGGGCCGCATGGTGGAGGTGCCCGCACGGGCGCTGTTCATCGATGGTGTCGACGTCACCGACCTGGCGCTCCATGACCTCCGCCGCCTGGTGGCCCTGGTGCCCCAGGAGGGCTATCTGTTCACCGCCTCCCTGGCCGACAACCTGCGTTACGGCGATCCAGACGCCGACCTGGAGCGGGTGGAATCGGTGGCGCGGGAAGCGCGCCTGGAAGGCGACATCCGCGGCTTCCCGGACGGCTATCAGACTCTGGTAGGCGAACGGGGGATCACCCTCAGCGGCGGCCAGCGGCAACGGGCCGCCCTCGGCCGCGCCCTGATGGTGGACGCCCCGCTGCTGGTGCTCGACGATGCCCTGGCGAGCGTGGACAACAACACCGCCGCCGCGATTCTGAGCTCGATCCGTGAACAACGCGACCGCACGATCCTGATGGTCAGCCACCAGCTCTCGGCAGCGGCGGCCTGTGATCGGGTGCTGGTGCTCGACGACGGCCGCCTGGTGCAACAGGGCCGCCACCAGGAGCTGCTCGCTGAACCCGGCACCTACCGCCGCCTCTGGGAGCGGCAGAAGGCCGAAGAGCAGCTGCAGGTGGCCTGATCCACACCAAGACCAGCCGATCCGGCGATCAAACCGATAGGGCCGAACCAAACGAGTTGTTGACGTGAGCGATCAGAGGCTCCAACCGGCGCTTAGCTGGATCGATCCCGTGTTCACGCCATGGAGACCACCAAGGCCTACAAATTGCGGTGCACCCTCACCTTCGGCGACATCTACGGCCAGGTGCTGATCTGGATGGTGGTGATCTTCGTGAGCCTGGCGGCGGGCCTGGCCCTGATGGGCTCGAGCAAACCCATCTTTGCCCTGGTGGGCGTTGGCATGATCCTGGTGCTCTCGCTGCCGTTTCTGCTGTTCGCCTTCACCACCACCCTGCTGAACCACGTCTCCCTGGAGTCGGCGCCACAGGTCGAAACCCCTGCCTAGGGTTGCGGCAGCAGCATTTTGTCGGTGTTCGGACTGTTCACATCAACGGCCAGCAGCCCCAAAGGGAGGATCGTCACGGCCGAAGAAGCCCTGCCTGGGCGGCCCAGCCCGATCGCCACGGAAACCACCCATCAGGTGCTGGGGTCGGCCCTGAAGGCTGAACTGGAACCCAATCAACAGGAGGTTCTGTTCGGCTGCGGCTGTTTCTGGGGGGCAGAGAAGGGATTCTGGCGCCTGCCCGGTGTCGTGAGCACGGCGGTTGGTTATGCCGCCGGCCATACGCCGAATCCCACCTACGACGAGGTCTGCTCCGGCCGAACCGGCCATACCGAAGCGGTGCGGGTGGTCTGGAACACCGAGCAGGTGGGCTTCAGCGATCTGCTCAAGCTGTTCTGGGAATGCCACGACCCCACCCAGGGCATGGCCCAGGGCCATGACACCGGCAGCCAGTACCGCTCGGCGATCGTGACCCGCAACGCCGACCAGCTCAACCTCGCCCAAGCCAGCGCCCGCCACTACCAGGGCCAGCTCACGGCCGCAGGTTTTGGAGAAATCACCACGGAGATCGTGGCGGATCGCCCCTTCTTCTTTGCCGAAACCCATCACCAGCAATACCTGGCGAGGCCTGGCAGCCGCCCCTATTGCTCCGCCCGGCCCAGCGGAGTGCGGCTCACGCCTTTTCCAGGCA
Organism: Synechococcus sp. SynAce01; assembly: GCF_001885215.1. Classification (GTDB taxonomy): domain Bacteria; phylum Cyanobacteriota; class Cyanobacteriia; order PCC-6307; family Cyanobiaceae; genus Regnicoccus; species Regnicoccus frigidus. The sequence goes on along the minus strand of NZ_CP018091.1, from coordinate 2,085,421 downwards.
GTGCCTTCCTGCTGGCGCCAGAGGTCTGGGAGCAGTACGACTGGTCGGTGCAGCACTGCGTGCTGCGCAGCTCTAACACCCCGATCCGCCTCTGAGTAGATGTCAACCCGGTTTCACGCGCTGATCGCAGCCACTGCCTTGCTTCTCGGGCTGCCCGCCCAGGCGGCCAACCTGGCCGTGGGCTCTCCTTGGTGGGAGAACTACGACAGCCGCGACAGTTTTCTCTGCCGCAACCAGAGCAAGGTGATTGTCGAGCGCAACGACGCCCAGGCGGCCCTGATCTCCGGGAGATCTGTCACCACCCTGTTCCGGGAAACCTCCACCCTGCCCGGTGTGCGCTATGGCAACGATTCCCTGCGCCTGATCCTCAGGGGCGATGAACTCACTGTGGAGCGTCTGCCGATGCGGATTCAGTGCCTGCGCACCGACCAGGTCTGAGCGCTATGGGCACCCTTCCTGATCGCACGGTGATTCTTCTGCTCGCGGCCACCCTGGGCCTGGTGTTCGCCATGGTCTTCTGGTATGCCCGCTTGAACGGGCCGCTGGAACCACCCCTGTTGTGGAAGGAGGCGCCGGCCCTGGAGGCCCCGCCCCAACGGACTCCCAAGCCGCAAGGCACCCTGCTCTGAACCGTCTTGGATCTACCCCCCAGGTCAGACGCCAAGCGCCACCTTCACCCTTTGCCAAAGGGTCTCGTCGAGCTCTATGGGCTGCTGGCCGTGCTGTTCGTGCTGGTGCCGGAATGGATGGCAGGCGGTGCCCTGGAGAGTTGGCCAGGCCAACGGCAGGGCGAAGCCATGCCCGTGGCCGCCAGTGCCTGGCGGCGTCAGCCCGAGCTGCGCCTCGCCGGTCTGAGCCTGTCCCAGTTGCGGCTGCTGGCACGCCGCCTACGGCTCTGGGGCTATGCCGGCCTGGGGCGGGAGCGGCTCACCACCAGGATCCTGCAGCAGCTGAAACGCCGTCGCCACTGGGAGAAATGGCTGCCCCAGGAGCTGTGATAGCTTCGCTTCAACCGGGGCGTAGCGCAGCTTGGTAGCGCACCACTTTGGGGTAGTGGGGGTCGTGGGTTCAAATCCCGCCGCTCCGATTCCACAGGGTTCACTTTTTTGGTGATCTGCTTTCTTTCACCCCTCAGCCCCGCCCTGGCGGGGTTTTTTTGTGGGCGGCGGTTGTCCACCCCTTGCCCTGGCGGAAGCGCCGCACCACAGCAGCCACCTCTTCCCCCTCGCCATCAACGGCGGCATTCATGCGGCGCATCTCCGCTTCGCTGATCTGGCCGGCGAGACCGTTGAGCGCGGGCAGCAGCTGGGGCCAGCGCCGCAGGGCGGCCGCATTGAACACCGGAGTGGCTTGATACGGGGGGAAGTACTGGCGATCGTCGATGAGGCTGCGCAAGGCCAGGGTTTCGATCAGGCCGTTGGTGGAATCGCCGGCAATCAGATCCACCCGGCCCTCGGCCAGGGCCCGGTAGGTGAGGCCCAGGTCCATCTCCAGGGGCGCTTCCTTGAAGCGCAGGCCATAGAGCCGGGCCAGGCCGGGGTAGCCATCAGGGCGGCTGAGAAACTCAAAACCGAAACCCGCGCGCCACTGCGGCGTGTGCGGAGCCAACTGGGAGAGCTTGGTGAGGCCCAGGGCCTTGGCTTGGTCGTCACGGATCAGGATCGCAAAGCTGTTCTCGAAGCCCAGGGAGGGGAACATCTCGAGATCGAAGCGTTGCCGGTAGAGCGTCCTGGCCCGCTCATACACCGCCTCGGCCCGGTCCAGCCCCGGCTGGGCCGGCAGGGGGGCCTGATTCAGCACCGAAGCCCAGGCGGTGCCGGTGTACTCCACGTAGCCGGCGATCTGGCCGGAGCGCACCGCCTCATGGCAAATCTGGGTGCCACCAAGGGCGAAGTCACGGCGCACGCGCAAGTTGGTCTGCGCTTCGATCTGCTGGGCCAGCAGTTCCCCCAGCAGTAGCTGCTCGGTGAAGGCCTTCGAGCCGATCGCAAGGCTGGGTGCGGCGGCAGGCCTGGCCAGCCAGAGGCCGGCTGCCAGGGCCAGGGCCACAGCGAGCCCCAGGCCGGCGAGCAGGCGGCGACGGCTGGAGAGGGCCCAGTCGGCCAGCAAGGCCATCAGCGCCGCCGGAACCGCGCCCTGCAGGATCAGGCCGTTGTTGACCGTGGCAATGCCACGGAACAGAAAAACGCCAAGCCCGCCAGCACCGATCGCCGCGGCGATCGTCGCCACCGCGATCGTGAGCACCATGGCCACCCGCACCCCGGCCATCAGCACCGGCAGGGCGAGCGGCACCTCCACACGCCAGAGGCGCTGGCGGCGGTTGAGCCCCAGGGCCATCGCCGCCTCCTTCAGCCCCTGCGGCACCAGGGTGAGGCCGGTGACGACCCCCCGCACCAGGGGCAGCAGGGCATAGAGGGTGAGGGCGACGATCGCCGGCCTTGCCCCCAGGCCGCCCACCAACGGCACGGTGATCAGCACCCCGAAGATCGCCAGGCTCGGGATCGTCTGGATCGCGCTGACCACGGCAAGCACCGGGCCTGCCCAGCGCGGCCGCCGGCTGATCCAGAGCCCCAGGGGCAGACTGATCGCCAGCGCCAGTGCCATGGCCACCGCCACCAGGGCCGCATGCTCCAGGCAGCGGCTCAGCAGTTCATCGGTGAGAGTCGCTCCGGACGGCATGGCCCGAGGGCGCCTGGGACAAGTCTGCGGCCATTGGAGCACTGGCAGGCGACTCTGGAGCAAGCAGGCTGGCCTGCAGGGCCCGGCGGCTGTCATCGGCGAGTTGGTATTCCGCCTGGCTCAGCCACTGCCCCCAGCGCTGCGCTTTCTGCAGTTCGATCAGCTGCTGCAGGGCTGGCAGGGACCTGCGGCGGTCACGCCCCAGATAGTCGTCCAGTGCCGCCTCGAGCACCTGCAGGTCATGGAGATCACCGAGACAATCCTGAGCTTTGCGTAGGTCCCGGATCCAGTCGCTGAGGACGGCATGGCCGAACGGTTCGAGGTATTCGAGGGAATAGCGCACCCCCTTGAGGCCCTTGCGCAGGTCATGCAGGGCGTCGTCGCTGGGATCGATAGCAAACCAACCGCCCTGCAGGAACAGATCGGCGCAGGCCCGGGTCTGCCACTCAAACAACCAGGAGCGCAGGGGGAGCTGCCCGATCGGCGTGAACCTGGGAGAGCGCTGCCACTTCTGCAGCTTGGCGAGCAGCGCGAGATAGGGGGCTCCGCGCAGGGTGTGGGCCAGGCCCTCAAAGGCCCGCTTGCGGTCCCGGCTCAGTTGCCTGAGCAGCGGCTTGAGGGTCTTCTGTTCCTTGCCGGGCAACTGGGGCAGCCAGGTGGAGCACAACTGGCCCCGCATCACATCGAGATCACGGCTGAGCCCGGTGCGGCGCGCCACCTTGGCAATGCGGCGGTCGCTCACCGCCGCCGGCACAACCAGCGCCGCCTCGAACAGGCCCAGGGCCGTTCGCAGCCGCCTCAGCGTCACCCGCAGCTGGTGCAGGGCTTCGGGGTCCCGATCGGCCAGCACCTCAGCCTGCAGGTGTCCGAGCCTGCGGGTCTGGCGCTGGATCAAGCCAGCGGCATAGGCGCCGCTGCTGAAATCAGGGCTGGTTGGGTCTGTGCTGGTTGGATCTGTGCTGGATAGGTCTCTGCTGGTTGGGTCAGCCATGGGCGCAGGTTGAGGCAATGGCCAAAGAGCCGCTGAAGCCGGCCTTCCATCCATAGACCACCGAGTCCAGCACCTCACCATGCCCGAGGCCAGGCGATGGCAGAGGTCGTTGCCTTAATGGCCGGTTCGTTCAGCACGGTTCTTGAAGCGCCGGTTCGTCCTTGGCCACTACTGAAGACAGCCATAAGCTGCCTGGAGCTGGGGGCAGGAGTCGCATCGATCACCGCGATGGCGCCGATCAACTGCCCCCAGAAGCCTGGGCCGAACTGGTGCGCGAGCGCCGTCGTTGGCTGTGGGGCGATGGCTATCCCCTCGCTGAGGTGCTGGGGAGGTTGCTGGCCGACGCCCCCCAACTGGCCGTCGCCCTGGGCTATGCCAACACCACCGCCCTGCTGCGGGAGGGCTACGGGCTTGATCTGGTGCTGGGTCAAGGGGCTGGACGGGCCCTGAAGCGGCTGGGTCAGGCCCAGCCCCAGCCAGCACCCGGCCATCAGAAGTTCTGCGCCTGCTGCGGCACCCCGTTCCAGGCGCGGCGTCAGGATGCCCGCTACTGCTCCAGCACCTGCCGCTCGCGGATCAGCCGCCGCCGGAACCAAAATCAACCCAGCCCCCACCAACCCAGCCTGGGCGAAGCGAATCAGGCCCAGGCATCCGCTCCCTGAGGCCTCAATCAGCGGCGTGTTGCCGTCCAATCCACGAACCAACCCCGGCGCCAGAGCAGGTAGGTCTGCAGCATGGCGATGAAGGCCATCAAGGCGAGGGCAAGGTAATAGCCGAATGGCAGATCCAGCTCCGGCATCACTTTGAAATTCATCCCATAGATGCCGGCGATGAAGGTGAGCGGGGCGAAAATGCTGGACACAATCGTGAGCGTTTTCATCACCTGATTCATGCGATTGCCGGTGCTGGCGATGTAGGCATCGGAAACGGCATCGCACTGGTGGCGCAGCAGCTCGGTGTTCTCGAAAATCAAGCGCACATGCTGCTCCATATCCTCAAAACCCCGGCGGGCCTCAGGTCCAAGTAACCGCTGGTTCTGGCGCAGCAGGATCAGGATCTGATGGCGCAGGGGCCAGACCTGATGGTGGATTCGGCGCAGACTGACCCGGGCCTGATACGAGCGGGCCAGCAATTTCGGCTTGGGATCGCGCAGGGCCATCTCCTCCAAGCGATCGAGCAGATCGGAGAACTGCTCAAGGATCGGAAAGAGCTCATCGAGCATCTCATCGATCAGAAAGTGGAGAACATCGTCGAGATCCTCCCGGCTCGGGGGCGGCGTCAGGTTGGCCAGCCAACGGGTGAGCTGGGGAAAGGATTCCTGCTTGGGCACCTCCTCCAGGCTGATCAAGAGGTTGGGCAACAGCAGCAGGCCCACCTGTTCGCTGATCAGCTGGGCGGGCGTTTTGGCAAAACCAAGCCGGTGGATCACCACCAGCACCGCATCGCCCGCCGCATCGACGCGGGTGCGCTGGGGCGTGTCGATCAGGGGGGCCTGCAGCTGGGCCGGTACCCCCAGTTGCCGGAAGATCTGGCGGATCAGGGCCGGATCCGCCAGTCCCTGGAGGCGCACCCAGAGCGGATCACCGCTGGCGATCAGGGGAGCGAGCTGGTCGGGCCGCTCCAGCTGGATCTGAACCATGCTCCCGGGTTCAAAACGCAGGACCGAGAGCCGGGTTGGGGCCGCTCCGCCATGGACAAACAGCTGACTTGGCAGATGGCCCGGCCGCTCCTCCAGTCGCCTGGAGATGAGGGAGTCGGGCGGGGTGCGGATCATCCACGCGTTCTAGCGATGCCGCCGCTGCCCGGATAGGGGACGGGCGGCTGCACGACGCGTTCGAGGCCAATGCAGACACTCAGCAGGAAGCCCTGGATCAACAGGCAACAACCGACCTGGGAACGGCGTTGCCAGAGCAGACCAGCCATGGGGAAGAACACGCGGCACCTGATTTCAGCGGGCCTGATCGCTTCCTGCTGCTATCTGGGCGACCGTGTCAGGCCTGACGGATCACAGCCCCTGGAACCTTGCTTTGAAAGGCGCCAATGAGCCCGGTTTGGATGGCGCGACCTCAGGCGCATTCGGCCGTCACAGGCGCCACCGGAAAGCCGACCACCGCCGCTTCCCGTTCACTCAGCCGCCGGCTCCAGGCCTTGGGAATCGGATCGTTCCAGCGAAAGCCAGCCTGGCGGGCCCGGTGCCGCTCGTCGTAAGAGAGCTGGGCCCGGTAAAGCTGGCGGGGTTCAAGGCCAGCGGCGAGCAGGGCTTCAAGGTCGTCGCAGCGCTCGAACACCTGAGCCAGATAGATGCAATCGGTGAGGGCGCGGTGGGCCGCCCAGACCGGCACCCCGTAGGCCAGGGCCAGATCCCGCACCGACGGGGTGGCGCGCAGCTGGCGCTCGGCGGGCCAGCGCAGGTCTTCCATGCTGCACAGCCAGGGTTTGCCTAAGGCCGGCAGGGGGCCGCGGCCGAACCACTGCCGATCGAAGGGAACGTTGTGGGCCACCAGCACGTCGGCGGCTTCAACAAGGCTGTTGAAAAGGTCGAGGGCCTGGCGCCAGGGCTGATCCAGCCGACTCACCGCCGCCGGAATACCATTGATGGCCTCGGCGTCATTGCTCAGGCAAGGCAGCAAAAAGGAGACCTGGCTGAGCACCGCCCGATGGGGCACGTCGAACAGCACGGCTCCCACTTCGATGCAGTGATGCTGGGCTGGATCCAGGCCGGTGGTTTCCGTATCGAGGATCAGCAGGCGGTTCGGAACCGGCCGCCCGGCTAACGGACCTGGCTGAGCTGGCGGGGCTTCAGCAAGCGAGGGGGCAACGGCGACGACAGGCGTTGGCTCCGCGTTCACCAGGCTGAGCAGATTGGTCTGCTGCCAGAGGCTTTGGCCCGTTCCAGCTGTTTCTTGCTCCTCCATGGCCAACCCCATCACCACCCCATGATCCCAGCTGGGCAAGGGGCCGTGGCCCAGGCAAATTTCCTAGGCTGAATCCATACGTTTGCGGATCCGCGTGGCCAACGCCATCCAGGTGGGAGATCGGGCTCCCCTGATTGCCCTGAGCGATCAGAACGGTGTCGAGCGTCGCAGCGACCAACTCCAGGGCCAGCCCCTGGTGGTTTTTTTCTATCCCAAGGACGACACCCCCGGCTGCACAGCGGAAGCCTGTGCCTTCCGCGATAACCACACAGCACTCGAGGCACTCGGTGCCCAGGTGTGGGGCGTGAGCGGCGACGACGCCGGCAGCCATGGCCGCTTCGCTGAGCGCCACCAGTTGCCCTACCCCCTGCTGGTGGATCGGGGCAACGCCTTGCGCCAGGCCTTCGGGGTGCCCAACGCCCTTCTGTTCCTGCCCGGCCGCGTCACCTACGTGATCGACGGCCAGGGGGTGGTGCGACACCTGTTCAGCAACCTGCTCGACGGGGCCGCCCATGCCCGTGAAGCCCTCACCGCCCTGCAGCTGCTGGCGGCCTGAATCCCATCTCCCCCGATCGCCCGCCACCATCAAACCGCTGGAAGCAGCAGGGCAGCCTCTGGTGCCTGTCCCCGCCGGGGCCAGCCGGTGAGCCGATCGGAACGGTCGAGTTCATCGGCGGCACCTTGCTGGCCACCAGCCCACAGATCAGCTACCGGCGCCTGCTGGAAGCCCTGGCTGTACGCGGGCTGGCGATCCGGGCCTGGAGTTACGTGCCCGGTTTCGACCACCAGAGCCAGGCCACCGAAGCCTGGCGCGCCTTCCGCCGGGGGCGCCAGGCCTCACCGGCCGAGCAACCGCTGTTGCGGCTGGGCCACAGCCTGGGTTGCAAACTGCATCTGCTTGCCCCCGACGGCGGCCGCGGCTGCAGCGGTTTGGTGGCGATGTGCTTCAACAATTTCTCCGCCGACCGCTCCATTCCCCTGCTGGCTGATCTGGCCCCACGCCTGGGCGTGCGCACCGAGTTCAGCCCCTCACCACAGGAAACCCTGCGGCTGGTGGGTCTGCATTACCGCCAGCCGCGCAACCTGCTGCTGCGCTTCGGCAACGATGCCCTTGACCAGAGCCGCCGGCTGATCGGCGTCCTGCAGCAGCGCCCCGATGACGCCTCGACCCTGGTCGAACGTCCCGGCGACCACCTCACCCCAGCCAGCGCCGGCCTGCGCCAGAACCTGCTGGGGGCCTGGGCCGATGACCCGGCCAGGCAGCGGCAGATCGACCGGCTGGCCGATCAACTGCTGGATTGGTGGGGCCACGTACCCAACCTCAACAAGTTTCCAGGTACTGGTTGACTCCTCCCTGGCGAGCACCGATCGGTTGATGCTGCCCTCGCTGCCCGGCTGAGCCAGGCCAGGCAGCTTTCGTCATCACACCCGCAGGGCATCGAGCACGGAGCGGTCTTCCAGGGTGCTGGTGTCGCCGCTCACCTCTTCGCCAGCGGCTAAGGCCCTGAGGATGCGGCGCATGATTTTGCCGCTGCGGGTCTTGGGCAGGGCATCGCTGAAGCGGATCTCATCGGGGCGGGCAATCGGGCCGATTTCGGCGCCCACGTGCTGGCGCAGTTCGGCCATCAGCGCCTCATCGCCGCTGAGACCGGTCTGCAGGGTCACGAAGGCGACGATGCCTTCCCCTTTGAGATCGTCGGGGCGGCCCACCACGGCGGCTTCGGCCACGGCCGGATGGCTCACCAGGGCCGATTCGATCTCCATCGAACCCAGCCGGTGGCCCGACACGCTGATCACGTCGTCGACGCGGCCCATCACCCAGAAGTAGCCATCGGCATCACGACGGGCGCCGTCACCGGCAAAATACAACGGCCGACCATCGGCGCCGCTGATGTGCTCCCAGTAGCTCTTGCGGAAGCGCTCGGGATCACCGTGAACCGTGCGCATCATTCCCGGCCAGGGGCGACGCACCGCCAGATACCCCCCTTCATCCACGCCGACGCTGCGGCCTTCGCTGTCGACCACATCGGCGGCGATGCCTGGCAGGGGCAGGGTCGCGGACCCCGGCTTGGTGGGGGTGGCCGCCGGCAGGGGGCTGATCATCACGCCGCCGGTTTCGGTCTGCCACCAGGTGTCGATGATCGGGCAGCGGCCATGTCCGATCACCTCCCGATACCAGATCCAGGCTTCGGGGTTGATCGGTTCGCCCACCGTTCCCAGGATGCGCAAGCTGCCCATGTCGTAGTGATCGGGCACCTCGCGGCCGCTCTTCATGAAGGCACGAATCGCCGTGGGAGCGGTATAAAACAGGCTCACCTTGTGCTTCTCGATCACCTCCCAGAACGCACCCGGTTTCGAGGCCCGTGGGGCGCCCTCGTACATCACGGTGGTGGCGCCGGCGGAGAGCGGCCCATAGACGATGTAGCTGTGGCCGGTGATCCAGCCCACGTCGGCCGTGCACCAGTGGACGTCGTCTTCGCGCAGGTCGAAGATCCACTCGAAGGTGAGCTGGGCCCAGAGGTTGTAGCCGGCGGTGGTGTGCACCACCCCCTTCGGTTTACCGGTGGATCCGGAGGTGTAGAGCACAAACAGCCGGTCTTCGCTGGCCATCGGCTCGGCCGTGTGCTCGGAGCTGGCGGGCTCCACCCGCTCGTGCCACCAGTGGTCGCGGCCTGCTGTCATCGCCGTGGGCTGCTCGGTGCGGCGCACCACCAGCACATGGTCCACAGTGGGGCAGGCGTCGCCGGCGAGGGCCTGATCCACGGCCGGCTTGAGCGCCACAGCCTTGTCCTTGCGGAAACCGCCATCGGCGGTGATCACCGCCTTCACGTCACCATCGATCAGACGGTCACGCAGGGCTTCGGCGGAGAAGCCACCAAATACCACCGAATGGGGCGCACCGATGCGGGCGCAGGCCAGCATGGCGATGGCGGCTTCCGGCACCATCGGCATGTAGAGGGCCACCAGATCTCCTTTGCCGATGCCCAGCTCCAGCAGGGCATTGGCGGCCTTGCAGACCTGGGCATGCAGCTCGGTGTAGGTGAAGCGGCGCGTGTCGCCGGGTTCGCCTTCCCAGATCAGAGCCGTCTTCTCGGCCCTGGGGCCCTGCAGGTGGCGATCGAGGCAGTTGTAGGCCAGGTTGGTGGTGCCCCCCTCAAACCAGCGGGCAAAGGGCGGGTTGCTCCAGTCGAGCACCGTCTGGAAGGGCTCGAACCAGTGCAGCAGCTCACGGGCCTGGCGTCCCCAGAAGGCGTCAGGGTCAGCCTCCACCTCGGCCACCAGGGCCTCGTACGCCTCCAGGCTGGAGATGCGGGCGCCGGCGGCCAGGGCTGCGGGCGGCTGGAAGACGCGGGCTTCCTGCAGCACCGATTCGATCGTCTCCTCGTTCATCGCCTAGTCCCCATGGGTGGCGCCATTCAAGCCGGATCCCGGGCACCGGGAACTGAAAGAATGGCGGCATGCTCCGCCCAGCCGCCTGCCTGTTCGACCTCGACGGGCTCCTGCTCGACACCGAACCACTGCACGGCCGGGCCTGGAGCGAAGCCGGCCTGGCCTTTGGGGTGCAGCTGAGCGAAGGCCAGCTGCTGGGGCTAAGGGGACGTCGGCGCCTGGACAACGCCCGCCAGGTGATCGCCTGGATCGAGGCGGAAGGCGTGAAACCGCCCAGCACGGAAGAATTGCTGGCGGTGCAGCAGCCGATTGCCCGCCATCTGCTACCGATGGCAGAACCGATGGAAGGGGCTCCCGAGTTACTGGCCCGCTGTCAGGACCTGGCGATCCCGATGGCCTTGGTCACGAGCAGCACCAGCAGCTCGGTGGCGTTGAAGAGCGCGCCCCACCCCTGGCTGGAGCTGCTGGAAACCCGTGTCTACGGCGATGATCCCGACCTGGGCAGCGGCAAGCCCGCCCCGGACGCTTTCCAGTTAGCGGCCCTGCGCCTGGGCCATAACCCCATAGACTGCTGGGCCTTCGAGGATTCCCAGGCTGGCACCCTGGCAGCCCTGGCGGCTGGCTGCCGCGTTCATGTTCTGTTGCCGGCCGGCGTGGGCCAGGAGAACTATCCCGCCGCAGCCCATTGCCTGCGTTCCCTACGGGAGCTTGGCCTTTGAGCCGGTGATGCGCTGAAAGAGCCAGTAACCGAGCCAGCCCCAGAGCAGGCTCCAGACCGAGAAGGTGGTCAGGGTACCGAGCTGGTTCGCGCCGATTTCATAGACGCCGGCGTTGATCAGGCCGGCATCGATCAGGGAGCCGCCGATCCCCCAGCCCAGCACCCAGCTGGCGATGAAGCCGATCGCCTGAAGATTGCCGGTCATTGCGACGCTTGCTGGTCACCCCATTCTGGTCCTATGCCTAGGGTCGTGGCTAACACAGGATTCGTGACCATATGCAGAGCTCAATGCGCCCAGCCGGTGGGGATGGGCCTGGAACCACGTTCCAGGTGATCGCAGCGGCAGCGGTGGCGCTGCTGATCCTGCTGACCCAGACGATCTTCATCGTGCCGGCCGGCAACGTGGCAGTGGTCACCACTCTCGGCAAGGTCACGGGCGGCCAGCGCAGCCCGGGGCCGAACATCAAGGCCCCGTTGATTCAGTCCACCTCGCTGTTCGATGTGCGCACCCAGGTGCGGCCGGAGCAGTTCTCCACCCTCACCAAGGATCTGCAGGTGATCGAGGCCACCGCCACGGTGAAGTACGCCGTGAAGCCCACGGAAACTCCGCGAATCTACGAAACAATCGCTACCGACAACTCCCAGATCTATGCGCGCGTCATTCAGCCTTCGCTGCTCAAAGCGCTGAAATCGGTGTTTTCCCAATACGAGCTGGTGACGATCGCCACCGAATGGAACAGCATTTCTGAACTGGTTCAAGAGAAAGTGGCCGAAGAACTGACCAAGTTCAATTACGTAATCGTCCAGGGTCTTGATCTCACCGGCCTCCAGATCGCCGAGGAATACCGGGCCGCAATCGAACAGAAACAGATCGCTGACCAGAGGCTGCTGCGCGCCCAGACCGAGGTCAAGATTGCTGATCAGGAGGCCAAGCGCTACCAGATCCTCAACTCCAGCCTCGATGACCAGGTGCTCTACAAGCTCTTCCTCGACAAGTGGGACGGGCAGACCTCGGTGGTGCCGGCCCTGCCTGGCACGGTTTCAGGCAGCGGCACTCCGGTGATCGTCAACGCCCGCCGCTGAGCTGGGTAGCGAGGTAGGCCCGGATCCAGCCGCCTTTCAACAGCCGGTTCAGCCGTCGCTGTGACACGGGGGTTGGAGCCCGGGCAGGGTGAATTCCAGAAACCAGAGAAAGTCCCGGGAGCGCCAGCCCAGGTCGAACGGTGCGGTGGCCTCCCATTCGGCCTGCTCCAGGCCAAAGGCGCTCTGCAGATAGGCCGGCACCAGGGCGGCGATCGCCTCCTGACCCGGGTCTCCCTCCTCGAATAAACAGTCGAGATAGAGGGCCGCGAAGATGCCGTTCTCCTCATCCACCACCACCAGCTCGAACGGGCCGTCCTCAGCAGGCAGAGGGTTCACCTCAAAGAACTCGTCGCGCTCCAGTGGATCGTTGGGGGCCTGCTCCATCAACGTCGCCAGCGCCTGCCTGAAACGATCGAGAGCCATGGGGTTCCAACAAGAGGGCCCTGAAGTCTCGCGCCCCGGCCAGCTTGGGGATATTCCTCACTCCGGCACCATCAAGGAGTTGTAAAAAATGGAAGAGCAAAGCACAGCAAGCGGACGAAATCAATCACCAGATTGGGCGCCCTCAACATCCTAGGGAAAAGCCTGAACGTTCTCCTACAGCACAGAGGCGGGAGCGTTGATTACCGCAGAATATCTGCTGCATCAGAAAAGTTCTGAGAAAGCTTGTCATCGAATTGCTCAAGAACCCCGTCACTACTTGCCGCCGGGAAAACTTTTGAAAAACAATCCAATTTGCGAAACAATCAACCTATGATCACGCTTCAGTACTAAGGAGACTCTGAAAAACTCAACCATTACGCGGGACAATGGCCCTGTGATCACCGTTCAGTCCTGAGTTGATGGCAATCAATCAGCTTGGCTTTACGTATTACTAGCAGACGACGGCTAAGAAGCGCACCGTTACAGAGGCCAAAGGCCGAGCAGGGCGGAGCCACTAGCGGGGAAAAGTTCCTGGCTGAGATGGAAGAAGTGGTGCCTTGGCAGTCATTAATCGATCTGATTGAGCCCAGCCACCCCAAGACGAGCAAAAAGGGCGGCCGGCCTCCGTATCCTTTGGCCACGATGCCTCGCATCCACATAAAAGAAGCATCTGCCGCCGAGAGGTTTCGTCTGATCCACCACCTGCAAGGCCGCTTCTATGTCTCCTTGCTCTGCTGGTAGCTGGGGGTGCCCCGGAGTGGCTACTACATCTGGAGCCGTCGCCAGGAGGCCACGGGAAAGCAGGGTCCGAAAACGCGGTGCTCACAGCTGAGTTACAGGCGGTATTCCAGCAGCACAGCTGCTTCTACAGCTCCCCGCATGTCCACCAAAAGTTGGTAGCTGCCAGCCGCCAGGTCGGGAGCCACCGTATGGCCAGGCTCAGGCCGCAAGCTTCCGCGCAGCGGTTGAAACGTGCACAGCTGCAGGGCAAGACCCGCAAGGCATTCTGCACTTGCAGCATGGCCAGCAGCGGTGCGTACGGGGCGCAGGGAAACCCGCTACTGCATGAACTACAAGCCCAAGGTTCATAACTACTGCTGGGCCGGCGACATCTCCACCATCCGTACTACAGCAAGACGGCGCAGTATCTGACGGTTTGGATCGATCAGTTCAGTCGCCCCATCGTCGGCCGGTAGGTCAACAGCCGGAAGGGGACTTCCATTGTGGTGGAGGCGCTCAACCGAGCCCTCAATCATCGCCAAATGGAACCTTGCCTACTGCACATCCACAGGGATTAGGGCGGTCGCTACCGAGCCACTGACTACCACATTCTACTGAGGAGACATGATCTCAAATACAGGATGTCCGCCAAGGGCTGCTGTTGGAGCAAAGCCGTGGGGGAGGAATTTTTTTAACCATCAAACTCAGGCTTGATCTTGATGACGACAGCGAGGTTTTGGTCACTCCCCAGCATCTGCAGCGCGATCTGGCCTTCTAGATCGAGTGCTACTACAACCGCAAGCGTCGCCATTCAACAATCGACAACCTCAGACCGATCGATTACGAGCAAAAGCTTATTCCAAGTTCTGCACTCATGCCAGAGAAGCCTTCAGCAGTCTCAATATATCCGTGGAACTCCAATCTTTACCCCACTATCCAACGAAAAGCCTAGCATTATGGCCTTTGGTCGACTTCACCTAACTCAAGCTACCCTGCCAGGATGAGTCCATGTCATTACCTACCAGGCATGAGAGCAATGCTCTCACTGGCCACTTTGCTATCTGGGTATCCATAACGACAGCAGGTGAAACATGGCTCTCAGTTGTCTCATGCCTCAGAAGTGCCTCAATCGGATCCTAGACCCTGTACAACCTGGCGAGGAAACACAGCTAGACGGCATCGCTCGCTGTATCGACACATTGAACTAATCCATCGAGCCACTTGGCAGCGAAAGTGGTCGAGCTGGAAACACTTCAACTTGCCCCCCCCCCCCAAAAAAAAAAAAAAAGGGGGGGGGGGGGGGGGGGGGGGGGGGGCAGAGCCCCGCCTCTGACACACTTTGAAGCAACCTTGAGCGAAGGAGAGAGAGCAGGAGCTACAAATACAGCAAAACAGAAACTGGTGACTATAATTAAGGGAGCGACCAGTCCGGGAAGTGTCTAATGATAAGTCCATGACCTGAAACGACTACAAAGACTACCGCTGCTTAGCCTTAACTACTACCGTAAGAGAGGCAACAAAAAAGTGCGCCTTACAAACCTTGTTCAGTAAAAATAGATACATCGGTTTCTTTTGATGCAGAGGATCCTTCGACCACTCACCCTCAGCCGGAGATGGAGGATGCCCGGGCAGATGGTCAGACAATCAAGAGATATTTCAATCGCCCTCAAACTCGCCAGACTCGAGCTATGCGCCAATAGTGTTACTAGGTATCGATAGGTGAAGAATATGATATCAAAAATCTCAGGAACGCCAACAGGCGCCTCCTTATGCCAGGTCGATTGAGATTCTCAACAGCACTGCTCAGCATGATGTTCCTGTCATCGTTGATGCTTCTGGGCTGTACACCCAAACTACCTGACTGCGTCATTAAAACTGCCGACGCCACGGCCAATCCAACTCCAGCCACCGTTGGCACACAAGCCAACCAGCTGTTGATCGGCATCGATGGCAGTGGCTCGATGCTCGGCCATGCTCAAGCAGCCGATGCCTCCCGGTGGCGCAACCTGCTCCAGGCCGTGAATCTTTCGGCCCAAACTCAGGGGCTCTCCAGCAAAGCTTTCCGTATCGGCGGCGGCACGGCCCAGGAGCTCAGCGGCGAGCGGGTGACGCTGGCCACTGATCCCTGCTTTTTCAAGGGCTGCGGCGGTTACTCCGCAGTGGCTTCCAGCCTACAGACCCTCTGGGACGTGCAGCCCCAGGGAGGCAGCACGCCGCTGCGGCTTCTGGTGAGTGACCTTGAGGTCAATCAGAGTGACATCTCCAGCCTGATCGGCGCTGTCCGAAAGGATCTACTCAAGGGGGCTTCCGCAGGGGTTCTGGCCCTGAAGCTGCCATTCCAGGGGCAGGTCTTCGATGCGCAAGGTGTCAATATCCATACCGGAAAACTCAATCGCCCTCTCTATCTTCTGGCCACAGGCAAACCCGATCAAGTGAGCTCCCTGCTTCAGGACATCCAGAGAAATATGGCCCAAAAAGGTGTCACGACCCAGGAACTTTCGATCCTCGACGGCAATACAGGACTGCAAACATTGACAGTCAAGTCAGCAGCGGCAATCCCCAACAACAAGGGAGCGTCAGGCAGTCCTGTGCGCCTACAGAACATCACTTACTCGCCAAGTAATAACGGTAACTATGGATTCGTTCGGCTGAATCCAGGAGCCACCGGCCTTGTGCTGGCCACCACCACGCCCTGGAGTGGAGGCACCACCCGCCCTGATCTGGGCCTGGTCCGCCTTGAGCGGATTCCTACCTCGCCAAACAGTTCCAATAACCTGGGGGGGGTTCGCCTCAAGAGCATGAGCGTGGCGGGCTCGAACCTGCGCCTGGAATTCGACATTCCCAGCTCCGCTCCCGCCGGTCTGCTGCGGGCCACGATTCCCCGCGGCAGCCTACCAGAGCAGTGGTGGCTCGAGTGGGATCGCGCAGACCCGAAAGCTGCCGGCGCCAGGGAGCAGACTGAAGGCCTGCTCCTGCTCATGACCACCCTGGGACAACAGATTGGCATGAATGCAGCCAACACCCCTGCTGCTGCGCTATGCGTTGCCTACCAACACACCTGAATCTGCCCTTCGATGCGATCCACTCAGTACATCTGGCTTGGGCTCACCGTTCTGATCGGCATTCTCTGGGTTTTCATCATTCAGAACTGGATTTTTCTCAACCTTTTTTCAGCTCTGTTGGGCCAAAATCTGAATGTATTCTTACCTCAGATCAGTAGCCCATCTTTCACAATACTCTGGATCAGCTGCACTATTGCCTTGCTTTTCTGGATTTTCACGACGTTGAATGGCAAGCCCCGCAATGCTGCAGAAGTGAAGAGCATGCAGCCAAGGTGGTGGATCTCCACTATTCTGCTGGTGCTTCTGGGTTGGCTCTCTCAGCTGTTCTTTACTGTGCTGATCTGGCAGATTCAATCCGCTTCTCCTGTCGAAGGGAGCGGGGTGAATTACTACCCCTTACCGGCCGGAGGTTGGTTGTTGGTGATGGTGTTCGTGGTGCTCAACGTTCTGCTTCTGTTCTGGTTGCCCACACTGCTGGCCTCTCCGCGCACCTACAGGTTCGTGGTCCCAGGTGCCGTCCGTCTGCTGGGAGGGCGCTGAGATGAGTCTTTTCGCCATCGGTGTGGGGGGCAGCGGGGCCAAGTGCCTCGAAGCTCTCTGCCATCTCCATGCCTGCGGTCTGCTCCAAAACGGCAGCGATCAGCCTCCGCGGCTCGGCACCTTCCTGGTGGAACCCGATCAGCAGAGCACCCTGCGGGCCCGTGCTCAGACCGCCATGGATCGCTACGACAAGATGCGCTCCTTGCTGGGAAACAAGGCTGAACACTTCGCTCGCGGAGAGCTGCGCAACTACGGCACCTGGAGCCCGCTGAGCAATGCATCGGGAGCCATCAGCTTGGATCAGGTGTTCCCCAAAGCCGTGCTGCGGACCCAGGCCAGTGGCCTGGCCGCCCTGTTCGACTGCCTGTTCCCACCGGAGGAGCAAAGCGCTGAGCTCGATGTGGGCTTCCGGGGACGGCCGCCAATCGGTTCAGCGGTCATGAGCCGGATCAGCCTGGCGAGCGAAGCCCAGACGGGGCAGTGGCAACAGATGCTCAGTGATATCCAGGCGGCAGCCGGTGCTGGCGACACTCCAATCATCCACCTCTTCGGCAGCGTTTTCGGAGGGACTGGAGCCTCAGGAGTGCCCACCCTCGGGCAGATGCTCAAGACATGGCTCGCTGAGCTTGGCTTGACCAGAGTCCGCGTCAATGCCTCACTGCTGCTGCCCTATTTCGACTTCGAGGGCCAGGGACAGGAGGGCACGGGCGTCCATGCCGAAGCCCGCAACTTTCAGCTCAATACAGATGCCGCCCTGCAGTACCTGCGCAGTAGCGGAACCAGCTGCTTCGATCATGTCTACCTGATCGGCAGCGACATCAAAGCCCGCTATGGCTTCAGCATCGGCGGCCGCTCCCAAAGCAACGCTGCCCATCTGGTGGAGTTGCTGGCGGGGCTGGGATTACGTCATAGTCTCCAACCAGCCTCCCAGCCTGGCTACGCCTATGTGCTCAGCCGTGCCACAGCGAATCAGATCAGCTGGAACGACATTCCCGATCATGAGATCGTTGGTGAGGGCCTCTCCCGCGGAGCCCGGTTTGCGGTGGCCTGGCTGAACAACTTCAGTCTTGAACTCGATGCAGCCCAGAAACTCTCGATGGGTTCTTTCCTCAGCGGTGCCCCCTGGGCGCGGCAGTTCTTTCAGCCCAGCGGTAAGGCCACAGGAACCCAGGGAGGCCGTCCCAGCATCCGCAGTACGGAAGAACTGAACCTCAAGTCAGCCATCGACGCCTATGTCGAAACCCTGCTGCAGTGGCTCAACCAGTTCAGCAGCAACACCGGTTCCGGCTTCAACCAGGAGCTGTTCACCCAGAGTTTGCTGCAGCGCAATCCCAACTATGACAATGCCCTGGATCGCGTCGTGAAAGGTTCAGCGCGCCCAACCAGGGAAGAGCGCCAAGACATGGTGGAAGACATCAAGGTCCAGATGGACAAGCTCACTCCCGAAGACATCCCCCATAACGGTGTGGCAGGTCTGGCCGACACCCTCTGGACACTCAGTTTCTGACTCGCACCACCATCACTGACGCCATGGCCCCTGACAACACCGCCGAGACCATCCTTCAATATCCCTGGTTCCCGAAAACAGATCCCCCCCTGGCGGGAGGTTCGCGCTCGGGCGAATGGCAAAGCCGTGACCAGCAGAACTTAGGCACCATTGCCGACAGCCTCGTGTACGAAGTTGCCAGCAGCCGGGTGAATTCACTGCCCTCTCCTTGGTCGAGGGCGCTGCAGTTTGAGCAGGCGGTGATCAATCCTCGGTATCCCACAGGCAAGGCCCTGCTCGAGGAACTCTTCGGCTGTTTCGCCACCGTTGGCCTGTGGGAAATCTACGGCTTGAAACTAGAAGCAGAGCAGGTCAGTCTGGCGGAGTACATCGAACAGCAGGATGAAGCCGTTGGCCCCTTTGCCCGCAGCCTGTTCGGATCAAAACCAAGCGGTGCAAAAGCGCTTTACACCCTGACCGATGGCAGCAACCCCTGGGCAACCCTGCATGTGCTGAAGGTTGACGGGGTGGTGGTTGGCTTCACATCACCGGTCACGGTGCTCTGCCCAGCGGTCCATCTGCCTGCTGCGATCCAGGGGATGAAGTGGACGGCTGAAGGCTGTTTCAGTGCTCCGACCAGCTGCCTGGGAGCCCAGCATCGGCAGTCACTCGCAGCTTGGCTCAGTCATATCAGCCGAGGCATTCTCACGGCTCCCGATCGCAACAATCAGTTGATGGCCAACCAGATGGCCCAGGTGTTAAGCGGTTTCATTCAACGATTGAGCGATAGCCGATCTCTCGATCCCATTCTCTCCGACAACCGCATTGTCAGCCTGCCACCACGACCAACAGCAGTGGCACTCCTCGCGAGGGCTGCCAAGGGTGGCACCAGCCCGAGCAACGCAGAACTCGTGCTGGAGGATCGCCGCCAACGCCCCTTGGCGAAGACTCCAGCCGAAAATCGGCCGGTGATTCTGGTTGATCGGGAGATGCCCAATCGGCTTGGTCTTCCCGCCAACGAGATCACCCTGCATGCAGCAGCAACCCTGGAATCAGTGGGGTATGACAAGAACCAGCTGCTGCGGCTCTATGGCGACACGATTGAAGTTCTGACCCCGGACGATATCTTCCTTGCAGAGCTATTCCTGCTGCCAGGGCCAGCGGCATTGGTGAATTCCTGGTTGCCAAATCGGCTAGAGGGCCAACCGATGGTGAACGGCAATCCCGTCACGCCTCTGCTGCCACTTCAGCCACGGATGCGTGAGCTGTTCAGCAGCGCCGAACTCGCCAAAAGCTGCTCCCTCAGGCTTGTGCAGACCGGTGGCGGCATGGCGATCGAGCTGACCCTGATGCTGAGATTAAAAGGGCAGAGGGATCCTTATCCGATCACCAGAGTATTTCCGATCAAGGAGCAGAACCTGATCGATGAAGACCTGCCAGTGATCACACTCTGGCCCAACATTCCCGATCAAAAGTGGAAGAACTACTATATTTTCTGTGAGGACAGCAGCACAGGCCTGACGGTTGATGGCTTCAGCGATTATGAACTGCACACGGGTCGAGACGGCCAGGAAAACGTCAAGTATTTCACCTCTGAGCGATTTCCAGACCTGATCAAAGTGATTGAAAGAGGAGAGGTGTGTGGGCTGATTCCAGTTAATCCACCACCGCCGCCTGGAAACATGTCTGCCACCTGGCGAGTGGGGTTTGATTTCGGCACCTCCTTCACCAATTTCTTCATCCAAGACGGGACCGGTCCAGCTCGTAAGCCTCTGGAAACACGCGTCATTCCTTTGACGCTGGCCCAAAAGGAAAACCAGCTAAATCTCTTATATAAATTCTTCATCCCAGAGCTGTTACTTCCCAAAGATTCCAATCCGCCAACGTCCACTGCCCTGAACACCTATGGCTGGCAGGAGGTCAAAGGGAAAGTTCCAGATCTCTATCATCAGGCTCGGGTCCAGTGGCCCAGCACCAATGCCCTGGCGATGCGCGGTAACGGCGTTCATACAGGGTTCAAGTGGCGCCAACTGAATTATCAGAAGCCATTCCTCAAAGAGTTGGCCCTGTTGATCAGCAGCAATGCTGCAGCTGGTGGTGCTGCAGAAGTGCAATGGGCTGTTTCTTATCCAAGTGCCTTTTCGCCTAATGAAGCACGTAACTACAGGCGCCAGTGGGGAGATCTCTGCCAGGAGCTCACTGCTCTGACAGGCCTGAGCCATCAGCTCGTGGAGGATGGCGGGGAAGGAGGTCTGCAGACCGAAGCCGTGGCTTTTGCCAGCTATTTCGGCAACTATCTTGGCCGGCAGATGATTCATACTGCCTGCCTGGATGTAGGTGGCGGCACTACCGACATCAGCATCTGGCAGGACAATGGGCTTCTGCACCAGGTTTCTATCCCCTTTGCTGGGCGCAACATCTGCACCAGCATTCTTCAATCAAAACCCTCGTTCATTCAATTTCTGTTTGCACCTGGGGTCACTGGAGAGATCGCGAAAGATGATGCCAAGCTCAGACAGGATCCAAACTTCAACAGCTGGCTGGATAATTGTCTGCGCTATGCCTCCGATGAACTGCTGCAGGATCGCATGCCCATTCATCGAGCCGAGCAGGACAAGCAACTATTGGGCTTTATCAGCCTGATGGCGGTGAGCTTTGGCGGGATTTACCACTACCTCGGCCTGGTTCTCAAAGCCTTGGCCAGGGAGGGGCGCCTTCGCAAGCAGGCTGCAATGCCGGTGTATCTGGGCGGCAACGGTGCCCGTTTCATCAACTGGCTCGACGAGAGTGGGGCTTTCTCCAAAGGCTGCGATGCCGACATCCTGATGGAAGAGCTGCAGCGCAGGAGCTCTGGATTTGTAGAGAGCCGCCAGGGAGCTGCTCCCACAACTCTCTCCAATGCTTTTAAGGATGAGACAGCATGCGGCTTGATCAGCAAGGGCGTCAATCTCCAGGGAAATTTTGATCCCCGCAAAGACCTGATGTTCTCCGGCGAAGAGCTTGTGATCAACGGCATTACCTTTGGGCCGTTGGATCGCATTGAGATTCCTAATAACATCAATCTTCTAGACAGTTACGAGCTTGGAGGTCTCACAGAGTTGCGCAAGTTTGTCAGCAACTACGACGAAGCTCTGGGCTCTGCAAAGATCAGCAGTCTTCTGCCGATTCGCAAGCTGATTTCCCTCGACAGCCTTTGGGATGATGTAGCGACGCAGGCACAGGCCTTTGCCCAAGGCGAAGTTGGCAAGGAGATCGGCGACCTTGAGCCCGAACCAGCGTTTGTGATGGGCCTGCGCGCCCTGATCACGATCCTTGCCCGTGAGTGGGCCGAGCGTTTCTGATTCTTTCCCCTGTGGCACCTGCTTAGTCATCATGCAGTTTCTGAAGAGTCAAAGCTCGCGATCGCCCCTGCCTTTCATTCTTGCTGGGGCAACGGCCTTATCGCTTGTGGTCACTCTGCCAGCCCTAATACAGCCCGAAGTTCAAAGCAGCACCCAAATAACATCGGCTCGCGCTGCAACGCAAACCACAGCAGATACACCTGATCGCTTTATAGCGATAGCACAGCGAACTGATTCTTCTGTTGATCCCTGGGAGATCGGCTGGGCCGCCATGGCTGGGCTGGGATTTTTATCAGGGGTGAGCTCCCTGGCGATCATCTATTGGTGGCTTCGCCCACACAGGCTGGATGCACGCAAGCGCCTCAGAGCACTCGAGAGCAAATTAAAGGATATGGAGAAATACCAGCTTGAAATCAATACGATAAAGCGCGGCCTCGTGGAGCGCGAAGCAAGCACAACTCAAAAACTACTGTCGATCAACAAGCAACTTGCCGCCAGCCAAGCTGGATTCCGAGAGCAATTATCAAAACACGACAACTTAATCTCTACTGTCACGGCAAAGCTTATCCCGCCCGAGCCGTCCGCACTCGGCCTCCATCCAACGCCACCGCCGGTATCCCCTGCCGACGAGGTCACGGCCGACTACTCAGCTGCTGTTCAACGCAACGACAGGGCCACGATTCGTGAGTTAACGGTGGCAGGGCTGAATATTACCCAGGAATCAGAAGAGGCAATGACGCGGGGCACCTCAACAAGCAGAACCCAATTGCAGGTTGTCACTGGAGGTGGGAGCTATTTGCTGATTCAGCGTGGCGGCAGACACTGGCTCTGTCCAACCGCCCAGACCCTGGAGAGCTTCACGACAAACAAGCCCCAGAAGGGGATCTATGACTATGAAGAGCAGACCTCGATCTCGTTCGCTGAATTAAAGAAGCCCGCTGAAGTGATGCAAGTTGACGAGGGAATCTGGGAGGTCATATCCAAAGGAATCGTGCTTGCGCCCATCTGAATCAGTTGGAAGACGCTTCCAGCCTGGCCAAACGAAGCTCAAGCTCAGCCAGGCGCCCTGAGATGTTCGCCTTGAGGGGGTCGGGAGTCATGCTCAACACTCCTTTCTCCTTGAGTTGCCATCTACGGCCATGCACCACCGCTTCAGCTCTGGCCGGTCGGATCAGATGCAGGAGGGCTGGAAACTGCTTCACACCTTCGATGCTATAAAGCCGCTCAAGTGAGTCCAATTGAGTCCGGCGCTCCAGGGTTCCCGGCCGGGGCACCAGCAACCACTCCCCATCGAGGCCTGCCAATGCCCAGGTGGTTCCCTGCACAAACAGCTCGAGCTCCACGCCATCGATCTCACCGCTGAGGGTGCGACCATTGACGCTACATGGCCGAGCGAAGGGCTCCAGCAGAACTGGAGTGCTCGCATAGGCATCAAGAATGGCCTCCAAGGAAAGATTGAGGGCCGGCACAACACGCTCTTCGCTGTCGGAGTGCACCGGCAATGTTGGTGTCATCAGCGGGCGAGCAGCCACCAGGGCGCTATCACTGAGATCCACCAGCTGCTTCTCCAGCCACTCAATTCGCTCCTGCAGATCATCCACATCAGTGGCAACACCCTTCAAGCTCAGCGTGAGCTTTTCCTCGCTGGCGATGAAGGTGTCACTGAGTTTCTTGACGCTGCTCAGCAGAAACTTGAGAGATACGACAATTTTGCTGTCCTCCACGGTCGGCGTCCTTGCCCTTGCTTGCCTTGCTGATTCAGCTTAACCATGTTCTCTGGTGTGATTCGAGGATTCAAGCCGGCCTGTGCAAGCCAACTGGATGGAGCCATCCCCTAAGACCGGTGACTAGCATGGAAGATACTCATCATCACCAGATGTTCACGCACCGTTTCGCCTGATGGACGACCTGATCAATCTCTCAAAAGTCGTCATCCTGATTGTGATGGTGGTGGTGGCCTTTCTGGCGATTGACCTCTCGCGCAGGCTGGCACGCCTGACCAGCCCATTGGCGACCAGGCTGGCCCAGCTCCACCAGGACGACTCGGAGATTCCGGAGCTGGGTGATCGACTCGAGCGCATCAAGACTCGCTACATCGCGCTGCTCTGCCATGTCGATCAGGTCGATACCGCCGAATTCAGTGCTGGTGAGATCGAAACCATCTCCCTGCCCTTTTTTTCTGGTCAGATCACAGCGGCATCAGCCCAGAGCTGGCTGCAGCAAGCCCCGGGGATCCTGATCTCGATGGGCCTTCTGGGTACCTTTGCCGGCCTGACCGTTGGTCTGAGTGAGATCGCTGGAGCCCTGGGCAAGAATGCCAGCACCGAAGAAACCATGACAGCCCTCTCGGGAATTGTGGCCCCCATGGGAGCCGCGTTTCAGACGAGCCTGGTCGGTCTCTTTCTGAGTTTGCTCGTGCTGATCTGGACGCAGATCGTCGGCACCAGGAATGCTCTGGAGCGCTGTGAAGCCCTGTTGAGCAGCTGGCTGGAGACGGTGCTTCCCCAGCAGCTCGACAGCAAGGTGATGGCTCCCCTACGCCAATCGATTCAGGATCTGAATGCAACCAGCCTTGAACTGCCTGTCGCCATCCATGCAGCAGTCGAATCAGCCATGAACGAGGCTTTCTCCGCCAAGCTCAAGGAGATTTTCAGTGTCAACACCACACTCACCTCCCAGGCACAGATTGCCGTTCGCCAGCTCGGCAGCGTTGCCAATGCCTTCAACGAAAGCGGGCAGGATTTCGTGCAGGCGGCACAGGCTTTTCGTGACACTGACTTCGCCTCGACCTTGCAGCAATCGGTACGAGGTCTACAGGAATCCCAGGAGCAGATCACAGCCAGTTCCGATGGCCTCAGTGCCCGCTTGATCGATGTGCGAGATGGGCTGATGCTCAGCCAATCGGAATGGAAGTTGCTCGCCAAAACGGCCGAAACAGAACTGCAGACCTGCCGACTCGCCAGCCAGCAGATGCAACAGGAGATTCAATCGCTGCAGCAGGCCACCTTGTCGCTGGAGCAGAGCACCCAATCGTCGACGGAAGCCAGCAAGCAGCTGCGAGAAGCCCGTCTGGAGGTCATGCGCGACCGCAAGCTGGCCTTGGAGGTGTCCGAATCAGTCCGCGCTCGCCTGGCTACCGATGCCTCAGTGGCCGAAAGCTGCCAGGTGTTCGCCGCTGCACTCGAGCGTGCACTCACCAACTGGAATCTCAATGTGGTGCGCCTCGATGAGCTCACCAGCGCCTTTGTGAGTTCGGTGCAGCATGCCAAATTCGAGGATGAGGCCCTGCTGGCCGAGCGCAGCAAGCAAGCCCGAGAGACCATCGAGCAACTACGTCATCAATTGCAGCAGGATCTTGGTGCGGCCATCAACACCCAGCGAGCCGCACTCATTGAGCTTGATCAACCGACCCGGAATGCCCAGGCCCTCAGCCAGGGGCTGATCGAGTTAGTGATGGATCTCGAGACCCGCCTGCTCAGTCTGAGCTCACTGGCAGGGCCCGATGGCCGAGATCTTGACGGGAGGGGGCGCTGATCATGGCTCGCTCCAGGCGACGCTCCCAGAACAGCGACACCAATTACTGGATCGGCTATACCGACCTGCTCAGCACTAGCCTGCTGATCCTGCTGATTACCGTGGCCATCGCAGCCCTGGCGCGAGCCAGTAACGAGAAACCACCCCTGGTTCCTTTAACGGAGCGGGAATCCTTCCGCTTCAGCACCGGAAGCTATGTGCTGAGCCCAGACTTCAAACAAGCCCTGGATCGACGCTTACCGGACATTCGCGAGATCATCAAGAAGTACCGGATCGACAGCGTCGAAGTGATTGGCCACACCGATGGTCAACCTTCACCAGGGATGAGTAACCTCGATCTGCTGATGCCCAAGGCCAACCGTTCATCAACGCTCAACGGTTTCCTGGCAGGCTCAAACACCGATCTGGGGCTGCTGCGCGCCCTGGCTGTGGCCCATGAGCTCAGGGCCAGGCTGGATCCCGATGGCAGCGAAGGGTTGATCATTCGCCCCTATTCCGCCGGTAGCCTGATCGAGGTAGATGGTCGGTATGCCCCCGCCGACACGAAGAATCGTGCCGAACGGCGCCGCATCGAGCTGCGCTTCACGCGTCAGGAGAACCGCTGAGATGGCTGCCACACCTTCACCGCTCGATCGCCTGCTGCAACTGGAGCGAGACGTCGAGCAGCTGCAGGTTCACACTGCCAGGCCGGCTCCGCCCCAACAGCCGCCCAGTGCTTCTCCCTCACGCCGGCCGTGGCCCGTCGATGAGCTGCTGCTCACCCGTCTGCTGCGCCGCTCTCCCGAGGCCCTGGCGGCTTACCAGGCTCCAGCAGAACTCACCGCCACAACCCAGCGTGGCCTTCGCCTCAGCGTGGCCGAGTCCGCTTCGGTGTTCCAGTTCTGTGAGCTTATCGGTGGTGATGCCGTCGTCTGGGTGCAAGCTGATTCCCCTGCCTGGGTGTGGGACAGCGAGACTTTTCAGCGCATCTTCCCCACCGCCCTGGAGTCTGAGGGGCAACAAGATCTGGTCTTGCAGATGCTTCCAATCTTCAAGCCGGTGGTGCGCGGCCAAAGCTGGACATTGTTCAGCCCAGGTGAGATGGTGCCCCGCAATCGTCCATTCCCCGAGCAGGAGAAGCAGACGATGCTGTTGCGACGACTGGAGAGCCTTGAGCGTCGGGTCAGCCAGCAGCAGACCAGACAGGACAGTGAGATCAACGAACTTCGCTCACAATTGCGGATCCAGCAGGATCTACTCAACCGCCTGTTGAGACTCTCGGAGCAGCAGCCATGAGCCAAAAGGCGCACCGGGAGGAGCCGAAGGACATTGCTGCTCGCGCCGAAGAACTGCTCCATGAGCTCAACGAGTCTACCTTCCTACCACCGTCTTTACCTTTGAAGACGTCCGAATCCGGAATAAAAAATGTCCAAGACAAAAGGCTGCAAGGCACTCCTCCAAGTCCAGAACTATCGGCAAGTCTCAGTCCACTAACAACATCGGTCAAGTCGGGTATCCCCGCTTTGTTTTTCTTGGGCTCATTGGCAGCGTTTGTAGTTATTGCACTTGGGCTGTCCTCTCTGAATCAAACAAGAAAAAGTATCAACAATTCTTCTCCTGAGAAGCTGGATTTATTCAATCGCCCATCAAAGAACCCGGCGCCTAAGCCTAAACGCAATCTCAATACCAACAAATCCGACGCACCCGCTGTTGCCGAAACTCAAATCAATGAAGCATCTCGCCTTGAGGAACCAATCCAACCAAAGGAAGACAACAGCAACAAGCCCTCCGATAGTAACCCAAGTGAACCAGGCATGAGCTCCTGTACGTTCCGTAGCTACCGCGACTCGAAATCGAAATCACTTTCTTGCCTAACTAGCATCTCGACAAACATCAATGGTCATACTGTTTACAATGTTCAGTGGGAAGATGGCTACAGCAGCAGATACGTATTTTGGACCAATGGCATGGTAGAGATCTTCAGCAAGGATGGCCAAGGCAAGCCTGATCGTGAAGCAGGTCAATTCACGAGCACCCCAGAGGGAGTGGAGCTAGTAAGCAGCCTAGGCAGCGTCACCTTTCTAGAGGGAATTGATCCAATTATGAATTAGATTTGCAGGCAGCTTTACAGCCTTCAGGAACTGAATATATAAAGACTAAATTTACTGTTTGCTGTCTTCTACTTATTGCGTCCACAATGATTCCCGCCTTCACAGCCCAAAACAACTCCATCACCATGTTCTCCATCGGTGACGAGGACATAGTCCGGATGATGAATTGAGCCAAGAAGATCACTGTGCGCTTAGCCTGCATCTTCACCCCGGATAGAGCCGAGCTTCCTAGTAGCCAGCAGATGCACCTTTGTCTTCAGATATCTCCAGAGCCGAATGCGAATCAGAGCACGGTGCGGCAGGATTCTCAGGCCGTCGTTTGATACGGTTAGACGGCGGAAGAAGTGATCAGGGCGGAAAATCTGCAATAGATGTTACTAGAAAACGAGATGACCTTCATGCAGAAAGATATGCCCAAGCAAGTGAAAGAAAGAGCCTATCTGAATACCATATTTTGGTCCAGTCAGCGCAAAGCTGCAGTATGGCAAACAGCCAGAATCACTCGAGCCTAAGATTCTCATCTTAGCAGTACGCAGTCTCGAACAGGAGGCAGTTCTGGATCGGCTCCAAGAGGACTTTGATATAGCCGAAACGCTATCAACTCTTATCTACGCAGCCAGGAACTACTACACCAAGCTCACCAGTACCAGGACAGCAACAATGACGGAGAAGCCTATACAAGCCTGCGCTGAGGGATTGGCGATTAATAATATCAAAACAGGAAACCTTTCGGCAAACTACTTATTTATGCTGCAAGTTCCGCACTCTTCAGAGTGGACTTGAGATTAGGCCATGCTTCGCTCTTCGCCATGCCCCGTTTATTTCAAGGATCTCCCGATCTCAACGTAGACTAGCTGTTGAGCATGCCAATCATTAACAGAAAGCTCATTGCCTATTAGAAATAGCCGTCCAAGACTCGGGTCAATCAAGGCGTAAGATCAAAACTTGATAAACATAAATTTAAACTGGTCACTGACAACAATCTGCTCTTTGCCATCTGCAGAGCAACCCAGAGGCTGAAACCAATGCCCTAATCAGAATTGTTATCAGGTGGCTTGCTTAGTTTTTTCTGAAATTGTTCCTGACCCATTCTGCATAATAGGTACGAACCAAAAGCCCCTTTTCAACCAATGGAATAGGATTAGATTCTTTTGATTAATCGAAAACAAATTTTTCTTAACGCGGAGCAACCAGCTGCCTCTCCATAGAATCCCTGCCGTCCCAGCAAAGCGCATGTTTCCTTGAGCACCGCCCCAAGCGATGGCTGTGCCTCAGGCTGCGGAGGCTGCCTGCTGATCCTTCTGGTGGCAGCCCTGTTTGTGGCTGGACCCACCGGTTGGATCGTCGCCGTGGTGGTTCTCGTGATTCTCTGGCTGGCAGAGCGAAGCGGCAAGAGCCGCGGGAGACCGCGACCCCGTGCCATGGTCGCCGATCCAATGCCGCCACTTCCACCGCCCGAGAGCCAGATCCAGCTGGAGCAGGGGACGTCTGATCGCGAGCTGGAGACCTTGCTGGCCCAAGCCCGCAAAGCTGTGGATGATTTGCCCTAGGCCCTTGGAGCCGGTTCTCAACGCCACCCCCTTTTCCCCACAAAGAGCGATCGTCCGGCAGCATTCCGAGGGGCTGGGGCGGGATTCAGAGGCCCAGCCGCTCCCAGATCACGCCCAGCTGGGCCTGATGCAAGGCCGTGCTGAAGCAGGCTTCGCGCTGGGCGGTATTGAGACGGCCGCAGACTTCAGCATCACCGTTGAGGTTGGCGCGAAAATCGCCGCCTTCGGTGTTCCAGGCGCTATGGGCATGCCGCTGAACGATGGCGTAGGCCTGCTCGCGGGCCATGCCGGCTTCGACAAGGGCTAGCAGCACCCGCTGACTGAACACCACGCCGCCATAAACGTTCAAGTTGCGCTGCATGTTGGCCGGATAGACGCCCAGTCCCCGGATCACTGCGGTCATCTCGCGCAGCATGAAGTGGAGGGTGACGGAACAATCCGGCAGCATCATTCGCTCCACCGAGCTGTGGCTGATGTCCCGCTCATGCCAGAGGGCCACGTTCTCCAGGGCGGCCACGGTGTAGCTGCGCAGCACGCGCGCCAGTCCGCTGATCCGCTCGCTGCGAATGGGGTTGCGCTTGTGTGGCATCGCCGAGCTTCCTTTCTGGCCCTTGGCAAAGCTTTCCTCCACCTCCAGCACGTCGGTGCGTTGCAGGTTGCGGATTTCAGTGGAGATACGCTCCAGGGAGGTGCCAACCAAAGCCAGGGTCTGGACGTAGTCGGCATGCCGATCGCGGCCGATCACCTGGGTGCTGACGGTGTCGGGGACCAGACCAAGCCGTTGGCAGGTGAGGGCTTCCACCTCAGGATCGGTGTTGGCATAGGTGCCCATCGCTCCGCTGATCTGCCCCACGGCCACCACCGTCTCCAACCGCTCCAGCCGTTCCTGGTTGCGCAGGGTTTCAGCCAGCCAGCCAGCCACCTTGAAGCCGAAGGTGATCGGCTCGCCATGGATGGCATGGGAGCGACCAACCATCACCGTGTCCTTGTGGGCCCCGGCCAGCTCACGCAGAGCCGACACCAAACCGTCAAGTTCATGGCGCAGGGCCTGAACCGAGGCCTTCAGCTGCAGGGCCAGGCCAGTGTCGAGCACATCGGAGCTGGTCATGCCGACGTGGATGTAGCGGCCAGAGTCTCCGACGTGCTCATTGACGTTGGTGAGGAAGGCAATCACGTCGTGGCGCACCTCCGCTTCAATCACGGCAATCCGCTCAGGCTCGAAACGTGCCTTGGCCTGGATCTCCGCCAGCGCTTCAGCCGGGACCCGGCCCAGCTCACACTGGGCTGCACAGGCTGCCAGCTCCACCTCTAACCAGGTCTGGAATTTGGCCTGCTCACTCCAGATCCTGGCCATCTCAGGCAGGGAATAACGCTCGATCAAGGACTAGCAAAGCTCAATGTTGTTCCCAATCTATGGGTCGGCTGTGAGCCTTCTCTGGCCCTGGGCCGTGGTTCAGTACCCACTGAATCTCCAGCCGGCTCCGACCAAGCCGGTCGGCACAACCCTGGCCATGGCCCCGAAGCAGCGCCTTGATCTCCATCTTGTGGCCCTCGGCTTGGTCGCCAGTCGCCAGCAGGCTCAGCAGCTGATCCGGGCGGGCCGGGTGCGTCTGGGCGGCCAGATTTTCGACAAGCCGGGCATGGAGGTGCGAGCGGAGCTGGTGCCAGACGTTGACCCAGGGCCGCGTTTTGTCTCCAGGGGAGGCGAGAAACTGATCGCGGCCCTGGAGGCCTTCCCGCTGCAGGTCGAAGGCCGGATCTGCCTGGATGGCGGGATCTCCACCGGTGGCTTCACCGACTGCCTGCTCCAACACGGAGCCAGCAAGGTGTACGGGGTGGATGTGGGCTACGGCCAGACGGCCTGGAGCCTGCGCACAGACGAACGGGTGGTCCTGAAGGAACGCACCAACCTCCGCCATCTCCACTCCGACCAGCTCTATGGTCCTGGCGATCTCTGGGCAGATCTGGCCGTGGCCGATCTGTCGTTCATTTCCTTGGCCCTGGTACTACCTGCCCTGAGAAGGTTGCTGGTTGCGGAGCAGGCCGAGGCGGTGGTGCTGGTCAAACCCCAGTTCGAGGTGGGCAAGGCCCGGGTCGGCAAGGGCGGCGTGGTGCGTGATCCCGTGGCCCATGCCGATGCCCTCGAAGCGGTGATCACAGCCGCCGCAGCACAGGACTGGCTGGCTGCAGGGCTGGTGGCCTCACCGATCACTGGTCCGGCTGGCAACCATGAATACTTGCTCTGGCTCAGGCCTGGATCGCAACAGAGTTTCGAAGTACTCGATCCAGCAGCGATCGATTCCTTGGTGAGGGCCACACTCAAGTAGCGAAGCCCGTAGGCCCCGATCACGCCGGCTTAGATGGCGCTGCTGTCGAGGTCGCCGGTGCGGATGCGGATCACGGTCTCAATGGTGCTGATGAAGATCTTGCCATCGCCGATCTCACCGGTGCGGGCGGCTTCCTGAATGGCGTTGACCACCGTTTCAACGCGGTCGTCATCAACGACAACGTCAAGTTTGAGTTTCTGCAGAAATTCAACGGTGAATTCCGATCCCCGATAACGCTCAACCTGTCCCTTCTGCCTGCCGAACCCGCGCACTTCGCTGACGGTCATCCCGACAATGCCGGCATTGACCAAGGCCACCTTGACATCCTCAAGCTTGAAGGGACGAATGATGGCTTCGACTTTTTTCATGGAATCACTTGAATGTGCAGGTTGAAGGAGTCAGGTCCATAGCAAGACCTTGGTGCGACGGACTTGGGCCTAGTCCGGCGCGATCGTCGGGAGGCCCGTGCGGCTGACGCAGAGACCCGCTGCGGTGGCGTCGTCGCAGATCAAGTCAGCAGAGGCTTGCTCCACGCTGACATTACCTTCAGCGAGATGGTGCCAGTGCTTGTCTTCGAAGTGGGTTTGCAGCCAAAGCATGCCCACAGCCGAAGCTGGTTGCAGGCGATAACCACAGGTTGTGGGGGCAAGAGCGAGATCCATGACAAGACCCTGCGAAGGAGCCATTAGGCCCGAGCATGCAGGGTCACGGTGTCTCAGTTGCTACAACTGATCAGGCTTGTGCTTGATCAGCGACTCTGCAGCTGGGGGGCCAGATCTTGGCGGCGTTGGTGGTAGACGCTGCCCCGGTAGTGCAGAACAACGGATTCGTTGGCAGGAGCTGGATCGTGGCGCAGGGATTCGGCGAAGTGAACCCCGCGGTAAACATGCTCAACAGCTTGGGGGCTGGGGGCGAGCTGATGGTCGGCGGGGTAGGCAACGCCCCTGTAAACGCGTGTGGATGGAGTCATGGCTGAAAGGCCTCGAAGGGTTGGAATCACGGGCCCCGAGGGCCGGCGCCGCTTCGCGGAAAGGAGCGTTGCTTCGCCTCGCGGTGGGGCTACTTCCAACAGATGCCCAGAGAACCTGGAGCATGCTCAACGTTTTGTCCTTCAGTACATTTGTAGCCCAGGCAAACCGTTCATTGCGAACAAAACCGCCGCATAGCCTGCTTTTCTTAACATTCAGGCCGTTCCATACCATCAAGTTGTTCCAGCATCACGGCTTGCCCAGCAACGGCTTGCAGAGTCACGGCCTCCTCGCCCCCCCTCCTCGATGACAGACACCCAGACGCCCCACTACGGCGCTCGGCAGATTGCCGCAGCCGAATTGATCTGTTTCGAGAACCCCCGGATCGGTCGCCCCTACGACGTGGCGATCGAACTACCTGAATTCACCTGCCTCTGCCCTTTTTCGGGGTATCCCGACTTTGCGGTGTTACGGCTGACCTACCAGCCCGGTCCCCGCGTGCTTGAGCTCAAGGCGCTGAAGCTGTATGTGAACAGCTGGCGCGATCGCAGCATCTCCCATGAGGAAGTGGCCAACCGAATCCTCGACGACCTGGTCGCAGCCTGTGAACCTGTCTGGATGCAATTGGAGGCCGACTTCAACCCGCGGGGAAACGTTCACACCGTGATCCGCGCCAGCCACGGCACTCAGCTGCCCTGTTGAACCTCCTGGGCATCGGCCTCCCGAGAGCGGCCACCCTGGACCAGGACCAACAGCGCCGGGAGTTCTTCAGCCAAGGCCGTGAGGTTGCGATTACAAAGGCCAGCCAGGTGCAGCTGACCCCGCGCCGAATCGGCGATGGCCCAGAGCTGGCGGGTGGCGATCAGGCTCAATCCTCCCCCTAACAGGGCGATCGCAAAGCCGGTGTAGACCAACGGCACGCCTGGGTCCCGCTTGAGCAGCAGGCCACTGGCGGGCAGAACGCTGTCAACCCGCAACGGCAGGCCGCCGATTTCCAGCGGGGCGCCGCCGGGCACGATCTGACCGATCGAGACGGCGTCAGCTCCAAACACCTCGATCGGGCCCTGCTCGTTGCTGAGGGTGAGGAGGACGGGCTCACTGCCATCGGGGCGGGTGGGTAGGGCCAGACCCCAGACCTGTTCCCCTAACTCGGGCAAGCTTCGCAGCGGCAGTTCCAGCAAAGGACTGCGGCCGATCTGAACGGTGATCGCCGCCAGCGCCCAGTCAGCCTGATAAACAGTCATCCCGCGGAAGCGCAGCGGGTGATTGACACTCACTTCGGCCGTATCGACCTGCTCACCGGCGGAATTCTTGAGCAGCAGTTGGGAGCGGAACTGCTCGGGCCTACCGGCCGGATCCCTCTCGATCAAGAAGCTGTCCACGGCCAGGGTCAACTGGCTGTCCCCCCGGGAATCCAACAGCTCCAGCTCCCGGCCAGGGGCCAGAAAACGCTCGAGCCGCACGCCAGCGAGTGCTCCCCAGGCCGAGCCCACCATCAAGACCACAAGGCCGGCGTGAACCAGCAGGGGCCCGACCCGTCCGCCGATCCCGCGCCGCGCCGCCAGGCGATCCTCGGCCGGCTGTAATTGCCAGCCCTTCGCTTCGAGCAGCTCCTCCAGCCGGCGCAGATCGTTGCTGGGATCGGGGCTGGAGATCGTTTCAGCCAGGCTCAGTTTGCTGAGCTGGCGTGGTGAGCGGTAATCGATCCAGCGCAGTGCCGCCCGCAGTGCCGGCCACTGACGCCTCCAGCTGCACAACACCAAGGCGAGGCCCAGCCAGGCCAATAGCCCAAGAAACCACCCACTGGAATAGACGTGATCGAGTTCCAGCCTGAGAAGCCAGTCGGCATTGATCAGCCCAAGCCACGGCTGGCTGTCGTAGAGCCGGTGGTAACGATCACTCGGTTCCTGCTGGGGAATCAGGGTGCCGATGCTGCTGGCCATGGCAATCAGCAGCAGCAGACCGATCGCCAGACGCAGGTCGGAAATCCAGGCGACCAGCCTGAGAATCCGCTGGTTGGAGCGGCCACCAGAAGGAGTGCTCAAGGCCATTGGGCCAGGAGTGTCAGCCCGCCGCTGGCCACAAGCACGACGCCACTGATCGGTGGAATCCAGCGGCTGAGAGGGCGCAGATCGAGAAGCCGTTGCATCGAGGAGGCCGCGCTGCCAGCCAGCAGCAGGGGCACTACCTGGCCAGCAGCGAAGCAGGTGAGCAGCGTCATTCCAATCAAGGGACGGCCCTGTTGGGCTGTCCAGGCCAACAGCACAGCAAGCACCGGGGTGGTGCAGGGGCTGGCTGCCAATCCGAAGGCAGCACCGGTGGCCAGGGGGGCCAGGGCCGCAGGAACGTATCGACGCCAACGCTCCGGATCAGGGCCGCTGGGCAGGGGAAGGCTTAGCAGTCCCAGCAAATTGAGCCCCATCACCACCGCGAGCACCGCCACCAGTGCAGGGATGAAACCGGGAATCTGGCCGTAGAAGCTACCCAGCAGGGCACTGGCCCCACCCAGGGCAACCAGGGACAGCACGATTCCGCCGGCAAAACTGAGACTGCGTTGCCATGGCCTGCCGGCATGGTCCGGAAATCCAGCCATGTAAGCCATCGTGATCGGCAGCAGCGAGAGGGAGCAGGGGCCAAGGCTGGTCAGCAGACCGGCAGCAAACACGATCGCCAGGGTCAGCGGACCTGGAGCGTTGAGGGAGCTGGTGGTGAGCTCCTCGCCCCAGCGAGCCAGGTCGGCAAGTTGCAGCCCCAGGCTGGTCATGGACAAGCTAAAGATCTCAGCCTATCGGGGCAGGGTTAATGGCAGCAGCGTCAAGAGATCCCTGCCGCTCGCGACGCTTGCGTCTGGGGCGATTGTCGAATCCCGCCGATTCGAGTGAGCAGCGAATCAGCAACCCTGCCGTGACCAGGCTGGCCAGCAGAGAGTTGCCCCCATAGCTAACCAGCGGCAGGGGCAACCCCGTAGTGGGCATCGCTCCGCTCGCCACAGCGATATTGAGAATCGACTGACCGACGAGCAAGGTGGTGCAACCCATCGCCACGAGGCGCTGCTGGTTGCCGCGCGACCCCAGGGCCACCCTCAGACCGATAAAAGCGAACAACAGCAGAAAAAGAAGCAGCATCAGCGATCCGACGAATCCGAATTCTTCGGCGAATACCGCGAAAATGAAGTCAGTCGATTGGATCGGCAGGTACTGAAGCTTCTGGGTGGAGAGGCCAAAGCCCTCACCCAGCACACCACCGGAGCCGATCGCCAGAAGACTTTGCACAAGTTGGTAGCCATCTCCTTGGGCGTCTTGCCAGGGATTGAGGAAAGAGGCCACCCGGATCCGCTGGTACTCGTTGATCATGATGCTGGCGAAGCCCATCATTCCGCCGGCGAAAGCCGTGCCCAACATCATCAGCAGGGGCAGTCCTGCGGCGAGCGCCATGGTCCAGAGCAGCAGGCCGGTCAGCGCGGCAGTGCTGAGGTTGGGTTGCTTGAGAATCAGCAACAACAGGATCGAAAAGGTTCCCAGCCACAGCAGCTTTTGATCGATGCCGATCCGCTTCCAGTGGGCGAACAAAGCGGCCCCCTGCAGGACGACGAATGGTTTGACCAGCTCGGACGGCTGGAGCTGGACTGGTCCAACCACCAGCCAGCGACTGGCTCCATTGACTGGAGTGCCGGCCACCAGGGTGGCGACGATCAACAGCACCCCCACCAGCACAGCCGGACCGGCCAGACGCAGCCAACGCCTCAGGGGGGTGCTGATCGCCAGCCAGAGCAACCCCCAACTGGCGATCAGCCAGATCAGCTGACGCTTGAGATAAAAAGCCGGATCGCCCATTTCACGGGCGGCCACCCACCAGCTGGCTGAAGCCAGGATCAACAGGCCAGCCAGGCTCCAGATCGCCACCATGCCGATCAACAAGCGAGCTTCGGCAGGCCACTGAGCCCAGGGCAGCCGGGAATCATCGGCCTCGGCCTGGCCCCCTCCGGCTTGGCTGCGGGGCGGCTGGCTCCTGGAGCGGGAGTTCGCAAAACCGATCAAGGCGAAGGGAGCGGAGGAGGTCCACCCATTCAGCCGTGCCGGGGGTCTCAATGACAGGGGTCAGGGGCCAAAAAAAAGCCCGGACATGCCGGGCGAGGGTAGTGCCAATAGGAATCAAGAAACCACGACCCAGAGTTGGAATGAACCCAAACCTGGGGGCAGAACCTACCGGTTCAACCCGTTAGCCAATCAGTTGCCAACGTTGACTTGACGGCGGCCGGTGACCAATTCCACCTTCAGAATTTTTCCGCCCTGTTTCATGATGCGCTGCTGCTCGGCGAACCAGCTTTCATAGGGCACCCACTTGGTGAAGAAGGTGTTCTGAAGTTCCCTCTGGCTGCGCACCTTTTCGGGGCAGGGGATGCAGGCTGTGATCTTGAACAGACGCATGAAGGATTCCTCTCAGGAACGGGGGCGGAGTGGAATCAGTTCCCCAGACCGGAGCTGATGTAATCGAGGTAGACACCCAGCTCTCTGCCTGCATCGGGACCGACGAGGGAGGCGGCCATCTCCTTCATGGCCTGAATCGACTGCACAGTGGCTCCGATGGGAACGCCCAGGGAGTTGTAGGTCTCCTTGAGACCGTTGAGCACCCGCTCGTCGAGAATCGAGGTGTCACCTGCCAGCATGGCGTAGGTGGCGTAGCGGAGGTAGTAGTCGAGGTCGCGGATGCAGGCGGCGTAACGACGGGTCGTGTACATGTTGCCGCCCGGACGGGTGATATCCGAGTAGAGCAGGGTTTTAGCAACGGCTTCCTTGATGATCGCCGAAGCGTTGGAACCAATTGTTGCCGCCGCTCTGACCCGGAGTTCTCCGCTGGCGAAATACTGCTCAAGGCGTCCGATTGAGGAATCGTCCAGGTAGAGACCCTGGACGTCGGACTGATTGATGACGTTGGTGATCGCGTCTTGCATGGGTCCTGGGAAGAGGCAGGGGGCAGGAAGGGACGGGCCTCAGGAGAGGGCGCCGATGACGTAGTCGAAGTAGAAGCCTGCCTCCTCGGCATCGGCTCCGTTGAGCAGCCCCATGGAGGCGTTCTTGAGCTCACGGACGGATTCGGCCATGGCCTCCAGGGGAGTGCCGAGGGCGCGGTACATCTCCCGGGCACCGATGATGCCGATCTCTTCGATGGGAGTCACATCTCCAGCCACCATGCCGTAGGTCACAAGGCGGAGGTAGTAGTCGATGTCGCGAAGACACGTGGCCGTCATCTCTTCTCCGTAGGCGTTGCCTCCGGGATAGATCACGTCGGGACGCTTCTGAAAGAGGGCGCCGCCGGCCTGCTTCACAATCCTCTCGCGGCTCTCGCTCAAGACCTGAGCCACTCTGAGACGACGTTGACCGCCGCTGACAAAGGACTTGATCTGGTCGAGTTCGCCAGGACTGAGATAGCGGGCCTCGGCGTCCGCGTTGATGATCGAGTTGGAGACGATGCTCATGCAGTTCTGCCTCGAAACAAGCGGTCACCGAAAGGAGACCGATATCCGGATGGGTAAGGGGAATGCCTTGGTTCCTTGCCTCCGGCAGACCTTGGAGGTCGACGCGGTTTGGGTTGGAATCAAAGCGAACAATCGAGCTGGCCGATCGCCAATTGATTCTGCGGGAAGAGGGGCGATCAAGCGTCGCGGTGGTAACAGTTCTTCACGGCAACGAAATCAGGACAAACCCTTTGCTGCCAAGGTTTTTGGCGATTCCAGCCAGGGATCAACCTCCCTTCCCCTGAGCCAAGGGTCCGTGATCAACCAGTCTGGATCCAGGGCTTTTCGATGAGTTAAATCAACAAAAAGTTTATGCAGAGATTGTTAATAAAATCCCTTTGTTGCGCGTGGGCCGCTCGCAACCGATCTCTATATTGATTTTTCTTGCTATTTCGCGTACTTCATGGTGATGGTCTGTCGATTGAGCATTCCCGGGGGTGAATCAACTATGGCTTGGAATAAAGCCATGGAACCACACAACAACCTCAAAACCCAAGGTAGTGAGCTTTGAGGCTTGGGGCTGGCCCTCCACAGGGGGAAAACTGGCGGCGCTTGGCCCTGAGGAACAGAGGAGAGAATGCCCTGACAGCACCGGCCTCGGCGCAGACCTTGACATCGGCATCAACGGTCCACGGGCGCCGGTGGCGAAAATGAGCCAAATGGATGATGTCCCAATCGGACGGTTTGAGTAACCGGGCGTCAGTTGGAAGAGGCTCTCCAGCGACGGGTGGGCTTAGGAGGCTGCCTCAAACTCTGGGATGGCGCACTGGTGGTGGCCACCGTGCCAAGCGACTCCTCACCATTGATCGCCGCAGTCCAGCCACCCACCACCGGGGCCAAACGACGGTCAGGAAGGTTGCGGGGGGTCAGATCGCCGCTGCCACGGAAGGGTTTTGGCTGGTCAACCTGGGGCCGGACGACCGGAGCGGAAACCACCTGGCCGCTGGTCTTGAGGGGTTGCCGGAAGGTGGGAATCCGGCGGGCATTGAGATCCATCGCCGTGATGAAACGTTCGTAGGGGACGCAGTCCTCGCCGAAGCAATCGTTGTACTCCCGGCTTGCGAGCATGGCGTCGATGACGCCGTAGAAGCCTTGGCGGGCAGCGGTGTCGAAATAGCTGTTGATTTCCGAACGCCCGAAGGTGGGCCGCCCCAGGATCCGTCGGTGGATCACTTCAATGGCTTTGGTGATGTACAGGCCCGACCAATAACGCCCACGGAAGGCCTTGGAGCGGGCCACTTGGCGAATGAACTCCCGCAGGCTGATGTCGCCGTTCTCCAGCTTGATCTCCTCAACGCTGAGCCGCTCGCCTGCGTAACCCGTGGTGCCGAGCACCTGCACGTACACGGCCCGGATCACCGCCTGGGTGCTGGACTCGGTGTTGCGCACACTTGCCTGCCCACTGCGATTGGGCACCGAACCGCCACCGGTGGCGATCTGCTGCAGGCGCACCAGCTTGGGGCCGACCCGCCGGGGAACGGCCGCACGGAACTGGGGGCTGTCCATCTGACCTGGCTGGGCCATGCCATTGCCCACGAGGAGCCGGCGGGTGCTGTAGCTGAACGGTGCGGCGCGGGTGGCCACCGAGGCGGTACCGGAAGGGAAGATGGCGCCGAAAGTCAGGCCGAGTGGGTCATTGCCGCCGCCATAGACGTGCTGATCGGGCAGCGGCTGGCGATAGGAGGCATAGAGGGTGATGTATTGGGGGGCGCCCTCAAACGGCGCACTGAAACGGAATAGTTTGCGGTTTGAGCCCCAGCCGGCACTTTCCTGGGCCTCTTCGCCGAGGTCGCGCAGGAAAGGAACGGTCTCTTCGCCGAAGACCTGGGCGTATTCCATGCTGTTGATCAGGGAATCCACCAAGCCGGCATGCCCCTGCTCGGACACGATGGCGAAGTAGCGGCGGAACTCCTCAATTGAGCTGACCCCACGGCCGAGGAAATGGCGGAAGGCGAGTTCCACAACCCGACTGTTGGAGAAGCGTCCGTAGAACTGACGCCGGTACTCCTTGCTGCGGCCAAGGCTGCGGATGAACTCACGCATCGACAGCTGGCCCTGGGCCACCTGGGTGGCCTCCACCGGACTCACCACCTGGGAATAGCCCTTGACGATGTCGCGCTCAAACACCTGGCGGTAGGCCGCCCGGATCACTTCAGCTTTCTCCCGGCCGGAGAGAGCCGGCCTCATCACGAAGCGTTGGGGGTTCTCAGCAGCCAGGGCATAGGTGGCCGGCAACTGCAGGCCCTGATTGACAGGGCTGCCCAGCCGCTGGCGCGTGGAAGGTGTGGGCACCTCCAGCTCCTTGAGGAGCACGTTGAAACAGGAGATCACCAACTGGCGTGCCTCGGTTTCCTGGCGGAAGAGGTTGGCGGCCGCAGCCCGCATCTCCTGGACGGCCACGTTGGTGGCGGCCAGGGAGCAGCCCTTCTCGAGCACATCCCGGAGCCCCCGGGTGTTCACCGCCAGGATGCTGGGATCGCCGGCCACCACGGCATAGCCCACGTAACGGAGGAACCAGCCCATGTCGCGCAACGACTTGCGCATGCGGTCTGAGCCGTAGCGGGCAACGCTGATCGGGCTGAATCCAGCCGGAAGCACGACGCGAACATCGGCATCGGCCTGAACCCCTTCAAGAATGCGGCCGAGCAAACCGGAGCCGCCGATGCCCTGGGCGAAGGTGCGCACAGACGTGGCGGCCGCAATCTGGTCTGCAGCCAGGGGGGCCGTCGCGGCACTGCTCACCAAAGCAGGGGTGAGGGGCGCGTCGAGATAGGAGAGGGGGGTGCCTCCGGCAAAGATCCGGTTGGCGGCCTTGGCGACGATCACATCGGCATTGGCCGAGATTCGCCGGGCCGCTTCAAGCCGGATGGCGCCGCTGTTGAAAAAGGTGATCAGAGTGTCAAGTTCGCCCTTCTCAGGGAAGCGATCCTGCTGTTCCGCCTGACGGACGCTGGAGAGCGGCAAGGTGTCATAGCGCTGGGGGGAGACCCTGCTGCTGCCGCTGCTGGCGGTCACGGTCATGGAGGGGCGCGTACCGGGCCGCACCACGGTACGGCTGCGATTCGGCCATCCCCTGGCGCTATGAACAAATATTTGCAGCCCAAACCCCTGGTAGGGCGCGGACGCCGAACACCGTGAAATGCTCCCCTGGTCGGACACCGCACCCCGCCGCCATGTCCCAGGCCCCCGCTGACGCCGCCACCCCGCAGGTGAGCGCCTTCTACGACCGCTTCCCCTACCCGGGCGACCCCCTTCAAGACGGAGCTCCGCCTGGATACAACTGGCGCTGGTGTTACGACACTGCCTTCAGTTCCTGCACGGGCCGGCTGCCCAGCCTGGCGGAGCCACCACGAATCCTCGATGCGGGCTGCGGTACCGGCGTGAGCACAGATTACCTGGCGCATCTCAACCCAGGGGCAGAAATTCTGGCGATCGACATCAGCGCCGGAGCCCTGGACGTGGCCCGCGAACGCCTGCGACGCTCCGGCGCTGCGGCTGTGGCCGCCGATCTGCGCATCGAGCAACGCAGCCTGCTGGATCTGGAGGGGGAAGGCCCCTTCGACTTGATCAATTCAGTGGGTGTGCTGCACCACCTGCGCGAGCCAGGCGCCGGACTGTTGGCCCTAGCGGGCCTGCTCAAGCCAGGTGGGTTGCTGCACCTTTTTCTGTATGCAAAGGCGGGTCGCTGGGAGATCCACCGCATCCAGCGGGCACTGCAGGACCTGGGTGTGGCTGACGCTCCAGACGCTGTGCGCCTGGGCCGGCAACTGTTCCAGGATTTGCCAGAGAACAACCGCCTGCGCCGCCATCACGAGCAACGCTGGGCCCTAGACACAGCAGCGGATGCCAACTTCGCCGACATGTACCTCCATCCCCAGGAGACGAGCTACGACCTCGACGGGCTGTTTCGCTTCGTCGAAGGCTCGGGGCTGAACTTCGCCGGATTCTCCAACCCGCAGCAATGGGATCCGGCTCGCCTGTTGCAGGGGGAATTGCTGGAGCGCGCTCGCGGCCTGCCCCAGAGGCAGCAGTGGGCCCTGGTGGAGAGCCTCGATCCAGAGATCAGCCATTTCGAGTTCTTCCTCAGCCGGGGGGGCCTGGAGTGCAGCCTCTGGGACCGCGACGAGGATCTGCTGGCAGCTTTCGGCAGGCGCAATCCCTGCCTCTGGGGCTGGCCCGGGGCGAGCCTGCTTGATCCAGATCTGCGTCCAGTGAAACTTGACCCCGAACCGTTGCAGCTGCTCAAGGCGCTGGAGAGCGCCGCGCCAGGCCAGTCGTTGGCTGACCTTCCACTGGGATGGCCCCCAGCCCAGCTGGCTGAGGTGGGGCGTCAACTGTGGCGGCAACGGCTTCTGCTGCTCTCTGCAACCCCCTGAAATCAACGGCCCTGCAAGCCTTCACGTGATAGGTTCTTAATGCCATTAGCAGAGCTTCAGGGCGTTTGCAGGCTGTCAATTCGGCGAGTATCAGCACCTCCGAAACCCACCCGCTTGGCGGCGAGAAGGTGGATGAGGTGAATGAGGTGACGACGCAAGGTTTTCCTGAAATCCTTGATCGTCGTTCTGCCCTGCTCTCAGATTTGTCCAGGGGAAAGGATGGGGAGCTTGCTCCGCAGAAACCCTCCTCGGCAGCTGATCCAGAGTCTTCTGGCCTGGCTCTGCCAGCCCCTCCCTGTGCCAATGGCATGGACGACTATGCCCGCCTGCAAAGCCGTCTTCTGATGGCCACGCTGATCATTGCGGTGGTGGCTGTGCTGTTGACGACCCTGCTGTTTGGCAGCAGTTCTGCCATCAGCCTGATGGTCGGTGCCTTCGCTGGCATGCTCTATCTGAAGTTACTGGCCCGTTCAGTGGCTCGAATCGGCTCCAATTCCCGCAATGTGGGCAAAGCCCAGTTGTTGGTTCCTGTGGTTCTGGTTCTGGCTGCAGCCCGTCTGCCAGCCCTGGACATCGTTCCAGTACTGATCGGCTTTCTGCTTTATAAGCCGGCGATATTGATTCAGGCCCTTATCCCCGCCAGGGTTTCTTCGATCCCAGGCTGAGCTCACCCGTCCGTCGCAGCAGCGGCACTTCCGTACCCTCCGATGTTTCCGTTGCCTCCCTTCCTGCCACTCGCCGAACTTGAGGTGGGGAAGCACCTCTACTGGCAAATCGGTGATTTCCAGATTCACGGCCAGGTGTTCATCAGTTCCTGGCTGGTCATTGCGGCACTACTGGCTGT
This sequence comes from Synechococcus sp. SynAce01, assembly GCF_001885215.1. Lineage (GTDB taxonomy): Bacteria > Cyanobacteriota > Cyanobacteriia > PCC-6307 > Cyanobiaceae > Regnicoccus > Regnicoccus frigidus. Next base: position 2,042,869 of record NZ_CP018091.1, on the reverse strand, counting down.
TGTGGTGGCAGGAACCCGCAAGTTGGAACGCGATCCCCGCGGCACCCAGAACCTGCTGGAATTCCTCTGGGAGTACATCCGGAACATCGCCCGCGACTACATCGGCGAAAAAGCCTACCGTGATTGGCTTCCATTCATCGGAACCCTCTTTTTGTTCATCTTCGTGAGCAACTGGGGTGGTGCCCTTGTTCCCTGGAAGTTGATTCAGCTGCCGAGTGGTGAACTCGGAGCGCCCACCGCCGACATCAACACCACCATTGCACTAGCTCTGCTGGTCTCCCTGGCGTACTTCTACGCAGGCTTGAGCCGCAAAGGCTTCCGTTACTTCGAGTACTACGTGGAGCCCACGCCGATCATGCTGCCGTTCAAGATCGTCGAAGACTTCACCAAACCTCTTTCTCTTTCCTTCCGTTTGTTCGGCAACATTCTTGCCGACGAACTGGTGGTGGCCGTTCTTGCCTTCCTGGTTCCCTTGATCGTCCCCTTGCCGGTGATGTTCCTGGGTCTGTTCACCAGTGCCATTCAGGCGCTGATCTTCGCCACCCTCGCCGCTTACTACATCGGTGAGGCCGTCCACGAGGAGGCCCACTGATCCGATCGGCCGCTCGCTTGCTTCGGCTCAGGTCCGCCCTCTGCTAAAACTCCTGCGCGCAGGTCCGGTTCGCTCCGGGCCCGTCTCCCTTCGGTGAGATGTCCCTGGCGCCAGCCCTATCCCGCGCTCTCCGGCGCCCCACATCCCCTCATTCCACCATGGATTCCATCACTTCCGCTGCGTCTGTTGTGGCTGCTGGTCTGGCCGTTGGCCTCGGCTCGATCGGACCTGGCATCGGTCAAGGCACTGCTTCCGGCGGCGCTGTCGAAGGCATTGCCCGTCAGCCCGAAGCCGAAGGAAAGATCCGCGGCACCCTGCTGCTGTCCCTGGCTTTCATGGAATCACTCACCATCTATGGCCTGGTGGTTGCCTTGGTGCTTCTCTTCGCCAACCCCTTCGCCGGCTGATCGCGGCCGTCTGCACGCCCGATCACCATCACCGCTTCGCTGAGGGATTTTCTCCTCTTCGAGCATTTTCGATTCCCCCAGCGCTTTCCCCATGACCAGCTGGCTTCTGTTCGCCGCCTCCGGCACACCCGAGGGAGGTTTATTCGACCTCGACGCCACCTTGCCTCTCATGGCGGTTCAGGTGGTGGTGCTCACCTTCGTTCTCAATGCCCTGTTCTTCAGGCCCGTTGGCAGAACGGTGGAAGAGCGGGAGAGCTACCTCAGCACCAGTCGCTCCGAGGCCAAGCAGAAGCTTGCCCAGGTTGAACGGCTGGAAACTGATCTCAAGGCCCAGCTCAAGGAGGCCCGCCAGAAGTCTCAGTCGTTGATCCTCGACGCCGAGCAGGAGATGGACAGGCTTTACCGCAGTGCCCTGGCCTCTGCCCAAGCCGAGGCCAACGCCAGCAGGGAAACTGCCCGAAGTGAGATCGATCGCGAGCGCAAGCTTGCGCTGGAATCACTGAAATCCAAGGCTGATCAGCTCGGAGATCAGATCGTCAAACGTTTGCTGGCCGTGAAATGATCCTTGCCCATCTACCCGTCTGCTCATTGGCTGTTGAAGGTGGTTTTGGCCTGAACTTTGATTTGTTCGAGTCGAACATCATCAACCTGGCCATCGTCATTGCTGGCCTGGTCTGGTTTCTGCCGAAGGTGTTGGGAAGCGTTCTTGAACGCCGTCGCAGCGCCATCCTCAACGACCTGGAGGAAGCCGAGCAACGACTTCAGCAGGCCAATGCCGCTTTGATCGTCGCCCAGGAAGATCTGGCGAATGCCCAGACCAAAGCGGAGCGCATCAGGATTGATGGGGTCGCCAGGGCTGATGCCATTCGGCTGGAGAGCGAACAGCGCACGGTTGAAGAGATGGCCCGTCTCAAGCAGTCGGCGGTGGCTGATCTCGATTCCGAGGCGGCCCGTGTCAGTGATCAGTTGCGTCGGGAAGCCGCTCGCCAGGCGATCGAGCGCGCCCTTTCGATCCTGCCGGGCAAGCTCGATGAGCAATCCCAGGGCCTGCTGGTCGACCGGTCCATCCAAACCATCGGACAAGGCTGATGCCGCTGCTCAATTCGATTGCCTCTCCCTACGCCGATGCTCTGCTTCAGGTGGCTGAGCAGCGGCAGGAAGCCGACCTGATTGCTTCAGAGGCCAAAGAGCTCTTGGTGCTCTGGGAGTCTTCTGCCGAACTGCGCGACACCATGACCTCCCCGGTGATTGAACCGGACGTCAAGAAAAAGATTCTCGTCAGCCTGTTCGGCGAACAGGTCACCCCAGCCCTGCTGAACCTGTTCAAGCTGATGGCCGATCGCCAGCGTCTCTCCTTGCTCGATGCGGTGTTGATTCGCTTCTTGGAACTTTTCCGAGAACAGCGGGGCATCACCCTGGCCAGCGTCACGTCTGCAACGCCGCTCAGCGAAGACCAGCAGCTTGCCTTGCGCCAGAAAGTGATCGCTGTCGCCGGCACCGAGAGTGTCGAATTCGATCTGAGCGTTGATCCAGCCCTGATCGGCGGCTTTGTCGTCAGCCTGGGCTCCCAGGTGATCGATGCCAGCCTGGCCGGGCAGGTTCGTCGCCTCGGCCTGTCCCTGGCCAAGGCGGGCTAGCCCAGCCGCCAGCCGCCACTCTCTCCAATCCCTCCCCTTCCATCACCTCCCCGAGCGGGGACCTGAATCCATGGTTTCCATCCGTCCTGACGAGATCAGCGCCATCCTCAAGCAGCAGATCGAGGACTATGACAAGTCCGTTTCGGTCAGCAACGTCGGCACGGTGTTGCAGGTGGGTGATGGCATCGCCCGGGTCTACGGACTGCAGAAGGCCATGGCCGGCGAATTGCTCGAATTCGAAGATGGCACCGAGGGCATTGCCCTCAACCTTGAGGACGACAACGTCGGCGCGGTGCTGATGGGCGAAGGCCTGGGAATCCAGGAAGGCAGCACCGTGAAGGCCTCAGGCCGCATTGCTGAGGTGCCTGTCGGTGAGGCCATGCTCGGCCGCGTGATCAACCCGCTGGGTCTCCCCCTCGATGGCAAGGGCGAAATCGCCACCAGCGAAACCCGGCTGATCGAATCGATGGCCCCCGGCATCATTCAGCGCAAGTCGGTGCATGAGCCGATGCAGACGGGCATCACGGCGATCGACGCGATGATCCCGATCGGCCGTGGGCAGCGGGAGCTGATCATCGGCGATCGCCAGACCGGCAAGACCGCCATCGCCATCGACACGATCCTCAACCAGAAGGGCGAAGACGTTGTCTGCGTCTACGTGGCGATCGGTCAGAAATCAGCCTCGGTGGCCAACGTGGTGGACGTGCTGCGTGAGCGCGGCGCCCTCGATTACACCGTGGTGGTGGCCGCCAGCGCCTCGGAACCTGCCGCTCTTCAATATCTGGCCCCCTACACCGGCGCGGCGATTGCTGAATACTTCATGTACAAGGGCAAGGCCACCCTGGTGGTCTACGACGACCTCACCAAGCAGGCCCAGGCCTACCGCCAGATGTCGCTGCTGCTGCGCCGCCCGCCCGGGCGTGAGGCCTACCCCGGCGATGTTTTCTACTGCCACAGCCGCCTGCTCGAAAGAGCCGCCAAGCTCTCCGATGCCATGGGCAAGGGCAGCATGACCGCCCTGCCGATCATCGAAACCCAGGCCGGCGACGTGTCGGCCTACATCCCCACCAACGTGATTTCGATCACCGATGGTCAGATCTTCCTCACCTCTGATCTGTTCAACTCAGGCCTACGGCCAGCCATCAATGTGGGCATCTCGGTGAGCCGGGTCGGCGGCGCTGCCCAGACCAAGGCGATCAAGAAGATCGCTGGCACACTCAAACTGGAACTGGCTCAGTTTGATGAACTGGCGGCCTTCTCCCAGTTCGCCTCCGATCTCGACGCCACCACGCAGAAGCAACTGGGCCGTGGCAAGCGCCTGCGCGAATTGCTCAAGCAGCCGCAATTCAGCCCGCTGATCCTGGCCGAGCAGGTGGCTGTGGTCTATGCCGGTGTCAAGGGCCTGATCGATGAGGTTCCCGTTGAACTGTGCAGCCAGTTCGTGCGTGAGCTGCGGGAGTACCTCAAATCCAATGCCTCGGCGTTCATCGAACAGATTCAGACCGATAAGCAGATGAACGACGCGTCTGAGGCGTTGTTGAAGGCGGCCATCAACGAAGTCAAATCCACCCTTCTGGCCACCGCCTGAGGCATCTGAACCATGGCGAACCTCAAAGCAATCCGCGACCGGATCAGTTCGGTCAAGAACACCCGCAAGATCACCGAGGCCATGCGTCTGGTGGCGGCAGCCAAGGTCAGGCGGGCCCAGGAACAGGTGCTGCGCTCCCGGCCTTTCGCCGATCGCTTGGCACGCATGTTGGAAAATCTCCAGTCGCGGCTTCGCTTCGAGGATGTCAGCAACACGCCGCTGCTGGAACAGGAGCGACCCCTCCGCCACATCACCCTGGTGGTGGTGAGTGCCGATCGAGGCCTCTGTGGCGGCTATAACGCCAACATCATCAAGCGCACCGAACAGCGTTTCGCCGAGCTCAAGAATCAGGGCTTCACGGTGGAACTGGTCCTGATCGGCCGCAAGGCCACCGGCTATTTCAAGAACCGCTCCTACCCGATCCTCTCCACCTTCACCGGCTTGGAGCAGGTGCCAACCGCAGCAGAGGCCGGCAAGATTGGTGATGAGATTCTCGCCGAATTTCTCTCGGGAAGCACCGACAGAGTTGAGATGATCTACACGAAATTCGTCAACCTGGTGAGCAGTGCTCCGGTCTCCCAGACCCTGCTACCCCTCGATCCCCAGGGTGTGGCGGCCCAGGATGACGAAATCTTCCGGCTCACCACCCGCGAAGGCCTGCTCACCGTGGAGCGTGGCGCCTCGTCTGCCAATGAGGTTCCGGCGCTTCAGAGCGAATTCCTGTTCGAGCAGAGCCCCGACCAGCTGCTCAATGCGCTGCTGCCCCTCTATCTCGATAACCAACTGCTGCGTTCGTTGCAGGAGGCGGCCGCCAGTGAACTGGCCAGCCGGATGACGGCCATGAACAACGCCAGCGACAACGCCAAGGAGCTCGCCAAGACGCTCACCCTGGATTACAACAAAGCCCGCCAGGCGGCCATCACCCAGGAAATTCTGGAAGTGGTGGGTGGCTCGGCGATGGCTTGAGCTGGCGCTCCAGACGCTCCAGATTCAGCCGCTGTTTCCGCTCGCCCTCGGGCGGGTGGCCCTGGGGCCCGACCCGCTGACAACGGCGGCGATGATGCAGGACGTGCTCGCCCTGCGCGGCAGCACCCTCAGCAACCCGGATCCAGGTTGTGCCTGGACCGGCGATCTCAATGGTGTCTGGCAGCTGCACCGCTTACCTGGTTTTGCCTGGTTGCGCGAACAAGTTGAAGCTCAGGCCTGGGCCTACCTCGAAGCCCTCGGCTTCAAGCTCGAGGAGATCGCCCTGTTCATCCAGCGCAGCTGGCCGGTGGTCAGCGAAGAGGGCATGGTGGTGGGCCGCCATCACCACCCCAATGCCCACCTCAGCGCCGTCTTTTATCTCAACGGCGACGGCTCCGGGCGGGGCGGTTCGCTGCGCCTGTTCGCCCCACGCCAGCTGAACGAGCTCGTGCCGGGGCTGGGTGTCGGCCATGCTGGACCGATCGCCGCCAACCATCCGCTCAATGCGGCCTGGCTGGATGTGGCCCCCGAGGCTGGACTGCTGGTTCTGTTCCCGGCCAGCACCGACCATGCCGTCACGCTCAATCAAGATGGCGACGATGTGCGCCTCTCGATCAGCTTCGACCTGGTTCTGAGCGCCCGTGGGGAATCAGCGCAGGCCACCTCCGCCTCCGCCTCCGCCTCCGAATACCTGGCCCCCCCCCCCGACCACTGGACCCCCGTCTCCCCCCGCCTGTCATGAGTGAGAGCTTCACGGTTGTTGCCGAGCTGAGCGGCACCATGCATACGTTCAGCTGCCGCGCCGACCAGACCGTGCTGGCGGCAGCGGAACTGGCCGGTGTGCCCCTGCCCAGCTCCTGTTGCTCGGGTGTCTGCACCACCTGCGCCGCCAAGTTGAGCGAGGGCACGGTCGATCAGAGCGAAGCGATGGGGGTAAAGGCCGAGCTGCAGGCCGAGGGTTACGCCCTCCTGTGCGTCTCCTACCCCCGCAGCGACCTCAAATTGCTGGCCGGCCAGGAAGATGCTGTGTATGAGTTGCAGTTCGGGCAGTTCCAGTGATGGAGCGGCCCCCGACGGGCCCAAGCCGTTCGCTCCAGGAAGGATGAAGCTGCAGCGGTTGGATCTCTGGCTGGAGACGGCGCCAGGTCCCTTGCTGCCCCAGCTGCTCGCAGCGTTGGGGGAAAAGGGGGAACCGCTGCGCTGGGCGATCACGGCCGCAGAGCCTGCCGCTGATGGCGAGCCTGGTTGGCGCAGGCTGCGGATCGAGGCGGTGCTGCTGTGCCCCTGACCCCGTGTGCGCCCCTGCCCACCCTGCTGTTGATCCCGACCGGGATCGGCTGCCAGATCGGCGGTTTTGCCGGCGACGGCCTGCCGGCAGCGCGGTTGCTGGCCGCCGCCAGCGGCTGCCTGATCACCCATCCCAATGTGATGAATGGGGCCGCCCTCTACTGGAGCGATCCCCGCCTCCACTACGTGGAGGGCTGGGCGCTCGATCGCTTTGCCAGCGGCGCCCTTGCCCTGGCCCCGGTGCGCCAGCAGCGTCTGGGCCTGCTCTTGGATGCGGCGATCGAGCCGGAGTTGCAACTGCGCCATCTGCAGGTAGCCGAGGCCTGCCGGGCCACCCTGGGCCTCTCGATCGGACCGGTGGTGACCACCGATCAAGCCGTCGGGGTGAGCCTGTCGCGAGGGCCCAGCGGCGTGAGCTGGGGCCAGCTCGATGCCCCCGATACCCTGCTGCGCGCCGCCGAGCGGCTGCGCTCGGAAGGAGCCACCGCGATCGCGGTGGTGACCCGCTTCCCCGAAGACGCCGGCAGCGACGCCCTGCAGGCCTACCGCCAGGGCGATGGGGTGGATGCCCTGGCAGGGGCCGAGGCACTGATCAGCCACCTGCTGGGCCGCCACCTCGGCCTGCCCTGTGCCCACGCTCCGGCCCTTTTGCCCCTGCCGCTTGACCCTGGCCTCGATGGCCGGGCCGCCGCCGAGGAACTGGGCCACACCTTTCTGGCCTGCGTGCTGGTGGGGCTGAGCCGGGCGCCCGATCTGGTCGAGCTCTTTTCTGCAGACGATGCAGCCGCCGCCGCGCCGCTGCAGGCGGACCTGCTCCACCCCAGCCAGATCGGGGCGGTGGTGGCACCGGCGGGGGCGCTGGGCGGCCAGGCGGTGCTCAGCTGCGCCGAGCGCGGCATCCCCCTGATCGCGGTGGAAGGCAATCCCTGCCTGCTGGCGATCACGGCCGAAGCCCTTGGCCTCAAGGCCTTGAAAGCAGCGAGCTACGCGGAAGCCGCCGGCGTGCTGCTGGCCCTGCGCGAGGGGATTGCCGTGGAGGCCTTAGAGCGCCCTCTGCCCCCCCTGCGGCCGCTCTAAGAGTTCAGCGCAGGCAGGCCATCGGGTGGCGGGTGGGCACCCCCAGGGCCTTGGCGACGCCGGGGTGGCAGACCGCTCCGTCGACGGTGTTGAGCCCTGAGAGCAGTTCAGGCCGCTCGGTGACGGCTTCAAGCAGGCCGCGGCCGGCAATGCCGACGATGTAGGGGAGCGTGACACTCACCAGGGCTTCGGTGGAGGTGAACGGGACAGCCCCGGGCATGTTGCCGACGGCGTAGTGCTGGACGCCGTGAATCGTGACGACCGGATCGGTGTGAGTGGTTTCGCGGCTGGTGGCGATGCAGCCCCCCTGATCGATCGCCACATCAACGATCACCGAACCGGGTTTCATCCGCCGCACCAGGTCCTCATCCACCAGCGTTGGCGCCCGGCCTCCGGGGGTGAGCACGGCCCCGATCAGAAGATCGGCCGTTGGCACCAGCCGCTCGATCAAGGTACGGCTGCTCACCAGGCCGATCATCCGGCCACGCCGATCCGACTCCAGAGTCCGCAGGCGCTGGGGCGAATGGTCCAGCAGCAGCACCTCAGCGTCCATGGCCGCCGCCAGCCGGGCCGCATTCCAGCCCACCGTGCCACCGCCGAGCACCACCACCCGGGCGGGACGCACCCCGGTGCAGCCACCGATCAGCACGCCACGACCGCCATGGGGCTTCTCCAGCAGATGGGCCCCCACCTGGGCCGCCAGGCGACCGGCGATCTCACTCATCGGCGCCAGCAGGGGAAGGTTGCCGTTGTCGAGCTGGACCGTTTCGTAGGCCACCCCTGTGGTGCCGGCGTCGAGCAGGGCCCTGCCCACGTCGGGATAGGCGGCCAGGTGCAGATAGGTGAACAGGACCAGATCGCGGCGCAGGAAGCCGAACTCCTGCCGCTGCGGTTCCTTGACCTTGACCACGAGGTGGGCAGCCCAGGCCTCTTCACAGCTCACCAGGCGGGCGCCCACGGCGGCATAGCTCTCGTCGCTGATCCCGGCGCCGGTGCCGGCTCCAGTCTGAACACGCACTTCCAGACCGTTGGAGACCAGCTCACTCACCCCATCGGGAGTGAGTGCCACCCGCTGCTCATCCCGCTTGATCTCGGTGGGAACGCCGATGCTCGCGATCGGCGCCGCCGGGTCATTGGCTGTCATGCAACTCAGAAGCTGACCCCAGATTGGCGGGCATCAGGCCCAATTGCAGGGATTTGCGTGGAAAATCCCGTGTTGCCGAGGCAAAGCGCGCCGCTGCGCGTTGCGGAAGACGCTCAGGGTGGCCCTGCCGCAATCGGCATGCGCCAGCCACTGCCGAAGGCCCTGTCGCTGACCTTGAGCAGGGGGGCCGCCTGCCGGCGCTTGAATTCGGCCCGCCGCAACAGCCGGTGCACCCGATGGGCGAGGGAGGCCTCCACGCCACTGGCAATCAATTGCTCAGGGCTGCGCAGATCCTGGATCAGGGCTTTGAGCAGCGGATCGAGTTCGTCGTAGTCCGGAAGGGAGTCGGTATCGCGCTGGTCAGGGCGCAATTCCGCGCTGGGCGGTTTGTCGCGGATGGCCGTGCCGATCAATTCACCGTTACACGGCAGGGCAAAGCTGGAGCGGCAGGGGCCGGCCGCTGGCGAATCCAGCCAGGCACAGAGGCGAAACACGGTGGTTTTGTAGAGATCGCCGATCACGGCCAGGCCACCGTTCATGTCGCCGTAGAGGGTGCAGTACCCCACCGCCAGCTCCGACTTGTTGCCGGTGGCGAGCAGCAGCTGGCCTTGCTGGTTGGCCACCGCCATCAGCAGGGTGCCGCGGATCCGCGATTGCAGGTTCTCAGCGGTCAGGCCAACCGGTGCGCCCTGCAAGGGGCCGCTCAGGGCTTCATCGAAGCCGTTCATCAAGCTGGCAATCGCCACGATCTGATGCCGGATGCCGAGCCTGAGCGCCAGGGCGGTGGCATCGGAGCGGGAGCCCTCGGAGCTGTAGGGGGAGGGCAGCAGCAGGGCCTCCACGTGGTCCCCGCCCAGCGCCGCCGCCGCGATCACGGCGACGAGGGCCGAATCGATCCCGCCGCTGAGGCCCAGCAGGGCCCGCTCGAAGCCACATTTGCGGGCGTAGTCGCGCACCCCCAGCACCAGCACCCGGAACAGTTGCTCGAGCGGCTCGGGCTCGTCTGTGGCCAGCGGCGCCGCAGCCGGAACCACTGGCTCCGCCCCTGGCTCTGGCAGCGACCACAGCGCCAGGGAGGAAGAGGCACAGGGCATTTGCAGCAGAACCTGGCCGGCTCCATCCATCACGAAGCTGGCGCCATCAAAAACCAGCTCGTCGTTGCCACCCACCTGGTTCACGTACACCACCGGACAGCCCAGCCGCGCCGCCGCCGCGGCGGCCAGCCGGCGACGCAGGGCCGGCTTGCCCTGCACGAAGGGGGAGGCCGAAATGTTCAGCAGCAGGTCGGGCCGCTGGGGCAACAGCTCAGCGATCGGATCGGCCCCGGCGAGCCGGTGGCCCAGCACGTCCTCCTCCACCCAGAGGTCTTCGCAGATAGTCAGGCCGATCACCCAGCGCCGGCCGCGACGCTCCACGGCAAGCAGGCAGGCTTGGTCAGCCGGGCGGAAATAACGGCGCTCATCGAAGACGTCGTAGCTGGGCAGCAGGCGCTTGCGGGCCACGATCCGCCAGACGCCAGGCTCCACCAAGGCCACCGCGTTGTGCAGGGCCGGCAGGTGTTCGCCGGCCAGGGGCTCGGCCACACCCACCAACAGACCCAGATCCCGGGGCAGTTCGCTGGCGATGGCACGCAGAACCTCCGCCTGCTGGCGCAGCAGGGCCGGCCGCAACAGCAGGTCACGGGGGGGATAGCCCCAGAGCGAGAGTTCCGGGCTGACCACCAGATCGGCGCCGGCCGCTGCGGCCTGGCGGCTGGCCTCGAGCAACAGGGCCGCATTGCCCTGCAGATCACCGATCAGCGGGTTGATCTGGGCCAGGGCAAGACGCATCAGCGCACGGGGCGGTGGCGAAGGGGATTGGGCCGACCAGGCGGCGCCTGGCTGGGTTCAGGAGAACGGAAGCCGTAGAGATTCTGCTCCCGCAGCATCGGCCACAGCTCCTCGGGCACCAGTTCGGGGTCGGGGTGGAGGCGGATCAGGGAGCTGGCGGTGGCGGGGATCTCCAGCGGAAGGATCTCCAGTTCGCCGCCCCGCTGGCGCAGGCCATCGAGCTGAGATGGGTCCAGCGGCCAGCCATGGCGCGGCACTACCGCCAGGCGGCAGCGGCTGAGAATCGCCTGAACCGCGTACCACGTTTGGATCTGGGGCAACAGGTCGCTGCCCACCACGAAGACCAGCCGGGAGCCCGGCCAGAGCTGGGCCGCCCGCTCCAGGGTGTCGAGCGCCCGGGGGCTGCTGAGCTCCTGGGCCAGGCGCAGGCGGGGATTGGCGAGACCATCGACCACCGCCTGCAGCAAAGCGGCCCGAACCGGCAGGGACGCCCCGTGCTGCTTGAAGGGATTGTCACTGGCCCAGGTGCGCACCTCGGGGTAGTGGTTGGCGAGCCCGGCGAGCAGGGAACGGTGGCCAAGGCTGGGGGGGTCAGCACTGGTGCCGAACAGGGCCAGATCACTCACGGCAGCAGGGCCTGGGCCAAGCCACCGTCGCTGGCCTGGCAGTGACGCAGCCAGCGGTTCACCTGGGGATCCTGCTCGGCCAGGCGCTTGAGCAGGCCACCGGGACCACCGAGGCCGAGGCGGGCCCCGAGCTGGAGTTCGGCCGCCGCCAGCTGGCCGGTGCGACGGGTGGTGTGCACGGCCAGGGCGGCCTGGGCCAGGGCGACCGGTGCGGCAGGCGCCAGCGACAAGCCGCCGCTGAACGGAGCGGCCAGAAGCAGCAGCTGGCGCAGCACGCCCAGCAGCAGCTGGATGCCGATCTGGGTGCCGCCCAGCAGGGCGCCGTGGCCGCTGAGCCGGCCCAGCAGGCGCCTGGCCTGGGCCCCATTGATCTTGAGACCGTAGAGCCGGCAGAGTTGCACCACCAAAGCCGCATCGATGGCCATCGATCCGGCCAGATCCATCAGCACCAAGGGGTTGGTCGCCACGCCGGTGGCCTTGAGTGCGGCAAAGCGGCCGATCAGCCCCTGGGCCGCCCTGCGGTGCTGGCCCAGCCGCCAGGCCTGCAGATGCCGGCAGAAGCGATCGCCGGCGCGCAGGCCGTTGAGCACCAGCAGCAGGCGGCCCCGCTCTTCGAGCAGGGCCAGCAATCGATCCTGGAGCGGCCCGATCGCTGCCGCCACCGGCTCGCTGCGGACCCGGCCATCGCTGCGCAGCCGGGCCCGCCGTGGCGCCGCCGAGACGGCCACCAGTTCAAGATCCCGGGCCGCCGCCGACAGGCGCCCGCGGATGCTCGCCAGCAGCGCCTCCCGTTCAGCTGCAGGCCAGCAATCGATCCGGTTGACCACCAGCAGCAGGGGTTTGCCGAGGCGCAGCATCTGCTCCAGCGCCCGAGATTCCGGTGCCGTGAGGTCGCCATCGAGCACGAACAGAACCAGATCAGCCGCGAGCGCCACCCGGGCCGCCAGGCGGTGGCGGGCAGCAGCGGCCACTTCATCGATGCCCGGTGTGTCGATCAGGGCGAGGCCCGCAAGCCCGGAGATCGGCTGATTCCAGGCTGCCTGCTGCTGCAGGCGGGTGCAGCCATGGGCCAGATCGGTAGCAAAGCGCTCCTCGCCGAGCAGGGCATTGAGCAGACTCGACTTACCCACCCCGACCCGGCCGAAAACGGCCACCTGGAGGCGGCGGGCGGCCAGGCGCTCCAGCTGGCGATCGAGGCCCGCCAGCTCGGGGGCCAGGGCTGAGCGCTCCCGTTCGCTGAGAACCAGGCGCTGGCGCCAGCGCAGCAGCAGAGCCTCGAAACGGCTTGCGCTGTCGGTTTGGATGGCCGGCTGGGCGGCCTGCAGGGTCGCGCTCACGGGATCGGCTCCGCCGCCGGTTGGGGGCGGCGCCACCAGCCGGCCAGCACGGCCAGCACCGCATCGGCACCGATCACGCCGACGAAGCCGCCGAACTCATCCACCACCACCCGCACCGAATGGCTGCTGCGCCGGAAGGCCGTCAGCAGACGATCGGCCCGGATCATTTCCGGCACGAATTCCACCGGCAGGGTCAGGCTCAGGGCGGTCGCCTGACCCCGGCCCTCCACCAGGGCTGCCAGCAGGCTTTCGCGACTGGCCACCCCGAGCACCTCATCCACTTCGCGCCCCAACACCACCCACCAAGCGGCTGTGTTGGCCAGCAGCAACGCCTTGGCGCTCTCCAGCTGGATCTCAGCCGAGAGGGTCGGCGCCGACACCCGCGGCACCATCAGGTCGCGGGCCGTCAGGTCGTTGAGCTGGAACACCTTGCCGATCATCGCGGCTTCATCGGCTTCGATCTGGCCGGTGCGCGAGCCCAGCCTGGCCAGCAGGCGGATCTCGCCCTCATCGGTGGTGAGTTCGCTCTCGGCGGTGATCGCCGGCAACAGCCGCTCCAGCACCAGCACCAGTGGCAGCATCAATTTCAGGGCCAGGCCGAGCGGAGCGGCGCTGGCCAGCGACACCGGCAGGGCCAGACGGCTGCCGATCGCCTTCGGCAGGATCTCCCCCAGCAGGATGACCAGCACGGTGAGTCCGACCGAGAACAAGGGCAGGGCCACCCTGTCGATCCCCTGGGAGGCGAACACCCAGCCGGCGTAGCTGCCCAGAATCAGGCTGCCGAAGATGTTGAAGCCGTTGTTGAGAATGACGAGCACCGCCAGGGCCCGGCCCATGCGTGTCTTGAGGGCCAGCAGGGCTTTGGCGCCGCGCACCGGCCGGTCGCGGCCTGCCAGTTCGTAGACCCGCAGCGGGTTGACGGTGAGCATGGCGGCTTCCACGCCGGAGCAAACCGCCGAACCCACCAGAATGAAGGCGACCAGTCCGGCCAGCCCAAGCAGCTCGTTCATCCGCTCAGCGTCATCGTGGCCGGCTCATGCCCATACCGTCCTTGCACTCTGGGACCTATCGCATTCATTTAATCGGTTGTGCCAACGTCCTGCTGTTCTGAGCTTGCCTCCATGGTGATCACCGCCGCAGAGTTCGGCCAGCGCCGGGCGCGCTTTCTTGACCAGCTCGGCGGCATGGCGGCCGTTATTCCGGCGGCGCCGCTGGTCACCCACCATGCCGATGTGGAGCATCCGTTCCGCCAGCAGAGTGATTTCTGGTATCTCACCGGCTTTGATGAACCCGGCGCGGTGGCCCTGTTCCTGCCCCATTGCCCGGAGCACCCCTTCGTTCTGTTCGTGGAGCCGAAGGATCCTGCCGCGGAGGTCTGGAACGGGTTCCGCTGGGGATGTGAAGGAGCCGTCGAACAGTTCGGGGCCGATCTCGCCCATCCCCGCCAGGAGCTGGCGGAGCGGCTGGGCGGCTATCTCCAGGGAGCGGAGGGCCTCGCCTTCCGGATAGGGCGCCATCCAGATGTGGAGCCGTTGCTGCTGGCCGCCTGGGCCGCCCAGCTCGACCGTGCCCCCCGCAACGGCCAGGCGGCCCTGGGCCTGGTGGCACCTTGCCCGCTCCTGCACGCGCTGCGACTGCGCAAGTCTGCCGATGAACTCGAGCGGATGCGCCTGGCCGGAAGGATCTCGGCGGAGGCCCATGAACGGGCCCGCCAGCTGGCGCGGCCGGGGCTCAATGAGCGGCAGGTGCAGGCGGTGATCGAGCAACACTTCATGGAGCAGGGGGCGCGCGGACCGGCCTACGGCTCGATCGTGGCCGGCGGAGACAATGCCTGCGTGCTGCATTACACCAGCAACAACGCCCCGCTTGTGGGTGGCGACCTGCTGTTGATCGATGCAGGCTGCAGCCTCAGCGACTACTACAACGGCGACATCACCCGAACCTTTCCCATCAATGGGCGCTTCAGCGCCGAGCAACGCGCCCTCTATGAACTCGTGCTCGCCGCCCAGGAGAAGGCGATCGCCACGGTCAGGCCCGAGGCCGATGCCGAGCAGGTGCATGGGGCTGCCCTACGCGTGCTCGTCGAGGGGCTGGTGGACCTGGGCCTGCTGGTTGGAGAAGTGGATGGCCTGATTGAGCAAGGGGCCTACCGCCACCTCTACATGCACCGCACCGGCCACTGGCTGGGCCTCGATGTCCACGATGTCGGCGCCTATCGCCTCGGCGAACATCCGCAGCCGCTGGAGCCGGGCATGGTGCTCACGGTGGAGCCAGGTCTGTATGTCAGTGATCGGCTTCCCATCCCGGAAGGCCAACCAAGCATCGATCCCCGCTGGAAAGGCATCGGCATCCGCATCGAAGACGATGTGGCCGTGACAGCGGGCGGCCATGAGGTGCTCAGCGCCGCCGCGCTCAAGTCGGTGGCGGCGATGGAGCGCTGAATCAGGAGCCTGCGGCCAGCCACTTGAGCAGGCTGGCGGGCTGAAGTGCGGAGGTGGAGGGGAGCAACCGATCGGCCCCGGCAGCGCGCAGGCTGTCTTCGTAGGCGCTGCGCTGCTTCTCCAGACCGGGAGCCTGCAGATGCGGTGGCACCACCGCCAGGCTCAGCCAGCGCTGGTCGGGCTGTTGCTTGCGGGCGTTCAGCACCGTCTGCACGTCAGCAACGGTGTCACCGAGATAGGCGACGGGTGGGGCTCCAGCCCCCAGGGCGCCTTCACAGAGGCTGGTGGCGAGCCGAAGCAGGCCGGTGGGATCGGGTTTGTCGGGAGCATCGCCCATGGCCACCAGGGGCGGATCACCCAGGTCCAGCCGGCCCGAAAGCACATAGCGAGCTGAGCCGGGCTCGGCACCACTCACAAATCCCCAGGCGATCCCGGCAGCGCTGAGGCCCTTGAAGAAGGCCGCCTCCACCAGCAGCGGTTCGTTGCGAATGAAGCCGCTCCAACCGGCGGGATCCCCCTGGGGATCGCCACCGAAATAAAAGCGGCTGAAGACGTCCACCAGGGCGGCATGGGCCGGCAAGGGGTTGTGGCCGTGGCGGCGCAGCAGCTCCAGGGCGGCATCCCAGTCGTTGTTCCAGATCCCTTCGCCCTTGAGCGCGTCAATACCAGCGGCTTGCGGCCTCCAACCGCAAAAATGCTCCACGGTTTCAGCCAGGGCGCGACGGTAACTGCCGCCCACATCCCTGATCACGCCATCGATATCGAAGAGCAGAACGGCTTGCTGACTCAGGGGTGTCTCAGCTGGGCTGGTAGGTTTGATGTTTGATTTTATGCCTTGAGCGCCGAACCCATGACGGCCCCAGACAGTGCTGCTCCAGAGATTGAGGCGGCCGAAGCCTCCACGGCTGCATCCGTTCCAGCCACGCTGAAGCGTGTGCCAGCCCCCAGCTCGCCCGAACCGGGAGCTGCCAATCGGGAGCTCACCCGTCACGCCCCGGCGGAAACCGCCGCTGCCGCTGAAGACGACGACGGCACCACGAAAGGGCGGCCGGCCCTGAGCGGCGCCAGTGCGGCCTTAGCCACCGCCACGGTTGATGAGGACGGCGTTCCTTCCGGTCATACGCCGAAAGCCGATGAGGGCCGCTTTTTGCTCAAGATCCTCTGGCTGCCCACCAACGTCGCCCTGGCCGTCGATCAGATCGTCGGCGGTGGCCCCAGCCCCCTCACCTCCTACTTCTTCTGGCCTCGCGAAGATGCCTGGGAAACGATGAAGACGGAACTGGAAGCCAAATCCTGGATCACCGACAACGAGCGCGTTGAAATCCTCAACAAGGCCACTGAGGTGATCAATTACTGGCAGGAAGAAGGCAAAGGCAAGTCGCTGGATGAGGCCAAGCTCAAGTTCCCCGACGTCACCTTCTGCGGTACGGCCTGAATCAGCTGGCCAAAGCGCAATAAACGCCCAAGCCATACCAACAAAAAAGCGCCCCAAAGGGCGCTTTTTTCATGACCTGGCTGTGGTGTCTCCAGTCTTCAGGAGGCTCGGCTGGCCTGGAGGCGTGCGCGCGCACGGGCCAGGGTCTGCTGGGCCTTGATCTTGTCGCTGCTTGAAGGTTGGCCCTCAAAGCCGGTGGCCGCAAGTTGGGCCTCCTCAAGGGCCTTCTGGGCCTCATCAGGCTGAATGCTGGAGCCGAGTTCAGCGATGTTCACCAGCACAGTCACCTGGTTGGCTTCCACCTCGGCAAAACCGCCCATCAAGGCAATGGAGGTCCAATCCTTGCCCATCCGCAAACGCATCACGCCCACATCAAGGGCCGTCAGCAAGGACACATGGCCCGGCAAGATACCCAGTTGGCCTGTGGTGCTGGGCAGGATCACCTCGTCGGCATCGCCATCGAAAACGCTCTGATCAGGTGCCAGAACGCGCAGGTTGATTGTCATCGGCAGGGGTCTTCAGAATGGCGATTCAACAATGATCAAGTCAGGATTTAGCTTCAGCGCTCAGCTTTTCTGCCTTCGCCCTGACATCTTCAACCGTGCCGACCAGATAGAAAGCTGCTTCGGGAAGATCATCAAGCTCACCAGAAAGAATCATGTTGAAGCCCTTGATGGTGTCTTCCAACTTCACGTATTTGCCGGACATACCCGTGAAGATCTCGGCCACGAAAAAGGGCTGAGAGAGGAATTTCTCGATCTTGCGGGCCCGGTTCACGGTACTGCGATCGTCTTCAGAAAGTTCATCAAGACCAAGAATGGCAATGATATCCTGAAGTTCCTTATAACGCTGCAGTGTAGATTGCACTGCCCTCGCTGTCCGGTAGTGATCATCTCCGACGACGGCCGGCTGAAGCATCGTGCTGGTGGAATCGAGAGGATCCACAGCCGGGTAGATGCCTTTGGAGGCCAAACCACGGCTCAGAACCGTGGTGGCATCGAGGTGGGCAAAGGTGGTGGCGGGAGCTGGATCGGTCAGATCGTCGGCAGGCACATACACAGCCTGAATCGATGTGATGGAGCCTGCAAGGGTGGAGGTGATGCGCTCTTGGAGCTCGCCGACGTCGGTGCCAAGGGTGGGCTGATAACCCACGGCGGACGGCATGCGACCCAACAGGGCGCTCACTTCCGATCCTGCCTGGACGAAGCGGAAGATATTATCGATGAAGAGCAGGACATCCTGGTTGTTCACATCGCGGAAGTGCTCCGCCATGGTGAGCGCCGAAAGGCCCACGCGCATGCGAGCACCGGGAGGCTCGTTCATCTGGCCGAAGCAGAGCGCCACTTTTGACTTGGTCAGATCCTCGGAGTTGATCACTCCGGATTCCTTGAACTCTTCGTAGAGGTCGTTGCCTTCGCGGGTGCGCTCGCCCACACCACCGAACACCGAGACGCCGCCGTGCTCCTTGGCGATGTTGTTGATCAGCTCCTGGATCAGCACCGTTTTGCCGACGCCAGCACCGCCAAACAGGCCGACCTTGCCGCCTTGGCGGTAGGGGGCGAGCAGGTCGATCACCTTGATGCCGGTTTCAAACACCTTGGGCTTGGTTTCCAGCTCGGTGAGCTTGGGAGCTTCGCGGTGGATTGAGGCGGTCAGCTTGGATGTGACAGGACCGAGCTCGTCCACCGGCTCCCCAAGCACGTTAAAAATGCGGCCGAGGGTGGCTTCTCCCACCGGGACACAGATCGGTGAGCCGGTGTCTAAGGCTTCCATGCCGCGCACCAGACCGTCGGTGGAGCTCATCGAGATCGCCCGTACGCGGTGATCTCCGAGCAGCTGCTGCACCTCGGCCGTCAGGGCGATCTCCTGTCCGGCGGAGTTGCGGCCACTGATGCGCAGGGCATTGAAGATGCGTGGCAGTTTGCCGGCAGGAAATTCCACGTCGAGCACTGGACCGATCACTTGGCGCACAACGCCCTTAGAGCCGGTGTTGACGGGAGCAGCAGCAGCCATAGGAAAGATTGGGGATCGCACAGCGGGATCCATACCCGCCGAAAGCGGAGTCAACTTACCACTGGCAGGGGGATTGGCCCCGAACAACCGATTGTGGCGCCGTTGGCTGTTCGGTGAACCGCCCCTGCTGCGGATTGCGCCTGATCACGCTGCTGCCATAGGTTGGCAGTCAACGAGCACGAGTGCCAACTCGTCCGTTTCATGACGTCATCGGCGTCATCCCTGTTGTTGTCGCACTGAATCATGGCTGCTGTTTCTCTCACCGTCTCCACGGTCAAGCCGCTCGGAGACCGTGTCTTTGTCAAGGTTTCAGACTCCGACGAAAAAACCGCCGGCGGAATCCTGCTTCCTGACACCGCCCAGGAAAAGCCCCAAGTGGGTGAGGTGGTTCAAGTGGGCCCCGGCAAGCGCAACGACGACGGCACCCGCCAATCCCCTGAGGTGAGCGTCGGCGATCAGGTGCTCTACAGCAAGTACGCCGGCACCGACATCAAGCTCGGCGGCAACGAATTCGTGCTGCTCTCCGAAAAGGACATCCTGGCGATCGTTCACTGAACCCAGGTCCCGGTCCGCTGCTCCCGGTCCGCTGTTCCCGCTTCACCCCATCCTCTTCTTCAGAGACTGAATTCCCATGGCCAAACGCATCATTTATAACGAGAACGCCCGACGGGCCCTCGAAAAAGGCATCGACATCCTGGCTGAAGCCGTGGCTGTCACCCTCGGCCCCAAGGGCCGCAACGTGGTGCTCGAAAAGAAATTCGGCGCACCCCAGATCATCAATGACGGCGTCACGATCGCCAAGGAGATCGAACTCGAGGATCACATCGAGAACACCGGCGTGGCCCTGATCCGTCAGGCCGCTTCCAAAACCAACGACGCCGCCGGTGATGGCACCACCACCGCCACCGTCCTGGCCCATGCCATGGTCAAGGCGGGTCTGCGCAACGTGGCCGCCGGCGCCAACGCCATCACCCTCAAAAAGGGCATCGACAAGGCCTCCGACTTCCTCGTCAAGAAGATCGAGGAGCATGCCAAGCCGATCTCCGATTCCAACGCCATCGCCCAGGTGGGCACCATCTCCGCCGGCAACGACGAAGAAGTCGGCCGGATGATCGCCGATGCGATGGACAAAGTGGGTAAGGAAGGGGTGATCTCCCTGGAAGAAGGCAAGTCGATGACCACCGAACTGGAGGTCACCGAGGGCATGCGCTTCGACAAGGGCTACATCTCGCCCTACTTCGCCACCGACACCGAGCGGATGGAAGCCATCCTCGAGGAGCCCTACATCCTGCTCACCGACAAGAAGATCGGTCTGGTGCAGGATCTCGTGCCTGTGCTCGAGCAGATTGCCCGCACCGGCAAGCCCCTGCTGATCATCGCCGAAGACATCGAGAAGGAAGCCCTTGCCACCCTGGTGGTGAACCGCCTGCGCGGTGTGCTCAATGTGGCTGCCGTCAAGGCCCCCGGCTTCGGTGATCGCCGCAAGGCCATGCTCGAAGACATCGCCGTTCTCACCAATGGTCAGCTGATCACCGAGGACGCCGGTCTCAAGCTGGAGAACACCAAGCTGGAGATGCTCGGCACTGCCCGCCGCATCACCATCAACAAAGACACCACCACCATCGTGGCCGATGGCAACGAAGTGGCCGTCAAAGCCCGGGTCGAGCAGATCCGCAAGCAGATCGACGAAACCGACTCCACCTACGACAAAGAGAAGCTCCAGGAACGCCTGGCCAAGCTCTCCGGTGGTGTGGCCGTGGTGAAGGTGGGCGCTGCCACCGAAACCGAGATGAAGGACAAGAAGCTGCGCCTCGAAGATGCCATCAACGCCACCAAGGCGGCTGTTGAGGAGGGCATCGTTCCAGGCGGCGGCACCACCCTTGCTCACCTGGCTCCGGCCCTGGAAGAGTGGGCGGCTGCCAATCTCTCCGGTGAGGAGCTGATCGGTGCCACCATCGTGGCCTCCGCCCTGAGCGCTCCGTTGATGCGGATCGCCCAGAACGCCGGCGTCAACGGCGCCGTCGTGGCCGAGCACGTCAAGGGCATGCCCTTCAATGAGGGTTACAACGCCGCCACCGGTGAGTACGTGGACATGCTGGCTGCCGGCATTGTCGACCCCGCCAAGGTGACTCGCTCGGGGCTGCAGAACGCCGCCTCCATTGCCGGCATGGTGCTCACCACCGAGTGCATCGTGGCTGACATGCCTGACAAGAAGGAAGCAGCTCCAGCCGGCGGCGGCGGCATGGGCGGCGACTTCGACTACTGATCAGAAGCGACTGCTCTGAATGTGGGCCCCTTCGGGGGCCCTTTTTTATGGTCGGCCATCAACCTTGGGCACTTCCGTCACCCAGGGATCGGCTCACCTCGATACCCGAATAACCGCCTTCAGCCTGGAATGAAATTCAGTGCGACGCCGTTGTTGCAGTAACGCTTGCCGGTGGGACGGGGGCCGTCGTTGAAGACATGCCCCTGGTGGCCACCGCAACGTCGGCAGTGGTATTCGGTGCGGGGCAGGATCAACTTGAAATCAAGTTTGGTGACCACCGCATTCGGCAAGGGCTGCCAGAAACTTGGCCAGCCGGTGCGGCTGTCGAATTTGGCGCTGGAGCTGAACAAGGGCAGCTGGCAACCGGCACAGACAAAAGTGCCCTTGCGCTTTTCCTTGTCGAGCGGACTGCTGAATGGCGGCTCGGTGCCCTCGCGCCTGAGCACGGCAAAGGCCGCCGGACTGAGCCGTTGTTTCCAGGCCGCCTCACTGAGCTGCCAATTGGGGTCATTCGCCTTTGAGGCCGCCTCGGCCGCTCGGCCGCCGAGCAACGGGCTAAGCATGGCGCCAAGGGCGGCGAGCAGACTGCGGCGATTGATCGGGCTCAACGCAACCAGCCCGCACTGAGCAGCACGGCCAGACCGAGAAAAACTGCGAGCAGGGTCCAGCTGATCCGATTCAGGGTGTCTTCAGCGCTGCGGGCGCTGCTGAACATGGAGCCACCGCTGCTGGCCAGACCGCCCATGCCATCGCCCTTCGGACTGTGCAGAAGGACACTGACGATCAGCAGCACACCGGTGCCGATCCAGACCCAGGAGAGAATGGCAATAAGCATCGGCCAAGCTTATCGAAGTAACGGCAACACCCCGGGCCCGGGCCAGCAAGGCCCGAAACCAGGAGGCTTAAACCTGCAGGGCCTGGGGTTGACTGCCGGAGGTGGTGACCACATCGGCTGGTTCGATCAACGAACGTCCGGTCATCCGTGCCGGTTGGGGCAAGCCAAGAATCTCTAGCAAGGTGGGGGCAACATCGGCGAGACCACCGCCGCTGCGCAGATGGGCGTTGGCACCACGGCCAGACAATTTGCGCTTTTCGCCTTCCACCAAAATCACCGGCACGGGATTGGTGGTGTGGGCCGTCCATGGCCTGCCGTCGCTGCTTTCCATCACTTCGGCATTGCCATGATCCGCCGTGATCAGCAGCGTTCCTCCCTTGCGGTTGGTGGCCTCAAGCAGCTGCCCGACACAACGGTCCACCGTAGCGATCGCCGCCGTGGTGGCCTCCATCTGGCCGGTGTGGCCCACCATGTCAGGGTTGGCGTAGTTGATCACGATCAGGGAATACAAGCCCTTGTTGATCGCGGCGATGCAGCTTGCCGTGAGCACGGCCGCGGACATCTCCGGAGACTGGTCATAGGTGGCAACCCTGGGGGAGGGCACCAGCTGGCGGTCTTCGCCGGGGAACGGTTGTTCGATGCCACCGTTGAGGAAATAGGTGACGTGGGGATATTTCTCGGTTTCAGCAGTCCGCAACTGGCGCAGATGGTGCTCGGAGACCACCTGGCCCAGCAGTCCGTCGAGGGATTCGGGTGGGAAAGCTACCTCAACCGGCAACCCGAGTTCGTATTGCGTGAAGGTAACCAGATGGAGGGGTGAGAGACGTTGGCGGGGAAAGGCGTCGAAGGGCTCGACGACCAAGGAGCGAATCAGCTGGCGGGCCCGGTCGGGTCGGAAGTTGAAAAAGACCAGCCCATCACCGGGGCTGAGGACATCACTGCTGAAACGCACCGGCTCAATGAATTCGTCATGGATACCGCTGGCATAGGCCGATTCGATGGCTTGCCTTGGACCCAGATCGCTGCAATCGGTCGCTTCGGTGAGCAACCGATAGGCCTTTTCGGTACGGTCCCAGCGGTTATCGCGATCCATGGACCAGTAGCGGCCGCAGAGCGTGCTGATGCGACCGACACCAGCCGCCTCGATCTGCTCCTCGATCTGGGCAATGAACGGGATGGCGCTCTGGGGAGGGGTATCGCGGCCATCGGTGATGACGTGGATGCAGACGTCCTGGATGCCGCGGCCAGCCGCCCAGTGCAGCAGGCCAGCGAGATGGCTTAGATGACTGTGGACGCCGCCGTCGGAGCAGAGACCAATCAGGTGCAGCTGTCCGCCATCGGCAAGGAGGCGATCGGCCAGGCCATTCAAGGCCGGATTGAGGGCCAGGCTGCCGTCTTTGACCGCTTTGCTGATCCGGACCAATTCCTGGCGGATGACGCGTCCCGAGCCGATCGTGAGATGGCCGACTTCGGAATTGCCCATCTGACCATCAGGCAAACCCACATCAGCGCCGCTGGCCTGGATCAAGGCATGGGGATAGGCCTCCCAGAGCGCATCCATCACCGGCGTTTCAGCCAGGGAAATCGCATTGGATTCGGAAGGCTCCCCATAGCCCCAGCCATCGAGAATCGCCAGCACAACAGGGGCTACAGAACCTTCAGAGTTGACGGCCGAGCGGGAGGTAGCTGGGGCTGAAGACGGTTGCGCGTGGATGCCATGGGTCATAGATCTAGGCAGTGTCACCCCTGCGGGGCCGGCGTCCAATTCGCGTTCTGTCATGAATTTACCTTGGCCCGGTTGACCCCTTGCTCTATCCGTGCCCAAGAGTCAGCTTTTGGCCATGAACAGCCCGGTTCCTACGATGGTTTTCCTTAAGGCCATGCCATGGAATCTTCGAGTCCAGCCAGGCGAGTGGAAATCCTCTCCGCTCAGGACTTGACCCGCACCGTTCATCGCCTCGCCTCCCAGGTGCTCGAGAGTGCGGCCGACAGTAGAAAGCTGATGCTGCTCGGCATCCCCACCCGCGGAGTTGCCCTGGCCAGGGTGTTGGCCCAGCAATTGGAGACTAGCGCCGGCCATGCCGTCGACCAGGGCAGCCTTGATCCCACCTTCTATCGCGACGATCTCGAACGGGTCGGCACCCGCCTGGTGGAGGCCACTCACCTACCGGCTGCGATCGAAGGCCGTGAGGTAGTGCTGGTCGATGACGTGATCTTTACCGGCCGAACCACGCGCGCTGCACTGGAGGCCCTGCACACCTGGGGCCGACCCGAAGCGGTCAGGCTGCTGGTAATGGTGGACCGTGGTCACCGGGAACTGCCGATCCAACCCGACTTCTGCGGCCGGATCGTGCCCACCAGTCGGCAGGAGAACATCCAACTCTGCCTCCAGGACGTGGATGGGGTGGACGGGGTGTTTCTGCAGCGCTGCTAATCAGGCCGTCCCGCCAACCCGTTCGAGTTCATCGGCCCGGAAATGGGCGCGGAACTTCCCGAAGGCGACGATCACCGGCAGGGTCGGGCTGATCGGACGGCCCTTCCAATCGTCAAGGACCCGAAACACTTCCCCCTGCTGCCCCAGGAGATCAAAGGGCTTGCCGCGATGTTCCGGGTGGGTGAACACCACCACGCTCTGGCTGACCTTGACCTGTTCTCCCTGCTGCATGGGGGCATTGGCACTGGGCCCCAATCCTGTCATGGGCCCGCATCAACGCTGACAAGCCGTTTCAGGGCCGGCTTCGACCAAATTGCCACCCAGCGTGTTGCAGGCCTTGGTGAAGGCAGACCAATCATCAAGACCGAGGCTGATATTGCGCTGCACCTCCCGGTCCAAGTCAGCGATCGGCACGCTGTTCAAAGCCATCTCGCCGTGGCTGTGGCGCTCCTGTTCCTTGGCCTTGAGCCCGGAGATTTCCTGCTCCACCTGGCGCTTGAGCCCCGTGGTCTGGCTCAACCACCAGGGATGGTCGAGGCGATTGAGTGCATCAAGGGCTTCCCACCAACGCTTCTGGGCGATCATGCTGCGGGCCCGCTCCTCCTGAAGGCGGTTGCGATTCCAGAATTCACGCAAATTGTCGCCATAGGCGTTGCCATCGGGGTGTTGGTGCTCTCCCATCGGCCTGAGCAAGTCGATGGCACCCTCCAGATCTCCCGCTTCAAAGCGAGCCAGGGCCTTGGCCTTCAACTCCTGTTGCCAGGCATTGAGGCGTTGCTTGTCCTCAGACGTGCCGGCGGTGGAGTTGCTAAGCAAAAGCTGGAGTTTCAGGGCCTCGGTGTAATCCGTGGCCTGCCATAGCTCTTCGGCCTTGATCCTTCTACACAGTCCCTGCTCCCTGGGCGCGCGTCCACTCATCCAGCGCAGGGCTGCGAGCTGATCGCTGTATTTAAGGCAATCCGGAAAGTTGCGAGCGCTCGCCGCCTGCTGCAGTCGGCCCGGTAGCTGGGATTCCCACCAGTAAGCCGCACCGATACCGGCAGCCACTAGCCCGAGAGTCAGTGCCAACCAGAAGCGGGGCAGCCTGTGGTGGCGAAGGGCCAAGGCGAAAGCAATACGAAGACCAACTCCTTACTAGGCATACCATCGATTGATGGCCTCCGGCAAGGGGGCAGCCGAACCATTGTCCACCGCACGGCAGGCCCTGTCGCTAACGGACCGATCCGAGGCTGATCGGTTCGTTGACTCGGCCGCTGACCAGATCTTCACTGGCCATGGTCAGTTGGGCCTGCTCGTTGATCCCGAAACGCAATCGCAGCCTGTCCACCCCCCGGCTTCCGGGCGGCTCCAGGGGCAGACCGGCCGGTTGCCGGCTCCAAGGCTCCACGCGGCTCTCCCCGGCCTCGCGCCGGCTGAGCTCGGGTAGGCCCTGGCGGAAGACCACCTCGGCGCGCTGCTCCTGACTTGGTTCGCCCAACACCAGCTCCAGCTGCCGTTGGTCATCGCGGCTGCAGGCCAGCACCAGTTCGAGCGGCTCTGCCGTCGGCCAGCCCTGACCTGCGAGGAACAGGGGATGCCAGCGGTGGGCCTCGCTGCGCGAATCCCAGCAACGCAGCGAAACACCTTGGCCGAGCACATCCTTAATCCGCACCCCAGGGGTGAGGGCAAGCGCGCCGACGGCGATCGCCTCAACCGGGTGTTGATCGAGAATCGAAACACCGGCACAACGCTCCTCGAGCCAGCGCCGAATCAGGGGCATGCGGCTGGTGCCGCCAACGGGCAGCACCGCATCGACGTCGCCAAGGCTGACGCCCTGGGCACGTCCTCCTGCGAGCACCGTCTCGAGCAGATCATCGAGCAGCTGCAACAGGCCCTTGCGCTCGAGCAGCTCCTCCAGGGCCTGGCGGCTGAGCCTGAGTTCCCGGCTGGGTTCTCCCGGTGGGCACCAGAGCACGGAACTGGACGGCTCGAAACTGAGCTTGCATTTGAGCTGTTCAGCCGCTTCCAACAACGCCCCCGAGGGCGGAGCAGCACCGGCGAGATCAGCGGCGATCCAGCGATCCAGATCTCTGCCGCCCAGGGCCAGGCCCGCCTTGCCCAGCACCCGGGCACAGCGCAACGCTTGGCGGCTGCTGGCCAGATCACGGCCGGCAAAGCGAAGCAGCTGGGCGATAGGCGCGGCCCGCCCTTGCCCGCCCTCCAGGGCCACCAAGGCGAGATCGATGGTGCCGCCGCCGAGGTCCAGCACGAGCACACGGCTGCCCGGGGCAAGTCCAGCGCCGATGGCGGCGGCGGTGGGTTCATCCACCAAGGCCACCTCGGCCACCGGCAAGTCCTGGCTGATGTCCTGCAACCACTGCCGGTAGCCGCGGTAGCCGTCGACCGGAGCGGTGAGCACCAGCCGGTTCGGCGCGAGCCTGTCTGGCAGCTGCTCCCAGATGCGATGCAGCAGCAGGGAGCCCGCCTCTTCTGGGCTGAGCAAGGCCGGGCGGCTCCGGGAGTTGGGGCCAACCCCGATCCAGCGCTTGAAATCGCGGCTGAGCTGGGGACTCTCAGCGCGGGCCAGGCCGGCCTCCTGAACCTGGCGGCCGATCAAAACCTGCCCGGAAGCAGCTCCAGCCAGCCAGACCAGGCTGGGGATGACGCAAGGAGCACCGCTACTGAACGGCTCGACAGGCACCAGTTCAATTGCCCCACCGCCTGCGGGCTGGAAAGCCACCACCGTGGTGGTGCTGCCGAGGTCGATGGCCAGCGTCCCTTCAATCAATGGGCAACAGAATCGCTGGGGCGGTGACGGGGCCAAGCGAATCAGGCACGCTGAGCTGACCGTGGGTCTAACTGCAATCTTGGCTGATCAGCGCAGCACGGATCAGCGCGGCGCCCGATCAGCGCAGCTGGGTCTGCCAAGCGGCCCTGGCTTAATATTGGAGAAATTGACAGATTGTTTTGTATACCAGTTCCGCGATCAACCCCAAAGAGCTGGCTCAGCGGGCTGAGAGTTTGATTCGTCACTCCAGCAACCGCTACCTCACCACCGTGAAGATCGCCTTCCGGGCCAAGCAGCGCCGATTCGACGACTTTGATGGCCTCCTGGAGGAATCCATGGTCAAGCCGGTGCAGCGCACGATCGTTGAGCTCAGCGATGAACAGGATCAGCCGGATCTGTTGCCCGGCTGATCGCCTGTCTTGAATCCAGGTTGCTGGTCCGCTGAGGGAGAAGGTTGGCGTCTGGCCTGGGAGCCGGCACGCCAGCCTTTTTCTGTGTTGATCGGTGGTGAGGGCTGGGCGGCGGAGCTCACCACAGCAGAAGCGCTCCAGCTGCGACAGGTGATCGCCAGCTTGCTGGAACAGCGCGAAGCGATCGCTTCAGGCTTGATGGCCGAAGAGCTCATCACACTGGAGTGCGAGCGGGACTGCTGCTGGATGAGCATCGAAGGCAATCGCGGCGAGTGGTCCCTGCGCTTTGTTCTCAGCCCTGGGGCCTGGCAACGGGGCATCGAGGGCCATTGGCCCTCGCCGGCCAGTAGGGCCTGGGCCGAGGCCCTGCTGGCCTTACCTCTTTGAGCCCATGGCCTGGCCAGCGAGCCCATGGCCCGGTCCGCCCTGTTGAGACTGCCAGCCTGATTTGAGCGCGATCAGGACTGCTGATCGCCGCACCCCTCCCCGGCTGGTCGCAGCTTCCCCGCAGATTTTGCACAGGTTTTCCCCAGCCCAAAGAGCTCGAAGCCCCGCCCCCTGCTCAAGCCTGTGGAGAAACGCCTCGCTGTTGGTTCTCCCCTTGACAAGGGCCGTCGATCGATTCAAGCCAGATCAGCTGGAGACCTGGGCGCCGCACAAGCCCCTGAGGATTGGAATCTCAGGCTGGGATCGCTGCTCCCGGAGCCCGGCTGGGCGATTTGACGGCGCAGCGGCGGTGTGGAGAACTGGTGTCTCAGCGAACCCGTGCCGATGGCCTCTGCTTCTTTCCTCAGCACTCCTGACCTGGACGTTTCTGAGCTCGGCGGGTTCCATCACCCTGCTGCTGCGGCGATGGCCCCGCCGGCTCGGCCAACGGCCGAGCCGATGGCCCCCGACCCAGCGGTGGTGAGCATGCGGGCGGAGGTACCCGAAGCCCTGCTGGGGTCGATGCGCAGCTTCATTGAATCCCATCCGAACTGGGACCAGTACCGCCTCTTCCAAGCCGCTCTGGCCGGGTTTCTGGTCCAGAACGGGGTCCAGAGCCGGGCGGTGACCCAGTGCTATGTCGCCAATATGTTTCAGCGCTGAGGGCGCGCCGCCACAGCGGACTCCAGATCACGCAGTTGCCGGTAGGCCACGGCCTGACAACAGCCCACCACGGGCACCGCCACCAGCAGCCCCACTCCCAGCGCCAGCAGCCCCAGGGCCAGGATCCCGGCCATGGCCAAGGCCAGCACGAGAAGCCGCCACCCCTGGGCCGCCAGCAGCCCTTGCCCGCAGCGGAAAGTGGCCAGCGCACCTTGCTGACCGATGACCGTGGTCGGCAGCTGAATCAGCTGGCCGCTCCAGACGGCAACAAAGATCGCAGCACCGGCGATCAGCGGCAGCAGGGCCAGACGCGCAGAGACCAAGCTCACCAGGCCGGCGATCAGGGCGGTGCTGGAGAGGATCAGGACAAAGACCAGCAACAACAGCAGCCAGACCGCCAACAGGCGTCGCATCGCGGCGCCATCAACGCGGACGAGATCAGCCAGGCGGGGGGGATGGCCGGAGAGCGCCAGCCAGGCTCCGCGGATCAAGCCGACGTTGAACCAGAGCGTGCTGACCACACTCCAAAGCAGACCCAGCAGGGCCAGGGCGACGAAGGCCACGATCGGTTCGCTCTGGCTGGCGAGCTCGGCAGTGGCCCTGTTTTGCAGTGCCTGGCTGATCAGTTGGCTGACGGCACCGATCAAGGTGAAGGCGATGAACGCCCCGGGGGCCCGCGCGAAGACCTCGAAGCCCTGCCGCAGCGTGGCCCCGATCAACAGGGGGGGCGCTGTGGCAGGCTCCATCGCCTCGTAGGCCGTGGGATCAGTTCCCCGATTCCAGCAGGTCGAAGAGCCGTTGGGCCGTAGCCGCTGGCACCGGCAGGATCGAGAGCCGGTTTCCTCGCCGCACCACCGTGAGTTCCTCGGTGCTGAAGTTCTCGCGCAGGGCATCAAGGCTCAGCAGGTACTTGAAGCGGCGCAGATAGCGCAAGCGAACGCAATCCCAGCGAGGCGCTTCAGAGCTGGAGGACGGATCGAAATAAGGAGACGTGTGCTCGAACTGACTGGGGTCGGTAATCCCGGTTTCGATCACCTCCATCAAACCGATGATGCCCGGGGGCTTGGTGTTGGAGTGATAGAAAAACGCCTGATCACCCACCGCCATGCTGCGCATGAAATTACGCGCCTGGTAATTGCGGATGCCGTCCCAGAGCGTGCTGCCTTCTTGGGCCAGATGGTCGATGCCATAAACGTCGGGCTCGCTCTTCATCAACCAATGAGCCATGGCCATCAGGGTTCGAGTGCCGTGACAAGGGAGCGGAAGTGATTCCCGCGGGCTTCGAAGTCGCCGTATTGATCGAAGCTGGCACAGGCTGGTGAGAGCAGCACGGTGCGGTAGTCACCGCTGGCGACAAGCCGCCCGGCTTCAGCAACGGCCTCGCTGAGGCCCTCCCAGGCATGGACTTCACCGCCGTAACCGCTGGAGGCCAGCAGGGCAGCAAACGTTTCGCGGGCTTCGCCATAGAGAACGACGGCCCCGGCCTGGCGATCGAGGGCCTTCAACCAGGCCTGGGGATCGCCCTGTTTGACCTGCCCACCGGCGAGCACCACCATCGGACTGGGCAGGGCGGCGAGGGCCACTTCCGCCGCGTCGTAGTTGGTGGCCTTGCTGTCGTTGTACCAACTGGCACCAGCTAGATCCCGAATCTTCTCCAACCGGTGGGGAACCCCGGGGAAAGAACGGAAGGCGGCCTCCATCACGCTGGCCTCAATGCCGAGTTTCAGGCCAACGGCCGCGGCCATCAGCATGTTCTGGCGGTTATGGCTGCCAGGCATCTGCAGGCAATCGGCCGGGAAGAGCGGGCCGGCGCTGCCGTGCACTACGCCCTCTTCGACCCAGATCAGGGCAGTGAGACCGGCAGGCAACTGTTGGCGCCGGCCGGCAGTGACCCAGTCGGCCCGGTCCCAACTGGCGGCGTGGGCCAGGAGATCGGGATCGTCGGCGTTGAGGATGCGGCTCTCGCAGCGATTCAACAGACCACGCTTGATCGAGCGGTAGTTGGCGAGCGTTCCGTGGCGTTCCAGGTGGTCGGGGGTGAGGGTGGTCCAGAGGCCGATTTGAGGAGCCAGCTCCGGTGAGGCCTCGATCTGGTAGCTGCTCAACTCCACCACCAACCAATCGGGCACAGCAGCCCCCGGGATCTGGCACTCGATCATCAATTCAGCGGCGGAGCGGCCGACGTTGCCGCCCATCGGCGCGTCGAGACCGGCCCGCTCCAGCAGGTGGGCGACCAGGTGGGTCACGGTGGTCTTGCCATTGGTGCCGGTGATCCCGATCCAGGGGGTGGCGCGGCTGAACTCCCAGGCCACCGAAAGTTCGCCACAGACCGGAAGCCCCTGCTGCCGCATGACCTGCAGGACGGCGTGGTCCCAGGGAATACCGGGACTGACCACCACGTTGGTGAGCGAAGGGAACAAGGCCGAGAAACTTTCCAGCCGTAGCGGCGTACCAAGGGCGACATCGATGCCCTCTGCGCGCAGCTCTTGGGCGATCTGGTCGAGTTCAGGCGTCTGCCGGCTCTCCATCAACAACACCCGCTCGCCCCGGGTAGCCAGCAGCCGGGCGGCACCAATGCCCGATCGGCCCATGCCGATGACCACACTGAAAGGGTGAGCCCCGTCGGTCATTCCTTTTCTCGGGTGCTAATCAATTTCCTGAACTGTGATCAATTACCTGAATTGTGATCAATTGGCTGTTTTGTGGAGCCGTTGATTGAAAAAGAGTGGGCGATACTGGAATCGAACCAGTGACTCCTACCGTGTCAAGGTAGTGCTCTACCTCTGAGCTAATCGCCCCAGGAAATGGGTGTTGACCCATTTCGGGAATTTAGCAGCCAGCCCCTCCAGGCCCGGCTCTGCGGCGTTTGATCCCGCCGAAGATTCTCAGCGGCTGGTCCCACGGGAATCAGGTTCGGTTCAGGTTCAGGCGCCAACGCTCACGCTTGGTGGCCTCCACCTTGAGAACGGTCAGTTCACCGCGATCGTCCAGCTGCACCCGATCACCCTCAACCAGTTCCCGGCTGGGGCTGCGCACCACCCTCCAGTTGATCCGCACGACCCCCTGGCGGATCCAGTCGGCCATGCGGCTGCGGGAGACGCCGAAACCCGCCGAAGCCACCGCATCGAGCCGCAGGGAGGCCTCCACGGTGGAGAGCACCCTGGGCTGGGGCCGTACCGGCGGCTTCAGGCCACTCAGGGGCACCACTTCCAATTCCACCGCCACCGTGCGCACTTGGATCTGCTGGCCGCCCAGCCTGGCGGCCAGTGGCTGGGTCGTGATGAGCTGGGCACCGCGATCGCCGCGCACCCAAAGGTCGCCGAGTTCCCCTGGCGCTGCGCCAGCCGCAAGCAAGCCCTGGCGAAAATCAGCCGGAGTGGCTGGATCGAACAGGAAGTTGCCCTGCATCTCCAGGCCCAGCAGTGGGGCCTGCTCGAGGGCTGCCCACTCCGGAGCCGCTTCGGAATTTGCCGTGTCGCTGCGCTCAAAGCGAAGACAGCAGCGCTCCGCCTGGGAATGCCCGCCGCTGGCTTGAAGCGTCAGCTCGCTGAGCCCGCCGAGCTGTTCCAAGGCGTCTTCGAGGATCGCCGCGGTCAGAAAGTTGCTCCAGACCGGTACCCAGTTGCGTAAGGCCTGCTCGGCCAAGGGCAGAAGCGGGGCGAGACCAGCGGGGTTCGCGCTGCTCGCCAGCAGGGCCTCCCGGGGGAGCAAGAAGGGGGGGCTGGGGGGGGGCATCGGGGCTCAGCTTTCCGTCAGGCGCACCACCGCCTTGGGCCTGGACTGCTGAATCAGGATCCAGGGGATCTCTTCCCCGGAAGCGGATTCGAGCAGCAGCAGCCAGTTGCCCTCATCGATCCGGTTGCGCAGGCTGCGAACTCGATCATCTGTCTCGGAACTGACGCTGGCGGCAGCGGCGTAGCTGCCCATCCAGCCGGAGCCCATGCCCAACAGACCTCCGATCAGCGGTTCACCAATGGAGCCGGCGAAGGCAAAGGTGTGCAGGTTGGTGATCAGGCTGAACATCAGACCGGCAAAGAACCCAAACGGCATCAACCAACGCACCATTCCCTGCTGGCGGTTGCGGCGGGCGATCGCCGGGTTGAGCTGCTCGATGGCGTCCATCGACGTTTCGCCTGCCCCAACGGCGACTAGCTCCTTCGGGGCAGGGCTGAGCTGACTCAGCTGATCCCGTAATCGGTTCAGCTGGCTGCGATCCTCCAGCACCACCACCACACACAGTCCCAAGCGGAAGGCCCCAAACTCTCCGATTCTCAACGCTGGCGCCGGGGACCGTGGCGACAGCTCACTACACTTCACCCCCTGCGATGTCTGGAACCTTCCAGGCCTGATCCCCACCACCGCCCCGATTCGCCCCGATAATGACAAAGGTTCTGGTTTCCGATCCGATCGACCAACGGGGAATCGACAAGCTCTCCCAGGTGGCGCAGGTGGACGTGCGCACCGGCCTACCTGCCGAAGAGCTCATCAAGATCATCGGCGATTACGAGGCCCTGATGATCCGCTCCGGCACCCAGGTGACGGAGGCGCTGATCGAGGCCGCGCCGCGCCTGAAGATCATCGGCCGGGCCGGTGTGGGCGTCGACAACGTCGATGTGGCTGCCGCCACTAGGCGCGGAATCCTAGTGGTGAACTCACCGGAAGGCAACACCATCGCCGCCGCCGAGCATGCCCTGGCGCTGATGTTCGCCCTCTCCCGCCATATCCCCCAGGCCCACGTGAGCACGATGGCGGGCGGCTGGGAGCGCAAAACCTATGTGGGCAATGAGCTCTACAACAAGAAGCTAGGGGTGGTCGGCCTTGGCAAGATCGGCTCCCACGTGGCCCGGGTGGCCAAGGCGATGGGCATGGAGGTGCTCGCCTATGACCCGTTCATCTCCACCGAGCGCGCCCAGCAGCTGCAGGTGCAGCTGCTGGCGATCAAGCCTCTGTTCGCCGAAGCCGACTACATCAGCCTTCACCTGCCCCGCACCCCCGATACCGAGCATCTGGTGGATGGTGCGTTGCTCCAGTCGATGAAACCCACCGCCCGTCTGGTCAACTGCGCCAGGGGCGGCATCGTCGATGAGCA
Organism: Synechococcus sp. SynAce01; assembly: GCF_001885215.1. Taxonomy (GTDB): domain Bacteria; phylum Cyanobacteriota; class Cyanobacteriia; order PCC-6307; family Cyanobiaceae; genus Regnicoccus; species Regnicoccus frigidus. Next base: position 2,009,600 of record NZ_CP018091.1, on the reverse strand, counting down.
GGCCCTGGCGGAAGCACTGGAGGCGGGCACCATCGCCGGCGCTGCCCTTGATGTTTACTCCAATGAGCCCCTGGAAGCCGATTCCCCCCTGCGCAGGGTGAGGGAGCGGCTGATCCTGACGCCCCACCTCGGAGCTTCCACGGCTGAAGCCCAGGAGAACGTCTCCATCGACGTGGCTGAGCAAATCCGCGACGTGCTATTGGGCCTGCCGGCGCGCAGCGCCGTGAACATTCCCGGGCTCACCCCGGAAGTGATGGAGCAGCTCCGCCCCCATCTCCAGTTGGCCGAGACCCTGGGCCTGCTGCTCAGCCAGATGGCTGGAGGATCGCTACAGGAGTTGGAGGTGCGGCTGCAGGGGGCGTTCGCCAACCATCCATCCCAGCCTCTGGTGGTTGGAGCACTCAAAGGTCTGCTATCAAGCGCCCTTGGCGATCGCATCAACTACGTGAATGCCTCCTTGGAGGCGAAGAGCCGCGGCATCCACGTGGTGGAGGTCAAGGACGACACCAGCCGTGATTTCGCCGGTGGATCGTTGCAGCTCACCTCAAGGGGGTCCCAGGGCAGCCACAGCGTGACTGGAGCGGTGTTCGCCGAAGGCGATCTGCGCATCACCACGATCGATGAGTTCCCCGTGAACGTGGCTCCCAGCCGCCACATGCTGTTCACCCGTCACCGGGACATGCCAGGCATCATTGGTCAGCTCGGCTCCCTGCTGGGCGAGCACAACGTCAACATCGCCTCGATGCAGGTGGGGCGCCGGATCGTGCGCGGCGACGCCGTGATGGTGCTCAGCATCGACGACCCGATCCCCCCCAGCCTGCTGGCCCACATCCACACGATCAACGGCATCCAGGAGGCCCATCCCGTCACGCTCTGACCCTCCCTTCACCCCGTAACCCCTCAACCAGAGCGCCGCGCCGATGCAGCCGATGCCCCCCCACTGGTGGCGCCTGGAGATGGACGCTCCAGCTGAGCTCGAAGAGTCGCTGCTCTGGAAGCTCGCCGCGCTTGGCATCCAGCGGGTCGCCATCCGGCACCAGCCCCGCGAGCCGGAGCGTCACCGCTTGCTCGCCTGGTTGCCGGCTGTCGACTGGCCGCTGAGCGAGCGTGAGCAGCTGGCGGCAGCCCTGGCCCCGCTGGGCGATCCGTTCGGCCTGGCCCTGCCCCCGCTCCAGTGGCAGCCGCAAGCTGAAGAAGACTGGAGTTCGAGCTGGAAACAGCACTGGCAAGCCGATCCGGTTGGGGAACGGCTGCTGATCCTGCCGGCCTGGCTGGCCTTGCCGCAGGAGTTCGCCAGCCGGCAGGTGATCCGCCTTGACCCCGGCAGCGCTTTCGGCACCGGCAGCCACCCGACGACACGCCTCTGCTTGGAGGCGATGGAGGCGATCCCAATGGAGGGCCTGCGGGTGGCCGACCTGGGCTGCGGCAGCGGCATCCTCGCCCTCGGGGCCCTGCGGCTCGGGGCCGCCAGCGCCAGCGCCAGCGACACCGATCCCCTGGCCGTGCGTGCCACCGCCGCCAATGCTCGCCTCAATGCCATCAGCCCAGGCCCCGGTGGGCCGCTGCAGGTGGCCCTGGGGTCGGTGGAGGGGCTCGCTGCGCTGCTGAACGGGGAACCAGCCGACCTGCTGCTCTGCAACATCCTGGCGCCGGTGATCGAAGCCCTCGCTCCCCAGTTCGAGGCCGTGCTCTCCCGGGCTGGTGTCGGATTGCTTAGTGGGCTGTTGGTGAGCCAGCTGCCTGGGCTGCAGCAGGCCCTGGGCCGCGGCGCCGGCTGGAGCACGCGGCTGATCGGCGACCAGGGGGGCTGGGGCCTGCTGGAGATCCGCGCCGACCAAGCGGATGTTGCATAAATCACGCTTATCTGTGCCCACCCTTTGATTGGGCTTCCGATGCTCTGCCCTCCAGATCGGCGGAGCTGCCCCTGTCCGATGTAGGAAGGGGCGGTCCTACAGGCCCGGACTGTCCAGGCGCCTGTGAGCCCTAATCTCTTCCATGGCTTCCTATAAGGTCACCCTCATCAACGAGAGTGAGGGCCTCAACAAGACCATTGAGGTTCCTGACGATCAGTACATCCTCGATGCCGCCGAGGAGCAGGGAATCGACCTCCCTTACTCCTGTCGCGCCGGAGCTTGCTCCACCTGCGCCGGCAAGCTCACCACCGGAACTGTCGATCAGTCGGACCAGAGCTTCCTCGACGACGACCAGATTGAGTCCGGATTCGTGCTGACCTGCGTGGCTTACCCCACCTCAGACGTCACGATCACTACCCACGCGGAAGAAGAGCTCTACTGAGCCCTGCCATGGCCTCTGGACCCCGGCGTGGTTCCCGCGGCCAGTTTTCTTGGTTCGACCATCGCTTGAGTTCAACCATCGCCTGCGATGGATCCTGTCTTCGGTCTCTGACCTTTTCTCCGCCACCCGAACGGGTGGCTTTTTCATGGCCTTTCCGGTCGATGACCTCCTGGAGCCCGGCAGCGAATATCCCAGCCTGGGCGGGCAGTACAGCTTCCGGGTTCTGGGGCCCTGTTGTCGCCTGTTTGATCGAGAAGAGCTGCCTTGGCCCAGTTGCCGCTTGGCCTGGCGCAGCAAGGAACCGAGCTGGCGCCGGATCGGCAAGCGCTTCGTGGCCGATCTGGCCGCGCGTCGCTGCCCGTCCTACGCGGTCGAATTACTCCAACCTGGCGCCAAACCGACACGCACGGTGATCACCCTCTTCCCGCAGCGGCTGAGCGCCAACCTGCAGGAGTGGTGGTACAGCAAGCAACCCAGTTCGCTCGATCCAGGCAACAGCCGGCCTCGACCGACGGCTCAGGAGCCGTGAGCGTTGCGGCCCCAGGGGGATGGCCTGGCGCAAAGAAACCAAAAACCCCTCCCAGTCTCCCGGGGAGGGGTGAGTACAGCCGCCGGCAGCTGGATTAGAGGGAGTTTAGGGCAGGCTCAGAAATAGATCTTGCCGCCACCCCACTGGATGCCGCTGATCTTGGGAGCCACCAGGATGTAACCAGCGATCAGGCGCAGGTCGTCCTCGCTGAGATCACGCATCTTGACGAACACATCGCTGCTGCGCATGCTCGGGTGCACGTCGGAAATGCTGTATTCGCCGTCATAGGAAGTGGGATCCTTCATGTAATCCACCAAGGCATCCACCGAGTCACGGGGAGGGGTGGCCAGCGCCAAGGTTTCGGGATCCAGGCCAACGGTCTGGTTGGTCTTGGTGACTCCGCCGGCATGACAGGTGCCGCAGCTTTGGTTGAAGACCTTGCGGCCAGCCTTGAACTCAGCCTCGCTGAAGGTGACCGGAATGCCATCCGGGCTACCCGCCACGGTGAGCGTTTCAGCGTCCCATTGGGCTGCCTGAACAGCCAAAACGGGCAACCCGAAGCTGGCGAGCAGGGCCAGACAGAACACCAGCAGGGTTCGGGACAGGGACCGAAGGCTGGAAGTGAAGAAGGAGACCATGGAGGGAGCCGGCGAACAGGCGGTTGGCACCGCGCCTGAGACCTTGTATCACGGGCAAAGGGTCGTCTGGGGCGGAATCAAGAAGTGTTTCAGGCCCGCGGCCCGGCGGGGGCGTCCAGCCGCTAGGCGGGGCTCACGTCCACACTGAGAAAATCCCTGGCCACCAAGGTGTTGGCAAAGATGGCGCGGGCTTCTTCGAGCAGGTCCTCGGGGGTGAAGGCATTGCCGGCCACGTAGCGCGGGCTGAGATGGGTGAGCACGAGTTGCTTCACTCCTGCCAGAGCCGCGGTCTGGGCGGCCATCGTGCTGGTGGAGTGCTGGCGCTGAAAGGCCATTTCCGCCTCCGCGTGGGCAAAGGTGGACTCGTGGATGAGCAGATCGGCGCCTTGGGCCAGCTCCACCGCAGCCTCACAGAACACGGTGTCGGTGCAGTAGACGACGCTGCAGCCAGGGCGAGCGGGGCCGGTGAGAGTGTCGCCACGAATGATTCGACCGTCCTCAAGGGTGACGGTACGTCCAGCCTTGAGGTCGGCATAGACCGGCCCTGGCGGAATGCCCAGTTCCCGGGCCTTGTCCACGTTGAAATGTCCGGGGCGTGGCTTCTGGTCCACCCGATAGGCGTAGGCGGGAATGCGGTGGGTAAGCGGGGCGCTGCGGACCAGGAGATCGCCGTCATCGAGCAGCACCCCCCCCTGCTGGGCCGCCTCGCGCACGGGGTGGGTGCGCAGCGGATAACCGATCCGGGTGGAGGAGGTGTGTAGGGCTGATTCGAGAAAGTCCGGCAAGGGATCGGGTCCGTAAAGATCCACACCCCGGCAGTTGCCCGCCATGCCAAGGCTGGCCAGCAGACCAGGCAAGCCGAAGACGTGGTCGCCATGCATGTGGGTCACGAAGATCCGGCGCAACTGCGAGACCCTCAGATCACTGCGCATGAACTGATGCTGGGTTCCCTCACCGCAATCAAACAGCCAGAGCTCCGCCCTTTGGGGTAAGCGCAGGGCCACCGCCGACACGTTGCGGGCCCGCGTTGGAACCCCCGAACTGGTGCCAAGAAAGGTGACCTGCACACCGTTCGTCTCTTTCTCGCATGCTGTCACGCTGCAGCCGGTCCAGTGGCGGCGCTGTCCGCTGGGGGGCTGGCAGTGCTCAGCCGCACTGGTCACAATGATTCGCCTTGAGCCACCGTTGACACCGTGTCTATGGCTGCATCCCTGCCCCTGCTTTGCTCAACTCCGCCTCGGCCTGCCAGGCGCGGCAAACGACTGGTGCTCGGCAGCGCCCTGTCCTTGCCGCTGCTGCTGGCCGCAACTGTTTTACCGCTTCCGGCCCGCAGCGCCGCGGCGGAATCCGCCAGGGGGGCTTCAACCGCTGGCCCGCCGGTGCGGGTGCTGCTGGTGGAGTCGGCCGGATTCCGCGTGACTGGGGAGGGTGGTCTGCGGCTGCGGGACACTGCGGGCAAGGAACTGCTCCGGCTTCCTGCCGGCGGTGCTGTGGCCCTGAGACAGGTCGGCGGCCGTGTGGTGATCGAGGCCGAAGCCGCCGGCCGTCCTGACCCGACAGTCCGATCGGTCTCCGTTGCCGAACTCTGGATCGAACCCCTCGCCAGCCGCCCCGAAAGCGCCACCTTCGGGCTGAAGCAACGGCGCTACCGCGGCCGGCTTCAGGTTCGCCCGGTCGATGGGCAACTGCGGGCGGTGAACGTGGTCGCCCTCGAGACCTATCTCCCCAGCGTGGTTGGCAGTGAGATGCCCGCCAGCTGGCCGCTGGAGGCCCTGCGCGCCCAGGCCGTGGCGGCGCGCACCTACGCCTTGCGCCAGCGCAAGCCCCTGGCCGCTTTCGATCTCAAGGCCACCGTCAGCAGCCAGGTCTACAAGGGACTGGAAAGTGAAACCAACTCCACACGCCAGGCGACCAGCAGCACAAACGGCCTGGTGCTGATGCATGGCAACGCCTTAATCGACGCGGTGTTCCACAGCAGCAGCAGTGGAGGCGCCACTGAGAACAGCGGTGACCTCTGGACCCAGCAGCACCCCTACCTGGTGAGCGTTAAGGATTTCGATGACAACAGCCCGGTGCGCCAATGGCGCAAGCCCCTTCCCCCGGACCTTCTGGCGAAGGCGTTTCCGGAAACTGGCGGTGTACGCCAGATCGACGTGATCGCCACCACCGCCAGCGGACGGGTGAGACAGGCCAGGGTGACAGGGCCATTGGGCCGCCAGCTAGTGGTCAATGGCGCCCAGCTGCGCAGCCGGCTGGGCTTGCGCAGCACCTGGGTCCGCTTTGAAGCGGCACCATTCAGCTTCAGCGGGATTCCCCTGGCCGGGCTATCGCCCGCCCTCGCCACCGTGCCGGCAGAAGTTCGGCCTTTGGTGGATCCATTGGGAGCCCTGCTGGCATCGCCCCCACCACCACCACCGGCGATCAGTCTGGTGGCGATCGGCCGCGGTTTCGGCCATGGGGTGGGAATGAGCCAGTGGGGCGCCTATGCCCTGGCCAAACGCGGCCAACGGTTTGAGGAGATTCTTCGCCATTACTACCAAGGGGCCGTGGTACGCCCCTATCCCCGCGGAGCAGGAACTCCCCTGGCCAAGCAGCCGGGCGATCCGGCAGGCTTGCCTGGATGGACCTCCGATCCCGTTGCCACCCTGGCCAGTCCCTGAGCGTCGCGGCTCTTCCCTTCACGGTCCTGCCCTGCTGGTCAGGCCGCGTGCAGGTGGCCAGCGATGCCGCCGTCCTGGCCGAGCGGGTGGCGACCTCGCTGGCCCAGGCTCTGGAAGCAGATCCCGGCCGCATCCTCGGCCTGGCCACCGGCCGCACCATGGAGCCGATCTACGCGGCCCTGGTGCGCAAACTGGGTGCCTGGCCAGCGCAACAACAGGCAGACCTGCGGCGGAGATGGCGCAGCTTCAACCTCGACGAATACGTGGGGCTCGCTGCCGGCGATCCCCGCTCGTTCGCCGCCACGATGCGGCAGCAACTCGGTGATCCACTCGGCCTGGGCCAGGCACAACTGCGTCTGCCCGATGGACGGGCGGAAGATCCGGGCCAGGAGGCGAGCCACTACGGCCAGGCCATTGCCGACGCCGGTGGTCTCAGCCTCCAATTGCTCGGACTCGGGCTCAATGGCCACGTGGGCTTCAACGAACCCCCCTGCCTGGCCTCGGCAGCCTGTCGTTGCCTGGAACTCAGCGCGAGCACCCGTGAGCAGAACAGCGCCGATTTCGGCGGCGATCCAATGGCCGGGCCCAGCCTGGCGATCACCCTGGGCCTTGCCGAGATCCTTCAGGCCCAGCGCATCGTCTTGGTGGTCAGCGGTGGCGGCAAGGCCAGGATCCTGCGCCGTCTGCTCCAGGACCCGCCCGATCCAGCCTTGCCGGCCAGTTGGCTCCAGGGCCATCCCGGCGCTGAACTCTGGGTGGATGCGGCGGCGCTTGGCGCCTGAGGCCCTGGGTTCAAACAGGATCCAACAGAACGATCAGCCCAGGACCTCCTCCAGCAGCTCCGCATCGGCGTCCAGGTTGGAGGTGACGCTGCGCACGTCATCGAGATCCTCCAGGGCATCCAAGAGATCGAGGCAGGCCCGCAAAGGAGTGGCGGCCTCCAGGTGGCAGGGACTGGCGGCGATCCAGCGGTGCTCCCAAAAGGCCACAGGCCAGCCCTGGCCCTTCAGGCCGCCCTGCAGCGCCTCCAGGGCCGTGGCATCAGCAAAGACAAGCGCCCCAGCGCTATCGAGCTCATAACCGAGCGCCTCGAGCTCCAGCAAGCTCTCCAGCAGCGCCTCTTCGGCCAGATCGCTCTGGTCGATCCGCACCACAGCCTGTTGCTCGAAGAGATAGCCGACGCAGCCGGTCTCACCGAGGTTGCCGCCGTTCTTGCCGAAGGCCAGGCGCAGGTCGGCGGCGGTGCGGTTGCGGTTGTCGGTGAACGCCTCCACCAGGATCGCCACGCCGCCAGGGCCATAGCCCTCGTAGCGCACCGCCTCGAAGCGATCGGCCTCCCCCCCCGCCTGGCCTGAGCCCTTGGCGATCGCCCGATCGATATTGGCGTTGGGTACCCCGGCTGCCTTTGCCTTCTCAATGGCGGTGCGCAACTGAAAGTTGCCGGCCGGATCGGCGCCGCTGCGGGCGGCCACCATGATTTCGCGGCCGAGCCGGGTGAACACGACGCCCCGTTTGGCATCGACGACTGCCTTCTGACGTTTGATCTGGGACCACTTGCTATGGCCTGCCATCGCGCTCCGCTGCGGGGTGAGGGCTCAACCGGCCGGGTCCAGCACCAGGCGGGGCTGGAGCCGGCCTTCGGCGGCAAGCCGGGCCATCCCAGCCAGACTGCCATCTGGGCCGAGAACGACCACGGCCTGATCGAGCGCCAACACCAGGCTGGTCTCCTGGCTGCGGCCGCAGCGCCAGCCAGCCCAGTCGTGGGCCAGAACGCGGTGCTGCGGCAAATGGGCCAACGCGGCCAGCGGCGGCTGCAGGGCAGGCAGTGGGTCTTCCTCCAGCCGCTCGAGACTGACGCTGCCGGCCAGGCCGAAGCCCAGGGCTTCCGTGCGGCGCAGGCAGGCCAGGGCACCGCCGCAGCCCAGGGCGGCACCAAGATCGCGGGCCAGGGAGCGGATGTAGGTGCCCGCTGAGCAGGACACGGCCAACTCCAGGCGCTGGTTGTCGCCATCCCAGCCCAGCAGCTCAAGCTGGTGGATCGTCACCGGCCGCGGTTCAAGCGCGGAGGTTTCGCCACGCCGGGCGCGGACATAGGCCCTCTCGCCATCCACATGAACGGCCGACACCTGCGGAGGCCGCTGCAGGATGGGGCCGCGGAAGGCCTCCAGGCAGACGTCAAGGAGCTGGGGGCTGAGGTCCGGCACGGCGGCGCGCTCCAGCAGCTCACCAGTGAGGTCGTCGCTGCTGGTGCGCAGGCCGAGCTGGATGGTGCCGCGATAGGCCTTGCCACCCGGCAGGTAGGGCAGCAGCCGGGTGGCGGACCCCAGGGCGATCGGTAGCACCCCGGTGACGGCCGGATCCAGGGTGCCGCCGTGGCCTACCCGCTTGAGCCCATAGCGGCGCCTCACCCGGGCCACACAGGCGTGGGAGGTGAGGCCAGCAGGCTTGTCGAGCACCAGAAAACCGCAGGGTTGGGCCAGGGTGACGGGGCGAAAAGGTAGGAGAACTGTTGCATCCGGCGCCAGCCCCTGCAGGCTGGGGCCATGTTCAGCGCCCCTGGTCCCTTGAGCCTGCAGAACCGCCGCGACCTGGCCTACATGGTGCTGGCCGGGCTCTTCCTCGGCACGATGGGAATGCTGAACATCCTTGGCCTGACACGCTTTTTGAGCCTCGGCACGATCGCCGGCTTGCCGATCGTGGTGGCGGTGGGGGCCCTGCCCTATCCGGTCACCTTTCTGTGCACCGATCTGATCAGCGAGATCTGGGGGGAGCAGAAGGCCACGCAGTTAGTCTGGGCGGGGCTGGTGCTGAATGGCTGGATCGTGCTCATCCTCTGGTTGGGGGGCGTGCTGCCTGGCCTCGATGGCTACGGCGGTGGCCTGGGCGCACCGGTGGCCGACGCCGATGGGCGATTGCCGCTGTTCTTCGAGATGCGCCGCCTGGCCTTCGGAGCAGTGGGGGCCTCGATGGCGGCCTATCTCGCCGCCCAGTTCATCGACGTGCGGCTGTTCCATTTCTGGAAGCGCTTCAGCGGTGGCCGGGCCCTGTGGTTGCGCAACAACGGCTCCACCCTGGTGAGTCAGTTGGTAGACACCAGCGCGGTGGTGCTGATCAGCCACTACGCCGCCCATGTGCTGCCGCTGCGCCCGGGGGAAGCGGTGCTGCCCCAGCTGGGTGCCTTCATCGGCAGTGGCTACCTGTTCAAGCTGCTCGCCGCCCTGCTCGACACCCTGCCCTTCTACCTGCTGGTGGCCTGGCTGCGCCAGTGGCTGGAGGTGCCAGGGGCGGGGGCGGAACTGACTGAGCAGCTCAAATGAGCAGACAGATTGAGCAGACGGTGCTGGCTGGGGGGAGCGCCCCGCCCTAGCCTTTTGCCTGTTCCCGATTTTTGACCAGGTGTGCCTGAGCTGATCCACGCCGGTCCGATCCCGACCGCTCCGGGCCCAACCCTTGCAGGGGCCGCCTGGAGCCGGCCGGCGCTCGATCCCGAGCGCTTCCTTAGCGACGGCTTCGCGCTCAGGGACCAACTGGCCGCCTATCTCCAGATCACGCCGCAAACCCTGGAGCAGCGCCTACCCGCCAGCTGCTCGGATCTGGCGGCCCTGCACCCCGGTGCCGTCGACTTCGATCCCCAGCGGGCGACAGCGTTCTACGAAGAAACAGTGGGCACGGCGCACCTACTGGAGCTGGCTGCCTGGCATCTGGGCAGTGCCGGCTACATCGCCGATACCCTGCGGCTCCAGGCCGGCCAGGCCAGCGGACAGGTGCTCGACTTCGGCGGCGGCATCGGTAGCCATGCTTTGGCGGCCGCCAGCCTCGCTGAGGTGGAGCAGGTCTGGTTCGTTGATCTCAACCCCCACAACAGGGCCTTCGTGGCCCAACGTGCCCAAGCCTTTGGGCTCAGCGAACGACTCAGGGTATGCCGGGATCTGGGCGATCAAGCCCTGCCAGCGCGGTTCGACACAGTGATCTGCCTGGACGTGCTGGAGCACCTACCCGATCCAGCGGCCCAGCTCAACGAATTCGCCGCCCGGATGAATCCGCGCGCACTAGCCCTGATGAACTGGTATTTCTTCAAGGGCCACCAAGGAGAATATCCCTTCCACTTCGATGAACCGGCCCTGGTGGAGGCTTTTTTCGAGACGCTGCAGAGCCGGTTTCTAGAGGTGTTTCACCCCCTGCTGATCACAACCCGGGCCTACCGGCTCAGGCGGTGACAGCCGCAGCCACGTTGATGCGCTTGCGATTGCGCAGGCTGCGGGTGATGCTCTCGAAGTTGACCACTCCATCCACCAAGGAATAAAGGGTGTCATCGGAACCACGGCCCACGTTCAGGCCGGGGATCACCGAGGTGCCCCGCTGGCGAATCAGGATCGAGCCGGCCGTGACGGTTTCACCGCCATAACGCTTGACGCCCAAACGCTTGGAATTGGAATCGCGGCCGTTACGGGTGGAGCCTGTGCCTTTCTTGTGGGCCATGGAAGCAAATACGAGGGGGAAGTGAGAGGGAAATTTAGGACCGCATCCAAGCCGAGCAGCATCCAGAGGCGATCAGCTGATCGGTTGGCCGCCCACGGTGATCGACTCGACCATCACCCGGGTGAGTTCCTGGCGGTGGCCGTTCTTGCGACGGGTTTTCTTCTTGGGGCGCATTTTATAGACAATGATCTTGGGTCCGCGGCGATGCGACACCACCTTGAGGGTGACCGAGGCGCCCTCCACATGGGGAAGGCCGAGGCTGGTGCCGCTGGAGTCACGGATCAAGAGCACCTGCTCAAGGGTGACGGTCTCATCGACCTCGGCATGGAGGCGATCCAGGTCGTAGTAGCGGTTGGGCTGCAACCAAAACTGCTGGCCGGAAGCCTCGACAATGGCGTAAGGACCGGACGCCGCTTGGGCGATCCCCATCGGAGCGAGGCTATCGGTGGCTGGAGTGAGGCTCATGGGAAACGGGAGGCGTGGGCAGGCAAACGCTTCATCTCGCAAGGAAGAAAACGGGCCGAGGGTTTGGCGTTATTCAGGCCTGCCGCACATCCAGGTTAATAGTGATCCCCCATCATCTACTGCCGTTTGCCCAGGCGTCAAGATTTATTGTCTAGGCAATGAAGCCAGCATTGGTGGATGGCTCAGCCAGCCCTGACGATCGCCTCGCTGATCAAGGATCCTGCCTTGCGAACCAGCTGCGGCCAATGGCTTCGCGAGGCGCACCACGAGCTGTTTGATCTCGGTGAAATGGCTGATCCAGGGGCTGCTTTGGAGAGCCGCTGGGAGCAATTCGATGCGGTGCTGCTTGAGCAGGGTCTCCTGGATCGCGACGCTCTCCAGCGTCTCTGCAGCAAAGGATTGGTGCTGCCCACCGTGATCTTGGGTCCGATCACAGGGCAGCTTGATTTCCACGCTGCCGAAGTCCATCTGGCCCAGGATCAACTCGAACAGCTCAGTTACAGCGTTGATGCGGCGATCTCCCGCTTTCTACGACGCGATCAAAATAACGATCAGGCCGATCCAGATGCAGATCAATCCGCTGCGCCGTGGAACTTCTCCGACCGTCTCAAAAAACGACTGGGTTACACAGGTTTGCTTTACAAACGTGACCCAAGCCGTTTTTTACGTAACCTGCCCAAGCAAGAACGCGAAATCTTGCTCCAATCGCTTGAGCGCACCTACAGAGACCTGTTGATCAGCTATTTCCGTGATCCGGCTGCTGCCAACCAAGCCCTTGACAGCTTCGTAAACACCGTTTATTTCAGTGATCTTTCAGTGACCAAAACCGTAGAAATCCATATGAATCTGATCGATGAATTCTGGACTCTCTTGAAACTCAAAGGGCATAAAAATGATTTCCTTCGGGACTATCGACTGGCCTTGATGGACGTGCTGGCCAATCTCTGCGAGATGTATCGGCGTTCACTGCCATCAGAGTCTTTGCACACCAATAGTTTGCGGTCTGCGCGGATAGCCAGCGTGGCTGGGGAGATCGGTTGATGTCACCACTGAAGGCCTACATCCTCAAGCTCTACGTTGCAGGCAACACTCCGAATTCCATGCGCGCTCTCAAGACACTCCGCGACATTCTCGAATCGGAGTTCAAGGGCGTCTATGCACTCAAGGTGATTGATGTGCTAAAAAATCCTCAATTAGCAGAAGAAGACAAAATTCTTGCTACTCCCACCCTGGCCAAGATCCTCCCTCCACCCGTTCGCCGGATCATCGGTGATCTTTCGGATCGAGAACGGGTACTGATTGGCCTTGATCTGCTTTTTGATGAGCTTTCCGAACAGGATCTGATCGACAACTCACTCAACGAACCCTAGATATTCAATTCCAGAAACGGCAAAAGGATTTCCAGGCTGATTTCACTTTTCTCCACCACCGTCGATTCATCAGGCCATGTCTCCCACGTCTAGCTCATCCCAACTGGTGAAGAAGCTTCCCACGGGCGTTGAGGGGTTGGACGACATCCTTCAAGGCGGCCTGCCGATTGGCCGCTCCACGTTGATCAGCGGAACATCGGGAACAGGGAAAACCATCTATTCGCTTCATTTTTTGTACAATGGAATCTGCAAATATGGCGAACCTGGTATCTTTGTCACCTTCGAAGAGTCACCGATTGACGTGATTCGCAATGCTTCCAGTTTCGGCTGGGATCTACAGGAATTGATTGATCAAGGCAAGCTTTTCATTCTCGACGCTTCCCCCGATCCGAACGGGCAAGATGTGGTTGGTAACTTTGATCTCTCGGGCCTGATCGAAAGAATGAACTACGCGATCAGAAAGTACAAAGCCCGCCGTGTTGCCATCGATTCAATCACCGCCATATTTCAACAGTACGACGCCCTTGCCGTAGTACGACGAGAGATCTTCCGAGTGATTGCCAGGCTCAAGGAGATCGGTGTCACGACGGTGATGACATCAGAGCGGGTTGAGGAATATGGCCCGATCGCACGCTATGGAGTCGAAGAATTTGTTTCCGACAACGTCATTATTCTCCGTAATGTGCTCGATTTTGAACGCCGTAGGCGCACAGTTGAAATCCTCAAACTCCGGGGTACAACCCATATGAAAGGGGAGTTTCCATTCACGATCGGCACCCATGGCGTCAGCCTCATCCCCTTGGGTGCGATGCGCCTGACCCAACGCTCTTCCAATATCCGCATCAGCTCTGGTGTTGCCAAGCTTGATGAGATGTGTGGTGGCGGCTTCTTCAAAGATTCAATCATTCTGGCAACTGGCGCAACCGGCACCGGCAAAACCTTACTGGTCAGCAAGTTTGTGGAGAATGCTCACCACAACAAGGAAAGGGTGATCGTTTTTGCCTTTGAGGAATCCCGCGCCCAACTCATGCGCAATGCCACGAGCTGGGGAATCAACTTTGAGCAGATGGAGAAGGATGGCCTGCTTCGGATCATCTGTGCCTACCCAGAATCCACCGGACTCGAAGACCATCTTCAGATCATCAAGACTGAAATCAGCGATTTCAAGCCATCAAGAATAGCTATTGATTCCCTCTCTGCACTCTCCAGGGGTGTGAGCCTTAATGCCTTCCGCCAGTTTGTGATCAGCCTTACGGGCTACGCGAAAAAAGAGGAGATCGCAGGCTTTTTCACGAATACATCGGAAGAGTTCATTGGTAGTCACTCGATCACTGATTCCCATATCACAACCATCACCGACACGATCCTGCTGCTTCAGTATGTGGAAATCCGAGGGGAGATGGCCCGTGTCATTAATGTGTTCAAGATGCGTGGATCGGCCCATGACAAGGGAATCCGTGAATTTGTGATCACCAAGGATGGCCCGGAGATCCGCGATTCTTTCTCCAACTTCGAGCGGATCATCAGCGGCTCCCCCCATCGGGTCAGCATCGATGAGCGCAACGAACTCTCGCGCATTGTGCGGGGAGTCAGCAGCGACGAAGGCTGAACCTCAGCCACTCCAAACCAGCCGCTCCAGCGGGTTGGTCAATAACTGGTGGATTCAGCCTTTAGGCCTGAAGATCGGCCCGGGCAAGCTGATCGGTATTGGCATATTGGCGCCGCTCCCCTTCGAGGATCAGTTCGTCGCGATCGACATGTTCAAGGGCGAAATCAAACCAGAACGTGGTTCCCACCTCCGGCTCGCTGACCATGCGGATGGGACTGCCGTGCTTGTCGAGAATTCCGCGCACGATCGCCAGCCCTAGGCCCGTGCCCACCTCGGTATGGACCGCATTCTCCACCCGAAAGAAGCGATCGAAGATGCGCTGCTGATCTTCGCGGCAGATGCCGGCTCCGCTATCGGCGATTTCAAGCCTCAGCCGCGGCAAGGGCGAGGACAATTCACAGGAGGGATGGTTCTCCAGCGGGGCCGGGACGGGATCGAACTGACAGGTGTCGGGCCAGGGGTAAGCGGTGAGCACGATCCGGCCACCGCTAGGGGTGAACTTGAGGGCATTGCCGACGAGATTGTCGAGCACCTGCAGGATCTGATCCCAGTCGCCCATCACCCGGGGAAGATCGCTGTCGACGTCCATGTCGAACTCCACGCCTTTCTCGATGGCGTTGAGCCGGTAATTGCGAACGGTCTGCTCAATGGCGGGGCGCAGCTCGATCGGCTCCAAACTCCAGACCCGATCTGATTCCAGCCGGGAGAGATCGAGCACATCGTTCACCAGCCTGGTGAGACGATCGGTTTCGGAGTTGGCAATGGCCAGAAACTCCTGGGTTTCTTCCTCGCTGAGCTGATCGCGCAGGTCGTGGAGCGTTTCCACGTAGCTCTTGATGTTGAACAGAGGTGTGCGCAGTTCGTGGGAGACATTACTGATGAAACGACTCTGGGCCGCATTCAGCTCCACCTCCCGGGTCAGATCCTGCACCGTCATGGCGATGCCCTTGAGACTTTCGCCGCTGAGGTCCTTCACCGTCTGTAGAACGATTCGCAAGGTGCGCGGCGGTTCACCGAAGCTGCAACGCACATCGGTGCTGTCCCGTTCGCCACTGAGAAGGGTCTGGAGGGGCTCCTGTAATTCCATCGCCAGAACCTCGGGAAGTTCTTCGCAGAGCTCATTGCCTTCGAGATTGCGGCCCTCCCAGCGGAACAGGCGGCGGGCGGTGGGGTTCACCAGCACGATGCGGCCCTCGCCATCCAGCAGGGCAGCCCCATCGGCCATCGTGGCAATCAGGGTCTGCTGTTTCACCTGGGCGGCGGTGAGTTCTTCAATGTTGGCGGCGTCGTAGACCTCCAGGCGTGAGGCCATGTCGTTGAAGCCCTGGAGCAGTTCGCCCAGTTCACCGCCCACCGGCAAGGCGATACGGGCCTCAAAGTCGCCGAGGGCGATCGCCCGCACCCCTTGCAGAAGCTCCTTGATCGGTCGGGTGATCGTCAGCGCATTGAACACCGCTCCGAGGATCACCAGCACCCAGATCGAAATGAACACGGCCACCGTCACTTGGCGCGTGAGCGCCGCACTGGCCAGCACCGCCTCGTTGGGATTGATGCCAAGCGCCAGCACGCCCAGATACTTGCCATCACTCACCATCGGCACGAACACATCAGTCACCTGGCCATCGGGGCTGAGGTGCTGGCGAATCAGGGGGTTCTGGGGCCGGCGCTGCAGATCGGGCGGCAGCTCCAGGCGCCGACTCAACAGCAGCTCACTGCCACCACTGGTGCCGCTGATCGGGATGCCGAGATAGATCACGCCATCGGGATCGGCGAAAAAGATGTATCTGAGGCTGCGACTGGAGCGCCAGAAGCGTTCAGCCACCGCCGCCAGCTCCCGGTCCTTGGCCTCGGCCACCAGGGGCGTGACATTGGCGGAGAGCAGCAGACCAAGATCCCGGGCGAAGCGGGTGTCACTCATCCGGGCATCCCTCTGGATGCTGTTGAAGGCGAAGAACGTGATCCCCGTCATCATCAAGCTGACCACAAGGGTGGCCACCGCCAGCAGCTTGGTCTGCAAGCTGAACTCGGCCCACCAACTCAGGAATCGCCTCCACAGGGAAGGACGTGTGCTCACGTCAGCCTGGGGCGGGCGGGCCGCCAGGTTGGTGAGGATGGGGGCTGCCCCGGTGGAAATTTCGGCGGCCACAACCCAACCGTCGCTTTAGCCCACCCTAGGAGCGCCGCACCTGATGGCCAATATCGCGGCGATAAAGCATCCCGTCGAAGCGCACCTGCTCGAGCCCGGAGTAAGCCGCCGAGAAGGCGGCGTCGAAATCCTTCGCCTGGGCCACCACGGCCAACACACGCCCGCCCGCCGTAACGATCGCGCCACCAGGCTCCTGCCGGCTGCCGGCATGGAACAACTGACGATCGGCGCTGGCGGCCAGCTGATCCTCGATCACATCCCCGAGCCGAGGCTCATCGGGGTAGCCGGCAGCGGCGGCCACCACGCAGGCACTGCAAGCCTCCGCCACGCCCAGGCTTGGCGCCTCGGCAAGCTTGCCGCTGGCGCAGGCCAGCAACACCTGCGCCAGTTCGCCTCCCAGCAGGGGCATCAGGGTCTGACATTCAGGGTCGCCGAAACGGCAATTGAATTCGATCACCTTGAGGCCATCAGGGGTGAGCATCAGCCCGGCATAGATGACGCCGCGATAGTCGATGCCGCGCGCCCTTAACGCCCTCAAGGTGGGCTCGAGCACCAGCTGACGCACCCTCTCCAGGCCATCGGCATCGAGCAGGGGGGCAGGGGCATAGGCGCCCATGCCGCCGGTGTTCGGACCCGTATCTCCTTCACCGATTCTTTTGTGATCCTGGGCCGGCGGGAGCAGCACCATCGTGCGGCCATCGGTGAGGGCAAACACCGAGACCTCCGGCCCGCTGAGCCGCTCTTCAAGCACCAGGGCCGGGCTGGTGAAGCGGCCATCAAAAATGTCCTCAATGGCCTGCCGGGTCGTCGCCAGGCTGTCGGCCACGGTGACCCCCTTGCCGGCCGCCAGCCCATCGGCCTTGACGACCAGCGGCAAGCCATGGCTCTCGACCACCTCCAGGGCCTGCTCACGGCTTGTGGGGGCCCAGTAGGCGGCCGTCGGAACGCCAGCCTCCTGCATGAGTTCCTTGGCCCACTGCTTGCTCGACTCGAGCTTGGCGCCATCGCCGCCGGGCCCGAACACCGCCAGCCCAGCTTCACGCAGGCGATCGGCCAATCCATCGGCCAGAGGGCCTTCCGGTCCAACCACCACAAGCTGCACCTGACGCTCCAGGCAGGCGGCGATCAGGCCGGCGTGATCATTCGCGGCCAACGGCAGGGGCTCGCAGCCCAGCTGGCTGGCCGTTCCACCGTTACCCGGCGCCACCCAGACCCGCTCGACCCCCGGGCAGCGACGCAGAGCCCAGGCGAGGGCATTTTCCCGCCCCCCGGAGCCCACCACCAGGACCAGGGAGGGGGTGGCAGCGGTTGCAGGGTCCAGTGGTGTCATCGGATCAATCGGAACGGTGGGGGCGGTTCCCTAGGTTGTGGCCCTTGGATCGCCCGACGTGTCGTTCCTTCTTTACATCTGGGCGGCCGCGCCGGGGCGATGGCCATCCTGGATGGCTGGGCTGCTCCTGGTTCCGGCCTTGCTGCCTGGTGGCTCTGCGCTTGGCAGCGCCCAGCCGTTCCCCCTACCAGTGGAACCTCTGCCATTGGAACCCCTGCAAGCGGTTCCAATGGCCATGACGGACGAGGCGTTTGCGGCCGTCCTGGCTGGCGATGAACTACCAGCCTTTGAGCAGGCCTGTCAGGAGTCGGCCCGCTTCGATCTACCCGAGCGGCTGCGGCAAATGCGGGAGCGGCTACTGGAGCTGCGGCCGGCCCCCCAACCATTCGATGTGGTGATCACCAACGCCAATGCCCTGATCAGCTGCCGGGCGCCGGAGGCGGCCCTCACCGTGCTCGATCGCTATGGCCCGGCCGCAGGAACCGAGCGTCAGCAATGGTTGATTCAGCAATGGCGCGCGGCCAATGCGGGGCTGAACCATCGCCGCGCTGCCGAAGCCTTGCGGCGCCTGGCCGCCGGGGATCTGGCCAGCCTCGAGTTCACGCCCCTGCCGATGCGGCGCCAGGAGGACGGCAGCCTGGAAACCAGGCCTGCCCTTGACGTACTCGCCGATCATCTGGCCGTGCAGGGCCATCAGCAGGAGGCCGCCGCCCTGTTGCTGGCTGGCCGGCTGCCTGGGCGGGTGGCAGCCCAGCGACTGCAGCGGGCCGCCCTGGTGTTGGAGACCATGCCGATCGCCGAACGCAATCGCTTGCTGGACATGGCCCTGGACCAGGCCGCCGCGGCCGCCGCCTGGGGTTTGGCCGCCGAACTGCTCGATCTGCAGGCCAGCCTGCAACAGGCCGCTGGCACAGATTCCAGCGCCAGTGAGGCGCGGCGCCTGCGGCTCAGTCAGCGCATCGACGATGCCTATGCCGAATGGCTGCTGCGGCGTAACGACCCGGCCGAGAGGGTCCGGGCCGAGCAACTGGAGCGGGCCTTGCGCTCGCCCCGCTCGGGTGGCGGGCACACCCCCACCCCGTCCCCTGCCGTTCCCTTGCCGTCCCCCCCTGCGCCATGACTGCTTACCAGCTCGGCCCCCTGCTCTATGAGGGCAAGGCCAAACGTGTTTTTCGCACCGATCAGAGCGACCTGCTGGCCGTCGAATTCAAGGATGACGCCACAGCCTTCAACGCCCTCAAGAAGGCCCAGTTGCAGGGGAAGGGGCCACTCAACTGCCGGATCTCCGCCCTCTTGCTCGAACATCTGGCGGCGGCTGGGGTACCCACCCATTACCGGGGGATCGATGGCGACCGCTGGATGCTGGTGCAACCGGTGCGGGTGATCCCCCTGGAGGTGGTGATCCGCAATCTGGCGGCAGGCTCACTCTGCCGCCAGCTACCGATCGCGGCTGGCACCCCGCTGAAGCCACCGCTGCTCGATCTGTACTACAAGGACGACGCGTTCGAGGATCCGCTGCTCACCGAGGCCAGGCTGGAATGGCTGGCTCTGGTGACGGGCGAGCAACGCCTTGAACTGGAGCGGCTGGCCCGCTGGATCAACGCCCTGTTGCGAGATCTGTTCAGCGGTGTGCAGCTTGAATTAGTGGATTTCAAGCTTGAGTTCGGCTTCACCACAGGCGGTGAAATGGTGCTTGCCGATGAGATCAGCCCGGACACCTGTCGGCTCTGGGACTGCCAAGTGGAGGATCCCAGCGATCGAATTCTGGACAAGGATCGCTTCCGGCAGGACCTCGGTGGCGTGATCGAAGCCTATGGGGAGGTCCTGAAACGGGTCCAAGGGGTTTGCCCTCAACCCCGCGTCTACCGGTAAGGTCACGGCAATTTGCGGCGTAGCCGTATTGCCTCGGAGAATCATGGGTGGCACCCGCAACGCCCCGAGCACCGATTCCCTCTCTGGGTGGATCCGTCGGCACGGCACTGTCGGCCTGATGGCGGCCCTGCCACTGCTGGCTTTCTGTTCGCTGCTGGCACCGGCGCGGGTTCAGGCCCAGGGCGATCCGGCCCAGAGCCAAGCCGAACTCGCCCAGGCCCAACCCGAGGAGCCTGAAGCCTTAACGCCTGAAGCCCTGGCGCCTGAGGCCGAAGCAAGCGAACCCGAATCCACTGAGCCCCAATCGAGCCAGCCTGACCCGCTCGATGCGGACCAGGCCCCTGAGCCAACCCCTGAGCCAGCAGAGCTGCTTGAAGGCCAGCCAGAGGCTCCAGCAGGAGTGGACACCACCATTCCGGTCTCTCCGCCCCAAACAGCCCCGCTCACGCCAGGCCCGGGCAGCCTGGCGCCCGAGAGCCCAACTGAGCCGAAGGTGCTGATCAGTGAGGTCGTGGTCGAGGGTCTTGATGGCCACCCCGAGGCGGAACGGCTGGAGCTGGCCGTCTACGACGCCATGGTGGTCCGACCCGGCAGCCGCGTCTCCCGTTCTGAGCTTCAGACCGATCTCGCCGCCATCTATGCCAGCGGCTGGTTTTCGGATGTGCGCATCCAACCGGTGGACGGCCCGCTCGGCGTGCAACTGGTGGTGATCGCCACGGCCAACCCCGTGCTCCAGAAGGTGGAGTTCAGCACAGCTGACATCAAGCTTCCCCCGGAGGTTCTCGAAGACACCTTCGCCGCCGACTTCGACAGGACCCTCAACCTCAACACCCTGCAGGCCCGCGTGCAGGAGTTGCAGACCTGGTACTCGGACCAGGGCTATTCGCTCGCCAGGATCACTGGACCGAGTCGGGTCAGCCCGGAGGGGGTGGTGGAACTGACCGTTCGCGAAGGCACCGTCCAGGGGGTGGAGGTGCAATTTCTCAACAGGGAGGGTTCGGCCACCAACGACGAGGGCGAACCGATCCGTGGCAAAACCAAGCCCTGGGTGGTCACCAGGGAGATCTCGACGAAGCCGGGGGAGATCTTCAACCGCCGCAACCTCGAGGAAGACATCAAGCGCCTTTACGGCACCGGCCTGTTCGGCGATGTCAAGGTGACTCTGCGGCCGGTTCCTGCCACGCCAGGCGAGGTGGTGATTGTGCTGGGGATGGTCGAGCAGTCCACTGGCTCTCTCTCAGGGGGTCTCGGCTACAGCCAGAGCCAGGGGGTTTTCGGCCAAATTCAGCTCCAGGACACCAACCTGATCGGCCGCGCCTGGGATATGTCGGTCAACTTCACCTACGGGCAGTTCGGCGGCCTGGCCGATATCTCGTTCACGGATCCCTGGATCAAAGGCGACAAGTACCGCACAGCCTTCCGGGCCCGGTTGTTCATCAGTCGGGACGTTCCCCAGATCTATCAAAGCCAGGACAACGGCAACATCAACACCGCCTCGGACTTCTACGAAGCTCCGAGCACGAGCGTTGCTTACAACATCAACTCCAGGAGCAACCCGGAAGGCCGTCGCTTCGATTCCGTCAATGAGGCCGAAGACGAATCCCCAGGGAACAGCTGGTTTGACTACGACGGCAATTCGATCGCGATCCAGCGGGTGGGTGGCAACATCCAGTTCGTGCGGCCTCTCAATAGCGGCGACCCGTTCAAGCGGGCGATGTGGAACATCGTGCTGGGGGCGAGTGCCCAGGAAGTGAGGCCGATCAACTTCGCCGGTGAATCCATGCCATTCGGCGTGAGCACCAACAATTTCGACGGTGACGAGGCGCCGATCGAGAATGTGGTCTGTGTCGCCTTCAATTGCGCCAGCAGCAACCAGTTGGTGGCTCTGCGTGTAGCCGCCACCCGCAACACCCTCAACGACCCGCGCAACCCCACCTCAGGCAGCTTTCTGAGCGTCAGCACCGAGCAGTTCGTCTCGGTGGGCCCGGATTCCCCTACCTTCAATCGCCTGCGCGGCAGCTACTCCTTCTTCATCCCGGTGAACTGGTTGAAGTTCTACAGAGGCTGCCGGCCGGAGCCTGGCGAACCAACCGATTGCAAACAGGCCCTGGCCTTTCAGGTCACGGCGGGCACCAACATCGGCGACCTGCCTCCCTACGAAGCCTTCTGCCTGGGCGGATCGAACTCCGTGCGCGGCTTCTCCGACTGTGACCTCGGTGTGGGCAGCAGCTTCGGGGAGGCCACCATCGAATACCGCTTTCCCCTGTTCAGCATCATCAGCGGGCAAGTGTTCATCGATGGCGGCACCACCTTCGGCACCCAGTCGAATGTGCAGGGCAATCCCGGCGGCCTGCTGAACAAGCCAGGCAGTGGCTTCTCGGTGGGCACCGGCCTGATCGTGACAACGCCGGTCGGGCCGTTGCGCCTGGAGGTGGCCAGCCGTGACTTCAGCGGTGACTGGCGCTTCAACCTCGGGGTTGGCTGGAAATTCTGAGCATGATCTGGCCTGAGACCTATGCCCAGGCCCTAACGCTGACGGCCCCGCTTGAATGCCAGGGCGTGGGCCTGCACAGCGGCACCACGTCAAAGGTGCGCCTGGAGCCAAGCAACCAGGCCGGCTACCGGTTGGGCTGGCTGAATCAGCCCGGTGGTGCGCTGACCCCTCTCCATCCCTCCCAGGTCTGCGAAACCCAGCTCTGCACGGCGCTCAGGTTCGATCAGCGCCGTCTGGCCACCGTTGAGCATCTGCTCGCCGCCATCGTCGGCACCGGCCTCAGCCACCTCGACATCCTCGTGGACGGTGAGGAGGTGCCCCTCCTCGACGGCTCCGCCCTCGCCTGGGTGGAGGCGATCGCCGAGGCAGGGCTGACGACCCTCGGCGAACGGGCGCCCCTGCAGGAGCTCTCAGCCCCGATCACCCTGCAGCAAGGCCAGAGCTTCGCCACCGCACTGCCCAGCACCAGCCCCTGGATCGGCGCGGCGATCGAATTCAGCCAGCCGGCGATCGGCCGGCAGCTCTATTCCCTCGAACTCACCCCCCGGAGTTTTGTGAGCGAGATCGCACCGGCCCGCACCTTCGGCTTCCGCGAGCAGGTGGAACAGCTTCAGAAGGCTGGCCTGATCAAGGGCGGCGACCTCAGTAACGCCCTGGTCTGCGATGGCCAGCAGTGGTTGAATCCACCGCTGCGATTTGCCCAGGAGCCGGTGCGCCATAAGCTGCTGGACCTGCTGGGCGATCTGGCGCTGGTGGGCTTGCCCCGAGCTCAGGTGTTTGCCTTCCGCGGATCCCATGGGCTGCACACCGCTCTGGCGGCGGCCCTGGCTGCACAATCCGACCTGCCTGAAGCCCGTTGACCGTTTCCCTCGCCGGCACTCCTCTGCTGACCAGTGAGCAGATCCTCAATCTGTTGCCGCACCGTTACCCCTTTGCCCTCGTCGACCGGCTGATCGAACATGAGCCCGGTAAGCGTGCCGTGGCCATCAAGAACGTCACCCTCAACGAACCCCAGTTCCAGGGCCATTTCCCTGGCCGGCCGATGATGCCCGGGGTGTTGATCGTTGAGGCGATGGCCCAGGTTGGCGGCTTGATCCTCGTGCAGATGCCCGAACTGCCCAAGGGCCTGTTCGTCTTTGCTGGAATCGATGGTGTGCGCTTTCGTCGGCCGGTGGTGCCGGGCGATCAGTTGCGGATCAGCTGCGAACTCCTATCGCTCAAACGCCAGCGCTTCGGCAAAGTGAAGGGCGAGGTCACGGTGGACGGACAACGCGTGTGTTCCGGAGACCTGCTGTTCTCGCTGGTGGACTGAGCCAATGACCAGCGCAGCCGTGGAAACATCGATCCATCCCACTGCCTTGGTGGACCCCCACGCCAAGTTGGCCAGTGGGGTGGAAATCGGACCGTTTGCCGTGATCGGCCCGGACGTGCAGATCGGCCCCGGCAGCAAAATCGGCCCCCACGTGGTGATCGAAGGGCGGGTGCACATGGGCGCGCGCAATCGCATCTTTCCTGGCGCCTGCATCGGACTTGAACCCCAGGATCTCAAGTACAGCGGCGCCCCCACCGAAGTGGTGCTCGGCAACGACAACACCATTCGCGAATGCGTCACGATCAATCGGGCCACCGCCGATGGCGAGCAGACCGTACTGGGCAGCGGCAATCTGCTGATGGCGTATTGCCATGTGGGCCACAACTGTGAGCTGGCCGATGGGATTGTGGTGGCCAACAGTGTGGCGATCGCCGGCCACGTGGTGATTGGCGATCGGGCCGTGATCGGTGGGGTGCTGGGCATTCATCAGTTCGTCCACATCGGCAAGCTGGCGATGGTGGGTGGGATGAGCCGCATCGACCGCGATGTGCCTCCCTTCGCGATCGTTGAGGGCCATCCGGGGCGGCTGCGAGGGCTCAACCGGATCGGCCTGCGCCGCAGCGGGCTCTCAGACCGCGCCGATGGTGCCGAACTGAAGCAATTGCAGGAGGTCTGGAACCGCCTGTACCGCGGCGATCAGGTGCTGGTGCAAGCCCTGGCCCGCATCCGCCAAGACCACCTGTTGCCGGCCGCCGAAGAGCTCTGCAGCTTTCTTGAGGCCTCGATCACCGCAGGACGGCGCGGCCCCCTGCCCCACCACCGCTGATGGCCAGGCTGCTGATCAGCACCGGCGAGGTGTCCGGGGATCTCCAAGGCGGGCTGCTGATCCAGGCCCTCCATGCCGAAGCCGCCCGGCGCGGACTGCCGCTGGAGATCCTGGCCTTAGGCGGCGAGCGCATGGAACGGGCCGGGGCCCGGCTGCTGGCGAACACCGCACCGATGGGGGCGATGGGGCTGTGGGAAGCGCTGCCGTTGGTGCTGCCCACCCTGCGCCTGCAGCGGCGGGTGGGCCGGCTGCTGCGCCAGACCCCGCCCGATGGTGTGGTGCTGATCGATTACATGGGAGCCAATGTCAGCCTGGGGCTCACCCTCAGACGCCGGCTGCCGAAGGTGTCGATCACGTACTACATCGCACCCCAGGAATGGGCGTTCCGCATCGGTGAGGGCGGCAGCACCCGGCTGATCGGCTTCACCGATCGCATCCTGGCGATCTTTCCGGAAGAAGCGCGCTTCTACGCCGAGCGGGGAGCCGACGTGACCTGGGTGGGCCACCCCCTGCTCGACACGCTCAGCGAGCAACCCAGCCGGGAGGAGGCCCGCCAGCAACTGGGCCTGGCGGCAGGCGAAACATTGCTGCTGCTGCTGCCCGCTTCCCGCAGCCAGGAGATGCGCTATCTGGTGCCCACCCTGGCGGCAGCGGCGGCTGAACTGCAGCGCCAGCGCCCTGGCCTGCGGGTGATAGTGCCGGCGGGCCAGGCGGCATTCGAAGCCCCGCTGGCCGCCCTGCTGCGTCAGGCTGGCGTCCGGGGTGAGGTGGTGCCCGCCGCAGCGGCGGACCGCCTGCGGCCGGTCCTCTCTGCCGCCGCCGACCTCGCCCTGACAAAGTCAGGGACTGTGAATTTGGAGCTGGCCCTGCGCGGGGTGCCCCAAGTGGTCGGATACCGCGTCAGCCGCCCCACAGCCTGGGCCGCCCACCATCTTCTTCACTTCCGCGTCGATCACATCTCACCGGTGAATCTGGTGCTCTCTGAGCGGCTCGTTCCGGAGTTGCTCCAGGACAGCTTCAGTGCCGAGGCGGTGGTGGCGGCCGCCCTGCCACTCCTGGATCCCGGCCCAGCGCGCGAGCGGATGCTGGATGGCTACCGCCGGCTGCGGAAGTGCCTGGGCGAACCGGGTGTCACCGCCAGGGCGGCCAACGAAATCCTCGACCATCTGCCCGAGACCCCCGAACCTCGAAAAGCCGTCGCCCCCCTCTCCCACCGGAGTTGACAGCCCTGCAAGATGATCGGACAACCTTCCCCACCACCAGTTCTGAGCCGGCCATGACGAATCAGCAGACCAGCCACTCCGGTGCCCTGCGCTGGTCTGGGCTTGTGCGTGGTCTGCTCTTAGGTCTGGTCGTCCTGCTGATTTCCGCAGCGCCGGCTCAAGCCGTGATCGAGGAGGCAGTGTTCGCCGGTGGTTGCTTCTGGTGCCTGGAGCACGACCTTGAGGTGCTCCCCGGAGTGGTCGATGCGGTCAGTGGCTACAGCGGTGGGTCCAAAGACAACCCCACCTATCGCCAGGTGACCGCCGGTGGAACCGGCCATCTCGAGAGCGTGCAGGTGCGCTTCGAGACCGACCAGATCAGCTATCCCACCCTGCTGCGGGCGTTCTGGCGCAACGTCGATCCCCTCGATGGTGGCGGCCAGTTCTGTGACCGTGGTGCCTCCTACCGCCCGGCGATCTTCACCAGCGGCACACGTCAGCAGGAGCAGGCCCTCGCCAGCCTGCAGGCAGCGGGCAGGGAACTGGACCAGAAAGCAGCCGCGATACGGGTGCAGATCCGACCGCTCAGCAAGTTCTGGCCAGCCGAGACCTATCACCAGAACTACGCCCGCCAAAACAAGCTCAAATACAACTATTACCGCTGGTCATGCGGACGCGATCAGCGGCTCAATCAGATCTGGGGCTCAAAAGCTCGAACCTCTGTGCCATGGCCTGAGCAGAAGTCCTGAAGGCTACCCAGGGTTGAACCAGCCGCTTGCAGAGAAGGATCACTGATCACTTCATGGGCAACGGGTTCCCAGGTTTCTGGCCTGCTCCAGGCCCTGCCTAGGCAGGGGATTTGAGCCTACGCTGGGTGGATGGGAAGGAGGTTGCAGATGTATTTACTGACGATTCGCGATGGTCTGGTGACCCGCCACATCGGTCCCTTCGCCAGCCCCAAGCATGCGGCCGATGATCTCGATCGCCGGCTGGCCGGTTTCGGCGAGCGGGTGAGCTGGCAGATCCACGAACTGGAAGCCCCCGAAGCCAGCCTGATGCAGGGCCTGGAGCAAGTGGCTGCCTAGCGGCTCGTTAGCGGCCAGGTGTGCTGGTTGGCATACGCCCCTGGCGCGGATAGCCGCGCAGCAACCCACTTTCCACCATCAGACCCACCCCGGCTGTCACACAGATCAGACCAAACGTTCCGTACCAGAACCAGGGCCCGGCCGGCGAGACCATCTGATTGAGCAGGGCGACTTCCTGCAAGGTTCGCCGGGTGATCGCCTCACCGACGAGACAGATCCCCGACGGCAACAGCAGCACTCCGAGCTGGGCGCTGAGGTACCAGCGGATCTTCTGAACGGCCATGCGTTGCGGTCAGGCGTTGGGGCCAACTTTAAGCGGGTCCTCCCTGGCTTACCCACTCGACAAGGGTGCGCACGCCGAACCCCGTGGCACCGGCTGGATCCAGCCCCCGCCCCTTGTCACTCCAGACCGTGCCGGCGATGTCCAGGTGGGCCCAGGCCGGTCCTGCTTCGATGAAATCCTGCAGGAACAGAGCGGCGGTGATGGAGCCGCCTGCCCTTGGCCCGGTGTTCTTGAGGTCGGCCACGGGGCTCTTGAGCCCCTCCTTGTAGGAGGCCTGCAGCGGCATCCTCCAGAACTGCTCACCGCCGAGGCGTCCGGCTTCGAGCAGGGCGTCGGCGAGGCCATCGCTGGGCGACCAGAGGCCGGCGATCTCGTTACCCAGGGCAATCACGCAGGCCCCGGTGAGGGTGGCCAGATCCACCACCGCATCAGGCTGGAGCCCGCTGGCGTAGACGAGGGCATCGGCCAGGGTGAGCCGGCCTTCGGCATCGGTGTTGTTCACTTCGATCGTCTTGCCGTTGGAGGCCGTCAGGATGTCGCCGGGGTGGATGGCCTCGCCACTGATCATGTTTTCGCAGGCCGCCACGATCACGTGCACCTCCACACCGTCTGGCTTGAGCTCGGCGATGGCCCGGGCGGCTCCGAGCACGGCGGCACTGCCGCCCATGTCGTACTTCATCATCTCGATCTGGGAGCCACCGGTCTTGAGGTTGTAGCCGCCGGAATCGAAGGTCACCCCCTTGCCGATCAACACCAGCCGGCGGCTGGCCCCGTCAACGGGCCGGTAGGTGAGATGGATGAACTTCGGCGGCAACGCGGAGCCCTGGGACACGCCCAGATAAGCGCCCATGCCGAGAGCTTCACAGTCGGCGCGCTCCAGCACCTTCAGCTCCAGGCCATAGGTGCCGGCGATCTCGGCCGCGGTGTCGGCCAAGGCCTGGGGCGTGACCACATTGGGCGGCGCCGCCACCAGCTGGCGGGCCAGCTCCACGCCGCTGCAGATCGCCCCCAGGCCATCCAGACCGGCCTGGGCCGACTCCGGCAGCCCCAACAGGCTGATCGAGCCCGGCACCGCAGCGGGTTCGACTTCGCTTTTGAAGCGCTGGTCGGCATAGAGGGTGAGCCGCACCGCCTCGGCGATCGCCTGGGCCGCGGCCTTGGGATCGAGTCCGTCGCTGGGCAGGGCGATGCCGAGATCGGAGGCTTTACAGGCTGCCGCTGCCCTGGCGATCGCTGCAGCGGCACTGCGCAGACCGGCGACATCGCCAGCCTGCGCCTCCCCTAGCCCCACCACGATCAACTGGGCCGGTGCCTGGCCCAACAGGGTGAAGGTGAGAACATCGCCGGCTTTGCCCTTGAAGCGGCGCTGCTCCAGCAGGGCGCTCAGATCGGGGCCGAAGCGGGCTTCCAGGGCCTGTTGCAACGGTCCGTGATCGTCCTGGGCCAGACCCACCGCCAGGGTGTCACCGCCCCAGTCGCTCAGCGAGACGGGCGTGCAGCGAAACTCCATGGGGGGGCGCAAATCTTGAGGCCGCGATCGTAGCCAGGCTCCACGGCCTGCCCTGGACGGGTTTCAGCCGAGGTCGCTGGTGAAGGGCGTCGCCCAGCGTTGGCGCGTTTCCTTGTTGAACGGGGGCTGCCAGCGGCGGATCAGCGCCTGCTCAAGGACTTGGCGCGCCCTTGCCGCGACCGGCACGTCCGCCCAGAAGCGGATGCTGGCCAGGCTCTTGAGTTGGGCCTGCTGCAGGGCCTCGCCGTAGGCCGCCAGGTAGGTCTTGCAGTCATGGTCGCCCTTCCAGCGCAGATCGGCCCGCGAGGTTTCGCCGATGTACAGCAGCAAAGGGATGTTGAGGTGGGGCGGCTGGTCAATCACCACATAGAGCGCCGCCCCGTTCTGAGCCTGCTGCGGCCAGCGCCAGAACTGCAGGCTCTGGGGGGTGAGGGCCAGCGGGTTGAAGTGGGCAGCCAGAGCAGCAGGATCGGGGCCCATGCCAGGCCGTCCCGTGGCGAACAGCTGCCCCTGACTGGCCTCTCCCGGGGCCTGGTGGTGGGTCCCCAGTGCCTTGAACAGCGGCTGCTGGAAGCTGGCCAAGCGATTTTGCCAAGCGAGCAATTGCCGCTGCCGCAGCGGCAGCAGGGCAGAAACGGCCGCGCCGGGTCCATCACCGCTGCCGGCACCCGCCGGGAACAGCTCCCCCTGTCGAGCGGAGTTTGTCATCGCCGCCGGGGCAGCTCCGGCCCCAAAGGCCCCTTACCGAAGCTCACCTTGCCAATCAGGCCTTCGACCAGGTCAGCGGGAAGCTGCAGCCGTTGCTGCAGATCGGCCAGGTCCTGGAACGGGCCGCGGCCCCGCTCGCGCACCAGCCGCTGACCACGCTCCGGATCCAGGCCCAGCTGAGCCTGCAGCTGGGCTGTGCTGGCGCGGTTGAGATCGAGGGCCAGCAAACCGTCGCGGGGGCTATCGCCGTACCAGCGGAACGCCAGCAGGGGCTCCCAACAGTGCACCTCGGCGGGCTGGAGGCCCAGCACCCGTTGCAGGTCGTCGATGCCGCTGAGTTGAACGCCTCCGGCCTGCAGCCGCAACAGCAGGTCCACCTGATTAGGAGTGATGCCGGGCAGGCGCAGCCAGTCGGCGGCCGTGGCCCTGTTCACATCCAGATGCCAACCCAGGGCAGCCAGCTGACCAACCTCATCGGCGTTGCGCAGCCGCAGGTCCGGATCCTGGGCCAGCTTCAAAGCCAGCAGATCCCGCTCGATCTCATCGGCACCCGCTAGGCCCGCGGCGCTGGCCGGTGTCTTTGGGCCAGCCGGGTTGTTTGCACGGGCGGCCGGGGCCGGCAACTGTCCGGTCGCCACCAGCAGGCGGCGGGCCAGCGCATCCAACCACTGCCCCTTGGCCATGGCGGCACTCGCCCAAACGCACAACTGGCCCGAAGTTAGCGGTAGTGGCGGCTCGATTACGTCAATCCGCACTCCCGCCCAAGCCAGGTGCCGCCCAGAATCGCTCCTATTGCACCACGGCTAGCCGCTTCCATGGGGTTCTTCGAATCCGAGATCGTTCAGGACGAGGCCAAACGCCTGTTCGGCGACTACCAGCAGCTCACCCAGCTCGGGGGCGACTACGGCAAGTTCGACCGGGAAGGCAAGAAATTGTTCATCGAGCGGATGGAAACGCTGATGGATCGCTACCGGGTGTTCATGAAACGCTTCGAGCTCTCCGAGGATTTCCAGGCCAAGCTCACCGTGGAGCAGCTGCGCACCCAGCTCGGCCAGTTCGGCATGACACCCGAGCAGATGTTCAGCCAGATGAACCAAACCCTGGAGCGGATGAAGCGGGAGCTGGGCGCTGAAGGCTGAACCTGCCCATGGCTGAGCGAGCCGGGGAGGTCAGCAGGGTCGCTGCCTACGATCGCCGGCAAAGAGAGACAGGGCCAGATGGTGGGGGCGCCGCAGAGGCAGGGGTTTGGCTTGCCGCCGTGGCTGGAGAGGGGCTTGGCCGATCTGTTTCCCAATGGACGGGGGGGCGATCCTGATCAAATCATGGGGGCGCGGCTCGCCGAAGCAGAGCAAGCCGGCCGGCCCCTGCGGATCAAGTTGGGCATCGACCCCACCGGCAGCGACATCCATCTCGGCCACAGCATCCTGTTTCGCAAGTTGCGGGCGTTCCAGGACGCCGGCCACACCGCCGTTCTGATCATCGGCGATTTCACCGCCCGCATCGGCGATCCCAGCGGCAAGAGCGCCACCCGGGTGCAGCTGGGCGCCGACGCCGTGGACGCCAACGCCGCCACCTACCTGGCCCAGCTGGGCCAGGGCCAGCCGCCGGAGCACGCCCTGTTGGATTTCCAGACCCCCGGCCGGCTGGAGGTACGCCGCAACAGCGAATGGCTCGCCGGCCTGGATCTGGCCAAGGTGATCGAGCTGCTGGGCACCGCCACGGTGGGGCAGATGCTGGCCAAAGAGGAGTTCGCCAACCGCTACAGCTCCGGCACGCCGATCAGCCTGCACGAGTTCCTCTACCCGCTGCTGCAGGGCTACGACTCGGTGGCGGTGCGCTCCGACCTGGAGCTGGGCGGTACCGACCAGAAATTCAATGTGGCGATGGGCCGCGATCTGCAGCGCCATTTCGGCCAGCGACCCCAGTTCGGGGCGTTGCTGCCGATCCTGCCGGGGCTTGATGGGGTGCAGAAGATGAGCAAGAGCCTGGGCAACACCGTGGGCCTCTGTGACGACCCGCTCTCGATGTATTCGAAGCTGGAGAAACTGCCCGATGCGGTGGTGGATGAGTACCTCACCCTGCTCACCGGGCTGAACCTCACCGAGCTGCCGACCGGCGGACGGGAGCGCCAGAAGGCGATGGCCCTGGCGATCACCGCCGGCCGCCATGGCCAGGCTGCGGCGCTGGCGGCCCAGGCCGATGCCGCGGCCTTGGTAGCCGCAGGCAGTGGCAAGGCTGCAGGCGCGCTGGGTTCAGCCGGTACGGCAGAGGCGACCGTGCCGGAGGTTTCACTGGCGGCGGTGGAGTTCCCCATTGAGGCCTTTGCCCTGCTGCGCGAGCTGGGGCTTTGCGCCAGCGGCGGCGAGGCCCGGCGGCAGATCCAGGGGGGTGCGGTACGGCTCGATGGCGACAAACTCAGCGACCCGCTCCAGGCCTTCGCCGCCGCCGAACTGGACGGCAAGGTGCTGCAGCTCGGCAAGAAAACGTTCCGGCGGCTGATTGGTACCTGACGGGCTGGGATCTTTAATCTGAGCAGCGGTCGGTGAACCCCCTGTGATCCCAAAGTTGGGCGGAGATGCCGCTGATCGAATCATCGTGGCGCTCGATTACCCAGAGGCCGCCTTGGCCCTGGCGCTGGTGGATCGCCTGCCCGAGCTGCGCTGGGTGAAGGTGGGCCTGGAGTTGTTCATCGCCTGCGGGCCGGCGCTCGTCATTGAGCTGCGCCGCCGCGGCCTGCGGGTGTTTCTGGATCTGAAATTCCACGACATCCCAGCCACCATGGCCGGGGCTGTGGGCAGCGCCGCCCGCCTGGGAGCGGAGCTGATCACGGTGCACGCTGCGGCCGGCAGCCAGGCACTGGCGGCGGCCCAGGCGGCGGCGGTGGCCGGAGCGGCGCAAGCGGGATTGCCCGCTCCCACCCTGCTGGCCGTGACCGTGCTCACCAGCTGGGAGCCCGATCGCTTTCGAGATGAACTGGCTGTTGGCGAGCCCCTGGAGCGCCACAGCTCACGCCTCGCGGCCCTGGCGGTGGCCGCCGGTGTGGGCGGTGCCGTCTGCTCCGCCCATGAAGTGGGGCGGCTGCGGGCCAGTCACCCCCGCCCCTTCCTGCTGGTGACACCCGGCATCCGCCCGAGGGGAAGCGCGGCCGGCGACCAGGCCCGGGTGATGGGACCCCATCAAGCCCTGGCGGCCGGCGCCAGCTTGCTGGTGATCGGCAGGCCGATCCGTGAGGCCAGCGATCCTGCGGCAGCCTTCGCGGCCTGCATGGCCGAGAGCATCGGGCAATCTGGGGAGCCTGGCCCAGCGATGCGGTGACACGGAACAACCCCGAGCCGCCCAGCGAGAGCCTCGTTGATGTGGTGGTGCTGGGCGCCGGTCTCGCCGGCCTGGTGGCGGCCCGGGCGCTGCAGGTGGCCGGCCGCTCGGTGCGCCTGATCGAGGCAGCCCCTGAGCTCGGCGGGCGCATGGTCGGCCAGCGGTTGCAGCTGGCTGGTGGGGAGATCGGTGGCAGCTTGTCCGGACAGCAGAACCCCTGGATCGACCTGGGCGGCCAGTGGGTGGGCCCCAGCCAGAGCCGCATGCAGGCCCTGCTCGATCGCCACGGCATTCGCCGCTTCGAATCGCCCCATAGCGGCAAGACCGTGCTGGTGTTCGGCGAAAGCCGCTGCAGCTTCGCCGGGTTCTTCCAGGGCTTTGCCGAAGGCCAGCCACCGGCAGTGCCGACTGCCGACTGGAACGACGCCATGGCGGCCCTGGCGCGCTTCGAGGAGCTGGTGGCCCAATTGCCCGAAGGTCACCCCCACCACCATCCCGCCGCCGCTGAACTCGATCAGCTCAGCTTCCAGGACTGGATCGACGCCCACTCCCACACCCCCTTCGCCGCCTGGTATTTCGCCTATTTCTGCCGCGCCGTCGGCTTCCTCGGCCCAGCGGAGCCCGAGCAGGTGTCGCTGTTGCATGTGCTCTGGGGCCAGCGCACCGCCTCCCAGGGCGAGCAGCCCGAACAGGAGCTGCTGCATGGCGGCGCCGGCCAGCTACCGGCCCTGCTGGCCACGCAACTGGGCGAGGGGGTGGTGCGGCTGGGCGAGCCGGTGCGGGCCGTGCTGCAAAGCGTGGTTCAGGACCAGCGCGAGGGCGAACTCCCAGGAGCTGGGGCCGCTCACCCGGTTCTGGTCCAGACCGACCGAGCGCACTACCCCTGCCGTGCCGCGATCGTGGCGATGCCGCCGGCGATGGCCGCTCGCCTGCACTTCATGCCGGAACTGCCCGCCGACCGCCTGGAACTACAGCGGGAGATGGCGATGGGCGCCTGCGCCAAAATGCTGGTGGTGTACACCAGCCCCTGGTGGCGCAAGCTGGGGCTCTCGGGAATCGCCATCGGTGATCGCCCCTGGGTGGAACTCTGCGCCGACAGTTCCGATCCCCAAAGCGGTTGGGGAGTGCTGGCCGCCTTCGTGGTGGGCCATCGCTACCAGCGCTGGGCAAAGCTGGACGAAGCGGAGCAGAAGCAGGCGGTGCTCGGCGATCTGGCTGCCTATCTGGGGCCGCAGGCCCTGACTCCGGCGGCCTTTGTGGTCAAGGACTGGCCGACCATGCCGTTCGTGGGCGGCGCCTATGCCGCCTGGATGCCGCCGGGGCTGTGGAGCCGTTGCGGCGATGCCCTGCGCCGGCCCCATGGCCAGGTGTTCTGGGCGGGCACCGAGGTGGCCGAGCGCTGGCCAGGATTTTTCGAGGGGGCGGTGCGCAGCGGCGAAGACGCTGCAGCAGCGGTCCAGCAGACGCTCGACTGAGCCGCCGTTCCCATACTTGGCAGACAAAGCCCTCCTGCACACCCCCGACGCCATGCCCAAGCTCCTGTCCTGGCTGCTGGCCCTGTTGCTGGCCTTCGCACCAGCCCCGATGGCCCAGGCCGCCGATGCGGCCTTCTCGCTGCCGCCCCTGCCCTACGCCAACGCGGCGCTAGAGCCGGCAATTGAGGCCACCACGATGGCGATTCACCACGACCGCCATCACCAGGGCTATGTGAACAACCTGAATGCGGCCGTGGCAGCGGAACCGGCCTTGCGCGGCCTGGAGCTCGAAGCGCTGCTGAAGCGGCCGTCGCGGCGCTCGAACGCGGTGCGCAACAACGCCGGCGGCCACTGGAACCACAGCTTTTTCTGGGCCTCGCTGACGTCGCCCGGCCAGGGCGGAGCACCATCGCCCGAGCTGCTGACAGCGATCGATCGCGATTTCGGCTCCTTCGAGGCGTTCCAGGCCAGTTTCAAGGCGGCGGGAGCAGGGCGCTTCGGCTCGGGCTGGGTGTGGCTGATCGTCAATCCGAAGGGAACGCTCGAGGTGGTGAGCACCGCCAACCAGGACAACCCGCTGATGGACCTGCCAGAAGGGCGGGGCACGCCGCTGCTCGGCAACGATGTCTGGGAGCACGCCTACTACCTTCAGTACCAGAACCGCCGCGCCGACTACCTCGACGCCTGGTGGTCGGTGGTGAACTGGCCGGTGGTGTCCGATCGCTACGCCAAGCAGCTGGCCTGATGCTCAAGCGGCTCGATCAGGCCTTGTTCGATAAGAGGCTGCAGCCCGGCACCTACGTGAGGCCCCACTGTCACCTGCGCTCCGCTCCCGCCGCCGCCTTTGAGTGTCTCGTTGTGCTGCAGGGGGCGATCGGCCTGCTGCTGCTCGATCGCCAGTTCCACACCCTGGTGGCACTGCAGCCGGATTCGGTGATGCTGGAGATCAAACAGGGCCCCTACAGCCCGGCCACCGATAAGGATTTTCTGCCTGGTTTCCCAGCCCAAGGCAGCACCGAGGCCGACCAGCTGGTCCTCAGCTGGAGCGCCCCCGGTTCGGCTGAGTCAACCGCGGACAACCGCTGCTCCGATCCCCCCGTCCTGTTTCCCAGTCCCTGACGCTGCCCTTTGGAACCCCATGCCCAGCGCCGCGATCCAGGGCGTCCAGCCCGGCCTTCGCTTCATCCCACCGGATTACACCCCCTGGTTCCATCGCCTGGCCCGGTTGGCGCTGCCCTTGTTGCTGCGTTGGCGCGGCGTCCGGGCTGTGGAGGTTTGCGGGTCCGAGCCCCTGGCCCGCTTGTTCGCCGATGCCCAGGCCGGCCGGATCCGGCTCCTGATCGCCTTTCGCCATCCCTCCACCACCGACCCGCTGGTGATGGCCCAGTTGGTCTGGAAGGAGGTACCCAAGGCGGCCCGGCGCCTGAAGTTGCCCCTGGCGCAGCCCGTGCACGGCCAGTTCCTCTACGACAGGGGCATTCCGCTCTGGGCCGGCCAGACGGCCGGCTGGATGCTCTCGAAACTGGGCGGGATCACAATCAAGCGCGGCAGGCTCGATCGCCGGGCCCTGAAAACGGCCCGCAACCTGTGCGCCCATGGCCCCTTCCCGCTGGCGATCGCGCCGGAAGGGGGCACCAACAACCACGGGGAACTGCTAGGCCCGCTTGAACCCGGCCTGGCCCAGATGGCCTTCTGGTGCTGCGATGATCTCGCCGCCGCGGGGCGTGACGAACGGGTCGTGATCGTGCCGGTGGCGCTGCAATACCACCTGGTGGCTTGCGACTGGAACCGGATCGATCAGCTGCTGGGCCGGATGGAAGACCTGCTGGGACTCCCAGCAACCGGGGCTGCAGCAGAACCCGAGCGGCGCTACGGCCGTCTGATTCACCTGGCCGAACAACTGCTTGGCCAGCTGGAAGCTTTCTACGGCCAGCCCCCAGTGCAGCCCACTGACCAGCCCCCAGGGCAGACAGAAACGCCCAGCAGCGCCGAAGAACCCGCCTTTCAGGCCAGGATCGTGCGCCTGCGGGAGCGGGCCCTGGCGCAGGCTGAGGCCCATTTCCAGCTACGGCCCAAGGGCTCGATCGTGGAGCGCTGCCACCGCATCGAGCAGGCGGGCTGGCAAGCCATGTACCGCGACGATCTGGAGGGCAGCTCCGCCCTTGAGCTCAGCCTGGCCGACTGGAGCGCCCAGGAAGCCGCCATCCAAATGAATCACATGCGGCTGGCGGAGCAGTTTGCCTCGATCAGCGGCTCCTATGTGGCTGAAAAACCCAGCATCGACCGCTACGGCGAGCTGCTGCTGATCCTCTGGGGGGCGATCGCCTGGATCCGTAGTCCCCAGGCGGAAGCGCCCCCCTCGCTGGGGCCGCGCCGGGTGACGATCGTGGTGGGGGAGTCGATCGAGGTGGGTGATCAGTTCGGGCTCTATCGCTCGGATCGCCGGACCGCAGTCGACCAGCTCACCGCCGTGATCCGCAGCCGACTGGAGGCCGCGATGCTCGGCTGAGCAACCCGCCCGAGGCCAGACTCAGGCCGCCAGCGATGGCAAGGGAACCAGCTCGGCATACAGCGATTCGAGCGCTGCGATGTTGCGCCCGAGGGTGTAGCGCTCCAGGGCGCGGGCGCGGGCACGGACTCCGAGCGCGGCCGTCAGGACCGGCTGATCCCGCAACACTGGCAACAGGGTGCGCAGTTGGGTCGTGACCCCCTGGGTACTGATCACGATGCCAGCGCCGCCCTCAAGCACCTCACCGTCAGCGCCGGCATCGGTGGCCACACAGGCCGTTCCGCAAGCCATCGCCTCCAGCAACGCCAGGGACAGACCCTCCACCAGCGACGGCAGCAGAAAGACCTCGGTGAGCTGCAACAGGGCCACCCGCTTGTCGCAGTCGGCTTCATCGCCCCACCACTCCACATCGGGGTCGTCGGAGCTCGCCATCAGTGACCCGCGCAGGGGGCCATCGCCGACGATCAGCAGTACGCAGCCCTGGGGGCGGACCAGCCGCCAGGCCTTCAGCAAGGCCTCCACGTTCTTCTCCGTGGCCAACCGGCCCATGTAGAGGAACACCCGACGACCTTGGAACCGCCTGCGCAACTGGGCGAGTTCGGCCGTGATCGCGCCGGTGGGGGCAGGTTGCCAACGGTCGGTGTCCACCCCGTTGGGGATGACAGCCAGCCGCTCCTCGCGCACCCCCAGCCGGGCGAGCAGCTCGGCCTGCCGATCGGAGAACACGATCACCCGGTCGAACTTGGCCAGGG
This sequence comes from Synechococcus sp. SynAce01, assembly GCF_001885215.1. Classification (GTDB taxonomy): domain Bacteria; phylum Cyanobacteriota; class Cyanobacteriia; order PCC-6307; family Cyanobiaceae; genus Regnicoccus; species Regnicoccus frigidus. The sequence continues at coordinate 1,972,736 of NZ_CP018091.1, read as the reverse complement.
TCGGTGCATAGATCTGATAGGTCAGCTGCTGGGTACCGGCCGACAGGTTGCGCAGGCCCGCATCAAAAGCCGGATGGAAGGTGGCCACCAGCGGCACACCCAGATGCTGGCAAAGGTCTGGCAGCCGAAAATCCAGCGGCGAGAGGGTGAGGCTGGCGTGGACGAGGTCAGGCTTGAGCTGTTCAAGCGATTCGCGCAGCTCCCGTTGCGCTCCGGGCGAAGGGATCGTGTAGGCCTGGGATTTGACCAGATAGGGCAAGGCCACATCACCGCTGTCGCCCTCCGATCGGCCAACCGCACTGGATCGGCTCTCAGCACTGCCTCGGGTCTGGCGGCCTTCGAGTTGCAGGCCATCCCAGCCAAAACCCAGGCCAGATGACGGATTATCGAAGTGGATGAAGCTGATGCGGTGGCCCAGCTGCTGGAGCCGCTCGGTGGTGGAGAGGCCGTAGGAGACGTTGCCGCAGAAAGGGGATTTCTTGCCCAGCCAGGCGATATGAGCCACCTGCCCCGCTCTTCTGAAACTGAACGCTAGCAGCGACGCCAGGGCTGCTCCAGCAGGGCCGCGACAGCGGCGATTGCCGCCAGGATCCAGAGCACCGGCAGCAGCCCGTAACGACTCACCACCGTTCCCGCCAGGACCAGCGGCAGGCTGAGCGCGATGTTGATCAGATTGTTCTGCAGGCCGAACACCTTGCCGCGCAGGGGCTCTGGCGTGTCTTCCTGGATGGTGGTCTGGGCCGGGATCGCCAGCAGCGAAGCACCAATACCAAGCAATGCACAGAGCGCCAGGGTGAGCACCAAGTTGCCGGTGACCTGGCCAAGCAGGACCAGGCTGAACGAAATCATGCCCAGTCCGGAGGTGGCCATCAGCCGGCGGCGCAGGCCTTGACCGAGCTGGGCCACGGCCAGGGCGCCCACCGCCATACCCACGCCGCTCATCGCCAGCAGGGTTCCGAACTGGGTGGGCCCGAGGCCCTGGATGGCTGAAGCCAGGCTGATCGCCAGAACGTAAAGCGCCGCAAGAATGCTGTATAGGAGCACCAGCTGGAGCATGGCGCTGCGCAGGCGGGGCCGCTCGCGCAAGACGTCCAGTCCTTGGGCAATTTCACTCCAGACGCTGGTTCCGCGTTCCTGCCGCGGCGTTTCGCGAATCGAAATGGTGCTGATCGAAAAAGCCGCCAGCCCGTAGCAGAGCGGCAAAAGCACGAACTCGCCGCCGCCGATCCCGATCGCCGCGAAGCCGTTGCGCAGCAACCGCAGCACCGGATCCCCCAGGGCAAAGCCCACGATCGTGGCACCCATGCTGGTGGCCTGATACAGAGAAATCGCTGGCAAAAGCAGCGGCCTGGGCACCAGTAGGGGAATGGCAGCCTGCTCAGCCGGGGCGAAGAACTGGGTCAGCACCGATTCGAGCAGCGTCATCCCGATCAATCCCCAGTACCCCCAGCTCAGGCCGAACAGATAGGGGCCAGGAATCAGGGCCAGGGGAGCCAGCAGCACCAGGCCGCCGCGCAGGGCATTGGAAGCGACCATCACCTGACGCTTGGGCCAGCGATCCGCCCAGACACCAGCCACCGTGCCCAGGAGCATGGCGGGCAAGGTATTGGCGACATAGATCCCTGTGGCCAGCAGCGTGATCATCTGGGTGCGGGTCTCGAAGTCGAGCCGCAGGGTGGCGGCAGCCTCGGCCAAAGCTCCGTTGTCCTGGGGGGTGTCGGTGACCCAGTACTGGGCGATCAGGAACACCATCAGCACGATGTAGAACCTGTCAGCCAGCTGGGAGAAGATCTGCCCGATCCACAGCCGCCGGAACTCCGGCAGGGCCAGCACCGCCTCAAGCCCTTCCTTCCCTTTCGGTGGATCCTGCTTGGTTTCGTCCTGTTTGGCTGCGGCATCGGCCGGCCCCGGCGGGGGCGTGGGTCTGGAGTATCCGCTCAAGGTGTCAACCGTTACGGGGCAATGATGGCTCAGAGCCCATGGCCAACCGGGTGGATGGCTCGAAACAGCCGCGCAACAGGCTGAAGGCACGGCAGCGGCGGCCCAGGTGTTCGCCGCCCCAGACCTCCACCAATTGCAGCAGCCGCAGCCATACCCCTTCGGGCCCGATCAGGGTTCCGTCCCGGCGTCGGGGCAGACCGGGCCGCGGCAGACGCTGCAACAGGGCCAGCTCCGAGGCATTAAGCACCAGCACGGCACCTGCTTCGGCCCCAATCAGCAGGCCCAGGCTGGGCAGCAGGCTGCAGCGCCAGTCCCAGTTCCCCACGGGGGGCTCCAGCGCACGGCCGCTGCGGGCGCAGCTCTGCAGCGGCAGGCCGTAGCCGCCGAGGGCGAGCAGGTGAACGCTGCCCTGCACCGCGATCGCCAAGGCCTCGAGGTTGGGCTGGTGTTCCTTGACCACCTGCTCCAGGCGACCCAACTGCATCAGCAAGTCGTCGAGGACCCCGGCCACCCCATCGCCACTGGGCACCAGCTGCAGGCAGAGCTCGGCAAGGGCCTGGGCGACCGCCAGGGTTTCCAGCCTTTGGGCCAGCTGGCTGTAGCTGCGCAGCACCTTGAGCTGACGAACCCGTCGCAGGCCGCTGCCCCCACTCACCTGCAACTGCAGCAGTGACAACGGCACAGCCGCCGCCAAGCTGCTGCGGGGCCTGCGGGCGCCGGGCACCGCCAGCCGCGTCAGGCCTTCGCCATCGCTGAGCAGGGTGAGTAGGCGATCGTTCTCTCCAAGAGGGCCGGATTTGAGGCACAAGCCCTCAAGCCGCCCGTCCGGACTCACGCCGGCCCATCCCCGCTCTGGCGGCTCGTCGATGGAATGCTGGACGCTGAACCAGTGGAGGGTGGACGGCGCAGGGCCTCCATCAGGGCCACCCCCCGGCTGGTGCCCAGCCGAGTGGCTCCCGCTTCGACCAAGGCAAAGGCCTGCTCCAGGGTGGTGATTCCCCCCGAGGCCTTGATGGCGGCACGGCCACGCGCCAATTCCCGCAGCTCACTGACCTGCTCGGCGGTGGCGGCCGGCCCGAACCCACTGCCGGTCTTGAGAAAGGCGGCGCCGGCGTCGATCGAGGCCTCCACGAGCAATTGCAGGGCTTCGCGCCCCAGTCGACCTGCTTCGAGGATCACCTTCACCGGCAGGCCCAGCTCGACAATCGAAGCAATCTCGTCGTAGACGGCGCCGCCATTTCCATCGGCAAGGGCACCGAAATCCGGCACCAGATCGAGCTCATCAGCCCCGGCCTCCGCCGCCGCCTCAGCCTCAGCTCGCTTGATCGCGTTGGGCACAGCGCCGAAAGGGAAGGCCACAACGCCAATAAGTTTCACCTTGGTGTCACGCCCGAGTCGCTCCCGGGCAACCGGCAGCCAGCGGGAGGACACGCACACTCCGGCAAAGCCGAAATGCCTGGCTTGGTCGCAGCAACGCCCAATCGCCTCCCGACCTTGGTGGGGATCGAGCAGGGCATGATCGATCAGAGGAGCAAGGTCAGGGCGATCGCGGGCCAAAAGCTCAGGACTCCTTGGATTGGATCACTCCATAACCGCCGTGATTACGGTGATAGACCACCTGAATTTCACCGCTTTTGCTATCGCGGTAAACATAAAAATCGTGGTCAATCAGTTCCAGTTGATTGAGGGCTTCCTCCAGGCCCATGCGTGGCATGGAGAAATACTTCCGCCGCACCGCCGGCGGCGGCAGGGCAGGCTCACGATCACCGATCAGATCACCCGGCTGGATGGCTGCCACAGTGGCCTCATCATCCAGCTGATCAACCTGCTTCAAGGCAGACTCTTCGCCATGATGATCGCTGAGACGTTCTTTGTAACGCTTGAGCTGACGACTGAGCTTGCCGGCCACCATGTCGATGCTGGAGTACAGGTTTTCGCTGCGTTCCTGGGCTCGAATCACCATGCCGTTGGCAAAGACCGTGACCTCGGCCGTCTGCTGGGTCACCCGCGGGTTGCGCGCGACGGAGAGATGGACATCGGCTTCCTGGACGAGACCCTCGAAATGGTTGATCGCCCGACTTAGCTTGGCCTGCGTGTAATCGCGGATGGCTGGAGTGACCTCAAGATTGCGTCCGTGGATCAAGAGCTTCATCGAACACCTCTGCATCAAGAACAGTGGAAACAGCAATCACCCCTGCCCAAGCGGCCGGAGCAACGTTCACTGCATCAAATTCCACTGCAACGAATTGAACTGCATCGAACCACCTTTGCAGCGATCCGATTGGTTTGATTCTAAGCAGGCGAGTGCATGAATTCCCGACTTGACGCAATCCTTTTCGATCCCATTTCGATTGTTCCCTTCCAGCTGGCCTGGGGCTGGCAGCGGGTGCTGCAGGCGCGCCTGCTGGCCGACTCCAGCGGGCCTGAAGCCTTGCTGTTAGTGCAGCACCCCGATTGCTACACCCTGGGACGGGGGGCCTCTGAGCAGCACCTGCGCTTTGATCCGGCCGCAGCGCCGGCCCCCCTGTTCCGGATCGATCGGGGAGGAGAGGTCACCCACCACCTGCCTGGTCAACTGGTGGCCTATCCCGTGCTGAACCTGAGCCGTCATGGCGCCGACCTCCACCTCTATCTGCGCGAGCTGGAAGCGGCGGTGCTCGATGTCTTGGCTGTCCTCGGACTGGCCGGCGAGCGCATCGAGGGCCTGACCGGTGTCTGGTTAGAGGGTCAGAAGGTGGCGGCGTTCGGGGTGGGAGCACGACGCTGGATCAGCCAGCACGGTCTAGCGCTGAACGTGAACTGCGATCTCAGCGGATTTGGCGCCATCGCACCCTGTGGGCTGATTGATCGTCCGGTAGGCCGCCTTTGCGACTGGATCCCCGGTCTGCTCCCCGAGCAGGTGCAACCCCTGCTCCAGCAAGCGCTGGCCAGCCGGTTTGGCTTGACCCTGCGTTCGCCGACCCTGGCTGAGCGGCTCTGGAGGTGATATGGCTAGGGGCCAACCGAGCGGGATCCTTCGTGAAAGGCAGAGCTGAGATCCACTGGCAGGGCGATCGCCTTGATCAGCAGGCCCTGGCCGCGCGCCATGACTGGAGCGGCCTGAACGGCCTCGAGCAGCTCTGGCCGGCCCTGGCGGAACGCTATGGCGAAGCGCTGGCCCTGGAGGCCCCCCACAGCCATCCGCCCCAGTGCCTCAGCTATACGGGCCTCAACACCGCCATCGGCGAGGCCGCCGCCGCCTTTGCTGCCCTCGGGGTGAGGGCCGGTGATGTGGTGGCCCTCTTCGCCGAAAATTCTCCCCGCTGGCTGGTGGCCGATCAGGGCCTGATGCGGGCCGGCGCCGCCGACGCGGTTCGGGGAAGCACGGCGCCAATCGATGAACTGCGTTACATCCTCGAGAATTCCGGCGCCATTGGCCTGGTGGTGGAATCGTCCGAGCTGCTTCGGGATCTCGATCTAGGCAGCCAGCAACGGGCAGCGCTGCGCTTCGTACTGGTGATTGAGGACAGTCCGGCTGTGAGTCAGACTGTGGCCCCGACCAGCCCCACCACAGACGGCCCTGTGCGGCCCGTGCTGCCCTGCCTGAGCTGGGACGCCTTTGCACAGCGGGGTGCGGCGGCGCCCCTGCCGGCCTTACCCGCCGGTGGCCCCCAGCGCCTGGCCACCTTGCTGTACACCTCGGGCACCACCGGGCGCCCCAAAGGGGTTCCCCTCAGCCACGCCAACCTGCTGCACCAGCTCGGCAGCCTCGGGGTGGCGGTGTCTCCGCAGCCAGGAGATCGGGCGCTCAGCGTGCTGCCGATCTGGCATGCCTACGAGCGCATGGCCGAATATTTCCTGCTCTCCTGCGGCTGCCAGCAGGCCTACACCACGCTCAAGCACCTGCGCAGCGATCTCCAGCGGATCAAACCGCAGTACATGATCAGCGTGCCCCGCCTCTGGGAAGCGCTGCTGGCCGGCTTCGAGGATGCCCTCGCTGCCATGCCGTCCTCCCGGCGCCGCTTGATCGGCACGGCCCTGGGCATCAGCCGGTTCCATGCCTTGCAGCGCCGGCGGGCCCTCAATCTCACCCTCACGAACGAACCCCCGGCGCGGCGGCTGCTGGCGGCCAGCCTGGCGTTGGCAAGCCTGCCGCTGCATGGCGTGGCCTCCCGGCTGTTCTGGCCCAAGGTGCGCCAGCAACTGGTGGGGGGGGTGATGCGTACAGCAATCAGCGGCGGCGGTGCCCTGGCCCTGCACGTGGATGGCTTCTTCGAAGCGATCGGCATCGAGCTCCTGGTGGGCTACGGGCTCACCGAAACCAGCCCGGTGCTGGCCTGCCGGCGGCGCTGGCACAACCGCCGCGGCAGCGCCGGACAACCACTGCCCGGCACGGCCCTGAAGATTGTCGATGCCGAGAGCGGCGCTCCCCTGACCTGGGGTGAGCGGGGCCGGGTACTGGGCCGGGGCCCCCAGGTGATGGGCGGCTATTTCCGTAATCCCGAGGCCACAGCCGCGGTGCTTGATGGCAAGGGCTGGTTTGACACCGGCGACCTCGGCCACCTGATGCCCGACGGCACCCTGGTGCTCACTGGCCGGGCCAAGGACACGATCGTGCTCAGCAGTGGCGAAAACATCGAGCCCGGCCCCCTGGAAGACGCCCTGGTGGCCCACCCGCTGGTGGAGCAGCTGATGCTGGTCGGCCAGGACCGTCGCCAGTTGGCGGCGCTGATGGTGGCCCGAGCAGAGAGGCCCAGCCCCGAGGTGCTGCGTGCACTCAAAGGAGAGTTCAACCGGCTGCTGGCCGCTCGCCCCGGTTCCCGCTCCGATGAACGGATCTGTGGGGTCGCTCTGGTGGAGCCGTTCACGATCGAGAACGGGCTGCTCACCCAGACCCTCAAGCAGCGCCGCGATCGGATCGCCAGTCGCGATGCTGAGGCCATCGAGTCGCTATACCGCAGTTGACCCCTTGACTGCTGGTTGACCCATTGACCGCTGGCCTGAGAGCCTGGGGGACGCTTCCCCCTTCCCATGACTGACGGCCATCCCTTAACGATCAAACGCACGATCACCGTGCGTGCCGTGGTGACACCACGCTGGAAGGAGGATGCCGAGCGGGAACTCAGTGCCGCGGTCAGCAACAGCGACCAACAGCTTGCCCAGCTGGAACAGGAAGGTCAGCAACTGGTCAGCGAGATTCGCCGGCAGAGCCTCAATCCGCTCGACCCGCGCGTCCAGGAGCAGGTGGGCTCCGTGCAACAACAGGTGGCGAGCAAGCGCAGCGAACTCGAAGAGCAGAAGCGCACCCTGCTCGAGCAGCAACGCCAGGTGCGGGAACTGGTGTTCGAGCAAATCGTTGACCAGGGCCAAATCGAGGGCACCTGCAAGATCAGGGTGGGCGACAACCTGGTCCAGAAGCTGCAGGTGGCGGTGCTGGTGCGTGACGGCGTGATCGAATCCATCGAGGGAGGCGAGACCACCGCCCCTGAGACCACGACCTCTGAGTCGATCTCCCTCTGAGGGCGTCGCCCTTGGAGAGCACCTCCATGAGGGCCTCCTCCATCAGGGCTACGCCCAAAGCGGGGCCGCAGCTCCACCCCTAACGGCCCCTTCACCGGTAAAATGCGTGGCCGGCAGCTTCTGGGATCAAGACTTTGGCGACCCACGACATTTTCATGCCCGCCCTGAGCTCCACCATGACGGAGGGCAAGATCGTCGAGTGGCTGAAAAAGCCCGGCGATCCAGTTGCCCGCGGTGAATCCGTGCTGGTGGTCGAATCGGACAAGGCAGACATGGATGTGGAGGCCTTCCAGGAGGGATTCCTTGCCGCTGTGTTGATGCCAGCAGGAGAATCAGCTCCCGTGGGCGAAACAATCGGCCTGATCGTCGAAACGGAGGCCGAGATCGCCGCCGCCCAGGCCAGCGCTCCTAGTTCTTCTGCCGCTGCCGTTGCGGCACCCTCCAAGCCGCCTGCAGCGGCAACGGCCCCGGTGAAACCGGCGGCTGAACCAGCTCCAGCGGCGAAGGCCCTCGTGGCTCCAGTGGCGGCGTCACCGGCAACGGCGCCGGTGGCGGAGATGTCCAACGCCACGACAACTGCAGCCAACGGCCGGTTGGTGGCCACACCGCGGGCCAAGAAGCTGGCCAAGCAGCTCGGCGTGGCCCTGGAAAGTTTGCGCGGCAGCGGCCCCCATGGCCGCATCCAGGCCGAGGACGTGGAGCGGGCCAGCGGCCAGCCGCTGAGCGTGCCCCGGGTATCGGAAGGCAGCAGTTCCTACGCACCTGCCACCGCTGCGCTGGCAGGCAACGGAGCCTCCGCCGCAGGGGCAGCGGGCGCGGCACCTCTGGGCCAGGCCTTCGGCAGCCCCGGCGAGACCGTGGCCTTCAACACCCTGCAGCAGGCAGTCATCCGCAACATGGCGGCCAGCCTGACCGTCCCCTGCTTCCACGTCGGCTACACGATCACCACCGATCGCTTCGATGCCTTCTACAAGCAGGTGAAGGCCAAGGGGGTCACGATGACGGCCCTGTTGGCCAAGGCCGTGGCGGTTGTCCTGGCTCGCCATCCTCAGGTCAATGCGGCCTACAGCGAGGCCGGCATGGCCTATCCGGCCAGCGTCAATGTGGCGGTGGCGGTGGCCATGGATGACGGTGGCCTGCTCACGCCCGTCTTGGCCAACGCCGACAAAACCGACCTTTATTCCCTCTCGCGCAGCTGGGCCGACCTGGTGGCCCGCTCCCGCACCAAACAGCTCAAGCCAGCCGAGTACAGCACCGGCACCTTCACCCTCTCCAACCTGGGCATGTATGGCGTCGATCGCTTTGATGCCATCCTGCCGCCGGGCACCGGCGCCATCCTGGCTGTGGCGGCTTCGCGGCCCTGCGTGGTGGCGGCCAGCGACGGCTCCATCTCGGTGAAGCGCCAGATGCAGGTGAACCTCACCGCCGACCACCGGGTCATCTATGGCACCCACGGCGCGGCCTTCCTCAAGGATCTTGCCGCCTTGATCGAAACCGACCCGGAAAGCCTGGCCCTCTGACGTGAGCGCAGCGCCTGAAGACGGAGATCTCCACCCCGACCTACGACTCTCCAGCTACGACTTCGATCTGCCTGAGTCGCGCATTGCCCAGCGGCCGGTGGAGCCCCGCCACGCCTCCCGGCTCCTGGCGGTCGAGCCCGACGGCTCGGCCCGTCACCTGCAGGTCTGGGATCTGCAGGCGGAGCTGGAACCCGGCGATCTGCTGGTGGTTAACGACACCCGCGTTCTCAAGGCCCGCTTGAAAGCCCGCCGGGCCAGTGGCGGAGCTGTGGAGCTTCTTTTGCTCGATCCCCTCGGAGATGGCTGCTGGCGGGCCTTGGCCAGACCGGCCAAACGGCTCAAGGCAGGCGAGATCCTGCAACTCGAAGCCGAGAATCAACCGCCGTTGGCCGTGGAGGTCGTCGGGGTGGACGGGCCAAGCGGCGGCCGGGTGATCCGCTTTGCCAGCGAGCGCGACACGGCGGCGGCGATGGAAGGCCTGTTGCAGCGCTACGGCGAAATCCCGCTGCCGCCGTATATCCACGCACACGATCCCAGCGACGACGAGCGCTATCAGACCCGCTACGCCAGCAGACCCGGAGCGGTGGCCGCCCCCACGGCCGGCCTCCATTTCAGCGATGCCCTGCTGAAGGCCCTCGCCGATCGGGGCGTCGAGCTGACCCGGATCACCCTGCATGTGGGCCTGGGCACCTTCCGCCCCGTCGAAGACGAAGACCTCACGGCCTTGGAGCTTCACAGTGAATGGGTGGAGGTGAGCCCCGAAGCCGTGGAGGCCGTGGCGGCCTGCCGGCGGCGGGGACGGCGGGTGATCGCGATCGGCACCACCAGCGTGCGCAGCCTCGAAGGGGTCGCAGCGCTCCATGGCGGGGTGCTGACCCCTTACCAGGGACCGGTGAACCTAGTGATCCAGCCCGGTTTCCGCTTCCAGGTGGTGGAGGGTCTGCTCACGAACTTCCACCTACCGCGCAGTTCACTGCTGCTGCTGGTGAGCGCTTTGCTCGGTCGCCAGCGCTTGCTGGATCTCTATGCCGAAGCGATCACGGCGGGCTACCGCTTCTTTTCCTATGGCGATGCGATGTGGATCGCCCCAGCCGCCGTGCGGCCGGCGGCAAGACCCGCTGCAGCAGCCAGCGAAAGCGGCTCCGCAGCGGATCAAAAAAAAGCCCCCGACGGAGCGGAGGCATCAAAACAGGGTTGAGACGATGCTGAAGGAGCAACACCGGAATCGCTGTCTGGATCAGGCGGCGGCCAGGTTGGCGGCCACGAAGTCCCAGTTGACCAGCTTGTCGAGGAAGGTGGTCATGTAATCAGGACGCCGGTTCTGGTAGTCGAGGTAGTAGGCGTGCTCCCAGACATCCATGGTGAGCAAGGCCTTCTGACCATGGGCGAGGGGAAGGTCGGCGTTGGCGGTCTTGGTGATCTTCAGGGTGCCGCCATCGAGCACCAGCCAGGCCCAGCCGCTACCGAACTGGGTGGCACCGGCCGCCTTGAACTGGGTGGCGAATTCCTCGAAGCTGCCGAAATCGGCGGAGATCTTGTCGGCAAGGGCTCCGCTGGGAGCACCGCCGCCACCCGCTTTGATCCCTTGCCAGTAGAAGGTGTGATTCCAGACCTGGGCCGCGTTGTTGAAAATGCCTGCCTTGCCGGCGTCACCGGCGACCGCCAGGATCACCTCTTCAAGACCCTTGCCATCCAGATCGGTGCCTTCCACCATCTTGTTGAGGTTGGTGACGTAGCCGGCGTGGTGCTTGCCGTGGTGGAACTCAAGGGTTTGGCGGGAGATATGGGGCTCAAGGGCGTCGAGTTCGTAGGGAAGCGCCGGCAGCTGAAAGGTCATGGGGTTCGAAGAGGAAATTCAGGGAAAGCGGCGGGGGCGTGAACGCCAGGGCCCGGGCGCCAGGATCGCGATCTGCAGGCAGGCCAGACACTGGAAAGAGGTCTGGAAACGGGTCACACCGCCCACCTCCATTGTAACAATTGATTCAGGTTGATGTTGCCTGGTAGCCCCCCTAGCCGTTAGCGGCCGACGCCGAGGAGCTCCACTTCGAAGATCAAGGTGGCATTGGCCGGAATCACGCCGCCAGCCCCACGCTCGCCGTAGGCCAGATCCGGCGGAATCACCAGCTTGCGCTTGCCGCCCACCTTCATGCCATCAACGCCCTCATCCCAGCCCTTGATCACACGACCGGCACCGAGGGGAAAGGAGAAGGGCTGGTTACGCCCATAGCTGCTGTCAAATTCGGTGCCATCTTCCAGAGTTCCGCGATAGTTCACCGACACGGTCTGGCCGCTGCTGGCCCCATCGCCCTCGCCGACTACCAGATCGGTGATCCGCAGCCCGCTTGCCGTGATCCGTTCCTTGGCTGCCACCATCTCGCCACCAAGATTGGCCGCCTGGGCCAGGTCGTTGCTGTCACTGGACATGGTTTCAGGTGCAACGGATTCAGGAGCCATCGTGAAAAGAGTGGGGTTGGGATCGTCGGGGTCGAGTTCAAGGCGTTCAGGGGCGGTGGCCACCGCCGCTTGAGCTGCGGGTCTTACGGCAGCTGTCTGGACGGCTGCCTGGGACACCGCCTGGAGGGCGATTTGGTCAGCACCCAGCGTCGAGCTGGAAGCGTCAACGCTGCTGGGCGCCAGAATCTGGCTGAACAGGGCCACCATCAGACAGGCCACGCAGACGGTCGTACTGATCAGGATGTCGCGCATCGCACCGGGTCAACCTCAAGGAGAATTGATTCTGCCAGTTGCCCCTCGCAGCCAGCGAGAGGTCGCTCAACCATCGGGGGTCTCCGACTCCCGCCTGGCTCGCAGCTGTTGCTCCAGGCGGTCGATGCGACCACGCAGCTCATCGATCTCTTTCTGGCGGGCCAAGCCCACGTCCTGGAGAAAGTGGTCGATGTTGCGCTCCATCTGACGACCGGCCTGCTTCTCCAGTTCGGGGTTATCGCCCCGCAGCGCTCGCATCACGTCGTCGACCAAGGTGGTGGCCTGGGCGGGATCCAACTGGCCACTGCTGACCCAGCCCTGGGTCACACTGCGCAGACGTTCTGCCACCAAGGAGCTGGTGCCAAGTCCACGGAGCAGAAGCTGTTGCAGCAGGTTGTCCCGGTCCATGGCGACAGTTGGTTTGGCGGTCCTTAATCATGGTCAACGGTTCGGCACCAAGCCATGGGCGATGACCGGCAACCTGGCTGGGTGGTCTCCACACCCGTTGCGGCCCTGGCCGGGACCCTCGCTGGACTGAGCCTGGCCCCGTTGGGCTGGCCACCCCTGCTCTGGCTGGCGTTGGTGCCGCTTTGGGGGCAGTCACTGCGGGATTCCGGAGCGCGGGGCAGGAAAGGACTCGGCGCCGGCGTCTGGGCGGCGGGCCTGTGGGGGGGCACGGCTGTGCTGGCGAGCCATCGCTGGCTGTTGTGGCTGCACCCACTCGATTGGGTGGGGATCCCTTTGCCGCTCAGCCTGCCCGTGTGCCTGGCGCTCTGGCTGGGTTGCGGTCTGGCGGCGGCCATCCTGGTGGCGCTCTGGTCGGTGCTGGTGCGTTGGCTGGGGCCAAGGCGGTGGAGCACGGCTGTGCTGACGGCAGCGATCTGGGGGCTGGCAGAAGTCTGGTTATCGCGCAGCCCCCTGTTCTGGATCGGCCTGGGAACCTCCCCCCTGCCGGGAGATCGGGCCTTGGCCGGCCTGGGGGCCCTCGGTGGGGCCGCCTTGGTGGCTGCGGCCCAGCTCTTGATCGCCTGGCTGCTCTGGCGGGCCCTTGAGGCGACGGCTGCGGCGAGAGTGGCGGCAAAGGTGGGGCGACGGCGAAGCGGCAATCGGAGCTGGTGGCTTGGCTTTGCCACCCTGACCGCGGCGTTGCATCTGCTGGGGTGGAGTCAGCTGCCCCCCGCTCGAGCCGAGCGGGGGGCTTCGGTCGAGGTTCTCGTGCTGCAGCCGGCGGTGCCGACCCGGGAGAAGTTCGAACCGGGCCGGCAACGACGCCTGCTTGAGCAGCTGGCTGCTGCCCGCCAGCAGGCTGCCCAGGAGGGTCTGGGGCCCTTGCTGCTGCCGGAAGGGTCGCTGGTGCTGGGCCAGAACTTGCCCAGCCAGGAGCCGGTTGAGGTGCTCAGCGGCGGTTTTCGCCAGGAGGGCGAGGAACTGCGCAGCAGCGTGCTGCGTTTTGGTCCCGATCAACTGGTGGCCAGCAGCTGGATCGACAAGCACCGACTGGTTCCGCTCGGTGAGTGGGTACCGCTTGCGCGGCTCTGGCGCTGGAGCGGCCTATCGGCCGTCGGTGGAGTGGAGCCAGGCGCACGCTCACGCCTGTTGCCGCGGCCCGAGGGCGCAATTGGGGTGGCCATCTGCTACGAGCTCTCCGATGGTCAGGCCTTGGCAGCAGCGAGCCGGAACGGTGCCGGCTGGCTGCTGGCCTCCGCCAACCTCGATCCCTATCCGCTCCTGCTCCAGGCTCAGTTCTCGGCGCTGGCTCAGTTGCGGGCGATAGAAACAGGCCGCTGGCTGGTGAGCTCCGCCAACACCGGTCCCAGCCAGGTGATCGACAGTCAGGGGAAGGTGCGGCGCCGGCTGCCTGCCGGACAGGCGGCAACCGCCCGTTTCAAGCTCGACGTACTCAGCGGCCTCACTCCCTATGCCCGCTGGCAGGAAGCCCCCCTGCTGGCGCTGGTGATCGTGGCGGCAGGGGCCGCCTACCTGCTGCCTGGCGATCGACCCTGAGCGTTAGGCAGGCCATCTGCGGCCATAAAAAAACCCCGCCAAAGCGGGGTTTGAGCGGATTACGACAAGAAACAGAACCTGATTTCAGGCCAATCTATCGAGGTAAGACAAGCCTGAATTCAGAACTCGGTTCCAATGGCACCGGGGAATGTCTTGGACGAATTCAGTAACGGCTGCGGCCACCGCCGCCGCCGCCGTAACCGCCACCGCCACCGCCGTAGCCGCCACCGCCGCCACGGCTGCCGCCGCCGCCGCCGCCACCACGGGGCTCAGCCTTGTTCACCCGGATCATCCTGTTCATCCATTCGACGTTCTGCAGATCGTCGATGGCCTTCTGTTCTTCGGCATCATTGGCCAGCTCGACAAAGGCGAAACCACGCTTACGGCCGGTTTCCCGGTCGAGGGGCAGGCTGCACTGGCGAACCTCTCCGTACTGACTGAAAAGGTCACGGAGATCCTCTTGTTCGGCGTCGAACGAAAGGTTGCCTATGTAAATTGTCATGTAACGTAAAAAAACTTGAACTGATCCGTCGAGGGCTCTAGCCCAGTTGTGAGCTAGCCAGAGGTCTATGAACCGCAATCACCCTACAACTCGCCAGCGACCTTTTGGCATTCCAGGTCTTTGAACTTGCGATCTTCACCTGACCTTTACCATCCAGGCCCGATGCCATGTCAAACCGTGATCAATTGCTGCAGGCCATGGCCACTCCAGGCCGGTGCACCGACCGGCAGATGGAACAGCTCATCGAGGCATTAGAGCAAGAGGAACCAGCGGATCTCGCCGATAGCCGCGCTCCGCTGGCAGGGGTCTGGGAGCTGCGCTGGAGCAGCAGCAGCCTCCCTTATCTAATGGTGGCGCCCTGGCTGGAAAATCTGCAGGTGCTGCGGCCGGAGCTGGGCCGTGGCATGAATCTGTTGCGGCCGGCCGGTCCTCTCGCTGGTCTGACGGCGATCGGCGTCGAGGCAAGCCTTGAGGTGGTGGGTAACCAGCGGGTCAACGTGTCCTTCCAGAAGGGGGGCTGGCTTGGTCCACGCCTCGGTGATCAGCGCCTGCAACTGTTCCGCCGAGTGCAGCAGAGCACTCCCGCCTGGCTCGACATGACAGTGCTGGATCAGGAGCTGCGGGTTTGCCGGGGCAACGCCGGCACCCTGTTCGCCCTGAAGCGGCGCCCCGATCTCCGCAGCGAAGACTTTCTGCCTGATCTATAAGCGACCCGACAGGCTCAGCCTTGGTGCTGGTCGCTTCTGGCTGTGCGTGGCACCCTGTGGCGATGAGCCGGTTCCCAGACTTGCCTCCGGAGGTGGTTTTGATGGAACCGCTGCGTTTCGAAGACGTCCTCGATGCCGTTCATGCGGTGCGTGAGCGCAAAACGGTGCTGCTCAATCTCGGTTCCATGTCTGCCGAGGAGGCCCAGCGCTCCGCGGACTTCGTGGCCGGTGGCGTCTACGCCTTGAATGGCCATCAAGAACGACTGAGCGAACTGGTTTTCCTGTTCGCTCCGTTCGGAGTGACGATCAACCGCGATGACAGTGAATTATCTGATCCTTGAGCCGTGGCTTTAAGCCTTGGCCTTATATCTTGGCCTAAATAAAGCCTGGACCGGCTCAATCGGGGGCCACCATGCCGAAGTGACGCAGACCTTCGATGATTCCTGCGCAGCCATGGTCTTGAGCCAGGTAGATGTTCTTGAGTTCGGGATGGAGGGCGCGGAGTTTGGGCTCGGCATTTCCCACCATGACCCCCTTGAGACCGGTTTCGAACATCGAGAGATCGTTGAGTGTGTCACCGGCTGTGACCACACGCTCGGGGGGAAGGTCCAGCAGCTGGAGCAAGCGCATCAAGGTGGAGCCCTTGTTCACTCCAGCCGGAAGAAGGTCGAGAAATTGATTATCGGAGAGCAGGCAATCCACCCCCAGGCTCTCCAGGCTGGCGAGAATGGAGGGATCAAACGTTTCGGGTTCGTAGTTGAAGGCGTAACGGCGCTCGGGGGGCTGGGCCTGGGGCTTGAGCCCGGCGACCCCGTCCAGGCAACCATCGACCAAAGGGGCCACAACCTTCCACTGGGCCTCGATCGGATCGACGGCCATCGGCACGGTTTCCAGGCTGAGGCCACAGGCCACCGTGCAGCCCACATCCCCGATCACCAGATGGGGCGCTGGCGGCGGCGGCTGAACTCCACCATCCAGCATGGCGCGCACGGCCCGACGGTCCCGACCGGTACAGAAAATATGCAACACCTCCTGGCGTTGATCCGCCAACCAGCCATAGAGCTGGCGGCGGCTTTCAGGTGAACCGCCCAACAGGGTTCCATCGAGATCGGTGACGAGCACCAAGGCTGGGTCGCGCGGCAGCACGCTTGAAATCTCAGCCTCAAATTGCTGACGGCTAGCGGTTTTGGAGATAGGTATGGAATTAATCGCGAAGATAATTATTTTATCATAATCATAAATTTCTGTCAAAAACTTCAGGATGTAGCTTCATGGGCAGCCTAAGTTCACGACACAAGATTTAGCAAAAAACCTGTGATTACAGCCCAAAGCCTAGTTTAAATCACTGACAAGTTGCTTTTACTGAGCTCACAAAGGCCTCTGTGGAAGCCTCTTCGCAGGGGTGTCCATACCTCTAGTTCCATGTGCTGCCATCCATCATCCAATGGCGCCGCAATCAAATCCATCCTATTCCGAGAGGTTCTGCAGGCCAGTCCGTCGGTTGCCAGCCCAATCGGCAGGATTTGAAGCAGACTTATCGTCTTAGCAGCTCCGCCATGTCCCGCGAACAGGATCCTTTTCGTATTCCACGCGCCGGCTGGGAGGTGGCTCCTCTGGCGGGCTTTGCCAGCGTCGATCTCAACGCCAACGGCGGTGCCTTCGGTGGTGGTGAGTTCATCTCCGAGTCCACCGTCGGTGGGGTGCTCACCTATGCGATCTACCAGGCCCTGCTCACCGCCCTGCGCACCGAGGCCCTGCGCAAGCGAGGTGAGATCGACCGCGCCACCCAGTTGAAACTGATCCTCAGCACCAGCCTGGAAACAGCCAAAACCGGCGTTGCCGTCGGAGCGGTGCTTTCCGTAGTGCTGCTGGTTTTCCCCTGGTTGGCCTTCCCCCTTTCGCTGCTGGGGGCCGTGGGGGCCGGCAAGGCCTCGCTCGATCTCTTCCACGCCTTCTGGGATGGGCTCGATGAGGACCAGAAACTGCAGGTCACCGTGGCGGCCCACGAGGCGGGGATCAGCCTGGCCAGCTTCTTCGGCGCAGGCAGCGACGGGCTCGGCAGGGCCGCGAAGAGCAGCTGAATCAGCTCAAGACTTCTGCTCTGCGTCTGGCTCTAGCTTTGAGTCTGGCTTTGACTTTGGCTCGCCATTAGGCGTTCTGCCACGGCCCAGTTCCCCCGCCACGACCCGCCATTCATGCAAGATCCAGCTCACGCAGCCAGAGGCGATGAGCGGGTCGCCGCGCACGATCGCTTCGGCTTCTGCAAAATCATGGGCCTGGAACAGGAGCATGCCACCGGCACCGCTGCCATTCCTGCCGAGTGACTCGCGCCAGTAGCCCGTACTCGGGTGATGGCCCAGCCGCTCAAGCTCCCTGACCCAGGTGAGATGGTCGGGGAGAAAACGATCGAAGCGGGCGCGGTCGACCACGCCTTCTTCGAGCTTCACGAACCAGGGCATGGCATCCGGTCGCCTTCCCGGCCATCTTGAACTGGCGCAGCAGGCGGCTACGGCATCGGGGAGCCAGCCCCGCCCAACCACACCCGGCCCGCCGGTTCAATCGCCATGGTTGAGGCCGGATCACAGGTCAACAGAATCACCTGCAGCCCCCGGTCGGCGGCCTCTTGCAGCATGTGCTGGACGCCGGCCTGGCGCTCTGGATCGGAATGGGCGAAAGCGTCGTCAAACACCAGGGGCAGGCTGCCGTCGTAGGCCTCCGCCAGCACCTCGGCCATGGCCACCCGCAGGGCGGCAGCGAACTGCTCACGGGCACCGGTGCTGAGCAGCTCGAAGGCAAAGGCCGCCTCGTTGCCACGGCGCCACCGAAGGCTGCCGAAGCCGCCGCGGGCGTCGTAGGCCAGGCTCGCGCGCGGAGCCTCCGGGAAGACATGGGCCAGGTAGGCGCCAATGCGCTTGGTCAGAGGCGCGGCGTACTGGCTGGCCATGGCGTTCTGTTCTTCCTCCAGCAAACGCCGCAGCAGCGAGAGAATGTCGGCCTCCTTCTGGAGGCGCTCGAGCTCGGAAAGCCGCGACTCCAGATCGGCTTGCTTTTGCTCCAGCTCAGCCTGGCGATCCACCTGCCCATCGCCCTGCAGCTTCCCCTCGGCGCGGATGCGGGCCTCGCTCGCCTCCCGTTCCTGCTGCTGCAGCGAGCGGATGGTTCGATCCAGAGCCTGGGCCTGGCGCTGCAGGTCCTCCGGAGCCAGAGCGGATAATTCCGCCTCAAGCTCACTGAGCTGGGCCGCTCCACGCTGGCGGCGTTCATCCAGGCCAGCGATTTCAGCCGCCAGGGCTTCGCTAGAGCCGCGGCGCTGCAACACGGCATCGATTCGGGTCCTGGCCTCAAGCAGCTGGTTCCGACTCTCGTTGAGGGCCAAGTCGGCGGACTTGAGCGCGTTCAGAAGCGAATCGAGCGCGCTCTCGGCCTCCTGGACAAAATGCAGCTGCCGCTGCTCGGCATCGAGGGCCTGCGTCCTGGCGATCCGGGCGATCCGCAGGTCGGACTCCAGCCGGGCCATCAGAGTCTCAGGGTCCTGATCGAGGCCTGAGTCGGAATCGGAGTTGGAGTCTGCGTTGGCGTTGTAGTTGGAGTTGGCGTTGGCGTTGGTAGGGGCGAAGTCAGCGGCGTGCGCATCCATCTGCTCCCGCAACTCATCCAGTTGTTGACGAATGGAGGCCGGATCCTCTGCACCGCGCTGCTCCAGCAGCCGTTCCCGCTCACCCAGCAGGTCGCTGCGACGCCGCTCCGCTGTGGCGGCGGCATCCACGGAGTCGAGCTGCCAGCGCGCCAGCTCCTTGCTGAGGGCGGCCTCACTCGCCTCCAGCTGCTGCTGGGCCTCGGCGGCCGTTGTTCCTCCTCCCGGGACCAAGCGCAGCTCGACGTTGTCGCCCACCTCAAGAACGGCGGTGGCAGAGAGCGTCCTGGTGCCGCCACTCGCCAACAGGTCCCCATTGATCCGCACCGGTTGGCCGGCGCGGATCACCTCGATGCCGGCGGCCATCGCCTCGGCCCTGACCCGGGCAGCCTGCAGCGCCTGCTGCCGCTGGCGCAGACGATCCACCGCCTGTGCATCGATCCCCGGGAGCAGAGCGAGATCCTTCTCCAGCGACGCCAGATTCGCCTGAAGCTGCTCGCCAGCCCGCAGACGGCTGGCAAGTTGCTGCCGGCGCTGCTCGAGGCGGGACCAACGCAGCCGTTGCTCGATCCCCTCTGCCCAAGCCGTGCGCTCTGCACTGGCCTGCCGCAGGCTTTCGAGCTGGCCGCGGGCCAACTGACGCTGCTGCTCAACGGCTCGGTGCCGGCTGTTGAGATCAACCTGCTGCCGTGTCTTCGGAGCCAGAGCAGCTTCGAGCGCTGCGGCCTGCTTGCGCTGGTGGTCCAGCTGGTCCCTGTCGGCCACGCGATCGTCAAACTCTTTGCGCAGACCCGTTAGCACAGGGCGCTCCTGGTTCACACGGGTGATCAGTTCCCGGCTGCGGCGCAGGCGGCCTTCAAGGGCCTGGCGCTCTTCGCTGCAGCGGGGCAGCTCAGAAGCCATGCGTACCTGAATGTCGACAGCCTGATCAAACGCCTGCTGGAACCCCTGCTGCTGCTGCAGGCTGTCCTCGATGTCCTTGAGATCATTGCGGGCTGCAGCGGCGGCGGCGGCGGCTCGTTGCAGGGCTGATCCCTTGCGCACCTGGGGTGTGCGGTTGCTGCCTCCGGCTGTGAACACCTCAGCCCAGCGCCTCTGGATGTCGTCGAGCACGGCCAGATCAAGGGGCGATTGCACCCCCAGGTCGGCACCGGCCTGCAGCCGCTCGACCAAGCGGTCATGGTCGTAGCTGGAACTGGGCAGGCCGAGAGGGTTGTCGCTGGAGGATCCCTGCCACACCCACAAATGCCCCCAACGTTCCTTGAGCTGCTCAGCCGCCGCACGGGTGCGGGCCACAGCTGCCGTACCAATCAGCTGGGCCAGCCGTTCCTCTGCCGCCTCTCCCTGCAGGCTCCGGCCTCCGGAATCCTGCAGCGAAACGCTGCCCCGGGTGCCGGCAAAGCGTTTGCGCAGGACCCAGCTGTCACCGGCGCAGCTGAAGGCCAATTCCACCTCGGGATCGGCCATGAAAGGGTCGCTCTTCATCGCATCAAGCACGCTGCCGCCGGTCTTGACCGGCAAGAACAGGGCGCGGTGGAGGGCTTCGGCGATGGTGCTCTTGCCGGACTGGTTCGGGCCAGCAATCACCGTGAATCGTGGATCGAACGCCAACGCCAGATCACGGTGGAGGCGGTAGTCGCGGACTCGAGCAGAGAGCAGGCGCATGGGGTTGGTTCTCTCCGGTCTGAGCCGTGAGGCGTGGTGGTGATGGCTGCGGGTCTAAGGGGAGCCAGCCGTTTCGGCATGGCCACTTAGGCAAGCGCGGTGCAACTCACGCAGACCCATGCGGGCCAGCTCATCAGCAGCAGCGGAATCGCCACCGCCCTCGCCGGCTTCAATCAGTTGCTGCAGCCGCTGGGCCACCCGAGCGACCAGTGGATCACCGGCGCGCTCGGTGAGCTGGCGCAACTCGGCTGGATCGGGGGCAACGCTGGTGCGATCACGCCGTTTGAGCCGCAGCAGCCGGGCCTCCAGGCGCTCCAGCAGATCCTGCAACCGGGTTGCCATCGCCAGGCTGAGGCTGCCGTCGAGTTCGAGCAGCAGTAGATCTTCATTGCTGCGCGAACCGATCGCCTCGCGCAGCAACTGCTCCAGACGCCCGAGATCGTCGTCACTGTTGAAGCGATGGTGGAGATGGTGCCAACGCAGGCCGCCCGTGGGCAGCGGAACAACATCAGGGAGGGCGCCACGGGCAACGCTCACCACCAGCACCTGACCGGAGCAGTAATCGGCGGAGCGGGGGAAGCGGTCCATCTCGTGACAGCCTGCGTACCAAGCCCGCGGCCCCACCTGCTTGAGCCCATGCCAATCGCCGAGGGCGATGTAGTCGATCTCGGCGGCGGGAAGGGAGGACAGATCGATGCGGTTGGTGGGCACCGGTGGGTTCTCGTCGTCGGTGTCGGAGCTCTCGAGTGCCCCAAAGCCCTGGATCGAACCATGGGCGATGGCGATGCGTGGTTGATCGACCCAGGGCGAAAAGTCGAGATGTCGCAACCAGGCAGTGGGATCCAGGGGCTCGGCTTTGCGCAGCAGCGGACAGGGCAGCACTACGCCACCTGCCAGCCCAATCGTGCCCAATGCAAAGGGCTGGCGGTCCAGCAGAACCTGCAGGTTGGGAGCCAGCTGGGCTCGCTCCTCCTTGAAATAGGCCTCCTGCCACAGACTGCCGGCACCGCCATGGTCGTGGTTGCCAGGGATCACCAGAACCGGAAGTTTCAGGGCTCCAATGGCACTGCAGGCCGCCGACACGTCTGCGCGGGTGGGCTGGGGAGAATCGAAGAGATCCCCAGCCACCACAATAAAGGCCGCCCCCTGCTGGCGCGCCACAGACCCAAGCCGGGTAATGGCAGTCAGCCGCTCCTGCCTGAGACGGGCCCGCTTGTCAGCATCGCTGACGCGGGCATAGGGCTTGCCAAGCTGCCAGTCAGCCGTGTGGAGGAAGCGGAGCATGGAATCGGCCCAAAGTCAGGGGTGTGAGTCAACGAGAAACCGTTCTGGCGCTGTACGCCATTCATTAGTACTGCCCTTAAGATCATCGCGTCTAAGCCACCAACAGATCCATAGGAAGTTTGCCTTCCAACAGACCATCACCCACGGAAAGAGGCATCAAGCCTAGAAAGCTGGGTACTGTCTCATCTTGGTACTGTCTCACTAATGACCGGCCTGATCAGGAGGCAGGCAAGCAGATTACCTATTGGAATTGGATCGGTTTCGCCAAGATCAATAACAAGGCCAATAAGCAGACCAGACCTTTCAGACTGACTTCGAAGACTGTTGATCTTGCCATATCCAGCCTGCCAGCTATCGCTGAAGATTCTGCAGAGAGTTTTTGGCGTCATCAGAAGAAGCGATCATTGACTTGTTCGCTATGCTTGATAGTCGCCAGTTCACCTTTATTTTTCTAATTTTAACTTTTGAGTGACGCTCCACTCAAATAAAGAATCGGGACGGATGTTGCAGGCAAATCAACCGGATTCCAGCAGCTGCAAATGGTCCATGCTCAACTACCAGATAACATCGGATCCTGCGTGGCAGGCGGAGCGGGCGCTGAATCCTGCAGTTCGCAGACCGGGAAGCGGTTGATCGCCCGCAGGGCCTGGCGGGCTGTGGTGCGCAGCTGGGCGCTGATCGCTTCGGCATAGGGAACCTGGGCCAGCAGGTCGACGGTGCGGCGCAGGATGCGCACCACATCGCCCTCATCCAAGGAGGTATTGGCGATCAGGTCGCTCCAGCTGGTGCCGGTGGCCCAGGCATGGACCAGACCCATCAACTCCGGTTCCCACCAGGCCGGCACCACCACCCCGGCCTTCTCCTGCTGGCGCAGCAGCTCGCGGCGCAGCCCGCCGAGATCGTGCAGGGCCTCTTCCGCCAGGGGCGGTGAGAGGAAGCCGCTCCAGAGATCCGGCCGGTTCACTTCGGTGCTGATCGCCTCGAACACCGCGGCCAGCTCGGCCGGGTTGAGGGCATCGAGGTGGCCGCTCATCAGGGCCAGGCCCAGCCAGAGCTCGTTATCACCACGCAGGGCCGCCACGGTGCGGCCCACTTCGGTGGGCTCGAGGCCATCGGGGCCATCGAGCGCACCGAAGAAGCGCAGGATCTCGATCAAGGAGAGAAACGTGTCCCAATGGCGATTGGAGCGATGGTGCAGCAGGCGCTGGCGTTCCTCGATCTCCAGATCCAGCTCCTCCATGCGCCGCCGTTGCTTCTTGAGCTGGCGGCGGTCTCCCCAGCGGTGGGCGGGGTGCAGCTCGAGTTCCCTCTCCTGTTCCGCCACCAGCTCGGCCTGGCTGCGCACCTCACCAGCCAGGTCGTACTGGGGGGTGACCATGTCGTGGCGGCTGGCCATCGAGCCCACCGCCAGGGCCAGGCCGCCACTGGCCTGATCGCCGTGGCGCAACTCACCGGCATGGCGCAGCTCGGGCGCCGCAGCCTGGCCCACCTGCAGGCAACTCAGCTCGGCATGCAGGCTCACCACGCCCTGGCAGGGCACCAGGATCCAGACGTTCTCGTCGGTGAGGCAGAGCAACAGGGGGAATTGGCCCGGACCCTGCAGCTTCTCAACGATCACCGCCGGGGTGACCCGGCCCTTGAGCTGGGGTGCCTTGAGGCTCACCAGGGTTCCTTCGCTGGCGAACTGCAGGGCCAAAGTGAGTTCGTTGGCCAGGGTCTCCTCGGCCTGCTGCTGCAGGATGCGCAGCAGGCGCCGCTCCTCCCTCAGCCGCTCGCGCTGTTTCTCATAAACCTCAAAGGCTTCCCAGGGCACATCGCTGACCGGGCCACTGAGCGTGTCGAGTTGCTGGCGCAGTTCCAGGATGCGGGCTTCGTCGTCGAGCAGATCGAGGGTGGCCAGGTAGCGGCCGAAGCTGCGTTCCACCAGTTGCTTGGCCTTGGCCAGCTCATAGCGCTGCAGCAAGTTGAGCACCATGCCGTAGCTGGGCGTGAACTGGCTCACGAGCGGATCAGCCGGGCTGGTGGCCAGCGTTCCGGCTTCACGCACCCCTTCGAAACGGCTCTGCACCGTGACGACATAGCCCTGCACGTCTAGGCCACGCCGCCCGGCCCGGCCCGCCATCTGCAGGAACTCACTGCCCATCAGCGGCCGGTGGCCCCGCTCGGTTCGCTTCGAGAGGGCCGAGATCACCGTGGTGCGCGCCGGCATGTTGATGCCGGCCGCCAGGGTTTCGGTGGCAAACACCACCTTGACCAACCCCTGCTGGAAGAGTTCCTCGATCAGTTCCTTCCAGGCCGGCAGCACCCCGGCGTGGTGTGAGGCAATCCCCCGCCTGAGCGCGTCGGCGTGGCCGCCCTCCCGCACCGCCTCAGGCGTGGCCGCCACGAAGGCGTCAAGGCGGCGGTCGATCACCGCCTGCTCCGCCTCGCTGACCAGGCAGATCCGGCCGAGGTCGCGCACCGCCTTGTCGCAGGCGCGGCGGCTGAAGATGAAATAGATGGCCGGCAGCATGTCGCGCTCGGCCATCTGGGCCACCACGAAGGGCAGGGGGGCGGCCTCCGGCTGGGGTGGTCTCGAACTCTTGCCCTTGCGACGCTCGCCTTTTGGAGCGCGCCACACCTTGCAGTTGGGATGCAGGCCCGTCTTCTCGTCGTTGAGCAGGGGATGCAGCCCCTTGGCACTGCAGAAGCTGAAGGCCAGGGGCACCGGCCGGTGATCACTCATCACCAGGGTGGTGGGGCCATGCACCCGCTCGATCCAGTCGGTGAGCTGGCCGGCGTTGGCCACGGTGGCCGAGAGCGCCACCAGCTGCACCGCCGGTGGGCAATGAATGATCGATTCTTCCCAGACTGTGCCGCGCTGGGAGTCGTTCATGTAGTGGCACTCATCGAGCACCACCGCCTCCACATCGGCGAGGGGGTCGTCGCCGCGATCCACCTCCGCGTAAAGCATGTTGCGGAAGATCTCGGTGGTCATCACCACGATCGGAGCCTCCCGGTTCGTGCTCAGATCACCGGTCATCAGGCCGACTTGATCGGCACCGAACTGCTCGCGGAAATCGCGCAGTTTCTGGTTGGAGAGGGCCTTCAGCGGCGTGGTGTAGAACACCTTCTGGCCGTGGGCCAGGGCCCGGTGGATGGCGTATTCGCCCACAAGGGTTTTGCCGGACCCCGTGGGAGCGCTGACCACCACCGAATGCCCCTGGTTGAGGGCATCGATCGCCTCGTGCTGAAAGGGATCGAGCGGAAACGGAAAGAGCTGCTCAAGGGCAGGCACCTCAGCCGAGGGAATCCCAGGCGCAAGGGGGGCAGGTGAATCGCGCCCCGCCTCGGGGCGTGGGGCGTCGGAGCCGACAGTGAGCATGAACAAACTCTATGGGCAGCGGGCCGATTGGGCAGACTGCAAGGCCCTGCCGATGCCCGGTTCTGGCCGCTCGCCGCGTGGTTGTCGACCCCCTCTCTCCCCTGAGCGAAGCCCTGGAGAGGCTTCCCGCCGATCAGCGCCGCCAGTTGCGAAGCTTCAGCCCCGCTGGAGCTGGCCTGCTTCAGGCCGACCAGCCCCAGGCTCCCCTGCTGCTGGACCTGGCCAGTAACGACTACCTGGGCCTCAGCGCCCATCCGCGACTACGGGCGGCGGCCCACGCCGCCATCGATGCTCAAGGCATCGGGGCCGGAGCGTCACGCCTGATCAGCGGCAGCCGGCCCGTCCACGCCGCCCTGGAAGAGCGGCTGGCGGCCTGGCTCGGTCGGGAGCGGGTTTTGCTGTTCCCCAGCGGCTTTCAGGCCAATCTGGCGGCAGTGATCGCCCTGGCTGATCGCCACAGCCTGGTGCTGGCCGACCGGCTGATCCACCATTCGCTCTTGGTTGGGGTGCGCGCCAGCGGCGCCAGGTTGCGGCGTTTCGCCCACAACGACAGCGCCGCGCTGGAGGCCCTGCTGCAACAGCAGCGCCGTGAGGATCCGCAGCGGCGGCTACTCGTGCTCACAGAAAGCCTGTTCAGCATGGAGGGGACGAGTCCTGAGCTGGCCGTCATCGCCGGCCTCTGCCAGAACTACGGGGCTCTGCTGCTGGTTGATGAGGCCCACGCCCTTGGGGTGCTCGGATCCGGTGGGCGCGGCCTGGCCCATGGCCTGGCGGGGGTCAGCCTGATCAGCGGCACCTTCGGCAAGGCCTTCGGAAGTGGCGGCGCTTTCCTGGCCGGCGATGGTCCGATCGGTGAGTGGTTGCTGCAGACCTCCGGCGCCTTCCGCTACTCAACGGCCCTGGCCCCGCCCCTGGCCGCCGCCGCCCTGGCGGCCCTGGAACTGCTGGAGGAGGAGCCCTCGATGGGCCGCCAGCTTCAGGCGCGCGCCCGCCACTGGCGGCGGGCCCTGGAGCAGGCGGGCTGGGGGCGGCCAGCCGGGGAAGGCCCGATCCTGCCACTGCCGGTGGGCCCAGCCCATGGGGCCCTGGCCCTGCAACAGCAGCTCGAGCGCGGCGGCCTGTTGAGCGTGGCCATCCGGCCGCCCACCGTGCCGACGGGCAGCTCCAGGCTGCGGCTGGTGCTGCGCCGCGATCTTCCCTCCGGAAGCCTGGAGCGGTTGCTGCTGGCCCTGGGCGCACCACCCCAGCGAGGCGCGCCATGAGTGCCGGTGCTGCCGAGAAACATGGTCAAGATCATGGCCAGGAACCTGCGCCATGGCAGCTGATCGCCATGCACGGCTGGGCCGGCGACAGCCGGGCCTGGCAACCCTGGCAGGCCGCTGCCGAACGGCGCGGCTGGGCCTGGGGCAGCGGGGAGCGCGGTTATGGCCCCCTGACGCCACGGGCTCCTGAGTGGCTCCCCGGCCAGGAAGGAGCTGGTAGGCGGGCCGTGATGGTGCACTCGCTCGGCCTGCACCTGTTGTCGGCAGCGGTGCTGCAGCAGGCCGATGCGGTGGTGCTGCTGGCCAGCTTCGGGCGCTTTGTGCCGGAAGGTCCGAGTGGGCGGCGTTGGCGCACGGCCCTGCAGGGCATGGCCGCCCGGCTGGAGGCCGGTGACGCCCAGCCCATGCTGCGCGATTTCCTCACCAAGGCGGCGGCACCGGAGTCAGCTGCCCTGCTGCCGCTCGGCCCGGGGCTCGACTCCAGCGAAGCGATCAACGCGCAGCGGCTGCTCCATGACCTGCGCCGCATGGAAACCCTCAGCGGCCTACCAACCGGATTTCCCGCCAAGGCCCGGGTGCTGATCGTCGAAGCCGGTCAGGATGGGGTCGTGGCACCGATCAGCCGCCTGCTGTTGCGCCAGTCGCTGCCCTTGGCCGAGCGCTGGCTGATCGAGACGGCAGGCCACAGCCTGCTGGGCGCCGACCTGTTGGAGCCGGTCTTCGATTGGCTGGAGAGGCCCTGATGAGCAGCGCCGGGCGCAGCCAGCCTACCCTTCGGCCTGCTTCGAATTTCGCCACGCGGGTGAGGGACGGCTTCGAGCGCCAGGCAGGCCGCTATGAACGCGGAGCAGAGCTGCAACGGGCCGTGGCATGGCGCCTGGCCCACCACTGCCGCGGCCTGCCCCTTCCGGCAGGCCCCTGCGTCGATCTGGGGGCGGGAACGGGCCTGCTGGCTCGGGCGATCGAACAGCAGCGTCCCGGCCTGGCCCTGCTGCGACTGGACAACTGCGCCGCCCTGCTCGGCTTGGATCAGGCCGCCGACCGGCTCACCTGGGACCTCAACCTGGGGCTGCCCGGCCAACTGCAGGGCGCCTCGCTGCTGGTGTCCAGCTTTGCCCTCCACTGGCTGGAGCAGCCCGAGCGCCACCTGGAGCGGTGGTGCCAGTCTTTGGGCCCGGCAGGCTGGCTGGCCCTGGCGGTTCCCACGGCCGGCAGTTTTTGCCAATGGCGCCAGGCCGCCCAGGCGGCTGGCCTGCCCTGCAGCGCCTTGCCCTTGCCCGTGGCCAGCCGCCTGGTGGAGCTGGCCAGCCGGCACCTGCGGATCGAACGCGTCGACCACCTGCGCTTCAGCCGCCAGGCTCCGAGCGCCCTGACCTTTCTGCGCCAGATCCGAAGCCTTGGGGCCGGCACCAGCCCTGTGGCCCCGTTGCAGCCCGGGGAGTGGCGCCGGATCGAGGCCCATTGGCCCGCCGTCCCCGCTGCAGAGGGTGGCGGCAAGCGCCTGAGCTGGGAGATGCTGCTGCTGGTGGGGCAGAAACCCGCGCCATGACCTCCTCTTTCCTGCCATGACCCAGCGGCTGATCGTCTGCGGCACCGACACCGATGTGGGCAAGACGGTGGTGAGCGCCCTGCTGGTTCAGGGCCTGAAGGCCCGCTACTGGAAGCCGGTGCAGTGCGGCCTCGAAGACGGCGGCGACAGCAAGCGGGTCAGGCGCCTGCTGGGCCTCAGTGAGGCCGAGGCGGAAGGGCGGATCCTGCCGGAGGCCTACCGCTACAGCCATCCGGTCTCCCCCCACTGGGCCGGCGAGCTGGAGCACGACCTGCTCGACCCAAGCCGCCTGGAGTTGCCGATCGGGACGGCCCCCCTGGTGGTGGAGACGGCCGGCGGACTGTTGGTGCCGTTGCGCCGTGACCTGCTTCAGATCGACCAGGTGCGCCATTGGGGACTGCCGGTGCTGCTGGTGGCCCGCAGCGGCCTGGGCACCTTGAACCACACCCTGCTGTCGGTGGAGGCCCTGGCCCAGCGGGGGATCCCGCTGCTGGGCCTGGTGTTCAACGGACCCATCCATGCCGACAACCCCAGCACCCTGGCGGCCCTGACGGGTGCCCCCGTGCTCGGCTGTCTGCCGCCGCTGGCCTCGCTCACAGCCCAGACCCTGGCTGCGGCCTGGCACGACTCCGGCCTGGCAGCGAGCCTCACTTGTAACGTAGCCCCATGACACGCACCAACCTGCTGGTCAGCACGGCTGTCGTCCTCCTCTGCGGTGGGATCCTGGTGCTGTTCACCGACATCGAAATGGCAGCGGTTCGGTGGGTCAACTGCTCCCTGGATGCGAGGGCCGCCAAGCTCGACCCCCGCTGCCGTTGAGCCTTTCCTCAACCTGGCACCCCAACCTCTGGCATCCGACCACCCAGGTGGCGAGCAGTGAGCCGCCGCTGCGCGTAATTCGCGGCAGTGGCGCCCTGCTGGAACTCGCCGATGGCCGCCGCCTGATCGATGCGATCAGCAGCTGGTGGGTCACCCTGCACGGCCATGCGGAGCCCAGCATCGCCGCGGCCATCGCCGCCCAGGCCCTGGAGCTTGAGCAGGTGATCTTCGCCAACTTTCGCCACCCCCAGGCCGAGCGTCTGTCGATGCGGCTGAGCGCCGCCAGCGGCCTGGAGCGTCTGTTCTTCTCCGACAACGGCTCCACCGCCGTGGAGGTGGCCCTCAAGATCGCCTGGCAGTGGTGGCGGAACCAAGGCAGCCCTCGGCGCCAGCTGATCGCTTTTGAGGGGGCTTATCACGGTGACACCTTCGGGGCCATGGCCCTGGGCGAGCGGTCGCTGTTCTCCGCCCCGTTCGAGCCCCTGCTCTGCCCCGTCGCCCGGGCCCCCTGGCCGGCCAGCTGGTGGGACGACGAAGCGGTGGAGGCCAAGGAAACCGCGGCCCTGGCCAGACTGGAAGAGTTGCTGGCGGTACCCACCGCTGCGGTGATCCTCGAGCCGCTTGTGCAGGGGGCCAGTGGCATGGCGATGGTGCGGCCCGAGTTTCTGCGGGGCGTGCAGGAGCGCGTACGCCAGGCTGGGGCCCTGTTGATCACCGATGAGGTGATGACCGGCTTCGGCCGCACCGGCTCCCTGTTCGCCGCCCAGGCCGCCGGCCTCCAACCTGACCTGGTAGCTCTCTCCAAGGGGCTCACCGGTGGCTTCCTGCCGATGGGGGTGACCCTGGCCCGTGAAGCCCTCTATCAGGGCTTCATCAGCGACAACCCCGCCCACACCCTGTATCACGGCCATAGCTTCACCGCCAACCCGCTGGGCTGCGCCGCCGCCAATGCCAGCCTGAGCCTGCTGGAAGCACGCCCAGGGCTCTTCGGCAGCTTCGAAGCGCGCCATCAGCCGCTGCTTCTGCGCCTGGCGCGCCACCCGCGGGTCTGCCGCCCGCGCCTGCGCGGCACGATCGCCGCCTTCGATCTGAAGGTGGAGAATCCCGGCTATCTCAACGGGGCTGGCCGCCAGATCCAGCGCCATGCCCTCGGCCATGGCGTCTTCCTGCGGCCCTTGGGCCATGTGGTGTACCTACTGCCGCCGCTCTGCCTCGATGACGCCCAGCTGGAGCGGTGCTACGCCGCCATCGAAGACAGCCTCGACCAGCTCTGATCCGGCGCGCAGGTCGGGATCGGGCTTGAGCTTCGCCTTGGGATCAGGGCCCAGCCAGGATGGCTGATTCCACGTCGGCACGGGAGAGGCCGTAGGAGAACAAGCGCACGGTGGTGCGGCCCTGCTGCTGCCAGCTCACCTTGAGTTCCTCGACCTCCAGTTCAATCAAGGCACTCCAGAGGGGTTGGGGCAGGTCCCAGCTGCTGGGATCCGCCTGGCTCCGGGCCGCACCCAGCTCCACCAACCAGCGCTCAAGGGCCGGCAAAGGATGGCTGTAGAGGGGGGTGTGGCGTGATGGCAGCGCGGTCATCCCCGATGTCGTCTGTTGGCGGAAGGGCAGTCTGCACCGCTGGGGCCTCCAGCCAGCTGATGGAGGGGGTGACCAGCTCCATGCCCCGCCACCAGGCCAGGCTGATGCCAAGCACCAGGCTCAGCAGCAGGGCCCCCGCCAGCAGAACCAGGGCAAACCACTCGCCGCCCGAGAGGGCCCGGCGCACCGACTGGACTCTCTCGACCCGCCGCACCAGCACTGGCGGGGGAGCTACCACCTGCAACTGGTTGTCATAGGCCCGGCGTTGATTGGGATCGCTCAAGGTGAGATAGGCCAGCTGCAGAAGCCGAAATCTGTTCTCCGCATCAGCGGCCGGCAGGCTGGTGGTATCGGGGTGATAAAGCTTGCTGAGAGAACGGAAAGCTCGCCGCAGATCCTGGGGCGTGGCGCTCTGGGGGAGCTGCAGCAATTGGTAGTGATTTGGGGCCGACGAGGCGGTTTCGCTACCTGCCACCAACCACGCCCGCAGACTGCGCCATCCTAGAGAAACCTTCCCTGATTGATGCGTGGATGGCTGCTGAGCAGGACGACGCGGTGTGGTCCGCTCTGGCCTGGCAGCCATCGGCAACGCAACGCGAACAGTTCCTGGCCTTGCAGCAGGTCCTGCGCCACTGGAACAGCCGCCTCAACCTCACCCGGCTTGTCGAGGGCGACGACTACTGGATTTCCCAGCTCTACGACAGCCTCTGGCCCTGGCAACAGCTGCTGCGGCAACCGCCCACCGCACTCTCGCTGATCGATGTCGGCACCGGCGGCGGTTTTCCAGGACTAGCCCTGGCGATCGCCCTACCCCAGGCCCAGGTCACCCTGGTCGATTCGGTGGGCCGCAAAGCGGAAGCCGTACGGGCCATGGCCCATAGCCTGGGTTTGAGCCAGCGGGTCATGGTGCGCTGGGAGCGGGCGGAGACCACCGGCCAAGACCCTGATTGCCGTGGCCGCTTCGACTGGGCCCTGGCCAGGGCCGTGGCGGCGGCGCCAGTGGTCGCGGAATATCTGGTGCCCTTGCTGGCTCCCACTGGCCACGCCCTGCTGTATCGCGGCCAGTGGGAGCCAGCCGATCAGCAAAGCCTGGAGCGGGCGCTGCAGCCACTGTTGGCGGCCGCCGAGCGGGTGGAGCGCTGCGACCTCCCATCGGCTCGTGGCGTGCGCCACGCCGTGGTGCTCCGGCCCCTGGCCCCCTGCCCGGCCAGCTATCCCAGGCCGGTGGGCGTACCGGCCAAGTTGCCACTCGGCGTCCTCTGACCCCACACACAGGGGAGCCCTGAGGATCGTCTTGGGAGATCGTCAGTCCGCCGTGATCAGAAGCTGGCTGGGGCTGCCCCCCAGCCGCTGGCGCAGGCGGCGCAGGAGGTCTGGGATCTGCTCGGCCCAGGGGCTATCGCCCAGCACCGCAAGCAGCTCGCCTTCAGAAACGCCGTGATCGAGCGCATCGGCATTGGCGCCGGGGAACCAGTGGTCACCCTGGCCCAACAGGCCATAGCGGGCCCGCCCGTAGCTCTCCAGATCCCAGGCCTCCAGCAGATTGTGGAGCCAGAGCAGCACCGGCAGGTTGATGCCGCCGGGCGTGTCGGGCCACTCCGGCAGCCCCTGGGACCAACTCTCCAGCCAGGCGGCGCCGAGGGTCTCTGCCCGGGCGTTCTCCAGGCGCTCCAGGATCGGCGGCAACAGGCGAGGAGCCTGCGGCAGCAACGCCACGGCTTCGAGGTGAAGGTCGAGATCGGCCGGACCGGCCGCACCCACACTGATCGTGTGGATTCCTGGAGCCGAGAGGCAGAACAGATCGTTGAACACGATCGGGTGCAACGGCGCACAGAGTTCGTTCAAACGCGGCGAAGGGCTATGCAGGTGGCCCCCTTTGTCGGTGGGGCTGATCACGAAGAGGCCCATGTCGTGGGCACGGGCGGCATCAATCGCCGGGCCGTTCTGCTGGCGGATGAAATACCAGTGCAGATTGATGTAATCGAAGGCATCCGATTCGATCGCCTCAAGAATCAGGGGCAGTGGCGCATGGGTGGAGAAACCGATCGAACCGATCCGGCCCTGCTGCTGCCAACGCCTGGCCACCTCCAGGCAACCACCGGGGAGCAGGGTCTGCTCCAGGTGCTCGGGAAGGTTGAGGCCATGAATGGCCAGCATGTGCAGGTGCTGAGCTCCCAGCCGCTCGAAACTGCGCTCCAGTTCGGCCTCGAACACGGCCGGGTCTGGGTTGGGTGGAACCTTCGTCTGCAGGAGGCGCTGGGGGTCTGGCACCTCGGGCAAGAGCCAGCCCAATTGTCTTTCTGAGGTGCCGTAATGGCGTGCCGTTTCGATGTGGTGCATCCCCACCGCCACGGCGCGCTCGACGGTGGCCCGAACCTGGTCCTGGCTTGTGGCAGTGATCTGATCAGCGGGCAGATCACTCCAGCTCTGCTGGTAGCGCATGCCGCCCAGAGAAAGCAGCGGCATGGCCAATTCGGTGCGCCCGAACCGCCGGGTGGGCACACTCAATGGCGGGGAAGCGTGCGCTTCATGCGGGAGGAAGACGGCAACCCAAGCGGCTGGATTTCCTGATTCTGCAAATGCTCGTCGAGGGCCGCCACCTCCTCATAGGCCACCCAGTGAATGCAGTCGACCGGGCAGGTATCGATCGCCTCCTGGATCTTTTCGGTGCTGTTGCCGTCCTGGCGGATGGCGCGGGAGCGGCCCCAGAGGGGTTCCACCAAAAAGGTGTTTCCAGCCACATGGGCGCAGTAGCGACAGCCGATACAGACGGCTTCATCCACCCAGACGGCTTTTTGCCGGAGCGAACCACCCAGAAGCGGCTCCTCGCCGCTGGCACTGGACCGGACCTGGGCCGGTGCGGTGAAGGCGAGCGACGGATCCATCACAACTCAGCTGTCCCAGCGGGTCACCACCAGTTCAATGCTGCCGTCGGTGTGCTGCGACTGTTCACTCACCTGAAAACCTTCCTGAGTGGAGGCCGCCAGGATCGTGCGCAGGGCGTAGCGCTGGGTGAGCTGGGCCAGGAAACGCTCCACCGGCACCGGCTGCTTCCAGAGGTCCAGGTCAGTCACCAGCTCATAGCTGCCGGATTGCTGGTTCCAGCGGAAACCGATGTCACCGCCTTCGCTCTGGGGCAAGGCCAATTCGGCGAGCACGGTCTGGCCGCGGTAACCCCGCACCGGACGCTCACCCAGTTCAGGCTCATGGCCCAGGTCACGGAGGGCCTCAAGGAGGGCGTCGCGATCCTTGAGTTCCGTTTTGACGGTGCTGAAGTGGGACATCGGATCGGCTGGCGAACGAAGGAAAGGGAACAGACCTGAAGTCAGGAGGCCGACTGCTGGAGGGGCAGGCTGGGGGTCAGGGTCTGGGGCTGGGCTTGGAACGCTTCGGAGGTGCTGCGGCGCTGCTGAACAGTGCCAAGCCTGGCCTCGATCCGCTCGGTGAGCTGTTCACAGCCGGCCCCCAACACTCCTTCCACCACCTCTTCCACCCGGCCGTCGGGCCGAATGCGAAAACGAATGGTGTGTTGAGACATCACGAGGTCAGTCGTGGCTCTCAACATTAACCGGGTTCCAGCTCAGCTGAGAGATGCGAGACCAGCGGTGATTTAACAGCCAGCAGCCCATTCAGCTGAGCAGGCCCTCTTCCACCAGCGTCTGAATCTTCTCAAGAACGGCGGGGCTTTCGAGTTGCTCCAACGCCACCCTGGCCTCATCGCGCACGGTCGCGTCGATGTCCTTGAGCATCACCAGCACCAGCGCCTCCACCAGTACCTGCTGACGGGGCTCAACGAGATGGTCGTAAAGACGTCCGAGCGACCAGGCGCTGTTGCTGCGAACGGCAGGCTCACTGTCGATCCGCAGGCTGAGCAACAGCTGACCCGCGGCCTGGTCGGCCTTGGCCGCGCCGGTGCTGCCGGCATCGGCGAGGGACCCGGCGGCCCAGAGCCGCACGGCCGCTACGTCCACCTGCAGGGCCCGGATCAACGGCAGCAACACCGGGGCCTCGGGGTAGTTGCCCAGGCTCCAGGCCACGGCCTTGCGCACATAACCGTTGCTGTCGTTCTGCAGCAGGCTGAGCAGGGGCTCCACAGCCTGCCGATCGGGGTTACGGCCCAGTGCATAGACGGCGCTCATCCGCAGAATCGGACAGCTCGCCTCCAGCAGGGGCAGCAGCCTTGGAATGGCGCGGGGGTCGCGGTGTTCGCAGAAGATCCGCAACCCCTGCATGCGGTCTTCGTGGCGGCCAAGGGCGAGCAGCTCAAGACCGAGATCGCACTCGGCGGCGATGTCGGAGCTGGAGAGCTCAATCGTGTCGAGAGCATCGAGCGGATCGACGGCCAGCTCTTCGGCCAGCTCCCCGGCCAGCAGTTCCGGATCGAAGCCAAGCTCAGCGGGGCTGGTGGAAAACGGCGGCACAGATTCCGGCATGGGCTTTTCTCTGCTCCCCGCTCATCCCGCAGGAGCCGGGGCCATCATGTCGCCGGGCAGCCAAAGCCGGGCACTCACAACGAACAGGGCCAGGCCGAACAACAGCACGATCGCGGCCGGCAGCAAGGTGGAGCGGATGAAGGACACAGGCCGTGATCGGGTTTCCTCGCATTCTGAACGCATAGGGTTCGCCCAGTTGTGCCTGGTCTGTGCACCCTGAAACTCTGCCCCCTGACTCGACATCGGGTCATTCAGGAGGCGACGCCCGCTCGCGGCTGGTGGCCGTGGCCGCCCAGGGAGTGGCCAGCGGCACCCCCTACATGGTGGGCAGCAGGCTGCTGCAGGGTTGGCTGGCTGCCAGCAACGTGCCCCTCAGCCTGATCGGCCTGCTTGGCCTGGCGGAGCTGCCCTACACGCTCAAAATGTTCTGGGCGCCGTTGCTGGATCGCTGGCCTTTGCAATGGCCAGACCGGCGTCGGGGCTGGTTGCTGGTGCTGCAGCTCACCCTGGTGATGGTGATCGGGGCCATGGCCCTGCTGCGGCCCAGCTCCGATGCGGCCAGCCTGACGCTGATCGGAGTGATGGCGGTGCTGCTGGCCGTGGTCAGTGCCAGCCAGGACATTGCCGTGGACGCCTACCGCACCGACCTGCTGCCAGCCAGCGAACTCGGCGGTGGTGCGGCGGCCTCTTCGCTGGGATACCGGGGGGCGATGTTGGCGATCGGCGCCGGCGGCTTTGTGCTGGCCGGTCGCTTCGGCTGGCCGGTGGCCTTCCTGGCCGCCGCCGCCCTGATGCTGGCCGTGGTGCCGTTCACCCTGGCGGCGCCACGGCTGGCTCCGATCGTCCATCCGGTGACGAGCCTGCGCCAGGCGGTGGTGGGGCCGGCGAAAGAATTTCTGCGCCGCACAGGCGGCAGCCGGGCGCTGCTGATCCTCTTACTGGTGCTGCTCTACCGCTGGCCTGATGGACTGCTGGGGCTGATGGTGGTGCCGTTCTTGATCCAGGAAGGCTTTGCGCCGGAGCTGATCGGAACGGTGCAGGCGGGCTGGGGCATCGCCGCCACCATGGCCGGCACGGTGTTGGGGGGCGTGCTGTTTGCGCGCCTTGGCATGAACCGCTCGCTGTGGCTGTTTTCAATTGCCGGCGCGATTGGCAACTTGAGTTACTGGGCGCTGGCCCGTTTTGGCGGTGGGGTGCCGGGGTTGCTGGTGGCGGTGAGCTTGGAGAACCTGGCGGGCGGAATGGTGGGAGCGGTGTTCGTGGCCTTGCTGATGAGCCTGTGCAATCCGCGTTTCTCCGCGACCCAATACGCCCTGCTCTCCGGGGTCTATGCCCTGAGCCGATCAATCCTGGCCGCCCCGGCAGGTGTGGTGGCCGAGCAGGTGGGCTGGCCCAGCTTTTTCCTGTTCACGGCCTTGGCGGCCCTGCCGGCTTTTCTGCTGATGCTGCGACTCACCCCCTGGAGGGGCAACGGCGTGATCGGCGCGTTTGATCCGATTCGCGACGCCACTTGAGCTATCAGTTGCTGGCTCAGCTCAAGTGAGAGGTCAGACCTCTTCTATTTCCTTGAGCGTTTTTCCAGACTTATCGCGCCATGCGGTGAGACCGTTCGCCCCACCGCCGTGTATCACTGCCGCTGCAGCACTTGGGCTCGAAAATTCTGTGCTCTGGCCAAAGACGAAGACACCCTCCTTTTCGACAAGAGTTCCGTTTTTGATGAGCTTCTGTCTCAGGACAACAACAAACGGGTGTTGGACCTCAGCAGAAGGACGTAGGGCCAGCACAGCCGTCGAATCCTTAAAGACAACGAACCCGGTCTCTGTTCTCCTGCCATGCGCCAAAGCATTCTTAATCTTGCAAACGAGGTTTGGCTGATCCTTCGTGGGGCTGGCGGATCCAGCAATGGGGGCAAGCAAGTCTGAGCCGAGTACTGGCAACACCTGCCTAATTTTGGAGAGATAAACTTCCATTTCCTCACGATCAGACTCAGGCAACTTGGGGTTGCTTCCGTTCACATTTTCGAGCTCGTACCGCCCCGCAATCTTCGATTCTTGCCACAGACGGTTCTCCAAGAACCGCACATGCGCCTTGGTGAGGTTTTCGTCCTTACTGACAAAGACAACGACTGAGCTCCAGAATTCCAAAGCCTTGGCCTTGTGTTGCTTCAACCGATCTCTGATCACTTCAGCTTCACCGATATAAGCCTGAGGATTCCCCGTATCGGGATTTGTTCCAAGCAAGAAGTAGATCCCTGCGCTTTCAAGCTCCTCCCGCGCAAGAAGGTCGTCAAGCTCCGTTCGCGGCGCCGCAAGTGCCTTACCTGTCCAATTCGAAACTTCGCCAACCCGAAGTCGCTTGGCATCTCCGTACAACAGGAAGAGTTTGATCGTGGCAGAAGTCATGCGAGCTGGCTACGAGCTGGTTACGCACTTCGTGGTGCACAAGCTGCTTGAGGAGAGCGAGCCACAACCCATCACTGATTAAACCTGCAAACCAGCCAACCGTTAACCCACCGCCACCCGCCGCCGGAGCTGGCCGCAAGCGGCATTTTCGTCCAGTCCCCGGCTGGCGCGCACACTCACCGCCACATGGCGCAGCTCCAGCGCAGATTTGAAGGCCGCCACACGCTGCGGGCTGGGGCGCTGGAAATCTTCCTCGTCGATCGGGTTGTAGGCGATCAGATTCACATGGCTCTGGAAACCGCGCAGCAACTGGGCCAGGGCCGCCGCCTGGCGGGGGTGGTCGTTGAGGCCGCCCAGCAGGATGTATTCAAAGCTGATGCGCCGGCCGGTGGCGGTCACATAGTGGCGGCAATCATCAAGAAGTTTGGCAATCGGGTAGGCATGGGCCGTGGGGATCAGCTCCTCGCGCAGCGCTTGGTCGGGGGCATGCAAGCTCACCGCCAGGGTGAACTGATTGCGACCCAGGCGCTCGGTGGCAAGGCCGGCCAGTTTCGGAATCTGGCCGGCCACGCCCACCGTGCTCACGGTGATCTGGCGCTGGGCCATGCCCAGGTCGCTGCAGAGGCAGTTGATGGCCTCAAGCACTGCTTCGGTGTTGAGAAGGGGCTCGCCCATGCCCATGAACACCACGTGGCTGGGGCGTTGCTGCATCACCTCGCGGATGGCCAGCACCTGGTCGATGATCTCGTGCACCTGCAGGGAACGTTGCAGGCCGCCTTTGCCGGTAGCGCAAAAACGGCACCCCATCGGGCAACCCACCTGGCTGGAGACGCAGACCGTCAGACGGTCTTTGCTGGGAATGCCAACGGTTTCGAGGCTGAGGCCATCGGCGGTGGAGAGCAGCAGCTTGGTGGTGCCATCCCTGGCCACGCTGCGTTGCAGCTCATTGGAGCGGCCGATCGGATCAGCGCCGGTTTCCTGTGCTTCGCCTGCAAGCTGCTCACGCCAGAGCTTGGGCAGAACATTGATCTGTTCAAGCCGGCGGGCCCCTTTGGCGTAGAGGCCATCGTGAAGCTGCTTGCCGCGATAGCCAGGTTGCCCTTGGGCCTTGGCCTTGGCTTCTAAAGCAGCAAGACCTAAGCCAAGCAGGGGCACAGCCGCAGGCAAACGATCAGGACTCAGGGCCACGCCAGCAACCCATGGCCCAACTGCCACTCCAGACCAACCAAGGCCATGAATCCGAGCATCGCTAAACGACCGTTCAAGCGCTCGGTGTGGCGGTGGAAGCCAAAACGTGGCAACTGGCGCTTCGGCACCAGCCGTGGCTGCAGCGGCAGCGTTGAATCAAGCGTCATGCTGCTCATTCCTCGCTCAGCAGGCCTTCATCCTGGAGGCCCTCGACGGCAGCAGGATCAGGGATCAGCTCCTCTTCCAGGCCCTCTTCTGTGGTTGGCCGGGCAAAGGCGGCGAAGGCGCTCTTGGTGGCTTCCAAGCCCCGCTGAATGCGAACAGCATCGAGCTGAGCTTCAGAGGGATCGTCGAGCACGGCCTTGGCGCTGATCTGGGGAGCTGTCGGCATCTCGACGGTGTAGTCGGGACGCAGATTGGGCATGCG
Source organism: Synechococcus sp. SynAce01 (assembly GCF_001885215.1). Classification (GTDB taxonomy): domain Bacteria; phylum Cyanobacteriota; class Cyanobacteriia; order PCC-6307; family Cyanobiaceae; genus Regnicoccus; species Regnicoccus frigidus. Next base: position 1,934,246 of record NZ_CP018091.1, on the reverse strand, counting down.
CCGGTAGCCGCCGCCTTCTTCATCAAGAATGTCGGGGTGAGGACCGGCCTCAGCGCGCAATTCTTCTTCAAAGCCACTGAAGCCCGTGCCGGCCGGGATCAGGCGACCGATGATCACGTTCTCCTTGAGGCCGCGCAGCCAGTCGCTCTTGCCCTCGATCGCCGCTTCGGTCAAGACCCGGGTGGTCTCCTGGAAGCTGGCGGCAGAGATGAAGCTGTCGGTGTTCAGCGAAGCCTTGGTGATGCCCAGCAGCACGGGTGTGAACTCAGCCGGCGCCCCGCCGGTGATCGCCATCGCCTGGTTCACCTGCTCCACCTGACGCAGCTCGATCAGCTCACCGGGCAACAGGGTGGTATCACCGGCATCCTCGATGCGAACCTTGCTGGTCATCTGGCGCACGATCACTTCGATGTGCTTGTCATCGATGGTGACGCCCTGGGATTTGTAGACGTTCTGCACTTCCTGCACCATGCGGAACTGCAGTTTCGAGATAGCTTCCTGGGCCGCCTCCATCGAGGGCTTGCGGCTGCGCAGGTCGTCGAAATAGCACTCCAGCAACTCGTGGGGGTTGATCGGACCGTCGGTGAGCATCTCACCAGCCGTCACCTGCTGGCCGTCGTTGACCATCACGTTGCGCCCGAGCAGGATCGGGTAATCGGTGGTGACATCGTCGTGTTCGATCACCGTGACGGTGACAGAATCATCGTCTTCACCGAACTTGATCTGGACCGTGCCGGGCTTGCGGCAGAGCACCGCCGATTCCCTGGGACGGCGAGCTTCAAGCAGCTCCTCGATCCGGGGCAGGCCCTGGACGATGTCACCAGTTTTCTGGCGCTCAAACACCAGCAGGGCCAAAGCATCACCCCGCTGCACCAGTTCGCCATCGCGGACGTGGAGCACCGAATCCGGTGACACCATGTAGGGGCGACCAAGGCGGATCGTGATCTTGCCAGGATCCAGGGCTTCCACCTGGCCGCAGCAAGGGGCCATCACCCCTTCGGCCAGCAGCTCACCATCAACCAGGCGCTGGCCGACGGAAACAACCGGCTGGGCCTTGCCGATATCAACGGTGCGGGTGTCATTGGCCCGCTCAACGATCATGCGGCGGACGGGTTCGCCATCGATCAGATCAGGCAGTTGAACAATGCCGTTCTCCTTGCCAAGGATCTGGGTCGTGGCCACCACATCGCCACGTTTGACGGAAACACCGTCCTGCACCTGCAGCTCAGTGTGGGTGGAACCATGGCTGGCGTCAGAGAGGGTGTCGCGGCGAACCAGCAGGGTTTCCAAGATGACCAGCTGCAGTCGCTCGATCGTCTTGGCACGCTTGTCGGGCACCGCTTCCACATCCACCGTCATCTGGGGAGTGGTGTCAAAGGTGTCGAGGATCAGCTGGGTGCGCAGCAGTTCAATGCCCTCCACCGACTTAATCAACTCACCATCTTTGTAGGTGAGGCGTTGGATCGCCTTGAGACCCATCGACGGGCCGCCATTTTGCTTGACACTGCCGAGATCGGGCAGATGGGCCTCATCGGGAATGGCATATTCCTCCACAGGGCGCAGCAACAGAGCACCGCCTTCAGGCGTATCCACAGCCTCAACAAACACCATCGCTTCGGTGGTCAGGCCTGAGGCAAGCTCGTCACCGGGGTTGTGCATTTTGCCCTCATCGCTGTAGCGGGAGAGCACCTTGCTGTCGGCCACCAGATGGAGGCTGCCGGAGCGCACAATGATCTCCCGCAGAATGTCGTTCTTCTGGGTCACCGTGACGATGCCGGCGGTCTGGGAGAAGATGTCCTTAACCACTTCAGTGCCGGCCTCGATCCACTGGCCGTCCTCGATCATCAGCAAGGAAATGTCCTTGTTGATCTCGTGGGTTTCCTGGGGAACCCAGAGCAGGGTGCCGCCTTTCGACACCTCAAAACCATTCTTGGCCGAACGTGCCTTCTTGATCGAGAGGCCTGGGGCGTACTTGACGATGCCACCGGTCTGGGTGCGGAAGCGATTATCGGCGAGTTCGGCGATCACCTCGCCATTGCTGATCTTGCTGCCTGGCATCGTCTTAAGCAGGTAGCGGATGTTGTCCTTGCCTTCGAGGTGCCAGATCTCGCCGGAGTGGGTGGATTCACCAACCAATTTGCAGTCTTTGAGGGTGAGGCTCGCAGTGACGATCTGCACCTCACGTGAATCACCTGCGGATTCACGCAGACGAACGGCGCCGCCATGCTCACTGACCAGACGGCTTTCCGCCAGCACGTCACCATTGGTGACCTCAGAGTTCCCCTCGACTACAGGAATGGCATTGGGGGGAAGGTTGTAGACATCGCCAGACAACACCCACAGCCGTCCGAGCCGCTGGGCCTTCAGGGTGATGTTGTTCTGGCGATCGGTGACCTCCCGGGGCTGGATCACCTCCTCGTAACGCACCTGACCAGCCAGGTCGCAGATCACATCCTTTGTGGCCTTCTCAACGCTTTTCTTGACCGAGGACCCCGTGGAAACCTGGGTCATCACCGTATCGGCTGGAACGGCGTCACCATCGGCAACGAACAGAATCGAGCCCGGGGTGATATCAACTTTCTGGGCCTTCTGTTTTCCGGCGAACTTGACCTGCAAGGTGAAGTCGGTTTCGGACACCTGGGCCTCCACGCCATGGGGGGTGCGGAACGGACGCAGGCGGGCTTTGGGGCCGAACTCGACGACGCCCTCAAGGGTTTTGTGGGAACGCACCACGCCACTTTCAGCCGTGGACACACCACCGGTGTGGAAGGTACGCATCGTCAGCTGGGTGCCGGGCTCGCCGATCGACTGGGCGGCGATGATCCCCACCGCTTCACCGACATCCACCAGCTGGTTGTGGGCCAAGGCCCAGCCGTAGCACTTGCGGCAGACGGAGCGGGCGGCCTCGCAGGTGAGCGGTGAGCGCACCACCACGGTTTTGACGCCGGCGGCTTCGATCGTCGCGGAGAGTTCAGGGTCAATCTCGTCATCACGATCAGCGAGCAGCTGCTGGCTCTTGCCGCTGCCGATGACAACAGGTTCAGCGGCGAGACGCCCCACCAACTTGGCGAAGAAGCGGCCCTTTTCATCGGCATGGATCGGGATGCCCCGGGTAGTGCCGCAGTCGTCTTCACGCACGATCACGTCCTGAGCCACATCCACCAGACGGCGGGTCAGGTAGCCCGAGTCAGCGGTGCGCAGAGCCGTGTCGACCAGGCCCTTACGGGCGCCGTAGGAGGAGATCACGTATTCAGTGACCGTCAGACCCTCGCGGAAATTGGTACGGATCGGCAGGTCGATGATCTCCCCCTGGGGGTTGGCCATCAAGCCCCGCATGCCCACCAGCTGCCGCACCTGGGACATGTTCCCCCTGGCGCCGGAGTTGGCCATCATCCAGACCGAGTTGAGCGGGTCGTTCTCGTTGAAATTGCGACGCACCGCCGCCACCAGGCGCTCGTTCGTTTCCGTCCAGGTGTCGATCACCTTGGTGTGGCGTTCCACTTCGGTGATCTCACCTAGCCGGTAGCGCTCCTCGGTGGCTGTGATCTGCTCTTCGGCCTGCTGGAGCAAGGCCGCCTTGTCGCCAGGGATACGCAGATCCTCAACCGAGATCGACACAGCCGCCTGGGTGGCGTAGTGGAAGCCGAGATCCTTGAGATCATCCGCCATCGCTGCTGTGGCCGCCGTGCCGTGGTGCTTGTAGGCCCAGGCCACCAGATTGCGCAGCGATTTCTTGTCGATCTCCCGATTACGAAAGCGGGGGGGCTCCTTGCTCAACGGAGCGATGCGGCCCAGATCTGACGTGGATTTGGAAGGGGTGGTGGTCATGGCGGCGCGCAGTTGAGAAGGACTGGGAACGGTTGAACGGGGAAGGGCTGGAGAGCTGAAGCTCAGACGACGCCGACAGAACTGATGATTGTGGTGTTCATCACCACCCGGCCCACTGTGGTGAGGATGTAGCGACTGATCAGGGCACCATCTTCATCAAGGCGATCACGGCGGTACTTCCACTGCTCGATGCGAGTGCCGTCGCTGAGGGTTTCCTCCTTGATCGGGGTTTCGCCTTCGTCGTCGTCGTCAAGCTCACCGCTGAAGCGCACCCACACCCATTCGTGGATCTTGAGGTGGCGTTCATCGAAGGCATTGAGCACGTCGGGCAGGGCCGAGAAGGTGCGGCTGCGGTCACCGAAGTCAGGCTTGGACTCCTTGCGATCCACGGCTGTGAGGTAGTAGATACCCAGCACCATGTCCTGGGACGGGGTGATGATCGGCTCACCGGTGGCCGGTGAAAGGATGTTGTTGCTGGCCAGCATCAACATGCGGGCTTCCGTTTGAGCCTCGATGGCCAGGGGCACGTGAACGGCCATCTGGTCACCGTCGAAGTCGGCGTTGAAGGCCGGGCAAACCAGGGGGTGCAGCTGGATGGCCCGACCATCGACAAGCTTGGGCTCGAAGGCCTGGATGCCGAGACGGTGCAGGGTGGGAGCCCGGTTGAGCAGGATCGGGTGACCTTCGATCACCTCCTGAAGCACCTGCATCACCTCATCATCGGCGCGCTGAATCAGCTTTTTGGCGGCCTTGATGTTGTTGACGATGTTCTGCCGGATCAGGCGATGGATCACGAAGGGCTGGAACAGCTCGATCGCCATCTCCTTGGGCAGTCCGCACTGGTGCATCTTGAGCTTGGGGCCCACCACGATCACCGAGCGGCCGGAGTAATCAACCCGTTTGCCGAGCAGGTTCTGACGGAAGCGGCCCTGTTTGCCCTCAATGATGTCGCTGAGTGATTTGAGCGGCCGGTTGTTGGCCCCCACCACGGTGCGTCCGCGGCGGCCGTTGTCGATCAGGGCATCAACAGCCTCCTGCAACATCCGCTTTTCGTTGCGGACGATGATTTCAGGGGCGAGGATTTCCTGCAGCCGGGCCAGACGGTTGTTGCGGTTGATCACCCGCCGATAAAGGTCGTTGAGGTCGCTGGTGGCGAAGCGGCCACCATCAAGCTGCACCATTGGCCGCAGATCCGGTGGGATCACCGGGATCGCATCGAGCACCATCCACTCGGGGCGGGCATCGGTGGCGATGAAGTTGTCGATCACGCGCAGGCGCTTGATCAACTTGGCGCGTTTTTGGCCTTTGCTGCCGGCGATGTCTTCGCGTAGCTGCTCGGCGATTTCTGCAAGATTGAGATCCTCAAGCAGGCTTTTGAGGGCTTCGGCGCCGATGCCGACCACCGGCTCATTCTCAATCTCAGAATCTTCGGCGTAGATCTGATCCTCGATCTCCAGCCATTCATCTTCGGTGAGCAGCTGCTTGTAGGTGAGATCCTTGTGATCGCCCTTATCAAGCACCACATAGCAGTTGAAGTAAACGATCTGCTCCACATCCCGCAGCGGCATGTCCAGCAGGATCGCCACATAGCTGGGGATCCCCTTGAGATACCAGACATGGGACACCGGAGCCGCCAGCTTGATGAATCCCATGCGGTGCCGGCGCACCCGGCTTTCGGTGACCTCAACGCCGCAGCGCTCGCAGACAATCCCCCGGTGCCGCACCCGCTTGTACTTGCCGCAATGGCATTCCCAGTCTTTGGAAGGTCCGAAGATCTTCTCGCAGAACAGCCCGTCCATCTCGGGCTTGAGGGTGCGGTAGTTGATCGTTTCGGGCTTGGTGACTTCGCCCACCACTTGGCCATTGGGAAGCGTGCGTTGCCCCCACTGCCGGATCCGCTCGGGAGAAGCGAGCGTGATCTTGACGTAGTCGAAGTGGTTCTCGATGCGGGAGTTGCTGTTGGTCATGGCCGGGTGTCGCGCGGACGTCGAGTGAAACGGAGGGGATCAGGCTGAGAGTTCAATCGTCGTCATAATCGGCAACGCCGAGTGACTCATAGGTGGGACGGTTGGGGGTGCTGCGCCTGGGATTGACGTCCTGCATGAGATCCACCTCGGTGCCTTCATCGGTGTAGACAGCGATATCGAGACCCAGGGACTGCAGCTCCCGCATCAGCACCTTGAACGACTCCGGCGTGCCTGGACGGGGAATTGGCTTGCCCTTGACGATGGCGTTGAGTGCCTCGTTGCGGCCCTGCATGTCGTCGGATTTGACGGTGAGCAGTTCCTGCAGGGTGTAAGCAGCGCCGTAGGCCTCCAAAGCCCAGACCTCCATCTCCCCGAGCCGCTGTCCGCCCTGCTGCGCCTTGCCGCCCAACGGCTGCTGGGTGACGAGCGAGTAGGGACCGGTGGAGCGGGCGTGGATCTTGTCGTCCACCAGGTGAACGAGTTTGAGGATGTGGGCATAGCCAACGGTGACCGGCTGGTCAAAGGGTTCGCCGGTGCGGCCATCCACCAGCTGGATCTTGCCGGGGTTATCGGGGTTGTAGACCCAGTCCTTGCCAGGCTGGGCAGCCGCCTCCTCCAGATACTTCTGAACAGTGTTCTTGGAGGTTTCGTTGCCGTGCATCTCGTCGAAGGGCACCACCTTGACGCGGCAACCGAGATGGGAGGAGGCCCAACCCATCAGGCATTCGAAGACCTGGCCCACATTCATCCGTGAGGGAACCCCCAACGGGTTGAGGACGATGTCGATCGGTGTGCCATCGGGCAGGTAGGGCATGTCCTCGCGCGGAAGGATGCGGCTGATGATGCCTTTGTTGCCGTGGCGACCGGCCATTTTGTCGCCCACCTGGATCTTGCGCCGCTGGGCCACATAGACCCGCACCACCATGTTGGCGCCAGGTGGCAGTTCATCGCCCTGTTCGCGGGTGTAGATGCGCACGTCGACAACCCGGCCACGCTCAGTGTTCGGAACCCTCAGGGAGTTGTCACGAACATCACGGGCTTTCTCGCCAAAGATGGCGCGCAGCAGTTTCTCCTCAGGTGGTTGGTCGGATTCACCCTTGGGGGTCACCTTGCCAACAAGGATGTCGCCGGATTCAACGTAAGCGCCGATCCGGATGATGCCCATTTCATCGAGGTGGCCGAGGCTCTCCTCAGCCACGTTGGGGATTTCCCTGGTGATCTCTTCAGGGCCCAACTTGGTCTGGCGGGCTTCGATCTCGTATTTCTCGATATGCACCGAGGTGTAGAGGTCGTCCTGGACGAGACGCTCACTGACCAGGATGGCGTCTTCGTAGTTGTAGCCCTCCCAGGGCATGTAGGCGATCAGTACGTTCTGACCAAGAGCGATTTCGCCGCCCTCGCAGGCCGAACCATTGGCCAGCACCTGGCCGGCGATCACCTCATCACCCTGGCCGACAATCGGCCTCTGGTTCAAGCAGGTGTCCTGGTTGGAGCGCTGATACTTCTGCAGGTGGTGGATGTGGTCGGTGCCTTCCGCATCCCTGATCACGATGGCCGTGGCATCCACGAAGGTGACCGTGCCGTTCACCTTCGTGATCGGCACCATGCCCGAGTCACGGGCGACCTGGGTTTCCAGGCCCGTTCCCACCAGGGGACGCTCCGGGCGCAGCAGCGGCACCGCCTGGCGCTGCATGTTGGAGCCCATCAGGGCGCGGTTGGCGTCGTCGTGCTCCAGGAAAGGGATCAAGGAAGTGGCGACCGAAATCACCTGAACCGGCGAGAGCTGGACGTAGTCGACCTGCTCCGGTGGCACCGTCTCAAAATCCTGCCGGTAGCGCACCGGAACCAGCTCGGCGGTGATGTGGCCGGTGGCGTCGGTGGCCACATCGCCAGGGGCGACGCGGCACTCATCTTCCAGGTCAGCGGAGAGGTAGATCGGATCGTTCTGCTTGTTGACGATGCCGTCCTGCACCCGCCAGAACGGTGTTTCGATGAAGCCGTATTCATTCACCCGGGCATGGGTGGCCAGGGAACCGATCAGGCCGGCATTCGGACCTTCCGGCGTTTCAATCGGACAGATCCTGCCGTAGTGCGACGGGTGAATGTCGCGAACAGCAAACCCGGCCCGCTCACGGGTGAGGCCGCCTGGGCCGAGGGCGCTGATCCGCCGCTTGTGGGTGAGTTCCGCCAGGGGGTTGGTCTGATCCATGAACTGGCTGAGCTGGCTGGAGCCGAAGAACTCCTTGATCGCCGCCACCAAGGGCTTGGGGTTGACCAGCTGGGCAGGGGTGAGCGATTCGGTCTCGCCGACCGTCATCCGCTCCTTGATGATTCGCTCCAAGCGGTTGAGGCCAACCCGAACCTGGTTCTGAAGCAGTTCGCCCACCGAGCGCACACGGCGATTACCGAGGTGGTCGATGTCATCAAGGGAAGCGCCGCCAACATCGAGTTCCAGATTGATCAGGTAATCAATCGTGGAGAGCACATCTTCTGAGGTGAGGGTTCGCACCGCATCAGGAATCGTCAGCCGCAGCTTTTTGTTGATCTTGTAACGGCCGACCCGGCCCAGGTCGTAGCGCTTGGAATCGAAGAAACGGCTGTGCAGAAGCTGCTGGCCACCACTCACCGACGGAGGCTCACCGGGCCGCAGTTTCTTGTAGAGCTCAAGCAGGGCCTGGTCTTCGGAACTGATGCCCTCGTCGTTGGCCGCCTCGATCGACTTGCGGTAGTACTCGGGATGCCTGAGTTTGTCGAGAACGTCGTTATCGGACAGACCGATCGCCCGCATCAGCACGTGGGCATTGATCTTGCGGGTCTTGTCGACGCGCACGTGCAGAAGATCGTTCTTGTCGGTTTCGAACTTCAGCCAGGCTCCCCGGTTGGGGATCAGACTGGCGTTAAAGGTCTTGCGACCGTTTTTGTCCTGCTCATCTTTGAAGTAGACGCCCGGGCTGCGCACGATCTGGTTAACGATCACCCGCTCGGCGCCGTTGATGATGAAGGTGCCGCGTTCGGTCATCAGGGGAAGTTCCCCGATGAACACTTCCTGTTCCTTGATCTCTCCGGTTTCCTTGTTCACCAGCCGGCAGGTGACGTACATCTGCGAGGCAAAGGTGGCATCGCGTCGCTTGGCCTCTTCCACGTCATGGCGTGGCCGCTTCAGCCGGTACTCGGTGCCAACGAAATGGAGCTCAAGCTTTCCGGTGTAGTCAGTGATCGGCGAGAAGCTATCGAGCTCCTCGATCAGACCCTTCTCCAGGAACCATTTAAAACTCGCCCGCTGTACCTCCACAAGATCGGGCAGGTAGGTGACGGTCTTGGCGACCTGGATCGCGCTGCTCATGCGTGGACCTGCAGAACGGATGGGAAGGATGGAATGGCCGAAGACGGCAATGTCAGCGGTAGGGGGAAAACCGACAGGGGGTTTCCCGGCGGCAAGCAGCCCAAAGGGCTGACCACGGTGTCCCTTGAAAAGAGAACAGCCCGGGCCATGATCACTCCTATGGAGCTCGGTTTAGGGCTGCCGACGTCGATAATGGAGCGCTCGCGCTGCCAGACCAATAAAACATCATACACATTGGGCGTGACGATGGACTGGAAGACCAAACAGGCGTACCGCATTGGCCGTACTGGTGGCCGCCACCTGCGCGAAGGACTCCTCCCGAAGGACGGCCATGCGCTCGGCAACTGAAACCACAAAGGCTGGCTCGTTGCGCTTGCCCCGCCGCGGGACGGGAGCCAGGAAGGGGCAATCGGTTTCGATCAGATAGCGATCGGATGGAACCTGCCGGGCACAGGCGTGGGTTTCGGCGGCACTGTTGAAGGTGACAGTGCCGCTGAAGCTGATCGACAGACCGAGCGCCAGAAAGGCTTTCATCTCATCGGGGGTACCGCCCCAGCAATGCATGACACCGCGGGGACAGCGGCCATCCTGCTGGCGCCGTCCCAACTCCTCGAGCATGGGCCCAGCAGCGTCGCGGCAGTGAATGATCACCGGCAGATCCAGCTCGATGGCGAGATCAAGCTGGGGGCGAAGCATGGCCAGTTGCTGGTCAAGGTTCGAAGCCTTGAACAGATCCAGGCCCAGTTCTCCGATCGCCACGACCCTGGGATCGGCCAGGGCCGCCTGCCGCAGCAGGGCTGGAGTGCCTGGCTGCCAGTGCTGGGGATCGAGTGGGTGCACGCCAACGGAATAACGCAGCTCCGGAAAACGATCGGCCAGGGCACGGATCGCCGGAATTTCGCCAGGCTCCACGCAGGAGTGGAGCAGCGCCACCACACCAGCTTCCCGCCAGCGCTGGGAGACGTCAGCGAGATCGGCTTCGAAGTTGCGAAACACGATGTGGCAGTGGCTGTCGATCAAATCGACGCAACCTGAAGGAAGGGTCTCGACGACTGGAACCGGCTGGCTGGTGGCGGCCATGTCCGTGGTGCTGGTCGGGCGGATGGAGCGGCTCAGGCGCTGGTGGCGGTGGGTTCGATCGCCTGCTTGACCACGGCACTGAGGCGCGACTTTTGGTTCGCGCCGGTGTTGCGGTGCATCACGCCACGCTTGACCGCCTTGTCGATCTTGCTGAAGGCTGCGTTCAAGCTGGTGCGAACCACGACCCGGGTTTCATCATCCGGCTGCTGGTTGTAGGCAGATACCGCCGTGAGGCAGCGCTTCATCAGCGTGCGCACCGCCGATTTGTAGGAGCGGTTGAGCAGCCAGTTGCGCTCGGCAACCTCGATGCGTTTCTTCGAAGACTTGTTATTGGCCACAGGCAGTTTTGGCGCTGAATCGGCGACTCTTCATCTTAACGCGGCGCTGGCCCCTCCCATCCTGGGCCGGGCTCTAGCTTGAATCTCGCCTTTCTGTCCGCTCGCCGTGGCCGCCACCTCCCCGCTGACCGTTCCGGCGCTCCACGATCTGGCCCAGGCCGGGCAGCGGCTTGAAGCGATCGCCGCCCGCACCAGCAACCCCGAAAGCGAAGCGGCCACCGCGCGCGTGGCGGCCATCCTGCGCCAGGTGCGCCTGGAGGGCGACGGGGCCCTGCTGGAGTTGAGCGAACGCTTCGATGGGGTCCGCCCCGATCCCTTGCGCATTCCCAGCCAGGATCTCGCCGCCGCCTGGGAGCAGTGTCCGCTGGATCTTCAGGAAGCCCTGAAACTGGCCCACCGGCGCATTCTCGATTTCCACCAGCGCCAGAAGCCCCAGGACATCAGCGTCAGCGGCGTGCATGGCGAACGGCTCGGACGCCGCTGGCGGCCGGTCGATCGCGCCGGGCTCTACATCCCCGGCGGCCGCGCCGCCTACCCCAGCACGGTGCTGATGAATGCCGTACCGGCCCGGGTGGCCGGCGTGGAGCGGCTGGTGATGGTGACACCGCCGGGCGGTGACGGCATGCCCAATCCGATCGTGCTCGCCGCCGCCCACCTGGCGGGGGTGGAGGAGGTGTACCGGGTGGGGGGAGCCCAGGCGATCGCGGCCCTGGCCTACGGAACCGAGTCGATTCCTGCCGTTGATGTGATCACCGGCCCCGGCAACCTCTACGTGACCCTGGCCAAGAAGGCGGTCTATGGCCTGGTTGGCATCGACTCCCTCGCAGGTCCAAGCGAGGTTCTGGTGATCGCCGACCACAGCGCCCAGCCCCAGCAGGTGGCCGCCGATCTGTTGGCCCAGGCCGAACATGACCCCCTGGCCGCAGCCATCCTGCTCACCACCAGTGCGGCCCTGGCCGAGGCGGTACCCGCTGCCATCGAGGCCCAGTTACTGGACCACCCCCGCGCCGAGGTCTGCCGCAGTGCCCTGCGTGACTGGGGCCTGATTGTGGTCTGCCCCAGCCTGGAGGACGCGGCCCGCTTGAGCGATCGCTTCGCCCCGGAGCACCTTGAACTCCTGGTGGAGCGGCCGGAACCCCTGGCCGAACGGATTCGCCATGCCGGAGCCATCTTTCTGGGGGGTTGGAGCCCGGAGGCGGTGGGTGATTACCTGGCTGGCCCCAACCACACCCTGCCCACCTCCGGCACGGCCCGCTTCGCTTCGGCCCTGAGCGTGGAGACCTTTCTGCGCCACACCAGCCTGATCAGCTTTAACCGCGCGGCGCTGGAGGCCACGGGCCCCGCCGTGGTCACCCTGGCGCGCAGCGAGGGGCTGCACAGCCATGCCGAATCGGTGCGGTTGCGGCTCAGCGCTTCGCCAGATCCCGCACCACCGGCCGGCCGTCGCTGATCTCCCCCACCAGCACCTGGTCGGTGATGTTCACGAACAGGCCGTTCTCCAGCACCCCCGGCAGGTTGTTGATCTGTCCCTCCAGGCTGGCGGGATCCTCGATTCCAGCGGCCAGCTTGAGATCCAGCACCAGGTTGCCCTGATCGGTCACCACCGGTCCGGCCTTGCGCAGGGCCATGCGCAGGGTGACGCCTGCGCCCATGGCCTCAAGATCCCCTTTCACCTGGCGCCAGGCGGACGGCAGCACTTCCACCGGCAAAAGGAACTCCAAATTCAGGCGCTCCACCAGCTTGCTGGCATCCACCACCACCACGAAACGCTCAGCCCGCCGAGCCACCAGCTTTTCCTGGACATGGCAAGCGCCGCCTCCCTTGATCAACTGAAAGTGCGGGTCCACCTCATCGGCGCCGTCGATGGCCAGATCGATCCGGTCGACAGCATTGAGGCTCTGCAGGGGGATGCCGAGGTCGGCGGCCAACACTTCCCCTTGGAAGGAGGTGGTGACGCCGGTGATGCCGGAGAGCTGGCCGGAGCGGAGCTTGGCGGCAAGGGCCTGGATCATCAGCGCCGCCGTTGAACCAGAACCCAGTCCCACCACCATGCCATCGCGGATCTGCTCGACAGCCGCTTCAGCCACCGCCTTTTTCACCTGGTCCTGCAGCTCAGCCATGGAAGGTTGGAAAGGGGCCGTGACCGTAGCAACCAAGCCGGTCCGCTCATGCCGGGTGGGGCAGGGCCGCAGGACGGATCGAGAGCTGCAGTTCCCTGGCTCCACGCACCACCTTGAGCGGCAGCACCTCACCCACTCGTGAGACTTCAACCCGTTGCAGCAGGCTGGATGGGTCGCTCACCGGTTGATCGGCGGCGGAAACGACAAGATCGCCACGTCGCAGGCCGGCAAGTTCGGCGGGGCTGTCGGGGAGCACACGCTGCACCAGGGCGCCATCGCGTTCGGGCAATTGCAGCACCGCATCGGGGTCCTTGTTGTTATCGCGGGCGCGGCGGGCCGTGAGCGGCACCAGTTGGAGGCCGAGGTAGGGGTGGATCACCTGGCCACCATTGCGCAATTGGTCGGCCACACCCCGGGCCAGATTGATCGGGATCGCAAATCCCAGACCGGCCCCAGGTCCGGAGCGCACCAGGGTGTTGATGCCGATCACCTCGCCGGAAGAATTGATCAGTGGCCCGCCTGAATTGCCGGGATTGATCGCCGCATCGGTCTGGATCAGGTCGAGACGCTTGTCGGCAAAGCCCAGGCTGTTGATGTTGCGGTGCAGGCTGCTGACGATGCCGAGGGTGACCGTGCGCTCAAGGCCGTAGGGGCTGCCCAGGGCAATCGCCCAATCCCCCACCTCCAGCGCTTCGGAATCACCGAGGGGAGCGGCCTGCAACTCGCTGAGACCGGGAATGCGCACCACGGCCAGATCGGTGACCGGATCCGCCCCGACAACGCTTCCATCCACCTGGCGGCCATCGGCCAGGGTGACTTCAACCACGTCAGCCCTCTCAACCACATGGGCATTGGTGAGCACCAGGCCATTGGCATCGATCACCACCCCCGACCCCTGGCCGCGCTCACGGCTGCTGCCGGCAGGGTCGCCGAACAGATCACGCAACAGCGGATCGAGCAGGGCAGGGTCGAAGGCCTGACGGGACACACTGCGCTCCGTATCGATCCGCACCACCGCGGCGCCCACCCGCCGGGCGGCCTGGGCCACGAAGCTGTGGGCAGGTGGCATCAGAGCGTCGGCTGCTTCGGCAACAGGCGTGCTTGAGAGGGAGCCTGCCAAGGGCTGTTCGCCGATAGCGAGCGGAGCGGCAGCCGCCACCGGCAAGGCGGGCATCAGAACCAGCAAAGCCACCAGGGCAGCCATCAGCACGGCAACCCGGCGGCGCCAGCGCAGCTTGGCTTCGGTCCATAGCCAAGCCTGGCTCGGCAGGGAAGGTGAATCGGTTGGCAGGCGGGCCAGCAACACGGCAGTACGGGGCAGGGCGACAAGGCTAGGGAGGAAATCTTCACGGAGAATCCCGAAGCACGCCGACGGCCTGCACCTTGCACCCATCGAGCTCAAGGCGGGGCAGACCAGCGCAGCAGCTCCTGCCGCCAGCACCCATCGGGTCCCAGTTCGAGCCAACGTCCACCGGGATCCACGGGGCGTCCAAGCGGGCAGGGCTGGACGGCCTCAAAGGCGCAAAGGGTGGAAGGGCAGGCGAGCAGGGGCACCTCCGGTCGCCCCGGCAAGGCGCCCTGCCAGTGCTGGTGCACGTGGCCGAACACCACCCCCTTGACCGCCGGACTTGCAGTCAACAGGGTCAGTAACCGCTCCGGTTGTTGCAGGGCGACGGCATCGAGGCCTGGGCTGCCGATCGGCACGGGCGGGTGGTGGATGGCCACCCAGGTGGGAGCGTCATCGCCGGCCAGCTGGCATCCCAGCCAATCGAGCTGGGCCCCATCGATGGCTCCGGCGGTGCTGCCCCTCTGGTGACTGGAGAGCAGGATCAAGCGCCAGCGGCCCAGCGGCAGCACCGCCGGAGCCAAAACAGTCGGCACCAGGCTCGCCTCCTGGCTGAAGACCTGGCGAAGCAAGGCAGGGTCGTCATGGTTGCCGGGCAGCAGGGCCAGGGGAATCCCGAAGGGCCCAGCGAGTTCGCGCAGCTGGCGGTAACCGGCCAAGCTCTCGTCTTGACAGAGGTCGCCGCTGATCAGCAACAGGTCGGGGCGATGCTTGAGGCTGCCTAAGGCCTGTTTCAGCCCGTGCCGCAGCCCGCGCAGTGGGTTGACACCCCGATACAAAGCAAAGGCCTCGGCGAGCAAGTGGGGATCACTGAGCTGGAGAACGCGGACCAAGGGAAGTGGGTCTGATGCAAGCGGGTCTGATGCCAGCGGGTCAGTGGCCATCGCATCCGCAACTCCTGTCGATCAACTCTTTAGATCCAATTCCAGCCAGTTCCAGCGCACAAGGTCCAGCTCTAGATCCAGATTCACGCCCTCACCCAATTCCTCGACCTAGCCGTTCTCTTCGCCCTCACCTGAGGGTGCTCTATGTGGCACGGCTCGCAACATGGCAAGCCCAATGCTGAGGGGGAAAGCTTAAGTTGCCCAGACAGCGCAGGCAAAACCATGGGCACGATCCTCCCTGGAACCCTCAAGCGGTGCTCGCTCTGTCAAGTCGAGATCCGGGGCTTGGCAGGGGGGCAGGAGCAAGTGATCTTCAGCCAGGGAGCTCCGGGCACCCGGGCCAAGCTCTGGGCCCGGGTCTGTCAGTACGTCAAGGAACCCCAACGCTGCCTCAACCAGGACGTGACCCAGCGAGGGGCCGTGCAGGTCGACGACTTCTACGGCGAACCGCCCAGTTTCGGACCGTTCGATGGGGCTGGAGCCGTAGGCGCTGGCGAACCGCCGGCCTCCAGCTGAATGCAGTCTCCGCCAGGGCATCGCTTACGATTGCCTTATGCCCGGCGGGCATTATCCCAAAAGTTTCTTGCAATGGCTTCATCAGGCCCTTGCCCGAAACGGGGGCAGTTCACTGCAGAAGCCGGTCGGGCTTCTTGAACCGCTACCCGTTTCTGCCCCATTGAGCGATCCCCTCACAGCCGAGCTGCTGCTTTTGGCCCAGCCGGTGGCTGACGCCTGCGCTCTGGAGCTGGTGACAATCCAGATCCAGACGAACCGTGTTCCCTTGAGCCTGCAGATCCAGATCCGCAAGGCCGATGGGGGCGATGTCACCCTGGATGAATGCGCCGACTTCAGCGCTGCCATCAGCGAGGTCCTCGATGTCAGTGAGCGACTGCCCGAGGCCTATGTTCTGGAGATCAGCAGCCCAGGCATCGGCGAGGTCCTTGCCGACGACCGCGACTTTCACAGTTTTCGTGGATTTCCCGTGGAAGTGCGCTTCCAGGACAGCAAGGGAGCTGCGATCGCCCGAGAAGGTCTCTTGCTGGGGCGGGACGACCAATCCGTCTCCCTGAATCTGCGCGGTCGCACCAGCAAGATCCCCCGGGCTGATGTGCAGAGCGTGCGGCTGATCACGCCCCAGGCCTAAACGCCCGACCCTTCCTTTCCACCACCACTTCTTCTTTTGATCCGATGGCACTCGTTCTTCTCCCCGGCCTGCAGAACCTGATCGAGGACATCAGCGACGAAAAGAAACTGCCCACCCAGGTGGTGGAAGCGGCGCTGCGGGAAGCCCTTCTCAAAGGCTACGAGCGCTATCGCCGCACGCTCTATCTCGGCATCAGTGAGGATCCTTTTGAAGAGGATTACTTCAGCAATTTTGACGTCGGTCTCGACCTTGAGGAAGAGGGCTACCGGGTTCTGGCCAGCAAGATCATCGTCGAAGAAGTGGAGAGCGACGATCACCAGATCGGGCTCGTCGAGGTTCAGCAAGTAGCCGAAGACGCCCAGATCGGCGACACCGTGGTGCTTGATGTCACCCCGGAAAAGGAAGATTTCGGCCGGATGGCGGCCTCCACCACCAAGCAGGTGCTGGCCCAGAAACTGCGCGATCAGCAGCGCCGCATGATCCAGGAGGAATTCGCCGACCTGGAGGATCCGGTGCTCACGTCCCGGGTGATCCGCTTCGAGCGACAGTCGGTGATCATGGCGGTGAGCTCAGGCCTGGGAAGGCCTGAGGTGGAGGCTGAGCTGCCGCGCCGCGACCAGCTTCCCAATGACAACTACCGGGCCAACGCCACCTTCAAGGTCTTCCTCAAAGAAGTTTCCGAAGTGGCGCGTCGCGGCCCCCAGTTGTTCGTCTCCAGGGCTAATGCCGGCCTGGTGGTTTACCTCTTCGAAAACGAAGTTCCCGAAATCCAGGAGGGTTCGGTGCGGATCGTGGCCGTGGCCCGGGAAGCCAATCCACCGTCCCGCTCGGTCGGTCCACGCACCAAGGTGGCTGTCGACAGCATCGAGCGTGAAGTGGATCCAGTTGGTGCCTGCATCGGTGCCCGCGGCTCGCGTATCCAGCAGGTGGTCAACGAACTTCGCGGCGAAAAGATCGACGTGATCCGCTGGTCTGCCGATCCAGGCCAGTACCTTGCCAACTCACTGAGCCCGGCCCGCGTCGAAATGGTGCGGCTGGTGGACCCCGAAGGCCACCACGCGCACGTGCTGGTGCCACCTGACCAACTCAGCCTGGCGATCGGCCGCGAAGGTCAGAACGTGCGCCTCGCCGCCCGCCTGACCGGCTGGAAGATCGACATCAAAAATGCCCTGGAATACGACCAGGTTGCCGAGGATGCCAAAGCCGCTGAACTGATCGGCCTGCGCGAGGAAGACGAAAGAATCCAAGCCGAAGCTGAGGCGCGGCTGGAGGCTGAACAGGCGATCCGTGCCGAGGAAGATGCCCGCCTGCGCGAGCTCTACCCCCTGCCAGAGGACGAATTCGAAGAGGGCGACGACGCCGAGGACGCTCAGGGCGAATTCGTAGCCGGCGAGCCGGAAGGGGTCGCTGTGGCCAGCTCTGATGAGCCGGCCAACGAAGCCGCTGCAAGCGATGGAGAGGCCGAGGCTGTTACAAGCGAGGCTGCTATCAGCCAAGACGGGCTCCGTTGAGCGGCCGGCCAATTCTGCGCCGGTGCGTGAGTTGCAGGCAGCTCCTGGATCGCCGACTGCTCTTGCGGGTGGTCCGTTTGCCAGCCAAACAAGTGGTGCTTGATGAGGGTATGGGTCGTTCGGCCTACCTCTGCGCGAGCCTGGAGTGCCTGGAGGAGGCCAGACGCCGCAAGAAGCTGCAACGGGCTCTGCGCTGCCAGGTGGCGGATTCCATTCACACGGCACTTCAACAGCGGCTGGAGGACGCACGGGCTGCAGCCGCTGAGGCAAGATGAACAGTGGCCGCACCGTGCGTGGGGCTCGGCGGCACCCGTTGCCCCGACCGATTGGAGATCTGAATGACCAGCAGCGGCAAAGTCAGAATTTATGAGCTGTCCCGGGACTTGGGCCTGGAGAGCCGCGACGTGCTCGATGCCGCCGAGAAGCTGTCGATCGCGGCCAAGAGCCACAGCAGCTCGATCAGCGATGACGAGGCCGGCCGCATCCGCGACTTGATCAAGCCCAATGGCAACAGGGCCTCCCGGCCAGTTGCCCCGGCAAGGCCTGCAGGGGCAACCCCAACGCCAGCCACCCCTGCTCCGTCGAAGGCCATCCTCTCGGTCAAGAAGGCCGTGACACCCGCGCCAGCTGCTCCATCAGCCAGCGCACCGGTCACAGCGCCGGCCAAGCCTGCTGCCCCAGCAACGACAACGGCTCCAACCAGGCCTACCGGCCCCAGCAAGCCCCAGGCCGCCCCATCGGCTCCCAAGGCAGCTCCATCGTTGCCCAAGATTGTTGGCGCCCCGGCAAAGCCAGCTGCCGCACCGGTCAAGCCGGTTACGGCGGCTGCAGCGCCCTCACCAGCCAGGCCCGTCGGTCCGCCTAAAACCACCCCAGCCCCGGCCAGGCCCGCTCCTCCGGTCGTGATCAAGCCACCGGCGCCGGCCCGCAAGCCCGAGGCTGCCCTTTCTCCCAGCCCCAAGCCGGCCACCAGCCCCCGTCCCTTGCCCAGGGGCAGCGCACCGGCACCCCGCCCCGCTGCGCCGCAGCGGCCTGGATCGTCGCCACGCCCGGCCAGCAGTGGCAGTGGCAGCCAACCCCAGCTGATCGGCCGGCCCCAGAGCGGTCAACCGAGCCCCACCAGCAGCCGGCCGGCTCCGCCTTCAGCCCGGCCTGGACTCAGCCAGCGGCCCAGCGGTGCTCCGCAACGTGCGCCATCGCCGGTGCGGCAGGTTCCGCCCCGCAGTCCACTCGAGCTGGTCGGCAAGCCGATCCGCCGCGATGCGGCTTCTCCCGCGGCACCGGTCCGCAGCACGGCCGGCGCACCCGTGCGCCCGGGCGGCATGCCCCAGGGCATGCGCAAGCCCGTGTCTCCCGGCGAGCTGATGCAGCTCCAGACCCCCGGCAGTCGCACCCCTGCCGCTCCACCCCGGCGGCCGGAAGGGGGAATAGGCAATGCCACAGCCGACGGTCCTCGGCCAACAGCAACGGCCCCGGCAGCCCCCAGACGGCCTGGATTCCGCACACCGCAGCCCGCAAGCCGCGCCCGCCGGCCGGAATGGGATGACAGTGCCAAACTCGAGGCCCTGCGCAGTAAATCACCGCAGAAGCAGCGTCAGAAGGTCCACATCATCGGTGAAAACGATGATGCCCTCACCACTGAAACCAGCGGTTTCGCCGGTGAACAGGAGGCCCTGATTCTTCAGGCCAGCCTGGCCCGTCCGGCCCGGCCCCGCACCCGTGCGGCCACCCCTGGTGTCAAGCCAGTGGCGGCAATCCGCAAACGCAAGAAAGAAACCACGCGCCAGCGCCAGCGGCGCCGTGCCATGGAACTGCGCGCCGCACGCGAGGCCAAGGGCGCCCGGCCCGAGATGCTGATCGTGCCCGAGGGCAACCTCACGGTGCAGGAACTGGCCGACCGCCTCGGTGTGGAGAGTTCCGAGATCATCAAGTCACTGTTCTTCAAAGGGATCATCGCCACGGTCACCCAGACCCTTGATCTCTCCACGATCGAAACGGTCTCCGATGAGTTCGGAGTGCCGGTCCTGGAAGACGACGTCCAGGAGGCCGCCAAGAAGACGGTCGAGATGATCGAGGAAAGCGACAAGCTGCACTTGATTCGCCGGCCGCCGGTGGTCACCGTGATGGGCCACGTCGATCACGGCAAAACGAGCCTGCTCGATGCCATCCGCAAAACCCGGGTGGCCGCCGGTGAAGCCGGTGGCATCACCCAGCACATCGGTGCCTACCAGGTGGATGTCAGCCACGCCGGTGAACAACGCACCATCACGTTCCTTGATACCCCCGGCCACGAGGCGTTCACCGCCATGCGCGCCCGTGGCACCAAGGTCACCGACGTGGCGGTGCTGGTGGTGGCCGCCGATGACGGCGTTCGCCCCCAGACCCTCGAAGCGATCAGCCACGCCCGCGCCGCCGAAGTGCCGATCGTGGTCGCGATCAACAAGATCGACAAGGAAGGAGCCCAGCCCGAGAGGGTCAAGCAGGAGCTCTCCAACCAGCAGCTCGTCGCTGAAGACTGGGGCGGCGACACGGTGATGGTGCCGGTGAGCGCGATCAAACGCGAGAACATCGACAAATTGCTGGAGATGATCCTGCTGGTTTCGGAGGTCGAAGATCTCCAGGCCAACCCCGATCGGATGGCCAAAGGCACCGTGATCGAAGCCCACCTCGACAAGGCGAAGGGCCCAGTGGCCACCTTGCTGATCCAGAACGGCACTCTCAGGGCAGGAGATGTGCTGGCTGCCGGACCCATCCTTGGCAAGGTGCGCGCGATGGTGGATGACACCGGCCAACGGGTCAAGCTGGCTGGCCCTTCCTCCGCCGTGGAGGCTCTGGGCTTCAGCGAAGTGCCCACAGCCGGCGACGAATTCGAGGTCTATGCCGACGAGAAGGCCGCCCGCGCCGTGGTGGGTGACCGGGCCAACGTGGCTCGGGCGACTCGCCTGGCCCAGCAGATGGCTTCCCGCCGGGTGTCGCTGGCTTCGATGTCGGGCCAGGCCAGCGAAGGAGAGCTCAAGGAGCTCAACCTCATCCTCAAGGCCGATGTCCAGGGCAGCGTTGAGGCGATTCTCGGCTCGCTCGAACAACTGCCCCAGGGCGAAGTTCAGGTGCGGGTGCTGCTCTCGGCACCCGGCGAGATCACCGAAACCGACGTGGATCTTGCTGCCGCCTCAGGGGCGGTGATCGTGGGCTTCAACACCTCCATGGCCTCAGGGGCCAAGAAGGCGGCCGATGCCAACGGCGTCGACGTGCGCGACTACGAGGTGATCTACAAGCTGCTGGAAGACATTCAGTCGGCGATGGAGGGCTTACTCGAGCCAGAGATGGTGGAGGAAACCCTGGGTGAAGCCGAGGTGCGGGCCGTTTTCAGTATCGGCAAGACAGCCGTTGCCGGCTGTTACATCACCAGCGGCAAGCTGCAGCGCAACTGCAAGGTCCGGGTGCATCGCGCCAAACAGGTGGTCTTCGAGGGCGACCTCGACTCCCTGCGTCGCAACAAGGACGACGTCAAAGAGGTGGCCACCGGTTTCGAGTGCGGCATCGGCTGCGATCGTTTCGCCAACTGGCAAGACAAGGATCGCGTCGAGGCCTACAAGCTGGTCACCCAGCGGCGCACCCTGAGCACCAACTGAACGCCGTGAACCCGCGCAGCGAGCCCCTGCTTTGGGTCCAACTGCTGGGCCTGGCTGCTGCTCCTGCCGAGCTGCTACTGCTATTGCTGCTGCTGGCCGGAAGCGATCCGGGCCCCTTGCCAGGGCTCGAGCGGCTTCTCTGCTGGGGCCTCGGCGCTCTTTTGCCTGCAGCCCTGCTCTGGCAGCAGCCCGCTGATGTCTGGTCACTGTTGCTGCTGCAGACACCGGCCAAGGGGCGCAGTGAGCAGCAGCGCAGGCTCAGCTGTCTTCAGTCGCCCTTGCCGCTGAAACTGCTCGCAGCGGCCGGAGCTCTGGCTCTGCTGCCGGTGTTGTGGCTCAGCGACAGTCAGGCCGCCATAGCCACGGCTCTTTCCCCCTTGCGCCACAGCAGCAGGCTGGTGGCCCTGTTGCTGGCGGCTGCCCTGCTTGGGCTGATGCTCTGGCAATGGCAGCAGTTGCTGCAGGCTCTCTGGCTGCTGAGCAGGCCCGCCTCCCAACTGGCCACCGCCAGTCCGCTGGAGCCAACGGAGCCGCAAGAGCAACGGCTGAGCCTGGGGCTGCCCTTGCTGCTGCCCGAACCGCTCTCGCTAGCTGTCGCTGGGCCTGGGACTGCGATCACGCCAGAGCAGCAGACCGAAGAGCAGCAGCGCACCGACCTGAATGAGCAGATCCCCTGAGCCCAGCTCACCACCAGCGGAGACCCGCAGAGCCATGGTGGCCAGACCAATCGCTGCCGAGGCGCTGAGGGCGAACCAGAGGGCCCGGCGCAGCCCCCGCCAAGGAGCGTGAACCTCTTGGAGCAAGCGAGCCCTCAGTTCCGGATCCAGGGGCCGAGGTTGGCGCGATGGCATGGACGGCAAGGGGGGTGGGAAGTCCGATGCTAGTTTCAGGCAAGCGCCGGTGTAGCTCAGTGGTAGAGCAACTGATTCGTAATCAGTAGGTCGTCGGTTCAAGTCCGATCACCGGCTTTCTCAAAATCTCGAACAGCAAACTCCCCCCTACGGACCGGTTAGTTGGCTGGTATCAGCACAACAACGTTGCAGGTAAGAGCAGCGGGCTGAGCGAGGAACAAGACATCGACTATCTCCTGCCCCCTGATAACAGAAGATCGACCAAGTTACTGGAGAACTCACTCGGATTCCCCAAAGAACGTTTCTCCAGAACAATGTGCAGATTGGGAGGCAGAATTAAGATTCTTGGCCGTTATTTGACTGTTTTTATCGTTCAAAATTGGATTTGGGCAAAATAGGCGTGTTGCTGCGTTGACCAACACGCACACCGGATGGGACGCTCAGCCGTCTTCAGCCCCTGGGGCCTTTATCGCTACGTGCTCTGGCGCCACTGGCAGCGCGACGATGCCACCACTCGCCGCTGCATCCGCTTTGCCCAGGACTGGGGTTATGGCGGCCTGTGCCTGACCAACCTGTTCGCCTTTCGGGCCCGCCATCCCGCCACGCTGCTGGCGGCGGAGAAACCGGTGGGGCCTGAGAACGCTGCCTGGCTGCGGGCCTGCGCCGCCAGTTCAGCAACGGTTGTTGCCGCCTGGGGCCGCCAGGGCACGCAAGCCGGACGCGACTGTCAGGCGACCGCGCCGCGATGGCTTTTCTGCCGCCGCTGCAGGTGTTGCGCCTCGGCAAAACCGCCCAACCCATGCACCCTTTTTACCTGCCGAAAAACCTCAGACCTATTGCCTGGAGAGCGTTCTGATCCAAATCGTGGCAGCAGCGATCCAACGCTCCCAACCCGCCCTCCTCCATCAGCAACATCAGCAGAACTGATCATTTTTTAATTGACCGATAAGAACCACTTGGATTAACTTCGATCCCAACGCCTGATCAGCCAAGCCGGCTTGCCTCAGCACAATCCTGCAGAGACCCGAACTGATGGCCAACACGGAGACAAGCCCCCCGGAATCCAACCGCAGGGCGTTCAACGACACGGAGCAGACCAGCCACGAATCAGCTGAGCTCTCAGCGAGAGTTTCTGATTTGCCGCCCAAAACGGGCAACCAGGCCAGCAAGTCCAAAACTCCAGCCATGGCCTACGCGATCGCCAACGGCCATCGCATCCGAACAGAGCCGTCGCCTGCAGCCCCATCCAGCCAGTCAGAAGGCGTGCCCTGGCACCAGACCTTCCGTCGGGTCCAGATCGTCCAGGCTCTTGAAGTGGTTCAAGACCTCATTGCGGTGTCGTTGTGCGTGGGTCTGTTCTGCGTGATGGCCCTGCAACTCAGAGCCATCTTTCTGTCGTTGTTTAGGAATTCCTGAAAAACAAAAGCAAGGCACTCACGCAAAATGCAAGTGCTTCGCCGAAACAGCCAGCGACTCGATGCTGCCTATACCGCAAGCAGCAAATCGTGCGATTGGCCTCTGAGAGAGTAGTAGCCCTCTGAGTTCTCCTCCTGGAGGCTGTAAAGACCCAATAACCAACCCAGAATAAGGACAAAAAAGAGGCGCAGCAGCCTCAGCACCTTCTCGGAGCACATCACGATGAAGGCCATCGAGATCGTGGTCTCGGCACCATGCTTGAGTTTGGCCATGATCTGATCCAATGAATACTTACGCTTTCCAGCTCCAAAGGATCCCTCTACCTCATTGCGTCGGCGCTGATCAGCATTGAGTTGCTGCTTGCGGGCAGCATTCAGCTCTGGGTTCTTTGGGGGACGCCCCAAAGGCTTGCCTGAGAGCCGGATTCCGTTTCTCATGCAGAAGTGTCTATTCTCGCGATTGATGTAGATACGATCAGCGCAGATCCGCTCTGGGTAGCAACCATTGTCTTCTTTATATTTTTCTGCCTGAGCAATGAGATCTCCACCTTCGTTGTATGCATCCCAACTGATGCGATGAAGAAATGGAAAACCATTCTCCACAGTGATGCTGATTTTGGCACCAAACTCCACAGCTGCCCTTGCTTTTCCTCGAACGATCGGCCTCACCTGCTTCTGAACCAGGTGCACCAGCCGATGGGGAATGCTTCTGGTATTGCTTTCGAGAAGGATGGCTTGCTGCCGTGCCAGTTCACTGCAGGCCAGAAGCTTCTGCCACCAGTGCTGCTTGAGGGCAGAAAGGCTTGCCCCAACAGCGATCAACGCGTCGATCGACTCAAGATTGCGCTGCAGGTAGCTGAGCTGCTTCCTCACTGCAGCCTTGATTTTGCGCAGCCTTGGCTTTTTCTGCTTGGCGATCGTGAGGAAGCTGAAACGAGCTTTTTCGCGGTTGTAGTGGGGGCGATGGCGTCCAAAACCTTTGGACTGATGGCAAAGATCATCGATAATCTTTTCAGTGCCATTCCTCGCCTCGTTGAGCAGCTTCAAATCGGTAGGGTAGGTGATGTCTGCAGGGGTGCAGGAAGCATCAATGCTGATCGTTCCCCAGTTCTTGCCTTCTGGCCAGTCAGCTGGCTTGATCATCGAATCAAGTGAGAGCTGCGCGCCACCGTCTCCATCTTGATGATCCGGCTCATCGCTGTCATCAACTCTGGCAGCTACAGCTTCAACCAGCATCTCTTTGCCTCGCTGCACAATCAGCTCATTGATCTTGCGCAGATCTTTATCTGATAGTCGCTTACGGAAATGAACCATCATCGATGGATCAAAAGGGGCTTTGCTTGAGTAGCCAGAGAAGCCAAGAAAATACTGCATGTATGGATTTTCCTGGATCTGCAGTACAGTCTCCTCATCACTCAGACCAAGCCGCTGCTTGATGTAAAGAGCGCCAAACGCTAGGCGTACTGATTTGGCAGGAGCTCCGATCGTGGCGCTGAACTGTGGTGCGTAGGACGATTCAAGCTCTTCCCACGGTATCAACTGAGCAAGAACCACCCAGCGGTTATCTGGATCAAGTGTGCCGCCAAAAGGAAGGTGGAACTCCTCGATGGAGAGCTGGCCATTATGATGTTTCCGATACATTCGTGGCCGTTACACGATGTAGCGAGCAAGGATTTGCTCGGTCATGGCCAGTTTAGCGCCTTTGATTGGCTCAAACCAGCTGCAGGGCAGGGGTTTTGGCTTTTTCAGGAAGCCCTGTTTACCACCCTGAAGTTCCACGCGGTCACCTCCGACATCCTGTTCATCCTGATCCTGGTTGAACTGTTCCGGCTGCTGATCATCTATCTGCAGGAGCAGCGCGTTTCGATCGGTGTGTCCGTGGAGATCGCGATTGTTTCGGTTTTGCGCGAAGTGATTGTCACCGGGGTGCTGGAAACCGATTGGCGACAGATCCTCGCTGTCTGTGCCTTCCTGGCCTCCATGGCCCTGCTGATGGTTGTACGTGTTTGGTTGCCTACCACCTTTGCCGGCGTGGACCCAGAAGCCCACATGTCCGCTCGCCACAAACCATTCCAGGAGCAGGCACAAGCCGGGCAACAGCGCCACGGCTAGAACAGATGAGACGGTTAAGCCAGCGGCAATCGACCACTCACCTCCAGGTAGCGATCGCCCACCCTGGCCACCGTCAGGCCATTAAGCCGGGCAAGCCGCAACTGCTCTTCCACCTCCTCGCAGCAAAAAGCAGCCCGCAGCGAATGGGCGTAATCGGCACGCAACACCACCGGTGCGTCGACCATTTGTGCAGCCACCAGTGCCTCAAGATCGGCAACCGTTTCGGGGCGATGCAGATCGCGCACGACAACGACCGCACCGGCTGAACCAAGTTGATGAACGGTCTGCCAGAGCACCTGGGGATCGTGGAGATGGTGAAGCAGGCTGTTGCTTACCACAGCGCTGGCAGAGCCAGCCTGAAGATCGGCGCAGGGCAACACTGCCTGCCGAAAGCGAACGGCCTGATGCCAATGGGGCTTGGACTGTCTCCGGGCTTCGGCGATCTCCAGCATCGCGGCAGCCCCGTCGATACCGAGCACCAGGCTGTTTGGGTAACGATCGGCCAGGAGGAAGGTGATGTTGCCTGGTCCGCAGCCGAGATCGACGATGTGATCACCGAGATCAGCGCCGAATTGGTCAGCGATGCCATCGAGCAGCGCCTGATCGCTGCTGGCAAAATCCGCTTGCGCATAGGCCTGGGCCTGCAGGGGCGCGTCCATCAGTTCCGGCTCGCAGATCCTCTCCATCTCCCCAGCTCATCCAAAAGCGTTGTTGGCACTCTGGCCCTGCAACAGGCGGGGGCGGCAGCCGTCAGGACCCCATCAACCCACAAAAAAGCCCCCCTCGCAGTGAGGGGGGCTTGAGGTGAAAGGCATGGCTGGAGCCAACAGGGTTGACTCCGCTGCGATCAGCCGATGGAAGGCGTGATCAAAGCCACAGGGGTGGCTTCTGCAGAGGCCAGGTCAAGCGGGAAGTTGTGAGCGTTGCGCTCGTGCATCACTTCCATGCCCAGACCGGCACGGTTCAGCACGTCAGCCCAGGTGTTGATCACGCGGCCTTGGCCATCGAGGATCGACTGATTGAAGTTGAAACCGTTGAGGTTGAAGGCCATCGTGCTCACGCCAAGGGCGGTGAACCAGATGCCCACAACCGGCCAGGTGGCGAGCAGGAAGTGCAGGCTGCGGCTGTTGTTGAAAGAGGCGTACTGGAAGATCAGACGACCGAAGTAGCCGTGGGCCGCCACGATGTTGTAGGTCTCTTCCTCTTGGCCGAACTTGTAACCGTAGTTCTGGCTCTCGCTTTCGGTCGTCTCACGCACCAAGGAGCTGGTGACGAGTGAACCGTGCATGGCCGAGAACAGGGAGCCGCCGAAGACACCAGCCACACCCAGCATGTGGAAGGGGTGCATCAGGATGTTGTGCTCGGCTTGGAACACCAACATGAAGTTGAAGGTGCCGGAGATGCCGAGGGGCATGCCATCAGAGAACGAACCCTGACCGAAGGGGTAGATCAGGAAGACAGCCGAGGCAGCCGCCACAGGGGCGCTGTAGGCGACACAGATCCAGGGGCGCATGCCGAGGCGGTAGGAGAGTTCCCACTCGCGGCCCATGTAGCAGAAGATGCCGATCAGGAAGTGGAAGATCACCAGCTGATAGGGACCGCCGTTGTACAGCCACTCATCGAGGCTGGCGGCTTCCCAGATCGGGTAGAAGTGCAGGCCGATGGCGTTGCTGGAAGGAACAACAGCACCGGAGATGATGTTGTTGCCGTACATCAAGGAGCCGGCGACAGGCTCGCGGATGCCGTCGATGTCGACAGGGGGCGCGGCCACGAAGGCCACGATGAAGCAGATGGTGGCAGCCAGCAGGGTGGGGATCATCAGCACACCGAACCAACCGACATACAGGCGGTTGTTGGTGGAGGTGACCCACTCACAGAACTGACTCCAGGCAGAAGCGCCGGAGCGCTGCTGAACGGTGGTGGTCATAGGAACGGGAGGTTATGCCCCAAAAAGGAGCGAGGATAAGGACGAATGGCAGGCGGGACGTTTTCTCTAAGGAAGTCTGTGAAGGAACTCCGAAGAGGAAAAGCCTTGCCGCAACAGGCCGAAGCTCTGCCGTTGCCTTAGGCACTGTAACGGAATCTTGCGCTAGGTGTGGAAATCCATGTAAAACACCTCCCTTGCCAGGCGCCTAAACCACACCTGCCCTGCCACGGCGCCTGAGCAACGGCTCGGAGGTGTGGTCATGCAGATGAACAGGGCCCATAGCTGCAAAAGCTATTTAAGGTTTTTTTTGGAATCACCCTCCTCAGCGTTTTTATGGTGTTGATCTGTTGGGATTTGAAAGGATCCCGTTCCTCCGAAACCGTTCCGGTTCATGAAGCTCGCCGTCGCCGCCACCAGCTGGAGCTAGAGGGGGCTGTCATCTACTGGAGCGAACGCCTGGCCAACACCTGAGGGCACTGCTAGGAGTGCAGTGATTCTTTGGTCTGAGCCTGGCGATGTCGTGGCGTTTCCTGTCCCAGCGCTCCCTGGCCATGGTTGGCCTTGGGGCCATGGCCCTTGCTCTGGGCGGCTGCTGGTCTGCTCCGGAGAAAGAGACCAAGCGCATCGAAGAACTGGAGCAGCGATTGCAGCAGGTCGAGCAACGGCTTGCCAGCCCGGCACGCAGCAATCCGGCTGATCCAGCCGGCAAACCTCCAGCCGGAGTGGTCAAGTCGCTCACCTTCCGCATGGGCAGTGCCGACGATCGCCTGCGCATCTACTGGGCGGACGGAACCAGCAGCGATCTGCCCTGCACCATGGAACAAGGCACCTGGGCCTGCGGCTGAATCCTTGCCCTGATCCTTGCTTTGATGGATGGGCACCCTTGGCCCTCCCCATGAGCCTGAAGCCCGCCGTCCGACTCTGGTTCGGCCTGATTATTGGCGTGATTGCCAGCTTGAGCATCGCCACCACCCAGGTCGAGGCCCAGGCTGACTTTCCGTTCAACCTGCAACGGGCGACCAACCTGGCGCGCATGAAGGCCGAGACACTCAACGGTGGCCTTAATCTCTATCGACCGGATGCCTGCATGTACGACCGCAGCGCCGGGGATTGTCTTGTCGAGAGCAATGACGAGGGTGTCCTGTTCCGTTTTCTGGGAGGAGCGCCCGGTTGGCAACAGCTGGAACTCCCCGCCAGCTTTGAAACGGAACTGTTGATCTCCGCCGATGGCCGCGAGGTGCTTGAGGTGATCTATAACGGCCCCGTTCGCATCACTCCGTAGTCAGCGCTGTGATCGCCAACCCGGCGCAGAGGTCTGTCAACGCCTCTGACCAGCTGGCCTGAGTGGGCCAGTGTTGTTGCTGGGTGAGGCTGAGGGCAATGCCCTTCTCCCCGTAGGCCGCCTCGTTGATGAACACCGGCCAGAGCGGTGAATCGGCCGTGGCCTCCAGGCCGAGCGTTATGCCGTCTGGGGTGAGGAAGAGGGGGTCGCCGGGGTGAAGAGGCTGCCAGTCCCGGTGCTGGCGCTGGGGATGCAGGCAAGCGCCGGGCTGGCCATCGGCCTGACGGGGGAGATCCAGGCTGCCGCGGTGGAGGTGAACGATCAGCCGGGCCGGCAGCTTCAGCCGCCCGGCCTGGGCGTCGGCCAGCACCTGCAGGGCCGCTTCGACGGCCAGCTGGGTCTGGCGACAGATCGTGGCGGTGATCACCCCCTGGGGCACAGGCCCCACCTCGATCACCAGGCCGCAGGGCCAGCGCTCGATCAGGAATCCATGCTGGGAGTCATCGTCTTCGTGCAGGTAGATCGGCAGGCCGAGCAGGCCCTGGATACCGGCCGCCAAGGCCAGGTCGGCGGGGCGGCGGCCGTAGAGCACCAGAGAGTTGCCCATCGCCGCGGTGGTGCTGTGCAGATCGAGGACAACCGGGCAGGCTCTGACGCCGCTCGGGCCGTGGGCAGCGAGCAACTGGCGGGCCCGCTGGATCTCCAGCTCCTGCTGCTCGGGATCCTCCAGCAGGGCAGGCTGGAACGAGCGATTCAGATCACGATCGAGATAACGCACTCCTGCGGCAAGGGCGGCCGGGTTGCCGATCACCAGATCGACATCCAGACCATGGCTCTGCAGGGAGCTGGTCTCCTGGCGCCAGTGCTCCAGCAGCCAGGCTGCATTGCGCTCGTTGCCATGGGTCCCGCCCACCACCAGCACCCGCCCATCCGCCATCAGCACGCCTTCCTCTGCAGGCTGGTCGCCCAGCCTTTTGCCCAGCCTTACAGGTGTGGCCCATGGCGATCCAGAGTTGATTCAGCCTCTGGAGCCTGAAGATGGCCATCCCCCCCCCCGTGGTGGCCGCCGTCAGACAGGCCTGGCAGTGGCAGTGGCATCAATTAATGGGTGGGCTGGGGCCAGCCGATGCCGAAGGCAACTACCGCCGCCCGGCCGGTGCCTTTGTGGCCCTTCCGCCGCTGCCGGCCAGCGCCGGCCAGCCTGGTCAGCACGTGCTGATTGTGGGGCGCAGCTGCCCCTGGGCGCACCGGGCCTGGCTGGTCTGGGCCCTGCGCCAGCTGCAGGGATCGCTTGAGCTGCTGGTCGTGGAGCCTGATCCGAAGGCCGGGCGCTGGCGCTTCGTGACCCCCTTCGAGGGCGCAGAAGCCTTGATTGATCTCTACCGCCGCTGCGGAGCGCCTGCGGGAACCCGCGCCACCGTGCCGGTGCTCTATGACCGGGGGGAGCGCCGCATTGTGGTCGGAGAAAGCGCCCGCCTGATCGAATTGCTCAACCGTTGGCCAGCTCCAGGCCAACGTGTGCCAGATCTGGAACCTGCCGGGCTGGCCGAGGCCATCGAGGGCTGGCGCGGGCGGCTGCAGGGGGCTGTCAACGATGGGGTGTACCGCTGCGGCTTCGCCCGCACCCAGGCGGCCTATGACCGCGCTGAAGCCGAGCTGTTTGGCGTTCTCGGCGAGCTGGAGGCGACCCTCTCAGCAGATGGGCCCTGGATCTGCGGCTCCCAACTCAGCCTGGCCGATGTGGTGCTGTTCCCCACCCTGATCCGGATGGAGATGGTCTACGCCCCCCTGTTCGGCTGCAGCCGCAAGCCGCTCTGGCAGTTCCCGGCCCTGTGGGACTGGCGGCGGCGCTTCCATGGTCTGCCGGGCGTGGAGGCCACCTGCTTCCCGGAGGCCTGGCGGCGCGACTACTTCGGTGCCCTGTTCCCGCTGCAGCCCTCGGGAATCGTGCCGGCGGGCCCCGATCTGGCCACACTGGTG
Source organism: Synechococcus sp. SynAce01 (assembly GCF_001885215.1). Lineage (GTDB taxonomy): Bacteria > Cyanobacteriota > Cyanobacteriia > PCC-6307 > Cyanobiaceae > Regnicoccus > Regnicoccus frigidus. The sequence continues at coordinate 1,903,487 of NZ_CP018091.1, read as the reverse complement.
TCTGGATCTCCAGGGGAGCGCCGGCCATGACCGAAACCATCAGCGAGCAGCCAGGAGGGCCAGAAGGCCCGGCCACAGGCCCGGCTGATCCGGTGTTTGAGGGGGTCTACGGGCTCTACACCATCACCGACACCGACCGGCGCGAGGTGCTGGGCTATCGCCTCGCCCTGCTGGCTGTCGCCGCTGGCCAGGCCTCCCTGCTCTGGCTGTGGAGCCACGGCGGCACCGTGCTCTGGCCCTGGCTGCTCGTGATGGCGCTCGGCCTCGGCCTGGCGCTGCGCTGGATTCACATCTATGTGCGTCCCCTGCATCGCGCCCTGCAACTGTTCTGGCTGCTGGGCTGCCTGGGCGGACTGGCCCTAGCACTGCGGGTGGGACCGGCCCAGATGCTGCCCACATTGGCCGCTGATTCCCGCTGGATCTGGGCCGTTGGACCGTTCTTCGCCGCCCTCGCCGGCGTGGGCTTCAAGGAATTTTTCTGCTTCCAGCGGGCCGAAGCGGTCGGGGTGACGCTGCTGCTGCCGGTGAGCCTGCTGGGCCGGCTCACCGGCCTGTTCGATACCAGCACCGCCTTCACCCTGCTGGCGGTTCAGGCGGGGCTGCTGCTGCTGCTCTGCCTGCGCAAGTTCCCGATGCCTGCCGCCGCCGATGTGGGCGACAAGAGTGTCTTTGCTTACCTGGAGAACCAACGACAACCCTCGAACGCGTGAGTTTGATCAGCCTGGTGGGAGTCGGCAAAGACTTCGGCATCAAAACCCTGTTCGAGAACCTCACGCTGCATGTGGGTGAGAAAGAGCGGCTGGGCCTGATCGGCCCCAACGGGGCTGGCAAGTCGACCCTGCTCAAGCTGCTGGCCGGCCAGGAGACGCCCGGGGAAGGGGAACGACGGGCCTCGCCACGGCTCAAGGTGGTGATGGTGAGCCAGGAGCCGGATCTTGAAGCCAGCCGCACCGTGCTGGAGCAGGTGACCGAAGGCTGCGGCGAAAAGATTGACCTGCTGCGTCGGTTCACCGCCGTCAGCGAGGCCCTGGCGGAGGAACCAAGCGCCGAGGATCCGGGTCACACGGCCCTGCTGGCCGAGCTGGGCACCCTGCAGGGCCGCCTTGACCAATGCCAGGCCTGGGACCTGGAGCAGCAGTGCCTGGAGGTGCTCGACCGGCTCGGCATCCAGGACGTGCAGCAACAGGTCGGCAATCTCTCCGGCGGATTTCGTAAGCGGCTCGCCCTGGCCTCGGCCCTGGTGGCGGAACCGGATGTGCTGCTGCTGGATGAACCGACCAACCATCTCGATGCCCAGTGCATCGAGTGGCTGCAGGATCAGCTGGAGCGCTTGAGCGGTGCCCTGGTGCTGGTCACCCACGACCGCTACTTCCTCGATCGGGTCACCCGCCGGATCGTCGAGGTGGATCGGGGCGAAGCGCGCAGCTACGCCGGCAACTACGCCGCCTACCTGCAGACAAAGGCCGATGAGGAGGCCGCCGAAGCCGCCACCGCCGCCAAGTTCAAGGGAGCACTGCGGCGGGAGCTGGAATGGCTCAGCCGCGGCCCCCAGGCCAGGAGCACGAAGCAGAAAGCCCGGATCCAACGGATCGAGGCGATGCGCGAGGCACCCACCCGCCAGGCCAAGGGCCAGCTCAGCCTCAGCACCGCCAGCCGGCGGATCGGCAAGCGGGCGATCACGGCCGAGAACGTGTCGATCGCCGTACCGGGCGGGGGACGCAGTCTGCTGCGGGAGTTCAGCTACGACTTCAGCCCCGAAGACCGGGTCGGGATCATCGGCCCGAACGGCTCAGGCAAATCCAGCCTTCTCGATCTGATCGCCGGCCGGCGGCAGGCCGAAGGCGGCAGCCTCGAACTTGGTAGCACCGTGCAGCTGGCCTACTTCGACCAACAGGCCGAGGCTCTGGTCGCTGGCGGTGGCCTGGACCGCAAAGTGATCGAGTACGTCCAGGAGGCGGCCAGCCAGATCGATCTCGGCGGGGTCCAGGTCAGCGCATCCCAGCTGCTGGAGCGCTTTTTGTTCCCGCCCGCCCAGCAGCACAGTCCGATCAGCAAGCTCTCGGGGGGCGAGCGGCGACGGCTCTATCTCTGCCGGCTGCTGATCCAGGCCCCCAACGTGCTGCTGCTCGATGAGCCCACCAACGATCTGGATGTGCAGACGTTGACCGTGCTCGAAGATTTTCTCGAGGATTTCCGTGGCTGCGTGGTGGTGGTCTCCCACGACCGTTACTTCCTCGATCGCACCATCGACCGCCTGTTCTGGTTCGAGGACGGCCTGCTCAAGCGCTTTGAGGGCAACTACAGCGCCTATCTCGCCCAGGCCGGCCCGGCCACAGCGCAGGCGACCTCCAAACCGGCGGCCGCGAGCCCCAAGGCAGCCAGCGGCGCCCCCAGCAAGCCCCCCGGTAAAGGCACTGGCAACAGCCTCGGCGCAGGCAATGGAAACAAGGCGGCTGGTGCGGAAGACGAGCGGCGGCGCAGTTTCAGCGAAAACCGCGAACTCAGCGAGCTGGAGGGCCAGCTGCCCCGGCTCGAAGCGCAGCGCAGCCAGCTGGAGCAACAGCTACTGGCGGGCGCTGAGCGCGACTACGGCCAGCTCGACAGCCTCACCCAGGAGCTCTCGGCCCTGGCGGAGCGCATTCACCGCGCCGAGGAACGCTGGCTTGAGCTCAGCGACCTGCGGGCTTGATCAGCTCCAGCCCACAAAGCTTGCTCAAGGGCTGGCGGCGCCCCGTAGGGTGAAGCCGACATGATCTGGTTGTCGAAACCGACCGTACCCATGAACACCATCGACGAGCACATCCGTAAGGATCAGACCGAAATCGAAGCCGCCAAGACCGTTGGCGACCAAGCCAAGCTCGGCCACCTCGAGGACGAGCTCAAGTCGCTGCAGGAGTACAAGACCCACCACCCTGAAGACGACCACGATCCCAATTCCCTAGAGGTTTATTGCGACCTCAACCCGGAAGCCCCCGAGTGCCGCGTCTACGACGACTGATCCGCGATCCCCAGCTGCTCCCAGATGGCGGCCAACAGGCCGTCAAGGCCGGAGCGGGTCACCGCTGAGATCTTGAGCACCTCGCTTCCCCAGCGCTCTGCCAGCCGTGCAGATGCTTCATCCAGTGCCTCGCTGTCGAGCAGTTCGATCTTGTTGAGGGCCAGCAGCCGGGGCCTGTCCTTGAGGCCATGGCCATAGGCGAGCAGCTCCTCTTCCACCACCGCCAGATCGGCCACCACATCAGGGCTGCCGGCATCCACCAGGTGCACGAGCAGCCTGGTTCGCTCGATGTGGCGCAGAAAATCGTGGCCGAGTCCGGCACCCAGCGCAGCACCGGCGATCAGGCCGGGGATGTCGGCGAACACGGTGCCATCTCCACTTGGCCTGCGCACGACGCCGAGATTGGGCACCAGGGTGGTGAAGGGGTAGTCGGCAATTTTCGGTTTCGCTGCTGAAAGCACGCTGATCAAGGTGCTTTTGCCGGCGTTGGGCAGGCCGATGATGCCCACCTCAGCCAGCAGCTTGAGTTCCAGCTGGATCAGGCGCTCTTCGCCGTCTTTGCCCTCGGTGAATTTCTCAGGAGCGCGGTTGCGGTTGCTGAGGTAGTGGGCATTGCCGAGCCCGCCGCGCCCTCCCGCCGCCACCCGCAGGCGTTCGCCCGGCTCCACGAGATCACCGATCAGCGCCAGGCTGACCTGATCACGCACCTCGGTTCCACAGGGCACCCGCACCACCAGATCACCGCCACCGGCACCGGAGCTGCGGTTGGGTCCGCCGCGACGCCCCTCTGGAGCAGCAAACAGGCGTTTGTACTTGAAATCAAGCAGGGTCTGCAGGTTGGGGTCGGCCTCCAGCCAGATGGCCCCGCCATGGCCGCCATCGCCGCCGGAGGGCCCACCGGCCGGCACATATTTTTCACGTCGGAAGGCCACGATGCCGTCGCCGCCCCGGCCGCCCTGGACGGCGACGCGGGCTTGATCAATGAACTGCAAAGGAGACCCTGAAGAGCGGGGCAGGTGAAGAGCCAACCCTAGGATCGCTGCGTCTGAGGACCGGTCTTGGCAGAGGTTCGCTTCGAGCAGGTCAGTAAGACCTTTCCAGCCCGGCGGGGAGGTGCGCCGGTGGAAGTGCTCCGCCAGCTGGATCTGACCATTCACGACGGCGAATTTCTCGTCCTGGTGGGTCCGTCGGGCTGCGGCAAGAGCACCCTGCTGCGGATCCTGGCCGGATTGGAAACCCCCAGCAGCGGCGAGGTGCTGGTGGGGGATCGGGCGGTCACGGGGCTGCGCCCGGCCCAGCGGAACGTGGCGATGGTGTTCCAGAGCTACGCCCTCTATCCCCACCTCAGCGTGGCCGGCAACATCGGCTTCGGCCTGCGGCGCAGCCGTCCCCTCAGCCTGCCGCAACTGCTCCAGGACAGCCTGCATCGCCTCAGCCAGCCCCTGCCCCGTGGCCTGAGGATTCCCTCGCCCCGGGAGGAGGCCATCAGCCGGCGGATCGCCACGGTGGCCGAACAACTCGGGCTCACACCCCTGCTCGATCGACTGCCGAAGGAGCTCTCCGGCGGCCAGAAGCAACGGGTGGCGCTGGGTCGGGCGATCGCCCGCCAGCCCTCGGTGTTTCTGATGGATGAACCCCTCAGCAACCTCGACGCCAAGCTGCGCACCGGCACCCGGGCCCAGATCGTTGACCTGCAGCGCCAGCTCGGCACCACCACCCTCTACGTCACCCACGACCAGGTGGAGGCGATGACGATGGGCCACCGCATCGCCGTGCTCAACGCCGGACGGCTCCAACAGCTCGGCACGCCGATGCAGCTCTACAAGTGGCCGTCGAATCTGTTCGTGGCCCAGTTCATCGGCAGCCCGCCGATGAACCTGCTGCCGGTGCTGGCGGTGGGTGGCGACCAGGTGCAGCTGGGCTCCAGGCGCTTTCTGGTGGAGGGGCCCAGCGGCCAGGCCCTGATCCACTACACCAGCGGCGCCTACGAAGGGGCAATCACCGGCGGCCTGCGGCCAGAAAATCTCAAAATCGCCCCCGCTGCCAACCGCAACATCCAAGCCGAGGTCTGCCACGTTGAAGCCCTCGGCAACGAAGCGCTGATCAGCTGCCGCCTGCTGGATGGTGGACACCTGGTGCAGGTGCGCGGCGACCCCTCCCAGCAGATGAGCCCTGGCCAGACGGTCCATCTGGAAATCGACCAGGCGGGCTGGCGCTTCTTCGATGCATCCGGGGAAGCCTTGCCCCTGCCGGCGGAGGCCAGGGGCCTGGCCGAGGCGGCGGCGGAACCGGAACTGCCCAATCTCAGGGCCTAGGCCACCCAGACCACGCTGCAGCCGGGTCCACCATCGCCCTTTTCAGCGTCGCTGACCCGCTCGACCCAGGGCAGGGTGTCCAGCCATTGGCGCAGCCCCCGCTTGAGCTTGCCGGTGCCGATGCCATGGATCACCCAGACAGGGCCCCGGGCACCACGCAGCGTTTCCTCCACGGCGGCCTCCGCTTCATGGACCCGCAGGCCGCGCACATCAACGGTGTTGCGCTCGGTGCGCACCTCCGGCCCGGAGCGGCGATGGCTGGCGGGCATCTGGATCTGCACCTTCGGCGCCGCGGATTCCACTGGGGCCGGCTTCTCGCCACTGAGGCTCTCGATGGCGCTGAGCTCCACAGTCAGGCGCAGCACGCCGCAGCGCACCGTGAGTTCGGCCCCACCGGGGCTGATCGCCAGCACCTCCGCCGCCTTGCCGAGCGAGAGCAGACGGATGCGTTCTCCCAGCACCGGCCGCCAACCGTTGGGCTCGCGGCGCTGGGGCTGGGGCCGGTGCTGTTGCTCCAGCCGCTTGAGCCGCTGGCCGGCCTGCCTGGCGCTCTCGCCATCGGCCTGGCCCTGGCGCAGGCGGTGGATCAGCCGTCGCACCTCTTTTTGGCCCGAGCGGATCGAGAGCTCCAGCGCCTGGCGGCGCTGCTCCTGCAGCTCGGCTGACTGCTCCTGTTGCTGCTGCCAGCGCTGCAGCAACTCCTCATGCAACAGCTCGGTGCGGGCCAGCAGGGCGGCGGCATCCTCGGCGGCCTCCTGCTGCCGGCGCCGCTGATCCTCCAGGCCGCGGATCACCTGGTTGACCTCACCATCGCCGCGGGGCGCGAGCAGGTCGGTGGCAGACGCAATCACGTCGCCGGAGAGCCCCAGGCGCGCGGCGATCGCCAGGGCATTGCTGCGGCCGGGGATGCCCCATTGCAGCTGGTAGGTGGGCGAGAGAGTCTCGAGATCAAAGCCCACCGAGGCGTTCTCGAAGCGGGGATCGCCGTATTTCAGCGCCTTGAGCTCACCGAAGTGGGTGGTGGCCAGCGTCAGCCGGGCCCGATCGGCCAGATGGCGCAACAGGGCGATCGCCAGCGCCGCGCCCTCGCCCGGATCGGTGCCTGCGCCCACCTCATCGAGCAGCACCAGGCTGGCGCCTGCTGCTGGCTGCGGCAGGGCAGGCTCTGGCAGGGCGGCCAGGATGCGGGCGATGCGGCGCACATGGCCACTGAAGGTGGAGAGGTTCTGCTGCAGGGATTGTTCATCGCCGATGTCGGCGAGCACCAGGGAGCACCAGGGCAGCCGTGGCGTACCGGCGCAGGGAAGGAACAGACCGGCCCGGGCCATCAGGGCCGCCAGGCCGACGCTCTTGAGGCTCACGGTTTTGCCGCCGGTGTTCGGTCCGGTGATCGCCACCACCCGCAGGGCCGCTGCGGCGGTGACACTCACCGGCACCACCGCCTGGCCGCCGGCATGGCGCTGCTGCCAGAGCAGAAGGGGGTGGCGCAGCCCGTGCAGCAGCCAGGGGGAGGCGGGATCAGCGGAGAGCTCGGGCCGCACGGCGCCGAGCTCCAGCCCGTAGCGCGCCCGGGCCAGGCCGAAATCCAGCTGGACCAAGGCCTCCTGAAAGGGCCCCAGCGCCTCGGCCTGCAGCGCCACTAAGCCACTGAGTTCGGCCAGCACCCGTTGCTCGGCCTGCCGCTCCTGGCCTTCCCACTCGCGCAGGCGATTGCCCAGGGCGATCACCGCCTGGGGTTCGATGAACACCGTGCTGCCAGAAGCCGAGGTGTCATGCACCAGACCGCTGAGCTGGGACGCCGCCCCCGCTTTCACCGCCAGCACCGGCCGGCCGTTGCGCTCGGAGATGACTGTGTCTTGCAGCAGCGGCGCCAAGCGCCGCAGCAACTCCTGCAGCCGCTCGCGCCGTAGCAGGCGGCCGGCGGCCAGCTGTTGGCGCAACCCGGCGAGCGCAGGGCAGGCCCGATCCGCCACCCGGCCGCCCTCTTCCAGGCAGAAGCGCAGGCGCTGCTCCAGCTCTGGCTGGCTGCGCAACTCCTGGACGAGATCCGTGCAGGCCGGCCGCAGCTGGGGGTCTTCGATCTGGCGCCGCAGGCGGCGCCCCGCCGCCAGGGTGGTGGCCACCGCCAATAACGCCTCCGCCGAGGCGGTGCCGCCTTTGCTGCAATGCAGCAGGGTGGCCGCCAGATCACAGGCCCCCTGAAAACTCAGTCCGCCTTCGATGAGGCCATCGAGGCCGAGCAGTTCGGTGGTTTCCAGCAGGCGCCGCTTGCTGGCGGCGCAGTCCGCGGCCAGCGGCAGGGCCCGGCAACGCTGGCGACCGGCAACCGTGCTGGCGAAGCTGGCCAGATGCTCAGCCAGCCGCGGCCACTCCAGCAAGGCCAGGGTTTCGGCCTCGATTCCGCTCAAGCCGGCCCCTGAATCGCCACACCAGCCTGGTTAGTAGCAATCTGGTTGAAGGCAGGTTGGTTGGAGACGATCCCGGTGGGGGGCTCGTAGAGCATCTCCAGCCAGTTGCCTTCTGGATCCTGCAAGTAGAACGAAGCCGTGCCATCGCGGTGGTCATGCACCGGGCCGACGCTGTGGCCGGTGGCCTGCAGCCGATCGTGAATCAGCTCGACCTCAGCGCGGTCTGAGAAGTGAAAGGCGAAATGGGGTCCGGCTGCGGTGTAGGTCTTGGCGAGCAGGGCGACGCCATCGCCGCTTTCGGGGGATTGGAGGTAGGTCCAGTCGTCGGCTTCCCAGGTGACCTGGAGCCCGAGGGCCTGATAGAAGGCCGTGGCGCGGGGCATGTCCTCCACCCGCAGGGCCACGTGGCCCAGTCGCTGCACCGCCATCGGTTTTTGTTTGAGTGCCTCCATTCTGGTCGGCGGGGCTGCCCTCCCGGGCGGGAAACAGGCCCTCAGCCGTCGCGCAACCAGGCCGCGGCATCACAGGCGTGGTACGTGAGGATGAGATCGGCCCCAGCCCGCTTGAAGCAGAGCAGGGTTTCGAGCACGATCGCTCGCTCATCGATCCAGCCGCGCTCGGCCGCCGCCTTCACCATCGCGTATTCGCCGCTGACGTTGTAGGCGGCGATCGGCAGCTCCGTTTCCTGGCGCAGTCGATGGATGATGTCGAGGTAGGCCAGGCCTGGCTTGACCATCAGAATGTCGGAACCCTCCTGCTCATCGAGCAGGGCTTCGATCAGGGCTTCGCGGCCGTTGGCCGGGTCCATCTGGTAGGTGGATTTGTCGGTGGGGATCGGCTTGGAGCTGGTGGGGCGAGGCGCTGAATCGAGTGCTTCGCGGAAGGGGCCGTAATAGGCGGAGGCGTATTTAGCCGTGTAGCTGATGATGCCCACCTGCTCGAAACCCTCCTCATCGAGCGCTTCGCGGATCGCTCCGACCCGGCCATCCATCATGTCGCTGGGGCCGATCAGATCGGCGCCGGCGCGGGCCTGGGCCACCGCCTGACGGCAGAGCTGGGAGACGGTTTCGTCGTTAAGCACGATCCCTTCGGCATTGACGATGCCGTCATGGCCGTCGCAGGAGTAGGGGTCGAGGGCCACGTCGGTCATGACCGCCATCGCCGGGTGCTCCAGCTTGAGCCGGCGAATCGCCCGGGGGATCAGGCCGCCTTCGTTGAAACACTCAGCACCGTCCTCGCTTTTGAGGCCATCGGCCACCTTCGGGAAGAGCACCACGCAGCGGATGCCGAGATCCCAGGCCCGGCCCACCTCCTCCACCAGCCCATCAAGGCTCCAACGGCAGGCGCCGGGCATCGCGCCGATCGGATCGTTGCTGGTGCCTTCGTGAACAAACAGCGGGTAGATGAAGTCAGCTGGGCTGAGCTGAAACTCACGCACCATGGCCCGCAGGGCCGGCGTGCGGCGCAATCGACGCGGGCGGTTGATGAGCTCCATGCCAGCAAGTTAGGGATCAGCCACTGTAAAGCTCGATCAGGATTGTTCAGATCTTCCGGCATTCGTCATGATCAACCAGAGCATCATTGGCTGGTTTCCATTCAGCAAAAACTGGAGCCAAAGCTGGAGCAAAAGATAAACAACAAGATGAATTCATCTCGATGATGATCATCGCAGCTGAAATCCAGCCCACAGCCAGCTCAGAGCTTGGCGGCCTTCATCCACTCAGCCCGTGGGTCAAGGCTGCGGGCTTGGCGCAGTTGGTCGAGCAGGTCGCGCTCGGCCTCGCTGAACCGTTCCGGCAGCTTCAGACTGAGGCTGAGCAGGAGATCGCCGCGGCCGTCTTTGAGGGGCCAGCCTTTGCCCTTGAGGCGCAAGCTGCGGCCGAGGGCCACCCCCGCTGGCACCTGGACGGTGGCCTCGCCATCAGGGGTGGCGACGCGCACCTCGCCGCCGAGGGCGAGCTCATCAAGGCTCAGCGGCAGCTCGGCGCGCAACTGGTCGCCATCGAGCTTCCAGATCGGATGGTCTTCCAGCCGCAGATTGAGGTAGAGATCACCACGGCGGCCGGTGCCGGGCTGGAGGTTGCCCTTGGCCTTGAGCCGCAGGCGGCTGCCGTTTTTCACCCCCGCAGGTACCCGCACCTGCACCCGCTCCTCATTCACCGCCAGAGCACGCTCACAGCCGTTGAAGGCCTCGGCGAAGCTGAGGTTGATCGTGGCTTCGGCATCCAGGTTGGCCGCGGATGTGCGTCCCGCGGGCCCACCGAAGCCAGAGGGGATCCCTCCTCCGGGAAAGCCGCCGGAGAAGCCGAAGCCGCCGGGCGCACCTGAGAAGCCGGCACTGCCCGCTTGACCACCGAAGCGGCCGAGCAGGTCGTTGATGAAATCGTCGAAGTTGCCGTAACGCCCGAAATCGACATCGAAGCCGGGGGCGCCGCCGCCGCCAGAACCGCCACCCATCTGGCTCCAGTACTGGCCGAACTGCTCGTATTTGCGTCGCTTCTCCGGATCTGAGAGCACTTCGTAGGCCTCGCTGATCTCTTTGAACTTGGCTTCAGCGCCGGCGTCATCGGGATTCACATCCGGATGAAACTGACGGGCCAGCTTGCGAAACGAACGCTTGATCGCCTCGGCGTCGGCACCCCGCTCCACACCGAGAACCTTGAAGTAGTCGCGGAAGCCATTGGCGCTCATCGAGGCAGGCCCATCGAAACTCCAGGTGCAGGTCGCAGATGTCCAGTTTCCCAGTCTGCGCGGCTGTTTGGGGGGACGCCGCAGGGCGGAAGCCCGTACGGCTGCCTAACCTCGAACGTTCCTAGCCCTTCAGCTCGATGGCCAGCGCCCCATGCCGCAGTCCCCGATTGGCACGGGTGGCGGCCCTCGGACTGCTCGCCACAGGGCTGGCTTGGCTGGGCGGTTCCGGTTCAGTCGGCCAGGGCGGCGCCGCGATCGCGGCCCAAACAGCTGCGCCGGGAGCGGCCTCCGGCCTGGGCAAGGCACTGACCCCATCAACGGCCGAACAGCTCGCCCTGGTGGATCACCTGGTGGAGCGTGGGGCGGTGTTCTACGGAGCCTGGTGGTGCCCCCACTGTTTTTTTCAGAAGAATCTGTTCGGCACCGAAGCCGGCGAACGCCTGCCCTATGTGGAATGCGCCCGGGACGAGGCCGGTCGTAAGCGCTGCCTGGCCGCCGCGGTGAAGGCCTACCCCACCTGGGTGCTGGATGGCGAAACGAAGGAAGGGGTGCTGACGATCGAGGAACTCAAGGTCTGGAGTGGCTTCAACGGCGTTACGCCTTGACTGGCAGCTCCAGCTCCTGACGCCAGGAACTCAATGGCCGCTCCCAGCCCTCTTCGAGCTTGTAAGCGATCAGGCAGGGCGCTCCGAGGCCGAGTTCAAAACCCCGGGCCAGGGCCCGCAGCAGGGGTTCAAGTGGTTCGTCGTTCTGCAGGCTGCTGAGCAGGCCACCAAAGATCAGCAGCACCGCCAAGGGGGAGCGCACCTGGGCCAGGTTGAAGGCCTGCAGCCCCAGTTCACCGGGGCCATCGGTGCCAAAGCCGGTGAGCACATGGACGATGTCGTGGGTTTCGCGCAGGCGATGGGTGATGTACTGGGCCGGTGAGGTGATTGGGCTGGGGTCGATCAGGCTTTCGGGCGTCAGTCCCTGCCTCTGCAACTGGTCGGCATAGCGGCGGCCGAGGCTGCCCTCGGGCAGGGCCGCCAGCCGGGCCAGATCGATCGGGTCCGGTCGCCAGTTCGTTTCCACCAGGGCCGCCATGCGGGGTTTGGCCAGCAGGTGACGCTGCATCTGGGTGGACAGGGGGCTGCCATGCAGGCTGCGGAGCACTCCAAAGACACTGTTGAGCTCGCCAGGGTTTTTGAGAAAAGCGGCGAGGCTGGCCACCATGCGCAGCGACTGCAACCGTTGTTTGATGTTGAACAACTTGGGGGATCTCAGGGGTTGCAGCGATCCTCAATGACCCACCGACGTTCTGACCAGGGCTGAAACCAAGCGCCACCAGGCAACATGAAGCCCCCTGCCCAAGCTGATGGCTCGCCGCCGCCGCCCCTTCCTTCGCCTGTCCCTCGGCCGTCAACGGGCCCTTCCCGAGCGCACAAGCTCCAGGCTGAGCACCCGCAAACTGACCGGCCAAAATCTGGGCAACCGCAATTTGGGCAACCGCAATCCGTGGCCTGTGCTGGCGGTGCTGCTTCTGGGTCTGGGCTTGGGGGTGTATTTGTTCTATGGGCAGAAGGGAACCCAGGGGGACCAGCGGCGGGAGTTGCGGAAGTTTTGAGGGATTGCCTGAGGTGGTGCACTTAGTAGTCGGTATCGATGGATCTCACTTCGATGGCCAGGTGGTGCGGGCAGATCACAGCCAGTCCACCGGTATTCCCTCCAAACGGCCTAATCCAACGGAACAGCAAAGCTTCTAACCAACAGCCTTAGGTTGAGGCCCCACCGCCCCTTCCCATTTGACCGTTCTGCGCACCCTGTTCACAGCCACCGCCGCGTTGGTTCTCGCCGCCACCGCAGCCTTTGCCGCCCCGGCCGCCTCCCTGCTTAAAAACCTAAAGCTGCCGGTCCCAAGCGCCCTGCCCAGCCTGTTCGCTGCCAATGCGGTCGGGCAGGTGAGCCTCAACGGCCAGCTGGGCGGCACGCCCGATGACCTGCTCGCCAAGCTGCGCACTTCGTTGAGCAGCCAGGGCTACAAAGAGCGCACGATCAACACCGTTTCGGGTGCGTGGGGCTTGAATCTGGTCTTCGATCCACCGGCTGGCACCAGCGTGGATGGCACCCCGAGCGGCAAAACAGCCGTGCTGGTGCTGCAGGCCACGGCAGTGGGTCCAGGCAGGCTCAACCTCAACGTGCGCTACGAAGCGCTTTGAGGGATGCGTTGGCTTGAGGAGGCCCCAGTCCCAACCAATAAAATGGGGGCCTTCCAGCCCCCGTGAGTCATTTGGGTGATAAGGCTGACTTACCCCATCTCCCTAAGGAGTCAGGCGGCCACAGGGGCGGGCTGACGGGAGAAAGCAACGATGTTGTTCGCTGTTACGGATTTGCTCTTACCGAGCAGGCTTCAGTCACCCTCCTATTACCCCGTCGAAACCATTGCAGCCCCCTGAAAGATCCGCCCGAAGGTGGAAAGTGGAGCTGAGCGGAATCGAACCGCTGTCCGAAGCACCGGTGTGAGTCACCTAGTCCGCCCGAGGACGGACCCCTTCATTGTGGCAGCTGGCGCGGCAGGGTGTTGCCAACCTCCAAGGTGGGCAACAACGAACAGCGGCTGAGCGTCGCCCCCGAGCCTCCATGCACGCCCCGCTTGCCTGCATCGCCGCCCTTCCTCCCGGTCTTGAGCAGCTGGCAGCAGCCGAACTGGCCGGCCTGGGCGCTGAGGAGGTGCGGCCGTTGCGCCGCGCCGTCGCCTTCCGCTGCGACAGCGCCGGGCTCTACCGCATCCACCTGCAGGCCCGATTGCCATTCCGGCTGCTGAGGGAGCTGGCCCGCTTCCCCTGCCATGGCCCCGAGCAGCTCTATGCCGGCGTGCAGCGTGCCGTCGACTGGGACCAGTGGCTACCGCCGCAACGCAGCTTTCGGGTGGAGGTGAGTGGCACCGCCCCGGGGCTCAGCCACAGCCACTTCACGGCGCTGCAGGTCAAAAATGCGCTGGTCGACCTGCAACGGGAGCGCTGGGGTGAGCGTTCCTCAATCGACCTGGCCCATCCCGATCTCTGCCTGCACCTGCACCTCAGCGCAGCCGGCGAGGCGGTGCTCAGCCTCGATGGCTCGGCCGGCAGCCTGCATCGCCGCGGCTGGCGGGCCGCCGTTGGCCTGGCGCCGCTGAAGGAAAACCTGGCCGCCGGCCTGATCGGCTTCACCGGCTGGGATGGCCGCGTGCCCCTGGCCGATCCGCTCTGCGGCTCCGGCACCTTGTTGATCGAGGCCGCCTGCGCGGCCCTGGGGCGTGCCCCGGGCCTGGGCCGCGTACTGGCCCTGCGGCACTGGCTGGATTTCGATGGGGCCAGCTGGCGGCAGGAAACGGCGGCGGCCCAGGCTCTTGCCGCAGGCAGCCTCCCCGGCGGAGAGCCCTTGGCGCCGGTGCTGGGGATGGAGCGCGATCCTGCCGTGCTGGAGCAGGCCCGCAGCAACGCCGAAGCGGCCGGGGTGGCCCCCTGGCTGGATCTGCAACCGGGCGACTGCCTCAATTTCAGGCCGCCAGCCCAACCGGGGTTGATCGTCTGCAATCCCCCCTACGGCGAGCGGCTCGGTGCCGGTGAGGATCTCGAAGCCCTCTATGCCGGCCTCGGTGCCATGGCTAAAGAACGCTGCTCGGGCTGGACCCTGTGGCTGCTGAGCGGCAACCCCGAACTCACCGGCGCCCTGCGGATGAAGGCGAGCCGCCGGATTCCGGTGAGCAACGGTGGCATCGATTGCCGCTGGTTGAAGTACGACATCCGCTGAGCGCCTGCAGCTGGCACCCTTGAGCTGATCAGGCTTCAGCGCCCGAAGATCGCCCTGGTGGTGCGGCTGAGGCCCGCGGTGGTCTGGGGCAGGTAAGGGCCTTTGAGCAGTTGGCCGCCGATGCGCAGCATCAGCCCGGCGATCACGAGATCACCGGCCACCACGGCCAGCACCGCCTGGATCCAGGCCCAGCCCACTCCCTGGTGCAACCAGAGCACCAAAGCCAGCTGACCCAGCACCGTGGCGAGCACTAGAAACGTGAGGCCACCGCCGAGCAGGATGCCGCCACTGATCAGGCGTCGCTTTTCGCTGTCGGCTTCCTGCAGGGCGATGCGCACGTGCAGATCCATCACCGAGGTCACCAGGGCGGTGACCCGGCCTGCCGCAACCCGGCCGGCACTTCCCGACGGAGCTGAAGACCCGCCCCGGTTCTGGCGCTCCGGCGTCATGCCGAGCGCCGCCCGGAGGTGAGCAGCATGCCGATGATCATGCCGACGCCGGCAGCGACGCCAACGGCCAGCAGGGGACGCTCACGCACCGGCTTCTCGATGCGGGGCCGCAGGCTGGTATTGAGATCGTCGAGGAGCTGCTCGAGCTGATCCTCCAGGGGACCGATCCGATCGGCCAGCTGGCGGGTCTGGGCCGTGGCCACCTCCAGGAACTCGTTGAGCTGATGCTGCACACCGCTGGCGGTGCGGCCGGTCTGATCGGAAATCAACGAGACAACGTCGTCGAAGCTGCCGCGGGTGGCCTCGAGGGTTTCGCGTGCCACCTGGGGCCACTCGCGCTGGATCGTGGGAATCAGGGTTTCGAACCGCTCCCGAAAGCTGTCGTGGTTGATGGCTGTCGTTTCCGGTTCCATGGCGTGGTTGATGAACTTCTCTCTGTTTCCAGGTTAGGGAGGGGGTTGAGCAATTGCACAGTTCGGCTAAATTGAGCCTGCTCGGCGCACGAGCCTGTTGGTTCACATCAATCAGGTCGAGCTCACCCACTTCAAGTCGTTCGGTGGGTCGCTGGCGATCCAGCTGGAGCCGTCCTTCACTGTGGTGACCGGGCCGAATGGGTCAGGGAAA
Source organism: Synechococcus sp. SynAce01 (assembly GCF_001885215.1). Lineage (GTDB taxonomy): Bacteria > Cyanobacteriota > Cyanobacteriia > PCC-6307 > Cyanobiaceae > Regnicoccus > Regnicoccus frigidus. Next base: position 1,888,234 of record NZ_CP018091.1, on the reverse strand, counting down.
AGCAACATTCTCGATGCCGTTCTGTTCTGCCTTGGCCTGGCCAACAGCCGTGGCATGCGGGCCGAGAGGCTGCCGGACCTGATCAACAGCGCCATGGTGCGGCAGGGCAAGGCGTCCGAAACGCAGGTCACCGTGCGCTTCGATCTCGCCGACTGGCATCCCGACCCGGCCGAAGAAGGTCTTGATGTTCCAGCCGAAGGGCCCTGGATCCAGGCCGGCCAGCAGGAATGGAGTGTCACCAGGCGCCTTCGGCTCGCCCCAGGTGGCACCTACAGCAGCAGCTACAGCGCCGACGGAGTGGCTTGCAACCTGCAGCAGGTGCAGGGCCAGCTGCGCCGCCTGCGCGTGGATCCCGAGGGCAGCAACGTGGTGATGCAGGGGGATGTGACCCGCATCGTCTCGATGGGGTCCCGTGATCGTCGCGGCCTGATCGACGAACTCGCCGGTGTCGCCCTGTTCGATTCCCGCATCGAGCAGACCCGCTCCAAGCTCGATGAAGTTCAAGATCGCCAGGAGCGCTGCCACATCGTTGAGCAGGAACTGCTCGCCAGCCGCCAGAAACTGGAGCGCGACTGCGCCAAGGCACGCACCTACCAGGAGCTGCGTCAGCGCCACCAGGACGGGCGCCTCCAGCTCCAGGTGCTCGGCTACGAGCAGGCCGGCCAGCAGCTTGCCGCCCTGACCAGCCGCCAACAAGCCCTCGGACTTCAGCAAGAGGTGGATTGCTCGGCCGTCGCCGCGGCCCAGCTGGCCTTGGAGCTGGCGGCCAAAGCCGTCGAAGCGCTGCAGGCCGAAGTGAAGGCCCTGGGGGAAGACAGCCTGCTGGCAGTCCAGGCGGAACTGGCCGGGCTCGAGGCCAGCGGCCGCGAGTTAACGCGCCAGGCCGAGCGCCATCAGCACGACGGCGAGCAACTGCAGCTGCAGCGCCGGGCCCTTGTTGTCCAACAGGGCGAGCTGCGCCGGGGCCAGCAGCAGAACGACGCCAGCGATGACGGAGCCAAGCTGGAGCAAGCCGAGCAGGCCTGCTCCAGCGCCGAAGCGGCCGTGGAGCTCTCCCGCCGCCGCCTCGGCGAGATGGCCGACCGCTCCGGCAGCTGGCTCGAAGCGGAACAACAGCGCGGCCAGCAGCGTCAGGCCCTGCAGGCCCGCATCGGCCCGCTGCTCGCTGAGCAGCAGCAACTCGACGAACGCCTGCGCCAGCAGCAGCAAAGACTCCAGGAACTGGGCGCCGAACTGGGCGCAGGGGGCACAAGCGATCAGCAGGACCAACAACAGCTGCTGGCGTTGGAGTCGGAGGCGGCAGGCCTCAAGCAGGAGCTTGAGCAGGAGCAGCGGCAAGCCCAGGACCTCGCCGAAGCCCTGGCCCTGCAGCAACGCACCCGCACCCGGTTGGAGCAGGAACAGGTGGGCCTGGAGCGGGAGATCGCCCGGATCGAAAGCCGCCGCGAAACCCTGCAGGAAAGCCGCGGCACCGGCGCCTTGCGGGTGCTGCTGGAGTCGGGCCTGGGTGGCCTGCACGGACCGGTGGCCCAGCTGGGGGAAGTGGAGGAGCGGCTGCGGCTGGCCCTTGAGGTGGCCGCCGGCGGCCGGCTCGGCCAGGTGGTGGTCGATGACGACCGGATCGCCGCCCAGGCGATTGAACTGCTCAAGGCCCGCCGGGCCGGCCGGCTCACCTTCCTGCCGCTCAACAAGATCCGCGGCAGCGGCAGCTCCAGCGGCGGCAAAAGCGGCACGGCTGGAGCGGCCCTGGAGCGGGGCCGGGGCGGCACAGCCGCTGGTGGGAGTGGCGGACTGGTGGGCCGCGCGCTGGAGCTGATCCGCTTTGAGCCCATCTACGCCGACGTGTTCCGCTACGTCTTCGCGGACACCCTGGTCTTTGAAGACCTGGCCAGCGCCCGACGCGAACTGGGCCGCTGCCGCGCCGTCACCCTCGATGGCGAACTGCTGGAGCGCAGCGGCGCGATGACCGGCGGCAGCCTGCAGCAGCGCAGCGGCCAGCTCAGCTTCGGGCGCAGCTCCGACCACGACGAGGCCGAACCGCTGCGGCGACGGCTGCTCGAACTTGGCGAGAGCCTGGTGGCCTGCCGGCGGCGTGAGAACGAGCTGGGGCGGCAACTCGAGCAGCTGCGGCCCGTTTTGCAGGAGCACCAGCAGCGCCAGGCCGCCCTCAGCGCCGAACTGGGGGCGGCCCAGCGGGCCCTTGGCCCCCAGCTGCAGCGCCAGCTCCAGCTCCAGGAACGGCTCAACCAGACCCAAACGGCCCTGGGGGCCGACCAGACACGCCGGCAGGCCACCGCCGAGCTGCTGACCCCCTTGAACAGCGAGCTCGCAGCGCTCGAGGCCGAGGCGGCCGGGGCCCAGGCGTCGGCAGACAGCGACCGCTGGAAGGGACTGCAGCACGACCTTGAAGCAGCCGACCGGCTGCTCAGCGAAACCCGCCTGCAGCGCGACACCTTGCTGGCAGGCCGGCGCGAGCGCTCCCTGGCCAGGGAGCGGTTGGCCCAACAACTGGAGGCCCTCGCCAGCGAGGAGCAGCGGCTGCTGCAGGCCGTGGCGGCGCTGGGCGAAGCGCACGGCCAGTGGCGCCAGCAACACCAACAGGAACAGGAGCGACGCCGCGCCCTGGAGGCCCAGCAGCAGGAGCTGCAGGAACGCTTCGGCGAACGGCGCCGCGCCCGCGATGCGGCCGAGGCCCAGCTCGCCGCCCAGCGCCTGGCCCTGCAGCAGCAGCAATGGGATCTGGAGCGGCTGGGGGAGGAGCTGCTCGCCCTGGCCGAACAAGACCGAGGCCTGCGGCTCCGGCTCGAAGCCCTGGGCCGGGAGCTGCCCGATCCGTTGCCGGTTGTTCCCGAGCCCGTACGCCAGGCGGGCCTGGAGGCCCTGGAGCAAGACCTCCGTCGCCTGCAGGAACGCATGGAAGCGCTTGAACCGGTCAACATGCTCGCCCTTGAAGAACTCGAGCAGCTGGAGATCCGCCTCGACGAACTTCGCGGCCGCCTCGACATCCTCAGCAAGGAGCGCGAAGAGCTGCTGCTGCGGATCGAAACCGTGGCCACCTTGCGCCAGGAGGCCTTCCTGGAAGCCTTCCAGGCCGTGGATGGCCATTTCCGCGAGATCTTCGCCGGCCTTTCTGAAGGCGAGGGCCACCTGCAACTGGAAAATCCCGAGCAGCCCCTCGAAGGCGGCCTCACCCTGGTGGCCCATCCCAAGGGGAAGGAGGTGCGGCGGCTGGCCTCGATGTCGGGCGGGGAAAAGTCGTTGACGGCCCTCAGCTTCCTGTTCGCCCTGCAGCGCTTCCGCCCGTCTCCCTTTTATGCCCTCGACGAAGTGGACAGCTTTCTCGACGGCGTGAACGTGGAGCGCCTGGCCGCCCTGATCGCCAGCCAGGCCGGCGAGGCCCAGTTCCTGGTGGTCAGCCACCGAAGGCCGATGATCGCCGCCGCGACCCGCACGATCGGCGTCACCCAGGCCCGCGGCGCCCACACCCAGGTGGTTGGCCTGCCCGTCGCCGCCTGAGCCGTGGGTCACAATGACTCGACTGCCCTCTCTTCGCCTTCACCCCACAGGGATCCAGGCCATTGACCTCCTCCATCCCCCCTTCCGCTGATCCTCCCCAGGGCCTGTCTGGTGACAGGCTCTGGCTGCGATCCGAGCTGATGGGCACCCAGGTGATCACCCGTGACACCGGCCGCCGGCTGGGGGTTGTCGGCGAAGTGATCGTCGACATCGACCGGCGCGAAGTGATGGCCCTTGGCCTGCGCGACAACCCGCTTACCCGTTTTCTGCCCGGACTGCCGCGCTGGATGCCCCTGGACCGGATCCGCCAGGTGGGCGACGTGATCCTGGTGGATTCGGCCGATTCACTCACCCAGAGCTTCAATCCCGAGCGCTACAGCAAGGTCATCAACAGCCAGGTGGTCTCGGAATCAGGAGAGCAGCTCGGCCGGGTGCTGGGCTTCAGCTTTGACATCGAAACCGGCGATCTCACCACCCTGGTGCTCGGCGCCCTCGGGGTGCCGCTGCTGGGTGAAGGGGTGTTGAGCACCTGGGAGCTGACGGTGGAGGAAATCGTCAGCAGCGGCCCCGACCGGATCATTGTTTACGAAGGTGCCGAAGACAAACTCAAGCAACTGGGCAGCGGACTGCTTGAGAAACTCGGCATCGGTGGCTCCAGCTGGGAGCAGGAGGAGCGCGACCGCTACCGCCAGTCGGCGGTGCCAGTCGAGAACCAGTTGGCCTCCGGCCAGCCCACAGCCCAAGAACAGCGCCGCATCCAGCCCGCCACAAGCCGGGCCGTGGCGGCCACCCGCGAGGAGGAGCTCGAGTACGTCGAGCTGGAGCGGCAACGACAGGAACCACTGCGCCAACGCCGTTACCTCGACGAGGACGACGACCCCTACGCCCCGCCCGGTGGCGAGCGAGCCTCACGCGGCTGGGACGGGGACGAGACCGCTGCCAACGAGCCGAGGGGCTACGTGGAGCAACGTCCCAGCGAGCGCGGCTATCCGGAGCGGGCTTACCCAGAGCGGACTTTTTCCGATCGGGAAACCTTGGATCAGGCCCCTTTGGATCAGGCCCCTTTGGATAGGGGGCCTTTGGATCGGGGCCTTGGCGATCAGAGTCTTGGCGATCGCCGTCCCCTCGATCGGGCTCCAATCGAAAGAGCTTCCGATGAAAGGCGCTTTGAAGGCCGCCGCTTCAACGACGACATCGATACCGGCAGCCTTGACGATCTCCGGCCGGCCGGGCTCGATCCCGATCGCTTCGATTCACCGCTGCCGTCCCGGGCCAACGCCGCCAGGCCGCTCACTCCCAGGGCGTCCCAGCGGCCGCTTCCGCGCCGTCCGTCCCTGGATCGTCAGGAACCCCTGGATGTCGAACCGGAGCCCTACGCCGAACCGGCTCCATCCGTTGAGCCCGACTCAGACGGCGAAAGCCCGCAGGGGCAAGGCCGGCGCCCGGAGCCCTCGGGCTACGACGATCCCTGGTGAGCGAGGACAGCCACCACCAGAAGCGGCTCCATCAGGCCAGAGGTGCTTCTGAACCCTGGTCCGGCTTGAAGTTCAGCGATGCGGAATTGACGCAGTAACGCAGGCCGCTCGGGGCAGGCCCGTCGTGGAAGAGGTGGCCCAGGTGGGCTTCGCAGCGCGCACAGCGGATTTCGGTGCGAACCATGCCGTGGCTGTGGTCTTCGATCGTGGTGATCGCCGCTGCATCGACACCGGCAAAAAAGCTGGGCCAGCCCGTGCCCGATTCGAACTTCGCCCCAGAACTGAACAGCTCAGCGCCGCAGCAGACGCACTGGTACTGACCGGCCTGCTTGTTGTTCCAGTAGAGGCCGGTGAAGGCCCGCTCGGTGCCGCCGCGGCGGGCCACCTCGAATTGCTCGGGGGTCAGCCGGGTGCGCCAGTCCTGGTCGCTGGGAGATTCAGGGCTGGCCATCGAAAGAGCGTCAGACGGGGAGAATCACAAACTAAGCCGAAGGCAGCAGCTCCTGCACCATCGCCGCCAGGGCCGCCACGGCGCCGGGTTGACCCCGCAGGCTGCGCAGATCCTCACGCTGGCCGCTCAGCCGCTCGGGATGGCCCAGCCAGTCGGCGGCTTCGCTGGCAATCTGCTCTGGGGTGATTGCCCCGACCCGCTCGGGCACCACGGCACGACCCGCCGCAATGTTCGGCCAGGCCAGGAAACCACTGGTCCGCATCCGCCAGGCCGTCAGTGCCACCCCGATCAGCCAGCGCAGCAACGGCAAGCGCGCGATCAGACCGAGCCAGCCATCCCAGGCCTGCATCACCTGCAGATGCTGGGTGGGCACCAACACGATCATCGGCACGGCCAGGGCACCGAGTTCGGCCGTGTTCGCTCCCACCGTGGTCAGGGCCAGGGCGCACTGGCTGAGGGCGGCGTGGGCCGGTTGCTGCTCGATCAGCAGGATGCGGGTGCCGGCGGGGGTTTCGATCCAGCGGCGCCGGTCGGGTCCTGGGGACGCCAACCGGGGCTCGCCGCTGCCGTAATGGGCCTGGATCGGATTGGTCGGCCCGCCGTAGCGAAGCAGCTCGACCACCGAGGTGGTGGGTGCCACCGGAAGCAGGAACTGGCAGCCGGGGCGCAAGGCCGCCAGCCGGTCGGCGGTATCGAGCAGAAACGGGACGCCCACCAGCAGCTTGGCCCGCTTCGAGCCCGGCAACAGGGCCACCCAATCGCCAGGCTCCAGCGAGGCTTCAGCCTGGGCTGCGGCGGAAAGATCGGCCATCAGGTCACCCACCACCTGGCAACGCGGCCGCCAACGCGGAGCCAGGCGCGAAGCGGCCTCCGCCCCCATCGCGGCGATCCGATCGTTCCAGCGCGGCCAGCGGGCCACCCACTCGGCGTAGGTGAGGTGGCGATAGCCCAGCCGGGCCGAGAGCAGCACGGTCCAGAACTGATCGCCGCCCAAAAACACCACCACCCCGCGGGCCGGCCAGGGGCCGTAGCGGCGTGGATTCCAGAGCAGGCGCCAGAACCGCCGCGCCGGCAAGGTGCGCTCAAACAAACCAAAGCCTTCAGCCACCTGCTGCTCCGCTCCCGTGGCATTCGGGCAGGGCACCAGCACCAGTTGCAGCCCAACAGAGGCCCCAGGCACCAGCGGCCGCAACGGCTGCAGTTGGTGGAGCTTTTCGGCCAGGGGCCGAACCCACGTGCTCAATTCACCAGGGCCGTTGCAGACCAGCACGATCGCGGCGTCGGCTGGCTGCCTCCAATCAGATGGCGGCCCAACAACGGACGACTGACCAACAACCGATGGCTGACTAGCAACAGACAGCGGCCTGGTCAAACGGTGCGTGAGCAGGTGCTTAAAGAAAAATGCGGATGGCGAGACTTGAACTCGCAAGGCCGAAGCCACACGCCCCTCAAACGTGCGTGTCTACCAATTCCACCACATCCGCGTGGCCATCAGAAGCAAAGCTCCCTCCGGCTGGTCAATATACCGATCGGCGGCACCGCCCCCGGAAGGGTCCAGCTGAGTCTTCACTGATACAGTCCGCAGCGGCAAAGATTCCCCCCGGATGCCCATCGGCAAGCTGCTGATCGCCAACCGCGGCGAAATCGCCCTGCGCATCCTGCGCACTTGTCGTGAGCTCGAAATCGCCACGGTGGCCGTGTACAGCACGGTCGATCGCAACGCGTTGCATGTCCAGCTGGCCGATGAAGCGGTCTGCATCGGCGAAGCCCCAAGCAGCAAGAGCTACCTCAACATTCCCAACATCATCGCGGCGGCGATTTCCCGCGGCGCCGATGCCATCCATCCCGGCTACGGCTTCCTGGCTGAAAACGATCGCTTCGCCGAGATCTGCATCGCCCACGGCCTCACCTTCGTGGGCCCGTCTGCCGAAGCGATCCGCGCCATGGGCGACAAGGCGACCGCCAAGACCACCATGCAACGGGTCGGGGTGCCGACGATCACCGGTAGTGACGGCCTGCTCAAGGATCCAGCCCATGCCGCCGCACTGGCTGAGGCCATGGGCTACCCAGTGATGATCAAGGCCACGGCCGGCGGTGGCGGCCGTGGCATGCGCCTGGTGCCAGGCCCAGACCAGCTCGACTCTTTGTTCAGGGCAGCCCAGGGCGAGGCGGAAGCAGCCTTTGGCAATCCGGGGCTCTACATCGAGAAATTCATCGACAGGCCCCGCCACATCGAGATTCAGGTGCTGGCCGACCGTCACGGCCATGTGATTCACCTCGGCGAACGCGACTGCTCGATTCAGCGCCGCCACCAGAAGTTGCTGGAAGAATCCCCCAGCCCGGCCCTGGATCCTGACCTGCGCCGCCGCATGGGTGAGGCCGCCATTGCCGCAGCCCGCAGCATCTCCTACGAGGGGGCGGGCACGGTGGAATTCCTGCTCGACCGCAGCGGCAACTTCTTCTTCATGGAGATGAACACCCGCATCCAGGTGGAGCATCCGGTCACCGAAATGGTGACGGGTGTGGACCTGATCGCCGAGCAACTGCGCATTGCCGGCGGCGAACCGCTCAGCCTGCGCCAGGAGGACATCCGGCTCTGGGGCCACGCGATCGAATGCCGCATCAACGCCGAGGATCCCCAGCACAATTTCCGGCCGGTGCCCGGGCAGATCACCGGTTGGCTCCCTCCCGGCGGACCGGGGGTCCGCGTCGACAGCCACGTCTACACCGGCTACGAAATCCCGCCCTTCTACGACTCCCTGATCGGCAAGTTGATCGTCTGGGGGCTCGACCGTGACGCGGCCCTGAAACGGATGCGGCGGGCCCTGACCGAATGCGCCATCACCGGCATCCCCACCACGGTCGAATTCCATCTCGCGCTGCTGGAGCGACCGGAGTTCCAGAGGGGCGATGTGCACACCAAATTTGTCGAGCAGGACATGCTCAACGCGTAGGGGCAGGGTTCCACCAACCAGGCCTCAGGCGAGCGCCTGGGCCCGCAGGGCCAGTTGGTTGAGCACCCCTTGCTGACCCACCAGCAGCTCCCTGAACAGGCTGATCAGGCCCACCCAGATCACCGGGGTCACGTCGACGCCACCGATCGGTTGCACAATGCGACGGGTGACCGCCAACAGCGGCTCGGTGGGACCACCAATGAAGCGCATGGGGCCCGTCTCCAGGTTGATCTGGGGATACCAGGTGAGCACGATCCGAAACAGGAACAGCAGGGTCCAGACCGCCAGCCCCACGCCCAGCACCAGGTTCAGGACTGGTAAAACGTGCAAAAGAACGGGGGCGGCCGTCACGAAGCCCTAAGCATGGGAGAAAGCATCGTAGGAAGCGGATCACCCATGCCTAGGATCTTCCGAGGTGTTCCAGAACCATGACTCCCTCTCTCGCCAATTTCCTCAGCAGCCTTGGTTGGGGAGCCGTGATCGTGGTGGTTCCCGTCACCCTGGCCCTGGTGCTGATCAGCCAGACCGACCAGGTCGACCGCAAGCTCTGAACCCGGTTGGCCAGGGTTGCGGCGGTTGGCTGCCAGGTCACTAAGCTATGACCACGGGTTCTCTTGACTGAGAACGTGATCATGGGTTCTGACTGAGGATTTCCAGACGTGGTTAATGCCAGCCTGAATTGGGCCAGCATCGTCGGCATCGTGTTGGCCGTCGGTGGGGCTTTTCTCTATTTCATGAGGAGCTTCAGGCCAGCCCTCGCCCGCGACTACGACGTCTTCTTCGCCGCCGTTGGTCTGCTCTGCGGCGGCATCCTGTTCTTTCAAGGGTGGCGCCTCGATCCAATCCTGCAGTTCGGGCAGTTTCTGCTGGCGGGCACCACGGTTTTCTTTGCCTACGAGAGCGTGCGTCTTCGCGGTGTCACCACCGAGCAAGCGCGCCGCTCCTCCTATTTCGACGACGACGAGCCGCTGCCGGAGCGCGACCGGATGGGTGGCAGCGAGTGGGCCGGCGGTCCCGATCGCCTCGATGAGCCCCAACCCCTGCGGAGGCGCATCCGCTCCCGCGAAACCGTTCCTCCCGACGACGACGAGTTTTATAGGCCCAGCCGTTCTCCCGAGCGCACGGCTATTCCCGAGCGGGCCGCCAGCCGCCGCTCCCGCAACGACGAAGATTGGAACGCCGAGCCTGCCCCTGCTGCGGGTGGCAGACCCGATCCCTACCCCCCATCGCCCAGAGCGTCCCGCTTCAGGGACTCCGCCTCTGCGGCCAACTCCAAGCCCAGCTTTGGCGAGAGGCGCCGCGACCGTGAGGCGCCCAGCGAGATTCGGCGCGGGAGCCGTCCGGTGGCCAGCAGCGAATCCATGCCCCGCTCCAGCCGCAGAGGCCCCGGTGCTGCTCCTTCGGGCTCTGCCATGCCCGCCTCGCCAGGTGTTCCCCAGGGCACTCCGATCCGTGGTGGAGCCAGCAGAAGCGGCAGCGTCACGGACGCTGACTACAAACCGATGAGCCCGTCGTCCGCAGGACGATCCTCAGCTCCTGGCCGTTCAGCACCGCCGGTCCCAGACCCAGCAGCAGCGCGTTCCTCCCGCGACAACAGCTCCCGCTTTGACGACTGAGCCGGATCCGATGAAGAGTTCCTAGGGCACCAATCCGGCCCAGTGCAGGAAAGTGTCGTGACTAAGGGTCTCGATCAGCAGCACTGAGGCGAAGCCGAGCATGGCGAAGCGGCCATTGACCCGCTCGGCGTAGGCACTCCAGCCGAAGGCCGGCACCTCGTGGGTCGTGGCACTCGAGGCGTTGGTCTGGCTGCTGGGGCTGGTCTTGCTGCTTGGACTCGGGGGCATCATGGTTTAGGCGTTGGTGAAGTCATAGTCGGCAGCAGGGATCTGCCGCCAGCCACCGTTGCCATCGAGCTCGAGAACGGTGTCGTGGAAGGCAGCGAGTGTGGGGCGGTGACCCACACTTACAAAGGCGATCTCCCGCTCGGTGAGCAAGGAGTAGAGGTGCTTTTCGGTGGTGACATCCAGTGCGCTGGTGGCCTCGTCGAGCACCACGAAGCGCGGTGAATTGAGCAACAGGCGGGCGAAAGCCAACCGCTGCTGCTCACCCAGCGAGAGGATGCGCTGCCAATCCTGGTTGATGTCGAGATCGGGATAGCGCCGCACCAGGTCGGGCAGGCAGACCTCCTCGAGCACACTGCGGAGGTGGGAATCACTGAAACGCCCAGGATCCTGTGGGTAGCAGAGCTGTTCGCGCAGGCTGCCGAGGATGAGATAGGGCTTCTGGGGGATGAACAACAGTTCGGCGATCGGCGGCCGACGAATCTCGCCGGCTGCTGCGGGCCAGAGTCCACTGATCAGGCGCAGGAAGGACGTTTTCCCGCAGCCGCTGGGGCCTACCACCAACAGGCGCTGATGGGCCGCCACCTCCAAGCTGATGTCGTGGATCAAGCAGCGATTGCTGCGCGGCGGCACCAGATCAGCATGGATCACTTCGATGGTCGGATTGTCATCGACGGCCACGCCGGCGGCATCGCCGCTTCCGGTTTGGGCCTGTGCATTGATTTCATCCACCGTGACCTGGAAACCCTCCAGGCGGCTGATGCTGGCGGAGAAGGCCGCGAGGCGATCGATGTTGTTGACGATATAGCTGACAGAGAAGAGCACCTGGCTGAAGGCAATGCTGGCCTGGCCGAACACGCCGAAATCAACCTCCCGAGCGAAATAGATCGGAGCGATCACCAGCCATGGCAAAAAGCGGGAGAAGTAGTCGTAGGAACGCTGGATCACCTGGATCATCGCTTCCCAGATGATCAGGCGGTCGTAGTTGACGATCGCCCCATTGAGCCGGCGGCCAGCCTCGCTGCCTTCCTGTTGCTCGCCCCGGTAAAAGGCGATCGACTCGGCGTTGTTACGGATGTGAACCAGTCCGTAGCGGAAATCAGCCTCCAGCTTGAGTTGCTTGTAGTTCAGCGACACCAGTTTGCGACTGGCGAAAACAATCAAGGTGGTGCCGACCACCGAGTAAACGAGCAGAAGGAGCGCCAGATTTCGGCTGATGCTCCAGAGCACGATCACAAAGCTCACAAAGGTGAGCAACGCGGCAATGATCTCCACCGTCACGCTCAAGCTGGTGCCGGTGAAGCTGGCGACGTCCTGGGAAATTCGCTGGTCTGGGTTGTCGATTTCCTCGTGGGATTCGTCGTTTGGATTGAGGATGTAATAGGCGCGGTTGGTGAGATAGCGGCCCAACAACCGGCTACTCAGCCATTCCCTCCAGAGCAGGCCCAGTTTGGGGATTAGATAACTCTGAATCGCCCGGATCGGCAAGGCCAGCAGCAGGCAGAAGGCATAGATCGCCACGATCTTCCAGAAACCTTCGCTGTCGTAAGCCACCAAGGCGTTATCGACATTGCGGGCAATGAAGCTGATCCCCACGTTGATGCCATTGATCACCAGGATCAGCAGGGCGATCACCCCCATCAACAGCCAGGGCAGCCAGCGCCCCTGGCGCAGCTTCGCCCGTTGGCTGCCAAACGCCAGCAGACCGGCGCCAAACAGCACCATGATCACCGCTCCGATCGGCCCCGACCAGATCGTGGCGATCCGTTCAGGAACGCCCGGCAAGAAGCGGTCGCGCAGACCCGGAATCAGGCTGCCGCTGGCCGCCACCACACCGGTGAGCAGCAGCAGGGTGACGCCCACCACAACGGTCAGCAGCGCCAGCACCAGCAGCAAAAACTGCCACGAACTGCTCTCCTCCAAGGGGAGGAAGTAAGGCTGGGCCAGGCGCTGCAGCTTGCCGAGCTGGTCGCGCAGTCCCCTCAGAACACCCATGAACCGATCCGTCTGACGCCATTGTCGCCGCTGGCGAGCCAGGCGGCGAGCGCAGGACTCAACCGGGCGGCCAGCTCAGGGGGCGGCCACCGATCACGTGCACATGCAGGTGGAACACGGTCTGGCCGGCCTCGGCGCCGGAATTGATCACGGTGCGCCAGCCGATCAGATCCTCCTGGCGGGCCACCTTGGCGGCGACCAGCAGCAGGTGGCCGAGCAGGGCCTCGTCGGCCTCCGCCGCGTCGGCCAGATTCACCAGCGCTTGGCGTGGGATCACCAGTACATGAACCGGGGCCTGGGGGTTCACATCCCGGAAGGCCAGGCAGCGATCGTCGGCATAGACCTGATCGCACGGAATCTCCCCGCGCAGGATGCGTCCAAAAATCGTGCTGTTTACGGCCTGATCAGAGGGAGCCGGGTCAGGGAAAGCCATGGCGCCGGTCTGGCGGGAGATGGGACAGGGGGGGAACCGGTGAAGGCCCCCTGGCTGTTGGCTCGATGTTGGCACGCTGCAGCAGCGCCTCCCTGCGCGGATTGGAAGCCGCCGAGGTGACCGTGGAAGTGGACATCGCCCCAGGTCTGCCGGGGCTTCAGGTGGTGGGGCTGGCCGATACCCCCGGCCGGGAATGCCGCGAGCGGGTCAGGGCCGCCTTGCGCAACAGCGGCTTCCGGGTGCCCCTGACCCGGGTGATCGTCAGCCTGGCGCCAGCGGAGCTGCGCAAGGAAGGGCCGGCCTTCGACCTGCCGATCGCGCTCGGCCTGCTGCTGGCCAGTGGCCAGCTGGCGCCGGAGCGCCTCGATGGGGTCTGGAGTGCCGGCGAACTGGGCCTTGACGGCAGCCTGCGGCCGGTGCGCGGGGTGATCGCCCTGGCCCTGGCGGCACGGCGCAGCGGCGCCCGGGCCCTTGTGGTGCCCGCTGCCAATGGGTCCGAAGCGCTGCTGGTCGAGGGTCTGACGGTCTGGCCGGCCGAGCGGCTTGATCAGGTGGAGGCGTTGCTGGCGGACCCGCGCCAGGCCAGTTGTTGCCCGTCGCCGCCAGCCATCAAGGCTCTGCCGCCGCCTGAGCTCGCCGATGTCAGGGGGCAGGAGCACGGACGCCGGGCCCTGGAAATCGCGGCGGCAGGGAACCACCACCTGCTGCTGGTGGGCCCGCCCGGAAGCGGCAAGACGATGCTGGCAAGGCGTCTTGCTGGCCTGCTGCCACCCCTTCCGCGCGCGGAAGCCCTGGAGCTGACCCAGGTGTATTCGGTGGGGGGGCTGCTGCGGCCCCACACGGCCCTGGTGGCGCAACGGCCGTTCCGCTCGCCCCACCACAGCTGCACGGGAGCAGCCCTGATCGGCGGCGGGTCGATTCCCCGGCCCGGTGAACTGTCACTGGCGCACCACGGCGTGCTGTTCCTCGATGAACTCACGGAATTTCGCCGGGAGGTGCTTGACCAGCTGCGCCAGCCCCTGGAGGAGGGCGAGGTGTGGATCAGCCGCAGCCGCGAGCGCAGCCGTTTCCCCTGCCGTGTGGCCCTTGTGGCCGCCACCAATCCCTGCCCCTGCGGCTGGTTCGGCGACCCGCAGCGGGCCTGCCGTTGCGGCGAAGCCCTCAGGCAGCGTTACTGGTCAAGGCTGTCTGGGCCCCTGCTCGATCGGATCGACCTGCAGGTGGTGATGCGACGCCTGGAAGCAGACGACCTGCTGGGTCCCGCCAGCCTAAGTCCAACCGCCCCGACAACCGCCCCGATCAGCAGGCCAGGAACCGCCACGGTGGCGCTCCTGGTGGCCGAGGCCCGGCAGCGGATGGTGGAGCGCAACCCCGGCGGCTGCGCCAACAGCGCCCTAAGCAGTGCCGACCTGCAACAGCACAGCCGGATCTCCACCGAGGGAATGGAGCTCTGGCGCCAAGCGATCAGGCAGCGGCGGCTCAGCGCCCGGGCCGCCGAGCGGCTGCTGCGAGTCGCGCGCACGATTGCTGATCTGGACAACGCTGAGGCCGTGGATCCAGCCCATTTGGCCGAAGCCCTCACCTACCGCTCGTTTGACCAGTGGCAAGCGAGCGACCCATGACAGACGGATTTTGGAAGCCAATCTGATCCAAGCCAAACAGCACCTGTCCCTGGGACGAAGCGCAGCGAGCGTGGGTCACAGCCTCGCCAATCCAGCGCATGAAGCGATTAAAAACAGCCATCAAAAGCGAGCCTCAAGAGGTTCTCCCAGTCTCGGTAGAACGTCTGAGGAGGCGTACCAGGTTTGTACCTGATCTGTTCTTGATCAGTGCCCCGAGCCACCGGCAAGGCTCAGCGACGACGACGGCGCTGCTGGGCCTTGCGCTTGTACTTCTCAACGGGGGTCTCGTGATGGCGCAGGCGCTTGAGGTCGGCAAAGATGCCCGCCTTGGACACCTGACGCTTGAAGCGGCGCAGGGCCGATTCAATTCCTTCGTTTTCGCCGACGGTGACCTGGGTCATGAACCACGCAGAGGGGCTTGAGATTGGTCAATGTAGCAACCACCGCCGCCTGACCCTGATTCAGGGAGCTGCCGGGGCCACCGGAGCTCCTACTGGGAGTGTCGATGGCACAGCTGGGGATGGCACGGTTGAAGGTGGAACTGCCGGGGGAGTCGTCAGAGCTTTGCTTCCATCTGGCCCTGCAGCGGCCCCGGGAGCTAACTCTGTGGTGGGCGGAACTTCGGTCTCAGTCTGGACATTCTCATCGCCTGGCCAGGTCTCGCGGTAGAGGTAAAGGTGGCCGAGGGCGCGATTGCCGAAGTGGCGCCGCATCAGCTTCCAGCCCGGCTCAGGGTTGAACAGCAGAAAACCTGGAGCCTGGCCATTGGTGCGGGCGACGATCATGTTGGGCCCTGGATTGTTCCGGGTCGGGGACGCCAGCAACACGTTGTCGTCACCGCTGCGCACCACGCTGATCCGGTACACCGTGCCGAGATCAGTCTCGCCGATGCGCAGTGAATAGCCGTTGGCATCGAGATAGCGGCTGCAGATGCCGCTGAAATCGAAGCTTCCCAGCAGCGGCTCCACTCTGGCCGGACTGTCCCCAGAACTGGCGAAGCAGGGGCGCCGGTCGTTGATCTGCTCATAGATGTTGAGCTGGGAGCGGCTGCCATCGCCAATCGGTGCCGCCACCAGGACGAAGCGCTCCTGCTCGACGTCGCGGGCAGCAAACAGGGCCTGGGCGCGGCTCGCCATCGGAGTGGCCATGGGGAAAGCCGAGGCCAACAAGGCCAGGCCTGCGAGACGGAGCGTGATGTGGGCCAATCGCATCGAGGCGCAGAGCAGCAAGGAGGGCCCGATCGTAGAAGTGCGCTCAGGAGCCGCCAGGGGGCCTGGACGATTAATTAAGACGAATTGCGACCAGCAGGCTGATCACCGTGCCAGGCAGAGCCGCACCAAGGATCAGCCGGGTTGTGGTGACGCCCAGGTCAGGATCGCCGTAAGAGAGCTCGAACACAGACCCGGTGGCCGCGATCCCGAGCAGGCAGGCCAGGGCCAGAAAAACTCCGGCAAGGGGTTTCATCGACATCGCAGCAGTCTCAGCGGAAGGAATGGACAGCGTCGCGAAGGAAGCCATGCTCCTGAAGTTCCTCGTTCAAGCTGAGCTCATCGGTGACCCGGTCCACGAAGAGAACACCGGTGAGATGGTCCATCTCGTGCTGAATGCAACGGCCAAGCAAGCCATCGGCCTTGATCCGGCGCGGACGGCCCTGTTCGTCACGGAAACTGACCTCATCGGCGCTGGGGCGCACCACCGAGAGATACACCCCGGGAATGCTCAAACAACCTTCCTCATAGGTTTCAAGCGAGGCGCTCGACGAGCCGATCTCCGGATTGATCAACACCAACGGCGGCGTGGCTTGGTTTTCCGGATCGAGATCGATCACCAGCAACTGCTTATGAACTCCCACCTGGGGAGCGGCCAGGCCGATGCCATGGGCGCTGTACATGCTGCGCAGCATGTTGCGAGCCAGTTCCCGCACCGAGTCGTCGACTTTGCTGATCCTCTTGGCCGGCTGCCGCAGGGTCTGGTCACCGAGGGTGCGGATGGTCAGAGGGGGAGAGTCGAGCACCTGCTTGGGTACCTGGACGCCACGGCTGGTCTGCTCCGCCTGGCGGGCCATTTTGGCGAAGCTACTGGCCAAGGCATCACCTGAAACGATGGGTTGATTCTAGGAGCCCATGGCAGCGGTAGAACATTGGGCAGACCGCTGATCGATGGGCCGCTGGCGGCAACAGCGGTGGTGGGGCGCAGCCCCGCGGTGATCGAGCCCCAGCTGCACCAGGGCGAGCTGTTCTGGCTGGAGCAAAGGCCCCAGGAGCGGGGGCGGTGCACCTTGCTGTGGCGCCGCAGTCCAGCGGAGCCGGCCATCGAGCTCACCCCCGGGGACTGGAACCTGCGCAGCCGCGTCCATGGCTTCGGCGGTGGTGCTTACGCGGTGGGATCCAGCCTGGTGGTGTTCAGCCAAGACGGCGACGGCTGCCTCTGGTGCCTGGAGCGGCCCGGGGGAAAGCGTTCTGAAGCGCCACAGCCACGAAGGCTTACTGCCGCGGCGGAGCGGAGCTTCGGCGATGGCCTGATCGACGAGCGCCGCGGCCGCTGGATCGGCGTGATGGAAGCCGCCGGTCGCGACCGGCTTGTGGCGGTGCCGCTGGCTGGCGGCGAGCCGCTGGTGTTGCATCCAGCCGCCGACTTCTGCTCTTCCCCGGTGCTCAGCCCATCGGGCAGCCATCTGGCCTGGCTGGAGTGGCAGCAGCCGTTCATGCCCTGGGAATCCAACCAGCTCTGGTGGGCAACCTTGGCAAGCGAAGGAAGCCTGGAGCAGGTTCATCCGATCGCCGGTACCGCTTCCAGATCCGGGGTCTGCTCGCTGTTCCAGCCGCTGTGGCTGCCCAATGGCGACTTGGTGGTGGCCAACGACCGCAGCGGCTGGTGGAACCTCGAACGGCTCGCCGGCGCCGAGCAACTGAAGCCGGCCCGGGAGCCCGCAGCGCCCCTGCCCTGGCAGCCGCTGCTGCCGATGGAGGCGGAATTCGCCATGCCCCAGTGGGTGGCCGGGATGCGCACCACCGCCTGGGATGGCCACAAGCTCGTCGCGGCCGCCTGCTTCGCCGGACAGTGGCGGCTGGGGGAGATCAAGCTGCCTGACGCTGGAATCGCGCCGGCGGGCGGAACCTGGCAGCCGATCGAGCTGCCCTTCGATGACCTGGCCGGACTCTGGGCCGAGAACGGCCGGCTGGTGGCCGTCGCCAGTGGCCCCAGCAGCGGCGCGGGCCTGCTGGAGCTCGACCTGGCCAGCCGGCGCTGGAGCCACCGGCCGGCCGCCATCACCAGCGGCGACAGCGCCCCCCCAGTTCTGACGCCAGCGCAGATCAGCCAGCCGCAGCCGCTCTGGTTCGCCGGCCACGGCGGCCAGCCCACCCACGCCTGGTACTACCCACCGATTGCTGGCCCCAATCCCAATTCACCCCTGTTGGTGAAGGGCCACAGTGGACCGACAGCCATGGCCCGCACCGGGTTGAATCTGCTGACACAGTTCTGGACCAGCCGTGGCTGGGGTGTGTTGGACGTCAACTACGGCGGCTCCACCGGCTTCGGGCGGGCCTACCGCCGGCGGCTCGACGGTCAGTGGGGCGTGGTCGATGTGGCCGA
Organism: Synechococcus sp. SynAce01; assembly: GCF_001885215.1. GTDB lineage: Bacteria > Cyanobacteriota > Cyanobacteriia > PCC-6307 > Cyanobiaceae > Regnicoccus > Regnicoccus frigidus. The sequence continues at coordinate 1,870,353 of NZ_CP018091.1, read as the reverse complement.
CTGCGCCGCCGCCGCCGGCAGCGTGGTGGCCGCCGGCAAGGCCAGCGCCGCGCGGGTGGCGATTGAGGGGGGCAGTGCCGGCGGCTTCACCGTGCTGGCGGCGCTTTGTTTCACCGAAACCTTCAGCGCCGGCGCCTGCCGCTATGGCGTGGCCGATCTGGCCGCCCTGGCTCAAGACACCCACCGCTTCGAGGCCCACTACCTCGATGGGCTGGTCGGTCCGTGGCCGGAGGCGAAGGCGCTCTATGAGCAGCGCTCACCCCTGCTGCATGCCGATGCGATTCACTGCCCCGTGATCTTTTTCCAGGGTCTTCAGGACACCGTGGTGCCACCGGCTCAGACCGAGAAGATGGCCCTGGCACTGAGCAACAACGGCGTGCCGGTGGAGGTGCATCGCTTCAGCGAGGAAGGCCATGGCTTCCGCAGCGGGCCGGTGCAGGTGGAGGTTCTGGAGGCCACGGAGGCGTTCTTTCGCCGCCACTTCGCCCTGTGAGCGTTCCTGCAGCCTGGCTGGGGCCAGCCAGCGGATTCGGCTGGTTGCTGATCAGCACAGTCGACCTGGTGATCCTGCTGATCATCGGGCGCCTGATCGGCAGCCAGCTGGGCATGAAGCGCTGGGGTCTGCCGGAGGCCCTGCTCGCCGGTGCGCTGGGCTTGATCGTGGCGCCCAACGGCCCGCTGCCCCTGCTTCCCCCTGAGGTGATCGAGCTCTGGGGCCAGTTGCCCCTGCCCTTGCTCACCCTGGTGTTCGCCACCCTGCTGCTGAGCAAACCGTTGCCCAGGCTCGGGGGGCTGTGGCGACCGCTCTCCGGCCAGGTGCTGCTGTCGCTGACCATGGCCTTCGGCCAGTACCTGGTTGGCGGCCTGCTCGTGCTGCTGGTGCTGCAGCCCCTGCTGGGGATGAGCCCGATGCTGGCTTTGTTGATCGAGGTGGCCTACGAAGGCGGCCATGGCTCGGCTGCCGCCATGGGCCCCACCTACGAGCGTTTGGGGCTGGAAGGGGCGCAGGCCCTCGGCCTGGCGATGGCCACGCTGGGGCTGCTGTCCTCCACCGTGGTGGGCGGCCTGATCGTGGTGCTGGCCCGGGAGCGTCGCTGGCTCACCTTTGGCGACGCCCTGCCCCTGCAAGTTGCGCTGGAGTTGGTGGTTGAAGAAACGCCGCCGCTTGAGGCGATCCCCATCGATGCCCCACTGGAGGAAGGAACGGTGGAGGTGCCGGCCTTCTGGCAACAGGGGGCCGATGGGGCGGTGAATCTGGCCCTGGCCGGTGCGGCGGTGGTGCTGGGCTGGTTGCTGCTGCATGGCCTGCAATGGGGAGCCGACAAGAGCGGGGGCGTCTTTGCCCTGGTGATCGATGCCCTGCCGGTGTTCCCGCTGGCGCTGGTGGGTTCGCTGCTGGTGCGGCTGGTCCTGGAGACCAGCGGCCAGACCCGCTGGGTTTCCACCCCGTTCCAGAGCCAGACCGCCACGGTCTCGGCGGATCTGCTGATCACCGCGGCCACGGCCTGCCTGGAGCTGGGCCTGCTGCTGGCGGACTGGCTACCGCTGAGCCTGCTGGCCCTGGCCGGACTGCTCTGGAACCTGGCCGTGCTGCTGCTGCTGGCGCCGCGGATCCTGCCGCCCGATTGGTTCGAGCGGGGCATCCTCGAATTCGGCCAGGCCACGGGCGTGGCGGCGAGTGGGCTGCTGCTGCTGCGCATGGCCGACCCCGACGACCGCAGCGAGGCTGTGACGGCCTTCTCGATCAAACAGTTGCTGCTGCAGCCCCTGCTCGCCGGCGGCGTGATCACGGTGGTGGCGCCGCTGGTGGTGGACGGCTGGGGCCTTCAGGCCTGGACCGGCCTCTGCCTGGCCCTGGTGTCGCTCTGGATCGGCCTCGGCCTTTGGCTGCGGCGTGCTTTTGGCTGAGCCGGGCCTTTAGCCAGAGCTTTCAGCGCACCATCGCCGCCACGTTGCCCCCATCCACCGTCAGCACGGCACCGGTGGTGCGCGCCAAGGCGGCCAGGGCAACGAAGGCCTCGGCCACGTCGCTGGCGGCCACCTCCTGGCCCAGCAGGTTGCCGGCCATGTAGGTCGCGGTGCTCACCCCCCGGGCCGTGGCGCGGGCCTGGATCATGGCGTCGTCGAGGAGGCCGGAGCGAATCCGATCGGCGTTGATCGCGTTGGCACGGATGCCCTCGCCGCCGCCCTCCAGGGCGTACTGGCGCATCAGGGCCAGCAGGGCCGCTTTGGCGATGCCGTAGGCACCGAAATTGGCGCCAGGGTTGAGCGCCTGCTTGCTCACGTTGAACAGCAGCTGGCCGCCGAAGCCCTGGGCGCGAAAGATGGCCACCGCCGCTTGGGCAACGGTTTGATGGGCAAAGAAATTGAGCTCGAAACTGGCCCGCAGCTCGGCCGCGGCCAGCTCGGCGATGGCGCCGGTCCAGGCGGCGCCGGCATTGGAGACCACAACGTCGAGGCCACCGAAGCGGGCGCAGATGGAGGCGAGCGCGGCGTTCACCTGATCGGGATCGGTGAGGTCGCAGGCCAGGCCGAGGGCGCGCGGGCCGCAGCTGGCCGCCACCGCCAGCGCCGCAGGGCCATCGCGATCGAGCACGGCCAGCTCAGCGCCCTGGGCCGCGAACGCCCGGGCCGTGGCCGCACCGATCGCGCCACCGCCGCCCGTCACCACTACCACCTGCCGGGCCAGGGCGGGCTCTGATCCCTTGCCGAGCTTGGCCTGCTCCAGGCTCCAGTACTCCATCTCAAAGGTGTCGTCTTCGCCCACCGGCGCGAAGCGGCCCAGGGCTTCGGCGGCTAGCAGGGTTCGGGCCCAGACCTCACCGATGTCGGCCGCCACCGCCGCCTCAGCGCTGCTGCGGCCGATCCCAACCAGGCCCAGACCGGGAATGGCGATCAGCCGGGGAAGGGAATCCAGCCGGGTGCGACCTCCCCCGAGCCGCTGGTCCTGCCGCTCGAAGTAGGCCCGGTAGGCCTGGATGTAGACCTCCAGCGCCTCAGCGGCCGCCAGGCTCCAGGCCGCCAGGCTTGGAGAATCTGAACCGGTATCTGGGCCATCGCTATCGAGGCTGGCGACTGGGTTTGGGGCAGGCGGCGCGGCCGGCAGCACCAGGGGGCCGGCCTTGGTGCGGATCACATGGTCGGGGGTGGCCACACCGCAGCTGGCCCAGCGGCTGAGGCGCTGGTCGTTGACCAGCTCCAGGGCAGGGGCGGAGCTGCGGCAATCCAGCAGCCAGCGGCCGGGTGCCGCCTCGGGCCCGGCGGCCCGGTGCAGCAAACCACGCAACACCGGAAGCAACGCCGACGCAGGCGTGGGGCGCGACGGCACGGCCGCCGGCAGGATGCGCCGCTCCGCCTGGCTGAGGAGCTCTTCGGCGGCCTGCACCAGCCTGATCATGCGGTCGTAGCTCTGCTCCGCGGTGGCGCCAAACGAAAACAGGCCGTGCTGGAGCAACACCAGGCCTTCGATCTCGGCACCACCGGCCGCGGCCGCTTCATAGGCCTCGGCGGCGGCCTTGGCCAGGGCGAAACCGGGCATCACATAGGGAACCAAGGCCACTCGATCGCCATAGACCTCCTGGCAGAGTTCCGCCGCATTCGGTTGATCGGCCAGGGCCAGCAGGGCGATCGCGTGGGTGTGGTCGATGAAGGTGTGCGGCAAAAAGGCATGCAACAGGGCCTCCACTGATGGGTTGGGAGCCTTCGGATCGATCAGGTTCTGGCGCTGGGCCGCCACCATCGCCTCGTCGGAGAGGGCATCGAGGCCCCGAAGCTGCTGGAGGGGCTCAAGCCGCACCGCCGGATGGCCAGGAGGTTCAATCGTGGCCAGATCCCAGCCGCTGCCCTTGACCCGCAGCACCGGGATTGTTTCGCCCAGCAACCCGCAAACACTCGTTTTCACCGACGTGTTGCCACCGCCATGGAGCACGAGGTCGGGATCGGCACCCAGCAACCGGGCCGAATAGGTGCGCAGGGCGAGCTCTTCGCTGATCCCCTCGGCGCCGTAATGATCAATCGCGCGGCGGGCAGCGGCAGCCGACCAGCGGTGTTGCGTCGGCATCGGCCGGGAGCTGCGGGAGTGAGGGCGAGGCTACGGGGCGCCAGCCGCTCCTGCTGATTCCCTTGCGTATAAGGCGCGCAAGCCCGCCTCACTCGCCTCAGCCACGCCCCGCTCGGTGATCAATCCAGTGACCAGCCGGGCCGGGGTGACATCAAAGGCAGGATTGAAGCCAATGGTGCCGGCGGGGGTGAGTTGCACGCAGCTGAGAACATCCGCAGAGGAATCAGCTGCGTTCGGTTGAGACAGGCCTGAAATGCAGGTCACCTCGTCAGGGGAGCGGGCCTCAATCGGAATTTCCGCCACACCATCGGCAAGGGTCCAGTCGATCGTGGAAGCCGGCAGGGCCACGTAGAAGGGGACGCCGTTGTCGAAGGCGGCGAGGGCTTTGAGATAGGTACCGATCTTGTTGCAGACGTCGCCCGTGCGGGTGGTGCGATCGGTGCCGACGATCACCGCATCCACCAGTCCGTGCTGCATCAGGTGGCCACCGGCGTTGTCGACGATCACGGTGTGGGGAACGCCCTCGCGGCCGAGCTCGAAGGCCGTGAGGCTGGCACCCTGGTTGCGGGGGCGGGTTTCATCCACCCAGACATGGATGGACAGGCCAGCGCGGTGGGCCTTGTAGATGGGGGCGAGGGCCGTGCCCCAATCAACGGTGGCGAGCCAACCGGCGTTGCAGTGGGTGAGAACGTTGAGCGGTTCGTGATGCCGCTCACTCGGGCGGGCAGCTGCGATCGAGCGGAACAACGCAAGCCCGTGGTCGCCGATCGCCTCGCACATCAGCACATCTTCTTCGGCAATGGCAGCGGCCTCTGCCGCCGCCGCGGCAGCCCGCTCGGCCGGTGGCAGCGGTGCCACCCGATCGCGCACACGCTCCAACGCCCAGCGCAGGTTGATGGCCGTGGGGCGGGTGGCGTTGAGCTGCTCAAACGCGGCAGCCAGGGAGGCATCGCAAGGATCCGCCTGCAGGGCCAGCATCAGGCCATAGGCGCCGGTGACGCCGATCAAGGGCGCACCGCGCACCACCATCGTGGCGATCGCCTCGGCGGCCTGATCAAGGGTGGTGAGTGAGCGCGTGCTGAAGCGGTGGGGCAACTGGGTCTGATCGATCACGCCCACCGAGCGACCGCCCTGCTCCAACCAGATTGTGCGCCAGGACTTGCCGTCGATGTTCATCGGATCCTGCCTGCGCCCAAAAGCTGGCTCATGCTGCCAAACCGGCTGCCATCGCCGACATGGCGAAGATCACGGCGACAGCGTTTGGTCTCAACTGGTTACGGGGCTTCTGCGTGGAAAAACTCAACAAAGAAGCGCACTTGCCCCTTTGGCTTCACTTCATGCAGCCATGCAGGCTCTACAACTCCCGGCGTGCCTGGGGAAAGCATCACCTCCTCAACTTCGGGCTCCAGCATCCGATAGAGCAACTCCCCCTCAAGAACCACGATTTTCGCCCAAACCCCTTCTTTGGTTTGGTGCCCACGCAACAACCCCTGTGGCACCGTGTCTTCAGAAAATTCTGATGTTCGGCTATAAGAGACAAGATTTTCTGGCATTTTCTTCATGGGTTAAGCTCCAGTTTCAAGCTGCCGCAGGTATTTCTCGGCGGCGGCGTCAACAATAAGCTCAACGGATGAGGCGCATTGGCGCAACTGATTTAGCGCCAATCTATTCGCACAACTTCTGGCTGCCTCATCCAAATAGTTGTCTCAAGCCAGCAACATCAATTTTCGCTAAGCGTACCAGCTCATCAACCTAGATCACTTCTGCATAGCCGTCGGAGCGAGGCTTTTATCTATAAAGATTTTTCTGCTTTCTTAGCCAAATGCTCAAGATTAGCGGCGGGGAGAAGTCCAATGCATCCATAAGGCACCTTTGGACCAGGCCGCTGGATCTTGATGTTGGACAGCCGTTGAGTTCGTCATAGAAGGTCTTGCAATCCAATTCGTGAGAGCTTGATATCACGAAGGATGCTTGCCTAGAGACCAGGCCCCAGAGTTTCATTGGAATGTACCGGAACAACTGTTGTTCTTCCGTCCGGGTGCTTAAGGAAACGGTGGCTACCTCTGACCCTGATTTCTTCAAAACCAATTCTCATCAAGGCTGCGATGTGGATTTTGCCTGAAAACCGCAGAATATCTCGTCACACTTCTACTGTCACTCTCTGTACTCCTACAAAATCAAGTAACTCAGGATCCGTGCCAGCAACCTCAATGCAAAGCTCAATGGCTTCCTTGATTCGCTCAATTAATTGATCTAGCGATTTAGATTGCGTATGGCAACCTGGTAGGGCAGGGACGGTCGCTACGAAAAACCCTTCTGAATCTTTTTCGACTACTACGTCAAACTGTCTAGACATTGAAGACACCTCCTCAAATTACTCTAGCTGCTTCGCCGCGGAGTGGTAAAGGGGCTCCACTTACCGGTCTGTCAAACTTGTCATTGGACGGTTCTGAGAACCAGCCTGCTTGGTACCGCTGCTTCCGTGAACCCTGCTGATTGCGCGGTTACTTCTTCGTCAGAACCCAGTCGAATTCGAGATCCTCAGGATCCGCAAGCACTGCCCGCCCGTCGTTCCTTGGTCAGAGAAGCACATGTTTGTTTTGCTACACAAAGTCTGCGGGGCTGTTCGCGCCCAGGGGTCCACGGTTAAGCACATGGGTGTAGATCACGGTGGTGCTCAGATCCTGATAGCCCAGCAATTCCTGAATCGCACGGATGTCATTGCCCCGCTCTAATAGATAAGTGAATGGCCCCCGTGCTGCGCACCTCGCACCCCGGTACGTTGAGGGATAGGCCAAAAACGATGCGCCGAAACCCCCTTCTGTTGTTGGGCCTGGTAGCCGTTGCCGCCTGCACTGGCTCCAATGCGAGCGCCGCCGAGCTGCAGCCTGTCATCCCCGAACGCTTCCGCGGCGAATGGCAGGACAGCCGCTACCCCTGCGACTCTCCGTTCAACATGGAAACGCGCCTGCTACTGCAGGCCGGCACGCTCAGTTTCTTCGAAAGTGGCGGCCCCACCGTCGCGGTGGTCACCAGCGGGACCTCGGAGCTGGCCCTGATCACCGCCATGGCCGGGGAAGGGCAGACCTGGCTGGGTCTGCGTCGGTTCCTCCTCTCCCCCGACCAATCCAGCCTGAGCGATGTCACCTATGCCGGCTGGCCAGACCAGAACAAGCCGTTCGTCCGCAAGCGCTGCCCGCCACAACGCTAAACGATTCAGGGGCGAATCTCCACCGGCGTGCCCACAGCCGTGCGCAGAAACAACCAGCGGGCCGTGGCGCTCGTGGTGCGGATGCAGCCGTGGCTGCGGTCCACGCCAAAACACTGCCCGGCATTCTCCTGCCAGGGGGCCGGATGAAAGCAGAGCTGATCAGGGATGAGGCCGCCACCCACCAGACACATCACGTTCGGTACGGCGGGGATGCGGTAATCGGGGCCCACCAGCGTTGTTTCGCTGTACTTGCTGCCGATCTGAAACCGTCCTGTCGGGGTTGGCGTGGCGGGCAGCCCAGTCGACACGAGGGCGGCATAGAGCAAGCGCTGCTGATCGTCGTAGGCGTAAAGCTTCTGCTCAGAGAGATCAATCAGCAGCGCCGTCACCAGCTCCAGCATCGATCGCGCCCCAGCTCAGCCGTGTTCCTTCAAAAAAGCCACGCTGCTTTCGAGTTCGTCGGCGAAACGGTCGATCTCCTCGAAGGTGGTGGTGAAGCTAAGGCTGGCCCGGGCCGATGAAGCCAGGCCGTAGTGGCGGTGAAGTGGCTGGGTGCAGTGGTGGCCACTGCGGATGCAGATGCCGCTGGCATCAAGCAAGGCCGAGAGGTCGTTGGCATGCAGACCCTCCACGCTGAAAGCGGCCAGGGCCCCGCGATCCGGTTGTTGCTCGGGGGTGGGGCCGAGAATCTTCAGCCCCTCAATCGCCTGCAAGCGCTCGAACAGCCGGCCGGTGAGTGTCTGCTCCCAGCGGTGGATGCGATCGAGGCCGATGGCGTTGAGGTAGTCCAGGGCCGCTCCCATACCCACGGCCTCACCGATCGCCGGGGTGCCCGCTTCGAACTTATGGGGCAAGTCGGCCCAGCTGCTGCTCTCGAGGTAAACGTCTTGGATCATTTCACCCCCACCCAGGAACGGCGGCATCGCCTCGAGCAGCGCCTCCCGCCCCCAGAGGAAGCCCATGCCGGTGGGTCCGCAGAGCTTGTGGGAGGAGCCCACCAAGAAATCAGCCCCCAGGGCCGTCACGTTCACCGGCAGATGCGGCAGGCTTTGGCAGGCATCCACCAGCAGCAGGGCGCCGGCGTCGTGGCTGAGCTTGGCGATCGCCTCGATCGGATTGAGGCAACCCAGGGTGTTGCTGATCTGAACAACGCTCACCAGCCTGGTTCGGTTGCTGAGTTTTTGCTTGAAGTCTTCGAGGTCGAGCTCTCCGGTTTCGGTGAGGCCGGCATGGCGCAGCACCGCACCGGTACGTGCAGCCAGCAACTGCCAGGGCACCAGATTGCTGTGGTGCTCCATCACCGTCAGCAGAATCTCATCGCCGGGCCGGATGTTCTCATCGCCCCAACTGCGGGCCACCAGGTTGATCGCCTCGCTGGCGTTGCGGGTGAACACAATTTCGCGCGGGGTGGCCGCACCGATGAAGGTGGCCACTTTCTCGCGGGCCCCCTCAAAGGCGTCGGTGGCGCGGGCGCTGAGCTGGTGGGCGCCGCGGTGAACGTTGGCGTTGTCGCGGCTGTAATAGGTCTGCAGGGCATCGAGCACCTGCTGGGGCTTCTGGCTGGTGGCGGCGTAATCCAGATAAATCAGCCCCTGGCCCAGGCAGGCCTGCTGAGACAACAAAGGGAAATCGGGCCGGGTCTGTTCCGCCAGGTTCTGGGCCACCGGCTCCTGACTGGGCTGGGCAGGTTCTGGGGCCGCCAGGGCAGGCTCACTGGCCGCTGGTTTGGAATCCCGCAACGGGGAAAGCTGGCTGTGCAGTGAGGCTGTCATCGCTGCTCAAACCTCCGCCAAAAGGCGCTGCAGGGGCTGCCAAGAGGCAGCAGCGGCGGGGAGATCAACGAGCACCTCCTGGCAGAAGCCACGCTTGAGCAGACGCGAGGCCGTGGCGGCATCGATCCCCCGGCTCTGGAGATAGAACAGTTGGTCATGCTGGAGGCGGCTCACCGTGGCGCCGTGGGTACAACGCACGTCATCGGCCACGATCTCCAGTTCCGGCTTGGTGTCGATGCGGGCCTGATCAGAGAGCAGCAGGTTGCGGCTCATCTGGTTGGCATTGGTGCGCTGGGCCCGGCGAGGGACGCTCACAGCGCCATCAAACACGCTATGCCCATGGCCGTCGACGATCGCCTTGTGCAGTTGCTCAAGCGAGCCGTCCGGCCCGAGAAACTCCACCCGGCTGTGCCCGTCAACCAGTTGATGGTCTTGCGCCACCTGAATCGCCTTCAGGTCAGTGTGGGCTGCCCCTTCCACCTGGGTGATCCGCGGTTCGAAGCGCGCCAGGGCCCAACCACGGCTGGCCACCACGGAATGGAAGCGGCTCTCGATTTCTTGCTCCACCGCCAGGTGAGCGAGGAGACAGGCTTCCCCTTCACCGAAAGCAAGCAGGCCATGCTGCACTTCGGCCTCGCGGCCCAGATGCATCTCCACCACCAGGCTGCTCAGGCTGGAGCCTGAACCGAGCTGCACTTGCAACACCTTCAAGCTGGCCTTCTCCTCGAGCAGCAACAGCACGCGGATCGGCAAGAGCGCCGACTCCCCACTGGCCGTCGCCACGAGTTCAAGGGTTTCAGCGACGCTGCCGCTGACCCGCAAGGCCAGGCAGTGGCTAGCGCTGGCCTGGTTGAACTCCACGGGCCAGTGCTGCTCGCAGCCGCAGCGGGCAAGTGTGTGGCCGAGGGCCTGCTGAAGCTCTTCGCCGCTGAGCCTGGTCAGCCCGGCTGGCAGGGTCTGGCCGGCCAGGGGGTCATGGCGGCCGTCGAGCCGCAGCCGCATGGTGCCGGCAGCCGGAGCTGGCAAGGCATCAGCAGAATCGGCAATGGGAATGGCCGCAGGGTCGGTCCCCTCGGTTGCCTCAACCTGGGCCAGCAGCGCCGGATCGAGGGCTTTGAGGGACCCGAGATCAGTGAAGCGCCAGTCTTCGTTGCGCCGCGAGGGCAGCGGTTGACGGGCCAGGGCCTCACGGCCGCGCCACTGAACGGCTTCAAGGTCACCGCTCGGAGCCGGCAGTCGCTCCAGAAATTCGGTGATCCAGGCATTGGCAGCCATCGGCTGGGCGCTGCTCGTCGTGGACGTGCTGGCGGACACCATCAAGCCACCTCCAGGACGGCCAACTCCTGGTCTACCCAGTCATAACCGCGTTCTTCGAGTTCCAGGGCCAGCTCCTTGCCGCCGGTGCGCAGGATCCGTCCCGCCGCCATCACATGGACGTAATCAGGGGTGATCACATCAAGCAGCCGCTGGTAGTGCGTGATCAGCAAGGTGGCGTTGTCGGCGGTGGCGAGCTGGTTGACGCCACCGGCCACGATCCGCAGGGCATCGATGTCGAGGCCGGAATCGGTTTCATCGAGAATCGCCACCACCGGCTCCAGCAGAGCCATCTGCAGAATCTCATTGCGTTTCTTCTCGCCGCCGGAGAAGCCTTCGTTGACGCTGCGCTCCAGGAACGAGGGGTTCATCTGCACCACTTCCAGCCGCTCACGGACCAGATCTTCAAAGGCGAACGGGTCAAGGTCTTCTTTGGCCAGCTCGCTGCGGCGGGCATTGGTGGCCACCCGCAGAAATTCGAGATTGCTTACGCCAGGAATCTCAATGGGATACTGGAAACCAAGGAACAGACCGATCCGGGCCCGCTGCTCGGGATCGAGCTCCAGCAGATCCTGGCCGCGGTAGCGGACCGAGCCAGCGGTAACTGTGTAGGAGGGGTGGCCGGCCAGCACCTTGGAGAGGGTGCTTTTGCCGCTGCCGTTGCGTCCCATCACAGCGTGGATCTCTCCTGCCCTGATCGTCAGGTTCACGCCCTTGAGGATAGGTTGGTCCTCCACGCGGGCATGGAGATCAACGATCTCAAGCAGCAGGTCGGCGTCGGGACTGATCACGGGGAAACGGGGAAGGAAGAGCGAGAAAGGCCACCGCTTGGGCGGCAACAGAAAAGAAAGGGATCAAAGCGGGAGAACCCAGTGAGGGCGTTCAGCCGACGGAACCTTCGAGTTTGAGGGCGAGCAGCTTGTCGGCTTCGGCGGCAAATTCCATCGGCAACTGGTTGAACACATCGCGGCAGAAGCCACTCACCATCATCGACACCGCCGCCTCAAAGCCGATTCCCCGGCTCTGCAGGTAGAAGAGCTGGTCGGCAGAGATGCGACAGGTACTGGCTTCGTGCTCCACCGACGCGTCCGGCTGCTGGGAGCGGATGTAGGGGTACGTGTTGGCGGCGGCCTGATCGCCGATCAGCATCGAATCGCACTGGCTGTAGTTCTTCGCACCCACCGCCTTGGGCCCGATCTGCACAAGCCCGCGGTAGCTGTTGGAGGAATGGCCAGCGCTGATCCCCTTGCTCACAATCGTCGAACGGCTGCGCGGGCCGACATGGATCATCTTGGTGCCGGTGTCAGCCTGCTGACGGTTGTTGGTGAGCGCCACGGAATAGAACTCACCAACGGAATCAGCTCCGAGCAGCACACAGCTGGGGTACTTCCAGGTGATGGCCGACCCGGTTTCCACCTGGGTCCAGCTGATCTTGCTGCGGTCGCCACGGCATTGACCCCGCTTGGTCACAAAGTTGTAGATGCCGCCTTTGCCGTTCTCATCACCAGCATACCAATTTTGAACGGTAGAATATTTAATCGTGGCGTCGTCCAAGGTCACCAACTCCACAACGGCGGCGTGGAGTTGGTTGGTGTCAAACATGGGAGCTGTGCAGCCCTCCAAATAGCTGACAGAAGCCCCTTCCTCAGCGACGATCAAGGTACGCTCAAATTGGCCCGTGTCCTCGGAGTTGATCCGGAAGTAGGTAGAGAGTTCCATCGGGCACTCCACACCTTTGGGGATGAACACAAAGGAACCATCGCTGAACACGGCAGAATTCAGGGCCGTGAAATAGTTGTCATTGGCGGGCACCACCGAACCGAGGTAGCGCTCAATCAACTCAGGATGGTCTTTGACGGCCTCACTGATGGAGCAGAACACCACTCCGTGCTCCGCCAGTTTTTCGCGGTAGGTGGTGGCAATCGAAACACTGTCAAAAACAGCATCGACAGCCACGTTGCTGAGTCGCTTTTGCTCGCTCAGCGGAATACCAAGCTTGTCGAAGGTTTCGAGCAGCTTCGGATCCACCTCATCGAGGCTTGCCTTCTTGTCGCGTTGCTTGGGCGAGGCGTAATAAATAATGCTCTGATAATCGATCACCGGATGACTCACCGTTGACCAATCCGGCTCCTCCATCTTCAACCACTGGCGGAAGGCCCGCAGACGGAATTCCAGCAAGAAGGCTGGCTCATTCTTCTTGGCAGAGATCAGACGAACCACATCCTCAGACAGGCCCTTGTCGATCTTTTCTGTTTCGATATCACTGACAAAGCCGTACTTGTACGGCTGGCTGACCAAGTCACTGACGGTGGATGCGGTGCTCATGGGGCTCAGGCGGTGGGAGCGGCAGTGTGGGAGCGGATCTCTTCAAGCGTGATGGCCTGATCTTCGCCCCGGAAAGGGTTGTCTTCTGTAAGAAAAAGCAGGCAATGGCATTCCTTGCGCTCACGCATGGGCACGCAAGGACAGTTCCAGAAGGCCTGGGAAACTTCGGCCTCTTTGTCTTCGTAATGCCGGCAAGGGCAAAGGGCCCCGCCAAGCTCCTGTTTGTGGCGGGCCAGACCCTCAAGCACCACCGCCGTCACCCCTGGATCGCTGCAGAAGTAGGTGCCCGTGCGCTGGGCGTAGGTTTCGGCAAACTTCCGGATTACCTCCAGATTTTCGGTGGATGGAACCGCTGCGGCGGAAGGGGCTTCAGACATGGATTCGGTGGTCAGGGGTGAAACCGGAGCCATCAAGGGCTAGGGCGAGGGCAGGGTGCGGTCTTGGGACGATCGCAGAACCGAGGCTCGAACGGCGAGCTGGCTAGAGAATCAAATGTAAGGAGGTACGGGACAGAGAACGGCCCACGAGCTGCCTAGACGGCTGCTCGGGAGTGGGCGAGGAGAAGCTTCTGGCCAACGCAACCTTCAGGATTTGAATTGCGAAACTTTTGCGTTTCCTTAATGGATACCTTAAGGCAGATGGGCTGGTGATGGGGGGCTGACCACAGCAGCCCACAGCTTCAACGCAGGCGTGGCAGGGTGAACAGAAGGTTCGTGTCTCGCCAGACCGACCGACTTCCTCTGATGAGCACTTCTACCCAGGCCCCGACCCGTGAGGCGGCGCTCACCCTGCTCTTGCGTCAGAAAGCTGCAACGGCCGCTGAGTTATCCGAACTCCTTGAGGTCTCTGTCCAGGTCATGCGTCGTCACCTGCGCAGCCTTGAAGAGGAAGGTCTGGTGGAAGCCAGCGCCAGCTCGGAAGGCCCGGGGCGGCCAACCAACCAGTGGCGGCTCACCACGGCCGGACGCGACCAGTTCCCCGACGGAGGCGAACAGTTCGCCCTCGGACTGCTGCATTCGATGGCCGCCAGCCTGCCGCCCGAAATGGTGAAGAACCTGCTGCGACAGCAGGCGATGACCAAGGGGTCCTGTGACCGCCAGGAAATCGGTGAGGGCAGCTTGACCGAACGCCTGGAGCGGCTGGTGGAACTGCGCCGCCAAGAGGGCTACATGTCTGAGTTCAGCGCCGATGGCGACGGCCTCTCCTGGTGCATGAGTGAATACCGCTGCTCCGTGGGCCGCCTTGCCGAGCAGTTCCCCCAGATCTGCGACCAGGAATTGCAGCAGATCCGCCACACCTTCCCTGATTGCAGCATCGAGCGGGTGCACTGGCGCCTGGAGGGAGGGCACTCCTGCGGCTTCCGTCTCACCCCGAAGGGCGGCAGGGCCAGCGAACCCGTCCATCAGGATTGACGCTGAGATGACACAACCAGCAATGGCTGAGATCAATGGCTGAGATCGGGCCGCTCAGCAGCGACGATCTCCTGCAATTGGAGGCCAGCCTGCTGCCCTCCCTGGAGCGCCACCACCTGCGTCTGCTGGCCCACAGCTTGCGCTGCCTTCAGGCCATCGCCGGCCAGCGCCAGGGGCCGGTTCCAGCCCAACAGCAACTGGAATCCTGGCTGGCCAGCCAGGATTCCCTCTACAACGATCCAGCCTTTGCGCAGGCCTTTCTGGATCAATTGCAGAGCGCCGCCTTCCAGCTTGAGCAGATCGCCGCACCGCTGGGTCTCGCTCCGCTGGGGCTGGAGCTGAGCGACCTCTGCCAATGGGCCGATGCCCAGGCCCGCGCCCGCGTCAGCCCGCCAGCAGCGGGCCTGCCAGCCCCACCACCAAACTGACGCCAGCGAGGGCCAGCAGGGCAGCCAACCAACCGGCCCGACCGGGTCTGTCGCCTTCCAGCCGCGCCAGGGGCAAGGCCATCACCGGTGCCGTTGCGAGCAGCGCCACCGCCAAGCCGCCCGGTAAGGCCTGCAAGGCGGCTTGCTGAAGAACAATGCCGGCGCTGGTGCCCAGCAATGTGGCCACCAGCACCAGCGGCCAGCGTGATCGGGCCAGCCGCGGCCGAGCCCTTGGAGCCGGCAGGTGGCGAAACAACGGCAACAACACCACCGCCGCTGCCGCCAGGCGCACGGTGGCCGATTGCAGTGGGGTCAGATCAGAGGCCAGCAGCGCAGCGCGGGAGAGCAGGGCACCACCGCTGCCGCAGAGCAGGGCCGCTAAGGCCAGCAGCAAACCCATTCGCTGGGTACCGGGAGGCGATGGCAGAGCGCCGCAGCGGGGTGGTTGCTGAACGGCCACCACCACCACGGCCAGGGAGATCAGGGTCAGGCCCAGCCACTGGGCCTGGGTGGGCAGCTCGGCAAGAAAAACAACACCAGCCAACGCCGTGATCGCTGGTCCAGCGGCCTCAATCGTGAGGGTGCGGCGCGTTCCCAGCCGGCGCAGGGCCGCGAAGTAGAGGCTGTCACCCACGGCAATGCCAACCACCCCGCTGGCCAGCAGCAGGGCGAAAGCCCCGGGCAGCACCCGCCAGCCCCCGAAGAGCACGAGCGGCAATTGCAGCGCCAGGGCCAGCAGGTTTTTAACCAGGTTCAGCTGGGCGGCGCTCAAGGAGGTGGGCAGGCGCCGCCAGAGGCTGCTGGCGAGCGTCCAGCAAAAGGCTGCAGCCAGGGCTGCCAGGACTCCCGAGGTGGGCACCTGAACGGGAGGGGCGAAGAAGTTGCGATCATCGCTAAAGCCGTCACCAGCCCGTGAGCGTTTCGATTGCCGATGCCATCAGTTTTTTCAGGCTCAGCTGCGGGCGCTGGCGCTCCCAGCGCACCAGCCATCACCTCTTGCATCGCCGCGCCGAAGCTGGAGGCTCGCTGATCGAGGTAGTGGAGGTAGCCGCCGATGATCCACGGCTGCTGGCGATCGCCACCCTGCATGGCCAGGAGCCCGATCAGCTGGTGGGGGGCTGCCAGGTGCGCTGGAGTGGATCGATGGCCTGGGACAAAGCCGGCGAAGACCACCAGGGCGAATCGGTGTTCGGCCTGATCCCAACCGATGCACGGGGCCGGGAAGGTCTGTTGCTACGGGATCGCGGCTACGCCGAATCCTCACCGGTAGCTGGGCACTTCCGCATGGACGACCGCGATGGCCTGCTGCTCACCACCGCCTACGAGACCATGAGTTCGCTTGAGCGGTTCTGGTTCCCCTCCCCCGACGTGAGGCTGCGCACCAGCACCGTCGAAGGCCTCTCGAACACGGCCTCGTTCTGCGTCGAAAGCCGCTGCAGCACAGAGCCATCCCCCGCTGCAGAGGTCAGCGACCGCGCGCTCCCAGACTTGGCGGCCAGCCCCCTGTCGGCCTTTGGCTGGTGAGCCGCGAACGTTACGGACTGTGAGCCCTGGCCTGGCGCCGCGAGGTTGCCCGAGGCCCCCTTCTACGATCGGCAGCGACGGTTGACGACGCACGTGTGGCTATCCCGCTTCTGACCTACGCACCGACGACCCAGAACTCGCGGGTCAAGTCCTTGCGCATCGGCTCCGACGAAGACCCCAAAACGGTCTCGATCGACAAAGCCATCGACCGGGAAGCCCAGAACTTCGTGATCGAGACGGCCTACCGCCAGATCTTCTTCCACGCCTTCAAGGTGGATCGCGACACGATCCTGGAGTCGCAGCTGCGTGACGGCCAGATCACCGTGCGTGACTTCATCCGGGCCCTCTGCCTATCCGACACCTTCACGCGCAGTTTTTACAACCTCAACAGCAACTACAGGGTGGCCCGCCACCTGGTTGAGAAGCTGCTGGGCCGGCAGGTGTACGGCAAAGCCGAGGAGATCGCCTGGTCCGCCGTGATCATGACCAAGGGCGTCGCCGGCGCCGTCGACCAGATCCTGAGCAGCCAGGAATACCTCGAGAACTTTGGCTACGACACGGTTCCCTACCACCGCAACCGTGTGGTCGGGTCCCGCGAGGTGGGCGAAACCCCCTTCAATATCACCACGCCGCGCTACGACGCGTACCACCGTGGAGTCCTGGGCTTCCCCCAGGTCATCTACACAGGAACGGTCCGCAGCCTGCCCGCACGGGCCAAGCAACGCCGTGGTGGCTTCCCCGAGGATTACCTGCCCTGGGTTCGCAGCCTGCCGGCCCTGCGCACCGGCGCGGCGGCCTCCGGCAATGCCGGCATGGATTACCTCTCCAAGGTCCCCTACCGCAGCATCGGGCGCTGACGCTCATTGCTCCTTGAGCCAGTTCATCACTGGCTTCACGGCGGTTCATCACCGCCGTTTTTTGTGTCCTGGCACACCGGCCTAGGCGTCAGTGGTTGCTGACGCACCATGCCTCCGGCGGTTTTGCACCGACCTTCTCCAGCAGAGTGAGGAGGAAGTCAGAGAACTAGCGACAGTGACTCAGGCCCTGACATCGCTGGCGAGAATGACCCTGAGGCAACTTCGCCAGGTCGCCAGTGGCCTTGGTGTCGGTCAATACAGTCGTAAGCCTAAAAACGAGCTCACAGAGGAGATCAGCGCCATGCAGACCGGCGACCCTCCTGAGGCTTCCGAGGGTTCTGCAGTCTCTGCCAGCCTGGCCGAACTGGAAGCAGACTTCTCCCCCGCACCCCGACCCGGTGCCCAGACCAAGGTGGTGTTCCTGCCCAGGGATCCCCAGTGGGCCTACGTATTCTGGGAGATCGCCGACGGTGATCGTCGCCAGGCGCTGTCCTCAGGAGCCAGCCAGCTTTGTCTGCGGGTCGCCGACGTCACCGGCCTTTCCGGCGGCGCCACCCACACCCACACCCTGCAGGAGGTGCCTGTCGACAGCCATGCCACCGAGTGGTACCTCCCTGTTCCGATGAGTGATCGGGATTACCGCGTTGAGATGGGCTATCGCAAGGTGGGTGGGGGCTGGATTTCGCTGGGCTTCTCCGCATCGGCCCGGGTTCCCGCCCTGCATCCCAGCGAGCAGATCCTTGATCAGTTCGTTCCTTTCTCGCTGGAATCTCCCACCAGCAGCAGCACCACCCCCTTCTCCGCCCCTGTCGAAACGGCCTACAGCGATCTGCATGAGCGGCTCTACAAGAAAGCCACCCTGCCCTCCTCCACCGGCAGCAGCAGCAAGGCCGGCCCACGTTTCGGACGGGGCTCTGAAGCCTTCCATGAGCGCGGGGATCTCTACGGCCCGTCCCCTCGCCATGGCCTGAGCGATTCAGGAATCGGTGTATGGGCCAGTGGGCGGAACGAATCGGTGGCCGGTGGTGTGGCCTCCCGCCAACGCTCCTTCTGGCTGGTGGCCGACGCCGAACTGATTGTTTACGGCTCGACCGATCCCTCCGCCAAGCTTTCGATCGGCAATGAGGATGTGCCCCTCTCCCCCGAAGGCACCTTCCGCATCCAGGTGCCGTTCCGCGACGGCCAGCAGCTCTATCCGATCGAGGCCATCGCCGCCGACGGTGAGCAGAAGCGCAGCATCACCCTGCAGTTCGGTCGATCCACTCCGGAGGACAACAGCAACCCCTCCAGCCAGGCCATCGCCGAGTGGTTCTGAGTTGAACCGCACATTCGTCGCCTTCACCCCACTGGCAGGGGCCCTGATTCTGCCGATTCTGGTTCCGATTTTGATGGTGCGGGTCAGTGTCGGAGCAGGTGTTGGCCTTACCGTCGCGGCCAGCTGTGTGTGGTTCGTGCTGATGCTCCGCACCGCCGAAATGCCCGGCGAGCATCACAGCTGAGGTCCAAGGCTCAATCAACGGGGAACCTTGAGGAGAGCCTGTCGTTCAGCAGCGTTGAAGCGTTCCTCTTGGTGGACCCCCAGTCGATTCTCCGCATCCTGGCTGCCAGGGCCCGGTCTGTTGGCCCTGGCCCTGGCTCTGGGGGGCTGTGGTGCCACCGCCCGGATCGTCGGTCAGGGTCCGGCTGACCTGCCGCTGCCCGCCGGAATCGAGGTGGCCTTCAATCACCGCAGCGATCGGCATTACACAAGCCCGATCGATGGACGCTCCCGCAACGGTGATGACCTCGAAAGCTTGCTGCTGGAGACGATTCAGCGGGCCGATCGGGAAATCCTGGTCGCCGTTCAAGATCTTGCCTTGCCCCGGGTGGCCGAGGCTCTCGTCGCCAGACATCGGGCCGGCATCGCGGTGAAGGTCGTGCTTGAAAACACCTACAGCGTTCCCTGGAGCCATCAGCACCTCCACGATCTGAGCCCCCATCAGCGCTTGCGCCATTCCGGGCTGATGGCCCTGGCCGATCGCGATCGCGACGGTGCCCTCAGCAGCGCCGAACTGGAACAAGGTGATGCGGTGGCCATCCTGCAGCGGGGCGGGATCCCCCTGATCGACGACACAGCCGATGGCAGTGCCGGCAGCGGCCTGATGCACCACAAGTTTCTGATCGCCGATGGCCGCTGGCTGGTCACCGGATCAGCCAACTTCACCGCTTCCGGCACCCACGGTGATGCCGGAGCCAGCCGCACCCGCGGCAACGTGAATCACCTGCTGCGGATCGACAGCCCTGCGCTGGCGGCGT
Source organism: Synechococcus sp. SynAce01 (assembly GCF_001885215.1). GTDB lineage: Bacteria > Cyanobacteriota > Cyanobacteriia > PCC-6307 > Cyanobiaceae > Regnicoccus > Regnicoccus frigidus. Next base: position 1,851,155 of record NZ_CP018091.1, on the reverse strand, counting down.
TGTTCGACGCCGAATTCCAGCGGATGTGGGGGGACGGCCCCGGAGGCGAGGCTGATAGCCGATTCGGCATCAGCAAGGAGCAAGGAGGCGTGCAATCCGCATCGGTGGGCAACACCGCGGTGGAGGTCCTGTTTTCCCCCCACCGCCGCCGCGATCCAGAGAACGGCCTGGCTTTTCTGGAGCAACGCCTGGCCCAGGCCACCAGCCACGTGGACATGGCCCTGTTCGTGTTCTCGGCCCAGGGTCTGGCCGACCAGCTGGCCCTTCTCAATCACCAGGGGATGGCGATCCGTCTGCTGGCCGATCCGGGATTCGCCAGCCGCTCTTTCTCGGAGGTGCTCGACCTGCTCGGCGTCGCCCTGCCCGACCATCGCTGCAAGATCGAAACTGACAACACCCCATGGACACGACCGCTGCAGGGGGTGGGAACACCAAAACTGGCCCGCGGCGACAAGATGCACCACAAATTCGCCGTGATCGATGGCAAGACGGTGATCACCGGCTCGTTCAACTGGAGTCCGGCGGCGGCCCACGCCAACGATGAAGCGCTGCTGGTCGTTCACTCCCCGGTTTTGGCGGCCCACTTCACCAGGGAAATGGACCGGATGTGGCAGGGCGCCGAGCTTGGGATCACCGCGCGGATGCAGCGGAAGCTGGAGCGCAGGCACCGAACCTGCGGCAGCGGAACCGAGCGTGCTGCCGCATCGCCCCGTGGCAGCCACTTGATGGGGGCCGTTCCCTCGGGGGTGGCTTGAAGGTGAGGGTGTTTTGACAGATCCTGTGGTGACAGATCCTGTGGTGATCGTTGGCGCTGGCCCTGCCGGCGCTTCCCTGGCTTTGGTGCTGGCAGAGCGTGGCCTGCCGGTCACCCTGCTTGACGCCGTGAATGACCTGGAGCGGGTGTTCCGTGGCGAGGGCCTGATGCCCTGCGGGCTCGATGCCCTCGATCAGATCGCTTCGCCCGCCTTGCTGGCCTCCCTGCCCAGCCGCCCGCTGAGTGGCTGGGGCTTTCGAGTCAATGGCCGCGACTTGTTCCGTGTCGATGAGCCGATGGGGGCCCAGCGGCCCTGCTTGCTGGTGCCCCAGACAGCCCTGCTCGAAGCGTTGATCTCCAGGGCCAGGGCCTGTGCCGGCTTCCGCTGGCGACCTGGCCAGACCGCCGAGGGTCTGGTGATCGATGCAGACCGGGTACGCGGAGTGCGCCTGGCGGGCGGGGAGGTGCAAGCCGCCAGCCTGGTGATCGCCGCCGATGGCAGGGCCTCCCGATTGCGCACCAAAGCAGGCCTGCGCCTCGATCAGGAGCGGAGCCCGATCGACATCCTCTGGTTTCGGCTACCGGCCCACCCGCGCTTCGTGGCCGACAACCTGTTCATTGTCCAGCTCGGAGCCAGCGGCGGCTTCAGCGTGTTCCATGGCGCCAAGGACGGCGAGCTCCAGCTCGGCTGGCTGATCGCGGCCGGTGAGCGGATCGAACGCAGCGGCCGCGAATGGGCCGAAGCCTTTGCCGCGCTCTCTCCAGCCTGGCTGGCGAACCACTTCCTTGCCCAGGCCGGCGCGCTCTCACTTCCGCAACGGCTTTCGGTGCGGGTGGGCAGCGCCCCGCACTGGCATCGGCCAGGCTTGCTGCTGCTGGGCGACGCGGCCCATCCGATGAGTCCGATTCGCGCCCAAGGCATCAACATGGCCTTGCGTGACGCGATCGTGGCGGCCAATTGGCTGGTGCCGGTCTGGCGGGAAGGAGCGGAGCCGGCCGCGATTGATGCGGCCCTGGAGTCCATTCAGGCGGAGCGGGAAGCGGAGATCCGCCAGGCCCAGGCGCTGCAGCGGAATGAGGCCAGGCAGGGCGATCTGCTCCGCCGCTCGGGGCTGGTTCGGCAGACAATCGCCTGGCTGAGCCCATGGATCGGCCCGAGCTTGAAACGCTCCTGGGTGGGTCGGCAGCAACCGTTGCGCCTGGGCTCTAGCCCCGTTCAACTGATCGTCTGAAGCTCGGCGATGATGGAGCTTCCGTGCGTTCAGGTTGATGGCCAGGATCCGCCTTCTCGCTCCCGCCCTGGTTGCCGCTGGCACAAGCCTGGTCGTCGCTCTCGGCGGGACCGCTTCGGCAACAGCCCGCCAGCGCCCCACCTACCCCACCAACAGCGAGTTGCGCCAGGTGCAACTGGCCACCTTCGGCTGCGCCCGTGAGAACACAGCGGCCGAGTGCAGCCGTGCCAGGGCTCTGGCCGATCCGCTGATGGATCACCCGTTGCTGTCGTCGTTCTGCAAGGACAGCGTCTGGGACGTGCTCCAAAAAGCCCAGACCGGGCCTGAAAACAGCTTCCAACGCCGTGATGCCATCGACCAGGCAGGGGAACGGCTATTCAGCCGTTGTCAGGCGCGCAGTGATCCCAAACCCGCCGCGCCAACTCCTCAGGGGCCCGGACCAAGCGGCCTGGGTAGTGGTGGCGCCTCGGGGTTCGGAGTCAGTCCCAGTCGAAATTGATGCGCCCGCCAGGAGGGAGCAGCCGTTTGGCCTCCTCTCGAACGGCCTGAAGCAGTTCGAGGCTGAACTCGGGATGGTCCCGCAATTCCTTGACCAGTTGGGTCACATCTGAGGCGGTGAGCCCTCCTTGGGCGGCCTTGCGCGCAACCCTCTCCTTGTATTGAGCGACGATGGCCTGCTGCTCAGGCGTTAGTGGTTTGGAGCCGGAATGCTCAATCTCCATGGCCAATCTGAGTGGACGACGGTAAAAACTTGTTTCAGGGGCCACTGGTGAGGGCCAGGAGCTCTTTGGCGGTGTTCTCCATGAAGGTGACGCTCCATCCCGTGGTGACGACCACCCGATCGCTGAAGCTGCACAGGGCCGAGCGCTGGCCTTCCGCCTCGCAGCTCGATGACAGGCCAAGCAGGGCATTGGTGAGCTTGCCGCGCAGGCAATGTTCATTGCCCGATTTAGCCAGGATGGCCACAGCTGCCGCCCGGGTGGTTTTGACGGATTCAGCCAAGGGTGCAGGCCCAGCCGATGCCGCCGTGGCGACAAAGAGGACGCCAGGGAGGAGCGACCGCCAGACGAGCGATGGGAGAGATGAACGCAACGCTCCAGCCTCTGCAGGTTCGAGAACACCGAGTCTATTTAGTCGGCCCTGGCCATGCAACCACCAGGGTTAGCCTTTGAAATCGATTTCGGCCCGTATGACCAGCAGTGCCTCCCAGTCCACCGCTGCTGCAGCGGCGGGCAACGCTTTGGATATTCGCCAGGTTCCCTTGGCCGTGCCCTTCAGCGATCAGAAGCCCGGAACTTCAGGCCTGCGCAAAAGCAGCCGCGACTTCCAACAACCCCATTACCTCGAAAGCTTCATCGAGGCGATCTTCCAGGTGTTACCTGGAGTGGTTGGCGGCACCTTGATCCTCGGCGGCGACGGCCGTTACGGCAACCGCCACGCCATCGACGTGATCACGCGCATGGCCGCAGCTCACGGCATCAGCCGCTTGATCATCACCACCGGCGGCATCCTCTCCACTCCCGCTGCCTCGCACCTGATCCGCAAGCACCAGGCCATCGGCGGAATCATCCTCTCGGCCAGCCACAACCCCGGCGGACCCGAGGGTGATTTCGGCGTCAAGGTGAACGCGGCCAACGGAGGGCCGGCGCCCGAATCGATCACCGATGCCATTTACAGCGCCACCACCCAACTGAAGGGCTACCGAATCATTGACGCCCAAACGCCTTCGCTGGAGGCGCCAGGGAACTACATCCTGGGAAACCTGTCCATCGACGTGATCGACGGGGTCGACGACTACATCACCCTGCTGCAGGGCCTGTTCGATTTCGGCGCGATCGCAGAACTGCTTCGAGGCGACTTCCCAATCGCCTTCGATGCGATGCATGCCGTCACCGGTCCTTACGCCAGCCGCCTGCTGGAGGGGCTGCTGGGAGCAGCCGCCGGCACGGTGCGTAACGGCACGCCCCTGGAAGATTTTGGCGGTGGTCACCCCGATCCCAACCTCACCTATGCCCATGAACTGGCCGAGCTGTTGCTCCATGGCGACGCCTACCGCTTCGGGGCCGCCTGCGACGGCGATGGCGATCGCAACATGGTTCTTGGCCAGCGTTGTTTCGTGAACCCCAGCGACAGCCTGGCAGTACTCACCGCCAATGCCCATCTGGCGCCGGGCTATTCCGGCGGCCTGGCGGGGGTGGCGCGCTCGATGCCCACGAGCGCCGCTGTGGATGTGGTGGCCAAGGAGCTGGGCATTCCTTGTTATGTCACCCCCACGGGCTGGAAGTTCTTCGGCAACCTGCTTGATGCCGGCCGCATCAGCCTCTGCGGCGAGGAGAGCTTCGGCACCGGCAGCGACCATATCCGCGAAAAAGATGGCCTCTGGGCCGTGCTGTTCTGGCTGCAGATCCTGGCGGTGCGCCGCTGTTCGGTGGCTGAGCTGATGGCCGAGCATTGGAACCGCTTCGGCCGCCACTACTACTCACGCCATGACTACGAAGCCATCGCCAGCGACAAGGCCCAGGGCCTCTACGACCGCCTGAAGGGAATGCTGCCCTCCCTGGTGGGGGCCAGCTTCGCCGGCCGCAACATCACCACCGCCGACGACTTCAGTTATACCGATCCGGTGGATGGCTCGCTCACCAGCGGCCAGGGCCTGCGCCTGCTGCTCGAAGACGGCAGCCGGGTGGTGTTCCGCCTCTCCGGCACCGGCACCCAGGGAGCCACCCTGCGCCTCTACCTGGAGCGCTACGTGGGCGCCGGCGGCAACCTCGATCAGGATCCCCAGCAAGCACTCGCTGATCTGATCAGCGCCGCCGACCAGCTCGCCGAGATCCGCAGCCGTACCGGTATGGACCAGCCCACAGTGATCACCTGATCAGCCCGGCTCCGTGCGGCCCGCTGAGCCAGAGAAGAGTCGCTCTTCCAACTCCTTGATCGCCACGTAGAAGGGGGGCACCACACCAAGCGAAAGCACTGTGGCCACCAGCAGGCCACCGAAGATCACCGTGCCCAGCGATTGCTGACTCTGGGCGCCTGCTGAATGGGCCACCACCAGCGGGAAGAAGCCGGCCAGTGCCGCGATGGCGGTCATCAGGATGGGGCGAAGGCGGGATTCAGCCGAAGCAATCGCAGCCTGGCTTGCCGTCATGCCGGCTTTGAGATGTTGCTCCGCCACCTCCACAATCAGGATGCCGTTCTTGGCGGCCAGGCCGATCAAGGTGACCAGGCCAACCTGGGCATAGATGTTGAGATCGATCGAGCGCATGGCCAGAAAGGCCAGCGCCCCAAGCATCGCCAGCGGCACGGTCATCAGGATGATCACCGGGGTGACGTAGCTCTCGTATTGGGCTGAGAGCACCAGATAAACCACCAGGATGCCGAAACCAAACACCAGCACACTGGCCGAACCCGCCGAAAGCTGCAGAGCAGCCAGGCCCGTAAAGGCATAGCCGATGTTGTTGAAGTTGAGCGAGTCGAACACCTGTTGAATCGACGCGAGCGCCGTACCGGAGCTCTTGCCGATAGCCTCAGATCCCTGCACCAGAACCGTTCGGTACAAGTTGTAGTGGCTGATCACTGGCGGCGCACTCGAGAGTGAAACCTCTGCAAATTCAGAAACAGGAACGAGCTTGCCGTCGTTGGAGCGAACGTAGTACCCCTCCACATCTTGAATCGTGCTGCGGTTGGAGGCTTCGGCCTGAACATAGATGTTGCGAACCTGCCCATCTTCATAGGTCAGGCTTGCAAAGTTGCTGCCAGCCAGGATGCCGATGGTGTCCATCGCAGTGGCAAAGTCGATGTCCAGGGCACCCATCACATCACGATCCATGCTCAGCATGAAGGCCGGGGCACTGGGGATGAACTGGGTGTAAACCGAGGTGAAATCACCGGTGGCATTGGAGGCCGCCTCCAGCTTGGCGGCTTGGTCAGCCAACTCCACGAAGCTGAAGCCACCATTGCTGAGGTCATTGAACTGAAAATAGAATCCACCTTGGGAGGAGAAACCAGGAATGGCTGGTGGCAAGCCAGCACGCACGAAACCACTGCTGATCGTGGCCATTTTCTCGTTCAGCCTTTTCACAATGGCCTCTGCCGATTGATCGGCGGCACCGCGCTCCTCCAGGGGTTTGAGGCCAAAGAAAAATACGCCTTGATCAGGGCTTGATCCATTGAACCCATAGCCACTGATGATGGAGGCCTGGGTGATGTCCTCCTCCTCATTGATCAGCTTGGAAATTTCAAGCGAGGTGGCTTCCGTTTGGCTGAGGGAAGCACCGTTCTGCAACTGGAAGAAGCCAACGCCATAGCCCTGGTCCTCGTTTGGGATGAAGGCCGTGGGCATGTTGGCGAAGGCCAGCACCGTCAGCACAATCCCAGCAACAAGGCCCATGAGGATCAGTTTGCGCCTAAGGATCAAGCCGGAAATGAGATTGGCGTAACTGGCCTGAAGGCGGTCAAAGAAGCGATTGAAGACACGGAAGATTCTGAGCAGGTTGGCTCCGGCGATCACCCCAACCACCACGCCGAGGATGTAAGTCCAGCCCCCCACCCCATTGAAGCGACCAAAGGCAAGGCCGACGATCACCCCGAGCGCCATCCAGATCGGGCCCTTCGGAGGCTGGGGTTTGCCACCGCGCAGGATCAATCCGGAGAGCATGGGCGAAAAGGTGAGCGCATTGAACGCGGAGATCGCAATCGAGAAGGCGATCGTGAGGGCGAATTGCTTGTAGATGATGCCGATTCCACCGGGGTAGAAGGCCACCGGCACAAACACAGCCATCAGCACCAGGGCGGTGGCCACCAAGGCACCAATCAGCTCGCCCATGGCGGCCGTTGCCGCCTGACGAGGTTTCATCCCTTTCTCCAGGTTGATCGACACCGCCTCAATCACCACGATGGCGTCATCAACGACCAGGCCTGTAGCCAGCACCACCCCCAGCAGGGTGAGCTGGTTGATCGAGAAGCCAAAGACATTCACAAAGGCAAAGGTGCCAATCAACGAGATCGGAATGGCCAGGCTCGGCACCACCGTGGCGCGCCAATCTTGAAGGAACAGGAAAAGAATCAGCAGCACCAGCAGGATCGCCAGGCCAAGGGCATCCACCACCCCTTCCACAGCAGATTCGATGAACTGCCCAATGTTATAAATCTGCTCAACTGTGACACCAGGCGGCACATTGGCAGCAAATTCATTGATCACCTTCACCACCCCCTCGGAAACATCAAGGGCATTGCTCTCTGGGGTCTGGAAGATGGCCACTGTGATGGCAGGGCGGCCAAGCTTATCGACGGCTGTCTGGCTGAAGGTGTTGAAGCCGTAGGTCGCACTGCCGACGTCGCGGAGGCGCAGCAAATTACCGGCCATCGTGCGTCCAATGATCAGATCATTGAGTTCTTCAATTGAAACGAGGTTTCCGTTGTTCTTCACCAACAACGGATAGGCATAGGCCTGGTCGCCGCCGGCCGGTGGTCCACCCACGAGGCCACCAATGGCGACCGTGTTCTGGCTCTGCACCGCACTCACCACATCGTTGGCCGTGAGGCCATTGGCGGTGACCTTGTTGGCATCGATGAACAGCCAGAAGGCGGGATTACTCCCGCCAAGCAGATTCACATTGGCCACACCGGGCACCCGCCCCAATTGGTAGTAAAGGCTGGCGTAGATCAGGCCATTGAGATAGGGAGCATCAAACTGGCCATCGCTGGAGCCCACCTGGTAAGCCAACAGGATGGAAGGGGTGGATTGCTTGACGGACACACCCGTGGCCTGGACCTGCTGGGGCAACTGGGGCATGGCCAGAGAAACCCGGTTCTGAACATTGACTTGGTCAATGTTGATATCAGTTCCTTCGTCGAAATAAACATTGATCGTGCTATTCCCCTGCATCGTGCTGAATGAGGAGATATACGAGGCTCCCGGCACTCCACTGATCTGCTGTTCAATCGGGTTCGTCACCGATTGCTCGGTGACCAGGGAGTTCGCTCCGCCATAGTTGGCGACCACCTGAATTAACGGCGGCGAGATGTTCGGAAGATTTTCAATGGAGAGGGCAGGAATACTGATCAGCCCCATCAATACGATCAAAATGCTGCAGACCGTTGTTAGAACGGGCCGCTTGATGAAATTATCGGAGAGTGACATCCCTGTTCAGCTCTCCACCTTGCTGCCCAACGGCATCTCCTTCACAGGCATGCCGCTGCGCAGAAGCGCGGTATTACTCACCACCACGCGAGCTCCGCTGGGCAGGCCACTGATCAGGGGATAGGAATTTCCCTGAAGGGGGCCAAGCGTCACAGCCACCTGGATCACGGTGGGCTGGCTTGGGTTCTCGGCCGCCAACTTCGTGAGTTTTTCTTTCTGAGCCTCAGGAACCTGCTGCGATGCTTTGATCTTTGGCAGGATCTCCGACAGGGGCACGATCCGATAAACGAAGGGCTGGGAGGCCTGCATCGTCACCGCTTGGACCGGAACAGCCAGCTGTTGACTCTGGCTGGTGATGATTTCATTTTTCACCACTAGGCCACTCTTGAGCTGGCCGGTCGGATTGGCGAACTCCGCCTTCACCAGCAGAGAATTCGGTGAAGCGGAGCTGCCCGTCCGACTGAAAAAGGGCGAGATGAACACCACCCGACCCTCGCCTGTCACCGCTGGCGAGCCCTGGGAGGTCAGCAAGACCTTCTGACCAATCTTGACTTTCCCCTGTTGGGTGGCTGGCACATCCATCTGACTCCAGAGGGAGCCGTTCTCAACCACACCGGTGATGGCCTGACCCTTCTGCACAAAGTCACCGAGTTTGACACTGCTGAGATCACCAAGCACACCGGCAATCGGCGCCCTGACGACGGTGTAATCCAAGGTGGCGGCGTCCGCTTTTGCCTGATCCCTGGATTCAAGCGCCTGGGTGATATAGAAATCCCTCTCCTTGGTGGAAACAGCTCCCTGATCATTCAAAAAGATGTAACGCTCTGCATTGATCTGATCTTTGCGCGCCTCGGCACGGCTGGCGTCCAGCTGGGCCGTCGGCTGCACGTTGTCGAGGACAAGAACGGGTTGGTTCTGCTCTACGCGCTGACCCTGCTGGGCAAGGATCCGCACCACGCGACCATCCGTTTCGGGCTTGAGCACCACATCCGTCACCGACTCAAGCTTGCTCACCACGCGGATGCTGGGGGTGAACATTTGCTCTCCGAGCTGGGCAGACTGGACCGAGAGCAAGGGTGGGGCTGTGGCCTGAGTGCCGCAGCCCACTACCATCAGCAGAGGGAGCAGTGCCAGGGGGGCGCAGCGTTGGAGGGGCAAGAAAGCGAGCCTGATCGGGGCCTCGTGGCCTTTGACTTGGCGATCAGAACGGTTCCACTGATGGGGAGGATCAATCAAAGGTCGTGCCGTCTGGGGATCCGAAGGGAACGTAGTGAAACCATCGAACCAAGACCGCAAAGCCCTGACCTCAACACGGCCTTCAGACTAGCTGTGATCACTTTGGCGGCCAGTGGGTGTTAGCCACAGATGGACGGGCAAAACTCGCTCCAACCAGGTGCTCACCCCTCAGGGGCGATTGCGGGGGCGGCCCCAACGGCCAGGGGATTGGTGATAGGCAGGATCCGGATTGCTGACCTGAAGCTGGCGCACGGTTTCGATCGCCATCGCGGCCAGGCAGGCGAAGGCTCCCAGCAGCAACCGGAACCAGAACTGGGCATAGGAGCTGACCGTGACAGGGGTGTTGGCCACAATCGACTGCAGGAAGACACTAACCAACAGGCCAAGGAGGGCCCCGACAAGGCCCGTCAGCACGATGCGGCGGCCGTTGGGGGGTAGGGGGGGGGGGGCCATCGGGGGGGGGGCGAGGCCACGACCGGGGGAGGTGCCTGGTCCTTGCCGGACGACCCCAGCTGTTTGACCACCACGTAGAACACCGGCACCACAAAAAGGGATAGCACGGTGGCCACCATCAGACCGCCGAACACCACGGTGCCCAGGGACGCCTGGCTGCGGGCACCCGCCCCGCTGGCGAGCACCAGGGGCAGGAAGCCGAACAGGGAAGAGATGGCTGTCATCAGGATCGGCCGCAGCCGCGATTCAGCCGCCTCCTTGGCTGCCTGATAGGGGGTGGCCCCCTCGGCCATGCGCTGGTTGGCCAGATCGACGATCAGGATCCCGTTCTTAGCGGCCAGGCCGATCAGCATCACCAGGCCCACCTGGGCGTAGATGTTGAGCACCTCGCCGCGCAGCGCCAGGAAAGCCAGAGCCCCGAGCATCGCGGTGGGGACTGTCATCAGGATGATCAAGGGGTCGATGTAGCTCTCGTACTGGGCGGCGAGCACCAAGTACACCACCAGGATGCCGAACGCGAAGATCACCACCGCCAGGGCGCCGGCCTTCACCTCTTCACGCGACAAGCCGGTCCAGTCGAAGCCGAGGCCGTTGGTGTCGAGCTGGTTGAAGGTGTCGATCATGCCCTTGATCGCTTCACCGGAGCTGCGGCCCGGCGCCGCTGACCCGTCGATCTTGATCGAGCGGAACAGGTTGAAATGGGGAATCACCGCCGGGCCGGTGGTGGGTTCCACCGTGAACACCTCTGACAGCGGCACAGGTTCGCCGCTGCGGTTGCTCACGAACAGGGACTTCAGTTGCTGGGGCGTGGCCCGGAAGGCCGCATCCGACTGCACGTAGACCCGACGGATCTTGCCCTCCTGGAAGGTGTCGTTGATGTAGGCACCACCGAAGTAGAAGCTGAAGGTCTGCATCGCCTGGCCGAAGTCGACATCGAGGGCGGCCAGTTGCTCCCGGTTGACCTCCACCTTCAGCTGGGGGGACTCGGGCGTGAACTGGGTGAAGACGCGGCTGAACACTCCGGTGGGGATCGCCTTGGCGATCAGCTGGTTGGTATTGGCGAAGAACTCAGGCAGGCTCAGGGCACCGGAGCTCTGATCCAGCATCTGGAACTCGAAGCCCCCGGAGGTTCCGTAACCGGGGATCGCCGGCGGTTCCACCACGAAGATCCGGGCCCCGTTGATCACCGAGAGCTTGCGGTTCAGCCGCTCCACGATCTTCTCCATGAACTGATCGGGATTAGGGCGCTCATCCCAGTTCTTGGTCCCAAAGAAGAACAGGCCACGGTTGGGGGCGTTGCCATCGAGGCTGAAGCCACTGATGATCACGGAGGTGGAGATCTCCGGTTCGGTGCGGATGATCTCAGCCACCTGGGCATTGATCTTGCGGGTGTTCTGCTCGGAGCCGCCGTCGGGAGCCTGCACAAAGCCGATCGCGTAGCCCTGGTCCTCGATGGGCACGAAGCCCGAAGGGATCGATGTAAAGGCCACCCCCGTGAGAACGATTCCCCCCACCAACACGCCCATGATCAGCAGCCGGTGGGCGAGCACCCAGGCCAGGCTGCGCTGATACCAACCTTCCCCGGAGGCATAGAAGCGGTTGAAGCCGCTGAAAATCGGCCCCAGGAAAGCCCCCAGCAGCAGACCGATCAGGCTGAAGATCCCCACCGCTAGCGGACTGGACACCCCGCCGAGCACCAGCCCCAGCACCGCCGCTGCCACGGTGACGGGCAGCCGCAGGGGCAGACGGGTGATCAGGCCCAGCAGGTAGCCGAGCAGCAGGCCCGCCACCAGCACCCCGAGCACCACAAGGGCACCGCCACCACTAACCAGCAGGCCATAGACGAAGCCGATCGTGGTGCCCGCGATGGCATAGGTGCGCCGGCTCGGTGGTTCGCTTTCACGCGCGAGCAACAGGGCCGAGAGCATCGGCGAGAAGGTGAGGGCGTTGAAGGTGGAAATGGCCACCGAGAAGATGATCGTGGCGGCGAACTGCTGGTAGATCGTGCCGGTGGCGCCGGGAAAGAAGAGCACCGGCAGGAACACGGCAAACAGCACCAGCGATGTGGCGATCACCGCCCCGAACAATTCGTTCATGGTGCTCATGGCGGCCTCCAGGGCGGTCATCCCCTGGGCCTTCTTGGTGGAGGTGTCTTCGATCACGGTGATCGCGTCATCCACCACCAGGCCTGTCGCCAGCACCAGACCGAACAGGGTGAGCTGGTTTAGGGAGAAGCCGGCCGCCTTCACGAACAGGAAGGTGCCCACCAGGGCCACGGGGATGGCGATGCCAGGCACCAGGGTGGCCTTCCAGTTCTGCAGGAACAGAAACAGGATCAGCACCACCAGCACCACGGCATCGCGCAGGGAACTGGTCACCCCCTGGATGGAGGCATTGATGAAGTCCGTGGTGTCGTAGATCTTCTCGACCTTCATGCCGGGCGGCATGCTGCGGCTGAACTCGTCGAGCACCTCCTCCACGCCCCGCGACACCTCGAGGGCATTGCTGCCGCTCAACTGGTAGACCAGTAGGCCGACGGAGGGAACGCCCTGGAGATCGGTGGCGTTGGCGTCGTAGGTCTCGGCGCCCAGCTCCACCCGGCCCACATCCCTGAGGCGCACCAGGCCGCCGTCTTCACCGGTGCGCAGGACCAGATCGGTAAATTCCGTCGTGCTGCGCAACCGACCCTGAAGCTGCACCGTGAAGGTGAACTGCTGACCCTCAGGAGCGGGCTCTCCCCCCACCTGACCAGCTGGCACCAGGCGGCTCTGGCTGCGCAGGGCGTTCACCACATCGGAGGAGGTCAGCTGGTTGGCCGCCAGACGATCGGGATCGAGCCAGAGCCGGAAGGCGAGTTGGCGGTTGCCGACATAGGCAGTGTTGCCCACACCCTTGACCCGTTTGATCCGATCCGTGAGGTTCTGATCGAGCAGGCCACTGATGAATTCCGTGCTGAATGGATTATTGGCATCGTCGCTGCCGAAGTTGTACACCAGCAGAATCGAGTTGGAGGCCTTGTTGACCACCACCCCGGATTGGCGCACCTCCTCGGGCAACTGGGGCTGGGCCAGTGCCACCCGGTTCTGCACGTTCACCTGGTTGATGTCCCCGTCGGTGCCGCTAGCGAACGACACGGTGATCGCGCTGCTGCCATCGGCGGCGCTGGAGGAGGTGATGAAGTCCATGTTCTCCACCCCGTTGATCTGCTGCTCCAGCACATTGGTGACACCTTCCTCCACCGACACCGCGTCGGCGCCGTTGTAACGGGAGTTCACCGTCACCGTCGGGGGGGCGATGTCGGGCAGGTTCTCGATCGGCAGCAGGGGGATCGCGATCAGGCCACCGATCACGATCAGCAGGCTGCAGACGGTGGTCAGCACCGGCCGGGTGATGAAATTATCGGAAGCAGACATCCGGGCGGCTCCCTATTTCACCGTCACGGGCGTGCCGTGGCGGAGGGTGAGCAGGTTGGTGGTGATTACCGGATCGCTGAGGCCAACCCCTTGAAGCACCGGATAGCGGTTGTTCTGCAGATCGCCGAGCTGTACTGGAATCTGCAAGGCGAACTTGGAGCCGGCCGGTAAGGCGCGCAGGGGCTCAAGATTCACCTTGCCTGGGTTGCGCTCAAGATCCTGCAAACTGCCGACGGAGAACACGAAGCTCTGTCCCGACGACTGGGTGACAGCAGCGAACGGCACCGAAGGCAGCTCGCCGGCGGCCAGCACCAGCCGGGTGCGCAGCCTCAGGCCGGTGCGCAGGGCGCCCGTTGGGTTAGGAAACTCTGCCTTGAGCAACAAGGTCTGGGTCCCTGGGGTGACGGCCGGATCCACCGAGCTGACCACCCCGGTAGCCACCGCCGTGCCTCCCTGAGGTTCCTGCAACAGCACCGGCAGGCCGGGGCGGACCCGATTGGTAAAAATACCGGGCACATCGATGCGGGCCATCAGTCGGTCGTTGCGCACCACCTTGGTGAAGGCCGCGCCGGCGGCGATCACATCGCCCTGTTTCACCTGGAGGTCGCTGATCACGCCGCTGATCGGGGCGCGCAGGTTGCTGAAGGCCAGGTCGGCCTCGCGGGCCGCCACGGCTTCCCGTGACTGCAGATATTGGGCCTTCAACTCGTCGCGCTGCAGGGCGCTGGCAGCCCCTTGGCTGGCGAGGAATTCAAAGCGCTCGTAGTTGAGCTTGTCCTTGTCGCGCTCAGCGATCAAGCTCGCCACATCGGCACGCACCTGGGCCTGATCGAGCACCAGCAGCAACTGCCCCTGCTGGACCTGATCACCCTGACGGACCAGCAGGCGCTCAATCCGGCCTGGGGCCTGGGCCGCCAGCTGCACCTCCTCGATCGCTTCAAGGGTGCTGATCGTGTCGACGTCGTTGCTGAAGCGGCCCAGCGCCACCGGCTGGGTGGACACCTCCACCTGGCGCACCGCCTCCGGCGGCGGACTGGCGCAGCCGCTGAGCGCCAACAGCCCGGCTGCCAGGACAGCGCTGGTTCCCGAGGAGATGGAACGACGGGAATGAATCACGCGGTCGGAGAAAGTTGGGCAGATTCTGCTTGACTCGGGCAACGATCTGTTGCGACGAGTACGACTAGCAGGATTGTCACCCATCGACCTGACCTTGCCGCGATCCAGACGGACCAAACCGTTGTGAGCGATCTGTTCGCGTTCGAAGCGCAGCGCCGCTTGCAGGCGATCGCGCCCCTGGCCGATCGGATGCGACCACGCACAATCGAGGAGTTCGTGGGCCAGGACGCAATCCTCGGCCCCGGCAGGCTGTTGCGCCGCGCCATCGCCGCCGACCGGGTGGGCAATCTGATCCTGCACGGGCCGCCCGGAGTGGGCAAAACCACATTGGCCCGGATCATCGCCGGCAGCACCCGCGCCCACTTCGCCAGCCTCAATGCGGTGCTGGCCGGCGTCAAGGAGTTGCGGGCCGAGGTGGAGGCCGCGCGCGAGCGGCTCGGTCGCCATGGCCTGCGCAGCTTTCTGTTCATCGACGAGGTGCATCGCTTCAACAGCGCCCAGCAGGACGCCCTGCTGCCCTGGGTGGAGAACGGCACGGTCACCCTGATCGGCGCCACCACCGAAAACCCCTGCTTCGAGGTGAACAAGGCGTTGGTGAGTCGCTCGCGCCTGTTCCGGCTGCAGCCCCTGGAGGCGGATGAACTGGGGCAGTTGCTGGAGAGGGCCCTGGCTGATCCGGAGCGGGGGTACGGCGATCGTCCGGTGGCCCTGGAGCCAGCCGCCGCCGCCCACCTGCTGGATGTGGCCAGTGGCGATGCCCGCAGCCTGCTCAATGCCCTGGAGTTGGCGGTTGAGACCACCGAACCAGGCGCCGACGGGCTGATCCGCATCGATCTGAGCATCGCCGAGGAGTCGATCCAGCAGCGCGCGGTTCTCTACGACAAGCAGGGGGATGCCCACTTCGACACGATCAGCGCCTTCATCAAGTCGCTGAGGGGCTCCGACAGCGACGCGGCCCTGTTCTGGCTGGCCCGGATGGTGGAGGCCGGTGAGAATCCACGCTTCATTTTTCGCCGGATGTTGATCGCAGCAGGAGAAGACGTGGGCCTGGCCGATCCCCAGGCGATCGTGGTGGTCGAAGCCTGTGCCGCGGCCTTCGAGCGGGTGGGGCTGCCGGAGGGGCTCTACCCCCTCGCCCAGGCGGCCCTCTATCTCGCTGGTGCCGAGAAAAGCAACAGCGTGCTGGGCTTTTTCGATGCCATCCAAACTGTTCGTGCCGCCAGCAAGCAGGCCGTTCCCTCCCACCTGCGCGACGCCAATCGCGATGGCCAGGCCTTCGGTGATGGCCAGGGCTACCGCTACCCCCATGCCTACAGCGAGCACTGGGTCGCCCAGACCTACCTGCCGGCGCCCTTGCAAGGGCAAGTGTTCTGGCAGCCCGGCTCCCTGGGCTGGGAAGGGGCCATCGGGGCCAGGCTGCGGCTACGGCGCGCCGCCCAACTGGCCGCAGAAGCCGAAAGCAGCGCCGAGCAGATCGAGATCGTCAGCAGCAGCGAGGCCGACCCCCTGCTGCGGCGCTGGCTGCAACGCCAGGCCGTCGCTGAAGGGGAGCGTCTCGATCGTCTCCGGCAGCGGTTCTGGCAGGGGGCCAGCTGGCAACGCCACGACAGGGTTCTGGTGCTGGAAGCCCGTTCCCTGCTCTGGGCCCTCGCCCCCCTCGGCGCCACCCCTGAAGGGGGCCTGGTGATCACCGTGGCCGAGGCCTCGGAGCGGCAGCGGCTGGAGGGCCAGGTGCAGATGCTCGAACCGCTTCGCCAACCGCAGCTTCTGGAGATAGCGCCCGATCAACCTGAACAACTCGCTGCCTTGCTGGAGCCGGGCCAACGCTTCGAGTGGGTGGCGGCGCGGCAACCCTTTCAGGGCGCGCCGCCGGATTCACTTCGCCGCTGGGTCCAGACCATCACGGCCCTGAGCGCTGAGAAGGCTGAGATCCGCCTGCTGTTCAGCGCGCCGCTGATCGGGCCAGCCGAAGCTCTGCTGGCTTGGCTTGCGGGGGAGGGTAAGGGCTCCCCCGCACGTTCGCTACGCCAAAGGCTTGAAACCTGCCTGCCCCTGGAGCGGCACTGGCTGGCGGAGGCCTCGTTGACGCCAGAGGCGATCGGCGCCCTGCTGGAGGGGTCAGGCTGGAGCCTCAATAACGATTGTTGGCAGGAATCCCTGCAGATCCGCCTCAGTGAATCCCTGCTGGAACGCTGGTTCGGGGCGGCAAGCAGCCATGGCCAGGCCTTGCGCCAGCACATCTCAGAGACCGCCATCTCAGAGATTCGTGCCGGTTTCACAGCAGCCCTGCAGGCCCAACTGCCGCAGCGCCTTGCTCACACGCTGCTGACAGCCCAACGTGGTAAGGGGGCGCAGGCGACCATCAAAAAAGCCCCGGAATCCCGGGGCTGAGCACAATCGGAATCGGCCAGAAAGGCCGTGCCTCGATCACCAGAGGCCGCGGATGGGCGCGGGGGTGAAGGGCATGGGGGCAGGAGCCGGAGCCGGGGTCATCCTGACTTGAGCCACAGGGTCAGTCATCTGGTTGGCCTGGATGCAGGCGGGCAGGAAGACATACCAGGACAGCAGCGAGGTGCACTGGGCTTCGCCTTCGCATTTGCCTTCGGCGCAGATGTTCTGCTTGCCGTCGTAGGTGCCGCAGGTGTCGGCGAGGCGGAAATCGGTGGGCAGGGCGGCCATGATGCCGGCGGAGGAGAGCTCACCATCGACAGAATCGGCGATGATGGCGCTGCGCAGGGCTTGCACCGCATAGGTGCTCATGCTCCAGTACGGGAAGTAGCTCCGGCTCTGATCCTTGAGGAACTTGACGCCGTCATCGGAGTAGAGGAAGCGAGTCACGCCGACCACATCAACGCTGTAGGTCTTGGAAAGACCAGCGCGGACCTCCTCGGACGTCCAGCCAGAGCGGGACAGGCCATCACCGAGGCCACGGTCGGTGACTTCGCCGCTCTCGATGAAGGTAACGAAGGAATCAAGGCTGGTTGACCACACAGCGCCACCGGTGTTCCAGCGGACGGGAAGGTCGTTATCGACGGCGGCGGAAGCGGGCAGCGCCGCCGTCGAGAGAGCAGCACCCATCAGCAGGGTGGCAGTAAGACGCTTAAGCACGGCAGAAAAAGCCAGAATCACCTTTTAACCTAGCCTTCTGAGTTGCATTTGCCAACATCTCAGCTGTTTGGTCCTGATAAATTGACAGATCACAAACAGATTTAACTGATCAGGATCAGCCGGGGGTACTGGCGGGTCGCATGTTGGGGAGCGGCGCCCAGCCCTGGGGACAGGTCAGACGCGAGCTTCGCAGCGGGAAAGCCCCAGGGGTTCCCTCCCCCCTGCAGACCACGCCACGGGGCACACCGTCGATCGCCTCGACCCTGGCCACGTAGGTTTCGGAGCCGCCCTGGGCTCCAAGCAGGAGCTGGACAGACTGGTCTTCGAGGGTCACGGTTGCTTCCATATCCTCGGGCTTCTCAATTCCCAGCACATCGAGGTAGCCGCTGAATCCGCCCCAGAAATAACGGGTGATTTCAGCGCCTACGAAGCGATCAAGCAGTACGGCTGCTCTCTGACGTTGATCCATCAACGCCTCTTGCGCGTTGAGTTCCACCAGGAATTCGCCTGTGTCCACGCGGCCACGGCTGGTCATGGGACGTGTCAGCGGCAGATCCAGCAATCCGGCTGCTCCGATCAGGCCCAGCACAGCGAACAGACCCACACGGGCGGCAATGACCATCAGGAATCCCGAAGGTTTGAGACCTTAGCCCCTAGTCTCGCGCGACAAACCGTTTCGTTTTCCATGGCCTTGAGCATTGGCGATGCCGCTCCCGACTTCACCCTCATGGACCAGAACAGCGAACCGCTCAGCCTTTCCTCGCTGCGGGGGCAGCGGGTGGTGATCTACTTCTACCCAAAGGACGACACCCCTGGGTGCACCAAGGAGGCGTGCGGCTTCCGTGATCAGTGGGCGCGCTACGAACAGCTTGGGATCAAGGTGCTGGGGATCAGCAAGGACGGCGCCGCCAGCCACGAAAAATTCATCGCCAAGTACACCCTGCCGTTCACCCT
Organism: Synechococcus sp. SynAce01; assembly: GCF_001885215.1. Classification (GTDB taxonomy): domain Bacteria; phylum Cyanobacteriota; class Cyanobacteriia; order PCC-6307; family Cyanobiaceae; genus Regnicoccus; species Regnicoccus frigidus. The sequence goes on along the minus strand of NZ_CP018091.1, from coordinate 1,832,747 downwards.
GCTCTGTGACCCCGAGCCCTGCCCGGTGGCCAGCGCCTATGGGAGCTATGGACTGAAGAAGTTCATGGGCCGGGAATACATGGGCATGATGCGCCACACCTTCGTGGTGGACCCGGAAGGGAAGCTTGAGCTCGTCTATCTCAAGGTCAAAGCTGAGGAAATGGCTGAGCAGATCCTCACGGATCTGAATCTGGGCTGAGCGCCACAAGGCCTTCCAGGCAGAGCTCAGGTGCCCACTCAAAGTCCAGGCCAAGCTCTTTGAGTAAGGGGGCCAAGCTCGGCCCATCGCCCCCTGTCAGCCAGAGCGTGTGCGGCCCTTCAGACCTGGCCGCCTCCAGCGCCTGAGCGATCGCTGCCGCCAGACCCCAGAGACAGCCGGCGCTCATCGCCTCCGCCGTGGCGGCAGGCCAGGGGTCGAAGCCCGGTTCCAATCCCCCCGTCGGTGCCGCCCAGGCGAGCGCCGGCAGCTGGGCCGTCCCCCTTGCCATCGCCGTCAGCTGGAGTTGGACTCCAGCCATCAATCTCCCTCCGGCGAAGCCTCCCTGGCTGTCCACCCGGGTCAGGCTCAGGCAGGTTCCGGCATCGGCCACAAGCACAGCACCTCCCGCCCCCTCACGCTGCCGGCGCCAGGCCTGCCATCCAGCCAAGGCCCGGTCAACGCCGAGCCAGGGCGGCATCGAGACCAGCGGCACGCCGGCCTGGTGAAAGCGGCGCCCTAGCGGTAACTGGAGCTGGGGTGCGGGCTGTCCCACACAGGCCCAGCAGCGCAGCCGCTCGCCCTCCTTTGGCTTGAGGCTGGCCGGTGCCTGGCTGTGCCAGCAGCGCAAGCCGGAGGTGGCGCTTGCTGCCGCCTCTGCCCAGTGCCAGCGGCTGTTGCCGATCAACAGCCAGCGAGCCGGTGGGGCAGGCCCCGGCACGCCCATCTCAGATGCCCTCGCCCATCACGCCAGGCAGGTGGATGCCACATTCCTGCCTGAGCCCTGCAAAACGGCTGCCGCGTTGGCCATCTTCGCGCTGGCCGTCTTCGCCTGGATCGCTGCCAGCATCCGGGCCGCTGGAATGCCAGTCACCGACCGTGGAGTAGCCCTGCTCGAACAGGGGGTGATGGGGGAGCGCCTGATCCTGCATGTAATAAAAAACGTCTCGACTGGTCCAGCTCAGCAAGGGACGCAGCGACCAGCGGCCGCGCACGCTGTCCAACGGGCGCATCGCGCGGCGATGGTCAGTCTGGTTGCCCCTCACCCCACTGGCCCAGCCGTGCACCTGAAGCTGCTCAAACATCCGATCCAGCGGCTCCACCTTGCGCATCCGCAGGTAGAGATCCATGTCTTCGAGTCGGCCGGTCTCCCAGAGCCGTCCATGCAGCGCCTCCATGCGAGCCGAGCTTTGCTCCGGCTGCGCCACTTGAAGGTTGAGCTTGAGCAGCTGGCAAAGGGTTTCGGCATAGCGGTAGGTTTCCGCCGGCAAGTAGCCGGTGTCCACCCAGATCACCGGGATGGCGGCACTGATTCGGCTGACCATGTGCAGCAGGACCGCCGACTGAATGCCGAAGCTGGTGGTCAGAGCAAAGGAATCACCGAAGGTCTGCAAACCCCAACGGAGGCGGGCCATCGGATCGAGGGGTTGGAGCAGGGCCGTGGCGGCAGCGGCATTCAGCAGAGGGCCGTCACGATCGGTGGGAGGCCGCGAAGCCATCAAGCTGCTCATGGCCTCCATCCTCTGCGTTTCCTCCAACGACGCTGGTTAGGGTTCACCATCCTTTCCTGACGACGCGGTCTGGCCAGCATGACGGAGCCCAGCCCAGAGCAGCAAGCGGGAGCTACTGGAGCGGTCGTCATTGCCGGTGGCGGCTTCGCTGGGTTGTACACAGCCCTGGCCCTGGCCGAACGACGCCACCACCCGCCGATCCTGCTGATCGAGCCGAACGATCGGTTCGTCTTCCTGCCGCTCCTCTACGAACTGCTCTCAGGCGAACTGCGCTCCTGGGAAGTGGCTCCTCGCTATGACACCCTTCTGGCTGGCCACGGCGTGGCCTGGTTGCGGGATCGGGTGAGCGCGATTGATACTCACGCCTCCTCCCTGCGCACCGAGCAGGGCCGGGAGCTGGAGTTCTCGAAGCTGGTGATCGCCACCGGCAGCCGTCCGACCAGCTTCGGCGTGCCTGGGGTGGAGAACCACGCCATCGGCTTTCGCACCCTGGCCGATGTCGAGCACCTACAGGGCCTGGTGCAGGAGCTTCGCGGCCGGCAGCGGCCTCTGCAGCGCCTGGCGGTGGTTGGCGCTGGCCCCAGCGGCGTTGAACTGGCCTGCAAGCTGGCTGATTTGCTGCAGGGAGCGGCCTTGCTGGAGTTGATCGAGCAGGGCCCCGAGCTGCTGCCCAAGGCCCGATCCTTCAACCGTGAGCAGGCCCGCACGGCCCTGCTGCGCCGGGACGTGCGGCTGCGCACCTCTACCAGGGTCCTGGCCGTGGAAGCCGACCACATCCAGCTGGGTCTGCCAGCGGCAGCCGATGGCAGCAGCAGCGAGGAAAGACTGGCCGTCGATGGGGTGATCTGGACGGCGGGGGTGACCGCCAACAGTCCGTCCATCCATCCGGCGGCGGCCATCGATGGCGGCGGCCGCCTGCTCTGCACGCCAGAGCTGCAGCTGCGGGATCACCCGGGTGTGTTCGTGAGCGGGGACCTGGCCCACGTGGAGGATGCCGATGGGGAAGTCCTGCCGGGCACCGCCCAGGTGGCCTTCCAGCAAGCGGATCAGCTGGCAGGCAACCTGCTGCGATCGATCGCGGCTGAGCCGCTTGAGCCCTTTCTCTGGCGCGATCTCGGCGAGATGATCAGCCTTGGTGTTGGCGAGGCCAGCCTCACCGGCCTGGGCTTGACCCTGGCCGGGTCCGCCGCCTACCGCATCCGCCAACTCACCTACCTGTCACGTCTGCCGGGCCGCTCCCACCAGCTGCGTGTGGCAGCGGGCTGGCTCAGCGACCTGGGTCGCCCCCTGTTCGGCCAGGCCTCCCGTTCTTGACACGAGTTGTGATCCCATCGCCCCTCGCTCTGGCCAAGCCCCGTGGCCTGTTGCTCGATGCCATGGGGACCTTGATCGGCCTGCGTCGATCCGTTGGCAACACCTACGCGGAGCTGGCGGCTGACCACGGGATCGCGGCGGAAGCCGAGGCGATCGATCGGGCCTTCGCGGCCGTTTACCCCCAGGCCCCCCCCCTGGCCTTCCCTGGCCTGGCCGGAGAAGCCTTGCTTGAGGCAGAACGTCGGTGGTGGGGGGAGCGGATTGCCGAGGTGTTCAGCGCCAGCGGTGCGTGCTCGAGCACGCCCAACCTGGAACGGGAGCTGTTCGATCGGTTCGCCGATGCCGGCCTCTGGCAGATCTACCCCGATGTGATCGAGCCTCTGCGGCGCTGGCATGAGGCTGGGCTGCGTCTGGCGGTGGTCAGCAATTTTGACCAACGGCTCGGCGCGATCCTGGCGGGGCTCGAACTCGATGGCCTCCTCGAAACGGTGATCGTCTCGAGTGCGGCCGGTGCGGCCAAGCCCAGCCCGATTCCCTTGCAGCTCGCCATCGAGGCCATCGGCCTCCAGCCCAGCGAGGTCTGGCACGTGGGCGACAGCCCCGAAGACGAGCAGGCCGCCATGGCCGCCGGTGTGATCTGCCTACGGATCCTCCGGCCTTGAAACAGGCCGTTCTGCTCGGTCGGGTCAGTGGCCTGCGTCCGGCCCAGAAGCGGCGGCTGGAGCGGCTATCCCAGCGCCGCCATCCGGAAGCCGGTGGGGCCGATCTGCTCTGCCTGCAACGCCTCGCCGCCGAATCGCGGGAACTGGATCTGCCGCTCAGTCTAGTGGTGGATGGGCGTGGGCTCTGCCGGCTGCTCTGGGTCGGCCCCCTGGAGCAATCCGGACGCTTGCTCGATCGGCTGCCCGGCTCGGAGCGGCGCCATGGTCAGGCCTGGCGACTGATCAGCTGCGTGGGGCGGGGGCCTGGCTTGGAGCCCCTGGGGAGTGAGGCGTTGGTGGGTCTCGACCTCAGACCCATCCACTGGCTGCGCTTCCCCCAGCAAGCCGCCGCCGGTGGCCATTGGCCGGCCTGCTGCTACCGACCCAGCCACCAGGAGGGCCAGCCCTGGCAGGTGCAGCTGGAAGGAGATCTCAGCGAGCTGAGTGACCCCATGGCCACGCCAGCGACCCTTGCCAACAATGGGGCGGAGGCCATCAAGGGTGAGCAGAAGCCAGGGCCGGAGAGGGTCCTGCTGCTGGCCTTGGTCGGGCAGGACAGCGAGGCCAGTCAACGGGAGATCGCCGAGCTGGAGGGACTGGTGCGCAGTGCCGGCGGCCTGCCGGTGGGACTGGTCCGGCAGAAACGTCACCCAGCGGGAGCCCAGACCATCTGGGGCGATGGAAAGCTGCGGGAGGCCGCCCTGGAAGCCCGGCGGCTGGAGGCCAGCCTGGTAGTCACCGATCGGGAACTCAGCCCCTTCCAGACCCGACACCTCGAGCGCCTGCTGGATCTGCCGGTGAGCGACCGCAGCGAACTGATCCTCGACATCTTTGCCCAGCGGGCCGCCAGCAGCGCCGGGCGCCTGCAGGTGGAACTGGCCCAATTGCGCTACCGACTGCCGAGGCTGAGTGGCCGCGGCCAGAGCCTGTCACGTCAGGGGGGAGGAATCGGCACCCGGGGACCTGGCGAAACCCAACTGGAGAAGGACCGCCGCGTCATCGCCAGCCGCATCGATCGGCTGCAGGCGGAGGTCAGGCGGCTGGGTGACCACCGCGCACGCCTGCGCCAGGGGCGAGCTGGTGTGCGCCGGCTGGCCCTGGTGGGTTACACCAACGCCGGCAAGAGCTCCCTTCTCAATGTCCTCACCACGCCCGAGGGAGGGGAAGGGGTTCTGGCCGAGAACAAGCTCTTCGCCACCCTCGATCCCACCACGCGACGGCTGGACTCCCATCAGCCAGGCGGCACCAGCCAACGGCTACTGCTCACCGACACGGTGGGGTTCATCCGGGAGCTCCCCCCACCGCTGCTGGAAGCCTTCCGCTCCACCTTGGAGGAAACCCTGGAGGCCGATGGCTTGCTGATCGTGGTGGATCTCTCCGATCCCGCCTGGTCCGAACAACTGCGCACCGTCCACGCGATCCTCGATTCGCTTGGCAGCCAGGCCCCCCGCCAGGTGATCGGCAATCAGATCGATCGCTGCCCGGCCATCGAACTGGAACGCGCCGAGGCGATCAGCCCGAATGTTCTTTTCGTTTCCGCCACCGCCGGACTGGGATTGCACCGCCTGCGGGAGTGGCTGCTGCCTCCGGCTCAGCAGAAGGATTGATCTGATCGCTCCAGATTCGAAGCCAGAAATCAAGGATGGCGATGGCCCGGCCAGTTCGATGACACCTCACTCTTCGGCATTGATTCTGGAGATCAAAAATTGCGGACTATCCGCTTGTCTCCAGCATTGTTCTTGAGAATTGTTCTTGAGAACTGGATTATCCTCCTCCAGCAGGCCACTACCGTGCCGAATGGAGAAATGGTGCCAGCAAGCAGCCAAGGTTGCATATCAAAACATACACAACCACCCCCACTGCTCCATCGGCACGGCTGGAGCAGGATTCGCCGTAGCGATGCATCTCGCTCACAACTTATGAGATTGAAATTGTTTTCAGTGAGTGCAGCGAGCCTTGCCGGGCAGACCCGACTCATCGCATTAAGACCTTGAGAGCCCTCTCCATCGCCAAGTGGCCTTGCCTCAAGCCGATGCCCCCGTTGGCCCATAGCCGAACCAACCCATGGCCGAACCAACGTCGCGGCCATAGCAAGAGCGCAACAACCAACCAATTTAGCCAGTCTCAGGGGAGAATCCTGTTCCTGAACCTGCGCAACGCTTCTGGCCTGAACGAACGTCAAGCCAGCGACGCAACCATGCCAGCAGACGATCAGATACTGCCTGAACTTCATCGGCAATCACGAAGGCAAATGCACCAAACGGCGATCACCGTTCGGTGCATTTACCCAGCCTCTAGCTGCAATCAAACTTATATCAAGTCCTTGGGATTTGATCAGGATCCCGACACTGAAGACTGGGTTCCAAGGCTCAACAGTAGATTCAATCATCCATAACGTTCAGCTCATTGAACGCCTTCCTCCAAACCGCCTTGGCGCCTGACGCCTTGATCACATTGGTGGTGTTGGTGGGCTCCATGGTCTTGTTCATCAGCGGATGGCTGGCCCCGGAAGTCACCGGTCTGCTGGTCGTCGGCTTGCTGATGGCCACGGGCGTGCTCCAGCCTGGAGAAGCTCTGGAGGGTTTCGGCAGTCCGGCCCTGCTCACGGTGCTGGGTCTGTTCGCGATCTCTGCCGGCCTGTTTCGCTCCGGTGGCCTCGATCAGCTCCGAGGGCTGATCGGCTCCGATGCGGTCCGCAGCCCCAAGCGCATGATTCTGCTGCTCACCACTCTGGTGGCGCCGGTTTCAGCCTTCGTGCCCAACACACCGATCGTGGCCTCCCTGCTGCCGGTGATCGAGGGCTGGTGCCATCGCCGCGGCATCTCTCCCTCGAAGGTGCTGCTGCCGCTCTCGTTTGCCACGGTTCTGGGGGGAACACTCACCCTGATCGGCAGCTCAGTGAACCTGCTGGCCAGCGAAGTGAGCAGCAAACTCGGCTACGGCAGCTTCGATCTGTTCACATTCACGCCGATCGGCATTGGCGTCTGGCTGGCGGGCAGCCTCACCATGGTGCTGCTCTCCGACCGCTTCCTGCCGGATCGCGGCGCCAATAACAACGACCTGGTGGGCAGCTTCAGCGGCTATCTCACCGAAGTACTGATCCCCCCGGGCTCGGAGCTGGTGGGCAAGTCGTTGCATCGCACCCGCCTGCAGCGTCGCTTCGACGTCGACGTGCTCGAACTCCATCGCCAGGAGGAGCGTCACACCCCACCGCTGGCCGACCGCAGCTTGATGGAAGGCGATCGCCTGGTGCTGCGTTGCACCCGCGCCGACCTGCTTCGGCTGCAACAGGAGCGCACCATCGTTCTGGCTCCCGTTCCTGAAGCCGCAGACGACGTCTTGGCTCCCCAGGAGCTGAGCCATCTGAGGATGGTGGAGGTTCTGCTACCCGCAGGTTCGACCCTGGCGGGCCAGAGCCTGCGAGAACTGCGCTTCCGCCAGCGCTACAACGCCACCGTTCTGGCACTGCGTCGCGGCAATGTGGTTCTGCGCGAGCGGCTTGGCAAGGCCACCCTGAGGGAAGGCGACGTGCTGCTACTGCAAGGCCCCCAAGACGCCATCCGAGGCCTGCAGGGCACCAATGACCTGATCGTTCTCGAGCAGATCGAGGACGATCTGCCCACCGTGAGCCGCAAAGGGGTGGCGATCCTCATCGCGGTGCTGGTGATCCTCCTGCCCAGCTTCAAGGTGCTGCCTCTGGTGGCGTCGGTGCTGCTGGGCACCGTGGCGATGGTGGCCACCGGCTGCCTGCGCACCGGTGAAATGCTGCGATCCATCCGGCTTGATGTGATTCTGCTGCTGGGATCCCTGAGCAGCTTCAGCGTCGCCCTCGAGAAGACCGGACTGGCCGAAGCCGTGGCCAATACGCTGCTTGATGGCCTGCGCAACTTGCCGGCCTACTGGGCCCTGGCTGCCATTTTCCTGTTCACCACCCTGCTGACGGAGGTGATGAGCAATGCCGCCACCATTGCGATGGTGATCCCGATAGCGGCCAAGGTGGCCATCGGCTTCGGGATGCCACCGATGGCCTTCATCTTCGCCGTGCTGTTCGGTGCCAGCCAGAGCTTTCTCAGCCCCGTGGGCTACCAGACCAACTTGATGGTTTTCGGTCCAGGTCGCTATCGCTTCCTTGATGTGGCCCGCTACGGATTCCCGCTGACCCTGTTGATGACCGTCCTGGTGCCCTGGCTGATCTGCCGGCAGTTCAACCTTTGAGACAGGCTTGTAGGCAGCCCTGCTTTCAACGCCGAACCACGCACCAGAATGGGCTGTAGCGGTTGTGGCAGCATAGGAAGCTGATTCTTCTTTGTTCCATGGCCCTTCAGCTCGGTGACACCGTTCCCGATTTCACCCAGGATTCGCAACAGGGCCCGATCAACCTCTACGACTACGCCGGAGAGAGCTGGGTCGTGCTGTTTTCGCACCCCGCCGACTACACCCCGGTCTGCACCACCGAGCTGGGCGAAGTCTCGCGGCTGCGCCCGGAGTGGGAGAAGCGCAACGTCAAAACCATCGCCCTGAGCGTTGATTCCGCCGAAAGCCACAAGGGCTGGATCGGCGACATCAACGAAACCCAGAGCACCAGCGTCGATTACCCGATCCTGGCCGATGCCGATAAATCGGTGAGCGAGCTGTACGGGATGATCCATCCCAAGGCCCTCAACAATCTGACCGTGCGTTCGGTGTTCATCATCGATCCGAACAAGAAACTGCGGCTGCAGATCACCTATCCCGCCAGCACCGGCCGGAACTTTGATGAGATTCTGCGGGTGATCGATTCCCTCCAGCTCACCGACCACCACCAGGTGGCCACGCCGGTGAACTGGAAGGACGGCGAAGACTGCGTTGTGGTGCCTTCGATTTCCACCGACGATGCCCGGGTGAAATTCCCTAAGGGAGTCACGGAGATCAAGCCCTACCTGCGCACCACACCCCAGCCCAATCGCTGAGCCTCCCCTTCGGCAGGTTTCGGTTGGCTTGGACGCCCTCACCATGCCGCCGGGATCGGGCAGGTTTCAGAATGACGCCTGCCTCTCCGACGCTCGATGACCAACTGGTGGCAATGGCAGGGGATTTCCTCAAGCCAACCGAACAGCTTTGCGGTGATCGGAGCCGGCCGTTTTGGCCGGGCCGTCAGTAAGGAACTGGTTCGCTGTGGGGCCGATGTGCTGGTTGTCGACAGGAGCCAGCGCGCCATCGATGAACTCCGCCAGGTGGACCCGGCCATCGAAGGCCGGGTGCTCGACTGCACGGAAGAGGAGGCCCTGCGGGCCGCCGGAGTGCTTGAACTCGACACCGTGGTGATCGGCATCAGTGAACCGATCGAAGCCAGCATCACCGCCACTTTGATCGTCAAGGACAGCGACGGCAGCCGGGTGAGACAGGTGATCGCCCGGGCCACCACCGACCTTCACGAAAAAATGCTGCGCCGCGTCGGCGCCGACAAGGTGGTGTTTCCCTCGCGGATGCAGGGCGAGGAGCTGGGTCGCCAGCTGATGCGCCCCAACCTGCTGGATCGCCTCCGCCTTGACGATCGCAACAGCATCGAAGAGATCAAGGTTCCCCAGTCGTTCATCGGCCAATCCCTGCGCGATCTGAACCTGCGCAAGAACTACGAAGTGAACCTCCTGGCAGCCGGGCCTGTGAACAATCTGTCGGTGAATCCACCCGCGTCCCATGTGCTCAGCGAGGGTGACCTGCTGGTGGTGATGGGAACCATCAAGGCTCTTGAAGGGTTGCCCCAGACGTGAAGCCAACCACGGTTCTGGGCTTGATGAGCGGCACCAGCGCCGATGGTGTTGACGCCGTTCTGGTGTCGTTCGCCGGCCCCAGAGCCCGCCCCCGCTGGCGCCTGCTCAAGAGCCAGTTCCTTCCTTATCCAGAAGCGCTTCAGCAGCAACTGATCTCCATCGGCCAGGGCCAGGCAGCCACGGCGGCCACGGTGCTGAACCTGGCTGAAGCCGTGACCGAAGTCCAGGCTGACTGCGCCCGCCTTTGCGACCCGGACGGCCTCGCCAGCCTGGTGGGCTGTCACGGTCAGACCCTCTGGCATCGCCCACCTGATGGCTTGCGGCGGGGGTGTAGCTGGCAGCTGCTCCAGGCTCCCTTGCTGGCTGAATTGCTGCAGCGCCCGGTGGTCTTTGATCTGCGCAGCCACGACCTCGCCCTCGGTGGCCATGGGGCACCGCTCGTGCCGGCCGCCGATGCCGCCCTACTGCCAGCGATCGGCGGCTGGCGTGCCCTGCTCAACCTCGGCGGCATCGCCAACCTGACCCTGCTGCCTCCAGCGACGGGACCGGAGCGGTTCAGTGACGTGCTCGGCTGGGACTGCGGCCCGGCCAATACCTTGATCGACCTGGCGGTGAATCGTTTCAGCCAGGGCAAGCAACGCTTTGATGCCGATGGCCGCTGGGCCGCCCAGGGCCGCGTCCATGAAGACGTGATTCGGCGCTGGCTGGCCGAGTCCTATTTCCAGACTCCGCCACCAAAATCAACCGGGCGAGAAGTGTTCGGCGAAGACGACCTGAACCAGCGGCTGGCCACTCTCGCCGGCGCCTGCGGCACCTTGGACAATCACCAGGCCCAGTCCGACGCCCTGGCAACGCTGACCGCTTTCAGCGCCGCAGTGGTGGCCGCTGACCTGGCGCGCAGCCCAGGCCCCGGGCCGCTCGAATTGGTCGTGGCCGGGGGTGGGGCCAGAAATGGCACCTTGATCAACCAGCTTCGCCACCGTTGCCGGGGCCTCTGGGTGCGGCCACTGGCCGATCTGGGCATCGGCGAAACAGACCGGGAAGCTCTTGCTTTCGCCCTGCTGGCCTGGTGGCATCAGCAGGAACACCACGGATCCCTGCCTTCCGTGACCGGAGCGGAGCAGGCAGCAGTTCTCGGGGTCTGCGCTCACCCGGGAGCCGCTCAACGGCTGGGGCGGTACAGACGCACACGTTTCGGCAAACCGCGCAATCGTCTCGGCGTCTGAAGCTCCTGTTGCTCGAGCACCGTGCGGAAGCGCTCGGCGGGCATGGCTGAATCAACCGCCTTTTCCTTGGCCAGAGCCCCAACGCCAGCCTGGGTCTGGCGGGCCTGATCGAGGCGATCGAGACCCTGCTGGATCAGCACTTTGGCCATGTTGCTGACCGTGCGGGATTCACTGTCTGCGGCCGCATTGAGGCGCTCACATAAATCTTCCGGAAGCACCACCTGGACCCGAGGGGACTTGGGCCGGCCGCTCGTAGAGGTCTGACGGGTGGCCAAGGCCTCAGGGATCAGACGAAGTACCACTGAGTGTACAGAGATCCCCAGGGATACTATCCAGCACTATGCTTGAGCCCATCTGCCTACCTGCCATAGGCACCTTGATGAGTCCCGCCATGAGCAAGGCCTCCACCCAGTCCGCACGCCAGGCCCTCGGCAACCCAGAGCGAGCCGGGCTCCAAAGCATGGGTACCGCAGCAGTGAACAAGGCCGCTGGCTCCGCGTCGTCAGGCCAGCCCGCTAGGGCGGCCGCAAGCACGAATCTGGACACAAGCAATCCAGCGGCCACCAAGCCGGCACGGGGCAGGTCAGCGGCTGTCAGATCAGCAGCTCGTGGCGCCACCAGCAAGGCCAACAACTCCACGGCCAAGGCCAGCGGCCAGAGGGGCTCGGGCCAGCGCAGCGCCGAACAGAGGGTCGCCGGACAGAGCGATGTGCAGGTTTCAGCGGTGATCAGCACCTACCTGCTCACCCATCTCCACCACATCCTGCAGCGGGCCGAATACGCCGCCAACCAGGAAGGACACCAGCCCCTGGCCGCTAATTACGCTCAACTGCGCAAGGTGCTTTGCCTTGATGCCCGCAGCATGGAAGTGGAAGACACCTCCGCCGTTGCCCATCTCGAGGTCGAACCACCCTGCGCCGCCTGAGTAGGCCAGGACATCAGGCCGTGGCATCAGGCCGTGGCATGTTGCCAAAATCCAACAACCGGCTCGGAACTTGGTGAAAACAGGGCACCCACCCATAGGGTCTGGCCAGCGTTCAGCGTGGCCGCCCCAGAGCCATTCCATGACCGAAACCAATGCCGCTCGCCTCTACGAACGGATCAGAGCCGATGAGGAGCTCACGAAAACCCTGTTCAGGCAGGCTCTTCAAGATCCCAAGGGAACCATCAACACGATCCTCGCCCTTGGCCAAGACTGGGATTTGCCCGTTTCAGAAGCTGCTGTCAAGGAGCATCTCGCCTCCCTCGATGACGACACCAAGCAATGGCTGATCAAGGCCAGAGGCGGGCTCTAGGGCCTCGCCGTCGGGCTTGCTGAGGAAGGTCCAGAAGAAGAACCAGAGGCTGGAGATGGAGCCGAGGCTGGCGGAGTCAGCCGAGGCTGCGGCCGTGGAGCCCGATCTCCCTGGGCCCAACTGAAAAACAGCCAGTAACTGACCAGCGCCAACCCTGCGGCCACCACCAAGGCAGCCAATTGCTCCAGACGTTTGACCAGCATGGGCAGCCGCGCCGAATGAATTCCAGTCTGAGTGAAGGGAGTGATCGCCCAAGCGGCTGACGAAGGATCAGCGGGCAGGGATGATGGAAGCAAAGATCCCCAGATAGTCCCCTTCCTGTGCTTCGTCTGGAACGTGTATCAAAGCTTTATCCCACTGGCGAGGTGCTGCGGGATGTCACCTGGGAGGTGAAGCCGGGCGACCGCATCGGCTTGGTGGGTGTGAATGGAGCCGGGAAATCCACCCAGCTGCGCTTGATCGCCGGGTTGGAGGAGCCCAGCAGCGGCCAGGTGGTGCGCCAGGGCGATCCGCGCATCGCCTACCTGAAGCAGGAGTTCGACGTGGATCTGACGCGAACGGTGCGCGAAGAACTGTTCCAGGCCTTCGGCGAAGCGGCCGACGTGCTGATCCGCCAGCACCAGGTGGAGCACGCCATGGCCAGTGAGCAGGCTGCCAGCGATCCAGAGCATCTCAACGAGCTGATTGAGGAGCTCGGCAAGCTGCACAGCCGCTTTGAGTCTTTGCATGGCTACGAACTCGAAGCCCGCATCGACAAACTGCTGCCCACGATCGGCTTCACCCCCGGCGGGGCTGATCTGCCGGTGGGCGACTATTCAGGCGGCTGGCAGATGCGCATCGCCCTGGGCAAGATCCTGTTGCAGGACCCTGACCTGCTGCTGCTTGATGAGCCCACCAACCACCTGGATGTGGAAACCATCCAGTGGCTGGAAGGTTACCTGGTGGAGCGGGATGTGCCCCTGGTGGTCGTCAGCCACGACCGCACCTTTCTCGATCGGGTCTGCAACCAGATCGTGGCCACCGAGCGCGGCATCGCCCGCACCTATCTGGGCAACTACAGCCAGCACCTGGAGCAGAAACAGCTGGAGCGGGAGGCCAGCCAGTCGGCCTTTGACCGGCAGCAGAAGGAGCTGGCCAGCCAGCAGGCCTACATCGACCGATTCCGGGCCAGTGCCACCCGCAGCACCCAGGCCAAGAGCCGCGAGAAACTGCTGGAGAAAGTGGACCGGATCGAGGCCCCGGTGGAGAGCCTCTCCGGCCCCAAGTTCCGCTTTCCCGATGCCCCCCGCTCCGGGCGCCAGGTAGCCCTGATCGAGAACCTCAGCCACGCCTACGGCGAGTCGATCCTGTTTCTCGGCGCCGGCCTGGAAGTGGAGCGGGGCGATCGCATCGCTTTCGTGGGACCCAATGGGGCAGGCAAATCCACCCTGCTGCGCCTGATCATGGGGCTGGAGCAGCCCGACGAGGGCACCTCCCAACTGGGGGAGCACAACGTGGTGGCCGGCTATTTCGAGCAGAACCAGGCCGAGGCCCTGGATCTGGGCAAAACGGTGATCGACACCCTGTTCGAGGCCGTGCCGGATTGGACCCAGACCCAGGTGCGCTCCCTGCTGGGCAGTTTCTGTTTCAGCAACGACGCGGTGTTCAAGGAGGTAGGGAAACTCAGCGGTGGCGAGAAAGCACGGCTCGCCCTGGCCCTGATGCTTCTCTCTCCCTGCAATCTGCTGGTGCTCGATGAGCCCACCAACCACCTCGACATCCCTGCCAAACAGATGCTCGAAGACGCCCTGCGTGAGTACGAAGGGGCGGCCCTGCTGGTCTCCCACGACCGTTACTTCATCTCGCGGGTGGCCAACCGGATCGTCGAGATCCGCGACGGCGAGCTGGTGCTCTACCGCGGCGATTACGCCTATTACCAGGCCAAGAAGGCCGAAGAGGCGGAACTGAGCCTGGCGGCCGCCACCGCCTCGCTGCAGGAGGCCAAAAAGAGCGCCAACCGCGAGAAGCAGAAAGCCCGCGCCGCCAGAAGCAAGTCAAAGGGCTGAAGCGCTTGCACAAATAACTTCATCAAGCGGTGAATAGAAATATTCAATTCTCTGGTGTTTCACCAATGGTGTTCATAGCCTGACGGAATCCACTAGGGCATCCCTCCCATGAACACCCCCATCGGTTCTTCCTCTGGCTCTGCCGATCTCAATCCTGCCCCTGCCGCTCCTGCCGATCAGGCGTGGGATTCCGTTGAGACCTACTTCGAATGCATCACCACCTGCTCCCTTGATGACGGCACCTGCATCACCGCCTGCGTGGAGGAGCTGCGGACGAACAACTGAAACCCAGAGCCAAGCGGTCCGGACCACCGCCGAAGTGGCGGCATCCTGACAGGAATTCCTTACCTGTGTGCCGGTTGCTACGAGAGCACTCGAAACACTTCGTAGCATTAAGGTGGATTCAAAGCCCCACCGCGATGCCTGGAATGTCCGAACCGCTCGCCCTCAGCCTGGGTCAAAAGTTTGAATTGGAGCGCATGACACGCGCCATCGATTCCACAGGCGATGCCCAGTCCCTGCGTGGTCTGGCGAAGCAGCTCCTGCACGCCTGGCAGTCCCAGCGGGCAGCCACCGAGTGGATGATGCGCCAACAACTGGGGACTCCGCCGGGATTGGCCGCAGCCGTAGCAAAGAGACAGTCCGAACAACCATCCCCCGCTGATGAGGGCCCAGCCACTCAGCCGCAAAGCCAGCCTCCCTTCGGCGCAACCGACATTCTCTGAAGACGGTTGAAGCCAGTTAAGGCCGCCGAATCTCCCTCAGCGGCCTTCGTTGGACCTGGCAATCTCAGTTGGGATCACTTGCAATTGCAGGCTGGACCCACCCCGCAGGATACCGATGGCCATCGGCTTACCGACGCCATTTTTTTCCACTGCCGAAATCATTTCAGCCGGCCCCGGTACCCGGGTTCCCGCTGCGGAGACGATCACGTCTCCTGGTCTCAGACCCGCTTGTGAGGCGGGACTGCCGGGCAGGACGGAACGAACCAGCGCGCCCTGCCCGCCCCCACGCCCCTGGTCAGAAGGAGCCTGATCAAGGCCAACGCCGATCATCGGGTGGCTGACCGATCCGGTCGCCAGCAGTTGGGTGGCAATGCTGCGGGCACGGTTGATCGGGATTGCGAAGCCAAGCCCGGCTCCCGGGCCTGAGCGCACCAGCGTGTTAATCCCCACCACCTCTCCATCGGCATTGAGCAGGGGCCCACCGGAATTGCCTGGATTGATCGCCGCATCGGTCTGAATCAGATCAAGACGCTTGTCGGTGATCCCCAGCTGGCTGACATTGCGACTCAGGTTGCTAATGATTCCCATCGTCACGGTGTTGTCGAGCCCAAACGGGTTGCCGACAGCAATCGCCCAATCCCCGACTTGAAGGGCGTCGGAATTGCCCAGGGTGGCCACCGGCCAGGGTCCAGGCTCCATCAGGCGAACCAAGGCCAGATCCGTCAACGAATCGAGGCCCACCACCTTGCCCTCCACCCGACGTCCATCTTTGAGGCCCACAAAAACGCGGTCGCTCTTCTCAACGACGTGGGCATTGGTGAGAACCAGACCGTCGGCCTGAAAGATCACACCGCTGCCCAGGCCCCGCTCGGTGCGTTGGCTGGGGCGTTGTTGGGCCTGAGGCGCTCCAAAAAATTGCCGAAACAGGGGGTCTGCCATCAGCCGGGAGGGAAACCTTGAGCGCCCGGTGCTGGTGACCGTCCGTTCTGTGTCGATCGTCACCACCGCAGGGCCCGCCCGGTTGACGGCCTCGGTAACGAACGACTGGCGGGAGAGCCCAGAGCTGCGTGGGGCCTGCTGGGCCTGGGCCGTGTCGGCTCTCTGAATCAGGGCAGGGGAAGCGATCACCAGGGCCAGGGGCAGCACTGGCAGCAGGGCGTGGCGCGGGATGTTTCGCAGATCCACTGATAGAGAACAGCTAACAACTGTCTCGACCGTAACGGCAGACGCCGTAACCAAGGGAGAACAAAGGGCGCAGAAGATGTGACGAAGTGCGCGGCCAAGCCGAAGCACTCACCTGACAGGGCCTGCCACGCTGCAGCGGCTTTGGGCCTAATCTTTAAGAAGATTTATTAATCGACATGGATACCAGCTCGCTTTTGCTCCTCTTTTTGGCTTTTGGAGCGGCCTGCAGCAGCCTGTGGGCCTGGAGGCTCGCCCAAAGCGCCTCATCCAGGCAATGATGGCAGCAGAGGCCACAGCCAGCCCAATAGCTCCGGCCTGATTGAGTCGGCCTGATTTGTTTCTCCCTGAATGGTGTCGCCCATGGACCAGATTTTTCCCCTGCTTTACGGAGCCTGCTTCCTGCTGTTGCTCGTCCAGGCCTTTCAGGTGATGGCGCGGGGCTTCACGTCCGTTCCTCGCCAGGGTGATGGCACCGGCAGCAACAACCTCCCAAGCCCAAGTCCCCAAGACGCCGACCGCACCGGACGCTTGACGATTCACCCGGAACTGATCGGCAGCGACGGCCAACTCATCCGTGATGACCTGATGACCGTGCGTTTCAGCAGTGAGAGTGAGGGCTCTGCCGTGCCCCCGGATACCAACTGAATGGGCTCCAGCCAGTGCCGATCCAGCTGGTTCATGGCCTGATCAGGTCGCGCTAACTGGTACAACCATGGGGCAGACCAGATTCCAGGCGGAGGCCAAACGTTGGACCAGAGAACCCGAATCGTGGCAGCCGTGCTGCGCAGCCTTAAGTTGCCCCCCCGCTTCAGGCTCCACTTAACCAAGGACGACCCCGTCAGGCTGGAGCTGAGCATCACGCCCGCCTACGGCAAAGACCCGATCCTGGTGGGTCTCGTGGAATCCCAGGATCTGGTGGCCCGCCGTGATCGCGAAGGCCGCATCCCCAGGGATCTGCAGGGAACCTGGGACTGGACGGTGCGCCACGGCAAGGTCACCACTGGGGGCTGGAATCCCTACCTCAAGGAGGCCCTGCAGACGATGTTCGAAACGGGACTGCCAGCGATTGTCTACGAGGAAACCACCGGCGAGGACTACCACCCCGTCGATGGAGCGCGGCATGTGCGCTGATCAAAACCTCAAGAAAAAGCGTGGCCGATCGCACCGTCTGCCCTCGGGGAGGCCGCTAAAACGATGGCATTCAATGTCTTCCGTTTTTCTTTATGTCCTCCCTGGGCCTGTCGATAGGGCCTCTGGTCAGGCTGCTGGCTTCCCTCGGGCTGATCAGCACCGTCATGCTGGCCTTGGTGCTCGAGCTGGTCAGCTGATCTCCTTTTCTTGACCCCCTCCATCGGCGCCTCGCTGCCGATTGATGAAGTCCTTCCTGATGTTCTCAGGCAGCTCACCTCCGGTGGAACCTTGCTGCTGCAGGCTCCACCGGGAGCCGGCAAAACAACAAGGGTTCCCCTTGCTTTGCTGGAGCAGTTCGAGAGTCAGGGGACAAGCGGCAAGATCCTGCTGCTGCAGCCCAGGCGGCTGGCTTCCAAAGCCGCCGCCCAACGCCTGGCTGCAGGGCTGAACGAAGCGGTTGGAAACCGGGTTGGCTACAGGGTGCGGCTTGAGCACTGTTGTTCCGCCACCACCCGGATCGAAGTGATCACCGACGGGCTGTTTCTCAGGCGTCTGCAGGCCGATCCCGCTCTGGCCGGCGTGGCCTGTGTGATCTTCGACGAATTTCACGAACGCCGAAGCGAAGCGGAACTCGCCCTCGTGCTGCTGCGCGAAGCGCGTCCCCTGCTCGCCCCTGAGCTCCGGTTGCTGCTGATGTCGGCCACGCTCGATCTGGCCCCCCTGGCCTGCCAGCTGCCGGAGGCTGAGCTGATCCGCAGCCAAGGGGCCAGCCATCCGGTCGACTTGCACTATCAACCGCCACGGGAGCGGGAATCCCTGCCCGAGCAGCTGCTGCGTGCCCTCGAGCACCACTGGCTCGATCAACGGGGGATCGAAGACACCGTTCTGGTCTTCCTGCCCGGGCAGAGGGAGATCCGCGAAGCCCTTGGCGCCATTCGCTCCAGATCCTGGGGGGAAGATCTCGAAGTCGTCCCACTGCATGGCATCCTTTCACTGGCCGACCAGGCCGCAGCGATCCGCCCGGCAAGACACCAGGGCGGGAAGGTGGTGTTGGCGAGTTCGATTGCCGAGAGCTCCTTGACCATCGCGGGGGTGCGGCTGGTCATTGACAGCGGACTGACCCGGCGCAATTGCTTCAATCCACGCACTGGCATGGACGCGCTGGTCACCACTGCAGCGAGTCAGGCCTCAGCCACCCAGCGACAGGGAAGGGCCGGAAGGCTGGAGCCTGGCCGCTGCATCAGGCTCTGGTCGGCGGCGGAGCAGCAACGACGACGGGCCTTCGATCCACCAGGGCTGCAGGAGGCCGATCCGCTTCCCGTTGTGCTCCAGCTGGCCCTCTGGGGTGCTGGGCTCGGGGAACAGCTGCCATGGCTGGAGCCTCCCCCTCGGGCCGCACTGGAGAACGGCCAGGCGTTGCTGCAACAGCTGGGTGGCCTCGAGCGCAACGGCAGGATCAGCCACCATGGCAAAGCCATGGCCCGGCTTGGCCTCCATCCCAGGCTGGCGCACATGCTGCTGAAGGCCCGCCAGGTTGGCGAACTTCCCCTGGCCTGTGAACTGGCGGCCCTGCTCGACGGCCGCGACCCCCTGTCGTTGCCGGAACTGGGCTGTGATCTCCTGCTCAGGCTCGATTGGTTGCGGCACAAGGGAGCCAATCCGCAGCGCCAGCAACGGCAGTTGCTGCGGCGTCAGCTTGAGCAGCAAGCCCGTGATCAAGCCCGTGAGCAGCCGCTGCCGCTCGAACCACAGACAGACCAGTCCGATCGACCGCCTCAGGCCCGTGAGCGCAGGCCCACGGCCGAGTGCGCCGCCCAGCTGATCGCTTGGGCCTACCCCGATCGGGTTGCCCTGGCCAGGCCGGAGCGGGGTGGACGTTTTCTGATGCGCAATGGTTGTGGCGCCAGAGTCCACCCCCAGGATCCGCTGGCAGGTGCTGAAGCCATGGCCATCGCCGCTGTCGATCAGGCCGGCAAGGATGCACGGATTCTCCTGGCCCTGCCATTGAGCCTCGCGGCGCTGGAGGCCACCGCTGCCACGGAAGGTCAGCGGCTTGCCGTGGTGCGTTGGGATCGCCAGGCCCAGCGGGTTCAAGCCATGCGCGAGCGCCGCCTTGATGCCCTGGTGCTGGACCGGCAGCCCTGGCCCGACGTACCGATCGAGCAGGTCCAGGCCGCGCTGCTGGAGGGGCTGCGCGAGCAGGGGCTTTCCGCCCTGCCCTGGACCAAAAGCAGCCGCCAGCTTCAGGAGCGGCTCTGCCTAGCCCGCCACCATCTCGGCGACAGCTGGCCGGATCGCTCGGACACTGCCTTGCTGGCAACGCTGTCTGACTGGCTGGCCGAGCAGCTGCCAGCAGGATGCCGAAGCCTGAGTGATCTGAGCGGAATCAATCTGCCTGAAGCCCTCTGGAGCTGGCAAACCTGGCAGAGGCGCCAGGAGCTCGACCGCCTGCTGCCAAGCCAGCTGGTCGTGCCATCCGGTCGCTCGGTGGAACTGGCCTATGGCAACGGCGAAGCGGTTCTGGCCGTGAAGCTGCAGGAGCTGTTCGGCTCAACGCTCACCCCAACCGTTCTGGAGGGACGGTTGGCGGTGACTCTCCACCTGCTCTCACCGGCAGGCAGGCCGATCCAGATCACCCGTGACCTCGCTGGCTTCTGGCAAGGCAGTTACCGGCAGGTACGGGCCGACCTGCGGGGTCGCTATCCGAAACATCCATGGCCCGAGGACCCACTTCACGCCACAGCCACGGCCCTGAGCCAACGCCGTACAACGGCCGCCGAGGGCCGAGCAAAGGGGCTAACACAGCCTCAGGATTGAGCGATCCAGAAGGGGCTGCCTGCCCAGGGACGGAGCAAATAGCAGCATTGAGAAAACAAAGAATTTCTCTTGCACCTGTCAAGCTGTCGTCACTATTCGATATAGTCAAATCAGTTTTGCAACGTTTTAGGCCATGACAAACAGCACCCCAGCGCCGCGCATCGGCTTTGTCAACTTCGCTGAAACCTGGAATGGCCGACTGGCCATGCTTGGCTTCGTCATCGGAGTGGCGACCGAATTACTCACCGGCAAAGGCATCCTCTCCCAGATCGGTCTGGGCTGAGGACAGCGCCGCGGACGTCGGCAAGCCGAGGCGGCATCGGCAAGACTGCAGGCAAACCAAGCCGTGCGGAACCCTTGGCTCCTTTTTTCGTCAAGAATCGCCGGGATGGATCTCGCCTCCTCAGTACGGCCATGGTGATCTGCGCCGTGGGCCTGATCCGATTGGACCACTGGATCGGCCAAGTCGTGGCGATCAGTGCCGGCTCCCTGAGCTGCTACTGGGGATTCTGCTACGGCCGCCTTGAACACTGAGCGCCCCTTCGACAACGCTGTTGCCGGCGGGTTGCCCCGCTTCAATGTTTCGGAACTCAACGAAGCGATCGGCAAGCTGCTCGAGCGGGGCTTTGCTCCTCGCTTCCTGCTAGAGGCCACGGTTTCTCGCGCCCAGCTCAAGAAGGGCCATCTCTGGTTGACCTTGACCGACGAGCTCGCCTCCGTGAGCGGGGTGGTGTGGGCCTCGGTATTGCCAAGGCTCAGTTTCAAGCCTGAAGACGGCGATGGCGTCACGGTGGTCGGCAAGCTCAATTTCTGGAGCAGTCGCGCCTCCCTGTGCGTCCAGATCCTCGACATCCGCCCCAGTCTCAGCGGCGTGCTGCTTCGTTTTGAACGCGTGCGGCAGCTGCTGGAGCCAACGGGACTGTTCGATGCTCGGCGTAAACGCCCTCTACCGGCCCAACCCACCGCGATCGGTCTGCTCACCAGCGTTCCAAGCTCCGCCCTCGCCGACATGCTGCGAACGGCGGACGAGCGTTGGCCTGCGGCCAAGATCTACCTGCTGCCGATACCCGTTCAAGGCCCCGTCGAAGCGGAGATTTGCCGCGCTGTGCTGGCCGTTGGCCAGCGAGCCGAAGCACTTGGCATTGAAGCCTTGGTGCTCGCCAGGGGAGGGGGCAGCCGGGAGGATCTGGCCGTCTTTGATGGCGAAGTTCTGGCCCAGGCGCTGGCTCTCTGCCCTGTCCCGGTGGTCACCGGCCTGGGCCATGAAGATGACACCACAATTGCGGACCTGGTCGCTGACTACAGGGCCGCCACCCCGACCGCCGCCTTGGTGGCCCTGCTGCCGGATCGGGGTCATGCCCAGCAGGAGCTCACGGCAATCCGGCAACAGCTCAGCCGCCAGCTCGCCTGGCGGCTACGCATCGAGCAGCAGCAGACCACCTCTATCCGCGAACGGCTATACCAATGCCATCCACAGCTACTGCTCCAACGTCAACGCCAACAGCTGGCCCATGACCTCCGCTTGCTTTTGGCCCTCTCCCCTCAGCGTTTGCTGGAACGGGGGTTTTGCCTGGTGCGAACACCGTCTGGGCAGCTGGTGCGATCGGTCCACCAGGTGAGCTCCGGCAGCATGGTGGAGCTGCACTGGGCGGATGGCCATGCCGAAAGCCGCATCACCGAAGTTGTTGCCAGTCTTTCGCCCTGAGCAGCCCTTACCTCGATCAGCCTTCATCTTGATCAGCCTTCGACTTGAGCACCAGTCTTCCGCCACTACGTCCTAAACCTGACTTCTGTCTCAGCTTCTAAGCCAGTCAACAAGCTCAGCTTTTCAGTCCTGCCTACCAGCCATGCCTCCAGCCAAGAAGCAAGTATCAAAAAACGCCACGGCCCCCAGCAAGGATTCCGCGCAGGGCACGGGCAGCCTGACAGTTGAAAGCTGGAAAGCCGAGGTCAAGGAACTGACCTACAACCAGGCTCGTACCGCCCTTGAGCTGGCCTTGAGCCAGCTTCAATCCGATGAACTGGAAGTGGAAACCATGGCTGAGCTCTATAGGCGGGCACAGGCCTACGCCGAGCGCTGTGAACAGATTCTTGGGCGAGTGGAGCAGGAGATCATGCAATTGAATATCACTGACCTGGAGCAAGAGCCTTGAGCAAATCCACGAGTCCGTTCGACAATGTTGTGCAGTGGCTGTATCTAGCCCTGGCGATAGCTGGAGCGATCCTTCCCTGGATGGCGAACATCGCCTTCATTCGCACAAGCGGCAACAACTTTGATCTCGCCTCATTTGTGTCGCTGGCCAATGCCAATCCAGCGGCCCAATCACTCTCCAGGGATCTGTTCGTCGGGGCCACGGCTATCACGATCTGGATGGTGGTCGAAGGCCGCAGGCTCAAGATCAGGGGGCTGTGGCTGCCCTTGATCTGCAGCGTCACGATAGCCTTTGCCTGCGGAGCTCCCCTGTTCCTGTGGATGAGGGAACGCCGTCTAGCCGAGCTCAAATTAATAGGGATCCAACCCGAAGAATGGGAGAGTTAGGTCCAATACCAAGCTGTGTTGAACGCATCAGCCAATCTTCAGGTTTGTTACCAGGCGAGGCTAAATTAATAGGAGGATTTTGCGAGTGATCGCCTAGTCGTCGTTAACCGGCCTTGAGGGAATATCAATCGTGGCGTTGCCAGCGTCAATCTCTGAGGAGGGATCGGAAGTTGTTGCAAATTCAGAAGCCTGGTCATCCCGATTAGAGGCCACTCCAAATCGAAACAGCATCTGAGCAACGCCAGAGGGTTGTGGAGACGAAGCAAACGGTTCCCAAGTGACACTGCCATCTCCCGAAGCGGATGGCGAAACCAATGAGGCCCCACAGGCTGGACATTGGCCAGAGGCGAGGGTGGCAGTACCGCAGGCTGCACAAACCCTGATTCGGCTGCGCAGTATCCGCCAGGCAATCCAGCCCACTCCAGCAAGAAGGACAGGCAACAGAAGAACCAGCAGGGTGAGTCCGCCAAGAAAATTAAGCAGTAAGCGTCCCAGCGGGCCTGGAGCAAGGAGCACCAGTGCAACAAGACCGATCCAGAACCAGGGGATGGAACGGCCCATCAACGCTGAAAGCGAGGGTCATTTTCAATCCAGCGCTCAAAGGCTGCCAAGCCCTCGATACCAGCCCAACCAAAAACCACAGCTCCAACCAGCAAGGCAAGCAGCAGGCCGGCACCCATCAAAAGCGGCAACAGGGCAACGGTCAGGAATCCAACCACCACCATGGCGCCGACACCTGCGCAGAGCAGGGCCAAGCTGGCAGGAAGGGGACGCAAGCTAAGACCTGCTCGGGCCATTGACGTGGATGCGGAGACTACTATCTTCGCCCCTGCAAGGAAGCTTGATGACGTGAGCTCAGGTGTGGATCGCCCCCCCGCATCCGACGGGCGACCACCACACTGAGAGCCATCCCGAAATAGAGGATCAACCCCACCAACCAGACCCAGAGCGTCAAAACAAGGACGCCACTGACCACCCCATAGGCCTGAAACCTGGCACCAAGAGAAACAAGACTTTGGCCTACCAGCACATTGAGCAGGGTGTAAGCCAGGCCAATCAAAAGGGCACCTGGAACCAGTGATCGAATCGGGTGGATGCGCGAGGGGATGATCAACAACAAGGCAAGTGCCACCAACGAAGAGACCCATGCCGAGAGCACAAGACCGGCAAAATCAGAAATCGGGATCGAGATCTGAAATGGCCAAGGCAGAGGTTGATTGAAGAGATCTTCCCAGGTTTGGGCGCTGATCACTTGCAGGTGGCTGGTGAGCTGGTCGACAACAAGCAAAAGGGCTGCCACACCCACCAGAGCCAGAGCCTTGAGCCTTGAGGTGATGAAACGTCGAATGGCGGCAAGGAAAGGAAACGAAGTTCCGCTCATCCGATCTGAGCCCGAGAGCCTCCAACCCCAAAGCCGATCGGCACCTCTCTGCAGCGTGAGATAGGTATTCGTCGAAGTGATGAGCAAAGCAATGACGCCGATAGCGCCAGCTCCGCCTCTCTGGCTGTAGAGCTTCCGCATCGTTGTCTCGATTAACGGTGATGCCGTCGCAGGTAGCAGCTGACTAGCAAAGACTTCGATCTGATCCATCAGTCCTTCATCCCGTCCCAGGATTCGGCTAGCCAATGCCAGGGCAATCAGCAGGGCAGGAAAGATTGATTGGAGAGTGTGATAGGCAAAAGCTGCACTGAGGTCAATGCAACCATGTCGATCCCACAGGCGGTAGGCCAGCCAGGCGGTACGCAGCCATTGACGAATCTGTCTGGAAACCCGGTAAATTTCTTATCTTGAGAAGTACTCAACCACTGTAAGCAACCTGGGATCAGAATCAATGCCAATCAGCCCCCCAACAGAAGATCCAGCGTATCAATCGGCCAACCCAGCCCGCCACCGACAGCCCAGCCGCTGTGCCAGCCATCTCTGACCAACAGCGAGAACGCCCTGGAGGCAAAGGCCGGAACTTCATGGGCCCTACGCGCACGATGAACGTGTCGAGTCACCAATTGCCGTGGATAATTCTTAGACCCCGAACAGAGCGGAGATTGCGAATTTAGCGATGTTACAAGCTTAAATTGTTTGATTTCAAACCACAAAAAAAGCCACCTTGCGGTGGCCTTTTCGTCTTGGTCTAGCCGCTAGATCTAGCCGCGCTCAACCAAAAATGGATGGACAAGAGTTTTATCCTGGCATCGAGCTATTTTTGCAGGAAGCTTCCCTCCAACTATCGTCGCCGCTACTGCGTTTCACAACCGAGTTCGAGATGGATCGGAGTGGGTCCACAGTGCCATGAACACCAGGAAATAATCTCTTGCCCCCAAGGTGAACCCTGAGAACTGCCTAGGTAAGTAGAATCCCATCAACACACCCTTTCAGGCCGTTGGCAGAATCCTTCTGAATATCAAACAGCTCATGCTATCTGCAGCAAGAGCGAAGTGTTGGTCAAGCCCTCGGTCTATTAGTACTCCTCCGCTTCACGCATTGCTGCGCTTCCACGTAGAGCCTATCAACGGGTGTTCTTCCCGTGACCTTACTGGCTTAAGCCATGAGAACACTCATCTTGAGGTGGGCTTCCCACTTAGATGCTTTCAGCGGTTATCCTCTCCGCACATGGCTACCCAGCGTTTACCGTTGGCACGATAACTGGTACACCAGAGGTGCGTTCCTCCCGGTCCTCTCGTACTAGGGAGAACTCCTCTCAATGTTCTTACGCATGCACCGGATATGGACCGAACTGTCTCACGACGTTCTGAACCCAGCTCGCGTACCGCTTTAATGGGCGAACAGCCCAACCCTTGGGACCGACTTCAGCCCCAGGTTGCGATGAGCCGACATCGAGGTGCCAAACCTCCCCGTCGATGTGAACTCTTGGGGGAGATCAGCCTGTTATCCCTAGAGTAACTTTTATCCGTTGAGCGACGGCCCTTCCACTCAGAACCGTCGGATCACTAAAGCCGACTTTCGTCCCTGTTCGACTTGTTGGTCTCACAGTCAAGCTTGCTTCTGCTTTTACACTCGTCGGCTGATTTCCAACCAGCCTGAGCAAACCTTTGCGCGCCTCCGTTACCTTTTAGGAGGCGACCGCCCCAGTCAAACTGCCCACCTGATACTGTCCAGCCCCCGGATAACGGGTGGCTGTTAGAACCCTAGCTCTGAAAGAGTGGTATCTCACCGTTGGCTCACCATGACCCGCAAGCCATGGATCAAAGCCTCCCACCTATCCTGCGCATTCAGAGCCCGGGCACAATACCAAGCTACAGTAAAGCTTCATAGGGTCTTTCTGTCCGGGTGCACGTAGTCCGCATCTTCACAGACAATTCTATTTCGCCGAGCCTCTCTCCGAGACAGCGCCCAGATCGTTACGCCTTTCGTGCGGGTCGGAACTTACCCGACAAGGAATTTCGCTACCTTAGGACCGTTATAGTTACGGCCGCCGTTCACCGGGGCTTCAGTCGCTAGCTTCGCTTTCGCTGACCAGCTTCCTTAACCTTCCGGCACTGGGCAGGCGTCAGCCCCCATACATCGTCTTGCGACTTAGCGGAGACCTGTGTTTTTGGTAAACAGTCGCCTGGGCCTCTTCACTGCGACCACCTTGCGGTGGCACCCCTTCTCCCGAAGTTACGGGGCCATTTTGCCGAGTTCCTTAGAGAGAGTTATCTCGCGCCCCTCGGTATTCTCTACCACCCCACCTGTGTCGGTTTCGGGTACAGGCCATCATGCCTTAACGGGTATAGGGCTTTTCTTGGAAGCTTGACATCACCCACTTCGCTGCCGTAGCAGCTCGTACTCACGCCTCAGCTCAGAGCGTTTTCTCCGCTCCTCAACGCCTCGAACGCTTGAACCAGTAACCAACATCTGGCTGGGCTAGCCTTCTCCGTCCCCCTTCCCAAAACATGACAGGTACAGGAATGTTGACCTGTTGTCCATCGACTACGCCTTTCGGCCTCGCCTTAGGTCCTGACTAACCCTCCGCGGACGAGCCTGCCGGAGGAACCCTTAGGGTTTCGGGGCATGGGATTCTCACCCATGTTTTCGCTACTCAAGCCGACATTCTCACTTCCATGCAGTCCACGCCCGCTTACGCTAACGCTTCACCCCACATGGAACGCTCCCCTACCATTTGAATGTTCCTAAGAACAATTAAATCCGCAGCTTCGGTACAATGCTTAGCCCCGTTCATTTTCGGCGCAGGATCGCTCGACCAGTGAGCTATTACGCACTCCTTTGAGGATGGCTGCTTCTGGGCAAACCTCCTGGTTGTCTGGGCAATCCCACCTCCTTTATCACTCAGCATTGATTTAGGGACCTTAGCTGGCGGTCTGGGCTGTTTCCCTTTCGACCATGGAGCTTATCCCCCACAGTCTGACTGCCTAGTTTCACACAGGGTATTCAGAGTTCGTATCGATTTGGTACCGCTCTCGCAGCCCGCACCGAAACGGTGGCTTTACCCCCCTGCTATAGCACTAAACGCTACGCCTCAACGTATTTCGGGGAGAACCAGCTAGCTCCGGGTTCGATTGGCATTTCACCCCTAACCACAGCTCATCCGCTGGTTTTTCAACACCAGTCGGTTCGGACCTCCACTTGGTATCACCCAAGCTTCATCCTGGCCATGGTTAGATCACCCGGGTTCGGGTCTATAAACACTGACGATCGCCCTATTCAGACTCGCTTTCGCTATGGCTCCACCATTTCCGGTTTAACCTGCCAGTGCCTATAAGTCGCCGGCTCATTCTTCAACAGGCACACGGTCATCCTATGAGTAGGACTCCCATTGCTTGTAAGCTCACGGTTTCATGTTCTATTTCACTCCCCTCCCGGGGTTCTTTTCACCTTTCCCTCGCGGTACTGTTGCGCTATCGGTCACACAGGAGTACTTAGCCTTACGAGGTGGTCCTCGCGGATTCACACGGAATTTCACGTGCTCCGTGCTACTCGGGATACAGCTAGGCCAGTTTCGTTTTCGAGTACGGGGCTTTCACCCTCTCTGGCGCGCCATTCAAACGCTTCCTCTAACGTCCCTGGTCCACATTGCTGTCCCACAACCCCGATGGTCGAAACCATCGGTTTAGGCTCGTCCCCGTTCGCTCGCCGCTACTCAGGGAGTCGTTTTTACTTTCCTTTCCTCCAGCTACTAAGATGTTTCAGTTCGCTGGGTTGGCTCGAGCCAGCCTATGGATTCAGCTGGCCGTTCTAGGGGTTGCCCCATTCGGAAATTCCCGGATCAAAGCGTGTTTCCAGCTCCCCGAGACTTATCGCAGGTAACTACGTCCTTCATCGCCTCTGTGTGCCAAGGTATCCACCGTGAGCCCTTTGTAGCTTGACCAATGTTTCTCCACACAGCATTGCTGCGGTTGTACGCAGATTCTCCTGGTTTTACCATCATCAGCTCTGCAACCTTTCAACCACAAGGATTAAAAGATTAAAGACTTCAGAGGTAAAAACAAGATCAAACCCAGTTGTTTCGGCAACAACCAGGAACCATGCAGAGTCTCGGCTCTTACTTTAGAATCTCTCAATTCCTCCTCAGCAACAACGCCATCCGCTCGCCGCTCACCAAAGCAAGCGATCAAGCCAATGGAGCTATCACTGGATCTGGAATTGAGCATCTATGAGATGCTTAATATTCAGACTTACCTATGCAGTTGTCAAGGTTCTGCTGACCACCACTCCATCAGCCTTACAGCCAACAGAGCAAGAGTCCAGCGTCTTTTCAATGGATTAAAATGTTAAAATAACTCTAGTAGAATCTATTCAAAAAAATAAATCCAATAGAATGACTCTAATCTAATCAAATGAAAGGAAGCTGAAATCCATTCACAGCAAAAAAATCTAGTCTCACCATCAAAGTTTCTCCTGTTGCTTTCGCTAAAGGAAGGTTTGGTCAGTGGAGGTTAGCGGACTCGAACCGCTGACATCCTGCTTGCAAAGCAGGCGCTCTACCAACTGAGCTAAACCCCCAAACACGAATGGGCCATCCTGGACTTGAACCAGGGACCTCACCCTTATCAGGGGTGCGCTCTAACCACCTGAGCTAATGGCCCAGGGGAACCCTTGTGGGGTGTGACCTAGACAAAGTTTAGGAACAGAATAAACTTAAACTGACATCACCATCATGATCACCATTGCTGGTCACCACCATGTTCATATCAGCTAAGTCATCGAGGTACCGATTATCCATCGAGATGACAGGACTTTGGCCTCACCACAAATTGGGTCAGACATCAAAGTCAGTTTTGTCTCCCTGTTAGGAGGTGATCCAGCCGCACCTTCCGGTACGGCTACCTTGTTACGACTTCACCCCAGTCATCAGCCCCACCTTCGGCGTCCTCCTCCCTTACGGGTTGGAGTAACGACTTCGGGCATGGCCAACTTCCATGGTGTGACGGGCGGTGTGTACAAGGCCCGGGAACGTATTCACCGCAGTATGCTGACCTGCGATTACTAGCGATTCCTCCTTCACGTAGGCGAGTTGCAGCCTACGATCTGAACTGAGCCACGGTTTATGGGATTTGCTAGCTCTCGCGAGTTTGCTGCCCTTTGTCCGTAGCATTGTAGTACGTGTGTAGCCCAGGACGTAAGGGGCATGATGACTTGACGTCATCCACACCTTCCTCCGGTTTATCACCGGCGGTCTCTCTAGAGTGCCCAACTAAATGCTGGCAACTAAAGACGTGGGTTGCGCTCGTTGCGGGACTTAACCCAACATCTCACGACACGAGCTGACGACAGCCATGCACCACCTGTCACTGCGTTCCCGAAGGCACCCCCCGATCTCTCAGGGGTTCGCAGGATGTCAAGCCCTGGTAAGGTTCTTCGCGTTGCATCGAATTAAACCACATACTCCACCGCTTGTGCGGGCCCCCGTCAATTCCTTTGAGTTTCACACTTGCGTGCGTACTCCCCAGGCGGAACACTTAACGCGTTGGCTACGACACCGAGAGGGATAATTCTCCCGACACCTAGTGTTCATCGTTTACGGCTAGGACTACAGGGGTATCTAATCCCTTTCGCTCCCCTAGCTTTCGTCCATGAGCGTCAGTTATGGCCCAGCAGAGCGCCTTCGCCACTGGTGTTCTTCCCGATATCTACGCATTTCACCGCTACACCGGGAATTCCCTCTGCCCCTACCACACTCTAGCCCAGTAGTTTCCATTGCCTGGATGGAGTTGAGCTCCACTTTTTAACAACAGACTTTCTGGGCCGCCTGCGGACGCTTTACGCCCAATAATTCCGGATAACGCTTGCCACTCCCGTATTACCGCGGCTGCTGGCACGGAATTAGCCGTGGCTTATTCCTCAAGTACCGTCATGTCTTCTTCCTTGAGAAAAGAGGTTTACAGCCCAGAGGCCTTCGTCCCTCACGCGGCGTTGCTCCGTCAGGCTTGCGCCCATTGCGGAAAATTCCCCACTGCTGCCTCCCGTAGGAGTCTGGGCCGTGTCTCAGTCCCAGTGTGGCTGATCATCCTCTCAGACCAGCTACTGATCGATGCCTTGGTGAGCCTTACCTCACCAACAAGCTAATCAGACGCGAGCTCATCCTCAGGCGAAATTCGTTTCACCTCTCGGCATATGGGGTATTAGCAGCCGTTTCCAGCTGTTATCCCCCTCCTGAGGGCAGATTCTCACGCGTTACTCACCCGTCCGCCACTAGCCCGAAGGCCCGTTCGACTTGCATGTGTTAAGCACGCCGCCAGCGTTCATCCTGAGCCAGGATCAAACTCTCCGTTGTAGTCACTCGTCCTGTAAACCAGCTCAACCAACCTAAAACTTTCGTCTTAAACTAATCTCACCAATCGCAACCAGTGCCGCCACTGAACAAATCGCCTTACCTTACGATAATCGCTTCACCCAGGGCCTCCTTCTCGCAAGAAGGGTTCGAGAGTGCATCAACCACTTCGTCATCACCTTGCAGCAACAACCAGCGCATCAATGACTTTCCAAATCACTCAGATCCGGTCGCAGTCTTACCTGCTGGAACTTTTCATCGCCCGCAGCGCCCGTGAAAGCGCTACCGGCAACATCCCAACAAACAAGCTGCTTGTTTCTTTTTGACGGGACCTCACACCTTTGCTGCTCGTTCGTTAAAAACCCAAATCTGCTAACCGCCAACGCGCGTCGCTTTCGCTTCCGCTCATTCACGCTCACAAACTCAGGGCCTCAACGCAGCAAAAGCGTCGGTTCCTAAACTTTTCTTTTGTCCAGGTGCGTCGCTCCGCCCTCTCAGGCTCACGACTCGGCGGTCTCTCAACCGCTTTTGAAACCTACAGCATCGTTGGCTTGCGCCTTCTCCTCTGTTCGGTTCTGCAGCACTCGCCTCGCGGCTCCTGCGCAGTCCAAAAATGTAGCACAGGTTCTGCCAAGCCTTTTCTCTGCCACTCCATTGGTGGTCACCAGGCCTGCCCTTCCTAGGATTGAGGCGTTTCAAACCAGGCGTCAGGGGAGCTCAGGTTGCCGATCAACTTCAGCCAGGAACGCCTCCGGGTCAGGCCAAGCTCCAAGGAAGAGGCCGTCGTCAACAAGGCCCGCCAACAGTTCGAACGCACCCTTGTGACGGTGCAAGGCCAGTTGGTGGGATCGGTGGCGGCACTGGAGCATCCACGCAGCAGCATCGCCCTCAACTACGGCGAAGTTTTCCTGCGGGACAACGTTCCGGTGATGGTGTATCTGATCCTGCAAAGACGCTTTGACATCGTTCGTCACTTTCTCAGCGTCTGCCTGGATCTGCAGAGCAGCACCTACCAGACCCGTGGGGTGTTCCCCACCAGTTTCACCGAACAGGACGGCAGCCTGATTGCTGACTACGGCCAGCGGTCGATCGGCAGGATCACCTCTGTGGATGCCAGTCTCTGGTGGCCCATCCTCTGCTGGCTCTACGTGCGACGCAGCAAGGACTGGGACTTCGCGGCCAGCCAGAAGGTGCAGCGAGGTGTTCAGCTGCTGCTTGATCTGGTGCTGCATCCAAGCTTTGAAGGCACACCTGTGCTCTTCGTGCCCGACTGCGCCTTCATGATTGATCGGCCGATGGATGTCTGGGGAGCGCCGCTGGAAGTGGAGGTGCTGCTCTACGGCTGCCTCAAGAGCTGTTGCCAGCTGATGGAACTGGGGCAGAAGAACAACAGAAGCCGGCTGCTTGAGCAACGGCTGGGCCTGACGCGCCAGTGGATCCACAACCTGCGCTCCTTCCTGCTCAAGCACTACTGGGTCACCAGCAAGACCATGCAGGTACTGCGGCGCAGGCCCACCGAGCAGTACGGCGATCAGCAGCACCAAAACGAGTTCAACGTTCAACCCCAGGTGATCCCGGATTGGCTGCAGGACTGGCTGGAGAACCGGGGTGGCTACCTGATCGGCAATATGCGCACCGGACGACCCGATTTCCGCTTCTACAGCCTGGGCAATTCACTCGCCTGCCTGTTCGGCCTGCTGACCTCCCCCCAGCAGAGGGCCCTGTTCCGGTTGGTCAGTCACAACCGCTCTGAATTGATGGCCCAGATGCCGATGCGGATCTGTCATCCCCCCATGGATGCTGCGGATTGGGCGAACAAGACCGGCTCCGACCCCAAGAACTGGCCGTGGAGTTACCACAACGGGGGCCACTGGCCCAGTCTGCTCTGGTTCTACGGCAGCGCGATCCTTCTGCATGAACAGCTCTACCCCGAGGCCGACGTCCTGCTGATGGGGCAGACCAAGGCCATGCTGGAAGAGTGTTACTGGTCACACCTGAACCAATTGCCCAGGCAGCAATGGGCCGAGTACTTTGATGGCCCCACCGGCACCTGGGTGGGCCAACAGTCGCGCACCTACCAGACCTGGACGATTGTTGGCTTCCTGCTGTTGCATCACCTGCTGCGGGTCAAGCCCCAGGACGTGACGGCCCTCAACATTGATGCTCCCCCTGACCTCAGCTGAGGCTGGGTGAGCAGACGAGCGCTTGAGTGACACACAAAAAAAAACTGCGGCTACCGCCGCAGTTTTGATCAGGGCCAATGGTTGGTCCGAGTTGATCAGGCCACCCGGTCTCAGAACAGGCCCAGGGTCAGCGATTTGTCGATCGGCATGGCAGCACCGATGCCGAGATAGATCGTGAAGACCGTTCCAAACAGGAAAGCGGCCATGGCCACGGGGCGGCGGAACGGATTCTGGAACTTGTTGAAGCTCTCAATGAAGGGGATCAACATCAAGCCAAGAGGAACCATTGTTTGCAGGGCGATGCCAAGCAACTTGTTGGGAACCACCCGCAGGATCTGGAATACCGGGTAGAGGTACCACTCGGGGAGAATCTCCAACGGGGTGGCAAAGGGATCGGCCTGATCACCCAGCATGGCGGGATCCAGAACGGCCAGACCGACCACACAGGCGATCGTGCCGAGGATCACGACAGGGAAGATATAGAGGAGGTCGTTCGGCCAGGCTGGCTCCCCGTAGTAGTTGTGCCCCATGCCCTTGGCGAGCTTGGCGCGCAGGCTGGGGTCGCTGAGGTCGGGCTTCTTGAGAATGTGCATGACAGAACCCAGGGCGGTGGAAGGGGACGACGGTTGAAGCAGAGGCTAATGGGTCAGACCAGAAGCGAATGGAATCACAACGGACCTGAAATACCCTGCTTGCGGATCATCAGGAAGTGCAGAAGCATGAACACGGCCAAGAGCCAGGGCATCACAAAGGTGTGAAGGCTGTAGAAGCGCGTGAGGGTGGACTGACCAACACTTTCACCGCCGCGAAGCAACTCCACCATGAAATCGCCAACCACTGGAACGGCAGCTGGAACTCCCGAGACGATCTTGACGGCCCAGTAACCGACCTGATCCCAAGGAAGTGAATAACCAGTGACTCCGAAAGCCACCGTGATCACAGCCATAACCACACCGGTGATCCAGGTGAGCTCACGGGGACGCTTGAAGCCGCCGGTGAGATACACGCGAAACACGTGCAGGATCAGCATCAGCACCATCATGCTGGCGCTCCAACGGTGAACCGAACGGATCAACCAACCGAAACTCACGTCCGTCATCAAATACTGAACGGAGGTGTAGGCCTCGGCGACGGTGGGCTTGTAGTAAAATGTCATCGCAAATCCAGTGGAGAACTGGATCAGGAAACAAACCAACGTGATGCCGCCAAGACAATAAAAGATATTGACGTGGGGCGGCACATACTTGGACGAGATATCGTCTGCGATCGCCTGGAGCTCCAGGCGTTCCTCGAACCAGTCATAAACCGGAGAAGATTGGCCGGCAGGAGACGAATTCGCCATGCAATGGATGGAGGCGGTGGGTTGGCAGAGTCTACCGATGCGCGTGCGACGCCCGTGATCCTGCGGCGAGGTTGGTTGCCACGGGCTCTGGCCCTGCTCATGGCCGTGGCCATCTGGGTTCCAGCGGGCCCAGCCCTCGCCCTGAGCGACACCCAGCAACTGGTGGTGGAAGCCTGGAGGCTGGTCAATCAGAGCTACGTGGACCCCGATCGCTTCGAGGCGATTCGCTGGCGCCAACTGCGGCAGAAAGCACTGGAGCAACCGATCGAGACCAGTGCCGCCGCCTACGACGCCATCGCCTCCATGCTCGCGCCGCTTGGCGATCCCTACACCCGGCTGTTGCGGCCGGTCGATTACCAGGTGCTGCGCTCCAGCACCGAAGGCAGCCTCAGCGGCATTGGCCTCCAGCTCGGCCTCAGCCCAGACGGGGAGAGGATCCTGGCAATCACACCAATAGAAGGGTCGCCGGCCGCGCTGGCGGGCATCGTGACGGGCAGCCAGATCCTTGAGGTCGAAGGGCAGTCAGCAGCTGCCCTGGGGCTCGAGGCCACAGCCGGCCGGCTGCGCGGGGCCGCCGGAACCAAAGTGGAACTTCTACTGCTCACTCCAGAGGGCAGCCAGCAGGCTTTGGTGCTGGAGCGCCGTGAGCTGGACCTGCAACCGGTGCGCAGTCGGGAACTGGAGTGGCAGGGCCACCGCCTTGGCTACCTACGCATCAACCAGTTCAGTGAACCGGTGCCAGGGCAGGTCAAAGAAGCATTGACGCGCTGGTCCGCCGCTGGAATCGAAGGGCTGATCCTGGATCTACGCAACGATTCCGGTGGGCTGGTCGAGTCGGGGCTGGCCGTGGCCGATGGCTTGCTCGACGGGGAGCCGGTGGTGGAAACCATGGATCGCCAGGGGCTCAGGGAACAGATCCGCACCTCCCCGGGCCTGTGGTTCGCCGGACCGATGGTCACCCTGGTGAATGGCGGAACCGCCAGCGCCAGCGAGATCCTGGCTGGGGCCCTTCAAGACGATGGCCGCTCCCTGTTGCTGGGCAGCCGTACCTTCGGCAAAGGTCTGATCCAGACCTTGATCGGCCTGGGTGACGGCAGCGGGCTTGCCGTTACCGTGGCGCGCTACGTGACGCCGAGCGGCCGGGACATCCAGAACCTCGGCATCGCCCCCGATCGTCTTTTGGCCGAGCCGGAGCCACTCAACCCCGGCGGCACTGATGACACCTGGCTGGAGGAGGCCCAGCAGCAGCTCGTGGACCTGCTGGATCCAAGGCCATGACCAGCCGCACGTATCACGACCCCTTGCACGGGGCCATTCGCCTGGATCGCTCCCTGCCGGCCGAAGCCCTGGTGATGGACCTGGTCGAAACGGTGCCCTTTCAGCGGCTGCGGCGCATCCGCCAACTCGGACCAGCCTTCCTGACCTTCCATGGCGCCGAATCCAGCCGCTTCACCCACAGCCTCGGTGTGCTGCATCTGGCGCGCCGAGCCCTGGCTGGGCTGAGCCGCCAACAACCCGATCTGGCCAGACACCAAGGAGTGCTCTATGCCGCCGCCCTTCTGCATGATCTCGGCCACGCTCCGCTCAGCCACTCCGGTGAGGAGATGTTTGGGCTGCGCCATGAGCAATGGTCAGCGCGGCTGGTACGCGAGGACCCAGCCCTACGGGACCGGCTGGAGGCCTTTGAACCCGGCACGGCCAGAGCGGTGGCCGACCTGCTCGAAAGCGGCCGGCACAACTGCGCCGCCGTGGCCGCCCTGGTCAGCAGTCAGCTCGACTGCGACCGGCTCGACTACTTGCTGCGGGACAGCCACAGCACCGGGACCTGCTACGGCCAGCTGGATCTCGAGCGGATCCTGGCGGCGCTCTGCATGGCCCCCGACGGCAGCCTGGCGCTCCACCCCAAGGGTCTGATGGCCGTGGAGCATTACCTGGTGGTGCGCAATCTGATGTACAGGAGCGTCTACAACCACCGCTTGAACGTGGTCTGCAACTGGCTGTTGAACCAGGCGATCGCCACCGCCCGGGCCCTTGGGCCAGGACTAGTTTTCGCCGACCCGGTGATGGCCCGCTGGCTCTGGCATCCCGAGGCCATCGACCTGCCCACCTTTTTAGGCAACGACGACATCCGCACCGGCTATCACCTGATGCGCTGGCGGCAGGAAGGACCCGAAGCCCTGCGCACCTTCAGCCGGCGCCTGCTCGACCGCCAACTGCTCAAGGCCATGGATGTGGGACGGCTGGACCGTGGCGGCCAACTGCAGCTTCTTGCCAAGGCCCAGCGCCTGAGCACGGCCGCCGGCCTGGATCCAGCCCTCTGCTGCGCCCTGCACCAGCGCCAGAGCCAGGGCTACCACCCCTATAAAGGTGGCCTGAGGCTGTGGGATGGCGAATCACTCCGGGCTCTGGAGACCAGCTCCAACCTGGTGGCCAGCCTGACTGAACCCGTCGAACTGGCCTGGTTGATCCACCCGGCTGAAGTTGGCGTCGCCCTCAAGCGCGAAGAGCGAGACCTGAGAGCCGGCGAATCCGGGCATCCTGCCTAAATTGGTCGCCTTCGGATGGGGCGATGGCTGCGCTTTTTCTTGCGGCGGCACGGCCGGGCCTGTCCCATCACCTGCTGCTGCCGGAGTGGACGCGTCAGTCGGGCGCTGTAGACGACGTGCTGCGCCACGACCTGGAGCAGCACTCCCCCCCCGGCGGGGCCGTGATCTTGCATGCCAACCACTGGCGGCTCACCCTTCCCGAGCTGCAGGCCTTGCGGCAACGGCTGCAGCGGCAAGGCCTGACCCTGATCGGCGTGGAATGCAGAAATACTGAAACCCTGGTGGCGGCGGCGGCCCTGGGGGTCACCGCCAGCGCAGGAGCAGATCTCACGCCCACAACGCCGCCAGTAGCAACAGCTTCGTCTTCGCCGGCAGAACCATCGCCACAGCCAGTAATCCCGCCTGACCCGCTGACCATCCATCGCGGCACACTGCGCTCCGGCGATCACCTCCAGGTGGAGGGATCGCTGCTGGTGCTCGGTGATGTGAATCCGGGCGCGCGGGCAAGCGCCGCCGGACACGTGCTGGTCTGGGGCCGGTTGCGGGGCATTGCCCACGCCGGCTGCCTGGGCGATGGCAGCGCCCGGATCGTTGCTCTGGAGCTGCGCCCGCTGCAACTGCGGATCGCCGCCGCCGTGGCCAGAGGCCCCAGTGATCCCCCTCCCGCCGGCCTGAGCGAGGAGGCCCGTCTGGTCGATGGCGTGATCCGCATCGATCCAGCCCAGGCGACCTGGCCGCTGGGCTTAGCCTGACCCCACCCCTGGCAGCGCCGTGACAACCGCTTTGAGCCGCACGATCCTGATCTGCTCTGGAAAAGGTGGGGTCGGCAAGACCACCCTGACCGCCAATCTGGGCATCGCCCTGGCTAAGCAGGGTGCCAGCACCGCTGTGCTGGACGCCGACTTCGGCCTGCGCAACCTGGATTTGCTGCTGGGCCTGGAAAACCGCATCGTGTACACCGCCCAGGAGGTGCTGGCCGAGAGCTGCCGGCTGGAGCAGGCCCTGGTCAAACACAAGCAGGAGCCCAAGCTCTCGCTGCTGCCAGCCGGCAATCCGCGCATGCTCGAGTGGCTTACCCCCGACGACATGAAAAAGATCGTCGGGATGCTGGAGGAACGCTTCGAGTTCGTGTTGATCGACTGCCCGGCCGGCATCGAAGATG
The DNA here is from genome assembly GCF_001885215.1 of Synechococcus sp. SynAce01. Lineage (GTDB taxonomy): Bacteria > Cyanobacteriota > Cyanobacteriia > PCC-6307 > Cyanobiaceae > Regnicoccus > Regnicoccus frigidus. The sequence continues at coordinate 1,795,352 of NZ_CP018091.1, read as the reverse complement.
GCTTCAAAAACGCGGCGGCCGCGGCCAAGGAAGCCCTCGTGGTCACCACACCGGAAGTGTCAGCGGTGCGCGACGCCGACCGGGTGATTGGCCTGCTCCAGACCCGAGACATCCAACCGATCCAGCTGGTTCTCAACCGCGTGCGACCGAAAATGATGGTCAATCAGGAGATGCTGGCGGTCAGCGATGTCACCGACATCCTGGCCCTGCCCCTGGTCGGTCTCGTGCTCGAAGACGAACAGGTGATCGTCTCGACCAACCGGGGTGAGCCGCTCACCTTGAACGGCAGCCGATCTCCCGCTGGCCTGGCTTACACGAACGTGGCCCGGCGGCTGCGGGGCGAGGACGTGCCGATCATCGACCCCAGCAAGGAGTCGCAGGGCTTTCGCGCCAGGCTCAGCCGGCTGATGCAAACCAAGATCTTCTGAGCCACGATGACCCTGCGCGATTTCATCGACAGATTGCTGGGCCGTCAGACCGCCAGCGCCACCACCGCCCGCCAGCGGCTTCAGCTGGTGCTTGCCCACGACCGCAGCGATCTCAACCCCGAGTTGCTTGAGCAGATGCGGCGCGAGATTCTCGAAGTGGTCTCGCGGTATGTGGAGATCGACCTTGAGGAAGTGGATGTGAGCCTGGAAACCGAGGAACGGGTGACGGCCCTGGTGGCCAACCTGCCGATCAAGCGGGCCCGCCCCACGCCACTGGAGGCTGCTGAAGCCAAGCCCGATCCTGAGTCCAAGGCCGAAGCGGCCACTGACACTCCGACTGACACGGCGACTGCTTCGGCCTGAGCCGGCCCGGCTGACCAGCCGCTGCGGCCGTGGGAACCCTGGAGCCAGTTGCCCGCTTCGCCGATGCCTTCGCTCCTCCCCAGCCTGGTGACCAGCCCGACCGAGCTTGTCAGCACTGCAGAGCGCGTCAGCCCCGCCGAGCAAAGGGTGCTGGAGCATCTGCGCCAGGGGCTCAGCAACAAGGCCATCGCCGCGGTGCTCGTTCTCAGCCACCGCACGGTGGAGAGCCATGTCTCCAGCCTGCTGGCCAAGACCGGCTGCGGCAACCGCAGCCAGCTGCTGCTTTGGGCTCTGGGCGAGCGATAAGCTGGCGCCTTGCCGGCTTAGCTCAGTGGTAGAGCAGCGCTTTTGTAAAGCGAAGGCCATCGGTTCAAATCCGTTAGCCGGCTTCCTTGACCAGGAATCGCGCGCGACTCCCCACCAGCACCACTGCTCTTTGCCATGCCTGCCTTTTCCCTGCCACTGCTGCTCGAAGCGTTCCTGTTGCTGACCGTGCTGGCAGGCTTCTTGGGGCTCTTGCTGCGCCGCAACCTGTTTCTCAAGCTGCTGGCCATGGACGTGATGTCGACCGGGGTGATCGGCTTTTTCGTCTTGCTGGCGGCCCGTCGTGGTTTGTATACCCCGATTCTCGAAACCCTTCCAGATCGCACAGCCGACGCGGCCTATGCCGATCCGATCCCCCAGGCCGTGATCCTCACGGCAATCGTGATCGGTTTCTCGACCCAGGCCCTGATGCTGGTGGCGATTTCCCAGCTCTCCCGACGCGAGCCCACCCTCCAAGTCGGCGCGATGGAGGAGATCAGCACCGAATGACCACCCCCGCCATCATCTGGTTGGTGTTGCCATTTCTGATGGCCTTCACCGGGGCCCTGCTGCCGGGCATTGAGACAACCCTGGCCCTGATTGTCGCCATCGCAACCGTGCTGGCCGGCTTGTTCGGCGCCATGGCCGCCGAACCTCTCAGCCTGCAGCTGGTGGGCCCCTACGGCATTGCACTGCTCATGGATCGGTTCGTCGCCCCGTTCCTGCTCCTCAATGGGCTGGTCACCGCGGCGGTGTTGCTGGACCGGAGAAGCCGCCCCCGGGCAGGCACCTTCGTGCTGGTGCTGCTCGTGCTCCATGGCGGCGTGAACTCCGCCCTGGTCTGCCAAGACCTGATCAGCCTTTACGTGGCCCTCGAAGTGGTGGGTCTGGCCTCCTTCCTGCTGATCGTCGGCCCCCAGAGCGCCAAGAGCCTCTGGATCGGCCTGCGTTATCTGCTGGTGGGCAACACCGCGATGCTGCTGTTCCTGATCGGAACCGCGCAGGTGTACCGCAGCAGCGGCTCCTTCCGGCTGATCGATCTGGCCGGTGCCTCCAGCACGGCGATGGCCCTGATCCTGGTGGGGCTGCTGACCAAGGCCGGGCTGTTTGTGTCAGGTCTGTGGCTGCCGCGCACCCATGCCGAGTCGCCAGCGGAGGTCTCCGCCATGCTCTCCGGGGTGGTTGTGACCGCCGGCGCCTGCCCGCTCGTGCGGGCCACGACCCTGGTCGAGCCACTCGCCCCCCTGGTGCTGGGGATCGGACTGGCCAGTGCCTGCTTCGGGGTTGGCCTTGCCCTGATCGAAACCGATGCCAAACGGATGTTGGCCTGGAGCACGCTCTCCCAGATGGGCCTGGCGGTGCTGGTGCCCGCTGTGGCCGGCTTCTACGCCCTCAGCCATGGTCTGGCCAAGGCCAGCCTCTTTTTGTTGAGTCGCCATTTCCCAAGCCGGCGGCTTGAGATCTGGACCCAGAACCCTTTGCCGCTGCAGGTCTGGTTCCCCCTGCAACTGGCGGCGCTATCGATCGCCGGCTGTCCCCTGCTGGTGGGGTTCCTCGCCAAGGAAAGTCTGCTCAAACAATTGCCAGGCCCCAGTGGCCTGCTGGTCACCAGCCTGGCGGTGGGCACGGCGGCGGTCTACGCCAGGCTCTGGGGGTGGCCCCTGCTAGGCCAACGTGATCAAGGGTCCAGTGATCAAGGATCCAGTGATCAAGGCTCGAAAGCGCCCGGTTGGCGGGCCTCCGGCGGAGTGCTGCTGTTGAGCCTTGCTCTGCTTTTGGCGGTGGGGCTCGGACCGGCTGGACCGAGCTGGGAGGGGTTTCTGTTGGTGGCGCCAGGGGCCGCCAGCTTGAAGGCCCTCGCCATCTTGGCCGCTGGCTGGCTGCTGCACCAACTCCTGCAGACCGTGCGACCACTGCTGAAGATGCCCAATCTCGAGCGGCTCGACGACCTTCTGGGCGGCCTGGCTGTGGTGGGGACGGCTTTAATTGTGATAATGGTCCGATGAAAACAGCCCTCCGAATGGAACTCTGGAGAGCTGGGACGACCCAATTGACGCTTGAGGAGGCCCGACGATGCGAGCGATGAAGCTCTGGGTGTTCTGGCTGCTGACCATCGGTTTCCGGCTGGGCATTTGGTTGTTGCTCACATCTGACACAAGCCAGTTCAACCTGTTCGTAGGGCTGCTGCTGGCCGTGGCCCTGCCCCGCTCCCGGGCCATCGCGGTAGCACCGGGGCTAGTGCTGGGCCTGGTCTGGAAGGTGATCATGGCCCTGCCCGAAGCCTATGGGGAGGCGATTCAGATGCTCAGCCGACACCATGGCCGTGAACGGCTGGCGATCGTGCCGGGCTCCGGCTCCCGCTCCTCGTTGGTGGTGTTTCTGGAGGTGTTTCTGATCACGCTTACCCCCCTGACAATCGCCCTGGGCAGGCTTCCCGATGGCTCGTACCAGGTTCACCGGCTCGAGAGAGGGAATCCGTGATTGGTGTTCTGGTGTCAGCGATGGTGCTGGCGTTGCTGCTGCCGGTGTTGATGACCTGCCGTACCACCGACCTCTGGCATCGACTGGCCGCTTTCGCGAGCATCTCCACCAAGATGGCGATCCTGCTGCTGGTGTTCTCGGTGTTCCGCGACGACTGGATGATCGGCGTGGTCGGCGTGATCGTGCTCAGCGTCGGCAATGCCGGGGTGATGCTGCTCGCCAACCTGCTGCGGGAGGTGGAGGCTTGATCACCCTGCCCACCCTGGTCACGCTGATCAGTGACTTGCTGCTCTTGTTCGGACTGGTCTTCTGGCTGTGGGGCACCTGGCCACTGCTTGGACGGGCCAGCTACCTCGCCAAGCTCCACAGCCTCTCGATCTCCGACACCCTGGGATCGGCCTTGATCGTGGTGGGCTTGCTGCTCAAGCTGCCGCGTGAGTGGCCCCTGCTCAGCCTGGCCCTGCTCAGCCTGGTGGTCTGGAACACCCTGTTCGGCTACGTGCTGGCGGTGTGCTCGCTGAGCAGGCCTGCGACAGGCCGGCCGGAATGATCACGGGTCTTGGCCTGCTGGTGCCGATCACAGCCCTGCTGCCCCTGACGGCGATCCTGCTGGTCAACCAGCGCAGCCCGTACCAGACCCTGGTGCTGCGGGGCGTTCTCGGGGCGATCGCCACCCTCGTGTATGCGCTGCTGGGCGCCGCCGATGTGGCCCTGACCGAAGCCCTGGTGGGCACCTTGCTCTCCACCACCCTCTATGCCATCGCCCTGCGCTCCTCGATGGTCTTTCGCCTCGAACTCAAGGCAGGGGTCGAGCTGGCACCCGAGCGGCGCGAGCTGCTGGAACGTTGGCTGCAGCAGGCCTTTTTGCGCCTTGAGGTGATCTCGCCTGCCAAGAACGCCCAAGCGGCTTCCCCAACCAAAGAGAAGCCCGTATTGACTGACCCTGCTGGGCTACCTGTTCATGGTTGGTTGCTCAGCGCTGACCAGCTCTCCATCGCCTCGCCTTGGCTGAGCAATCAGCTTCAGGGTCTCGCCGGAGCCCAGCTCTGGCAACGCGCTGGCGGCCTGATCGCCACAGGGGCAGGGGTGGCGAACGGATGACGATCCTCTACCTGATCAGCGCGGCCGCCCTCTGCCTGGCGCCACTGTTCGACCTGGTACGCCAGTCGCCCACCCCGGGCTTAGTCGCCGGGATCGCCCTGGCGGCCGGCGTGCCGAACACGGTGTCCGGCATCATTTTCGACATCCGCCTCTACGACACCGTCGGTGAAGTGATCGTGTTCACCCTCGCCTCGATCGGGGTGAAGTCGTCGCTCTCTGGAGAGACGCCAGCCACACGGATCCGTGGGGTCAAGGATGGACCCTCGATCGTGCTCTGCCAGCTCGGAGCCATGGTGAGCGCCCTGGTGGCCGTGGAACTGGCCCTGCGCGGTCACCTTTCGCCGGGCGGCGGCTTTGCCGCCGGCGTCGCCGGTGGCACCGCGATCGGCCTGTTGGTGATCAGTGGCTCCGCCGCCGCGACCGAGGCCCTCTACAGCCGTTACCGGGCCGACATCTGGGAAAAGGTGGCGGTAATTGGCTTTGTGGTGCTCTCGTCGTTCAGCCTGATCGGCCTGGGGCTACCTTCCGGGCCATTCGGCAGCCTCGTCAGTGGGGGCTGGATCCCCTGGCTGAACGTGCTGGTGGCCCTCAAGGTGACCCTGGGCTCCTGGGCGATTCTGCAACTGTTCGTTCGCTACAGGGGTTTGCTCTGAGCAGAGAATTCCTCTGAGCAGGGACTCAGTGCCGCTTACCGGCCAGTAGCCAGGCCGCTGCCAGCACGGGCAGCCAGATCAGGCCACGCAACTCGAACAACGGGGTGCCCCACTGCATCAGCGGCTCCATCACCGCATGGAAGAAGCTGAAAATCACCACGATCGCCAGGCTGAGCAGAAGCATCGGCAGTTCCAGATCTCACTCGAGGCTGAACGAACCAGGCCAACCCTCTGGCATCACAGCACCGCCCCGCAGAACCCGCCAGTGATCATCGGCCTCCCAGCGCAACACGGTGCTGGCCAAGCCAGCCATCGACGGCCAGGGCAGCGGGGCGAGGCGGGGAACGTTCGGGAAAACCGCCGCCGCCTCGCCGGCCGTGCGGCAGGGGGGCGCCCCTGAGCGGTTGGCGCTGGTGGTCGCCAACGGACCGCTGCAGGCCAGCAGCTCCAGGGCGGGATCACTGGCGGGAATGCGCAGGCCCAGGCTCGCGCCATGGGCGGGGGCATTGGGCTGCAGGGCCTGCACCACCACGCCGCGGGCCGGCAGCACCAGGGTGATCGGACCAGGCCAACAACGGGCCGCCATCGCCCGCCACTGCGGCAGCACAGCCAGCTCCAGGGCCGCAAGCAGGCTGCCGGGATCGGCGCCCATCAGGATCATCGCTTTCGTTGATGGCCGCCCCTTCAAGCGCCAGAGCTGGCCGGCACTGGCTGGCACGGCCGCTAAGGCCGGCAGGGTGTCGGTGGGGAAGATTCCAGCAGATCCAGCAGCCAGCGCCGCGGCAAGCTCGCCGGCCATGAGAAGGCCTTTGGCGCCAGTCTCTGGGGGCTGGATCTGCGGTGGGTCGGTCAACTGCACGGGGTGAAGGCGCGGGGTGTCGGAGCGAGATGACAGCGCGGGAAAGCTGGGGGGTTATCGAGCAGGCTCCGGGCGGCGGCCGCAGCTGAAGCGGCCATGGCCCTGGAGATCAGCAAACGAGGCCACCTGCTCAAGGCCTACGCCCGCCAACAGCGCCTGAACCCTCTCACTTTGATCGTGATGGTGTTCCAGCACCAACCACCCCCCGGGAGCCAGCCCGCTGGCGGCACCAGCGGCAATCAGGCGCAAGGCATCGAGGCCGTCCTCACCACCATCGAGCGCCAACCACGGTTCATGCAGACGGACCACCGGCTCCAGGCTGGCCAGCAGTGAGGAGGGAATGTAGGGAGGGTTGCTCACCACCAGATCAAAGGCACCGCAAAAGGCGGCCGCCTGGCCCCACCACGATCCCAGCTGCAGGTCGACCCGATCAGCAACCCCTGCCGCCAAAAGATTGGCCTCGGCCTGAAGGAGGGCGGCAGAACTGCAATCCACAGCCACACCAGCGCTGGTGGGCAACGCCCTGGCCAGGGCCACCGCCAGACATCCGGAGCCGGTGCCCAGGTCGGCCCAGCGCAGGAGGTGGGCTGGGGAATCGGGCGCCTGCTGTGCCATCAGCTCCAGGGCCAGATCCACAAGCTGCTCGGTTTCCTGGCGCGGGATCAGCACGCCGGGGGCCACCTGCAGCTCGAGATCACGCCAGGGGCAGAGCCCGACCAGATATTGCAAGGGGGTGTGCTCGCGCAAATGCTGGCGCCAGAGCCCGGCCAACTGCTCACAGCTGCACTGCAAAACAACAGCACGCTCTGGATCCAACCAGAGATGCTGACGCTCCGGCCCTCTTAACCCGGCGGCCAGATCCAGCAGCCAATCGAACGACGCGGCCTCGCCCCCCTCGGCCAGCATGGTGAGGCGCCAGGCCAGCAACTCGGAACCGGTGAGGTTTTCAACCACCTGAAGTGCCACGCCAGACGCTGGGCAGGAGCTGGTCATCAGCCTAGAAACCTGATCCCCCGCATGGTCGCCAGCAGAGTCCGGGTTCTGCCCTGATCTGGCCAGCCAATTCCAGGCCCAGCAACCGAGAGGCGAGATCCTTGACAGGCAGGCCCAGGGCCAAGCGGAGCTGCTCCAGCGAGGCTCCCCCACCGAGGGCAGCGAGCAGGGCCCGGTCAGAGGCTGAGGCTTGATGGGCGGGATGCCCCCCCTGGAGCGGCCCAGGAGTGAGCGGCACCCCCGCCTTTCCAGGGCAGCCCAGGGGGCCCTGGCCCAGCTGGGCGATCAGATCAGCGGCAGCAAGCAACGGCGTCGCCCCCCGCAACAGCAACCGATTGCTACCGGCGGCTGAGGCCTTGCCAGCATCGGCGGGGACCACCCAGAGGGGCAGCCCCTGCTCCCAGGCCAAGCTGGCGGAGTGGAGCGCACCGCTTTGCTCGGGGCACTCAACAACAATTACGGCCTGGGAGAGCGCCACCTGCAGACGGTTGCGCGCGGCGAAATGGCCGCGCGCTACCGCTGCCCCCGCAGGCAGCTCGCTGATCAGCAGCCCGTTGGTGGACACGGCGGCCTGGAGGCTGCCGTGATGGCGGGGATAAACCCGCTCCAGGGGTGTGCCCAGCACCGCAACAGGCCGGCCGCCGGCCTCGAGGCAGCCGCGGTGGACGGCCGCATCGATGCCTTCGGCCAGACCACTCACCACGGGCCAGCCCGCCTTGGCCAGGGCCGCCCCCAGCTCCCGCGCCATCGAGAGGCCATGCAGGGAGGGCCGGCGCGTTCCCACCACGGCAATGGCCAGGCGCTCGCGCAGCCTCGGCCAAAGCGTGCCGTGACCATCCCAGTAGAGGGCCAGGGGTGGACGGTCCAACTGGGCCAGGGCCCGGGGAGAGGCCGGATCACCGGGGAGAAGCACCCGCCGGGGGGAGGGCAACGGGAGATTGCCGTTGCGCCATGGATCCGCCCCCCAGCGGCGGCGATGCGCCTCGATCTGTGCCACCCGGGTTCGCCCCAGCCCTGGCAGCTCGAGCAACTGCTCAGCGGAGGTCCGCCAGGCTGCCTGCAGCGAGCCGAAGGCGGATTCGAGCTGGCCAAGGCGAGCCCAGCCCAACCCCGGGCAGCCACTCCAAAGCAACCACCAGAGCCGCCGCTGGCGGGGCCAAGGCCCCAGGCAGCTGGGGAACACTCCGGCCACAAGATCGCCCACGGCCTCCGCTCTTCACTTAGCAGTACAAAAATACTACAAGCAATGAAATTCCGGGTCCTCGGGAGGGCCCAGCGCCAAGGCCTTCAAGGCAGTCTCCAGATCAGGCGGATAGTGCCGCAGCAGTCGGCGCTGGCCGCGGTCAGGGCCAAGATCCAGCACCACCAGGTCCACCCGCGCCTCCGCCGCCAGTTCACCCCTCCCATTGAGAAAGCGGCTGCTCCAGATCAGACGTAGCCGCCGGCGCGATTCCACCACGCTGCGCACCTCCACGGCATCGCCATGCCTCAGGGGTTGCCGGTAATCCATCGCCAAGGCCACCACCGGCAGCTCCAGCCCCCGCTCCGAGAGCGCGCTGTAGGCCAGCCCGACCGAGGCCAGGGCTCCCACCCGGGCCTCCTCCAACCAACCCAGATAGGCGCCATGCCACATGACGCCGGCGTGGTCGGTGTGTTGGGGCAACACCAGGCGCCGGAGGCACCACTCACGGGCAGGCGGATTCAGTTGCGGCTGCATTACGACCTTTCCGTCCATGCGATCCCTACAGGGGGCTGAGCCATAAGCTGCTTCAGAACCGCGATGGCCTCGTGTTTCGCAATCTTTTGATCGCCGACTCCGGCAAGGGCAATGTCGAGGAGATGGTGCGCATGTTGCGTGCCCTTCCTTCCTTCAGGCAGGCTCGCCTCAACCTGCTCCATGTCGTCACCGAACAGGCTGGCGCTGGCTTTCAGGAGCATTGGCAGCGGGCCTCCGGGCTCGTGGCCGAAGCGATCCAACGCCTGGGCCTCAACCCCGAAGAGGTGAACGCAGTCATCCGCCAGGGCGATGCCAAACAGACCGTGCTCACGGTGGCCGACGAGCTCGATGTCGACCTGATCGTGATGGGCTCGCGCGGTCTGGGTCGACTGCAGTCGATCCTCTCGAACAGCTCCAGCCAATACGTGTTCCAGCTCGCCACCCGGCCGATGCTGCTGGTCCGCGACGACCTCTACGTGAGGCACGTCAACAGAGTCCTGGTCGCGATTGACGGCACCGGAGTGGGAGACGACGCTCTGCGAATCGCCTGCGAACTGGTGCGTGACATTCCCGGTGGCGTGCTCACGGGAGTCCACGTGAGCCGCAAGGACATCGTTCCCAGCCGGGGCGGCAAAAGCCCGGCCGATGACGTGCTCGAGAAAGCGGTGCAACGCGCCCGCAGCTTCGGTGTGGAGCTCAAGGGGCTGCACCGCACCGGTGACATCGGTCGCGGGGTCTGCGAGACGGCCCAAGAGGTCAACGCGGATCTCCTGGTGATCGCCTCCCAAGACCGGCGTCCTCTCGTGGCCAAGAGCCTGGTCGACATCGACCGGCTGCTCGGCAGTTCGGTGAGCGATTACATCCGGGTCCACGCCCAGGCCCCCGTGCTGCTGGTGCGGGAGCCCGAAAGGAACAACTGAGCTTCAGCCCTGTTGGCGGCTGTTGGTCTGGATGTAAAGGATGATCAGAAAAACTGCCGGCACCAAAACGAACAGCAGGCTGGCCACGAAACCGAGATCGTTGGTTTCCATCGGTGTTGACGGGAGTCACCGGACCGTATCACCGGCCATCGGCCCTTCTGGGCTGTCTTCATCGGTCGTTGCGGATTGCTGCTCAGCGGTCTCCGGCTGCTCCGGCCACGCGGTGGGGCCGGCCGGCAGGGGGGCAGCCAGGGCCGCTTCCAGCTGGGCCTGACCATCGGCAAGCCCCAGCTGCGGACGGGTCAGCACCACCACCGAGTGCTCCACCAGTGCCTGACAGGCCAGGCGCCAATCGAGAGGACGGTTCTGGAGCTTGCGGTCTTCCACGGCCGTGCGGGCACTGAGCGCGGTGGAGTCGCCCGGGGCCACCGCCACAAAGCAGGTGATGCACTGGCCGCAGCCGCCGCAGTTGCCAAGCTTGCCCTTAAGGCCATAGAGCTCGACGCCCTCGCGCAGGGCCACCTCACGCAGATTTTCTCCGGGGAAGCACTCCACATCGAGCCCCTCGCGGACGAATCGGATCACGGGCATGGAGGGTCAGGCGACAGACCCCATTCTCAGGGAAGAGGTTGCGATTTGTAACCGCGTTGGCGTCAATCGACAGGATCCACGGTCACGGCTCGTTTCAGCTGATGGGGTTCGCCCGCCCCATGCCACCGAGAACCCTTACGATCAGCCGACGGATCGATCCAATCGATCGTCCACCGCTAACGCTTGCGTTGCGGCAACTGTTTGTTTCGCCGGATCTACCCCCATGGGACTGCCCTGGTATCGGGTGCACACAGTCGTGATCAACGACCCGGGCCGCTTACTGGCCGTGCACCTCATGCACACCGCTCTGGTCGCCGGCTGGGCCGGCTCCATGGCTCTTTACGAGCTCGCGATTTTCGACCCCTCCGATCAGGTTCTCAACCCGATGTGGCGCCAGGGCATGTTCGTCATGCCCTTCATGGCCCGCCTTGGCGTGACTGGAAGCTGGAGCGGCTGGAGTGTCACCGGTGAAACCGGGGTTGACCCCGGTTTCTGGAGTTTCGAAGGCGTCGCTGCAGCACACATTGTCTTCAGCGGTCTGCTGTTCCTTGCCGCCATCTGGCACTGGACCTACTGGGATCTGGAGATCTGGCAAGACCCCCGCACTGGTGAACCGGCGCTCGATCTTCCCAAGATCTTCGGCATTCACCTGCTGCTGGCAGGTCTTGGCTGCTTCGGTTTCGGCGCCTTCCACCTAACCGGGGTCTTTGGTCCGGGGATGTGGGTCACCGATCCCTACGGACTCAATGGCCACATCGAGGCGGTGCAACCGTCCTGGGGGCCAGAGGGTTTCAACCCCTTCAATCCAGGCGGAATTGTGGCCCACCACATTGCGGCGGGGATCGTTGGCATCATCGCCGGCATTTTCCACATCACCACCCGTCCACCGGAGCGGCTGTACAAAGCCCTGCGGATGGGCAACATCGAAACGGTGCTGGCCAGTGCCATCGCCGCCGTGTTTTTTGCCGCCTTCATCGTGGCTGGAACGATGTGGTATGGCTCAGCGGCCACTCCTGTGGAGTTGTTCGGACCCACTCGCTATCAGTGGGATCAGGGCTACTTCAAGACAGAAATCAACCGTCGTGTGGCCACGGCCCTCGAGAACGGTTCCTCCAAGGAAGAGGCCTATGCCGCGATTCCTGAGAAGCTCGCCTTCTTTGACTACGTCGGCAACAGTCCTGCCAAGGGAGGCCTGTTCCGTGTCGGCCCCATGGTCAATGGTGACGGCCTGCCCACAGGCTGGATCGGCCATATCAGCTTCACCGATCAGGAAGGACGTGAACTTGAAGTGAGGCGCTTGCCGAACTTCTTCGAGAACTTCCCGGTGGTGCTGGAAGACAGCCAGGGCATCGTCAGGGCCGACATCCCCTTCCGACGCTCCGAGGCCAAGTATTCCTTCGAGCAGACCGGCGTTACCGCCACGGTCTATGGCGGAGCCCTCAATGGTCAGGTCTTCACCGACCCGGCCGCGGTCAAGCGATTGGCCCGCAAGGCGCAACTGGGTGAGGCCTTCGAATTCGATCGCACCACCTACAACTCCGATGGCACCTTCCGCAGTTCACCTCGCGGCTGGTTCACGTTCGGCCACGCCACCTTTGCGCTGCTCTTCTTCTTCGGACACATCTGGCACGGGGCCCGCACCCTTTACCGGGATGTGTTTGCCGGCATCGACCCCGATCTCGGTGAGCAGATTGAGTTCGGTCTCTTCCAGAAGCTGGGCGACAAAACCACACGCCGGACGGCCCAGAGCGCCACACCTTCTGCCGGCAGCACGATCAGCTGATCCCCTCACTCCCGGAGAATCCAGATGGAAAGCTTTGCTTACATCCTCATCCTGACCTTGGCCTTGGCCACGCTGTTCTTCGCCATCGCCTTCCGCGATCCCCCCAAGATCGGCAAGTAACACCGAGGGAACCACCGGGTCTCCCCTCAACTCCAACCCCCCTGCTTCGGCAAGGGGGTTGTTTTATGGCTGCCTCGTGGCTACAGCAGGATGGTGCCGGTTCCGGAATCCAGAACGACTGCAACAACAGCCTTCTTATTTCGAGAGTTACTGTTTACACTTGAGTCAAACTTTTGGGCGTCCGTGGGATGCAATGTCCCTCCTGCCAACACACCGACAGCCGGGTGCTCGAATCTCGCTCCGCTGACAGTGGCCGCAGTGTGCGGCGGCGGCGCGAATGCCTGCAGTGTGACTTTCGCTTCACGACCTACGAGCGGGTCGAAACTGTGCCGGTGACGGTGATCAAACGCAACGGTGTCCGGGAAATCTTCAATCGCTCCAAGCTTCTCAATGGCTTGATTCGGGCCTGTGAAAAAACCGGCCTCGAGCCCGCCAGGCTGCAGTTGGTGGTCGATGAGATCGAAATGCTGCTTCAGCAGCGCAACAGCCGCGAGGTCAGCAGCAGCGAAATTGGTGAACTCGTTCTGCACCAGCTCAGCGAGATGAACGAAGTGGCCTACGTGCGTTTCGCTTCCGTCTATCGCCAGTTCCAGGGCATCCACGATTTCGTGGCCACCTTGAAAGGCCTCAGTCTGCGAACGTCACGGCCCCAGGGCGATGGCAGTTCCACCAGCCTGGCGGTCGTGGCGCGTTGATCAGCCCAGGCTGAGCTTGGTCTGCGCAGGGGGCTTTTGTATGATCGATGGTCAGGTGTTTTCTGTCGGCGGGCAGGGCACCACTCCCTCGTTCTGCCAAAGGCAGACCGCCATCCCTTCATGACCGTGACCCCTTCCGAGATCAGCAGCACCGAGGCCAATCTGGATCTCGCCAACGAACCAGCGGCAGATCTGGACCTCGACATCCCGGAAGAGGTTCCCACTGCGGATGACCCAGCCAGCCGGGCCGTCTCCCGTGACTTTGAGAGCGCCGGCTTCACGCTCGATGAGTTCGCCTCCCTGCTCAGCAAGTACGACTACAACTTCAAGCCGGGTGATGTGGTGAACGGCACGGTATTCGCCATGGAGCCCAAGGGCGCCATGATCGACATCGGCGCCAAAACGGCCGCCTTCATGCCCCTGCAGGAGGTCTCGATCAACCGGGTCGAGGCTCTCAGCGATGTGCTGCAGCCTGGCGAGGTGCGTGAGTTCTTCATCATGAGTGAGGAGAACGAGGACGGCCAGCTCTCGCTCTCGATCCGCCGCATTGAATACCAGCGGGCCTGGGAGCGGGTGCGTCAGCTCCAGAAGGAAGACGCCACCATCTACAGCGAAGTCTTCGCCACCAACCGCGGCGGTGCCCTGGTTCGGGTGGAAGGCCTCAGGGGCTTCATCCCAGGCAGCCACATCAGCACCCGCAAGCCCAAGGAAGATCTCGTTGCCGATTTCCTTCCCCTCAAGTTCCTGGAGGTCGATGAAGAGCGCAACCGCCTGGTGCTCAGCCATCGCCGCGCCTTGGTTGAGCGCAAGATGAATCGCCTCGAGGTGGGCGAGGTAGTGCTCGGAACCGTCCGCGGCATCAAGCCCTACGGCGCCTTCATCGACATCGGTGGAGTCAGCGGTCTGCTGCACATCTCTGAGATCAGCCACGAGCACATCGAAACACCTCACACGGTGCTGAATGTGAATGATCAGATGAAGGTGATGATCATCGACCTCGACGCCGAGCGGGGTCGGATTTCGCTCTCCACCAAGGCCCTGGAGCCGGAACCCGGTGACATGCTCACCGACCCCCAGAAGGTGTTCGACAAGGCCGAGGAGATGGCGGCCCGCTACAAGCAGATGCTGCTGGAGCAGGCTGAAGAGAACGAACCGATGGGTGTCACCCTCGACTGAGCCGTTCCCAGGGTCTGCCGTGGCGCCGGTGGCCCAACTCCGGCTTAAAGGTGTTCCACTGGGTTGGCTTCAGGCCGTTCTCTTCGACAAGGACGGCACCATGAGCCGCAGCGAACCCAAGCTGCTTGCCCTGGCTGAAGCCAGGATCTTGGCCTGCCTCAGCCAGGTGGGTTCAGGGCATCGCGCCAGGCTTCGGGATCTTCTGGAAAGTGCCTATGGCGTCAGGGCTGGCCGGATCGATCCGGCCGGGATCACCGCTGTGGCCAGCAGGATGCACAACCTGATCGCCACGGCAACGGCTTTCGCCCAGGTGGGTCTTGGCTGGCCTGAGGCCCTGAATCGCAGCGAAATCCTCTTCGACAGCATCGACGCGGCTGCTGGCAGCGAACCAGCCTCCGCCCCGACCACCAAAGGGCTGGCGCCGCTGCTGCTTGCTCTCGATCGGGCCGGTGTTGTCCTCGGGGTGATCAGCAACGATCAGACCCATGGCATCAAGCACTTCCTAGCGGCCCATGGCCTGGAGAAACACATCCGGGGCATCTGGAGCGCCGATCACCTGCCGGCCAAACCCAATCCCTTGGCCGTCCATCACTTCTGCGCCCAACTGGGCGTTGACCCTGGCGCTTGCGCGCTGATCGGCGACGCCGACAGCGATCTAGCCATGGCGGTCGCGGCCGGGATTCCCCATGCACTGGGCTACACGGCCGGCTGGGCCACCAAGCCGAAGCTGGCCGGCGGGCACCTGCTGATCGATCACTGGTCGGAGCTCACGGTGCAGGCCACAGATCCAGCCAATCACGCCTGAAGCCAACAAGTTCAGGGGCGGCGGCACAGTGAATCAGGCAAGCCTGATGTGAGAAAGGATGCTGGGAACAGGCGATAAGCTCATGGCCAACGTCTTGGATCATCCTTGAATGAGCCGTTACATCTTCACCTCTGAATCGGTCACAGAAGGGCATCCCGACAAAATCTGCGATCAGATCAGTGATGCCGTTCTCGATGCCCTGCTCAGCATCGATCCACTCAGTCGGGTGGCCTGTGAAACGGTTGTGAACACAGGCCTCTGCCTGCTGACCGGCGAAGTGAGCACCACCGCCAAGGTCGACTTCACGACCCTGGCGCGCGGGGTGATCGAGCAGATCGGCTATAGCGGAGCCAGAGCCGGTGGGTTCGATGCCCACAGCTGCGCCGTGCTGGTGGCACTCGATCAGCAATCCCCAGACATCGCCCAAGGGGTGGACGAGGCCGACGATCACGCCGGAGATCCGCTCGACCAGGTGGGCGCCGGCGACCAAGGCATCATGTTCGGCTTCGCGTGCGACGAAACACCTGAGTTGATGCCCCTGCCGATCAGCCTGGCCCACCGGCTGGCAAGAAGCCTGGCCGAGGTGCGCCACAACGGCCTCCTGGCCTATCTCCTGCCCGATGGCAAAACCCAGGTCAGCGTGGTGTACGAGAACGATCGACCGGTGGCGATCGACACCCTGCTGATCTCCACCCAGCACACGGCCGTGATCGATGGCATCAGTGATGAGGCCGGCCTGCAGCGGCGCATCGCCGACGACCTCTGGGAGCACGTCGTCGTCCCCGCCACGGCCGATCTGATGATCCAGCCCGATCGCGGCTCCACCCGTTTTCTGGTCAACCCGACCGGCAAGTTCGTGGTGGGGGGGCCCCAGGGCGATGCGGGCCTGACCGGCCGCAAAATCATCGTTGACACCTACGGCGGCACCGCCCGCCACGGCGGTGGTGCCTTCTCCGGCAAGGATCCCACCAAGGTGGACCGCTCCGCTGCCTATGCGGCCCGCCATGTGGCCAAGAGCCTGGTGGCGGCAGGCCTGGCCGAGCGCCTTGAAGTGCAGCTCAGTTATGCCATCGGGCTGGCCAGGCCGACCAGCATCCTGGTGCAGAGCTTCGGCACTGGAAAGCTGGGCGACGAGGATCTCACCGCCCTGGTCCAGGAGCACTTCGATCTGCGCCCCGGCGCCATCATCGAAAGCTTTGGCCTGCGCACCCTTCCCCAGGAGCGCGGCGGCCGCTTCTACCAGGATGTGGCGGCCTATGGCCATTTCGGCCGGGATGATCTGAATCTCCCTTGGGAGAACGTGGAGGCCAACGCCACGGTCTTGCGGCAGGCCACAGTTGGAAAGATTGCCGCCGGCAGCGCCATCTGAGCGGAGATGGTGCGGCCGGCACCACCAGACACCCTGGCCCTGGGCGTTGATTTCGGCAGCAGTGGGCTGAGGCTCGCCTTGATGGATGCTGAAGGTCTCGCGATTCGTGGCTGCGAACGGGCTCTGGCCTATGGACGACCCTTTTCCGATCCTGAGGGATGGCGCCTCGGCTTGGTTGCCTTGGTGGGCTCCCTGCCCAGGGAACTGCGCTGCCGCGTTGGTGCGATCAGCCTCGATGGCACATCCGGCACCCTGCTGCTCTGCCGGCCGGACGGCTCGGCACTGGCTGAGGCCCTGCCCTACGACAAGGCCTGCCCCGAGCAGGCCGGCAGGCTCCAGGCCCTGGTGCCGGAGGGGACTTCGGCAGCGAGCGCAAGCAGCAGTCTGGCCAGGGCACTGCGACTGATCAACCAGCACCAGGGTGGCCCTTTCCTGCTCCGCCATCAGGCCGACTGGCTGATGGGCTGGTTGCTGGGTCACTGGCGCTGGGGCGAAGAAGGCAACAATCTGCGCCTGGGCTGGGATCTAGCCGGCGGGCGCTGGCTGGGAACACTCCTGGATCAACCCTGGAGCGCAGCCCTACCTGAGGTGGTTCCAAGCGGCAGCAGGCTCGGCAGCTTGAACCCGCTGGCGGCCACAGCCTTGGGCCTGCCGCCGAGCTGCCAGGTGGTGGCCGGCACCACCGATGCCAATGCCGCCGTGCTGGCTGCCGGCCTGGCGAGCGGCGACGGCCTCACCGTTCTGGGCACCACGCTGGTGCTCAAACAGTTCGTCGACCGCCCGATTCAGGCCCCTGGGGTGAGCGCGCACCGCCTGGATCAACGCTGGCTTGTGGGGGGAGCCTCCAACAGCGGTGGCGGCGTATTACGCCAGTTCTTCAGCGATCAGCAGCTGGCGGAGCTAAGCCGCCAGATCGACCCCAGCCGGCCGAGCGGCCTCCAGCTCCAGCCGCTGCCGGGCCGGGGTGAGCGCTTCCCCGTCGACGATCCCGATCGGCAGCCGGTGCTGGGTCCCAGGCCTGTGAGCGATGCCCTGTTTCTGCAGGGGCTGCTGGAGGGGATGGCCCAGATCGAGGCCGAAGGCTGGCAACGGTTGCAGGCGCTTGGAGCTCCAGCGATCGGGCGGGTGATCACCCTCGGTGGCGGCGCCCGCAATCCCCAGTGGCGCCGACTGAGGCAGCAGGCCCTGGGTGTGCCGGTGATCAACCGTCCGGGATTGTCGTCGGCCCTGGGCAGCGCCCGGCTGGCCTGTCGGGGGCTAGGGCCCGAAGATGGAGGCGACCTGCTCCCATTGCCCCCAGAGCCATGAACGAACGCATCAAATCCGTGGTGTCGATGGCCCTGTTCGTTGTGCTGGCCGGATTTGTGGCCTTCAGCAGTACGCGCCTGGCCCTGTTGCTCTGGCAGCGCTTCGGAGCCGGCTGAAAGCCGGGCGGGCCAGAATCGGCGTCCCTGTCACCTGGAAGCCAATGCCCGCCGATCCACTCACTCCCGATGTCAGCGCAAGGATCTGCCTGCACATGAACAACGACCATGCCGAAGCGGTGCTCTCCTACGCCCGCCATTACGGCGGCGTTGAAGCCCCCCAGTCGGCCCGGATGCTGCAGGTGCTCCCCGAGGCCATGGAACTGGAGGTGGACGGCAGCACCGTGGCCGTCCCGTTTGATCACACCCTCACCGACAGCGAGGATGCCCATCGCACCCTGGTGGCCATGCTGCGTTCCATGCCCAAAGGCTGAGCAGGCCCAAGGGCTGAGTAGGCCCAGGAGCTGTGAACCGGATTGCCTTTTGCGTACAGCCCGCTGTTCTGGTCGCTTCGCTCTGCAAAGAGGCCGCAACCGTGAGCGCTCAAGGTGGGAACCCTGAGCAGGCAACCCAGCCTGGGGGCGAAGCCTTGTCTTGGATTCACGCCGTTCTGCGCGGAAGCCTGGAGCTTGTCTGCCAGCCCTGTTGCGCAATCTGCCGCCAGGCCATCCGCTCCGGCAGCGAGGCCGCACTCTGCGAGCCCTGCCAGAGCCGCCTCGCCCTACCCGCCGGCGGACTCCAGGGGCAATGGCCGCTGCCGTGGTGGAGCCTTGGGCTCTACGAAGGGGCCCTGCGCCAGCTGCTGCTCCGCCAGCGAACCAACCCCCAGCCACAAATGCTGCGCAGCCTGGCCGGAAGTCTGCGCCAGACCCTGCCTGCCGAACTCCAGGGCAACGGCCGGATCGTGGCGATTCCCAGCTGGAAGCAGCGGGGGTGCAATCCCTTACCCCAACTGATCTGCCAAGGGCTTGGGCTACCTGAAATCCAGCCGCTGCAACGGCGCCGGCCCACCTTGGGCCAGCACCACCTGAACCGGGCCATGCGCGCGCTCAACCAGGCGGAGGCCTTCCGCTGCCAGGCCAGTGCCATGGGCAAGCCGCCTGGCTGGCGCCGGCAGCCGATCTTGATTGTCGATGACATCCTCACCACCGGAGCGACGGCCAACGCCGCCGCAGTGGCTCTGCAAGACGCAGGATTTCGCGTGGCTGGCCTGCTCTGCTTGGCCCGCACCCCAGCTCCAGGCCGTGATCTAAGATCCACATCTGCTACCTCAGTAGCAAGCCGGGATAGCTCAGTTGGTAGAGCAGGCGACTGAAAATCGCCGTGTCCCCAGTTCAAATCTGGGTCCTGGCATTCATTGATCAGACCATCCCATCCAGCGTCCGCGCTGCTCCGCTCCGTTCCCGTCAGCTCGCTGAGATGCCGGCCATGAAAGGGCCCACTCACAGCAGTCGGCTGACCCATGCGGCCCACGCCCCATTCCTGAGTCGCCCAACCTCCCTCCCAGGTTTCTCCATGCCCATCCCTCCCGAGCAGCCACTTGATCGGCAGTTCACCAATGCCGACAGCTACGGAGTGGCCTTTGACGCTGTCTGGGAGAAGCTCAACCCAGCAACCACAGGCGAGCCAGCCAACCGTGAGTTAACGCTGCAGCAAGCCATCGCTGAACTCAGTGACCATCCATTCGCCATCAGCAAGCCCGAGTTGGTCATGCAGGTCGCCCTGTTCCGCTTGCGCCTGCGGGAACGGTGAGGAAGCACGCACCAGCGCCAAGCGGCCAGCTCGGCACAGGCTCGGCACAGGCTCGGCACAGGCTCGGCACAGCATGGCATGGCACAACTCAAGCTCAGCCAGCTGCCGATGCCGATGCCGATGGAACGTTGATCAACGCGGCCTTGCCTGAATCCAGCAGTTTCAAGTCCGTTGCCAGTCAGTCGCCAGTTAAGGCAGAGCTCATGGAGCCTTTAGAACCTTGCAACAGGTCCTTCTGCAGCCAGGAAAGGACGAACCAGAAGAGCCAAAGCCAAACGAATAGGGTGACGGAATGATGACCCCATCCTCCCGATTACTGATCCAACTCGCTGCGAGTTTCAGCAATCAACGCCAGGCCTTCGAGAATCCTCCTCTCTATGGCCACATCCTGGTTCGATTCCGGCCCTTGCCCCAGTTGATGCCAGGCTCACTGCTACTGGAGCAGGCTTATGCCGTCACTCCATTGCAACCCTATCGAATTCGTGTCCTCACAGTGAAGGAAGATCACCGCGGACTTGTGATCGTCAACCACACCCTTCGAGACTCCAAACGCTTCTGGGGTGCCGTAGAGGATCCCAGCAGGAGGGCTGAAATCACAATGGATGATCTCGAAAGCCTGGAAGGTTGTACCTACTACGTGCAGGAGCAGGGCGAAGGGTTCTTCGGAGAAGTGGAACCTGGCTGCCGTTGCATCGTCAAACGCCAAGGAGTGCCGGCCTATCTGGTGAGCAACTTCCAACTGGATAGTCAAACCATGCAAACCGTCGACCGCGGCCACGATCCCCAGAGTCACGAGCAACTGTGGGGATCACTGGCAGGACCCTTCGTATTTGAACGCCTGGCCGACCACAGCGATGAGCTACCGATGGACTGGCTTGCCAAGTGAGGACGCCCAGGAGGCCAGTGAAGCTATGTAATGATTTCACCTATCTTGGTATAAATATTAGCACTATTGCTTAGTATCTTGAAAAGAACATTGACACGTATGGCACTGACGCTTCTCCCTTACGCGCGCACAACCCAGAACGCACGCGTTGCATCTTTTTCGGTTGGGAACGATGAGTCCATACGCCAAAAAACAAGCCGTACAGAACAAATAGAAAGCGCCTACCGTCAGATATTCTTTCATGCTTTCGCCTATGACCGCGAAGCGATGCTGGAGTCGCAATTCACCAACGAACAAATTCAAGCTCGTGACTTCGTGCGAGGCTTGCTTTTGTCCAAGAAATTTCAAGATGGCTTCTATCAATGTAACAGTAATTACCGCGTCGTAGAGCAAGTCGTCGGGAGAGTCTTAGGGCGCGACACCTTCGGAGCCGACGAAGAAATGGCGTGGTCGATTGTTATTGCAACAAAGGGATTTGCGGGATTCATCGATACTCTGCTTGATTCGCCAGAGTATCTTGACGCTTTCGGTTATGACCAGATCCCCCATCAACGCTCCAGATCTCTACCGGGCCGTCAACAAGGCGAATTGCCTTTCAACCAGAAAGCACCTCGTTATGACGCCTACTGGCGTGAGGTCAGCCAGCAACGAGCCCCCTCAGGGAACGGCCAAGCTGGTCTGAATTTGCCTGGATGGGTGAATGGCCAGCCCCCAAAAGTTATTTTGCAGATCTGGCTGGGCTTGGCGGCCTTCGGCGGCGTAGCCATTATTGGAATTCTACTAGCCACTGCCGGGGCCATGTTGAGCACGGGCTGGAAATAGGCTGTAGGTGCCTGTAATGCCAGAATTGATGGGACAGGTTAAAGCCGATAAACTCTATAACTTTGCAGGCCTGCTACGCCGCGAGAAAGTCTTGACGATCATCAAGGCTTTCCTCGTAGTTGGCATTTAATTCTTGATTAACGTCATCGATAAAATCAGAGTCATCCAGCAAAGGTTCTGCATGGCTGGCTTGAATTCGCTGAGGGTCAGAATGATTCGGTTGTGCGAAGGACTCCAGGGGTTGACCCACCGCTGAGGTTTTGGCATCTAAATAGAGCCCAAGTCTCTGGATCGTGGCAGCTGCTTCACTTAAGGCTTGATCACTCGCCTGACAGCTCAAACCATCCTTCAATCCGGTTATAGTGCCCTCATTCATTAAGGCAGATAAGAGTTCAAGCTGCTCTTCTGCCTCCAAAAGGCGTATGACCAAGGTTTCACATATCTGCGATAAAGCCTCAACCTGCTCTGCTAACCTCTGATGAGATCGGTCCACGGGAAAGATCGCGGATACACGAATCGACTTTACCGCTAATTCGTGGCAAGTCCAGCCTTGGCCACTTAGAGTTTATTGTCCATCTACAAGACTGGTAGATCTGATCAACCCATGGCAAATCCCCTGAACCATCGCTCCGCCTTTGAGCAGCAAACGCGGCTCCAAGCACTGCTGGTTCAGAACTGGGGCAAAAGATTGGAAATCAACGCCGGGGGGGGCAAGCTAATTGTCAGTCTTGAGGCCGATATCCAATCGACTTGGCAGTCAGCAGTGGCAGGTCTTCACTTAACCACAGATAACAATATTGTCTTCGCTTCAGATCAACAGGAAAACGAAAAGCCGTGCATCCTCACCTACGTCGTTGGCTCGGCGTTGAAGGTGACTGGCGCCCATAATCCCGATGAACTCTATGCATTGATGATGGGGATTGGTGTCGATTCTCGCGATGCATGGCTTGTGGCAGACCATTGCGAAGGTCTTGACCTTGGGATGGTGTGGTCATTTTACCGAGATCGTCATGATTTTCTCATTGCAGTGCCACTGATGAACACTGAATTCGCTGCAAGTTTAATGAGCAGCGATGGCTGAATTCTTAAAGCACCGCTCCTCACTCAGCGGTGGTCAAAAAGAAATCCATGGATGTAGGCCTCGGTCCATTCTTCACCATAAAATCTTGTTAGCATACCGCGGGCAGGATCTTTCTCAGCTCGGTAGTCGAGATATCTAAGTTGCCCCTCTTTTAATTGCTGCATCCGTGAATCATCCACTGGATTGGCCTCTGCAATGAGATCAAGATAGAGATCCAGATAGGCAACAAATGCAGCCATC
This sequence comes from Synechococcus sp. SynAce01, assembly GCF_001885215.1. Classification (GTDB taxonomy): domain Bacteria; phylum Cyanobacteriota; class Cyanobacteriia; order PCC-6307; family Cyanobiaceae; genus Regnicoccus; species Regnicoccus frigidus. The sequence continues at coordinate 1,772,910 of NZ_CP018091.1, read as the reverse complement.
AAAGGCCCTTCAATCAAGGTCTCACTCTCTGCTGTCAGTGGCAACCGGGTCCAGAGAAAGCAGGGAGAGAAGTATGGTTCTGCCTCATCAGGAATAGGGCCTCCATCGGGTAACAGTGCGCGGAAGTGGTCAAACACCGGCCTCAATCTTGACCAGACAGCCTGCGTATGGAGACGATCTCGTTTCAAGACGGGTTGAAGATCCAAAGCGATCAGGTGACCTCCCGGCAACGTCACCAGGTCAGCACCAAAGAAGGGAAGATCAAAGCGGGGCTCCGGGCTGATCACAAGATTCAGCACCTGGGGATTCGGCTCTGCATCCACACAGGCAGCCCTCGCCTGACGGAGTTTGTCATTTCGCACTCCCCAGCTTGTGGTCGTGACAGCGATCGGCTTGGCACGAGACCCGGTGCTACCCACCTTTTCCGCCATACCTGCCGGAATCGGATAAGGCTCCAACGCGAGTTTTGCCGTGATCTGAGTCACAGCATGGTTGAAGAAAGGTTCCCAGCGCCAGGTCATAAGTGTTTGACAGGAGTAGACACAAAAGAAGAAAGGGGAAAAAGGAACGCTCGCATAAAACGATTACTCCATTCCTCCCCAAAATAACTGGTAAATAAACCGTGGGCAGGATCACGTTCCGCGCTGTACTGATCGTAAGCACGCTGCAGAGTTTCGACACGATCACTCTGTTCAGGTGTGCTGACTGCCTCTAAGTGCATCGCCGCATAGGCCTGAATGATTTCCTGAAAAGACTGCTCCACCAGCGGCTCAAGCTCGGTGATAGACCCCCGCGCAAATAAAAGAAACGGCGAAAAATATTGATCTGCATCGTACGCACGCATCGCTTCACCAGCAGCCAGGCTTGGATGGCGAGCCTGAATGGCTTTCAATCCACACAAATACCGCTCGGCATAGCTGCTGCCCTGCTCCAAAGGTTGGAAGTCCATGACAGCAACCAACTTATCTCGAACGGCAAAACCAAGAAGATCGATGCCAAGAATCGGTTCCTCTCGACCGAATTCAGGGTAGGCCACAGCATTGAGAACTTGGACAGCATCACCGCCATCTAGTTGCGTCACTCTCCACCGGCGAATACCTGGCGCCTGCCAAAGGCTACTGCGAATAACTGCTCCTTTGCGTGGATTACTTTGCTCAGCCAAATCAGAATCCAAGGGAAGCTGCGTACCTCCTAGACTCTTAATTTGCTCAATCAGGCTACTATGACAATGGTCAAACATTAACGGCGAGCTCCATCCAAATCAACAGCATCCAAATCCAAATTCATGAGTGCCTCACGCCTCAATTCAGCGTCCCGGCGGAGGGCGTGAAAGTCTTGCATTTCATGGCACCTAGTTTCCGTAGAGTAACTGACAAGATTGACTCCTCCCATCACCTGTGACGATCCCACGCGGACTCGCGTGTCGTCACTCAAAAACCAACAACGCTCCACCCCAGAGTTGCGATCATATTCTGTATGGAGGGTCATCACGCCAGCCTCACTGATATCGTAGCGACTGGCGACTGCCAAGCCTTCAAGATAACCAATATCGCGATACATCACACCTCGAGTGACATCTTTCGGGTCAGGAATATCCACCAATACAGCAGCATTATCATTGACGATATCCATCTTCATCGTATTGCTCTGCCAATAAAATCGAGCGCCTCCTACAGCGCCTCCGCCCGAAATGTTGAATTGCTCAGACACCCGCTCCACGGCAGGATCATCAGCACCGAATGGAACAATGACCAGATTAGAACATCCAGACTCATCATCGCTCTCTTCGAAATGGTGCACGGATCGATGTGACAGCCACATTCCAGCGCTTTTCGCCAGGAACTCCGCCATCGTGCGCGGAGAGGTCAACGACCTTGATGCAGGCACAGACAAATCGTCTCTTGTTGCATGCTGCATGATCGGAAGCAGTTTCCAGCAGGCCTAACAGATTTTGTCATGACCCAGAACTTACGTGCCGCAGTCCTGCAGGGAGCGAACCTTCGCAATCAGGACCTAACCGGTGCCAACCTCTGCCGTGCCGATCTGAGGGCCGCAGACCTGCGCGGAGCCCGGCTGGACCAGGCGCGCCTGAGCCAGGCCCGCTACGACTCGGCGACACGCTGGCCTGAAGGGTTCGACTATCGCCACTCGGGTGCCGTCGGCCCCGGTGCCAACCTGTCTGGGAAGTACCTCTGCACCGCCGACCTGCGTGGGATGGATCTGCGCGGTTGCTCGATGCTCGGCGTGCATCTCAGTGGTGCCGATCTGCGCGGAGCCATTCTCGAAGACATCTCCTTTGTGGGCGGAGACCTGCGGGGGGCTCGTTTTGCCGGAGCCTTGATGGCACGCTGCCGCTTCCGGGACACCGAGCTCGAAGGCTGCGACTTCCGCGGGGCTGACCTGCGCGGAGCCGATCTGGCCCAGGCTCGCAGCATCAAAGGGGCGGTGTTCTCAGAAGCGCTGGGGATCGAGGAATGGGCCCCTTCCTTGCTGACACGCTCCAACCAGGAACTGGATTGCTGGAATCCCCTGGCGCGTTGCAGCAGCCGCGACAGCCTTCTCACTCCGTGACGCGCCGATCCACCGATCAAACAGCTGATCAAACAGCTGATGAACCAAGGGAACAGGCGCCGACATCTGGGTTGGGTTGCCGGGGGCCAGGCGCCTGAGGCTGATGGGCAGCAACAAGCGTTTCCCTTGGCTGCCGGGGGGTCCACCGGTTAGCAGTGCGTACGGGCAACAATCGGGACAACGCCTCTGCCTGCTCGGATCCGGATCCAGGGTCAGGGCCTGGGCAGGCCCCGTGGCCAGAAGGGCGAGGCAGGCCCGACAGCCACCACACCAAGACCACAAGCCATCGAAAGACTTCATACTTTCTTCTGTTTGAAGTTTTGTTGGTGGCGTCCCTTGTTAACCCGTCCGGGGGCGAGAGACCTGAAAAACTCTCCTTCAAGTGACAGAGCGGTTTTCGTTCTATTCACTGCGTCATCATCCTTGTTTCTCCCCTAACCCATGCTCGACGCCTTCTCCCGCGCTGTAGTCAGCGCCGACGCCAAGACCGCCACCATCGGTGAGTCCGAACTCGCCGCTCTGCGCCAGTACGTGGCCAATGGCAACAAGCGCCTTGATGCCGTCAACGCGATCGCCAGCAACGCCAGCTGCATCGTTTCAGACGCCGTTTCGGGCATGATCTGCGAAAACACAGGCCTGATCCAGGCTGGTGGCAACTGCTATCCCAACCGCCGCATGGCTTCCTGCCTGCGTGACGGCGAAATCGTTCTTCGTTACATCTCCTACGCCCTGCTCGCCGGCGACGCTTCCGTCCTCGACGACCGCTGCCTCAACGGCCTCAAGGAGACCTACATCGCTTTGGGTGTGCCCCTCCAGTCCGCTGGTCGCGCCGTTGCCATCATGAAGGCTTCCTCCTGCGCCCACATCAGCGAGACCAACACCCCAGGCATGGGTGGCACCCGCTTCAACAAGATGGAAACCATCCAGGGTGACTGCTCCGCTGTCGCGTCAGAAGCCGCCAGCTACTTCGATCGCATCATCAGCGCACTCGGCTGATTTCATCCAGTCTCTGACTGAATCCTTCCCAAACCCATTCGCTTCGAAGTTTCCAATGAAATCTGTCGTTACCACCGTCGTCACTGCCGCTGACGCTGCCGGGCGCTTCCCCACCCAGTCCGATCTCGAGTCGGTCCAAGGTTCCATCCAGCGTTCCGCTGCTCGCCTTGAAGCTGCTGAAAAGCTCGCTGCTGGCTTCGACAAAGTGGTGCAGGAAGCCGGTGATGCCTGCTTCAAGAAGTACCCCTACCTCAAGCAAGCCGGTGAAGCTGGTGAAAATCAGGTCAAAACCGACAAGTGCTACCGCGACATCGCTCACTACCTGCGTCTGATCAACTACTCCCTCGTCGTTGGCGGCACCGGTCCTATCGATGAGTGGGGCATTGCCGGTGCTCGTGAGGTCTACCGCGCCCTCAACCTGCCCACCGCCGCCTATGTCGAGGCCTTCTCCTACACCCGTGAGCGCGCCTGTGCTCCTCGTGACATGAGCCCTGAAGCCGCCAAGGAGTTCAAGTCGCTCCTCTCCTATGTGATCGAGTCCCTCTCCTGATCACAGCCTTGCCCTAGGGCAAAGCCTCCCGTTGCTCTTTTGCAGCCCCTTCTGCGGCCCCACCTCGGGGCCGCTTTTTTGTCTGGCAGACTTCCCCTATCGCCTCACAACAACACCCCGGGTTCTGCCAGAAATGTCGATCGACGGACTGTTCGCCCAACTCAGCCATCCGAATCCCCACCAGCGCGACAGGCTGATGCATGAGATCATCGCCAGTGGTGATCCGAGCGTCAGCACTCGGCTACTCGGCCTTCTCGATGCTGAAGATGTGAGCCTGCGCCGGAGCGCAGTTCGGGCGATGGGGGCCATCGGTCCTGCGGTGGAGCCGCTGATCCGAGACAAGCTCGCCGAGAGCGTCGATCCAACCATCAGCGCCAGTTGCTGCAAGGGCATGGCCCAGATCGCCGTGGCTTGGCCGGATCACAATTTCAGCGCCGAGACGATCCATCTGTTGGGTCAAAAATGTCTGGAGCCCAATCCCGTGGTCCAGCTGACCGCTGTGATGGCACTCGGGGAAATGGGTTCATTGGCTCTGCCAGCCCTGGAATCTGCTCTCAAGAGTGATGATCTTGCTGTGATCATGGCAACACTGAATGCCCTGGCCTCCATGAATCATGCCGAGGGCAAGCTATTGGTCGAACAGTTCCTGGCTGATGGAGCCCACAGGGAAGACAGCATGATTCAGCAAGCGGCAACCCAGGCCCTGGATCGCTTCAGCGAACAGGCTTGGCAGAGCTGAATCAATCGATTTTGATGAGCTGCTCAAGCTGGCGAATTGCCAGTTCCATCACGGGGATCACACTGGGGTCTTTCTCTGCATGGGCGGCATCTCTCACCTGGCTGAGCACACCAGGATCTTTTTGTTTGACGAGAGCCAGTGCTGCGACCCTGCGCACAACTCCAGATGAATCGGCAAGCCCGATAAGAAGCTGAGGCAGGTATTGAGGATCGAGCAGATTACCTAAAGCCGTGACAACCTCAGCGCGAACATCCGCCGAAGGATCCGAGTAACACTGAATCAGCAGTGCGATCAGTTCAGCATCCTGACTGGAGCGTATCTGCTCCGCAATCACCTCCACCAAGGCCGCGCGCTGATCCGGGTTCCCCGTCTGCATGGTTTCAGCCAAGGGCCCAACCTCCTCAGCGCCAATAAACGAGAGGGCCCACCGGGCCAATCCTTTAACGATGGCACCCGCATCAGGATCCTGAAGTTGTTTCATCAGGAACGGAACCGCGTCGGCGCCACAACGGGCCATGGCACCAGCCGCCGAGCCCTGCACCACCGGATCGGGATCATGACTGAGGGCAGCATCAAGATCTGACAGGGCTTCTGGGGCCTCAATCAGGGTCAGCGTCTTGGCAGCAGCACGACGAACCGCCACATTCTCGTGCCCGCGCAGGGCCTTGAGCAGGAACGGAATGGCTGGGCGGCCAATCGCTCCGAGCGTCTCGGCGAAGTTGAAGCGCACAAGACCGCGGGGATCCGCCAATCCCTCAACAACGCGCGCCAAGGCCTTCGGGTCATCGCCGCAGAATTGACCGTTGGCCAGGGCAGAGCGCACTTCAGCCAGCAGGGCATCATTTTCCTTCGGCGTGAACTGAGGTGAAACCGTACCGCTCATTGAGAGTCCTGGTCTTGGAAAGCCATTCTCCAACATGCAGCATCACCTCGGTATTGGATCACGAGTTCTGAAGAGTTCTTGCCAATACCAAAGCCTGGTCCTAGATAGGGCCCCATCAACAGGCCCAATGTTCGCAAGTATGGAAAAACTGATTCCAGTGGCTCACCAACGCCCCTGGCATTTCCTTACCAGAACCGGGAAATACCCTACTTCAGATGAGTCTATGGGCTCGGCAAAACATGGCGAACCAACAACTGTAATAACTGATTCGGGTTTCAAAAATTCTTTAGCAAAACTCAGCTTATCTGAACTTCGCAAGCAGGCCGCACGGCAAGGCATTGACAATGCAGGAAAACTTTCCAAAGCCAAATTGATCGAGCGACTACTCACGAGCTGAGGCCCTACAGCTTCGAATCAGGCCCGTCTAACCTTGATCCTGCTCAAAAGCAGTGGCCCTGTCGTTTCTTCAAGACTGCTACCTCAGACTTCTGGCCCAAAGCTTTCATTATTGTCGTTGCCAACTCAGATCATGCGCTCGTCGATGGAACAACAATCGCCTTCGGCGCACATGAAAGCACTGATCGCCCAGGCTCGCCTATTCACGCTGCCCAATTCCTTGTCACTCAGCAATGAGCACGTCCAATACCTCCTTGAGGCGGATCAAGCGAAGCGACTGCTGCATGGCGAAGAGCTCCAAGCCCTCTGTAGCGAATCACAGGCAGATCAGGAAGACATTCTGAATTTTCAACGCTTGATGCCATCGCTTGTGGAGCATGCCAAATCAACCCTTCATGGGCAGTTTCCACAGCTGTTCACAATCGGCGGTTCCCTGCACACTCCCGATCGATCCAAGGCTTGTTGGCGCGATCTCTGGCATTTTCTGCGCATCGCCAGCTATGGCGCAGCCATCGGTGAGGCGGGCTTCTGCGACCAGCAGGGCTATGCCGCGACCATGGAGCTCTATCGGCTGCTCGATGTTCCGGTCGACGCCATGGCTTCAGCCCTGCTGGACATGGCCAGCACCTATCGCGCGCAGCTCCAACCTTCAGCCATCTCCGCCACCCAGCAGCTGTTGCTCTTGGGCCTCGCTGGCATCCACTCGGCCCTTGAGGAATCCCACCACTTGAGCTGGAGCACCACTGGTTAATGTCCTTGGAACCAGATTATTGGCTTTCCCCGTGACGACTGCATGGCGGTAGCGCGAACCACAATCAGATAAAATGAATCAAGACAGATCACCAGCTATGGCCACTGACACCAGCTTCGTGATCTCCCACAACTTCCAGTTACCGAGCGAGAGCTACGCTGATTTACGGGGAAGCGCCTTGGTTGAGCTTCTCACAGACGGGCTGGACACCGGAATCACCACTGGAGCGGCCAATGGAATCGCCATTAAAGAACTTGTGCACCCGCATTGGCGCGCCAAGGTAACCGCACCACTGGAGCCAATCGCTTTGGCCCGCCTTCTCGGCCAGACCTTGCGCAACCAGCGTGTGCGGGCCGGGGAATCTGATGCTTATACCGTGCTGCTTTTAGGAGGCCGAAAGGATCAACCAGGACAGCTTGGATCTCCACTGCAGCTCGGAGGGTGGGGTGTCGACCTGGTGGAGACCAACAGTCCCGAAGCCTTTCTCAAGGGGATCTCCTGGGAGGCCCTGAAGGGCGCTCGTCCGATCGATGCCGTCTTCGAAATCTGGGAACCTCAGTGCCAGTGACTTCAGACCATGTCAGATCACCGTTTTTTCAACATTCATCCCGGCCTCGGCAAGGATGAAGCCATCTCCATGCTGCTGAGACCGCTCAAGGATCTCGACCTTGAGAGTGACCGCTACACGGCAGCCGCGCACCTGATCAATTTTCCTGGAGAGGACACCGAAGCGGCACTGATGGCCTGCCTCCAGGACACAGACGGGGCCCAAGCCCAGAGGATTGCGCGGCGCAAATCAGTAGAAACCCTCGCCCGGCTGGGCTGCCGGCGTGCCACAGCGGGCATCGTCGACTGTCTGACAAGTCAGGATCCCTATCTTGTCGAGAATGCAGCCTGGGCCTTGGGTCAACTGGGCGCAGACGATGCGGGAATCCAGGCCAGCCTGATCGAGTTGCTGGCCGACCCCAGCCAGAGCAGGAGAGTCATCGTGCAGGTTCTCGCCCGCCAGCGATGCCAGGCCGCCCTCGAACCCATCGCGGCTTTCGTGGATGCCGACGACGGGATGCTGGCCACGGCCGCTATCACAGCCTGCGCATTGATCTCGGGCAATGGCTCAGAGTTGGAGCAATTGGAGCCGTTCCTGTTTCACCCCAATGTGAACGTCAGGCGAGGCGTCATCCAAGACCTGATGGACGTGGGTTGGCTGCCGGCCATTCCACGCATCGGACAAGCCCCTGTCTCGCCTGTGTTCCGGTTACGGGGAATCCGTCATCTGGCCAGCCTTGCCGGCAACACAGACGCGGCCTGCTTCGGCGAGCCTCTCTCCGATGAGCTGCTGTTAGATGTCCTCGATCGTCAACTCGATGATCGCCCCGAAAGCTTGCAACTGGTTCATCGTTACGACCAGCCCCAAGCGCTTGAATCCTTGGTACGTGAGCTGTACGGAACCGACTTCGGACGCACCTACCTGGCGATCGTCTCCTTGGAGGAGCAGTTCGGCAAAGCGGCCTTACCGGCCCTGGTTAGCAGCTTTGAGCAGGAGGGCTGGAACGACTACGGAGCCCACTACCACATGATGCATCTCTTCGGACGACTGGGCGACCCGATGCTGCTGCCGTTGGTGATCGATGGGCTCAACAACCAGCGGCCCCAATTTCTGAAATCCCGACCGGCTGCAGCCCTGGCCCTGGCACGGCTGCAAACAACGGAGGCCGGAAGCGTGTTGCAGGAGCATGCGGTCAGTGCCAGAAGCTGGGAGCTGCGCTACGCCTGTGTGATGGCCCTGGAAAGCCTCGGCCTCAACCCACCAGAGGCGTGCTTGAGCGACGGAGATCGGCTGGTTGGCCTACGGGCTAGGCGTTGCCGGCGCGTTGTTGGCCCAACTGACTGAGCAGCTGGTCAACCTCCTTAATTTCGGGATGCTCGAGCAGGTCACGCTCCACCCGTGCCTGGGGAAGCTTCAGCTTGTGGCCCATGGTCATCACGTCCTGCACCAACCGCTGCCGGTAGGCCTGCAGGTCTTGAATGGCGAGCTCAAGCTCCCCCGGGCCTTCTGAACTGGTGATGGAACGATCGCTGAGGTCTGGCATCAAGGCGTTTTGGGGCCCAACCGACCCATCTTCCCCCCTGACTGGAGTCGGCGGGCTGGGCTGAAAAGCTTTTGCGCTGAAAAGCTTGTTACGAAATCCTATGAGTCCACCAACTCAGGGGAAAGGAAAACCGATGAGATCTAGCCTTTCTGGGCGGACAGCCGCAAAGGTCTCAAGTTGAGAACCAACCCTTCGACCTTAGGGATTGCTTAGCGCCTTGGCGAGCGAAGTGTCGGTTTCGGCATGCCTACGCCTGCCGCTAGCACATCGTCCTCACCAACAACCACGCCGCTCATCACGACGCGGCTCACCCTCTTTTCAAGAACCCATGCTCGACGCCTTCTCCCGCGCTGTAGTCAGCGCCGACGCCAAGACCGCCACCATCGGTGAGTCCGAACTCGCCGCTCTGCGCCAGTACGTGGCCAATGGCAACAAGCGCCTTGATGCCGTCAACGCGATCGCCAGCAACGCCAGCTGCATCGTTTCGGACGCCGTTTCGGGCATGATCTGCGAAAACACCGGCCTGATCCAGGCTGGTGGAAACTGCTATCCCAACCGCCGCATGGCTTCCTGCCTGCGTGACGGCGAAATCGTTCTTCGTTACATCTCCTACGCCCTGCTCGCCGGCGACGCTTCCGTCCTCGACGACCGCTGCCTCAACGGCCTCAAGGAGACCTACATCGCTTTGGGTGTGCCCCTCCAGTCCGCTGGTCGCGCCGTTGCCATCATGAAGGCTTCCTCCTGCGCCCACATCAGCGAGACCAACACCCCAGGCATGGGTGGCACCCGCTTCAACAAGATGGAAACCATCCAGGGTGACTGCTCCGCTGTCGCGTCAGAAGCCGCCAGCTACTTCGATCGCATCATCAGCGCACTCGGCTGATTTCCTCCAGTCTCTGACTGATCCTTCCCAAACCCATTCGCTTCGAAGTTTCCAATGAAATCTGTCGTTACCACCGTCGTCACTGCCGCTGACGCTGCCGGTCGCTTCCCCACCCAGTCCGATCTCGAGTCGGTCCAAGGGTCCATCCAGCGTTCCGCTGCTCGCCTTGAAGCTGCTGAAAAGCTTGCTGCTGGCTTCGACAAAGTGGTGCAGGAAGCCGGTGATGCCTGCTTCAAGAAGTACCCCTACCTCAAGCAAGCCGGTGAAGCTGGTGAAAATCAGGTCAAAACCGACAAGTGCTACCGCGACATCGCTCACTACCTGCGTCTGATCAACTACTCCCTCGTCGTTGGCGGCACCGGTCCTATCGATGAGTGGGGCATTGCCGGCGCTCGTGAGGTCTACCGTGCCCTCAATCTGCCCACCGCGGCCTATGTCGAAGCCTTCTCCTACACCCGTGAGCGCGCCTGTGCTCCTCGTGACATGAGCCCTGAAGCCGCCAAGGAATTCAAGTCGCTCCTCTCCTATGTGATCGAGTCCCTCTCCTGATCACAGCCTTGCCCTAGGGCAACGCCTCACGTTGTTCTTTTGCAGCCTCTTCTGCGGCCCCCACTCGGGGCCGCTTTTTTGTCAGATTCGCTGATTGAACTCAACAAAACGATCAAGCCCTGATCGTCGGATTGATGTAACAATTGACGCATGAGAAGAGAATGGGCCGGTGCCCATTAGTAAGATCTTGAAGAACTGAACCATGGCACCCAAGCCCCCTGGGTATGCCATTAGTCCCCCGAGCACTCCCAGCATGACCTTTGGACCTGCTTCCTTCCTTGGCGTAGAGCGATTCACATCAATCGGCGCTCAAGAGCATTTCACGGGTGATGAAAACGCTGATAAAGACGTCATCATCAGAGCAATTTACCGCCAAGTTCTTGGCAATGCCTATGTGATGGAAGAAGAGCGCCAAGTCGTTGCAGAATCACAATTCAAGCTCGGTCGAATCAGCGTTCGTGAATTCGTCAGGCAATTAGCAAAAAGCGATACATACCAAAGCCGCTTTTTCGATACCTGTAGCCGGTATCGCTACATTGAGCTCAGCTTCAAGCACTTACTGGGCAGAGCACCAGACAACTTCGAAGAGCTTCGCAGCCATAGCACCATTCTTGACGAATTTGGATTTCAAGCCGACATCGACAGTTTTATCGATAGCGTCGAATATCAAAATCGCTTTGGCGAAGACACCGTTCCCTATCTGCACGGCTGGCAAACCGGCGCTGGCAAGAGTATGCGGGAATTCACCTGGATGTTCCAGCTCACCCGGGGAGCCAGCAGCAGCGATCTCAAGGGAGACGTCGCTGGCATTGCTCCCAAGCTCGGCAGTGCCGCTTACCAGAACACCAGTTTCCCAGTGATCAGCCCCAGCAATACGGCCAGCAGCTTCCGCCTGGCTTCTCCGAATGGCATAGGCAAGACCCGCTCAGGCGTCGGAGCCGGCCAAGAGGGAAAGGTGTTTCGAGTTCAGGTCAGTGGCAATCAAGCGAACAAAGTTCAAAAGTTTTCGCGTTACCGCCAATCAAGCCGGGTGTATTACGTCCCATTCGAAAAACTCTCCGAACAATACCAACGAATTCACGCCGAGGGCGGGAAAATAGCCAGCATTACACCTGTCAATTGATCAATCCCCTTGAGTCCTAATCTTGTTTCTGCCATGCCTACCCTCAATCGGTTTCAAGCTCCTCAAGCTAATCTGATGCAGCCAAACATGGCCCCTACAAGTTTCTGGCCTCAAGCCGGGACCGAAGCCTGCCAAGTGGCCATTCGTGCCGCCTACAAACAGGTGTTTGGAAATATCGGAGTGATGGAGAGCGAGCGACTGAGCTCTTCCGAATCTCGCTTGGCTAACGGCGAACTCTCCGTCCGTGGATTCGTCACGGAGCTGGGTTGCTCCGAACTCTATCGTCGTCGCTTTTTTGAAACATGCTCACCGCATCGTTTTGTTGAGCTGAACTTCAAGCATTTTCTTGGCCGGGCGCCACAGTCAGAAGCTGAAGTTTCCAGACAAGTTGAAATTCTTCAAAGCAAAGGCCTTGAAGAAGAAATTAGAAGTTATACGGGTAGTGATGAATACCAGAATGCTTTTGGTGAAGACACAGTTCCATACCTACGCTCTGTTGTGAGTCAAGTCAGTCTTGGCCAGAATAATTACACCAAAATGCTCTCACTGAAGGGCAGCAACAGCAGTAGTGATAATGCGCAACCGAAACGTTCGCAGACCCTTCCCTATCTTGCCGCTGCAGCAAGAGCTATGTCGGGCTTGAATTTCGGCCGATACAACCCTTCTCCAACCGCTGTCTTCAAGCCGATGCGTTCCACTTCCGGTCAAGATAGCGCCCCGTTCAGCGCCTCGCTTTACGCAGGGTTTGGGGTATCACAACAAGATCAGCAAAGGATTGAGCGCTGGGCTGGCAGCAGCGCCGAGGAGGTGAAGCAGGTTATTCGCGCCGTCTACCGCCAAGTGATGGGGAACCCACACCTGATGGAAGGGGATATTCCGACATCGCTTGAATCCCAATTGATTGACGGGGAAGTGAGCGTCAGGGGCTTCATTCGCAACGTCTGCCTCACTGAGCACTATCGGCAGCGGTTCTTTACAAAGTCTTCTCCCTATCGCTTTGTGGAATTGCTGTTCAAGCAATTGCTCGGCCGTGCTCCAGAAAGTCAAGCTGAATTCCGTGTCCCCCTTGACATCGTGATTCGCCAAGGATACGCAGCCTTGATTGACCACTTCCTGAATAGTGAAGAATACATCAATAACTTCGGTGAGGATATTGTTCCGTACCTCCGAGGTGTCAAATCTGCCGAAGGCCGCAGTCAAAACAGTTTCAACCGCACCCTTGCGCTCGTCAATGGCTATAGCGGAGGGGACCGACAAGTCACCAGCTCTCGCCTTCTCAACCAGGTCACTGGTGGTGCCAATCAGATCATTCCGTTGCGTTCCACTGCAGCAAGTGGATCAACTGAACCGCCAGGCAAGCGCTACAGGATTGTGGTCACAAGCCAAACCTTCGGAAGCCGTCGCCGTAAAGCTCAAACGACTTATGAAGTTGCTGGAGACCGCATGACAAGCCAGCTAAAGTTCATTCACAGCACAAGCGGCCGCATTACCAGCATAAGCGAGATCTCCTGAGATCCACTTATAACGGCTTAGCTGATGCTTTGACGCAGCACCATGCCGCGTCTATTCACTTCCCCTTACCCTAAAATAATGTCTCTCTGGATACAAGCGAATCCCACGAGTGAACTCTGGGCCAGCTCGAATGAAATGGAATTAGACGATGTCATGACATCGGTCTATCGTCAGGTGCTGGGAAATGCTCACCTCATTGAATCCGACAGGCTCAGCACATTAGAGTCACAACTACGCAATCGTGACATTTCTGTCAGGCAGTTTGTAGCAGCAGTTGCCCTCTCTGACGCCTATCGGCAACGATTCTTTGACACGAACTCACAATATCGTTTCATTGAGTTGAACTTCAAGCATTTGCTCGGCCGGGCGCCACGCAACCAAGCCGAAATCGCCGAGCATACAGCGATCTATGCTGCTGGAGGCTACGAGGCTGAGATCCTTTCTTATATAGATAGTGACGAATACGGCTTAGCCTTCGGGGAAAATATTGCGCCCTACACCCGCACGGATTCTGCTCAGCTGAGCCAAACGAAGGATTTTCTTCGTACAGTTAATCAATGCCGTGGTTATGCCAGCAGTGACTTGGGTCAGAATCAGCCCAATGCTCGCAGTTTGGCGTCCAACCTTTCAGAGTCGGCCAACCCGCCGATCGCGACAAGATCAGGCGGCAATCAGAATGGACGCTTCGAGATTGTGATTGACATGCCTCGCAATAGCTCTGTCAACCGACGAGCGGCCCAAGTTATCACTGTTGACTATGCTCAGCTCACTCAGCGAATCAATGTGATTCAGCGTCAGGGCGCTCGTATACGCACTGTCAAGCCTGTTGCGAACTAGCTCAAAACAATCAGCATCCCATTGCCGCCATGTTTACAATGGCGGCTTTTTCTGCGATTGGTTAGTTGCTTAAACCAAAGAATCCACAATCATCTGGCTCATCCGCACTTCAACGAATTGGCGACCTCGACTGACATTTTGATTTCAAATTTTGTCAAGAAGTCGCTTGGCACATGGCATTCAAAGCGAAGTGGCCACAATCTGGCTTTCCGGCACGTTGAGGAAATTGATTCCACAATTGTCATTATGGCGGAGCCCAATGAATCGATTGAGCTTGCCCAATTACTTGACCTCAATGGCATCGCGCAACAAGCGATCACCAATCCCTTTCGGATGAGTTGGCGCGGTACTTCTGATTGGGATGAATCAGATGTCAGCGCTGGTGAATGCCTGCTTGTGCCAGTGCCAACAGACAGCAAAAGCGGCATACTTTTGCGTAGCATAGGTTATACAGAAAAGATTCCAGCCATCGGCCGATATAATATTGATGACGATGGTGCCTTCACATTGATCACTCCCTATGAAGGATCCAGCGCCGAAGAACGCATCTGGTTTGCAACCAAAGATGTGAGATTAAGGGTCTCCATGATGCGCACGCAAAGTGGCCAAGGTATCGTCCAAGCTTCTTTTTCCTCTGAAATTCGCCAGCACGATGGAAGTTGAGAAGAAACCCACAATGGCTGCAAAGGCCTTGAGTGATACCCAAGCTTTTCAATGCCTTCAACTGATTGCGGGTCTCTACCGCAATGATCGCCAGTTTGCGGCCCACTCAACAGAGCTATCCCATATTCAACTGGCCTTCAGGCCTATTACTACTTCGGGTTTTGATGGGTGCTGGCTTTACTCAGAACAAGCTTATACCTTTGATCTATGGCGTCCCTATCGCCAAGGAGTTCACCATGTCCGGCAGCTGCCTGATCGACTCAGAGTTGATAACTTCAGCCCTCCAGATTCCCTCCTAGTAGCAGGTGCAAGTCATGAGCCCAGTCTTCTTCAGAAGTTGGAGCGTAGCGAGCTGATCGCAAGGCAGGGCTGCGCGATGGAATTTTTCCCTGAAACCAGTAGCACCTTCCGCGGCCAGCTTGAAGAAGGCTGCCAGTGCCTGGTTCCGCGCAATGGCCAGCTGACTTACCTTGTCAGTGAGGTTTTACTTGAAGAAGGTCTTTGGCGTAGCCGCGACTTTGGCTGTGATCCAAACAGCCACGAACAACTCTGGGGTCTAACAGATCGACAGTTTGAGTTTGAACTGATAGAAAGTTTTGCAAACGAATTACCCTGTTCGTTGAGCGCAACCCAGTCACTTGTATGACGAGGGCCGATCTGCCACCCATGGCCAAACAACGGCTCAGGAGCTGGATTCGCAGCCGGCACCTTGTCTTGAAAGGCAACTTTTTGGTCATGGAGTCCCTTGAGCAGAACGCGATCGATCGCTTCGCGGAAGCCGTGGAGAGCCTTGGCGGACGCCTCCTCAGTGTCAATACTGATAAAAGTCTTTATTCTGGCAATCGCATCATCCGGGTGCTGCAGGGGAAGGCCTCATTGATGAATCAACACTGGGTGGAGCTTTTACACTACTGGGCAGAAAAAGGTGGATCTCACAGTCGATTTGACGAAAGGGGGTGACCTTTTGTTAACACCCGCTTGATCCGGGGCTTGCCTATTAAATAATAGACAGGTCGCTTGGCCCTCCAGTGCTCGGCATCGGCAAGCCAGCGAAGCCCTAGCCTCTGGCGTTTCGACGTCCTGGAGTTTGTCAGGGTATTATCAAAGACACTGCCTCCAAGAATAGGTGCTTTCCCCATGTTTGATGCTTTCACAAAGGTTATTGCTCAGGCTGATGCCCGTGGCAGTTTCATCTCCGCTGGCGAGCTTGATGCTTTAGCTTCAATGGTTTCAGACAGCAACAAGCGTCTTGATGCTGTTAATCGCATCACCAGCAATTCATCCACCATCATCGCTAACGCGGCTCGCGCCCTTTTCGCTGAGCAACCCGGCCTGATCGCCCCCGGTGGTAACGCTTACACCAGCCGTCGCATGGCTGCCTGCCTGCGCGACATGGAGATCATTCTTCGTTACGTCACCTATTCAATCTTCAACGGAGACTCCAGCGTTCTGGAGGATCGTTGCCTGAATGGCCTGCGTGAGACATATCTGGCCTTGGGCACCCCTGGAGCTTCGGTTGCAGAAGGTGTTCGCAAGATGAAGGAAGCCGCCCTCGGCATTGTGAACGATCGCGGTGGTATCACCCAAGGTGATTGCACGGCTCTCTCCTCAGAGATTGGCACCTATTTTGACCGGGCCGCATCCTCTGTCGCTTGACGCTTTAGAGAAGCTTTCAACCCTTACTTCCCTTCTCCCATTCCATGAAATCCCCACTCACAGAAGCCGTCTCTACAGCTGATTCCCAGGCTCGCTTTCTCAGCAACACTGAGATGCAAGCCGCCTTCGGCCGTTTCGGCCGTGCCAAGGCAGGCCTGGAAGCCGCCAAGCAGCTCACAGCCAAGGCTGATGCCTTGGTGAACGGTGCCGCCCAAGCGGTTTACACCAAGTTCCCGTTCACAACCCAGCAGCAGGGTCCCAACTACGCCTCCACTCCCCAAGGCAAAGCCAAGTGTGCCCGTGACATTGGCTACTACCTTCGTCAGGTCACCTACTGCCTGGTGGCCGGTGGCACCGGCCCCATGGACGATTACCTGATCGCCGGTCTCGACGAGATCAACCGCACCTTCGAACTTTCACCCTCCTGGTATGTGGAAGCTCTGCGTTATATCAAGGCGAACCACGGCCTGAGTGGCGAAGCTGCAACCGAAGCCAATAACTATCTTGACTATGCGATCAACGCACTAGTCTGACTTGGCAAAAGGATCAGTGTCTATCTTGGGGGCTTCAAGCCCCCATTTTTTATGGAATCATTGGGCGTTGATTTGATGGAGAGGCAAGCAAATTCGGAGCTGATTGGAAGCCCCATCAGCGAAGACGAGGCACTACGCAGACTCGGCCTGACTGATGATGCCTCCTCCCGTTACTACGCCGCCTGGTGGCTAGGGCGGCATCGCAGCGATGATCCAAGAACCATCACATTGTTACTTGAGGCCCTGCGACAACGCAGTGTTCACAATCCAGATCAAGATCTTGATGCCACGGCGGTAGCCAGAAATGCGGCCAGAGCCCTTGGCAAACTCGGGCAGGCGGCCCATCAGGCCATACCAGATCTTCTCCGCGCACTTGATGATGACGACCCAGGACTGCGCGAAGCCGCGGCAAGAGCACTTGGAAACTTGGGCGCGCGCGAAGCCGTCGAGCCGCTCGCGCGCCGCCTGAAGGGTGGCCCTGCTGGGCCCGGACGTGCTCAGCAGGGATCAGCTCGTCTGGTGGAGCCCTGTGAGGCCCTGCTGGAGGCCCTGGGGGAGTTGGGCGTGGCGAATTCGGAGGTGCTGGAGGTGATCACGCCCTTCCTCGACCATGAACGACCGGTGGTGAGCAATGCCGCCGCCCGAGCCCTGCTTCAGCTCACAGGTCAACCCTGCTGGGGTGAGCGACTGGTGGCGATGCTTCGTCACCCCCAGCTCCAGGTGCGCCGTTCAGCGCTCTTGGACATTGGTGCCTGTGGCTGGCTGCCAGCACTGGGGCCGATCTGCGCAACCCTGGCGGAGAACAGCCTCAAACTGATCGCCCTGCGAGGACTTGCCGAAGCCGCTCCCAGCCCAGGCAGCGCCGAAGCCGTTTTGACGGCAATGGACGACTTGCTATGACGACATCCACGCCCCACGGCGAACTGGCCACTCTGATTGCAGCGGTTCAAGGAGCCTGCACGGGCGAAGCACTGCTGGAAGCCACCGAAGCCCTCAGTGCCAAGGCAGACCCTGGAAGTCTGGGGTGCCTGATGGAGATTCTTACGTTCAACAACCCAGGAGCGGCTGTGGCGGCCGTGGAGGGCCTGATCAAGATTGGCAAGCCAGCCGTTGCTCCGCTGCTCGCCAATCTTGATCAATACAACTACGGAGCGAGGGCCTGGGCGGTCCGGGTCCTCGCTGGTATCGGCGACGTCCGAGGACTGGCCGTTTTAGAGCAAGCCCTGGCCGAAGATGTGGTGCCAAGTGTGCGCCGAGCCG
Organism: Synechococcus sp. SynAce01; assembly: GCF_001885215.1. GTDB lineage: Bacteria > Cyanobacteriota > Cyanobacteriia > PCC-6307 > Cyanobiaceae > Regnicoccus > Regnicoccus frigidus. The sequence goes on along the minus strand of NZ_CP018091.1, from coordinate 1,754,918 downwards.
CTGCCCGGGGCCTCGGACAGCTTGTGCTCGATGGCCTGGGGCCTGAGGAGCGCGAAGAAGCCACCCTGCGCTGTTTTACCTCCCTGGAGAAGGGCCAAAGCGATGGCGAGTGGATCGTTCGCTACGCCGTTGCGGCAGGCCTGGAACAACTCGCACCGGCTCTCCTTAGCCATCCAGACGTGGTGACCCAGTTGATCACCAACCTCCGCAGCCTTGCCAATGAAGCGAGCGAGCCCGTGGTGGTGGTCAGACTGCGAGCCGATCTGGCCCTGCGGCGACTGAACGATCAACGGCTTGATCGCAGCATCTCTACACCTGAGCTTTCAGCCTGAATCAACCATGACCCAGCGCCTACTTTTCGTCTGCCTAGGCAACATTTGCCGGTCCCCAGCTGCCGAGGGGATCTTCGTTCATCTACTCAAGTCAAGCGAACACAACGGGGATTATCTTGTCGAATCCGCTGGAACTGGCGCCTGGCATGTCGGGAATGATCCCGATTCAAGAATGCGTTCCGCTGCCGCTCAACGCGGTATCCACTTACCCAGCAAGGCAAGACAGATCACAAAGGCTGACTTGTTGAAGTTTGATCGGATCCTGACGATGGATCAGGACAACTTTGATCAGGTCTGCAGAATGGCCAAACAGAGTAATTTTGACCAAAAAAGCATGGCCCTGATCGAACCGATCACCATGTATTGCTCCAAGTTTTCAGCCACATCAGTTCCAGACCCCTACTACGGCGGGGAAAGCGGCTTTGAGGATGTGCTCGATCTCTTGGAAGATGCCTGCAAGGGTTTACTTGCGTTCCTTAGCGACAGGAACCATTCTTGACCATGCTCACCATCGAATGAATCATCATGCCAAAAGCCTGATTGCCACTGCTTTGGGGACGCTCCGATGGATGCCGCATCGCCGATGACGAAACGATTGGGCGATCCACAGACGCCGAAAGGTTGGAGGTCATTGCAATGGAAGACGTTGAGCTCAGTGTCATGGTGACGGGTGTCGCTGATTGCGCGGAATTCGCTTAAAACTATTGATTGAATCCTATGGTGTGTAGCTGTTTCACGCTCTTTTAGCTCTTCAACCCTACTGCTGAGGAGAAGGGACTTAAGGGGGAGTCGAAACAAACCGTCAAGTTCCTGGCCAGGCTTCCTCAGGCACCCGTTCGCGGAACAGATCCACCAGGGCCTGGATCACCGCCTCGATCTCCAGGCCATCGCTGATCAGCTCGATCGCGTCATCGGCCTGAGCGAGCGGGGCAACCGCCCGACAGGAATCAAGACGGTCGCGTTCGGCAATCTGGCCCTCCAGTTCAAGGAGCGAAACCGGGGGAAATCCCCGCTGCTCCAGATCCAGGGCGCGCCGCCTGGCACGCTCCTGCACCGAGGCGGTCAGGAACACCTTCAAATCAGCGTCGGGGAAAACCGCCGTGCCGATATCGCGGCCTTCGGCCACGAGCCCTCCCCGTTCGCCCATGGCCTGCTGCTGGCCGGTGAGGGCCTCACGCACGGCCGCATGGGCCGCCACCGCAGACACCGCGGCGGTCAGGTCGGGGTGACGAATCGCCGCGGTGACCTCGTGGCCCTTGATCCAGACCCGCTGCTCGGCACCAAGCCCGCCCTCCAGCCGCAGGTCGAGATCGCCCAGGAGCAGGGCGACGGCCTCCGGATCCGCCGGATCGACCCCATGGCGCTGCACCCACCAGGTCACGGCGCGGTACATCGCTCCTGTATCGAGGTAGAGGAGACCCAGCCGGCGGGCGAACGCCCGGGTAACGGTGCTCTTACCGGCACCGGCGGGGCCGTCGATGGCAACAATCGGGGCTCGGGACATCAGAAAGTGGTGATCGATCAGACGGCTGGACCCACAGTTCACAGCCACAGCCAGCAAAGCAAGACCCCGATGACCGGATGGGGGTGGCTGGAGGGTTTGGGCCCCGACCAGCTCGGCGTAGTCAACCTGCAGACCGGAGGCTTCCAACCCGTCTCGTAACTCTGCCAGCAGCCGTTCCTCACTCAGGCCGCCGCAGCGCCAGGCCTCAGCGGCTTCTAGCAGGGCCACGGGAATGGCGCTGGCCCTTTGGCGCTCAGCCGGGGAAAGGTAGCGATTACGAGAACTGCCGGCCAGTCCGTCGGCTTCGCGCCAGGTGGGACAGCCCTGCAGCCGCACCGGCAGACCAAGAGCCGCCACGACCCGGCGCAAGACCACCAGTTGCTGCCAGTCCTTCTCTCCGAGCAGGAGGCGATCGGGACGAATCAACGCCAGCAGACGGGCGATTACGGTGGCCACGCCGTCGAAATGGCCAGGCCTGGATCGGGCGCAGAGAGTCTCCAGCAAGGACGCCGGCGGAATGACCCGGGTGACCTCGGCCTCTCCACCCGGAAAGAGATCTTCAACGGAGGGTGCAAACAGAGCGTGGGCACCAGCCACCGCTGCTGTTGCGGCATCGGTCTCGAGATCGCGGGGGTAGCGCTGAAAATCCTCGCCCGGCCCGAACTGGAGTGGGTTCACGAACACGCTCACCAGAACCCCGGGCTGAACCGGCTCAGCGCCCGCGACTGGCTGAGCCAGGGCTGCCCGGCGAATCAGGCTGAGATGGCCCTCATGCAGAGCACCCATCGTGGGCACGAAGTGCAAAGGCCGTTGCTGCCATCGCAGAGAAGCGCACCAGCGCAGCAGCTCGGCGCAGGTTCGCAGCAACAACATCGGCTGACAAAACAAAGACCCACCACGCCAAAGGGACGGATGGGCCGGAGATCAGAGAGGTGTCAGACCTTACTGGAGAACCTCAAGGCGGACCTGGGCGATGCCACTGGAGATGAGCCCCAATTTCTGGGCGGCTCCGTGGGCCAGATCAATGACCCGGTTGCCGACGAACGGCCCACGGTCGTTGATGCGCACGTAGGTGATGCGGCCGTTACGAAGGTTGGTGACCCGCACCCGAGTGCCGAAGGGCAAGGTGCGATGGGCGGCGGTCAGGGTGCCAGGACGGAAAATTTCACCGTTGGCGGTGCGGTTTCCGAAGAAACCAGGGCCGTACCAGCTGGCCTCGCCGGTGGTCACATGCCTGACATTGGACTGGCTGGGAGCCGAAGCCACCGTTTGGGGAACCACCGGCCTGATGACAGGCTCAAAGTCAGGTTGGTCCTGAACGTCGCGGATCACCACGTTGCCGTTGGGGCTGGTGGAGGGCTTTGCTTGGGCAGGTTGCTCGCTTGACATCGCCAAGGCAAGGGGTTGTGGGCCCTTGGTGGAATCGGCGAAAGCGGGGATGGCAACACCACTGCTGGAGAGCAGGAGAGCAAGAGCTCCGAGGGAAAGGGAGGAAGGCATAACAAACGAAACCCGCTGCCTAAAACAGCAATCACCTGAAGATCAACGATCAAACCGACGACCAATCCACTCAATCGAAAAGCATGAGAGGAATGATCGAGGTGGTGAAGTTCCTGACCAAATCAAAGACTCAGGAAACTTAATGGCAATCCTGAAAAGATTGTGTGGAGGAATGGGATCACAAGAATGATCAGGAATCATCATCGAAGCCAACATCGCCGGCCCCATCAAGGATGGAGCGGGCCAACACCGCCTCGATCAATCAGCAGAAAGGATGTCTGCTATCAGCAGTGGTGATGGAGCTGGGTGTCAATCTCGCAGCCGTCCACCGCCACGGGTGGTCAGCCCCGGGAGCAGCCAGTGCCGTGTCCCATCAGAGGATCACCAGGATCCAGAGTTGTTCCCACAGAACGGATGCCATGGACTACCGCACAGCAGGAGTGGACGTGGCCGCAGGTCGGGCCTTTGTCGAGCGGATCCGGACCAGCGTTGAATCCACCCGGCGCCCCGAGGTGCTCGGCGGCCTGGGGGGCTTCGGTGGGCTCTGCCGCCTGCCGAGCGGCTTGAGCAACCCCCTGCTGGTGGCCGGCACCGATGGGGTGGGCACCAAGCTGGAACTGGCTCAGGCCCATGGCCGCCACCATGACGTGGGCATCGATCTAGTGGCGATGTGCGTGAACGACGTGATCACCAGTGGCGCCGAGCCTCTCTTCTTTCTCGATTACATCGCCACCGGCAAGCTCAGCCCCGAGGCCATGGCCGCAGTGGTGGAAGGGATTGCCGACGGCTGCAGGCAAAGCGGTTGCGCCCTGCTCGGAGGTGAAACGGCCGAGATGCCGGGCTTCTATGCCCCTGGCCGCTACGACCTGGCCGGCTTCTGTGTGGCAGTGGTGGAAGCCGACGCCCTGATCGACGGAAAGCAGGTGGAGGCCGGTGACGCCATCCTCGGCCTGGCCAGCAGCGGGGTCCATAGCAATGGCTTCAGCCTGGTGCGCCGCATTCTCGACGCGCGCGGCATCACGGCCGCCAGCACCTTCAACGGCAGTGACGAGCCGGTGATCGAGGCCCTGCTCAAGCCAACCCAGCTCTACGGCGCTGTGGTCAGATCCCTGAAGGCCGGCGGAATCCCTCTCCACGCCATGGCCCACATCACCGGGGGAGGCGTGCCGGAAAACCTGCCCCGTTGCTTGCCGGCGGGCGTTCACGCCCGCATCGATCCAGGCAGCTGGGAGCGTCCCGCCCTCTTTCACTGGCTACAGGAACAAGGCGAGGTGCCGGAGGAGGACCTCTGGAACACCTTCAACCTCGGTGTCGGCTACTGCCTGGTGGTGCCAGCGAAGGATCAAGCGGCCGCCATCGCTATCAGCGAGGGCCTGGGTGTGCGCGCCTGGCACCTGGGCGAGGTTGTGGCGGGCCCGAGCGGAGGCGGCCCGGTGGCCGGCCTGCCGAGCAACTGAAGCCGCCTCGGGACTCGGCGAAGTCAGATGATGGAGTTGTTAAGCCGTCAAAAGCCTCTGGCGCCAGTTTTGAGGATGGATATTCGATGATTCCAATCAACGGCCGCAGCACCCGTCGTCGCAGTTCCGCCGGCCCCTTACCCCCCAATCCACCGCGCCGGCCGCGTCAGGTTCCAAGCAACGCCCCGCTGATCCGGCCCACCTTTCTGGCCTTGAGAGACCACGGCAAGGTGTATGTCTCGGATCTGCCCCGCCTCTCCGATGGCCAGCTGGGCCATGTGCTGAACGAGGCGCGGGAGGTGCTCGACAGCCTGACGCGGCGCCTGCAGGAACTTGAGCAACAGAGCCTGCTCTCGACACTGGAGCAGGAGACCAGGATCCGGGCGGGCACCAAACGCGATGTCACCGAACGCTTCATTCGCTCCGTGCTCGAAGAGCAGGAGCAGCGCCGCAACAATCCGGCCGTGGGGGCCGTGGCCAGTGAATCGATGTCCAGAACCTTTCTGGAACTGGCGCGGCTGCGGCTGCCGGGTCCCCTCTTCGATTCCCTGATCCAGGAAACACTCGCCGCCTGCGAAGCAAGCAGCCCTGAAACCGAGCCTGGCCCCAGCAGCGACGATCGTCAGCCAATCGCAGCAGACGCAGAGGCCGCGGCGAAGGCCAGCCCGCCAGCCCGGCTGATCCCCGCCCCAGCCCGCACAGTTGCAGGGGAGCTGCCCCGTCCGGCCTCCTTACCGGTGGTCCTCAGCCCCGACCCCTCCCCGTCGCTCACCACCGGCTGACGTCAGTTCGACTGGAACGGATTGGCCGGCATCCGCACGGGCAGGGCGATCGCCTGGCGATCGAGAGCTCCCACCTCGCTCGCTTCGAGCCGCCAGCCCACGGCTGCCGCGGCTGTCTCTGCCTGGGACACCGTGCGCAGGCCGGGGATTGGCCGGGCCCCGTGGGCCCGGCACCAGTTGAGCGCCACTTCAGCCATCGAGGCGCCGTGGGCGGCAGCGATGGCTCGCATCTCCACCAGCAGCGGTTCGATCCTCGGCAGCAGCCGGCGGTAGAGCCAACCCCGCGGCCCGACAGGCCAGGGCCGGCCGCTGCGGCCGGGATCGCTGAGCAGCCCCAGGGCCAGGGGGCTGTAGGCAATCAACTCGACGCCGGCGTGGCGGCAGACCTCGGCCACCCCACCGGGGGCGAGGGCGTCTGGAGCGAGCAGGGAAAGCTGGACCTGCAGGCTGGCCAGCGGGATGCCACGGGCGGCCAGCCGCTGGAGGATCAGCTCCAGGCGCCGCGGCCCCAGGTTCGAGAGCCCCAGGCTGGCCACCTCCTGGCGGTCCACCAGATCGGCCAGACCCTCCAGCAAGGGCCCCTCCTGCCAGGGGGCGTAGCGGGCCGTGCTCCAGTGCAGCTGCACCCGGTCGAGCTTTCCTCCCAGGCGCTGCCGCGAGGCCTCGAAGGCTCTGGCATAGCCGCTTCGACCCAGCCGCCAGGGGAACGGCGCCAGCTTGGTGGCCACGCAGAGGCCGGCAAGCCTGGCCGCCGGCAGGGTGGCGAGAAAGCCGCCGAGCAAGACCTCACTGCGGCCCTGGAAGCGGCCCGTTCCATAGGAATCGGCCGTGTCGAAGAAGGTCAGGCCCAGGTCCACGGCCCGCTGAAATGTGGCTGCCAGGGCCGCGTCGTGCCGTTCCGGTTCGTACCCCCAGAGGAACTGGTTGCCCCAGGCCCAGGTGCCGACGCCGATCGATGGCAGGTCGCTATCGGGGCCAAGGAACCCGCCGAGGGGGAGAGCCGTCGCCATCACGCCGCACCGCCAAGGGCTTCGACGCCATGATCCTCCCAGCTGCGACCGACCGCTGAATCCACAGCCGTCTTCCCCGGGGCCCGACGCCCCGGCCCCATCGTCTTCCGCCCGCGACGGAGAGGGATCTGGGGCGGAATCGCAAGCCAGCTCGCAGGCCAACGCAAAGACCAGCTCAGAACCCATCCTCTGCGGCCACTGTGGTCGTACGGCCAGCAATGGCATCCGCTGCCAGGGTTTCTGCGTAGCTGACGGCGACAGCTGAACCTCCAAGCCCCGGCCTTTGGCCTCTTGCCCCGGCCTCTGGCCTCCAGAATGAATGGCTGAGAAAGGTCTCCCGTGCCCAGCTCCCTGCACCGATTGGTTCTCACCTTCGCCCTACTACTGAGCTGGCCGGTGGGGGCGCTGGCGGCGACTCCGGGAGCAGCCGAGGCGGCCACGCCTCATTCGCGCCCAGCCGACAACTTTGGCCGGCTGCAGAGCAGGGCCCAGACCTGCCAGAACAATCTGGCGGACGCGCCTGCGACCGCCTGTACGAGTGTTCTGTTCGAGCAACCCTCCCAGGGTTTGCTGAACATTCGCTTCCTTTCTCCCGGCCAGGGCGGAGCCGCCAGCGCCCAGCTCAATTTTGTTGGCGTGTTGGCACCGGCCAGCACGCCGATGGCGTGCGACCAGGGCCGTTGCCGGCTGATGGGCCCGCTCACGACAACGGTGTCGAGCATGAGCGAACGGAGCTTCAATGACCGCGGCCTGGCCACCGGCCTGCCGAAAGCCTGGCCGGCCGAAGGGCGCTGCAGCGTTGAACAGCGCCAGGTGCGTTGCAGCGCCAAGGCCCCGAGTCAGGAGTCCTGGAGTGCCGTCGCCGAGTTCTGAACGCCAGCGCTTGGGCTGCGCTTGAGCCCAAACGAAGACAGGTCCTGGTGGAACCTGGAAGAGAGAGGCGGCACCCAGATTCGAACTGGGGATAAAGGATTTGCAATCCTCTGCCTTACCACTTGGCCATGCCGCCAGCCGGGAGCAGACTCCCTGAACCGGATCGTATCAGCCGTGGCATGCCCTCCCGTCTGCTGGTCCTGAGCAACGGCCACGGCGAGGACCAGATCGCCCTGCGCCTGATCCGGGCCCTACGGCGGCGCCGGCCCGACCTCCAGGTGCTGGTTTTGCCGTTGGTGGGAGAGGGATCGGCCTTCAAGGCCGCTGAGGCCGGCGGCGAGCTCAAACGCATCGGACCCCGCCTGGCGCTGCCCAGCGGCGGATTCAGCAACCAGAGCCTGCCGGGTTTGCTGGGTGATCTCAGCGCCGGCCTGCCCCTGCTGAGTTGGCGGCAGCTACAGATCCTGCGCCGCTGGGGGCGTCGCGGCCAGCCCGTGCTCGCCGTCGGCGATCTGCTGCCTCTGCTGCTGGCCTTTGCCAGCGGTGCGCCCTACGGCTTCGTCGGCACCCCGAAGAGCGACTACACCTGGCGCAGCGGGCCTGGCCACAACTGGCCTGCCGACCGCTATCACCGCTGCAAGGGAAGCGAATGGGACCCATGGGAATGGGCCCTGATGGGCCAGCGTCGCTGCCGGGTTGTGGCTGTCAGGGACGGACTGACGGCCCGGGGGCTTCGGCGCCATGGCGTGCGGGCCTTGGCACCGGGCAATTCAATGATGGATGGCTTCCTCTGCCAGCCCGTACCGCCCGCCCTGGCCAACCAACGGCGCCTGGTGTTGCTGGCGGGCAGTCGCCTGCCGGAGGCCCTGGGCAACCTGCAGCGCCTGCTTGGGGCCATGGAGTGGCTCGGGCCAGGCGGGCTGGAAGGGCCAGGCAGGCTGAACGAGCCGATCGCGGTGCTCTGCGCCACCGGCTCCAGGCCCAGCGATGCCGAACTGGCACCGCTGCTGCGCGCCGCCGGTTACGTCCCCAGTGATCCACCCGAGGGCAGCGGAGCCCAGGCGGCCTGGCAGCGGGGCAGGGTGTTGCTGCTGGTGGCCAGCGGCGCCTTCGAGCGTTGGGCCAGCTGGGGGGAGGTGGGGCTGGCCATGGCCGGCACCGCCACCGAACAACTCGTCGGACTAGGGGTTCCGGCCCTGTCGCTGCCAGGCCCGGGGCCCCAGTTCAAGACCAGCTTTGCCAGCCGCCAGAGCCGCTTGCTGGGAGGGGCGGTGCGGGTCTGCCCCACACCGCAAGCCCTGGCCAAGGAGCTGGCCCGGCTGCTGGTCGACCCCGCCGCCAGGGACGCCCTTGGCAGGATCGGCAGGCGGCGCATGGGAGGGGCTGGCGGCAGTGAGCGCCTCGCCGCCGTGCTGGAGAGGGAGCTGCTGGATCAGAACCTGCCGCGAGGGGGCCGGGCCGACGACTGGCGATGATGGGGGTTGATATCGCCCCTGCAGGTTTCTGATGCCCGCCCCCACCGATCGGGCCTACGCCACCATCACCGGCAACCTGGCCTCCCTGCTTGGCATCAGCATCGCCTCGGCGCGGCGTCGGGTCGACCAGCGGGCCGCCAAGGCGGAGATTCGCGACATCGCCGGCCGGGTGGCCATGGCCGAGCAGATGGTTGAGGAGCTCAGCGGCAGCCGCCAGGAGCAGGTGCGCCTGCTCGATTCCCTGCTGATCGCCGAATCTGACGAAGCCAATTACCTCGACGAAGACTGAGGACTGGCGGCTGAGGACTGGCTGGGCGATCTTGCCTCAGTGCTCGAAGACCGAACCGAAACGGCGGCGATCGAGTTCAGAGAACACCGGGATGCAGGCGAAGCAACGGCGCGCCAGCTCCAGGCGTTCCTCCCGCTCCAGGATCTCCTTGAGGCGCCCACAGGCAGGGAGCAGGAAGCGCACGTCGTTGGCGGCATAGGCCAGCTGGGCCTCGCCGAGCTCCTCGACCCGGCCCCAGTCACTGCTCTGGGCCTGCTTGTCGAGCTCCACACCCACCAGCTCCTGAACCACCTCCTTGAGTCCGTGGCGGGAGCTGTAGGTGCGGGCCAGGCGGCTGGCCACCTTGGTGCAGAACAGGGGGTTCACGGCAATCCCCAGGCCTTCCCCCAGGGCGGCCACATCGAAGCGGGCAAAGTGGAACACCTTCTCGATTGCCGGGTTCTCCATCAGCTGCTGCAGCCGGGGGGCGAGCCGCTGACCGCGCGCAATCCGGATGCAGCAGACGTTGTCACGGGCATCGGCGATCTGGACCAGGCAAAGACGATCGCGGCCATGGACCAGCCCCATCGCCTCGGTATCGACGGCCAGGGCCGACGCCTCCGAGAGCAGGGCCAGCCAGGCCGGATCAAGATCGTCGTCGAAGACGGCAAAGCTGGCTGGAGCAGAGGCTGAGGATGACGGATGGGCAGAGGGGGAGGCCATCGGGGCAATGCGCAACCCCGCCATCGTCGCGTCCAGCGCCCGCACCGCTGCCCGCTCTCCCATCCGCTGCCGTCTGGGCCAGGATGGGGTGATTGTCAGCCCTTCGCATGCCCCCCGCCTTGAGCTCCACCCTTCTGCTCACCCTGCTGATGACCGTGGGGCTGGTGTTCTTCCTGCGGGCCGCCAGCAAGGACCGCACCACTGTTGTGGATGTCCACTCACCTAGGCCGGCGCTGGAGGTGCTCGACGGTCTCAGTCGGTGGCTGCAACAACGGGGCTGGCAGGCTGAGACCGGCGATCCTGAACGGCGCCTGCTGCGCTTCTCCGGCCGGGTCGCCGCCAGCCTGCCCCTGGCCTTGCTGCTGTCGGTGCTCGGAGGCGTCGGGGCGGCCTGCCTCGGTTTGGTGGTGCGCCAGCTCCTCCCAGCTCTGGGCTGGTCGCCGCTGCTGCTCACCGTGCTCGGCCCCCTGGCGGGATTGGTGTACGGGCGCCGAGCGGCTCGACAAGAGCAAGTTGAGCTGCGGCTGATCAGCGACGACACGGCCCCGGGCAGCACCCTGCGGCTGCGCGCCCACCGCGATGAACTGATTGCCCTTGAACAGGAGATGGCCGCCTCTCTCGAGCTCGCCAGTGACGGCTCCCTGCTTCGTTCCCCGATCTGATTGACCTGTGTCCACGCGTTCACATTCCAGAACGGCGCCCAGCCGCGTTGTTCCCCGGGCCTCCTCGATCCGATGGGCGGCGCTGGGGGTGTTCAGCCTGATCCTGGCGGCAGCGGCGGCGGCGGCGGCGCGGGCCCCAGCTCTTCCGGCCATCGATCCGCTCACCGGTCCCCGAGCGCCGCTGAACAAGAACTGGATCGGACGCCGCAGTCTGGCTGCCGGCACCCCGATCCTGGTGCTGGCTGGCCACGCCGACTCCCAGGCCATGGCGGGAGCTGGCACCCCCGGCGAGGCCGTCGACATCCACGGCGCCGCGCCGATGAATCCCGCCATCCGCGACGAGCTCCACTGGAACCTACTGACCGCTGAGCGGATCGTGGACCTCGGGCAGCAGCGGGGGCTCAACATCAGCCTTTACCTGCCTCCGCTGAGAACCATCGCCGATGGAGACGATCCCCGCACCAACTGGAGTGTGGGCAAGGATCACGTGCGTCGGGGTGGCTACGCCCTGGAGATCCACTTCGATGCCTACGGCCCTGACGGTATCGGCTCGGGCCTGATTCCACCGCTGATGGGGCCCTTCAGCCAACTCGATGAGAGCCTCGCCGCCGCCTTCGGCGCCTTCCCCGCTGACTTCCGCGGTGGGCTTGGTGCCCCGCGGCGGGGTATTGCCATGCTGGAGATCGGCAAGCTGGAGGGCACCCTCGAAGCGTCACTGCGCAACCCGAGCAGCCGCGATTCAGCCCTCGACGCGATTGCCCTGCGGGTGGTTGAGGCGATCGAAGCGGGGCTGGCTGACAGCCAGGCCCCGTTCAGGCCACGGCTCAGCCAACAGCCTGATGGGGTTGGCAGCGATCCTTCAGTGATTCGTCCTGCAACCAGTCCTGGGGGCAGGTGAACAGATCGGTGAGCAAGGCCTCGCGGCTGCCTGGCTCCGGCGTGTAGCCGTACTCCCAGCGCACCAGAGGCGGCAGCGACATCAGGATCGACTCGGTCCGCCCGTTGGTCTGCAGACCGAAGATCGTGCCCCGATCGAAGACGAGATTGAATTCCACATAACGGCCGCGGCGGTAGAGCTGGAACTGGCGTTCGCGCTCGCCGTAGGCCAGCGGGTTGCGCTTCTCGACGATCGGCGCGTAGCTCGGCAGAAAACCGTGGCCGCAGGCGCTGGCCAACTGGAACAACTGCTCCCAGCTCTGGGTCTGCGGCCCGGCAGCGCCGGAGAGAGCTGCGGCCGCAGACTGGGGATCCTGACCCTTGTAGAGGATTCCTGAAGGGTCCTGGTAGTCGAAGAAAATGCCCCCAACGCCACGGGTTTCGCCGCGGTGCCGGAGCAGGAAGTACTCGTCACACCAGGCCTTGAACACCGGGTAATAGGCCGGGTTGATGCCGTCACAGGCTCCCTTCAAGGTGCTGTGAAAGTGGATGGCATCGTCGAGGAAGGGATAGAAGGGCGTCAGGTCAGCCCCGCCGCCGAACCACCAGACCGGCCCCGCTTCGAAGTAGCGGTAATTCAGGTGCACCGTTGGCACATAGGGGTTGCGTGGGTGCAACACCATCGAGGTGCCGGTGGCGAACCAGCGCTGCCCTTCCGCCTCCGGACGCTGGTTGAGGATCGCCGGAGGCAGCCGGTCCCCCTCCACCTCGGAGAAATTGACGCCGCCCTGCTCGAAGATGCGGCCGGCCGTCATCACCCTGGAGCGGCCACCGCCTCCCTCCGGCCGCTCCCAGCTCTCCTCTTGAAAGCGGCCTTCACCATCGAGGGCTTCGAGGCCGGCGCAAATGCTGTCTTGCAGGCCCATCAGTAGCTGCCTGGCCCGCTGGCGGGAATCGGGCGGCGGAGCCTGGAGCGGCGGTCCGATCTCCGGAGCCGTGGCTGGGTCAATCCGTGGTTGTTCGGGCACGCGAGCTGAGCCCCTAACGGGGCACTGGAATCCTGTTCACCTTTCCAGCCTGCCTTACCCGCTCACAACCTTTCGAGAGGCTCTGTCATGGGCGCGACCCGTAGGATTGATTCACCTATGGGTGCTCAAGGGATGGCCAGCGCTGATCGGGCCCTCGATGCCTTGAAATCCCTGTGTGATGCCGGCAGTGGCCGCACCCTGCTGGAGCTGGCCTGGATCAGCCAGGTTCGGGTACAGGGCGATCGGGCCGTGTTCCGCCTCGCCTTACCGGGCTATGCCACCAGCCAGCGGGAGAAAATCGCCGCCGATGCCCGCAGCGCCCTGCTGGCCGTCGATGGTATCGTCGAGGTGCAGGTCGAGCTGGCCCAGCCCGAGCAAGCCGATGCCGGCCACAGCCACGGACCGGCCGGCGTCGGCCAACTGCCCGAGCGCAAGGGAATCCCCGGCGTCGGTCGGGTGATCGCCGTGAGCAGCGGCAAGGGCGGGGTGGGCAAGAGCACCGTGGCCGTGAACCTGGCCTGTGCCCTGGCCCGGCAGGGCCTGAGGGTGGGACTTCTGGATGCTGATATCTACGGGCCCAACGTTCCGACCATGCTCGGGGTGGCCGATCGAACCCCTGAGGTGCGCGGCAGCGGCGACCAGCAGGTTCTGACCCCGATTGAGGTCTGCGGTGTGGCGATGGTGTCGATGGGCCTGTTGATTCAGGAGAACCAACCGGTGGTCTGGCGCGGGCCGATGCTGAATGGGATCATCCGCCAGTTTCTCTATCAGGTGGAGTGGGGGGAGCGCGATGTGCTCGTCGTCGACCTGCCGCCGGGCACCGGTGATGCCCAGCTCACCCTGGCCCAGGCCGTTCCAATGGCCGGGGTCGTGATTGTCACCACCCCCCAGAAGGTGTCGCTGCAGGATGCCCGCCGCGGCCTGGCGATGTTCCTGCAGATGGGGGTGTCGGTGCTGGGAGTGATCGAGAACATGAGCGTGTTCATCCCACCGGATCGGCCCGAAGCCCGCTACTCGATTTTTGGCTCCGGCGGTGGAGCGCTGCTGGCCTCTGAGGCCAACGTGCCCCTGCTTGCCCAGCTGCCCCTGGAGATGGGCGTGGTGGAAGGCGGAGACAGGGGCCTTCCCCTTGTGGTGTCCCAGCCTGATTCGCCGACGGCACACGCCTTCATGGAGCTGGCTGCAACCCTTCAGGTGCCGACGCTCAACCCAGCCTGAGCGGCATGGCCATGCTCAGCGGTCGGCGCAGGGTGTTCTCCAGCAGCCGCCCGAGAAAACGTTCGTGGTTCAAGGAGATCGATCTGGTGCTCTGGGGCATTCCCCTGGCCCTGTCGCTGTTGGCGGGGATTCTGATCGCCAGCACCCAGCGGCAGGCCGATTACGCCGATTGGTACCAGCACTGGCTCTCGGCGGCGGTGGGGCTGGGCCTCGCCCTGCTGTTGGCCCGCCTGCCGCTGGATCGGCTCAAGACCTTATTGCTGCCGATCTATGGCCTCACCGTGGTCAGCCTGATCGCGGTGAGGCTGGTGGGCACCTCCGCCCTTGGCGCCCAGCGCTGGATCAGCATCGGCGGCTTCCATGTGCAACCTTCGGAATTCGCCAAACTCGCGGCAATCCTGTTGCTGGCCGGGGTGCTCAGCCGCTTTCCGATCGAACGACCGATCGACCTGCTGCGGCCTTCCGGGGTGATCCTGATCCCCTGGTTTCTGGTGTTCATCCAGCCTGACCTGGGCACATCGCTGGTCTTCGGGGTCGTGCTGCTCGTGATGTTGTTCTGGGCCGGCATGTCGCTCCAGTGGGTGGTGCTGCTGCTCTCGCCGCTGGCGGCGGCCCTGCTGGCCGGCACGCTGCCGCTGGCCCTGCTGGGCTGGATTCCGCTGATGGGTTGGCTGGCCTACCGCTCCCTGCCCTGGCGCTGGCCCGGTGTGGCCCTGGCGGTCGGCCTCCAGGGCCTGTTCGCCCTGCTCACCCCCTATCTCTGGGCCCATGGCCTCAAGGACTACCAACGCGACCGCCTGGTGCTGTTCCTCGATCCGTCCAAAGATCCCCTCGGCGGGGGGTACCACCTGCTGCAGAGCAAGGTAGGCATCGGCTCCGGCGGTCTCTGGGGAACGGGCCTGATGCATGGCCAACTCACCAAGCTTCAGTTCATCCCGGAACAGCACACCGACTTCATCTTCAGTGCCCTGGGCGAGGAAACCGGCTATGTGGGCTCCATGCTGGTGGTGGTCGGTTTCATCGCCCTGATGGGGCGCCTGCTGCAGATCGCCGGCAAGGCCCGCACCGACTTCGAGTCACTGGTGGTGGTCGGCATCGGCGCCATGGTGATGTTCCAGGTGGTGGTCAATATCTTCATGACGATCGGCCTCGGCCCCGTGACCGGCATCCCCCTGCCCTGGATGAGTTATGGCCGTTCGGCGATGTTGGTCAACTTCATCGCCCTCGGGCTCTGCGCCTCGGTGCTGCGTCGCAGCCGCTCCAGCCAGGGGGGCTGGTGAACGGCCCGACCCTGCAGCAGTTACGGCAACGTCTGGCCCAGGGCGTTCCGCCAGGCCGCAGCGATGAGGACGGCGTACGCCGGCAGTGGTGGGCAGCCTTGGCCACCCTGCAGGAAGATTTTCTGCTGCCGCTCCAACCCCTCAAAGGGGTCTGGCTGGCGTCGCCGCTGCCAGCGCTGCACGAGCCCGCCCTGCTGCGGGAACTGCAGGGTTGGGTCTGGACGCCCAAGGCGGTCGGAACCCTGCTGGAGCCCCCTGCGCCCCTGCTGCCGGGGCGTTGGCGGCAATCCGCTGACCCTCACCCAGGGCCAACACCAGATTTCGAGCGCCTGACCCTCGAGGACGACGACGGCACCGATCCGCTGTTGTTGCTGTTCACCCCCCAGCTGCAGATGGCGATGGCCCTGGAGGGGGAGCCTCAACGGCGGCGCTTGATCCTGCGCTTCGACCCCGCCACGTTGGCGGCGGCCCTGCAACTGGTGGATGAACGCCTGCAGTGCCGCAGCCCCAGCGCAGCCCGCAGTCTGCGCAGCGCCATGCAAGGACTCGGAGCCCTGCGCAGCGAGGAGAAGACGGCGCAGGCCTTCTGGCCGCGACTGGGCGAACGGCTCGCCGCTATGGCGCCGAGCGTCACCCTGCAACCCGTGGTCCAGGCCGCCCCCGCCAGGGACAAGCAGACGCCGCATCCAGCCAACGGCGAGCTGGCCCTGCTTGAGGCCCTCACCCACGAGGTGCGCACGCCGTTGGCCACGATCCGGACCCTGATCCGCTCCCTGCTGCGCCGCACCGACCTGCCTGCCGTGGTGCGCCACCGGCTCGAGCAGATCGACAGCGAATGCAGTGAACAGATCGACCGCTTCGGCCTGATCTTCCATGCCGCCGAACTGCAGCGCCGCCCCCGCCCCAGCCAGTCCCTGGCGCGAACCGATCTGGCGACCCTGCTGCAAAAGCTGCTGCCGCTGTGGGAGCGGCAGCTGGGGCGGCGGGGATTAGTCCTGAAGCTGGAGATCGAGGATCAGCTTCCGCCAGTGATGAGTGACCCCAACCTGCTCGAAACCATGCTCGGGGGATTGATCGATCGCTTCACCCGCAGCCTGCCGGCCGGCACCGCGGTGTTGATCCGTCTGCAACCGGCCGGCTCTCGGCTGAAACTGCAACTCAACGGCCTCAGCACGCCAGGGGCGGAAACGGCGACTGCGGCCCCCACGGCGGCCCTCGGTCCGGTGCTGAGCTGGGATCCCCTCACCGGCAGCCTGCAGCTGAGCCGTGAGGCCACCCAGCGCCTGTTCCATAGCCTCGGCGGCCGCCTGACCGAGAGAGCAGGCAGCGGACTCACCGTCTTCTTTCCCTTGGCCGCCAGCCCGGAGGCCAGCGAGATCTGAATTTGTTGACGGGTGTGAAGAGAGGGCACCTCCTGAGATAAGGGCTGGAAACACGGTGCTAGCTTCCAGCCGAAACGGTCCGGCAGCTCCTCCGGGAACGCCCACTCCCCTCCCCCAACAGCCATGACAGCAACGGCGCTGAGCGGTCAACTCCCCAAGTACATCGGTAGCACCGGAGGTTTGCTGAACTCAGCGGAAACCGAGGAGAAATACGCCATCACCTGGACAAGCAGCACCTCCCAGGTTTTCGAACTTCCCACCGGCGGGGCCGCCGAGATGAACGAAGGTGAGAACATCATGTATTTTGCACGCAAGGAGCAGTGCCTGGCCCTCGGCACTCAGTTGCGCACCAAGTTCAAGCCCCGCATCGAAGATTTCAAGATCTACCGGATCTTCCCCGGTGGTGACACCGAATATCTGCACCCCAAGGATGGTGTTTTCCCCGAGAAGGTCAACGAAGGCCGCTCCATGGTGGGCTTCAATTCCCGTCGCATCGGCGATAACCCCAACCCATCCACGATCAAGTTCACCGGTCGCAACACCTTCGACTCCTGAGCGGCAGGCAGGTCCTGAGAACCTGAACCGATCACCATTTAGAAAGGCGGGGCCCGGGGCCCCGTTTTTTTTGCCTGGCCGTCGCCGTGAAGACCTCTCCCGATCACGCTGCCTTCCTTGCGTTGGCGAGCGCCGGCAACAATTTCATCCCGATCGCCAAGCGCTGGCCCGCCGATCTGGAAACGCCGCTGACCACCTGGCTGAAGGTGGGGGCTGCCAGTCGCCATGGCGTGCTGCTCGAATCCGTTGAAGGAGGGGAGCACCTGGGGCGCTGGAGCTACGTGGTGGCCGATCCGCTCTGGACCCTGACGGTGCGAGGCGAACGCGCCGAGCAGGTCTGGCGGGATGGCCGGATCTGCCACCACCAGGGAAATCCATTCGAACTACTTCGAGAACGCCTCAGTCACCTTCACTCCACCCCGGTGCCGGGTCTGCCACCGGTGGGTCAGTTGTTTGGCTTCTGGGGCTACGAACTGATCCGCTGGATCGAGCCCAGCGTGCCGGTCCACGCCAATGATCCAGCCGGGCCTGCCGACGGCTGCTGGATGCTGGCCGACAGCCTGCTGGTCTTCGACCAGGTGAAACGGCAGTTGATTGCTGTGGCCTATGGCGATCTCAGCGACGGCAGCAGTGCCGAGCAGGCCTACGCCAGCGCCGAAGCCAGGATCCACAGCCTGGAGCAACGCATGCAGGCCCCCCTGCCCAAGGGTGTCAAACCCCTGCGCTGGAACGCCGAGCCCACCCAGCCGCTGGCCACCACCAGCAACCGCAGTCAGGCCGACTACGAAGCGGCCGTGGAGGCGGCCCGGGGCCACATCGCCGCCGGTGACGTGTTCCAACTGGTGATCAGCCAACGGCTGGAAACGCCGATCCAACGCGATCCCTTTGAGCTCTACCGCAGCCTGCGGATGGTGAATCCCTCCCCGTACATGGCCTTCTTCAACTTCGGCGGCTGGTATCTGATCGGTTCAAGCCCTGAAGTGATGGTCAAGGCCGAGCCGAGCGAGCAGGGCGTGCTGGCCTCGCTTCGGCCCATTGCCGGAACCCGCCCCAGGGGCCAGAGCGAGGCGGAGGACCAGCGGCTGGAGCAGGAGCTGCTTGCCGATCCCAAGGAAAGGGCAGAGCATGTGATGCTGGTCGATCTGGGCCGCAACGATCTGGGCCGGGTCTGCCGACCTGGCAGCGTCGCGGTCACCGACTTAATGGTGATTGAGCGCTATTCCCACGTCATGCACATCGTCAGCCAGGTGGAGGGTCTGCTGGCAGCAGACCAGGACATCTGGGACCTGCTCCAGGCCTCCTTTCCGGCAGGAACGGTCAGCGGAGCCCCGAAAATCAGAGCCATGCAGCTGATCCACGAGCTTGAACCCGACGCCCGGGGGCCTTACTCCGGCGTCTACGGCGCCGTCGATCTGGGCGGCGCCCTCAACACCGCCATCACGATTCGCACCATGGTGGTGCTGCCTGACCCAGCCGGCGGCTGGCGTGTTCAGGTGCAGGCGGGCGCCGGTCTGGTCGCCGATTCGCAGCCGGCAGCCGAATACGAAGAAACCCTCAACAAGGCCCGTGGCCTGCTCAAGGCGCTGGCCTGCCTTGAGGATGGAACGCCATGAGTGGCCCTTTGCTGCTGAAGGGATTCGAGGTGGAGCTGTTCACCGGCCAGGCCAACGGCACTGTGGTCGGGATGGCCGAGCAGGTGGCGGCGGCGCTTCCTGGCTTCGTGACCGAGCCGGATCACCGCAATCTCGAATACATCACCCACCCCGATGCCAATTACACCGACCAACTGACCATGCTCCAGGTGCCACGCCGGCAGCTGCGGCGTTGGTTGAAGCAGCAGGGGCTGACCCTGATTCCCGGCAGCACCCTGAGCCTGGGCGACAGCAGCCGCTTCGAGCGCTCCGATCCCACCAACGCGTACCACGGCTTCATTGAAAGCACCTACGGCACCAGCGTGGTCACCGCCAGCGTTCACATCAATCTGGGCATCACGGCGATGGAATCACTCTTCGCCGCCTGCCGGCTGATGCGCTGCGAGGCGTCCCTGCTACTGGCCTTGAGCGCCAGTTCGCCCTTCCTCGATGGCAAAGCAAGCGGAGCCCATTCCCAGCGCTGGCTGCAGTTCCCGCTCACCCCGGCCAAGGTGCCGCTGTTCCTCGATCACCACCACTACATCCGCTGGATGGAGGAGCAGATGGCGGCCGGCAGCATGCAGAACGTCCGCCATCTCTGGACCTCGGTGCGCCCCAACGGGGAGAGCCGCCCCCACGATCTCAATCGGCTGGAGATCCGCATCTGCGATTTGATCAGCGACCCCCTGGTGCTGCTGGCGATCACGGCCTTCATCGAGTTGCGGCTGTTGCAGCTCGACTCGAATCCAGAGGCCCATGACCCCCTACGCGCCAGCAGCCTCAGCCATGCCGAGCTGGCCGAACTATCTGACGCCAACGACCTGGCCGCCGCCAGGGCCAGCCTGGACGCCGAACTGCTCGACTGGCGCAGCGGCGAGCCCCTGCCGGCCCGCACCTGGCTGCGGCGGGAGCTTGAATCCATGCAGCCGCTGGCGATCCAACTGGGCCTTGGGCCCTGGCTGGCTCCCTTGGCCAAGGTGCTGGACGGTGGCCATGACGGCGCCCATGACGGTGGCAATGAGGCGATGCGCTGGCTGGGGCGTCACCAACGGGGGGAAAGCATCGAGTCGATCTTGACTTCTGAGATCGAGGCGATGGCCAACCTTGAGCGGCAACCGGCACCACACAACACAGAAGCCCTGAACCCTTTGGGATGATCATGGTTCCTTCCTTCGCTGAGCCGGCTCCCATGCGGCAGTTTCTGACCGCAGCTTCAGCCGCCATGGAGGAGTCCCCTGGCCCCGACCCCACCCAGCCGGCACCGCGCGTGACCCGGCTTCTGGGCGAGCGCCTGGAGCTGGTGGAGGATCTCTGGAAAACGGTGCTGCGCAGCGAGTGTCCGCCCGAGCAGGCTGAGCGGCTGCTGAGGCTCAAGGAGCTCAGCGAAGAAACCAGTGAGTCGGCGCTGCAGCCGGAGAAGAACGCGCCGATCGTTCAGCTGATCCGGGAGATGGATCTGGCTGAGGCGATTGCCGCGGCCAGGGCCTTTTCGCTCTACTTCCAGCTGGTCAACATCCTTGAGCAGCACATCGAGGAAGACAGCTATCTCGCCAGCCTCAAAGACGGGCTGCCTCCGCCCAGCCCCGACCCCTTTGCCCCGCCGCTGGCCAGCCAGACCGATCCGGCCACCTTCAAGGAACTGTTCACGCGGCTGCGCGGGCTGAACGTGCCGCCCGCCCAGCTCGAAACCCTGTTGCGGGAACTCGACATCCGCCTCGTTTTCACAGCCCACCCCACCGAAATCGTGCGGCATACGGTGCGGCACAAACAACGCCGGGTCGCCTCCCTGATCCAGAAGCTCCAGCAGGACAGCCCCGCCGAGCTCCATGACAAGCGCAACCTGCGTCTCCAGCTCGAAGAAGAGATTCGGCTCTGGTGGCGCACCGATGAACTCCACCAGTTCAAGCCCTCGGTGCTCGATGAGGTGGATTACGCCCTGCACTACTTCCAGCAGGTGCTCTTCGATGCCATGCCCCTGTTGCGCCTGCGCATCCACAGCGCCTTAGCCGGCAGCTATCCGGATGTGGAACCACCGCGGGATGCCTTCTGCACCTTTGGCTCCTGGGTGGGCTCGGATCGCGATGGCAACCCCTCCGTCACCCCGGACATCACCTGGCGCACCGCCTGCTTTCAGCGTCAGTTGATGATCGAGCGCTACATCGCCTCGGTGCAGGATCTGCGCGATCAGCTCAGCATCTCGATGCAGTGGAGCCAGGTGAGTGCACCGCTGCTCGAATCGCTGGAGATCGACCGGCTGCGCTTCCCCGACATCTATGAAGAACGAGCGGCGCGCTACCGGCTTGAGCCCTATCGGCTGAAACTCAGCTACACCCTGGAGCGGTTGCAGCTGACCCAGCAACGCAACCAGCAACTCGCCGATGCGGGCTGGGAATCCCCCTGCGACGGTCCCAGCAACACGGCCGGCCTCTCCTTCGGCACCGGCATGGTCTCCTCACCCGCTGAAGACCTCCACTACGGCTCCGTGGGCGAACTGCGGGCCGAACTGGAACTGCTCCGCGACAGCCTGGAGAACACCGGTCTGAGCTGCGAGCCCTTGCGCAAACTGCTCTCCCAGGTGCACATCTTCGGCTTCAGCCTGGCCACCCTCGACATCCGCCAGGAGAGCACCCGCCACAGCGATGCCCTCGACGAACTGAGCCGCTACCTGCAGCTACCCGTGGCCTACGGCGCCATGGACGAAGACCAGCGGATCACCTGGCTGCTGGCGGAACTCCAGACCCGCCGGCCCCTGCTGCCGCCAGCCGCCAGCTGGAGCCCGGCCACCGCCGAGACCTTCGCGGTTTTTCGCATGCTGGAGCGGTTGCAACGGGAATTCGGCGCGCGAATCTGCCGCAGTTACGTGATCTCGATGTGCCATACGGTCTCGGATCTGCTGGAAGTGATGCTGCTGGCGAAAGAAGCCGGCCTGGTCGACCCGAAAACGGTCAGCACCCAGTTGTTGGTGGTGCCCCTGTTCGAAACGGTGGAAGATCTGCAGCGCGCCCCGGCAGTGATGGATCGGCTGTTCGCCGAGCCCTTCTACCGCCAACTGCTGGCCAGCAGCGGCGAGGCCGACAAGCCCCTGCAGGAAGTGATGCTGGGCTACTCCGACAGCAACAAAGATTCCGGCTTCCTCTCCAGCAACTGGGAGATCCACAAAGCCCAGATCTCCCTGCAGCGCCTCTCCTGTCAGTACGACGTGGCACTGCGGATCTTCCATGGCCGCGGTGGATCGGTGGGGCGTGGCGGTGGGCCCGCCTATCAGGCGATCCTGGCCCAGCCCAGCGGCACCATGAACGGCCGCATCAAGATCACCGAGCAGGGCGAGGTGCTGGCGTCGAAGTATTCCTTGCCAGAGCTGGCGCTCTACAACCTCGAAACCATGACCACCGCTGTGCTCCAGAACAGCCTGGTGAGCACCAGCCTCGACGACACCCCCAGCTGGAACGAGCTGATGGCCCGGCTGGGCGCCAGCTCACGTCTGCACTACCGCAAACTCGTCCACGACAATCCGGATCTGGTCGCTTTTTTCCAGCAGGTCACCCCGATCGAGGAGATCAGCAAGCTGCAGATTTCCAGTCGTCCGGCGCGGCGCAAGAGCGGGGCCAAGGATCTCTCCAGTCTGCGGGCGATCCCCTGGGTGTTCGGCTGGACCCAGAGCCGCTTTCTGTTGCCGAGTTGGTTTGGGGTGGGGGCGGCCCTGCAGGAGGAACTCGACAGTGACCCGGGCCAGCTGGAGTTGCTGCGGCTGCTCTACCAGCGCTGGCCGTTCTTCCGGATGTTGATCTCCAAGGTGGAGATGACGCTCTCGAAGGTGGACCTGGATCTGGCCCATCACTACGTTGAAGCGCTCGGCCGCCCGGAACATCGCGTTGCCTTCGAGCAGATTTTCGCGGAGATCGCCGCCGAGTTCACCCTCACCCGCGATCTGGTGCTGCAGATCTCCGGCCATGGCCGCCTGCTCGATGGCGATCCAGCCCTGCAGCTCTCGGTCGACCTGCGCAACCGCACGATCATCCCCCTGGGCTTTCTTCAAGTTGCCTTGCTGCGCCGACTCAGGGACCAGAACCGCCAGCCACCGATGAGCGAAGCGAGCGACGACAGCCCCGACAGCCGCACCTACAGCCGCAGCGAGCTGTTGCGGGGAGCGCTGCTGACGATCAACGGGATCGCGGCCGGCATGCGCAACACGGGCTGAGGAACGCTTGATCCCCTTTCGCAACAAGCCTCCCGCCCCTCGCCTGCCCGAGGGTTATGCGATCAGCAGTGACGTCTTTCCCGACGTGGGCGAGCTCAATGCGCTGCTGATCGCTTGCGGGGAGAGGAGCAGAAACGAGCAACGTCTCGGCCTGGTGCTGCAACGCAGCGCCTGGCAGCTGAGCATCCATGATCCGGCCGGCAGTCTGGTGGGATTTGTGCGCGCCACCAGTGATCAGGCACTCAACGCCAACCTCTGGGACCTGGCCGCTTCTCCCGGGGATCCCCAACAGCAGGCCGTGCTCTCGGTCCTGGTTCACACCGCTCTGAGCCGGCTGAAGAAGGAACTCAGTGGCTGCAGTGTGTCGGTGGCGGCCCCACCGGAAGCTCTCCAGGCCCTGCAACGCTATGGATTCCTTGTGGATCCGGGCGGGATCCGGGCGATGGGACTCTCCCTGCGAACTCCGGCGGGGAGGGTGGAGTGAAACGAGCATGGAGGGATTCGAACCCCCGACCCTCAGAACCGGAATCTGATGCTCTATCCAGCTGAGCTACATGCCCTGACAGCGACTGAAAGCCGCTCAGTGAAAAGCTGTCGCTTCTACTGACAGAGGTACCTTAACCGCATGCCGCCCCAGACCCATTCGGCTGCACCGCCTGGAGCTGCACCACTTTCGCAACTACGCCCAGCTGGGGCTGAACCTGGCGGCCCCGAGGCTGCTGGTGATTGGCGCCAATGGTGAGGGGAAATCAAACCTGCTGGAGGCCGTCGAGCTGCTGGGCAGCCTGCGCTCCCATCGCACCGGCAGCGATCAGGATCTGATCCGCCACGGTGACCCGGCCGCCCTGATCCGGGCCAGCTGTGGCGACGATCAGCTGGAACTTGAGCTGCGGCGAAGGGGAGGACGGCAGGCGCGCCGCAATGGCAAGACCCTGGAGCGCCACCACGACCTGATCGGCCCGCTGCGGGTGGTGGTGTTCAGTGCCCTGGATCTGGACCTGGTCCGCGGCGAGCCGGCCCTGCGCCGCCAGTGGCTGGATCGGGTGGTGCTGCAGCTTGAGCCCGTCTACAGCGAGTTGCTGCGGCGCTACGGGCGGCTGCTGCGTCAGCGCAGCCAGCTGCTGCGCCGCGGCATCGCCCCTGGGGAGCAAGGCGGCCTGCTCGACGCCTTCGACCAACAAATGGCCCTGGTGGGCACACGCCTGCACCGCCGCCGCCGCCGCGCCCTCGCCCGGCTGCAGCCGTTGGCCGCCGCCTGGCAGGAGCGGCTCAGCGCCGGCCGGGAGCGATTGGAGCTGGGCTATCAGGCCGGTAGTCGCCTGGAGGGGGAGGAGGAGGAGGGGCCCTGGCGCGACGCCCTGGCTGAGCAGCTGAGGCAGCAACGCAGCGAGGAACTGCGCCTAGGCCAGTGCCTGGTGGGGCCGCATCGCGATGAGGTGGGCCTGCTGCTGGGCGGGCAATCGGCCCGTCGCTACGGCTCGGCCGGCCAGCAACGCAGCCTCGTGCTGGCCCTCAAGCTGGCCGAACTGGAGCTGGTACGCCAGCTCTGGGGAGAGCCCCCCCTGCTGCTGCTCGATGACGTGCTGGCCGAGCTTGATGCGCAGCGCCAGCAACTGCTGCTGGAGGCCGTGGGGGAAGGCCATCAGTGCCTGATCAGCGCCACCCACGTCGAGGCCTTCAATGCCAGCTGGTCGGCGCAGTCGCAGCGCATCGAGATCCACGGAGGAATAGTCACCAGCTGCGATTGAGAGGAGACTAGGATGGGGGGTTGGTTGATCAGATTCAATGACCCAGAGCCTGCCCTGCCTTCACCCCAACCCGGGATGGAGTGGAGCCCAAAGCAACGAGAGCCTTAAGCCGCCCACTCCCAGTGCCACCGAGATGGTGGGAAAACACTGCATCCTCGAGCTCTACGACTGCGATAAAGGCAAGCTCGACGACGAAGCTTTTCTCAGAAGCGCCATCACCAACGCAGCGAAACGGGCTGGCGCCACCCTTCTGAATCTGATCACCCACCGCTTTGAACCGCAGGGAGTGACCGGGCTGGCCCTATTGGCTGAATCCCACATCTCCATCCACACCTGGCCGGAATCGGGCTATGCGGCGGTGGATGTGTTCACCTGCGGCGATCACACCATGCCGGAGCGGGCCTGTCAGGTGCTCTGCCAGGAACTCACCGCGGGCCATCACAAACTCAAGAGCTTCCGGCGGGAAACCCCGGCGGCCCTGGGCAGCGAGCTCCGCCTGCCGATCGTGCTGGCAGCCTGACGACCGTGCTCACAGCCTGACGACCAAGCGGCGGGGGATGGTTCAGCCAGCCCCGTTGCCCGGGATCTTGTGGCTGCTGGGGTTGGGGGGTTGGTTTTCGGGACGTCGATTCAACTTGCCGCTCACCAAACCCTCAAGATCCAGGCTCACGGCCGTAAAACCAAGCTGCCGGAAAGCTGTAACAAGGTCTTCGCGCGCGCCATCTTCAACGAGCAAGCCGAGCTGATCGACGGGCACTTCAATCCGGGCGGTTTCGCCCTGGCTTCGCACCCGCATCTCGCGCAGGCCCTGCTGGCGCAACCAATCTTCGGCCGCTGAGACCCGCGAGAGCCGCGAGGCACTGATCGGCTCTCCATAGGGAAACCGGGAAGCCAGGCAGGGTTGGGCCGGTTTGTCCCACCAGGGGAAGCCTAGGGCCCGGGAGATCTGGCGCACCGCCGCCTTGCCGATACCCAGTTCGACGAGCGGTGAACCAACGCCACGCTCCCTGGCCGCGCGGATTCCTGGCCGATGGTCACCGAGATCATCGAGATTCACCCCATCGACCACCCGGGTCCCGCCGGCGGCAGCGGCCACCTGGGCGAGCAGACCGTGCAACTCACGCTTGCAGGCGTAGCAACGCTCGCTGGGGTTGGCAACGTAAGCCGGGTCATCGAGTTCCGCCGTGGCGACCTCCTGATGGCGCAGGCCGATCCAGGCAGCCTGGCGGCGGGCCTCCTCCAACAGATGGGGTGCCAGGGCCGGCGAGACACCGGTGACGGCCAGGGCCCTATCGCCAAGTTGCTCGGCGGCGATGGCTGCCACCAGGGCGCTGTCGACCCCGCCGGAATAGGCCACCACGACAGAACCAGATCGGGCCAGGACATCCCGCAGTCCCTGGAGTTGCGGCCAGAGCTCCTCGCCCAGGGATTCAACGAGAGGATGCTGATGCTGTCCTTTTGATGGCATGGCCCCAGGCACAGCTCGTTAGAATCCAACGGTAGAAGGCTGGTGATGACAGCGACTTCAAGGGTCACGGGCCAAGGCATTGGCATCCGCACAGCCGCCGACAGCAACGAACGTCTTCACGGTCAGTTGCACCTCTATGACGGAGAAGGCAAAGGGAAGAGTCAGGCGGCCCTCGGGGTGGTGCTGCGCACGATCGGTCTAGGGATCTGCGAGCAGAAGCGGACGCGCGTGTTGCTGCTCCGCTTCTTGAAGGGGCCCGGCCGCGCTTACGACGAAGACGCCGCGATCGAAGCGCTGCAGCAGGGATTCCCCCACCTGATTGATCAGGTGCGCACCGGCCGTGGTGATTTCTTCACCGCAACGGAGGCCAACCGCTTCGACAAACAGGAAGCCCAGCGGGGCTGGGACATCGCCAAGGGAGCCATTGCCAGCGCCCTGTATTCAGTGGTGGTTCTCGATGAACTCAACCCCGTTCTCGACCTCGGCCTGCTCGACACCGCCGACGTGGTGAACACCCTGGCCGCCAGACCGCCGGGCATGGAAGTGATCGTGACAGGCCGTGGTGCCCCCCAACAACTGATCCAGCAGGCTGATCTGCATTCGGAAATGCGGGCTCACCACCATCCCCAGGCCGGAATCTCAGGCCTCTCGGGAATCGAGATCTACACAGGGGACGGCAAAGGCAAATCCACCAGCGCTCTGGGCAAGGCACTCCAGGCGATCGGTCGGGGCATCAGCCAGGACAAGAGCCATCGGGTCCTGATCCTGCAGTGGCTAAAAGGGGGGAGCGGCTACACCGAGGATGCGGCCATTGCCGCCCTGCGCGAGAGTTTCCCCCATTTGGTTGATCACCTGCGCTCCGGCCGCGATGCGATCGTCTGGCGCGGCCAGCAGCAAACAATCGACTATGTCGAAGCAGAGCGCGCCTGGGAAATCGCCCGGGCGGCCATCGCCAGCGGTCTGTATAAAACAGTCATCCTCGATGAGCTCAATCCCACTGTGGATCTCGAGCTACTGCCGGTGGAGCCGATCGTGCAGACCCTGCTGCGCAAACCAGCAGAAACCGAGGTGATCATCACCGGTCGTTGCAAGAATGCTCCGACCTACTTTGATCTGGCCAGCATCCACTCGGAGATGGTCTGCCACAAGCACTACGCCGAGAGGGGAGTGGAACTCAAACGGGGAGTCGACTACTAAGTCACGCCCCGTTGAGCCCCAGCCTCAAAAGCTGGCTCAGTAAAGCGCCACAGCCTCATCAACCTCCCGGCTCCAGGCATTGATCCCGCCTGCCACGTTGACCCCTTCGATGCCATGACGCTGAAGGGCGATCAAGGCCTTGGCTGAGCGGCCTCCAACCTTGCAGTGCATGTAAAGCCGCTTGCCTGCGGCGAGCTGGCGCAGCTCCTCCACCGCCTCACCGCTCTCGATGCGATCGAGTGGGATCAGCACGGCACCGGGGATCACCGCAATCTCGGCTTCCGGTGGGTTGCGCACATCCACCAGCAGCAGATCGGCGGGCTGGGCATCCAGCAAGGCCTTGAGGTCGGTGACAGAAATCGTGTCCATTGCCCCAGCCTCCTCCATGCCGGGCTCGCTGCCCCCCACACCACAGAATTCCTGATAGTCGACCAGGCGATCGATCACCGGCCGATCCGGACTCGGCCTCAACTTCAATTCGCGGAAGGCCATCTTCAGGGCATCAAAGAGCAGCAAACGACCACTCAAGGTGGTGCCGATGCCGGTGATGAGCTTCACCGTTTCCGTCGCCTGGATCATGCCGATGATGCCGGGCAGAACCCCCACCACCCCGCCTTCGGCGCAGGAGGGCACCATGCCCGGCGGCGGCGGTTCGGGGAACAGGTCGCGGTAGTTGGGCCCTTCTTGGTAGTTGAACACCGTGGCCTGACCCTCGAAGCGAAAGATCGAGCCATAGACATTCGGCTTGCCCAGCAGCACGCAGGCGTCGTTGACCAGATAGCGGGTGGGGAAATTGTCGGTGCCGTCGCAGACGATGTCGTAGGGGGCAATGATCTCCAGGGCGTTGTCGCTGGTGAGGGCGGTTTCGTAGAGATCCACCTGGCAGTGGGGGTTGATCTCAGCGATGCGGTGCTTGGCCGATTCGATCTTGGGTTTGCCCACCCAGCTGGTGCCGTGAATCACCTGGCGTTGCAGGTTGCTGGTGTCGACCACATCGAAATCGACGATGCCGAGCCGCCCGACGCCGGCCGCCGCCAGATACAGCAGCAGCGGTGAGCCCAGCCCACCGGTGCCGACACAGAGAACCGAGGCAGCCTTCAACCGCTTCTGGCCCTCCATGCCCACTTCCGGCAGGATCAGATGTCGGGAGAAGCGCGCCACCTCATCGGGGCAGAGCTGAACGCCGCTGGTATCGGGAGGAAGCATGGGCAGAGGGCCGGGGCCATGGGCAGCCGCCTGTCGCGGCTATGTCCCTATTCTCCCAAATCTTCGATCCCCAGTGGAAGGGGGTGGGCCTCAGCCAGCCCTGAAGCTGGCTCGGCAGGCTCACTCAGCCACCAGGCCCGGATCGTCGTTGCCGTGCTGCGTCCTCTGCCTTCGGCCCGGCCGGGGCCTGCCACCAGGCCGGAGGCGATCAACATCAGCGCCGGCGGGAAAGCCAGGGACCGGTCGAGATCGGAAGGCAACGCCTCTCCAAGCGGATGGGAGTGGGCCGTGCCGATCAGCTGCCAGCCGTGCCGGCGTCCCCATTTCTGTGACAGCAGCTGCTCTCTGGGATCAACCGCAAAGCGTCTGGGGCGCTCAGAAGCAGGCTCCCAGACATTCAGGCAGGGCCAGACCGCCTCGATCCGCAACGCCGGCGGGCAGGCAGGTCCATCACCAGCAGGCAGGCAGGTTCCCAGCAGCAAGGCGCAACTTTCAGTGGGGCTCTGGGCCACCAGAACCGCTTCGAGCTCGGTCAGCCGATCGCGACCAATGTGCACCAGCTCTGGCCAGGGCTGTCCCATGCCGATACGTTATGGGTTTGAATCCCAATCCACTGCCTCTCTGTTGATGAGCGAAGCCAGCACCGAGCAACAGGAGCAAACGGCCCAAACGGAACGACCGATGACCGAATCATCCACGGACGCTGCGGCAGAAACCGTCACCACCCCTTTCACCGAGCGCTACAGCGAAATCCTTGGCAAGGTCAACGAAACCCTTGACAAGGTCGACTGGAGCCAGGCCGGCCGGGTGGGCAAGGCCGTCGGTATTTTGCTGGCGGTGATCATCGCCCAGGTCCTGATCAAGGGTGTGCTCGACACCATCAATCTGTTGCCAGTGGTGCCTGGTTTGCTGGAGCTGCTCGGCTTGGTGGTGGTCGGCCAGTGGAGCTGGCACAACTTGACCACCAGCGAGAAACGCTCCGCCGTGATCAGCAAGCTTCAGACCCTGCGTCAGGAATATCTGGGCTGATCGCCAGCTAGACCGCCAAGCCGATGGCTTGCCAGGCCGGCCAACCTTCACCTTCCCCTTCCCAGGTCAGTCGGCGGAGGTGTCGGCGCGGGCGGCGATCAGTTTGTTCAGCTCCCAGACCCGTGCTTCCGCCTGTTGCCAGTAGCCACCGCCAAAGAGGTTGGCGTGGTTGAGCAGGTGATACAGGTTGTAGAAGAGTGCGCGTTGGCAGTGGCCAGGGGCGAGGGGCCATTCGGCTTCATAGCCGTTGAAGAAGGGCTCGGGGAACCCTCCGAACAGGCGCGCCATCGCCAGATCCACCTCCCGATCACCGCGATACACCGCCGGATCGAAGACAGCGCCGCAGGCCGAAGCTCCCGGGCGAGCCCACTCGCTCCCTGAGGCCAACAGCGAAGCATTGCCGCCCCAGAGGTCGCCGTGAACCAGGCTCGGCAGGGCGCCATGGCCGTTGAGCCAAGCCGGCATTCGCTTGAGCAGGTTCTCGATCGGCTGCTGCAGCCGTTCCTGCCAAGGGCCGCCACTGGCCGCCGCCGCCTCGAACTGGGGGCGGAGCCGGCGTTCGGTGAAAAACCAGCCCCAGTCAGGCGACCAGCCGTTGATCTGCAGGCCGGAGCCGATGTAGTTGTCGTGTTCCCAGCCGAAGGCACCGGGCTTCAGCGAGCTGCTGCGCCGGTGCAACCGCGCCAGGGCAGCTCCCAAACGGGTCCAACCGTTGCCATCGCCGGAGGACCTCAGATCGAGCCACTCGATTGCCAGCAGGGCCCGCTCCCCCTCCAGGCCGCAGAACAGCGGGGCCGGGATCCGCAGCTCGGCATCCGCCCCAGCGGCCAAGGCCCTGAGCCCCTCGGCTTCCGCCTCAAAAAGCGGCAACATCGCCGCGCTGTTGGTTTTGACAAACAAGCGGCGGCCATCGCCCAGCTCCAGACTCCAGGCCCGATGAATGCAACCGCCCGCCACCGGCTGGCAGCGAACCAGACTGGTTCCCAGCTGACGCTCCACCCAGCTCGCCAGTGGTTCCACCATCGGAGGCCCTCATCCGGCTGCCAGCATGCCGGCTCTTTGACGCAGGACACGCGTGGCCCAGAGCCGATTACCTCCGCAGGCCACTTGCGATGTGGCCGTGGTCGGCGCTGGCATCGCCGGCCTCACGGCAGCGGCCCTGCTGGCGCGCCAAGGGCTGAGCGTGGAGCTGCTGGAGGGCCACCTGCAGAGCGGCGGCTGCGCCGGCACCTTCCGGCGGGGGGCCTACACCTTTGATGTGGGGGCGACCCAGGTGGCTGGGCTGGAGCCGGGCGGCATTCATAGCCGTCTGTTCCGGCATCTGGGTCTGCCGGCGCCGGCCGCCACACCCCTCGATCCCGGCTGCGTGGTGGATCTGGGCGATGGCGAGCCGCCGATCAGGCTCTGGCGCGATCCTGGGCGTTGGCAGCAGGAGCGGCAGCAACACTTTCCCGGCAGTGACCCGTTCTGGAACCTCTGCGACTGGCTGCATCAGGCCAGCTGGGGATTTGCCGGCCGCGATCCGGTGCTGCCGCCCCGCAACCTCTGGGACCTGGGCCAGCTGATCGGGTCGCTGCGGCCAGGCAATCTGGCCAGCGGCCTGCTGGTGGGAGCGAGCGTGGCCGATCTGCTGCAGCTGAGCGGCTGCGCGGACAACCAGCGGCTGCGCCGCTTCCTTGATCTGCAGCTGCGGCTCTACTCCCAGGAACCGGCTGATCGCACCGCTGCCCTCTACGGCGCCACGGTGCTGGCCATGGCCCAGGAGCCCCAGGGTCTGTGGCACCTAGAGGGCTCGATGCAGGCCCTGAGCAGCGCCCTGGAGCAGGGGCTCACTGCTGCGGGCGGCAGTCTGCGGCTCCGTCACCGCGTCAGCCGGCTGCGGCCAGAGCAGGTTTCCGGCTGGAACATCCAGGGCCAGGGTCCCGGCGGCCGGCCGTTCCAACTGGGTTGCCGCGATCTGATCTGCACGGCACCCCCGCAGGCCCTGCCGGCGTTGCTGGGGGAGGCCCTGCCGGCGGGGTACCAGCGACGGCTGCAGGGGTTCAGCGATCCCAGCGGCGCCCTGGTTCTCTACGCCGCGGTCGCCCGCAGCGCCCTTCCCGCAGGCTGTCCCGCCCACCTCCAGTTGGACGGCACCGAGCCGGGCTCATTGTTTGTGTCCATCAGCCGGGAGGGGGATGGGCGCGCGCCGGCGGGGGAGGCCACCGTGATTGCCAGTGTGTTCACACCGGCCCGGCCCTGGTTCGATGGTGACGAGCCCACCTATCAGGCCCGCAAGCAGGAAGCGCTGGCAGAGATCCAGGCGGGGCTGGGCCAACTCCTCGGGCTGCGGCCGGAGCACTACCGCCACAGCGAGCTGGCCACGCCGCGGGGCTTTGCCCACTGGACAGGAAGGCCCTTTGGCTTCGTCGGCGGCCTCGGCCAGCGCCCGTCCCGCTTCGGCCCCTTCGGCCTGGCCAGCCGCACCCCGCTGCCGGGCTTCTGGCTGTGCGGCGACGGCATCCACCCGGGCGAGGGCACCGCAGGCGTGAGCCTCTCGGCGCTGATGGTCTGCCGGCAACTGCTGGCCGGGCGGGGCCTCAACCTGGCGCTGGCCTGATCGCAGCTGGGGCCCTGAGACCCCGATCGCCATTCAAGGCTTGAGGAAAGGAGGCCGCAACTGCTGACAGGCCGCCAGTGTGGCCTCAAGCTCCGCCCAGCGCTGTTGAGCCACCAGCCCCTCCAGCTGCTCAAGGCAGCCCCGGTAA
The DNA here is from genome assembly GCF_001885215.1 of Synechococcus sp. SynAce01. Classification (GTDB taxonomy): domain Bacteria; phylum Cyanobacteriota; class Cyanobacteriia; order PCC-6307; family Cyanobiaceae; genus Regnicoccus; species Regnicoccus frigidus. Next base: position 1,722,769 of record NZ_CP018091.1, on the reverse strand, counting down.
TCGCTCAGCGCGTCCAGCAGCGCCTCCCGGTTGCAGCGGGCCAGCAGCGTGCCCAGCTCCGGGTTGCCACCGCCCACCCGGGTGGTGTCAGCAAAGCCGCTGGAGGCCAGGGCCCGCACCAGGGCCGGCACACCCCCGGCGACAGCGGCAGCCGATCCCCGCTCCGCAGCCTGCAACAGGGCCGCACTGACCAACACCGGCAGATGGGAGATCAGCGCCACGGCCTCGTCGTGGGCGGCGGCGGCGCACTCCAGCCACTGGGCCGCCAGCAGCGTGGCCAGCTCACGCACCACCGCCAGGGCTTCAGGGTCGGTGTCGGCCAACGGGGTGGCCACCCAGGGGCGGCCGCGGAACAGATCCCGCTGGCCGGCCTCCACCCCCGCCGCCGCTGTGCCGGCCATCGGATGGCTGGCCACGAAGCGCGGCACCCTGCCATGCCAGGCCTGGAGCACCGGGCCTTTCACCGAACCGACATCGGTGATCACAGCACCATTCGGCAAAGCCGCGATCAGCTCGGCGGCCGGATCCAGCAGCCGATCGAGTGGCAGAGCCAGCACCACCAGGCCACAGCCGGCCAGCACGGCTGGATCGGTGCCCACCTGGCTTGCCAGGCCCCGTTGGCTGGCCCGCTCCGCCGTCGCCTGGCGATGCACCCAGCCCCGCACCTCCAGGCCAGCCGCCCGGAGATCCAGCCCGATCGAGCCACCGATCAGGCCCAGTCCGACTAAGCCCACCGGTTGGTCGCGCCACAGGGTTGTCATCACCGGTACGGCCCGCTCAGCCCAGCTTCCTACGCTTTGGCGATGTTGGAAGCCCAAGCCCACCATCAGCTCAAGCAACTCCTTCGGCTTGAAGGTGGAAGCGGCTGGCCCCATCACCTCACGCTCTGCCGCCTGGTGGGGCGCAGCCTGCGCCGCAGCGATCACACCTTGATCCGGCTGGCGCCGGGCAGTGACCCCGATTGGCTGGTGGGACTGCTGGTGCCCCTGGCGATGAGCGAGGCTCCCTTGGCCCTGGTGGTCAGCGAACCGCTGCGCCGCCGCCTGCTGCAGGTGGAACTGCCCCGGCTGCGTGCCGCGGGGCTTGGCCTGCCCTGCTGGGAAGGGGAACGTGCCCCGGATCAAGCCCGACTGTGGCTGTTGAGCCACACGGACCTGGTGAAGGCGTGGCGCAGCGATGACCTGGGCCTCCGCCAGCTGGTAGTCCCGGAGGCGGAGCTGCTGGAGACCAGGTTGCGCCAAGCCCTTGAAATCAGCCTGGAGAACGGCCACTGGGAGCAGCTGCGCCGTGGCCTGCCCGCGGCTGATGCCAGCCTGCTCTCCCTGCATCAACGGCTCAGCCGCCGCATCTTCAGCCACCCGCAGAGCCCGACAACCCAGGTTCCCTTGGCCGCAGAGGAGGAGGCCCCGCTGCGGCAACTCCTCAAGCTGTTCGGCCCCCTGCCCGATCCATGGCCTGACTGGCTGGCCTCAGCCGGCCCCCGCTGGGCCAGTTGGGCCACGGCCGACCGCCAGCAGCTGCAGTGGCAACTGCACCGCCAACCCCTGGAACCGTTGGAGTTGATGCAGGGGCTGCTCAACGGACGGGGCGTGGTGCTGGTGGGCCAGCTCGGCAAGGAAGCCACCCTCGCCGGCATCAATCCCCGGGTAGTGGTTGATTTCGCTGAACCACCCCTGAGCGACCCACTGCCCCTCTACGTGCCCTTGCGTCAGCCGTTACCGAACAGCCCCCACTACGGCCACCACCTACTGGACCACAGCCGTCGGCTGGTTCTGGCCCAGGCAGGTCTGAGCATCGTGCTGGTGGAGGATCCAGCCCTGAGGCTGTCGTTGGCCAGCGGCCTGGCCGCCGAGTTCGGCAGCCGGGTCTGCCACCAGAACACCGCACCGGCCAGCAACGGGGTGATCTGTTGCGGCTGGGCCTGGTGGCTCGACCACCAAGACCGGCTGCCCTTGCCTTGTCAGTTGATCGTCGGGCCGTTGCCGATCAACAGCCTCGAGGATCCCCTGACCGCTGCCCGGGTGGCCAGGCTGCGGGAACAGGGTCGGGACTGGTTCCGGGAACTGCTGCTCCCCGAGGCCCTTGGCCAGTTGCAGCGGGCCACAGCCTGCCTGCGCAGAGGCCCCGGCCGGCTGGCCATCCTCGATGGCCGGGTGCGCAGCCGCAGCTGGGGCCAGCAGGTCTTCGCCAAGCTGGAACCCTGGTCAGGACTCAACCGGTTGCTGCCCACCTAATCTGAGCCCATTCAGTCAGACGCAGCGCGATGGGAGAAGCCAAGAGGCGTTTCGCCCAGGGGTTGCCCCCCCGCCAAAAAAAACAGGAGGCCAACCAGGACACCTCGCCGCGGCTGGTCTCCTGGCTCCCCCTCAGCCGGCAGCAGGCCGACCGCTTCGTGCAACTCTCCACGCAGGGTGCCTGGGTGGGCATCGCAGCCTTGGTGCTGTTCTGGCTCACCGTGCGCTTCATCGGCCCCGCTGTCGGCTGGTGGGACCTGGCCGACGGGCGCTGAGCGCAACCCGTCTGGGTCTGAGTATTTATACTCTCAACAATCAGAAGAAAACCTTAGGATCGCGGCACTACTTGTGCACCTTCCCATGTTTCTTCGCCTGGCTGAGCACTATCGCTGCCTGGTCCAAGACCTTGTCATGAGCCTGCAGGCTCTGGCCAGCAGCCTCAAGGCCAAGGGACTGGCTGCCACCTGTTATGCCTGCGGCGACGGACTTGAAGCCCAGGGCGCTTCCTTTGTGGCCGATCTTGGTGATGGCCACATGGTGCGATTCCTCGTTTCCGATTTCGGCATCACCTGGGTGGAATCACGCAACGGTCGTGAGCTGGTGAAACTGGAGGGTGCCGAAGCGATCCAGGAGCTGCAGCGGCTCGCCCTTTCCCTCCAGGAAACAGGTTCTCAGACCGTCAGCGTCAGCCAGGTACCGGTGGCCCTGGCCAGCTGACTAGCAAGGCCGGGAGGGAGAGCTGAACGGCCAGGTCCTTCAGCTCGAGCTGGCTTCAACCACTTCGCCCCCTGCTTCGTTTACAGCGGAGGCCGTGTTCGCCAACTTGGCGGCAGCCGCTGCCAGAGGCTTCATCGAATTAGCGGTGACATCGGCCCCTTCGGTGAGTTTGCGGCGCACGGCTGCTTCGATCACCTCTTTCTTCTCCGGGTTTTGCTCCAGCCAGGTGATCGTGTTGTCACGTCCCTGGCCGATGTTGTCCCCCTCGTAGCTGTACCAGGCGCCCTTGCGCACCACCACGCCGGTTTCCTCGGCCAGATCGAGAACACAACCGAGGGTGCTGATGCCGCGGCCAAACAAAATATCGAATTCAGCGATCCGGAATGGTGGCGCCACTTTGTTTTTGGCCACTTTCACCTTGGCGCGGATGCCGTATTCCTCCGTGCCGCGCTTGAGGGTCTGAATGCGGCGGATATCCAGCCGCACCGAGGCATAGAACTTGAGGGCGTTACCACCGGTGGTGGTTTCCGGGTTTCCGTAGGTGACGCCGATCTTGGTGCGTAACTGGTTCAGGAAGATCACCGTGCAGCCCGATTTGCCGATGTTGCCGGTGATCTTGCGCATCGCCTGGCTCATCAGGCGCGCCTGGCTGCCCACAGCCAGATCACCCATTTCTCCCTCGATTTCAGCCCTGGGGGTCAGGGCCGCCACCGAGTCGACCACGACGATGTCAACGGCGGCAGAGCGGACCAGCTGATCAACAATCTCCAGCGCCATCTCGCCCGTATCCGGCTGGGAGACCAGCAGATTTTCAACGTCGACGCCCAGGGCAGCGGCATAGACAGGATCAAGGGCATGTTCGGCGTCGACGAAAGCCGCCACCCCGCCGCGGCGCTGGGCCTCGGCGATGGCATGCAGGGTGAGGGTGGTTTTACCCGAACTTTCCGGGCCATAGACCTCCACCACCCGGCCCTTGGGATAGCCCCCGCCCAGGGCCAGATCCAGGGTGAGCGCGCCGGTGGACACGGTTTCAACCCGCATGCGGGAGGCATCGCCCAGGCGCATGATCGAGCCCTTGCCGAAGTTGCGCTCGATCTGTCCCAACACCAGGCTGAGCGCCTTGTCGCGCTCCGATGAGGCGGCAGGGCTGGAGCCGCCGGAGCGGGGATGGGCGAGCCGGAGGTCAGTGGTCTTGGGATCGGAGGCCATGGAGCAGGGGAAGCAAAGGAACAGGCTGCGGCGCGAAGATCCCGGCACGGGAGCGGCAGCGGCCTCAAGGCACAGATGCCACCAATGGGAGCTGGCGTATCAACTGAGATTAGTACAGGCGTACGCTAGCGGGTCAAGGCCAGATCGCCAAGGGGCCGGCGAAGCGGTCGGGCTCCAGCAGGGCGATCCCCGGCGGCAGGGCGGTGCGATCGCCTGGCCCCAGGTAACCCCAGGCGGCCAGGAAACAGCGCACCTGCTCCAGGCCGGGCGTGGAGAGGATCGTCTCGAGGGTGGGGCGGCGGTCTTCGATGAACCACAGCGGCCGCCCCAGGCCACGCAGCTGCAGCAGCACCTCCGCCTTACTACCCTGCTCGTGGCCGTAGAGCCGCCAGGGGCTCAGCTGCAAGGCGGCCAACAGCTCGCGGGCAAAGGCCGCACCCTTGGTGGTCAGAACGGCCCAGTCGGCACCTTCGCCAGAGAGGGCCAGCAGCCGCTCGGGCACGCCGGGATAGGCACGATGCAGAGCCAGCCAGCGCCCTCGGTCGCTGGCGATCGCCCCACGGCGCACCTCCTCCAGGGCCGCCTGCAGCAGGGAAGGCTGCCAACCGGATCGGGCCAGGGCCGCCGACAGTGCTCCGGCGTAATCGGCCTCAATCGCAGCCGGATCAGCGCCGGGGCGAGCCAGCTCGGCGGCCACCAACACCATCTCCCAGCCCTTGTGAATCAGGGGGCGCAGACGGGCAAAACCAACTGGTGCCTGCTCCGGCAACACCAGGCTGGGATCGAGGCCCAGAGCGGCCCGGCGGGAACTCCACCAGTACTCCGCCATGCCATCGACCAGAACCCCGTCAAAATCGAAGACCAGCAGGGGTCTGGAAGACACAGGGGCAGGCGCTGACTGAAAAAACTGGGCCGCTAGGATTCGAACCTAGGAATGGCGGGACCAAAACCCGCTGCCTTACCACTTGGCGACGGCCCAATAACCCGGTGGAGCCGAACGTCTCGGGACCGGTTGCTTTGCTAGTTACCCACAGCGGGCCGTCCTTCGTCAATCTCCTCTCCCTCGGCGCGCCGAAGCCGACCGACGCTTTTGGCCTTCAACGGGGGAAGACGCGCAGACGCTGTTGATCACCACTGCCGAATTCCGCACTGCGAAGGCCGTAACCGCTCACCTCCTCCGCCTGAAGCCGCCGCACCCTGGGGCTGCGCGGCAGCAGCTCCACCGGGCGGCCGATCGGCAGCACAACCTGCTCCACCGCCAGGCGGCACTCTTTGATCGCCTCAGACTCATCCTCGGGCCACGGAACAGGACCCATGGCCACCCCTGCCTGCCCTGGGGCCAACTCCCCAGGGGTGATCCCCCCTGGCGGCAGCTCCTGACGACGGCGCAACAACCGCTCAAGCCCGCGTACAACCTGGGGCAGGGTGTCGGCCTTGATCACCAGGATCGGCAGGCGATGGCGCTGGGCCAGGCGGCGCACCTCCGGGTCGCGGCCCAGCTGCAGGCGCAGACTGAGCACTGCCTCGGCCTGCTCCAGGTCACACACCCGCTGCACCGGCAACTGACGGCTGCGCGCCGCCTGCTCCAGCAGCTGGGAACTGACACCGCAGCAGAAGATCCGCATCAGAGCTGGCGGCGGCGGTTGATCTGGCAATCGCTCCAGCAGTCGCTCTGGCAGTCGATCGGGGCGCGCTGCGGCCGGATCAGGCAGGGGGAGCGGGGCCAGGGGCTGGCGTGCGCTCAGAGCGGCAGTCTGGCGCCGTGGCGGCCGCAGGCCCGCCTGCGGCGCAACGGGATGCTCCAGCCGCACCCGCCCGTCCGCCTCCAGCTCACGGATCTGGGGCTGGCGCGGCTGGCCGCGCAGGTGGCCATCGACGGTGGCGGCTACATCGACGTGAACCAGCCAGCGGCTGCGGCTGCGCATCTCCACCGCCAGCGGGAAGGTGGGGGCGGCGCTTCGCTCGAGCACCGCCTTCTGGCTGCCGCGCCGGCGCGCCTCCTCATCGCCCAGGGTGACCGACTGAAGACCACCGATCAGGTCGCAGAGCGTCGGGTTACGGATCAAGTTGGCCAGCTCGTTGCCATGGGCCGTGGCCACCAGCTGCACCCCCCTCTCGGCAATGGTGCGAGCCGCCAGGGCCTCGCGCTCGGTGCCGATCTCATCGATCACGATCACCTCGGGCATGTGGTTTTCAACCGCTTCGATCATCACCTCGTGCTGAAGTTCCGGCCGCGCCACCTGCATGCGCCGGGCCTGGCCGATGGCGGGATGGGGGATGTCCCCGTCCCCGGCGATCTCATTGCTGGTGTCAATTACCACGACCCGACGCTCCAGGTCGTCCGCCAACACCCGGGCGATCTCGCGCAGCGCCGTGGTTTTGCCAACGCCAGGCGGGCCCAGCAACAGCAGCGACTGGCCGGAATCGAGCAGGTCACGGACCATCGCCACGGTGCCGAACACGGCCCGGCCCACCCGGCAGGTGAGGCCAACCACCTCGCCCACCCGGTTGCGGATGGCGCTGATCCGGTGCAGGGTGCGCTCGATTCCGGCCCGGTTGTCGCCGCCGAATGGACCGAGCCGCTGAACCACCGAGGCCAGGTCGGCGCGCTCGATCAGCCGAGCCTCCAGCTGAACGGTACGGCCGGAATAGCGCGCCTGGGGGCTGCGGCCCAGATCCAGGACAATTTCCAGGAGATCCTCGCGGCTGGCAGGACTCGCCAGCGCCAGACGCACGCCATCCGGCAACATCTCCAGGAGCAGGTCGAGGTCATCGATGACCCGCCGAGGGAGAACGGGCGGGACGACAGCAGACGGCGGGATAGGGCCGGGAGGGATCACGAATTCACTCGAAGGGCAGTCTGGCAAGCCCTGACCAGCAGTTCTAGCGATCAGCAGGCCAGCCAGGGAGCCACCAGCCCCCGTGCCAGCTCAAGGGCCCGGGGCCAGAGCAGCCGGTCATCAAGCAGACGGTGCCCTCTTTGTTCGGCCTGGAGGATCAAAGGCTGCAGCAACGCCCTAGCCACACCGCCGAAGGCCACGCCAGCGGCCTGGCTCCTGGCCGCCAGGGCGGAACCGGCCTGGCGGCGGAACAACGGCAGGGTGGAGGCATTGGTTCCGCCGGCCAGCTGGAGGGGGCCTGGAGGAGCGATCGGTCGCACCGCCGCGAGCAGGCGCAGAGCCGCGTGGGCCGTGCCCTGGCCGATATCCCCGCTCATGGCCCGCCCATCGAGCTGCCAGAGCGGGCGGAGGCCACCGGCGCGCAGCCGGGCAAACCGCCCCCAGAGCTCCTCGGCCAGCTGGAGCGGGCGGACGCCGGCAGGGCCCTCCAGGCCACAGCTCACAGCCAGCCGCCGCAGGCTCAGCCCGGAAGCCTCCACCTGCAGCAGGCGCTTGGCGAAGGCCTCGCCACGACCAACGCGGGTGTGAATCTCCACCGCCTCGGGCCGGAGGCGGGCCAGCAGCGGCGCCACCATCGAGGCCGAGAGGATCTGCCCCTGCTCCTCAATCAGCCCATGGGGGCAGACCGGCAGACAGCGGCCGCAGCCATAACAGCGATCGGACTGAACAGCACCGGTCGCTGCAATCGCCAGGGCAGGGCAGACCTGCTGGCAGGGACGGGGGCAATCAGCTGGGCAGCACAGCGGATCGAACCAGGCCTTGCGGAAGTGGGGATCGTCCCCATCGCTGAGGCTGACCATCAACCAGGGCGGAGCCGCAGCCGCTCGTCGGGGCATGGCCTGATCAAGCGCCCAGGCCATGCCCCGACGAGCGGCTGCGGCAACAGCGGGGTCTGCGGCCACATCAATACAATGAACCCCAGCCAGGGTGTAGATCCCGCAGAGATCCTCGATCCCGGCAAGGTCCTGATTGCTGGCCCCGCAGATCAACTTGACCCAGCGACCAGCGGCAAGGGCCTGCTCAGGCGTCGACACACTGCTCCAAAGGCTCCCAGCGCAAACTGCGCGAGCCGCCCATCTCCGCCACGATCTTCAATCGTGGTTCCCTGCGGGTCAGGTTGCAGAGGGATGTCCTCTCCGCCGAGGACAACACCTGGGCCTCAAGCAACCACAACAACATCGGTTGGCTACCGACCAAGAGGGAACCCAACTGCGGCATGACCCGCTGAACGGTTCCTACCGCCGCATCACGGCCAACACTGTGGTGGCCGAGGTGGGGTGGACGAACCCCATGAAGCTCAAATAGAAAGGCCTCGGGGTCACCCAACCCTCGCGCCGAGGTCATCTGGGCCCGGTAGCCGGCAGCGCGCAGGCGGCGCATCAGGCGAGTTTCGGCTCCGCCTTCGAGCGGGGCATAAAGGGCCAACGCTCCTGCTTGCTCAAGGTCGTCACGGAAGCGGCGGCCAGTCAGCAAGAGGGGCATGGGAGGCTCCAGAACAACTGGACTGAATCTGACAGCCGGAAGCCTAAACCGGTCAGAAAGGCTGTGGGGTATGGTTTAAAGCTGTGCAATTGATCTGCGCCCGACCGCTAGCCGGGCCTCCGGACCATTGCAGGACCTCACCGCTGTCGGTGAGGTCTACCTAGGCCAGTCCATTTCCAGGTTTTTCACTTCCGTTTGAAAGGACAGAAGAGCAATTCATCGGAATGGCGGGAAACTGTCGCCTGATTTCGATCGGGCGGGAAAGTCCCAGCCTGCTGTTTCGCCCTACCGCTAGCCCAACCGGTTCTGCCCTGAATTTTCAGGTGCAGCCCCGGAATCAGACTTCCAGTCTGGTCCAGCGCGTTCGCCCGAATCAGCTTCACGTCTTCAGGCTTGCAAAAGCTTTGAGGCGCTGTCCTTGCTGGCGTTATTCCCTTCCTATGGCCATCGGCATTCTTGGGAAGAAACTGGGCATGTCCCAGTTCTTCAACGCGGAGGGCAAGTCCATCCCGGTCACCTTGATCGAGGCAGGTCCTTGCCGCATCACCCAACTCAAAACCCCCAGCAGCGACGGCTACACCGCCGTGCAGGTTGGTTTTGGCGAGATTCGCGAGAAACTCGTCAACCAGCCAGCTCGGGGGCACCTGGCCAAATCAGGCAGCGAGCTGCTGCGTCATCTCACCGAATACCGCCTCAACACAGTTGAAGGTTTGGAATTGGGTGAACCGATCACAGTCGAGCGCTTTGAAGCCGGTCAGAAGGTCGATGTCAGTGGTGACACCATCGGCCGCGGCTTCAGTGGTTATCAGAAACGCCACGGCTTCAGCCGCGGCCCCATGACCCACGGTTCCAAGAACCACCGCCAGCCCGGCTCGACCGGTGCCGGCACCACGCCGGGCCGGGTTTATCCCGGCAAGCGGATGGCCGGCCGCTACGGCGGCAAGCAAATCACCACGAGGGGTCTGACGATCCTGAAGGTGGACACCGAGCGCAATTTGCTGGTGGTGAAGGGTTCGGTTCCGGGCAAGCCCGGCGCCCTGCTCAACATCCGTCCGGCGCTGCGTGTCGGTGCGAAGGACGCGAACTGAGGATGGCAACCATGATTCAATGCGTCGTTCGCGACTGGCAAGGCAAGGAAGCTGGTGAAGCTTCCCTCGACCTGAAAGTCGCCAAGAAATCGTCCGCCGCCGGACTGGTCCATCGCGCCGTGGTGCGGCAACTGGCCAATGCCCGACAGGGCACGGCCAGCACACTCACCCGCGCCGAGGTGCGGGGCGGTGGCCGCAAGCCTTACAAGCAAAAAGGAACGGGTCGCGCTCGCCAGGGTTCCATCCGCACACCACTCCGCCCCGGTGGTGGCGTGATCTTCGGTCCCAAGCCTCGCTCCTATGCCGTGGCCATGAACCGCAAAGAGCGTCGGCTCGCCCTGCGTACGGCCCTGATCAGCCGGGCCGCTGACATCGTCGTGGTCAAGGGTTTCGCCGCCGACCTGGAAGCCCCCAAAACCCGCGAGATCGTGGCAGCCCTGCAACGCCTCGATATTGCCGCAGGGGCGAAAGTGTTGCTGATCCTCGACGGGCCGTCTGAAGCGGTGCGTCTCTCGGTTCGCAATCTCGAAACGGTGAAATTGATCGCCGCCGACCAGTTGAACGTGTTCGACCTGCTCAATGCCAAGCAATTGGTGCTGAGCGAGGAGGCACTGGCCAAGATTCAGGAGGTCTACAACGATGACTGAACGTTTTGCAGGCCGTTTGGCGGATGTGATCCGCAGGCCACTGATCACCGAGAAGGCCACCCGAGGCCTTGAATTGAATCAGTACACCTTTGAAGTGGATCCGCGTGCGGCCAAGCCCGACATCAAGGCCGCCGTCGAGGAGTTGTTCTCGGTGAAGGTGATCGGCGTGAGCACCATGAACCCACCGCGTCGCTCCCGGCGGATCGGTCGGTTCGCGGGCAAACGCGCCCAAGTCAAAAAAGCGGTGGTGCGCCTTGCCGAAGGCAATGCCATCCAGCTGTTCCCAGAGGCCTGAGGGATCTAAAACGTTATGGCAATTCGCAAGTACCGCCCCTACACCCCCGGCACCCGCGGCCGCGTCGTCAGCGACTTCAGTGAAATCACTGAGCGCAAACCCGAGCGCAGCTTGGTCGTCGCCAAGCACCGCAGCAAGGGTCGCAACAACCGCGGCGTGATCACCTGCCGCCACCGTGGCGGCGGCCATAAGCGGCTCTACCGCATGGTTGACTTCCGCCGTGACAAGCACGATGTGGTCGCCCGCGTGGCCGCCATCCACTACGACCCCCACCGCAACGCCCGGTTGGCGTTGCTCTTCTACACCGACGGCGAAAAGCGTTACATCCTTGCGCCTGCTGGGATTGAGCTGGGCCAAACGGTTGTCGCCGGCGCTCAGGTGCCGATCGAAACCGGCAATGCCTTGCCCCTCTCGGCCATTCCCCTGGGTTCGAGCGTTCACAACGTCGAGCTCTACGCCGGCCGGGGTGGCCAGATGGTTCGCACCGCAGGGGCCAGTGCCCAGGTGATGGCCAAAGAAGGTGATTACGTCGCCCTCAAGTTGCCATCCACCGAAGTGCGGCTGGTGCGTCGCGAGTGCTACGCCACCCTCGGGGAAGTGGGCAACGCGGAAATACGCAACACCAGCCTGGGCAAAGCCGGACGCAAGCGCTGGCTCGGCCGCCGTCCCCAGGTGCGCGGCAGTGTGATGAACCCCTGTGACCACCCCCACGGTGGTGGCGAGGGCCGCGCTCCGATCGGCCGCTCTGGTCCGGTCACCCCCTGGGGCAAGCCTGCCCTCGGCCTCAAAACCCGAAAGCGCAACAAGCCGAGCAACCGGTTTGTGCTGCGGAAACGTCGCCGCACCTCCAAGCGGAGCCGTGGCGGACGGGATTCGTGATGGTCATCAACCCCGTTTTGCACTCTGCTTAATCCGCCATGGGACGTTCACTCAAAAAAGGACCATTCATCGCCGATCACCTTCTGCGCAAGGTCGAGACGCAGAACAGCTCCGGCGATAAATCCGTGATCAAAACCTGGTCACGGGCTTCGACGATCCTGCCGATGATGATCGGCCACACCATTGCCGTTCACAACGGCAAGAGCCATGTGCCGGTCTACGTGACCGAGCAGATGGTGGGCCACAAGCTGGGGGAATTCGCCCCCACCCGCACCTTCCGCGGCCACATCAAGGACAAAAAAGGTGCCCGTTAAGGAGCGAAACACCATGGTCAATCCAACCCCACCCAGCACAGAAGCCCGCGCCCACGGCCGCTACATCCGCGGATCCGTTTCCAAGGTGCGCCGGGTGCTCGATCAGATCCGCGGCCGCTCCTATCGCGAGGCGCTGATCCTGCTTGAGTTCATGCCCTACCGCTCCACAGGACCGATCACCAAGGTGCTGCGCTCAGCAGTGGCCAATGCCGAAAACAATCTCGGCCTTGACCCCGCCTCGCTGATCATCAGCACGGCGATCGCCGACATGGGACCCTCCCTGAAGCGATTCCGTCCCCGCGCCCAGGGGCGGGCCTTCGCCATCAAAAAACAAACCTGCCACATCAGCATTGCTGTGGCAGCACCCATCACCTGAATCCCGAGGACACCGACTGATGGGACACAAGATCCATCCAACCGGCCTGCGACTGGGGATTACCCAGGAGCACCGCTCCCGCTGGTACGCCCCAAGCAAGACCTATCCCCTCCTGCTCCAGGAGGATCATCGGATTCGCAAATTCATCCACAAGAAGTATGCGAGTGCCGGCATCAGCGATGTGCTGATCGCCCGCAAGGCCGACCAACTTGAGGTGGAACTCAAAACCGCACGCCCCGGCGTGCTGGTCGGTCGCCAAGGCAGCGGCATCGAAGATTTGCGGACGGGCATCCAAACCACCCTCGGCGATCGCAACCGTCAGGTGCGCATCAACGTGGTGGAAATCGAAAGGGTCGACGCCGACGCCTTTTTGTTGGCCGAGTACATCGCCCAACAACTGGAAAAGCGTGTGGCTTTTCGGCGGGTGATGCGCATGACCGTCCAACGGGCCCAGCGTGCCGGTGTTCTCGGCCTGAAGATCCAGGTGAGCGGGCGCCTCAACGGTGCCGAGATCGCCCGGACCGAATGGACCCGGGAAGGTCGGGTGCCCTTGCACACCTTGCGCGCCGACATTGATTACGCCACCAAGGTGGCCACCACCACCTACGGGGTGCTTGGGATCAAGGTCTGGGTGTTCAAAGGGGAGGTGCTTCCCGGGCAGAAGGAGCAACTGCCCGCCGCTGGAGCACCACGTCGCCGCGCCAACCGGCGTCCCCAAGAATTTGAAGACCGCTCCAACAAAGAGTGATCAGGAGCCCTGAACCATGCTGAGTCCACGACGCGTCAAATTCCGCAAACAGCAGCGAGGCCGCATGTGCGGTGTCGCCACCCGAGGCAACACCATTGCCTTTGGTCAGTTTGCACTGCAGGCCCAGGAATGTGGCTGGATCACATCCCGCCAGATCGAAGCCAGCCGCCGGGCCATGACCCGCTACGTCAAGCGGGGGGGCAAGATCTGGATCCGGATCTTCCCCGACAAACCGGTCACCATGCGCCCTGCCGAAACACGGATGGGCTCCGGTAAGGGCAACCCGGAGTTCTGGGTGGCCGTGATCAAACCCGGTCGCATCCTCTTTGAGATGGGTGGACCTGAGATCACCGAAGCCATCGCCAAGCAAGCGATGCGTCTGGCCCAGTACAAGCTGCCGGTCAAAACCAAGTTCATCGGCCAAGCCGAAATGGCAACGGAGCTGGGTGATCTTCCCGGTCCCGAGCCCATTCTCGACGCCGTTCCCGCTGGAGAGTCCTAACCATGGCCCGTCCTGACATCGCCGAAGTGCGTCTCCTCAATGACGCCGATCTGATCGATCAGATCAACGGTTGCCGCCGTGAATTGTTCGATCTGCGCTTCCAGCGGGCCACCCGCCGTCTGGAGCACCCGCACCGCTTCAAGCAGAGCCGCATCAAGCTGGCCCAGCTGCTGACGGTGCAGAAGGAGCGGCAGCGCTCCGCTCTCACCGCCTCCTGATCCCCCCGATACCCACCATGGCACTCAAGGAAAGGGTCGGCACCGTCGTCAGCGACAAGATGGATAAAACGGTGGTGGTAGCGGTCGAAAACCGCTTTCCCCATCCCATCTATCAAAAGACCGTCAGCCGCACCATCCGCTACAAAGCCCACGACGAAGACAACCGTTGCCAAGTCGGCGACCGAGTCCGTATCACCGAGACCCGTCCGCTCAGCCGCACCAAGCGTTGGGCTGTCGCCGAGGTGCTCAACCCCACCGGCGCCAACTGAGGTCACCCCATGATTCAGCAGGAAACTTACCTCAATGTCGCTGATAACAGCGGCGCCAAACGCATCCAGTGCATCCGCGTTCTGGGCACCAACCGCCGCTACGCCCACGTCGGTGATGTGATCGTTGCCGCCGTCAAGGACGCCATGCCCAACATGGGAGTCAAGAAGTCGGATGTGGTGAAGGCGGTGGTCGTACGGACGCGCGCCACCATGCGCCGCGACACCGGCAATTCGATCCGCTTTGATGACAACGCGGCGGTGATCCTCGGCGCGGACAACAACCCGAAAGGCACACGGGTGTTCGGTCCGGTCGCTCGCGAACTGCGGGAAAAGAACTTCACCAAGATTGTGTCGCTCGCCCCGGAGGTGATCTGAAATGGCCACTGCCATCGCTAAGAAAAAGCCAACGGAACGCATCAAGATGCGGATCCGTAAAGGCGACACCGTCAAGGTGATTGCCGGTAAGGACAAGGGCAAAACCGGCGAGGTTCTGCGCACCCTTCCCGACCTGAACCGGGCTGTTGTGCAAGGGGTCAACCTGCGCACACGCCACATCAAACCCGTCCAGGAAGGGGAGAGCGGACGCATCTCCACCGAGGAAGCCTCCGTGCATGCCTCCAACTTGATGGTCTTCTCCACCAGCAAGTCCGTGGCCAGCCGGGTCGGCATCGAGATCCAGGCCGACGGCAGCAAAAAACGCCGGCTCAAGAAAACCGGTGAGTTGATCGACTGATCAGCCTTCCTTCTGACCACCGACGCCACAGCGTCCTTTCCTTTCCCCCCTCTCCTCGCTTTCTGACCACGTCCAGAAGCGCAAACCCCAGCCCGCCATGTCACTCAAACAGCGCTACCGGGAGACGATCCAGCCCAAGCTGCTCAAGGATCTGAACCTCTCCAACGTCCACGAAGTTCCCAAGGTGGTCAAAGTCACCCTGAACAGGGGACTTGGCGAAGCCGCCCAGAACGCCAAGGCCCTGGAGGCTTCGATCGCGGAGCTGGCCACCATCACCGGTCAGAAAGTGGTGGTGACCCGGGCCAAGAAGGCCATTGCGGCCTTCAAGATCCGCGAGGGCATGCCGATCGGCGTGGCCGTCACCCTTCGTGGTCAGCGGATGTACGCCTTCCTGGAGCGCCTGATCAACCTGGCCCTTCCGAGGATCCGGGATTTCCGTGGCGTCAGCCCCAAAAGCTTCGACGGGCGGGGCAATTACACCCTCGGGGTGCGGGAACAGATCATCTTTCCCGAAATCTCCTACGACAAGATCGACGCCATCCGCGGTATGGACATCACCATCGTGACCAGTGCCCGTAACGACGAAGAGGGCCGGGCCCTCCTCCGCGAGATGGGAATGCCGTTCCGCAGCAACTGAGCCCTCTTCGGACCCACCATGGCCAACCACGACCCGATTTCAGACATGCTCACCCGCATTCGCAATGCGAGTGAGAAGAAGCACCAGTCCACCAAAGTTCCGGCTTCGCGCCTCTCCCACAGCATCGCCAAGGTGCTGCAGAAAGAGGGCTTCATCGCTGAGATCAGCGAAGAAGGCGAAGGCGTTCTCAGGCATCTCGTCCTCGAACTCAAGTACAGCGGCAAGCATCGCCAGCCGACGATCCGCTCCGTGCGGCGCGTCAGCAAGCCCGGTCTGCGCATCTACAAGAACACCCGTCAGCTGCCCAAGGTGCTGGGTGGCCTGGGTGTGGCGATCATCTCCACCTCCCGGGGTGTGATGAGCGACCGTGACGCCCGTAAGCAGGGCGTGGGCGGTGAAGTGCTCTGCTACATCTACTGATACGAAGGTCATCCATGTCACGCATAGGTAAAGCGCCGATCCCCATCCCCGACAAGGTGACCGTCACCTTGAGCGGATTGGCCGTGTCGGTCAAAGGTCCCAAGGGTGAGCTCAGCCGCGTCCTCCCCGATGGCGTTGTTGTCAGCCAGGACAATGGCTTTGTCCGCGTTGAGGCCGCCAACGGCAGCCGTCGCTCCCGCGAACGCCATGGGCTTTGCCGCACCCTGGTGGCCAACATGGTCGAAGGGGTGAGCAAAGGTTTTTCCCGCAAGCTCGAGATCATCGGCGTCGGCTACCGGGCCGCAGTCCAAGGCCGCAAGCTGATGGTCAGCGCCGGTTACAGCCACCCGCTTGAGATGGTTCCTCCCGAGGGGATCACCTTCTCCGTTGAGAACAACACCCAGGTGATGGTCTCCGGTTCCAACAAGGAGCTGGTAGGCAATGAAGCCGCCAAGATCCGCGCCATTCGTCCTCCTGAGCCCTACAAGGGCAAGGGCATCAAGTTCGAGGGCGAGCGCATCCTGCGCAAGGCCGGCAAATCTGGCAAGAAATGAGGACGGCCTAAGCCTCCCTACCCCTATCCGTCATGTCCTCCCTTCCACGCAAACAGCAGACCCAGAAGCGTCACCGTCGCCTGCGTCGCCACCTCAACGGCACGGCGGCACGGCCGCGGCTTGCTGTGTTCCGCTCGAACAACCACATCTACGCCCAGGTCATCGACGACGAGGCCCAGAACACCCTCTGTGCCGCCTCGACCCTCGACAAAGACCTGCGCGCCAGCCTCGAAGTGAGCGCCTGTTGCGATGCTTCCATTGCCGTGGGGCAGCTGGTGGCCCAGCGGGCCCTGGCCAAGGGCATCCAGCAGGTCGTCTTCGACCGCGGTGGCAAGCTGTACCACGGCCGGGTCAAGGCCCTTGCCGATGCCGCCCGAGAAGCGGGCCTCCTGTTCTGAACCGGATCCAACCATGAGCGAAATCAACCAACAGGTCCAGTCCAGCGAGATTCCAGGAGCCGCCGCTGTCCCAGCAGCGGCCGAAGGCCAGCAGGAGCGCCGCGGTGGCGGCGGCGGCAGGGGTGGCGATGCCAGGTCGGGTGACCGACGCGGTGGTGGACGTCGGGGCGACAACCGGCGTGGTCAGGAGCGCGACTCCGAATGGCAGGAGCGGGTGGTCCAGATCCGCCGCGTCTCCAAAACCGTCAAAGGCGGTAAGAAGATGAGCTTCCGGGCGATCGTCGTCGTCGGCAACGAGCGCGGCCAGGTCGGTGTCGGTGTCGGCAAGGCCGGTGATGTGATCGGTGCCGTCCGCAAGGGCGTGGCCGATGGCAAAAAGCATCTGGTCAAGGTGCCCCTGACCCGCACCAGTTCGATCCCCACCGACAGCCGCGGCGAAGACGGTGCCGCCAGCGTGATGATGCGGCCGGCCGCACCGGGCACCGGCGTGATCGCGGGTGGTTCGATTCGCACGGTCCTTGAGCTCGCCGGCATCAAGAACGTCCTGGCCAAGCGCCTGGGCAGCAAAACACCCCTCAACAACGCCCGCGCCGCCATCCACGCCCTGCAGGTGTTGCGCACCCACAAGGAGACCGCCAAAGAGCGGGGCATCTCCCTCGAGCAGATCTACTCCTGAGCCCCCTGATGACACTTTCACTCCAAACCCTCAAACCCCAGGTCGGCTCCCGCCGCCGCAAGCTGCGCAAGGGGCGCGGCATCGCCGCCGGTCAGGGCGCCAGCTGCGGTTTCGGCATGCGCGGGCAGAAATCCCGCTCCGGCCGTCCGACCCGGCCCGGCTTTGAGGGTGGCCAGATGCCCCTCTATCGCCGTCTGCCCAAGCTCAAGCACTTCACCCTGGTGAATCCGAAAGCCTTCACCGTGCTGAATGTCGGCAAACTCGCCGGCCTGGCTGCTGGCAGCACGGTCAACCTCGATTCGCTGGAGGCCGCTGGGCTGGTGACCAGCCCGAAGCATCCCCTCAAGTTGCTCGGGGATGGTGATCTGGGCGTCAGCCTCACTGTCCAGGCCGCTGGTTTCACCAGCAGTGCCCGTGAGAAGATCGAAGCGGCTGGTGGCAGTTGTGAACTGATTGCCTGATCAACCCTGATCGACAAGGAGGCCGCAACCGCCGCCATCCCCTTGAACCGCTTGAATGAACTGCTGGAACCGGAGTCGGTCTCCGCAACCTGAGCCGTCTGCCACCGATCACCGGCTGCGCAGGCGGCTTTGACTATCTCGCCCCCGTTCTTCGCTCGCTCACACCATGCTCGTCAGCCGGGGGCGTAACCCCAGTGCCGGTGAAATCCTCACCCAACTGGTCCAATCGAAGGGGCTGCGCGACCGCGTCTTGACCACCCTCGGCCTGCTGCTTCTGGTGCGGCTGGGGATCTACATCCCTGTGCCAGGCATCGATCGGGTGGCCTTTCAGGAATTCATCCAGCAGGGCGGCCAGCTGATCGGCTTCCTTGACATCTTCACCGGCGGCGGCATCTCCACCCTCGGCGTGTTCGCGCTGGGGATTCTGCCGTTCATCAACGCTTCGATCATCCTGCAGCTGCTCACAGCGGCCATTCCCCAGCTCGAAGATCTCCAGAAGAACGAAGGGGAGGCCGGACGGCGCAAGATCGCCCAGATCACCCGCTATGTGGCCCTGGGTTGGGGCGTGCTGCAAAGCACCGTCTTTGCCCTGATCCTGCGGCAGTACGCCCTGCCGGGTGTACCCGAGCCTGTCTTCGTGATTCAGACCGCCCTGGCCTTAGTCACCGGTTCGATGGTGGTGATGTGGATCAGTGAGGTGATCACCGAGCGCGGCATCGGCCAGGGTGCCTCCCTGGTGATCTTCGTGAACATCGTGGCCACCCTGCCCAGGGCGCTCGGCTCCACCGTCGAGCTCGCCCAGAGCGGTGACCGGGCCACCGTGGGCGGAATCATCATCCTGGTGGTGATTTTTCTCGTCACGATCGTCGGCATCATCTTCGTCCAGGAGGGCAGCCGCCGCATCCCGATCGTGAGTGCCAAGCGCCAGGTGGGCCAGGTCAGCCTGCTCGCGGCACGCCAGAGCTATCTGCCGTTGAAACTCAACGCCGGCGGGGTGATGCCGATCATTTTCGCTTCAGCGGTGGTGTTCCTGCCACTCACGGTCGCCAACCTGACGCAATCGCCCTGGTTGATCCGTCTGGCCGGCTATCTCAACCCGAACAGCAGCACGCCTTGGCTCTATGCGCTGGTGTTTTTCGGCTTGATCATCGGCTTCTCACTCTTTTACGCCTCGCTCACTGTCAACCCTGTCGACATCGCTACCAATTTGAAGCGCACCGGTGTGGCGATCCCGGGGGTCCGGCCCGGCTCCGCCACGGCCACCTACCTGAGCGGTGTTCAGAACCGTCTCACCCTGCTCGGCGGTTTCTTCCTTGGTGCCGTGGCCATCATTCCCTCAGCCGTCGAGGGTGCCACCCAGGTGCGCACCTTTCAAGGCTTGGGGGCCACATCCCTGCTGATCCTGGTGGGCGTCGCCATCGACACGGCCAAGCAGGTGCAAACCTATGTGATCTCTCAACGTTACGAAGGGATGGTGCGTCAATGACCAACCGTATTTTGTTCCTTGGTCCGCCTGGGGCCGGCAAGGGCACCCAGGCCGAGAGGCTGGCAGCCGATCGCGAGCTGCTTCACCTCTCCACCGGCGAGTTGCTGCGGGCCGAAGTCAAGGCCGGCAGCACGCTTGGCCAGGAAGCCGAGGCGGTGATGGCCCGGGGCGAGCTGGTCAGCGATGCCCTGGTGCTGGCGATCGTTCGCCACCGACTGGAGGCCCACACCGGAGGGTGGCTGCTGGATGGCTTTCCCCGCAACGTCGCCCAGGCCGAAGCCCTCACTCTGTTGCTCGAAGAACTCCAGCAACCGATCGAATCGGTTCTGCTGCTCGAGCTCGATGATGACGAGCTGATCAAACGACTGCTCAACCGCGGCCGCGACGACGACAACGAGGCGGTGATCCGCAATCGCCTCGTTGTCTACCAGGAGCAAACGGAGCCCCTGATCGCCTACTACCGCTCACGCAACCTGCTGGTGCCGGTCGATGCCACCGGTTCGATCGACGCCATCGCCCAGCGGGTGGCTGCTGTTGTCGGTAAGCCCCTGTGATAGCTTAGCTGTTTGAAAAATTGGAGAGCCGACGCCCATGAAGGTGCGTGCCTCAGTCAAGAAAATGTGTGACAAGTGCCGGGTGATTCGTCGCCACGGCCGGGTGATGGTGATCTGCTCCAATCCCAAGCACAAGCAACGCCAGGGCTGAGCCGAACGGCTCTTCTCCTAACTTTGCCGTCCCCGCTTCGGGGGCGCAACCGCCCAGACCCCAAGGGGCCGGGCGACCCAACCTTCCCAACTGATTGTTTTCATTCGTGGCTCGGATTGCCGGTGTTGATATCCCTCGTGACAAGAGGGTCGAGATTTCACTCACTTACGTGTACGGCGTGGGGTTGACCAGGTCCCACAAGATCCTGGCCAAGGCTGGTGTCAGCCCCGACATCCGCGTCAAGGATCTCGAAGACGGCGACATTCAGAAGCTGCGTGCCGCCGCCGAATCCTTCACCCTCGAGGGCGATCTGCGCCGGCAGGAGGGCATGGCCCTCAAGCGTCTGCAAGACATCGGCTGTGTGCGCGGTCGTCGCCATCGCATGGGCTTGCCTGTTCGCGGCCAGCGCACCCGCACCAACGCCCGCACCCGCCGGGGTGCTCGCAAAACCGTGGCCGGCAAGAAGAAATAAGCCGTCCCCCTGATGCCAGCTGCGGCGCTCAGGTTCTCCATTCCCCTACCCCAGGCCACGATCCATGGCAAAGCCAGCCAAGAAAACCGGCGCCAAAAAAACCAAGCGCAACGTCCCCAATGGCGTTGCTCACATCCAGAGCACCTTCAACAACACCATCGTGTCGATCACCGACTCGGCAGGTGAAGTGATCTCCTGGTCGTCGGCTGGTGCCAGCGGTTTCAAGGGCGCTCGCAAAGGCACCCCTTTCGCTGCGCAGACGGCCGCAGAAGCCGCTGGACGCCGCGCCCTCGATCAGGGCATGCGCCAGATCGAAGTGCTGGTCAGGGGCCCAGGCTCAGGCCGGGAAACCGCGATCCGTGCCCTGCAGGTGGCCGGTCTGGAGATCACCCTGATCCGCGATGTCACCCCCCTGCCGCACAACGGCTGCCGCCGTTCCAAGCGGCGCCGGGTCTGAGTCGTCGTTTCCATTAAGCCCTCGGCTTCACCAAGCCCTCGGGCGTTCCATTCCCCCCTCCTTCCGGCCGTGCATCAGTATCAGATCGATCGCGTCGAGCATGAGATTGCCGACGACCGCTCCCAGACCGGGGTGTTCGTGATCGGGCCCCTCGACCGTGGTCAAGCCGTCACCCTGGGTAACGCCTTGCGGCGTGTCCTGATGGGTGGCATGGAAGGTAGTGCCATCACCGCCGTGCGCATCGCCGGTGTGAACCACGAATACGCCACCATCCCTGGGGTGCGTGAAGACGTCCTCGACATCCTGCTGAACTGCAAGGAAGTGGTTGTCAGCAGCCGCACCCGCGAAGTGGAGATCGGCCGGCTGGTGGTTACCGGCCCCGCCACGGTCACTGCCGCCGATCTCCAATTCTCCTCGCAGGTACAGGTCATCGACCTGGATCGCCCGATCGCCACAGTGGCCGATGGCCACAGCCTGGAGCTGGAGGTTCACGTCGAGCGAGGTGTGGGCTATCGCCCGGTGGATCGTCATCAGGAAGACACCAGTTCGATCGATCTGCTCCAGATCGATGCCGTGTTCATGCCGGTGCGGCGGGTCAACTACACGATCGATGAAACGGCCGTGGGCGAAGGCGGCTCGGCCCGTGAGCGCCTTCGCCTCGACATCCACACCAGCGGCGCCATCACCCCAGACGACGCCATGGCCCAGGCAGCCAATCAACTGATCGCCCTGTTCCAGCCCCTGGCCAGCCTCACCATGGTTGAGGAGCCTGGCCTGGAGCCAGAACCCTCCGCCGAAAGCCAGATCCCCCTGGAGGAGCTGAACCTTTCGGTTCGCGCCTACAACTGCCTCAAGCGCGCCCAGGTCAATTCGGTCTCCGATCTGATGGGCTTCAGCTATGAGGATCTCCTCGAGATCAAGAACTTCGGCTCCAAGTCGGCCGACGAAGTGATCGAAGCCCTCGAGCGCATCGGCATTTCCCTGCCCCAGAGCCGCACCACAGCCTGAACGGCCCGGCCCCTCGGCCAGCCTCCCCTTTCTTTCACCGCCCCGGAACCATGCGACACCAGTGCCGAGTCCCCCTGCTGGGACTTCCCGCCGACCAACGCAAAGCCCTGCTCCGTGGCCTGACCACCCAGCTGATCCGGGAGGGTCGCGTGACCACCACCAAAGCGCGCGCCAAGGCGCTGCGCAATGAGGCCGAGCGCATGATCACCCTGGCCAAGGAAGGCAGCCTGGCCGCCCGCCGCCGGGCCATGGGCTACATCTTCGACAAGCAGCTGGTCCACTCCCTGTTTGACAAGGCGCAGGAGCGTTACGGAGAGCGCCAGGGTGGCTACACCCGGATCATTCGCACGGTGCCCCGTCGCGGCGACAATGCCGAGATGGCCATCATCGAGCTGGTCTGAGCGCCCTGCGCAGGATTGCCCTCTGCCTCCAATACGAGGGTTCAGCATTCTGCGGTTGGCAGCGCCAAACCGCCCAGTCCAGTGTCCAGGCCACCCTTGAGCTGGCCCTAGCCCGGCTCGATCCCTTGCGGCCCATGGCCTGCGTGGCCGCCGGTCGCACCGATAGCGGCGTGCATGCGGCCGGCCAGGTGGTTCATTTCGACGCCAGCGGCCCGATCCCCGCCCCGCGCTGGCCGAAGGCACTCAATGGTCCGCTGCCGCCCACGGTTCGGGTCCGCGCCGCCGCCGAGGTGCCCTCCAGTTGGCATGCTTGTTACTCGGCCACCTACCGGCGCTACCGCTACACCCTCTATAACGGCCGCACGCCCAATCTTTTCCTGGCGCCCTACAGCTGGCACCGCTACCGCTTCCGCCTCAACGAGCGGGCGATGGCCGAAGCGCTGGAGGGTCTGCTGGGCCACCACGACTTCTCCACGTTTCGCAAAGCCGGCAGCCGGCGGCTGCATTCCCGCACCACGGTCCAGGAGGTGGCTCTGGAGCGGCGCGGTGATCTGATCGTCTGCGAGATCCAGGCCAGCGGCTTCCTCTACGGCATGGTGCGCCTGCTCATGGGCCAACTCGTCCTGGTCGGCGAAGGCCGGCTGTCGCTAGCCCAGTTCGAGCGGCGCTGGCGCCAGCAGGCTCGGGAGGAGGTCAAGGAAGCGGCCCCGCCCCAGGGCCTCTGCCTGCTGCGCGTGGGGTACCCCGAGGAGCTGTTTGCGCCAGCTCTCTGGTTCGATGGCCAGCCGCACTTCGTCCTCCAGGGCAACGATCCACCACCGCTTCCTCCAGGGTTTGGCAATGGGGGGCAGGCCAAGGTTTAAGCTCAAGAGCTGTGAATGCGCAGACCAGAGCCCGTTCTGCGGATTCCCTGCCGTTCCTTCCCTGTCCAGCCCCTCCGCCGAGATGGGGCG
Source organism: Synechococcus sp. SynAce01 (assembly GCF_001885215.1). Classification (GTDB taxonomy): domain Bacteria; phylum Cyanobacteriota; class Cyanobacteriia; order PCC-6307; family Cyanobiaceae; genus Regnicoccus; species Regnicoccus frigidus. The sequence continues at coordinate 1,699,530 of NZ_CP018091.1, read as the reverse complement.
TTATGTGATCCGGCCTGCCGGTGCGATGAACAAGACCTCCGTTCCCTCCCTGGATTCCCTCGAACGCCAGTGGTTCCTGGTAGACGCCGAGAATCAGACCCTTGGCCGCCTGGCCACTGAAGTGGCCAGCGTGCTGCGGGGCAAGAACAAACCCGCCTTCACGCCCCACCTCGACACTGGTGATTTCGTGATCATTGTCAACGCCGACAAGATCCGCATCAGTGGCAACAAGGCCGATCAGAAGATCTACCGCCGCCACTCCGGCAGGCCAGGCGGCATGAAGACGGAAACCTTTGCCGCCCTTCAGGCCCGGCTGCCCGAGCGGATCGTCGAGAAGGCGATCAAGGGCATGCTGCCCCACAACGCCCTGGGCCGGCAGTTGTTCCGCAAACTCAAGGTCTACAAGGGAACTGACCATCCCCACACGGCCCAACAGCCCCAGATCATGACCCTCGATCCTTCCGCCTCCGCCCAATGAGCACCCCTTCCAACCGCGTCGTGTACTGGGGCACCGGCCGCCGCAAAACTGCTGTGGCACGGGTGCGGGTGGTTCCCGGCACCGGTTCGATCACCATCAACGGCCGCCCCGGTGACAACTACCTCAACTACAACCCCAGTTACCTGGCAGCGGTGAAGGCCCCCCTCGACACCCTCGGCCTTGCCAGCGCCTACGACCTGCTGGTGAACGTCAAGGGCGGCGGCCTCACCGGCCAAGCCGATGCGATCAAGCAAGGTGCGGCCCGTGCGCTCTGCGATCTCTCGCCTGACAACCGCAAGCCGCTCAAGACCGAAGGCCACCTCAGCCGGGATCCCCGCGCCAAAGAGCGCCGCAAGTACGGCCTGAAGAAAGCCCGTAAAGCTCCCCAGTTCTCCAAGCGCTGATTCTCCTCCCATGCCCAAGGCCAACATTCATCCCACCTGGTATCCCGACGCCAAGGTGATCTGCAACGGAGAAGTGGTGATGACCACAGGCTCCACCCAGAGCGAGCTCCATGTCGACGTCTGGAGTGGCAACCACCCCTTCTATACCGGCACCCAGAAGATCCTCGACACCGAAGGGCGCGTTGATCGTTTCATGCGCAAGTACGGCATGGGCAGCATCGACAGTGCCGCCAGCCAGGCTGAGCAGACCGCTGCCGCCACCGACGACGTCGCGTCCTGATCAGGGTCCCCATGCCCTGCGGCCAAGGGGTCTGCCCCCAGCCGTTGCCGGAAGCCTCTGGGCTTCCGGCTTTTTGTTGTCCGCTGAGCTGGGCCCATGGATGTCTCGTTTTTGAGCGAGCGGCTGGAGGTGGCCTGCCGCACCTTCGCCACCCTGGAGCGACAACTGGCCGATCCGGCCGTGGCTTCCAATCCCACCCAGCTGGAATCACTCGCCCGGGAGCGCTCGCGCCTCGAACCCCTGGTGCTGGGCCATGGCCAACTTCAGCAGTTCCAGAGGCAGCTCGGCGAGACGCGGCAACTGCTAAGGGAGAACCGCGGCGACCCTGAGATGGAAGCGCTGGCAGAGGATGAGCTGCAGGAGCTCAATGCCCAGATCGAGGTTCTGCGCGATCGCCTCATTCTCGCCCTGCTGCCCCGCGACCCGCGCGATCGGCGCAGCGTGATGCTGGAGATCAGAGCAGGAGCCGGCGGTGATGAAGCTTCGCTGTGGGCCGGTGATCTGGCCCGGATGTACGAGCGCCATGCCCAGACCCTGGGCTGGAGCGTGAAACCTTTGAGTGCCTCAGAAGCCGATCTTGGTGGCTATAAGGAACTGATCCTCTCGATCCGTGGCGAAGGGGTCTACAGCCAGCTCAAGTACGAGGCCGGCGTTCATCGGGTGCAGCGGGTCCCGGCCACCGAATCACAGGGACGGGTGCACACCTCCACCGCCACCGTGGCGGTGATGCCGGAAGCCGATCCGGTTGAAGTTCGGCTCGACCCCGGCGACCTGGAGATCAGCACCGCCCGCTCCGGTGGCGCCGGTGGCCAGAACGTCAACAAGGTTGAAACGGCGGTCGACCTGCTGCACAAGCCCACGGGCATCCGGGTGTTCTGCACCCAGGAGCGCTCCCAGCTTCAGAACAAGGAACGGGCGTTGGAGATCCTGCGGGCCAAGCTGCTGGAGCGGGAGCTGGCCGAAGCGGCAGCAGCGGAGAGTTCCGCCCGGCGGGCCCAGGTGGGGCGGGGTGATCGCAGCGAGAAGATTCGCACTTACAACGTCAAAGACAACCGCATCACCGACCACCGTCTGCACCGCAATTTCAGCCTGGAGCCGGTCCTGGCGGGGCAACTCGATGAGCTGATCGGCGCCTGCATCGCCGACGACCAGCGCCAGCAGATGGAGAAGCTGGCCACTGAGGCCAGTGGGAGCGGGTGATCAGAGGGCGGGCCAATTCAGGCCCCGATCACATATTTGGCCCATTCCCCTCGGCCGGAGCGGATGTGGCGGGTGGCTTCAAAATACAAGGTGCTCACCGGCCGGCGGGGCACTTTCGCCAGGGGCATCGCCGCTTCCCGTGGCGTGCGACTGCCCTTGCGCACATTGCAACGCAAACAGGCTGTGGTGACGTTCTCCCAGCTATCGATGCCGCCGCGGCTGCGGGGGATCACATGGTCGATCGAGAGCTGATCCCCCTGGTAGCCGCAGTATTGACAGGAATGGCTGTCGCGCTGAAAGACGTTGCGACGGGTGAGCGGAAGTTGCTTGAAGGGAACCCGCACGAATTGCCGCAGACGGATCACCGTGGGCAGCAGCAAATCACTGCGGATGAAGTGACTTGAATCGTGCTCCAGTCCTTCGGCTTTTCCTTTGAGAACCATCACAGTGGCGCGGCGCCAGCTGGTGATGTTGAGCGGCTCGTAGGAGGCGTTGAGAACGAGGACCTGGCTCACGGTGCTCGACCCATGAAGTGGGTGCCAGTTCCGGCCGATGGCGCCATGCTAACGGTTCAATCACGTCTGATCACGGGTCCGCCCTACGGTCGATTGGGTACCTTCCACTTCGATGGCCGCTGAGCCAGGCTCTGCCTCCCCAACCTGTGGACTGCTCCATCCCCGCCAACGGGCCTGGGTGGAGGTAGACGGGGCCGCCATCGCCCGCAATGCTCGCCGTCTCAAGGCCCTGCTGGCCCAAGGCTGCGAGCTGATGGCGGTTGTCAAGGCCGATGGCTACGGCCACGGTGCCCTGCCGGTGGCCCAGGCGGCCCTCGCCGGGGGGGCCAACAGCCTCGGTGTGGCCACCCTCCAGGAGGGAGTGGAACTGCGCCAGGCGGGGATCGAGGCCCCCTTGCTGGTGATGGGCAACCTCAGCGAACCCGAGGAACTGAGGAGCTGCCTGCACTGGCAGCTGATGCCCACGATCAGCAGCCAACGCCAAGCCCTGCTCTGCCAGAGCCTGGCCAGTGGCAGTGGCCGCCGCATGGCCCTGCATCTCAAGCTCGATACGGGCATGACCCGTCTGGGCATTGACTGGCCAGACGGGGCCCAGCTGTTGGCGGTGCTCAACGGGCTCGATGCCGTGCAGGTGGCCGGGGTGTATTCCCATCTGGCCGATGCCGACAGCCCCGATGATGGCGACGCCAGCCTGACCGCCTTGCAAAAGCTGCGGTTTGGGGCGGCGCTCCAGGCGATGGCCAGCCAGGGGCTGTCCACAGGCCGCCGCCACCTGGCCAACTCGGCAGGAACCCTGCGCAGCCCATCCCTCCACTACGACCTGGTGCGGGTGGGGCTGGCCCTGTATGGCCATTGCCCTGCTCCCCATCTCGGTGGCAGCGTCGCACTGGAGCCGGCGATGGACGTTCGCGCCAGGGTGACCCTGATCCGCGAGGTGCCCACCGGGGTAGGGGTGAGCTACGGGCACCGTTTCCTGACCCAGCGGCCGAGTCGCTTGGCGGTGGTGGCGATTGGTTACGCCGATGGGGTGCCCAGGCGCCTTTCCAACACGCTGACGGTGTTGTTCGGCGAGAAACGGCTGGCCCAGGTCGGTGCCATCACCATGGACCAGCTGATCATCGATGCCACCGACTGCCATGAACTGGTGCAGGGATCGGTGGTGACCCTGCTCGGCAAAGAAGGTGGCCAGGTGATCGGACCGGAGCACTGGGCCGAGGCCTCGGGCACCATCTCCTGGGAAATCCTCTGCGGCTTCAAGCACCGCCTGCCGAGGCTCCAGGCCGAGGCAGGTCGGCGAGAGCGCTGATAAGCTCGGATCGCCCCTGGAGAGGTGGCTGAGTGGTTGAAAGCGGCTCCCTGCTAAGGAGTTACAGGAGGCAACTTCTGTCGAGGGTTCGAATCCCTCCCTCTCCGTTTCTTTGATGCCCTGGCTCGCGCCGCTGGCGCCAAGACCGGCGTGCTGGGCGTTCTGCCCCCAGCTTCAGTCAGGGCGCCGGCAGGCCTGGGCCAGCCGGCGGGCCAGCTCCGGCAGCAGGGTGTGGTCGGTAGCGCGGGCAGCACCCTCGCTGAACACCACCAGGATGAAGGGATGGTGGCCATCAATCTCCACATAGGCGGCGTCGTGGCGCGCCTGGCTCATCCAGCCGGCCTTGCTCCACAGCCTCGCCCTCTCCGGTAGGCCTTCACCGAGGAAGCCATCCACCTGGTTCTCCGGATCGGCCCGTCGTTCACCTGGATCCAGCGATCGCCTGAGCAGGTGACGCATCCGGCTGCAGGCCGGGGGTGAGACAAAGCTGCCGGCCACAATCGCGTGCAGGAGGCGCGCGGTGGCCTCAACACTGAGCCGGTTGCGGTTCTCCATCGCCGGTCCATAGAACTGGCGTTCCCGTCCATAGGGGCCATCACCCCAGGTTTTCTGACAGAGATTGCAACCCGTCAACTCGGGCCAATCCAGGCCGCCGAACCAGCGATTGAGCAGCTGACGCTGGGCGATCCAGGCCTGCAGCTTGGCCTCAGGCAGAGCCGGGCCACTGCTGGTGCCGCTCAGCACGTCCACCAGCAGGGATGTGGCGTCATTGCTGGAATCCCTGATCATGTCGGCCATGGCCCGCCTCAGTTCGCTGCCGTCCTCGATCAAGCGAGCCTGCAACCAGGCCTCCACCCCGGCCAGAACAAACAGTTTCACCACACTGGCTGGATAAACGGCCTGGTCTCCCCGCCAGCAGGCGCCAGAGACGGGCTCGGTCCAGAAGGCCTGTGGATCGCTCAGGCTGTCCGCCCTGCCGATCAAGGAACGGTCGTAACGCAGCCAGCACACCGAGAGCTGGGCCGCGAGTCCGGGGCGGCCCTGTTGCTCCAGTTCGCGGATCCGCTCGTGCAGGATGTCGCCCATCGCCCCCTCAAGGCGGTAAAACGCCATCAGCCAAGACCGCAACAATGCTGAGATTAGGCACCTCAATCCCCAGCTCTGGGCCCCGGGCTGCGCTGCCAGCGGGCACGCCGGCGGCAGAAGAGCTGCTGATCGCAGGCAGTTGCTGGCGCTTGGGGCGGCCACTTGATGGCTACAGCCGGATGCGGGGTTCGGGCTTGGCCACCCAGGTCGCCGCCGGGCGCTGCCTGGACGTGCTTGAGCCCTGCTCGGCCAGGGGCGGGCGATTAAAGGTGCGCTTGCTCGAAGACGGCTATCCCTGCTGGCTAGAGCAGGCCGACCTGCTGGGCGCAGCCCTGGCCGCAGAGCCACCCCGGCGCCGCCTGCTCGATCCAGGCCGGATCGAGGCGGCGCTCCCGGCTGTGCTGCACTACGCCAGCCAGGCGGCTGACAAACCCAACCACTACCTCTGGGGTGGCACCACGGGCCCGAATTACGACTGCTCCGGCCTGGTCCAGAGCGCCTTTGCCAGTGCCGGAATCTGGATCCCCCGGGATGCCTATCAACAGGAACGCTTCTGCCAGGCGGTGGCGATCCGCCCCAGCCTGTTCAGCCTGGTGCGGCCTGGGGATCTGATCTTCTTCGGCCGACCACAACGCTGCACCCATGTGGGGCTGTATCTGGGCAAAGGCCGCTATCTGCACAGCTCAGGAGCCGAGCATGGCCACAACGGGCTGGCGGTGGATCAGCTTGCCGCCCACAGTCGCGATCCGGTGGCCAGCCACTACCGCAGCGAACTGCGCGGAGCCGGCCGGGTGGTGCGCTGCCATGACGGCACAACCCTTCCCTGAGCAGGCGGCTGGAGGCAGCGGCTCCCGTAGGTTGCAGGCCCCCATACCTGCCAAACGCCATGGGCGAACCGAGCCAACTCGAGCTCTCGGTGGTCATCCCCCTGTACAACGAGCAGGACAGTGTGGCGTTGCTACTGGATCAGCTTCTGGCCGTTCTGCGGCCGATGGGGCGAAGCTTTGAGCTGGTGCTGGTGGATGACGGCTCCAGCGACGGAACCGCCGCCGCCCTAGCAGCGCAGGCCAGCCGGATTCCGGAACTGGTGGCGGTGGTGCTGCGCCGCAACTACGGCCAGACAGCGGCGATGGCGGCAGGGTTCGATGCCAGCGCTGGGGAGGTGCTGATCACCTTGGATGGCGATCTGCAGAACGACCCTGCCGACATCCCCCTGCTGCTGGAGCGCTTGGATCAGGGCTACGACTTAGTCAGCGGCTGGCGCCACCAGCGCCAGGATGCGGCGCTGCAGCGGCTGCTCCCTTCCAAGATCGCCAATCGCCTGATCGCCCGGGTCACGGGCGTACGGCTCCACGATTACGGCTGTTCGCTCAAGGCCTACCGCCGCGAAGTGGTGGCCGATCTCAACCTCTATGGCGAACTGCACCGTTTCCTGCCGGCCCTGGCCTTCATCGAGGGAGCTCGGATCAGCGAGGTGAAGGTGAACCACCACGCCCGCCGCTTCGGCAGCAGCAAGTACGGCATCGATCGCACCTTCCGGGTGCTGATGGACCTGCTGACGGTCTGGTTCATGAAGCGATTCCTGACCCGACCCATGCATGTCTTTGGTTTCGGCGGTCTGGCCTCCCTGGCTGTTGGGCTGGTGATCAGCCTGGTTTTATTGGGCGAAAAGCTGATCTTCGATGCCGATATCGGCAACCGGCCGTTGCTGTCGGTGGCCGTTCTCGCCATCCTGGCCGGCGTCCAGTTGTTCTGCTTCGGCCTGCTGGCCGAACTGCAGATGCGCACCTATCACGAAAGCCAGGGTCGGCCGATCTACCGGGTGCGGGACACCTTGCGCGGCCGTCTCAGTGGCAGCGGCAGCGGCTGAGCCGCCGGCTTGCCACGGAATCGGACCAGCCCCTCGGCGGCCAGGGCCGCCACCCGTGGATCGGAATCAAGACGGCCCCGCCGCAGAAAGGGCAGCACGGAGCGATCCCCCGATCGCAGGGCCAGGTGGATGGCCGCGAGCCGATCGTCGCCTCTGCCGCGAAAGGCGACAGCGAGTTCGCGCAGGAGCCGTTGCTTCTGCCGCTCACCAGCGCTGAACGACCCAAACTCCAAATCAGTGACCGCTGCCCAGCCAGTGGCCTTGTCCTGGATCTTGGTCTTGGTCTTGGTCTTGGTCTTTGCGACCAGACTGGCCGCCGGCAAAGCACGCCCTGGGCTGGTCCCTCCCCGGGCCGAAGCCCGCTGGCCCAGGCCGGGACGACCGAGCAGCCAGGCGACAAGAAAAATGCCGGTGATCAGGACGCCACTGAAGAACGCCATCAGCTGAAGAGCTCCATGGGGGATTGATTTTTATGTCACCCCTGGCGACCCTGCCAGGTGAGCCCGGAAGTGCTCGATACAGTACCGCCGGTTGCTGTATTGGCCCGAGCCATGACTGGAGAATTCGCCGCCGCCTGGCTGCCGTCCATCCTCGTTCCATTCGTTGGAATCCTTGGCCCGGCCATCGCCATGGCCCTGTTGTTCAACGTGATCGAAGCCCGCGACTGAGCCCAGCGATCCCCTGCGGATTGCCTCCCTGCGCGTGGCCTGCTGCGTTCGTTCCCTTCCCCGTTCTTTTCCATGACCGTGCAACCCGTCGCTGATGCCACCGTCGGCAATCTGGCCACTCCCGTCAACAGCAGCTATTTCTCCAAGGCGTTTCTGAATGCCCTGCCGGCCTACCGGCCTTCCCTGTCGCCGAACCGTCGCGGCCTTGAAGTGGGCATGGCCCATGGCTTTCTGCTCTACGGACCGTTCGCCCTCACCGGTCCCCTGCGTCTGACCGAATACGCCAGCACCTCTGGCCTGCTGGCCACGATCGGGCTGGTCTCGATCCTCACGATCTGCCTGTCGATTTACGGCACGGCGGGCACTGGTCCCAATGTCCAGCCCCCCGACGCCACGATCGACAACCCACCTGCCGACCTGTTCACCAAAGCCGGTTGGGCCGAATTCGCCAGCGGCTTCTGGCTCGGCGGTTGCGGCGGCGCCGCCTTCGCCTGGTTCCTGGCTGGCAGCCTGATGGGCTCGCCACTGATGAAGCTCACCGGCGGCCTGGCCGGCCTCAGCTGAGTCACACCCGCCATCCAAGGGCGGGCCCAGGCTCTGAGCCCCACTCAGGTGGGGCTTTTTCATGCGCTATCGCCACCCCTACCGCAGGCCTCCATCCAGCCCCCTTTGCCGACGCCTTAGAACAGCCCTTGAAACACGGATCAGCCGAGCGGCTGCAACAGCCCCATGTCGGTGTCGGACCCGTTCTTGAAACGCCCCGTGCTCACCCTGGTGGTGAGCCTGTTGGTGGTGATGGTTGGCCTGATCAGCCTTCAGGGACTGCAGGTGGAAAACCTGCCACCGATCGCGCCGATCAGGGTCAATGTGCGAGCGAACTATCCCGGTGGCGGCGCCGCCGTGGTGGAGCAGGGCGTCACCACCCCCCTGGAGCGCCAGTTGAACGGGCTGGAGCGACTCGAAACGATCCGTTCCACCAGCTCGGCCAACAGCAGCTCGATCACCCTGACCTTTGAGGGGGGCAATCCCGAGCTCAATCAGATCAACGCCCAGAACGAAGCCTCCCTGGCCAACCCGCGCCTGCCGCCCCAGGTCGCGCGGCTGGGGGTACAAGTCAGGCGCAGCTCCGACGATCTGCTGATGGTGCTGAGTTTCAGCGCGCCCGAGGGGCTGTTCGAACCCGCTTTCTTGAGCGGCTGGTTGGATGAAAAGCTGCGGGACACGCTGCAACGGGTGCCAGGGGTCGGCAATGTGGCCGTCGTCGGCAGCAGCCCGCTGGCCTTCCGGCTATGGCTGGATCCCAGGGCTCTCGAAACACGTGGGCTGACGATCAGCGATGTGGTGGACGCCCTGCGCGAGCAGAACGTGCTGGCGGCCCTGGGCCAGGTGGGCGATGCCCCCAGCCCAGAAAATCAGGAAACCACCTTCCCGTTGGAGATGGAAGGGCGGCTGCGCAGCGTGCCTGAACTCGAAGAGCTGGTGGTCGCCAAAACCCCCAACGGCGGGGTGGTGTTGCTCAAGGAGGTGGGGCGGGTGAGCCTGGATCTCGAAGACTTCGAGAGCACGGCCATCAATCTGGGCGGCGATCCCACCGTGGCGGTGCTGATCTTCCAGCGGGACGGTAGCAATGCCCTGGATGTCAGCAATGCCGTCAATGCCTCCCTCGCCGAGATCGAGACCAGCTTCCCGCCAGGCATGGAGCTGCAACGGATCGTCGATGTGGCCGATACGGTGCGCGAAAGCATTCAGCTGACCTGGAACAGCTTGCGCGATGCGGTGCTGCTCGTGCTGCTCGTGCTGCTGGTGGCCTTGGGCAACAGTCGACTGGCCTTGGTCAGCGCTGTGGCGGTCCCGGTTGCCCTGATTGGCAGCATCACGGTCTTACGGCTCACAGGCAGCTCGATCAACACGCTCACCTTGTTCGGCATGGTGCTCGCCACCGGACTTGTGGTGGATGACGCCATTGTCGTCAGCGAAGACATTGGTCGGCGGCTGGAAGCCGGCGAATCGCCGATGCGGGCCGCCCGCAATGCCATGCAGGAACTGGGGGGTGCCGTGATCGCCACCTCCTTGGTGCTGGTGGTGGTCTTCCTGCCGGTGCTGGCCATTCCCGGCAGTGTCGGCCGGCTTTACCAACCGATCGCGATCACGATTGGCGCCACGATTCTCTTCTCCACCCTCAACGCCCTCACCTTCACTCCCGTGGCTGCCAGCTGGCTGCTCGGCCATGGCTGGAAGGAACCCGATTGGCTGAGCCGGCTGCTGCAGCGCCCCCAACGCTGGCTGGACCGGCTGCGCCACTGGTACGGCAAGGCCTTGGAACGCAGCTTTCGGCGCCGCCGCCTGGTGCTGCTCGGATTACTCGGCGGGCTGGTGCTGGCGGGCTGGGGCCTTGGCCAGCTGCCAACCGGCTTCATCCCCCAAGAAGACGACAGCCAGGTGCGCGGCGTCGTGGTGCTCCCCGGTGGTGCCTCACTGCGCAGCACCGAGCGGGTGGTGGAGAAGGTCCGGCAGGTGGTGGCCGAAGAAAAGCTGGTGCGGGTCGGCAACTTCTACGCCGGCCGCTCCTTCGGCGACAGCGCCCCAAACAGAGGCATCTTCTTCCTGCGCCTACAACCGCTGGAGCAGCGGGGCAACGCCAAAGAAAACAGCAACGAAGCCATCGCCCAACGGCTGGGGGCGGCCATGCGCGAACAGATCCCCGAGGCCACGGTGCTGCTGAGTGTCCCTCCCCCCGTGCGGGGATTCAGCAGCGAGGGGGGGCTGGAGCTCGAACTGCTCGACATCAGCGGCGGCCGGCTCAATCTCAGCGACTTCGAGGCCGAGGTGCGGAGCTTCATCGCAGCGGCCAACGCCACCGACGCCTTTGAGCGGGTCAGCACACGCTTCAGTGCCGACGCCCCCTTGCTGCGGCTTGAACCGGATCGGCTGCGGATGGCCTCCCTCGACCTCGATCTCGACACCGTCGTCGACACCCTCGGGGCCAGCTTTGGCAGTCGCTATGTGAACGACAGCTTTGAAGGGGACCGGGTGCGGCGGGTCGTGGTCCAGCTTGATGGCGAAGACCGGCGCAATGCCGAAGACGTGCTGGCCTTGAAAGTGCGCAGCCGCGGCGGTGACCTGATTGCGCTGGGGGAAGTGGCGCGGCTGGTTCCAGCCACCGGGCCCACCTCCATCAACCGCAGTCGCCTGTCACGCTCAATCACCGTGCAGGCCCTGCCCAAGGACGGCGTCAGCACAGGCCAGGCCATCGCCATCCTTGAGCAGGTCAAGCAGGAGCAGGGCAGTCCGGTCACCGACCTCGAATGGGTGGGACTGGCCCGAGAGGAGCGTCAGGCGGGCGGCAAGACCCAGCAGCTTTTTGTGCTGGGCCTCGTGACGACGTTCCTGGTGCTGGCCGCCCTCTACGAGAGTTTCCTCGATCCGATCATCATTTTGATCACCGTTCCGCTGGCCTTGCTGGGAGCGTTGCTAGGTCTGGCTGGTCGGGGACTCTTTCTGGACATCTACGCCCAGGTCGGAATGCTGGTCCTGGTGAGTCTGGCGGCAAAGAATGGAATCCTGATCGTTGAATTTGCCAATCAACGTCTGCAGGAAGCGATGGCCCTGCGCGAAGCGATCGAAGAGGCCGCCATCAGCCGCCTGCGGCCGATTGTGCTGACAGCCCTCACCTCACTGGCGGGTTTTCTGCCCCTGGTTTTCGCCACGGGTGCCGGCGCTGCCAGCAGGGTGAGTATCGGCACTGTGGTGTTCTCCGGCCTGCTGGTGGCCACGGCACTCACCCTGTTCGTGGTGCCGGTGGTCTATCTGGAAATGAAATTACTGGAAGGCAGGAAATGGTGGCCCAAGCGCGGCTCTTCCCCAAGCGAATCGGAACAGTAAACAGTCGTCAGATCAGAGCGAATCACCGACTCTGGGACAGGGCGAACAGATCAGCACATCATTGAATATACGTGGGTTTTGCTGCCCAAAGGGAGCAGCGGCTCGTAGGGCCAGCAGGGCTCGCAGGGCCAGGCAGAGAAAACTGTGGCCATACACAAAGAGGCTGAACCCTGGACCTGGCAGCCAGCAAGAAAGACGGGCAACAGACAGTTAGGCAGGCAGGCGGGCAATCCTTTTCCCAATAAAAAACCCCAGCAGTAGCCGGGGGGAATGGTTGAGGTTCGTCCCTCGAGAATTAGGTGGGAGTGAGGCGTTAGCCGAACTTCCCGGATGTAGAGGCGATCAGGAAAGCACCGTACGTGAGGATGTAACCCACAGAGAAGTGCGCCAGACCAACCACACGGGCTTGAACGATCGAGAGTGCAACCGGCTTGTCACGCCAGCCAACCATGTTGGCGAGCGGTGTGCGCTGGTGCGCCCAGACGATGGTCTCGATCAATTCCTGCCAGTAGCCCCTCCAGGAGATCAGGAACATGAATCCTGTCGCCCAGACCAGGTGACCGAAGAGGAACATCCAGGCCCAGACAGCCAGGTTGTTCGTCCCGAACGGGTTGTAACCGTTGATCAGCTGGGAGCTGTTGAGCCAGAGGTAGTCGCGGAACCAGCCCATCAGATAGGTGCTTGATTCGTTGAACTGAGCCACGTTGCCCTGCCAGATGGCGAGGTGCTTCCAGTGCCAGTAGAAGGTGACCCAACCGACGGTATTGAGGGCCCAGAAAACCGACAGGTAGAAGGCGTCCCAGGCTGAGATATCGCAGGTGCCGCCACGGCCGGGGCCGTCGCAGGGGAAGGAGTAGCCGAAGTCCTTCTTGTCAGGCATCAACTTGGAACCCCGGGCGTCGAGTGCACCCTTGACCAGGATCAAGGTGGTGGTGTGCAGTCCAAGGGCGATGGCGTGGTGAACAAGGAAGTCACCAGGGCCGATCTGCAGGAACACATCGTTGGTTCCCGAGTTGATCGCTTCCATCCAGCCAGGCAGCCAGACAGCGCCGTAGTTAGGCCAGGCCGTGGAGGCAATGCTGTCGGCATTCGACAGGAAGACATCCATGCCGTAGAGCAACTTGCCACTGGAGGCTTGAACGAACTGAGCGAAGACCGGCTCCACCAGGATCTGCTTCTCGGGGGTACCGAAGGCCACGACCACATCGTTGTGGACGTAGAGGCCCAGGGTGTGGAAACCGAGGAACAGGGATACCCAGCTCAGGTGGCTGATGATCGCTTCTTTGTGCTCGAGCATCCGAGCCAGAACATTGTTCTTGTTGGCTTCGGGGTCGTAATCACGGATGAAGAAGATCGCACCGTGAGCGAAGGCACCGACCATCAGGAAGATGGCGATGTACTGGTGGTGGGTGTAAAGCGCTGCCTGCGTTGTGTAGTCCTTGGCGATGAACGCATAGGACGGCAACGCATACATGTGCTGAGCCACCAGGCTGGTGATCACCCCGAGCGAAGCAAGGGCAAGTCCGAGCTGGAAGTGCAGGGAGTTGTTGATCGTGTCATAAAGGCCCTTATGACCGGCACCAAGCGCGCCACCGAACGGTGTGCCCTGAGGAGGATTGTGAGCCTCCAGAATCTCCCGGATCGAATGGCCGATCCCGAAGTTGGTGCGATACATGTGGCCAGCGATCACAAACAGGCAGCCGATCGCCAGGTGGTGGTGGGCGATATCGGTGAGCCAGAGCGCCTCGGTCTGGGGCTGGAAGCCACCCAGGAAGGTGAGGATCGCTGTACCAGAACCTTCGGAAGTTCCGAAGACCTGATTGAGAGTGTCGGGATTTTCGGCATAGACCCCCCAGTTGCCGGTGAAGAACGGAGCCAGACCGGCTGGGTGAGGAAGCACGTTGAGGAAGTTGTCCCAACCGACGTGCTGGCCTCGGGCCTCGGGGATGGCCACGTGGACCAGGTGACCGGTCCAGGCGATGGAGCTGAAACCGAACAGAACAGCCAGGTGGTGGTTCAGCCGGGATTCAGCGTTCTTGAACCAGGCCAGGGAAGGCAGGAACTTGGGCTGAAGGTGGAGCCAACCGGCGAAAAGCGCCCAAGCCGAGAGGATCATCATGAAGATGGATCCCTGATAAAGCTCGGCGTTGGTGGTCATGCCGATCGTGTACCACCAGTGGTACAGACCGGAATAAGCGATGTTCACCGGGGAGGTTGCGCCCGCCTGGGTGAAGGCGGTGATGGCCCCCTGGCCGAAGTGAGGATCCCAGATCGCGTGAGCGATGGGACGGACGTGCAGCGGATCGGCGACCCACTGCTCAAAGTTGCCCTGCCAGGCGATATGGAACAGGTTTCCCGAAACCCAGAGGCCGATGATCGCCAGGTGACCGAAGTGAGTGGAGAAGAGCTTTTGGTAAAGCTTCTCCTCCGTCATCCCGTCATGGCTCTCGAAGTCGTGAGCCGTGGCGATGCCGTACCAAATACGGCGGGTTGTCGGGTCCTGTGCCAGACCCTGGCTAAACGAAGGAAATTTCGTTGCCATGTGGAAAGGTCAGGAGGAGGTCAGCCGACCGCGACGAGTCGGGCCAGGAAGAACGCCCAGGTGGTAGCGATACCGCCCAGGAGATAGTGGGCAACGCCAACGGCGCGACCCTGGATGATGCTCAGCGCCCGTGGCTGAATCGCTGGAGCAACCCTCAGCTTGTTGTGAGCCCAGACGATGGACTCAATCAGCTCCTGCCAGTAGCCGCGGCCGCTGAACAGGAACATGAGGCTGAAGGCCCAGACGAAGTGAGCACCGAGGAACATCAGGCCATAGGCACTCGAGGAGGAGCCATAGCTGTTGATCACCTGAGAGGCCTGGGCCCAGAGGAAATCACGCAGCCAACCATTGATGGTGATGGCGCTTTGAGCGAAGTTGCCGTTGGCGATGTGCTGAACAGTGCCATCCGGATTGACGGTTCCCCAGACATCGCTCTGCATTTTCCAACTGAAGTGGAAAATCACGATCGAGATGGAGTTGTACATCCAGAACAGACCCAGGAACACGTGGTCCCAAGCTGAAACCTGGCAGGTACCGCCACGGCCGGGGCCGTCACAGGGGAAGCGGAAGCCCAGGTTCGCCTTATCGGGGATGAGCCTGGAGCTGCGGCTGTAAAGCACACCCTTCAGCAAGATCAGCACGGTGACGTGGATCGTGAAGGCGTGGATGTGGTGGACCATGAAGTCGGCCGTTCCCAGGGGGATCGGACCGGCGGCCACCTTGCCACCCACAGCAACAACGGCTCCGTTGAACACCTCGCTGACACCGGAGAGCGCGTTAGGCGCTGTGGTGCCGGCAGCGGCGGCATGCAGTCCCTGAATCCACTGAGCGAAAACAGGTTGCAGCTGAATGGCGGAGTCACTGAACATGTCCTGGGGACGGCCCAGAGCACGCATGGTGTCGTTGTGGATGTAGAGGCCGAAGCTGTGGAAGCCCAGGAAGATACACACCCAGTTGAGGTGGCTGATCAGGGCATCGCGAGCCTTGAGAACGCGATCGAGCACGTTGTCCACATGCTTGGCCGGGTCGTAATCGCGGATGAGTGCGATAGCCGCGTGGGCACCAGCCCCAACGATGATGAAGCCACCAATCCACATGTGGTGGGTGAATAGCGACAACTGAGTTGGGTAATCGATCCCGATGTAGGGATAGGGAGGCATCGCATACATGTGATGCGCCACGATAATGGTCAGCGACCCAAGCAGGGCCAGGTTCACGGCCAACTGGGCATGCCAGGAGGTGGTCATGAACTCGAACAGACCATCGTGGCCCTTCGGAGCGGGGAACAGCAGGGGATCACCCTTCTGGCCTTCAAGGATCTCCTTCAGGCTGTGACCAATTCCCCAGTTGGTGCGGTACTGGTGGCCGGCAATGATGAACAGGACCGCGATCGCCAGGTGGTGATGGGCGATGTCTGTCATCCAGAGGCTGCCAGTGACGGGATTCAATCCACCTTTGAAGGTGAGGAAATCGCTGTAGGCAGCCCAGTTCCCGGTGAAGAAGGGCGCAAGCCCTGCTCCAAAGCCTGGGAAGAGCTGGGCAATCAGGTCCTGATTGATGAATTCATGGGGCAGGGGGATGTCCGCCACCGAAGCAATGACCTTGCCATTGAGCGACAGAGGGGCCCCAGCGTCGATGGCATCCATCAACTGGGTGGTGGGCAGGGACACATGCAACAGGTGTCCAGTCCAGGAGAGGGAGCCCAGTCCGAGAAGACCGGCCAGATGGTGGTTGAGCATCGACTCAACGTTCTGGAACCACTCCAGCTTTGGAGCTGCCTTGTGATAGTGGAAGACACCGGCATTGAGCATGAGACCGGCCATCACCAAGGCGCCGATTGCCGTGCAAAGCAACTGGAACTCATTGGTGAAACCCCAGGCTCTCCACACATGGAACAGGCCTGAGGTGATCTGGATGCCGTGGAAACCGGCGCCCACATCGGCGTTGAGAATCTCTTGGCCAAAGATCGGCCAAACCACCTGCGCACTGGGCTTGACGTGCAGGGGATCGGCCAGCCAACCGGTGTAGTTGGAGAAGCGGGCACCGTGATAGAAGGCGCCGCTGAGCCAGATGAAAATGACGGCCAAGTGGCCGAAGTGAGCACTGAAGATCTTGCGGGAAACTTCCTCAAGATCACTCGTGTGGCTGTCGAAATCGTGAGCGTTGGCGTGGAGGTTCCAAACCCAGGTGGTGGTTTTGGGACCTTTGGCGAGGCTGCGATCGAAGTGGCCGGGCTTGCCGAGCACATCGAAATCGACAGGAACAGGGTTCCGATCGACGGAGACCTTCGCCTTTGTCCCACGCTCTGGTGGGCTGATGGTCATCGAGACGTTCCTCGAGGGACGGGATCGAGGTGGGGGTCCACCCCTCGGGCGCAGGCGGGAAGCCTGGCCGGTGGGTCTCATGGCGTTGGCAGAACAGGCCCGCCGCGGCCATGGAAACCAGGGAGACAGAGGACCAGCTAATCGCCAGAACCCCCTGCCACAACTGGAGCTGAAGTCCCAATGAAGGGACCGCTGGCGAGAGTATAAGGGCGTGTTTCGGGCCCCTAGGCGCGGAAGTAAC
Organism: Synechococcus sp. SynAce01; assembly: GCF_001885215.1. Classification (GTDB taxonomy): domain Bacteria; phylum Cyanobacteriota; class Cyanobacteriia; order PCC-6307; family Cyanobiaceae; genus Regnicoccus; species Regnicoccus frigidus. Next base: position 1,682,734 of record NZ_CP018091.1, on the reverse strand, counting down.
AAAGGTTCAATCCAGCGGCTCTCCTGTCAGCGACAGGGCTCTAGCAAGGGATACTTATCAACGAGCCAAGGAATTCTGCATTGCTTTTGTTATTCAAAAATTTGCTATTCCAACCATCAGTCGCCAGCAGAGCCAGGCCCGCCAGGCAAGGGACCCACGCAAGCGGCGCGCAGACTGGTCCCAGGGACAGGGGCCTTCAAGGGTGATCCGATGATCTCGTTGGGACTTCGATGGCTGGCAGCGACGCTGCTCTCCCTGACCGTGCTCCTCTGCGGAGCCTGGAGTGTGTGGCCATCTGCCGGTCCGGCCGCTCCAACCAACCGGGGGCCCTCCCCCACCAATCCAGCTGGTGCCCTGCAGGAGGTTGCTCCGCCGCTGGCGGTTCAGCAGGTGCAGGCCCTGCTGGCTGAGCGGCAACCGCGGTTGAGGATCCTCTCGCCCGCCAACGACGCGATGCTCCCCGCAGGCCCCTGGGATCTGGAGCTCGAGATCGACGACTGGCCCCTGGTGGGACCAGGCCCCCTCGGGATCGGCCCCCACCTCGTGGTTCAGCTCGACCAACAGGAACCCCTGCGGCTGAGTGATCCGCCCAGCGACGGCCTGGCCCCCGTGCGCTTGCACCTGACGATGGCCCCACTCAGGCCCGGCAGCCACAGGCTCAGTGTCTATGCCGCCAAACCCGGGGGTGAGGCGGTGAAATCAGCTGGTGGTTTCCGCCAGGTCAGATTGCACCGCGCCGCCGTCAATCCTGCCGAACTACCCGTCGCGGGCTCTGCCCAGCTGATCAGCGCCATTCCTTTTGATCAGGTAAGGGAGCAGCCTGTCCCGATCGACTGGTTGCTGGTGGATGCTCCGCTGCAGAGGCTGCGTGATGACGATCGCCACTGGCTGCTGCGGGTCACGGTGAACGGCGACAGTTTCCTGGTCGATCGCCAGACCACCGTCTGGCTAACGGGCTTGCGCCAAGGCGGCAATGCGGTGCAACTGGAGCTTCTCGACAGCCTCGGCGACTCCCTCAACCCTCCTTACAACAGCCTGGTCGAAGAGGTGACCCTCGCTCCGGAAGGCGACAACCGCTGGCTTCAGGGGACACTCTCGGCCGCTGAGCTCGATCAGATCCTTGGCCGGGCGGCAGCCGAGCCGATGGGCCCCAACGCAACCAGCTTGCCGCTGCCAACCGGCGAAAGCCCGGAGCCAACCGTTGCTGACGCGGCAGAACCGGACCCAGCCAATTCCGATTCCGCAGAAGAGCCGCCAGCCCAACCAGACCAACACGTTGAACCCGTAACAGCAGAGAGCGATCCACCCCAGCGGCAGGATCCGGAGACCAGCGCCGAAACCGATGCCGTCGTCCTTTCCAACGAAGCTGTCGTCCCGCCCGACGCGGCTGGCAACGGCCTGGACCGGCCGGATGACAAGTTGAGCTGATGGGCGAACACATCTGCTGGGGTCTGGGTCTGAGTCGCTCCAGTGGGTCGGTTCTGAGTCGGCTGGAGCAGGCCGGCCTGCTGCAGCGAGCAGCTGCGGACGCACCGCTCGCTGAGTTTCTGGCCCAGCATTGGGACAGCGCCGCCGCGTTCGTGGTGGTAGGCGCCTGTGGCGCAATCACCCGACTGATCGCGCCCCTCCTCAAAGGCAAAGCCGAGGACCCCGCCGTCGTGGTGGTGGATCCGGCTGGTCGCTTCGCCATCCCCCTGCTGGGGGGGCATGGGGCCGGTGGCGAATCCCTCAGCCAGCGGGTGGCCGCCCTGCTGGGGGGGCAAGCGGTGCTGAGCGGATCAAGCGGCGCCGCGGGTCGCCTGGCCCTCGATTGCTTCGGCCGGGACTGGGGCTGGCGGCGGGGCGGCGGCGATTGGGATGGGCTGATGAAGGCGGCGGCGCGGGGCCGGGGCCCTGAGCTCCAGCAGGAGGCCGGCCTGACCCTCTGGCAGCAGCTGGACGCGGCGGCCGCCGGGCCCAAAGCGCAACTGGAGTCGGGCCTTTCGCTGCACGTCAGCCACCGCCAGGGCCCAGGCTGCCGCTGGCACCCGCCCTGCCTATGGCTGGGGATCGGCTGTGAGCGAGACACGAGCCTCAGCCTGCTGGTACGGGCTGTCGATCAGGCCCTCAGCGAGCACCAACTGGCGCCGCAAGCGGTGGCCGGGCTGGCCAGCGTCGATCGCAAAGGGGATGAACCGGCCCTTCTGGCCCTGGCGCAGCAGCGAGGCTGGCCGCTGCGCCTGTTTGGGGCCACGAGCCTGGCCCCGGTGGCGGTACCCACCCCATCGCTGGCTGTAGAGAAGGAAATGGGCACCGCCAGCGTCGCCGAGGCCGCAGCCCTGCTCGCCGCAGGACCGGAGGCTTCACTGCTGGTCAACAAACGGATCGAGCGGGCAGCCAGCGCCGCACTGGGCCTGGACGTGGGCCCAGAAGGGGCGCCAGAGCAGGGGGCCGCCACCTTGGCGATCGCCAAGGCCGCCAGCCAATGGGCGCCCGCCCAGGGGCACCTCCACCTCATTGGCAGTGGCCCAGGCAGCCTCGATCTGCTCACTCCCGACGCCCGCCAGGCCCTGGCCCTCAGCACGGTCTGGGTGGGCTACGGGCTCTATCTCGACCTGCTTGAGCCGCTGCGGCGACCCGACCAGTGGCGCTGCGACGGCCAACTCACCCAGGAACGCCAACGCTGTGCCCAGGCCCTGGATCTGGCCAGCCAGGGCCTGACGGTGTCCCTGGTCTCCTCAGGAGACAGCGGCATCTACGGCATGGCCGGGCTGGCCCTGGAACTGTGGCTGCAGCGCGAGGACGGCAGCAGACCGGGCTTCAGCGTGCACCCCGGCCTCTCTGCCCTGCAGCTGGCGGCGGCCCGGGTCGGGGCGCCGCTGATGCACGACTTCTGCACGATCAGCCTCAGCGATCGGCTCACGCCCTGGCCATCGATCGAGAGGCGCCTGCGGGCTGCGGCCTTGGGCGATTTTGTGGTGGCTCTCTACAACCCTCGCTCGCTCGGCCGCGACTGGCAGCTGGCCAGGGCCCTGGAGCTGCTGGCCGAGGGGCGCACCACCGCCATTCCCGTGGTGCTGGCCCGCCAACTGGGCCGCCAGGAGGAGCAGGTCAGCCTGCACCGGCTCGGCGACCTCCCCCACGACCAGGTCGACATGCTCAGCCTGGTGCTGGTGGGCAACAGCACCACCCGGCTGCAGGACGGCCGGATCGTGACCCCGCGCGGCTATCCAGGCGCTGAACTGGGCCAGGCCTGATCAATCGGGATGACAGGATTCGAACCTGCGGCCCCTTCGTCCCGAACGAAGTGCGCTACCAAGCTGCGCCACATCCCGTTGGGAAGAGCTTAGGCGATCAATCAACGCTCCCCCCTACATTTGAACCCCAGCCTTTGGGAGGCCCTGCGTTCTTGCTGAAACCCGAGTGGCTGCGTGTCAAAGCTCCGCAACGGGAGCGCATTGGGGCCGTTGCCGACCTGCTCACCGACCTGGCGCTGAACACCGTCTGTCAGGAGGCCAGTTGCCCGAACATCGGTGAATGCTTCGCCAGCGGCACCGCCACCTTCTTGATCATGGGGCCGGGCTGCACCCGCGCCTGCCCTTACTGCGACATCGACTTCGACAAGAGCGTGCGCACGCTTGATGCGAGCGAACCGCTGCGGCTGGGCGAGGCGGTGGCACGGCTTGGCCTGAGCCATGTGGTGATCACCTCGGTCAATCGCGACGACCTCGACGACGGGGGGGCCAGCCAGTTCGTTGCCTGCATCCAGCAGGTGCGCGCGCGCTCCCCCGGCACCACCATTGAGCTGCTCGTTCCGGATTTCTGCGGCAACTGGGACGCCCTTGCCGCCGTGATGGCGGCCGGGCCGGATGTGCTCAACCACAACATCGAGACGGTGCCCAGGCTTTACCGGCAGGTGCGACCCCAGGGGATCTACGCACGCTCCCTGGAACTGCTGCAACGGGTGCGCGAAGGCTGGCCTCGCGCCTATACAAAATCCGGGTTGATGGTGGGGCTGGGCGAAGGCGACGAGGAGGTGCTGGACGTGCTCGGCGATCTCCACCAGCACCGGGTCGACATCGTCACGATCGGCCAGTACCTCTCACCAGGCCCGAAGCACCTGCCGGTGCAGCGGTTTGTGAGCCCGGAGCAGTTCCAGGCCTTCCGGCTCCATGGCGAAACCGAGCTGAGCTTCCTGCAGGTGGTCAGCTCGCCGCTCACCCGTAGCAGCTACCACGCCGGTGAGGTGCGACGGCTGATGCGGGAGTATCCCCGCTGAACGGCCACTAAACCGCCACCTTCACCCGCTCGCTGAGGCCAAGGGCGGCCAGCTCGCTGGGGGGAACGAGCACCTTGAAGCGTCCACGCCACTGGGGCCAGTTGGCGAGGATTTCGGCGGCCTTGCGGCTGCCTGTGACTTCCAGATGGGTTTCAAGCAACGGCTTGAGCAACGCCTCCTGCTCGGTGGTCTCAAGGGGGTGGATGGCAACGGTCTCGGTGTTGAGGCGACCGGAGAGGGCGTCTTGCTCATCGAGCAGAAAGCCGACACCGCCGGTCATGCCGGCAGCGACGTTGCGACCGGTGCTGCCCAGGATCACCACGATGCCGCCGGTCATGTATTCGCAGCAGTGATCACCACTGCCCTCAACAACGGCATGGGCGCCGCTGTTGCGAACCGCGAAGCGTTCACCGGCGCGGCCGAGGGCAAAAAGAGCGCCGCCGGTGGCGCCATACAAACAGGTGTTGCCGAGGATCACCTGGGCGCCCGGATTGACACAGCCAGCTGGGGGAACCAGGACGATCCGGCCGCCATTCATGGCTTTGCCGACGTAATCGTTGGCATCGCCCTCCAGCCGCACGTTCATCCCCTCCAGCAGCAGGGCACCGAAACTCTGACCGGCGACACCCTCGAAGTGGAGATCGAGGCGGCCACGAAAACCGGTGTTGCCATGGCGCCCGGCGATTTCACCCGCCAAGCGAGCGCAGACGCTGCGGTCGGTGTTGACGATCGCCAGGCTGCGGCTGACCTGGCCATGGGACTCGATGGCGGCAAGAACCTGCGGGTCGCTGAGCAATTGATCTTCAAGGATCGGCCCATTGCCATGGGCTTCTGCCCGGTGCTTCAGCCAGCTGCGGTCGGCCGCCTGGGGGATGGGCTCGAGCAGGCAGGTGAGATCGAGGGAGCCGGTTTTGGTCAGCTCAACCGCCCGGGGCACGAGCAGCTCGTTGCGGCCGATCAGATCTTCAAGCCGGGCGACACCCAACAGGCTGAGCAACTGGCGAACCTCCTCGGCCACATACAGGAAGAAATTGACCACATGCTCCGGCAGGCCGGTGAAGCGCTTGCGCAGGGCTTCTTTTTGCGAGGCCACCCCGACCGGGCAGTTATTGGTGTGGCAGATCCGGGCCATGATGCAACCTTCGGCGATCATCGACACCGAACCGAAGCCATACTCCTCGGCGCCCAGCAGCGCAGCCATCAGCACGTCCCAGCCGGTCTTGAGGCCGCCATCGGTGCGTAGCAGCACGCGATCACGCAGACCATTGACCAGCAGGCTGCGGTGCACTTCGGAGAGCCCCAGCTCCCACGGGCTGCCGGCGTGTTTGATCGAACTGAGCGGCGAGGCGCCGGTGCCGCCATCGTGGCCGGAAATCTGGATCACATCGGCATTGGCCTTGGCCACACCGGCGGCAATGGTGCCGATACCGATCTCGGCGACCAGCTTCACCGACACCTTGGCGGCGGGGTGAACCTGGTGAAGATCGTGGATCAGCTGGGCCAGATCCTCAATGGAATAGATGTCGTGGTGCGGGGGTGGAGAAATCAGGGCCACACCAGGCTTGCTGTTGCGCAGCCCAGCGATGTAGGCGTCCACCTTCGGGCCGGGAAGCTGGCCGCCTTCGCCGGGCTTGGCCCCCTGGGCCACCTTGATCTCAAGCTGCCGCCCACTGCGTAGGTAGGCCGGGGTCACACCGAAGCGGCCGGAGGCGATCTGCTTGATCGCTGAGCAGGCCGTGTCTCCGTTGCGCAGCCCCCGAATCGTCGGCAGCGTGGGCGAGTGCCCACCTGCATCCACATCCTCAAGGGCGCGGAAGCGGGCGGAATCCTCACCGCCTTCGCCACTGTTGCTCTTGCCGCCGATCCGGTTCATGGCGACGGCCAGAACCTCATGGGCTTCGCGCGAAAGGGCGCCAAGGCTCATGCCACCGGTGCAGAAGCGGCTGCAGATGCTCTCAACGCTCTCCACCTGGTCGAGCGGCAAGGGTGTGGGCGCCAGCTTCAGTTCAAGCAGGTCGCGCAGGGCCGTGACCGGCCGGTGCTCGAGCAGGGTGCGGTAGGTGGAGAAGTGGTCGTAGCCAGGGCCTGCAGCTACGGCGGCATGCAGGGCCTTGGCCATCTCCGGGCTGTTGAGATGGAATTCTCCGCCGGTGCGGTATTGGACGAAGCCCATGAACTCCAACTTGCTGCGGTTCAGCTCCGGGTAGGCCTTGGCATGGAAGGCCAGGGTTTCGCTGGCCAGATCGGCCAGGCTCAGGCCGGCGACCCGGCTGGTGGTGCCCTTGAAGGCCAGGCTGATCAGATCGGCGCCGATGCCGATGGCCTCGAAGATCTGGGCGCCGTGATAGCTGGCCAGCAACGAGATGCCGATCTTGGAGAGGATCTTGCGCAAGCCGGCCTCCAGGGCCTGGCGCACGTTGGCCTGGGCGGCGGCGGCATCGAGGCGTGGCAGCTTGCCGCGCTCCATCAGCGACTGGGTCTTGGGATGGTCGAGCCAGTGGCGGGTGGTTTCCCAGGTGAGCCAGGGGCAGACGGCGCTGGCGCCGAAGCCGATCAGGCAGGCCAGGTGGTGGGTGCTCCAGCACTGGCCGGTGTCGGCCACCAGGGAGACCTGCAGACGCAGCCCCAGGCGCAGGAGGTGCTGGTGAACCGCTCCAACCGCAAGTAACGGCGGAATGTAGGTGGTGGTGGCTGTCAGACCGGGTTCAGGACGGCCTTGGGCACAGCGGTCGGCGTTGGAGCGGTCAGAGAGCACCAGGATCTGGCACCCCTCCCTGACGGCGGCTTCCGAGTCGGCGCAGAGCTGTTGCACCGCCGACTCCAGTCCGCCTGGCCCGGTGCCGACGGAGAAGAGGGTCGACAAGCTGACGGTGGAGAGGCCCTGACCAGCAAGGGCGGCCAGTTCACGCTCGTTGAGCAGCGGGCTATCGAGGTGCAGCACCGAGGCGGAGGAGGGTTCGGGCCTGAGGGCTGAGCCGCGGCGGCCCAGATGCATCTCCAGGCTCATCACCAGCTCTTCGCGGAGCGGATCGATCGGCGGATTGGTGACCTGGGCAAAACGCTGCTTGAAGTAGTCGTAGAGGAGGTGGGGCTTGGTGGAGAGCACCGCCAGGGGGATGTCATCGCCCATGCAGTAGGTGGGCTCCTTGCCCTGACCGGCCATGTCCTCGATCACCAGATCGAGATCCTCGGCCGTGAGCCCGAAGGCGGTCTGGTGCTGGAGCAGATCGAGTTCGCCCATCGACTTGGCGTCCTGCCAGGGCTGGGCCTGAAGGCTGCGGCGTTGCTCCTGGAGCCAGGCGCCATAGGGATGGCGGGCCGCCACCTCTTCCTTGACCTGCCAGTTCTTCAGCAAGCGACCGTTTTCCAGGTCGACGGCCAGCATCTGGCCAGGGCCGAGCCGACCCTTTTCAATGATCCGGCTTTCCTCGATGGGCACCACACCGGTTTCCGAACCCATCACCACCAGGCCATCGCGAGTGATGCAGTAGCGGGCAGGCCGCAGTCCGTTGCGATCCAGCGAAGCACCCACACTGCGTCCGTCACTGAACACCAGCAACGCCGGGCCATCCCAGGGTTCCTGGAGGCAGGCGGAGTACTCGTAAAATGCCCGCACCTCTGGGCGGGAATCGAGTTCCGGCTGCTCGCGAAAGGCCTCAGGCACCAGGGTCAGGAGGCAGTCGGTGATTGGCCGGCCGCTGCGCACCATCAGCTCGAGCATGGCGTCGAGATTGGCAGAATCGCTGAAGGCCGCGTTCACAACGGGCTTGAGGTCGGCGGCGGCGGCACCCCAGGCGGCATCGAGGTGGGATTCGGCGGCCTGGGCCCAGTTGAGATTGCCCAGCAGGGTATTGATTTCACCGTTGTGGCCCAGCAACCGCATCGGCTGGGCCAGGGGCCAGCGGGGCAGGGTGTTGGTGCTGAAGCGGCGGTGATACACCGCGAAACTCACGGCAAAGCGCTCGTCTCTCAGGTCGTTGTAGAAGGCCGGCAGCACTTCCGAGCGCACCATCCCCTTGTAAACCAGGGTGCGGCCGCTGAACGAAGCGAAGTAAAGGTCTCGAACTTCAGGCCCCCAGGTTTCCCTGACCAGGTCACCGACCCGCCGGCGGCAGCGAAACAGCAGCGCCTCCAGGGCATCACCGCTGGCGTCGGACTCCACCAGCCATTGCTCGATCACCGGGGCGGTCTGGCGGGCCAAGGGGCCGAGAACACTGGGATCAACCGGCACCGGGCGCCAACCCAGACTGCGCAGGCCAAGGCTTTGGGCGGCCTGTTCACAAAATTGGCGGGCCTGCTGCAGCCGCTCCGGATCGGCCGGCAGGAACAGCATGGCCAGACCCCGCCGGTTGGGCACCGTTGCGCGCGATTCCGGCCAGACCGCTTCGAGAAAACTCCAGGGGATGCCGGAGAGAATGCCGGCGCCATCGCCGGAGTCGCTGTCACCGCCACAGCCACCGCGGTGCTCCATGCAGCTGAGCGCCTCCAGGGCTTGCAGCAGCAGGCCATGGGAGGCAGCACCATCCAACTGGGCCAGAAAACCAACCCCGCAGGCGTCCTTTTCCCCGGCGACAGCCGCCGGTGCCGGGCTGTCGCAATGGGGCCAGAGGGGACGGGAGGAATGCGGCATGGACCGGAACAACCTGCAGAAACAAGCGGCAGCCCTGATTGACGCAGGTGGCCACCCCAGTGAGCGGACAACAACTCTAGGGACAGGTGCCTGGGCTTAGCGTTCACCAGCAACGGAAAAGGCTGATGGCGTGGCCGATCCCGCCAGCGCGCTATGGCCGCTGGCTCTGCTTGACAGTTTTGACTCTGCTTCCGATCGCCACTGGGCCGGGAGCTTCCGCTCAGTCCGGCTGGCGACCGGGACGTCAACCGGCTGAGCCGCCTCCGGCGAGAACGCCGGCAAGACAACAGGCCAGAGAGCAAGAAGGCAGCCGACTGGTGATCAACGGCCTGGCCCAACAGGCCCGTTGGCAATGGCTTCAGAGCGATGGAGCCGCCGCATCGCAGTTGTGGCTGCCCTTGGAGGTGCTCCAGGGCCAGCTCGGCTTCAGCAGCGAAAGCAGGCCAGATGGCGGCCTTGAGCTGGAATGGTTCGGTCAGACCCTCAAGGTGGCCCCGGCTCAACTGCGCAGCCTCGATGATGAAGTCGGTCTGGATGTGGGGCCAACCTTCGCTGCCGCCGGAGTCCGCCTTGAAGCCACGGCCGAGACACTGAAGATTGAAATTCCGCCGGCGGGCTTAGTCGGAATCCGGGTCTCCTCAGCGGGGGGAACCGCCGCTATGGGCGGCCGCCGCGTGGTGCTGGATCTCGATGGCATCGCCCTGGTGCGCCAGGAGAGCGGCCAGCTGCTGCTGGGGCTGCGCAGCACCGCCGCGCAGCGTGCTGAACTCCAGGGGCTTGGTTTCGCGGCGCGCCAGAGCGATCAGGGATTGACCCTCCAACGCCCTGGCGTGGTTCCCAAGGTTCTGACCCTGGGAGGGCCGGCCCGGGTGGTGCTCGATCTCGCCGGGGTCGGGCTGGCTGGCACCCCTGGCGCCGGTGCGGTCGCGACGCCGCCACCCCGGCTGGATCCACGGTTGCAGGCCCTACTGAGCAGCAGCGTCACCGTCGAGCGGCAGGTCCGTGCCGTCGGCAACCGGCGGATGCTGATCAACAGCGTGCGGCTGGATCCACGGCGCAATCCCCTCGAACTACGCCTGCTCACCAGGCCCGACGGCATGCAGGGACTCAGTTCCCTGCCGGCGCTGGCAGCGCGCGATCAGGCCCTGGTGGCGATCAACGGCGGTTTCTTCAACCGGATCAGGCGGATGCCCCTGGGTGCTCTCAAAGAACAGGATCGCTGGCTCTCCGGACCGATCCTGAACCGTGGCGCCGTCGGTTGGCGACCCAGGGAGCTACCCCAGTTCGGCCGGCTGCGGTTGGAGGAATGGCTGACTGACGAGACCGGCAGGCGCTGGCCGCTGACCACAGTGAACAGTGGGTATGTCCAGCGCGGCCTGGCCCGTTACACGGCCGACTGGGGGAGCGGGTATCGGCCCCTGAGCGGCGCCGAGACGGCTGTGTTGATCAGGGGTGGCATCGTTCAAAGGCAGTGGAGCCGCGCGGAACTCGCCCAGGGGGTTGGGCTTGGCGCCGGTGACACATTGGTGGTGGCCAGAGCCGGGGCGGTGGCTCCCTGGCCCGTGGGCAGCCGCCTGAGCTTGAACAGCCGCCCGCTCGATGCGGTGGGGATGAACCCCTTCGTGCTTGGCGGCGGCCCGTTGCTGCTTCAGGACGGCAGGCTGGTGCTCAATGGGACAGCGGAAGGATTCGGCGCCGCGTTTCAACAGCAGGGGGCGCCGCGCACGGTGGTCGGCAGCGACGGGCGTCAGCTCTGGCTGCTCACTGTTCAAGGGGAGGGCAATGCTGGGCCAACCCTGCAGGAAACCGCCGGACTGCTCAGGCAGATGGGGCTGCGGGATGCCCTCAATCTCGATGGCGGCGGCTCCACTGGCTTGATGGTCGGTGGGGCGATGACCGTGTTGGGCCGTGGAGTCTCCGCCTCGATTCACAATGGTCTTGGTCTGGTGCCACGGGATTCCGTCGCAGACTCTTCCCCTACACCCTGAGCGAAGCCGCCATGCCGAAGGGACTGACCGTTCACCTGAGCGCCGCTGCCGCTGCTGAGCTGGGCCGCCAGGCCGCCGTGGCCGGCACACCGGGGCTGATGCATCTGGATCTGGTGGAAGGAGGCTGTGAGCGCTGGGTGCTGAGGATCCGTCCCGGCGACCTGACCGGGATGGCGGTCGCCAGGGCCGACGGCATCACCCTGCACGCCCCTGAGGACCAATTCGCTCTGATGGCGGGCCTCAACCTGGACTACCGAGGGGATCTCAGTGGCGGCGGCTTCCTGATCAGGGCCGCCGACGGGCTGCAGTGCTGCGCCTGCGGGGCCGCCTTCAGTCGTCAGAACCATGACGGTCCGCCGACGGCGTAGGGTGATCAATTGTGAAAACGGTCGGACGTCCGGCTTCTCTCTTCGGCCCTCGATGCCCACGATTCAGCAGCTGATCCGCACCGAGCGGCAGCACCTCACCCGCAAGACCAAATCCCCTGCGCTGCGGGCCTGCCCGGAGCGCCGAGGCGTGTGCACCCGCGTGTACACCTCCACCCCCAAGAAACCGAACTCCGCGCTGCGCAAGGTGGCCCGCGTCCGGCTCACCTCGGGCTTTGAGGTCACGGCCTACATCCCCGGCATCGGCCACAACCTGCAGGAGCACTCCGTGGTGTTGATCCGCGGCGGTCGCGTCAAGGATTTGCCCGGTGTCCGCTACCACATCATCCGTGGCACCCTCGACACCTCCGGTGTCAAGGACCGGCGCCAAAGCCGCTCCAAGTACGGCACCAAGGCACCCAAAGGCTGATCGAGCCCGCCCCGTTTCCTTTTCCTTCCTCGCTTTCCTTCCTTCAGGTTTATGTCCCGCCGCAATGCTGCTGAGAAGCGCCCGGTTCATCCCGATCCCCAGTTCAACAGCCGTCTGGCCTCGATGGTGGTGGCACGGCTCATGAAGCACGGCAAAAAGTCCACCGCCCAGCGCATTCTCTCGGATGCCTTTGGCCTGATCAACGACCGAACCGGCACCGATCCACTTGAGGTGTTCGAGACAGCCGTGCGCAACGCCACTCCCCTGGTGGAAGTGCGGGCAAGGCGGGTCGGTGGCGCCACCTATCAGGTGCCGATGGAAGTGCGGCAGGAGCGCGGAACAGCGATGGCCCTGCGTTGGCTGGTGAATTTTTCACGGGCTCGCAACGGCCGCAGCATGTCCCAGAAACTGGCGGGCGAACTGATGGATGCCGCCAACGAAGCCGGCAACGCGGTCCGCAAACGGGAAGAAACCCACAAGATGGCTGAAGCGAACAAGGCCTTCGCCCACTACCGCTACTGAGCGGGGAGCTACCAGCTGGGTCGCGGGCCCAGCAACTAGCGGTATCACCAGTTACAGTCAACCCGCATTTTTTTCGTCGATTTACCTTCGGAGACCTTCACCCGTGGCCCGCGCCTTCCCCTTAGATCGCGTCAGAAATATCGGCATCGCCGCCCACATTGACGCGGGCAAAACCACCACCACCGAGCGCATTCTTTTTTATTCCGGTGTGGTCCACAAGATGGGCGAGGTCCACGATGGCGCCGCCGTCACCGACTGGATGGCCCAGGAGCGTGAGCGTGGCATCACGATCACGGCGGCTGCTATCTCCACCAGCTGGAAAGACCACCGGATCAACATCATCGACACGCCTGGCCACGTCGACTTCACGATCGAAGTGGAGCGCTCCATGCGGGTGCTCGATGGTGTGGTTGCCGTTTTCTGCGCTGTCGGCGGGGTCCAGCCCCAGTCGGAAACGGTCTGGCGGCAGGCCGATCGCTACAAAGTGCCGCGCCTCGTGTTCGTCAACAAGATGGACCGCACCGGCGCCAATTTTCTCAAGGTCTACGACCAGATCAAGGATCGCCTGAAGGCCAAAGCTGCCCCAATCCAGCTTCCGATCGGCGCTGAAGGCGACCTCAAGGGAATCATCGATCTGGTGCGTCAGAAGGCGATCATCTACACCAATGACCTCGGCACTGACATCGTCGAGGGAGATATCCCCGCCGAGATGCAGGAAGAAGTCGCACTCTGGCGCGGCAATTTGATGGAAACGGTGGCCGAAACCGATGACGAACTGACTGATTACTACCTGGAAAACGGTTATCTCACCGATGAACAATTGGTGAAAGGCATTCGGATCGGTGTGGTCAAGCACGGTTTGGTGCCGATCCTCTGTGGTTCAGCCTTCAAGAACAAAGGTGTTCAGCTGATGCTGGATGCAGTTGTGGATTATCTGCCCGCACCGATCGATATTCCGCCGATCCATGGCCTCTTGCCCGATGGCGAAGAAGCCAGCCGGCCCTGCGACGACAATGCCCCGTTCAGCGCCCTGGCCTTCAAGGTAATGGCTGATCCCTACGGCAAACTCACCTTCGTGAGGATGTACAGCGGAACCCTCAAGAAAGGCAGCTATGTGCTCAACAGTACCAAGGATAAAAAGGAACGCATCTCCCGGCTGATCCTGCTCAAGGCCGACGACCGGGAAGAGGTCGATGAACTGCGTGCCGGTGATCTTGGCGCTGTTCTTGGTCTCAAGAACACCACAACGGGTGACACCCTCTGCGTTGAAACCGATCCAATCATTCTGGAGTCGCTGTTCATTCCCGAACCGGTCATTTCGGTTGCTGTGGAGCCCAAGACCAAGGGGGACATGGAGAAACTCTCCAAGGCTCTGCAATCACTCTCCGAAGAGGACCCCACCTTCCGCGTATCCACTGACCCGGAAACCAACCAGACGGTGATCGCCGGCATGGGCGAGCTTCACCTGGAGATCCTGGTGGATCGCATGCTCAGGGAGTTCAATGTCGAAGCCAACATCGGCGCTCCTCAGGTTTCTTATCGCGAAACCATTCGTGGCAGCGCCAAAGGCGAAGGCAAATTTGCCAGACAGACCGGTGGCAAGGGCCAATACGGCCATGTCGTAATCGAGATGGAGCCTGGTGAGCCGGGTACAGGCTTCGAGTTCGTCAACAAGATCGTTGGCGGTATCGTGCCGAAGGAGTACATCGGACCGGCCGAAAACGGCATGAAGGAAACCTGCCAGTCCGGCGTGATTGCTGGTTTCCCGATGATTGATATCAAGGTCAGTATGGTCGATGGCTCCTACCACGACGTCGACTCCTCCGAAATGGCCTTCAAAATTGCCGGCTCGCTGGCCTTCAAGGACGGCGTCAAGAAGTGCAATCCTGTACTGCTTGAGCCGATGATGAAGGTGGAAGTCGAGATCCCCGAGGATTTCCTTGGATCAGTGATCGGCGACCTCTCCTCCCGGCGCGGTCAGGTCGAAGGCCAGTCCATCGACAATGGACAATCTAAAGTCCAGACCAAGGTGCCCCTGGCCGAGATGTTCGGCTATGCCACTCAGCTCCGATCCATGACCCAGGGTCGGGGTGTTTTCTCGATGGAGTTCAGCCATTACGAGGAAGTTCCTCGCAATGTGGCTGAGGCCATCATCTCCAAGAATCAGGGCAATTCCTGATCTTTACAACCCCAACCAACCCCCCGATTCTTTCCTTCAATGGCCCGCGAGAAGTTTCAGAGGACCAAACCTCACGTCAACATCGGCACCATCGGCCACGTTGACCATGGCAAGACCACCCTTACTGCCGCCATCACCAACGTGCTGGCGTCCATCGGCCAGGCGAAAGCTCAGGCCTATGACGACATTGACGGCGCTCCTGAGGAGAAAGAGCGGGGGATCACCATCAATACCGCCCACGTCGAGTACGAAACCGAGGGCCGTCACTACGCCCACGTGGACTGCCCGGGTCACGCCGACTACGTGAAGAACATGATCACCGGCGCCGCCCAGATGGACGGCGGCATTTTGGTGGTGGCCTCCACCGACGGCCCGATGGCCCAGACCAAGGAGCACATCCTGCTGGCCAAGCAGGTCGGCGTTCCCGCCCTGGTGGTGTTCCTCAACAAGACCGACATGGTCGACGACGAGGAGATCCTTGAGCTCGTCGAACTGGAGATGCGCGAGCTGCTCGACAGCTATGACTTCCCCGGTGATGACATCCCCGTGATCACCGGCTCCGCCCTCAAGGCCCTTGAGCACATTCAAGGAGGCGGCAAAGGTCTGCGCGGTGAGAACGAGTGGGTCGACAAGATCCTCGACCTCATGGATGCCGTGGATGCCTCGATCCCCGAGCCCGAGCGTGAGATCGACAAGCCCTTCCTGATGGCCGTCGAAGACGTCTTCTCGATCACCGGTCGCGGCACCGTGGCCACCGGCCGGATCGAGCGTGGCAAGGTCAAGGTCGGCGAGACCGTCCAGATCGTCGGCATCAAGGACACCCGCGAAACCACCGTCACCGGTGTAGAGATGTTCCGTAAGCAGCTCGAGGAAGGCATGGCAGGTGATAACGCCGGCCTGCTCCTGCGCGGCATTCAGAAGGAGGACATCGAGCGCGGCATGGTGCTGGTGAAGCCCAACTCCATCAAGCCCCACACCAAGTTCGAGGGTGAGGTGTACGTGCTCAAAAAGGAGGAAGGCGGCCGCCACACACCCTTCTTTGCTGGCTACCGCCCGCAGTTCTACATCCGCACCACCGACGTGACCGGGCAGATCACGGCCTTCACCGCCGATGACGGCACCAACGTCGAGATGGTGATGCCGGGTGACCGCATCAAGATGAGCGCCGAGCTGATCTGCCCAGTGGCGATCGAGCAGGGCATGCGCTTCGCCATTCGCGAAGGCGGCCGCACCATCGGTGCCGGTGTTGTCTCCAAGATCGTGGCTTGAGCGCGATTTGATCGGTGTGGGGGTGGCGCCAAATGCTTACCCCCCGCCAAAACCAGCCCTTTACGGGGCCAATGCTCTTGGAGACCGGTTCGCTTCTTGACACCGGCTCTTTCCTTGACACCGGCTTTCTCCTTGACGCCGGCTCGCTCCTTGACAATTGATGGATCCCAGGTTCCATCCGTTCCCTCCCGTTGAGACCCTCGCGTGCCTTCAACGGGCTTTTCTATCCCTCCCATGTCCACCGCCATCGCTCAGCAGAAAATCCGCATTCGCCTCAAGGCGTTTGACCGCCGCATGCTGGATCTTTCCTGCGACAAGATCATCGAAACCGCCGATCACACCGCCGCCACGGCGATTGGACCGATCCCCCTGCCCACCAAGCGCAAGATTTATTGCGTGCTGCGCTCCCCCCACGTGGACAAGGATTCCCGTGAGCACTTCGAGACGCGCACCCACCGCCGCATTATTGATATCTACAGCCCCACCGCCAAGACCATTGACGCTCTGATGAAGCTGGACCTGCCCAGCGGAGTTGACATCGAAGTGAAGCTCTGAAAACAAAGCTCTGAAAACGAAGCTTTGGAAGCAGTGCCTGGTGTCGAGCGGCCTGAGCCAATCGCCCAGGCCAAGCCATTAACCTTTCGGCCCAGACCAACGGCCGATGGATTGTGGATCGCCCGCCCTCAAGGCGGGTTTTTACGTTCAGGGCCGTGCCGAGATCCCTAAGATCGGTTTAGAGCCTCACTCTTTTGCAACCACGCAGGACCTTTGTGACCGATTTGGCCGTCCGGGAACTCCCCCTCTTCCCCCTGCCGGATGTGGTGTTGTTCCCGCAGGAGGTACTGCCTCTACACATCTTCGAGCCCCGCTACCGGATGATGCTGAGCACGGTTCTGGAAACCGATCGGCGTTTCGGGGTGGTGCGCTGGGACCCCCAGGAAAAGAAAATGGCCAGCGTTGGCTGCTGCGCCGAGATCCTGCAATGTCAGACGCAGGATGACGATCGCAGCAACATCGTCACCATGGGCCAGCAGCGCTTCCGCGTGCTCGAAGTGGTGCGTGAAGCACCGTTCCGTGTCGGCATGGTGAGCTGGATCGAAGACCAGGCCAGCGACAGCGACAACTCACTCGAGCAGCTCGCTGGCGAAGTGACCCAGGCTCTGCGTGATGTGGTCGATCTGACCGGCAAGCTGATCGGCAAGCCCACCAGCCTGCCCAACGACCTGCCTGATCTGCCCCGGGAACTGTCGTTCTGGATCGGCTCCCACCTGGGTGGCCCCGTGGCTGACCATCAGCAGGCCCTGCTTGAGCTGACCGACACCACCGAGCGTTTACGCCTGGAGTATTCCCTCCTTGACCAGACCCGCCGTCAACTGGCGGCTCGAACCGTTCTCAAGGACACCTTTAAAGGAATGGGTGAGGACGGCCAGGATCCAAGCTGATGGCACTCAATCTCCTGCCTGGGGCCCTGCTTCTTGGTGCGGGTGCAGCTGGCTTGGGGTGGTATGCCACCCAGCTCTGGCAACGGCGAAACCGGCGCTATCAGAGCACCGAGACGGTCGCGGCGGCCTATGACCGCTGGACCGACGACCAATTGCTCGAACGCCTCTGGGGGGACCACGTCCACCTCGGACACTACGGAGAGCAGCCGCGGCGCGCCGATTTCCGCGCCGCCAAAGCAGCTTTCGTGCATGAATTGGTGCGCTGGAGTGGCCTCGATCAACTGCCCAGTGGCGCCCGCGTGCTGGATGTGGGCTGTGGCATCGGCGGCAGTGCCCGGATCCTCAGCCGGGATTACGGCTTTGAAGTGCTGGGAATCAGTATCAGCCAAGCCCAGATCGCCCGGGCAAGCCAGCTCACCCCCGCCGGCCTGCCCTGCCGTTTCGCGGTGATGGATGCCCTGGCCCTCGATCTCGCCGATGGTCAGTTCGATGCGGTCTGGAGTGTGGAGGCCGGACCGCACATGGCCGACAAGCAGCGCTACGCCGATGAGCTGTTGCGCGTGCTCGCGCCGGAAGGCCTGCTGGCCGTGGCCGACTGGAACCGGCGCGATCCAAGCAACGGCGCGCTGACGAGCCGCGAGCGCTGGGTGATGCGTCAGCTGCTCGACCAATGGGCCCACCCCGAGTTCGCCAGCATCCTCTCTTTCAGGCACAACCTGGCCTGCAGCCCCTTCGCCAATGGAGCCAGCGTGACCACAGGCGACTGGACCAAGGCCACCTTGCCCTCCTGGATCGACTCGATCATGGAAGGCATCCGCCGCCCCGGGGCGGTGCTGGGCCTGGGGCCGATGGCCGTGCTGCAGGGACTCCGCGAAACCCCGACCCTGCTGTTGATGGACTGGGCTTTCCGCAACGGCCTGATGCAGTTCGGTGTGTTCCGCTGCCGCAAACCAACGACCTAGCCGCCGTTCTCTTCGACGATGCTGATTGGGTAGGTCCCGAACAGGACCAGATGCTCACAGTGACCGGCCAATTCCGCGACAGCCTGCTCAAGGGAGCCCGAATCGGCTGGTAGCTCCAGGTCAACGAAGAACAGGTATTCGCCCATTTCCCGCTTGGACGGGCGTGACTCGATCCGGCTCATGTTCAACTGCCGATGGGCGAAGCAGCGCAGGGCATCGAGCAGGGCGCCGGGGTTGTTCGCCCGCAGCGAGAAGGCGAGGCTGCAGTGGGTGGCTTTGGCGCGGCCCGCAGGGATGGCAGGCGCACGCTGCAGCAGGAGGAAACGGGTGCAGTTTCCGGCCACGTCATTGATCGGATAGGCCAGTACCTCCAGGCCGTGCTGGCTGGCCGCCTGGAGCGAGGCCACGGCAGCGCGGAAGTGGCTGCCGCCCACCAGGCGCGAAGCCTCCGCCGTGGAGCTGGTGGGCAGCTGCAAGGCATCGGGAAGATGTTCGGCCAGCCATTGGCTGCACTGGGCCAGGGCCTGGGGATGGGAGAGCACCTCACTGATGCGGCCGATCGGACCGCTGCCGAGCAGGGCATGGCGAACCGGCAGAACCAGGGCTCGCCGGATTCCCAATTCCTCATGCTCCCAGAGGGCATCCAGACTGGCCGTGACCCCGCCCTCGACCGAGTTCTCGACGGGCACCACGGCTGCATCACAGTGGCCGTCAGCGAGGGCCCGGATCACGGCCCGGTGCCCGCTCTGGGGGACCAGTTCCACATCGCCCAATCCTTCAAGGTCAGCCAGGGTTCTGGCGGCCTGCTCGCCATAGGTTCCAGCGGGACCAAGAAAGGCAAGACGCATGACAGGGGAGCAACGGAGCGGCGAACGCTGATCGATAGGATCATCTCCCGCCGACTCCCCACCCTGGCGATGCCCCTGGCTTTCGGCGCCCGCCAGCAACTCCGGATTCCGGTATCCAGCCAGAGCGAAAGGCTGGCGCCCTACCTCGAAAACGACGATCGGATCGTGCGCACCCTGTTGGCTGCCGACCAACTACAACGGCTTGGCGACGGGCGCTATCGCTACGCCGTCCAGCAACTGAACGTCTTCCAGCTCCAGGTCCAGCCGATCGTTCAGCTGCAAGCCACGCGACAGCCAGGCCGACTCGAGATTGAGGCCCTCGATTGCCAACTGGAGGGTCTCGAAGTGGTCGACGACTTCGCACTCCAGCTCCACTCCCATTTGGTGGTCAACGAAACCGGCCTGGAGGGGGAAGCCCATCTGGCCGTTACGGTCAGCCGGCCGGCCATTCTGGGCCTGCTGCCACCCCGCGTGCTCGAAGCCACCGGTCGTTCCTTGCTGGCTGGCATCCTGATTGCGATGCGAAAACGGGTCGGCCGGCAGCTGCTCGATGACTTCAGCGCCTGGTGCCGGGAGAACTGAGCACCCGGGAGAGAAAGGACTGGCGATGGAGTGGGGTGGCCCCGAGCTCGCGCAAGGCCGCTCGGTGCATCGCCGTGCCATAGCCGACATGGCGCTCCAGTCCGTAGCCAGGGAAGCGAGAGGCCAGCCGCCGGACCAGCCCATCACGCGCCTGTTTGGCGAGCACACTGGCTGCGGCAATGGCCAGGCAACGGCGATCACCCTGCACCAGGGTGACCTGCCGGCCAGACCAGGGTCGTAGGGGCAGAACGCCATCGACCAGCACCAGGACCGGGCGCCGGGGCAGGCGTTGCAGGGCCCGCAGCATGGCCGCTTCGGTGGCCCAGCGAATGCCGTGGCGGTCAATTTCGCTGGCTGAGGCCTGGCCCAGTCCCCAGGCCTGAGCCAGGGCCGTGATCAACGGAACCAGGCGTTCGCGATGGCGGGCCGAGAGCGCCTTGCTGTCGGTGAGACCTGCCCTGGCCAGAGGCTCCAGGGCCGAAGCCGGCAACACAACCGCCCCGGCGAAGACGGGTCCGAACAAACAACCTCGACCGACCTCATCAACCCCGGCACAGGTCCGTGGGTCATGGCCGCCAAAGAGCGACCCCGAGGACGACAAACGCCTCAGACCGTGGCCGAGGAGCGCCGGCGACGCCGCCGCGGTTCACCAGCGTCCTGCTCTTCGGGAGCCGGCTGGGCTGCTGCTTCCGCTGCAGTTTCGGCCGGCGGAATCCCAAGGCTGCCACTGCCGTTGGCCGGCAAAGCCGAGGTTTCAGGAGCCGCTGCAGCGGTTGCCGAGGGGCGTGAACGGGTGATCTTGCGCGTGAGCGGCACCTGCACCACAGGAGCCTCGATCACGGTTGTGACGGTGGCCATCGGCTCATCAGGCTCCAGGGGAAGGGGCGTGATTTCGACCAGCACGTCAGGGGACGGCTCATGCCGAACCAAGGTGGAACTGGCAGCAGTGCCGGTCTGGCCACTGGCGGCGCTGGCACCGTTATCGCCACTGCCGTTGTCGCCAGTCCTGTCATCACGACTGCTGTTATCGGTGCTGTTGTTATCGCCATTGCCCCGTCCACCGCGACGGCGGCGGCGGGAAGCTGTGGACGATTGTTGTTGACGGGCCGCTTCGAGCACGGCCTCCGGATCCTCGCCTGGCCTGACGACGCGCACCATCAGGTGTTCGCCACTGGGTTGGGGATCGAGCAACAGGGTGGGGTTGAGACCAAGCCAGCCGTAGACCAGCTCCTGTTCTTCCTCCATCGGCACGGCCACCAGTTCGGGTTCCTGGCGGCGACTGACCGGTTCACTGACAAAGCCCGCAGCCGCTTCACTGGGCTCGCTGGAACTAGCAGGGACCTGAACCGGTGCACTGACCGGTGCCTCCACGGCTTCGCTGGAGCGGCCGCCGCGGCTGCCACGGCCACCGCGGCGACGGCCACTGGATTCGGTGGCGGCAGGGCTGACAACGTCGGCCCGGGCCGAAGCCGCCGAGCGCACCAGGCCACTCACCGTGGCCAGGGGCTGGAGCGAATCGGTGCCGGGGAGCACCGCCACATGGCCGAGGCCACCACAACTGGGGCAGGCACGACCGAACAACTCATAGATGTTCTGGCCCTGGCGCTTGCGCGTGAGTTCAACCAAGCCGAGCTCGGAGAGCTGGGCAATCTGGGGGCGGGCGGTGTCATCGCGGACCGCCTGGGTGAAATGCTCCAGCAGCATCAACTGGTCGCGCCTCGACTCCATGTCGATGAAGTCGATGATCACGACGCCACCGATGTTGCGCAGCTTGAGCTGACGGGCGATCTCAGCGGCCGCTTCGCAGTTGGTCCAGAGCACGGTTTCCCGGGCATTGGCCGAACGGGTGAACGAACCTGAGTTCACGTCGATCACCGTGAGCGCCTCGGTGGGCTCGATGATCACGTAGCCGCCTGAGGGAAGATCAGCCCGGGGCTTGAGCGAATCGCGAATTGCCGCATTCACCCGGTAATGCTCCAGGATGTCGCTGGATTCGGCGTGGTGCTCAACCTGCAGGCTGGCCTGATCGGCACCGAGGAAGGCATTGACCCGGGCCACGGCCGCTGGGGTATCGACGACGACCCGCAGAACCTCGGGGCTGTAGAGGTCACGCAGGACGCGATGGATGAAGTCTTCGTCACGGTTAAGCAGCACAGGTGGGCTGGCGATTTCGGCCGCTTCCTGAATGCCTTCCCACTGGCGCAGCAGGGTCTCGAGATCATCAATCAGCAGGTCTTCGCTGATCCCCTCGGCTTCGGTACGCACCAGCAGACCTGCGCCGGGAGGCTTGATCAGCACACCGAGAGCACGCAGCCGGTTGCGTTCGTTTTCGCCGTTAATCCGCCGGGAAATGCTCACTCCCTGGCCGTGGGGCTGGAGGACCAGGAAGCGGCCGGGGAGCGTGAGGTTGCCGGTGAGGCGAGGCCCTTTGGTGCCGGTGGGCTCCTTCATCACCTGAACCAGCACCTTCTGGCGAGGCTCAAGCAACTCGGTGATGCCGGCTGCTCCCTTCCTCAGGCGCAGGGGGCCGAGGTCGGTGACATGGATGAAGCCGTTCTTTTCGCTTTCACCGATGTTGACGAAGGCCGCATCGATACCGGGCAGGACGTTTTCGACCCTGCCGAGATAGACATCACCGATCTGGTAACGGCCCTGGGCGACGACAAGTTCATCAACACGTTCGTCGTTGAGCACTGCAGCGATGCGCAGTTGCTCCGCAATGACGATCTGCTGGGGCATGGAGGATAGGGTTTGGCTCGGTGGAGCCCTGCCAAGGGATGGGGATCGACCCCGGAAGAAACCAACTGCTGCGCAGAGCGTGCCGCAATGCCGCTCGACTGCTGCTGAAGCAGAAGGGGGACGGAAGGAAAAGTCTGGTGAGGAAGCACCCCTAGAAGCTCATCGCCCGGATCACGTTGGTGCTGGGGGAACTGGTGAAGAACGACCAGTGCACGCAACCGTGTCGACTAGATGATGGGCCGCATGAGGCGATGCCCGCTGAGAAGCGTTTACAGCTTCAGAAACTGCAAACGGGACTGCCGTCTTCTCGGGAATTTAGCACGATGATCCCAGGCACCACACCGCCTTGAAGCAAGGCCCAGCAGCAGGCCGCAAGGGGGAACAATCCCCCCAGAACGCCTAGGCCCCCATCGCCCAGGTCATGTCACGTAGGAAGATGGCCAGCAGGAATGCATGGGCAGAGCGGTTGTGGTTCAGATCAATTCCAATTACCTGAAGCTCAAGGCGGGCTATCTCTTTCCCGAGATCGCTCGCCGGGTGAAGGATTTCTCGGCCGCCAACCCCGAAGCCTCCCTGATTCGCCTCGGCATTGGCGATGTGACCGAGCCGCTGCCGGCCGCCTGCCGCGAAGCGATGAAGCAGGCCGTCGACGCGATGGGACGTCGGGAGAGCTTCCATGGCTACGGGCCTGAACAGGGCTACCTCTGGTTGCGTGAGGCGATTGCCTCCAACGATTTCCAGGCGCGAGGCTGTGCCATCAGTGCCGAAGAGATTTTCGTCTCTGATGGCTCCAAATGCGACAGCAGCAACATCCTCGACATCCTCGGCGAGGGCATCCGCATCGCCGTGACCGATCCGGTCTATCCGGTGTATGTCGACAGCAATGTGATGGCAGGCCGCACTGGCGAGGCCGACGAGACGGGGCGTTACGCCGGGCTCACCTATCTGCCGATCACCGCCGCCAACGGCTTCTGCGCGCCCCTGCCGGAGGGGCCGGTGGATCTGATCTATCTCTGTTTCCCCAACAATCCCACCGGTGCAGTGGCCAGCCGCGAGCAGCTCCAACGCTGGGTCGACTACGCCCTGGCCAACCAGGCGCTGATCCTGTTCGATGCCGCCTACGAGGCCTTCATCCGTGACCCGGAACTGCCCCATTCGATCTACGAGATCGAGGGAGCCAAGCGATGTGCCATCGAGTTCCGCTCCTTTTCGAAGAACGCCGGCTTCACGGGCACCCGCTGCGCGCTCACGGTGGTGCCACGGGGCTTGATGGGGGTGGGCGCCGATGGGCAGGAGGTGGAGCTGTGGAGCCTCTGGAACCGGCGCCAGAGCACCAAGTTCAATGGGGTGAGCTACATCGTGCAGCGGGGCGCTGAAGCGGTGTATTCCTCTGAGGGCCAGGCCCAGGTGAAGGAACTGGTCAACTTCTATATGGAGAATGCGGCGATCCTCCGCCGTGATCTCAGCCGCGCCGGGCTGCGCGTCTTCGGTGGCGAGCAGGCCCCTTACGTCTGGATTCAGACGCCTGAGGGCGTGGATTCCTGGAGCTTCTTCGACCGGCTGCTGAGCGAGGCCCACGTGGTGGGCACCCCGGGCAGCGGTTTCGGCGCCGCCGGCGAGGGCTACTTCCGGCTCTCGGCCTTCAACAGCCGCGCCAATGTGGCAGAAGCCATGGAACGCATCGCCCAAAGCTCCCTGGCCGTTTCCAATAAAGTGGCGATCTGAGCGTGAATCGACCCCCTGCCGCCGTGGTTCTGTCGTCTGCTGCCGTGCAACTGTCCGTTGAAACAGCTCCCCGCTCCCCCGGCGGAGCGGCGGTGATCGATCAAGAGGTGCAGAGGGTGCGCAAGCCCTCGCCGCTCTATCGGGTGCTGCTGCACAACGATCCGGTCAATTCGATGGAGTACGTGGTGACCAGCCTGCGCGAGGTGGTGCCCTCCCTCAGTGAACAGGACGCGATTGCCGTGATGCTCGAAGCCCACAAGACCGGCGTCGGCCTGGTGATCGTGTGTGATCTCGAACCAGCGGAGTTCTACTCCGAAACGCTCAAGGGCAAGGGGCTCACCAGCACGATCGAGCCCGAGGACTGAAGTGGCACCCGGCGCTCGAGCGCGGATCCCCAGCCGGGGCTCCCCCCACGGGCTGGGCACCCTGCTGTACGTCCCGCTGCTCTATGGCGTCGGCTGGCTGATTTCCCGTCCGCTGGCCCTCTTAGCCCCCGAACTGCGTGCCGATCAGCTCAACTTGGTGGGCTTGATTCTTGCCCTGGTGTTGCTGCTGCTGACCCTGCCATGGCGCCTGAAGCAGGCCTGGGGAGAGTCCAAACCCTGGCAGCGCCTGGGCTTGGTCATGCCGCTGCCGCCGGCCTTGAAGGCCCTGCTGCGCGGGCTGCTCAAGGCCGCTGGCTTGCTGGGATTCCTGGCCATGGTTCTGATCGCCACTGGGGCGGCGCGGGGATCCTGGCGCCTGGATGGCGGCATCGCCCTCAATGGACTGGCGCTGCTGGCCGGCGTGGGCTTCGCCGAAGAACTGCTGTTCCGAGGCTGGCTCTGGGGGGAGCTTGAACTCCAACTCAAGGCCCGCACGGCCCTGCTGCTTCAGGCGGTGATCTTCGCCCTGATCCACCCCTGGTACCGCACGGAGGGGCCTGGAGCCATCGGCCAGCTGGGCGGGTTGATCATGCTCGGGATCGCCCTGGCCTTGCAACGTCGTACTGACGCCGGCGCCCTCTGGGGAGCGATCGGGCTGCATGGGGGGTTAGTCGGCGGCTGGTTCGTGCTGCAGATGGGGCTGATCGAGCTCTCTGCCGGTGCGCCCGCCTGGCTGAGCGGACCGGGTGCCCCCAACCCCAACCCGATCGGAGGGGCCATTGGCTGGCTGGGGCTCGCTGCGCTGATCTGGGTGCGGCGGCCGCACTGGGGCCGCTAACGCACTGCCGTGGCTAGGGCCGCTTTGCCTTCAACAGGAGCTCTGAGGGCTTCTTCGAGGGGAGCGAGGCCATAGTCACGCTCCAGCAGATCCATGACCGTGCGGCCAAAATCCTGGGGATTGGTTTCAAATGCCTCCAGGCAGAGGCGGCCAAAGGTGCTGCCCATCGGTTCAGGGTTCCAGAGCAACTTTCTGGCCGTCCACGGCATCATGCTCATCGGGTTGTAGCCCGGTTGGAGCATGCCCTGCTCAAAGCCATATTGCTCCAGGTGCGTGTGGGGCTGCAGGCCAATGAAGAAGATGGCGGGCTCCACCTTATCGGCTCCGAAGATGCTCTCGAGCTCTCGGTGATAGGCCACGGTCTGCCGGATCGTCTCGGGCCTTTCATCAATCACATTGAACGAATAATTCACCGAGACCTGCTCCCGGAATCCAGCTGCAGCAAGAATCCGGCAGTTTTCCAGAACAACGCGAAGGTTGTAGCCCATGCGCATTTTCCGCACCAGCTCCTGGCTGCCGGAGGTGATGCCGATTTCGAAGTAGCTCATGCCGGTGGCCACCATCAGCTCGGCTAGTTCCTGGTCGAGGTTGTCAGCGCGGATGTAGGCCGCCCAGTGGATGTCAGCCATTCCCGCCGCCGCGATGGCCCGCAGCAACTGCTTGGCATCGTCGATGTAGCGGCGGGCGGGGATGAACTGGGCATCGGTGAACCAGAAGCCGCGCACGCCTCTGTCATAGAGCTGGCGCATCTCAGCCACCACCTCGTCAACAGGATTGACGCGAACCTGCTTGCCTTCCACCACGGTGTAGACGCAGTAGCAGCAGTTGTGGGGACAGCCGCGTTTGGTCTGCACGCCCACGTAGAAATCGCCGCCTTCGAAATACCAAGTCAGCTGGGGCCAGATCGAAGCGATGTAGGAGTAGTCGCAAGCCGTCTTGACCAGGCCTGCAGGTGGTTCGTGGATGAGGCCCAGCCGAGGCGCCTCGCCAACAACGAAACAACGCTCACCGGCCAGCGATTGGCCGCGGATCAATTTCTCCAACAGGACCTCCCCTTCGCCAACGGAGACCACGGTGCCTTTGGGCAAACTCTTGCCCAGCTGTTCGTAGAACACGCTCACCGCTCCGCCACCGAGCACCACCCGTGCCTCGGGGTTGAAACGGCGGGCCTGGCGAAGACCACGGCGCACCAGGCGAAGGTTGCGCCAGAGCTCGCCATAGAAAGCCGCCATCAGCCGCAGGCCACCCAGACCGCCACGTAGGCGGCGCAGTGGATTGGCGGCGTAGAACACCTCAAAGGAGTTCTGCAGCGGGTTGCCGCCGCGCCCATCCACAGGCGCATAGATCTGAATGTCGCGCCAGGAAAACACCAACAAGGTGGGGCGAAACGCCTTGACGGTGGCGAGCAGGGTTCGCTCCACATCCAGGATTGGCAGGGCGGCCAGGTCAAGGATGCGCTGGTCAAGCTGCGGGAAACACTTGTGCAGGTGATCGGCCAGGTAAATCGGCCCGATCGGAAAAATCGGGTTGCAGGGCAGGCGGATCAGCAGCACCCGCCCCTCAGCCGAAAGGGGCGGCTGGGGCTGGGAAGCCTGCCGTGGCAGCCATACGGCCTGGGTCATCGGCCCTTGGAGAAGGGGTTGACGCTAACCAGGACAGCTGGATCCCATGGGGCCGCATCCGGGCCTTCGGTAAACCAGTCCGCAAGATTTCCACACCTAGCGCAAGATTCCGTTACAGTGCCTAAGGCAACGGCAGAGCTTCGGCCTGTTGCGGCAAGGCTTTTCCTCTTCGGAGTTCCTTCACAGACTTCCTTAGAGAAAACGTCCCGCCTGCCATTCGTCCTTATCCTCGCTCCTTTTTGGGGCATAACCTCCCGTTCCTATGACCACCACCGTTCAGCAGCGCTCCGGCGCTTCTGCCTGGAGTCAGTTCTGTGAGTGGGTCACCTCCACCAACAACCGCCTGTATGTCGGTTGGTTCGGTGTGCTGATGATCCCCACCCTGCTGGCTGCCACCATCTGCTTCATCGTGGCCTTCGTGGCCGCGCCCCCTGTCGACATCGACGGCATCCGCGAGCCTGTCGCCGGCTCCTTGATGTACGGCAACAACATCATCTCCGGTGCTGTTGTTCCTTCCAGCAACGCCATCGGCCTGCACTTCTACCCGATCTGGGAAGCCGCCAGCCTCGATGAGTGGCTGTACAACGGCGGTCCCTATCAGCTGGTGATCTTCCACTTCCTGATCGGCATCTTCTGCTACATGGGCCGCGAGTGGGAACTCTCCTACCGCCTCGGCATGCGCCCCTGGATCTGTGTCGCCTACAGCGCCCCTGTGGCGGCTGCCTCGGCTGTCTTCCTGATCTACCCCTTCGGTCAGGGTTCGTTCTCTGATGGCATGCCCCTCGGCATCTCCGGCACCTTCAACTTCATGTTGGTGTTCCAAGCCGAGCACAACATCCTGATGCACCCCTTCCACATGCTGGGTGTGGCTGGTGTCTTCGGCGGCTCCCTGTTCTCGGCCATGCACGGTTCACTCGTCACCAGCTCCTTGGTGCGTGAGACGACCGAAAGCGAGAGCCAGAACTACGGTTACAAGTTCGGCCAAGAGGAAGAGACCTACAACATCGTGGCGGCCCACGGCTACTTCGGTCGTCTGATCTTCCAGTACGCCTCTTTCAACAACAGCCGCAGCCTGCACTTCCTGCTCGCCACCTGGCCGGTTGTGGGCATCTGGTTCACCGCCCTTGGCGTGAGCACGATGGCCTTCAACCTCAACGGTTTCAACTTCAATCAGTCGATCCTCGATGGCCAAGGCCGCGTGATCAACACCTGGGCTGACGTGCTGAACCGTGCCGGTCTGGGCATGGAAGTGATGCACGAGCGCAACGCTCACAACTTCCCGCTTGACCTGGCCTCTGCAGAAGCCACCCCTGTGGCTTTGATCACGCCTTCCATCGGCTGATCGCAGCGGAGTCAACCCTGTTGGCTCCAGCCATGCCTTTCACCTCAAGCCCCCCTCACTGCGAGGGGGGCTTTTTTGTAGGCTCCTGCCAACGGCACTAGGCCATGGGAAGCAGTTATGGCCAGCTCTTTCGTGTCAGCACCTTCGGCGAATCCCACGGGGGTGGCGTTGGGGTGATCGTCGATGGTTGCCCGCCACGGCTCCAACTGGATCTGGCGGCCATTCAGGCGGAACTGGATCGCCGCAAACCGGGCCAAAGCAAGATCACCACGCCCCGCAAGGAGGACGACCGGGTCGAGATCCTCAGCGGCCTGCTCGATGGGGTGACCCTGGGAACGCCTATTGCGATGCTGGTGCGCAACAAGGATCAACGTCCCGGCGATTACAGCGACATGGCGGTGGCCTTCCGCCCCTCCCATGCCGATGCCACGTACCAGACGAAGTACGGCATCCAGGCCCGCAGCGGCGGCGGACGGTCCTCAGCGCGCGAAACGATCGGCCGGGTGGCCGCCGGGGCGATCGCCAAGCAACTGCTCGCCCACACCCATGGCAGCGAAGTGATCGCCTGGGTAAAGCGCATCCACACGATTGAAGCGGCCATCGATCCAACCCTGGTGACGCTCGAAGCGGTGGAAGCCACCATGGTGCGCTGCCCTGATCAGGCCGTTGCCGAGCGGATGATCGAGCGCATTGAGGCGATCGGCCGCGACGGAGATTCCTGCGGCGGCGTGATCGAATGTCTGGTGCGGCGTCCGCCTATGGGCCTGGGCATGCCTGTCTTCGACAAGCTGGAGGCTGATCTGGCCAAGGCGGTGATGTCGTTGCCGGCCACCAAGGGATTCGAGATCGGCTCCGGCTTCAGTGGCACCCTGCTGAAAGGGAGCGAGCACAACGATGCCTTCCTGCCTACCGGCGACGGAAGCCTGCGCACGGCCACCAACAACTCCGGTGGGATACAAGGGGGGATCAGCAATGGCGAGGAGATCGTTTTGCGGGTGGCCTTCAAGCCCACCGCCACGATCCGCAAGGAACAACAAACCATCGACGCCACTGGAGCGGCCACCACCCTGGCTGCCAAGGGTCGTCACGACCCCTGCGTGCTGCCGCGAGCAGTGCCGATGGTGGAGGCCATGGTGGCTTTGGTCTTGGCCGACCACCTGCTGCGCCAGCAGGGTCAGTGCAGCCTCTGGTGAGGAAAGGGCTGAAGCCCGAGTTCGGGGGAGCTGATGAGTAAAATTACTATCTTTAGCTCTGCACCATGCACCTCAAGGCCGCTGCTTTATTCCTCACTGCCGCCTTGGCTGCGTTGAGCGTTGCAGCACAGCCTGAGCCCGCCAAGGCGATTGGCAGCCTGGTGAATGGGGATTTCGAACTGCCTGACTTCACCCCAGCAGGTGACCCACCATCTTTCACGATCATTGATCAATCAGACGTGCCGGGGTGGCAAACCACGGCGACGGATGGTCGAATTGAACTCTGGGACTCTGGCTTTCAAGGTGTGCCAGCCTTCAGTGGAGAGCAATTCGCCGAAATCAACGCCAACAATTTTGGTGAACTATTTCAGGTGGCCAGTGGGATCCCAGCGAACGCCGTTGTTGGATTTCAATTTGCCCACCGGGGACGCAATGGTGATGACACCGTAAGTCTGACGATCGTCGATCTCGGATTTGACAACATTTTTAACAGCTCGGATGACACCACACTCTTCTCACAGGAATTCACAACAGGCAATAGCGCCTGGGGCTTCTATCAAGGTGGCGGCCTCGTGGCCTTAGGGAATGACATCCGGTTCGGTTGGACAGCGGTATCCTCAACGGGTCCCGCCTCATTCGGCAACTTTCTTGATGCCGCCGCTTTTGGAGTCGGCATTCCCGTGCCTGCACCTCTGCCGCTGCTGGCTCCGGGCCTGGTATTGGGGACTCTGCTGAAGGCTCGGCGCCGCTATCGAGGCCTGGGCAAATCCTCCAAAACCTGAGCCAGACCGCCGCAGAACTCCTCTGACCAGCCCTGACGTCCGGCCCCGAGGGCGATGGCATCCACTCCCGCATCCAACCACGGCCGCACATCCGCGGCAAGCAGGCCGCCAGCAGCGATGCAGAACGGCAGCGTACCGCCCAGGGGCTCCCGCAACCCTGCCCAGTAGGAGGCTCCCAACGCCGCCGCCGGAAACAGCTTCACCAGTCGGCATCCAAGAGCCTTGGCCTGGTGAATCTCCGTCGGGGTCATCACTCCTGGGACCAGGGTGATACCCAGTGCGTTCGCCTGGCGGAGCAAGGCAGGCTCAAGAATCGGCGCCAGCGCATAACGAAAGCCGGCTTCTTTCGCAGCGAGAACCGCTTCGCTGCTGCCGATCGAGGCGGCTCCGAACCACAGGGCGGGAAACGATGCGATCAGCTCACGGCACTGCCCCGACCAGCCGGATGAGGAGCGCCAGGCGATCTCCACGTGCTGCAGGCCAAGCGCATGAAGGCGCTCCAGCATGGGAGCGGCATCGATGGGTGCTCGGGGCCTCAGCACCAGCAGGAGTGGCTGCTGGTGCAAGGACCCGATCAACTCCTCAGACGTACTCGGCAACCTTCACGGCTCAGCGGATCAGGAGCTACAGCAGCTCGATAACATCAACAGCTTAAAACCGTGGCGAGCTTATCAGGCACGGGATTTAACTTGTAACCCGATGAAACACCGCACAAGCGTTCCAAGAATATGGGCCTGGAGCGCTGGCGTCAGAAATTCGGACTCCCGGCCATAGTGGACAAGCTCCAGTCCAACGATCAGGACCTGCTCCTGGGCCTCATACCACCGTGCCGCACCACCTGGCTCAGCGGGACTTTTCCAGCGACTCCACCGCTGCCTAGGCAATGGGTGCGCCGGGACCAGGCGCAGCCGAAAGGGCAAACGGAGCCTGAGGCCATGCCACCGCGATAAGGGGCAAAAGGCCCAGTTCGTTCAGCAGGACCTGCAGTTCGTTCGCTTACCCTCCACCTGCCAGGTGATCGTTCTGAGATGGGTCAACGACAGAGTCACCAAGAGCACCCAACTTCCAGCCTGTGTCAGTCTCATCAAGGGAGCCATGAACTAACTCTGGCCTGATCGCTGTATACCTGATTTATCGGGTGTGTCTGGTGTAGCCGACGCGCCGGGTAATTCGACCATCAACCAGTTGAGCGAGGCCAGCGAACGTTCTAAGCCTGCAGCGATCAGTAAGCCTGCAGCGATCAGCCCAGCTCGTTGCCAGATTCAGATTCACCGCAGTCCTGGTTGAGGCGCTGAACGCGGCGGCGGTAGCGCTTCAGGCCGGCGAGGGGCAGGAGCGCCAGGGCTGAAAGGGCAGAGGGGATCTGGCGCAGTTGTCCTTGATTGGTGAGTGTAAGATCCCTGAACCGGAAGTCAATCTGAAAAAAAACAGACCCAGCGTTGTCAGTGTCGAAATAGCTTCCGAGGCTGTCCCCGCCCGTAGGCAGACTGATTTGCTCACCGGCAGTTGGATTATCAAGCTGGCCACCAGGAACCCTAATGGCCAGGCAGGGATTAGAAGAATTACCCTGAACACAATCTCCTGACAATGCCCCGAAAATCAGGCTATTTGTAGTAGAATTATAATAAGCGTCACCTCCAATTCCGAAGGTGTTGTTTACGGTCCCATTAAAACCGGTATTGGGCGTTGCTGTAATGATAATCGGGTCGAGTATGGTTAAAGTGTTATCGGCGTTGAGAAAAAATCCGCCCGTAATCGAGCCAGTTGCATTTCTAGTGTTAAAGGGGGACTGAAAATCCAACGTCAGCCCTGCGGATGCATCGCCATTCGCATCCGTGAATACATACTGCAGCGCCTGAGCAGCACCCTGAGCCCCCAGCACCACCCCGCCCGCAAGCAGGCCGAGGCCCAGCGGCCGGGCTGCCCGGCGCAGCAGCCAGTGGTGTGAAGATCGACGAAGGGACATGGCAGGCTAGACAGCCTCAAAACAAGAGCAGATTATCAACTGTTGTTGGGCGAACCTGCTCCTGTCAAGCCGTGCTGTTAAAGGGAATCGTCGCCCAGCCCGTTTCATATCGCAGTCCAAGCGTGAACAGGTGGTGAGCCACCTCCGCTACATCCGCCAGGAACTGCGTGAGATGCACCATGGCGTGATGGAGAACGGACTCCTGCCAGAAGCCGGCGAAGTGCGTGCGTGGGGTGTTGGCGCTGCTGGAGCTGCTGAGCGGAAGGGCCGAAAGAATACGGCGGCAGATCCGTCTCTCCCCGCGCGGCATAAAAAATATCTGGCTAGGCCAGGGGCGGCAGCGGCACAAAACTGGCGAAAGGCCCTGTCAGCACGAACCGGGGGCAGGACCGCAAGGAGCGGCAGTGCCCAGAGTCCAACAAGCAGCTCGCCTGATTCAGACGTATTCAGCAACCCGGACATCGCTGCGGATCAGGAGCTCTTGCAGCTCTTCGGCGTCCACGGTTTCTTTCTCCACAAGCAAGCCAGCGAGCTCATCGAGCACCAGGCGGTTGTTGACCAAGACCGACTTGGCGCGGAGGTAGGCCTCATCAACCAAGATGCTGACCTCATCGTCAATGGCAGCGGCGGTCTCCTCAGAGAAGTCACGGTCGGAGGCGATGTCACGTCCGAGGAACATGCCTCCCTGAGAACGGCCAAGGGCAACGGGGCCAAGACGGTCGCTCATGCCGAAGCGGGTCACCATCTGACGAGCCACGCGGGCCACCTGTTGAAGGTCGTTGGAAGCACCCGTGGTGACTTCGTCCTCGCCGTAGACAATCTCCTCGGCAACCCGACCGCCAAGGGCGACGGCCATCTGGTTCTGCAGGTAAGCACGGGAATAAAGGCCTGACTCCATACGCTCCTCACTGGGGGTGAAGAAGGTGAGACCGCCAGCCTGACCGCGGGGAATGATGCTGATTTTCTGAACAGGGTCGTAATCGGGCATCAGGGCACCAACCAAGGCATGGCCTGATTCGTGGTAGGCGACAAGACGCTTGCGCTTTTCGCTCATCACCCGGTCCTTCTTCTCAGGACCAGCCATCACCCGCTCAATGGCGTCGTTGACCTCATCCATCGCCACTTCGGTGAGCTGACGGCGGGCCGCCAGGATCGCCGCCTCGTTCAGCAAGTTGGCAAGATCAGCGCCGGTGTATCCAGGAGTGCGGCGGGCGACCCGATCGAGATCGACATCCTTGGCCAGGGTCTTGCCACGGGCATGGACCTTAAGAATTTGCAGCCGCCCGCTGTAATCGGGCCTGTCGACCACCACTTGGCGGTCGAAACGGCCTGGGCGCAACAGGGCCGAGTCGAGCACATCGGGACGGTTTGTAGCCGCGACGATGATGATGCCGTTGTTGCCCTCGAAACCATCCATCTCGGTAAGGAGTTGGTTGAGGGTCTGCTCCCGCTCGTCGTTACCACCACCGAGACCAGCGCCGCGCTGGCGGCCGACAGCATCGATTTCGTCGATGAAGACGATGCAGGGCGCATTTTTCTTGGCCTGCTCGAAGAGATCACGGACGCGGCTGGCGCCGACACCGACGAACATTTCAACGAACTCGGAACCGGAAATCGAGAAGAAAGGAACCCCTGCCTCACCGGCGACGGCTTTGGCCAGGAGAGTTTTGCCGGTGCCTGGAGGACCGACCAACAACACACCTTTGGGAATCTTGGCCCCAACAGCTGTGAAGCGATCGGGGTTCTTGAGGAAATCAACGACCTCAGTGAGTTCGAGCTTGGCGCCCTCAATGCCGGCCACATCACCAAAGGTGACCTGGGTCTGGGGCTCCATCTGAACCCGGGCCTTGCTCTTGCCGAAGCTCATCGCCGGATTGCCGCCGCCTCCCTGGGCGCGACGCAACAGGAAGAAGAGCCCACCGAGCAGGAGCAGCGGGAAGAGCAGGCTGCCGATGGCCTGCTGCCAAGCCGCCGGCTGACGGCTTGGTTGAACGGCGATATCGACGTTGTTGTCAGAGAGCAGCTTCAGCAGATCCTTGTCGGGAGCCAGGTTGACGACGGCCCGGTTGCCATCGTTTTCAACCACTTGGGCGGTACCCCGATCGGGGGAAATCAAGACCCTGGCGATCTGTTTGTCCTGAACGGCCTCGATGAAGTCGCTGTAGCGCAGGTTGCGTGGGGCGTTGGCCGGATCGGGCCGGTCGAGGAAGGCCGTGCCGATTGCGATCACGACGATGGCCAAGAGCACGTAAAGCCCAGCATTGCGCCAGCGATTGTTCACCCTGCGAGCTCCTGAAGAAAAGGTAAAGGAATGTTAACGGGCGAAGGGGCCCACATCGTGAGTCCCTTCTTTTTCATCGACGAAATCGATCCCTTCCAAACCTAGGGACGGAAAAGAAGGGAGCTAGGCGATCAGGCCTCCTCAAGGCGCCCGAAGAGCTGGCCGGTGATTTTGACATCGACGGCAAGCTTGCCGCCCATGTCGGTGTCGGAGGGCTGGATCGCGGTGAACACCCCAGCGAACTCACCGGTGGCGCTGTCCACCTTGGTGATCGAGAGGTTCATGTTGCCGACGCCCTCGACGTACTGCTTGATGTTCTCGGTATTGAGATCCTCGTCGTCACCGGCGGGAACCAGGCCGACTGCGCTGCTGTAACCGGTGGTCAGGCCCCGACCCTTGGGATCGAGGAAGTTACTGGTGCGGTAGCTGGGGGCGCGGTAGCTGCCCTCGAAGTCAGTGCTGGTGCTGATCGACGAGCCCTCGGCCGTAGCCAACAGTTCCTTGCTGGAGAAGCTGAACGGCACCTCCTCACCACCGGGCAGCAGCACAGTGATCGGTTGGAAATCGATGCCACCGAGTTCCTTGAAGCTGAGCTTGTCGCCGGAGATCGTCAGGTCTCCGTACACCTGATCAAGGCTGGAGGTGAAACGGGTGAGGATCTTGCCCTGCACGAACTGGGCCTCCTGGCGCTTGTTCGCCGGTTCGCCCTTGACGAACACCTCGGAGGGGTGGAGGCAGAGATCGCGGAGCTGGTAGCGGATCGAGCTATCCAGGGGGATCGAGCCACGGGCCGAATCAGGCAGGGTCGGGCAGTCGTTCGCCTTGCCGGTATTGACAATGTCGTCATAGGTGACGTTGGCCCGTTCGACGGCTTTGGCACCGCCGCCGCACGCTGTGACGACGGTGAGGCAGAGCGCCAGCGCAAGGGCAAGCAGGGGTCGGAAACGCATGGGGAGAAGCCGAACGGGCAGGGTGAAAAACCCTTAGGCAGGGTGCGCCACTGGCGATCCTACCGATGGAAATCGTTGCTGCTGGCACCCTGTAGCGGCTCTCAACAACCCGTGGATGGAGCCGCTGCTGCGGCGGCCTTTCCAGGCGGAACAACAGGTTCGAGCAGGGCGCCTAGGGCCGTGAGCAGCCCATGGGCCACGGCCAGCTTGCTGGCAGGCGCCACGGCCGTGCACTGCTCGCCCGGGCCCAACAGCCAGCCCTGGTTGGTTGCCGCGCCGAAGCCGGCACCGGCCTGATCGATCGGATTGGCGAACAGCAGATCGCAGCCCTTGCGGGCAAATTTGGCGACGGCTTGGGGCAACACGTCCCCTGACTGGGCCGCAAAGCCCAGCAGCTTCTGGCCGGCCGGCCGGCGCTGCACCAGTTCGGCCAGGAGGTCGGGCACCTCCTGCCATCTCCCCTCCAGGCTGGTGCTCCAGTTTTGCTTTTCGCCCTTGTGGGCCAGGGGCGTGATGGCCCGGTGATCGGCCACAGCCGCCGCCATGGCGATGGCGTCCATCTCGGGCTGCCGCCGCCTCAGGGCCTCCTGCAGCTCGGCGCCATTCTCGATCGGGTGGCAGATCAGCCCATCAAGCAGGGCCGGATCCAGGCGAAGCGGCCCGTGGATCAGTTCCACCTGGGCACCGCGCAAGCGGGCGGCCTGGGCCAGCATCACCCCCATCAGACCGCTGCTTGGGTTGGTGAGACAGCGGGCCGGATCGAGAAATTCCTGGGTGGGGCCGGCCGTCACCAGCAGCCGTCTGCCCAGCCAGTCGCGCCGCCAACCCCAGAGCTGAAGGGATTCCAGCCCCAGTAACAGCAACGCCGGCTCCGCCATGCGGCCATCGCCCTGGCGGTCGCAGGCCAGCAATCCTGCCTCCGGCTCCAGGGAGAGCACCCGCTCGAACCCTTTGAGCTGCTTCCAGTTGCGCCTCACAGGGGCCGCGCGCCACATCGCGGTGTTCATCGCAGCGGCCGCCAGCACCGGCGCTTCGCAGGCGAGCAAGGTGCTGGCCAGCAGGGTGTCGGCCAGCCCCTGCACCCAGCGGGCCAGGCTGCTGGCACTGAGCGGCGCCACCAACACCAGCTCGGCCCACTCGGCCAGCTCGATGTGCAGGGGGCGGGGGGCCCGATGGCTCCACTGGTCTGCGTCGAGGAAGCAGGCGTGGCGGCTGAGGCTGGCGAGCGCCAGGGGGCTCACCAGGGCAGCGGCGCTCGGCGTCAACAGACAGCGCACCAGGGCACCCCGTTTGGCCAGGGCGCTGACCACCAGGGGCAACTTGACGGCGGCGATGCTGCCGCTGATCCCCACAAGAATGCGGCGCCCCGCCAGGGGATCGGCAAGGCGATCAAGGCCATCAAGGCCCTTGCCCTTACTCCTCATCAAAGGGTTCCTGGTCGACCAGGTGGACGTAGGGGCGGGCCAGTTCGGGCCGGTGAATCGCCAGCGCCCTCATCAGATGCCAGTCCTGCAGGCCAGCAAACGGGGATGGATAGTCATCGTCATCGAGCCGCTGAGCCAGCTCGGCGGTGGCAGCCTCATCGAAGGCCGCCAGCCGCTCCAGGGTGATCGACTCAGACGATGGTTGGCCCGCCTGGGAGTCGGGAAGCGTGGAGTCGGAAGGCATGGAGTCGGGTGCGGTGGACTCGCCCAAGGTGATGAACGAGGAACGAGCTCTTATTCCATCGCATCGGAAGATCGAACGGCCGCCTGGGCAACGGTGATAGCTTTCCAGCCAGGGGGATTTAGCTCAGCTGGTAGAGCGCTGCGATCGCACCGCAGAGGTCAGGGGTTCGAGTCCCCTATTCTCCACTTCGCAACTGGATTCTCAATTTCGCAACTGGATTGATGGATTGGACGCCAGCAGCAGAAGCAAAACTCAAAGAAGTACCTTTTTTTGTGCGGCCGGCGGTGCGACGCAAGATCGAAGCGATGGCGGCGGAATCAAAGCGATCCAGCATCGATCTCGACTTTTACGAGCAGGCCAAAGCCAAATTCGGATAAGACCAGCGGCTTCTTGCGCATCGGCAGAATGGCTGCTGAACCGGCGATCGGGTAAAAGGGAGTGAGCCATCAGACGCCTGCTCCATGTCGCAATCAAAGCGAGAACAGGTGGTGAGTCACCTTCGCTACATCCGCCAGGAGTTGCGCGAGATGCACCAAGGCGTCATGGAGGACGGTTTGCTGCCTGAAGCTGGCGAAGTCCGCGGCGTGATGGCCCAGATGGAAGCCCTGCTCGAACTCCTTGAGGGCAAGGGCTCCCGCAAGAGCAAGGAAAGCGACAGCTGAACCGGGTCTCTTGCTGAGTCCCGGCTGTCAAAGATTGGTCGCGGGCAGGTTTTGATTGAAATCACCTATGGATGGCGCCAGGGCCATGGCGTCACTCCAGAAATGGTGTAAACAAGGTTCGGCAGGTTGCTGGGTCGGGTGATGGGGATCGCCAACCAGAAGGCCTGCCCCCCCATGCCGTGAGCCGTTACCAGCAAACGCGCCTGCATCGCCAGGTGGGGCTGTTCAGCCAGCGGCTGCAGACCTGGGCCGCCAACCCGTGGCGCCGCTTCTCGCTGCAGCTGATCCTGCTGTTGGGTGGTTTTTTCTTCGGTGGCGCGATTGGCATGCTCACCGGTGCCGTCAACTACCTCGATCCGCTGGCGGCCCTGGCCTGTGTCGTGCCAATCGAAGTGAGCGTGCGCTCCCGGCGGCGGCTGCAACAGCAAGCCGGCGACAAACTCAACCTCCAACTCATCGATGCCGCCAGGGTTGGCTGGCTCTACGGGCTGCTGATGGAAGGTTTCAAACTGCTCTGAGCCAGCACGGAGAGCTCAGGGGAGGGGGACTTCCGCTGCTGCCATCAGATAGAGCAGGGCCATGCGGATCGGAATGCCGTTGCGTACCTGCTCGTCCACCAGAGAAAAAGCTGAGTCATCGAGCAACTCCCCGCTCATTTCCACCCCACGGTTCACCGGCCCGGGGTGGAGCACTGGCACGCCCTGGCCGCAGAGAGCCAGGCGCCGGTGGCTGAGTCCGTAGCGGCGGTGATAACTCTCCAGGCTGGTGAGCAGGTTTTCACGCATCCGCTCCTTCTGCAGCCGCAGGGCCATCACCGCATCAGCCCCTGGCAGGGCCTCCTCGAGGCTGCGCACCACGCTGATGGCTCCTCGCTTCAGCACCGGATCGTGGCGCTGGCCAGGTGGGGGCGCCGCCACGAAATCAGCAAAGCAATCAGGCAGGAGGGTGGGCGGGCCACACAACACCACATCGGCACCGCAGGCGCTCAGAGCCCAGAGATTGGAGCGGGCCACCCGCGAGTGGAGCACATCACCGATGATCGCGATCCGCTTGCCGGCCAGGGCCTGCGGCGTGGGGGCCTCAGGCGCGAACTGACGCGCCAGGGTGAACAGATCGAGCAATCCCTGGCTCGGGTGGCTGTGCAAGCCATCGCCCCCATTGAGCACCGCCACCCGCTCACCGCTGCGATCAAGTTGGCGCGCCAGGTTTTCGGGAACACCGGCGCAGCGGTGGCGCACCACCAGCACATCAGCTCCCATCGCCACGTAGGTGCGGGCCGTATCGAGCAGGCTCTCGCCCTTGGAGAGGGAACTGGAGCCGGGCGAGAAGCTCTGGACATCGGCCGAAAGCCGCCGGGCAGCCAGCTCGAAACTGCTGCGGGTCCGGGTACTCGGTTCAAAGAAGAGGCTGGTGACAAGCTTGCCCTGCAGGGCCGGCAAGCGGCGGGGACCACTGGTCGGCAGGGATCGAAAGCGTTGGGCCAGCTCCAGCACCGTGGTGTAATCGGCCTGGGAAAAGGCGGCCAGATCCAGAACGTGCCGGTGACTCCAGCGCTCGATCACCACATTCACGCAGGGGGCCAAGCCATGATCCATGGCCAACGTAAGAGCGACTGGACGGGCAATTGACGATCTCCCGCTCGAATGCGGCGGCGACCTAGCCTGGCCCTAACGACTTTTGAGCAAGCATTCCCATGTCCAGCGCTCTTTCCAGCTTCAACCTCGGCACTGTGTTGCTGCTGGGAAGCGGTTTGTTCTGCCTGACCACGCTTTATTTCGCTACCCGTGGCGGCTACTACGACACCGACGCCTACGACGGCAACGGCACCGCCCACTGAGCCATCGCCCACTGAGCCACGCCAACGCCCTCTCAGAAACCGCAACTGAATCCATAGCTGCTCCTAATGGCGCAACTGCTCGGATTCCGGGCAGTCGTCGGCGGTGGCCAGTTCGTCGGCCTGGGTGCTGCGGTTGAAGAAGGCCAGCCGGGTGCTGACCGCACCAATGGATCGCAGGCGGACGCTCTCCTCCCAGCTGTGCGATTCATCGTCTTCCTCGGCGTCATAGCGGAAGGTGACCAAGTCCCCTTCGATCTCCACGACGAGTGCTTGCTCGATCCAGCGCTGTTGATCGCGCAAGAACACCCAGATCGGGCGTTTCTCTTTGCGGAACTGATCCAGCTTGCGTACAAGCATTCCGACGTCCTCGGCTGCAGGCCCGCCCGGATCGACCCCGGACCGCCCCAATCCTAGGGAAGATGCAACGAACCATTCCTGACGCCGCCATGACCACAGCCCAGGGTTGCCCAGGTCCGGTGGAGCATGTGGAGGCCATCCGGCTGCAGCTGCGCAGCTGGCCTGAGGTGGAGAGTTATCTCACGACCTGCAAAGCCGTGATCGTGCCCCTGGGCTCCACCGAGCAGCACGGCCCCACCGGAGCGATCGGCACCGATGCCCTGACCGCCGATGCCGTCGCCCTGGAGGTGGGGCGCCGCACCGGTGTGCTGGTGACACCACCCCAACCCTTCGGCATGGCGGAGCACCACCTCGGTTTTGCCGGCACGATCAGCCTTCAGCCCACCACGCTGCTCGCGGTGCTCCATGACGTGGTGCTCTCCCTGGCCCGGCATGGCTTTGAGCGGATCTTCGTGATCAACGGCCACGGCGGCAACATCGCCACCTGCCGGGCGGCGTTCGCCGAGGCCTACGGCACGGCCGCGGCACGGGGTCTGGCCGCGGCTCCAGGGCTGCGCTGCAAGCTGGCTAACTGGTTTCTGGCCGGACCGGTGATGCGGCAGGCCAGGGAGCTGTATGGCGATCGGGAGGGCCACCACGCCACCCCGAGTGAAATTGCCCTCACCCTCCATCTCGAACCGAGCCTGGTCGCCAAGCAGCGGCCGCTGCCAGAGCCTGCTGCGGCCGGGCCAATCCATGGGCCGGAGGATTTCCGGCGGCGCCATCCCGATGGACGCATGGGCTCTGACCCCTACCTGGCCAGCGCCGCCCACGGCGCCCTGTTCCTGGAGCAGGCCGCCAGCGCCCTGGCCAAGGATCTCGAAGCCTTCCTGAGCGAAGACATCGCCTCGGGGTAAGGGGCGCGACCTCAGGTTGATCCTGCCGCCCTGCCGCCGCCCTGCCGCTAGGTTCAGCCCCATTCAGGGAGATCACGGCGATGGGCAGGATCACAGCGGATGACGTGCGCAAGGTGGCTGTGTTGGCCCGGCTGGACCTCGCCGAAGACACGATCACCACCTACACCAGCCAGCTGGAGCGAATCCTCGACTACGTGGGACATCTCGAGCAGGTGGACACCACCGGGGTTCCCCCCACCACCCGGGCCGTGGAA
This sequence comes from Synechococcus sp. SynAce01, assembly GCF_001885215.1. Classification (GTDB taxonomy): domain Bacteria; phylum Cyanobacteriota; class Cyanobacteriia; order PCC-6307; family Cyanobiaceae; genus Regnicoccus; species Regnicoccus frigidus. The sequence goes on along the minus strand of NZ_CP018091.1, from coordinate 1,641,782 downwards.
GTGGTGAACGTGACCCGCAGCGATCAGGTAGACCCAACCCCGGTGCGAGAGGAGCTCCTGGAGCTGGCCCCCCAGAGGCAAGGAGACTTCATCCGTGTTCCCCAGATCATGGCCGAAACGATCAAGACGAACGGGGCGCCGGCGTAACGGCCGTGCGATGCAGGAGGTTGAGCACGTGACGCCGGGTTCGTGCCGTGGGCATCAATGCCGCAATCGGACGCAGCCGACTACGGCCACGCTTGTGGCTGCGGATTCCCAGAAAGATGTCGTAGAGAAAATTAATTCCATCGTGGCGCGTTTCAAACAATCCCAGACGCTGGGGTGAGCCTTTGGCTTCCAGTAATGGTTTGGTTGCCAGATAGGCCCGTTGATACTGAAACCAGGGAATCGAGGGCCAGAGATGGTGCACGAGATGGTAGTTCTGCCCCATGATCAGCCAATTCATCAAGCGGCTGGGGTAGACCCGCGCGTTGTGCCAACGGCTTCTTGACAGGAATGGACGGTGGGGGAGGTAATCAAAGAACAGGCCCAAGGTGACCCCCACCATCAGGGCTGGAGCAAACCAACAGTTGAAGATGAAAGGCAGAAAATCGTGCTTAACGGCCGCCAGCACGATCGCCACGAACAAGCCCCTGGCCAGCCCCCACTCCAGCAGCTCCCAGCGTCGCCAGAGGCGATGGCGAAAGAAAAAAACCTCGTGATAGAAGAACCGGGGTGCGATCAGCCAGAGCGGCCCGAAGGTGGAAACGATGTGATCGGGATCGCGCTTCGGATCGTTGACATGGGCATGGTGCTGCAGATGCACCCGGGTGAAGACAGGAAAGCTGAAGCCCAGCAGGATGGCAGCGCCGTGCCCCATCAGCGCATTCCAGAAGCGGCTGGGGTGGGCGGCGTTGTGGCAGGCGTCATGGATGACGGTGCCCTCGAGATGCAGGGCCAGGAAGCCCAGGGCCAGCAGTACGGCCAGGGGCCAGTGGCCCACGAACCAGCCCCAGATCGTCAACCCGGCGAGTCCATAGCCGGCCAAAAAAAGGCCCACAGTTGGGTTCCAAGCCGCCGGTGGGCCGAGGAATTCGCGCGGTACCGAACGGGGCAGCTCGGCCTGGCGGGTTGTGGGGGCGCACTGAACAGGCGTCAAGGCCGGAGCTTGTGTCATCGCCTGGATGCTGCGCCTCCCCGATCAAGGTCGACTCAGCTTACGAGCTGGCAACCGGGAGGTGAGAACCCGCGCTTGAGAATGGCCACGCAGAGGCTGCGCCCCCTTAACGCCTGCATAACGAAAATGGCAGCAATCTCGGCTAGGGATAGGGCGCCGCGAATAGTCCAACGTGTCCAACAATCAGCAGTTGAAACAAAGCCCCCAGCGCCGGGCCCTGCTTCCAGTCGCTCTGCTTGCCCTGGGTGCCACGATTAGTGCCTGCGGCCAATCGGCCGCCAAGCTTCCCTCAATCAGTGGAGCCGGCGCCAGTTTCCCGAGCGCGGCCTACCAACGCTGGTCTGCCGATTACGCCAAGGAAACCGGCAATCAGGTCAGTTATCAGTCGGTGGGCTCGGGCGCCGGAGTCCGGCAATTCATCGCCGGCACCGTCGATTTCGGCGCCACCGACGAGCAACTCAAGGGCGAAGATTTCACCTCTGGCGCCGCCGGTGAACGGGGCGCTCTGCAGATTCCGATGCTGGGCGGCACCGTCACTCCCGCCTACAACAACCCCGACTGCCCGAATCTCAAGCTCACGCAGGCCCAGCTCGCCGATATCTTCCTGGGCAAGATCACCAACTGGAGTGCGCTGGGCTGCCCCAGCAAGCCGATCACCGTGGCCCACCGCTCCGATGGCTCCGGCACCACCTATGCCTTCACCAACTCCCTGAGCTGCTTCTCGCCGGAGTGGGAAGAGAAAGTGGGGCGGGGCAAGGCGGTGGACTGGCCGGTCGGCGTTGGCGCCAAAGGCAATGAAGGCGTGGCTGGCCTGATCCAGAACACCCCCGGTTCGATCGGCTACGTCAACCAGGCCTTCGTGCGTGGCGTGATCCTGCCGGCGGCGTTGGAGAACAAGGAGGGGCAGTTCGTGCTGGCCACTGCGGAGAGCGGAGCGGCGGGCCTCAACGGCGTCACCCTCGATGAGCGCCTCGGCGGTGAAGAATGCAATCCTCCCGGTGCCGAAAGCTTCCCGATCGTCGCCTTCACCTGGATCCTCGCCTACGAAAACGGCGGAGAAGCCAAGGCCGATGCGGTGCGCGCCTTCCTCAACTGGTCGTTGCAAGAAGGACCACAGCAGATGGCGGCGGAGCTGGGCTACGTGCCCCTCAAGGGCGACGTGCTGGAGCGGGCCAAGGCCGAGGTGGCCAAGATCAAGAACTGATCAGGCCCCAGCAGGAAGCGGCTGGCTCTGGCGCAGCAGCAGCAGCCGCTCGATCGGCATGGTGAGCCACCAGGGCTGGGGCTGCTCGCGCAGCTCCAGCCACTGGGCACGCGTCAGCTTCACATGAAGCGCCGCCGGAGCCGCCCCTTCATCCCCACCCGGCAGACCATGGCTGGCCTCGAGCACCACGTAGGCGCTCACCTGGAAAGGCCCCTCGCTGGCCTTCAACAGCCAGACCGGCCACTGATTCAACTCTTGATTCAATCTCTGATCCAATCTTTGATTCAGGAACTGATTCGGCCCCGGATCAGGTGGCAGGACTTCTTGGGGCGCTGGCGTGGCTTCGAGCCGCAGGTGGGTGGCGCGGATGCCCACATGGGAGAAGCCTGCCCTGCTCTCCAGGCCAGGGGGCAGATCCAGCCCCCAATCGAGCGCGCTCAGCCGCCCCCCCGCCAGCGGCCGCAGGCGTGAGAGGTTCTTGCAGCCGCTCAACCGCGCCACCGCCAGCTCACTGGGCTGCTCAAACACCTGCTGCGGCTGGCCCTGGGCCAGCACCCGGCCGTGATCGATCACCAGCAACTCATCGCTGAGCCGGTAGGCCTCCTCCAGGTCGTGGGTCACCAGCAGGGCTGGCACGCCGGTGGCCGCAAGCACGTCGGCGAGCTGTTGCTGCAACTGGGGCCGCAGATAGGCATCCTGGGCGGCGAAGGGCTCATCGAGCAACAACAGCTCAGGTTCACTCGCCAGGGCCCGGGCCAGGGCCACCCGCTGCTGCTGGCCTCCGGAGAGCTGGGCGGGATAGCGCTCCGCAAGGGCTGACAGGCCCAGATGCTCCAGCTGCAGCCCCACCCGCCTGCCCCGCTCAGCCCGGGGCAGGGACGCCAGCGAAAAGCTCACGTTGGCGGCCACGGTCAGATGGGGGAAGAGGGCGTAGTGCTGCGGCACCAGGCCGATCCGCCGCCGGCGCAACGGCAGGTCGATGCCGCCCTCCGCATCGAACAGCGTGCGGCCATTGAGGGCGATCCGCCCGCTGGCGGGACGCTCCAGGCCCGCCAGGCAGCGCAGCAACTGGCTCTTGCCCGCCCCCGAAGCCCCCAGCACCGCAAGCCGGCGGCAGTGGCTGCCAAAGGCGATCCGCAGGGGAAAGCCACCCAAGGGGCGCAGCAGCCGCACCTCCAGCTGGAAGGGGCCCTGGGCGGGCGGGGGCCCTTCGGCGACCGTGTGGACCAGGGAGATTCCCGTCTCCACAGCGGCTTCGCCGAAATCAGCAGGGTTCCGTGTATCCGGCGCCTGCCTGCGGCTGGCAGCAGGGGCCACAAGCCGCTCCAGCAGCAACAGGCTGCAGGCGTTGAGCAGCAGCACCAGGGCCGTCAGCCGCCAGGCCCCGCCGATATCGCCGGCATCCACAGCAGCAAAAATCGCCAGCGGCAGGGTCTGGGTGCGGCCCGGGATGTTGCCCGCCAGCATCAAGGTGGTGCCGAACTCCCCCAGCGCCCGGGCAAAGCTGAGGCTTACCCCGGCCACCAGGCCCGGCAGCGCCAGCGGCAGCAGGATCCGGCACAGCACCTGGCTTTCATCGGCACCGAGGCTGCGGGCCACCTCTGGCAGGGAGGGATCGATCTGCTCGAAGGCCGCCAGTGCCGCCCGGTACATCAGCGGGAAGCTCACCACGGCAGAGCTGAGCACCGTGGCGGGCCAGCTGAACACGAGCGAAACCCCCAGCGATTCCAGCAGCATCCCGATCGGCCCCTGGCCTCCCAGCAGTTGCAACAAGACGAACCCCAGCACCGTGGGCGGCAACACCAACGGCGCCAGCAGGACCAAATCGGCCAGGCTGCGGCGCAAACCGCGCCAGCGCTGCACCCGGCGGGCCGCCAGCACCCCGAGCGGAGCGACCAGCAGAACCGCGAGCGTGGCGCTGCGCAGGGAGAGCCAGAGGGGGGTGAGGTCAGCCGGGAGAACGAACAGCATCGGGCTCAGGGCCGCGTCAGAGGGATCAGGCCCTGGCGCTGGAACGCCGCGGTGGCAGCAGCCTTACTGAGCGACGCCAGGTAGGCACGGGCAGCCTCAGGTTGCCGGCTGGCGGCGATGACCGCTCCGGCATAACGGATCGGCCGGTGGCTGGCCTCCGGAGCCGTATCCACCACCCGCAAGCCGGAACCAAGACGCGCCTCACTGGCATAAAGCAGACCGGCATCGACGTTGCCAGCGGCCACAGCAACGGCAACAGCCCGCACTGACCCCAACGGGATCAACTTCGGCTCCAGCCTGGCGGCAAGCCCGAAAAAGGCCAGGGCCTCGCGGGCGTAGTCGCCGGCGGGCACGGTGGCATCGCCAATGGCAATCCGAGCGATCGAGGGACGGCTCAGATCCTGGAAGCGCAAGCGGCTGAGCGGCTGCCGTTCGGGCACCACCAGCACCAGACGGTTGGTCAGCAACTCGCGTCGGCTGCCCTTGAGCAGCAGTCCGCGGGTCTCCAACCAATCGAGCTGACGGGGGCTGGCCGAGAGGAATACATCCACGGGAGCTCCCTGGGTGATCTGACTGGCCAGCGCCCCTGAGGAGGCGAAGCTGAACTGGGGGGGCGGTGGCACTGCCGCTGCAGCCAGTTGGATCAGGGGCTCCCGCAGGCTGATGGCCGCAGCAACCGTGAGCGAATCCGGCGGGGGGGAGCAGGCAGCCAGGCCCAGGATCAAGGTGGCCCACACCTTGAATGGACCGAGGCAGGCCATGGCGGACCTTCGCTCTTTGCTGTGGGTTGCTGAAATTTAGTGTGGCCATTGTTGTGCTGGACATCGGGCCTGCAGACCCCACCCATCACCAAAAGACAGCAACGTGAAGCCTGGGGACCAGTGTCTGTATGGAGGCCGAGCAAGTGGATGCCAACCCAATGGAGCCCAACCAAGCGCGGCTGCCCAGCACAGGCCAGGAGTTACGCCTCGCCCTGGCAGAGGGTCGGCGTCAGTTCCAGGGCCTGCGGCTGGCTGATCTCGATGGGGTGAATCTGGATCTGTCCGGTTGCGACCTCAGCCAGGGCTGCTTTCGTGAATCCCGGCTCGGCAAAGCGTCGCTGCGGCACTGCCGGGTCGAGGGGGCCAACTTTGCCCAGGCGCTGATCTGGGGCGCCGACCTCTTTGGCCTTCAAGCAACGGGCTCCCGCTGGCATGGGGCGGATTTTTCCGGCTCACGGCTGCAGCAGGCTGATTTCAGTGAGGCCATGATGCATCGCTGCTGCCTGCGTGGCGTGGTCGCCGCTGGCTGCTGCTGGCATAAGGCGGGCTTGGTGGAAGCGGATTTCAGCGCCGCGCTCGACCAGCTCACCGATCTCGGCGGCGCCGATTTTTCAGGCGCCGACCTCAGTTATGCCGTATTCAAGGGCGCCCAACTTGCTGCAGCTCAGCTGCGTGGAGCCTGCCTTTATGGCGCCGATCTCAGGCAGACCAACCTGGCGCAGGCGGACCTGCGGGGCTGCGACCTGCGTGATTGCCAGCTCAGCGGTGCAGCTCTGAACCAGGCCCGACTCGACGGTGCCTTGCTTCCAGAGGGCTGGGACCAAGGGGGAACGCCAACCCAGAACAAGCCGTTTTCAGCCCGATGAGCCAGCACTGACGGTCCGCTGAAACCTAGGCACAGGCAACCGCAGGCTGCTCAACCAGGACAGCCCCACCAAAAGAGCCGAGCACCAGAGGCAGGCCTGTAGCCCGCCGACCATGAACACAGCCCCCGAGAGCAAGGTCCCCAGCAGGCGGCCCGCCGCATTGGCCATGTAATAGAAGCCCACGTTGAGGCTCACCGATTCGGCATCGGCATAGGCCAGAACCATGTAGCTGTGAATCGAGGAATTCATGGCGAAGACGGCTGCAAAGACTGCCAGGCCCACCACAATCACCACGCCAGGATGGGTCGGCCCGCGCCAGAGCGCCACGGCGATCAGGGCTGGAACGGCGGTGAGCAGGGCGCTCCAGAACTGCACTGCTGCAGGGCCCGGCGGGCCGCCGCTGCCCCAGGCCCGTCGCAGGGTTGGGGCGGCGGCCTGAACGATCCCGTAGCCGATCACCCAGAGGCCCATGAAGCCGCCCACCTCCCAGAACGCCCAGCCCAGGGTCGTCCCGAGGAACACCGGCAACGCCACCACGAACCAGACATCGCGGGCACCAAAGAGAAAGAAACGGGCCAGCGACAACCTGTTGATGCCGGCGCTCGTGGAGAAGAGGCTCAAGAAGGCCGGCTTCTGCTTCATGCGGCCGATCTCGGCGGGCAGCACCAGGGTGCCGAGCAAGGTGAGCAGCAAGCCGCCAGCCATGGCCGCCACCGCGGCGGAGAAGCCGATGCTGGTGAGCAGCAGACCGCCGAGGAAGAAACCGACGCCCTTGAGGGCATTCTTGGAGCCGGTGAGGATCGCCACCCAGCGGAACAGTTGCTGCTGCCCGCGTCCAGGATCCTCCGGGGTTTCCGGCACCACCGTTTTGATGGCGCTCTTGGCGCTCATCTTGTTGAGATCTTTGGCGATGCCGCTGATCGCCTGGGCGGCCATCACGTAACCCAGCGAAAACAACCGGGGCCAGCTGGCTGACACCGGCACCAGCATCACCAGCGCCACGATCTGCAGCACCAGCCCGGCCCAGAGGGTGAGTCGCAGGCCGAAGCGGGCCCCGAGCCAGCCGCCAGTGAGGTTGGTGACGATGCCGAAGAATTCGTAGAACAGAAACAGGAAGGCGATTTCCAAAGAGGAGTAACCGAGCTGGTGGAAGTGGAACACCACCAACATCCGCAGGGCCCCGTCAGTGAGCGTGAAAGCCCAGTACGACGCGGTGATCACCGCGTACTGCCCGATCGGCGAGAGATGATGCGGCGAAAGGCTTGGGGCCGGAGGCTGGAAATCGGGACGGCCCATGGCTCAGCGCCCCTCCACAGCGGCCACATGGCAGGCCAGATCGGCCAGGCGGCAGCTGTAGGCCCACTCGTTGTCGTACCAGGCGTAGACCTTGAGCTGGCTGCCGCCGGTCACCAGGGTGGAGAGACCGTCGACGATCGCACTGCGGGGATCATTGACGTAGTCGCAGGACACCAGGGGCTGGGTTTCGTAGCCCAGGATTCCCTGCAGGGGGCCGTTGGCGGCGGCCTCAAACGCGGCATTCACCTGGCCAGCACTCACCTGCTGCTCCAGCTCCAGGACCACATCGGTGAGTGAGGCGTTGAGCAAAGGCACCCGCACGGCATGGCCGTCGAGCTTGCCGGCCAGATCGGGGAAGATCAGGCCGATCGCCCGGGCCGATCCGGTGGTGGTGGGGATCAGGCTCTGCAGGCCGGAGCGGGCCCGGCGCAGGTCGCTGGCGAAGCCATCGACCATCAGCTGGGTTGCCGTGACGTCGTGAAGGGTGGTGATCGAGCCGTGGCGGATCCCGAAGGACTCATGAACCACCTTCAGCAGCGGGGCCAGGCAGTTGGTGGTGCAGGAGGCCGCGGTGAGCAGGCGGTGGCGGCTGGGGTCGTAGAGCCGGTGGTTGATGCCGAACACCACGTTCAGGGCTTCCTCGCCGGCAATCAGGCCACGCACCGGACAGGCAACGATCACCCGTTGCAGGCCCAGCTGGCTGAAGTAGGGCTCCAGCGCCGCTGGAGTCTTGAATTGGCCACTGCACTCGAGCACCACGTCCACACCCGCCTCCCTCCATGGCACGGCGGTGGGATCGGATTCCGCGCTGAAACCAACGGTTCCGCCTGATCCGCCGGCCCCGATCAGGAGACCGGCGGGGTCACCGGGAGCGGCTGGATGCACGGGCTGGGACCAACGGCCATGAACCGAGTCGAAGCTCAGCAGATGGGCGGCACTGACGGTGGTGGCCTTGGGGTCATTGAGGTGGACCACCGAGAGACCTGGCCGGCCCCAGAGGGCCCGTAAAACCAGGCGCCCGATCCGCCCAAACCCATTGATTCCGAGTTTCATGGAGGTGTCCGCCGCCGCTGGCGACAGGGGCGCGACGGCGTCCAGCCAGCCTCGCATCAATCAAACTTGATTGGATTATGCTCCGGTTAAGCCAGCCCAGCCCTCTGCCTCCCATCCCTGAGCCCGCCCCAGTCACCGCCCCAACTGCAGCTGCCACCGAACTCGATGACAGCCAGGCCCGCCAGCTGCTCAAGGCCCTCGGCGATCCGCTGCGGCTGCAGGTGATCCAGGCGCTGGCGCAGGGAGAGCGCTGCGTCTGCGATCTCACCACCGACCTGGATCTCTCCCAGTCACGGTTGTCGTTCCACCTCAAGGTGCTCAAGGACGCCGGCCTGCTCAGCGACCGCCAACGGGGCCGCTGGATCTACTACCAGCTCAAACCTGAGGCGCTTGAAGGCCTGCGCAGCTGGTTGGCCCAGCTGCAGGAACGCTGCCTGCTGCCCGCCGAACCCTGCCCCTAGATCCCCTTGGGCAGCACCAGCTCCATCACCGCCCCACCGCCGGGGTGGTTGCGCCCGCGCACCCGTCCCGCGTGGGTGATCGCGATCTGCTGCACGATCGCCAAACCAAGGCCGCTGCCCGCCCGGTGGGAGCGGACCCGGGAGGGATCGCCGCGATAAAAGCGCTCAAACATCCGCTCGAGGTCGTCGTCGTTGAAGCCGCAACCGTGGTCGCGGATCTCCAGCTCCCACCACTGGTTCGCACCCAGCAAGCGCACCTCCACCACACCGTGATCCGGGCTGTAGCGCACAGCGTTGTCCAACAGGTTGAGCAGGGCCCGGTGCAGGCGGGACGAATCCCCCCAGAGCAGGCTGGAAGGTGGCTCGGGAAAGCTGAGCTGTACGCCGCGCTGCTCGGCCAGGGGGCGCAGGGTCGTCCAGACCTCCTGCACCAGTTCGGCGAGATCGAGCACCTCGTAGCGCCGCTCATCACGGGGCAGGCTGTTCTCCAGCTGGGAGAGTTCGAGCAGATCGCCCACCAGGCTCTGCAGCCGTTGCAGTTCCCGCTGCAGGCGCTCGATCAACTGTCGGTTGGGGCCCTTGGACTGGGCCGCCAGGCTGTCCCCGAGCAACAGCAATGAGGTGAGCGGTGTCTTGAGTTCGTGGGCCACATCGCTCACCCAGCGGCCCTGTTGGTCCAACTGCGATTCCAGGGATCGGCGGCTGTTCAGCCACAGCGCCACAGATCCATCCCCTCCCGGCAGCAAGGTGACCTCGATCGGGTCCTCGCCCAGGGACCACTCCCGCCGCTCCGGCAGCTGGTGCCGCAGCACGCTATGCACGGCCTCCTCCAGATCGCTTGATTGGACCAGCTCACGGAAGGGCTGCCCGCGCACCAGCTGGCCGGTTGGAATGTTCAGCAACCGCTCGGCCTTGGCATTGATCGAATGAACCTGGAGGTCGTCATCCAGCAACAGCCACCCCAACGGCGCCGCTTCCAACCAACGCTGCAGTTGCCCCCGGCGCAGCATCAGGTCGGTCCCAGGTCGGGCGACGCCGGCCCGATGCCGCCCCCGGGCGAAGCCGATCCGAAGGCCAAAGCCCAGGCCAAGCAGGAGGCCCAGCCCGGCAGCGATCACGGCTGTCATGGCAGGGATGCTGTCACCCGAAGCGGTAGCCGAAGCCCCGCACGGTGAGGATGTGCAGCGGAGCGGAGGGATTGGCCTCAAGCTTTTCCCGTAACCAGCGGATATGGACATCCACCGTTTTGGTGTCCACGACGTAATCCGTTCCCCAGACCTGATCGATCAGCTGGTTGCGGTTCCAGACCCGGCCAGGGTTCTGCATGAAGAATTCAAGCAGCAGATACTCCTTGGGTGCGAGAGACACAGTCTGACCGTTTCGCGTGACGCGGAACTCATCGGGATAGAGCGTCAGCTCCGCGTGGGTGAGCACGGCGCCCAGCGGAAATTTTTCAGCACTGTGTTTGGAACGGCGCAACAGGGCACGGCAACGGGCCACTAACTCGCGCAGGCCAAACGGTTTGATCAGATAGTCGTCGGCACCAAGTTCAAGGCCAAGAACCCTGTCCGTTTCGGTGTCACGCGCACTCACCATCAGAATCGGTGTCAAGGAATCAGAGCGGCGCAGATGGCGGCAGACATCCAATCCGCCCAGGCCCGGAAGCATCAGATCCAGCAAAACAAGATCGAATCTTGCCGTTCCCTGGGCCTGGCTGGCATCGAATTGCTCAATCGCCTGACGTCCGTCAGCAGCGCAGGCCACATCGAAACCTTCGTGCTGCAGAACGTCCGCCAAGGTGGTGCGGATGCCATCGTCATCATCAACAATGAGCAGGCGCGGCATGCAGTCGGCAATCTGATCCTTCAAGCTAGGTGATCCATCTGCCGCTTCAGCTCTGCCTGCCAAATCAGCTCTGTTTCGGCAGATGGCTGATCACCAGGTGACGTTGGCCATCCATCTGAAGCCAGCCCTCGTCTTTGAGTAGACCAAGCACCCGGGTCACCGTGACGCGGGTGGTGCAGAGGGCACTCGCTAGTTCCTGGTGGGTGAGGCGAAGGTTGAGCCGCAGACCCTGCTCGCAGACCTGGCCGTAATCCTGGGCCAGCAGCTCCAGAAAACCGCGAATTCGCTCCTCAACCCGGCGCAACCCCAGCAAGGACAACATCGTTTCCGCCTGGTGATAACGGCTGACCACTGCCTGCATCATCGCCATGGCGAGATGGGGCGATTGCTCAATCTCGGCACAGGACAAACAGAGCATGTCGCTATCGCAGAGCGTGAACGCTTCAAAGGCCAGCACGTTGGTAAGCGGTTCACCGAACGGCTCATTGGGCCCCGCCAGCCCCAGCAACAGGGGATCGCCATGGATGGTGACGGCTTCCAGCTTCACCATTCCCCGCACCACCAGCCAGATGCAATTCTTGAGCAAAGGAACGGCGCTACCTGCTGTGATGTGCAGCAAGTTGTGATTGCGATAACTGGTTTCAAGGACATCTCGAATCGCATCACTGCGACCGGTATGGCGAAACGGACTCGTGACCATGGTCTTCGTAGAAAGACGCTCAACGACTGTATGGAAGAAGACAGACCGTTAGGCAAAGGGGCGATGAGCGGCTGGTTAACCATGGGCTAAGGAGGGCTCCGGCTCCCTTCACCAGAGGGAGCAAAAAGGGGGCCCGAAGGCCCCCGACAATCAGCGCAGCGCTGGCAGGCTGCCTGGCCCCAGCCACCAGGTCAGGTCAGGAGCCGATCCTTCCCACCGCCTTCTTGGCGTTGTTGAGAATGGCGCCGCGCAAGGGCACATAGCCAAGGTCGTCAGCTTTGCCCTGGGCGACTGGGCTGAGCAGATAGCTGATGGCTCTGCGGATGTTGCCAGCCTTGGCACCATTGCCACTCCGATAGGCCAACACCCAGGTAAGGGTGGAGATCGGGTAGCTGTCAGCTCCGGCGGGGTTGGGTTCTTCCCCAGCCAGCATGCTGTTGAGCTGGATGTTATTGAGAGCAGCGGCCCCACTCTTGAGGTTGGGAAGCACGAATTTACCGGCCTTGTTCTGAACGGCCGCCGCTTTGATCTTGCCCTTCACGAAAGCCTGGTTGAGGTAGCCGATCGAGCCCGGCGTGTTCTGGATCACACCGGACACTCCTTCGTTGCCTTTGCCGCCCACGCCAACGGGCCACTTGACTGCCTTCCCCTCACCCACCTTGCTTTTCCAGGTTGGGGAAAAGGTGGAGAGGGAGTTGGTGAAGGCGAAGGTGGTACCGGAGCCATCGGAGCGATGCACCACCGTGATCTTTCCGGCAGAGCAATTCAGTTGCTTCCAATCGGTGATCACACCAAGGAAGACATCCGCCACTTGCTTCTGGGTGAGCCTGAGGTTGCAACCAGGCTTGTTGAAGGCAATGGCAATCGTGCCGCCAACGGTAGGCAACTGAACAACGCCTCGGCGTACTTTGGCAGCATCAGCCGAGCTGATCGGTTCATCGGTGGCGGCAAAATCAACGGTGCCAGCGATGAATTGCCGGACTCCAGCTCCTGAACCCACCGACTGGTAGTTCACCTTGGGACCGCCTGAATTGGCAAGATCTGAGAAGGCGCGCTGATAGAAGGGAGCAGGGAAGCTGGCACCAGCGCCATTCAGCAGATTTTGGGCTGAGACCGTTGCGCCCGTGCCAATAACGGTAATAACACTGAGTACCAGAGCCTTCGTTGCGAAGGTCATCAGAGCAAGGAAGCAAAATCCAATCAATAGTTAGCAGGAAATCCGCAAGGATTGCATTATATGAGAGTTAAGAAGATATCAAGATTGAGGTTAGGCATTAGTCGCAGATTTCGGCCCATCAACGAAGATGGGGCGGTCAACCATGGCCAACGGGTGGCAGATCAAACCTCTGTCACTGGCCTGTAGCGCCCAGCCTTGATGGCTTTCCACCTTCCTTCCTGCCAACCCCTGCCGCCCCCGCCAGACTCTGGCAAGGAGCTGCTTGAGGTTGCGGCCTCTGCCCTGCAGCCCACCCAGCTCTGCATTGGTCTTGCCGAGGTGCGGCGTCGCAGGGCAGACTTCACTCGCCAGAGCGCCAAGGAGCGGCGCGCTTACCTGCGCGGCAAACCAGTGCCGCTGGTGCGCAGCGCCAGCGGAGATCTCTGGATGCTCGACCGCCATCACCGCCTGGGCGGTCTGATCGCGGTCGATCCCGCAGCCACCACCTTCGGCTATGTGGTTCTGCAGCTGGAGAGCAGCGATCGCCTTGAGATTCTGCAAGCGCTCAAAGAACGGGGCTGGCTCTACCTCCACGACGCCCGTGGTCGGGGGCCGCTTCCGCCCGAAACCTTGCCCACGGGCCTGGCAGATCTTCAGGACGACCCCTACCGCAGCCTGGTCTGGGCCCTCAAACAAGAAAAACGGATCGCCGCGGCGCCGTTGATTCCTTTCCATGAATTTCGCTGGGGTGCCTGGCTGCGCAGCCGCAGCCTGCCGCCCTTCGACTCCCTACACCTGGAGCCGGCCCTGCCCGCCGCCAGGGCCCTGGTTCGCTCCACAGCCGCGTCCCACCTGGCGGGCTGGCAAAACGAACCTCCGAGCTAAGTCCTGCTTGACCAAGCGAACTTGGCCGGTAGCTCGGCGACACTGGCGATCAGGCTGGCCTGGGGGGGCAGCCGCAGCTGGTCAGCCTGCTGGTATTTGCCGGTTTGCACCAGGCAGCCAGCCAGGCCAGCAGCCATCGCCCCGATCACATCCGCCTCCAGATCGTCGCCCACCATCAGGCAGTGCTGGGCGGAGAAATTCGTCGACGCCACCAGCTCGGCATAGAAGGCAGCCGACGGTTTACCAAGCACCACCGCCTGAATACCGGCGGCCCATTCGATCGTCTGAAGAAAGGCGCCGGCGTCGAGCAAAAGCTCGCCCCCTTCGCGGAAATAGCGATTCCGGCCGATGCCGATCAGCGGCAGGCCCTGCTGAACGAGCTGGAAGACCCGGTTCAAGGCCCCATAACTGAAACCGTCGCGGGCATCGCCAAGCAGAACGCAATCCGGTGGATCACCGGCCAGATCGGCGAAGGCAACGGCAATGGCTGGATGCACCAGGAGATGGGGTCTCAAGTGATGGCGCAGCAGGTAGTGCCGGGCGGCCAATGGGGCCGTGAACAGCTCAGCGGCTTCGAGGGCAAAGCCCATCTCGCGCAGATCACGCAAGATCGAGCCATGGCCCCTGGTGGCCGTATTGGTCACGAAGCGAAGCGTCAGTCCCCTGCCCCGGGCCTCGCTTAAGACCTCAATGGCGCCGGGGATCGGAGCCCTGTCCTCGACCAGGACTCCGTTGATATCAAGGAAGAGTGCCTGCATCACGAGGATCGAGCGGTGGGAACCCCAACCCATCCGCGTCTGGAAGCTCACACTAACGATTTAAAAGAAATGGCGCCAAAAATGGGCCTGGCGGCCATGCCGATCGGAAGTGTTGATACAAGCTGGGCGAGCTAGGAGTCTTCACAGCAAAGCGAAAAACAGCCTGGCGGTTGCCATTGAAGAGAGGCCCATCGATTGCTACATTGATAAAGCGAACCAATTCAAACATCATGCTGACTGGCACCGAACTGTTGAGCAAAGTCAAGGAACTTGGCGATGCTTCCAAATCTGACCTGGTGCGTAGCTGCGGTTACCTGAGCTCCAAGAAGGATGGCAGTGAGCGGCTCAATTTCACCGCGTTCTATGAGGCCCTGCTCGAAGCCAAGGGAGTCACCCTTGGCAATGGCAACGGTGGCGGAGTTGGTCTCAAAGCTGGCCGCAAACTCAGCTACATCGCCACGGTTCAGGGCAATGGAAATCTGCTGGTCGGCAAGGCCTACACTGGGCTTCTCGACCTCAAGCCCGGTGATGAGTTCGAACTGAAGCTGGGGCGCAAGCAGATTCGCCTAGTCCCTGTCGGCAGCGAAGAAAGCGACGAAGACTGAAACGAACAGATCGTCAAGCCCGCTTGAAACGATCCAATTTGCTGCCCTGGCAACAGGGCACAGACATGTCAGGCTTGGTATCTGTTCGTGGCGTTTCTCGGAATGGGAATTTCCGCAAAGTGGCTTGTTCCCGGTTTGATCACCGGCTTACTTCAAGCTTTTGGTATTGGCGTTGTTCCCTGGGCCAGTGATGCCCTTGCCCAGGGAACAACGCCGCCAACGCTGCAGAGCGAACAAGATCCCAAGCCAGCGGAACAGCCGAACGCCAAACCTGCTGTCGAAGCAGGGAAACCACCGGCTGAGGATCTGAGCGCAAAAGAGAAAGAGCTGCTCGAGCGGATCCGCAAGCTCAAGGCACCGCGCTGGCGCAGTTTTGGCCCCTGTCGTTACGACTGGAGTGCTTGGCGCCTAAGCGAAGGAGCGGTGCGTTCCACGAGCGTGGAATGTGGCGATCCCCCGGTGCTGGGCAGCGTGGCAGTTCATTGCGCCAGCCTGAAGCTGAACCGCAGGACGGGCACTGAGGCCTGGCAGGGGTGGCGCTTGCCGCTCTCCATCGAAGAGTCCAAGACCAATGGCGGCGAGGACCGGATGGCCGCAACGCTCTGCGCCAACGCCCAGCCAATCCCAGGAGCAGCCGGGACAACAGCCTCACCCAGAACACCCCCTGCAGTGGTCGAGCCAGCCAAGGCCACGCCAAAGGCACCCTGATTCAGGGGAAGCAGAAGCAAAGGCGCGGGAATTCGTCACAGATCGCAATGGTGGTGTTAAGGTTGATGAAGTCCACCCACTCAATCCCATGACTGAGCCCACCTCCCGCTTTGGCTTCGTTGAATTTGCCGAAACCTGGAATGGCCGTCTTGCCATGCTTGGTTTTGTGATCGGCCTCGGCACTGAATTGCTGACCGGCCAAGGCATCCTGACTCAGATCGGTCTCGGCTGAATTTAAAGCATATTTTCAAGTTGCCAGGTTTCCCAATTTTTTGGGGCCTGGCATTTTGCTTGGCATCAATAAATTGATATGACAGGACAGCAAGAAAGGCCAAAAGAAAATTGGCAACTTTCAACAAATCTAGATCGAGTGATCGCAATCAAAATCGAAATGCAGATTGCATATCAAGCAGCCTGAAAAGCCAAAAAATTAAGCTGTTGCCAAATAACCACCTAATCTTACATACAGAATTAGACCGCACTTCAAACTAATTAGTACATGAGGCGCAACTACATCCTGTGGATCTTTAGGAAATACAACTTTGCCAACAAAATAACAATGAATGTCAAATAATTCCGACTTTGTAGCTCAGAAGAAAAAGCTATTTCATCTATTAAGTCACGGAAAGAAGGCTTAGCTGGCTTTTTCATAGAGACGCTCAAGGCGCTCCCGACTGAGGTCTACATACATCACCGATTCCCCTTCAAGAGGTGCTTCAGGATGGCGATTATTCGTCTTGGCCTTCGATTTCAAGCCTGTCTGGTCAATGCTTTGGCGCATCAGAGCAAATGCCCCACCAGCAATCACGGCAAAGCAGGTGAAGTAAACAATTCCGAAAAGTGCTTCCATGGTCAGTTCGTCTAAGTTTTTCCATCCTAGTGTAAAGATTTGTCTACCGTGGTCGCGCAGCCCCTCTGGGCTGCCATCCCATCAAGCAGTTTTCTGCTCGACATCGTCAGAGCACATCGGGATAAGGCGAGCGCAGGCCAATTGGCTTCCCCCAGCACATCAATCACTGATAGGTCAATGATGAAAGCCACCGGCTTCATCGCCGCTGATAGGCCTTTGTTCAGGGTGGCGTCCTAAAAATTCCAGTGCTTGGCGGATGTCGTCTAGGAGCATGGTTGCCAAGTCACGGCTGACCCCATGACGCACAAGAATCCTTTGCACCGGTAGCTCTTCGCAGTGGGCGGGCAGCAGGTAGGCCGGCACTTGCCAGCCCCTGACCCGCAAGCGGTCGGCCAGAGAAAACAAACTGAATCCAGGCTCAATCCCCGGCTTCATCCTCCAGCACAACGCTGGAATCCCGTAATCAGGAGCACCTCCATAAATCATCTCAAAGGGTCCGAGCTTGCTGATTTCAGTAGCAAGATATTGGGCTGTTTCATAGCAAGCCATATGAATTTTTCGATAGCCTTCCATTCCTAAGCGCAGGAAGTTGTAGTACTGACAAATCACCTGTCCGCCCGGACGCGAAAAATTAAGCGCAATATCACGCATGTTGCCGCCGAGATAATTCACCCAAAAGACCATCTGCTCAGGCAAATCCTCAGCCGTTCGCCATAGGATCCAGCCAGCCCCAAGTGGAGCCAGGCCGAACTTGTGGCCCGAAGCATTGATCGAACGGACCCTTGGCAAACGAAAGTCCCAAAGAAGATCCGGGGAGCAGAAAGGGGCGAGGAAGCCGCCACTGGCCGCATCAACATGGATCGGGATGTCAAGACCTGTCTTCGCCTGGTAGGCATCCAAGGCGATCGATACAGCCTCAACAGGCTCATATTCTCCTGTGAAGGTTACTCCAAGAGTTGGCACCACACCGATCGTATTTTCATCGCAGCGGGCAATCACTTCCGCCTCTGTCATAATCAGGCGGCCCTCTTGCATCGGAATCTCCCGAAGCTCGACATCCCAGTAACGGGCGAATTTATGCCAGCACACCTGCACCGGACCGGTGATCAAGTTGGGCTTCTCCGTAGATTTCCCAAGCTGTTTGCGGCTGGCTTCCCAGCGACGCTTCATCGCCATCCCCCCCAGCATCGCTGCTTCGCTGGAGCCGCTGGTGGAGCTGCCGATTGAATCGGTGACCCTTGGTGCATTCCAAAGATCCGCAAGCATCAGAAGGCAGCGACGTTCAATTTCTGCCGTTTGTGGATATTCATCCTTATCGACCATATTCTTGTCAATGCACTCATCCATCAGTTGATGGATCTCAGGCTCCACCCATGTCTGGCAGAAGGTGGCCAGATTTTGCCTCGAATTTCCATCCAACATCAACTCATCATGGAGAGCCTCATAAACATGGCGAGGATCACTCTGCCGATGCGGAAAGTCAGCCTTCGGCAGACCCAGAGAAAAATCCGATGATCCATAGACCTCATCCTCAGAATCTGGCTGGAATGCGACGTTGTCTTGCACGGTTTGATTGGGCACAGTTTTGTCTTGCACAGTTTTATGTTGCATTGTCTTG
Source organism: Synechococcus sp. SynAce01 (assembly GCF_001885215.1). Classification (GTDB taxonomy): domain Bacteria; phylum Cyanobacteriota; class Cyanobacteriia; order PCC-6307; family Cyanobiaceae; genus Regnicoccus; species Regnicoccus frigidus. The sequence goes on along the minus strand of NZ_CP018091.1, from coordinate 1,623,889 downwards.
TCTTGCAACGTCGTCACCCTGATTGGTTTGGGTTGTGCTGCCGGAATCGACAGATCGACAGATCGACAGAATGGTTTAGAGCGGGCTCCAGAAACCCTTGCTGTTGAGCCATACAGCCAGCAACAGCAGCGGCAACAAAACCGCTACGAGGATCTGTAGTTTTGTTGTCCAGGGTTCCATAGGATTGAAGTGGCGTTGAAGGGGTGGCGTTGCGGCAGTGATGTGAAGCGGTGGCGTTGAGGTGGTGGCGTTGAGGTGGATCCGACAAGGGCCTGATTGGAGGCCCGATCAGAAGCCCAGCTTGATGCGCTGCAGGGGAAGGGGTTCGCTGGCTGAAACATCGACTTTGCCGTTGACATTGGAATCAACCTGGCCCCGCAGCAGGGCCGACACATCACCGTTCACGCTGGCTTCGACGTTGCCGGCCACCTGGGCATTGACACGGCCTCCCACCGTGGCATTGATCGGACCACGCACCGAAACTCCCAGGTCCTTGGTCAGCTGAGGCACCGTGACAGACAGGGGCGCAGCCAGTTCCACTCCCTCGACCAAGGTGACGTTGGCAGCGATCGGCTTGGTCACAATCGGCTCGGTGCGGATTGGCGCCTGAATCTTCTCAACCAACAGTGGCGTCCTGATGCCGCCAACATCCACCAGGCCCGCCACAGGCAGGGGGGCATCCATCACCAGTTCAATCTTGATTGGCTGCTGAAGCAGCCGGCCGAGCCCCAACGAGAAAATCGCCGCTGTGGCTACCAGGGCGATGGGCCAGCGCAACGACAGCAGGCCGGTGGGGGAGCCGCCCTCCCCAGGCGGACGCGCATCCTGCTGGAGCGAAGGAGAGTCAGTCATCGGAGAGAGGAAAACGGATAGGGCCATTGTGTTGGATGGCTGTTGTCAGATGGATGGCTGTTGTCAGCTGGATCGACGGGTATCGATGGGTGGCGCCAAGACAATGCTGTTGTTTGAATGACGAACACATCGGGCGATAAATGCCGAGCACCAGCGGGTGCATCAAGTCGCGTCATCAAGCCAGGCGTTCTGACAAGACTCAGGGGCCCAAGAGCTCAGGGGCGTTCATTGGCGGAGAGGTCTTCGATGCGAGCAGCCAGGTTGAGGCAGCGATCCATCTCCTCCCAGAGAAGCTGCCGGCGATCGGCAGGAACCGCATAGGAACGGTGATGGAGGTCACGGGCCTGATACCGCAACGCATCGCGCAGGCGTTGCCAGTCATCGGAGCCCAGCTCAAGAGTGGAAGGGGACATGGTGGGAGCAAACCTCGGGGCTGCCGGGAGAACCGAAGACTCGATAAGTTCCCGCGCAGTAGCAGGCACCCATGGTACTTTAGCTGCTAATTCAGATTAGTATTAGTGATTTCTAGACTAGTTTTTTCGTCGTTAGGGATCCTGGCTGCCTTTTTTGCGGCAGGGCCCTCCCAGGCAGGACCTGTCATGGAGCAGATCGCCCGAACCGGCGTACTAACGGCAGGAACCAGCAAAGACGCCTTCCCCTACGCCTACAAGAACAAGCAGGGTGATCTGGTCGGATATTCAATCGACATGATGCAGCGCATCAGTCAAGAGCTCGCGCTCGAGCTGGGGCGTCCTGTGCGCCTGGAATTGAAGGCACTTGATACAGACGAGCGCATTCCCATGCTTGCTTCCTCCAAGGTCAGCTTGGTGTGTGATGCCAGCAGCTTCACCTGGGAGCGTGATCGCAAGGTTGATTTTTCCGTGAGTTACGGAATCACGGGCACCCAGCTGTTGGTGCCCAGTGATTCCAGCCTTTCCTCGCCGGAATCACTGCTGGGGAAACGGGTTGGAGTGCTGCCGAGAACGACCAGTGAAATCGCCATTCGAAAGCATCAACCCGAGGCGATTGTGGTTTTGATGGAAGACCGTGACAGCGGCTATCAGGCCTTGAGGTCAGGCGAGGTTGATGCCTTTGCCGATGATGGCGTTCTGCTCTATTCATGGCTGGCGCGTCAACCCAAGCCAGCCTTGTTCAAGGTGGCAGCAGATGCTTATTCCAAAGAAGGCATCGCCTGCATGCTGCCTCAGGATGATTCGGCATTTCAACGTATTGTTGACATAGCGCTGATCCGTTATATGCAGGGTTTCCTAGATAGACAACCGAAGGAAACGGCCATTTTTGATCAATGGTTCGGCCCCAACAGTGCGGCCCCCCTGACCGTGGATCTGCGCGAACTCTCCATCGAGACCATGCAACTGATGGTGGACCTCAAAGAGGAAGCCCCAGCAACCGGCAAGGCAAGCCAGTAACCCCGTCGATCACGGGGCCTCCGCCCCAAGTGCCCACCGGGGGACTTGAACCCCCACGACCGAAGCCACTGGACCCTAAAACCAGCGCGTCTACCAATTCCGCCAGGTGGGCGTAGGTCCAACTGTATCGAGCGGCTCAGAATGGCCCCAGTCCTCACCAGAGCCCATGCTTGCCACTCTCGGCGGAATCCTGGCCCTGCTGGCCGGCTTGGTGGTGCTGGTGATTCCACTGTTGGTGCCCGAGCTGAGCCGGCCCCGCGATGCCTTCTGGGGTGCCCTGGTGCTGCTGCTGGGCCTGGTGCTGGTCACCAGCGCTGAACGGCTCAGCGGAGCGCCCATGTTGGCCGTGCTCTGCGGCGGGCTGTTGATCGGCCGACTCTCCACAGAGGTTGGCCTGGGGCGCTGGCGCCAACTCAGCGGCGAGGAACAGCAGCGCTTCTGGGCCCAGGAACGCTGGCAGAGCAGCCTGCAGCAGCTCGGGGCCGCCGCCGCCAGGCTGCTGAGCCTGGGGGTGGCCCGCGTCGCCGGCGTGGCGGACTGGCTGAAGCAACGGTCCCTGCCCAACCCAGCAACCACCTCCAAACGCTGGGTGCGGCCCGAGGCGCCGATCACCCCAGCGGAACCTTCAACCGAAAACCCAACTGAACCTTCAAGCGAAACTCCAGCCGAAGCCAATGGCCTGCCCGCACCAGCCGACGAACCGGAACCCGCCATCCAGCCGCAGCTCATCACCCCTGCAGCCGTGGTTGAGGTGAGCTCGTTCGCTGAGATCGACGCCCTGCTGCAACGCGCTGTTGCACCGGTTGCAGAGGAGAGCGAACCCGAGGCCGAGGAGCCACCAATCGCGCCTTGAAGGGCCGGGGCCGATAATCGGTGGTTGCTGCCATCCAGGCGCTTTGACCGCCAGCCCGGCTTCCTACAAGGACACGCTCAACCTGCTGGAGACTCCATTCGGCATGCGGGCCCACGCCAAGACCCGCGAGCCCGAGCTGCAGGCCTTCTGGGCTCAGGAGCGGCTCTACGAACGCTTGAGCCGTGACAACCCCGGGCCGGTGTTCACGCTCCACGACGGGCCGCCCTATGCCAATGGCGCCCTGCATGTGGGCCACGCCCTCAACAAGATCCTCAAGGACATCATCAACAAATACGCCCTGCTCCGGGGCCGGCGGGCGCGGTTCGTGCCGGGCTGGGACTGCCACGGCCTGCCGATCGAGCTGAAGGTGCTGCAGAGCATGGGCAGTGAGGAGCGCCGCGCTCTCACCCCGATCGCCCTGCGCCAGAAGGCCCACGCCTATGCCCTCGAGCAGGTGGAAGGCCAGAAGGCCGGTTTCCAGCGTTGGGGGATCTGGGCCGACTGGGACGACGCCTACCTCACCCTGCAGAGGGGCTACGAGGCGGCCCAGATCGGCGTCTTCGGGCAGATGGTGCTGGCGGGCCACATCTACCGGGGCCTCAAGCCCGTGCACTGGAGCCCCAGCTCCCGCACCGCCCTGGCCGAGGCCGAACTCGACTATCCCGACGGCCACACGTCCCCGAGCGTCTACGTGGCCTTCCCGGTGACCGCGGCTCCAGAGGACATGGCCAAGGCGCTGGCCGCCGTTGGCATCAGCCCGAGCAGCGATCGCTCTGGGCTTGCCCCCCTGGGGCCCGCCTCCCTGGCGGTGGCGATCTGGACCACCACCCCCTGGACCTTGCCGGCCAACCTGGCGGTGTCCGTGAACGGCACGCTCGACTACGCCATCTGCCGCGCCAGTCGGACCGATGGCGCGGCAGATGGAGCCGCGGCGAACTGCCAGCACCTGATCGTGGCGGCGGCGCTGGTGGAGAGCCTGCAAACCAGCCTGGGGCTGCGCCTGGAACCCCTGCTGACCGTGAAGGGACAGCAGCTCGAAGGCCTCACCTATCGCCATCCGTTGCTGGATCGCAGCAGCCCGGTGGTGATCGGCGGCGACTACATCACCACCGAAGCGGGCACCGGCCTGGTCCACACCGCCCCCGGCCACGGCGTGGATGATTTCAACACCGGCAGAAAGTACAACCTGCCGGTGCTCTGCCCGGTGGATGCCGGCGGCACCCTCACGGCGGAAGCCGGGCCGTTCGCCGGGCTGAACGTGCTCAAAGACGCCAACGGCGCGATCATCGCCGCCCTCGAAGAGGCCGGCGCCCTGCTCAAGCAAGAGAGCTACGCCCACCGCTACCCCTACGACTGGCGCACCAAGAAACCGACCATCTTTCGCGCCACCGAGCAGTGGTTTGCCTCGGTGGAGGGCTTCCGCGCCGAGGCGATGGCCGCGATCGCCTCGGTGGAGTGGCTGCCGACCAGCGGCCGCAACCGGATCGAGGCGATGGTGCGCGATCGGGGCGACTGGTGCATCTCCCGCCAACGCACCTGGGGCGTGCCGATCCCCGTGTTCTATCACCGTGACAACGGGGCGGTGCTGCTCAATGCCGCCAGCCTTGATCACATCCAGGCCCTGATCGCCGAGCACGGTGCCGGCGTCTGGTGGGAGCGCAGCGAGGCCGAGCTGCTGCCACCGGAGCTGGCCGGCGAGGCCGATCAATGGCGCAAGGGCAGCGACACCATGGATGTCTGGTTCGACTCCGGCTCCTCCTGGGCGGCGGTGCTGGGAGGCCTGGACCCTGCCAAGGCGACAGGCGACGACCTGCTGGCGGCCCCAGGCGGCCAAGGCGCTGACCCGAGCCCCCTCCATTACCCCGCCGATCTCTATCTGGAGGGTTCCGACCAGCACCGCGGCTGGTTCCAGAGCAGCCTGCTCACGTCGGTGGCCGTCAACGGCCAGGCGCCCTACAAACGGGTGCTCACCCATGGCTTCACCCTCGATGAGAAGGGTCGCAAGATGAGCAAATCCCTGGGCAATGTGGTCGATCCGGCCGTGATCGTTGAAGGCGGCCGCAACGAGAAACAGGAGCCCGCCTTCGGCGCCGATGTGCTGCGGCTGTGGGTGAGTTCGGTGGATTATTCCGCCGATGTGCCGCTGGGGCCGGGGATCGTCAAACAGCTGGCCGATGTGAGCCGCAAGGTGCGCAACACGGCCCGTTATCTGCTGGGCAATCTGCACGATTTCGACCCCAGGCCGCAGAGCGAGGGCGGTTCAGCGGTCCCGATGGCCGAGCTGCCCCTGCTCGATCGCTGGATGTTGCATCGCACCGCCGAGCTGATCGAGGAGGTGAGCGCTGATTTCGAGCGCTACGAGTTCTACCGCTTCTTCCAGGCGTTGCAGAACTTCTGCGTTGTGGATCTCTCCAACTTCTACCTCGACATCGCCAAAGACCGCCTCTACGTGAGCGCGGCGCATTCGCCGCGCCGCCGCAGCTGCCAGACCGTAATGGCCTTGGTGGTGGAGCGCCTGGCCGGACTGATTGCCCCGGTGCTCTGCCACATGGCTGAAGACATCTGGCAGAACCTCCCCTACCCCGTGCGCGAGACCTCGGTGTTCGAACGCGGCTGGCCCCAATCGGCAGCCGAGTGGACGCTCACGCCCGCCGAGCAGGCGACGATCAGCACCCTGCAGGGACTGCGCAGCCAGGTGAACCGCCAACTGGAGGCCTGCCGCAAACCCAAGCAAGAACAGGGCGGCATCGGCTCCTCCCTGGAAACCAGGCTGCAGCTAGAGCTGGTCCAGGGCGAAGGCGCGGCGGCCTTGCGCTCCGCCCTGGACCAACTTGAGCAGAGCGCCTCAGCGGATGTGGACAACCTGGCCGATTGGCTGCTGGTGTCGGAGCTGGAGATTGGCAGCGGCGAAGGCCGCGATCAACTGGCCGAACCGTTTGCCGAGCTACTGGCAGAAGCCAGCGAAGGGGGAATCACCCTGCGCATTGCCCGGGCCAGGGGCGAGAAGTGCGAGCGCTGCTGGCACTACGAAACCGACATCAGCGCGCACGTGCTCAACGCCACGGTGCATGGTCGCCTCTGCGGCCGCTGCCACACCATCCTCTCGACGCAAGCCCCCCTCGCGGTTGAATAAGAGCGCTGGGAAAAGCGAGGCCTTCTCAGTTGTTCTGGGGCCAGCAAAGCGATTGGCTTGCTTGCGCGTCCATGCATTTCCCCTTGCACTCCCCTTGCACTCGGCAGTGACCTTCTCAGTGACCAGCGCAGTAACCACCGCAAGAAAGCTGCTGTTGCTGTTGTTGCGGCTACTCCTGAACAAGCTGACGGGAATCACACCTAGCCTTCCCCAAGAGCGAGTGACGCTCTGGTTGGTCTGATGAAATTCAAGGATTACTACTCCACCCTTGGCGTTGAGAGGGAGGCCTCCAACGACGAGATCAAAAAGGCGTTCCGAAAGCTTGCACGCCAATACCATCCCGACGTTGCCAAGGATCAGGAATCAGACCATAAGTTCAAGGAAATCAATGAGGCTTACCAGACCCTCTCTGACCAAGAGAAACGTGAGGCCTATGACCAGCTGGGTCGACACAGCCCCGGCGAGGACTTCCGCCCCTCACCGGAATGGGACAGCCGCTTCTGGCAAGACGGCGCATCTCAAGGCGCTAGTGCCCCAACCGGTGATCCAACCATTGATCTGGCCGATCTGTTCGAGCAGATGGGGTTCCGCTCAGCCCATCAGGGGCGCTCTGGCGAGGCCGCCTTTTCACGGCGCGGGCAGGACTACGAAGTGGCGACCACCATCAGTCTTGAAGATGCGGCCCGTGGCAGCGAAGTCGCCTTGGACCTCGATGTACCGGAGATAGGCCTCGATGGCACCATGCATCGGGTTTCAAAAACAGTCCGTCTGCGCGTCCCCAAAGGCGTCATCGACGGCGAACGACTGCGCGTGGCGGGCCGTGGCGCTGCTGGAATCGGCAAGGGGCCAGCCGGTGATCTCTATCTCGCCATTCGTCTGCAGCCGCATCGACTGTTCAAGGCCGTCGGCCACGATCTCTATCTGGAAGTACCGATCACGCCATCAGAGGCCGTGCTTGGCGGCGACATCGAAGTGCCCAGCCTGGACGGTCGCTTGACGTTGAACGTGAAACCGGGAACGCGGGGTGGGCAGACCTTGCGCCTGGCCGGCAAAGGCTTGCCGAAACGGAAGCAAGGTTCAGGGAACCTATACTGCGTGCTTCAAATCGCCACCCCTCCCTCGCTCAGCGATCGGGAGCGAGAGCTCTATCAAGAGCTTGCGAAACTCTCCACATTCCAGCCACGGTTACATCTTCAAGACGGTCAACAAGGAGACCAAAGCAATGGCTGAAGAGATCCTTCTGATTACGGACGACGACCAACCGATCGGGCTTGATGAACTTCTCGACGCGTCCGGCCTGGTTCACGACGACGTCATCGAGCTTGTCGCGATCGGTGTGTTCCAGCCCCTTGGAACCGCTTCCACCTGGACCTTTCAGGCCCGCACCCTGCATCAGGCCCGCCGGGCTGCCCGCTTGCGCGACGATTTCGGCCTCAACGCTCCGGGCATGGCCTTGGCGCTGACCTATCTCGAGCGCATGGAAGTTCTCGAGGGCAGGCTGCGCGAGCTCGAATCGCTGCTACCTCGCCCCTGAGAACCTTCGTGCACTAACAACCTTCGAGGCTCTCCAGCTTCAAAGCCAGGCTTGCGGGCCCAGCAGGGCATCCGGCATCAGAGGCCCCGCCAGCAGTTGCTCATCGCGGGGGTTGAGCGGCCCCTGCAGCAGGTCGGCACTCTCCAGCTCCGCCCCCGCTGGCAGGGCCGCTTGATCTGGATCGAAGGCAGTGGGATGGGTGACGCTGCTCGAGAAGCCACGGAAGATCAGCAACTCGAAGGGTTCTTGCCCCGATGGGTCCTGCGCTGCTGGGTCCTGTGATGCTGGCAGTGGCAGCGTGCCCCGCAGCCTCAACACCCGGTCCGGCCGGCCGCGGCTGATCGCTTCGAGCTGGCCAACCAGATCGCCTGTCATCAGAATTCTCCAGCCACCCGGCCTTGCCGGGGGAAGCGCACCAGCAGCCACTGCAGCAGACCCACCGCATAGGCCACCAGAGCCACATAGCCGATGAACGCCGTGAGGGTCGCAGTGAGATCTGCCCCGAAGACGAAGGCGAACACCCTGGCGACCAGGAGATGGAGCCTCTGGGGTGCCTCCAGCCAGACCTGGCAGACGGGACGATCCAGTTGCCCCCACAGGCAACTGAGGGCGGAGGCGCTCAGGGCCGCCCCCAGCAGGCCGAGCACGCTGAGCGCCCAGCGCCAGGTGCGCACCGTCAGCGGCAGGGGGCGCCAGGGCGGCAGGTCGGCGAGCTCCTCGTTGAGATCCACCCAGAACCAGACTGAGGCCACCATCAGCAGCTGGGCCAGCACGCCGAGCGCGTAGCCCAGCGGCCTGGCGTCGACCAGCAGCAGCACCGTGATCGCCAGCAGGCTGGCCACCTTCCAGTAGAGGGTCATCAGGCGCACCATCGCCCCCTCCCGTCGCAGCGCCGCCCATACCAGCAACACCAAGGGCAGGCCAACGGTGAACACCACCGCCAGTCGATAGTCGAGCCACACGAGGGTGCGGTAGAGCGGATCTGGCACAGACGGGGTACGGGAAGCGCCATTATCCGTAGTCGTGCATCGGCAGTAGGGTCCGAGCCATGTCTCCGCTCTCACTGCCTTCCTGGCTTGGATCTTCCTGGCTTGGATCTTCCTGGCTTGGGTCGTCCTGGGTTAAGCCCTCCTGGTTTCCAGGGAGCGACGAAACGGCCTCCGCCCAGACGGCTCTTTCCCGCAACGCCTCAATTGAGGGCGCTGTCGACGAGGTGGTGCAAAACCTCGACAGGCGGTCTCCGGCAGACCTCGCCCTGGTGTTTTGTGCCTCCAGTTATGCCAGCGACCTGCCGCGCCTGCTGCCGTTGCTGCGCGCCAAAATCAATGCATGCCACTGGATCGGCTGCGCCGGTGGTGGTGTGGTCGGCAGCGATGCCCAAGGGGCTGCCCATGAAGTGGAGCAGCAACCGGCGCTGAGCGTGATCCTGCTCCGTCTGCCGGGCGCCGAGCTGCAGCTGTTCGAGCTCGACACCAAAGTCCTGCCGGATCTCGACGGCGACAGCCAGGACTGGGTGAATTGGGTCGGTGCCGATCCCGCCCTCGCGCGCTCGATGTTGCTGTTCGTCGATCCCACCAGTGAGTCGATCAATGATCTGATCAGCGGCATCGACTACGGCTTTCCCGGCGTCGACAAGATCGGTGGAATCGCTGGCCATCACAGTTCCAACCACGGGTCGCTGTTGATCAACGACCGGGTCGTGCGTGGTGCGGTGGGCTGCTTGATCGGCGGCGGCTGGCGGATTGACCCGGTGGTGGCACAGGGCTGCCGGCCGATCGGCCCGGTCTTTGAAATCGAGAAGGCCGAGCGCAACGTTGTTCTGCAACTCAGTGCAGGACAGGAACGCAACACGCCGGTGAACTGCCTGCAGGGAATCCTCCAGTCGCTGACTCCCGTTGAACGGGAGCAGGTCCGGCACTCCTTGTTTCTGGGCGTGGGTCGCAGCAGTTTCAGCCTTGCAGGCCCAGGCAACCCTCCCGAGCCCACCGCCTTTCTTGTACGCAACCTGCTGGGCGTCGATCCCCGCAATGGCGCCGTGGCCGTGGCCGAGCGCCTGCGGGTCGGCCAGCAGGTGCAGTTTCAGCTCCGTGATGCCGCCGCCTCACGCCAGGAGCTACGCCTGTTGCTGCGCCGCCAGGCCACACACGAAAGCACCCCGCTCGCCGCCCTGGTGTTTGCCTGCCTGGGTCGGGGCCAGGGGCTCTATGGCCAGCCGGATGGCGACGTGACGCTCTGCCATGAGCAGTTCCCCGCCCTGCCCATCGCCGGCGCCTTCTGCAATGGCGAAATCGGCCCCGTGGCCGGCACCACCTATCTGCATGGCTACACCGCCAGCTGGGGCTTTCTGGTGCCCAACATCCCGCCGGACCAGGCGGCGGCGGGGGAGTGAGCGGATGGTGCGTCAGCACGTCAATCCGCTCAGCAGCGTCCACCAGCAGCCGCGGACCCTGCCACCGCCACAGGCCCTCTTCAGCCATCCGCGCCAACCCCTTCACCTCGACATCGGCAGCGCCAGGGGCCGCTTCCTGCTGGCGCTGGCTCCCCAGCAGCCGGATTGGAACTTCTTCGGAGTCGAAATTCGCCGAGGCCTCGTTGACGCCGCCGAGCGCGACCGCGAGCATCTGGGGCTCGGCAATGTTGCTTTCCGGTTCTGCAACGCCAATGTGAGCCTCCAGGACTGGCTCACCGCTCTGCCGCCCGGCCAGCTGCAACGGGTGACGATCCAGTTTCCCGATCCCTGGTTCAAGCGGAAACACCAGAAGCGCCGTGTGCTGCAACCAGCGCTTCTCCATGCCATCGCCAGCGCCCTCGCCCCGGGAGGCGAGCTGTTCCTGCAGAGCGATGTCGCCGCTGTGATCGAGCCGATGGTGGCGCTCAGCGAAGCCTGCGGCGCCTTCGATCGGCCCAGAACTGACCCACGGCCCTGGCGAACGACCAATCCGCTGCCGGTGGCCAGCGAGCGGGAGCAGCACGTGCTCAGCCAAGGCCAACCCGTCTACCGGGTGCTCTACCAGCGCACAACGGCAGCGTTGCGACCCCTCGCCAGGCTGGAGGCGGTTGCCGAGGCCACCCATAATCGCGCCATCAGCGCTGCGTAAGGCCCCGATCCAGCACCTTCCGCAGCGATTTCCCAACCCGTCTGATGCCGGCCGCCGCTCCAGCCCCGCCAATTCCACCGGCCATCCCTGCGCCGATCCCCGCGCCGGTTCCCTGGTTGCTGCGCTGGCAGGGCCTGCTGGCTGACGCCCCAACCGGTTTGTTGTCACGGCAGCTGGCCGGCCTCTCGGGGCTGGTGCTCTGCATCTTGATGGCCGGCCTGCCGTTCCTGACCCGGGCGGGCCTGGCCCTGCTGGTTCTGGCCTGCGGCCTGCTCTGGATGCTCTGGGCGCTGCGGACGCCAGCGGGGCGGATCGGACCGATCAGCGGCTGGTTGCTGCTGCTGCTGGGGGTGGCGGTGCTGGCCACAGGCTTCTCGCCGGTTCCCACCGCCGCCGCCAAGGGCCTGCTGAAGCTGCTCAGCTACCTCGGCGTCTATGCCCTGATGCGCCAGTTGCTGGCGAACTCTCCGGCTTGGTGGGACCGGATCGTGGCCGCCCTGCTGGCTGGTCAGTTGCTGGCGTCGGTGATCGGCATCCGCCAGCTTTACGTCGATTCCTCTGCCCTGGCCCGCTGGTCGGATCCGAATTCAGTCGCCCGCGGCACTGTGCGGATCTACAGCACCCTGGGGAACCCCAACCTGCTGGCGGGCTATCTGCTGCCGATCCTGCCGCTGGCGGTGGTGGCCCTGCTGCGTTGGCGGGGCGTAGGTGGCCGCCTTTTCGCGCTCACCTCGCTGCTATTGGGCAGTACGGCCCTCTACTTCACCTACAGCCGCGGAGGCTGGCTGGGCCTGGTGGCAGCCCTGGGCAGCCTGGGACTGTTGCTGGTCTGGCGCTGGATCGGACACTGGCCCGTGCTCTGGCAACGCCTGTTTCCGTTGTTGCTGCTGCTGCTCGGAGCTGCGGCCCTGGCGGTAGCGATCGCCCTGGTGGAGCCGCTGCAGGTGCGGCTGATGAGTTTGCTGGCAGGTCGGGAAGACAGCTCCAACAATTTCCGCATCAACGTCTGGATGGCGGTCCTGCAGATGATTCAGGACCGCCCCTGGCTGGGCATCGGCCCGGGGAACAACGCCTTCAACCTGATCTACCCCCTCTACCAACAGCCCAAGTTCAATGCCCTCAGCGCCTATTCCATTCCCCTGGAACTGGCCGTCGAGGGGGGGCTGCCGGGGCTGCTCGCCGGACTTGGCCTGTTCTGGAGCAGTGTCCGCTGCGGCCTGAGCCAGTTGCGCAGCCCGGCAGGCCTGGCCCTGCCGGCGATCGGGGCCCTGGCGGCCATCGTCGGCCTCGGGGTGCAGGGCCTCACCGACACGATCTTTTTCCGGCCGGAAGTTCAACTGACCGCTTGGCTCTGCCTGGCCACCCTGGCCGTCCTGCCCCCGTCAGATGACCGCAACCACTGAAAGCGGAGCGATCGCAGGTCCCCTGCTGGCTGGCTTCGATGCCGGCCAGACCCACACCACCTGCCGACTGGCCCGCCTGCGCGGCGATGGACGCCTGTTCACCGTGGCCGAGGGCAGAGGTCCGGGGGTCAGCCATCTGGCGGCGAGCGGGGGGCCGGAGCGTTTTGCGCTGGCGCTGACAACCAGCCTTGGCCAGGCCCTCGGGCCCGGAACGCAGCCCGATCTCGCAGCGGCCGCCGTCGGGGCCAGCGGCATCGAGCAGGGCACCGCCATCCAAGAACAAGGCAGGGCCCTGGCGGCCGCCGCGCTGGCCATGCCCTTGCCCCAGGTTTTGGTCACCGGCGATGAGCGCACGGCCCTGCGCGGGGCCCATGGCGACCTCCAGGGCAACAGCGCCGGCATCGTGGTGATCAGCGGCACCGGCAGCATCGCCTTGGGCCAGGATTCGGCCGGCCGGGAACACCGCTGCGGAGGCTGGGGCTGGCTGCTGGATCGCTCCGGCTCCGCCTGCGACATCGGGCGCGACGCCTTGAGCCTCTCCCTGGAGATGGCCGATGGACGCCGCGGCGAATCCCCCTTGCGGCAGGCGATCTGGCAGGCCTTAGCCCAGCCAGCCTCTGCCCAGACCATCAAGGCCCTGGCGGTGGACCCCAACTTCGGCGCGGCAGGCTTTGCCCGGCTCGCGCCGACGGTGGACGCTCTGGCCGCCAGGGGAGACGCCGAAGCCCAGGCCGTGCTCGACGCCTCGGCCCTCGGTCTGGCGGGCCTGGTGCACGGTGTCGCCCGCGCCCTGGCCATGGAGCAGGCGCAGGTCTGCGGACTCGGGGGCGCCCTGACGCACCTGCCCCGCTTCGCCGCCGCCTTCACCGCCGCCCTGGGCCATGTCCTGCCGGATGCCAGCAGCGTGACTGCCCGCGGTGATGCCTGTCAGGGAGCCCTGTGGCTGGCCGCCGACAGCCTGCCGATCAACAGCCTGCGGATCAGGCCGGGTTGAGCTCGGACTGGGCCAGGGCCGCCAGATGGGACGACCAGTGATCCACCTGGTCCTGCTCGGCCGCCTCGACCATCACACGCAGGAGTGGTTCGGTGCCGCTGGCCCGCACCAGCACCCGGCCGGAGCCGGCCATCGAGGCTTCCGCCTGCTCCACTGCCCGGCGTAATGGCTCACTCTGCTGCCAGTGCTGGCGGCGTTCCAGGGCGGGGACGATGACATTGACCAGCCGCTGGGGGTAGGGACGGAAACTGCTCTCCATCCACTCAGCCAGGGACCCGCCCCGGCCATGGATCAGGCTGGCCACCTGCAGGGCTGTGAGCAGGCCATCGCCGCTCATGCCGTGCTGCAGCGAAAGGATGTGGCCGGATTGTTCACCGCCCAGGGCCGCACCGCTGGCCTCCATGGCGGCGTGGACATGCTGGTCGCCGACGGCGGTGCGATCGAGTAGGCCGCCACGGCCCTGCCAGGCCCGCTCGAAGCCGAGGTTGGACATCACCGTGGCCACCAGGCGGTTGTCCGGCAGCTGGGCGGCTTCCTGCAGGGCCCCACCCCAGAGAAAGAGAATCTGATCGCCGTCCACCACCCGGCCGCGGCCATCGACGGCCAGCATGCGATCGGCATCGCCATCAAAGGCAAAGCCCATCTGGGCCCCTGACGCCAGCACAGCCTGGCGTAATGGCTCCAGGTGGGTGCTGCCGCAACCCACATTGATGCGGCGTCCATCGGGCTCGCCATGCAGCACCTGGAGGTCGGCGCCCAGGGCCCGGAACACCTCAACGCCACAGGCGGTGGCCGATCCCCAGCAGAGATCGAGAACGATTTTGCAGCCCTGCAGACGGCTTCCCGCCACGCTCTCCAGCAACGCGGTGCTGTAGTCAGCCAGCAAGTCGGTGCGTTGGTGGGCCGGGCCGCAGCGGTAGGCCCCATCTTCCCCCCGGTCGTTCGTGGCGGTGGCCCCAGGCTCACCGCGCAGACCGGCTTCGATGGCCTGCTGCACCTCTCTGCTGAGTTTGGCGCCGGAGGAGCCGAACAACTTGATGCCGTTGTCTTCCGGTGGGTTGTGGCTGGCGGAAACCATCAACCCTCCGGCCGCTCCCAGGCGGCGGATGCTGCCGGGAACCGCCGGGGTAGGACAAAGCCCGAGGTTCCACACTTCACGGCCCGCAGCGGTCAGGCCCGCCGTCAGCGCCGCAGCCAGCATCGGACTGCTGGTGCGGGAGTCCATGCCGATCAGCACGGGCCCCTTGGCCGGCAGCACATGGCCGCACCAGTAGCCCACCTGCAGGGCCAGCGCTGGGGTGATCAGGGTGCCGACCCGGCCACGGATGCCATCGGTGCCGAAACCGGGGGTGGAGGAACCCTGGGGTGGACCGACGGGAAGGGACGCCAGCTCCGTCATCCGGGCACCTATCGCTGGGCTGCAGGTTACGCGCTGCGGCGGGGCCACCAGGCCCAGCGCACCAATTCAGCGATGGCCCAGAGCAACAGGCTGCCCACCACCCAGCCCGGCAGGGCCTGGAGCGGCCAGATCGGCCGCAGGGCCACCACAAGCCCAGCGGTCAGGACCACCGCCACGGCCCGGCGGCGCTGGGCAGCTCCGGGCAGGGTGGTGAAACGGGCTGGAAGCGATGGAAACAGGCCCATGGTGCGGTGAAGCTGTCCCCCCAGAATGCCGGCAGCTGAGGAAGGCCTCGGCCGCTCCCGTCCCTCTCCGTGCCCCAACCCCCTGCCATCGCCTCTCCAGCGCGGGGCCTGCTGACCCTTGCCCTCACCATCGTGGGCAGCGGCGCCGTGCTCTTCCTCGGCCGCCAGGCCCTGCAGCGGCGGCCCCTGCCGACCCCCGCCACACCCTCGGACCAACTGGTGCGCAGTCGCCGCTGGGATCCCGATCCCCAGCGGCGACGGGAGGCCAGCCTGCTGCTCCAGGCTGGCGCCAAGGCCGAACCCACCCGGCAGCGCCTCCTGCTGGCTGGTCAGGCCTGGGGCAGCGACCCTCTGGCGGCACTGGTGCTCAAACTCGACGCTCAGGCCGCCACGGACCTGGGCCAGGACGGCGAAGCCGAACTCCTCTGGCGTCAGCTGCTGCGGCGGTTCCCGTCGGCTCCGGCCACCGCCGATGCGCTCTATGCGCTCGGTCGCCAGGAACCCAGCAGGCGAGCGCTGCTGCAGCAACGCTTCCCGGCCCATCCCGCCGCCTTAGCCGCCGCCGTGGAGGCCGGCCCCAGCCCGGACGCCCTGCTAGAGGGAGCCCTTCACCTGGCCCGTTGGGGCGCGCGCTGGCCGGGAGCGGCCGGCAAGATCGGCGAGGCCTGCCGTCTCCAGGCTGCCAACCTCAGCGCCACGGCCCGCAGCCAGCTGGCCGGAGCCCTGGCGGAGCTGGGCGATGGCGCCGGAGCCCTGGCCTGCCTCGGTAACCAGCCCGGCGGTAACCAGCCCGGCGAGGCCGCCACTGAGCTGGCCCTGGGCCGCACCTTGCTCCAGGGCCAAGAGGAGCAGCAAAGCCAGGGAGCGGAGCGGTTGCTGGCCCTGAGCCGGCGCCAGCCCGCCAGCTCTGCGGCCATGGAAGCGACCCGCCTGCTCAGTCAGAGGCCAGAGGGCCTGACGCTGCTGGACCGCTTGCCCGGCCCGTTGCAGCAGACCGCCCCGGTGCAGGCCCGCCGCGCCATCGAGAGCGGCGAAGGCTGGCAGTCGGTGCTGAAGCGCTGGCCAGCCGATCCGGCCAGCTGGGAGTTGCAGTGGGACCTGGCCCGCCCACTGCTGCTGGAGCAGCAGTGGGCGGCAGCCGCAGCGGTTCTCGGCGCGCTGCCCGCCGAAGGGCTGCCGGAACCCCAGGCCGCGCGCCAGCAGTTCTGGCTTGCGTTTGCCGAGCAGCGCCAGGGTCAGAGCGCGCTGGCTCGCCGCCGCTGGCAGGACCTGCTGCTGCGCTCCCCCTGGGGGTACTACGGCTGGCGCGCCAAGGTGAGGCTGGGCCAGGGGGAACGCAGCCTCCTGCTCGCAACCGTGGAACCAACCGCGCCATTGGAACCGCTGAGCTGGCAACCGCTGCAAAGTGGTGAGCCTCGGCTGGATCAGCTCTGGCGGCTTGGCCAGCCCCTGGAAGCCTGGGAGATGTGGCGACACCAGCGGGGCGACACCGAGCCCACAACCCCGGAACTGCTGGTCCTGGAGGGCCGGCTGCGTCAGGGGGTCGGCGATGACTGGACCGGGCTGGACCAGCTGGAGCGGGCGAACCTGCGCTGGATTGCCCCCCCCTGTCCGAGCAGCCTCGACCTGGAGCGTTCACTCCATCCCGTGCGCTACGGAACGGTGTTCTCCCAGGCGGCCCAGGCGGCCGGGATCGATCCCAGGTTTTTGCTGGCTGTGGCCAAGCAGGAATCCCGCTTCGCCGCGGCGGTGACGTCAGCAGCAGGCGCCGTCGGCCTGCTGCAGCTGATGCCGGCCACCGCCGCCGAGCTAGCAGGCAAGCCGCTGAGCACCGAGCAGCTGCAGCAACCAGCCATTAATGCCCCGCTGGGAGCGCGCTATCTCGCTGAACTGTTGCGCCTGTGGCAGGGCAATCCCTTTCTGGCGATCGCCAGTTACAACGCCGGTCCCGGGGCCGTGCAGGGCTGGCTTGAGCCCCAGCTGCAAACGGAACCGGAGCTGTGGGTGGAGGCCATTCCCTTCCCCGAGACCCGGCATTACACCAAAAAGGTGCTGGGCAATCTCTGGACCTACCAGCAGTTTGATGGGCTGCGCTGCGCGGCTCCCTAAGCCTGCGCCGAAAGATGCCAAAACCGGCCCAGCCAGACCCCGAGCATCACGTAGGCGCTCAGGGCAATGGCGGCAGGGATAGGCGGCGGCACAATTCGAATTCGCGTCAGATCAAGCCGGGCCAACAGCACCGACGTGGCCAGAATCAGCATGTCGGCCAGCACACTCAGCCGCAGCAGATAAAGGGCGGCGATGGTGACCAGAAAAAGGGTCAAGACCAGGGTCATCACCCGGCTGGCGGCCATCAGTGCCGAAAGCTGGCGCATCAGCAGTGATGGCATCGTGCAGACGACGACGACCAGGATGGCCTGAAAACATTCCAGCGTCCAGGAAATATGGTGATTGAGGTCCAGGGTCCAGAGCAGGGTTTTAGGCGGTGAATCCAGCGTCGACCAATGCATGCCGAGATAGACACTGACCGCCAGCAAGAGCAGCAGCAGCGGTGCCCGCAGCGGCACCATGGTGAAGTTGAACAGGGCTTTCAGCAGGCGCAACGGCCAGGGCAACGGCTTTGGCACCACCCTGGGGCGGCCGGCCACCGGCAGCGATCTCACCAGGTTGGGAGCTGGGTGGAAAGGGCGGGTCATCGCGACTCCAACACCAGGGCGATGGCGTCGAGCGGGCAACTGGGGATGCACTGCTCACAGACCAGACAGCGCTGGGCATCGAAGTTGAGCTGCCAGGAGGGAAGGCCGCTGCTCAAGGCGCCGCTGGGGCAGACGCTGGTACAGATGCCGCAGTCAACGCAGCGTTGGCGGTCGATGCGGATTTCGCCCTGGGCCCTGTCCAGCTGCAGACCCAGACCCTCGAGCCACTCCTCGGCGGCGGCCAGCTCGTCGATGTCACCGGAGAGTTCAACAACCATCGTGCCGCTCCGGTTGGGTGCGATCTGGGCCCGCAGGATCTTGGCGGCGATGTCGTAATCGACCGCCAGCCGATAGGTGATCGGCTGGTGCACCGCCTCGCTGGGGAAATGAATGGTGAGACGGTGCTTCACCGGGAATGGCCGCGTGCGATCTTCAGTTTGGCCCGGCCGCAGCTGGGGCGCTGCCAGAGTGCAGACCAGCTGACCAACTTTTGGCCGAAGCGATGGGCGCATCGAACAACCGTGACCCGGCCCTGCCGCTGCTCGGTCGCAGGGAGAGGGTGTTGTTGGCGGCGATCGCCGCCGCCCTCGGTCTGCTGCTGTTCCAGCTGCGCGGCGGACTGCATCCCCAGGCCCCCCTGGAGCAGATGGCTCGTCGCTCCCTGGAGCTGCCGGTGGCGTTGGCCAATGGCCGCCCGACGATCCTGGAGTTCTACGCCGACTGGTGTGAGGTGTGCCGGACGATGGCACCGGCGATGGAAGCGATCGAAACCGAGCATCGCGGCGCCGTCGACCTGGTGCTGCTGAATGTGGACAACCCCCGTTGGAGCCCTGAGATCGAGCGCTACGGCGTCAACGGCATCCCCCAGCTGGAGTTTTTCGACAAAGACGGCCAGGTGGTCGGCCGCTCGCTCGGCGGCCGCAGCCAGCTTGAACTCGAAACCATCGCCACCGCCCTGATCGATGGCACCCCCCTGCCGGATCTGGCGGGAATCGGCACGGTCAGCAGGCTGGAGGAGACCATCTCCCCCCTGGCGGGCCCGCGCAGCCACGGTTAAGCGCCCTTGAGCGCCCTAGCCCCCACCACTCCACCACCAACCGTTTGCCGCCATGGACCGCTTCCGGGTCGAGCTGATTGCCGCCACCCCCAATCCGCAGCTGTGCGTCTACGCCGGCATGCACCAGGACTATTGCGAAGGGTTCGTGGCTGCCGATCGCAGCGCCTGGCCCGATGAGACCAGCGCTGGTGAGATCTGCGTCAAACGGCTGCTGGCCGGGGAACGGGGGCACTACGGACCCATGGAACATGCCCAGATCGTGCTCAACGTGGGCTGGTTCCCCCACTCGGTGATGCAGCAGGCCCGCACCCACCGGGTGGGCGTGAGCTTCGATGTGCAGTCGATGCGCTACACGGGCGAGCGGATCTGTCGGGCCGCCAATGGCGAACTTGAGCTCGAGGAGGTGTTTTATTTACGGCCGGTCGGCAGCTACAGCGACCGCCAGGGCAAGAAGTACGCCTACACCGAGGAGCAACGGCAGGTCGACCTGGCCCTGTGCCTGGCCGCCGCCGAGCGTTACCGCGACCTGCTGGCCGCCGGCTTCGCCGAGGAACATGCCCGGGGCATCCTCCCCTTCGACTACCGCCAGCACTTCGTGGTCAGTTTCACCCTGCGGGCGTTGCTGCACTTTCTCGATCTGCGCGCCAAGCTCGATGCCCAGCTGGAAATTCGCCAGCTCTGCGACCTGATCTGGCCCCATCTCGAAACCTGGGCGCCGGAATTTGCCGCCTGGTACGAGAAAAGCCGCCTGCACAAAGCCCGCCTAGCCCCCTGATCTGGGCTGGCTGAGCAAGCAGTGCCGGGGGTTCAAGGGGTTCACATTCGGGCGAGGGTCACCCGCTCGGGCTGGTCTTGATATTTGCCCTGGCGATCGCTGTAGGTGGTGTCGCAGGGGTCGCCTTCAAAGAACAGCAGCTGGCAAATGCCCTCGTTGGCATAGATGCGGCAGTCGGCACCGGAAGAATTACTGAACTCCAGGGTGAGGTGCCCCTCCCAGCTCGCTTCGGCCGGCGTGGTGTTGACGATGATCCCCAGGCGGGCATAGGTGCTCTTGCCAAGGCAGATCACGGTGATGTTGGGCGGCACCCGCAGCCGCTCCAAGGCCACACCCAGGCCGTAGGAATGGGCCGGAAGAATGAAGGAGTCGCCGTCCTCGTCGTGGTGGAGCGCGGCAGGTTCGAGGTTGGCAGGATTGAACCGCTTGGGGTTCATCACCGTGCCCGGCACATGCCGAAAGATCAGGAATTCGTTAGCCGAAAGGCGCAGGTCGTAGCCGTAGGAGGAGCAGCCGAAGCTCAGTACCGGCCGGCCCGCCGCTTGCGGATCGAGGTGACGCACCAGGCTGGCCTGGAACGGTTCGATCATGCCCTCCGCGGCCTGGGCGTTGATCCAGCGGTCACACTTGAGCATCTAGGCACCCCGGCACAACTGGGTGACCTGATCGGCCATCGCGATCAGGTCGGCTGGCATGGACGGCCCGGTGAGGATCACATCGAGCTGGGCTGGTCGTTGCTCCAGGGTGGACACCACGTCATCGGCCGGAAGGTAGCCCAGGGCGATCGCCAGGCCGAGTTCGTCGAGCACTACCAGGTCGACGGCGCCGGCGAGCAGCTGCTCGCGGCTGAAGGTCCAGGCCGCCTCGACCGCGCGCCGATCGGCCGGATCGGTGAGCGGATCAGCGGCTGGATGGATCAGGCAGCTGCTCAGCGCTGGCCGCATCCACTGGAGGCGTCCGCACAGCCAGAGACTGCG
The DNA here is from genome assembly GCF_001885215.1 of Synechococcus sp. SynAce01. Lineage (GTDB taxonomy): Bacteria > Cyanobacteriota > Cyanobacteriia > PCC-6307 > Cyanobiaceae > Regnicoccus > Regnicoccus frigidus. Next base: position 1,603,443 of record NZ_CP018091.1, on the reverse strand, counting down.
CTCCGGGCCCTGGTCGACGCCGCCTTTGAGAAACTGGCTGATCAGGACCCGGCTGCCCAGTCCGGCCGTGCGCAGGGCCTGGCTGAACACACCACTAAAACTGCCACGAAAGGCCGCGGTGTGAACCTGCAGCAATCCTTCGGGCCGGGCCGCTGTGACCTGCTGCGGGGGGAGGGGTGGCAGGGCCGGTGGGCGCACCTGGGCCAGGGGCCGCAACGGATGGCGGGCCTCCTGGTGAGGGGTGATCAGGCTGGCCGTCATCAACACCCCGCTGGGCACGCGAAACCGAATGTAGCGGTGTCGAGCCCGGAAACAAGCGGCAGGCACCATCCCTAGCGCAAACAGGCGTACTACTGCCTGGGCTTGCGCTCATGGGAATGCCTGCCAGCCTGGGTGGATCCAAGGGATTAGTGTCGATTGCTACGTGGCCTGACCTGGGCGATCCGTAGCTTCCGTTCACTCGTCTCGCCGTCATGGTCGGCGCAATGCGCGGATTTAGCCGCACCAGCACCACCCCAGCACTGACGACCACCGGCGTCGGCTCCACGGCCAGCGGAGCCACCACCCTGCTTGAAGTGATGCGTGGCCTCAGTGGCTGCACCCTTGAGGCAGTGGAGCGGGGCAAAACAATCTTCTTCCCTGGCGATCCAGCCGAGCGGGTCTATCTCCTCCGCCGCGGAGCCGTTCGCCTCTCCAGGGTTTACGAATCCGGTGAGGAGATCACCGTGGCGTTGTTGCGCGAAAACAGCCTGTTCGGGGTGCTCTCGCTGCTCACCGGCCAACGCTCCGATCGCTTCTATCACGCCGTTGCCTTCACCCGGGTGGAGATGGTCGCGGCACCGGCCACCTCGGTGCGTCGGGCGATCGAGCAGGACGCCAGCGTCGGGCTTCTGCTGTTGCAGGGCCTCTCCTCGCGCATCCTCCAGACCGAAACGATGATCGAAACCCTCACCCACCGGGACATGTCGTCCCGGCTGGTGAGCTTTCTGCTGGTGCTCTGCCGTGACTTCGGCGTGCCGGGTGCCGAAGGGATCACCATTGATCTGCGCCTCTCGCACCAATCAATCGCCGAAGCGATCGGCTCCACCCGCGTCACGATCACCCGCTTGCTCGGCGACCTCCGCCAGGCCGGCCTGGTCCAGGTGGACCGCAAGAAAATCACCGTCTTCGATCCGGTGGCCCTGGCGAAACGATTCAGCTGAGCTGGCCACAGCAGCGCCGCAACCCGCGGCACCGATACTGGAGCTCCTCGAGCTGAACCGTGTCCGGCTGGCTGCTGATCCTCGCTCTGCTGGTGCTGGGTGGCGTGCTGGCCACCCTGGGCGATCGGCTTGGCAGCCGGGTTGGCAAGGCCAGGCTCAGCCTGTTCAATCTGCGCCCCCGCAAAACCGCCGTACTGATCACGGTGCTCACCGGCAGCCTGATCAGCGCGGTGTCGCTGGGGCTGATGCTCGCGGTCAGCGAGCGCCTGCGGGTGGGGCTGTTTGAACTCGACAGCCTGGAGCAGAAACTGCGTGACAGCCGCAGCGCCCTTGATCGCAGCGCCGAGGCCTTAAAAAGCAGCAAAGCCGCCCTGGAACGCAGCACCACGGCCCAGCGCCAGGCCCAGCGGGGGGTGGTCCGGGCCGAACAGGGCCGTCAGCAGGCACGCCAGCAACTGGCCTCCGTCGAAGTTCAGGCCCAGCGCCTGCGCAGCGAACTGAAACCCCTGCAGGATCAGCGCAAGCAACTGATCAGCGAGCGCGACCGGCTCAACGGCGACATCGCCAGCCGGGATCAGGACATCCGCCGCAACGAAGCAGAACTCTCCAGGGTCAGGCAGCAGATCAGCGCCGGCGAAGCCGAACTCAAGTCGCTGGAGGAGAACCTGATCGCCTTCAGGCGCGGGGACGTGGTGATCAGCAGCGGCCAGACGCTCGCCACCGTCAAGGTCGCCATCCAGCGGCGAGCGGAGGCCAAGCCCGTGATCGAAGAGCTGCTGCGCCAAGCCAACGTGGCCGCCTTCGATCGGGTCCTGCCGGGAACAGCGCCCGATCGCCAGATGCTGCTCGTTCCCCGTGGCGATATCGAAAGACTGGAAGGCCTGATCAGCCAGGGAGGTGCCTGGGTGGTGAGCATCCGCTCCGCCGCCAACGTGCTGCGGGGCGAGCGCCAGGTGCTGGCCTTTCCCGATCTGCGCCCGAACCGTCAGGTGATGCGCGCCGGTGAGGTGATGGCCACCACCAATCTCGAGGGGGAGGAGCTCTCGCCGAATCAGGTGCGCAACCGGCTCAACCTGCTGCTGGCGGCCTCCTTCGCCAAAGCACAGCGCCAGGGATCCGTGGTCGATGGGGTTCAGTTCGATGTGAATCTGTTCAACCAGCTCGGCCGTGAGCTCAGCGAGCGAACGGCCGGTCAGAGCGTCAAGCTCGAAGCGGTGGCACTGCGGAATGCCGACACCGCCGATCCGATCTTCCTGGAGCTGCGTCGTGTGGGGGGAGAAAGCAGTGGGGACGCTGTTCAGCCCCAGCCCCGGCGACCATGAGCCAGCTGCCCGCGCACGGAGCGCTTGCCGGCATCGACCCGGGCCGGAGCAAGTGTGGTCTGGTCCGCAGCGACCCTGACCGCCAGCGGATCGAGGTGGCCTTGATCCTCAGCCCGGAGGACACCAAAAGGGAGCTCGACACCTGGCTGCAAGAGCGCCTGCTTGGCGCGATCCTGCTGGGCAATGGCACCGGCAGCAGGGCCTGGCTGGAGCAGCTGGCGCCCCTCGCTCCGGTGCTGCTGATCGAGGAACGGGGCAGCACCCTGGCGGCCCGTTCGCGCTACTGGCAGCTGTTCCCGGCACGGGGCTGGAGGCGGTTGCTGCCGATGGGCCTGCGCCAGCCACCACGGCCCTGGGACGACGTCGTCGCCCAGTTGTTGGTGGAGCAGGCCCTGGGCCACCGCCTTGAGCGCGAGACTGGAGGCGACAGGCTGGGGGCACTGGGCCACGGACCTAGAACCTGAACCTAAAACCTGGACTTAGATCTTCGCCCGGACCGTAAAGGCGTAATCGCTGCCTGGTTCGAGCTGGTAGTCGGCCTTGAGCAGAAACCGCAGCAGCGCGTCCTGGATCAGGGCACGGCCGAGCGAGGGCTCCACACTCAGCTCGCCGCGGTCGAAGGCCCAGCGAAACGACCACTGAAATCCGCCCGCCACCACCTCGCCCTCCACCAGCTTCTGGCTGAAGCTCTGATGCAGCACCCGCAGCTGGGCGGTGGTGGCAGGCAGGCGACTCACGGCACGGGGTCGGCGAACAGGATGGGGAGCGCCCCGTCAGGCGGGGTTGGGTTGAAAGCTGTTGAGGCGGTTGCCGGCCCGCTCGTAGCCGAGACGCTGAATCAGGCCGATGCCAGCCAGTACCTCCTCGAGCACGGCATCGACCACAGGACCTTCGGCGGCGGAGAAACGGCCCAGCACATGGGAGACGGTGCGCTCCCTGCGCACGGCAGGATCGAGCGATGGGGCACCGATGCCGATGCGCAGTCGGGCGAACTGCTGGCTGCCGAGTTGCTCGATGGTGCTGCGCAGGCCGTTATGGCCGCCGGCGCCACCCTCGCGGCGCAGCCGCAGGCGGCCCAGAGGCAGGTCCATGTCGTCAACGAGTACCAGCAACTGGTGGGGCTTCAGATCAAACCAGTCGAGAGTGGCACGAATCGACCAACCGCTTTCGTTCATGAATGTGGTGGGCATCAGCAAGCGCAGGCGCCGAGCGCCCTGACGCAGGTCGGCGACCTCTCCCTTCAGTTTGGTGTTGACCCGAAAACTGACGCCTTCGGCCTGGGCCAGGCGCTGCAGGGCCATGAAGCCGACGTTGTGGCGAGTTTTGGCATAGTTGCTGCCCGGATTTCCCAACCCCACCAACAACTGGAGATCCCCAGCGGGGGCAGGAGCGGCAGTCATCGGGCCATGCGGGTGAAGCTCAGTCGCTGCGGCGCTGTGGTGGCGAGCCGAAGGGCGACCGGAATACTCAAACGCCATTGCCAAACCTTTCGGCAAGGCCGCTTGAGGAAGCCGCCCGGCCCGATCAGGACGGCGAGACCGGCAAGGATTCAGGGGGCAATTCTGCCGAAGCAGACTCTGAAGCAGGCTGCGCTGATGCAGACCGTTCTAAAGTGGACTGTTCTGAAGCAGGCCGTTCTGAAGCAGGGACAGAACCGCTGATGGTCTCCGCTTCAGGCGTCACAGGCAGCTCAACGGGCCGGCCACTGGACGAAGCCGTTGGCGGGGCGACAGCGGCTTCGGCGGACGTGGCTTCAGAGGAAGCAGCTTGCAGCGAAGCCGCTTCTGAGGCGCGAGCCTCGGAGACGAGCGGCTCAGCGGACTGAGCCATGGCCTGGCTGGTGGGTTGGGCCGTGACCGTTTCGGTATCGATCGCCTGGCGGAATTCCTGCTCGAACTCCCGGGAAGCCGACTGAAAACCTTTAAGAGTGCGCCCAAGGGTGCGCCCAAGCTCCGGCAGGCGTTTGGGACCAAACACCAACAAGCCGACAGCAGCGATCACTGCCATCTCCGGAAGACCGATCCCGAAAAAATTCATGGCCAGAGGGCGATGGAGCAGGAGCGCAGATCGCTCAGCCGAGGCCGTTCCAGTTCACCGTGATCCCATCGAGCAACAACGACTTGTTGTACAGCTGCAGGATCACCAGCAGAAAGACCAGGAACAGAACCATGAAGATGCCCATCACCGGGGTCGTCCCCCAACCCGGCACGACCTTGCCGTACTCGGAATTGAGCGGGCGAAGCAGGTTCCCCAAGGGAGTGCGTTGGGCCATGGCGGCTGAACCTCTCTGACACAGGTGTCTGGGTCGTTACTGTAAAGCTCCCGCCGCTGCACCGAGCCGCCAGGGTCGAGAGTTGTGATGGAACAACCGGCCCTGTCCTGCCCGTCTCCCAGCCCCCCCCTGTGACAGAAACCTCCCCCGCCCTTTCGATCGCGATCACCGTGCTGCTGGCGCTTCTGGCGCTGACAGGTTTTGGCGTGTACCTGGCCTTCGGTCCGCCCTCCAAGGGCCTCACCGACCCGTTCGACGATCACGACGACTGAGCCCGAATCCGCCAGGTCACCAACTCCCAGGGCCCGAGCCGCTCCGGCCCCGCTGACGCCCAGCGGCCAGCAGTGCTTCGTTGACCGGCATTCAGGCGCCCCAGTAGCTGCCACCTCCCGCCGAGCGCCAAGGTCTGGCGACAGGGCGAGAGGTTCTGGGCTGTGAGTTGCAACACGCCCTGCTCCGGATCCGGGCGCAGGGCCACCAGCTGCAGCGCTCGGCTGCCCAGGTCAAGAATCCGCCGCCAGCCCGCCGGCCCGGCCGCCATTCCCGGCGGGGCTGGCCGCAGCCAGAGAGGCTCCCGGAACTGCACCGCCGCGGCCGGCACCGCCGCCTGGCGCCAGCCACCCGGGCAGGGGCAGAGGGCAAGCCGCAGCCGTTGCACGCCCTGATCGGCACCAGGATCAGGCCAGCTGGGGCTGCGCAGCAACGACACCCCCAGCGCCTGCGGGCCGGCCGACACACCCTGGGGGCCATCGAGCAGCACCGCCAGTCCACCGTCAGCGGCCTGGCTGGCCACCCAGCTGATGGCAGGGACCTCCCAGCGGCTGGCCTCCCGCGGCGTGCAGACCCGGGCGGGCCGCTCCAGCACGCCACCAGAGGTGTCCGCCGCCCAGCGCAAGGCCTGCTGCTGCAGGGGCAGCTCGAGCCGCAACAGCTCATGGCGCTGGCGCCAGTCGACCCGCAAGGTCAGCTCAAGCCAGGGGCTGCCGGCCAGCAACTGCAGATCCAGCCGCAGGGCACTGCTGCCGCACTGGCCGCGCCAGACCAGTCGGCAGCAGAGCGGCCCCTGTTCAGCCACCTGGAGCTCGCCCTGCCAGCTCAGGGGCAGGGGGTGATCGCGGTAGTCCCCGGCCAGATCCCAGGCATCCCAGAATTCGCCGCGATCCCGCCAGCGGCGCCATTCGAGCGGGCTGGCAAGCTGGGGAAGGGCGTCGGCACCCCAAAGCTGCTCCACCCCGGCGGGGCCGAGTTCGGCGCGGACCAGCCCATTGCCCAGCCGCCAACGGGCACCAGCTGATCCGTCTGCGCGCTGCAGGGTGACGGGTCCTTCGATGGCGCCGGGCAACATCTCGTCCATCCCGTTCATGGCCAGCGCCGTGCCTCCGGCTGACGCCTCAGTCATCGCGCCGGCAGAGACCAGACGACGCAGGGCCAGCGCCGCCACCCCACCAGCGCTGGCGAGCTGCACCCACTCCCCCCCGGCCGCCGTCGGCTGGCTGGGGAGGCGCTGATCACCCTGCCACCAAACCCCCTTCGGCAAACGCACCGTGCGGAAGGCCGCCGGCAGGGCTTGCAGGCACGCGAGCCACCAGAGCTGGCCGGGCCCTGCCGGCGCTGCCGGTCCGGCGCCACTCAGCCAGGCCAGGAGCGCCTGATCGCGCTGGCACCGCGCCTGACGGCGGGCGCGGTGCCACTGGGGTTCGGCCTGCTCGAACACGTCGGGGATGGCGGTGCCCGGCAAAATGTCGTGGAACTGCTGAAACAGCAGCGCTCGCCAGTCGACCGTGTCCGCTGGCGGGGCAGACTCAGGGGGTTGGCCAGCGGTTGCAACCGGAATGGCCCAGAGCAAGGCGCCCACCAGATCCGCCTCCCGCAGCAGACGCTCCAGGCTGCGGTTGTGACGCTTCTGATCCGGCCGACTGGTGGCACAGCCGCGGTGCAATTCCAGGTAGAGCTCGTCGCGCCAGACCGGCAGTTGCTCGCGGTGCTGCTCCAGGTCGGCCAGGTAGGCCCGCACGGTGCCGTGGCGTTGGACAGCCGCCACCGGCTGGTTTTGCCACAACGCCAATTGCTCCAGCATCTCGGCCGTCGGGCCGCCGCCGTGGTCTCCCACCCCTGGCAGCCAGAGGGCATCCGCACAGCCGGTGGCCTGTTGCCACTCCAGCCGGTAGCGCTCGATCGCCACCGGATCGCCATCGCTGCCGATCGGCGCGGTGACCAGGGTCAGCAGCTCCGCTCCGCAGCGGCCCCGCCAGCGAAACAGTCGATGGGGAAAGGGGTTGGTGGCATTCCAGGCCAGCTTGTGGGTGCAGAACCAGCGCACGCCGGTGGCCGCCGCCACCGGCGGCAAGCCGGCAGCAAAGCCGAAGCTGTCGGGCAACCAGGCCAGCTCATGGGTCCATTCCGGGAAGGCGCGCCGGCTGTAGGCCTGTCCTTCCTGAAACTGGCGCAGCAGCGAAGCCGTGCTGATCAGCACGCAGTCGCTCTCCACCCAGGGGCCGTTGAGGGGTTCCCAGCGTCCGGCCCGCATCGCCCCACGAATCTCTTCGAACAGGGTCGGGCGGTGTTGCTCCAGCCAGGCATAGAGCGCGGGGGTGGAATGGCCGAAATGGAGCTGGGGATGGCGGCGCATCAGCGCCAGGGCAGAGCGGAAGGTGCGCTCGGCGGCCTGCCAGGTGTCGGCCACCGGCCACAACCAGGCCAGATCGAGGTGGGCATGGCCCAGCACCTGAACGGTCCCCGGCGACGGGGTCGTGGAGCGGGCCAGCGCCTCAGCGTCAGCTCGTGAGCCCAGGGTCGCCCCACCCCCCAGGCGTCCGGCCGGCTCGCCAAGGCGGTGGGCCTGACGCAGCTGCTCGAGCTCCAGGCCCGTAGCCAGCAACAGACCCTCCGGGTCGGCTGGCTGCAGGGGCTCCAGCTCCAGGCGGCTGAGGATCAGGGCGCCGTCATCGTGGAGAGGGCTGCGCAGCTCGAGTTCGAGCTCCAGCGGTTCGCCCTGCCACCAGCGGGGGGGGAGCAGCCAGCGGCAGGCGGAGTCGTAGAGATCGCCCCGGTGCACCGCGAGCCCATCGACGCGCAACTGCGCCTCAATGGCCCACCAACGCAGCGCCAGGCGGGCGCCGCAGGCTTGATGGAACCGCCAGGCCTCGGGACAGTGGAGCTGCAACCTGAGCCTCAGGCTGAGGCCGCCCCGCGGCCAGATCAACAGGCCGCGGGCCTGCCAGTCGGGCCGGTGCAGCCCTCCCCAGGGGTCGGCGGCGGCGTTCTGCCAGCACCCGGAAGCCGTGCGGCGCTCCCATTGCGGCAGCAGATCCAGCCTTGAACGTGACTGAAACGTTTCAATCCAGGTGGGAAGTGTCGTTTCCAGGGCCTTGGGCATCGGAGGTGGCCATGGGTGACCCATAGGATGATGCCGCTGCCGAAGGGTCGTTCAGGGCCCACCTGGGGCCTGTCACTCCCTGTCACCCGCCAGACGGACCATGCTCGCTCTCAAGATTTCCGTTTATTCGGTCGTTTTCTTCTTCATCGGCATTTTTGTGTTCGGCTTCCTGGCCAGCGATCCGACCCGCACCCCAAGCCGCAAGGATCTTGAGGATTGAGCCACTCCAGCTGGTCACTCACTAGCTAGCCACCCCCTCCCTAGCCACTCTTTAGCTAGCCACTCTCCAGCTGGTCCATTGATCGGCTCAGCCTTTCCTTGACGTGGCAAGATCAGCCGTTGTTCAGAATCTGCGGTGACTCTGGTCAACCCCATCCACTGGACGATCGGGTTGGTCGGTGCGGCTGGCTTGTTGGGGTCCACAGCTCACGCGCAGGTTGACCCTCTGCCTGGCATTAAGGAGGCGGGCTCTGCTCTGGATGCAGACTCTGCCCTGGAAGTACGCACCCCAGCCAGCCAGCTGCCCGCTGGAACGCCAGCTGCTCAGGCAGAAGTTGGCGATCGAGAGGTCGGCGATCCAAAAAAGAGCACCGATCCGGAACTCAGGGATCCAAAAACAGGCGACCCTGCCACCAGCGCTGACCCGAGTGGATCCTGGCAAGCACCTCCCAGCCAGAAGCCGCCGAACCCACTCCTAAGCAGCCCGCTGGCTAACCAGCCAGGCAGCCCATCGGCCGATCCTGCGGCAATGGGCCCCGAGCTGGCAGAACCAGTGGACACGCCGGAGTCGCTGGCCAAGGTGCTTGAGATCACAGCCGATCAGCAGGGCTTTGACCAGCTGATCCAGCGCTTTGTCGCGACGGGGAATGTCAAAGCTGTGTTGGCCGGTGGCCGGCTGATGGCGGAACGCCTCGAGTACGACACCACGAACCGCACGGTTTATGCCAGCGGCAGTGTGCGCTTCCGGCGCGGCAACCAGTACTTCCAGGCCAGCCGCCTGCGCTTCAGCCTGATCGAGGCGACCGGCGAGATGGAGGACGTCTATGGGGTCCTGGATCTCAGCACCAGCGAGGTGGATCTCAATCCAGAGCTGCCGGTCTCCACACCCCTGCCGGACCCTGAGCCGATCGCCTGCCCGACCATTTTGCCGCCGGTCCCGGATTGGCACCCCCATCCCTGGGCGGCCACCCTCTGGGGCGGGCAATTGTTCGACGCCAATTTCGGTGACACCTTCAAGTTCAAGGGCCAGCTCAGGGAGGAGCTGCTGCTCGGCGCAGGCCTGCAGCGGCGGCTGATCAAGGCAGGACCGTTTGCCCTTGAACTGGATTTCACGGCCCTCGGCCACTGGGCCGCCGCCCAGAGAGGCAGCGGCTTCACCAGCCGCTTCACCAACGACGCCTCAGGGCAGCGGACCGCCGCCCAGAGCTTCGGCGAGTTCACAGCAGGCATCGGCCTGCGGGCCTGGCTGCAGCCCTGGCTGAATGTGGGCGTTGTCCAGGGCGTGAGCGTCACCACCAGCCTCAGCAACTTTGAGGACACCTTCCGCGAACGATCGTCCCGGATTCTCAATTACCTGGGTTTCGAGGTGGAGGGATCCTTCTCCCCGCAATGGTCGGTGGTGGGGCGCATCCACCATCGCTCGGGTGCCTTCGGGACCTTCAACGGCGTCAAGGAAGGCAGCAATGCCTATCTTCTGGGGCTGCGCTACCGCTTTGGCGAAGATGCCACCCCGAAAGCCGCCCTGCAGGCGGCAGCGTCAATGCCGCCCGCCAAAGGCTGCCCGAATCGCCCGGAGGAGCCCCCGGAGCGGCCGCGCTCGCTGCCCGAGGCCCTAGAGCAAGCGGCGATGGGCGGAGGAGCGCCCAAGCTTTTTCCAGAAGCTGGGGCTGAACCCAGGTCCCAAGCCCCTGAAACAACCCAGGGGCCGCTACCAGCTCCGAAGAAGCCCTCCTTCCTCAACCTGCGTCAGCAAGAACGTGAGCGGGACGAGGCGATCGCCACGATCGAGCAGCGCATCAGCAACGTTCAGGCCCGGGAGGGACTGGTGCTGAACCGTCAGTTTTCCGTACCCGGCGGAACCGACCTGACCGAGGGCGAGCAGAACAGCAATTTCGGTCCTGCCACTCCCCCCCAGGTGCGCCGTCTGCGCAGCAACAGGCAGCAGGGTCTGGTCCAGGGCACCCTGACGCGGCTGCGCTTTCAGTCGCCGCGCATCCAGATGACCAACACCGACTGGCGCGCCAACCGGGTCAGCTTTAGCAACGATCCCTTCACCCCAGCCCAGGTGTGGATGGACGCCGAGAACGTGGTGGCCGTCCAAGAGGAGAACGGCGACACGGTGATCCGCGCCAACCGCAACCGCCTGATTTTTGAGGATCGTCTGTCGGTCCCCGTGGCGAGCAGCACCCGCATCCAGCAGGAACAGGAGGTGGAAAACCGCTGGGTGTTCGGTTTCGACGAGGAGGACCGCGACGGCTTTTTCGTCGGCCGCCGCCTCAGACCAATCGGGATCGGATCGACCGGAACTCTGCAACTGGAACCCCAGTTCCTGCTGGAGCGTGCCGTCCAGGGCACAACAAACAGCTACCCGCTGCCAGGAACTTCGGCGGGGTCCTCGTCTGTCGAGCAGGACGCGCAATTGGGGGATCTGTTCGGCCTGGAGGCCCAGCTCAACCTGCCCCTACTGGGCTTCGACGCCGAGTTCAACCTCGATCTCTCCAGCTTCAACCCGGAGAACATCGCCAACGGCACCCGCAGCTGGGGAGAAATGAGCCGGCCGTTGAAGCTACCGCTGCTGGGTGACACGGTGGCACGCCTGTTTGCCGCCTATCGCTTTCGGATCTGGAACGGCTCCCTCGGTGAACAGGATGTCTATTCCGCCTTTGGAGGCTCCCTGGAACAGCAGGGGGTCTTGCCGAATCTGGGACGGCTGAGGAACAGCTATTTCTGGCGGCTCGGCGTCGGCAACTACCAGAGCAACGAATTCATCAACGGCAATGAATCGGATAATTTCGCCCAGCTCTGGCGCGCCAATGCCTTCGGCGCCATCAACAGCTCCCTCAACATCTGGCGAGGCCAAACCTTACCCCTGACCCCGGATGGCGCCCTGCGCTATTCGCCCGTGCCGATCGTGCCGGGCCTGACCTTCAACACCAATCTCTCTGCCGATCTGGCCTACTTCGGCGACGGCACCAATCAGAACGTCCTGTCGTTCTCCGGCGGGCCCACCCTCACCCTGGGGAACTTCAGCAAACCCTATTTCGACTTCACCCAGATCACGCTCACCGGCGGCATCGCCGTGCGTGATGGGCTCAGCCCATTTGGCTTCGATCAGGCCGTTGACCTGGGCACCGTGGGGGTCGGCCTGACCCAGCAACTGGCCGGACCGTTGCTGTTCAACGGGGGGATCGGCCTGAATGTGGATCCATCGTCTCCAAACTATGGCGAGCTGACCGGCTCGTTCGTGGAGCTGCGCTGGCAACGGCGCGCCTATGCCTTAAGCGTGTTCTATAGCCCCTTTGAGGGAATCGGCGGCGTGCGGGTCAGGCTGAACGATTTCGGCTTCAACGGCACCGGCGTACCCTTTGTGCCCTTCCGCCCGGTTGTTCCCGGTCAGCCCCGCGGCCGCTGGTTCTGAGCACGCGTCAGCTAGGGGCGAAATTGACCAAATAAGGCAGTCGCGCCGCCGTAGCGCGCAGCTCCTGATCGTGGGCCACAAGCTGGCTGGTGGCATCCCATTGACCGCTGAGCAACAGATGGCGCGGCCCGGGCGCCATCTCCAGCGGCCAGTGCCGATCGGCAGCCTTCAAGACAGCTGTGACCAGGTCGAGCTGGAAGTCGAGGGCGGGGTCGGCGGTGGAGAGGTCCTGAAGGTCGACGAGGCTGTCATGGCTGACCTGCAGGCAGGGAATCCCCAGCGCCAGGCAGTTGCCAAAGAAGATCTCAGCAAAGCTCTCGCCCACCACCGCCCGGATCCCCCAGCGCATCAGCGATTGGGGGGCATGTTCCCGGCTCGAGCCGCAGCCGAAATTTCGGTTCACAAACAGGATCCGGGCATCCCGGCGCTCAGGCCGATCAAGGGAATGGGCCCCGGCCAGCTCAAGACGGTCGTCGGCAAAGGCCTGTTCCCCCAGGCCCTCGAAGCTGATGCACTTGAGGAAACGAGCCGGAATGATGCGGTCGGTGTCGATGTCATCGCCACTGATCACCGCCGCCTGCCCCTGAACCGAGCGGATCGGACCGGAGGGGAAGGCGGCGTGCGAACGCGGGGGTGAGCTGGGCCGCGAGCTGGTGGGAGAAGTGGAAGTGGTCATTGATGGCAGGGTGCGGGCAACAAACTGACTCAGGAAAGCGCTGGCTCCGGTTGGGCTGGCTCGGGGTGTGGCGGCGCCAGCAGCAGCTCGCGCACATCGGTGACGTGACCACGAACGGCCGCGGCCGCCACCATCGCCGGGCTCATCAACAGGGTGCGGCCAACGGCCGAGCCCTGGCGACCCTTGAAGTTGCGGTTGCTGGAGCTGGCGCTGATCTGGCGGCCTTCGAGGCGGTCCGGATTCATGGCCAGACACATCGAGCAGCCCGGTTCGCGCCACTCAAACCCGGCGGCGCGGAAGACCTGATCGAGCCCTTCGGCTTCAGCGGCGCGGGCCACCTGCTCAGAGCCAGGCACCACAAAAGCCTTGATTCCGCTGGCCACCGTTCGCCCCCGGGCCACGGCCGCAGCGGCGCGCAGATCACTGAGCCGACCGTTGGTGCAACTGCCGATGAAGCAGACATCCACAGGTAGACCGGCCATCGCAGCCCCCGGGGTGAGGTCCATGTAGAGGTAAGCCTGCTCGGCCAGGGGGCGCTCGTTGGGTTCGAGCTGCTCGGGGGTCGGCACGGCCTCATCGATGCCGATCCCCTGGCCGGGGGTGATCCCCCAGGTGACCGTGGGCGCCAGGGCCGAGGCATCGAAACGCACCTCGTCGTCGAAGTGGGCCTCAGGCCCGCTGGCCAGGCTTTGCCACCAAGCCACCGCCCGCTCCCAGTTCGCCCGGCTCGGAGCCATCGGCCTGCCGTGCAGGTAGGCGAAGGTGGTGGCATCGGGATTGACGTAGCCGCAACGGGCGCCACCCTCAATCGCCATGTTGCAGAGGGTCATGCGTTCCTCCATCGAGAGGGCTTCGATGGCCGGACCAGCAAATTCATAGGCATAGCCCACGCCACCTTTGACCCCGAGCTGGCGGATCATGTGGAGGATCAAGTCCTTGGCGTACACACCAAAAGGCAGCCGGCCTTCCACCCAGATGCGACGCACCTTGAGTTTGTCGATCGAAAGGCTCTGGGCCGCCAGCACATCACGCACCTGGCTGGTGCCGATGCCGAAGGCGATTGCTCCGAAGGCCCCGTGGGTGGAGGTATGGGAATCGCCACAGGCCACGGTCATGCCTGGCTGGGTGAGACCCAGCTCCGGTGCAATCACGTGCACAATCCCCTGACGGCCGCTGCCGATGCCGTGAAGGCGGATGCCGTGCTCCTCGCAGTGGCTCTCCAAGGTGGCCAGCATTGTTTCGGCCAGGGGATCAGCGAAGGGCCGCGCCTGGGAGGTAGTCGGCACGATGTGATCCACGGTGGCCACCGTCCTCTCCGGGTGGCGCACTCCCAGGCCCAGCTCCCGCAGGGCCACGAAGGCCTGGGGACTGGTCACCTCGTGGATCAGGTGCAGACCGATGAACAGCTGGGTGGCGCCGCCGGGCAGCTCAGCCACGCGGTGCAGATCCCAAACCTTGTCGTACAGCGTTCCGGAACTCACCGTGACCTCCGCCGATCCCAGCAGCCTAAAACCGAAGGGTGGGCGCGAAACGGCCGGCCGGCTCTCGCAGCAGGAGACCCGCACATCACCTGGGCTGCCGAGACGGGGGAATCAGCGGCTTGATCGGCCCAAGCGCAGGCGCAGTTGATTGAGGGCTTCGCCAACGCTGAGGGTCTGGATCCAGGCACGGCCGCGCCGGGCACCGAAGCGAACAGAAGCCGCCTCGCTGCCATCGGGGCCCGCCACGGCGAAGTGAACCTGCCCGACGGGCTTGTCGGCACTTCCGCCGCCAGGGCCGGCAATGCCGGTCACCGCCATGGCCCAGTCACTGCCCAGCCGGCGACGGACCCCTTCGGCCATCGCCAGCGCCACTGGGTCGCTCACAGCTCCATATGCCGCCAGGGTTCCCGCCGGCACCTCCATCAGCTCCTGCTTGATGCGGTTGCTGTAAGAAATCACGCCGCCAAGAAAAACATCGGAGGCCCCTGCCACCCCGGCCAGGGCAGCACCGAGGCCCCCACCGGTGCACGATTCGGCAACAGCGAGCGTCTGCCCCCGTTGACGCAGTAACTCCAGCACCACCGAGGCCAGGCTGTCGTCATCGGCGCCGAAACAGAGCAGGCCGGTGCGCTCGCGCAACTCCGCCTCCACCGGCACCAGCAGGCCCCGGGCTGCCGCGGCCGTGTCAGCCCGGGCAGTGAGTCGCAGCTTCACCTCACCGGCACCTGCATAGGGGGCCACGGTGGGGTTCTCCAGGGCCAGCAGATCGTCCACCTGCTCGGCCAGGCTGGATTCGCCGATGCCCCAGAAGCGCAGCAGGCGGCTCTGGAACACCCCACCGCCGAAGCCCTGCCCGCTCAGCCAGTCCACAGCGGTGCCATTCCACATCGCCCGCATCTCGGCGGGGACCCCCGGGAAGGTGAGCACGGTGAAGCCCGGTCGGGGGCTCCAGATCATTCCCGGCGCCGTACCGGTGGGATTGGGCAACACCTGGGCGCCGACGGGCAACAGCGCCTGCTTGCGATTGCTGGTCGCCACCGGGCGACCGCGGCCCGCGAGTTTGGCGCTGATGTCAGCCCAGATCTCGGGCCGCTCCTGCAACGGTGCGCCGAAGGCCGCGGCCAGCGCCTCGGTGGTGAGGTCGTCGGGGGTGGGGCCAAGGCCGCCGGTACACACCAGCAGGCTGCAGCGCTGGGCGCACTCGCGCACCACCTGGATCAGCCGCTCCCGGTTGTCGCCCACCACGGTCTGGCGGTAGTGGGGGAGGCCCTGGGCCGCCAGTTCCTCGGCCAACCAGCGGGCGTTGCCGTTGAGAATGGTGCCGAGCAACAGCTCGGTGCCGATGCAGAGAATCTCGGCAGCAAGGGCTCCTTTCGCGGCACTGCTGATCGCTGCACTGCTGGTTTCTGGAGACTCAGCGGAACAGCTGGGGTCAGCCATCGGCATCACCGGAGCATGGACGTTCGGAAACGCCCGCCACCAGGCGTTTCTGGCGGGAGCGCACCAAGGCCCCGATCAGCACCGCCGTGGCGATCGCCAGCCAGAGAAAGCGCATCTCCACATCGGCCACAACCAGAGCCAGGGCCGCCAGCCACTGGGTGAAGGCATAAATCAGCACAACGGTGCGGCGATGGCTGAAGCCGGCCCGCAGCAGCCGGTGGTGAAGATGGCGGCGGTCGGGGTAGAAGGGCGAGTGGCCCTCACTCAGCCGGCCCATGATCACCGCCGACATGTCCGCCAGCGGCAGCGAAAGAATCAGCAGGGGGAACAGCAGGCTGACGGTGGTGAGCCCCTTGGCGGGGCCCACGATGCTGATAGCCGCCAGGGCAAACCCGAGGAAATAGGAGCCGCCATCGCCCATGAAGATGCGGGCGGGGTTGAAGTTGTGACGCAGGAAGCCGAAACAAGCCCCGGCCAGGGCGGCAGCCAGCAGGCCAGCGGCGCTCTGCTGCAGGCTGAAACTCACCGACAGCAAGCCGATCGCGGCGATGCCACCCACACCGGCGGCCAGGCCATCGAGGCCATCGATCCAATTGATCGCATTGGTGATGCCCACCAGCCAGATCACCGTGGCCAGCAGGCTAAGCCCATCGGGCAGCACCAGGGCCGACCCTGGCAAGCCGACCAGACCGAGGGGAAGATCAATCCCGCCGATGCGCACCCCTTCGCTCCAGACCACCATCGCCACCGCCACCTGACCGGCCAGCCTGGGCAGGGGAGGCAGGGCGAAGAGGTCGTCGGCAAGGCCGATCACAAAGAAGCAGAGAGCTCCGGCCAGGGTCGTCCAGATCAGTTCATCCTTGGCCGGCGCCAGGCTGCCGAAGCCACCGAGAAACCAAGTGATCGCCAGGGCCAGGGAAAAGCCGGCCACCATGCCGACACCACCGAGCCGAACCATCGGGACGGCGTGCTGCTTGCGCGGATCGGGGGTGTCAATCAGGCCATAGCGCAGGCCCAGACGCCGGACCAGCGGAACGATCAGGGCCGTGAGCACGGCGGCAATGCCGAACGTGACGACAGCCACTTTGAGCGGACTGCCGAACAGATCGGCCGGGCTGGTCATAACCGATCAGCTTGTGAGCGACAGCTTAGGGATGGGGGTCAGACCATCTGGGCGACCTTGGACGGCCCATAGAGGGGGGAACGGTCACACAAGGCCTTGACCCGCTCGCGGCAACGCAGCTCGACGACGGCATCGGCGGGCTTCTGCAGGCGATCAGCAATCACCTCGGCCACCTCCTCGAAGGCTTCGGTATCGAAACCTCGTGTCGTCAGGGCGGCGCTACCAATGCGCAGGCCACTGGTCACGAACGGGGATTCAGGGTCAAAGGGAACGGTGTTTTTATTGGCGGTGATGTTCACATCGCTCATCAGCAGATCAGCCACCTTGCCGGTCAGGCCGACCGAACGCAGATCGATCAGAACCAGGTGGTTATCGGTGCCACCGGAGACGACCCGCAGGCCGCGCTCGATCAGCCGCTCAGCCAGGGCCTGGGCGTTGGCCACCACCTGCTGGCTGTAGGCCCGGAAGCCTGGCTGGAGCGCCTCTCCGAAGGCCACCGCCTTGGCGGCCACCACATGCTCCAGCGGCCCCCCTTGGCTGCCGGGAAACACCGCTTTGTCGAACTGGCGGCCGAAGTCGGCGTCGTTGGTGAGGATCAAGCCGCCGCGGGGCCCACGCAGGGTCTTGTGGGTGGTGGTCGTGACCACATGGCAATGGGGAATGGGGCTGGGGTGCACCCCAGCGGCGACCAGGCCGGCGATGTGGGCCATGTCCGCCAGAAGGTAGGCGCCGACCTCGTCGGCGATGGCGCGGAAGGCCGCGAAATCAATCGTGCGCGGGTAGGCCGAGTAGCCACAGATGATCAGCTTGGGGCGGTGCTCCAGGGCCAGCTGACGGATCACGGCAAAATCCAAATGCTCGGTGTCGGGCGAAACGCCGTAGTGGACCGCCTTGAACCACTTGCCTGACACATTCACCGGCGAGCCATGGGTGAGATGGCCCCCGTGCGAAAGATCCATCCCCAGGATCGTGTCACCGGGCTGGAGCAGGGCCAGAAAAACGGCGAAATTGGCCTGGGCGCCGCTGTGGGGCTGCACGTTGGCCCAGGCGGCCCCGAACAGCTGGCGGGCCCGGGCGATCGCCAGCTCCTCGATCGCGTCAACGTGCTCACAGCCGCCGTAGTAGCGCTTGTGGGGCAAGCCTTCGGCGTACTTGTTGGTGAGCACCGATCCCTGGGCCTCCATCACCGCCCGCGAGGTGAAGTTCTCGCTGGCGATCAATTCGAGATGGTGCTGCTGCCGCTCGCCCTCCTTGGCGATCAGGGCCGCGATGGCGGGATCGCCGGCCGCGAGGGACTGGTTCAGGGCGGCACCGGTGAAATCCGTCATCGCTGCAAGTCAAGGCGCTAGTGGCTCATCGTAAGAAACGACGAACGCAAGCAACGACGAACAACCGTGGCCGTGGACGAACAAACCGTGGCTGATCAATAAAAAACCGCCCCTGGGGACGGTTGAAAGCGCGCCTGGAGAGATTCGAACTCCCGACCCTCTGATCCGTAGTCAGATGCTCTAATCCGCTGAGCTACAAGCGCTTGAACCGACATTCTCACCGCACGGGGGTGCCATCCGTCAACTGCCCTGACGTTTCGACAGAAGGAGAGAATGGATCCAGCGTCTGGGGGCCTTGCTCCTTTCCTCCATGCCAATCCGCTGGTACGGGCCCGCCGACCCCGCCGATCCCACCTATCGCCACTTCGAGCGGGTCGTCAACCTCTGCGTCCATGGCGGGGTGTTCGCCGCCTTCAACAGCGGCCTCTGGTTCCTGCAGGGGCTGCGCCATCCCTTCCAGCACCTGGGCTGGCTGACGCTGGCCTGGGCCGCTGCTCTGCTGATGCATCTCCTCATCGTGTTGCGACTACATGCGAAGTCGGCACCAGTGGCTCCATCCTGAGGAAAGGATCGCAACTGCAACCTTGAGTTTGACGACAAGCCAATTCCAAGAGCTCTCGCTGGCTCTGGCCGACCGCCTCTACATCCAGATCGCTGGCTGGCACCTCTACCTGGGGGACGCCGGACTGGCCGATCCGCTGGCGATCGAGTGCGCCGCCCGGATCGATCAGGGCGCTGGGATCTGCGCACGCCAGGCCCTCGAAGCCCTTCAGGTGCCGATCGGCGGAGGGCCCGGCCGCTTGCCGTTGGCCCGGTTGATTCCGGCGGGCCAACTGCGGGATCTCGAAGACATCCTCGAATCCTTCTGCTCCTAAGCGGTTGTGCAGGGGGACCAACAGGCGCACCAACTGGCGCATAGTGTTGCCCCTCCCGCAGGCGCTGGATGCTGGTCATCGAGGTCACCAATGCCCGTGAGGTGGTGAGCCAGCGCATGGGCAAGCTGGGCGGGCGGCTGATCGGCAAGGTGGTCGATGCCGAAGCCCAGGTCGAGAAGGCCCTGATCCAGGAATTGGAGACAGCTTTTCGGGAATTCGGCATCGAGGCGAAGATCTATTCCCTTGATGGTCCGGTGATGCTGGGCCGCAACCACCTGGAGATCCCTGTTCACGTGCGCGAAGAACGGCAGGTGCGGCTCAAGAACGACGGCTGAGCCGTTGCCGGATCTGTTGGCTGAGCTGCTGGGCTTCCGGCACCCCGGCGGCGGTGGCCAGCAGGCCATACAGTCCCAGGCCGAGGCCGGCGCTGAGGCCACCCTGCAGCAGCAGGCCAGGCAGCCCGGCCGGCCAGCGCACACCGTTCGACAAGATCCAGGCGGCCAGACCGGCCACAAGCGCCGCTCCCATCAGCAGGGCCGTGTCGCTGGCCCAGCGGCGCAGGGGGAGCTCGCCGAGACGCTTGCGCAGGGCCAGCAGCAGGGCGACGCAGGTGATCAGGTTGACGGCCACGGTGGCCAACACCAGACCGGGAGCTCCAAAATTCAGGGCGCTCAGCTGCAGCCCCCAGGGCGTCGGGCCGCCGACGAGAACCCAGTCGAAGATCACGTTGAAACCGATCCCGGCCATCGAAAAGCGAAACGGCGTCACGCCATCACCCAGGGCATAGAACACCCGCACCAGCACATCGCGCCCCAGATAGGCCGGCATCCCCAGTCCGTAGGCCATCAGCAGACCACCGACCAGGGCGGCGGCCTGGCTGTCGAAGGCCCCCCGCTCGTAGACGAGGGCGACGATCGGGCCGGCCAGGCCCACCATCAAGGCGCCGAGCGGCAACATGCTGGCGTTGGAAAGCATCAGGCCCTGGCGGATGCGGCCCACCAGGGCCGGCCGGTCGGCGGGAGCCGTGAGCCGGGCGAACACCGGCAGCAGGGGCACCAGCAGCACGTTCGAGAGCAGGCCCAGCGGGGTCTGCACCAGCAGATTGGCGTAGCCGAGGCCGGCGGCGGCTCCAACGATGCCGGAGGCGAAGAACAGATCGGTGAACACATTGATCTGCAGCATTCCCGAGGAGAGTGTGGCCGGGCCCATCACCTGCAGCACCTCACGAACGCCGGGATGGTGCCAGTCCCAGACGAGCCGGAAGCGATGCAGGCCCTGCTTGGCGAGCGCCGGCAGCTGGATCAACCACTGCAGCAAGGCTCCGAGCGTGGTGGTGCCGGCCAGGACGACCCCGCCGAGCAGCGCCGTGGCGGGCAGGCTGATGGCGGCGCCCTGTTGCCACCAGAGCAGGCCGATTCCAGCGATCATCGCCAGGCTGGAGACCAGCGGGCTGACGGAGGGCAGCCAGAAGACATCGGCCGCGTTGAGGGCGCCGAAGCCAAGACCGATCAACCCCGCGAACAGGGCCATCGGTGCCATCCAGCGCAACTGCAGAACGGCAATGGCATGGCGATCAGCCCCGAGCCCCGGCCCCACCAGGGTGATTAACGGATCGGCCGCGGCCACCAGCAGGATCGTGACTCCGAGCAATCCGACCCCCACCAGGGTGTTGATCGCAGCTAGCACGTGGGCCCCTTCCTGGCGGGGACGGCGCGCCAGCACGCTCACCATGGCGCTGTGGAACGGACCGTTGATCCCCCCCAGCAGGATCAACAGAAACCCCGGCAGCACGTAGGCGTAGTTGTAGGCGTCGTAGGCGGCCCCGACCCCGAAGGCGGCGGCGATCACCTGCTGTCGCACCAGGCCGGCCACCTTGCTCAAGGCGGTGGCCATGGCCACGATCAGGGCGATCCGCCTCAGGGTTTTCGCCATCCAGTCGCTGCCGAAGCCGCATCGCCGGCTGATTCTCCCCTCTGGCGGTGCAGCATGGTCTGCCGGCCTCGCAGCATGCCCACCCAGATCCTCTGGCCCCAGAACCTGGTCGAAGGGGTGTTGCTGAAGCGATACAAGCGTTTTCTGGCCGATGTGGAGCTGGCAGGCGGGCAGGTGGTGACCTGCCACTGCCCCAACACCGGGCCGATGACCGGGGTGCTCAAGCCCGGAGGCCTGGTGCGGCTGCGGCACGACCCGCGGCCGGAACGCAAACTCGACTGGACCTGGGAGCAGGCCCAGGTGGTGGGCGCCGATGGTGAGACCGGCTGGGTGGGGGTGAATACGGCCCTGCCGAATCGACTGGTGCGGGCCACGATCGAGGCAGGCTGCCTCGAGCCCTGGCTGGGCCCGATCGAGTCGATCAGGGCCGAGGTCCCCTATGGCGCCAACCGTCGCAGTCGCATCGACCTGCTGCTGAGCCCGCCGGCGGCGGCGGCTGATCCCCGGCCGATCTATCTGGAAGTGAAGAACACCACCTGGAGCCAGGGGGATCTGGCCCTCTTCCCCGACACCGTCACCGAGCGGGGCCAGAAGCATCTGATTGAACTGGCCGCCCTGATCCCCACCGCGCGGGCCGTGCTGGTGCCATGCCTGAGCCGCTGGGATGTGAGCCGATTCGCTCCCGGGGATTCCGCCGATCCCCGCTACGGGGAGCTGTTCCGCGAGGCCCTGACCCAAGGGGTGGAGGTGCTGCCTTGCCGCTACCGCTTCGAAGCCACGGCCGTGACCTGGCTGGGGGTGGCGCCGGTGCTGCCGAGAGGTCCCAAGATCGCAACCTGAACGAAGATTTCAGGACTTCTGTAGCGGATGCGACCTGAGAAAGGGGCACTTGCGAGCACTTTTAGCCACGATGGAACGCTTTTTTCAGCGTTGCAATGTCCACATGACGTCCTCTGCGATCAATCGCTCCATGACCGTTGCTCTCCATGCTCCTCGCCGGCCCAAGCCACGGCGGCTGAAGGACACCAGCCTGCTCGATGCTCCATCCCTGCTGTTTGGCCGCATCAAGGGTCTGAAAGATCAGGGCACCCTGACCTGGCTGGCCTGTATTCCCCTCGCCCTCTTCGGGCTTGGAGTTTTCAATCTTTCGGCCCATGCCGCTGAATTGCCAGAGCTGACACCAGCCTTCCTGATCAACAACCTGTTCATCTTCGTCGCAGCGATCCTCGTCATTTTCATGAATGCGGGCTTCGCCATGGTCGAAGCCGGGATGTGCCGGCAGAAGAATGCCGTCAACATCCTGCTCAAGAATCTGATTGTTTTTGCACTTGCCGCAACGGCCTACTGGTTCGTTGGCTACTCGATCATGTACGGCAACGCCGTGATCGGCGGCTGGCTGTTCTTCAAGGGCATCTTCTTTGATCCTGCGGTAACCCCGGAGATGGTCACGGACGGCTCCCTGGTTCCAACCGTTGACTTCTTCTTCCAGGTGGCCTTCGCCGCCACCGCCGCCACGATCGTTTCTGGCCTTGTTGCCGAGCGCATCAAGTTCAGCGCCTTTGTGGTGTTCTCGTTGGTTCTGGTCGGTCTGCTCTATCCCATCGCCGGATCGTGGCAGTGGAATGGTGGCTGGCTGAGTGAGATGGGCTTCATTGACTTTGCCGGCTCCTCGATTGTTCACTCCTTTGGTGCCTGGGCCGGCTTGGTCGGCGCGATCATTCTCGGCCCCCGCATCGGCAAGTTCGTCAATGGCAAAACCCAGGCCCTGCCTGGACACAGCATGGCCATTGCCACGCTGGGTTGCCTGATCCTCTGGATCGGCTGGTACGGCTTCAACCCGGGTTCGGTGTTGGCGATGGATCAGACCGTCCCCTACGTGGCCGTCACCACCACCCTCGGTGCAGCCGGTGGTGCCATCTCCGGAACCCTGGTGTCCCAGATTCGCGGCGGCAAACCTGACCTGACGATGACCATCAACGGCATCCTTGCCGGTCTGGTGAGCGTCACGGCCGGTTGCGATGGTTTCTCCATGGCCGGTGCCTGGATCGCCGGCTTCATCGGTGGTGGCCTGGTGGTCTTCTCCGTGGCGATGCTCGATTCGCTGAGTATCGATGATCCCGTGGGTGCCTTCTCCGTTCACGGCACCTGTGGCATGTGGGGAACCCTGGCTGTTGGCCTGTTCAACAAGGACAAAGGCCTGCTCTACGGCCATGGCTTTGGCCAGTTTGGCTATCAGATCGTTGGAGTTCTGGCCTACGGCATCTTCGCCGTTGTCACCTCCTGGATCCTCTGGTCGGTGCTTTCGGCGGTCTCCGGAGGTATCCGGGTGAGCGAATCGGAAGAAACCGAGGGCCTCGACATCAGCGAGCACGGCATGGAGGCTTATCCCGATTTCGTCTCCTCTGTGGGCTGATCGGATCCACCCCTGTTTGGCTTCTTGCACCCACGGCTTCGGCCGTGGGTTTTTTTTGCGCCAACCGCTGGGCTTGGCCCATAGAGTCAGCGGACATTGAGACGGCGTTGCCATGGACACCCGCGCCTTCAAACGCTCGCTGCACCATTCCGAGCGCTACAACCGCCGCGGCTTCGGTCGGGCTGAAGAGGTGTCCGGAAACCTGGAGGAGGCCTATCAGAGCGAACTGATCGCCACCATCCGTGAAAACGGCTACGAACTGCGCCATGGCCGGCTCACGATTCGACTGGCCGAAGCCTTCGGCTTTTGCTGGGGTGTGGAGCGGGCCGTGGCCATGGCCTACGAAACCCGACGTCACTTCCCCACCGAACGGATCTGGATCACCAACGAGATCATCCACAACCCCTCGGTGAACGACCATCTGCGCGAGATGAACGTGATGTTCATCCAGGTCGAAGATGGGGTCAAGGATTTTTCAGAGGTGGGCGTCGGTGATGTGGTGATCCTGCCGGCCTTCGGCGCCACGGTGCAGGAGATGCAACTCCTCAACGAGCGGGGCTGTCACATCGTCGACACCACCTGTCCCTGGGTGTCGAAGGTGTGGAACACGGTGGAGAAGCACAAGAAACATGCCTTCACCTCGATCATCCACGGCAAGGTGAAGCACGAGGAAACCCTGGCCACCAGTTCCTTCGCCGGAACCTATCTGGTGGTTCTCGGCCTGACCGAAGCCCAGATGGTCTGCGACTACATCCTCGGCAAGGGCAATCGCCAAGCGTTCATCGAGCATTTTGCCAAAGCCTGCTCGCCCGGTTTCGACCCCGACCGAGACCTCTCCAGGGTTGGCGTGGCCAATCAGACCACCATGCTCAAGAGCGAAACGGAGGAAATCGGCCGGATGTTCGAGCGCACCATGCTGCAACGCCATGGCCCGGTCGCACTGAACGAGCACTTCCTCGCCTTCAATACGATCTGCGACGCCACCCAGGAACGTCAGGACGCCATGTTCTCCCTGGTGGACGAACCGCTTGATCTGATGGTGGTGATCGGCGGTTACAACTCCTCGAACACCACCCACCTCCAGGAGATTGCGATCAGCCGGGGCATCCGCTCCTTTCACATCGATACGCCGGAGCGGATCGGTCCTGGCAACCAGATTGAGCACATGCCCCTGGGCGGCGATCTTGAATCGGTCACCCCATTCCTGCCCGCCGGCCCGCTGCGGGTGGGCATCACCTCTGGGGCCTCCACCCCCGACCGGGTGGTTGAAGACGTCATCCGCCATCTGATGGACCTGTGCGACAACTGATCGCTGTCACAGCGGCGCCAACTCGGCTGGCTTTTGACACCTAGATTGGGATTGCCCTCATTGATCTGCTCTCCTGGCCGGGCAAGGGGGGAAATCGGAGTCTTTTGTCCATCGCCCATCCCCGCATTCCATCCGCCACCGTGGCCAGTGCCCGGCTACGAGACGGGTCCGATCCGCGCGTGCGCTGCTACAGCAGCCAGTTCGCCGACCTGATGGAAATGCGCTCGGAGGCACCGCTGGTTGCCAACTACCTCGACCACCACGACGGCTGGTTCCGCCGCTGCGCCGCCCCGATGAAGGTGCTGTCGATCGGCCAGAACGGCTATGCCCTGACCCTGGGTCGTTTCGGGAATTTCGGCTTTGAGGTCGAACCCACGATCGCCCTGGAGTTGCTGCCCCAGAGCGAAGGGATTTACCGCATCGTCACCGTCCCGTTGGCCGATGGCGATCCCTCACTCCAGGAGATCTACGACGTGGATTTCAAGGCCACGTTGCAGCTTGAGCGGCTGGAGCTTGAGCACGGGCCTGGCACCCAGGTGTGCTGGGAACTCGACCTGAGTGTCTGGATTCGCCTGCCTGCCGTGATCGGTCTGCTCCCAGATGGCCTGGTGCAGTCAAGTGGAGACCATTTGCTTCGCCAGATCGTGCGTCAGGTCTCCCGCAAACTCACCTGGAAGGTTCAGGAAGATTTTCACGCCAACCACAACCTCAGCTGCCCGCCAAGGCGCCGGGCTCACTTCTGAACGCGGAGCCGGCCATCGCGGACAGCCTGTTGTGGCTTGTGGCCACCAGGCAGGGCTTGATCCTGCTGAGTCTTGATCCGGCTGATGAATGTCAGCGATTGACCCAGATCTTGTTGACGATCTGAACCCCGCTGACGGCCTGCCAGAGGAACAGGCTCATCACCGTCATATTCAGGCCCACGTGGACCTTACGGGCGATCAGATTGCCGCGCTGCATCCAGGGGGAGAGGGAGGCGGCCACGGCGATCAGGCCCACCATCGAGAGGCCTGCCAGCAGGTGGGGGCCAACGAACAGCTTGCCGTTGTTCAAGTAAGTGACGGCCATGCCACCAAAACTGCCCAGCACCATCACCGCCAGCACCAGACTGCCGATCACGTAGTGGCGCTGGGCGTACTTGCCTTTGATCAGTTCCTTGCGTTGTTCAAGCTCGGCCGTGCGGGTTTTCTTCGCCTTGATGCCCAGGAAAAGGGCATAGCCCGAGAGGGCCAGCAACGACCACATCAACAAGGGATGGAGGAAGTTGAGGTTGAAGGCGATGGCGTCTGGCATGGAGAGGTGGGGCGTTGCTAGCGAAGTTACAACTGGCACGCACCCCTGCGCCGCTTAATGCAGGAAATGGCGGCGGCCTGTGACGATCATGGCCAGATCGTGGTCGTCACAGGCCGCGATCGATTCGCCGTCGCGCTTGCTTCCTCCCGGCTGAATCAGCGCGGTGATCCCATGGCTGGCCGCCAGCTGCGCGGTATCAGCGAAGGGGAAGAAGCCATCACTGGAGAGCACGGCGCCCCTTGCCTGCTCACCGGCCGCTTCCAGGGCCAGCCGGGCGGAGCCCACCCGGTTCATCTGGCCGGCACCGATCCCCAGGCTGATCCCGCCCCGAGCCACGGCGATCGCATTGGAGCGCACATGGCGCACCAGGCGCCAGGCAAAGCGCAGGTCGTCGCGTTCGGCGCTGCTCGGCGCCCGGCGGCTGACCACCTGCCAGCTGTCCTCGGAGGCGGATTGGTCGTCGAGCTCCTGCTCCAGCACCCCACCGAGCACGCTGCGCAGCTGGCGGCGGGAGGCCCGCTGAATCAGGGTGGCGCTCAGTTCCAGCAGCCGCAGATTGGCCTTGCTCGCCAGCAGCGCCAGGGCTTCGGCGCTGTAAGACGGGGCCACCACGCATTCGAGAAACAGGCCGCTGAGCAGGCGGGCGGCCTCCAGCTCCACCGGACTGTTGACGGCCACGATGCCGCCGAAGGCCGAGACCCTGTCGGCATCGAGGGCCCGGCTGAGGGCCTCGATGCCGTCAGCGCCGATCGCCACACCGCAGGGGTTGGTGTGCTTCACCACCACCGCCGCCGGCTGGCCTCCCTGAGGCAACGGCACGCCGTAGCCGAACTCACGCACGGTGGCCAGGGCAGCGTCGAGGTCGAGCAAGTTGTTGGTGCTGAGCTCCTTGCCCTGCAGCTGGCGGGCGGCGCCCCAGCCAGCGTCCGGGGCGCTGTACCAGACGGCGCTCTGGTGGGGATTTTCGCCGTAGCGCAGGGTTTGCCGGGCCGGCAACTGGAGCTGCAGGGGCGGAGCGGCCGCGCTGGCCAGCTGGGATTCGAGCCAGCCACTGATGGCCGCGTCATAGGCGGCGGTGTGCCGGAAGGCCTCGAGGGCCAGCTGGCGGCGGAACGCCTGATCAAGCCGCCCCTCCGCCAGGGCGGCGAGAAACGGTCCGTACTGCTCGGGGCGGGTGAGAACGGCCACATCGACATGGTTCTTGGCCGCGGCCCGCAGCATCGCCGGGCCGCCGATGTCGATGGTTTCGATCGCCTGCTCCCAGTCCACGGCCGGATCGGCCACCGTGGCCACAAACGGATAGAGGTTCACGACCACCAGGTCGATCAAGGGAATGGCCTGGGCCTGCAGGTCGGCCTGATGACCCGGGTCATCGCGTCTGGCCAGGATGCCGCCATGGATGCGGGGGTGCAGGGTTTTGACGCGCCCACCGAGGATCTCAGCGGATCCGGTGTGATCGGCCACCCGCGTCACCGGCAGGCCAGCCGCCGCCAGCACCGAAGCGGTGCCACCGCTGGAGAGGAGCTGGTAGCCGTGGCTGCGGTGGAGCGCTTCAGCCAGGGCCACGACCCCTTCCTTATCCGACACACTCAGGAGGGCCGTGGGTGGCATGGCGATCGCCGAACTGAATCGCCACAACCTACCCAGAGCTCCCATTTGCTTCCCTCCCCATGACCCAGGACCAGCTGCAGCAAGGCCCCGCCGACGCCAAACAGCGCCTTGTGCTCCTGCATGGCTGGGGCGCGGACGCCGACGACCTGCTCGATCTCGGCGAAGAACTGGGAGGGCCTGCCGTGGCCCTTGTGGCTTTACGAGCTCCGGAGCCCCATCCCCACGGGGTGGGCAGGCAGTGGTACGACCTGCAGCAACCGGAATGGCCAGGGCTGCCGCCCGCCCGTATGGATCTGCGCCAGCGGCTGCTGGTGCTCGCGGAGTCGATTCCGCTGGAGGCCACCGTGGTGCTGGGCTTTTCCCAGGGGGCGGCCATGGCCCTCGATGTGGCTAGCGGCCTGCCGCTGGCCGGCCTGATCGCCTGCAGCGGCTATCCCCACCCCGGCTGGGCCCCACAAGCACCGCTGGCCCGGGTGTTACTCACCCATGGCGAACAAGACCCGGTGGTGCCGGTGGCAGCGAGTGAAGAGGTGCTGCGCCAGTTGCGTGCAGCGGGCGGCAGCGCCGAGCTGCTGCGCTTCAGCGGTGGACACACGATCGACGTCGGCCTGTTTCCGATGCTGCGGACGTTCCTGAAGGAACAATTGCCGTGAGCGAAGGAGTGGCCTTGAACAAGCAAGCCAGGCTTAGATCGGCCACCCCAATCACCCCGGAGCCGGGATGAACCGGCAAGAGGATGATTGGGCCTGCTTCGGCATCAGGCCTTCGGCGTCAAACGAAGGCGTATTCGTACTCTTCCATTTCTTCCCAGTCGTCGGAGCCGGTGGGCTCAAGGCCGGCAAAGAGCGCGTCTTCACCGATCTGATCCACGATCAGCCGCAGGGAAGGGAACAGAAAGTGATTCTCCTCAGCGTATTGGGCGCTGAACAGGCCCTTTTCACCCCAGAAAAAACGATCCGTGGTGTGCTCGTTGCGGCGCACATTCAGCAAGGCCGGGGGCTGCAGGCCGGATTCGGCGATGAACCGACGGGCGGCCGTGACCGGCTTGTGTTCACCAGTTTCAAGGTTATGGGTGGGAATGTGGGCTAGCACGCGCTGACCGGCAAGACGACGGCGGCTGATCCGCTTGCGCTTCTTTGACATGAAACCACTCCCAAAGGGGAGGAGGATGAGGATGGGTAGGAAAATGGCGGGCCAGGGGCGAGCCAAAGCGGCGGCACACTCAAAAGGAGCATGCTTGCCAACTCCCAAACAACTTTCTGCCGGGTGGAGGAGATAACAGAGGATCACCCGGATAAGGGACTCTCTGCAACCAGGCCAACAGTGACGCGATGGCCTGAAAACAGGCCATCAAACAACAGAGGGACGTGTCTGCCTCTGCTGTAACCTCAGCTGCAAGGGGATGCAACGAAGGCCGCCTCTGCTTCGCTTGGTGATCCGGCTCCCGGAGTGCGAAGTATTGGTCGATACTCAAATATTACGCCTTTTTTACTGGATCCCAACATCCGAGCGCAAATTTCACGGTTTCAGCGTCAAGCCCAGTCACCGATGGAGATCTCCGCCCGCTTCCTGACCTTGCTCGGCCATCAGCTGGCCCAGTTCTCCGACCGTCCCGACCTTCGCTCTCTGGTGGTTTACCTCGCCTTGCCAGGGGGCGATGGCAAACCCGGCCTGATTCCCGTCGGCCACTGGCCCCGCGACGATCGGATTCTGCCGGCCGTTGACGAGGACCGCAGCCTGCAACTGCCCAGCGCCGAGCGGCGTTGGCTGCCCTTGCGTCAGGACCGACTGCTGCTGGGAGCCCTGCGGGTGGAAACAGCCCAACTTCCCTGGCCACCGAGCCTGAGCGTCCGTCTCCAGGCGGTGGCGCACTGCCTGACCGAAGCCCGCTGCTTTGACCTCGACAATCAGCGCCTGCAGGGTCAGCTGGAGGGCCAGGACCGGGATCTGCGGTTGCTCGTGCACCAGCTCCGCAATCCGCTGGCTGCCTTGCGCACCTTCGGCCAACTGTTGAAACGGCGACTGGAACGTGATCCCGAGAACCGTTCCCTCGTCGACGGCCTGCTGGAGGAAGAACGCCAGCTGAATCGTTACGTCGACGCCATCGACAGCCTGGGGAGCCGCCTGGAGCTGGACTCGGTGAGCGCCGAGCCCCACCCCCTGCTGCTGCCCCCCTCGCTGAGCTCCGGGCAAGCGCAGCCTCTGCAGGAGCGCCTGGACCCCTTGCTGCAGCGGGCCGCGGCCACCGCGTCCTTGCAGGACCGCGACTGGTTCGGGCCCGGGTGGCGTCCCGACTGGAGCGGCGACAGCGGAGCCGTGGCTGAAATCCTGGCGAATCTGCTTGAAAATGCCTTCCGCTACAGCCCGAAAGGCAGCGCCGTTGGACTCCACTGCAGCCAGCCAGTCAGCCAGAACGACAGCCAGCCAGGCCAGCTCCGTCTCACGGTCTGGGATGGGGGGCCGGCGATCAGCCTCAACGAGCGAGAGGCGATCTTTGAACGGGGGGTCCGCGGCGCCACGTCGGAGGGGCTCTCGGGAACGGGGGTGGGCCTGGCCTTGGCCAGGCAGCTGGCCCGCAGCTTGGGTGGTGAGCTGCAGCTGATCCAGCCCCCCCAGGCCGTTGCTGCGGACCTGCCCGGCGAAGGGAATGCCTTCTGCCTCAGCCTGCCCTCAGATCAGCCAGCCCGCTGAGATCACCAGGGCCATCAGCAGCAGGGCCAGGCTGTCGGTCCACTCAACGCAGGCCCCATAGCTGTCGCCGCTGTGGCCGCCCAGTCGCCGGCCCAGCCAGAGCGGCACCAGCAGCGCCGGCAGCAGCCCCAGCCAGCCCTGCCAGAACCAGCCTGCCCCCAGCGGCCCTGCCCCCTGGAGCGCCAGTGCGGCCAGCAGCAGTAACGAGGGACGCAACTCCCGGCCGATGCCGAGCCAGTGGCGGCGATGAAAGCCAGCGGTGCCGTCCTGGCGCAGATAGGGGAAGGCCCCAATCGCCAGCAGCGGCGCCATCCGTCCCCAGACCGCTGACCAGATCAACACCTGCGCCACCACTGCCGCAGAGGCGGCCGCCGCCAGGCTCAGCAGGGCGGCGGCCCGCAGCAGTAGCAGCAGCGTGAAGGCCAGCACACCACTGGCCCCCACCCGGCTGTCGTCCATCGCCTCAAGCGAGCGCTCACCGGCAGCCAGACCATCGGCGGTGTCCATCACCCCATCGACATGAAGGCCGCCGCTGAGCCAGAAGCCCAGGGCCAGCACCAGGGCCACGCGGGCCTCCGCAGGCAGCCAGAGGGCGGTGCCCCCCCAGAGCAGGGCCTGCAAGCCACCCAGCACCAGCCCGATCCAGGGCGCAAAACGGGCGATGCGCTCGAAGCGCGGCTGGAGCCTGGGCCAGGGCGGCAGCACGCTGTAGAAGACCCAGGCTCCAGCAAGATCCCGCAGCCATCCAGGGGCGCGTGCACGGCCGGAAGAGGGA
Source organism: Synechococcus sp. SynAce01 (assembly GCF_001885215.1). Taxonomy (GTDB): domain Bacteria; phylum Cyanobacteriota; class Cyanobacteriia; order PCC-6307; family Cyanobiaceae; genus Regnicoccus; species Regnicoccus frigidus. Next base: position 1,572,687 of record NZ_CP018091.1, on the reverse strand, counting down.
GGCGTCACGGGCGGAGCGGGAATCACCGGCGGGGCAGGCGTGAGGGGCACCCCTTAAGTTCAACCCACCGTTGAGCGAACCCAGCCTTGTCACCCCCTGGGGCAGGGGCCAGTCGATCGACTCCGGCCATTCCTTTTCATTACGAGCGCACCGCCTCCTGCCGTCACACCCAGGCACGCTGCGGCAGGTTTCACACCCCCCACGGCGTGATCACGACGCCACGCTTCATGCCGGTGGGCACCGCGGCCACCGTCAAGGGGGTCAGCGCCGATCAATTAGCCACCACCGGCGCCCAGATGGTGCTGGCCAACACCTATCACCTGCACCTCCAGCCCGGCGAAGCGGTGGTGGCGGAAGCCGGCGGACTGCACCGTTTCATGGGCTGGCCCGGGCCCCTGCTCACCGACTCGGGCGGGTATCAGGTGTTCAGCCTGGGGGCGCTCAATCGCATCGACGACCACGGCGTTGTCTTCCGCTCCCCCCGCGACGGCGCTCGGATCACGCTGACGCCGGAGCGCTCCATGGAGATTCAGATGGCCCTGGGGGCCGATGTGGTGATGGCCTTTGACCAGTGCCCTCCCTATGGGGCCAGCGAAGCCGAAGTGGCCGTGGCCTGCCGGCGCACCCAGGACTGGCTGGAGCGCTGTGCGGTCGTCCACAACCGTGCCGACCAGGCCCTGTTCGGCATCGTCCAGGGCGGTCTCTATCCCCAGTTGCGGGACCAATCCGCCAGGGCCGTGGCGGCCATGGACCTGCCGGGCATCGCGATCGGCGGGGTCAGCGTCGGTGAACCGGTGGAGGAGATGCACAGAATCGTTCGCCAGGTCACCCCGTTGCTGCCGGAGCACAAACCTCGCTACCTGATGGGCATCGGCAGCCTGCGCGAAATGGCGATCGCCGTGGCCCAGGGGATCGACCTGTTCGACTGCGTCCTGCCGACCCGACTGGGACGCCACGGCACCGCCTTAGTCGGGGGCGAACGCTGGAACCTGCGCAATGCCCGCTTTCGCCACGACCACACCCCCCTTGATGCCAGCTGCCCCTGCCTGGCCTGCAGGAGCCACAGCCGCGCCTACCTCAGCCACCTGATTCGCAGCGATGAAATGCTGGGACGCACCCTGCTGAGCCTGCACAACCTCACCCACCTGATCCGCTTCACCACGGCGATGGGCCGCGCCATTGCCGACGGTTGTTTTGCAGAGGATTTCGCTCCCTGGGAGCCGGGCTCTGCGGCGGCCCACACGTGGTAGCGTCCGATTTGATCTTGTTCTAAGCACCAGGAATGGCAGTATTCACTGGCATGGCTGTGTTGACGCTGGCCCAGCTTCCTGAGGCGTACCAGGCCTTCGGCCCGCTGGTCGACATCCTGCCGATCATTCCACTTTTCTTCCTGCTGTTGGCCTTCGTCTGGCAAGCCTCCGTCGGCTTCCGCTGAATCGCGAATCAACGGCAGGCTCCAGGCATCACCAGAGCTCAACGCAGCAGGGCTCAGCCACCGCGGAGCACCGCCCAGGCAAACGCGGGCAGGGACAACATCCGCCGCCAGCGGTGGGGTTCCTGATAGAGCCGGTACAACCATTCGATCTGCAGAGCTCCCATCCAGGCGGGGGCTCTTTTTTTTGTCCCTGCCCAGACATCGAAACTGCCGCCCACCCCCATCCACAGGCCAGGCTGGCCCCGATGCAGGCGTTGGATCCAGGTTTCCTGGCGTGGCACACCGAGGGCTGCCAGCACCAGATCGGGCCTGGCAGCCAGCAGGCCCTGCTCAATGGCTGGCCACTCCTGCGCTTGGTGGTAGCCATCGCTGCTGAACACCAGATCCAGGCCCGGCCAGCGCGCGTGCAGCCGCTCCACCAGGGCCGCCATCACCACCGGGCTGGCCCCGACAAGGGCGACGCGCCAGTGCGCAGCAGCGGCATGGCCGAGCAAACGTTGGGCCAGCTCGATGCCGGGGCTGCGGCGCACCCGATCGCCCTGCCGGCCTAACGCCCAGACCACGCCAGCCCCATCGGGGATCACCAGCTCGGCCGCCTCGATCACGGCGCGGAGCTGGGGGGTCTCCAACGCCGCCATTGTCATCTCGGCGTTGAGCGTGACGATCTGACCGCCGCCCCTGGCTTGCAGGGCGAGGGCAGCCTCGAACACATCGGGGCAGACATGCACTGGAACGCCCAGCACCCGGCTTCTAGGTGCCGGAGCCTGAACCGATTCCGTCGCCATCGCTGCTGAGGGCCGCGTTTACGGCAGGGGAGAATCTACGGAGACTACCGGCGACATCCGCGCCGGCACCCATCGATCCAGGAGTTCAGCGGCAGGATGGCAGACCCAGGCAGCGGCAACGATCAAGGGCCCAGGGTTCTGGCCGATGCCGAAGCCCAGGCGATGCTTCAGCTCCTCGATGGCCAGATCGAGCGGGCCGTGCTGGTGCGTCAACACCCGATCAGCGGCCTGCTGCCGGCCAGCACCGCCAACACCGTCCATGGCAACTACGGCGATGCCTGGGTCCGCGACTGCGTGTACTCCATTCAATGCGTCTGGGGGCTGGCGCTGGCGCACCGCCGCCTCAACGGAGCCAGCCAGCGGGTGTTTGAGCTGGAGCAGCGGGTCTTGATGCTGATGCGCGGCCTGCTGGTGGCGATGCTGCGCCAGGCCGACAAGGTGGAGCGCTTCAAAAACAGCCTCAACCGCGGCGATGCGATCCACGCCAAATTCGACACGTCCCGCGGTGAGCCGGTGGTGGCCGATGACGGCTGGGGGCATCTGCAGCTCGATGCCACGGCGCTCTATCTGCTCCAGCTCGCCCAGCTCACCAAGGGCGGCCTGGTCGTGGTTCAGAGCCACCACGAACGGGATTTTCTGCAGAACCTGGTGTATTACGTGGCCCGGGCCTACCGGGTGGCCGATTACGGCATCTGGGAGCGGGGTGACAAGGGCAACCATGGCGAGCCGGAGCGCAACGCCAGCTCGATCGGCCTGGTCAAGGCGGCCCTGGAGGCCCTCGATGGGCTCGACCTCTATGGCCCCCACGGCGACGGCAGCTGCTGTCTGCACATCCCCCAGCCGCCGGTGATGCGCCTGCGCCGCGCCCTCCAGGCCCTGCTGCCGCGGGAGTCGGCGAGCAAGGAGGTGGACAGTGCCTGCCTATCGGTGATCGGCTACCCCGCCTGGGCCGTGGAAGATCCCCTGCTGGTCGAACGCACCAGGGACAAGATCCGGCGGGAGCTCGGCGGCCGGTACGGCTACAAACGCTTTCGTCGCGATGGCCACCAGACGGTGGTGGAAGACCACCATCGCCTCCACTACGAGCGCGAAGAACTGGCCCAGTTCGAAGCAATCGAGTGCGAATGGCCGCTGTTCTTCGCCTATGAGCTGGTCACAGCCTGCTGCGAAGCGCGCTGGGAGGAAGCCTGGGGCTGGCGGCGGCGGCTGGAGGCGGTGAGCCTGGAAGTGGACGGCCTGCCGCTCCTTCCCGAGCTCTACCTGGTGCCGCAGGAGGCGATCGAGGCGGAACGGCTCCAGCCCGGCAGCCAGGCGCGGATCGCCAATGCCAACGTTCCCCTGCTCTGGACCCAGAGCCTCACCTGGCTGGGTGATCTGCTGCTCAATGGGCTGATCAAACCCGAAGACATCGATCCCATTGGCCGTCGCCACCCGAGCCAGCCGGGCGCCGAGCAGGTGCTTGTCGCCCTGGCACCCGCCAATGCCTCGATCGCCGCAGCACTGGAAGCGGCGGGCCTGCCGGTGAGCGGCGCAGACAGCGTGACGGAGGATGACTGGGCTGGTGGGGCCAGGCCGGTGCGGCTGGCGGGCTCCCGGGATCTGGCCGCCCGCATGGCCGAGGTGGGCGCCAACGCAAAGCTCGGCCTCAGCGGCCATCCGCCTGTGCGCATGGAGACCATGGCCACCGCCCGGGTCTACCGAGACAGCGCCGGCCTGATCGCCTTCCTGCCGGCGGTGCTGGAGGAAGGCACCTTCTACCTCGTCGATGACCCCGAACAGCTCGGTGACACCGTGATCGGTGAACTGCGCCTGCTCCAGCGCCACTGGCGCGGATCCGGCCAGCCGCTGCTGGTCATCCCGGTGGCGGCCGGGCCGTTCCAGCGCGATCCAGACGCCATCCTTCGCCTCGGCCACGCCCTGGCCAGCGGCTGCCTCGAGGGGGTGCCGGTGCGGCTGGATCGGCTCGAAGCGCTCAGCGCCTGGGCCTGCTGGGTGGACCTACCGGCCCAGGCGATCGGCAGCTCCGCAGCCTCGATCGCCGCCACCCCGATGCTGCCGAGCAGCAGCCACCACCCGCTCACCATCGAGCAGGAGCAGGAGCTCGAAGAGATCCCGATCGCCGACCTGGCGGAGCGGCTCTGGGGAAGCACCTCCTTGAGCGAGCAGGCGGAGCTGCTCGAACAGCTGGTGCGACGCCTCGGTCAGAACGCGATCCTGCAGGGACCATCGCAGGGAGGACCGGTGCGGTTGCAGGCCCTGGTGGAGGAGATCTACCGCCGCAGCCTGGGCGAATCCGACTGGTCGGTGGTGCGCCGCTGCGCCGGCCTGATCGACCTGGTCCACCCCCAGCTCGAAGATGCCATGACCGACCTGCTGGTGCGCCAGAAACAATTGGTGGTGGGCCGCAACTACACCCACGACTCGCTGATCACCCAGCCCCAGGGCAGCGCGACGATCGCCGCCATGATCCGCCGCTTCAGCGGCGAAGACGGGCGCGAATGGATGCTGCAACAGGAGCTGCTGCTGGCCTTGGACGGCCTGGCTCGGCTGGAACCTGCCCTGCTCAGCGGCAGCCTCACCCTGCAGCTGGGTCAGTTGCTACTGCTGCTCACCGGTGAATTGGCCGCCGAGCAGGACCTCAGCCCCGGCGACGCCTTCGAAGCGCTGTGCAGCCTGCCCCCGCACGCGATCCGTCGCCGCCTCCGGGCCGTGCTGGCCGATGTGGACCATGCCCGCGATGCCCTGCGGCGCAAGGAACAGCTCCACCTCAGCGGCCGGGTCCGCTGGGACGTACCGGTGGCACTCGAAACCCTGCCAAGCGGGGAAACCCGCTGGCTGCAGCACCGCCAGCGGCTCGGGGCCCTGCAACGGGTCCCCCGCGATTTCTATGCCGGTGTCTGGGATCTGCTCCACCACTGCCGCGGCCTGGTGATCGGCGACAAACTGGAACGCCGTAATCGGCTAGAGAGCGCCCCTCTGATCTCCGAGAAAACCCCCGGTGAGCGCAACTTCGCCGCCCTGGTGGAGCATCTGCTCAGCAAGATCGAAGCTCCCGAATATCGGCGGCTCTGCTGCGAGACCCTGCTTTCCCTGGTGGCCTTCGTGGGGGCCAATCCTGAGGTTCGCTTCGATGACAACCTGGCCCTTGACGTGGTGATCGGCCACGCCGTCCGCGTCGGTTGGCAGCAGGACCACGGCGACAGCAGCGCCGAAGCCTACGGACTGCACAAAGCGGAGGCCTGGGACAGCTTCTACCGCGCCTCACCGGCCAGCTGCCGCCGCTGGCAGATCCTGGCCCTGCGTGATCTCACCAAGGGAATCGAATCAGGCCCCGTTCAGATCGGGGCGTCAAGCGTCATGCAGAGCGAGGGCTGATCGACGGCCTGCTCGATCAAGTTGGCCAGCAACAGGGCCCTGGAGGCCTGCTGGCCATTCACCGCCGGAATCTCGCAGCCGCGCACGCATTGCAGGAAGTGCTCCAGCTCGGCATAGAGGGGTTCGATCGAGGTGGTGCTCACCTCTTCGATGAAGCCGTCGTTGCGGTAGAGGAGATCGCCGTGGTCGGCAGACACCGTTTCGTGGGTGCGGCGATGAATATGGAGGCTGCGGTTGAGGAAATCGGTTTCCACCAGGCTGGCCCGGCAGTGGGCGCTGAGGCTGCGGATCTTGCGGTGAGCCATCTTGCTGGCCGTCAGGCTGGCCACCACACCGTTGTCGAAACCTAGAGAGGCATTGACGTAGTCGATCGGGCCCTCGGCGCTGCGACCACCGACCGCCGCCAGCCGCACCACCGAAGCCTGGGCGAGCTCGAGCACCAGATCGATGTCATGGATCATCAGATCCAGCACCACCGACACATCGTTGGCGCGATCGGCATGGGGGCTGTGCCGGCGTGCTTCGAGCACCACCACCTCCTCATCGGCCACCACCTTGAGCAACTCCCGGAAGGCGGGATTGAAGCGCTCGATGTGGCCCACCTGCAGCTGGCGCTGGGCGACCTCGGCAGCCTGGATCAGCTCGGTGGCCTCCTCCTGGTTGGCGGCGATCGGCTTTTCGATCATCACGTGCACGCCGGCCCGCAGGCAGGCCATGCCGACCCGATGGTGCAACAGGGTCGGAACAGCGATGCACACCGCCTCGACATGGGGCAGAAGGGCTTCGAAGTCGGAAAACCAGCGGCAGCCGAACTGCTCGACCGCCAGTTGCCCGCGACGCTCGTTGAGGTCGGCAACACCGACCAGTTCGCCATCGCGCAACAGGCTCAGGACGCGGGCGTGGTGCCAGCCCATGTTGCCGATGCCGATGACGCCCACCTTGACCGGTTCGATCGGAACGGTGGTCATCGCATCCCCAGCACTCGCGTCAACGCGACCATCCTTCGACCTGAAGAGATCATTATCAATGATCAGGGATTGGGCTCGTGGGCCGTCTCTTCGGCAGCCCGGCGGGTGATCAGCACCCGCTCGATCCGGGGACCATCCATGGAGCTGATCTCGAAGTGATCGCCCTTCCAGCGCATGCTCTCGCCCCGGCTGGGAATGTGCTGCAAGCGCTCCAGCAGGAAGCCAGCCAGGGTGTGGTGCCCTTCGGCTTCGGGCAGGCGCAATCCCAGTTGACGGTTGAGCTCGACGACCTCGAGATCCCCAGCCACCAGCCAGCTGTCGGCATCGATCTGCTGGAGATCGGCCACGCCTGACTGACTGTTGTCCTCATCGCCGACGATCTCACCGGTGAGATCGGCCACCGTGACCAGGCCCTCGGTGCCTCCATGTTCATCCACCACCAGCAGCAGCGGCTGACCGCTGCGGATCAGGGGCAGCAGCTCAGCCAAGGAGGTCGTTTCCTGCACGCTCGTCACCGGTGAGATGAAGGGGGCCAGCCGGGTGGTTCCCTGCAGCAGGCCCCGGGCGATTGGTTCGGCCAACCGGCGCAGATCGAGCAGGCCGCGGACATCGTCGAGGGAGTCACCGATCACTGGAAAGCGGGCGTGATGGGTGGCATGGACGGCATCCATCATCTCGGCGAAGCAGGCATCGAGCGGCAGGGTGACCATGCCGGAACGGGGCACCATCACCTCGCGCACCGGTGTGTCGCGCAGGGAGAACACCCCTTCAAGAATGTTGCGTTCATCGGGCATCAAGCCGGTCACGCTGTTGGATTCGATCAGGGTTTCGAGCTCCCCGGCTGAGAGGCCCGGCACCAGGGCGTCCCAGTGGCGCGGCAGCCCCAGCAGCTTCAGCAGGCCATCGGCCAGGCGTTCAAGCAGCGAGAGCAGGGGCGAGAGGGTGCGGTTCGCCGACTCCAGCACCGGTGCCAGGCGCAGGGCCGACACCTCCGGGTTGTGCATCACCCAGGCTTTGGGTAACAAGCCGCCCAGCAGGGTGGCCAGGCAGACCAGACCCAGAAACACCAATACATCGATCCAGGGCCGCCCAGTCTGGGGATCCAGGCGGACGGCCAGCCCACGGCCGGCCCAGCCCAGGGCCACCAGGGCCAGGGCGGCCCCCAGCTGGGTGGAGAGCAAGGCCCGCCGCAGACGCTTCTGCAGCCGGTCGACCGCGGCGGCACCGGGATGGCCTTCAGCAGCCAGCACCTGAACCCGGCTCGGGCGCAGCCGGATCATGGCGAACTCAGCGGCGGCGAAGAAGGCCAGCAGGGCGATCAACGCGGCGAGAAGCGCGAACAGACGCATCAAAAGCTGCGGGGACAGGGGGAAGACGGTCACTCCACGGTGACGCTCTTGGCCAGGTTGCGCGGCTGATCGACATCAAGACCGCGATGGGCCGCGATGTGATAGCTCAACAATTGCATCGGAATCACCGTCAGCAGAGGCGAGAGCAGCTCGTCAACCGCAGGCACCGGCAGCAAGACATCGAACAGCTCGGTGTCAGGTCCGGGCGGCGCCACACCGATCAGCTGGGCATCGCGGGCCTTGGCCTCCTGGGCATTGGAGAGCACCTTGTCGAAGACGCTGCCGGGCATCGCGATCGACACCACCGGCACCCGGGAATCGAGCAGGGCGATCGGTCCGTGTTTCATTTCGCCGGCTGGGTACCCCTCCGCATGGATGTAGCTGATCTCCTTGAGTTTGAGGGCCCCCTCCAGGGCAATGGGGTAGTTGATGCCACGGCCCAGGAAAATCACATCCTGGGTATCGGCAAACAAATGGGCCAGCTCGGCGCAGCGGCGGTCGTGATCGGCCACCAGCGCCTTGATCTGGGCGGGCAGGGCCCGCAGCCCACACGCCAGGGCGCGCAGGTCGTCAGAACTGCGGCTGCTGCGCCGCTCGGCGAACGAGAGGGCAAGGCCGTAGAAAGCCAACAGCTGGCCCAGGAAGGTCTTGGTGGCGGCCACCCCCACCTCGATGCCGCAGCCGATATCAAGGATGTGCGGCACCAGCCGACCAAGGGAGCTTTCGACCCGGTTGGTGATGCCCAGCTGGTTGGAGGCGAAAGCGGGGTCAGCGATCAAGGCGCGTCGATCGCGCTCCATCAGCAGAGCGGCAAGCGTGTCGGCCGTTTCTCCTGACTGGGTGACCCCGATCGTGAGCGTGTGGGCCATCAGGGGAGTGGGGGCATAGCGGAACTCGCTGGCGTGGAACACGCTGGTGGGAATGCCGGCCAGCTGCTCGAGCAGGTAGGCGCCCACCAGGGCGGCATGGCGGCTGGTGCCGCAGGCCAGGATCTGGATCCGCTCGACCCGATCGAACACCTGATCGGCCAGGGGCAGGGCCACCAGGGACGGGAGCCCGGCGACGCCGCCAGATTCCGGCAGGTGACGGGCCACCCAGAGCGCCGCCGTTTCGGCCTGCTCGTGGATCTCCTTGTGCATGAAGTGGCGAAAGCTGCGCTTGTCCGCCACGTGTTCGGTGCCCGTCAGCAGGCTGGGGCTGCGCTGCACCCGCTCACCGGCCTGGTTGTAGAGCTCGATGCCCAGCGGCGTCAGCAGGCCCACTTCGCCGTCCTCCATCGGCAGGATCGTGCGGGTGAAGCCGGCCAGGGCGGGGGTGTCACTGGCGCAGAGGAACTCCCCTTCACCCAGACCGATCAGCAACGGTGCCTGACGCCGTGCCACCAGCAGGACACCAGGGCATTCGGCCCAGACCACAGCCAGGGCGTAGGCCCCCTGCAGGAGGGGTAAAACGTGCTGCACCGCTTCGAGCAACAGGCCGGCGCTGGCAGTTCCACCGGCGGCGTCAAGCTCCCCAAGGCGCTGGGCGATCAGGTGAGGAATGACTTCCGTATCGGTCTCGGAGCGGAAAACAACACCCCGGGCCTGCAGCTGCTCACGCAGCTGGCGGTGATTCTCGATGATGCCGTTCTGGACCACGGCCAGCCGCTTGGCCCCATCGAGATGGGGGTGGGCATTGCGTTCCTCAGGCTTGCCATGGGTGGCCCAGCGCGTATGGCCGATGCCGCACTGCCCGCCAGCGCCGAGCTGGTCGAAGCGGAGCTGCAGGTTGACCAACTTGCCCTCGGCCCGCAGACAGGTGAGCGCGCCGGCAGGACTGCCGAGGCCTCCTGGCGCGAGGGCCTCGACCGTGGCGAGCCCGGCGGAGTCATAGCCCCGATACTCGAGTTGACGAAGGCCTTCGAGCAACAGGGGGGCAGCCTCCCTGGAACCGATCACCGCGACGATGCCACACATGGCCGATGGGCCGGAATTGGGCTGTTTCTAAAGGATTGACCGGCGCCTGACCCAATCGGACAGCAGAAGGGCAGAACTCACAACCAAAAAAAAACCCGGCCGAAGCCGGGTGGTCTGCAGGACGGAGCCGGACTCAGTAGGAGAGGCCCATGCTGCGGCTGGTCTCGTCACCGAGATAGACGCGAACACTGAGGAAGTCAGTGGGGCACGCTGTCTCACAGCGCTTGCAACCGATGCAGTCTTCGGTGCGCGGTGACGAAGCGATCTGGGACGCTTTGCAGCCATCCCAGGGGACCATCTCAAGGACATCGAGAGGGCAGGCCCGGACGCACTGGGTGCAACCGATGCAGGTGTCGTAGATCTTGACGGAATGGGACATGCCCTGCCTGGTAGCGAACGTCGTGGGGTCAAAGTACCCACAGCGAACGGTCCGCTGGGCAAGCCGTCGCCGGGCCGTCACCCTTTTTCATATCGGCCAAGGCCTGAGACAGGGCGACCCGTAGGATGCGGCCTCTCACTCATCGGTCATGTCACAGGAAGCGATCTTCGAGAAAGTGCGCTCGATCGTTGCCGAGCAACTCAGCGTCGACGCCGCTGAAGTGAAGCCCGAATCGAATTTCCAGAACGATCTCGGCGCCGACTCTCTCGACACCGTCGAGCTGGTCATGGCCTTGGAAGAAGCCTTTGACATCGAGATTCCCGATGAATCCGCCGAAGGCATCACCACCGTTGGTGATGCCGTGACGTACATCCAGGACAAGCAGGCCTGAGGTTGTTGATGGTGGAGGGTCTCCGCCGCGTCGTCGTCACAGGGCTGGGCGCGGTCACACCGATCGGCAACACCATTTCCCAATATTGGGAAGGGTTGAGCACGGGTCGTAACGGCGTCGGGCCGATCACACTGTTTGATGCGTCCCGCCATGCCTGCCGGCTGGCGGCCGAGGTCAAGGACTTTGATCCCAGCGGCAGTATCGAGCGCAAAGAGGCCAAGCGCTGGGATCGCTTCTGCCAGTTCGCCGTGGTGGCTGCCAAGCAGGCGGTGGCCCAGGCGGGTCTGGCGATCAAAGAGGCGCGGCCCGAGCGGGTGGGCGTGGCCATCGGCTCCGGCGTGGGTGGGCTGCTGATGATGGAAACCCAGGCCCATGTGCTGGCTGATCGGGGGCCCGATCGGGTCAGCCCGTTCTGCGTGCCGATGATGATTCCCAACATGGCGGCTGGTCTGACCGCCATCGCCATCGGCGCCAAGGGACCGAGCACGGCAGCTTCCACCGCCTGTGCCGCCGGCTCCAACGCCATCGGCGATGCCTATCGCCTGATCCAGCTCGGCCTGGCCGATGCCATGGTTTGCGGCGGAGCCGAATCGGCGATCACCCCCCTGGGGGTGGCCGGTTTCGCCAGTGCCAAGGCCCTCTCCTGCCGCAATGACGATCCCGCCACGGCCAGCCGCCCGTTTGATGCGGAGCGCAATGGCTTCGTGATCGGCGAAGGGGCCGGCGTGGTGGTGCTTGAAAGCCTCGAGCACGCCCGCTCCCGCGGCGCCACCATCCTCGCGGAGGTCGTCGGCTACGGCATGACCTGCGATGCCCATCACATCACTTCGCCCTCACCGGGTGGCGTCGGCGGCGCCGAAGCCATGCGGCTGGCCCTGGCCGATGCCCGGCTGGAAGCGGAACAGGTGGATTACGTGAATGCCCACGGCACCAGCACCCAGGCCAACGACAGCAACGAAACCTCAGCCATCAAGTCGGCCCTCGGGGAGCACGCCAGAACCATTCCAGTGAGTTCCACCAAATCGATGACCGGCCATCTGCTGGGCGGCAGCGGCGGCATTGAAGCCGTTGCCGCCGTGATGGCGATCGAGCACAACCTGGTGCCTCCTACGATCAATTACCACAATCCCGATCCGGCCTGTGATCTGGATGTCGTTCCCAACAAGGCACGGGAACTCAAATTGAATGTCGTGCTCTCCAACTCCTTTGGGTTCGGCGGTCACAATGTTTGCCTCGCCTTCCGCCGGATGAGCTGAACCTCCGTTCCGCTCCCCAGAGGAACCCCTCCCCACCCCTTCTGCCATCGCCATGGTCGCCGCCCCCTCCGTGGACACCCTGTCCATCGACACTCTCTGCATCAACAGCATCCGCTTTCTGGCGATTGATGCGGTCAACAAGGCCAATTCCGGCCACCCAGGGCTGCCCATGGGCGCCGCACCGATGGCCTATGCCCTCTGGGACAAGGTGCTCAGCCACAACCCGGAGAACCCGAAATGGTTCAACCGTGATCGCTTCGTGCTCTCAGCCGGCCACGGCTGCATGTTGCTCTATTCCCTTCTCCATCTGACCGGCTACAAGAGCGTCGGCCTCGAAGACCTCAAGCAATTCCGGCAGTGGGGCTCCAAGACGCCGGGCCACCCGGAAACCTTCGAGACCCCGGGCGTTGAGGTCACCACCGGCCCGCTCGGTCAGGGCATCGCCAACGCGGTGGGCCTGGCGATCGCCGAAGCCCACATGGCCGCCAAGTTCAACCGGCCTGGGGTCGATCTGGTCGACCACTTCACCTACGTGATCATGGGTGACGGCTGCCATCAGGAGGGCATCTCCAGTGAGGCCGCCTCCCTGGCCGGCCACCTGGGCCTGGGCAAGCTGATCGCCCTCTACGACGACAACCACATCACCATCGATGGCGACACCGGTGTGTCCTTCACCGAGGACGTGCTCAAGCGCTACGAGGCCTACGGCTGGCACGTGCAGCACGTGGCCGATGGCAACGCTGACGACGTGGCCGCCATCACCCAGGCGATCGAAGCCGCCAAGGCCGTCACCGACAGGCCCAGCCTGATCAAGGTGACCACCACGATCGGCTACGGCTCACCCAACAAGGCCAACACCGCCGGCGTGCACGGCGCCGCACTCGGGGCCGATGAGGCCGAGCTCACCCGCACGGCGCTGGAGTGGAGCTACGGCAACTTCGAGGTGCCCCAGCCGGCCTACGACCACTGGCGCGAAGCAATCAGCCGCGGGCAGGCCGCCGAAGCCGAGTGGACCGCCACCCTGGCCACCTACCGCAGCCAGTACCCAGCTGAAGCGGCCGAGTTCGAGAGGATGCTGCGCGGTGAGCTGCCCCAGGGCTGGGAAGCGACGCTGCCGTCCTTCACCCCAGCTGACAAGGGCCTGGCCACCCGCCAGTACTCCTACAACTGCCTGAATGCGATCGCCCCCAGCCTGCCCGAGCTGATCGGCGGCTCCGCCGACCTCACCCACTCCAACCTGACCGACATCAAGGGAGAGGCCAGCTTCCAGAAGGGCGGTGAAGCCAACCGCTATCTGCACTTCGGTGTGCGCGAGCACGCCATGGCGGCGATCCTCAACGGCATCGCGTACCACGGCAGTGGCTTGATCCCCTATGGCGGCACCTTCCTGGTCTTCGCCGGTTACATGGTGGGCGCCATGCGCCTCTCGGCCCTCTCCGAACTCGGGGTGATCTACGTGCTCACCCACGATTCGATCGGCCTCGGCGAAGACGGCCCCACCCACCAGCCGGTTGAGACGCTCGCCTCGCTGCGCTCGATCCCCAACCTGCTGGTGATCCGCCCCGGCGACGGCAATGAAACCAGTGGTGCTTACGAAGTGGCGATCAGCAACCGCAAGCGCCCCACCGTGCTGGCCCTCAGCCGCCAGGCCATGGCTAACCAGGCGAACAGCTCAGCGGCCCAGGTGGCCAAAGGGGCTTACGTCCTCGAAGACTGCGATGGCACACCGGAGCTGATCCTGATCGGCTCAGGCACCGAACTGGATCTCTGCGTCAAGGCGGCCCAGCAGCTGAGCGCCGAGGGCAGGAAAGTGCGGGTGGTCTCGATCCCCTGCGTCGAGCTGTTTGAGGAGCAGGACGCCTCTTATCGCGAGTCGGTGCTGCCGGCCGCCGTGCGTAAACGCGTGGTGGTGGAAGCTTCCGGCTCCTTCGGCTGGCACAAGTACAGCGGCTTCGACGGTGCGACCGTCTCGATCGATCGCTTCGGTGCCTCGGCCCCTGGCGCTGTCTGCCTCGAGAAGTTCGGCTTCACCGTGGCCAACGTGGTCGCCACGGCCAAGGCTCTTTGAGCGTTGAGTCGTTGATTGTCAATCCATTGAGTGTCAACTCGTTGAGGGTCAACGGCTTGAATGTGGCCTCGTTGGAGCAAAAGGCGTCCGGGCGGAATCCTCAGGATTCTTCCCGGCGTCGTTGCGGGAAACGCAAAGGCGTCACGGGAATCTGAGCGTGGAGCGACTGTCCATCGTGCTCCCCACCTACAACGAACTCGACAACGTTGAGCGGATCCTCCATCAGCTATTGCCGCTCCAGCAACGGTTCATCCTCGAGATCCTGTTTGTTGATGATGATTCAGCCGATGGCACGGCGGATCGCGTCAGGGAGCTGGCCCATCAGCAGGCTTGCGTTCGCCTGATCCGCAGGGTGGGACGCGGGGGGCTGGCCAGCGCGATCAAAGAGGGCATTCTCGACTCCACCGGTGATGTGGTGGTCGTCATGGACAGCGACGGCCAGCATGAGCCCACTGCAATCGAAACGGCTGTGCGCCAACTGATCGACAGTGGCTGCGATCTGGTGATCGGCAGTCGTTTCCATCGCGAGGCCGCCATCGTTGGCCTCAGCAGCCAACGGACCCTCCATTCCACCTGGGCCAATGGCATGGCCCGCTTCAGCTTGCCCCGCTATCGCCGTTTGAGCGATTACATGAGTGGCTTTTTCGCCCTCAGGCCGGAGCGCACGATTCCTTTGGTGCGGCGGGTGGATGTGAATGGTTTCAAGTTCCTCTACGAGTTGCTGGCTATCAGCGACGGGCAGCTGAACGTGAGCGAAATTCCCTTGAATTTCCAGGCCCGGATCACCGGAGATTCGAAGCTGGATCTGGCCATCGTCTGGGATCTCGGCATCTCGATCCTGCACACCCTGTTGTTGCGGGCCATTCCGCGCCGTGCCATCAGCTTTGCGCTGGTGGGCGCCACAGGCGTGGTCATTCAACTTCTAGTCGTACAGGCCCTGATGGGCCTGGTTTCGTTGCGTTTTGACCAGGCCCTGCCGGTGGCGGTGCTCACAGCGGCCACCACCAACTACCTGATCAACAATGCCCTCACCTTCCGCTTTCAACGGCAGAAGGGAGCGGCCCTGCTGCGGGGCCTGCTGAAGTTTCTCTTGGTGGCCTCCTTGCCGGTCCTGGCGAACGTGGGTGTGGCTTCGGCCTTTTACAGCCACGTTTCAGCAGACCGGCTCTGGGCCCAGCTAGCCGGAATCCTGGTGGTCTTTGTCTGGAACTATGCGGCCTCCTCGCGCTTCGTCTGGAACACCCCCTGAAACGAACGAGCGAAACAGGCCAGCATAATAACGTTGGCCAAGTTCGGTTGGATGGGTATGGCGGGTCGAACGATGCAGCAATCGCACGTTGAGATGCTGCTCCAGGGCCGCTATCTTGCGACTGAGCGAGGATGGCTCCATCTGCATCTGCTCTGCTGCCTGCTTGAAACTTCCTGCTTCAACCACCTGGACAAACAGCTGCTGAAGGCTCGGCATGCTTATTGCTCTCATCGCAATATATAATTGCAATTTTACCCACTACCCATAGTTTCGTCAACTCGGTAGGGTTCTGTAGTCTGCAGACCTCCCCACCGATTCCACAGGGGCGATCACTGCGGGCGATCCTCAATCTTCCAGGAGTCAGCCATGCCCAGCGATAACTTGAATCAAAAAGTGGTGCTTGTTGCCGGTGGCGCCAAGAATCTTGGCGGACTGATCAGTCGCGATCTTGCCCGCAAAGGGGCCAATCTTGTTGTTCACTACCACAGCCCATCGGCCGAACAAGAAGCTGAGCAAACCGTGCAGGCCATTGGAGAACTCGGCCGGGAGGCGATAGCCGTCCAAGGCGATCTGACAAAGCCAGAGAATGTCAGCCTGCTCTTCGAGAAGGCAAAGGAGCGCTTTGGTCGCATTGATATCGCCATTAACACCGTAGGCAAAGTGTTGCGCAAGCCAATCCTGGAAACAAGCGAAGACGAGTTTGACTCGATGTTTGATATCAATGCAAAGACAGCCTATTTCTTTATCAAAGAAGCGGGCAAGCATCTCCACGACAATGGAAAAATCATCTCGCTGGTGACGTCTCTCCTGGCGGCCTTTACCGATGGTTACTCCACCTATGCGGGCGGCAAGGCCCCGGTGGAGCACTTCACCCGCGCGGCCGCCAAGGAATTTTCATCCCGTGGCCTCTCGGTGACAGCCATCGGACCAGGCCCGATGGATACACCCTTCTTCTATGGTCAGGAAACACCTGAGCGGGTGGCCTTTCACAAATCCCAGGGGATGGGCAACCAACTCACCCAGATTGAAGATATTGTTCCGATTGTGAGATTTCTGGCAACCGAGGGCTGATGGATTACCGGGCAGACGATTTTCGCCAATGGTGGCTACACAACACGTTAAATTGCAAGTTCTGGCACTGCAGCGGAGTAGCAGAGGCTCAAGCCAGGGAGCAGAATACCCTTCACTACTCCCTGTTGATCCGATTCCCTAAACCATCCGTGCAGAAAGCATGCAGAACTTCGTGAACAGGGCCATTTTTGGGGCCATACATTCAAGCTGGAAATGGCTTACTGTATCCATCAGAAGTAGAACGAACCGTTCTCCCTTGCAGTGGCTCAGGTTGAAAAACCCCGGCGGATTGGCGTCGCCGTTTGCCGCTGTCATGGTTTTTGCCATCCTGCCGCAATGCGCAACCTCTCAGGCACCTGCCGAGAATCCAAGGCCAGTGGCGGCATCTGAGCTGGCCCAAGCTCCCGCTACAGCTCCGGCCAACAATCCCAAGAGTGTTGTTGACTCCTTGATGGCGGCCATGGCTGCCAATGATGGGGAGAAGATTCGCTCTCTGTTTGCCGCTAACGCCTCCCAGGCCTATGGCAATGGAACAGCGAAATCAGGAGAGGCCTTCTTTCGCTGGCTTGATAGCGACATCATCCAACGCAACGGCCGTGTGGAGAACGCTCAACTCACAGCCAGCGGAAACGAGGTTGTTGCAACAGGCCAGTATCAAAGCAATGGCTACAGCAGCCAAGCCGATTTCCTATTCACCGTGGAGGATGGGCGCATCACAAGTTGGCGCATGCGCTATTGAGCAACTACGTCCACAGGAAGGATTGCGTCCATTGACCGATTCCTAATGGCCTAGGAAAGGTAGATTGATGCACAGATCAGCCTTGGAATGATGTGGCGTGCTGGGCCGTGCTTCTGAAGCTCTACCGCAAACGGAGCCACGGTTCCCCTCAGGGCCTATCTCCCGAAGTAATCTGCGCGTAGTTTCTCTATCAAGTCATTTTCTTTGCCTTCGAGCAGCTCGAGGGTCACAGCCTCGGTGAGGGGATTACCAGGATTAAGCGCAAATCCATATTTATCGGGTTCAAATATTGGGCCCACAACTTCGACAGCTGAATTAGGATTATTATGCTGATAGTATTCAAGAACAGGTGCATCAGCAACAATGGCCGCAACATCTTTTTTTCGTAACGATGCCACTGCGGACTCGATGCTTGGAAAGGCTTGAAACATCATCCCGACTTCACGCACATAGTCTTCTGCTGTGCTTCCAGAGAAAACCCCAATCGTCTTACCGGGAAGATCACTTAAGTTGCTGATCTGATTGTTCAAGGAAAGCATTGTCATAACGCTTGTAACCGAAGCGGTGATATAGGAAAGAACGGCAACTCCACACATCAGCCACGCGGCCGCCCAAATACGTCCAAGCCAACCAGTCAAACTCTTGCGACGAGCAGGCTTTCCTGATGTTGCCACCGACATCACGGTATAGAAACTTTCGGCAATTCCATCGCGCCAACGCTTTGGAAAATCCGGATCAAATCTCCGATCAAACAACGTAACCGCCAGAGTTGCACCCAGTATAATAATAGCCAGCCAAGCGTAAGCACCAAAGTGCCCAGAATCCATCAGCCCCGCGATCACTGCTCTGATGTCAACGCCTTGGTCAGCACGAACCATGATTCGCAGACCGGCATCAAACCATGGTTGAGTGAAATCGATGCGCTCTTCACGCGCCTTGGTAATCGTGAGATTCGTTACTGCAATATCAATATCACTCGCTGCTGTGGCATCGACAAGCTCCCGGAATGTTTGATAAGAACGATAGTTGCTTTGTAAGTTCAGATCTTTTGCGATATCTTCCCAAAGCTCAATCGCCAAGCCGGAATATTGCCCGTCATCAACCATTACGAAAGGAGGGCTGAGAGAAACCCCGACATCAACAATCCGCTCCGGACCAGTCTTTTCCTGGGCATGAAGGGTCGTTGTCGTTTGGCAAGCAACGATTAAGACAACAACCAGCAGGAGGCCCCGAAGGAAGCGTTGCAGGCGATAGGAGCGAGAGCTCACTGTATTTTGATCAGCACTACTAACTGTTTCTCTCATTAATAATGATCTCCTTTGGTTTGGAGTTTCAGGCCGGTCCAATGCTGCATCTTGATGCAAGAACAGCTTGAATGAACGGTGCTTTGGCCTGAGAATAGGCTTCGCGGTCAGACCTGAATCTACTCGCCAGCTCAACTTTCAGGTTGGCGTAGGCAGAAGAAAGTATTTTGTCTTGTCGCAAGATGTCTCTGAAGGCCAATCGCTCCAACCACAATAAGCTGTTGTACGGAACAAGATACAGATGATGGGTACGCCGCTCGGGTGAAGGCTTGCAAAACCAGAGCATTTGCTCAAGCTTGTAGGGATAGTGAACATAACCCGCCTCCACAGCCACAGCGGTGGCTGCACGAGACCGACCGAGCGATTCCACTGGAGCCATGATGTCGATGGTTGGCTTGGCTGACATACCAGCAACGGCAGTGCTGCCTACATGCTCAATTTCACCAATCAGCCAAGGCTCTAGGACAGCGCGAAGCAGTTTCCGCTCCTCAAGAAATGCAGTAGTCCATCCAGAGTTATAGGGAACAATCTCGATCTCGGCATCAAGCATGGCGTTGACCGAATGGGAACTCTTTACCGCTGCAACAGGACGACTCTTCCCATGGCTCTTCCTTGGTGTAAGCAATCTGATCACATCGGCTTTCGCCGCCGAAGAAGATTCCGAAGTTGCAATCCCTTTACCGTCTTCGCTAAATTGACAATGTCAGCGCCAGCCATTTTTACCGATTCACATCGCACCAAGGTCAAGCTATCGAATAGTTTATAAATTTGAGTGAATGAATACCGGCAACGGGCCTTGCGAGAAGAAGGAGTTTGGAATATTTTAGTATCTATATCTGCCGTTCGGCCAACCCCATCTTGGCCACACAGGCTTACGCACCTACCTGGGTTGAGTTTTGAAGAAGCGCAGCGTACTGTTCTTTGCGGTTATGCGTCTTCTATCGATCCATCATCCTCATCTACCTGAAGGGGAGTAAAGCGGCAGGGATAAGGGAGCAAGAGCCGCCCAAACCCCACCAAGTTCAGATCAATAGGGAGGAGTGAATCCCCGCCTCTAGAACATCACACAACCGCAACTGCTTTGGACTGCTCCTGGGCCTTCAGCACGTCTTCCAATCCGGCCAGATCCTCATCGGTGATCTTGGTCTGCATCGGGCAGTGCTTGGGGCCGCACATTGAGCAGAATTCGGCTTCTTTGTAGATGTCGGCCGGCAGGGTTTCGTCGTGGTATTCGCGGGCGCGTTCGGGATCGAGCGAGAGATCGAACTGCTTGTTCCAGTCGAAAGCGTAGCGGGCGCGGCTGAGTTCGTCGTCGCGGTCGCGGGCGCCCGGGCGGTGGCGGGCGAGGTCGGCGGCGTGGGCGGCGATCTTGTAGGCGATCAGGCCCTCGCGCACGTCTTCGGCGTTGGGCAGGCCCAGGTGTTCCTTGGGGGTCACGTAGCAGAGCATCGCCGTGCCGTGCCAGCCCGCCAGCGCCGCGCCGATGGCGCTGGTGATGTGGTCGTAGCCGGGGGCGATGTCGGTGACCAGCGGACCCAACACATAGAAGGGAGCTTCGCTGCACTCCTCCATCTGCTTTTTGACGTTGAACTCGATCTGGTCCATCGGCACGTGGCCCGGACCTTCCACCATCACCTGGATGTCGTGCTCCCAGGCGCGGCGGGTGAGCTGGCCGAGGGTTTTCAGCTCAGCAAACTGGGCGGCATCAGAAGCATCGTGCTGGCAGCCGGGACGCAGCGAATCACCCAGCGAAAAACTGCAGTCGTAGCGCTTGAAGATCTCGATGATGTCATCGAAGCGCGTGAACAGCGGGTTCTGCTTGTGGTGATACAGCATCCACTGGGCCAGGATGCCGCCGCCGCGGCTCACAATGCCGGTGAGGCGCCCCTTCACCAGCGGCAGGTGCTCGATCAGCAGGCCGGCATGGATGGTCTGGTAATCAACTCCCTGCTGGCAGTGCTTCTCGATGATGTGCAGGAAATCATCGGCGTCGAGCTTCTCGATCGAGCCGTGCACACTCTCGAGCGCCTGATATACCGGCACGGTGCCGATCGGCACGCTGGAGGCATTGATGATCGCCGTGCGCACCTCATCGAGGTTGACGCCGCCGGTGGAGAGGTCCATCACCGTGTCGGCGCCATATTTCACGGCCAGGCGCAGCTTGGCCACCTCTTCATCAAGGTCGGAAGCGTTGGGGGAAGCGCCGATGTTGGCATTCACCTTGCACCTCGACGCGATGCCGATCGCCATCGGCTCCAGGTTGGGGTGATTGATATTGGCCGGGATGATCATGCGGCCCCGGGCCACCTCCTCCATCACCAGTGATT
This sequence comes from Synechococcus sp. SynAce01, assembly GCF_001885215.1. Lineage (GTDB taxonomy): Bacteria > Cyanobacteriota > Cyanobacteriia > PCC-6307 > Cyanobiaceae > Regnicoccus > Regnicoccus frigidus. The sequence continues at coordinate 1,552,036 of NZ_CP018091.1, read as the reverse complement.
CGGGTAGGTTCTCGCGCTTAGCCACGAAGGCCATCTCTTCGGTCACCACGCCCTGACGGGCGTAATGCATCTGCGACACGTTGGCGTCACCACGACGCTTCTCAATCCAGGCGCTGCGCATGATCGACTCGAAAAAGGGGCGTTCGGACCGGGGGCCGCTGGGAGGCGAGGGCACAACTCCGGATCCGGACGCCACCGGGGCCGATCGGCCTGCGGTTGCATTCGGGACACTTCCCTGCGCCGGCATGACCCGGATCAGGTTCGGAGGGTGTGATCTCAGCCGGGGCGTGAAGCGCTCTTCTTGTGGGAAGTGTGCTCGGGCCCGGCACCCCTAGTGACTGGCCAAACCTAGCAAGATTTCAGGATTGCAGTCCGTTCAGGGCCGCGGCCACCACCCGGTGGTCTCCGTCCTGCTGCAGACCCCGCAACAACGCGCGGGCCGCTTCTGCCCAGGCCGGCGATGCCGGCGCGGCCTGCGCGGCTGAGTCGCGCACCAGTCGAGAGAGGATTTCAGCGCCGCCCACCCGCACGGTGCCGTCAGCATCGGCGATCGCCATCTCCGAGAGCTCCAACAGAGCCTCCGGATCAATCTGCGGTTGCTCAGCCAGGGCGGAGAGGATGCTGCAGCGCACCAACCACTCGCCATCACGGGCGAAGGCATCGCGCAGCAAGGGCCAGGCCCGCTCGACGCCGTAACTGGCCAGGGCATTGGCCGCTTCGGCCCGCACGTTCGCGTCCTGATCCTCACTGAGGGCCGTGATCAGAACCTGCCAGGCTTCTTCGTTGCGCTTGATACCCAGGCCAGCACAACTCATCGAACGCACGATGAAGGGCTCCTGCTCCAGGCCGAGCAGGAGTAGGGGAACGGCCTGCTCAGGCTCAAATCGCCGCAGGTCCACCAGGGCCGGCATGGCCCGAACCGGGTCGCCGGAGAGGATCGCCTGGCGCAGGGCCTCCAGATCGCCTGGAGAATCAGAATCCGATCGAGGTTGAACCATGCCTTCACCCTCCCATGGAAACGGGTGGATTGGGGTGCGGCGGTGGCGACGCCAACGGCTGGCCACGGAGGGCCTCCACCAGCCTGCGGCGCCGGCGAGACCTCCGCAGACGACTGGTGACCATCAGGCCAGAACCGATCACCAGGGCGGGAACAGCCTGGAGACGCTGGCTGCCGTGGCGCGCCAACAGACTGATCATCGCCAACAGGATCAACAGGGGCGCCGCCAGGGCCAGCAGGGGACGAATCGCCGGCAGAGGGGATCTCAACCCTGCCGCTCCATCCAAAGCAGCAGGCTGAGGGCGAGCACCTTCACCCCCACCGCCAGCGAGCGTTCATCGGGATTGAAGCTGCCGTTGTGGAGCGGGGCGCATCCCTGAGCTCCGGCCACCCCCAGACGGAACATCGTGCCGGGAGCGGCCCGAAGCAGTTCGGCGAAATCCTCCGCCCCCAGGGAGGGCTGCTCCAGCCGGATCACCTGCTCGGCTCCAAGCAGCGTCACGGCCGCCTCTTCCACCAGGCCCGTGAGGGCGGGGTCGTTGTGAACGGGTGGTGCAATGCAGCGGTAGCGCACCTTGGCCTCACCGCCGTAGCCGCGGCAGATGGCCTGGACGGTGTCTTCGATCCAGCCCGGCAGCTGGGCGTGCACGGTGGTGTCGAGACAGCGAACGGTTCCGAGCAGGCGCACGTGGTCGGCGATCACATTGAAGGCCTTGCCCCCCTCGATCCGCCCGAAGCTGACCACCACCGGCTGAAGGGCGTCGAGGCGGCGGCTGATCGCCTCCTGCAGGCCGCTCACCACCCGCGCCGCAATCCAGATCGCATCGATCGACTGGTGGGGTCTGGCGCCATGGCCGCCTTCGCCCAGCACCTCCACCTCCAGCTCGCCAGCTGCGGCCGTGAGGCTGCCGCTGCGCACCCCGATGCTGCCCACCTCCAGGCTTGGAAACACATGCAGGCCGAACAGGGCTTGCACCCCCTCCATGGCGCCATCGGCCAGCATCCAGGCGGCTCCTGTGGCGATTTCCTCGGCGGGCTGAAACAACAGCCGCACCCGGGCCTTGAGCTCTCCGGCAAAGGGAGCCAGCAGCCGGGCCACCCCGAGCCCCACGCTGGTGTGTAGGTCATGGCCGCAGGCGTGCATCAGACCCTGCTGGCAGGAGGCAAAGGCCAGACCCGTGCGCTCTTCCACCGGCAGGGCATCCATATCCACGCGCAAGGCCACCAGCGGCGCCCCCACGGGGCCCAGCTCGGCCACCACGCCGGTCCGGCCCACACCCTCACGCACCGTCCAGCCGAGCTGCCGCAACTCCCCGGCCACCAGGGCCGCCGTCTGATATTCAGCCCCGCTCAGCTCCGGGTGGGCATGGAGATGGCGGCGCAAACCAATCAGGTCCGGCAGGGCCTGCTCCAGGGCCTGCTCCAGGCCAAAGCGCTCGAGAATCTCCGCCGGCCGCAGGCGGGCCGCCGCGGAGCCTGGCGAGGCAGAAGAAGCGGGGAAGGCAGCAGACGTGGCAGCGGGAATCATCGGCTCGCCAGGTTCAGAAAATCTTCAAGGGCGCTCACGGGTTTCGGAGGCCAGCGGCGAATAGCCGCTAACCATTCTGGCTGGCGGTAGCGCGGGTCGAGGCCTGAGGCCGCCGCCCAGTTGCTTTCCGCCTCCCCTGAGGCCCCGCGCAACCAGAGCAGGGCAGTAAGCCCTGCCCGGGCATCGGCAAACAGCGGATAGCGACGGATCAGCTTGCGGAACTCCGCTTCCGCCCCGGCCAGATCACCCTGCTGGAAGGCCGCCAGCGCGGCGCTGGAGCGGGCCATCGGGAACCCGGGCCGGGCGGCGGCGGCCGCCTCAAAGCAACGGCCGGCCTCTTCCCACTGCTGCAGCGATCCCTGCACATTGCCCAGGTTGTAGAGGGCGGAGGCCTCAGCGGGATCACGGGCCAGGACCCAGCGGTAATCGGCTTCCGCCAGCTCCCACTGGCCGAGGGCCTCCTCGGCGATGCCGCGGTTGAGATGGGGATCGAGGCTGCCTGGCTCCAGCTCCATCGCTTTGGCCTGATCGGCGATAGCCGCTTCAGGGCGGCCAAGCGCCAACTGCACGTTGCCGCGGTTGCTCCAGGCCGAAGCGTCGTTGGGGGCCTGCTCCAGCACCCGATCCCAGAGCGGCAGTGCGTCGCCGAAGCGGCCCTCGCGGCTGGCGTTCAGGGCCTGATCGAACAGCTGGGGAAAGGCCAGCTGGGTGGTGAGCAGCAAGGCCAGCAGCCAGCCCATCAGGCCGCCTCCGGCCAGCCGAGATGCTGGCGCGCCGCCGGCGTGGCCACCCGACCACGGGGGGTGCGCAGCAGAAAGCCCAGTTGCAACAAATAGGGTTCCACCACCGTTTCCAGGGTGATCGGATCCTCGCCAAGCCCGGCAGCCAGGGTGTCGAGGCCCACCGGCCCGCCGCCATAGCCCGTGAGCAGCAGCTCCAGCAGGCGCCGGTCGCTGGCATCAAGGCCCCGGTCGTCGACCCGATGCAGGCTGAGCGCTTCGGCCACCAAGGCCGGCCCGATGCGGGGTTGGCCGCGCACGCTGGCCACATCGCGCACCCGGCGCAACAGGCGATTGGCGATACGCGGCGTGCCGCGGCAACGGCGGGCCACCTCGGCGGCGGCCTCGGCGTCCAGCTCCAGATTGAGCAGGCCGGCGGCCCGCTCCACGATCGCCTGGAGATCGGCGAGACCATAGAACTCCAGCCGCTGGATCAGGCCGAAGCGGTCACGCAGCGGTGAGCTCAAGGCGCCGGCCCTGGTGGTGGCTCCCACCAGGGTGAACGGCGCCACAGGCACCGAGCGGGTGCGGGCGGTGCTGCCGCGGCCAACGGTGAGATCAAGGCGGTAGTCCTCCATGGCCGGATAGAGCAGCTCCTCGGCCACCCGGTTGAGCCGGTGGATCTCATCGATGAACAGCAGCTCGTGGGGCTGCAGGTTGATCAGCAGGCCGACGATGTCGCGGGGGCGCTCCAGGGCCGGCGCACTGGTGATGCGGCAGCGCACCCCCAGCTCCTCGGCGATCACCAGGGCCATGGTGGTTTTGCCGAGGCCAGGGGGCCCGTAGAGCAGCACGTGGTCGAGGGCCTCGCCGCGGTTGCGGGTGGCTTCCACGGCGATGCCGAGCACTTCTTTGAGTTCCCGCTGGCCGATGTAATCAGCCAGCCGCCGCGGCCGCAGACTGTCTTCCCGGTTGGGCAGCGGCGCCTCGGCTTCCCCTTCCTGGAGCGGCTGGCCACGGGGATCGAGCAAACGCGCCGCCGCTGCGGCGGGCGGGCGGGCAGGTGGCTGAACTCCACCGCGCCCGGCTCCGGAGGAAACGATCGCCATGGCCCCGACAGTAGGCAGGCCGGAGGCTGTTTAGGGTCAAGGCCTGCGCTGGTGAGGGAGATGGCCAAGGGAGGAGGCAAGAAAGCCGCCAAGGCGGCCCGGGATGCCGCCAACCGCCTGCTGGCCGACAACCGCTTCGCCCGCCATCAGTACGAAATCCTCGAAACCATCGAAACCGGCCTGGAGCTGGTGGGAACGGAGGTGAAATCAATCCGGGCCGGCAAGGCCAACCTGCGCGATGGCTTCTGCCTGATCCGCAGCGGCGAGCTGCAGCTGCACAACGTTCACATCTCCCCCCACAGCCACGCCAGCGCCTACTACAACCACGAGCCGCTGCGCACCCGCAAGTTGCTGGCCCACCGCCGCGAGATCGACAAGCTGCGCATCGCCCTCGACCAGAAGGGGCTCACCTTGATCCCGCTCAACCTCCACCTCAAGGGATCGTGGATCAAGCTCACCATCGGGCTGGCCAAGGGCCGCAAGCTGCACGACAAGCGCCAGGACGAGCGCCGCAAGGATGCCGACCGGGAAGTGCGCTCAGCCATGGCCAGGCTTTAGCCCTCCGGCTCTGGCCATCCCGCTTTAGCCATACAGTCGCGGCAGAGGAGGTGGGGCCTGGATGTCTGCACTGACGCGCTGCTTGAACGAGGAAGCCGCGGCGATCGCGGCGGCGGCCACGCGGCTGGAGGCAAGCCAGGTGGATGCGGCCCTGGATCTGCTGGAGCGCTGTGCCGACCAGCGGGCCAAATTGGTGATCACCGGCGTGGGCAAAAGCGGGATCGTGGCGCGCAAGATCGCCGCCACCTTCTCCTCGATCGGGCTGATGGCGCTCTACCTCAACCCGCTCGATGCCCTGCACGGTGACCTGGGCGTCGTCGCCCCCGAAGACGTGGCTCTGCTGCTCTCCAACAGCGGCGAAACCCAGGAGCTGATCGAGATCCTGCCCCACCTGCGCCGGCGGGGCACTGGCCGGATCGCCCTGGTGGGCCGGTTGAACTCAAGCCTGGCCCGCGGCTGTGAAGTGGTGCTCGATGGCGGCGTCGATCGTGAGGTCTGCCCACTGAACCTGGCCCCCACCGCCAGCACGGCCGTGGCCATGGCGATTGGTGACGCCCTGGCGGCGGTTTGGATGGAGCGGCGAGGGATCTCACCCGCCGACTTCGCCATGAACCACCCAGCCGGTGCGCTCGGCAAGCAGCTCACCCTCACGGTGGGTGATCTGATGGTGCCGGCCGAGCGGCTCCACCCCGTGGCCGAATCGGCCAGCCTCCAGGCCGTGATCGCCCTGCTCACCCGCGATGGCGCCGGGGCCTGCTGGGTGCGCAAGAGCGGGCCGGGCGAACGGCTGGCCGGCCTGATCACCGACGGCGATCTGCGCCGGGCCCTGGAGCAGCATCCGGCCACGGCCTGGGCCGAGCTGCAGGCCACCGCACTGATGACCGCCGACCCGATCACCGTGACGGCGGATCTGCTGGCGGTTACCGCCCTGGAGCGCATGGAGCGCAACCGCCGCAAACCGATCGGCGTGTTGCCGGTTTTAGGGCAGGAGGGAATGGTGGTGGGCCTGTTGCGGCTGCATGATCTGGTGCAGGCGGGGCTCAGCCCAACGGCGCGCTGAGGGCCAGGGCCCGGGCCTGCTCCAGCTGCTCGGCGGTGTCCACCGAGAGGAAATCGCCGTCAACGGGGAAGGTGCCCACGGGGATGCCAGCCTCGATCAGACGCAGCTGCTCAAGCTTCTCGATCTGCTCCAGCGGCGAGGCGGGCAGGCCAGCCCAGCGCGCCAGCACATCGGCCCGATAGCCGTAGATGCCCACATGGCCCCAGTAGGGGGCGTGCTGGGGCCAGTCGGCTGGCTCGATACCGCGCACGTGGGGGATCGCCGAGCGGGAGAAGTAGAGGGCGCGGCCGTCTGCTGCCAACAGGGTTTTCACCACATTCGGGTTGTGCACCTTCTCGGCCGCCATCCGGTACACCGGGGTGAGCACGGCAGGGGCTGGTGTGGTGGCGCTGAAGGCCTCCGCCATCGCATCGATCACCGCCGGATCAAGGAAGGGCTGATCTCCCTGGACGTTGATGATCACCGTGCGGGCGGGATCGGGCGGGCCCGACTGCGGCCCGGCGGTGGCTTCTGCGGCCAGGGCCATGAGCGCCTCCACCACAGACGCGAGGCGGTCGCTGCCGGAGCTGCAGGAGGCCGCTGTCATCAGAACGGGGAATCCCCAGGCCTCAGCCTCCTGCCGCAACAGGTCGCTGTCGGTGCAGAGCACCACCGCTGCCGCCCGTCGGGACTGGCGGCAGCGCTCCAACACCCGCCGCAGCATCGGCTGGCCGCCGATGTCGGCCATCACCTTGTTCGGCAGCCGCGACGACTCCAGCCGGGCCGGCACCGCCACCAGGCAGCGCCAAGGAGACACGGCCTCCTGCTGCAGGTCCGCCTCGTTCACCGCTGGGCCCCGGTTGCTGCTGCGGAGCTTATCGCCGCGGCCGTGAGCCCTAAAGCCGTTCGCGATCGAGCCGCTCCGCCCGCGCGTGGCGCAGCCGCTCCCCCAGCTCCGGGCCAGGCGCGATCCCTGCGGCGAGCAGATCCGCCGCCGTCAGGTCCCCGCGCAGATGGCGCCAGCGCAGCCACCAGCGCAGCAGGGGTCGGCGGGGGCCGCTGCCGGCGGCCAGGGCCAGGGCCACCGCCGCTGGGGTGCCCCCCCCACCCTCGAGCAGCGCCGACCAGCGCGATGGCGACCAGGCGCCGGTGGAACCCGGCCAGCTGGCCTGCTCCAGGCGCTCCACCAGCAACAACCACTGGGCCAGCAGGTGCTGTTGGCGCTGGGGAAGCTGCAGCCGCTCGGCCAACGCCAGCGGATCGTTGGCCCCGGCCAACAGAGCCACGAGCGGGGGAAGGCCGAAGCGAGCTGCCCAGCGCAAGCGCCGCCGCCAGTGGCGGTCGGCCTGGAGCCCGCCATCGAGCAGGGCCAGGGCGCCCCAATCCTGCAACGCCGCCAGGGCGGCCTGCCACGGCTCCCGCTCCAGCAGCAACTCCAGCTCCCGGCGCAGGCGGGTGCCGAGCGCCGCCGGTGCCAGGGCGGGATCCTGGCCCTGGCACCACGACCAGGGCCAGGCCACCAGGGTGACTTGCGCCTGGCTCCGGCTCTCCGCCGCGAGGCGGAAGCCGAGACGCGCGGCATAGCGGGCCGCCCGGATCAGGCGGGTCGGGTCGTCGCGCACGCTGCCGGCGTGCAGGAAGCGCAGCTGCCGGTGGGCCAGGTCGGCCTGCCCGCCATGGGGATCGAGCAGGACCAGCGACGGGCCAGCCAGAAGATCTGCCCCGCCGCAATCGCCGCTGGAATCGCTCCTGAACTCTTCAGCGGATTGGGGGGTCAGCACCAGGGCCATGGCGTTGATGCTGAAGTCGCGGCGGGCCAGATCGTCTTCGAGCCGGCCGGCCTGCACCAGCGGGTTCTCCGCCGCCACGGGATAGCGCTCCAGGCGGGCGGTGGCCAGATCGATCAGCAGTGGGCCCTCCGCCAGCTGCAGCTCCATTTCGACCGTGCCGTAGGCCCCGTGTTCCTGAAGCTTCAGCGAGGCCGGCCCGAGCTGCCTGCCCAAGGCCTGCCCCAGCCGCTGGGCGGCCTGCGGGTCACAACCTTCAGCATCGGGAGTCGCCCCCTCGCAGCCATCCACCACCAGGTCCAGATCGGTGACGCCCCGCCAGGGGTCGCGGTGCACGGTATGCAGCAGCAGATCCCGCACGGCGCCTCCCACCAGCGCCAGGCGATCTCCAGCGGCCGCTCGCTGCAGCAGCGGCCAGAGGGAAGCGGGAATGCCGGGAATCTCCACGGCGTCGAGCGGACCAGTGGGCAGTGAGTGCATCATCCCGGAGCCGGGTGCGGCCGCCTTCACCAGCAGGCACAACGGGCCCGGGCCTGGCACAAGAACGAGGCTACGGCGACCGGATCAGCCGGGAGCTGTTCTCCAGCAACCACGGCCCGGTAGAGATCAGCCACCCGCCAGCTCTCGGTGCCTGAATCAGCGCCATGGCGGGGGATCAGGTGCAGGTGAAAATGACGCGCCCCCTCCCCGAAAGCGATGGCATAAACCCGATCACAGCCAGCCAGCTCCTTCACCAGCGCGCTGCAGCGCCGCAGCATCGGCCCGAATGCGGCGGCTTCCGCCTCATCAAAAGCGTCTGGGCCTGGCACGTGCCGGCGGGTATCCAGCAGCAGCCAGCCCACCAGCGGACTGGGATGGGGATGGTGCCGCAGCAACCAGGGGCCGCCGCAGTAAAGCAACGAATCGGCAGCGGGCTCAAGCTCCGCCTGGATCTCGCAGACCCCGCAGTTGAGACCAGCCACCGCTGCGTCGCTGCCGAGCACTCCGCTCAGTCCCACAGGGCCATGGCGTCGTCGCGGGCTCCGAACCATTCGGCCGCCAGTGGACCGCCCATGGCGCGGTCCTGGCGGAACCAGGGGCCGCCGAGGGTCCAATGCAACAGATTGGGACCGGTCTGCTCAGATCCTTCTCCAGCTTCCGGCCCGGCCTGCACGGCCACCAGATGGTTCCAGGCGGTGGGAAGCGCACCGATCTCATGGTCGCCTGCCAGCCAGTGGAAGCGATGCAGTTCCAGGCCGCTGGCGGTTTCGACGTAGGCGGGTGTGAGGGCGGTGCAGCGGGCGCAGTTGAGCAACATCAGCGAGCTCCAGTTCTTTTTTGGATAGGCGCTCTGCACTTCCCCCAGAAACTTCGCGGTTTCCGTCGGAACGTGGTCGTGCTGCACGCACTGAACGGCGAAACGATCGTCGCGCAACGCCCAGAGGGCGGCGATGTCCGTGCGGCAGAGCATGTCGCAGTCCATGAAGATGGCCCAGCCCTCGTAACCCATCAGATGGGGCACCAGGAAGCGGGTGAAGGAGAAGGCCGTGCTCTGCTTTGGATCGCGGGCACGGGTGTGGTGTTCGCCCAGCTGTTCGGCCACGATCGGGGTGATCGCTAAGGGCAGGCTGCTGTGTTGATACAGGCTGTCAATCAGCACGTTGGTGGCGACCCGTTCCCGCGGGTCGTAACCGATGAAGATGGGGACGGGTCTGCTCATGGATAGAGGGTAAGGGTCGAGATGGAGACCGTCAGGATCGTGCCCGAGAGCGGGCGCCCGGCCGAGCCGGCCGATGTCACGCTCCTGGCCACGGCCGATTGGGACCATCCGCTCTGGACCAACAAGCAGCATGTGGCCTGCAGCCTCGCCGAGCTGGGCCACCGGGTGCTGTATGTGGAGTCGCTGGGCCTGCGCGCGCTGCGCGCCGGTGGCTCCGACTGGAGACGGGTGCTGCAGCGGCTGCGCCACGGCCTGCGTCCACCGCGGCAGGTGCGCGAGCGGCTCTGGGTCTGGTCGCCGCTGGTGCTGCCGGGGGCCAGCGGCGGCGTAGCCGCCTGGCTGAATCGCCAGGTGCTGCGGCTGGGCCTGGCCCGTTGCCGCCGCCGGCTGGGGCTGCGGCGCGACTGGCTCTGGACCTACAACCCCCGCACCCTGGAGGTGCTCGATGCCCGCCCTTACTCACGGCTCGTCTATCACTGCGTCGACGCGATCCAGGCCCAACCGGACATGCCGGCGGCCGCCATCGACCGGGCTGAAGCGCGGCTCTGCGCCGAGGCCGATGCGGTGTTCGTCACCTCGCCCCAGCTGCTGGCCGACCTGCGGGCCCTCAATCCAGCCACCCTCCACTACCCGAATGTGGCCGATGGCGCCCACTTCGCCCGGGCCATGGATCCAGCCCTGGCCGTGCCGGCCGAACTGGCCGCCCTGCCAGCGCCACGGATCGGCTTCGTCGGTGCCATCAGCGCCTACAAGCTGGATCTGACGCTGCTGGAGACCCTGGCGCGGCGCCATCCCCACTGGTCGTTTGTGCTGATCGGTCCGGTGGGCGAAGGGGATCCCTCCACGGATGTGGCGGCACTGGCGGCCCTGGGCAACGTGCACCTGCTGGGCACCAGGCCGTACAACGCCTTGCCCGCCTACCTGAAGGGCCTTGATCTGGGCCTGTTGCCCCTGCGCCTGACCCCCTACACCCAGGCGATGTTTCCGATGAAATTCTTCGAGTATCTGGCGGCGGGCCTGCCCGTGGTGGCCACGGCCATCGACGCCCTGCAGCCGTTCGCCAGCCTGGCCCTGCTGCGCCCACCCACCGCAGAAGCCTTCGCCACAGCCATCGCCGCAGCCCTGCGGGGTGAAGGGCCGGCCCTAGCCGAGCGGCTTGCCGGAGCCGCGGCCCACACCTACCGGGGCCGCACCGAAGCGATGCTGCAGGATCTGAGCCGACTGGAGTGAAGCGGGCCCATGCCGAGATCGACCAGCATCGTGACGGCCTGCATGAACCGCCAGGCCCACCTGCTGGAGTCGGCGGAGCGGGTCGCGGCCTGGCCTCACCACCAGGAGCATCTGATCGTCGACTGGAGCAGCGCGATCCCCCTGCGGCGCAGTGATCTGCCCGCTGATCCGCGCATCCGCCTGCTGCGGGTGAACGGCGAAGGCCACTGGAACCTCTGCCGCGCCTACAACTTCGCCCTGGCGCGCGCCCGCGGCTCCTGCCTGTTCAAGCTCGATGCCGACTGCTGGCCCGAGCAGCTCGATCACCCTGAGGCGCTGGCCACAGGGGCGACGCTCTGCCGCTTCGGCAGCGGGCCCCACGGCAGGCTGGGGCAGTGGATCATGGACCGGACTCTGATCGAGCGGGTGGGCGGCTTCAACGAACTGCTCTGGGGCTACGGCTTCGATGACAAGGACCTGAAGGCACGCTTGGGCTGCCTGCTGCCCCTGCCGCTTGAGGAACTGCCGGAGGCCGCCATCGGAATCATCCAGCACTCGATCCACTACCGGGCCGCTCACCGCGATGGCAGGGAGTCACAGCGCGAGACGCCCGGCCTCGAGCTGCGCCGCAGCCAGGCCCTGAAGTCGGCCACATCACTGGCCAACCGGGTGGTGGCGGCCCACTGCCCCTGGCACGCCGGCGCCACCCCCAGCCGCTATAGCCAGACCAGCGCCGGCGACTGGCTGGCTGAGGCCGGCTCCCTGCCGCAGCCGCCCGCGGCGGTGGCCAAGGAGCTGAACCGCCTGCGGCGGGTGGTGTTCTGGAGCCGCTTCCTGGCCATTCCGGAGATCTGCGTGGAGCGGCTGCCCGAAAAACTGTTACCGGCCGGTGCGCACCAGGGCCCAGCGATCACCTGGTGGCATCGCGGCTACTGGCACACGATCCGGCGGCTCATTGAACTGCCGGTGAATGCCCTGGCCGGCCTGCGTGGCTCCCTGCAAACGACGCGGAGGATGCGGTGAGTCGGCGAGCCGCCCTGCGATTGATGCTGGAGCGGCGCAGCGGGGCGCTGGCGAGCTGGTTGCTGCCCGCTCCGATCGGGCCAAGGCTGCCCGCACCGCTGCGCAGCCTGCTGCTAGGTGCCCGGGTGCACCGGGCCGTCGGCCGCAATGACGACGCCATGGCCCTCGCCGACCTCCACAACCTGGCCGAAGGCCACGGCCGGCACGACCTGGTGCATCGGTTGCTGTTCCGCCGCGGCTTCCGGCCCAAGGACCCCGCCAGCCAGCGCCGGCTGCTCTGGGGGGTGGCCGGCGATCCGGTGTTCCAGGAGTCGCACCGCTCCTACGCCCTGATCGGGCTGTCTTACCGCAGCCTCAAGGATGGGGATCACGCCCAGGCGGAGCTGCTGATCCCCCCGATCGAGGCCATGGCCACGGCGCTGGAGAACGACCCCGCCACCCTGGCCTGCGGCCGCAACAACCGCCGCAACCGCTCCAAGCTGCTGATCTCCTCCTACGCAACCCTGCTCCACCTGTATCTGCTGATCGGCAACCAAGACGCGGTGGCGGGCCTCGGCGAGCGGGCGCTGGCCCTGGCCGGGCGGATCGACTACGGGCAGCTGCCCGCCGACGTGGCCTATCGCCTCACCTCCAACTTCGCGCGCAGCCTGGGCAGCGGCTATCTCGACGCCTGGCGCCGAGGCGACGGCGCGGGCCAGCGGCGGGCGCTCGCCGCCCTTGAGGCCGTTCGGCTTGAAACCCTCAGCCCACGCCACGGTGGCAGCGGCGCCCAGGAAAACCACCGGCGCTTCGTGGCCGGACTGTTGGAGTCGTATGCCACGGGCCTTGGGGAGCCGGCCAGTTCGGGGCCGATGCCACGGCCGGAACCGATCGAACCGGAACGCCTCCTCAACGTGGCCACACCGGAGCTGAAGCAGCGGCTGACGGAGTTCCTGAGCGCCTGATGCGGATCCTGCTCTACATCGATTCGCTCAAGGCCGGTGGCGCCGAACGGGTCACGCTTCAGTTCGCCGGCTGGCTGAGCCAGGCGGGCCATGAGGTGACCGTGCTCACCCGCAAGGGGCCCGCCTGGGATTTCTATCCGGTCGGCGCCGATCTGCGGCGGGTCGTCGAGCGCGACGCCGCCCGCGGCCTTGGTCCGCTCGGCTTTCCCTGGCGCCTGCTGGCCCTGCGGCAGCAATTACGGCAGCTGAGGATCGAGCTGGCCATCGGCATGACCACCCTGCCGGCGATCAAGCTGCTGTTGGCCAGCTGCGGCCTGGGCCTGCCCGTGGTGGTGTCGGAGCGGAACTATCCGCCCGCCAAACCCCCCGCAGCGCCCTGGCGGCTGTTGCGGCGGCTCGTCTACCCCAAAGCGGCCCTGCACCTGGTTCAGACCGAGGCGATCGCCACCTGGCTGAGGCGGCAGGGGCTGGCCCGCCAGACGGCCTGCCTGCCCAATGCGGTGGCCTGGCCGCTGGCGGGCTTCGAGCCCCGCCTCGACCCCGCCGACTGGCTCGATCCCGCCTGGCCGGTGTTGCTGGCGGTGGGAACCAAATCCCATCAAAAGGGCTTCGACCGGCTGGTGGGCGCCTTTGCGCGGATCGCGGCCGACCACCCCAGCTGGCGCTTGGTGATCCTGGGGCTCGACGCCGGCGCGTATCACGGTGTCGACCAGGTGGCCGCCCTGCGCGGACTGCTTGCGGGTGGGGCCGAGCTGCAGCAGCGGCTGGTGTTCCCCGGCAAAGCCGGCAACGTGGCCGACTGGTACGCCCGAGCCGACCTGTTCGTGCTGAGCTCCCGCTACGAGGGCTTCCCCAACGTGCTGCTCGAAGCGATGGCCTGCGGCTGTCCCTGCCTGGCGCTCGACTGCCCGACCGGCCCGGCGGAGATTCTCGAGAACGGGCGCAACGGCTTGCTGCTGCCGGCTGACGCCGAGGCGACCCAGCTCGCCGCTGCCCTCTCCCGGCTGATGGGTGATCCACAGCGTCGTGGTGCCCTGGGCGAAGAGGCCCGGGAGGTGAGGGAGCGCTTTGCGCCCGAGCGGATCCAGGACCAGTTCCTGGAGCTGCTCCAGCCGTTTTTAGGCGGAGCTGGGGGCGGGAGCACGAGATGAGCTCTCGTACTGGCAGCAAGGCATCACCGGTCCTGCTCAAGCTGTTGGTGTTCGCCCCGAGCCGCCGCGCCCCCTCGGAAACGTTCATCCGGGCCAACCTGCGCGCCCTGCCCTGCGCCACCACCGTCTACTGCGGTGATGAGCGGCCCTGGTGTGGGCCGCCGCTGCGGCTGGCTTATGGCCTGGCGATCCTGGCCAGCAAGGTGCTGGATCGGCTTGGCTGCCAGCGGCTGGCCAGCTGGATTCCCGCGCAGGTGGCGATCGCCATCTGCCGCCGCGAGCGTCCCGATGTGGTGCTGGCCGAATTCGGCTTCCACGCCGTGCGGGTCATGGAGCTGGTGCCCGCCACCGGGCTGCCGCTGATCGTCCACTTCCGCGGGGCCGATGCCTCCTCAAGCCGCTACCTGCAGCGGCTGAAGCCGCGCTACCGGCGTCTGTTGCAGCTCTGCAGCGCCGTGGTGGTGAAATCACAGCCAATGGCGAGCACCCTGCGCGGCCTGGCGAGCGAGCGGGCCACGCCACTGCCCGTGCTGATCAGTCCATCGGGCGCCGATCCCGATCGCTTCAGCGGGGCCGATCCGGCGGCGGCAGCGCCCCTGTTCCTGGCGGTAGGACGCTTCGTGGCCAAGAAAGGTCCGCTGATCACCCTGGAGGCCTTCGCCCAAGCCAGCCAAGGGCGTCCCGCCGGGCTGCGGCTGGTGATGGTGGGAGCGGGGCCGCTGCTGGAGCAGGCCCGGCAGCTGGCGCTGGCCCTGGGGGTGGAGGCGCAGGTGCAGTTCCCCGGCCTGCAGACACCGGAGCAGATCGCCGACTGGATGCGCCGCAGCCGTGCCTTCCTGCAGCACTCGCTGACCGGACCAGACGGCGACCAGGAGGGCTCACCGGTGGCGGTGATGGAAGCCCAGCTCAGCGGCCTGCCCGTGGTGGCCACGCGCCATGCCGGGATTCCGGAGGTGGTGCTGGAGGGGGAAACGGGCCTTCTGGTGGAGGAAGGCGATCGCGACGGCATGGCCGCTGCGATCGGCCGCCTGGCCGACGACCCGGCGCTGGCGGAGCAGCTGGGGCTCGCCGGCCGCGCCCGCTGCTCAGCCCAGTTCACGGTGAGCCATCACATCGAGCAGCTCATGGACCTGATCGAGCGCGTCCGTGCTGACGGCCCCCCCTCCGCCTTCCGGCGGGCGCCGTAAGGTCAGCCCCCTGTCGACCCGCCTTCCCGCTGTGGCCCAGGCCCCGAATCTGCTGCTGATCCGGGGCCTGGGCCACAGCGGCACCACCATTCTCGATCTCATCCTCGGCAGCCACTCGCGCATGCTCGGGCTGGGCGAGGCCGTGCGGATCCTTGAGCCGATCCGCCCTGGCGACGAGCAACGGGGACCAGCCCAGCTGCGCCTGGAGCTCCGCCACACGCGCCGCTGCACCTGCGGGGCAACGGCGGCGCAGTGTCCGCTCTGGGGGCCGCTGCTGGAGTGGCTGCCGGGCCATGACGAGCGCCCGATCGGCGACAAACTGCAGCGGCTGCTGGCTCAGGTGCAGGCCTTGAGCCCCACGGCCCAGCCGATCAGCTGGGCGGTTGACTCCTATCAGTCCGATCTGGAGGTCCCCCTGCTGCCGTTGCCAGGGGTGGAGGTGCGGATGATCCATCTGGTACGCGACGTTCGCTCCTGGGTGCACTCACGCGCCGGTGGCTCGCGCTCTGCCCCTGGGGCCGCCTGGCGATCGCTGGCCCGCTGGGCCCGCACCAACGCGCAGGTGGCCGAGGTGCTGCGTCGCTCCGGCCAGCCCGTGTTCCAGCTCGGCTACGAGGAGCTGGCCCTGGCTCCGGAGGCGGCGCTGCGCAAGCTCTGCAGCTGGCTCGAGCTCGACTATGAGCCGACGATGCTCAGCCCGGCTCAAACGATCGAAGGGAGTCACATCCTCTCGGGTAACCGCATGCGCTTCGATCCCTCCAAATCGAGCGCGATCCGTTACGACGGCAAGTGGCTCAGCGGCAGTCATCCCTGGATCGGGCTCGCCGCCCAGCTCCCGCCCCTGCAGGCCATGAACCGCCGACTGGTGTACTCCAACCATTTGCTCTAAAAAAGCTTACTCAACCCTCAATCAGTGAAACTTGGGATAGGCCCTGAGGAAATACTGAACTTGCCACAGGAATAGTAAGTACAGAATTGAGCCAACACACCATAGTGCCGCTGTGCGCCTCCATCGATGACAGACAAAGCGGAACAACCCGGCCAAGAAAAGCGACCAGCCGAGAACGTAAACCGGCAACCAAAGGATGGCCACAAGATCGGGATGCTCCGCAGCAGATTGATTCAGTAGCAACGACCAGCAGAGCGGCACAAGCAGAAACACCTCCAGAAAAGGGCGCGCCGGATAGGAGCTCCTGGAGGCAACCACGAGAGCAAATACAGCGGCTGCAAACACCCAAACGAGGAAATGATAGGTATTCATCCAGGCAGGAAGTTCCCCGATAGCATTCTCCGACTGTCGCCACAGGAAAGTAAAGGCACTCAGGGGTGTCTGGTAGTCGATATTCTGCTGTCCCAGCTCCTTGTACCAGTGGGTGAGCCCCATCCTCAGCAATGCATCACTGCCAAAGAAGGAGAAGCCAAACCAAGTTTCATAGACCCAAACCCTGATGTAGTGAGACGCGGCAAGGAAGAAGATGCCAGCGATAATGGGCCATCTAAAGAATGGACGGCGCAGGGAGGCGGCGATGACCGTGGGCGCAGGAGGAGCCATCAGCTTCACCAGCGACAGCACAAAAGCGAGCAAAATACCGAACCGGCCACAACTGAGAGCAGAAAGAAGCAGAAAAAATGTAGAGACCTTCTGCCACGAACGGCATGCTGGCTTAGCCACCGAGATGGCGACAGAGACAACCAATAGAAGGATTGCCAAGGAGCCATCGAAGTTGTTCCAAGCCAATCCCCATACCGGCTCAGAGCTGAATGCGACCGAGAAGGCTACACCTCCCGCCACCCAGGCCATGCTGCGGGACGAGCCCTCATCAGAGCCGCTAGATACCTGGCCCAGACAAGCGTAAAAGGCGATGACGGCGAGACCAAGGGCCATCACCAGAGCAGTGATTACCGGGATCGCAACCACTACGGCAGCAAAGCCAGCCTCGCCGCCGAGGGACAGTCCAATGAAATGAGGCAGCGCATAAAGAGAAACATGTGACTTATACAACTGTTCAGGAAATTCACCTCCATAATCCCTCTGAAATAGAAGAAATCCGCCCAGATTCCAAAATCCATGATCGATCCAGGCCTGAGCCGAATTCAGCAGCCTTGTGGTGTGAACAGATCCGACTCGAGCATAAAGAGAGTACTGACGAAGCAGCGTTATTAAAGTTAAGCCGGCCGTAAATAGACTCACCCCCACTACAACCATCCCCTCCCGACTACCATCCGCCCGTCGCCAGTTGATGCGGGCTCGACCAAGCCAATGACGCACGACTGACTTAACCATGCCAAAATCCTCTGGAGCTTGGCGAAGGATACAGAAAAAGCAATCCTGGCGAGTCGCCTCTAAACCACTGGGCTCAAAACTATTGAAGTTATTCACACTTCCATCCCTGGCTTCAAACACCTCGGCGATAACGATGGAAGGCCACTCATGAGCTGGATGTAGTCGCAGTCAATCCGGAGGCCAGACCCTAAGCTGCACTTATGCCTAGTACTAGTCATACCCCCTCCGACTCGGGTGGCTTCCTGGGTGGACTCAATGAGGCCCAGCGCCGCGCCGTCGATCACCACAACGGCCCCTTGCTGGTGGTGGCCGGAGCGGGCAGCGGCAAGACGCGAGCTCTCACCCACCGCATCGCCCACCTGATCGGCCACCACGGCGCCGACCCCCACCAGCTACTGGCCGTCACCTTCACCAACAAGGCGGCGCGGGAGATGAAGGACCGACTGGAGCTGCTCCTGGCCCAGCGCCTGGCCAGCAGTCAGTTCGGCCAGCCCTACAGCACCCTCATGCCCCAGCAGCAGCGGCAGCTGCGCAACCGCATCTACCGGGAAGTGACCAAGGAGCTCTGGATCGGCACCTTCCATGCCCTGTTCGCGCGGCTGCTGCGCTTCGACATCGACAAGTACAAGGACCCCGAAGGGCTCAGCTGGACCCGTCAGTTCTCGATCTACGACGAATCTGACGCCCAGACCCTGGTTAAAGAAATCGTCACCCAGGAGCTGGGACTGGATCCCAAGCGCTTTGAGCCCAAGAAGGTGCGCTGGGCGATCAGCAATGCCAAGAACCAGGGCTGGCTGCCCGATGTGATGGAGGCGAAGGCCGAAGGGATGCGTGGCCGCAAGGAGGCCGAGGCCTACAGGCTCTACCGCCGCGCCCTGGCCGCCAACAACGCCCTCGACTTCGACGATCTGCTGCTGCTGCCCGTCCAACTGCTGCAGAGCAACGAACAGGTGCGTCACTACTGGCACGGCCGCTTTCGCCACGTGCTCGTGGATGAGTACCAGGACACCAACCGCACCCAGTACGACCTGATCAAGCTGCTGGTCACGGGCGGCCGCGACCCCGAGCAGTTCGACGACTGGGGCCAGCGCTCGGTGTTCGTCGTCGGCGACGCCGACCAGAGCATCTACAGCTTCCGGGCGGCCGATTTCACGATCCTGATGGGCTTCCAGGACGACTTCGGCGATCGGGCCAGCGACGAAGCCACCCGCACGATGGTGAAGCTGGAGGAGAACTACCGCTCCACCGCCACGATCCTGGCGGCGGCCAACGCCCTGATCGCCCACAACAGCGAGCGCATCGACAAGGTGCTGCGGCCCACCCGCGGCGAAGGCGAACTGATCACCCTCACCCGCTGCGACGACGAGATCGCCGAAGCCGAAGCGGTGGTGCACCGACTGCGGATGCTGGAGGCGGCCCACCCCGAGCTGAGCTGGGGCGACATGGCGATCCTCTATCGCACCAACGCCCAGAGCCGGGCGATGGAGGAATCGCTGGTGCGCTGGGGCATCCCCTACATCGTTGTGGGGGGGCTGCGCTTCTACGACCGGCGCGAGATCAAGGACATGCTGGCCTACCTGCGCCTGCTGGTGAACCCGGCCGACAGCGTCAGCCTGCTGCGGGTGCTGAATGTGCCGCGGCGCGGCATCGGCAAAACCACCGTGCAGCGCCTCACCGACGCCTCCGCCCAGCTGGGTCTGCCGCTCTGGGAGGTGGTCAGCGATCCGGAGGCCGTGCGTTCCCTGGCAGGCCGCTCCGCCAAGGGACTGTTGCAGTTCAGCGAACTGATCGGGGATCTGGGCAGCCGCATCCAGGACGCGCCCCCCTCGGAGCTGGTGCAACGGGTGATGGAACAGAGCGGCTACCTGGCCGAGTTGATCACCGAGGGCACTGATGAGGCCGAAGAACGGCGGCGCAACCTGCAGGAGCTGGTCAATGCCGCCCTCCAATACCAGGAAGAAAACGAGGAGGGCTCGCTGGAGGGCTTCCTGGCCTCTGCCGCCCTGGCCAGCGACGCCGACAGCAAGGACACCGAGGCCAACCGGGTCACCCTGATGACCCTGCACGCCAGCAAGGGGCTGGAGTTTCCTGTGGTCTGCCTCGTGGGCCTGGAGCAGGGTCTCTTCCCCAGCTACCGCTCCCTGGAGGATCCCTCCGCCCTGGAGGAGGAGCGGCGCCTCTGCTACGTGGGTATAACCCGCGCCAAGGAGCGGCTGTTCCTCTCCCACGCCAGCGAAAGGCGGCTCTGGGGCGGCATGCGCGAGCCGGCGGTGCCGTCGGTGTTTCTCTCGGAACTGCCGCCGGAGCTGATCCAGGGCGACATCCCCCAGAGCGGTGGCGCGTCCATCCGGCGGGAGCAGCGGCTGGATCGCCTCACTCGGGTCGATCGCGAGGACAGCCAACGGGTGGCCGCCGGTGGCAGCCCCGCAGCCCCGGCCAATGCGGTGCGGCGGCGTGCGCCGGCCCGGACCTGGGCGATTGGCGATCAATTGCGCCACGCCAGCTTCGGCGACGGCACGATCACCCACCTGTTCGGTAGCGGCGAGAAGATCTCGATCGCGGTGAAGTTTGAGGGCATGGGCCCGAAGATCCTCGACCCGCGCCTGGCACCGATTGAGCCCCTGCCATGAGCAGCCCCTGTCGGCCCAGATGAAGGCGGTCCACAACCCAGATCCCACCACTGGATCAAGCGGTGCTCCCTGCACCAAGGCAAGGCTGCAGCGCTTCATTCTGCTGGTGGCTCTGATCGGCCTAGCTCTTCTGAGTTCGCGCGGATTATTTCAGGCTTACTCCTATTGGCACGATGAGCTGTTCACGATTGGAGCTGCCAGCGTCGAGTCATGGGCGGATCTTTTCAAGATCTGGATCTTTCCAGACACCCACCCTCCTTTCCATTTGGTTCTGCTGAAAGCCTGGATCGGCCTGTTCGGGTCTGGTGAGATCTCCACCCGGCTGCTGAGCCTGATTCCAGCCTGGCTGAGCCTGATTGCCATGGCCGTGGCCACCCGCGGCGGCGGATTCACGCGCCAGCTGATCGCGATTCTGTTTCTGGGCACCAGCCCCTTATTCAGCCTGTATGCCCAGGAGGTCAGGCCCTACGCCTGGGCGCTGCTGTTCGCAACAACAGCGGTGACCACGATGACCTTGCTGTGGCGATCACAGCGGCCGGGCCTGGCCATCCGCCCATCGAAACTCCACAGACTTCGCCTTGGTTTTGGCCTATCGCTGCTGCTGCTGTCCCTGAGCCATTACTTCGGCTTGTTCTATGCCGCCACCCTGGTTGCCCTAGACCTTCGCTCAGGCGCACCTTGCCTGGGTCGCCGGCGCCATGGACTGATCTTATTGGTGTCGCTGACTGCCTGGCCGCTGCTGCATCGCCTGTTCGGCGGCGGCGGCGGTCGAACCGCCTGGATTGAACCTCAGCCAGTCGTCGGCGTGATCAAGGCGGCCTTCAACGGGGTCTTCCCTGCCTTCAGCGTTGCCCTGGCCCTGGCGTTGATGACCACTCTGGCCTGGGCGCTGGGTGAGAGAAAGCGGCAGCAATCGCGGCCTTCACGCCTGCATCAGGAGCTGCGCTGCGATCCCAACAGCAAGGAAGCCCTGAAGCTGCTTGCTGGCGCCGCCACATTTCTAGGGCTGATCTGTCTGATTGATCTGATCAAACCTCTCTCTGTCGAGCGGTATTTCATCGTTCTACTGCCTGCCCTGGCTCTCGCCCTAGCCGATGGCGGCCAGGCCCTGTTCAACAGCGGCAGCACCCAGACCAGACGAGCCACCGCGATCGTTTTGGCCGTCACCATTGCCATGCACTTCGGGCATTCTCAAGAGGTTCTTTCCGCCAAAATCTATCCCCAGCAAAACTACAAGCAATTAGCCAGCTTCCTGCGTGCAACAGACCTCTGCAGCCAGGGATGCTCCAGCAACTCTGCCAAGAAAGAGCGGCTCCGCCCCTATTTCGATACGATCCCTGTGGTGCGTATTGAGCGTGATCAAGCGGATCGCTGGGCAACAGTCAGACTTCCGTTCATCGGATTACACGGTGAACAGGAATTGATCCGGCCACTGCTCGCCTCCCACCCAGAAGCCTCCTGCTGGGAACCCAGACAATTTTCGCGATCCAGCACCTTTGTGATCCTGAACGTAGATTCAGAACAACAGCCCCAATCCTTTGGGCTGCAGAGATGCGCCAAGTAGTTGAGGTTTGTCAATTTCAAATGGGCTCAGCTTGATCCCCTCAAGCTTGATTGGCACAGCCTGCTGCTGATTCGAGGCCTTCAGCAGCAGAGCTTGGTACCATCCACTCACCTGTTTGGCTCGGGGGCCAAGATTCTTGGGTCCCACCTGACTCCGATTGGCGCCATCGATGTCTGAGGCCGGCCCCATCGACGCGAAGCAGGCGAGGGAGCCCAGCTGGTGGGTCGAGCCCATCGCCGAGAGATCCAGGGCCTGGATCGAGCGGCACCGCGAACCCTTGGAGCGGAGCAGCGATGTTCTGCTTGGTCTGGGCGTGTTGATGGCCTGGACTCAGAGCGATGTGACCAGTGCCCTGGTGGGCCTGCTCTGGCTGGTGCTGAGGCTGGCGATCAGCCCGGGAAGCCAGACCTTCAACTGGGCACTGATTCTGATTCTGCTGCTCAATCTGCGCGGCGTGGTGCTGCACGAGGGCCCCAAGCCCTTTTCTCACATTGCGTACATCGTGGTGATCACCGCCTTCGTGGCTGGCCTGGGGCGACCGCTGCGGCACTGGCAGGCCTCCCTGGTGGCCATCGCGGTGGCCGCTGTGATCGGTTTTGTCTTCAACCTCACCCCCTTGAGCGTCTCGCTGCAGGCCATCTGGGCAGGCCAGGCCGATCTGCCCGGCTATCTCGCCCAGTCCTGGGGCGGCCAATACTTCCGGGTCGGCTCCCTGAGCGTGAACCAGACGGCCTTTCTCTGTGGTCTGAGCCTCTGTCAGAGCGCTGCTGTGGCGATCCGCAGCAGCGGGAGTCTGCGGATCTTGATGACGCTGGCGGCCACCAGCAGCGCCATCGCGGCCTTCGCCACCGGCTCACGGCTGGCCATGCTGCTGCCTCCGCTGCTGGTGGCAGCAGCTCTGCTGCTCACGCGCCAGTCCCCCTCCACACCAGCAAGAGCGGATGGCCATCCACCGCGGCGGGACTGGTGGCGGCCCCGCAGGCTGGCCCTGGTGATCGGAGCTGCGGCGCTGGCCCTGGTCCTGCTGCATCAGAGCGGGCTTGACTCACGCTTGCTGCATACGTTTTTCGAGCGGAAATCCAGTGGGGATGACGGCCGCCTCACCGTGCTGGCCTGTTATCTCGGCCTGCCCTTCCTGGAGCCGGGCTTCTGGTTTTTCGGGGCAGGGTATGGAGCAGCGATGGTCCGCTTCTGCGACGAGGATGTGGGCATCACCGTGAGCCACGCCCATAACTTCATCGTCCAGATCGTGGCCGACTCAGGCTTGATCAGTGCTGCCGCCGTGACCCTGGCGGCGGTCCTGGTCTTCGGTCGGCTGAAACGGCTGCTGAGCGCCAGCAGTGGCACGGGCGTCGATGGCCCAAGGGCCCATCTGATCGGGCCGGCGCTGCTGGCCAGCTGCCTGTTTCTGCTGATCTTCAACATCTTCGAGCTGACGACGCTGAAGGTGACGATGCTCACCCTGCTGTTCGGCTTTCTGCCGGCCTGCAGCTTCTGGGTCCGCTCACCATCACAGCGAACCTCTGCCCCTTCTTTGCCAGCCCTCCATTGAAACGAGCGGATCCGACGACAGGCAACCGACTCAGCCGCCAGTTTTTTGTGTCACTGATCAGCGACGCCAGCCTGGTGCTGGCCGTTGTGATGCTGTTCATCGAAGACGGCAAGCGCTACAGCGCCGGAGCCACCACGATCTGGCTCGCCATCGAGACCCTGCGCCTAACCAGCGCCCTGCCCTGGTCGTGGGGAGCACTGGCTATTCTGGCGCTGAATGTGCGGGGAATCGTGCTCGAGGACGGTCCGACCCCGGTCTCGCACATGGACTACGTACTGATCATCATCGCTTTCCTGGTGGGCTTCGGCCGCAGCGCCCAGCGCTGGCGTCGCACGGCCGCCCTAGTGAGTGGGGCCTGCCTGCTGGGCGTGCTGCTCAACGCCGAAGTGATCATCGATTTCGCCTGGTGGGCGATCGAGTATCAGGCCCACAGCCTCACCAAGAACCAGACGGCCCTGCTGGCTGGAGTGGGCGCCCTCTGCGGTGTGATGGCCGCGTTGCTGGGTCGGCGTCAGGTGCGCTGGTGGCTGCCGATGCTGCCGTGCATCGCCGCCAGCATGATCCTGGCGAGGGCTACCACCTCTCGGGCGGCCCTGGGGCTGGTGCCCCTGGCCCTGCTGCTGGCGGCTCTGCTGATCAACCGCCATCGGCTCTCCCCAGCTGCCCGGCGCGGCCTCGGCCTGGCTGCTGTGCTGGTGCCGCTCTCGCTCTTGGCCATCGTCCTGGTCGTGGAGATCAGCGCCCCGGGCAGCCTGCTCGGCTGGTTCAACAATCTTTACGGAGCGGAGAACATCGCCAACGACATCGGCAGGTTCCGGGTCTGGGGGTGTTATCTCGGACTGCCGTTCATGGGGGAGAACCGGTTCATCTATGGGGTCGGCTTTCAGAACTCCTGGCAACTCTTTTGCACCCCCGAGGTGACCGGCCGCTTTCTCACCCATTCTCACAATCTGTTGCTGCAGATCTGGGCAGAGAACGGGGTCGTTCCCCTTGCCCTGGTCGTCTTCTTCCTGGTGCTGATGATCCGCCGAGTGCTGCGCAACACGGCTCACAGCCCTCAGCCTGGACGCGGCCAGGAGATGGGTCGGGCACTGGCCTTCAGCAGCACGGCCCTGTTCCTCTACTTACTCGGCTTCCACATGGTGGAGCTGGGGATGATGAAGGTCCCCATCCTCACCGCCCTGTTCGGCTATTTCCTGGCCGCGATCTATCCCCCCTCCAGCCTGCAAAAGCGTTCACTCCAGGTCGATCACCACCACGCCGGATAAGGCCGCAAGTTCACTGATGTGGCGCCGGACCCCGAACTTGCCCTTGGCCAGCTCCACGGTATAAATCCTGGCTGGACCCAGCAGCGGAATGGTGGCGGAGAACTTGCAGCCCCGGTAGACCCAACTGCCATCGGCGTCCCGCTCTTTCGCCAGCACCGTTCCCGCCCCCAGGACACCCGAGCCGATCACATCGCCCCTTTCATCGCGGATCAGCACATCGGTGCTGGGGCCCACCTGCCGGTATTCGCCGACCCCCTCACAGGCGAGGGTATCGGGATCAAATCGCATGGCCCGCTGGCCGGCGGTTGCCAGCACAGTTTTCGAAGTCTGCTGATTGCGGGAGGCCACGATGAAGGTGGTGAGATCGATGGCCTCGGGTGGGTCGTGCCGACCGCAGGCGCTCAACAGAGCCAGCCCGCAGAGGGCAGCGGCCGAAGCGCGGATCATCGAGAGTCGTTGGCGACGCATCACGCGGAGAAATCACAACGGAGGATAGAGCGCATCTCCGCCGGGCTCTTGACCTGATCAAATCCCCAGTAGGGCTGGAGCAGCAAGCGCAGGGCCGCTGTCGTGTCGCCTGTACTGTCGCCGGTATCGAGCAGGGAAGCAAGCTGGCGGCTGAGGGCCAGGCGTTGGCTCCACTCGTTGACCTCGACATCGACCTTGGCCGAGCGCAACCCGGAGAGGTCCTGCTGCGGGTCCACCCCGATCCAGTGCAGGTTGAGATCCAGCGCCAGTGCGTAACCCAGATGGGTGCCGAAGGCATTGGACGCCAGGCCATGGCAGAGCTCCATCAAGGTGCGCAGGGAATCCAGGAACCAGGGGTTGGAGCGATGGCCGTTGCAGGCCACGATCCAGTCGGGTGGAAGCCCGGGCCACTCCGGATCCATCCAATGCCGCAGCCAGATCACCGAGCGGTAGCCCCCTTTGGCCCGGATGGCCTCGATGGCGGAGAGGCAGGCCGGCAGATCCGTGCTCCGCTCCACCCCTTCCCAGCTGTGGGCCAGCACCACCAGCAGGGTGGGGCCGAGCTGCTGTCGCAGCTCTTGCTGCCGATGGGGCTCCAGCAGGGAGCGGGCATAGGCGATCCAGGGGCCGATCGCCAGCGCCGGAAGGTCAAACCGTTCCCGTACCCACTGGGCTCTTAGCGGTCCCATGCAAAGGAAGGCCTTCGACCACGGCTTAGGAGTCTCGAAACCCGACTCCCGTGACACCTTGAGGCCATGCTCAAGCAGCAAGGGCAGGGGCGCTGCGATCAGGGGCAGTCCGCCATGCCGCTTCAGCTGGATGTCGTGGCCGTAGTGGTGCGAGGATTTTTCGCGCTCACGCCGCGCCGGGGTGTGAAAGGCCGGCAGACCATGGCTGAGACAAAACCGTCCTCCCTCCCAGAGATCAGCACAGACCCGGGGAGCGAAGGGCTGGCTGTGGAAGGCCTGATGCACCAGGCCGGCGTAGGCGGCCAGCGCCTGCTGCTCCTGTGGTTCGGGCTGGATCCGCCGTCTCAGGCCCCTCAGCCACCACTGGGCATCCTTTCTTCGAAGCTTAAGCATTGCGGTCCGTCCAGCCCTGGCTCAACAGGGCCTCCATCCGGCCCCTGCGGTACAGGAGCGCCTCAGCCAGAGCGCGGATGGCGCCATGGCCGCCGGGCTCTGGTAGCACCAGATCGGCCCGGCGGCAGAACCAGTCGGGTGCGTCGGCCGGGGTGAGCAGCAGGCCAACGTGATCCCGCACCACCAGATCATTGAGGTCGTCGCCAACGTAGGCCGTCTGCTCCGCCGCCACACCCACCAAAGCAGCCAGTTCGACGATGGCGGCGGCCTTGTCCTTGATTCCCACCAGCACGTGGCGAATGCCGAGATGGGCCGCCCGCAGCTGGGTGGCTCCGCCCCGGCCGCCACTGAGACAGGCCACCTCGATGCCCAGCGACTGGATCAAGCGGATCCCCAGGCCATCGCGCACATCGAAGCGCTTGAGTGGCTCGCCTTCCGATCCGTAATACAGGCCACCGTCGGTGAGCACACCATCGACATCGAGCACCAGCAAGCGCAGCCCATCAAGGCGGCGGCAGCAGAGGCGCAGCCCCAGCTGGAAACGAAGACGGCGCAGAAGCGAAGAATGCTGCAAGGGAAGCCTGCCGGATGCTTAGAGCGTGCTGGGCGCCAGCGGCCCCTGCTGGAGCGGCGCCCGGATCGCCAGCAGCTGCTCCAGCAGGGCTTCGAGGCGATGCAGGGGCACCATGTTGGGACCATCGCTGAGGGCCTGCTCGGGATCGGGGTGGACCTCCATGAACAAACCATCCACGCCCACGGCCACGGCGGCGCGGGCCAAGGGCGCCACGAATTCCCGCTGGCCGCCGCTGCTCGTGCCCTGACCACCGGGCTGCTGTACCGAATGGGTGGCATCAAAAATCACCGGACAGCCCAGATCCCTGAGCTGGGGCAGGCTGCGGAAATCCACCACCAGGGTGTTGTAGCCAAAGCTGTTGCCCCGCTCCGTCAGCCAGATCTCGGGAGCGCCGGCCTGCCGGAGCTTCGCCACCACCTGGGCCATGTCCCAGGGAGCGAGAAACTGACCTTTCTTGACGTTGATCACCTTGTCGGTGCCGCGGGTGGCCTCAGCGGCCGCGATCAGCAGGTCGCTCTGGCGGCAGAGAAAGGCCGGGATCTGCAACACATCGACCACCTCTGCCACGGGGGCCGCCTGCACGCTCTCGTGGATGTCGGTGAGCACGCGCAGGCCAAAGCGCCGTTTCACTTCAGCCAGCACATCAAGCCCTGCAGCAACGCCGGGTCCGCGGAAGGAGCCCCCCGAACTGCGGTTGGCCTTGTCAAAACTGGCCTTGAAGATGTAATCGATGCCCAGGCGATCAGTGATCGCCTTGACCTTTTCGGCGATCTCGAAGACCAGCTCAGGGCTCTCGATCACACAGGGACCGGCGATCAGGGTGAAGGTCATCGGTGCAAACGGGGAGTCGGGGGATGGAGGGTGGAGCTCAACAAAACAGATGCTGTGTCAGCGGGTCAGGCCGGCAGTCACGATTGAACGAGTTTGCGTTCCAGCGAGGCGAGATCCCTGAAGGAATCGGAGCGTTCCAACAACTCGCGGAAGCTACCGAACGCCTTGATCTTGCCCTTATCAAACTCATAGATCCGATCGCAGCGCATCACCGTGGAGAGGCGGTGGGCGATCACCACGGTGGTGCAGCGCCTGCCGATCACATCGAGGGCTTCAATCACATCACTCTCCGTACGGTTATCAAGCGCGCTGGTGGCCTCATCCAGCAGGAGAAACT
The DNA here is from genome assembly GCF_001885215.1 of Synechococcus sp. SynAce01. Taxonomy (GTDB): domain Bacteria; phylum Cyanobacteriota; class Cyanobacteriia; order PCC-6307; family Cyanobiaceae; genus Regnicoccus; species Regnicoccus frigidus. The sequence goes on along the minus strand of NZ_CP018091.1, from coordinate 1,524,496 downwards.
CGGAACCCCGATAAAACGAACGAGCCAGCGCCAGCCGCTGACGTTGGCCACCAGACAACTGCAGTCCATTTTCGCCAATGGGGGTATGGAGTCCGTAGGGAAGTTCGCTGACAAATTCATCGAGCTGGGCCGCCTCCAGCGCCGCCCAGACTGAGTCCTGATCGGTCTCATCGGCGTGGCGGCCAAACGCCACGTTCTCGATCACACTGGCATCAAGCAAGTTGATGAACTGCGGCACCTGAGAGCAGCATCCCTGCCAGGCCGGCACGTCAAAGCTGGAAACAGGAATGCCATCGAGGGAGAGGTGCCCTTTCCCCGGGCTCAGCAAGGCCAGAAGGAGCTGGGCGGTGGTGGTCTTGCCACTACCGGTGGCCCCCACGAAGGCCACACGCGAGCCCACCGGAATGGTGAGATCAATCCCTTTGAGCACCCAGTCGTGGGCGCCGGGGTAGGCGTACCAGACATCCTCGAGGCCGATTGTGCGCGCGGGCATCACCCCCTTGGGGGTGGGTACACCGAGGTCACCAAGCACGGGACTTCCAGTTGGAAGGGTCAGATACTCAATGGTCTTGTCGATCACCGGCAGCCCTCCACGCAGCTGATTGAGCGAACTGAAGAATTCCTGCAGCGGTGGGGTGAGGCGCAGGGCGGCAATGGCCAGCGAGGAGATGAAGGGGATGATCTCGGTGATGCTGGAGCGGTTGCCGTTGAGCAGGGCGGGAACAGCACCAACTGCAAAAATAAGGGTGATCCCCAACGGTTCAATCAAAAAGCGTGGAACCACCGGCAGCAAGGATGCCGACCAGGCATATTCCTTGGCTTTCTCACCGGTTTCGATGAACCCTTTGCGGAAAAAAGCCTCCGAACCGGTGAGTTTGATGTCGCGGATCGAGCCGAGCGACTCCAGCAGAATGTGGGCCGTACGGGCTTCCAGCCGCAGCTTCTGCTTAGACGCATGGCGCAGATAGGGGGTGATCAACTGGGAGAGCACCAGGTAGGAGCCCACCAACGACACGATCAGCACAACAGCCGCCCAGCGGCCAATCACCAAAACACCCAAGGAAAGCAACAGAATCGAGAAGACGCTGCCAAACATCCTCAGCAGTGGATTCACCACGGAGTTAGATGTTTTCTTGATATGGCTCAGCAGCATCGCCGATAGTTTGGCCGTGCTCCTAGAGAGATGATATTCATAATTCTGTGCCAAGACATTGGCGTGGATCTTGTTCGAAAGATCGATCCATACCCTTGCGGTGAGGCGCTGCTGAAAGAACTGCAGAGCCAGCTTGCTGAACGAAGCCGCCCAGGCCAGCAGGGCAAACAACAGAATCAGCCAGAGGCTCTGATCGACCTGATCACCCCCGAAAACGCGCACCCCAGGGATGCGATCTTCGAGCGGGCGGCCGACAAGCGCGCCCATCAATCGGGCAATCACGCCGACAGAAGCCAGGTCGATCAGGCCCGGAAGAATCGACAGTGGCACCAGAATTTTCAGCTGTCTGATGCGTTCCTGAGGCAAGAACGTGAGCAGGGTGCGCAGCTGTCGGTAGGTCCGGCTCTTCAAGAGCGGGTTCAATCGCCTGACGGACTCAAACGTTCAACCCAACCCTATGGGAGACGGCCACCATTCCTGCGCCTAAGCAGCCAGCGCTTTAGCCGCCCCCGGACCTGGTCCAGCCGCAATCTCCACACCGGTAGTGAGCGCAGAGCCAAGGCCTGATCCAGAAGGATGCGGTTCCAATGGGCATCGATCGCCGTCAAGGCCCGCTGCCAGCGCCGGCGCAGCACGGGCTCTGAGCAGGTCTCAAGCAGGGCTTTCAACCGCGCCGGCTGCGGAAGCCAGGCGGCTGGGTCGGCCACGGCCGCCTCGATCCGCTCCAGATCGGCTTCGAGTGTCCCGCAACCGATCTGATGGCCGAGCAGGGAGGGATCGAGACTGTCAGCCAGGGCATGGTTGAGGCTGCTGAACACGACGCAGCCGCAGGCCAGGGCCTCAAGCGGCGGCAGCCCGAAACCCTCGCTGACGCCCCGCCCGCGCCAGTAATCGGCGGAGTCGTAGAGCACCACGGTGGAGCCATTGCACAGCTCGACAAGATCCTCCACCCAGCCGCGCTGGACCTCCACCCGCAGGCCCCGGCCCCGCAGGGCAGGCGCGAGCCGATCCAGCACATAGGCACTGCTCTTGCGCTCCTGCACCAGCACGTCGATGGGCCGAGACCCCGCAGCGACCTGATCCGGCTGGCGCGCTCCGCGCTGCAGCCACTGGGGCTCCAGGGCATTGGGCACAAGGAAAAGGGGATTGCGGGGCGCCCGGTCTCCCCAATAACCCAGAGTATTCTTGCTCACCGCCAGAACCGGCACTCCGGGCGGGAGGTCAAAGCCATAGCCACTGCTGTGGGCGTGATACGCCACCGGCCGCCCTTTCAGCCGGCGCAGCAGCTGCGGCACATCAAAACCCCAGCTGACGATCCAGAGGGCCTCGCCCGGGGAAGGCTCGCCACGCAGCAGGTCAGCGAGGAAGGGGCGGCCCGGTTCCCGTTGCCGGTAGGTGACCAGCTCGGTGGGAACCAGCCCAGCGGTGAGCTGCGCTGTCTGGAGTTCCACCTGAAGGCCACCACAGCGGAAACGACCTGTGGTGCCAGGAACCAGAAAGCGGAGATAGCGCAAGGGAGCTGGCTCGATCGCCACCAACTCTGGCTCAGGCCCTGGCCGCTACCGAACTCAAGCCACCACGGGCTCGGTGCTGCCGGCGCGTTGACGGCGTGTGAGGAAGCCGAACAGCAGTTTGCCGATCGCCGCCACCAGGTTGCCTTCCAGCTCCTGGAACATCGTCATGTTGAGGTGGAAGGCATGGTTGGCCTCCGCCACGATCTGATCGGCCATGGCCTGATCAATCGGCAGGGCATCGAGGCTCTGGCGGTAGGCCGCCTTGAAGACCTTCTCATCGGGGATGGCGTCGAATTCGTAGAACCGCAATCCCTCGTGTTCGCCCAGATTCATCGCCTTCTGGGCAATGTTCTTGAGGATCACACCACCGGAGAGATCGCCGATGTAGCGAGTGTAGTGATGGCCCACCAGCAACTCGGGTGTCTCTTGGGCCACCTGATGCAGCCGGGCCACATACTCCTGGGCCGCGGAGGTGGGCTGAACGGTGCTGCGCCAGTCAGAGCCGAAATAAAATTCCAGATCGGCCTCAAGGGACGAGCGACGGTTGAGCGCGTCGCTGGCGATCGGGCCCACAACCGGATGGCTCTTGAGTTTGCCGATTTCCTCCTCCATGGCGCAATACACGAAATAGAGATCGGCCACAAGCTTGCGGTAGCTGCTCTTATCGACCACACCCTTGAGGAAACAGGTGACGAAGCCGGTGTTCTCGGCCATCGTGTGGGCCTTCTTGGTGCCTTCACGCAACTGGGAAGCAAGGGCAACACTCATCGCCGTTTGGGTGTCGTTGGTACAGACGAAAACGGTAGGCCTCCTGGGCCCTTGGGGTCTGAAGTTGATTGCGAAGGGTTACGCAGCCTGGCTGGGCTCAGCGGCCAGACTCAGCGGCCGGACCGCGGGCCAGCAGATCGAACAGTTGCCGGCAGATCTGCTGGAGCGTTTGGGCCACTTCCGGCTGGGGCGGGTGGGGGCCACTGGGTTGCCAGTCGCCCACGGTGGCCAGGCGCCACTGCTCCCCTTGAAACGTCATGCCGCTGATCAACACGCCGAGCAGCCGGGGCTTGCCGCCGCTGCCGGCCTGGGCGGGGGCTTCACTCAGCCGCAGCTGAATCAGCAGGCTGCGGCACTGGAGGCGGGGGCTCCAGCCGGGGAAATGAAAGGCCAGGTCCACCGATTCCTCCTCCCGGAATTCACGGGTGAGGGGATCGTCGCGCCAGGGGGTGAGATTGGCGCGGGCATCAGGGAAGTGGAGGCGGAACAGGGCGGCCGCCGAGGCGATGGCCTGGGCCATTTCAGGACTGCGGGCCAGGTCTGCCGCATTCATGGCGTTTCCCTTGAGCAGACAAGCAGATCGGGCTGAACCTAGGCTCCGCCGACCGATTCATGCTGCAGCGTCTTCGCGGCCGCCGTGAGCCATGGTCGTCAATCAACCACGGGTCATTCCCTGGTTGCCGCCTCCAACCCCGCTTGACCGCCCAATGGTGATCGCCTCTACCGCCCAGTACGACAAGCTCACCGCCCCCAGCAGCGGCACCGCCATCCGCTTCGAGAACGGCAAGCCCGTGGTGCCCAGCGACCCGATCATTCCGTTCATCCGCGGCGATGGCACCGGCGTCGACATCTGGCCCGCCACCCAGCGGGTGCTCGATGCGGCGGTGGAGCGGGCCTACGGCGGCGAACGCCGGATCGAATGGTTCAAGGTGTTCGCCGGCGACGAAGCCTGCGAGCTCTACGGCACCTATCAATACCTGCCCCAGGACACCCTGACGGCGATCGAGGCCTACGGCGTGGCCATCAAGGGCCCGCTGACCACCCCGATCGGCGGTGGCATCCGCTCGCTCAACGTGGCCCTGCGCCAGATCTTCGACCTCTATTGCTGTGTGCGCCCCTGCCGTTACTACGCCGGCACCCCCAGCCCGCACAAACGGCCCGAGGATCTCGATGTGATCGTTTACAGGGAGAACACCGAAGACATCTACATGGGGATCGAGTGGGCCGCCGATGATCCGGTCTGCGTCGAACTGATCGCCCACCTCAACGACACCGTGATTCCGGCCAACGGCAAGTTGGGCCAGCGCCGCATCCCTGCCGGCTCCGGCATCGGCATCAAGCCTGTCAGCAAGAACGGCACCCAGCGCCATGTGCGCAAGGCGATCCAGCACGCTCTGGGCCTGGAGGGCAACAAGCGCCACGTGACCCTGGTGCACAAGGGCAACATCATGAAATTCACCGAAGGGGCCTTCCGTGACTGGGGCTATGAACTGGCCACCAGCGAATTCCGTGATCAGTGCATCACCGAGCGGGAAAGCTGGATTCTTGGCAACCTGGACCAGGATCCCGGACTCAGTGCCGAGGCCAATGCCCGCCTGATCGAACCTGGCTACGACAGTCTCACCCCGGAGAAGAAAGCGGCGATCGATGCGGAGGTGGACGGGGTGATCGCGGCGATCGGCGCCAGCCACGGCGGCGGCAAGTGGAAACAGATGGTGATGGTCGATGACCGAATCGCCGACAGCATCTTCCAGCAGATCCAGACCCGGCCCCAGGAGTATTCGGTGCTGTGCACCCTCAACCTCAACGGCGATTACATCTCCGATGCCGCTGCCGCGGTGGTAGGCGGCCTCGGCATGGCACCGGGAGCCAACATCGGTGATCACGCCGCGATCTTTGAGGCCACCCACGGCACAGCACCCAAACATGCGGGCCTCGATCGGATCAATCCCGGCTCGGTGATCCTCTCGGGCGTGATGATGCTGGAGTTCATGGGCTGGCAGGAGGCCGCCGACCTGATCACAGCAGGCCTCGGCGCCGCTATCGCTAGTGGCCAGGTCACCTACGACCTCGCCCGACTGATGGAGCCACGGCTGGAGCCGGTGAGCTGCTCAGGCTTCGCTGAGGCGGTGATCCAGCACTTCGACAGCTGAGTCAGGCCAGCCAACCCACCTTGGGTAAGGTCGCACTCCCATGGAACTGCAGCGATCAGGGAGACCCAGCACCAGAGCAGCCGCAAAGGCGAAATCGACGGCTTGCGGGCCGTCGCGATCATCGCCGTCATCGTCAATCACCTGAACGGAGCGCTGTTACCCAGCGGCTTCATCGGGGTTGACGTTTTTTTCGTGATCTCCGGCTATGTAATCACGCGTTCCATCCAGAAGAAGCGAGCCGCCGCCAATCGGGGGGCCTTTCTGCTGGAGTTCTACCGGCGGCGCATTCAGCGGCTGGTGCCGGCCCTGGCGATCTGTGTGGTTGTCACAGCCCTGCTGACCTGCCTGGTGGTTCCCGATCCCACCGCCTCGCTCTGGACCGGTCTTCTGGCGCTGGTGGGCAGCTCCAACGTGTTCCTCTATCAGGAGGCCACGGATTACTTCGGCAGCAGTGGGCTGCTGAACACCTTCACCCAGACCTGGTATCTAGGGGTTGATTATCAGTTTTATCTGATCTTTCCCCTGGCGGCCTGGCAGCTCGGCCTCGGGCGAGCAGGCGCTCCGGGTCGCCGGCGTTTCCGCCTGGCGATGGCCGTCGTGGCCGCGCTTTCGTTCCTGCTGTTCCTGATCCAGAGGCAGCTGGATCCATCCGCCGCCTTCTTCCTGCCAGGCGCCAGGGTCTGGGAACTGGCGCTGGGCTGCCTGCTGGCCACCGCCGGGGAGAGCCAGCGCGGAACTCCGGACCAGGCCAGCGGCATCCGCAACGGGGTGGCCTGGGGGTCCTTGGCCGCCCTGATCGGGGTGACCCTGGCGCCACAGGACGCCGCTCCCATCCCGATGCTGGTCAGCGTGGCGGCCACCGCCGCCCTGATCACAACCCTGCAGCAGGAATCGCCCCTGGGACGGGTCCTGAACTGGCCGCCGCTGCTGCGCCTCGGGGTGATCTCCTATTCGCTGTACCTCTGGCACTGGAGCGTCATTGCCCTCAGCCGCTGGACGATCGGCATCCACGCCTGGAGTGTGCCGTTCCAGCTGCTGCTGATCCTGGGGCTGGCCGAACTCTCCTACCGCTGGATCGAAACTCCGTTGGGCGCCAAGCCATGGGTAACCCGAAGCATCCGAAGCCTCCTGATCGGCTTCGGCATCAATGCCGCCGTTGCAGCCCTGCTGTTGCTGCTGATCAGCGGCGAGCTCGGCAGCTCTCTCTATGCAGGCCAGCGGCCGGCCACGTTGTCGGAGCAACGGCAGAAGCAGCGCATCGCCGGCACATCCATCACATCCTCGGATTGTCTGGTCAACCGCAAGGCACAACCCAAGACCAACCAGATCGGCGCGCTCTTCCGCACCTGCTCGGCTCCGCCCGAGACCACCCAGGGGAGCACCCTCTTCGTGGTCGGAGACAGCCACGCCGCAGCCCTGATTCCCCTGGCCGCTGACCTGCACCAGCAAGGCCTGGGCATCACGCTGCTGGCCAAGGCCGGCTGTCCGTTCCCGGCCACAGCCCACGGCCATCTCGACCCTGGCTGTGCCCGCTTCCAGCGAAAAATTGCCAAGAGGATTCTTGCCGAGGCCCGGCCCGGCGACGCCGTGCTGATCGCGGCCTATCAGCTGAGCCACTTGGGTGGAGATGTGCAGGCCAGCCGTGATGGCTTCCTCGATCCTGCCGGCGAGCCGATCCAAGGCACCAACGCCAAGGTGACGATCTATGCCCAGGCCCTGCAAACGTTCTCGGCCAGGGCCGAGGCCAAGGGCCTGCGGGTGATCGTGATCGGGGCGGGGCCGCGGCTGGTTGGGCGGGACACCTGCCTGCCGGAATGGTTCCGCCCGGGTGACTGGAACCCGGCCTGCCTGGAGGCGCTCCAGCAGGAAGCCGTCAATGCCGAGCAGATCAACACTCAACTGAGCCAATCGCTGCCCGCTGGCGTGCGCTTCATCGATCCGATGCCCTGGATCTGCCCGCAGGGCTGCACGCTCGTCGATCTGCGCAAGCTGCTGGCCGACGACGACCATCTCACCGACACAGCGGTGCGGCGGCTGGAGCAACCGGTGCTGGACGCGAGCCAGGCAAACTGAGAACCATGAGCTGTTCATCTGCCGGCGCCGCTGGAAGCCTCAGCGCCACCGACCCTTGCATCCATTGCGGTTTCTGCTTGCCGAGCTGCGCCAGCTACCGGGTGCTGGGCACGGAGATGGATTCGCCGCGGGGGCGGATCCACATGCTCAAGGCGATCGAAGCTGGAGAGCTGGCCCTCGATGCCACGGTGGCGGGGCATTTCGATTCCTGTCTGGGCTGCCTGGCCTGCGTCAGCGCCTGCCCGTCGGGGGTGCGCTACGACGAACTGATCGAAGCCACGCGGCCGAAGCTGAATGCCCCGGAGCTGCGTAGCCCCTGGCAGAACAGTTTCCGCGCCCTGCTGTTCCGCCTGCTGCCCTACCCCAAGCGCTTGCGGGCCGTGCTGCAGCCGCTGCGGCTTTACGCCGGCAGCCCCCTGCAGGATCTGGCGAGACGCAGCGGACTCACCCGCCTGTTCGGGCCAGAGATCGCGGCGATGGAACGGTTGCTGCCGCCGCTGAGCGCAGAGGCGTTCAGCGATCCCTACCCGCTGGTGGTGCCCGCCACCGGTCCGCGGCGCTATCGGGTGGGACTGGTCTTGGGCTGCGTGCAGCGTTTGTTCGATCCGGCGGTGACCAGCGCGGCGGTGCGCGTCCTCAGCGCCAACGGCATTGAAGTGGTGATTCCGCCCGACCAGAATTGCTGCGGCGCGATGACCCATCACCAGGGAGAGCTGGAGCAGACCCAGGGTCTGGCCAAAGATCTGATCGACTGTTTCGAGGCCGTGGTCGGCGCGGGCAAAGCCGCGGGACCCGAACCCCTCGATGCCGTGCTGGTCACGGCGTCAGGCTGCGGCCACACCCTCAAGAAATACGACGAGCTGCTGGCCGGCAACCCCGCCTGGGCGGCCCGCGCCGGAGCCTTCACCGATCGGGTGGCCGATGTGCAGGAATTCCTCGATCGGGTCGGACTGAGCGAACACTTCGCCGCCCAGCTCCAGCCGCTCCGGCACAGCGACGGCACAGCGGCGACGGCGGAGCGGCCCCTGCGCCTGGCCTATCACGACGCCTGCCACATGATCCACGGCCAGGGCCTGCGCGACCAACCCCGGCGTCTGTTGCGTCAGATCCCCCATGTGCAGCTCCTCGAAGCGGTGGAAGCTGGGGTGTGCTGCGGCAGTGCCGGCATCTACAACCTGGTGCAACCCAACGAAGCCGCCGAGCTGGGGCGGATCAAAGCCGCCGACCTCAGCAACACCGGCGCCGAACTGGCCGTGAGCGGCAACATCGGCTGCAGCCTCCAGATCCGCCAACACATGGGCGGCACAGCCCGCCCGATCGAGGTGCTCCATCCCGTGCAACTGCTGGAGCTCAGCGGCGGGGAGGGAACCTCTAGGCGGGCGACTCGAGCAGCGGCACCAGTTCCTGCAGGATTTCTCCCGGCTTGAGCGCACATGGCTGGCCGCAGCCCGAGCTGCCCTGCCGCTCCAGGTCCGCCACCTTCAGCCGCAGACTGCGCCCGCCCACCATCACGGCCGCCACCACGGCCGCCGTGGCGGCCTGCAGATCCACCAGCACATCGTCGCGGCGCTCGAAGCGCAGGCCGATCTGGCCGAGATCGCCCCGTTCACACAAGCGCAGACTCTTGACCTGCAGGCGCTTGATCTGGCCATGCCGGCTGGCCAGAAGCACGTCGCCATCCGCTGAAACCGAGGCGGCTCCGACGATTGTTTCTCCCGGCAACAAGCGCATCAACACAGGCCCCTGGGCCGTCTTGCCCATCAGCGGCACGGTGGCGTCGTTGACCACAAGGCGCAGCATCCGGCCGGTGCTGCTGGCCACCAGCAGGTCTTCCCCCTCCTGGCACTCGACCACCCGGCAGAGCTCGATCCCGTCCTTGAGCTTCAGCACCGTGGCGGCGCGGCCGGAGAGCTCCAGAAATGTTTCGATCGGCAGGCGCTTGAAGCGGCCATCACTGCTGAGCAGCCCGAGGCTGCCCTGCGGTTTCTTGCCCAGCGGCAACAACTGGCGGACGCCATCACCGCCCAGGCTCTCGGGCAGGAACTTTTCAATGCCGCCGTTCTGCTGGGCGGCGAACTCCCAGCGCAGCATGGCCACCTTGCCCGTGGCACTAAAGGCCAGCAGGGCCGGCTTGGCCGCGATCGGCAGGATCAGCCGGGCTGGGGATGGGTGCTCGCCGATCGGCGCTGCCTCGTCGAGGTGGAGGCGGCCCAGCATCTGGGGACCGAGGATGCGCAGCTGACCGTCGGCCTGAATCAGCAGGCGACCGTCAGGCGGCAGGGCATTAAGGGCCTGCTGGCGCTGCAGTTCGGTGGTAGGCCGAATCGCCGCAGCCCGCTGGGCCACCAGGGCATCACCACCACTGACCAGGCGGGTGCGCCGGGGCGTGGCGAAGCGCTTCTTCAGGCTCCTGAGCTCTACCACCATCGCGTCGAGCAGCGACTGGCGGTCGTCGAGCAGGTGACGCAACCGCTCCCGTTCCTGGGCCAGTTCGCCGGCTTCCTTGCGCAGGCCGTCCTGCTCCAGGCTGGTGAGCCGCCGCAGCGGCATCGCCAGCACCGCTTCGGCCTGGCGTTCCGTTAATTCGAGGTGGACCTGCAGGCTGGCCCTGGCGCTCGCCGCATCCGTGGCCGCCTGGATCCGCTCGATCACCTCAGGCAGGGAATCCAGCGCCCGGATCAAGCCTTCGACCACCTCGAGGCGGTCTTCGGTGCGCTTGAGCGCGTGGCGGGTGCGGCGAATGATCGTGTGCTCCCGATACTCCAGAAAGTGCTGGAGCAGCTGGCGCAGGCTGAGCTGGCGCGGTTGGCCGTCCACCAGGGCCAACAGGATCGCGCCGAAATTGCTCTGCAGGGCGGTGCGGCGCTGCAGCTCGCCCAGCACCTTTTCGGGATCGCCGTCGCGGCGCACCTCCACCACCACGCGCATGCCGTCGCGGTCGCTTTCATCGCGAATGTCAGCGATGCCGCCGATCTTGCCGTCGTTGACCTGATCGGCCAGCTTCTCGATCCAGCCCGCCTTGCTGAGCTGATAGGGCAGCTCGGTGATCACAACGGCACCGCGGCGGTGGCGCCCCTTGCCCGGCTGGATCTCCTCGATATGGGCCACGCCTCGCATCGGGATGCTGCCGCGGCCGTTGAGATAGGTGTCCCGCACACCACTGCCGGTGAGGACCTCACCGCCGGTGGGGAAATCGGGTCCGGGCACCAGCTCGAGCAGCTTGTCATCGCTGAGCTCGGGGTTGCGGATCAGGGCGATCAGGGCCTCCACCACCTCGGCCAGGTTGTGGGGCGGAATGCTGGTGGCCATGCCCACGGCAATGCCGGTGCAGCCGTTGAGCAACAGGAAGGGCAGCAGGGCCGGCAGCACGGTGGGCTCCTGCTGGGAGGCGTCGAAATTCGGCGCAAAATCGACGGTATCGCTGCTGATTTCGTCGAGCAGGCCCTCGTTGGCGATCGGGGCCAGCCGGATCTCCGTGTAGCGCATCGCCGCCGGCGGATCGTCATCGACCGAGCCGAAGTTGCCGTGGCCATCCAGCAGCGGGTGACGGCTGGAGAAGGTCTGCGCCATCCGCACCAAGGCGTCATAGACAGCCTGGTCGCCGTGGGGATGGTATTTGCCGAGCACATCACCCACCACCCGGGCGCACTTGCGGTAGGGCCGATCGGGGGTGAGCCCCAGCTCCTGCATCGCGAAGAGGACGCGCCGTTGCACCGGCTTGAGCCCATCGCGCACATCGGGAAGGGCCCGGCCCACGATCACGCTCATGGCGTACTCGAGGTAGGAGCGCTGCATCTCCTGATGCAGAGCAATCGGCAGAACGCGCTCCTCAGCCATCCGGGTCTGGTGTCTTGGGGCGGAAGGGGCTCAGCCTACAGATCACGTCTGGGTGGGCTGGGCCGGCCTGGGGCTCGCTTACTCGTTCCGGGAGCCCCCCTCGCCAGCCTCTTCTCCAGAATCGGTGCTGCCGGTGGCATTGGCGTTCGCTCGGTCAACGGCACTCTTCAGCTCCGGCTGGCTGAGCAGGGTCTGGGCGCTGAGGCGCAGACGCTCCCCCCAAAGCTGTTCTTTCTGATAGGCATCGAGCACGTAGTTCGGCTCGATCGCCAGGGCTTCGCTGGCCAGCCGCTGGGCCTCTTGGGCGGAACCGCCGCCGGTGTGCAGGGCCGTGGCCAGGGCCAGCATCGGCTCAGCGGCCGTTGCATTGATCTTCAGGCAACGGCGCCAGCGCTCGATCGCCTGGTCACGCCGGCCCAGCTCGTAGAGCACCAGGCCCTGGTTGTTGATCGCCTCCCAGAAGTCTTTGCGCAGCTCCGAGGCGCGCCCGAAGGCGGCCAGGGCACCGTTGGGATTGCTCAGCAGCAGGTGGGCGTTGCCCAGATCGAAGTAGGCGCCGGCGTTCTTTCCATCGAATTTCAGGCCCTGTTGCAGGAGGCCGACTGCCTGCTCCGGTTGGCCTTGTCGCAAGGCGATCGAGCCCTGGGCGAACCAGATGCCGGGATTGCGGGGGTCGAGCTCCTTGGCCCTGGCCAGGGAAATGCTGGCCAGGGCCGGATTGTCGCTGCGCAACTGCGCCTCGGCCAGTAACACCCAGCCCCGGGGATCGTCCGGCAGCAACTGGACCGTGAGGCTGGCCAGCCGGGCCGCATCTTCGGCCTGGCCGAGACGCAACAGGCGAGAGGCGGCCTGGGCAATGCCTAAACCAGCAGATTCCAGTTCCTTGGAACTGGGCAAAAAGGTGTAGGGAACCAGGGCACGCGCCGCCGCGGCCGGCAGCACAACCCCGGCCATGGCCAGACTCAGGGCCAGGGGCGCAGCCGCCAGAGTTTGCATCCAGCGCGGTGCCATGGCTGCCATTCGTTTCAGAATTCAGCCTAGGGGCCGAAACCGCCGCGGCCAGCCAGCAGATTGCGGCGCCACATCCAGGGCTTGATGCGGCGCAGGGCGGAGGCCCGCAGTTGACTGTCCCAGTGCTGATCGCTCCAGCCCAGGGCCTCCTCGGCCTTCAGATCGAGCATCCACGGCTTCGGTTGCAGATCGGGATCGCTGCTGCTGATCAAAGGCTGGTGGTTCCAGGGGCAGACGTCCTGACAGATGTCGCAACCGGCCACCCAAGGGCCCATCGCGGCGCTGATCTCCGCCGGCAAGCGCGCATCGCGGTTCTCGATCGTGTGAAAGGCGATGCAGCGGCGGGCATCCACCACGAACGGTTCGGCAATGGCGCCGGTGGGGCAGGCATCGATGCAGCGGCTGCAGCTGCCGCAGAGGGGTTCGGCCGGAGCATCGGCCGGTAACTCCAGGTTGGTGAGCAGGTGGCCGATCAGGAACCAGGAGCCCCGACGCCGGTGGATCACGTTGCCGTTCTTGCCGATCCAGCCCAGACCAGCCTGCTCGGCCCAGGCCTTGTCCAGCAGCGGTGCGCTATCGACGCAGACACGCCAGCGCACCCCCGGCCGCTGACGCTCCAGCCAGCGGCCCAACCGACGCAAGCGGCCATCGATCAGCCGGTGATAGTCGCGGCCCCAGCCGTAGCGCGCCACCGCCAGGCTGCCTGGTGCCCGCTCCACGGCCACGTGGTAATTCAGCCCCACCGCCAGCAGGCTGGTCACCCCCGACAGCAGGTCCTCGATCCGCTGTCGCCTGGGGTCGGCCATCCAGGTCATCGTGGCCTGATGGCCTGCCGCCAGCCAGCGTTGCAGCGAGGCGGTGCGCAGCTGCAACCTCTCCCCGCCTGGCACGGCGGCGATACCGACCGGCTCAAACCCCAGGGCAGCCGCTTCCCGCTTCAGAGCCAAGGCCAGGGCCGCCATCGATTCTGTGGCGCCGCCGGGGGCACTGCTGGCTGGCCGGGGCTGGGGGGGCTCCGAGCTCATCCGTAAAGTTCCCGTACACCATTCATTTTGTTGTGACCACTGCAACCTCCGGACGTCTCGGCTATCTGCTGCGTTGGCTCGGCCTCACTCTGGTCGTGCTGCTGCTTTTCCAGGTGATGGCCGTCGCCGCCCTTGGCAACTGGGACGAGCCGGCCTTCGTTCAGGTGGTGCTGGAGCGGCTGATCAGCCAGGCGCCCATGGCCTTGGTGGGACTGTTATTGATGCTGTTCGGCTCCCGCCTCGACCATCCCGATCAGACACGCACACCGCTGCGCTGGCTGGTGATGGCGCTGGCCGCCGTGCTGGCCGTCGCCCTCGCCGTGGCGGTGCCATTGACGATCACGGGTGACGGAGAGCTCACGACCCAGAACGAGCAGGCCCTGGCCGCCCGACGCAGCCAGTTCGAGATGGCCAAGCAGCAGAGCGAGAATCCGGAGGTGATCCAGCAACTCGTCCAGCAGGCCGAACAGGCCGGACAGGTTCCAGCCCAAGCCACCCCCGAGCAGAAACTTGAGGCGGCGCGCGGTTTCATCGACCGCCAGCTCCAGCAGATGGAGCAGCAACTCCAACAGGAGGAACGGGCCAGCGGCATTGCCGTGAACCAGCGTCTCTACGGAGGCACGGCAGCCGCGATCGCCCTGACCATCGCCTTCACCCTGGTGGCCCTGGCCGCTGTCCTGTAAGGAACACTCCAGTCGATGGCTGGCTAAGTTGGTGCCAGTTTTCTGAACGCCGGTCTGCCGGACTCCACCGTTGGTTGAATCGAGTCCGAGATCTGATCAACTCCTGGCAGGGCGCTTGCGGCAGGACCTCAAGAACGATCTGATCGCCGGGCTTCTGGTGGTCATCCCCTTGGCGACCACGATCTGGCTGGCGACCACGCTCAGCCGTTTCGTGCTGGCCTTTCTGACCACGATTCCGAAACAGTTCAACCCGTTCAACACCCTCAATCCGCTCCTCCAGGACCTGATCAACCTGGGAGTTGGCCTGTCGGTGCCGCTGCTGGCCATCCTGCTGATCGGTCTGATGGCGCGGAACATTGTTGGGCGCTGGCTGCTTGATTTCGGCGAGGGAACCCTGCAGCGCATTCCCCTGGCCGGCTCCGTCTACAAAACCCTCAAGCAGCTGCTCGAAACCGTCTTTCGGGACAATTCCACCCGCTTCCGTCGGGTTGTATTGGTGGAATACCCGCGCGAGGGGCTGTTTGCGATCGGCTTTGTCACCGGGGTAATGGGCGCAGCCCTGCAGAGCGGATTCCCCGAACCCATGCTCAGCGTGTTCATCCCCACGGCACCCAACCCCACCACCGGCTGGTATGCGGTGGTGCCCGAACCTTCCGTGCGCGACATCGACCTCTCGGTTGAAGAAGCTTTCCGCACCATCATCTCGGCGGGGATCGTCAGCCCCGATGATGATCGCGCCGGCAAGGCCAGCCGCAGTTTTTCCAGCCTTCTGGCCCAGTTGCGCGCCCCTGTCTTCTCCTCCACCCCCCCGACCAAGGCCTGAGTCCGCTCAAGCCCTTCCCTAACCTCTTGATGCAGAGTCGATCCGTCTCCCGAGAACTGGCCCTGCTGATGCTCGGCCAGATCAGCGACCGCCTGCCGCCGGCCGATCTTCCCCTCGACCACCTGCTGCGTCAGGCCCTGGCCAGCCTCAATCAGCACGTGCGTGAAACGCTCGACAGCTCGGAACTGGAGTTGCAGAACGCCCAGCAGCAACTGCTCGACAGCGAACTGATCGATGGCGAAGCCCAGATCCCCCGGGTACGCGAACACCTGCGCAACGGTCTGGCCCATGCCGAGCAAGCCCTCAACCGCCTCTCGGCGAGCCTGGAACTGCCTCGCCTGCTGATGCTCGCCGATCAGGAGGAGATCCGTCGCGGAGCCCTCGATCGGGCCCGGGCCGTGCTGGAACGACGCGACGATCTCGATCAGCGCCTCGATGGCGTGATGGAGGGCTGGCGCCTGACCCGGCTGCCCCGCATCGACCGCGACATCCTGCGCCTGGCTGCTGTCGACCTCTACAGCTTTGGCACGCCAGCGGCGGTGGCCTGCAATGAAGCGGTGGAGCTGGCCAACCGCTACAGCGACGACCAGGGCCGGCGGATGATCAATGGCGTCCTGCGGCGTCTGATCACCACGGCCGCCTGAACTCCGCGCTCCTGAGCAAGCCATGGTCTTCGACTGGTTCAAACGAAGAGCTGCCCCAGCTGCGGAGCCTGCAAGTCCTGCCGATCAGGCTGAGCCGGCCAGCCCCGAGCCAAGTCAGATAGCCAAGCAGGCCAGCCAGACAGCCGTGGAGGCACCCTCCCAGGCCGCCCCGCTGGCCGCGCCGGCGCCGCTAGAGCCAGAGCTGGCGGCTGGGGGAGTTGATCAGGACGCCCTCGACTGGGCGCGCCAGGCCTACGCCCGACTCAAGGCCGAGCAACAGGCCAAGCAGGAACCCAGCCCAACCCCTCCAGCCGCTGAGCTGGCCCCAGAACGCACGGGCGCTCTTCCCCCGCAGCAGCCTCCCCAATCCACCCAGCCCGCCAGCGCCGAGCCAGACCAGAAACCTGCGACCGGTCTGTCGCTCCTGGAGCAGGCGGCGGCGGCGCGTCAGCAACGCCAGTCCGAGCTGCAGGCCCCAGAACTCCTGCCAGACCCGATTGAACCCGGGGCCTCCCAATCCAGCACTGCTGTTCCCAGCGCCAGGCCAGCCGCCACCACCGGAGCGGAAGCCCCCCAACTCCAGCTGGGCAGCTTCGATGCCGAGTTCAGCTGGTCGGCCGAGGTGCTGGCCGCCCAGGGGCGCCGCGTCGATCAGGTGTCGCTTGAGGAGATCGACTGGCTGAGCCGGCTCCGCCGTGGGCTGGAGAAATCCCGCCAGGGCTTTGTCTCCCAGTTGCTCGACACCCTCGGCGATGACCCACTCACGCCCGAGGTTCTCGACGATCTGGAAACCCTCCTGCTGCGGGCCGATGTCGGGGTGCAGGCCACCGATCAGGTGCTGGAGGCCCTGCGCCAGCGGCTCAACATCGAGGTGGTTGATCCTGCCGAGGGCTTCCGTTTCCTCAAGGAGCAGCTGCGCGGCCTGCTGGAGCAACCGATCACCGCCAGTGGCCAGAGCCTGCTGGCCCCCCAGCGGGATCAGCTCAATGTCTGGCTTTTGGTGGGCGTGAACGGGGTCGGCAAGACCACCACCCTGGGCAAGCTGGCCAACCTGGCGGTGCGCAGCGGTTACAGCTGTCTGATCGCCGCCGCCGACACTTTCCGCGCGGCCGCGGTGCAGCAGGTCACGGTCTGGGGAGAGCGCAGCGGCGTGCCGGTGATCGCCAACCCCAGCGCCAACGCCGATCCCGCCGCCGTGGTGTTCGATGCGATCGGGGCCGCCCAGGCCAAGGGCACCGAACTGGTGCTTGTCGACACGGCCGGCCGGCTGCAGACCAAGCACAACTTGATGGAAGAACTGGCCAAGGTGCGGCGCATCATCGACCGGCTGGCGCCTTCGGCGGCGGTGGAATCGCTGTTGGTGCTTGATGCCAGCCAGGGTCAGAATGGCTTGCGCCAGGCGATGGCCTTCGCGAGCGCCGCCGGCCTCACCGGCGTGGTGCTCACCAAGCTCGACGGCAGCGCCCGCGGCGGCGTGGCCCTGGCGGTGGCCTCGGAAGCCGGTCTGCCGATCCGCTTTGTTGGCGCCGGCGAAGGCATTGGTGATCTGCGGCCGTTCAACAGCTTCGAATTCGTTGAAGCGCTGCTGGCGACCTGAGCCACCAGGTGAACGCAGCAGCCTCAGGGCCCCAAATAAACCTTGCTAACCTGCGCGACCCAAGGGGTGAGCCCCGTTGAGCCGAGCGCCGTCGCCACGGGTGCCACCCCCGCCGCCTCGGCCGCATCCCTCGCTCACGGCAACGGCCTCGATGCGCCAGCTGCTCGAGAGCCTCAGCCGGGAACAAAGCCGCAACCAGGAACTCCTTGCCTCGCTTGGCTTTGCCTTGCGCAGTTTCACCAATCTGAATCGGTTTCTGGAGCTGGTGCCACTGGTGAGCGCTCGCTTGGTGGGAGCCGAGGGCAGCCTGCTGGTGCCGTTCCATGCCGATGGGCGCCTCTGGAAGGAGCAGTTCCAGGCCTCGCCGCCGGAGCGCAGCCACGACCTGCTGCGACAGCTGATCAGCCTGGCCGATCAGCCAAGGGCCCATCACTCCCCGGCGAATCAACCCCCAGTGGAAGGAGCGGCAGAGGAAGCCGTGGCCCTGCGGCTCGATCGGGACGTCGGCATGTTGCTGGGTGAGACCCAGGTGTTCGGCACCTCGGTCGTGGCCCGCAACCACCCGTGGGGACGGCTGTACGTGTTCGGCTCCAGCCAGGGCCTGAGCTGGAGCGACAGCCATCGCCGTCACATCCAGCTGGTGGCCGACCTCACCGCTGTGGCCATCGAGAGTGAATGGCTGCAGGAGGACAGCCGCCGCCATGAACGGCTCGATCGCCAGCTGAGTACGGGCGCGGAAATCCAGGCCCAGCTCCTGCCCAACGATTGCCCGGTGATCGAGGGGATCGAGCTGGCAGCCCATTGCCGGCCGGCCTTCCAGGTGGGCGGTGACTACTACGACTTCATCCCGACCCACCCCCAGCATTTCGGCCGTCAGCGGGAAACCTCGCCCTGGGCCCTGGTGATGGGCGATGTGATGGGCAAGGGTGTGCCGGCCGGCCTGCTGATGACCCTGTTGCGCGGCATGCTGCGGGCCGAGGTGCTCAGCGGTCTGCCGCCCGATCGCATCCTCCACGACCTCAACGCGCTGGCCCAGGAAGACCTGGCCCATTCGCATCGGTTCGTGACGCTGTTCTATTCCGATTTCGATCCACTCACCCGGGTGCTGCGCTATGCCAACGCGGCCCACAATCCACCACTGATCTGTCGTCGCGAGGGCTACCGGGTCGAGCGGCTCGATGCCCCCGGCCTGCTGATCGGCCTGCAGCTCGAAGCGGACTATGGCTGCCAGCAGGTGGTGCTCGAACCCGGAGATGTCATCCTCTATTACACCGATGGGGTCAGTGAAGCCGCCGGCCCGGGCGGGGAGCGCTTCGATGAAGACCGGCTGATCCAATGCCTGCAATCCGCCAGCCGGTCCGGTCTGCCTGCCCAGGGCATCCTTGATCGCCTGTTCGCCCGCCTGGATCGCTTCGTCGGCGCTGGCCACCAACTCGATGACGATGCCTCGATGGTGGTGCTGAAAGTGCGCGACGAAGTGAGGCTTCCCTTCCTGCCCGGCTGATGCGTCAAGCTGAGCCCCAGGGCCGCAACGGAGTTGGATGGAAGGGGAGATTTCCTCAGCGGAGGCAGGGCTGAGCACTGGCAGCGGAACCACAGGCAGCAGCAGCGGCTGGAGCGACCGCTTCGAGCAGGGCCTGCATCCGGCGATCGAGCGCTTCAATGCCTCGATCGGCTTCGATCTCGCCCTGCTTCCCCAGGATCTCGATGGCTCGATCGCCCATGCCCGCATGCTGGGCCGTTGCGGTGTGATCAGCCTCGCTGAGGCCGACGGCCTGATCGCCGGGCTTGAGGCGGTGCGGGCCGAGGCGGCCGCCGGCAGCTTCAACCCTGGCCTGGAAGCGGAGGACGTCCACTTCGCGGTGGAGCGACGCCTGATCGAGCTGCTCGGCCCGCTGGGCAAGAAGCTGCACACCGGCCGCAGCCGCAATGATCAGGTCGGCACCGATCTGCGCCTCTGGCTGCGCCAGAAGATCGACGGGATCGATCAAGGTCTGGAGCGCTTCCAGCTGGCCCTGCTGCTGCAGGCCGAAGCCCACACCGACACCTTGATCCCCGGCTACACCCATCTGCAGCGGGCCCAGCCTCTCTGCCTGGCCCACCACCTGATGGCCTACCTGGAGATGGCCGAGCGCGACCGACAGAGGCTGGCCGACGTGCGCCGGCGGGTGAACATCTGCCCCCTGGGCGCCGCGGCCCTGGCCGGCACCCCCGTCCCGATCGACCGGCGCCAGACCGCCGCCGAACTGGGGTTTGAAAGCCTCTACGCCAACAGCCTCGACGCGGTCAGCGATCGCGATTTCGCCGTCGAATTCAGCGCCGCCGCCAGCCTGATCCTGGTGCACCTCAGCCGCCTGGCTGAAGAGGTGATCCTCTGGGCCAGCGAGGAGTTCAGCTTCGTGCGGCTCACCGACCGTTGCGCCACCGGCAGCAGCCTGATGCCGCAGAAGAAGAACCCGGATGTGCCGGAGCTGGTGCGCGGCAAGACCGGGCGGGTGTTCGGCCATCTCCAGGGCCTGCTGACGATGATCAAGGGCCTGCCCCTGGCCTACAACAAAGATTTCCAGGAAGACAAGGAAGCCCTCTTCGATGTGGTCCGCACCACCGAAGATTGCCTCGAAGCGATGGCGATTTTGATCGAGGAGGGCATCAGCTTCCGCCCCGAGCGGCTGGAGCAGGCCGTGGCGGCCGATTTCTCCAATGCCACCGATGTGGCCGATTATCTCGTCGCCCGGGGGGTGCCGTTCCGGGAGGCCTACCAGCTGGTCGGCGGTGTGGTGAAAACCTGCCTGGGCGAAGGGGTGCTGCTGCGCGACCTGCCCCTGGAGCGCTGGCAGCTGCTGCATCCGGCCTTTGCCGCCGACCTCTACGCCGCCATCGCCCCGCGCCAGGTGGTGGCGGCCCGTCGCAGCGAAGGGGGCACCGGATTTGCCCAGGTGAAGGAGCAGGTTCGCCTCGCCCGCGTGCGGCTCGGCCCCGGGACCACTGGCGAGCAACCACCGATCAGGGATTGATTCTTAAATCTTTGATCCAGAACCTGCTGGCTTTGCAGATCGGCCTTAAAATCATCAGACGATGAATCTGGATAATGAATTTGATTGAGGAATTCATATTTTTGAGTCAGCTTTATTTCGCTTCGCAGCAGCATTTTGCATCAACTGCTGATCTATTCAATCCCTTCCTGTCGTGAGTATTTTCGTAGGTAATCTTCCCTTTCATGCAGAGCAGAGTGATGTAGCCGAACTGTTTGCTCCTTTTGGCGCCATTGCCAGCTGCAACCTGCCTGTAGAGCGGGAAACCGGCCGCAAGCGCGGTTTCGCCTTTGTCGAGATGGCGGAGCCGGCCAGCGAAAACCGGGCCATTGAGGCCCTGCAGGCCGCAGAGCTGATGGGTCGTCCCCTGCGCATCAACAAGGCGGAGCCCCGGGGAGCCGCGCCGCGCCCTGAGCCGGTGGATGGAGGCCCCCGTCCGCGCTACCAGCGCGGCAGCGTGGGCTGGGAAGACCGCAGTCGCCCCCTCTGAGCAAGCCGTGAAGGCCGGTGGCGAACCGCCTTAGAGGCCTGCTTGCTCCAGCGTCACAGCGGCCTGCTCCAGCACTTCGGGCCCGGCCGTTCGCACACCAGCGGCCTCCCCCAGCTGACGCCGCCAGTGGCGGGCACCAGCCACACCTTCCACCAAGTGCACCAGGTGACGGGCGATCGGCCAGAGCCGGCCGCCGCCCTCACACCAACGGCTGACGTAGGGAATCAGGCCGCGCAGCACCGCCGAGGCCAACGCGGCCTGGTGGTCAGCCACCCCGAACAGTTCCCGATCCACGCTCCCCCAGCGCAGCGGGTGGTCATAGGCGGCACGACCCACCATCACCCCATCCACATGCGGCAGCTGGGCCTGACAGTCGGCCAACTCCAGCAGACCGCCATTGAGCTCAAAGAGAAGCTCCGGTCGTTCGCGCTTAAGCCGGTGCACCAGGTCGTAACGCAACGGCGGAATCGTGCGGTTCTGCTTGGGATCAAGGCCCGAGAGCCAGGCCTTGCGGGCATGGACGCTGAAGCGGGCGACGCCGGCGGCAGCCAGGGTGTCCACGAAGGCCAGGAGTTCGGCGTAGGAATCCTGGTCGTCGATGCCGATCCGGTGTTTCACCGTCACCGGCAGGGGCCCCTGGGCCATCGCCTCGACGCAGCGGGCCAGATGGGCAGGCTCAGCCATCAGGCAGGCGCCGAAGCGCCCCTTCTGCACCCGCTCGCTTGGGCAGCCCACGTTCAGGTTGATCTCGTCATACCCCCAGGCCGCTGCCAGTTGGGCCGCTTCGGCGAGCAGGCGGGGATCGTCACCGCCAACCTGGAGGGCGAGGGGCTTTTCGCAGGGGTCGAAATCCAGCAGGCTGTCGCGACGGCCGTGGTGCAGGGCCTGCGCCACCACCATCTCGGTGTAGAGAAGGCTGTGGCGAGTGATCTGCCGCATCAACACCCGGAAGTGGCGATCGGTGCAGTCCATCATCGGCGCCACACTGAAGCGATACGCGGCTGTCGCCGTCGGCTGACCGTGCCCCTCTCCCATCCACCCATGCTGCCTTTTGATCAGTCCCTGGTGGTGGCCGGCGGTGGTCCGGCCGGCTACATGGCTGCCATCACAGCAGCGGAGAGGGGGCTCAAAGGAGTCTTGCTGCTTGAAGCCACCCTGCAGCCACTCGGCAAGGTCCTGATCAGTGGTGGTGGCCGCTGCAACGTCACCCATGGCTGCTGGGATCCGCGAGCGCTGGTGGGCCATTACCCCCGGGGCAGCAAGGCCCTGCGCGGAACCTTCAGTCGCTTTGCCGCCGGCGACACCCTGGCCTGGTTTGCCAGCCGCGGCCTGGAGCTGGTGGAAGAGCCCGATGGGCGCCTGTTCCCGCGCAGCAACCGTTCCAGCTCCGTGGTCGCGTTGCTGGAAGCGACGGCCGCCGCCGCCGGGGTCAGCGTCTGGCGCGGCGCGGCCCTGCGGGGCGCCCAGCCCCTGGAGCAGGGGGGATTTGAGTTGCAATTGCGCTTGCCGGCCCACAGCCAGGAGCGCGGCCAACAAGCCCAGCTGCGCAGCCGCCGCTTGCTGCTGGCCACCGGCGGGCACCCCAGCGGGCGGGCACTGGCAACCCAGCTGGGCCATGGGGTGGTGGCTCCGGTGCCTTCGCTGTTCACCCTGGCGCTGGACGCCAACCCCCTAGCTGAGCTCAGCGGCGTTGTCATGGACCCGGTGGGTCTGGAACTGCTACTGCCAGGCCAGCGCTTCGAGCAGCAGGGAACGGCCCTGATCACCCACTGGGGCTTGAGCGGCCCGGCCACCCTGCGGCTGACCGCCTTCGCCGCCCGTGCCCTCAAAGAGCAGAACTACCACGCCCAGCTGCGGGTCGACTGGAGCGGCGGCAGGCCCGCCGCCGAGCTGGAGGCGGCCTTCAGCTCGGCCCGGATCGAGCAAGCCAAGCGGCTGCTGTGCAACTGGCGCCCGTGGCCGGAACTGAGCCGGCGGCTTTGGATCCATCTGCTGGAAGCCAACGACGTGAGCGGGCAGAAGCGCTGGGCTGACCTGGGCCGCAGCGAGCAACGGCGCCTGATCACGGCCCTGCGCGCCAGCTGTTATGCGGTGAGCGGCCGCGGCCCCTTCGGCGAGGAATTCGTCACCGCCGGTGGAGTGAACCTGGGGGAGGTGACGATGGCCACGATGGAGAGCCGCCTGCAACCTGGGCTGTTCTTCGCCGGGGAACTGCTCGATATCGACGGCGTGACCGGTGGGTTCAATTTTCAGCATTGCTGGACCTCAGGCTGGCTGGCCGGCCAGGCGATTGCGGCAGCGGCTGCAACTGAGGCGGTGGCAGCGGTGCCTACAGGAAAGTTGCCAACCCGGGAAACGCCTACCTGATCTTGTCGAAAACCGAGAACATCGGCATGTACATGGCCAGCAGAATGGCCGCCACGATGACGCCCACAATCACGATCATGGCTGGCTCCAGCAGGGCCGTGAGCGCTTTTGCCGTGGATGCAACCTCATCTTCGTAGAAATCGGCAACCTTGGAGAGCATCTTGTCCATTTCACCGGTTTCTTCTCCCACTTCCAGCATGCTCAGTGCCATGTCTGGAAAGACGGATTTTCGGGCGAGCGCCTCACTCAAGGGAATCCCGTTCTGGAGTTCCTGACTTGAGAAGGCGATTGCATCAGCAATAATCGCATTGCCGACCGTATCGCGCACAATTTCAAGGGCCGTGAGAATCGGAACACCCGCCTTGCTCAAGGAACTGAACGTGCGGCAGAACTGAGCCGTGGAGGTTTTCAGAATCAGATCGCCGAACAGGGGAAGCTTCAGCAATGCAGCGTCAACCCTGCGGCGGCCAGTCGGGGTTTTGTAAAAGCCACGCAACAACCAGGCCGCCAGAATCAGGGCACCGATCAAATAGATCGAAAACGGTGAGCGCAACAACGCACTGATGCCAACCATCATCTGGGTGAACCAAGGGAGTTCGGCACCGAGCTGATCGAAGATCGTCGCGAACGTGGGGATCAGGAAGATCGTCATCCCTAGGAACACGGCCACCGCGATAACCAGAACGGCGACCGGATACCCCAAGGCTCCCTTGATCTGATTCTGCAGTTTGGCATTTTGCTCCAACAGAATCGACAATCGTTTGAGGGTTTCATCGAGGACACCACCCGTTTCTCCCGCTTCAATCATCGCCACACTGAGCCGATCAAAGACCTTGGGCCACTGGCGCATCGCACTGCTGAGGCTTTCGCCCTGGCTGATGTTCTGGCTGATCGCCTCCAGCGATCGCCGAAACAGGGGCTTCTTCTGCTGATTGGCCATCAGCGTCAGGCTGCGCACGATCGGCACACCCGAGTCGATCAGCACCGCGAGCTTGTTCGCGAACAGCGCCTTGTCCCGAACGCTGGGGCTGGCCTCGAACACTTTGCCGAGGTCGAGCTGGAGTCGATGGCCCGGCTTGCCTTTGGCGGCCAAAGCGGAGGAACTGGCCGTGAGCGGAACAATCGAGCGAGCCAGGATGCCGCGACGCCGCAGATCCCGTTTGGCACTGACCAGGTCGTGCGCCGTGACCCGGAGTTGCTTGGTGACTCCTCGGGGTGTGGTGAAGGTGGCGAGGAAGGCGGCCATGGCGATCCGCTCAGCGCTGGCTGCTGATCAGGCGGCTGAGCTCGTCGGGCCTGGTGGATCGGGAGCGGGCCTCATCGAAGCTGATGGCACCCTCGGCGACCAACGCGGCGAGGGCCTTCTCCAGGGTCTGCATGCCGAACTGGCCGCCGGTCTGGAGCTGGGAATAGATCTGAGCTGTTTTGCCTTCCCGGATCAGGTTGGCTACAGCCGGTGTGTTGACCATGATTTCCTGGGCCATCACCCGGCCGAACGCATGGCCACTGGGGTCGCTGCGCAGGCAGAGGGTCTGGGCAAAGATCGCCGCGAGGCTGCCGCTGAGCTGGACCCGTACCTGGGTCTGCTGGTTGGAGGGAAACACGTCGACCATCCGATCCACCGTCTGGGCGGCGGAGCTGGTGTGGAGCGTGGCGAAAACGAGATGACCGGTTTCGGCGGCCGTGATCGCCAACTGAATCGTTTCGAGGTCGCGCAGTTCCCCCACCAGGATCACGTCGGGATCTTCACGCAACGCTGCTCTGAGGGCATTGCTGAAGCTCTTGGTGTCTTCGTTGAGCTGGCGCTGATGAATCAAGCTGCGATCACTCTGATAGACGAACTCAATCGGATCTTCAATCGTCAGAATATGCTTAGAACTCGTGTGATTGATCTCATCAAGCAGCGAAGCCAGGGTGGTGCTCTTGCCGGAGCCGGTCGGCCCTGTGACCAGCACAAGCCCGGAAGGTCGTTTTGTTGTCTCGATCACAACGGCAGGCAGTCCCAGCTCCCCAGCAGCCGGGATCTTGCTGCTCAGAGCACGAAGGCAAGCAGCGTAGGACCCATTCTGGCTATAGACATTGACGCGAAATCTGGCGATATCACGAAGGCCATAGGCGCAATCGAGCTCCCAGGTCTGCTCTAGGTGCTGGCGTTGCCCATCGTTGAGAATCGAGAAGATCATGCGATTGCAGTCGTCCTCTGAGAGCCTGGCGGCCTGCATGACCCGCAGTTCCCCATTGAAGCGGCCGAAGGGGGGCTGGCCAGCACTGAGATGGAGATCGCTGCCTTTCTCCTGGATCAGCTGCCCCATCAAGTCTTGAATCTGCAGCTCCATTGGCTTGTTTTAACGAAAGAATCGCTCAGGATCTAGAGCTGAATCCAATGGATCTCCTGATCTCCCCGCCAGTCCAATACTGCAGCCGAGCCACTGGTCAGGCACTTGGCACAAGATCAGGCCCTTGGCGCGAGGCAGTAGGGGCATTCCAGCCACTCACTCCTGAGGCCAGCTCCGCAGCCCTGGCAGGTCAAGGTGGTGAGAGCGCGCAAACGGCGCTCGGATTCCAGTTCGGTATCCGTGAGCAGCATTCGTTCAACTTCTTCCAGGGTTGTGTATCCCCTCCTGACCAAATCCAGGCCATAACCGAGCAAGGTTTTCATGCCTGAATCCAAGGCAAGTCGGCGGATCACATCCGTACTGGCCCCCTGGGCGATTGCGGTAGACAGGGCCTCATTGATTCGTAGCACCTCATACACTCCGACCCGTCCCTTGTATCCCCTTCCTTGGCAAGTTGGGCAGACAGACTGTTCGGCATTGGGGGAATGATTGGCCCGATAAAAAGTAATCGTTTCCTCCTGGCTGGCAAACAAGCCGAAATGGCCCAGGTCTTCTTCGCTGGGGTGGTAACGGCTGCGGCAGGTCATGCAGAGCCGGCGCAGCAACCGCTGCGAAACGATGCCCAGCAGGGAGGCGCTGACCATGAACGGCTCCACGCCCATGTCCTGCAGGCGAGCGATCGCACTCGGCGCATCGTTGCAATGCAGGGTGGTCAGCACCAGATGTCCCGTCAGGGCGGCCTCGATCGCCGTCTTGGCAGTTTCACCATCGCGGGTCTCGCCCACCAACAGCACGTCGGGGTCCTGGCGCATAAAGGCCCGCAGGGCCGTGCTGAAGTCATAGCCCTTGTCCCGATTCACCTGGGTCTGGGTGATTCCCTTGAGCATGTATTCGATCGGATCTTCCACCGTCGAGATGTTGATGCCCGGTTCGTTGCGCTCCGAGAGCAGGGCATAAAGGGAGGTGGACTTGCCCGATCCGGTCGGTCCGGTGACCAGAATCATTCCGAACGGTTTGCAGCCAAGGGCCCGCACCTGGGCCAGGGCAGCGGGTTCGGTAATCAAGGCATCGAGGCTGAGCTGGGTGCTGCTGCTGTCGAGCAGCCGCAGCACCACCTTTTCTCCCCAGCGGCCCGGCAAGGTGCTGACCCGCAGCTCGATGCGGCGGCCCTTGTACATCCGGCGGATGCGCCCGTCCTGGGGCATGCGGCGCTCGGCGATATCCAGCTCGGCCATGATCTTCAGCCGGGAGGTGATCGCTGGGATCAGCCGTTTCGGCAGTTGTTCCAGGGGGTGGAGCACCCCGTCCTGTCGAAAGCGGATCTGCAACCCATCTTCCTGTGGCTCTACATGGATGTCGCTGGAGTCGGTGTCGAGGGCCTGGATCAGGATCCGGTTCACCAGGCTGATCACCGGTGAGGACTGTGGGGCCGAGAGGTTGGCCTCCAGATCCAGCGTGGCGTCCCGGTCTTGGTCGTCCGGCACCTCGGTCTGCTGATCCTCGAGGCTGAGGTCATCGAGCAGCGAAAACCGGCTCACGGCAGCGGCCGGTGCGGGGGGGAGGCCCGGGTTGGCCGGCCTGGGCGCCCGTTCAAGCTGGCGTTGCGCCATCCGCTCGGCCAGCACGGTATCGATCTCCTGCTTCAGAGCGAAGCGGAACTCGATCTGAAGCCCGCCTTTAGCGACGGCCGTTGCCAGGGCGTTGCGCTGCTGGGCCTCCCAATTGGCCGGCACCGCCACCACCAGGCTCTCGCCGAGCTGCTGCAGCGGCAGGCAGCTGTGCTGCTGCCAGCCACGGGCATCGATCGCCGCGCAGGCCTCGATCGCCCGCCGGTCCGCCTGCTGCAGCTCACCGATGCGGAGCAGCGGCTCTTCGCGTTCCGTGGCATTGGGGACCGGTCCGTGGCTGGAACGCGTCATGGCCGCTGGGGGTGTTCAGGAGGTGCGGGCTTCCGCCGCTTGTGGGAGGCACGCTCTGGCGTCCAACATGTCTAGGAGCGATTGGCGGTTAAGTCAGCATGAGTGGAGAAGCCTCACCCATTGGTCGGGAACCGTTCGCCGAGGCGGATGCCCTGCAAGATGGCCATCCCCAGACGATCGATTCCCCCGTTGTAGCCGGGGGTGAACAACCCGCAGGCGGCTCTCAGAGTGATCAACAGGGCAAGCCTGCGGGTGGCCCAGATCCTGCGGAGGAGCCAGGCGCGGACCGGGGCAGTGGCGCCCCCAGCGCCGCTGAGATCGCCCAGGAGCTGGCTGCCCTGCGCCTGGAACACGACACGGTCCGAAGCCAGTACATGCGGATCGCCGCCGACTTCGACAATTTCCGCAAGCGCCAGAGCCGGGATCAGGAGGATCTGCGTCTGCAGATCACCTGCTCCACCCTCAGCGAAATCCTGCCGGTGGTCGACAATTTCGATCGCGCCCGGCAGCAGCTCAATCCCCAGAGCGAAGAAGCCCAGGGCCTGCACCGCAGCTATCAGGTGCTTTACGAGCAGCTGGTGAAAGTGTTCAAGCAGCTGGGGGTGGCCCCGATGCGGGTGGAGGGGGAAGTGTTTGATCCGATGCTGCACGAGGCGGTGCTGCGCGAGCCCAGTGAGCGCTACCCCGAAGACTTCATCGTCGAAGAGCTGCAGCGTGGGTACCAGCTCGACGGACGGGTCCTGCGCCATGCTCTGGTGAAAGTGTCGATGGGTCCAGGCCCGACGACGGACCCGGCCGAGCCCAACGCAGGCCAGGACAGTTCAGCCGGAGATGGGGCAACACTCTGATGGCCGACTACTACGACCTGCTGGGGGTGGGGCGCGATGCCGATGCCGACTCACTCAAGCGTTCCTACCGACGTCTTGCCCGTCAGTATCACCCTGATGTGAACAGGGATCCCGGGGCCGAAGACCGCTTCAAGGAGATCGGTCGGGCTTACGAAATCCTCAGCGATCCCCAGACCCGCGCCCGCTACGACCAGTTCGGTGAGGCCGGCGTCAGCGGCGGCGGGGCGCCGGACATGGGCGATGTGGGCGGCTTCGCCGACCTGTTCGAAACCTTCTTCAGCGGCTTCGGTGGCGGGGCCCAGGGCGGCGCCCCCCGTCGCCGCGGCCCCCGCCAGGGCGACGACCTGCGGCTCGACCTCAACATCAGCTTCAACGAAGGGGTGTTCGGCCAGGAGCGTGACGTCCAGATCCGCCACCTGGAAACCTGCAGCACCTGCTCTGGCTCGGGCGCCAAGACCGGCAGCGGCCCCACCACCTGTGGCACCTGCGCAGGAGCCGGCCAGGTGCGTCGCGCCACCCGCACCCCCTTCGGCAGCTTCACCCAGGTGGCCCCCTGTCCCAGTTGCGAAGGCAGCGGCCAGGTGATTGCCAACCCCTGCGGCGATTGCGGCGGCCAGGGGGTGCAGCAGGTGCGCAAGAAACTGCGGATCACGATTCCAGCCGGCGTCGATTCCGGCACCCGCCTGCGGGTCAGCAGTGAAGGCAACGCTGGCCAGCGGGGTGGCCCCCCTGGCGATCTCTACGTCTACCTGTCGGTGCAGGCCCACGACAAGCTGCACCGCGAAGGCATCCACATCCACTCCGACGTGGCGGTGAACTATCTCCAGGCCATCCTCGGCGACAAGATCGAAGTGGACACCGTGGATGGCCCTGAAACCATGGAGATTCCGGCCGGCAGTCAACCTGGCGCCGTGCTCACGCTCAGCGGCAAAGGGGTGCCGCGGCTGGGCAATCCCGTGGCGCGAGGCAATCACCTGATCACGATCAAGGTGCAACTTCCCACCAAGGTCAGCAGCCATGAACGGGAGCTGCTCGAACAACTGGCCGGACACCACTCCGACAAGGGGCATCCCCACAAGAGCGGCCTGTTCGGAGGCCTGTTCGGTTAGGACCGTTGCAGCGGCACTGAATGGCGGTGGACAAGGGGGTGGATGAAAAGGTGGACGGTCCAGAGTCCCAAAGACAGGTTGATCCTGAGGCCAGCGTCGACCTGCGCGGCACCCCCTGCCCGGTCAATTTCATTCGCAGCCGCCTCAAGCTGGAAACCATCGCGCCTGGCGCCTGGCTCCAGGTGGACCTCGATGGCGGCGAGCCCGAGCGGATGGTGAGCGAGGGCCTCAGATCGGAAGGACACTGGGTCGAATCCAGCCCTCTGCAGAACCCGATCAGCGCCGCCGAGGCCCCCGCAGCGGTGCGGTTACTGATCCGCCGCGACGGCGCCTAGGCGTGGTCGTCTCCGGCCTGGTGGTGGCCCTGCAGGCCAATTTCTGCCAGGTGCAGCTGGATCTCCCGGGCCCAGGAGCCATCCAACGGCTGCTCTGCATCCGGCGGACCCGCCTCGGCAAGACCGGCCTGCAGGTCTGCGTGGGTGATCGGGTGGAGCTCGACGGCATCGACTGGCCAGCCAGGCGGGGTGCCATCGCCCAGGTGCGGCCACGCCAGAGCCTGCTCGAGCGCCCGGCCGTGGCCAACTGCGACCGGGTGGTGATCGTGGTGGCCCTGGCCGAGCCCGATCTCGATCCGCTGCAACTCAGCCGCTTCCTGCTCAGCGCCGAGGCGACCGGCCAGGCGGTCGAGCTGGTGTTCTCGAAAGCCGATCTGCTGGCCCCGGAGGCTGTGCTGGCCTGGACAGAGCGGGCCGCAGGCTGGGGCTACCAGGCCTTGAGTGTGAGCCTGTCCACGGGGGAAGGGCTGCTCGCCCTGCGCCGCCAGCTCGCCAGGCCAGGCCTGGCCGTGCTCTGCGGGCCGTCGGGGGTGGGCAAGAGCAGCTTGCTCAATGCCCTGATCCCCGACCTGAGCCTGCGGGTGGCGGCGGTGAGCGGGAAGCTGCAGCGGGGGCGCCACACCACCCGCCATGTCGAGCTGTTCCCGCTGGGCCCCGGTGCCCTGCTGGCCGACACGCCCGGCTTCAACCGCCCGGACCTTCCCGCTGATCCCACCCGGCTGGCCGCCCTGTTCCCGGAGCTGGCCCCAGCCCTGGCCGAAGGCGGCTGCCGCTACAGCAATTGCCTGCACCAAGGCGATCCGGGCTGCCGGGTCGGCACCGACTGGGACCGCTTCGCGATCTATCGGCAGTGCCTGCAGGAGCTGGGCGAATCCCGCGCACCAGCAGCGAGCCGGCAGCCGGCGGGCCAACGGCCCGAGCTCAGAATCGACCGGCGGCGGGAGTCATCGCGGCGGCGCCTGTCGCAGCAGGGGGAAGCCCAGGAGCGCGACCGCGACGAGGCCCCCAGCGAGCTCATCCCCCCAGCCCCGGCAGGCTGAGGCCGCCGGTGAGCTCCTCCATCCGCTCCTTCATCGTGGCCGTGGAGCGGTCGTAGGCGGCTTTGAGTGCCTCGAACGTGGCCGCTTCGGTGACAGCGGCACCTTCCGCCACCAGCTCCGGCGCCAGGCGCACCCGCAGGGGCTGCTGGTTGCCTGAGACCCAGACACTGGCGCGGCCATCGGCACTGGTGCCTTCCAGCTCCATGGCATCGAGCTCGTCCTGGAGTTTCTGGGCGTCTTGCTGAATCTGCTGGGCCTTGCGGAAAGCCTCGGTCAGTTGTCCGAAGTTGGGAAGCCCGAAGCCGGCCATGCCTGACATGCGTGTGGCCCACAGGCTAGGGCCTGGGCTTCAGCTCACTCCCGCCGGCCGCTAGGGGGCGAAGTGACCGAGCCGCTTGATCTCAGGGTGCAAGTCGATCTGGTGACTGGCGCGCACGGCCGCCTGCACCTGCTGGATCACCTGGTCGATATGCCCAGCCTTGGCCTCGCCGGTGTTGACGATGAAGTTGGCATGCAGCGGCGAAACCATCGCTCCGCCGACAGCCAGGCCCTTGAGGCCGAGATCCTCGATCAGCCGGCCTGCTTTGAGCGGTTCGGGGTTGCGGAAAACACTGCCGCCGCTGGGTTGGTGATAGGGCTGACTGCTGGTTCGGCTCTGCAGGTTGGCGGTGGTGCGGCGGCTGATCTCGGCTGGATCGTGGCCGGCACTGAGCCTGAAACAGACCGAGAGCACCAGCAGCGGCTCCAGCTGCAGCCGGCTGTGGCGATAGGCGAACTGCAGCTCGGAGCCCTTGAGCGTGAAGGGCTCACCGCCGGCCGCCGGATCCAGCACGGTCACCGTCTCCAGCCATTCGGCCGTGCAGCCCCCCTGGGCGCCGGCATTCATCACCGCAGCACCGCCGGCCGTGCCCGGGATGCCCACCGCCCATTCCAGGCCACTGAGCCCGGCCTTCGCCGCCCGCCTGGCCAGGCTGGGGAGGGGTTCGCCGGCCTGGGCCTCCAGCCAGCCGCTGCTGGCATCGAGCCGGCTTCCCTGCAGGCGCCGGTTGCAGATCACCAGCCCATCGAGCCCCTCATCACTGATCAACAGGTTCGAGCCGGCGCCGATCAGCTGCAGGGGCAGCTGTTCGCTGCCGGCCCAGCGGGCCAGGGCGATCAGTTCATCGCAGGCGGCGGGCTCGGCGAACCATTCGGCCGCTCCGCCCACTTTCCAGGTGGTGTAGTTGAGGAGCGGCACCCGCTGGCGCAGCCCAGCAGGCTGGAAGCTGCCGCTGGCCGGCCGTGGAGAAGCCGCCGTCATGCGGCCAGGGGGGGCGGCGTTGCCTGCGCTTGCCGCTGGACCTGCAACCGGTCCCAGAGACTGTTCACATCCCCGGCGCCCATGACCAGCACCAGGTCGTCCTGGCGCCCGTAACGGCAAACAAGCTGGGCCAGATCATCGAGATCGGCGGCAACTTGAACCGGCAACGCCGGTTGAACCAGGCGGATCTCCGTGGCCAGTCGCTGGCTTGAGATGTCTGGAAGGGGCGCTTCGCCAGCGCTGTAGAGCGGTGCCAGCAAGACCGCATCGGCCTGGGCCAGGGCTGCGGCGAACGGGAGGAGGAACTCCGCTGTGCGGCTGTAGCGATGGGGTTGGAAAACGGCCACCACCCGCTGGGGGGTGGCAGGCAGAGGCGAGCGGCCGCTCTCCACCATCAGATGGGCCAGCTTCAAGGTGGCGTCGACCTCGCTGGGATGGTGGGCATAGTCATCAACAATCAATTGCCCGTCCAGGCAGCCGCGGTAGTCGAAGCGGCGCCCGGGCGACTGCAGCGATTCAATCGCGACGCTCAAATCAGCGAAGGACAGGCCCTGCAACCGGCAGGCAGCCAGGGCGGCCGTGGCATTGCTGAGGTTGTGGCGGCCGGGCAGGGGCAGGCGAACGCGGCCCACACAGATCCCGGATTCATAGAAATCAGCAACAGTGCCGCCGCCATGGGCCTCGACGGCTAGGGCGGCGAAGTCCACCCCTTCAAACGTTTCGATCGACCACCAGGCACCGGGCAGGAAATGTTTCCGCAGCACCGGACAATCGCTGTTCGCCAGGACAAGGCCACAGCCGTCGGCGAACTCAGTCAGGGTCTCGACTAAGGCTTCGAGGTTGGGGTAGTGGTCGGTGTGATCCAGCTCCAGGTTGGTGATCAGCCCAAGGCTGGGCCTGAACTTGACCAGCGAGCCATCGGATTCGTCGGCTTCGGCAACCAGCAGCGGTCCCTGGCCGACCCGCGCGTTGCTCTGAAAGGCCGGAACCATCCCACCGATCACGGCGGTGGGGTCTTGGCCCGTGACGGCCAGGAGCGTGGCGACCAGGGTGCTGGTAGTCGTTTTGCCATGGCTGCCGGCCACAGCAATTGAAGGCTGGGCATTGATCAGGGCCGCCAGCACATCCGAGCGGTAGTGGATCGGCAGACCGGCGGCACGGGCGGCTTCCAGCTCAGGGTTGCCCTCCCTTACCGCCGTGCTGATCACCACCTGGGGTGGAACAGCCATGGCCTGGCACAGGGCCTCAAACGAAGCGGCGTCCTGCGCTGTGTGGATGCGCACGCCCCGACGGCGCAGGTCTTCAACCACGGCACTCTCGCGGCTGTCAGATCCGCTGACCTGAAAGCCCCGCTCCACGAGGATCACCGCTAGCGCGGACATGCCGATGCCACCGATTCCAATGAAATGCAGCGGCTGCTGACGATCAAGCAGAAGTCCCAACGGCCCCACCCAGACGCCCAGAAACTTAATCGTGGATGACCCCCCTTGTCAGCGCTGCCAGTCAGAAGCTTCTGGGAGCTGGCCTCGCTGGCCCTGAAAGGTTGCCAGAGGCCATTTCTGTATGATCAGCATCCAAAACCTATTGCGTTTGCGGGTTTCCCGCCGTTGCCATGACCTTGCGTGTTGCGATCAATGGATTTGGCCGAATTGGTCGCAACTTCATGCGCTGCTGGCTGAGCCGCGGGACTGACACGAATATTGAGGTTGTTGGTCTCAACGACACATCTGATCCGCACACCAACGCGCATCTCCTTCAATACGATTCGATGCTCGGCAAGATTCGTAATGCTGAGGTTGATTACGCCAAAGATTCACTCATCATCAACGGCCAAACGGTCCGTTGCTTCTCAGACCGCAACCCCTTGAACCTTCCCTGGAAAGAATGGGGAGTGGATCTGGTGATCGAAGCCACAGGCGTCTTCATTGACAAAGATGGAGCAAGCAAGCACATCCAGGCTGGCGCCAAAAAAGTCTTGATCACGGCCCCCGGCAAGGGTCCCGGCATCGGCACGTTTGTGGTCGGTGTCAACGAAGG
This sequence comes from Synechococcus sp. SynAce01, assembly GCF_001885215.1. Taxonomy (GTDB): domain Bacteria; phylum Cyanobacteriota; class Cyanobacteriia; order PCC-6307; family Cyanobiaceae; genus Regnicoccus; species Regnicoccus frigidus. The sequence continues at coordinate 1,490,402 of NZ_CP018091.1, read as the reverse complement.
TGATTACAACCATGCCGATTTCGACCTCCTCAGCAACGCCAGTTGCACCACCAACTGCCTAGCTCCGATTGTCAAGGTCCTTGACCAGAACTTCGGGATCATCAAAGGAACGATGACCACGACCCACAGCTATACAGGTGACCAGCGCATTCTTGATGCAAGCCATCGCGATCTGCGCCGGGCCCGGGCTGCGGCGATCAACATCGTGCCCACTTCAACTGGCGCCGCCAAGGCCGTGGCGTTGGTTTATCCGCAGATGGAGGGGAAGCTCAACGGCATTGCCATGCGGGTTCCGACCCCGAACGTGTCGGTGGTGGACCTGGTGGTGGAAGTGAGCCGCGGCACCAGCAAGGAAGAGGTGAATGAAGTCCTCAAAAATGCCTCGCAAAATGGCATGAAAGGAATCATCAAGTACTGCGATCTGCCCCTGGTTTCGTCTGATCACGCCGGTACCGATGAGTCAGCCATCGTTGACGCTGACCTCACCCTGGTGATGGGCGACAACATGGTCAAAGTGATCTCCTGGTACGACAACGAGTGGGGTTACAGCCAGCGGGTCGTCGACCTGGCCGAAATTGTCGCCCGCAACTGGGCCTGATTCAGTCAGGCCTGACTGACCTGCCGGGCCAACTTCAAGGCCCTTCAGTGAAAGTGACTGAAACCCATCATCCGCCGATCCAGCGGTTCGCCGCTGGGCCACCAGCTCAGGTGTCCGCCTGCCTCTGAACCGGTAACCGCGCAGAGCTGGCCGATCGGGCTGGCCCCAGGCAGGGCTTTGAGCAAGGCCTCGGCCCAGGCCGCATCCAGGCCAAGGATCAACTCGAAATCTTCACCTCCCCCCAGACACCAGGCTTCGGCCTGGGCAAGACCATCCATGCCGGCGGCCATCGGCAGGGCACCGCGGTCGAGCTGGGCATCGCAACCGCTGCTGCGGGCAATCGCCGCGACAGCGGCGGCCAGGCCATCACTGCTGTCGGCTCCGGCCACCCGCCAGGGCTGAGCGGCGGGCCTGGCGTCGACCAAGGCGTCCACGGCGTCGAAGCGGGGTTGGGGGCGGCGGTGGGCCGCCAGGCCCCGCTCCAGCAAGCTGGCGGGCAGGGAGGCCGGCAGCGGCTCCCGGCCAAGCACCGCCAGACCGAGCCGACTCAGGCCATGGGGACCGGTGCTGATCAACCGGTCTCCGGGCCGTCCATCGCGGCGCCGGATCGCCCCGGCCGGCCCCAGGCGTCCCAGGGCGGTGATCGCCAGCAGGCGCTGCTGGCCGCTGCTGCAATCGCCGCCCAACAGATCGCCGCCATAGCGATCGAGGGCCTGGCCCAGGCCCCGGTACACCCCCGCCACCCAGCTCCACGGAGTGGCGGGTGGCGCCACCAGGCCGACGGTGAGTCCGATCACCTCCTGGCAGCCCATCGCCGCCAGATCAGAGAGATTGGCGGCTGCGGCGCGCCAGCCCAGATCCTCGGGATCGAGGGTGGCATCACTGAAGTGAACGCCTTCCACCAAGACATCGGTGTTGAGCACCAGCACACCTCCGCTGCGTTCCTGCAGCAGGGCGGCATCATCATCGAGCTGTCCGGGCGGCGCAAAAGCGGCGATCCGCTCCAGCAGCCCTGATTCGCCCAGGTCAGCCAGGGTCGGATCGCTGCCCTCAGCCATGGGGCCGCAGGTTCTCGGCCCCTTCCAGCACGGTGGCTTTAACAATCCCATCGCTCCCGGTCAGCTCCTCGAGCACCTCAAAGCCATCGACCACATAGCCGAAGGCGGCGTAGCGGCCGTCGATCAAGTTGAGGCCAGCGGGGGTGAGTTCCGCCGTAAACAGGAACAGAAAGAACTGGGACGAGCCATCGTCGAGGGCCTCATCGGAGTGGGCCCAGCCCAATGTTCCCTTGGTGGCGAAGGGAAGCACGGGGGTGGCCTTGAAGATCCCCAGATCCTCGAATGTCTGGTTGTAGAAGGGCTGGTCCTCGCCGGGCACCATGATTTCCAGAGGAACGCGGCGTTGCTGCTGACTGGTGGGATCGATGTAGCCATCGGCGGGGCCGATGGGATCTCCGGTCTGGAGCACATAGAAGTCCTCGGCGCGGCCGAACGGCAGGCCGTCGTAGAAGCCGCGCTGAACCAGATCAACGAAGGCCCCGGCCGTGAGGGGGGCGTTGTAGCCGTCGACCACGGCGGTAAGGGTGCCCTTGGTGGTGGCCAGCTCGATCGTGGCCCTGCCGAGCAGCCGTGGCAGAGCCACGAACGTTTCGGGGATCTCGAAGGGGAACGGCCCCACCAGCAACGATTCCGCGCTGCCGATCGTGCTCAAGGCAGCCCGGCGGCTGGTGAGAAAGGCGTCGCGGTCGCGGGCTTCGGTTGCTTCAGCAAGCGTCCGCCAATCCAGCTCCAGCTGGTCGAGCAGGCTCTCGGCCGTTGCCTGCTGCTCGGAGGGAAAGTTGCTGATCAGCCTGGCGCGGCGACTGGTCAGCAACGACTGGCCGCGGCGCACGGCGTTGCTCAGGGAGCTCCAGCGCTTGGCACGCAGGTCGTCACTGGTGCCCTCCAGGCGGTGCTGGAGGTCTTGCAGATCCGTCTCTGGAATCGGCAGGGCATTGCGCAGCAGAGCGGAAGGATCGCTGACCGCATTGCCGGGGGAAGGCCAGCGGCGGCGGGGTGCACCGCCAAGAGGTTGACGACAAGCGCCAGCAGCAGGGCTAGCCCCGGGGCCAGCAGGCGTTGCTTCAGAGCCAACCGGATCCCTTTCATGGCTGATTGAGTCTCTCAGCGGACTTTGGCACAACCAGCCGGCCAGCCCCCCACAGCCAGCCCGGCAGCGGAAGACCCGCCGAGGAAGGGCAGCCGTACAATCCCGCTCAAACGTTCCGCCGGAATGATCTCCAGCAACGACTTTCGCACCGGTACCACGATCGAGCTCGATGGCCAGGTCTGGAGAGTCGTCGAATTTCTTCATGTCAAACCGGGCAAGGGCTCGGCCTTCGTGCGCACCAAGCTGAAAGGCGTTCAAAGCGGCAGCGTTGTCGACAAGACCTTTCGCGCCGGTGAAACCGTTGCCCAGGCCGTGCTCGAGAAATCGACGCTTCAGCTGACCTACATGGAAGCCGAGGACTTCGTGTTCATGGACATGGCGAGTTTTGAAGAAACCCGCCTGTCCGCCAAACAGATCGGCGACGGCCGCAAGTACCTCAAGGAGGGCATGGAGGTGAATGTGGTGTCGTGGAACGACGTGCCGCTGGAAGTGGAACTTCCCAACTCCGTCGTCCTGGAGGTCACCCAGACCGATCCCGGCGTCAAGGGTGACACCGCCACGGGGGGCACCAAACCGGCCATCGTCGAAACCGGGGCCCAGATCATGGTGCCCCTGTTCATCACGATTGGGGAGAAGATCAAGATCGACACGCGCAACGACAGCTATCTCGGCAGGGAGTCCTGAGGCACCATGCAGCTCGACCATGACCAGCTCCATCGTCTGCTCGCCGTCCTTGAGCAGAGCGATATTCAGGAGTTCAAGCTCGAAGGGGACGACTTCCGGCTTGAAGTGCGCCGCAATCTGCCTGCCCCGGCTGCCCTAGCCGTGCCCCAGGCCCCTGCGGCCACTGTCACAGCTCCGGCTCAGGCCGTCAGCGGCAGCCAGGCCACCGCCCCCTCGGTCCCACCACCGGCTGCCCCTGCCCTGCGCGCCGATCTGGTCGAGATCACCGCGCCGATGGTGGGCACCTTCTACCGGGCGGCGAGCCCGGATGATCCGCCGTTTGTTGAACTCGGCAGCCGGATCACGGTTGGACAGCCGGTCTGCATCCTCGAAGCGATGAAGCTGATGAACGAGCTCGAGGCTGAAGTGAGTGGCGAAGTGGTCGAAATCCTGGTGGAAAACGGCACACCGGTGGAATATGGCCAGGTGCTGGTGCGCCTCAAACCAGGCTGAACAGGGGCGCCGCTCAACCCAGCTCCCAGGCGGTTTCCAGGGCGGCCCGCATGCTCATCGATCGGGCGATCCCCAAGCCAGCGATGTCGAAACCGGTGCCGTGATCCGGTGAGGTGCGCAAGAAGGGCAGCCCCAGGCTGGTGTTCACTGCGGCATCGAAGGCCAGCAACTTGACCGGGATCAAGCCCTGGTCGTGGTACAGCGCCAGGTAGCCATCCGGACCAAGGGCCTCACCGCGCCAGGCGGCGGCAGCACCCAGCCAACAGGTGTCGGGTGGCAGGGGGCCGATGAGTTCCACCTCGGGATGGGAGCGCCGCCAGCGCTCCAGCACTGGAATCAGCCAGTCCTGCTCCTCGCAGCCGAGCAGTCCGCTTTCGCCGGCATGGGGATTGAGCCCGGCGACCACGAGCCGGGGTTTGGGGACAAAGCGACGGCAGAAGGCCAGCAGCACCTCCAGCTTGCGCTCCACCAGGGCGGGGCCGAGCTGCTGGGCCACCGCTGCCAGGGGGATGTGGGTGGTGGCCAACAGGGTGTTGAGTCGCCAGGTTCCGTGGGGGGAGCGGGCGGTGAACAGCATGGAGGGATCGGCGCTGTCACTGAGTTCCGCCAGCCGCTCGGTCTGGCCCGGGTAGGCGTGACCGGCCGCGTGCCACGCCTGTTTGGCGATCGGGGCGGTGGTGAGGGCATGGCACTGGCCGCGTTCCACCAGCTCGGCTGCTGCCGTCAGCCAGGCGAAGCTGGCCCGGCCGCTGGCCGCACTGCCGCAGCCGGGCGGCAGGTCCTCGGCCAGGGGCAGATCGAGGATCGGATAGTTGGCGGGATTGGCCAGGGGCACTGCGCTGACCCCCTGCAAGGCCGCATGGCTGTGCTCCAACCAGCGGCGGCAACCGACCAGAACCACCTCAAGGCCCCGGCCCTCCAGCTCGGCGAGTGCCTTGAGGGTCACCTCGACGCCGATGCCGGCGGGATCTCCGAGGGAGAGGGCGATGCGCCGCTGCCTACCCTGGAGTTTGGGGATCGCCTCGCTCATGATCCGTTGGCTGCTGATTGGTTCAATGTTTTTCGGCCTGGGAACGGGGCTGCGACGGGGCTGGGTGGCAATCGATTGGTGTCGTTTCCTGGCGGATACCAATTTGCCAAGCCTGAACAGTCTTCAACCGGAAGCCCCTGTGGTCTGCCCTTCGGTGGTCTCCGGCCAGGCCACTCCTGCCGGCCGATGAGCCTCCACGTCATTTTGGTGTACCGACACCGCTGAGCTCCTCGGCAAGACAGGCGCGATAGCCCTGGCGGTAGCTCGGATAGCGCAGCTGGTAGCCCAGCTCACGGCATAGCCGGCGGTTGCTGACGCGGCGATTTTCGGCCCAGAAACTCAGGGCCATCGGGCTGAGCTCGCCAGCCAGCTGGTCGAAGGACTCCACCAATGGCAACTTGCAGCCCAGCAGGTGGGCGGCATAGCCCAGGGTCTGGCTCGATGAACAGGGCTCGTCATCGGCCAGGTTCAGCAACTCCGGGCGCTGGGCTGCCGGTAATTGGCGGCAGAACAGCAGGCTGGAGGCGATGTCATCGACGTGGATGCGGCTGAACACCTGGCCGGGTTTGTGGATCATGCGGCTGCTGCCATCACGCAGCTTTTGAAAAGGAGTACGACCGGGGCCATAGATCGCCGGCAGCCGGAACACCTGCACCGGCAGGCCGCTTCCGAGCCAGAGCTGCTCGCAGGCGAGCCGGGCCTGGCTGCGCGGCAGACCCGGCCTTGGGATCACGCCCTCGCCAACCCAGCCGCCGGCCTGATCCCCGTAGACCCCAGTGGTGGAGAGATAGCCCAGCCATTGCAGCGGCAGTTGGGCGAGGAGCGGCGCCAGGCTGGCAAACACGGGGTCACGTCCCTGCCGGTCCGGTGGCACCGTCACCAACACCTCGGTGGTGCCTGCCAGCTCGGATAACGGCGGCACCAGGCCACGGTCAGGGTCGCAGACCAGCCAGCGGAGGCCAGGGGACGCATCGCTCCCGGCCACCTGGCGGCGGGTGAGCGTGACAGCCATTCCCTGCGCCGCAGCGGCGCGAGCGAAACGAAGACCGCTGTAGCCGCCGCCGATCACCAGCAGCTTCGCGGCCGCGGCCTTGACATCGCTCGATGGCATGAGTACACCTGTATCAGTGTTGTTCTGTTGACCGATGGCGGCCTCCTGTTTCTCTACATCCAGCTCCCTATCCCGCGACCCAGTCCGCTCCGTGGTCGCTGCCCGCAGGCCCGTCGCCAGCGGCCAACAACGGGCCGCGCGCCGGCGATCAAGCCAGGCCTGGCAACGGGCCATGCCCGCCGCCTGTGCCCTTGCTCTGCTGGCGGCCGCCGTGGTGATCGCACCGGAGCGCCCCTGGGTTGATGGCCAGATCTGCCAGCGTCACCAGAACCCTGCGGCCTGCCGGGTCTGGTGACCTGGGGCCACCGGTTCAGGCGGCCTGCCAGACCATGCCGGCAGGGCCCTGCTCCGTGGGGGTCTGTTGGGTCGCAGCCGCAAGCTCTGGGGTGGCCCACTGCAGCAGTCGCACAGCCAGCCGCAGATCACCGTCCATCCAGGCGCGGATCGCCATGGCCCGCCGGGGATCGTAAAAGCGTTGCTGCCGGTACCAATCGAAGGCATCGGCATCGCTCTTGTGGCCGTTGCAGGCCAGGCAGGCCGGCACGCAATTGGCGGTCACACTCAGACCACCGTGACAACGGGGCATGAGGTGATCAATGGATTCGGAGCGATCACCGCAATAAATGCAACGGTGATGGGTGTATTTATGGAGAGATTGACGCCAGTGTCTGACCCTAAGTTTGGGGCAGAGTTCTTCAAGAAAGACCGCATCTCTGGCGTGCATCTCCTTGATTCAATTTGGGCCAGTTTGCACCGGAAAGCTCTGCTGTCAATGTGTCGACCACTGCATTTTAACGGCTTGCCATCCGGCTTGTCCTCCGGGGGGCTGGCTTAGATTCCAACCGAGCTGCGCGGCCTGTTTCTGTCTGGCGCCCCTCCTGCTCCGGTCAGCCGAGCCCCCACCGCTGCTGCGGCAGCAAACAGCAGCAGCGGTGCCAGTTGCCGGCTTGCCCTGGGCCCGGCCGGATTGATCGAGGTGATCTCTCCCTTCGATCCCGTCACCCAGGCGCAGTTGCGCGCCGTCAGGCCCCGGGGTGAGTGGCGGGCCCGTCGGCACTGCTGGGAGTTTCCCTTGGAAGCCTCGCTGGCCCTGCGCCAGCTGCTGGGGAGACAGTTTCGCATCGACGCCGAACTGAGCGAGTGGATGGACTGGCTGGAGCAGCCCTTGCCGCCCTTGCCGGCCCACCGCGAGCTTGTTGCCGCCGCCGATCTTGAGCGCTGCCTGCCCGATGGTCGCCGGCTGTATGCCCATCAGCGGTTAGCCGTCCGCTGGTTGCTGGCCCGCCGCGGCGCCCTGCTGGCCCATCCGATGGGCCTGGGCAAAACCCTCACCGCCCTGGCCGCCGCCCGGGCGATGGCCCGCCTGGCCGACTGCCGCATCGCCGTGATCGCCCCGGGCGGACTCCATGCCCACTGGCGCCAGGAAGCGATCGCACTCGGACTGCAGTTGGAGTTGATCAGCTGGGGCCGACTTCCCCGCTGCCTGCCCCCAGCCGGAACCGTTTTGCTGGTGGATGAGGCGCACTATGCCCAGAATCTTGGCGCCGCCCGCACCCAGGCCCTGTTGCGCCTGGCGCGTCACCCCCGTCTGCGCGCCATTTGGCTGCTCACCGGCACGCCGATGAAGAACGGCCGTCCAGCCCAGCTGTTCCCCTTGCTGATGGCGATCGGCCACCCACTTGGTCTCAATCAGCTGGCCTTTGAGCAGCGCTACTGCCAGGGCCATTGGCGTCAGATCGGCGAACGGCGTCAGTGGCAGGCCAGCGGTGCGGAACGCCTCGAAGAGCTCCAGGCTCTGACCCGTCCCCTGTTACTGCATCGCCGCAAGCAGGACTGCCTGGAACTCCCCCCCAAACGGCGCCGATTTCAGGCGGTGGATCTGAGCACAACGGAAGGCAGGGGATTCCAACACCTGCTGCAGGCCAAGGTGAACGACTACCGCCGTCGGGCGGCCCGCGGCGAGGTGCGCCCCGGCGCCGAATCGCTGGCCATGCTCACCGCCCTGCGCCAGATCGGGGCCCAGTACAAATTGCCCGCAGCCCGGGAGCTGGTGGCGGAATTGTTGCAGCGCCAGGAGGCCGTGGTCGTGTTCACGGCGTTCGTGGCCGCCGCCGAGCTGTTGCAGCAGCATTTGGGCGGTGCCTTGATTACCGGCCGCTTGAAGCCCGCCGAACGCCAGGGAGAGGTGAATCGCTTTCAGGCCGGCGAAACCTCACTGCTGGTCGCCACCTTCGGCAGCGGCGGCATTGGTTTCAACCTGCACCGCGCAGCCCACGTGATCCTGATCGAGCGTCCCTGGACCCCAGGCGACGCCGAGCAGGCCGAAGACCGTTGCCATCGCATCGGCATGGCGGGCCCCCTGACCAGCCACTGGCTCCAACTTGGCGTTGCCGATCAGCTGGTCGATGGCCTGATCACCAGCAAGGCCGAACGCATCGCCCTGTTGCTTGAAGGGCGGCAGACCAGCCTGCGGCGGCGGGCCCTGCCGGCCATGGTTCGGGAGCTGCTCGAAGGCTGGTAGAGCTGGGCCTGATCAGCCGGATTAACGCAACGACTGCGGCAGCGGGGCACGCTCGCGGCAGCTTTCCTGGCGGACGCGGACATCAATGCCCAGCTGGGGATCCCCATCGACCTCACCGCTATCGAGCAGGGCGGCGGCTTGATCGATATCCCTGCAGGCTGCCTTGGGATCTTCGTTGAGGCTATGAAGCACGAAGCGATCGTTCAAGGGCTGCGGATCCTGGGGGAACTGCGCTACCACCTGATCACAGGCCAGCAAGGCCTTCTCCAGCGCGTCCACCCTGACGTCCTTCAGGCAGTCGTCACGGCTGAGGCGATTGGGGTCGAGCGGCGGTGGCGAAGCCCGGCAGGCCCCCAGGCAGACCCCGACAAGAGCAATCACCAAAAGCCGCAGGGAACGGATCACCGCAGAACGGATCTCAATAGTTGTAGCGATCATCCCTGGTGGTCCCACCACTGGGAATGGCCATGGGGCCTTCAGCGAAAGCGCTGTTGTCCGCCGTACCCCGCTGGGTCGGGGCGGAGGCTCCCTGTTCCGAGCCGAACAAAGCCCCCAGGTAGCGGCCGCAATCGGGGAAGGCACTGGGATTGTTGACCACGGCCTCGGTGATCATCACCGCCCCGTGCTGAGGCGATGTCTTGAACAGGCTGGCGCTCTGCCGTTTGATCAAGGCATAGGCGGCCGTCCAACTGACCTCATGGTCATTGCCTGATTGGCGCATGAAGCAATACACCTCCGCCCCTTTGGAGGAAGGATCGGAGCCTGCAGCCACCGTGGTCTGGCTGCGAACCGGTGCCGGCAGCACCAAGGCAGCCAGCACCGGTGCCAGAACGACGCCAAGACGCAGCAGCGGCGAGAGACGAAGCGAACGCAGAGCAACCATGGAAAGCGTTGGTGAACCCGGACCTATGGGCCCAACGTATCGGCCAACTTCCAACTGTCGAGGGCCAGGGCCTGTCTTGATCAACCGGAGGGATGACCCGTTGTGGTCGAAGCGAGCAAGCGCACGGCCAGCGGCAGCACGATCAGCACGGTGATCAGCCGCACAACATGAAGGGTGGCCACCGCGGCCCCAACCCCGAACTCCGCGCCCACCAGGCTCATGCCGGTGATCCCACCCGGCGCGGCCCCGAGCAACATGATCACCGGATCAACCCCGAGCAGCCGGCTGCACCAGAGCCCGACCACCAGGCCGGCCGCCACCAGCGTCACGGTGATCAAGATGGCCGGCCGCCAGAGCAGACGAAGTTCACTCAGCGCCGAACCGGTCAGGCCGGTACCGATCACCGTGCCGATGCCGATTTCCAACAGGGTGCGCGTTCCCATCGGCCACTCTGCGGCCTCAAGACGGCCACTCATGCTGACCAGGCCAGCCCCGAGCAGGGCGCCAGCCAGGGGGGCCGCTGGAATCCCCGTGCGCAGTGCCAAAAGCCCACCCACCAGACCGCAGAGCATGTAGGGCAGCAAAGAACTCGTCAGGGCCATGCCCGGGTGGTCGATCAGAGCTTCCGCAGTCTGGACGCTGACTTGAGTCCGGCGAGTTTTTGTGCTGTCATCGGCTCTACTGCCGCTCCTTGATGGCACCTGAATCGGTTTCCTTTCGGATCACGCGCACGGCCGAAGACCTCGCCCAGACGGTGAGCGCCCTGTCCCACCGACTGGTGAAGTTGGAACAACGGCTCGGGACGCTGGAGCTGGCTTTGGATCATCGCCAGGAGGGCGATCCCGGCGAACTGGCTGCTCTGACGAATGTGGAGGGGCTGCTCCGTGATTGCCGGCTGCTTCTAGATGACTCATCCGAGGCTTCCGATCCTCCCATTCAGGACTCCCTGCAGGACTCCGTTGAGAACTCCGTGCAGGGACCGGAACCGTTCTCGACGCCGCTGACCACGGCCGCCGAAAAACCGGAAGGCTTCGCCAACGCCGCTTGAGCACTGAGCCCGTATCGCATCACACGGCCTGGGATGTCAAAATGAAAAGAAATGCAACCATGGCGCCTTCGTTTCCGGCCTGCCCTCTGCCCCGTCCCCTCAGCGCAGAGCAGCACAAGTCAGGCTCACCCCGTCAGCCCGCTTCGGTGTTCATCGAGGGAGGACATCAGCTTGAAAAACTTGAATTCTCCCTTGCTGTCGCCATGGCCAAAGGGGAGTTTTCGAGGGCTGATCAGCTCCGCTCCATGATTGCTGATCTCGGCGGAGAAGGGGAAGAACCAGGCACTTGATAACGCTGCAATGTAATCTGCAGAGGTTTGGCAATCAGAGTTGATTTTTCTGTGGCTCCTTTTCAACTTTTAAGCAAGCCCCGCTCCATCTTAAAGGACAATTCACCGAGGACTTCGCAGAGGAATACGTCTGTTTTGACGCAAACGAACGCTGTTCATCTGAACGATTCCCTGCGCAACGTCAGCCTCCAGCAAAAAGGGCAGCGGGCGGCCCTGCTGCTGGAGCTTGAAGGATTGGAAGCTGAAGCACAGCAGGCAGCAGCCCAAGGAGACCTGGGCAAGGCGGGCCGTGGAATCCTCAAGATTCTTGATTGCGAGAGGCGCGTCAGCGGCTTGGGCCCACAGGTGCTCCAATTGATCAAGCCCCGTTCTTGATCCAGCCAGACGCTTCTCAATTCAGGGTTAAGCGTTACAGACCCATTTTTGTTTCATCCAGCCCAGCGGCCAGCAGGAAGAGGTTGCGCGCGCGACGTTTCGCTGGATGAACTGACTCAATTTTTGGCCGCGCTTTTGCCTTTTGTCTGAAAAAGCTTTAAACTGTTAATAGCAAGCGGGTGACCGGATTCGAACCGGCGACGTTCAGCTTGGGAAGCTGACATTCTACCACTGAATTACACCCGCACTCACCCAAAGTAGCAAACCTCTTGCTCGCGGGGCCATCCCATCACGTGCCGTTGCCCGGCGCTGGCGGGGCGGTGGGTGAGGCTTCTGCCGATTCCTCTGGACAATTCACCTGCTGCGAGACCCTGCGGCGGGCAGCGATCACGGGGGCAGCCTCGGTCTTGAGCTCGCCGGCGGCTTCCTGGAGGGTCAGGGTCTTGTTGGTGGTCACCCGGGTGGCTGCGGCGTCGAAGGCCTTGAGCTGGTCGCGGAAATCGCGCAGGCGATATTTCTCTAGCAAAGCTTCCGACTGGTTCAGGCTGGCCAGGGAAGAGCTGAGAGCCAGGTTGGCCACCTTGGCCTCCCCCACCGTGGAGCTTGGCTCGAGGGCCGCAACCTCCTCAAGAGCCGTGCCGACGCCCGCCAGGTTGTTGCAGATCTTGGCCTCAAGCTCTGCTTCGGTCTTCTCGGTGTCCTGCTGGCAGCCCGCCGCAGCGAGAGAGACAACAGCCAGAGCCAGCGCGAGGGAGCGGCGCATGTCAGACAGGGCGTTTTGTTCGGCCTGAACTTACCGCCGCCCCTGGGTGTCAGCCTTTGGCCAGCTCGACGGCAGCAGCGGCCACCCCCGCACCAGCCGCTCCCTTGGCCAGTCCCAGCGCCGCCACGGTGGCCTCAATGGCCGCCACGGCGGTGAGCAGATCGCGGTCGCAGACGAAACCGAGGTGGCCGATCCGGAAGACCTTGCCCTTGAGGTGATCCTGTCCGCCGGCCAGCAGGATGTCGAACCGCTCCTTCACGGCTTTGCGCAAGATTTCGGCATCGATCCCCTCCGGTGCCACGGCGGTAATCGAGGGGCTGCCGTGGCCGTCGGCGGCATAGAGCGCCAGACCGATCCCCTTCATGCCCGCCTGGGCAGCGCGGCGGTGGCGGGCATGGCGGGCAAAAATGGCCTCAAGCCCTTCGGCCTGCATCATCTCCAGGGCTGCCTCCAGGGCGAAGTAGAGATTCACCGGAGGGGTGAAGGGGTTGCTGTCTTTGGCCGCGGCTTTGCGATAAGTGGCCAGGTTGAAATAGAACTTCGGCAGATTGGAGCGTTCCTGGGCTTTCCAGGCCCGCTGGCTCATCGCCACGAAGCCAAGGCCAGGCGGCATCATGTAACCCTTCTGGGAACCGGAGCCCACCACATCAAGGCCCCAGGCGTCCATCGGCACGTTGCAGGCGCCAAGGCTGGTGACACAGTCAGCAACGACCAAGGCCTGGCCATGGGCATGAACGTGGCGGGCGATCGTTTCGAGATCATTGATCACGCCGGTAGAGGTTTCCGAATGGGTGAGGATCACGGCCCGGATCCGCTTGTCGGTGTCAGCTTCAAGGGCGGTGCGGAAGGCTTCAGGATCCAGGGGCTGGCCCCACTCCGCCTCGATCACCTCCACCTCGAGCCCGTAGGCCCTGGCCACCTTCACCCAGCGCTCGCCGAACTTGCCGTTGTCCCCGCAGAGCACCTTGTCGCCCGTGCTGAGCACGTTGATGATTCCGGCTTCCATCGCCGCCGTGCCGCTGCCGGTGAGCGCCAGCACATCCGCTTCGGTCTGATGCAACCACTTGAGCTGGGCGGTGGTGCGCTGGACAATCGCCTGGAACTCAGCGCTGCGGTGGCCGATCGGATGGCGGCTCATCGCCAGCAGGACGCTCTCCGGCACCGGGGTAGGACCGGGGATCATCAGGGTCAGCTTGTCCTGCATGGCAGTGGCGCGGAAGGTGGGTGCGCGGCGGCGCGATCATCCAGCTTAAAAAACGGCCTTGCGACCCTCCGATCAGCGCCGCCGCGATGACCTCCCCCAGCGGTTTCACCCTGCCGGTCTGGGTGGCAGCAGCGGCGCGCGCCGCCGTGCAGGCCCTGGTGGCTGGCCCGGATCAGGCCGCCGGTCCGCTGGATCCAGCTCCACTGCTGGAATTGCTCGATCCGCCGGGATTGCGGCCTGTGCCCGTCGAAGCCGCCGCCCGCCTGGGAGGGGGAACGGCCCTGGGCATCAGCCGTTGCCAACCCGGCGAGGGGCTTGATCTCACCCGCGATCTGGCCATCTGGGTGTGGGCGAGCGCCTGGCCTGCCGGCGAAGCGCCCCCCCGGCAGGGCACAGGCGAGTGGTTGCGGCTGGAGGCAGGCGAAGGCGTCGGTGTGCACGCGGGGAGTATCGATGGGGGGGCTGGCCAAGGAGGCAGTTCCGAGCTTTGCCTCTCCAACTACGCCCGTCAGCTGCTGGACGTGAACCTGCGGCCGCTCTGGCCCGACGGCGAGGGCCTGCGGCTGCGGATCATCTTTCCCCAGGGGCGCCGGCTCGCCGAGCGCACCAGCAACGCGGCCTTCGGTGTGGTGGATGGCCTGGCCCTGATTGGCACCCAGGCCATCGTTCAGCGCAGTGCCGCCCCCGACCAGCTGGAGGCTTGCCTGGCCGAGCTGCGTCAGCGTGCCGCCGCACCCGGTTTCAGCGGAAATCTGGTGGTGGTGATCGGCGAGAACGGCCTGGATCTGGCGCCGCGGCTGGGCCTGCCGGCGGAGCTGTTGCTCAAGGCCGGCAACTGGCTGGGGCCGGTGATCGTGGCCGCGGGCGAGGCGGGTGTGCGGCAGCTGATCCTGTTCGGGTACCACGGCAAGTTGATCAAGCTGGCTGGCGGTATCTTCCACACCCACCACCATCTGGCCGACGGCAGAGCCGAAATCCTCACCAGCCTGGCGGCCCTGGAGGGGGTGAGCGGCGAGCCCCTGGCCCAGCTCCATGGCGCCGCCACGGTGGAGGCAGCCCTCGCTGGACTTGCATTGCTCGATCCCCAGCTGGCGGCACGGCTGGAGCAGCGACTGGCGGACACGATCGAGCAGCGCAGCCAGGCCTACCTGGCCCGCTACGGCGATTTCGACACGCGTGTCGGAGCGGTGCTGTTCGATCAGGCGCGCCAGCTGCGCGCCTGCGGCTCTGAGGGAAAGCGGTTGCTGCAGGCTTTCGGGCACCCTCTAGGGTGAATTGAAAGGGCCTGGCCGCCGCAACGGTCGTATGTCGAACGCTTCACAATCCTCTGAACAACCGGAATCCAAGCGCCATCCAGCCATCGTCATCCTCGACTTCGGCTCGCAGTATTCCGAGCTGATTGCCCGCCGGGTGCGGGAAACGGAGGTGTACTCGCTGGTGATGGGCTACAGCACCAGCGTTGAAGAATTACGCCAAATTGCCCCGAAGGGAATCATCCTCAGCGGTGGGCCCAACTCCGTCTATGCCGAGGGGGCACCGCTCTGCGATCCCGGCCTCTGGGATCTCGGCATTCCGATCCTCGGTGTCTGCTACGGCATGCAGTTGATGGTGCAGCACTTCGGTGGGGCTGTGGAAGCAGCCGGACGGGGCGAATACGGCAAGGCGCCTCTGCTCGTGGACGATCCGAACAGTCTGCTCAGCAACGTGGTCGATGGCTCCACGATGTGGATGAGCCATGGCGATTCGGTCACCACCATGCCCGCGGGTTTCGTGCGACTGGCCCACACCGCCAACACGCCAGAGGCGGTGATCGCTGATCACCGGCGCCATCTTTACGGCGTTCAGTTTCATCCGGAGGTGATTCACTCCAGCGGAGGCATGACGCTGATCCGCAACTTCGTGTACGAGATCTGTGGCTGCCAGCCTGATTGGACCACAGAAGCCTTCATCGATGAAGCCCTCGCCGATGTTCGCGAACGGGTTGGTGATAAGCGCGTGCTGCTGGCCCTGTCTGGAGGGGTGGATTCATCCACTCTGGCGTTCCTGCTGCACAAGGCCATCGGCGACAAGCTCACCTGCATGTTCATCGACCAGGGGTTCATGCGCAAGGGGGAACCTGAATTCCTCACTGAGTTCTTCGACCATCAATTCCACATTCGCGTCGAATACATCAACGCCCGCGATCGCTTCCTCGACAAGCTCGACGGCATCAGCGATCCCGAAGACAAGCGCAAGATCATCGGCGCTGAATTCATCCGGGTGTTCGAGGAGGAAAGCAAGCGCCTCGGTCCCTTCGATTTCCTCGCCCAGGGCACGCTTTACCCCGATGTGATCGAATCGGCTGGAACGGGCGTGGACCCCAACACCGGTGAACGGGTGGCGGTGAAGATCAAGAGCCACCACAACGTGGGCGGCCTGCCCAAGGATCTGCAGTTCAAGCTGGTGGAGCCGCTGCGCCGCCTGTTCAAAGATGAGGTGCGCAAGGTGGGCCGCAGCCTGGGCCTGCCCGAGGAGATCGTCCGCCGACATCCCTTCCCTGGCCCCGGCCTGGCGATCCGCATCCTCGGTGAGGTGAGCGCTGAGAAACTCAACCTCCTGCGGGACGCCGATCTGATCGTGCGTGAGGAAGTGCAGGAGGCGGGGTTATATCACGAGATCTGGCAGGCGTTCGCCGTGCTGCTGCCGGTGCGCAGCGTTGGGGTGATGGGCGACAAGCGCACCTATGCCTATCCGATCGTGCTGCGTTGCGTGTCCAGCGAAGACGGCATGACTGCCGACTGGTCCAGGCTGCCCTACGACCTGCTGGAGCGGATCTCGAACCGGATTGTCAACGAAGTCAAGGGCGTGAACCGCGTGGTGCTCGACATCACCAGCAAACCGCCCGGCACGATCGAGTGGGAATGAGGAAACCTGCCGCCAGAGCGCGCGTTCTCCACTGGTAAGCCCCCGGCAGCTTCGATACCATCGGGCACCAGCGTGATTCCCGTGACCGTCGCCACCCAGCCGGATCCCCAGCTGCAGCGCCGCCTGCAGCAGGACAGCATCCAGCTCGGCGCCAAGACGATCTTCCTGAATCCCTTTCTCTATTGGAGGCGCTTCGACGCCAATACCGACCGCTGGCTGCGCGAGCCAGGTCAGCTCCCGGAGGAGCAGATCCAGGCCAACCGCAGCCGTTTCTACCCCGAACTGCTCTGGGATGAGTTGTCCGATCAGGAACGGCAACTCAAGGACGGGGCCGTTGAGATGTTTCTCAAGACCCTCGAGCTGATCAGCACCTTCAACCCCGATCTGAGTGCCGGCCATCTGCTCGAGGTGGAGCGCAAGATGGCGGTCACCAAGAAGCGCTCCTTCGAGCGTTGGGTGGAGAAGGCCTTGGGGCGACGGCTCAAGGGTGAACGCAGGGAGCGGCGTCGCTTTGATCGGGAGCGCTGGTTGCGTGGCTGGGGCGAATGGCTGGGTCTGGACACAACCCGCCAGGCCCTGCTGCCCCTCACCACCCTGCTGGTGCTCTCGGCACTGGCCGGATCCTGGCTGGGATCGAGGCAATTCTGCCGGCCCGGACTGGTCCAGCCAGGAATTGAACGCAATCTCTGAGCAGCCCAGGTCCGAAGGGCGGCAAACTGGGACATCTGCAACAGGACATTCTTCCTGCTGCGCCGCGCTGCTGCCCGTGCCATGGCCACTGATCCCCTCGATGCCCTGAGGCTCTCCTTGATGCAGGATCTGCTGCCGGTGGGAATGGCTGTCGTCGAGCGGGCCCGCCGTGGCGGCCCCCGCCAGGTGGTGGATGCCTTCACCGGTTCGACCGATCCCCTCGCCCGGCTCAAACAGGAGGGAGATCCCGCCGCACAGGCCGTGCGCGAGAGCCTCGATCAGATCCAGCCGGGATTGGGAAATCCGGTGATGAAGGTGGAGGTGCGTGACATCCCAGTCAGTGAAGCGGTGACCACCAGCCCAGCCGGCCCGGGCGAGGGCGACCTCAACGCCGATCGTGAAGCCCTGCACGGGGCGCTGGCCGGGATCACCGCACGGCTGGCCTTGCTGGATCAACGGCTTGAGGCCTGAAGGCCATGGCCATCGGCTTGCTGGCTGGCGGGTCACGCCAGGCGGGGATGCGCCACCAACCGGCCTGGCTGCTGGGCCTGGTTCTTCTGGTCGCCACAGCGATCGGCGGCCGCTTGGCCTGGCTCCAGCTGGTCCACGGCCAGGAGAACCGGGAGATGGCCGATCAGAACCGGATCCGGCTGCTGCCCCGCCACCCGATGCGGGGCCGCCTGCTGGATCGCAACGGCGAGGTGCTGGCCACCAACCTCCTCAGCTACAACCTCTACCTCCTACCCCGGGTGGTCACCGAGGAACGCTGGCTATCGCTGCGCGATCGGCTCGCCGCCGTGCTGGATGTGTCCGTCGGCGAGCTGGAGCAGAAGCGGCGCAACGCCGGTAGCGGCGACGGCTATCGAATTCCGCTGGCCGGACCACTCAGCAGCGTCCAGGTGCTGCGTTTCAAGGAGCAGGGAACCGCCTTCGACGGCATCAACATCGACGTCGACTACCTGCGTTCCTACCCGAATGGAACGCTGGCGTCCCATCTGCTCGGCTACACCAGCAGCATCAACGAGGAGGAATACGGCCGCCTGGCCCGCGAGGGCTACCGGGTTCAGGACCGCATCGGCCGCAGCGGCCTGGAGCGGGTGTTCGAGTCCCACCTGCGTGGTGAGTGGGGCGGTCAGCAGCTGGAGGTGAATGCGGCAGGGGAGGTGCAGCGGGTGCTGGGCGACAAGCAGGCCCGATCCGGGAAGGATCTCAATCTCACCCTGGATCTGGAACTGCAACGGGCTGCGGAGAAGGCCCTCGATGGGGTGAAAAAGGGGGCGATCGTGGCGATGGATCCCCAGACCGGAGCCATCCTGGCGATGGCCAGTCGCCCGAACTTTGATCCCAACATGTTCTCGAAGGGTCCGACCACCGCCGAGTGGAACGAACTCAACAGACCCGAAGCGCCCATGCTGAACCGGGTGCTGCGGGCCTTTCCGCCCGCCAGCACCTTCAAGGTGATCACGGCCCTGGCCGCGCTGGAATCGGGTCGCTTCCACCCCGACTCCAAGATTCTCACCTCCAAGTCTTTCTGCTTTGACGGCCAGTGCTATGCCGATCACGGTAGTTACGGCAGCATCGGCTTCGCCTTTGCCATGGCCGTGAGCAGCAACAGCTTCTTTTACCGGCTCAGCCTGCAACTGGGGGCCGAAGACCTGTTCAAGGCCGCCCGGCGGCTGGGCTTCGGCAGCCCCACCGGGATCGAGCTCGATGAGGAGGAGAGCGCTGGCCTGCTGGGGGATCCCGCCTGGAAGCTGGAGACGCTCAAGGAGAGGTGGACCTCCGTTGACACGATCACCTCCTCGATCGGCCAGGGCGCGGTCTCGGTGACACCGTTGCAGATGGCCCGTCTCTACGCCGCGATCGCCAACGGCGGCTGGCTGGTCACGCCCCATCTGGTGGAGGGTCCAAGCTCTCGCGAGAACCTGGGGCTCAAGCCCTCCACCTTGAAGGTGCTGCGACAAAGCCTGCGTCAGGTGGTCACCAGCGGCACCGCCACCCTGCTGAACATCCCCGGCCTGCCGCCGGTGGCAGGCAAAACCGGCACCGCCGAAGACCCACCCCGGCAGGACCACTCCTGGTTCGGCGGCTATGCGCCGGCCGACAAGCCCGAACTGGTGATCATTGCCTTCGGGGAAAACAGTGGGGGCTACGGGGGCACCGTGGCGGCGCCGATGGTCAAGGCCCTGATGACCACCTGGTTCAAGTCCACACCGCCCAGCAACGAAATCCGCCCACTAACGCCTGCCAGCAACTGATCGGGCCAGCCGCCGATCAGCCCACCAACTGCAGCTTCGGCCTGGAAACCTGCCGGTAGAAGCCGCGCAGCTGGTCGGTGGCGGCCGCCCAGCCCCAGCGCTCCGCTTCTGAGCGGGCGGCCAGCCGCAATTCCTCGCGACGCTGCGGGCTGGCCAGCAGGCGGGCTGTTGCCGACGCCAGGCTGCTGGGCTCATCGGGGTCATAGAGACAACCGTTGACCCCATCGGTAACGATGTCCGGGATGCCGCCGCGGTTGGCGCCCACCACCGGGCAACCCGCCGCCATGGCCTCCAGCAGCACCAGCCCCAGGGTTTCGGTGCTGGAGGGGAACAGGAAAGCATCGGCACTGGCATAGGCGCTGGCCAGCTCTTCACCGGCCATGTAGCCGAGGAACGTGGTGGCGCTGCCGGCAAACACCTTTTCGAGCTGTTGGCGATGGGGGCCGTCACCGACTAGCGCCAGACGGGCCTGGGGCATGGCATCGAGCACGGGCCGAATCCGCTCGATCTGTTTTTCGGCCGAGAGTCGGCCGACATAGAGCAGCAGGCTGTCACTGTCGGCGTGCTGCCCCATTAGGGTGCGGCGCATGCCGGGATTGCGCAGCTCCGGCCGGAACAGTTCGGTGTCAACGCCCCGCTGCCAGAGGGCGGTGTGCTGGATGCCCCGCTGGCTGAGCTCCTCAACCATCGCCGTGGAGGTGCAGAGGTTGAGCTCGGCCTGGTTGTGGGCGGCTTTGAGCAGTTCCCAGAGCAAGGGCTCCAGCAGGCCGACGCCGTAGTGCTCGAGGTACTTGGGCAGATGGGTGTGATAGCTGGCCACCAGAGGGATCTGGCGCGACTTGGCCAGCCAGATGCCGCCCAGCCCGAGGACGGCTGGATTGACGACATGGACCAGATCCGGCGCGAACGCCTCCAGGGCTTCGGCAACCGCCGGCCGTGGCAGCGCCAGTTTGAGCTCGGGGTAGAGCGGCAGGGGCATGGCCGGAACGCCGATCACCCGGGCGCCCATGTAGGTGTCTGGACCCCCTTCAGGGCAGAACACCAGCACGTCCTCGCCCGCCGCCACCAGATGCTCGACCGTCTTGGTGAGCCTGGTGACGATCCCGTCGACCTTGGGCAGGAAGGTTTCGGTGAAAAAGACGATCTTCAAGGGGGGCCGCATGTCCAGGTGAGGTCTTGGCGGGTTCAGACCTTGGCCTCGACGGCCAGCGCCTGGGAGGAGGTCCAGGCGGAAACGCAGGGGATTCGGGAGCGATCGCAGCGGTCAGCCCAGCGGCGGGCCACATCGACCACTTCGGCCAGCAGACCATCTTCCAGGGTGGTGGGTTTGAGGCCCAGCTCAATCAGGCAGCGGTTATCGACGATCAGATCGTTCTCGATCGCTTCCTTGCGTGGGTTGGGCAGATGGCTCACCTTGGCGCCGGTGACGGCGGCCACCTTCTCGGCCAGATCCTTGACCTTGTGGCTTTCGGTCATCTGGTTGTAGATCCGGACCTTTTCGCCAGATTTGGGCGGGTTGGCGACGGCCAGCTCCACACACTTGACTGAATCGCGGATGTGAATGAAGGCGCGGGTCTGACCACCGGTGCCGTGGACGGTGAGCGGATAGCCGATCGCGGCCTGCATCAGGAAACGGTTGAGCACCGTGCCGTAGTCGCCGTCGTAATCGAAGCGGTTGACCAGCCGGGGATCGCGGTCAGTGAGATCGGTATTGGTGCCCCAGACGATCCCCTGATGGAGATCGGTGACACGGATGTTGTCGTTCTTGTTGTAATAGAAGAACAGCAATTGGTCGAGCGTCTTGGTCATGTGATAGACGCTGCCCGGATCGGTGGGGTGGAGAATCTTCTCGCGGAACCGGGTGCCATCGGGCTGGGGAACCTCAACGGTGAGGTAGCCCTCGGGAATCGTGGCGCCGCGGTGGGAGCCGTAGCCGTACACCCCCATCGTGCCGAGGTGGACAATGTGCACATCCAGGCCGCTCTCGACGATGGCGCAGAGCAGGTTGTGGGTGCCGTTGACGTTGTTGTCGACGGTATAGCGCTTGGTGGCGCTGGATTTCATCGAGTAAGGCGCGGCGCGCTGCTCGGCGAAATGCACCACCGCTTCGGGCCGCTCCTGGCGCAGCAACTCCAGCAGGCCCTCGTAGTTCTGGGCGATGTCGAGCGGCACAAAGCGAATGGGCTGGCCGCCGGTTTCCTCCCAGGCCCGCAGGCGGTCCTGCAGGTTGGCGATCGGGGTGAGCGACTCAACGCCGAGATCGATGTCGATCTTGCGACGGCTGAGATTGTCGACGATCACCACCTCGTGGCCGCCATCGGCCAGATTCACCGCGCACGGCCAGCCGCAGAAGCCATCGCCACCGAGAACGAGAACCTTCACGTCTGAACTCCTGCTGAACGAGCGAATGCTCCCTGTTGGCAAGCTACTACAGGCATTCAGCGCCTCCGCCGGGGCCCGGCCCGTTCAGCTGATCCCCACAGCCACAGCCAGCATCGCCAGCACCAGCAAGGACCCACCGATCAGCAACAGGAGCGTGGGGCGGCTGAGGCCACCACCGGGGACCACCACCTGGATCGGGGGCTCCTTGGCAAAGGCATTCAGGCGGCCGCCGTCTTCCCGTGTCACCGACATCGCAGAACCCCCCTGAAGAGAGGGCAAGAGTAAGCACGCGTCGTTGGCGGATCGGCATGCTCGGGGGGAAGTTCATGCGCTCCGCCCGCCCGCCTGGCCGACCAGCCCCTGAACGGGAGAACTGGCCCGAGCCTCCTGGCGCAAGGGCAAGCGGCCAGCCCGCCAGGCGATCCGACCAGCCTCTGTGGCCATGGCCATGGCCTCAGCCATCGCGGCAGGGTCACCGGCCAGGGCGATGGCGCTGTTGATCAACAGGGCATCGGCACCCATCTCCATGGCCTGGGCCGCTTCGCTGGGAACGCCGATGCCCGCATCCACCACCACCGGAACCCCGGCGCTTTCGATGATCAGGGCGATATTGGCGGCATTGCGGATCCCCTGGGCGGAGCCGATCGGTGAGGCCAGCGGCATGACCGTGGCACAACCGGCCTCTTCAAGCCGTTTGGCCAGAAGCGGATCGGCATTGATGTACGGGAGCACGGTGAAGCCCTCGGCCACAAGCTGCTCGGCCGCCTGGAGCGTGCCGAAGGGATCGGGGAGCAAGTGGCGCCCCTCCGGGATCACCTCCAGCTTCACAAAGTTGTTATCTTCCTGACCGACCAGCCTGGCCAGCTCCCGGCCGAGCCGCGCCACCCGCACGGCCTCTTCGGCGGTGGCACAGCCTGCGGTGTTGGGCAACATCCAGATCGCACTCCAGTCGATGGCCTCGATCAAGCCGCCATGGCCCGGAGCTGAGCTCTGCACCCGGCGCACCGCCACGGTGACGATCTCGCAGCGGCTCGCCGCCAGGCTGGCCCGCATGACGCTGAGGCTGGGGTACTTGCCGGTTCCGGTCATCAGCCGGCTGCCGAAGCGCCGGCCACCGATCATCAGGCTGTCGCATGCGGCTGGATCCGTTGCAGACACTGTTTCCGGCACAGCAACTGCTTCGCGTCTAGCCAGGATTTCCGATTCGGCCACGGTTGCCGCTGCGGATGAATCAGCAACTTTAAGGTCGCAGGCGTGGGCGGGGTCCATCGGGATCAGGCCACCGGGCCTCAGGCAGCTGCTCCGGCAGCGCGTGGCTTCATCAGCGCAGCTGACCTTGGCGCTGGCCCTTAATCTTGATCAAAGCTTGGTCAGCCCCTTGTCCCTGGTCCTTCCGCTGCTGCTCGCCGCCACGCCGGTTCCGATCGGCTCGATGGTGCCCTTCAACCCGCCGAATCCCAACACGGTCGAATCGTTCCAAACTGACTTCGGCTCGGTTGAAACCTTCGATCCCAGCCTCCGCGCCCTGCAACTGGTTGAGCAACTACCCCGCCGCTGGGGGGGCAGTTATCAGGCTTTCGGCTCGGCCACCCCTGTGCCGGTGGAGCTGCGGCTCGACACGCTCACCGCCATCGGGCAGATCGTTGATCTGCGCGGCGCGATGACGATCGGATCCGTCACGACGGCCGTGCAGGGCAATCTCAATGCCAAGTCGGATCAATTTGAGCTGCTGCCCCTGATCGACAATCTCAGCACCGGCCTGGAGCCCGGTGGTGACTTTCTCGGCCTGGAGGGGTTGAGCTTGAGCGGCTGGAATGCACCCAGGCTGACCAATCCCGGCGGACGGCTGGTGCTGTCACCACTGCAAGGGGCTGGACCAGCCAACCAAGCGCCGCTGGGCAACCAATCTCCTGGAGCGATCCGAGGTCTGTGGTGAGGCGAAGCAAGGTTCCGCAGAGCTCTTCTGAATCCGCAGGCAATTCCTGAAGACGTCAGGCCACTTTCTTGCCAGACGGCGGCTTTCCAGAAGGCGGTTTGCGTTTCTTCGCCGAGGATGGCGATGGTTTGCTCACAACTGACGACGCCTTCTTCATGCCTGCCCCACTGCTGGGAGCGGGATCGACAGCGTCCTGAGGGTTGCGGCGATCAAGCAGTTTGAGTCGTTTGGCCGTTGTTTTGTTGCCGGGGTCGAGAACAAGAGCCTGCTGGTACGCCTGCCGCGCCTCGTCCGGTTTGCTCTGACGCTCAAGGGCATAGCCCAGGTTATTGAGCGCAACGGGATAATCAGGCTTGGCCTGCAGGGCCGCCTTGTAGTGACGGGTGGCCGTACTGAAGTTGTTCTGGGCGGCCAGTGAGAAGCCCAGAGCGTTCTGCATCAGGGCCTGGGCCTCATCGGGCTCACCGGCTGAGCGCTTCAGGGCCAGTTGCAAGGAGGCGACGGCCTGGGCATACATCCGCTTGCGCAGTTGCACCGAAGCCAGTTCATAGAGAGTGGCCGGATCCTGGCTCGCTTCCTTTCCTTTCCCTTCCAGCCGGGAGAGGGTGGCTTCATCCCGGCGCACCCGCACCAACTGGAAGCCGATCAGCACAGCAGCGGCACCCAACAGGACGATCAGTCCAATCAGGTAAGCCTGAGGCAGGAGCATGTCCATGGGGCCTCCCGGTTCAGGGTGAATCAGCGATTGGCTGCGCCAACGACACTGGCGAAGCTGGCGGGATCGGCCACAGCCAGCTGGGCCAACATCTTGCGGTTCAGCTGCACATCGGCCCGCTTGAGCCCACCGATCAGGCGGCTGTAGCTGAGGCCATTCAGGCGTGCCGCCGCATTGATGCGGGCAATCCAGAGGCGGCGGAAGTCACGCTTGCGGCGGCGGCGATCCCTGTAGGCATTGCACAGGGCCTTCATCACCCGCTGGTTGGCGGTACGGAACAACTTGCTGCCGCTGCCCTGAAAGCCGCGGGCCAGTCTTAAAACCTTGATGCGGCGCTTGCGGGCAACGTTGCCCCTCTTGACGCGAGCCATGGATCAGTTTCGGGAGTGAATGGGGTGGTCGATCAGTTGGCGTAAGGGAGCATGCCCCTCACGTTGTCCACATCGCGCTCGTCGACGACAGCCATCGTGCCGAGATAGCGCTTGCGTTTCGGGCTCTTGTGATCAAGCAGGTGATTGTGGAAAGCGCGGCGGCGCATGAATTTCCCGTTACCGCTGAGCCTGAAGCGCTTGGCCGCAGCTCTGCGGGTCTTGAGTTTCGGCATCTCTTCCGCCCAACCACAAACAACCAAAGTACGACGTGGAAGCGCCTTCCGCCAACTCCCCCCTGCTTCCCTGTCCTTTCTGAACCCCTGCCGCCTTGCTGCCGCCCATGCCTCACCTGACCCTGCTTCAGGCCCGCTCCAGTCACCGCCCTTCCAGGCACTTCCTTTCCAAGCAACGCCTAGCGGCCGCCTTGCTGGGTCTCGGTGCTTCGCTGTCGATGGCGGCGGGGTGCCGTGCCGCGTCCGCTCCAGTGGCGCTGCACTGGCCGACCCAGCCGCCGCCGCCACTGAACGGAAACAATCCCGTGCTCTGGATTGGTCTGGCCTCAAGGCTGGGCCCTGCAGCTCCGCTGGTGCTGCAGGCGGCCAGTGGAGCTGTGACCCTCACCGATGCCTCCGGGCAGAGCAGCAGCGCGGCCAGCCTGACCCTGCGCTGGCGGGAGCGGCCCCTCGCCGAACCGCTGCCCCTGGAGCGCAGTGTGCTGGGGCCGTTCGCCAGCTTCGAGAGTGCCGAGCAGGCGGCCACGGCCTGGCAAGCACTCGGTGTGCCAGCCCAGGTCGCCTTCCCCAGGGAATTTGAGGTGTGGGCACCGCTGGGATCGACCGCTCCGCAAGGGTTCACGGCCCGCGAGCAGAGGCAGGTGCTGAACAGCCGTCTGACGCTCGAAACCCCGGCGGGCGCGCTGCTGGAGGGTCCGATTCAGGTCAGCGCTCCCGGTGGGCTGCGCTGGGACGGCGGGGTGTTCCAAGGACCGTTCCGCCTCCAGGCGAACGCCTACGGCGGCTGGAGCCTGATCGAGCAGGTGCCGATCGAGCGCTACCTGCTCGGGGTGGTTCCCCACGAAATTGGCGCCCGCTCGCCAGCGGCGGCCCTGGCGGCCCAGGCGGTGCTGGCACGCACCTGGGCCTTGCGCAACCGCCACCGCTTCGCCACCGATGGCTACCACCTCTGCGCTGACACCCAGTGCCAGGTCTATGCCGATCCCCGCCAGGCCGGCGCTGCCGTGCGTGGGGCCATTCAGGCCACCCAGGGCCAGGTACTCAGCTTTGGGAACGAACCGATTCACGCGGTGTATCACGCCACCAATGGCGGCATCTCCGCTGGGTTCGAGGAGGTCTGGAGCGGCGAGGCCCGCCCCTATCTGCAGGCCCGTCCGGATGGGCCGAGCGCCTTTGCCCAACGCTTCGCCGTCCCTCTGCCAGCGACCCTGCTGCCCGGACTCCTGAGCCAGGGCGGCAGCGCCTATGGCGCCGACCACCCCCGTTTCCGCTGGCAACGAAGGCTCACTGGCGCCCAGATTGGCCAGGATTTAGCTCGCAGCGGCGGCCCCAGCATTGGCACCCCCCTGCGGCTCAAGGTCTTGGAGCGGGGGCCGAGCGGGCGGGTGGTGGCACTGGCCGTCGAGGGCAGCGCCGGGGAGCGGGTTCTGCGGCTCGATGCGATCCGTCGCACCTTCCGCCAACTGCCCAGCACCCTGTTCGAGCTGGTTCCTGATGGTGCCGGTGCCTGGCGATTCGTCGGAGGCGGCTTTGGCCATGGGGCTGGGTTGTCCCAGGCTGGAGCCATCGATCTGGCGGCACGGGGCTGGAGCCTGACGCGCATCCTCGAGCACTACTACCCGGGCACGGATCTAAGGCCGATCAGCTCCTTTGGCGGTGACCTCTAGAATTGAAACCACACCGTTCAACGTCCACGGATCCAGGCCCTGGAGGGCACGTTCTTGAAGGTGATGTCTTGAAGCTGCAGAGGTCGTCGTGACAGGCACAGCGAAGGCCATGGCCGCCCCAGGGCGGCGAAGGGGCAAGGCGGCCGTGTTTGTGATCCTCTGCGGCTGGGCCGGGGTAGCTCCCCACTGGCTTGAGCCACCCCGCATGCTGCTGCCGGCGATCAGCGTCAGCTTGCTGATGGCCACCTACCTGGCGCGCACCGTCTTTCAGTCCCTCTGGCGCGGTCCGTCGTCAACGACGCCGGATCCCCCCTCGCCCTGGCCTGGTGGTGATCAGGTCTGGCCCGAGGTGGATGTGGTGGTGGCCGCCCGGGACGAAGAAGCGGTGATCGTGCGGCTGGTGCAGCGGGTCTGCCGTTTGGACTATCCGCCCAACTGCCTGAGGCTGTGGGTGGTCGATGACGGCAGTGAAGACCGCACGGCAGGGCTGCTGGCCGATCTTGAGCGTCAGACACCCCAGCTCACCGTGATCCGGCGCAGCCGCGAGGCGGGCGGCGGCAAATCAGGGGCGCTCAACACCGTTCTCGACCGCCTTCAGGGCCGCTGGATGCTGGTGCTCGATGCCGATGCCGGGCTGCAGGCCGATCTGCTCCAGCGGCTGGTGGCCCATGCCGAAACCGGCCGTTGGTCGGCGGTTCAGTTGCGCAAGGCGGTGGTGAACACCGAGCGCAACCTGCTCACCCGGGGCCAGGCCATGGAAATGGCTCTCGACGCTGGGATCCAGGAGGGGCGCTTGCTTGCCGGCGGAATCGCTGAGCTGCGCGGCAATGGCCAGCTGCTCCGCCGTGACGCGCTCGCGGCTTGCGGTGGATTCAACGAAGAGACCGTTACCGATGACCTTGACCTCAGCTTCCGCCTGCTGCTGGCTGGGCATCCGGTTGGAATGCTGTGGAATCCGCCAGTGGAGGAAGAGGCGGTTCTGACCCTGCCCTCGCTCTGGAGACAACGGCAGCGCTGGGCCGAAGGGGGGCTGCAGCGCTTCTTCGATTACTGGCCAGGCCTTACCTCCTCCCGCCTATCGCTGCGCAAGCGCTTGGATCTCGGTGTCTTCTTTTTCATCCAGTACGCCTTGCCGGTGATTGGAGCGTTCGATCTGTTCACCGCCCTGCTGACCCGCTCCCAGCCAGCCATCTGGCCCCTGACCTTCGTGGCATCAGGACTGACGGGCGGGGCCATGGTGATCGGTTGCCGCCGTTCAGCCGAGGGGCCTGCCCTGCCGCCGATGAACCCGTTCTCCATCGCCCTGGGCATGGGCTATCTGGCCCACTGGTTCGTGGTGATCCCCTGGGTGGCGCTGCGCATGGCCCTCTTGCCGAAGCGACTGGTCTGGGCCAAGACCCTCCATCTCGGCGTCTTCCATGACGATCCCGACGACGACGACGCCCTGCCCGGCGATCCCGATCTGACCACCCAGGTGTCCTAGTCGGCTGCTGACTTACTCGGCAAGAGTTTCGCCCTCACTCCCAGGTTCCTCGATCAGGCTGACCACCTCTCCGTTGAAGAACTCCGCCAGCCGGCGGGCCTGCTCTTCAAGCGGTTGCGCGATCCGCTGGGGTTCCGGGGCCGTCGGAGCTGGGGCCGTGGGAGCCAGAGCAGCAGCGGGACTAGGGGCTTGGGGCGCAGGCGATGCTGCAACGGGCGCCACAGGTTGAACCGCTGGGGCCCTGGGGATCGCAGCTGGGACAGCCGGAGCACTTGGACTCGGGGCCACAGGTTGGACTGCAGGGCCCTGGTGGCTTTCCAGCAGCAGCTGGCGCGGGCTGCCCAGCGCACTCAGCAGTGCTTTCTCCAGCAGGGGTAACCGGCTCTGCACCATCGGGATCCAGTTTCCGCTGACCTGCACCACGGCCCGCTGGCTGTCGAGCCGCGCCAGCGACGCCTGCTGGGACAACAACATGCGCGTCGAAGGCAGCTCCAGGCAGGAAAGGATCTGCTGCCACAACTCAGCCAGGTTCTGGCTGGTCGCATCTGGCACCCCAACGGGAAGCGGCGGCGGATCAGGGCTGGGTTCAGGGGCGAGGGGCGGAGGAGCGGCGTATCGGGGGACGGGCAGAGGGGCGGCCTGAACGCGAGGGGCGGTTGAGGGAGCTGGGTGTACCGGCTTGGCGATGGCAACGGCTGCTGGTTCGGCCAGCAACCCCAACAGCAACACCTCCAGCCAGAGCCGCGGCTGGATGCTCTGGCGCAATTGTTGTTCGCTGCCCCTCAGTTGGCTCTGCCAGCGCAGCAACCGATCACTGCTGAGCCGCTGGGCCAGCTCAAGCAGCTGGGGCCGGTACTGGGGGGAAAGGCTGCTCAGTTCGGGCCGATCCGGGGCGGCTACGGCCAACACCAGATCGCGCAACAGGGAGGCCAGCCCCTGGAGCACCGCGGAAGGTTCGCGGCCGCGGTCAAGCAGCAGGCGGCAGGCCTCGATCAGCTCCAGGGGCTCAAAGGCAGCCAGAGCCATGCCCAGGTTGAGCAGTTCCTGCTCCGGCACGGCCCCGAGCAGCTCCCAGATCGCCCCGACTTCGATC
The DNA here is from genome assembly GCF_001885215.1 of Synechococcus sp. SynAce01. GTDB lineage: Bacteria > Cyanobacteriota > Cyanobacteriia > PCC-6307 > Cyanobiaceae > Regnicoccus > Regnicoccus frigidus. The sequence goes on along the minus strand of NZ_CP018091.1, from coordinate 1,461,523 downwards.
GGAGCCGGCAACAGGCTGAGCTGGTCGAGCAGGCTCTCCGCATCCCTCAGCCCTCCCTGGGCCCGTTGCGCCACCACCTGCAGGGCCTCCGGGGTGATGCCGATCTGCTCCTGCTCGGCGATGTAGCGCAGGTGGCCCTCCAGGGCCGCCAGCGGGATGCGGCGAAAATCGAAGCGCTGGCAACGGGAGAGGATCGTCGGCAGGACGCGCTGCGGATCCGTGGTGGCCAGCACGAACACCACCCGGGGCGGCGGCTCCTCCAGTGTTTTGAGCAGGGCGTTGAAGGCCGCGGTCGAGAGCATGTGGCACTCGTCGATCACGTAGACCTTCCAGCGGGCCTGGACCGGTGCGAAACGGGAACGCTCGATCAGCTCGCGGATGTTGTCGACGCCGGTGTTGGAGGCCGCGTCGATCTCGATCACATCGAGGGCGTTGCCTGCGGTGATCGAGTGGCAGATCTCACAGACCCCGCAGGGTTCCGGGGTGGGGGCGGCGCTGGCGCCACAATTCAGCGAACGGGCCAGGATCCGGGCACTGGAGGTCTTGCCGGTGCCCCGCGGGCCACTGAACAGGTAGGCGGGGGCGATCCGGTTCTGCAGCAGGGCGTTACGCAGCGTGGCCGCAATCGCCTCCTGGCCAACCAGCTGGTCGAACCGCTGCGGCCGGTACTTCTGGTGCAGCGGTTCATAGGCGCGGGCCTCGCTCATGGGGCGGTGGGTCCCGGGCCGGATGTCCCCTCTCCGATCAGCTTCTGCAGCCTTCCTTCCAGCTCCTCCACCGTGGCGAGCTGGTCGGCCAGGTTCTGGGCCTGCAGCTGCAGCCTGCCGAACTGGTCGGCGCTTTTCTTGCTCGACCACCACAGCTCCGCCTGCTCCAGTTCCTGCTCAAGCCGCTGCTGCAGGCGCTGGCGCAGGCCATCGAGCTGCTCCAGGCTCTTCAGGGCCAGGTCGCGGCCGTTATCGAGCGAGAGGCCCTGGCGCAGGAGCAGACGAACGGCCACCAGCAGGGCCGCTGGGACGAACTGGCCGATGGCGAGGGCGCCGAAGCTGCCGTTGCGCAGCCAGTCCTCCACCTGGGTGCTGCGGTGGTGGCCGGTCTTGCACCAGATCGCGAAGTGTTCGCAGTTGTTGAACACCAGGTTGTAGCGCTGCTCGCCGAGCCGGCCCATGGCCCGCCTGAGGGTCACGCCCGAAGGGGAGATGGCGGCCGGGTCGTAGGACACCACGGTGGCGTCTTCGCCGCGGCGGAACTGCTCGAGCGGACTGCGCAGGATCTGGCTGCCTTCGAGGTAGTGGACGACAGTGCCGTCGCCCAGGTCGATGCCGTGATGGTCGAACAGACCATGCTGGCGAGGCACCTGCAGATGGTCAGCGGCGGCCATGGCGGCGTCCTTCCGGCCTCAGGCCGACTCCTGTTGCTTGATCACACTGGGATGGGGCAGCACCTTGACCTTGCCGCGCTGCTCGACCAGCTCCCTGGTAACCGTGAAGGTGCTGACATCGGTGCTGGTCGGGAGGTCATACATCAGGTCGAGCATCAGATCTTCGATGATGCCGCGCAGGGCTCGGGCACCGGTACGGCGCCGGTGGGCCTCATGGGCAATCGCCTCGACGGCCTCGGGCTCGAACTCCAGCTGGACACTGTCCATGCTCAGCAAGGTCTGGAACTGCTTGACGAGTGCATCGCGCGGCTCGGTGAGGATCGCCTTGAGGGCGCGCACATCGAGGGGTTCAAGCACCGCGCTGACCGGCAAGCGGCCGATGAACTCTGGAATCAGGCCGTAGCGAACCAGGTCTTCGGGCTCCATGTGGCGCAGCACATGGGCCGCCTGCTGTTCCTTCTGGTTGCGGTGGCGGGCGCGGCCGTCGTTGGGCAGGAAGCCGATCGAATTGCGGCCCAGCCGCCGCTGCACCACATCGTCGAGACCCACGAAAGCACCACCACAGATGAACAGGATCTGGCTGGTGTCGATCTGGATGCAGTCTTGGTAGGGATGCTTGCGGCCCCCCTGGGGCGGCACGTTGGCGACGGTGCCCTCCAGCATCTTCAGCAGGGCCTGCTGTACCCCCTCACCCGAGACATCCCGGGTGATCGAGGGGTTTTCACTCTTGCGGGCGATCTTGTCGATCTCGTCGATGTAGATGATGCCGCGCTGGGCCTGGTCCACATCCATATCCGCCTTCTGCAACAGCCGCAGCAGGATGTTCTCCACGTCTTCACCGACGTAGCCCGCTTCGGTGAGCGTGGTGGCATCCGCCACCGCAAACGGCACATCAAGCAGTTCGGCCAGGGTCTGGGCCAGCAGGGTCTTGCCGCAGCCGGTGGGGCCGATCAGCAAGATGTTGGATTTGTGCAGCCGGGTGGCGGTGCGATCGATCTCGCCATTGCCATCGCCCTGCCAGGCCAGGCGCTTGTAGTGGTTGTAGACAGCCACGGAGAGCACTTTCTTGGCCTCCTCCTGGCCCACCACCTGGGCATCGAGAAACGATTTGATCTGCAGGGGCTTGGGAATCGTGGCCAGGGTGGGAGCTGGCTTGGCGGTTTTTTTCGGCGCGGCTTTGCGGGCCGTATCCGCAGCGGGCCGGGTACCGCCCTGAACCTCAACAAGTTCCTCATCAAGGATCTCGTTACAGAGATCGATGCATTCATCGCAGATGTAGACCCCGGGCCCGGCGATCAACTTGCGCACCTGCTCCTGGGACTTGCCGCAGAACGAACACTTCAGATAGGCGTCGAACTTGGCCATCAGGCGGAGGCTTCAGAGCGAAGGGGAAAGCTGCGGCGAAAGCGCGGGGGAATGTCGATCGCGTCGATGCAACGGTAGAGCTCAGGCCAGGCTGGCTCCCACCTGTTCGGCATCGGCTGGAGTCTCGTCATCCACGACACGATCGATCAGGCCGTAGGCGACGGCTTCAGGTGGAGAAAGAAAGTAATCGCGATCGGTGTCTTCGGCAATCTTGGCCAGTGGCTGGCCGGTGTGTTCAGCCATCAGGCTGTTCAAGGTGTCCTTGAGGTAGAGGATTTCCCTGGCCTGGATTTCGAGATCGACGGCCTGGCCCTGGGCACCACCCATCGGCTGGTGGATCATGATCCGCGCGCTGGGAAGGGCCAGGCGCTTGCCCTTGGCTCCACCGGTCAGCAGGAAGGCCCCCATGCTGGCGGCCAGGCCATAGCAGATCGTGACCACATCAGGGGCCACTTGCTGCATGGTGTCGTAGATGGCCAGACCCGAGGTGACCGAACCTCCCGGTGAGTTGATGTAGATCTGAATGTCCTTGTCTGGGTCTTCGGCTTCGAGAAAGAGGAGCTGCGCCACCAGGGAATCGGCAACGGCGTCGTCGATGCCAGTACCCAGGAAGATGATTCGCTCCCGCAACAGCCGGGAATAAATATCAAAAGCCCGCTCTCCCCGGCCCGACTGCTCCACCACGGTGGGCAACACACCGGGAGCGCCCTGGGGAGCAAGCGGGCGGGCAGCCCCTGAAACCGCCGCAGGGAAGGGTCCCTGCCACTGGCTACGGATCGGATGGGGGCGAGAGGCGTTGATCACGCGGCAGGCACGAATGGAACGGGTGGAGGCTGCAATCTATGGCCGACTCAGCCCTCGCCGCTGGCGGGTTGACCGTCATCGGGCCCATCGGCGGCCTGGTCAGCGGCCTGGTCAGGTGCTTTCTCCGTAACCGTGCTGTGTTCCTCCAGCCAGTCGAGCAGCTTGTTGCGGAGCAGATCTTCAGCCAGGGCTGCGCGCAGCCGGGCCGGATCGATGCTTTCCTGCTGCTTGAGGCCACTGCTGACCTCCTTGAGCTTGGCGTCGATCGCCCCGGCCTCGACCTCGATCTGCTCTGCCGTCGCCAGAGCCTCAAGCGCCAGGTTGCGCTTCAGGCGCAGCTCGGCCTCCGGGCGCGAGCTTTCCATCAGGCTGCGGACCAGCTCCGGGGTGAACAGGCTCTTGATGTCCATGCCCTGCTGGGCCACCTGACTGGCGGTCTGCTCGATCAAGGCACGGATCTCCTGCTGGATCAGGGTTTCCGGCAGCTCCACCTCCAGCTCTTCCACCAGGGCGGCGAGCAGGGCCTCGTGGCGGTTGTTGCGCGAACGGCGCTCGGAATCATCGCGAAGGCGCTGTTCCAGATCGGCCCGCATCTCAGCGAGGGTCGCCTTTTCGCTGGCCTGCTGGGCGAAGGCATCATCGAGCTCGGGCAGCTCGCGAGCCTTGAGATCCTTCAGGGTCATGGCAAAACAGGCTTCCCGGCCGCGCGCGTCTTCCTGGGGGTAGTCGTCGGGGAAGCGGCAGCTGACCTCACGGTTCTCGCCCAGGGCCATCCCGAGGATCCCTTCGACAAAACCCGGGATCATCCGGCCCTCTTCGAGTTCCACTTCGAGGTCGTCGGCGCTGCCACCTTCGATCGCTTCGCCGCTGTCGACATAGGTGCCGCTGAAGCTGACCACGGCCTGGTCACCACGGCCGGCGGGGCGATCTTCCACAGGAACCAGCGCGGCCAACTGCTTCCGCGACTGTTCAATCAATTCCTCGATCCGGGCCGGGTCGTAGGCCACAGCTTCGGCCTCCGCCACCAGGCCCTTGGTGGTGCGCAGGCTGGGGGAGGGCTGGATGTCGAGTTCGAGGGTGAGGGTCAGTTCCTCTCCGGGGCTGAAGCGGGCCAGCAGGGCCTCGAATCCCTCGCTCAATTCAGGCTGGCTGAGCGGAGCGATGGCTGCCTGCTCGAGGGCATCGCGCCAGACGCTATCGACCAGGTCCTCGAGGGCCGTGGCGCGGATGCGCAGGGGGCCGATCTGCTGCAGCAACACCGGACGGGGCACCTTGCCCTGGCGAAAGCCCGGCAGACGCACGCTGCGGCTGAGCTTGGTCACCGCTGCTTCGTAGCTGGCCTTGGAGCGGCCGCCCGGGATCTCCACCTCCAGCGCCAAGCGGCTGCCGGGACGGGGGCTGGTCTTGACCTTCAGGGCGGAGCTCATGGCTGAACCGGCCGGACCGGCAATGCAGGACAGCCTTTGATCCTAGAAACCCATGCAACAGGCTCTGCAAACCGGGCTCTGCCATCGGCGTGCCGGGCAACCGCTCAGCGGCTTGACAACCCAGAATCTTGACAACAGAGAAGCAGTTCTGGGTACTATGGTTAAAGAACGACGACGTGACTGAAACCGGCAAGGTTTTTCACGGATCTGGGACAGATCTGGGCAGGCTTGATTGAATAAGCCTGAATTCATAGAGGCCTGTCAGTGCCCTGTGATTCATCGGATGCTCGCTCAGTTGATCAGCTTTTTCTTTTCATTTCTCAGCACCTAACGCAACCTTCAATTTACAGCCTTTTCTCCGCTCAGCCACCGACCAGCGCTTCGGCCATTCTCGATTTTCAACTCAGGCTTCCCAGCCCCATTCCCCCTTCATCAGGCGGAAGCATCGGGCCACAAACCTGGTTGAGTCCATGGTCTTGACGCACCAGAGCGACGCGAACAGCAACCCTCAGCCTGGCCCTAGCCCACTGATTTCTCCCTCCTCCGTACCGATTCCCCGCTGCCCTTGACCACCGCCGCACCTCCCTCCCAACTCCCCGACCGTCCCCTGACCGTGGCGATCCTCGGTGCCACCGGCGCCGTTGGTCAGGAGTTGCTGGAGCTGCTGGCCGAGCGCCACTTTCCAATCCGCGAACTGCGTTTGCTGGCCTCGCCCCGCTCGGCTGGCCAAACCATCTGCTGGAACGGGGAGACCCTGACGGTGCAGGCGGTCAGCGCCGCATCGTTCATCGGTGTCGATCTGGTACTGGCTTCGGCTGGCGGTTCGATCTCCAGGGAATGGGCTGCTGTGGCCATGGCCGCTGGGGCGATCGTGATCGACAACTCCAGCGCCTTTCGCCTCGATCCAGACGTTCCGCTGGTGGTGCCGGAAGTGAATCCGCTGGCTGCCATCCGCCATCGGGGCCTGATCGCCAACCCGAATTGCACCACGATCCTGCTCTGCCTGGCCCTGGCTCCGCTGCAGGCCCACCGGGCGATCGAGCGGGTGGTGGTGAGCACGTATCAATCCGCGAGTGGGGCCGGCGCCCGCGCCATGGAGGAGCTGCGCCAGCTCAGCCGCACCGTGCTTGATGGCGGCGAAGCGGTGAGCACCGTGCTGCCCCACTCCCTGGCGTTCAACCTCTTCTTGCACAACTCACCGCTTCAGCCCAGCGGCTACTGCGAGGAGGAGCTGAAAATGCTCCATGAAACCCGCAAAATCCTCGGCTTGCCGGGCTTGCGGCTGTCCGCCACCTGCGTTCGGGTTCCGGTGTTGCGGGCCCACTCCGAATCGGTGAACATCGCCTTCACCGAGCCCTTCCCTTTGGAGGAGGCGCGCGCGGCCCTGGCGGCGGCGGCCGGCGTCGAGCTGATCGAAGATTTTGAAACCAACCGCTTCCCGATGCCCACCGATGTCACCGGGCGGGACCCGGTGGCGGTCGGCAGGATCCGTCAGGACCTCAGCGACCCCAACGCCCTTGAGCTCTGGCTCTGCGGCGATCAGATCCGCAAGGGCGCTGCCCTCAACGCGATCCAGATCGCCGAGCTGTTGCTCCATCCAGCCGCCCAGGCCGCTCACCCAGCCCACTCAGCCGTAGCCGGAGGTGTGCTTTGAGTGCCATAGCCGCCAGCACCGCTCCATTCGGGCGCGTGATCACCGCCATGGTGACCCCCTTCGCCAGCGATGGTTCCGTGGATCTGCCCCAGGCGGCCAGGCTGGCCGAACACCTGGTGAGCCATGGCTCCGATGGTCTGGTGGTCGCCGGCACCACGGGTGAATCGCCCACCCTCAGCTGGCAGGAGCAGCATCAACTGCTTGCCACCGTCAAGCGCGCCGTCGCTGATCGGGCCCATGTGATCGCCGGCACTGGCAGCAACTGCACCAGCGAAGCGGTGGAGGCGATCCGCCAGGCCCAGGCCCACGGGGCGGATGGGGCGCTGGTGGTGGTTCCTTATTACAACAAGCCTCCCCAGGACGGCCTCGAAGCCCATTTCCGGGCGATCGCCACCGCGGCGCCAGCCTTGCCGGTGATGCTCTACAACATCCCCGGTCGGACCGGCTGCAGCCTGGCGCCGGAAACCGCCGCCCGCCTCATGGACCTGCCCAACGTGGTCAGCTTCAAGGCGGCCAGCGGCAGCACCGATGAGGTGAGCCGCCTGCGCCAGCATTGCGGCTCCCGTCTGGCGGTCTACAGCGGTGATGACGCCCTCACCCTGCCGATGCTGGCCGTCGGAGCCGTTGGTGTGGTCAGCGTGGCCAGCCATCTGGTCGGGCGCCAGATCCAGCAGATGATCCAGACCTTCCTGGGCGGTGACCATCCCGGCGCCCTGGCCATTCACGATCAGCTGCTGCCCCTCTGCCGGGCCCTGTTCTCCTGCACCAATCCGATTCCCGTCAAGGCCGCCCTGGAGCTTGAGGGCTGGGCCGTCGGCGCCCCCCGGCTTCCCCTTGTTTCCGCTGACAGCGACGTGCGCGACCGCCTGACCACCGCCCTGGCTGCCCTGCGTCCTACCTGACGCGATGGCTTCTCTCCGGTGCAGCCTGGCCCGGTGATTTCAGCTTCAGCACCCCCAAGTTTTCCCTCTCCCGGGACCACCCCGGATTCCCAACCCATGCCCACAAGCACCAACGGCAACAAGCCCACCCTGCGGGTGATTCCCCTCGGCGGCCTCCATGAAATCGGCAAGAACACCTGCGTGTTCGAGTACGGCGATGAGCTGATGCTCGTCGATGCCGGCTTGGCCTTCCCCAGTGATGGCATGCACGGCGTCAATGTGGTGCTGCCCGACACCAGCTATCTGCGCGAAAACCAGAAGCGCATCCGCGGCATGATCGTGACCCACGGCCACGAAGATCACATCGGCGGCATCCCGCATCACCTCAAGAACTTCAGCATTCCGGTGATCTATGGCCCACGCCTGGCCATGTCGATGCTGCAAGGGAAGATGGAGGAAGCGGCGGTCACCGATCGCACCATCATCCAGACGGTGAGCCCCCGCGACATCGTCAAGGTGGGCCAGCACTTTCAAGTGGAGTTCATCCGCAACACCCACTCCATCGCCGACAGCTTCAGCCTGGCGATCACCACTCCAGTGGGTGTGATTGTCTTCACCGGCGACTTCAAGTTCGATCACACGCCCGTGGATGGCGAATACTTCGACATCCAGCGGATGGCCCATTACGGCGAACAAGGCGTGCTCTGCCTGTTCAGTGATTCCACCAACGCCGAGCTTCCCGGCTCGACGCTCCCGGAGCGGGCCGTGTTCCCGAACCTGGATCGCAACTTCGCCAAGGCCGAAGGTCGGGTGATCGTCACCACCTTCGCCAGCTCGGTGCACCGGGTTTCGATGATTCTCGAACTGGCCATGAAGCATGGCCGCAAGGTGGGCCTGCTCGGCCGCTCCATGCTCAACGTGATCGCCAAGGCCCGGGAACTCGGTTACATCCGCTGCCCTGATGAACTGTTCGTGCCGATCAAGCAGATCCGTGATCTACCCGACCGTGAAACCCTGCTGCTGATGACTGGCAGCCAGGGCGAGGAGCTGGCTGCCCTGAGCCGCATCTCCCGTTGCGAGCACCCCCAGGTGCAGGTCAAAGCCAGCGACACGATCATCTTCTCGGCCAGCCCGATTCCGGGCAACACCATCTCCGTGGTCAACACCATTGACCGGCTGATGATGCTGGGCGCCAAGGTTGTTTACGGCAAGGGCGAGGGCATCCACGTGTCCGGGCACGGCTCCCAGGAAGACCACAAGCTGATGATTGCCCTCACCCGGCCCAAGTACTTCGTTCCGGTTCACGGTGAGCACCGCATGCTGGTGGCTCACTCCAAGACCGCCCAATCGATGGGTGTGCCGGCCGATCACATGTTGATCATCGACAACGGCGACGTGGTCGAACTGACCCCCGATTCCATCCGTAAGGGTGATCCGGTCAAGGCCGGCATCGAACTGCTCGATGCGTCCCGCAACGGCATTGTTGATGCCCGCGTGCTGAAAGAACGCCAGCAACTCGCCGAAGACGGCGTGATCACCCTGCTGACCGTGATCAGCACCGACGGGGCCATGGGTGCACCGCCACGGGTCAACCTGCGGGGCGTGGTCACAACCGCCGATGCCCGCAAACTCTCGATCTGGGCAGAGAGGGAAATCACATGGGTGCTCGAGAACCGCTGGAACCAGCTCTGCCGCCACACCGGTGGCACCGCCCCCGATGTGGATTGGGTGGGGGTGCAACGCGAAATCGAGGTGGGCCTGCAGCGCCGCCTGCGCCGCGAGCTGCAGGTGGAACCTCTGATCATCTGCCTGGTTCAACCGGCACCGGCCGGGACGCCCGCCTACAAGGGCCGTGCCGATGCCGAGCCCGACAGCCGTCCGGCTGGTCGGGGTGGTCGCCAGGGCGGTCGGGAAACCAGCCGGGAGATCATCCGCAACGTCGGCTCCCGCAGCGAAGCCGCTCCGGCTGGCGCGCGCCAAGCCGTGGCCACCCTGCCGGCCCCGGCAGCAGTAACAGCTACCGCAGCTCCGGCTGCAGCCGTGACCCCCGTGGTCAAAGCAGCCCCAGCGGTCTCTGTGCCAGCTGAGCCGGAGATGCCCGCCAACCGGGTGCGTCGCCGCCGCTCCACCGCCGCCGGCTGAAGCCTCAGCCCAACACCACGCGCAACAGGCCCTGGGCCAGTTCGCTCTCCTCTGCCGTCGCCACCGGCCTGAGTTCATCGACGCTGACCGCTTCGATCCTCAGGTCGGCTTTCGGGCTCGGGTCAAGCGCCTCTGGCTGATCCAGCCATGGCATAGCCGGAGCGACGCCCTGGTCAGCCGCGAGCAGATCGGGTTTCTCACTCATGTCACGTGCGGCTAGGGCCTCCTGACACAACGCCAGACCCTGCTCGGCCAGCTCCTTGTAAGTGGCACTGTCTCCGCTTTCCAGAACGGTCTGGTAAAGCGGAATGGCCAGCTCAGGCTCCTGCAGTCCATGCAGGTGGATATGGCCAAGGATTAGTTGAAGGCGCTGGGTCCTGGGGTCTCCTTCCTCTGGTGCTTGCTGCTTGAGCAACGCATCAGCCTGGCGAAAGGCCTTCTGGAAACGGCTCTCGCTGTAGGCGAGTTCCACCTCCTTGTAGGACTGATCGAACGCGTCGGAATCGAAACGGTCTGACGTCATCGGACTGTTGGCTCCAGAAGCAGAAGGTGTTGGGCCTGCCACGCCAGCCGCCAGCCCCCGCCCAGGTTGAGGCTGCCAGGCTCGCAAGAGCTGCGCAAGCTGCGGCAGAGCTCCAGCAGCGTTCGCGACGCCGGACTCCTACCAGTTTCCTGCTCCAGCCAATGGCGCAGCAGCAACTCCTGGCAGGCCGGGCTACGCCGTTGCAGGGGTTGGCGGCACAACCGTCTCGGCTCGGCTGGATCCAGCAGCGGCACCAGGGCCAGGCCCAGTAGTTCCTCGCCCGGGTACTGCTCAAGGCGTTCGGCCAGGGCACTGATCCTGCGGCTGGCGCCGCGATGGAGGGCCTCCAGCACGGGCATCACGTCGTGGCGGATGCGGTTGCGGCTGAAGCGGGGGCTGGCGTTGCTCGAATCGATCCAGACCGGCAACTCCCAGGCGGCACAAAAGTCTGCCGTCTCCTCGCGGCTCAGGCTCAGCAGCGGGCGGACCAGCCAGCGGCTCTCCCCTAAACGGCGACGGCGGCGCAAGCTGCTGAGCCCACGCCGATCGGCGCCCCGGGCCAGATTCAGCAGCACGGTTTCGGCCCGGTCGCTGGCGGTGTGACCGGTGACCACATGGCCACAATCCAGCTCGGCTGCCCAATGTTCAAGCTGGGCGTAGCGCCAGTCCCTGGCGGCGGCTTCGCTGCTCGGTGGCGGCTGCGCCTGATCCTGCTGGACCTGCAAGCCCAACGACCCAGCCCAGTCAGCCAGGGCCTCCGCTTGGGCGGCGGCTTCCGGCCGCCAGCCATGGTTCCCGTGCCAGAGCCGTAACTCCCAGTGGTGCAGACGGCGCAGATCAAGCAGCAGCCGGATCAGCGCCATCGAATCCTGGCCGCCGGAGACAGCCACCAGCAACCGCTCTCCCCTGGGCAGGAGGAATGGGTCTGCCAATAACTGCCGATGCAGCCGCCGGTGCAGGGGCCCCCAGCCCGGCCCTGGATGCCGGGGACTGGTCTGGGCTGGTGTGCTTTCAGGTGGGAGAATGGCTGCCACTTGCTGACCCTGCCGATGTCGCGTCTCTCCAGCCTGCCCGCCGAACTCCATGCGGCGCTGGTGTCACGGCGTCTGTTGAAGGTGATCACGGGGCTCACCAATCGCGATCCGCTGGCGGTGGAGCGCATCAGCCGGGCCGCCGGCGGTGGGGGCGCCGATCTGATCGATGTGGCCTGCGACCCCGCTTTGGTTCAGCTGGCAGCCAAGGTTTCCGGGCTGCCGATCTGCGCATCAGCGGTGGATCCTGACCTGTTTCCGGCGGCTGTGGCCGCCGGAGCGACGATCGTGGAGATCGGCAACTTCGATGCTTTTTACCCCCTGGGCCGCCGCTTCGGCGCCGACGAGGTGCTCTCCTTGACCCGCCGGACCCGTCGGCTGCTTCCAAGCGTGGTGCTTTCGGTCACCGTTCCCCACATCCTTCCCCTGGATCAACAGGAGCAGCTGGCGATCGATCTGGCGGCGGCTGGTGCCGACCTGATCCAGACCGAGGGGGGAACCGCAGCCCGTCCGTTCAGCGCCGGCACCCTGGGGCTGATCGAGAAGGCGGCTCCGACCCTGGCCGCAGCCCATGCGATCAGCCGGGCCCTGCAATCACTGGAGGCGCCGCTGCCGGTGCTCTGCGCCTCGGGCCTCTCAGCGGTGACCCTGCCGCTGGCGATCGCCGCAGGGGCCAGCGGTGTGGGCGTCGGCTCAGCGGTGAGCCGCCTCGATGATGAGCCGGCCATGATAGCCGCGGTGCGCAGCCTGCGCGAAGCCCTGGGCGCACCGCTGGCGGTTGGGATCGCTTCTTGATCCAGTAACAGTCCATGGCAGTGGACCGCCTGGTTCTGGCGCCATGGCCCTTCGCTGCCTACGGTTACAGCGTTGCTTTCCCTGATCCATGGGTGCTTTCATCTGGCTGCTGCAATGGCCGATCCGGGCCGTGGTGCTGTTGATCGTCGCGGCCCTGCCCCTCGGCGTGGTCATGGCGAACTTCGGCACGGCGTTGCTCTCGGCGGTCGTGATCGGCCTGCTGGGCACGTTGCTGATCTTTCCGCTGCGGCTCCTGCTCGGGCCGATCTGGGCTGTCACGTCGCTCGGTGGCCTGATCAGCCCGGTGTCGCTGTTGTTCAACTGGCTAATCACCATCGTGTTGTTCGCCCTGGCGGCCTGGCTGATCAAGGGCTTCCAGCTCAAGAACGGGCTGGTCAGCGCCATTCTCGGTGCCCTGGTGTACAGCGTTCTGAGCGCTCTGATCCTGCGACTGCTCGGTTTGGATGTGGGCCTGACCCGGGCCATGACCCTGGTGAGCGGCGGTGTGGCCTGAACCCTCCGTAGACTGATTGCCCCATTCTCCAGGCTCCGCCTGATTTCCCACGGGCATGGCCCGATTCGATCTTCAGGCGCCCTACGTACCGAAAGGCGACCAACCCTCCGCCATCGCCGCTCTCACCAAGGGAGTGGATGGTGGGGAGCGCTTCCAGACCTTGTTGGGTGCCACCGGCACCGGCAAGACCTTTTCGATCGCCAATGTGATCGAGCGCACGGGGCGGCCAGCTCTGGTTCTCGCCCATAACAAAACACTGGCGGCCCAGCTCTGTAACGAGCTGCGGGAATTCTTCCCGAACAACGCCGTCGAATATTTCATCTCCTACTACGACTATTACCAGCCCGAGGCCTATGTGCCGGTCTCGGACACCTACATCGCCAAGACGGCCTCGATCAACGAAGAGATCGACATGCTGCGTCACTCGGCCACCCGCTCCCTGTTCGAGCGGCGGGACGTGATTGTGGTGGCCTCGATCAGCTGCATCTACGGGCTCGGCATCCCCTCGGAATACCTCAAGGCCGCCGTCAAGTTTCAGGTGGGCGAGAGCCTCGATCTGCGCGGCTCCCTGCGGGAGTTGGTGAATAACCAGTATTCGCGCAATGATATCGACGTGAGCCGAGGTCGCTTCCGTATCAAGGGCGATGTGCTCGAGATCGGCCCCGCCTATGAAGACCGATTGGTGCGAATCGAACTGTTCGGTGATGAGGTGGAGGCGATCCGTTATGTGGATCCCACCACCGGTGAGATTCTCCAGAGCCTGGAGACGGTGAACATCTATCCGGCCAAACACTTCGTTACACCCAAAGACCGACTGGAAGGCGCCATCGCCGCTATCCGGGAAGAACTGAAGCAACGACTCGACGTCCTCAACAGCCAGGGCCAGCTGCTTGAAGCCCAGCGGCTGGAGCAGCGCACCGCCTACGACCTGGAGATGCTCAAGGAGGTGGGCTACTGCAACGGGGTTGAGAACTATGCCCGCCACCTGGCCGGCCGCCAAGCGGGAACTCCGCCGGAATGCCTGATCGACTACTTCCCCGATGACTGGCTGCTGGTGGTGGACGAAAGCCACGTCACCTGTTCCCAGTTGCACGCCATGTACAACGGCGACCAGGCCCGCAAGAAGGTGCTGATCGACCACGGCTTCCGGCTGCCCAGCGCCGCCGACAACCGGCCGCTCAAGGCCGAGGAATTCTGGGAAAAAGCCCACCAGACGATCTTCGTCTCGGCCACCCCAGGCACCTGGGAGCTGGAGCAGAGTGTTGGCCAGGTGGCCCAGCAGGTGATCCGTCCGACGGGCGTGCTCGATCCGGTTGTGGAGGTGCGCCCCAGTGCGGGCCAGGTCGACGACCTGCTCGGGGAGATCCGGGTTCGGGCCGAGCGCCAGGAACGCTGCTTGATCACCACCCTCACCAAGCGGATGGCCGAGGATCTCACCGATTACCTGGCCGAGAATGGGGTGCGAGTCCGCTATTTGCACTCGGAGATCCACTCGATCGAGCGGATTGAAATCATTCAGGATCTCCGCAATGGCCTCTTTGATGCCCTTATTGGTGTCAACCTGCTACGCGAAGGCCTCGACCTGCCGGAGGTTTCTCTGGTGGCCATTCTCGATGCGGACAAGGAAGGATTCCTGCGGGCCGAGCGCTCCTTGATTCAGACGATCGGCCGGGCCGCCCGCCATGTGGATGGCAGAGCCCTGCTCTACGCCGACAACCTCACGGACTCGATGGCCAAAGCCATCTCCGAAACGGAACGGCGCCGGGTCATCCAGCAAACATATAACGAAACGCACGGAATCACCCCCTCTCCGGCCGGCAAGCGGGCCGGCAACTCGATCCTCTCCTCTCTTGAGTTCAGCCGCCGGCTCAACGATGACATCCCGGAGGTGGTTGACGATTGGGCCTTGTACAGGGATGTGCCCCTCGACGCCTTACCGGAAGTGATCCTCGAGCTCGAAGACAAGATGAAAGTGGCGGCCAAGAATCTTGAATTTGAAGAGGCCGGCAACCTGCGTGACCGCATCAAGAAACTGCGCCAGAAGCTGGTGGGCCGTCACTGAAGTGATCACTCAGAAGAGCAGTGCAAGCAATGCCTAACGGCCCGCAGCTTTAAGTACGATCTTGATTGTTTTGAACAGGATCAACAGATCCAGCCAGATGTTGCTGTTGCGCAGATAGAAGAGGTCATAGCTGAGTTTCAGGGCGGCATCTTCCACTGAGGATGTGTAAGGCATGTTCACCTGAGCCCAGCCGCTCAGCCCAGGCAGGGCCCAGTGCCGCAGCCGGTAATGGGGGATGCGACGCTCCAGTTCCTCCTCCAGTTCCGGGCGCTCCGGCCGCGGCCCGATCAGGCTCATCTCGCCGCGCAACACGTTGAGAAGTTGGGGCAGTTCATCGAGGCGGGTGCGTCGCAGCCAGCTGCCCACCGCTGTGATGCGCTGATCGTTGGGCTGCGACCAGACGGCCTGGGCAACTTCCGCATCCGAGATCATCGTGCGCAGTTTGATCACCATGAAGGGCTGTCCGAGGAAGCCGCTGCGGCACTGGCGATAAAGGATCGGGCCCCCATCCCCGAGCTTGATCAGCAGGGCCGCCACAACCAACAACGGTGCGCTGAACAGCAGCAACAGCAGGCTGATCAACACATCGGCGTAGCGCTTGAGCTGGTGCTCAAAGCCGAAGCGGCTGGCTTCGATCCGAGCAGCGAACAGCAGCCACTGGGAACCCACCCACTGGGGAGGGATGCGTTGCAGCTCCCGCTCAGCCAGCTGGGCCAGTGTGGTGACCGACCATCCGCGCCCCACCAATGCCTCCACATCGGCCTGGAGATTCGCCTGGGCGAGCACCCCCGGGCTGAAGGCCACTCCGGCCGGAACCCGGCCCTGGCCTGCCAGGGCCTCTGGCATCGACAGGGAGGCCGGCAGGCTTTCGATCAATGGCAGTGGCTGGGGGCCGAGGCGCCGCCATTCGCAGCCAACCGGGGCCTTCTCCTCCGCCAGGGCCAGCACAAGCCAGGACCCATCGCCGTTGGTCTGCGACAGCCGCCGAATCCACAGCCTCACCCCGGCGCTCCAGAGGCCGGCTAAGGCGAACAAGGGGATCAGGCTGCCCCGATGCAACAGGGTGATCGCAGGCGGGGCCTGGAGCAACCAGCCCAGCACTGCCGCCGCCAGCACCGTGCCGAGGCAGGCTATCCCCACCCTGATCACAAGCTGACTCCAGCGCAGCCGGGCCTGCTTGAGCAGGGTGTAAGAGCCGAGCAACCAGCCCAGGGTCCAATAGATCGCCACGATCAGCAGCAGCAGGCCAAGTTGTTGTTCGATCTGGCCGCTGCGGGCCCGATCGATCCAAACGGCCAACAGGCTGACCCCGAGGGCGTCGAGACTCGCGGCCAGGGCGAGCAAGCGGCGGTGGCGCAGCCAGTGCATCTAACAGGCCGCCTCAACGCAGGCCGCATCCAAACCGAAGCAGGCGTGCACGGCCTGCAGGGCGCGAACCCCATCGGCCTCGCCCACCACACAGCTGGTGCGGATCTCGCTGGTGGCGATCATCTCGATGTTCACCCCCGCTTCAGCCAGGGCGCGGAACATGCGCGCGGCGGTGCCAGGAGTGCAGGGCATGCCGGCACCGACCGCACTCACCCTGGCAATGGCGATCCCCTCCTCAAAGCTGGCGGCAGGCCACTGCATCAGCAGCGGCTGCAGCGCCAGGCTGGCTCTGCCGAGGTCGTCGCGGCGCAGGGTGAAGCTCATGTCGCGGCGCAGGGCCGGGCCGGTCTCACAACTGTGGGTGCGCTCCGACTGCACGATCGTGTCAAGGCTGATGCCGGCATCGGCCAGGGCGCGGCAGACGGCGGCGGCACTGCCGGGGCGATCGGGCACCTGGCGCACGACCACCTGGGCCTGGTGGCGGTCGAGGGCGACACCGCGCACGGCGGGATCACCGAGGTTGCAGGGGACCGGGTTCTGGCGGAGCTGCTGATCCTGCAGCTCAAACACCTCGGCGGTGGCCCGCAGGGCCTTGAAGGCCTGGCTGCCCTCCAGCACACAACTCACCTTCACTTCGCTGGTGGCGATCAGGCGCAGGTTGATCCCGTAGCGGGCCAGGGTGTCGAACAGGCGGGCGGCGACACCAGGCCGTCCCATGATTCCTGCCCCGGAGATGCTCAGCTTGGCCAGCCCAGCCTGGCTGGTCAGGGCCGTCTGATCGGCCCCCAGCTCTGCCAGCAAGCTGCGGCAAACGGCTGTGGCCGCCTCCAGCTGGTCTTCACTGACGGTGAAGGCGATGTCATTGGTGGCGCCTGAGTGGGTGGCCTGGACGATCAAATCGACGTTCAGACCGGCGTTTGAGAGGGCTTCGAACAGCAGGGCCGCCACGCCGGGGCGATCGGGCACGTAGGTGAGGGCGACCACGGCCTGGTGATCCTCGAGTTCAGCCCCATCCACCGGCTTGCCCAGTTCCAGACCCCCACTGCCGATCGGTCGCGGCGAGCCGCTGGTCAGGCGGGTGCCGGCGGCCTCACTCCAGCTGGAGCGCACCACCAGCGGCACGCCGTAGTTGCGAGCGATCTCCACGGCGCGGGGATGGAGAACGGCCGCCCCGAGGCTGGCCAACTCCAGCATCTCGTTGCAGCTGACCGTCTCCATCAGCTGGGCCCCGGCCACCTGGCGGGGATCGGTGCTGAGCACCCCGGCCACATCGGTGTAGATCTCGCAGGCCTCCGCCCCCATCGCCGCCGCCAGGGCCACGGCCGAGGTGTCCGATCCCCCCCGGCCCAGGGTGGTGATCTCCGGGGTGCCTGCACTGCCGCAGCTGGTGCCCTGGAAGCCGGCTACCACCACGACGCAGCCATCGTCGAGCAGTTTCCTGAGCCGATCGGTGCGGACTTCAAGGATGCGGGCGCGGCCGTGGGCCGACTCGGTGACAATCCCGACCTGGGTGCCGGTCATCGAGACCGCCGGCACCCCCAGGGCGTGGAGGGCCATCGCCAGTAGGGCAATCGAGACCTGCTCGCCGGTGGCCAGCAGCATGTCGAGCTCCCGCTGGGGTGGATCGGCATGGATGGCGTGCGCCAGGCCGGTGAGCTCATCGGTGGTGTGGCCCATCGCCGAGACGACAATCAGCAGGTCGTAACCCTGCTCGCGGCTGGCGGCAATGCGCCCGGCCACGGCCTGGATTCGCTCGATGCTGCCGAGGGAGGTCCCCCCGAACTTCTGAACCAGCAGGGCCATCCCGGTCTGCGCGCAACGCTGTCGTGAGGAGCTGATTATCGGGGGGCTGCCGCCAACAGCCCATCGCGGAAGGCGTCGCCAGGTTTGGCTCCCAGCTTCAGCGACGCCTCAATCTCCAGCAACTGGCCCAGCAGGGCCAGAAAAAGCTGGGCGGGCCGGCCGCGGATCTGTTTGCGCATCACGTAGATCCGCTTCGGGTTGCCGATGCCGGCGGCCCGGGCGATCACAGCCACGTCCTGCTCCCCCTGGGCCTCCAGCAGGCTCACCCAGAGCCAGCCGCGGATCTGGCTGGTGAGCGCCGCAACGATCCGCAGGGGGGGCTCCCCGGCCGTCACCAGGTGATCGAGCAGGGCGATCGCTTCGCCGAGATCGCCGCGCAGCAGGGCATCGCCCAGTTGCAGGCTGGTTGTGGCCTGGCTGCCCACCAGAGCCGCCACGGCGGCGCCATCAATCGGCCGCTGGCAGCAATAGAGCGCCAGCTTCTCCAGCTCGCTGGCGAGGCGGGCACTGTCACTGCCGATCGCCTCAGCCAGGGCCTCCAACGCCTCGGGGGTGAGGGCATGGCCGAGGCCCTGGGCCGTGCGCCGCACCAGGTCCAGCTGGCCACTGCCATCCCAGACCGCCGGCAGGGCAAAACTCTGCTCCTCGGCCACGGCCCGCAGGCTCTTGGTGGTGCGCAGCCGGGCATCCGGTTTGCCCGGGCTGACCAGCACCAGATGGGTGTGCTCGGGGATCAGCCCCAGGCTTTCCTCCAGGGGGCCAGCCAGATCGGCAGGGCAGGCGCTGCAGAAGGGACTGCGCTGCAGCACCACCACCCGGTGACCGCCACCGAGGGGCGGCGTGCGCGCCTCACTGAGGGCCTGCGCCGCCTGGGCCCCATCGTTGCCATCGAGCCTGGTCAGGTTGATGCTCTGCCAGCTGGATTCCACCACCGCCGTGATCAGGGCGTCGACGGCCCGCTGCCGGCCGGCCTCGTCGTCTCCCCAGTAGAGATGGATCGGCATCAGGGCAGGCCGTGGATCACCCGATCTTCACCGAAAGCGTGCGGCACATCCGCCAATGCCTGGGGCCGACCGGCCTCGATGGGGTGCACCAGGACGTGCTGGAGCGGCTGGTGCACAGCAGCGGCGACCTGACCCTTGGCCCAGCGCTGCGCTTCAGCCCCGGTGCGTGTGAGGCGGGCATGGACGCCCTGGCGGCCGGGGCCGTGATCCTCACCGACACCGCCATGGCAGCGGCGGCCGTGAGGCCGATGGCCGGGCGCACCTTCGCCAACCCCGTGCACTCCATCCTCGACTGGGCCCCCGCCCTGGCGCCGGAGGGGGGCACCCGCAGCGCCGAGGGCATGGCGGCGGCGCTGGCTGCACATCCACGGGCGGTGGTGCTGATCGGCAGCGCCCCCACCGCCCTGGAGCGCTTGCTGCAGCTGATCGCCGGGCCTGCCGCCAGGGGGGAGGCAGTTCCGCCCCTGGTGATCGGCATGCCGGTGGGGTTCGTGGGGGTGGAGCGCAGCAAGCGTCACCTGGCCGAGAGCGGCCTGAGCCAGATCCGGCTGGAGGGCAGCAGGGGCGGCGCCGGCCTCGCTGCTGCGGCCGTCAATGCCCTGCTGCGGCGAGCCTGGCTGGATCTGGATCGTTCGGCTTAAGGGGCTCAACCTCGGCCATTGAGGGTTCAGCCGCGCTCTGCAGGCCCACGGCCACATGGCTGTTGGCCTCGATCCGGCCGAGCACCTGGCGGGCACGGCGCACCACCGGCGCCGGCACCCCGGCCAGGCGGGCGGCTTCGATGCCATAACTGCGGCTGGCCCCGCCGGGGCGCACCTGGTGCAGGAACACCAGCCTGTCGCCGGTTTCCTCCACAATCACCTGGAAATTGGCCACGTTGGGGAGCAGGGAGGCCAGCTCATTGAGTTCGTGGTAGTGGGTGGCGAACACCGCCCGGGCCCGCAAGCCCTCAGCCAGGTGTTCGGCCACCGCCCAGGCGATCGAGAGGCCATCGAAGGTGGCGGTGCCGCGGCCGATCTCATCGAGCAGCACCAGGGAGCGGTCGGAGGCGTGGTGCAGGATGTTGGCCGTTTCAGCCATTTCCACCATGAAGGTGGACTGGCCGGCGGCCAGATCATCGACGGCACCCACCCGGGTGAAGATCCGGTCGCAGAGACCCAGCCGGGCGGAGCGGGCCGGAATCCAGCTGCCGATCTGGGCCATCAGCTGCAGCAGGCCCGTCTGGCGCAGATAGCAGCTCTTGCCACTGGCGTTCGGCCCCGTGAGCACCATCAGGTCGGGCTGGCCGGGCGTACCGAGATGGATGTCGTTGGCGGCGAAGGGCTCGGCCACCAGCAGCTGCTCCACCACCGGGTGGCGACCGGCCTCAATGAACAGGCCGCGGTCATCACTGAGCTCGGGGCAGCAGTAGCCGCCGAGGGCCGCCACCTCGGCCAGTGAGGCGAGCGCATCGAGGGCCGCGACCCGGCGGGCACAGGCCCGGATCGGGGCGGCCTGCTCGCCCACCAGCGCCCGCAACTGGGTGAACAGCTCGTATTCACGGCCGGCGGCGCGGGCGCGCAGCTGCAGGATCTTCGCTTCGCGGGCCTTGAGCTCGGGCGTGATGAAGCGCTCCTCGTTGGCCAGCGTCTGGCGCCGGATCCAGTGGCCGGGAACGGTGGCGGCCTTGGCCCGGCTCACCGAAAGGAACGTGCCGAAGGTGCGGTGGAACTGCAGGCGCAGGGAGGGGATGCCGCTGGCCAGGCGCTCCTGGGCCTCCTGCTCAGCCAGCCAGGCCTGGTGATCGTCGAGGCGGTTGCGCAGGCCATCGAGCGTCTGGTCGACGCCGTCATGGATCAGGCCACCCTCCGAGAGGCTTAGCGGCGCCGGATCCTGGAGGCTATGGCGCAGGCTGGCGGCCAGTTCAGCCAGCTCGGGGGCCGCTTGGTGGAGCGCCCGCAGCGGGGGGCTGTCCGCCGCTTCCAGCAGCGAGCCCAGCTGGGGCAGCCGCTCCAGGCCATCGGCCAGGGCCACCAGATCCCGGGCTGAGGCGCTGCCCGCCCCGGCACGGCCTGCCAGCCGCTCCAGATCCCCCATCGGCCGCAGCAGGCGGCGCAGGGCCTGACGCAGGGGACGCTGGGCCACCAGGGCAGAGACGGCCTCCTGGCGGGCACGGATCGGCTCCAAAGCCCGCAGCGGCTGCTCGATCCAGCGGCGCAGGGCCCGCCCGCCCATGGCGGTCATGGTGCGATCCAACGACCAGAGCAGGGAGCCCTGCAGCTGGCCGTCCCGCTGGGTGCGGGTGAGCTCCAGGTTGCGGCGGGTCTGGGCATCGAGCACCAGCTGATCGCCAGCAAACGTGAGCGTGGGGGGATCAAGCGGCACCACCACGGCGCGGCGGCCATCAGCCCGATCCGCTCTTTCGCCCGGCTCGCCACCCTGGCCTGGCTGGGTGTCATCGAGGTAGCGAAGCAAACCGCCGGCCGCCCGCAGCGCCAGTGGCGCTTCGCCCAGGCCCAGGCCATCGAGACTGGCCAGCTCAAAGCGCTCCAGCAGGGTGCGGCGGGCCTCCGGCGCTGAAAACGGCGTGAGCGGCAGGCGGGTGAGGTGGAGAGCGTCAGGGCACCAGCTGGGAGAGGCCGCTTCTACGGCCGGCCAGAGCAGCTCAGCGGCCTCCAGCTGCAGCAGCTCCTGGTAGAGGCTGTCGCTGCCCACCCGCTCGCTGACCCTGAATTCGCCGGTGCTGACATCGGCGATCGCCAGGCCCCAGTGGCCCTGCTCGACCACCGCCGCCGCCAGCCAGTTGTTGCGACGGGCGGCCAGCATGCCCTCCTCCAGCACGGTGCCGGGGGTGATCACCCGGGTGATGTCCCGCTTGAGCAGGCTGCCCTTGGCGGCCACCGCTTCGAGTTGGTCGCAGAGGGCGATGCTCAGGCCATGGCGCACCAGCTCGGTGCAATAGCGCTCGGCGGCGTGGTGAGGGATGCCGGCCATCGGCACGCGGCCGATCCCCTTGCCCGCCTCCTTGCCGGTGAGGGTCAGCTCCAGCAGGCGCGAGAGCAGCAGGGCGTCCTCGAAAAAGAACTCAAAGAAATCCCCCAGGCGGTAGAGCAGCACCCGATCGGGGTGGGCCGCCTTGAGCGATACGTAGTGGCGCAGCATCGGCGGCAGGGCCGCCGGATCCAACAGGCTGTGGTGGTGCCAACGGGGCAGTTCGGATCCATCGGCGGCGCTGGTTTCCGTTGGGCTCGCCTCGGGCCTGACCTGGCGCTGACGGGGCCTGGCGGCAGCCTGGGAGATCAGGGCTGTGTCGTCGAGCCCGGTTTCATCTGGATCAGCTTCTCCTGGATCGGCCCCGGCAGGAGCTTGGGGTGATCGATCCGTGGAGGCATCGGCAGGGCCGAACAGACATCCCTGCAGCGTCGGGGCGGCCATCAGCGAAAGCTGTTCCTGGGCTTCCCCCGCCACGCTTCCCCTGCAGCACGTCCCCGATCGTAGGAGGCTCAGCCCGCGACCTTGGGCAGCCAGCGCACCCCGGCAAGCCCCTGAAAATCCGAGTCTTGGGTGATCAAGAGGGCGCCAAAGGCCTGTGCGGTGGCAAGCATCAGGCTGTCGGCCATGGGCAACTTGAGCTCCAGGCTCAGTTGGGCCCCATGGAGGGCGATTTCGGGGCTCAAGCCCACCACCTCAGCGCCCTGCATCAAAGCGATGGCCTGCAGGGCTGGGCCTTCGCCATGCTCACGCAGGATCCACTTGAACACCTCAAACAGGCTGATGGTGGGCACCACCAAGCGCTCCGGCTGCTCGATGGCTTCGGCGAAGGGGTCAGCGTTGGGGCCATCCGTGAAGAACTCGATCCAGCCTGAGGAATCCACCACGAGCCTTTCACTCACAGCCGATCGGGCTCCCGCTCAAAGCTGTTCGCCCCCTTGAGGAAGCCGCGCAGGGCCGAGGCAGCCTGCAGGGGCAGGAGCTCAATGCGATCGGGCAGACAGATCAGCTGAAGCACCTGGCCTGGTTTCAGGTCGTAGAGCTGACGCACCGCCTTGGGCAACACCACCTGGAACTTGGAAGAGACTGTCGTCGTCGCCATTCCACAACAAAGTTATCGATGAGGCAATCGTAAGACGAGGGTCACCTCCCGACAAGTTGTGAAGGATCCAAGGGCGCCTTCCAGGCAGCCAGAGACGCCGTGGGACAATCCATTTCTGCCCGCCCAGGCCCCGCAGATTCCATGCAGATTCTCAACACCCTCACCGTTCTGGCCCTGGTGGTGATGTCGTTCGCCCTGGTGGTGGCCGTGCCCGTGCTCTACGCCAGCACCGACGACAGCGGCCGCTCCAACCGCCTGATCCTGCTCGGAGGAGCAACCTGGCTGGTCCTCGTTCTGCTCAACTGGGGCATGAGCTACTTCGTGGTCTGAGTTCCATTGGCGGTTTTTGAAGGACGGTTCACCGAGGTCAGTGACCTTCAGATTGCCGTGGTTGTTGGTCGTTTCAACGACCTGGTCACAGGCAAGCTTTTGAGCGCCTGCCTGGATGCCCTCTCGCGGCACGGGATCGATGTGACTCCCAGCAGCAGCCAGCTCGACCTGGCCTGGGTACCCGGCAGCTTTGAGATTCCCCTGGTCGCCCAGCGCCTCGCTGCCACTGGCCGCTATCAGGTGCTGATCACCCTGGGGGCCGTGATCCGAGGCGACACCCCCCACTTCGACTACGTCTGCGCCGAGGTGAGCAAGGGAGTGGCGAGCGTGGCCCGCGACACGGGCGTGCCGGTGATCTTCGGCGTTCTGACCACCGACACCATGCAGCAGGCACTGGAGCGGGCCGGCATCAAGAGCAACATGGGCTGGAGCTACGCGCTGCAGGCGCTGGAGATGGGGAGTTTGATGGGGGTGTTGCCGGGCTAACAGGCGCCAGTGCCTCACTTGGCTTTTAGTAAGACTTCAAGTACCGATTCAGGGGTCGGGAAGCCGATGGCGCCAATCGTCCTGATCCCGCAGCGCTGAGCAACCAAGGACTTGAGGCTGTGAGCTGAGCGGCTCAGGTATTGGGCAGGAGTGATGGCATTAGTCCGCCGCGGTGGTGGGCAATCCAGGCCTGCTCCAGAAACTGCCAGACATCACGGCCTTGCTGGCGCAGAGTGGTGGTCACCGTGAGCAATCGGCTGCGGCAGATGGCGCCGCTGGTCGACTGGACACCGTGACTGATTTTGCGCTGAATCACCGACTGGCGTAGGGCCCTTTCGGCGGCGTTGTTGGTGGGTTCCACGCCAGGGTGCTCCAGGAAGGTCCAGAGGGCATCGCTGCGTTGCAGCAGTTGCTGGCAGGTGCGAACGGTCTGGGCCCATGGCGTTCGCTCGCCGCGTTGGTATCCCAGCTCCACCACCTGCTGCAGCGTGGCCTCAAATGCCTGTCGGATTGGCCGGCAGTTCTTTTGGAGTTGCGGCCAGTCGATCGCGGCGTCCTTCCAGCGGTGCCACTGCCCAAACAGCTGCTGCTGCAGGCTTAGCAGCTCCGCTCCGATCTCACCGCTGGCGCCTGTGCGTTCGGCGATAGCGGTGAGATCACGGATTAGGTGCGCCCAGCACAGCTGGCGTTGCCCCAGTGGCAGATGGTTGTAGGCAGAGAACCGATCACTCACCACGATTCCGCCAAAAGAGTCCCCCAACAGCTCCGTGGCCGCTGCAGCCGAGCGGCTCAGGCCCTGCAGGAACACCGTTGCCACCGGGGTGACCATGACCCACTGCCAACCTCTGCGGCCATCGGGATTGCGGCCGTCGGCATTGCCTGTGGGGGCGCCGGTTTCATCGACGTAGGCCACCGGCTGCTGCCGAGCAGCTGCCAGCGCTTCTGCCACCGGTGGGGCCAGGGTTGGGCTCAGCCGCTGGCGGATCCCAGCAATCCCTGCGCGGCTGATCACCACCCCCAGCAGCTGATGGAGCAGCGCCTGGGTCTTGCTGAAACTCAACGGGAAAGCACTGCCAAACAGGCCCACCAGAGCACTCAGCCTTGGCCTATAACGGCTGCCCCCAACATGCGCCGGCAGGGTGGCACAGGTGCTGGTCGAGCAGTAGGGGCAGACCAGCCGGTGCAGCCGGTGCTCGATCACAAGCGGTGTGATCGGCGGGATCTCGATCACTTGATGGCGCAGCGGATCTGGACCCACACCGTCCAGCAGCTGCCCGCAACGGCGGCAGGCCTGGGGGTGGTACTCCAGCACTTCATCCACCCGCTCGATCGGCAGCAGCTCCGGCCCGGATCCGGGATGGCCCGGCTGGCCAGCCCGCTTGCGGCCACTGCCTTTACGGCGTTCAGACGGCTTAAAACCCTACCCGTCGCTGGAGGGTGGTTTGGAAGAGTTGCGAGACGTTCGCCCGATCCGGTCGCGCAGGCTGGCCAGTTCCGTCGCCAGGGCGGTGAGTTCAGCTCGGAGCTGTTCGTTCTCTTGGCGCAGCACTTGAATCTCCTGCTGTTGATGCAGGATCAGAAAACGGGCACTGGCCGGCCATGCCAACCAGTCCGCTTCTGAAATCCCGGCAGGAGGGGCTCTCGTCTCAGGCAGTCTCTACATGAGACACAACCGGCAATCAGGCCGCCGTCAGGGTCAGCCGTAGCGATGTTCGCTGTCACGACCACTGAATGGCTACAGCCCTACTTACTGCTAATTGTAATTGAGTTGAATCTATTCTGGCTCGTTCCCAGGGCTGATTGAAAGTCTGTCACAAGCGAGCTTGGCGTTGCTGCGAGCATTGGGTTTGGTCGGCGGGAATGGATCCCTTCTTTGCCAGAACCCTCTCCTGCTAATGCCTCTGCCGACCTGATCAGCTTTCTGCAGGCGATCCCAGAGGGACGGATGCGTCGTGGGGTGCGCTTCCCCCAGTGGTTTCTGCTCCTGGTGGCGGTCCTCGGGATCTTGAGTGGCTGCCAGAGCCTGCGGGATCTGGAGCGCTTTGCCCTCCGCCATCACGCTGCGCTGAACCAGGCGTTGGGTCTTGAGCTCAGGCGGCCACCCACTGATTCCACCTTCCGCTATCTGTTCCTGCAGGTTGATGTGGCCGAGATCTGCCGGCAGCTGCAGGGGTGGATGCTCGCCCAGATCCCAGGTGGTGCGATGGGTCTTGATCAGCTCGTGTGCGACGGCAAGACACTCCGCGGCTCGATTGTCCAGACCGACGGTGGCGGCGGTGCGTTCATTTCTCAGGTGACGCTCTACTCCAAGACCCTGGGTGTGGCCATTGCCCAGGCCACCTACGACACCCGTGAATCTCACGAGCGTGCCGTACTGCGGGAGCTGTTGGCCACGATGGATCTCGACGGCGTCTTGATCCAGGCCGACGCGCTTCATACCCAGAAACCGTTTTTCGGCAGCTCACGGAGCAGGGGGCCGACTTCCTCCTCACAGTGAAAGCAAACCAAAGGACCCTGCATCGCCAGATCGGCGAGCAGTTCCTCTACTCCCGCAAGATCCCTCTCACAGCAATGGTTTCTGAACGCAGCCATGGACGCGACACCACCTGGATACTCAGGGCCAAACAGGCTCCTGACTTCATCAACGAGGCCTGGCCCGGCAGTAGCTGGATTGTTGAACTTGTCGTCAGTGGCAAGCGTCATGGCAAGCCCTCCCTCCAGCGGCACCT
Source organism: Synechococcus sp. SynAce01 (assembly GCF_001885215.1). Lineage (GTDB taxonomy): Bacteria > Cyanobacteriota > Cyanobacteriia > PCC-6307 > Cyanobiaceae > Regnicoccus > Regnicoccus frigidus. The sequence continues at coordinate 1,435,152 of NZ_CP018091.1, read as the reverse complement.
TTTTCTCACCAGCCTGCGCACCACGCCAAAAGCCCTGCTGCAACTGGTGAGGGACCGCTGGTGCATTGAAAGCTGGCACTGGATCCGCGATACCCAGCTCCATGAAGATGAACACCGTTATGGCGGCCCCGGCGCTGCCGTGCTGGCCACGCTGAGGACCCTGGCCCTCAACCTGCTCGGGCTGCACGGCCACTACTCGGTGAGAGCTGGGCTGGCTGAGGTGGCCCACGACATCGCCAAGCTGCTCACAATGGCTGGGATCAGGCCAGGATGGGCGACTTGATCAGACTTTCAATCAGCCCTGGGCTCGTTCCGATCAGACCGAGCATCAAGGCCTTTCGATTCACAAGGATGCTTCTTTGTGACGCCCGGGGCCAAGGGAGTTATTGTATGATTAAGGGTGTGTGGATCAAGACAATCCAATGACCTAGATTGTCGATACTGCTTCCTATGGAGAATGTTAGTACCGCTCGCCCTTTTGCTTAAATTAGTTTGCACTCAAGCACTGCATTCGTTCCTTCGTAACAATGAGACGTCTTGCGACCATCATCTACCCATGTGCTATCGGAGGTTTTTGACTGATGCGATTGATCCGGGAACTCTGGGCCTACCGCGGATTCATCTCCAGCAGTGTGAAGCGAGAGTTTGAGAGCAAATACAAGAATTCGATCTTTGGCTTTGCGTGGAACGTGGTCAATCCTTTGGCCACGATCCTTGTTTATACTGTGATTTTTGCTCAAATCATGCGTACCAGGCTCCCAGGAGTTGACAATACATTTGGCTATAGCATCTTCCTTTGCGCCGGCGTTCTCTCCTGGGGCTTGTTTGCCGAGATCACGAGCCGGTCGCAAACGATGTTCATCGAACATGCGAATCTTCTGAAGAAGCTGAGATTTCCGCGCATCTGCTTACCAGCCGTGGTGGTTGCTAATGCTTTGCTAAATTTTACCATTATTTTTTCGTTGTTCACCGTTTTTCTGTTAATCAGCGGCAGTTTTCCTGGTTCGGCCTACTTGGCATTGTTTCCGCTGCTGGTTCTGCTGGTCGCTTTTTCGACAGGCTTGGGCATGGTGCTGGGGGTGCTCAACGTCTTTTTCCGGGATGTCGGCCAGGCCTTCGGTATCATTGTCACGTTCTGGTTCTGGCTGACGCCGATCGTTTATTCTCCCACCATCTTGCCGCCGTGGACGCAGTCATTGATGGCGTTCAATCCATTGGCCGCCTTCATTGGCGCGGTTCAGGGTGTGTTGGTGAGGGGAACATGGCCGGCTTGGAGCAGCCTGACCTATATGACGATATGCGCGTTTGCACTGTGTGCTGTCGGCTTACGCCTGTTCCGCAGACACTCGGGTGAAATGGTGGATGAACTGTAATGGGCACGATCACAGTTTCCCATCTAGGCAAGGCCTACAAGAAGTATCCCAGCCGCTGGGCTCGGCTGGCCGAGTGGATCAGTCCATTCCATCAGCGTCGCCACCACCTGCACTGGGTGTTGCAAGACATTGACTTCACAGTGAATCCCGGCGAGGCGGTGGGGATCATCGGCATCAACGGCGCGGGGAAAAGCACCCTGCTCAAGATGATCACTGGTACCACCCAGCCCACCACTGGCGGAGTGCACATTACCGGTCGTGTTGCGGCGATGCTTGAGCTCGGCATGGGCTTCCATCCCGATTTCACCGGCCGTCAGAATGCCTTCATGGCGGGCCAGCTCCTTGGCTACGGGGTCGATGAGATCGCCCATCTGATGCCGGAAATTGAGGCCTTTGCCGAAATCGGAGACTACATCGACCAGCCGGTGCGCGTTTACTCCAGCGGTATGCAAATGCGCTTGGCCTTCAGTGTCGCCACAGCCCATCGCCCTGATGTGTTGATCGTCGACGAAGCGCTGTCAGTGGGAGATGCCTATTTCCAACATAAGAGTTTTGCCCGCATTCGTGAGTTCCGTGAGCGGGGCACGACCTTGTTACTTGTCAGTCACGATAAAGGAGCTATTCAGGCTATTTGTGACCGAGCTATACTACTCAATTCTGGTAGATTGGTCAGGGAAGGGGAGCCGGAAGAAGTCATGGATTACTATAATGCCTTGCTGCTCAGCGTTGAGTCAGCCGCCAAAATTTCCCAGCAGGCTGGGAAAGATAACAAGATACAAATCATTTCGGGGACCGGCAAGGCTGAAGTTACGGATATTGCATTGTTCGACAGTGAGGGCTTGCGAGTTGACGTAGTTCGCGTCGGACAGCCGGTCTTACTTCGCATTGCAGTGCAGGTTCGGCAATACAATGAGCGCTTAGTTCTAGGCTTTGGTATCAAAGACAGACTCGGGCTAATGATCTACGGAACCAATACTGATTTACAAGGTCAAGCTGTTGAAAGCATATCACCCGATGGCATCGTTTACTTCGAAATCAGCTTTTTAATGCTTCTTGGACCTGGTACTTACTCTATTCACACGGCGCTTACCAGTTCAGGCACACACTTTGTTGACAACCATGAATGGCGTGAGCAAGCATTGCACTTTAGTGTCATTAATGTTGGAAAACCCCTTTTTGCAGGGTGTACTTGGCTAGATGCACGATTTGTTGTTCATTCACAGCAAGTGGAGCACCCGTGAGTCTTCTACAAGTAATTAATAACATATTAGGCCCTACTGGCATGGTAATTGCGCCACGTAGTGCTATCAGAAACTTGCCTGTTGGCGAGACATCCAATTCGCTAGGCTTAGCCGGTGTTGATGCGTTGTTGAAGGAAATCCAGAGCACGCTCCTACGCAGTCAGATAGCTGCCAAGTGGAGTATTGTTGATTTCGTTTTCAGGAAGAACTTAGAGGAGACGTCAACAAGAGGCTGTCCGTTATGCGGATTTAAGGCGTCAGACAACCAATTTAGCAAACTAAGGTCTCACTGTATCTTTGGTGGTGGTGATTTACTGAGACATATTTGCCCTGCATGCGAAGTAATCTATGGGCCAGACAAGATGTTTGCTTTAACTGAGGCTGGACTCGCCGAGGACTATGAATGGCATTATCAAGTCTATCAAGAAGGAGACTCGACTGAGCGTGAGCTACGGGCGTTTTTTGCACTCAATCCAGACAAACGCGGTGTTTATCTGAATTATGGGGCAGGTGGTTGGTCCCGCACTGTTCAGGAATTACGAGCTCAAGGATGGATTGTCTATGCCTATGAGCCTCATATCTCTGCCACTCACAGCTTAGCTCAAGATTGGTGTGTTTGCTCTTCAGAGCAATTACAACTTATGCGCTTTGACGGAATCTTTTCGAACAATGTCTTGGAGCACTTTAGGCATCCTGTTCAGGAGTTGCAACGAATGGAACGCTTGCTACATGAAGGGGGGAGCATGGCACACGCAACACCATGTTTTGAATACCTCTATGAGTACACGAGGTTTCACTTGCACTTCTTCACCGGAAAATCAAAAGATCTCTTGATGCAACTGGCTAATCTACAGCTTGTGGAGGATATTGTCGATGGAGACTTTATCTGTCGTGTCATGAAGTCGTCGCGACAGGGCGAGTGTCATGCCTAAGCAATTTAGTTTACCTGTTATTCGTTCTATGTTATGCCGGCAAGAACATTTCGCATCCTCTTGGTACCAGATCTGGAGGCAACGTATTGCCAAAGGAGCCCCGCTACTAGAGCTCGAGAGGAAAGCCATTTGGGGCGTTGTATGGGACGGTATGAATAACGAGAAGACGATGCACCGAAAACTCTGGGAATGGTGTGCTATTGCACAAGTGCTGGAAGAACGCGGCCTGCTGGTTCCGGATCATAAAGGCATTGGTTTTGTGGTAGGAATGGAGCCATTGGCCTCACTCTTTGCTGAACGCGGTGTTCAATTGATCGCGTCAGATTTTCATGGCGAAACTGATGATTCCAGCTGGGAGGAAACAGGCCAGCTTGGAGACTCACTCGCTAGTATTCATTGGCCCGGCATTCTCAGTTTTTGCGACTTTGATGCCAGAGTAAGTTATCAAAACATCGACATGCGCGATCTGAGTCGTATTCCAAGTGAGATGTATGATTTCAGTTGGAGCTCCTGCTCTTTCGAACACTTAGGCAGCTTGGAAGCTGGCTTGCAATTTCTGATAAATTCTTTGGACTGCCTTAAGCCCGGTGGGATAGCAGTCCACACTACAGAGTTTAACGTATCTTCAAACCAGGATACCATTGAAGTGGGTGAAAGCGTGATTTATCGCAAGGGAGATATTGAAGCTTTTGATTATCGCTTACGAAAGCTTGGCTGTGCTATCGAGGCACTGGATTTTGATGCAGGATCGGAACAACATGATATTGCGTTTGATTACCCTCCTTACTATACCCATGGTCGTCAGCATGTAAAGCTGATGATTGGCGAGTATGTCAGTACCTCTATGCTGATCATCATTCGAAAAGAAATCTAATGGGTATTACTTCATATGCTCAGAACTTTGAGGACGTTATGCTTTGGCGTGCGCTTAAGCATGTCGAGAAGGGATTTTATGTTGATATCGGTGCGCAAGACCCGCTTGTTGATTCTGTAAGCCTTGCATTTTATGAGCATGGCTGGCGGGGTGTAAATGTCGAGCCGACGCAGCAATACTCAGAGCTTTTAAAGCTGGCTCGCCCAGATGAAATTGTAATGCAGGTGGCTATTGGCAACCAATCGGGCACCTTAAAATTCTATGAGTTTGCAGACACCGGTCTTTCTACCGCCGTCACTGATCTCGCTCTGAGGCACCAAGAAGAAGGCTTTCGGTATCATGAAACATTGGTCCCAGTGATATCACTTGACATGTTGTTTGACCGTATTGGTGTTCAGGATATTCATTGGATGAAGATTGATGTCGAAGAGTCGGAGGGGCCTGTTTTGGAGAGTTGGCAGAGCGAGTTGATGCTCCCTTGGGTGTTAGTGATAGAGAGTACTCGCCCTTTGACGCAAGACAAAAGCTATAACGAGTGGGAGCAACTACTCCTACGCAAGGGCTATAAGTTTGTATATTTCGATGGGTTGAATCGTTTCTATGTTTCCCATAGACATTTTGAACTTGTGAGTTCATTTAGTTCTCCGCCAAATGTATTTGATGGTTTTGTCTTGAGTGGGAGTGCCTCGCACCCTTTCTGCAGGTTTGTCGAGAACAAAGTCCAGCAAGCCGAGAACAAAGCCCAGCAAGCTGAGAGCAAAGCCCTGCGAGTTCTAGCCACTGCAGATCAATACCATGCTCAACTTGCTGCTGTTCTTGCAAGCACCTCTTGGCACCTAACCAAGCCACTGCGTTGGTCGATGGACTTCATTCACAGAATGAGGAGACTTCGTGTTCAGGTAAAGGTGAAGGAGGTTTCTAAACGTATGCTGTTCCGGGCGATCCGGGTTGTCAATAATCACCCACGTCTAAAACGCGCCGTCATCACTTCGGCCTCAAGGCTTGGCGCTGCTAACAAATTGGGAGAGTTGTATTTCGCTTGGCAAGTTCACCCTGTTGGATTCCAGCATTTTTTACCTAAAGCGCCTGAGGATCTTAACCAGTTAAGCCCTCGAGCTAGACAGATCTATGCTGATCTAAAGGGCGCGATTAAAGTTCATCAGGAAGGGCAACGCTGATGCGGATCGTTATCGATATGCAAGGCGCTCAATCTACAGGCTCATGGAATCGTGGGATTGGACGCTATACAATGTCACTTGCCTCTGCGATCGTTAGCAACCGCGGATCTCATGAAGTTATTCTTGTATTGAATGGCGCATTCCCAGACTCTATTGCTCGTGTGCGCGCTCATTTCGTAAGTTTATTACAACCGGAATGTATTCGTATCTGGAATTCTCCTAGGTCTACGGCTAGAAAGGATGCTGCCAACTATTGGCGGTGTCAAGCCAGTGAGCTGATCCGAGAGGCTTTTCTCGTAAGCCTTAAACCAGATATAGTTCTTGTCAGTAGCCTCTTCGAAGGGTTGGTTGACGATGCTGTGACCAGCATCAAGCACTTTTCGACAGACATTATATATGTGGTTATCCTATACGACCTTATCCCGCTCATACATTCAAAATCGTATCTGAATAATCCGCTAGTCAAGGGCTGGTACTTTGAGAAGGCCCAATATCTGCGTCGAGCTGATTTATGGTTAGCGATCTCTGAGTCTTCCCGACAAGAAGGCTGTCATCATCTAGACCTGCCGTCTGAGCGCTGCATAAATATTTCATCAGACGCGGACAGTTGCTTCAAGAAAATTACGATATCTCCTGATGCTCAGAAAAGTTTACGGATAAAGTATGGCCTTACTCGCAAATTTGTGATGTATACCGGCGGTATTGATCATCGCAAAAACATAGAAGGCCTTATTCGCGCATTTGCTCGGCTGGAAACTCAACTGAGAACAAACCATCAATTGGCCATAGTGTGTTCAGTGCAACCGGAGAGCCGACGCCTTCTGGTGAAACTGGCGATGGAACAAGGGCTCGGAGCAGATGAACTTATCCTGACCGGCTTCGTCCCTGAACAAGATCTGATATCTCTCTACAACTTGTGTGCATTATTTGTTTTTCCATCATTGCATGAAGGTTTTGGTTTGCCTGCACTGGAGGCCATGCGCTGCGGGGCACCGGTGATTGCAGCGAATACATCAAGCCTGCCGGAAGTTGTTGATCTATCAGAAGCCGTGTTTGATCCATATTCCGATTTTGCCATAGCTAACGCAATGGAACGTGCTCTTGCCGATGCTGCATTCCGCGAGCATCTTATCTCGCATGGCACTCAACAGGCGGCAAGATTTTCGTGGAACGAAAGCGCACGGCGTTCAATATCTGCAATGGAACGTAAATATGCCGAGCGCGATGCAGAACAAAAGCTTAATATTAGCGATCTTACTCGGCCTCTCCTTGCTTATCTTTCTCCACTTCCGCCGGAGCGCTCGGGAATTTCCGACTACAGCGCCGCATTGCTGCCTGCATTGTCGAAATATTACGAGATTGAAGTTGTAGTTGCTCAAGCGAATGTTACGGATCCTTGGATAATGGCCAACTGCCCAATCCGCACTCTTGAATGGTTTGTCGCCAACGCTGACCGTTTTGACCGTGTTCTTTACCACTTTGGTAACTCCACATTTCATGAACACATGTTCGGATTGCTGAAAGTGGTTCCAGGTGTTGTTGTGTTACATGACTTTTTTCTTTCTGGCATACTTCATCATATAGATATGCATGGATATGCTTTTGGCTACTTTAATCGAAGCATTTATCGTTCTCACGGATACCTTGGCCTTGTTGACAAAGCCCAATGCAAGGATGCTACAGAAGTAGTATTGAAGTATCCTTGTAGTAGGGAGGTGATTGAAGATGGCTTGGGCACAGTTGTTCACTCAGATCATGCGCTCAAACTCGCCGAGAAGTGGTATGGGCTTGACGAGCATAGTTTGACGGTGATTCCACTTCTGCGTGCGCCCGTATTGCAATTTGATAAGCCTGAAGCGCGTATTGCGCTCGGATTGTCTCCTACTGATTTTGTGGTTTGCTCCTTCGGGATCATTGCACCCACAAAGCTCAACCACCGCTTGTTGCAAGCATGGCAAAGTTCTGATCTGGCGGAGGCAAGTAGTTGTCGCTTAATGTTTGTCGGTGAATGCTTACCTGGTGACTACGGATCACAACTTCTCTCATCCATCACTCGCCACCCCGGCGGTTCAAGAGTCTGCATCACTGGCTGGTTAGAGCAGGAGGTTTATCGTCTATATCTGGCTGCTGCAGACTTGACGATTCAGTTGCGATCACTCACGCGTGGTGAAACTTCGGCAGCCGTTCTTGACTGCATGAACTATGGCCACCCCACGATCGTTAATGCCAATGGCAGCATGGCCGACTTGGCCAACGATAATGTTTTGATGTTGCCAGATGATTTTACAGACCAAGATCTTATTGAAGCTTTGGAGGCTCTTTGGCGTGATTGCGAAAAGCGCCAACAACTTGGTACTAATGCCTTGAACGAAATACGTACAACGCATGATCCTTTACGATGTGCTGAGCGCTATATGAATGCAGTTGAGCATTTTTATTCTACTAGACGATTCATGCCTAAAACCTTGATTCCCTCTATTGCGGCACTTTCTTCCGAAGAGCCATCTGATGATGATTTATTGTCGATTGCTCAAGCGATTGCCTTGACATTCCCGCCACCGCAGGCGCAAATGCAGTTACTCGTAGATGTCTCAGGCCTGATCAACAACCAAGTAGTTACCGGGATTGCGCAAGACGTTAGGTACATATTGAGAGAGTGGTTGTTAAATCCTCCTGTCGGCTGGCGCATTGAACCTGTTTACGCCACATTGGATCAGTCATACAGATATGCTCGTAAATTCACTACTACTTTCCTTGATGTGCAGAATGAGGGGTTGAATGATGATCCTATAGACTTCGCATCAGGCGATATTTTCTTTGCTATGGATCTACGCCCTGAATTTCAGTCTAATTATGCGGATTATTATCAGTATCTTCGCTGCCGGGGCTTGAAGGTGAAGTTTTTTATCCATGATCTGCTCTTGGTTGAGCATTATTATCACTGCCCTCCTCCTTTGGCCGATAGCTTCGCGAATTGGCTTGAGGTAGTTGTTAAAGACTATGGCGCGATATGCATTTCTAGAAAAGTAGCGGATGGGCTGCTTGACTGGATTAAGGGCAGAAAAAGTATCCAGTCTCATACGCTTATGATCGAATATATTGATCTTGCATCTGACGACACCTCTGTAGCCGTGGAGTTGGACTTGTCTTCCTGCTCAAAGCGGCTTCTTACTATGCTCCTTCAATGCGAGGAGTCTTTTCCCTTTCGGACATCAACAAAGCCTGTCCCATTTTCTAGCTAACCTTTCTGGAAGGTTACATGGTAGGTAGGTAGACGCTCCTTTTTTAGGAGTCCCTAGATATTCTTGGCCATCCGTTGAGTCTTGGTCATCTACACTTGGGCTTGAGGAGGATATCACCTTGTTGCTTTTTCGTATAGACTCAAAGTCTGCATAATACTTTGTTCCCATTGGAAGCTGGTTGAGCGTTTTAGAGCTTCTTCCTTAAGGCTGATGCGCTTTTCGGTTTCAGACACCACCGATTCCAGAGCGTGAACCCACCTCTCCAAATCATCTGGCGGGAGCAGGATCCCTGCATCTCCTACTATTTCTGGCATGGACGTACTGTTAGAACAGAGCGTGCAAGCTCCAAAGGCCATTCCCTCCAGAACGGGCAAACCAAACCCTTCATAGTGACTGGGGTAGAGATTGACAAGACAGTGCTGGTAAAGCCAAGCCAACTCACCATCGCTCACGTAGCCCAATATGAAAATGTCGCTAGCCCAGGGTGATGCCACAATCTTTTCTTCAAAGTCATCCATTAGCCATCCTTTCTTGCCAGCCAGTACAAGAGGAGTCGCTTCTCCACCTCGGTGCCGATATTGATGGTAAACGTCCAGGAGGAAGGTCTGATTCTTCCTTGGCTCAATGGTTCCTATTGATAGGAAGAAAGGGTTTCCGATGTTGAAGATCTCCTGTCTTGGTCTTTTTGGTGCTGCATTGAAGCCAGGTTGACCAAAGCGAGAGGCTGGATAAATCACATGCACTTTCTCTGGTGTGATCTGTGGGAAGTGCTTGAGAAAGGACTGCTTGGTTGCTTCGGAAATGGCCACGAATTTGTCGGCCAGCGTGACGGCCCGTTCAACGCCCTCAAGGCAGCCCCGTCGGTTCTTTTCGGTTGTCCATTCGGGGTGGTCGAGAAAGCTCATGTCATAGAGCGTGTAGATGAGTGCTCCTGGCATCGGCCAGGGAGGGCACCAGAAGTTGTTGGCATGAACGACGTCAAATTGCTCCAGAAAGTGACCACCCCTGTCATGGTCGCGCCAAAAGATTTCTGCATCTTTTCGGCGCAGAAGACGTGGCCCATAGCGAATACCCTGGCCGAGATGGGGCAGGGCAAAAGCCAGTGTGGGGTCATGGAAGAAGTCACCGAAGCTGGTCAGCAATGTGAACTCATTGGTCACGTCTGAGGTCAGCAGACCCTCAATCAGAGAGGCCGCATAGTATCCGCATCCAGCCTTGCGCCCACCCGTTTGACTCACATCAAAGGCGACCTTTAATCCACTCATCGCTCACAGCCTTCCAGCTTTTCGATCATGATCTTTTCAGCCAGGGGCAGTAACCTACGTCGTGCTTTTTTCCAATAGCGCTTCGCGCTCGATGCCTGGATCCCCAGTTCTTGATTGATGGCCGTCAGTTGCTTCCAGCCCTTGAGGATGGCTCTCCAGCTGCCTGTTGCTCCTCCCTCCGCCATCGCCACGAGCGGTTGGGTGTAAAGCAGCGTTGTTTCTGGTCGTGCGGGCCCCAGCAGAAGTTTCTGCATCAGTTTGTAGTCTGCCGATAGGCTGTACTTTTCGTCAAAGGCTTCATCTCTGTATAGTTCTGTCTCTGCAATAAAGCCCGGATGTGGGTAATGCAGCCCTCGTAAGAGCTGCTGTTTCCATTCGCTTGTGTTCATCGGCACAGGATTCACGAGCCATAGGCTTTTGAGCTGACGATCGGGTCTCCGGAAGTAGCCGATGGAAGTGATCAGTACCTTGGCCCCCTTCCTGTGCCCCTCCTGTAAGAACGCGGCATAGCCAGCTGAATCCAGCAGCAGATCGTCGGAATTAAGCACGTGGGTGTAGTGGCCGCTGGCCTGCTCCAGCCCTGCATTCATGGCCGCATAGGGGCCGCCTCGGATGTTGGCGATCCACCGGCAGAATGAATATCTGTCCGCATACTCAGCCACCAGTTCGGTCGTGCCGTCGTCAGAGCCACCATCAATGATGAGATGTTCCAGAAGCCATCCATCTCGTTTCAGAGCTTCACGGGCCGCCAGGACGCTCAGGAGGTTTTCGGCAATGGTGGCAATCGCATTCAGGCAGGGTGTAATGACCGTGATCAACGGTTGTGGATGGCCAGCGGCCTCTGTGTCAGTCTGATCAGATACCTCACAGTCCATGCCTTCAGGGGCTTTGGCCATAGGCTGGGAGCTTGTAAGCTGATCACAGCCTGCCATAGCGATCATGGTTCCAGGTCGATTGTTAGGCAATCCGCGCTTGTTTCATCCCAAGCGTTTTATTCCTTATCCTTTCCAACCGGCGTTCAATCTGTGGATTCTCTGCACATTGGTTTTGACGCTCAGATCTTTCGGCGTCAGAGCCGAGGTGGTATCAGCCGTTATTTCGATTCTCTTGCCGCTGAGCTTCTGCAGGCTGGTGTATGCGTGAGCCGTGCCTCAAGGCCACCCAGATGTTGGCTGAACCCGTCATCATGGCGTCGGGCTGATGTGGTTCATGCCACCTTCTATGGCGGCCGCCCCTACCGGCTACACAGCGAGCAGCGTCTTGTGAGCTCCCTGTTTGACATGACCCCAGAGCGACATCCTGAACACTTCTTTCTTCCAGCTCTGCGCTCCCCCCATGCAAACAAGCCAGGCTGGCTTGCTGCCTCTGATTTGATCATCAGCATCAGTGCAGCATCTGTTGATGACCTCAATTTCTTTTACCCGCGTATTCGTACCCCTGTCCATGTGATTCATCTGGCTACGGCCATGGATCAGATCCCCCCCCAGCAGGTGGATGGGCTTGTGGATCGGCGCTTCTGGCTGATGGTGGGTAAACGCCACGCCTACAAGAATGGTCAGACCTTGATGCGAGCACTGGCGATATTGCATCGTGGTTGCTCGGCAGGCTGTGATCTTCCGCTCCTTGTCTTCGCAGGTGGCGGTTCTTGGACCCCTCAAGAGCATCAGTGCATCGCCAACCACGCTCTCCAGCATGCCGTTCTCCAGCTTTCGGTGACTGACCCGATGCTCGCCTGGCTCTATCGCCATGCTGAGGCGGTGCTGGTTCCCTCGCTTGCCGAGGGCTTCTCCCTACCCCTGATTGAGGCCTTGGCTTGTGACACGCCGGTTGTAGCTTCCGATCTTGAAGTGCATCGGGAGGTTGGTCAGGGTTTCGTGACCTTTTTGTCGCCTCTCAATGCTCAGGCATGGGCGGACTGGCTCGGGAGTGGTGAAGCTGTGGATCAGCAGCGCCCCAGCCATCGCCTCGGGTCTGAGGACTACACGCGTCTTCGCCGCCATTACGAAATGGATCGTTTAGTGCGGCAACATCTTGAGGCCTACGCCCGTTTTGGCTCACATCTCTGATGTGCCTTCTTGGCAGAAGGCAGGCCACAGAAGACACGGTTTCAGGACTCAGCTGTTTGCTTTGTTGTTAATGACAAGGGTTTCGTCGTGGGGTTTTCCATTGATCCCACAACGTCAAATCCCTCCCGCCTTAGAATGGATTCCTTCGCAGCTTCTTCCTTGTCGCAGGCGACCATTTCTGCCACCAGCTCTTCCAGTGTGGTGGTGGGCGTCCAGCCCAGTCTTTCCTTGGCTCGGGTGGGATCACCCAGGAGCGTTTCCACTTCCGCTGGACGGAAGTAGCGGGGATCAATCCTTACGATGGGTGTTCCATTGTCAACTGGAGAGCCGATCTCGCTGAGGCCTTCACCGCTCCAAGTGATACCATTCCATCCCAGGTGCTTGGCGGTGAGTTCAATGAACCGCGTTACACTTTCCTGACGGCCTGTGGCGATCACGAAATTCTCCGGTAGCCCCTCCTGCTGCAACATCAGCCACTGCATCTCCACATAATCACGTGGATGGCCCCAATCGCGAAGCGAGTCGAGGTTGTCCATGAAGATGCAATCGTCAAGCCCGCCATCAATGCGGGCAAGGCCTCGTGTGATCTTGCGGGCTACGAAGATTTCGCCCCACTGTGGTGATTCATGGCTGAACAGAGTGCCAGTGTAAGCATGCATTTAATAGGCTTTACAGTAATCGACCCCGATCCAGCAGGCATAAAGGATGGCAACACCATAGTGGCTGCAGGGAAAGAAGATAGCTCTCTCCTTCTTGTATATTTTCTACAGCAAGCCATACAACACACTTGTAGAGGACCGATAAATGCGAGCCTTGCTGGTGAGCCCAAGGGGATCCGCCACGGCTTCGAGGAGGCGAAGGGTTCACAGAGCGTCGGAATTGGCTGTGTATTCAGTAGTTTCATAGTTCACAGCCACGTGACTTTGAGCACCTTGAGTATAGATTTATGCGGGCTGCACCTTTTGGATGATGCGGATCAAGTTGGTACTATCCGTGAGATCGCCATAGTGCAGGTTCAGATGTGGATTGCGTTCATGAGGGTCCTGATAGAGGTGGTCGAGGCGGTTGGTGTTGAAGCTGCTGGCGCGTCGCTGGATGCCCCTGTACCTCACAACTCTTCTAGTGCAGTAGTTCCGCAAGACAGGAACCCTCTTGACCGGTAATTCCAGTGATCAATGCGTTTTGGCCATAGAAGTTAAAGGTTGATTGGAGAAGTGAAGGTCACCAAAACGCAGGGATCCAGAACGTAGTTTTCTGTGTTAGATGAGTCTCTCTTCGTACATTCGTTGGACGATCTCAGCCGGTGACACCTGAGCCTTCCAGCCGAGATCGGCGGCGATGAGGCTAGGATCCATGGCAGAGTATCTAAGATCACTTGGCCGCAGGAAGGTGGCGTCGCTGATCAGGTAGGTTTCTACGTCCAGCCCAGCAGCAACAAAGGCCAGGCGTACAAACTCACGCAGTGATGTGGTAACACCCGATGCAATTAAGTAGTCCTTGGGCTCTGGGGCCTGGAGCATCTGGTGCATGGCCAGCACATACTCAGGCGCCCAACCCCAGTCGCGCCAAATGTCGAGATTGCCGAGTCTTAACTCATGGCTATCTCCCCGCTTGATGCTTCGTACTCCTTCAATGATCTTCTGGGTCACAAAGCGTGAAGGCCTGAGCGGTGATTCGTGGTTGGCAAGAATACCCGTGCAGCAGAAAATACCATAGGCCTCACGATAGTTTGCCACCTGCCAGAAGGCTGTGCTTTTGGCGACGGCATAGGGGCTTCTGGGATGGAAGGCAGTTGTCTCATTTGCCGGTTTCTGCTGGGTATCACCGAAGCACTCCGAGCTGCCAGCACTGAAGAGACGTGTTGGTGCGTCAAGGTAGCGCAGCACCTCTAAAAAATTTAACGTACCACTGGCGATTGACTCCATGCATTCAACAGGCTGCTCAAACGAGAGCCCCACACTCGTTTGCCCGGCAAGGTTATATACCTCAGTTGGCTCGATAGATGACAGTGCCTTAAGCACGCTTCGGAAATCGTTGGGGGCCAAGGAGATGAGCTCAATGTCTTGATCGGCGCCGAGCCTGCGCAGACGACTGGTATCACTACTTTGGGCATCGCGACTACTGCCCACTACCCGGTAACCCGACTCAAGTAGATGGCGAGCCAAATATGCCCCGTCTTGGCCGGTGATGCCGGCGATGAGTGCTGTGTTGCTCATTTGTTATGTATTAGAATTCGAGGAATAGAGTGGTTTCCCCAACTTAATGAATAAATCTGCAGCTTTTGCTGGAATTACTTTGATTCAGCTCATGACTGGCATTTTGTAGTTTCAGATTAGCGTTTTCTAGTCCCTGAGTGGTATCATATGGTTTCAGAGTGGTGTTTTCCAGGTCCAGAGTAGCAGGAGCCAGCATCTGACTGGTGCTATTTAATTGCTTAGCCATTTAGAGCAATTGCTTTCGAGCCCTGGTTCCTGAATATGGGGCAATAGAAGTGGAAGCGAAGACGCAAGGAGGTCTTTCGAAGTGATGAGCTAGTTCGTCCCTAATTCTGATGTGCACCACTAAGGCGGGTGCCTTGGCGATTTTTTGAACAGCAGCGCTCAACCTGCTGAGGCTGGCCGGCTTTCAACAGATCCAGGCCGGCTTGCAGTTCGTGTCCCACGACATCAATTAACTGCTGGCAATGGTACGGAAACAGCCAGAAGCCAATCGTTGCTGAGACTCTGAATCCGCCCTGTTGCCAGGGTCCACCAGAGTTCCCGATTGTTCCAGAGGCTCTGGACGAAACGCGGTGTCATGGACTTGAACTTAGACGACCCCAGCGACGGCACCAGCTCCTCTGATTTGACTGGGGGGCACCCTTTAGGGCATGCTCTTGATTCGGCGGAAGCGTCGAATCGCGGATGTAGCTCAGTGGTAGAGCATCTCCTTGCCAAGGAGAAAGTCGAGAGTTCGAATCTCTTCATCCGCTTGAATCAGCCAATCGGTCGCGCACCAGCAAGGTTTGGGCGTGGCCGTAGCTGAAACCGAGTCGCTCGTAGAAGCCAGCTCCCTGGGTCGTCATCAGGTAGATCCGCTCGGCCCGCTTGATCGCCGGTGCGTGCAGCAACTCCTCGACGATGCTGCGGCCCAGCCCCTGACCCTGGCTTGCCTCGGCCACCACCACGTCCCAGAGCACAGCTCGGAACACCCCATCGCTGGTGGCTCTGCCAAAGCCGAGCAATTCGCCCTCCCGCCAGGCACTCACCACGGCGCTGCTGCCCCCCAGCATGCGGCGCAGGTCGTGGCGGCTGCGGCCGCAGGCCCAGAAGCTGTGGGCATCGAGAAACTGCTGCAGGGCGCCAAGACGCCAAAGCAGCCGCAGCTTCAGCGGTCCGTGGGCGATCAGCCTGATGGCCGCAGGGCCAGACACAGCTTCAGCAGAGGGTGGGCGGGCAGGCATGGCGTTCCAGGGCCGGCTGCCATCCTCAAGCTTCACCGGCCAGCCCCTTTCCAATCTGCCGGCAGACCCTGCCTTGAGCCGTCATTAGCGGACGCTGGTGAGGCCAAACCCCTTGCCCTGCCTTGCTTCTTGCAAACGTTCAGAGGTTCAGCGGTGATAAGCTGAAGCCAATAAGGTGGCCGCTGCAATGCTCAAATTCCTGCTGGGTGATCCCAATGCCCGCAAGCTGAAGCGCTTTCAGCCCCTGGTGTCGGACATCAACCTGCTGGAGGAGGAGATCGCCCCATACAGCGACGACCAGCTGCGTGGCAAGACTGCCAGCTTCAAGGAGATGCTGGCGAAGGCGGAATCCCCGGCCAGGCAGCGCCAGCTGCTTGATGAGTTGCTGCCGGAAGCCTTTGCGGTGGTGCGCGAAGCCGGCAAGCGGGTGCTGGGCATGCGCCACTTCGACGTGCAGCTGATCGGCGGCATGGTGCTGCACGAAGGCCAGATCGCCGAAATGAAGACCGGCGAAGGCAAAACCCTGGTGGCCACCCTGCCGGCCTACCTCAACGCCCTCACCGGCGCCGGGGTGCACGTGGTGACCGTGAACGACTACCTGGCCCGCCGCGATGCCGAGTGGATGGGCCAGGTGCATCGCTTCCTTGGCCTCTCGGTGGGGCTGATCCAACAGGACATGCCCCCGTCCGAGCGACGGCGCAACTACGGCTGTGACATCACCTATGCCACCAACAGTGAGCTGGGCTTCGACTATCTGCGCGACAACATGTCCAACGACATCGAAGAGGTAGTACAACGAAGCTTCAATTACTGCATCATCGATGAGGTCGACTCCATTCTGGTGGATGAAGCGCGCACACCCTTGATCATTTCAGGCCAGATCGAGAGGCCCCAGGAAAAGTATCGACGGGCTGCCGAGATCGCCGATCAGCTACTGCGGGCCGAAGGAACCTCCAAAGACGGGATCGACCCCGAAGGTGATTACGAGGTAGATGAAAAACAGCGCAACGTGACGCTCACCGACGAGGGCTACGCGAAGGCAGAAGAGCTGCTAAATGTTCAGGATCTGTTCGATCCTGCAGATCCCTGGGCCCACTACATCACCAACGCCCTCAAGGCCAAATCCCTGTTCATCAAGGATGTGAACTACATCGTGCGCGGCGAGGATGCCGTGATCGTCGATGAGTTCACTGGTCGGGTAATGCCTGGTCGCCGTTGGAGCGACGGCCAACACCAGGCGATTGAAGCCAAGGAAAACCTGGCGATTCAACCGGAAACGCAGACTCTTGCCAGCATCACCTATCAGAATTTCTTCCTGCTCTATCCGCGTCTGGCTGGCATGACCGGCACCGCCAAGACCGAAGAAGTGGAATTCGAGAAAACTTACAAGCTCGAAGTGACCGTTGTACCCACCAACCGCACCCGTTCACGCCTGGATCTGGTGGATCAGGTGTACAAGAACGAGGCCGCCAAATGGCGCGCCGTGGCCGCCGAAACCGCTGGCATCCACCGGGCCGATCGGCCGGCGCTGGTGGGAACCACCAGCGTGGAGAAATCAGAATTGCTCAGTGCCCTTCTTGCCGAACAGGGCATCCCCCACAACCTGTTGAACGCCAAGCCGGAGAACGTGGAGCGGGAGGCTGAGATCATCGCCCAGGCCGGCCGGGCCGGGGCCGTCACGATCGCCACCAACATGGCTGGACGCGGCACCGACATCATCCTCGGTGGCAACAGCGATTACATGGCCCGCCTCAAACTGCGCGAGGTGCTGCTGCCCCGCCTGGTGCGTCCGGAGGAGGGCCACCGTCCCCCCGTTCCACTGCCGCGGGAGGCTGCCGGCGGTGGCTTCGGCAGCAGCCCCTCCGGCCTGGCCCATGCCCCCAGCGAGGCCCGCGCCATCGGCGCCCTCTACCCCTGCGCCCTCACCGACGCCACCGAACAATCCCTGGTGGAGCTGGCAAGGGAACTGGTCAAGGCCTGGGGCGATCGGGCCCTCTCGGTGCTTGAACTCGAAGACCGCATCGCCCAGGCGGCCGAGAAGGCCCCCACCGACGACGCCCAGATCCAGAGCCTGCGCCAGCTGATCACCCGGGTGCGGGCCGAATACGATGGCGTGGTCCAAGAGGAGGAGGAACGGGTGCGGCAGGCCGGCGGCCTGCACGTGATCGGCACCGAACGCCATGAATCGCGACGGGTGGACAACCAGCTGCGTGGCCGCGCCGGCCGCCAGGGGGACCCGGGCAGCACCCGCTTCTTCCTCTCGCTGGAAGACAACCTCCTGCGCATCTTCGGTGGGGATCGGGTGGCCGGTCTGATGAATGCCTTCCGGGTGGAAGAGGACATGCCGATCGAATCGGGCATGCTCACCCGCTCGCTCGAGGGAGCACAGAAAAAGGTCGAAACCTACTACTACGACATCCGCAAGCAGGTGTTCGAGTACGACGAAGTGATGAACAACCAGCGGCGTGCCGTGTATGCCGAACGCCGCCGTGTTCTGGAGGGCCGGGAGCTGAAGCTGCAGGTGATCGGCTACGGGGAGCGCACCATGGACGACGTCGTCGAGGCCTACGTCAACCCCGACCTGCCCTCGGAGGAGTGGGATCTGGCCCGGCTGGTCTCGAAGGTGCAGGAATTCGTTTATCTGCTGGCCGATCTCACGCCTGAGCAGTTGCAGGGCCTGTCGATGGAGGAGCTCAAGGCCTTCCTGCGCGAGCAGTTGCGCAATGCCTATGACCTCAAGGAAAGCCAGGTGGATCAATCCCGTCCCAACTTGATGCGCGAGGCCGAGCGTTTCTTTATCCTCCAGCAGATCGACACCCTCTGGCGCGAGCATCTCCAGGCCATGGACGCCCTGCGTGAATCGGTGGGGCTGCGCGGCTACGGCCAGAAAGATCCCCTGATCGAATACAAGAACGAGGGCTACGACATGTTCCTCGACATGATGACTTCGATGCGCCGCAATGTGATCTATTCAATGTTCATGTTCCAGCCCCGCATGGAAAACAGCCCGGCCGTGGCCACCGGCTGAAGCCGAGCCGCCCAGCGGCCCCCGCCCCGCTCAGTTGCTGGTGCTGGTGGCGGCGGAATCACTGGCAGCATCCTCGCCGAGGAACTGGATGATTTCGCGATCCTTGAGGTTCTGGGAGGTGCCGCCGCAGGCTTCCTGCAGCGGACGCCCGGCGGCCACCTCGCGCAGACAGTGCTGCAGACGGCTGAGGTCGCCTTCGAGCGCGTCGATGCGCTCCATCAGATTGCGAATCACCCTGGCTTCCGCATCCGGCAGCTGGGAGTGGGCCAGGGGGTCGATGCGCACCCCCGATTGATGCACCACCCGGCCAGGGATGCCCACCACGGTGCTGTCGGGTTGAACGTCATGCAGCACCACCGATCCAGCGCCGATGCGGGTGTTCGATCCAACGCTGATCGCCCCGAGCACGTTGGCGCCGGCGCCCACCACCACGTTCTCCCCCAGGGTGGGGTGACGCTTGCCGTGCACCTTGCCGGTGCCGCCCAGGGTCACGCCCTGGTAGAGGAGGCAGCGGTTGCCGATCTCGGAGGTTTCGCCGATCACCACGCCCATGCCGTGGTCGATGAACACCCCGGAGCCGATCCTGGCGCCGGGGTGGATCTCCACGCCGGTGAGGCTGCGGGCCAGCTGGGAGAGCAGCCGCGGCAGCAGAGGAATCTGGCAGCGCCAGAGCCGGTGGCTGAACCGATGCAGCACCAGGGCGTGGAATCCCGGATAGCAGAGCAGGATCTCCAGGTTGCCACGGGCGGCAGGGTCGCGCTCGCGGATGATCCGGAGATCGGCGGCCACGGTGCTCAGGAGTTGCCGGAACGAGGAACCCAAGGCAGACGGGGAAAGGTGGACGGGAGAAGAACGGGGAAGGCCTGCTGGGAGGGGGGCGAGGCAGCTCAGCCGGCCTGGGCTGACTCCCGATCCAGGAGGCCGTCGGGCGGGGAGGTCAGGCCGATCTCCTTACGCAGCAGGTCGATGGTGGCAGCCCCCAGGTAGCTCTGGGCACAGTGCACCTGGGGCAGGCGCATCAGCTGGGACCGATTCTGGCGCAGGGTCTGCTCAACCAGCGGCAAACTGGGCCTGTCGCAGAGCACATGGCTGGCGGCACGCAGCAGCGCCAGCAGGCGGCTGCCGACATCCGGGTTGGCGGTCATCACCAGCAGATCGTTGCCGCGCATGCTGTGCAGAATCACCTCGGCCGCCCGCAGGATGCCGGGGCTGATGCTCACCAGCCCCACGCAGCTGCCGGTGCGCAGTTCCTTGAGCAGGTCGAGCTCGTGGCGGAAATCATTGAGGTCGACGGCCACCGCCCGCACCCCATAGCGATGGGCCAGCTCTTCGACGGTCTGCAGGAAGTAGCGGCTGGTCACCACGGTGCCGTTGCTGGAGGTTTCGAGCACCGCTTCGAGCTCCTCGAGCGGCACCACTTCCACCGGCACCTCCAGAACAGGCTCCAGCTCCTCAGCGATCAGCAGGGAGGCGCCGATGTCCTCCCGGGGTGTGGAGACCAGCACCCGGGCGCCGCAGCGCAGGCGCCAGTCGATCTCGCGGGTGATCAGCTCGCGGGCTTGCTGCAGGGTGCAACCGGCATTAAGCAGCCCGTCGACCGACTGCCGCACTTCCCGGTCAATGTCGGGGCGGAGGCGATTGCGCAGCCCCGGCGGCACCTTGAGCTCGCGGGGCTTCTGCTGGTCGCGCACATAAATGCCGGAACCAGCCATGGCCTCTACAACGCCGTCATTTTCGAGTTGGCGGTAGACCTTGCTGATTGTGTTGCGGTGCAGGCCGGTCTGCATCGCCAGCTGGCGGGTGCTGGGCAGCCGGTGGCCGGGCGGGTAGTGGCGCGCCGCGATGGCGAAACAGATCTGGTTGTACAGCTGGGTCGACGCCGGGATGTCGCTTTCCTGCTGGATGTGGAATCGCACGCCGGTGGGAACCTGCAGCTTTGCCGCCACCCTACGGAGCTTCTGTCCCGGTGACAATTCCCCCTTTGGCATACGGGGCTGTGCCGGTTGGGGCCAGGAGCGCTGCTCAGGCCTCGGCAGGGGCGTGGTCGGCCGTGGTGATCTGACGCACCGGTGAGGGAATGGTGCGCACCGCCTTGGCTGCCAGGGCAGCAGCATCCTTCTCCTTGGTGAGTGGAGTTTTGCGCGGGGTGAGGAACATGCTCATGTTGCGGCCTTCCCGCTTCGGATCCTGCTGGATCTCAGCGCTCTCTTCGAGGTCTTTGGCCATGCGATACAACAGCACTTCAGCCAAGGCTGTGTGCTGGATTTCCCGACCACGGAAGATCACCGTGCACTTGACCTTGTCACCGTCCTTGAGGAAGCGGACGGCCTGGCTGATGCGCACCTGGTAGTCGTGGGAGTCGATCTTGTAGCGCATCTTCACCTCCTTGACTTCCGTCTGGTGAGATTTTTTCTTGGCTTCCTTGGCCTTTTTCTCCTGCTCGAATTTGAACTTGCCGTAGTCCATGATCCGGCAGACCGGCGGATCGGCCTTCTCGCTGACCAGCACCAGATCCAGATCCCGATCCTTGGCCACCTCCAGGGCCGCTTCCCTGGTGATCACCCCGAGCTGGCTGCCGTCGGCATCGACCACCCGCAACTGGGGGTAACTGATGCGGTCGTTGATGTTGGGGAGCTCCCGCACAGGAGCGCGGCGATCAAAACGGGGACGAGGTGGCATTCAAAGAAGCGAGGGGACGGAGCGGAGGTGCCGCTCTTAGGACGTCTGGGCGGGAGGCAAGAGCTTGAACTTTCCGAGAGCCTGATCGACAGATCAATCCCTGGAAACACCCAGACCTTCACTCTAGGCCGCTCTTGACCGCCCTTAAGGCCTGTCCCAGCAGATCCTGGCCTTCGAGCCAGAGGGGCTGGTGCTGGCGGCGGAACCAGGTGCGCTGGCGTTTGGCGTACTGGCGGGTGCGCCGCTCGGTAAGAGCGATGGCCTCGGCTTCGCTGAGCTCGCCGGCCAGGGTCTGCCTGGCTTCCCGATAGCCGATCGTGTCGAGCAGCGGCAAAGCCTCGCCGTAGCGACCAATCAGTGCGGCGGTTTCCTCGAGCAGGCCGCCGCTGAACAACTGGCGGCTGCGCGCGGCGATGCGGCTTGGCAGGTCAGGTGGATCGAGGCCGAGTTCGAGCACGCGCCAGGGAGGCGGATTGCGTTTGCGCTGGCCCGTGAGGGGGCGGCCGGTGGCATAGAGCACCTCCAGGGCGCGCACGGTGCGCACCGAATCGGCAGCGGCAATCCGGGCGGCGGCGATCGGGTCGGCCTGGGCAAGCAGTTGGTGGCAGCTGGCCTGACCCAGGCGCCCCAGCTGGTCACGCAGGGCCGGCTGGGGTGGCACGGCCGGGGGCTCGAGTCCCTGGATCAGGGCCTGGAGGTAGAGGCCGCTTCCGCCCACCAGGAAGGCCATACCCCGACGCTCCCCCTCGGCGGCGATGCTGGCGTCTGCGGCCTGGCGGAAGTCGTGGAGGTTGATCGGCCGATCCGGTGAGCGCAGTTCGAGCAGCTCATGGCGTACCCGGGCCCGCTGCAGCGCTGTGGGCTTGGCGGTGCCGATGTCCATGCCGGCATAGAGCTGGCGGGAATCCACCGACAGAACAGCCAGGTCGAGGGCGCCGGCGATCTCGATCGCCAGGTCGGTCTTGCCGGCGGCCGTGGGGCCGAGCAGAACGATCACGGGCAGGGGTTGGGGAGCCATCGGGTCGGCCGCTGGGCGGAGGCGAAAACAGGGGACTGGAGCAGGAGACAGTCCAGGCATGGTTGGTCTCCATACCCGAACAGGCTCTCAGAGCCCCCTGGGAGCCTCTCAGGGCCCAGGGTGATAAAGTCAACCTCTTGATTGGGCTTTGAGCGTCTCTTGAAGCCCTCAGAACCTCGCTTTCCAATCTCAGCGTTCCCAATTCAGATGAATCTCGCCGATGGGGCTGGCGCAGATCTGGCCATCGCCGCTGGGGCTAGGGCCGTTTCCACCGACCGGCGCCAGCCGCTGAGCATCTGACCATGACCGATCCCTCCAGAATCGAGCACGCCTACGGCGCCGAGCAGATCCAGGTCCTTGAAGGGCTGGAACCGGTGCGCAAGCGCCCGGGCATGTACATCGGCACCACCGGGCCAAGGGGTCTGCACCACCTCGTTTATGAGGTGGTCGACAACTCTGTGGATGAGGCCCTCGCGGGCCATTGCGACGAAATCTTCGTTCGCCTCTGCGACGACGGCTCGGTGGAAGTCACCGACAACGGCCGCGGCATCCCCACCGACATCCATCCCCGCACCGGCAAGTCGGCCCTGGAAACGGTGTTGACCGTGCTGCACGCCGGCGGCAAGTTCGGCAGTGGCGGCTACAAGGTGTCCGGCGGTCTGCACGGGGTGGGCATCTCGGTGGTCAACGCCCTGAGCGAATGGGTGGAAGTCACCGTGCGCCGCCAGGGCCAGGTGCACCGCCAGCGCTTTGAGCAGGGCACACCGATCGGATTACTGCGCTCTGAAGCCGACAGCAGCGGCAAAACCGGCACAGCCGTGCGCTTCAAGCCCGACACCGAGATCTTCACCGTCGGCATCGTCTTCGACTACGCCACCCTCTCAGGACGCCTGCGCGAGCTGGCCTACCTCAACGGCGGGGTGCGGATCGTCTTCCGCGACGAAAGGGCGGCAGCCCTGAGCCCTGAGGGTGAAGCCCATGAGGAGATCTATCATTACGAAGGCGGCATTCGCGAATATGTGACCTACATGAATGCGGGCAAGGATCCTCTCCATCCCGACATCATCTACGTCAACAACGAGAAGGACGGCGTTCAGGTTGAAGCCGCCCTGCAGTGGTGCGTCGATGCCTACTCCGACAGCATCCTCGGCTTCGCCAACAACATCCGGACCGTCGATGGGGGCACCCATATCGAGGGCCTCAAAACGGTGCTCACCCGCACCTTCAACACCTTTGCCAAAAAGCGCGGCAAACGCAAAGACGCCGATTCCAATCTGGCCGGCGAGAACATCCGCGAAGGCCTCACCGCTGTGCTCTCGGTGAAGGTGCCGGATCCTGAATTCGAAGGCCAGACCAAAACCAAGCTCGGCAACACCGAGGTTCGTGGCATCGTTGACACGGTGGTGGGCGAATCGCTGATTGAATTTCTGGAATTCCATCCCCAGGTGATCGACCTGATCCTGGAGAAAGCGATCCAGGCCTTCAACGCTGCTGAGGCCGCGCGGCGTGCCAGGGAGCTGGTGCGGCGTAAATCGGTGCTGGAGAGCTCCACCCTGCCGGGCAAACTGGCTGACTGCAGCTCCCGCGATCCCTCCGAATCCGAGATCTACCTGGTGGAGGGCGACTCCGCCGGTGGTTCAGCCAAGCAGGGCCGGGATCGGCGCTTCCAGGCGATCCTGCCGCTGCGCGGCAAGATCCTCAACATCGAGAAAACCGACGATGCCAAGATCTATAAAAACACCGAAATTCAGGCCCTGATCACAGGCTTGGGCTTGGGCATCAAGGGGGAGGAGTTCAACGAATCGGCCCTGCGTTATCACCGCATCGTGATCATGACCGACGCCGATGTGGATGGCGCCCACATCCGCACCTTGCTACTCACCTTCTTCTATCGCTATCAGAAAACTCTGCTGGAAGGTGGCTACATCTACATCGCCTGCCCGCCTCTCTACAAAGTGGAGCGCGGTAAAAATCACACCTATTGCTACAACGAGCAGGATCTCAAAACCACCCTCGATGGTTTTGGCGGCAAGGCCAATTACACAATCCAGCGTTTCAAGGGCCTGGGCGAAATGATGCCCAAGCAGCTCTGGGAAACCACCATGGATCCAACGACCCGAACGATGAAGCGGGTCGAGATTGAAGATGCTGCCGAAGCCGATCGCATCTTCACAATCCTGATGGGTGACAAGGTGGCCCCGCGGCGGGAGTTCATCGAGGCCCACAGCGCCGAACTCGATTTCGCCCAGCTCGACATCTGATGGATTGGCGTCTGCCATGGGTGCTGGGGCTGGCCTTGATCGCTCCAGCAGCGTTGCCGGCCGGGGGCGGTGAGCGCCGCTCGCCGGAGCTGCGTCGGCGCCAGAGCAAAGATCCCCTCTTGGCCGCCGGGCCGCTGTCGCTGCGTTGCGCGCCCCAGCACTCCGCCCCTGTCCTGACCCAACTGCAGCGCAGCGAGCCCGTGCGGCTGCTGCGCACCTGGCGGGAACCCGGTGGCAACCGCTGGCTGCAGGTTCAAGCTTCCAGCCCCACGGTCGGCCAACCCCGCCGCGGCTGGCTGCCCGGATGATCACATGCCTGATTCTTGACCTGGCATAGCACCCTTCTGGTGGCACTCGGAGCGGTGCCGGGCGCCTGGCTGCGGTTGCGCCTGGTCAACCATTTCGAGCCGATGCTGCCCCGTCGGCACTGGGCCACCTTCGGAGTGAACGTGGGCGCCGCCTTCGCCCTCGGCTTGCTGGTCGCCCTGGTGCAGCGTGGCGGCCCGGACGGCCAAGAGCTGCTGCTGCTGATCGCCACCGGTTTCCTGGGCAGCTTGAGCACCTTCTCCACCTTGATGGTGGAAGTTCTGCAGAACCTGCGCCAGGGCCAACCCGGCGATGCGGCGCTGCTGGCAGCCGCCTCGGTGCTCGCCGGCGTCCTGGCCGTGCAGCTGGGCTTGCTTCTGGGAGCAGGCTGAGATGAAACGCCGCCTGCGCTTCGCCCTATGGGAACTGGGGCTGGTGGCCGCCGGTGCTGTGCCCGGCGCGATGCTGCGCTGGCGCCTGGGGGTGCAGATCGGGCCCCTCCTCGCCGACGGCGCCACCGGGGTAGCCGCAGCCAACCTGCTCTCCAATCTGCTGGGATCGTTCCTGCTCGGCGTGCTGGCCGGACCGATCCCCCGGCGAACTCCCCTGCTGCTGCTCGGCGGCATCGGCTTCTGTGGATCGCTCACCACCTTCAGCTCCTGGATGCTGGATCTGGTGCGCCTCAACGGCCAGGGTCAACCCCAAGAGGCCCAGGCCCTGCTGATCCTCAGCCTGGTGCTGGGCCTGGCCGCCGCCGCCGCCGGCCTGGCGACCAGCCGCTGGTTGTGGATCAGGCCGCCAGGGCCGCCTCGATCGCAGCGCTGAGCTCGGCGCTGTCGGGTTCAACGGCGCTCTTGAAGCGCCCCAGCACCGTGCCGTCACGGCCCACCAAGAACTTCTCGAAATTCCACTCCACGTCTCCGGCCGGCTCTACCTGGGTGAGCAGGTCGTAGGGGGCGGTCTTGTTCCCTTTGGCGTGAACCTTGTCGAACAGGGTGAAGTTGGCGCCGTAGGTGGTGGCGCAGAACTGCTGGATCTCGCTGAGGCTGCCGGGCTCCTGGGCGCCGAAGTCGTTGCAGGGGAAGCCGAGCACCTTCAGGCCGCGCGGGCCGTAGCTGTCCTGAAGCGCCTGCAGGCCGGCGTATTGGCGGGTGAAGCCACAACGGCTGGCCACATTGACAATCAGCAGCACCTCACCGCCGAGATCACCGAGCCGCTGCTCGCTGCCGATGGCGTTTTTCACCACCACGTCCGATACATTCACAGTCATGGGACCAAGTGCAGTCGAAGCGGACCCTAGGCGTTCGGGCTCTCCCCATACACTTCGGAAGGCTGCGATCCTCTGGGGCGATGAGCGAGGCAACCAGCGCCAGCAGTCCCACTGCGGCGGGAAACAACAGCCTGCAGGTGGCCGATGTGGTGGCCCGCCAATTGCAGGGCCTGCTCACGGCCGGCAATTATGACGGGGTCAAGCTGCTGCTGGAGCCGGTGCAGCCGGTGGACTGCGCCGAGGCGATCGGCCGCCTGCCCCGCACCCTGCAGGCCCTGGCCTTTCGGCTGCTGGTCAAAAACGAGGCGATTGAGGTCTACGAATATCTCGATCCCGGTGTGCAGCAGAGCCTGCTGGAGCGGCTGCGCTCCGGCGAAGTGCTGGAGCTGGTGGAGGAGATGTCACCAGACGACCGGGTGCGGCTGTTCGACGAGCTGCCGGCGAAGGTGGTGCGCCGGCTGTTGATGCAGCTCAGCCCGGCCGAGCGGCGCGTCACCGCCCAACTTCTGGGCTATGAGGCCGAGACGGCAGGCCGGCTGATGACCACCGAGTTCATCGACCTCAAGGAATTCCACAGCGCCGCCCAGGCCCTCGCCATTGTCCGCCGCCGGGCCCGCGAAACCGAGACCGTCTACAGCCTTTATGTCACCGATGGCTCCCGCCATCTCACCGGCATCCTCTCGCTGCGGGATCTGGTCACCGCCGAGCCCGACGACCGCATTGGCGATGTGATGACCCGGGAGTTGGTCAACGTGACCACCACCACCGACCAGGAAGAGGTGGCCCGGATCATCCAGCGCTACGACTTCCTGGCCGTGCCGGTGGTCGATCGGGAGGAGCGGCTGGTCGGGATCGTCACGGTCGACGACGTGATCGACGTGATCCAGCAGGAGGCCACCCGCGACCTCTACGCCGCCGGTGCCGTGCAGGCCGGCGACGAGGACGACTACTTCCAGAGCAACCTGTTCACCGTGGCCCGGCGCCGGGTGGTGTGGCTGCTGGTGCTGCTGGTGGCCAACACCGGCACCTCGGCGGTGATCGCCTCGAAGGAGGGGGTGCTGCAGGAGGTGGTGCGACTGGCCGCCTTCATCCCGCTGCTGATCGGCACCGGCGGCAACGTGGGCGCCCAGAGCTCCACGGTGGTGATCCGCGGCCTGAGCACCCAGCGGATCCAGGCCCTGGGCCTGTGGCGCACGGTGGGCCGCGAAGCGTTCTCAGGATTGCTGTTGGGCCTGCTGCTGGTGATCGTGGTGGTGCCCTGGGCCTGGCAGGTGGGCGGCGGCATGCTGGTGGCCACCGCCGCCGGCATCAGCCTGGTCTGCATCACCACCCTGGCGGCCACGGCCGGGGCGTCCCTGCCCCTGCTGTTTCACCGGCTGGGCCTGGATCCAGCCCTGATGTCGGCTCCATTCATCACCACCGCCACCGACGTGGCCGGGGTGTTCATCTACCTGCAGACCGCCTCCTGGCTGCTGAACCACGTGGGCCTGACCCCCTGAACGGTGGAAATCCGCAGGCTTCCTGAGAGTTGCTTCACACTTCTTCAGGTTAGGCTTTACACACGTTCTGGATTTCGCTGTGGTTGTCGCACTCTCGTTGGATCGCCCGTCCAAGTCCAAGGCTTTCTCAGAAGCGAAGCCTGGTTCGGAAACGAAGGCTGGTTCGCAGCCCAAGGCAGCTGCTGACGCCAAGCCCGCCACGGCCGGCCGCTCCATGCCTCCGGTGGATGGCGACTTAGTGCGCTCCTACCTGCGCGACATCGGCAGGGTGCCCCTGCTCAGCCATGAGCAGGAGATCACCCTCGGCCGCCAGGTTCAAGACCTGATGCGGCTCGAGGAAATGGAGCAGGAACTGGAAATCCGCAGCGGCGCCAAGCCGAGTTCGTTGGAGTGGGCCCAGGCCCTGGGCCTGAGTCAGCCCGTGCTCAAGCGCAAGCTGGCCTGCGGGCGCCGCGCCAAGGAGCGGATGGTGGCGGCCAACCTGCGCCTGGTGGTGAGCGTGGCGAAGAAATACACCAAGCGGAACATGGAGCTGCTCGACCTGATCCAGGAGGGCACGATCGGTCTGGTGCGCGGCGTTGAGAAGTTCGACCCCACCCGCGGCTACAAGTTCTCCACCTACGCCTACTGGTGGATTCGCCAGGGGATCACCCGGGCGATTGCCGAGAAGAGCCGCACGATCCGGCTGCCGATCCACATCACCGAAACGCTCAACAAGCTCAAGAAAGGTCAGCGTGAGCTGAGCCAGGAACTGGGCCGCACCCCGAGCCTGAGCGAGCTGGCGGTGTCGGTGGAGCTGCCGGAGGAGGAAGTGAAGGAACTGCTCTGCCGGGCGCGGCAACCGGTGAGCCTGGAAACAAAGGTGGGCGACGGCGAAGACACCGAGCTGCTCGATCTGCTGCAGGGCGATGGCACCCTGCCCGAGGAAAACGTCGATAACGAGTGCCTACGCGGTGACATGCGGGCGCTGCTGGAGCAACTGCCGGAGCTGCAGCGCGATGTGCTGAAGATGCGCTACGGCATGGACGTGGAGGAGCCGATGAGCCTCACCGGCATCGGCCGCATCCTGGGCATGAGCCGTGATCGGGTGCGCAACCTGGAGCGGGATGGCCTCGTGGGCTTGCGGCGCCTGAGCGCCTGCGTGGAGGATTACGCGGCCAGCTGATCGTTCCCCTGCCATGGACAGCAGCACCGAAGTTCTCGCCCTCTTCCCGCGCTACGTGCTCAAGAGCCGGCTGTCCGTGCCCCTGCTCGCTGAGCTGCTGCAACTGGGAGTTCAGGTGCTGGAGCGCCCCGAGCAGAGCCCCGATGCTTCCACCAAGCTGGCCGGTCAGCTGGCCCAGCAGCGGGAGCTGGGCCCCCAGCACCCCTGTATTCAGGCCCTCTGCGCCGAAGTGATTCTGCCGGCCTGTGAGCACTGGATCCGCCATGTGATCGACCGCCAGCCGCCCCAGGGTCGGGGGCCGTGGACGCCTGGCCGCTACCGGCTGCAGATGATCGATGTCTGGCTCAATTCCCAGGTGGCGGGGGATTACAACCCGATGCACACCCACGGTGGCTCCTTCTCCGGTGTGATCTTCCTTAAGGTGCCGCCCCAGATCCACAACGACAGCTTCGACGGCCAGCTCTGTTTTCACGGCCCCGAGGAGTGGCACATCCAGAGCTTTCGCACCGGCATGGCCCAATACATGCTGCCGGTGGCCGGCGAGCTGTATGTGTTCCCCGCCTGGCAACCCCATTCGGTGCCGCCCTTCCGTGGCGACGGCGAGCGCTGGTCTCTGGCCTTCAACGTGGTGGCCGTGCCAACGCCGGCGCAGCCTGCTGGGCCGGCACCGGCCGCTGCTACCAATATCTCCCTCTCCAGCTCGCGGCAACGGCCCGGGGGGTTTGCCTGAGGGTTCATCGCGTCAGCCGTGCGGCAGCGCTCTACGGGCGGCGGGTGAACTGATACCCCTCGTAGAGGAAGCCACTCACCTGCCCGTTGGCATCGGTTTGGAACGGCACATCCACCGATGAGGAGATCACTCCGGGCCAGAGCAACTGGAAGGTATCGCCGTTCCAGGGCGTCAACGAACCGCGGTAGTCGGCTGGCCCCGCCAGCACTTGCAGGGCCCCATCGCGCTGGGCCACGGTCCAGGAGCCGAACAGATCGTTGACATAGGTGCCGGTGTAGGCCGGCAGGGGCAACGAGGGGGGCTTTGAGTTGGTGGGCTTCACTTCGACAGCCAGAAGGAGGCTTTCGAGCTCGTTGGCCTTGGCCCTGATCTCCGGCTGCATGTCGGGTTCGCCCGGTCGGCCGAAGGCCTGCTGCAGCAGGGCGGCGCGCACCGCTTCCGGCAAGGCCGTGAGGTTGCGGTTGGCCACGATCGCCACGGCGAAGCGCTTCTGGGGCACCACCAGCAGCAGGGTGCGCACGCCATCGAGGGCGCCGCCCTTCTCCAGCACCTTCAGGCCGTTGTATTGATACACGCCCCAGCCGGGGGAGTAGTCGAAGCCGGAGTGTTCATCGATCGGGGGAAACTCGGCGAAGCCGGGCTCTTCGGCGATCACCGGCTCGAACAGATCCTTCACGGCCTGCTCCGAGAGCACCCGCTGGCCGCCCAGCTCGCCGCCCCGGGCCAGCATCGCCACGAAGCGACCGAGGTCGTTGGCGCTGCTGGCGAAGCCGCCGGCGGGGATGAACACACCGCTCAGGTTCGGGGGCACCACCTGCAGGCGATCCCCCACCAATGCGTGGGAACGGCTCACATCCGTCAGCGCGCCGCTCTGGCCCGGCCGCTCACCGATCAGGGCCGAGGCGATGCCCGTGCGGGTCATGGCCAGCGGCTGGAAGATCAAGTTGCGGCTGAGATCGGTGAAGGGCTGGCCGCCGGCCGCTGCCGCCAGTTCGCCGGCAAGGAAAAAGCCGATGTTGGAATAGGCAGGACGGTCGCGGAAGCTGGTGGCTGGCTTCACGTAGCGGATGCGGCGCAGCACATCGCGGGGCTCGTAGCCGAGATGGTCGAAGAGGTCGCCGAAGAAGGCCGGAAAGCCGGCGCGGTGGCTCAGCAGGTCGCGGACGTTCACCCACTGGCCGGCGTAGGCGTCCTGGAGGCGGACGTTCGGTAACAGTTCCACCATCGGCTGCTCCCAGGCCAGCTGCTTGCGATCCACCAAAGCCGCCACCGTGGCGGCGGTGAAGGTCTTGGACACGCTGGCCAGTTGAAACACGGTGTCGGCGCTGGTGGGCGCGCCGGTGGCGAGATCGCGAACCCCGAAGCCCTCGACCATCACCAGCCGGCCGTCCTGCACCAGGGCGATCGCCATCCCGGGCACCGCGTAGGTGTTGAGCGCCCAGCGGCTGATTCGCCTTGCCGCTGCGGCATCCACGCCCTTGCCTGGGGCAAAGCCCGGCAGACCCTCGGCGGCACGGACAGGGATGAAGAAGGAGGCGAAGGCCGTGGCAAAAGCTGTGGCCAAGGCGGTAGCCAGAGCCAGGGTGGCGCCACACAAGGGCGGCAAGGCCCTGCCTAGCGAGCGGGATGTCGTTGGTCGTCGAATGGAACGCAGCCCATGGCTGCGGGAGTCAGGCCAGATTCCGGCAATGAGCGCTGGCACCAAGGCCTCCAAGCCAAAGAGACCAACCCTACGAACACCTTTTCAGTTGGCCCCTACGTTGGGCTTGTGATGGCGGCTGGGAAGGGGTCTTGGAGCAGGCCCCGTCACTGCGCGCTTTGTTGCTGGCCTGGTGGGAGGCGAACGGTCGCCACGACATCCCCTGGAAACTGAGGCCCGACGGCCAGCGGCCTGGCGATGGGGAGCCCCTGCCCGCCTACCCGCTCTGGGTGGCTGAGGTGATGCTGCAGCAGACCCAGCTGGCGGTGGTGCTGCCCTTCTGGCGGCGCTGGATGGCCGCCTTCCCCACCCTCGCGGCGCTGGCTGGCTCAGGCGAGCACGACGTGCTGATGCTCTGGCAGGGCCTGGGCTATTACGCCCGGGCCCGGCGACTGCAGCAGGGGGCAAGCCAGCTGCTGGCAGCGGGGCTGGACGGCGATCAGGCCTCGGCGGTCGATCCCTGGCCGCGGCAGCTGGAGGGTTGGCTGGCGTTGCCGGGAATCGGCCTCAGCACCGCCGGCAGCATCCTCAGCTCCGCCTACAACCTGCCGTTTTCGATCCTCGATGGCAACGTGCAACGGGTGCTGGCGCGACTGACCGCCAGCCCCCGGCCTCCGCAGCGGCAGCTGGCCGGGTTCTGGCAACTCAGTGATTCACTGCTCGACCCGCAGCGGCCCCGGGCGTTCAACCAGGCCCTGATGGACCTGGGCGCCACGGTCTGCACGCCCCGCCAACCCGCCTGCGACCGCTGCCCCTGGCAGGGGCACTGCGCTGCCTACGCTGCCGGCGATCCCGCTGCTTACCCCGTGAAAGACGCCACGAGACCCTTGCCGTTTCAGGTGATTGGCGTGGGCGTGGTGCTGGATGCCGGCGGCAGGGTGCTGATCGATCAACGCCTAGATGTGGGGCTGCTGGGCGGGCTGTGGGAGTTCCCCGGCGGCAAGCAGGAAGCCGGCGAAGCGATCACCGCCACGATCGGGCGGGAGCTGGCCGAGGAGCTGGGGATCACGGTGGAGGTCGGCGAAGAGCTGATCACCCTGGAGCACATCTACAGCCACAAGCGGCTGCGTTTCATCGTCCATCTCTGCCGCTGGTGCTCCGGTGATCCCCGCCCGTTGGCCAGCCAACAGGTGCGCTGGGTGGAGCCGGAGCAGCTGGCCGACTTTCCCTTCCCCGCCGCCAACAGCCGGATCATGGCGGCCCTGTTAGAGCAGCTGGGCCGAAGCAGCGCTACTTAAAGGCAGTAAATGAAGCAGTGAATCCAGCCATGCTGGGCGCTCACACCTTGCCTGCTGATGAACCGGTGTTCGCCCCCCCAGGTGCTCTGTTTCGGTGAGGCCCTGATCGACCGGCTCGGGCCGCTGGGGGGTGATCCGGCCAGCGATCGCCCGCTGCAGGATTGCCTCGGCGGGGCCCCGGCCAACGTGGCCTGCGCCCTGGCCCGGCTCGGCAGCGGCGCCGCCCTGATCGGCCGGCTCGGCAACGACGGCATCGCTGCAGCCTTCAACCAGCTTTTCGCCGAACGCGGCGTCGACACCACCGCCCTGCAGAGCGATCCGCTCCGGCCCAGCCGCATCGTGCTGGTACGCCGTGATGCCGATGGCGAGCGCAGCTTCGGTGGCTTCAGCGGCGATCAAGGCGCTGGCTTCGCCGACCAGGCGATCGAGGCCGCGGCCCTGGCGTCGCCCCTGGAGCCACTGCTGGAAGGGGCCAGGTGGTTGCTGATCGGCACGATCCCCCTGGCCAGCCCAGCCTCCGCCGCTGCGCTGCAGCTGGCGATTGATCGGGCCTCCGCCCGCGGCGTGGCCCTGGCCATCGATCTGAACTGGCGACCCACCTTCTGGAGCTGTGGGGCCGCTGAGGCCCTCGAATCGATCCGGCCCCTGCTCAGCCACGCCGCCCTGCTCAAGTTCTCCGCCGAAGAGGCCGACTGGATCGCCGGCAGCCGGGATCCGGCCGCGATCAGCGCCGGCCTACCCCAGAAGCCTGCGGTGATCGTCACCGACGGCGCCAACGGCCTGGCCTGGTGGCTGGGCGGCCAGGCCGGCTCGATGGCGGCCTTCAAGCTGGAGGTGGTCGACACCACCGGCGCCGGCGACGCCTTCCTGGCCGGCCTGCTGCATCGCCTCTGCCTGGATCCAAGCCTGCTCACTGCTGCCGAAAACACCACCGCCAATCCCGATGGGGTGCGGCAGGCCATGCGCTTCGGGAGTGCCTGCGGGGCCCTGGTCTGCGCGGGGTCCGGCGCGATCGAGCCCCAGCCCAGCGCGGCAGAGGTAGAAACCTTTTTGCAGCAGTTCTCTGCAGACAGCAGCGGGGCTAACCCAGAGAATCCGCCGGCGTGATCAGGGCATGGCGGCCTTCGCCTCCATGGAACAGTTCCACCGTCCAGGCCAGCGCGGGCGGCTGGCTCAGGCGCTCGGGCCATTCCACCGCCAGCAGGGCACCAAGCGACTGGGCTTCTTCCTCTTCCTGGGCGAACAACTCATCGGCGGAAGCGGCCTGCTCCAGGCGGTAGAGGTCAAGATGGACGAGATGGCTGATACGGCCCTCGCGGCGGCCGCTGTAGTGCTGGGCGAGGGCGAAGCTCGGGCTGGTGACAGGCTCCTCGATGCCCAGGGCGGCTGCCAGCCCCTGAACCAGGCTGGTCTTGCCGGCCCCCAGCTCGCCCTTGAGCAGCAGCAGCGGCCGCGGTGGCTCCAGCTCCAACAGCCACACCGCCAGCTCACTGCCCAAGGCGCGCGTGGCCGCAAGGTCGGCCAGAACCAGGTCGGCCCGAAACCGTGTGCCTGTCTCCAGGCTCACCGAGGTCCCTGTAGATTCGCCAGAAGCGAGCCCGAAGCCTCGGCGTCTCTGCAGATATTCCCCGTCCACTTCTTCCTCCCGAATGGGAGCTATCCCACCATGGTGGCTGCACCTACCTCTGTGCTGTCTGACGCCGCAACGGCCGCAACAGCAACGCCCGCAACAGCAACGACTGCATCCGGCCTCCCGGCCCCCTCGTCCTATGTGATCGCCGACCTCGGCCTTGCCGACTGGGGACGAAAAGAACTGGCCATCGCCGAAACCGAGATGCCGGGGCTAATGGCCCTGCGCCGGAAGTACGGCACCGAACAACCGCTGAAGGGAGCCCGGATCGCCGGCAGCCTCCACATGACGATTCAGACGGCCGTTCTGATCGAAACGCTCACAGCCCTGGGCGCCGAGGTGCGCTGGGCCTCCTGCAACATCTTCTCCACCCAGGACCACGCCGCTGCGGCGATGGCGGCAGCGGGCATTCCCGTGTTCGCCTACAAGGGCGAAACCCTTGACGAATACTGGGCCTTCACCCACCGGATCCTGGAGTGGGGCGACGGCGGCACGCCGAACATGATTCTCGACGACGGCGGTGATGCCACCGGCCTCGTCGTGCTCGGCACTAAGGCGGAGCAAGACCTCTCCGTGCTCGATAACCCCGGCAGCGAAGAGGAGATCGCCCTGTTCGCCTCGATCCGGGCGCGGTTGGCGGTTCAGCCGGGCTTCTATTCCCGCATCCATGCCCAGATCCAGGGCGTAACCGAGGAAACCACCACCGGCGTGGCTCGCCTGTACCAGATGCAGAAGGCTGGTGAGCTGCCGTTCCCGGCGATCAACGTCAACGATTCAGTCACCAAGAGCAAGTTCGACAACCTCTACGGCTGCCGCGAATCCCTGGTGGATGCGATCAAGCGCGCCACCGATGTGATGGTGGCGGGCAAGGTGTCGCTGGTGATCGGTTACGGCGATGTGGGCAAGGGTTCGGCCCAGTCGCTGCGGGGCCTGGGCTCCACGGTGATGATCGCCGAAGTGGATCCGATCTGCGCCCTGCAGGCGGCCATGGAGGGCTACCGGGTGGTGCGGCTCGAAGAGGTGGTCGGCGATGTCGACATCTTCGTGACCGCCACGGGCAACTTCCAGGTGATCGGCCATGAGCACATGCTGCGCATGAAGGATCAGGCCATCGTCTGCAACATCGGCCACTTCGACAACGAAATCGATGTGGCCTCGCTGAAGCAATACGAATGGGACACGATCAAGCCCCAGGTGGATCATGTGATCTTCCCCGATGGCAAGCGGATCATCCTGCTCGCCGAAGGCCGGCTGGTGAACCTGGGCTGCGGCACCGGCCACCCAAGCTTCGTGATGAGCAACTCGTTCACCAACCAGGTGCTGGCCCAGATCGAGCTT
Organism: Synechococcus sp. SynAce01; assembly: GCF_001885215.1. GTDB lineage: Bacteria > Cyanobacteriota > Cyanobacteriia > PCC-6307 > Cyanobiaceae > Regnicoccus > Regnicoccus frigidus. Next base: position 1,399,678 of record NZ_CP018091.1, on the reverse strand, counting down.
TTCACCAAACCCGACGCCTACGGCAAGGAGGTCTATGTGCTGCCCAAGCACCTCGATGAGATGGTGGCCCGTCTCCACCTCGAGAAGATCGGCGCCAAGCTCACCGAACTCAGCCAGCAACAAGCCGATTACATCGCCGTGCCGGTGGAGGGCCCCTACAAGCCCGAGCACTACCGGTATTGATGGGCCTTGCTGAACTGGTCCAGAAACTGCCCGAACTGATCGGTGCAGCGGTGGAAGCCAATCCATGGGCGGGTTATGGCGCGATTTTTCTCGCCATGTTTCTCGAGAATCTCTTCCCGCCCATTCCCTCGGAACTGATCATGCCCCTCGGGGGCTTCTACGTGCACCAAGGCCAGCTGGCCCTGGTGCCGGTGGTGTTGGCCGGCCTGCTCGGCACCGTGCTCGGGGCCCTGCCCTGGTACGGCATCGGCCGGCTGGTCAATGAGGAGCGCATCGAGCACTGGCTCGATCGCCACGGCCGCTGGATCGGTGTGCGCTCCGAGGAATTGCGCCGCAGCCGCGCCTGGTTCAGCCGCCACGGCACCGCCCTGGTGTTCTGGGGCCGGCTGGTACCCGGCATTCGCACCCTGATTTCCGTGCCAGCGGGCATCGAAATGATGCCGATGGTGCCGTTCCTGATCTGGACGACTGCTGGCAGCCTGATCTGGACCGTGCTGCTCACCGTGGCCGGCATCCTGCTGGGTGAGGGCTACACCAACGTGGAGGTGTGGATCGAGCCGGTGGCCCAGGTGATCAAGGTGGCGGTGGTGATCGGCGGGCTCGCCCTCGTTGTGTGGCTCGGGCTGCGGGTCTGGCGCCAACGCCAGAACATCCACAACCACTAACCCTTTGCTTCTCCCACCTGCAACCCCGCTGCTTCAGAACGGAACTTCCTGGTCGCTCGGCTCACCCTGGTAGCTCGATCCTCCACTGGGGCCGCCATCGCCATAGGCGCCCTGGTCGGAATCGCGCTTGGAGCCCAGCAGTTCGAGCCGGTCAACCCGCACCACCGGCTTGGAGCGTTCCTCGCCGCTGCTGCGATCGGTCCAGCGGTCGAGCTTGAAGCTGCCGATGATGCCGAGCAGGGAGCCTTTACGCACATAGTCGGCGGCCACCTGTGCCTGCTTACCCCAGATCTCGAGGTTGAACCAGTCGGGTTCGTCGTCGCGGCTGCGGCGGTTCACCGCCAGGGTGAGGTTGGCCACCACTGTGCCGGATTCGAAGTAGCGCACTTCGGGATCACGGCCGGCACGGCCGACGAGGGTTATGGAATTGACACCCATGGGGTTCTCCTTGGACGGGGGCTAGAGGTTGATTGGATCAATGATGCGCCATTGGTTCAAGGCGCTTCACTCCGCAGGTTCCACCCTTTGACCCGGATGTATCAGAAACGGGTTTCAGCCAGGTTTTCAGCGAAGGGTTCGGGCTCCATCGCCAGCGCACGGCGGGCCTGAACAGCTGGCGCTGACGTAGGCCAAGCACTCGATCCTTCACTCCTATGATTCGCGCCGCAGTGCGGCACATCCGTGTTTTTCAGACGGTTCCAGCTCTCCCGTGACATCGGCATCGATCTGGGAACGGCCAACACACTGATGTATGTGTCCGGCAAGGGGATCGTGCTGCAGGAGCCCTCGGTGGTGGCCCTGGATCTCGAGCGCGGCATCCCCCTGGCGGTGGGCGATGAGGCCAAGTTGATGCTCGGCCGCACCCCCGGCAACATCCGGGCGGTGCGGCCGCTGCGCGATGGCGTGATCGCCGACTTCGACGCCGCCGAGATGATGATCAAGACCTTCATCCGCAAGGGCAACGAGGGTCGCGGCATCGTGGCGCCCCGGCTGGTGATCGGCATCCCCAGCGGCGTCACCGGCGTCGAGCGGCGGGCCGTGCGCGAGGCCGGTTTGGCCGGGGCCAGGGAGGTGCATTTGATCGACGAACCGGTGGCAGCCGCGATCGGCGCCGGCCTGCCGGTGACCGAACCGGTCGGCACTTTGATCGTGGACATCGGCGGCGGCACCACCGAAGTGGCCGTGTTGAGCCTCGGCGGCACGGTGGTCAGCGAGTCGGTGCGGGTGGCGGGCGATGAAATCAGTGACGCCATCAGCGTCTATCTCAAGAAGGTGCACAACCTGGTGGTGGGCGAACGCACCGCCGAGGAGATCAAGATCCGGATCGGCTCGGCCTTCCCCGACGACGCCCACGACAACGGCTCGATGGACGTGCGCGGCCTGCACCTGCTCTCGGGCCTGCCCCGCACGATCAATATCCGCGCCGGCGACATCCGCGAGGCGATGGCCGATCCGCTCAACGTGATCGTGGAGGCGGTGAAGCGCACCCTGGAGCGCACCCCGCCCGAGCTCGCCGCCGACATCGTCGATCGAGGAATCATGCTCGCCGGCGGCGGCGCTCTGGTGCGCGGCATCGGTGATCTGATCAGCCACGAAACCGGCATCCTCACCCACGTGGCCCAGGACCCCCTGCTCTGCGTGGTCAACGGCTGCGGTCAGGTGCTTGAGGATTACAAGCGACTGGAGCGGGTTCTCGACACCCCTAGCTTCAGCCGCCTCTCCAGCTGATCGCCATGCCCATAGGGCGTCTGCCACGCCTCCAGCCCCTGCGGCTGGTGCTCCGCTCCTGGCCCTGGGGGCTGCTGGTACTGGCCTTGGTTGCGGTGAGGCTGAGCAAGGGGGCTGTGCTCAGCGACGCCTATGCCCTACTGAGCAGGCCGTTCTGGCCCGGTACGGCCCAGCGCGAGTGGCTGCAGTCGGGCACGGGTCTGGAGCTGCTGACCCGTCAGGCCCATCTGGAGCAGGACAACCGCCGGCTGCGCATGCTGCTTGACCTGCAACGGGCCAATCCCGACAAACTCACCGCCGCCGTGATCTCGCGGGAGCCTGAGGGTTGGTGGCAGCAGCTGGTGCTCGGCTCCGGTCAGGCTCAGGGAATCGGCCCAGGCGACGCGGTTGTGGGTCCGGGCGGATTGATCGGCCGGGTGGCCAGCGTGACCCCAACCACGGCCCGGGTGACCCTGCTCACCGATCGCACCAGCCGGGTGGGGGTCTGGGTGGGACGCACCCAGCGCCATGGATTGCTCACTGGCCTGGGGACCAGCCGGCCGCAGCTCGTCTTCCTGGAGAAAGACCCACAAGTGCGACCGGGGGATCTGGTGGTCACCTCTCCGGCCAGCACCCTGGTGCCGCCGGGGCTGAGCGTGGGGGTCCTCCAGGCGGTGGATGACAAGGCGGTGCCGGCCCCCACGGCGGTGGTGCAGCTGAGCGCACCGGTTGGTGCGATCGACTGGGTGCAGGTGCTGGTGACGTCGCCCGCCAGCAGGCAGGCACCCTGAGCGATGGGGGTCCTGCATCGCCTTCGGTGGGCCGTGGCCAGCGCTGGCGTTGTGCCCCTGCTCACCCTGGCCTCCCCGTCCTTTCTGAAAGTGGCTGGGGTGTCGCCCAGCTGGGCCGTGCTCTGGCTGTTGCCCTGGTCCCTGGCCGATGGCCCGCTCTCCGGCGCCCTGGCCGGGGTGGGCCTGGGGCTGCTCGTTGATTCCCTGCAGGTGGGCCCGGAAACCCAGATCCCCGCCCTGGCCCTGCTGGGTTGGTGGTGGGGGCGCCTGGCCCGCAAGGGGGCCCCGATCGAGCGCAGCTTGAGCCTGGGGCTGCTGGCCCTCCTCGGAACCCTCTTTCTTGGCCTGAGCCTGCTGCTGCAGCGCCATGGCATCAGCTTGTCGGAACCGCTCCTCCGGCAGGCTGGCCTGCACACCCTGCTGGCCCAGACCCTGGTCACCGCGCTGCTGGCACCGATGATCTGTTCATTACTGCTGCTGCTCTGGCGACGGCAGGGCGCGATCTAGAAGAGCCGATCTGATGAACTTGAACCGATGCCAGGCCGGCCGGCGGCCGATTGCAAGCGGGCGGCAGCGATGAGCGGCGGGATTCGCTGGAGCCGGCGCGCCGTGCTGGGGTCGGCCTTGCTGCTGGCGGCGGGCTGCGCGCCGCGCCGCCGCCCGGGCCGGGAGCTGGAGTTCTGGAGCCTCGAACTCTCACCGAAGTTCGACACCTACATCACCTCGGTGATCGCCGCCTGGGAAGCGCTCCATCCCGGGATCAAGGTGCGCTGGACCGACCTGCCCTGGGGATCGGTGGAGCGCAAGCTGCTGGCGGCGGTGTTCGCCCGAACGGCACCGGATGTGGTCAACCTCAACCCCCTGTTCGCCGCCAACCTGGCCAGCAAAGGGGGACTGCTGGCACTGGATCCACTGCTGCCACCTGGCGCTGGCGACACCTTTCTGCCACGGATCTGGCAGGCCGGCCGAATCGAAGGCGAGCAGATCGGCATCCCCTGGTATCTCACCGCCCGCATCACGCTGGCCAACAACGACCTGCTGCGACGCGCCGGTTACAGCGCTCCGCCCCGCCGTTGGCAGGAGGTTCCCGCCTTCGCTGAAGCGGTCAAACGCCGCACCGGGCGCTACGCCCTGTTCGTCACCGCAGTTCCCGACGACTCCGCCGAGTTGCTGGAGTCGTTGGTACAGATGGGGGTGACCCTCCAGGACCAGCGGCGCCGTGCCGCCTTCAACAGCCCTGCCGGCCGCCGTGCCTTTGCCTTCTGGACCGATCTCTACCGCCGCGGCCTGCTCCCCAGGGAGGTGGTCAGCCAGGGCTACCGCCGCGCCGTTGAGCTGTACCAGAGCGGAGAGCTGGCCACCCTGGCCAGCGGCGCCGAGTTCCTGCGCAGCATCCAGACCAACGCCCCCCAGATCGCCGCGGAGACCGAACCGCACCCCCCGCTGACCGGACCAAAGGACAGAGCCAATGTGGCGATGATGAACCTGGCGGTGCCACGCCAGAGCGCCTTTCCAGAGGAAGCGCTGAGTTTTGCCCTCTTCCTCACCAATGCCACCAACCAGGCCCGCTTCGCCGAGGAAGCCCGGGTGTTGCCTTCCGCCAGCGGCGCCCTCGCCAAGATCGAGCAGGGCCTGCGTCAGCCAGCCCTGGGCGACGCGCAGGAAGAGCTGGTGCGTCGGGCCCGGCTGCAATCCCTCGAGACGCTCGAGATGGCCGAGGTGCTGGTGCCCGCCAGCCCGGGGGTGAAACGGCTGCAAGCCATCCTCTACAGGCAGCTGCAACGGGCGATGTTGGGCCAGTCGAGCAGCGATGAAGCGCTGGCTGCCGCCGAGCGGGAGTGGAACAGCTATGCGGTGGGCCGCTGGCCCTGATGGGGCCACTCCCCAGTGGCTGCCAGCTCTCAGCGACGACTTGCTGAGTTGTAGGGTTGCGTTTCTTAATGCCTCTGGTGCCATGTCCCTGGAAGCACAACCCAGACCTGCTCAGGGTGAAGCCTCCAGAGAACCAGTCGGTGCACCGCTTGCCACGGTGCTGGTGGTGGATGACGAAGCCACGGTGCGGCGGGTGCTGCAGATGCGCCTGGAACTCGCTGGCTATCGGGTGCTCTGCGCCGTCGATGGCGAAGAGGCCCTGACCCTCTTCCACCGGGAGCAGCCGGATCTGGTGGTTCTCGATGTGATGCTGCCGAAGCTTGATGGCTTCGCGGTCTGCCGGCGTCTGCGGGCTGAATCCTGCGTTCCGATCATCTTTCTATCGGCGCTCGATGCGATCACCGAGCGGGTGTCTGGCCTCGATCTCGGAGCCGACGACTACCTCCCCAAACCGTTCAGCCCCAAGGAGCTCGAAGCACGGATTTCAACGATCCTGCGCCGGGTCGGGCGGGGCTCGGCCACGATCGAGCCCCGCGACGTTCCGGTTGGTCAGGGCATCCTGCGGGTGGGCGATCTGATGGTGGACACCAACCGCCGCCAGGTGACCCGGGCCGGCGAGCGCATCGGGCTCACCTACACCGAATTCAGCCTGCTGGAGATGCTGTTCCGCGAGCCCGGCCGTGTGGTGCCCCGCGCTGAGATCCTCGAGCAGCTCTGGGGCTACCCACCACGTCGCGCCGCCGACCTGCGCGTTGTTGATGTCTATGTGGCCCGCCTGCGCGGCAAGCTCGAACCGGATCCCCGCAACCCCGAGCTGATCCTCACCGTGCGCGGCACCGGCTATTCCTCCCAGCGGACGGGTGAACCGGTGGGCACCGCCACCACCTAGATCCGGTGAAAACGGCCTGGGGCCAACCCCGTGCAGGCCCGTTCCTGCAGGATGGAGGGCTGCAACCGCTCCTTCTTCCCTTGCCTGAGCCGCGTTTGAACCGCCTGGAGAAGGCCCGCCTGGAGAAGGCTGAGGCCTTGGCGGCCATCGGCCAGGGCCCCTATGCCCTGCGCTTCGATCCAACGCACCGCAACGCCGAGCTGCAGCAGGCCCATGCCGATCTGGCCAATGGCCAGGACCGCGACTTCGCCGTGGCAGTGGCCGGGCGGGTGATGACCCGGCGGGTGATGGGCAAGCTCGCCTTCTTCACCCTGGTGGATGAAAGCGGCCCCATCCAGCTGTTCATTGAGAAGGCCACCCTCGCCGCCGCGCTGCCGGACCAGCCCGAAAGCTTCGCCCAGCTCACCTCCCTGGTGGATGCCGGTGACCTGATCGGGGTGCATGGCAGTCTGCGCCGCACCGACAAGGGCGAACTGTCGGTGAAGGTGAAGCGCTGGGAGATGCTCTCCAAGGCGCTGCAACCGCTACCCGACAAATGGCATGGCCTGGCCGATGTGGAGAAGCGCTACCGGCAGCGCCATCTCGATCTGATCGTCTCTCCCCAGACCCGGGAGACCTTCCGCCGCCGCGCCAAGCTCGTCAGCTGCATCCGCCGCTGGCTCGATGAGCGCGAATTTCTGGAGATCGAAACCCCCGTGCTCAATGCCGAGGCCGGCGGCGCCGACGCCCGGCCGTTCACCACCCACCACAACACCCTCGATCTGCCGCTGTTCCTGCGGATCGCCACCGAGCTCCACCTCAAGCGACTAGTGGTTGGCGGCTTCGAGCGGGTCTACGAACTCGGCCGCATCTTCCGCAACGAGGGCATCAGCACCCGCCACAACCCCGAGTTCACCTCGGTGGAGGTGTACCAGGCCTACGCCGACTACACCGACATGATGGCGCTCACCGAAGCGCTGATCGCCGAGGCCGCTCAGCAGGTCTGCGGCAGCACGCAGATCGCGTATCAGGGCACGCCGATCGACCTGACGCCCCCCTGGCGCCGGGCCACCATGCATGAGCTGGTGGAGCAGGCCACCGGCCTCGATTTCAACAACTTCGAGCAGCGGCAGACAGCAGCGGCCGCGATGGCCGCCGTGGGCCTGGAGGTGCCGGCGGCGGCCGACAGCGTCGGTCGTCTGCTCAACGAAGCATTCGAGCAGACGGTGGAAGCGAACCTGATCCAGCCCACCTTTGTGCTGGATTACCCGGTGGAGATCTCGCCACTGGCCCGGGCCCATCGCAGCAAGCCGGGCTTGGTGGAACGCTTCGAGCTGTTCATCGTCGGGCGCGAAACGGCCAACGCCTTCAGCGAGCTGATCGATCCCCTCGACCAGCGCCGGCGGCTGGAGGCCCAGCAGGAGCGCCGGTTCGCCGGCGACCTCGAGGCCCAGGGCGTTGACGAAGACTTCCTCGCAGCCCTTGAGGTGGGCTTGCCTCCCACCGGCGGGCTGGGTATCGGCATCGACCGGCTGGCCATGTTGCTCACCGACAGCCCCAGCATCCGTGATGTGATCGCCTTTCCGCTGATGAGGCCAGAGACCGGTGCGGTTGCTGAGGCGGTGGCGGTGGCGGCTCCGGTTGGAGGCGCAGACGGCCACAGTGGATAATTGGGAGACGTTGGCATCCATCCCAGCCCATGAGTGGTGAGCGCGTCGGGTTTCGCTTCAAACACGCCGATGCGGTGGTCAAGCGGAATCCCCAGGGCCGGTCCCGTCGGGGTTGGGTGATGGAGCCGGTGGAGCAGACCACCAGCCGAGGCACCAAGATGCCTGCCTACCGCATCCGCTGGCGCGACAGTGAGCGCCCCGAGATCGTGTTGCAGCACATGCTGATCGCCGATCCCGATCCCACCCCGCCGCCGGAAGGGGTGAGCCTGGTACCACCGGCCCCCAAGAAGTAATTGGCCCGAGCCCGTTCGGCTCCGTTGGGTTCAGCTCAACCCCATCCGCGCCAGCGATAGGCCAGCAGGCCGATCCGCTCTTTGACCACCAATGTCGTGAGCTGAAGCGCGTTGGCATCGGGAAGCAGGGACATCAGCAGCGATCCAGGCGTGACGGTGCCGAGCTGGTTACGGCTCGGCAGGATGTAATCGCAGGCCACCGGGATCACCGTGAGGCCGGTGCGGCGCTGAAAACTGGCAAGGGCGCGGGGCATGTGCAGCGCGCTGGTGACCAGCAGCACCGAGCTCCAGCCCCGTTCCCTGGCGATCTGGTCCACCGCGGCGGCCTCCTCGGCGGTCGTGCGCGCCGTGTCGCTGATGGCGATGCGGGCTGTGGGAACACCCAGCTCCAGGGCCAGGGTGCGGGCCGTGACGGCTTCAGCCGGGGCGGGGTCGTCACGGCGGAAGCTGACCTTGCCGCCGCTGAGCAACAGCAGCGGCGCTCTCTCGGCCCGCATCAGCCGCACCCCGGTGAGCAGCCGGTCACCGGCGCCTGTTACCTCCACGGCAGCGCGGGGCGGCAGCTGGGCCTGCAGGCCGCCGCCCAGGACGACGACGGCATCGGCGCGGGGCACCACCACCGGGGTGAGGGCGGCGCTGGCTTCCTCCAGCCCCCAGACCAGCTGCCGGGCCGTCAGCGGCATGGCACTGATCCAGAGCAGGGCGAGACCACTGCTGCCCAGCCAGCCAGACCAGCGGCGGCTGCGGCCCCAGTGGGCGGCCAGCAGCAGCACCAGGCTGAGACCGAGGGGATAGGCGAGCAGCGGCAGCAACTTGGAGAGCAGAAATCCCATCGCCGTTGCTTGCTCAGGCCCTCGGGGAGCGGCGCTGGCGGCGCAGATCCTCCAGGGCCTGCTCCTTCTCGAAGCTGGCCCAGGCCTGCTCCAGGTCAGGTGGCTCGGAGCGATCAGCAGCGGCCTTGGGGCGTCCACCCGACGGGGTGGCCGGGCCGCCAGAGGCCTCAAGCTCCGCCAGCTCCGTCTCCACCTGGCTGAACGTGAGGCCCAGGTCGTTGAGGACCTGCCAGCGGTCGCGGCCCTGCCCCATCAGCTGGCGCAGGTGGGCCTCCGCCTGATCGGCCAGCGCCTCGGCACCGGCCTTTCGGGCCCGCTCGACCCGCTGTTGCCACTGGGTGATCTCGGCCGCCAGCTCCAGCAGCGCCGCTCGGGCGCTCTCAGCTTGGCCCTGAATCTGCAGGCGCTGGCGGTTCAGGCGCCGCTGCCGCTCCTGGCGCTCCTCCAGCTCAAGCAGCACCTGCTGCTCCGGGTGAGAGCCCAAAAAGGCCTCTAGCTGACGATCCAGCTGGGCCTCAAGCTGATCGAACCAGCTGCTGCTCATCGGGGAGAGGTCATCGGCGACGGCCCATCAGAAGTGGTTCATTCCGGGGCCCGCGTGATCAGCGGAGCCTCGATCTCTTCCTGCAGCGGCGTGATCGCCGCTTCGCGCGAACGCAGCAATAGCTGGGTGAGCCGGGCGATGGCCCCTTCGCCCAGATCCTGGGCGCCGATGCTGTCGAAGGCCTGGCGGTAGAGCGTTTCGAGCTGGTCGATCAGCCCCTCCCGCACCTGGCGCATCGCCTGGCGTTGGTCGTCGCGGCTCATGGCTGAGGCTCCAGAAGATGCAGAGAGAACGTACCGGCCGGATCACTCCAGCGCTGGCGCGGCCGCCAGCCTGCAGAGCCGGCCAGGGCCGCGAAGGCCTCCGGCGTGTACTTGTAGCTGTACTCAGTGATCAGGGCTTCAGCGGGGGCGAAGGTCCAGTCCTGGGAGGCGAGCCGCACCACCTGTTGCCCCTGGCTGACTAAGGCCATCTCGATGCGGCACTGATCAGGCTGCCAGCGGGCCCGATAGCTGAAGGCCTCGGGGTCAAAGCTGCCGCCGAGGTCACGGTTGAGCCGCACCAGCAGGTTGCTGGCAAAGGCGGCGGAATAGCCGGCTCGGTCGTTGTAGGCCGCCTCCAGGCTGGCCACCGCCCGTGGCTGATCGATACCGATCAGCAAACAGCCATCGGGGCCGAGCAGCCGGGCGAACTGGGCCAGCAACGCCCTGGCCTGGGGGGGCTCGAAGTTGCCCAGGGAGCTGCCGGGGTAGAAACCGATCCGGCGCTGGCCTTCGAGCAGGGGATGGGCCGGCAGGTCCTGCAACTGGCTGTAATCACAGCAGATGCCGAGCACGGCGGTGGCCGGATGGCGGGCCTGGAGAGTGCCGCAGGCTGCCGTCAGGTGGCTGGAGCTGATGTCCAGCGCCACATAGGCCGCAGGGGCAAGGGCCTCCAGCAGGGGCGACACCTTGCGGGCACTGCCGGCACCGAACTCAATAGGAAGGCCGGGGCCGATCGCCGCGGCCATCGCCACCGCTTCTTGCTCCAGCAGGGCGGTTTCGGTGGCGGTGAGGCGGTACTCGGGTTGCCGGCAGATCGCATCGAACAGCCTGGAGCCCTCGGCGTCGTAGAGGAACCAAGCGGGCAGTTGTTTAGGGACGCGGCTGAGGCCTTCCACTGCCAGCCGCTCCAGATCGGCGGGAACCGGGTGGAGATCGATCAGGGCAACGGCCTGTCGCTCCAGGAAAGACTGCCGCTCCAGGAACTGGGTGCTCATGAGGCGTCCCTAGCCAGGCGAAGGCCGCTGGCCATCCAGCGGTTGCCCGGCGGAAAGAAGTTGCGGTAGGTGGGGCGCGCATGCTGCGCCGGCGTCAGGAAACTGCCGCCGCGCAGCACCATCTGGGAGCTCATGAACTTGCCGTTGTATTCGCCCACGGCACCGGCCGCTGGCTGGAAGCCCGGGTAGGGGCGGTAGGGACTGGCCGTCCACTGCCAGAGCAGCCCATCCACTTCTGCGATCCGCTCGCCACAGCCATCTGCCCCTGCCTGGAGCTCTTCGGCACAGGCAACGGCCTCCCACTCGGCCTCGCTGGGCAGCCGGGCACCGGCCCAGCGGGCATAGGCGTCGGCTTCGAACCAGCTGAGATGGCGAACGGGAGCCTCGGGATGCAGGGGGCGGCGGCCGGCCAGGCTGAATTCCCACTCCCAACCGGAGGCAGGCCCGCTGCCACGCCAATAGCGGGGCGCCTGCCAGCCCTCAGCCAGCGCGGCCGCCCAGCCTTCGCTCAGCCACAGTTCCGGGCGCTGGTAGCCGCCATCGGCGATGAAGGTGGCGTAATCGCCGTTGCGCACCAACCGGTTGGCGATGGCGTAGGGCTCCAGCCAGACGCGATGACGGGGAGCCTCGTTGTCGAAGTGGAAGCCGCCGCCATTGGCTGGATGGCCGATCTCCACCAATCCGGCGGGGCCAGCCAGCCAGCGCAAGGGGCCGGCCACCTGGCTGGGGCCATAGCCGGCTTCGGGACCAGCGCCCCCCGCCCAGGCCGCCGGTTCGAGCGGATTGCGGCTGAACCCGTCGAGCAGGTCCATGAGCAGGAGCTCCTGGTGCTGCTGCTCATGCTGCAGCCCCAGTTCCAACAGCTCCAGCAGGGGTTCGGCCTCGGGGCCCGATTCCTTGCCGAGCCGCTCCAGCAGGGCCGTCAGGCCGGCATCCACCCGCCGGCGCCAGGCGATCACCTCAGCGATCACCGGGCGGCTGAGCAGACCCCGTTCCGGACGGGGATGGCGGGCGCCGATGGCGTCGTAATAGGAATTGAACAGGTAGCCCCAGCGGCTGTCGGCCGGGGTGTAGCCGGGCAGATGGGGCCGCAGCAGGAAGGTTTCGAAAAACCAGGTGGTGTGGCCGAGGTGCCACTTCGGCGGGCTGGCGTCAGCCATCCCCTGCAGGCCGAGGTCTTCGGGCTCCAGCCCCGCCACCATCTCTTCGCTTCGCCGCCGTGTGGACCCCAGGCGTTCCAACAAGGCCTCGGTCGGGGCGGCGGTGGCCATGGCCTAACTGTTGCTGATTCTGATCGTAAGGGGCGCAGGCGGGTCAGCCGCCGACCGTACGATCAGCAAAGTTCGTTCACTTCTGCAGGGCCGGCGTGATGGGCAGCAGCCAGCCAACGGTGAACCAGGGCACGAACCGTCCAGGCACGATCTGCCAGGGATTCGTGGGGGCGGTGGGCAACACGCCGCTGATTCGCCTGCACCAGCTCAGTGCGCTCACCGGTTGCGAGATCCTCGGCAAAGCCGAATTCATGAACCCCGGCGGCTCCGTCAAGGATCGGGCCGCCCTGGGAATCCTGCTGGAGGCGGAGGAAGGCGGCCAGCTGCAGCCAGGGGGCACGGTCGTCGAAGGCACCGCCGGTAACACCGGCATCGGCCTCACCCACCTCTGCAATGCCCGCGGCTACCGCAGCTTGATCGTCATTCCCGACACCCAGTCAGCCGAGAAGATCGACCTGCTGCGCTCGCTCGGGGCCGATGTGCGCACCGTGCCGGCGGTTCCCTACCGCGACCCCAACAATTACGTGAAGCTCTCGGGCCGGCTCGCGGCCGAAACCCCCGGAGCCATCTGGGCCAACCAGTTCGACAATCTCGCCAACCGGCGCGCCCACTACCGCACCACCGGTCCGGAGATCTGGGAGCAGACCGGCGGCCATGTGGATGCCTGGGTGTCGGCAACCGGCACGGGCGGCACCTATGCCGGGGTGGCGCTTTATCTCAAGGAGCGTTCGCCCGCCGTGCGCTGCGTGCTCGCCGATCCCCATGGCAGCGCCCTCCACAGCTGGGCAACGGCTGGCGAACTGAAGGCCGAGGGAAGCTCGATCACCGAGGGGATCGGCAACAGCCGCATCACCGCCAACCTGGAAGGGGCTCCGGTGGATGACGCGGTTCGGATCGACGATCAGAGCGCCCTCGCCACGATCTACGACCTGCTCTGGCGCGAAGGGCTGTTCCTCGGAGGATCCGTGGGCATCAATGTGGCCGCGGCCGTCGAGACCGCCCGCCGTCTCGGGCCTGGCCACACGATCGTGACGGTGCTCTGCGACAGCGGCGACCGCTACCGCTCCCGCCTCTACAACCACGATTGGCTGGCCGCCAAGGGGCTCAGCCAGCCCCGGCGAGCGCCTTGATGGACGCGGCAACCTGATGGAAAGCATGGCCAGCGCGGCACCTGGAGTGGTGATCGCCGAGCGTTACCGACTGGAGGCGGAACTGGGCGATGGAACCCAGGGCAAGCTCTGGCGCGCCAGCGACCAGCTGGCGGCTGAGGCGCCGATTGTGCTGCGGCAACTGGGGCCCGATCAGGACCAGCCCCGGCTGCAGGAGCTCTGGGCCCAGCTGCGGGGGGTGCTTCACCCCCAGGTCCCCCGCTTCGGAGAGGTGATCAGCCGCGACGGCGATCTCTGGCTGGTGCGCGAGTGGCAGGGGGGTCGCACCTACCGGGAGCTGATCGAGGCGAGGCGTGAACGCCAGCTGGTCTTCGGCAACGGGGAGGTGATGCTGTTGCTGCGCCAGTTGTTGCCGGTGCTGGCGGTGCTGCATGGCCAGGAGCTGGTCCATGGCGATCTCTGCCCCGCCAACCTGCTGCGCCGCGACCGCGATGGGTTGCCCGTCCTGCTGGACTTCGGTCTGACGACTGGCCTCGGCAACGACAGTCGTGCTGCCACGGGCGCGACGCCTGGCTATGCCCCGCCGGAGCTGGGCCGCGGCGCACCGGCAGCGGCCTGGATGGATCTCTACAGCCTGGGGGTGGTGGCCCTGGTCTTGCTCAGTGGCGAGGAGCCCGCAGGGTTGCTGGATCCAGCCAGCCTCTCCTGGCGTTGGCCGAGTGGATTGGCGCTCGATCCCCCGTTTCAGGCCGCCATCGAACGCCTGATCAGCGCCGATCCCGCCCGGCGGTTCAGCTCGGCCGGCAATGCCCTGGAGGCGTTTCAACAGCTGCCGATGCCCGAGAGCACAGGGCCGGTGCCCAGGGCCGACCGCACCGTGGTTCTGGTGCCACCGCCGGCAGCGGCCAGCCCGGCGCAACAGATCCAACTGCCCCAAACCCAGCCAGCAGCGGCCGAGCCAACTCCGTCGCCCCAGCCGGTGCCGCCGGTGCTGGCGCGATCGCGCCAGCAGAACAAGGAGGAGGCTGTCGAAGGACGCCTCTGGCCCCTGGTGGTGACCTTGGCGCTCTCCGCCGTGGTGGGAATCAGTCTGGGCTGGTGGCTTCTGGGCCGCTCCAGTGCCCCCAGCGACACCCAGGCGGAGGTACCGCTGCAGCAGCTCCCCTCCAGCCTGCCACCCGCCGAGGTGGACCAACGCCAGCAGCTGCTCAATCGCCTGAGGGCGCTGCAGGTGAATCGGGGTTGGTTCCTCAAGCTGGTGGATTCCAGCCTGCTGGCCCAGTTCCCCGAGCGGGGTGGGCGCCTGCCAGGCGATGGTCTTGAGGATGCGCCCCTGCGCCGGGTGTGGAATGAGCTGGCTGAAGACTGGCTGGTGCGGGTGGAGACGTTGCCCCTGTCGCTACGCAGCCGGCTGGGAGGCTTCAGTGCCGGCGACTGGGAAGCCCAGCAGCAGCGGTTGGCCGGCCAGGGCTTAAGCCCGCCGGTGCTGCGGCAGCTGGTGTCCGGCAATGCCCAGAACCTGCTGCCAGGCCGCGCCGGCAAGGACATCCCACCCGAGCCCCAGCGACAGCTCTGGTATGCCGCTGCTCAACAAACCCTGGAAAACCTGAGAATCGAATCGATCGAGGTCGCTCCCGAACAGGCGCGAATCGTTTCGGCCCGCATTCAGGCCGGCGGCGCGCGGGTCTTCCCGATCCGGGTGCCCAAGGGCTACCGACTCTCCCTCGGGGTGAACGGGTCCCCGCTGATGCAGATGAGCGTCTACGACAGCAATGGCACCCAGCTCGAACCGAAAGGTCCCCTGCGCAGGATCACCGTTGAACGAGTCGAAGACTCCCAGGTGCAGGTGCTGGTCAGCAATGACGGCGTTGCCGCAGCCTCGATCTCGCTCACGTTGCAGGTTGAGGCACCGCCTCCGGAGCCGCCGCCCGAACCAAGGCCCGAACCGGCTCTGACGGAGCCTGACGCCCCTGGCCTCCCCCTGGTACCCCGGACGCCAACGGCCCCGAACCAACCGATCCGGCCAGGCGGCGAAGCAGAGCAGCAACCCTCCAGGCCAGCCAATCCGCCCCCGGCACCGCCAAGACCAATTGCTCCGCCAGCACCACCACCGTGAGAGCAGCAGACGTGACAACCCGCACCACTGTTGCCCTGCTCTCCGGCGGCCTGGATTCAGCCACCGCCGCGGCCCTGGCGATCGAAGCAGGCGATCGGGTGATCGGTCTGTCGTTCGACTACGGCCAGCGCCATCGCCAGGAACTGGTTGCCGCAGACAGCCTGGCCCAGACCCTGGGCCTGCAGGAGCACCTCACCGTGGCGGTGAATCTGGCGGCCTGGGGCGGCTCCGCCCTCACCGATCCCGCCATCGCCTTGCCAAAGAGCGGCGTGGTGGAAGGCACGATTCCACCCACCTACGTGCCCTGCCGCAACACGGTGTTCATCGCCCTGGGCCTGAGCCTGGCTGAAGCCCGAGGCGCCCAGCGGCTGGTGCTCGGCGTCAATGCCATCGATTACTCCGGTTACCCCGACTGCCGGCCCGACTACCTGGCCGCCTTTCAGCATCTGGCCGATCTGGCCAGCAAGAGCGGCCGCGAGGGCCAGGGCACCAGGCTCTGGGCACCCCTGGTGGAGTGGGACAAGGCACGGATCGTTCGCGAGGCGCTCCGGCTGCGGGTACCGATTGAGGCCACCTGGAGCTGCTACGCCGGCGGTGCTGAACCCTGCGGCCGCTGTGACAGTTGCCGCATCCGCGACACAGCCCTCAGCGAGGCCGGCCGCCCTGATCTGGCCAGCCCCTGGCGGCGGGCCAGGGCTGGCAGCAGCTGAAATCAGCATGGCGGCAGTCCAGCGGCGAGAGCTTCCCTGGCGGGAACCCTGGGCCGTTGCCAAGGCCCTGACCGCCCGCTTCGGGATCGATGGGCTCGGCTGGCTCGATGGCGATGGCAGTCCGCTCGGCGCCACCGCCGTGCTGGGCGCCGATCCCCGGGAGCTGGTGGTCTGTCGCGGGCTGCCGGGCAGCGACGGTTCCAGGGATCCCTTCGAGGCCCTGGCCCAGCTGGTGGGCGCAGGCGGGACCTGGTTGGGCTGGCTGGCCTACGAGGCCGGCGCCTGGGTGGAGCCCGCCGATCATTGGCGGTCCCCCGCCATGCCAACCCTTGTGGCCGGCCGCTACGACCCGTTGCTGCAGTTCGATCTGAGCGGCCGGCGGCTCTGGCTGGAGGGCGAGGAGCCCCTCCGGCTGGGGATCTGGGAGGAGCTGGTGGCCGGGCTCAGCCCCGAGCAGGTGCCCGCCGACCCGCCTGGTCAGCCGATCGATCCCGGCCGCTGGCACTGGCACACCGGCGAGGCCGTCTTTGCCGCCCAGGTGAGCCAGCTGCGCGAAAGGATCGCCGCCGGCGATCTCTTCCAGGCCAATCTCTCGGCCTGCTGCGAGGTTGTGCTGGAGCAACGCCCCGATCCGCTGGCGCTCTATCAACGCCTGCGCCAGCACTGTCCGGCACCGTTCGCCGGGCTGCTGATCAACGGCGAGGACGCCGTGCTGTCGGCTTCACCGGAACGTTTCCTGCAGGTGAGCGCCAGCGGCCAGGTGGAAACCCGGCCGATCAAAGGCACCCGCCCCCGCCATGGCGATGCCGAGGCCGACGCCGCTGCCGCCGCCGCCCTGGTGAGCAGCCCCAAAGACCGTGCCGAGAACGTGATGATCGTCGATCTGCTGCGCAATGACCTGGGACGGGTCTGCGAGCCGGGCACCATCCAGGTGCCGCAACTGGTGGGGCTGGAGTGCTACCGCCAGGTGCACCATCTCACCTCGGTGGTGGAGGGCCAGCTCCGCTCCGGCGCCGGCCTGGTGGATCTGCTGCGGGCCTGCTGGCCGGGGGGCTCGATCAGCGGCGCCCCGAAACTGCGGGCCTGCCAACGCCTGGGCGAAATCGAGCCCGTGGCCCGCGGCCCCTACTGCGGCTCCCTGTTCCGGCTGGGGGCCGATGGCAGCTTCGACAGCAACATCCTGATCCGCAGCCTGATGCTGCACGGCCGGCGCCTGCGGGCCCACGCCGGCTGCGGCATCGTCGCCGACTCCGACCCGGCGGCCGAGGCCGAAGAACTGGGCTGGAAACTCAGGCCCCTGCTCGAGGCCCTGGGATGAGGGCGATCGCCTGGATCGCAGCAGCCGAACGGACGCCTCGCTGCCCTGTACCGGGCCAGGTCCGGGCGGGGGAATGGGGATCACCAGAAAGCCTGAACCTGCCCCTCGGCGACCGCGCCCTGCAACTGGCCGATGGACTGTTCGAAACCGTCTGCGTCGAAGCCGGCCAGCCCCATCTGCTGAGTGAGCACCTGGAGCGCTGGCAGAGCAGCGCCGGCTTGCTGGGAATGGAACAACCGCCTGAGCGCCAGGAAGTGGAGCTGTTGCTGGCAGAAGCGATCCAGCGCAGCGACATCCGCGACGGCGCCCTGCGACTGAACTGGGGGCGCGGCCATGGCCCGGCCACTGGCCGCGGCATCAACCTGCCCGCCGCCGATGAACCAGCGCCACCGCATCGCTTCTGGCTGCAATTCAACGCCGCAACACCCTGCTTCGAGCCAGTCAGCGTCCTCGTCAGCGGCAGCGAGCAGCGCAACGCCAACAGCCTGCAGAGCCGCTGCAAGACCTTCGCCTACGGCGCTTCGATCCAGGCACGACGCGAGGCACGCGCCGCCGGCGCCGACGACGCCCTGCTGCTCAGCACAGCCGGTGGGCTCTGCTGCGGCAGCACCGCCAATTTGCTGGTATGCCAGGGCGGTCGCTGGCTGACACCAGCAGCTGCCAGTGGCTGCCTGCCCGGGGTGATGCGCGGCCGGGCCCTGGGCCTGGGGCTGGCCGAAGAAGCTTGGATCAGTCCCACCGACCTGGGCATGGAGCTGCCAACAAGCCAGGGGCTTGAGGGGGCTGCGCTGCTGATCAACAGCCTCAGCTGCCGGGCGATCGTGAATCTCAACGGGTTCGCCAGACCGCAATGGCTGGACGTGGAGCCGCTGTGGCGGTCGCTGCTTTCCGCGCCGAGGCCCCTGCCATAGGGTGCCCAGACTCTCCATCTCGACATCATGCCAAGGGATGCCATCCACAGACAGTCGTGGCGCAACTCCCTGGTCTGCGGCCTTGCCTTAATCGGCTTGCTGGGTTGTGGTCAACAAAAAGAAGTCGCGATTCAGGATGCAAAGGCGGGTGATGTCCTGGTTAACACCGAGGACACCCAGGTGTCGTTGGTGAAACAATTCACAGCGGGAACTCTGAACGGGCTGTACAACGGGGCCGTCAATGTCAGAGATGCAGCGGAGAAGTCGCCAGAGGTACTGTATCAGGTGAGCGCGGTGTGCAGCATGGAAGATCTGCCGGGATGGCCCGAGTATGACAATCTCTATGGCCATCCGTTAACCGATATCGAGAAAGTTGGCGAGTTCTCTACAGCCTCCCGTTGGCAGATTCTCTATCACTACGATGGCCGTGTCGAAAGCAAAAGCAATCTCAAGGACAAAGCCTGGACTGCACGCCTGAAAGACAATCTCTGCCGGCGGGGTGACTTCAACGACAGCACGGCCAAGCCGAAGCAGGCCGGGATCCAGTAGCCAATGACACCACCGTAGATGGTGTCATCGCCTTGGATGAATCGCTAGCAAGTGCTGTCAGCATCCATGCCCAAAACACTTTTTAAGGTTGATCTGACCAAATCGATGGATCAGCAGGAGATGCCCGGTCACAACCGTTGGCATCCAGACATTCCTGCCGTCGTTTCAGTGAATCCCGGTGAAGTGTTCAGGATTGAATGCAAAGACTGGACGGATGGACAGATCAAAGACAATGACGATCCCCAGGACATTGCCGATGTGAACCTCGAAGTGGTTCACGTTCTCAGTGGTCCGATCTGGGTGAATGGCGCCCAGCCAGGAGACATCCTGGTGGTGGATATTCTTGATGTCGGCGCCTTGCAAGGCGATGAATGGGGTTTTACCGGGATCTTTGCTAAAGAAAATGGTGGCGGTTTTCTGACCGATCACTACCCCAAGGCAGCCAAGGCCATCTGGGATTTTGAAGGGATCTACACGAGTTCACGCCATATCCCAGGCGTTCGTTTTGCAGGGATCACCCATCCAGGCCTGATCGGCTGTGCCCCTTCGCATGAGCTGCTGCGGGAATGGAACCGCCGCGAGACCGAATTGGTCAACACGGCACCCGACCGGCGAACCTATGGCGCCGGACTATCCGGCAGTGAGCCGGTGCTGGCAGCTTTGCCGAATCCCAACAGCGCCATCCTTGGAACCCTGCCAGGTTCTGAGTTTCAGCGTGTGGCCAATGAAGCCGCCCGCACCGTTCCGCCGCGGGAGCATGGCGGCAACTGTGACATCAAAAACCTGACGCGCGGCACCAAGATCTACTTCCCTGTCTATGTTGAAGGCGCCAAGCTTTCGATGGGTGACATCCACTTCTCGCAAGGGGATGGTGAGATCTCCTTTTGTGGAGCCATTGAAATGTCTGGCTTTCTTGATCTTCACGTCGAGATCATCAAAGGCGGCGTTGAAAAGTATGGGATGGTCAATCCCATGTTCAAAACCAGCCCAGTGGAGCCCCATTTCACTGACTATCTGGTGTTTGAGGGGATTTCTGTTGATGAATTCAGCGGCAAGCAGTATTACATGGACGTGCACATTGCCTACCGCAGGGCGTGCCTCAATGCCATTGAATATCTCAAGAAGTTTGGCTACACGGGCGAGCAAGCCTACCTGCTGTTGAGTTGTGCGCCGGTGGAGGGTCGTATCAGCGGAATTGTTGATATTCCCAATGCCTGCTGCACCCTGGCCTTGCCAACGTCCATTTTCGACCAGGATATATTGCCACACTAGTGCTTAGGCTTATCCCTGCTCCTTTCAATTCGTTGAAAGGAGCTTTTGCTGATTAAACATTCTTCAAGGCTTTACTTCCATGCCCGTCTACGAATTCAGCTGTACAAGAGGATGCGAGAATTATGACGTTTGGCGCAGCATTGAAGAGCGCCAGACCAATACGCAATGCCCATCCTGTGGTGACGATGGGATCAGATTTTTTACGCCCCCGATGACACTGTCTGGGGCATTCAGGCTCAAGGTCGAGACAAAAGAACCAAAGCTGGTCCGCAAACAAAGCCAGGAACCATCCAAGTCACCCAGACTTCGCGAAAACACCAGCCGTCCATGGATGCTTAACCGAGGTTGCTGAGCTGGCTCGGCCTTACACCGTGAGGAACTCTTGGATCACATCATCAGAGAGATTCTCAGTTGGCCCATTTGACACGATTCCACCCCGTTGCATGGCGTAGTAATAGTTTGACTGCCTGACGAAGTGAAGATGTTGTTCAACAAGCAAAACACTGATCCCTGTTTCTTTCATGATGCGTTGGACGGCAATCTCAATGTCTTGAATGATGGAAGGCTGGATACCTTCAGTTGGTTCATCAAGCAAAAGCAGTTTGGGCTTCCCAAGAAGGGCTCTGGCAATGGCTAATTGCTGCTGCTGGCCGCCACTGAGGTCACCACCTTTACGTCCTAGAAATTTTTCGAGAATGGGGAATAGGTCGAACACAATCGGATCGATGTGGCGATTCTTACCTAACCCCCCAGGCAACGCTTCCATACCCAGCAACAGATTTTCCTTGACTGTCACCTGGGGAATGATATCTCGCCCCTGGGAAACATATCCAATCCCTGATCTGGCGCGACGATAGGGCGGTTGATCTGTAAGCGTTTGATCACCATAGAGGATCGAACCGGAACGTTGCTTCAGAAGCCCGATGATTGTTTTAAGAAATGTTGTCTTGCCAACGCCATTTCTGCCAATCAAGCAAACCATTTGGGCTTCTGGAATCGAAAGATCTACATTTCGCAGAATATGGCTTTGACCATAATAAACATTGAGATCATTGACCTTAAGAATGTTGGATGTTGTCATGGCTGGTGAGTTGACAGTCAATAGGGGTGGATCTAGTTCAGTCTTCTGTGGTGCCAAGATAGACTTCAATCACCCTTGGATCTTTCTTGACTTCATCAAGGGGACCTTCTGTGAGAAGTTGGCCTTGGTGGAGGACTGTCACATCAAAGTCGAGATCTCTGATGAACTCCATGTCATGTTCAATCACCACAACAGTATGATCACCGGCCAGTGATTTGATCAATTCAGCTGTGCGTAGGGTTTCTTCATCGGTGAGGCCAGCCACTGGCTCATCGAGAAGCAGCACTTCTGGAGCTTGGGCCACAAGGCTGGCAATGGCAAGCCACTGTTTCTGACCATGGGAGAGCGAACCCGCCTGGGTGCCGGCAAAGGGAGCCAGGCCCACGTAACTCATCAGCCGATGGACCTCATCCTTGGCCGCCATTGGCAGAGGATCAAGCATCAGGCTTAAGGCGTTCTTTCGCGGTGACACAGCCAATTCAAGGTTTCGAAGCACTGTCAGATTGTCAAAAACCCTTGGTGTTTGGAACTTTCGGCCAATGCCGTTCCTGGAGATTTTCTGCTCCGACATGCCAACCAACGATTGGCCCCTGTAGGTCACTGTTCCTTTAGTCGGACGGACCTTGCCAGTGATCACATCGAGAAACGTCGTCTTGCCAGCACCATTGGGCCCAATGATCGACTTGACCTCTCCTTTGATCAGCTTGAGAGAAAGATCGGTCAGAGCATAAAAGCCATCAAAGCTGACACTGACATCAGTCAATTCAAGAAGCGTTTCAGCCATGGCATTTAGCGTTGCGACAACGTTGAGGGGGTGGAGAGAACCTGAATTGGCAAAAGGAGGGTCATTAGTTGATCGGCAAGGTGCTTCGGCTATGAGGGCCCCTAAGCAGAAGAATCGGTTGGAGTTGTGCTGACAACCTCCTGCAGGCTTTCGATCTGCTCATCGATTTTGGGATAGGTTCGGGCTTTCTGGGCAATCCCGAAAGAAGCTAGGAAGCTGCGCAAACCGCCGCCGGTGAACCATCCGTAGATGCCATCAGGCATCAAGACGACGACAAAGATGAACAAACCCCCTTGGACGAACAACCAGAGCTCTGGCAAGGC
Organism: Synechococcus sp. SynAce01; assembly: GCF_001885215.1. Taxonomy (GTDB): domain Bacteria; phylum Cyanobacteriota; class Cyanobacteriia; order PCC-6307; family Cyanobiaceae; genus Regnicoccus; species Regnicoccus frigidus. The sequence continues at coordinate 1,377,550 of NZ_CP018091.1, read as the reverse complement.
TTCGCTCACCAAGCTCTGCAGGTAATTGACGAGAACGGCCCCAATGATCGGTCCCACGAGGGACCCCCTGCCGCCCACTGCGACCCAGATCACCATTTCAATCGAGAATGAAATCGACATGAACTGAGGCGAGACGATGCCTGTTTGGACGGTATAAAGAGCTCCTGAAACACCGCAAAGGCCACCAGCAACAATAAAAACAATGGTCTTGAAGGGAACGGGATTAAAACCAGCAAATCTAAATCTTTGCTCATCGTCCCTGATCGCAATCAAAGCATCGCCAAAACGGCCTGTCGTGAAATATCTGCAGATTAGAAAAGCAACAGGCAGCAATAATACCGTTAATCGATAAAACCAGAGCTTCATATCACTAGATCCAACCAACAGGCCGTATAATTCAGTAGTGTTGGTGGTGAGCCCGTTGGAACCATTAATTAGCTTTTGCTGGCCATTAAAGAAGTGAAAAAACACCATCAAGGCCGCTTGGGTGATGATGGAGAAATAAACACCCTTGATTCTATTTCTAAAAATCAAGTATCCAACTACTCCTGCAACCAATGCGGGGATCAGAGACAGGCAAGCCAGGGTAAGGAATGGAGAATTAAACGGCTGCCAAAAGAATGGCAACTCACTAACTCCAAAGTTCTCAAAGAATTTGGGAATCCCGTTACCGCCTTGTTGGCTCGGCGTATTCAGCGTGAGGTACATCGCCGCTGCATAACCTCCCAAGGCGAAGAAGATTCCTTGGCCAAGGCTGAGCAGACCTGTATAGCCCCAAATCAAATCAATCGCCAAGGCCGTGATGGCCAGGGCAAAATAGCGTCCAAAAAGATTCAGCCGAAAATCACTGAGAATTGCCGGAAGGACGAAAAGGGCAATGGCAAGGAGGATCCAGGGAACCAGGCGTTTGAAGAGTTTCATGGTTAACTAGTTCTCCAAGTGGATCTATGACAAAGTAAAACAGTTGGGTAGGCCAAGTAGGACTCAAGCATCGACTGAACGTCCCTTTTGAGGGAACATCCCATTCGGCTTAAACTGCAGAAAGACGATAATAAAGATGAAGACCAGAACCAACGACATACTGGTGGTGGCAAAGAATTCAACCACCCCTTTAAGCGCCGGCGGCAGGTTGGGGAAGACGATCAGGATTGAGCCCGAACCGACAACAGATTGAATGATGCCCAGCATGATTGAAGCCAGCACGGTGCCGAGCAGATTGCCAACGCCCCCAAGCACAATCACCATGAAACAGGAAACGATATAAGCCGTACCGAGGTTGGGACCCACCGAACCCAACAGCGTAATCGCAGCACCGGCGACACCGGCCAAACCAGAACCAAGCCCGAAGGTAATGCTGTCGACACGATCAGTTGGAATTCCCAAGCAATTGCTCATCTGCCTGTTCTGGGTGACCGCCCTAATCCGCAACCCCCATGCACTCTTACTGAGAAACCAGAGAACACCGATGAGCAAAAAGATTGATAGAAGAATAATGAAGACCCGAATACCAGGCAACTCAACGGTACCGATCTTGCCCCAACTGCCTTGCAGCCATTTCGGTGGGCTGACATCCAGGTTTCGAGGACCAAACCAGGGCGACGAGAGCTGCCGCACCGAAGACATGGAGTTGACAACAATCAAGCCAATGCCCAGAGAAAAAGCCCACATCAAACCATTGAGATAGGTGAAATACGGCTTATCACCAATCTTTTTGGCCATAAACTTACTTCCAATCAAACCAATCGCGACGGCCGCCAGGATGCCAATCAGCATGGACGTTGAGATGCTGCGAATCAACTGAATCAGCACCAAGCTGACACCCCAGGTGGCCAGCAATGTTTCAAGAGGCCTGCCGTAGAGCTTTCTGATCAGGGTTCGCTCCAGCAACACCCCAACCATGGCCGTGATAATGAAGGCAAGGATCAACGCCACCGGGTAATACAGTTCGAAAATCGCCGGGCCCAGGGGCTTGAACAGATTTTGAACCACAAAAGTGACATAGGCACCCAACATCATCAGCTCACCGTGGGCGAGATTGATGACACCCATCAAGCCAAAGACAATGGCCAATCCAGTAGCGGCCAAAAGCAGCACTGAGGCAATGCTGAGGCCATCTAAAATTTGAGAAAAGAAAAGTTCCACCGACGAAGACTGATAAGTGGAAGTGGGGTCGCTTCTTACAAGCGACGATGATGGTCACCTGTGTAGGGAAAATGGTGGAGAAAGCTGAGCTTCCCCCACCTGCGGCGAATCCAGTTCAAATGATTGACTGAATCCGTTACGTAGGAAGAGATCAGATTGACGCCACTGATGGCTCTACTGCTGGCTCTACTATTGGCTCCACTGAATCATTGAAGCTACCGGGCTTATCACATCCGGAACTTGCCGGCATCAGGACGATCCTGGGTCCAATCACAGGTGTAGCCCTTGGTTTCAGGCACAAACTGATTCCAGGGAAGCGGCGGGATGGCCGTGCCGCTGTCCTGGAGGATCTTGAACTGGCCGCTGGGTTCAGCTTCGCCGATCATCACCCGTTCGGAGGTGTGATGGTTCGGGAACATCTCAATTTCACCCTGGGGAGCATCGAAGGTGATGCCAATCATGGTCTCGCGGACCTTGTCGAGATCGTCGTAGGTGCCGGCTTTTTCGACGGCATTCTTCCAGAGGTAAACCATGTTGTAGGCCGACTCCGCAGGGTCGCCCACCACGCGGTCGTCACCGTAGGCGGCTTGGAAATCTTCGACGAACTTCTTGGAGGCTGGGGTGTCCAGGCTCATGAAGTAATTCCAGGCGGCGTAGGTGCCAGCTGTGAATTCAGGCCCGATCTGACGAATTTCTTCCTCAGCGATCGAGAACGACATGATCTTGTACTTCTCAGGATCAATGCCCGCAGCCTGGAACTGCTTGAAGAGGGCAACGTTGGAATCACCGTTCAAGGTGTTGATGATGATGCCGCCCTCAGGGAAGACTTCCTTGATCTTGGCGATGATGGGAGCAACCTCCGTGTTGCCGAGGGGAATATAATCTTCACCAACAACTTCACCACCAAGAGCTTTCATCTGCTCTTTGATGATCGTGTTGGCTGTTCTTGGGTAGACGTAGTCGGAACCCACCAGGTAGACCTTCTTGCCGAGGGACTCGCCGTAGGTGTCCATCAGCCACTGCACCGCAGGCTCAGCCTGCTGGTTCGGAACGGCTCCGGTGTAGAAAATATTTTTCGAACATTCCTGACCCTCATATTGAATGGGGTAGAAGAGCATGTGGTTTTCGGCCTCATACACCGGCAACATCGCCTTACGGCTTGCCGAAGTCCAACCACCAAAGACAACGTTGACGCCGTCGGAATCGATCAGTTTCTGGGATTTCTCGGCGAAGGTGGGCCAGTCTGAAGCACCATCTTCGATGACCGGAACGATCTTGTAATTCTTATCTGCGACCGTGACACCACCGGCGTCATTGATTTCTTTAATGGCCATCTCCTCAACTTCCTTGAGGGTGGTTTCAGAAATTGCCATCGTTCCACTCAGGGAGTGGAGAATTCCAACCTTGATTTCACCATCAAAGTCTGTGGTCGTTTCCGTTCCGCCACCACAGGCAGAGAGTGAAACTCCGAGAACAGTTGCGGCAAATCCTGCGAAGAGTTGTCGTTGGGAAATGGAAACCATTGGGGCTTGTTTAAAATGATGGAAACGCCGCAATGCTGTCGGCTGAGTGAACCTAGGGAGCATGCCTTTTAGGGCGTGTAGTCAAAAGCACAAATCAGCAGGGCGACAGGGCGCGCTCAAGGCAGAGATCCCGCTTCCAGCACTTGTTGGTCATGATCAGGGATGGATTTCGGTAGTTGGCGCCACAGAAAGGCCTCGACCTGCTCAAGCCCCTCGCCACTGCGCAAGTTGGTGAAGCACCAGGGTCGACCGCCACGCATGCGCTCGGTGTCGCGTTGCATCACCTCCAGGTTGGCGCCCACCATGGAGGCAAGATCGATTTTGTTGATCACCAACAGGTCGGAGCGGGTAATGCCAGGACCGCCCTTGCGCGGGATTTTGTCTCCAGCGGCTACATCGATCACATAGATGCAGAGATCCACCAGTTCGGGGCTGAAGCTGGCCGCCAGATTGTCGCCGCCGCTTTCAACCAGCACCAGATCCAGATCTGGAAATTGCTGTTCGAGCTCTTCGACCGCCGCCCGGTTGATCGAGCAGTCTTCCCGGATGGCGGTGTGGGGGCAGCCGCCGGTTTCCACCCCCCGGATCCGCTCGGGCTCCAGTGCACCAGCGCGGGTGAGGAACTGGGCATCCTCCTGGGTGTAGATGTCGTTGGTGACCACTGCCAGCTGCAGCCGCTGCCGCAGCCGCCGGCAGAGCGCTTCGACCAGAGCTGTTTTGCCGGAGCCCACCGGCCCGGCCACGCCGACACGCAATTTGCTCATGGAGGAGTCTTCAACGGTTGACGGGGTTCTAGGTGGTTGGTGCGGGGCCCTGGGTCCAAGCGGCTGCAGATTCTGAACTGCGAATTCCGGGGTCTGCAACCTTGCCCGACAGAGACCGTTCAGCTGCGGAACAGCCTTGAGTAGAGCTCCGCGTGGCCGAGCTGGGCCATCCCTAATCCAACGCCCCCGCTCCAGAGGCTGCGCGGATCAACGCCGATCAGCTCGCCGGCCCGGCGCGCCAGTGGAGCGGCCAGGGCGAGCTGAAGGCGCTGGCCCTGGGTGGGTCCGAGTGGAATCAGGCGCACCGCCGCGCTCACCTGGTTGGCCACCCAGCTGTAGAGGTAGGCCTCCAGCAACTCCAGCTGGCCCAGCTCAAGCACCAGGCCAGCCCAAGCCCAGGCCGCCGGCCAGGCGAGCCGTGGGGCGGGTGAGCTGGGTAGCGGCCAGCCCAGTTCAGCGACCAACTGCAGCAGCGACCGTCCCATCTGGCGCTGCTGGGCCCGCAGCTCCGGCGCTTCGCGCAGGGCCAGCAGCCAGCCATCGAGATCGATGAGCTCCGCCTGGGCGCTCGCCGCTGACAGCCGATCTTGCTCACGCTCCCCGTCGCGCCATCGACGCAAGGCCACCTGCAACGGGCCCAGGGCCGCCGCCTCGATCGCGATCGCACCCCGGTCGAGCTCGGCCTCCAACCAGCTGCGCAGATCGCCAGCGCTGGTGATCCGTTGGGCTTGCACCAGCACCTCCAGGCCCTCGGAATAGCTGAACGCCCCCACCGGCAAGGCCGGGCTGACCAGCTGCAGCAGCTGCAGGCGCCGGGCGCCAGGCTCAGTGGGAATGGGAATGGGAATGGGAATGGCTGGTTGCGCTGGCATAGGCGCCGGATTCGGGCTGAAACGGTGCGGTGATCCTCTCGACGACCAGGCCCCGCTGGTGCAGCAGCTCTTCGAGCACCGAGTCCTGAAGCAGTCGCAGCTGGCCCTCCTGCAGCTCCATCGCCACGTGACGGTTGCCCAGGTGATAGGCGGCCTGCAGGAGGGCCAGCGGATCGGGGCTGCGCACCTGCAGCAGCGGCTCCGGGGCCGCCTCCACGATCACCAGGGCCGAGCCCGTGGCTCCGGCCAGATATTCGCCGGGCTCCAGCGCGCCGCCGCGGGGCAACTGCAGGAGAAGGTCGCGGCCGCAGGCACTGCGGCGGTGGCCGCGAAGGCTGCTGCGCTGGTCAGCGCTGAGCGGCAGCCGCAGGGGCTCGCTGTATGGGGAAAGGGCTGAGCCAGGGCTACCGCTCACAAGGCCCAGCCGTCGTATCAACACGATCGGACTGACTGCAGACTCGCTCACGCCGGGTTCGCTGACAACGGAGCTGCTCCACGGGCTGAGCATCACCTAAGCCAGCGCTCTGGCGGCCAATGGTGCCCGTTGCTACTGGCGCGCACCGAACTGGCGCTGACGATCGCCCCGATGACCGCCCTTCCCCCACCGGCTCTGGCCACCACCAACACCAAGGCCTCGCCCCCCTGGCGCGGTTCGGCGCTGTTGCGCTTCGAGGCCAGCGGCGAAGCGAACGGTCGTACCAGCCATCAGGGCGGAACCACCGCACCACTGAAGATTCAGAAGGCCTTTGCCCTCAGCGACGGCCGCTGCGAACTGCCCCTGCTGCACACCGCCGGCGGACTGGTGGGGGGCGATGAGCTGTCGATCCAGGCGGAGCTGGCCGCCGGCAGCCGCGCCCTGATCACCAGCGTGGCGGCCCAGAAGGTCTATGGCTCGGTCGGGCGTTCGCGGCTGGCGCCCGAGGGTCGCTGGACGCGGCAGGAGCTGCGCTTTGCGCTGCAGCCGGGCGCGGATCTGGAGTGGCTGCCCCAGGAACTGGTGATGTTTGCCGGCGGACTGTTCGAGCAGTCGTGCCGGGTGGAGCTGGCCGCGGGCGCCAGCTGGCTGGGGGCTGAAGTGGTGCGGCTGGGCCGCAGCGCCGACGCCGAAACCCTCGGCAGCGGGTGCTGGCGCTCGTTGCTGGAGGTGCGCCGTGAGGGACGCTGGAGTGTGGCCGACCGAATCGAGCTGGGCGGCGACAGCCTGATGGGCGGCCATGGCCTCGGCGGCCACCCGGTGTTCGGCAGTTTGGTCTGGGCCGCGCCGGCGCCGGTTCCCGAAGCGCTGCTGGAGCTCTGCCGCGCCGACCGAGCCGGGCTCGACGGGGAGATGGTCTGCGGCCGCCTCGATCAGGGCCTGGTGGCCCGCTACCGGGGCCCTTCCAGCCAGGCGGCCCGCTTCTGGTTCACAAGGATCTGGGCCCGGATTCGGGCCGAGCGCGGCCTGCCGGCACCGGTTCTGCCCCGGGTGTGGCCATTCCAGGAGGCGCCATGGCTTGATGGCTCAGGCGGCTCTTTCAGTCCGGTCTGATGACTCCTTGCCGCTGCTCTTGGGTGCAACCGCGATGGCGATCTTCCCCTGGACCTGGCGCTGCTCAAGCGCCGTGATGGCCTCGGGAACCTCTGTGAGGCCACAGCGGCGATCGATGAACGGCACGATCTTGCCGGACTCGAGCAGATCCGCCAGGGTCTGCAGATCGGCCGGATTGGGGTTCGAGGCCAACACGCCGACCCGGCGACGGCTGGTTCGGGAGATCCAGGGACCCTGCCAGAGCATCACCTGGAAAAAGCGTGCCGTCGAGCCACCGACCAGCACGTAAGTGCCGTCAGGAGTAAGTGCAGGCAGAACTTGTGCGAGGGGGCCATAGGCCGCTGTATCGAGGATCAGGTCATAACGGTGGTTGCCGGCGCTGAAATCCGCGCCGGCCAAATCGATTACGTGGTCAGCGCCGATGGAGCGCACCATGGCCATCTTGTGGGCGCTGCAGGCGCCGGTGACCTCAGCCCCGAAGGCCTTGGCGATCTGTACGGCGAACGAGCCCACCCCACCGGCGGCCCCAAGAATCAACACGTGCTGTCCCGCCTGGAGCTGGCCCTGGTCGCGCAGGCCCTGCAGGGCTGCCAAACCGGAGCAGGCCACGGTGCCGGCGGCCTCGAAAGAGATCGTGGCGGGCTTGAGCGTCAGGGCGTCTTCGGTGGCACGGGCGTACTCGGCAAAGGTGCCAAAGCCGCACACCGAGAGATCACCGAACACCGCGTCGCCGACCTGAAATCGGCCGACCCCCTTGCCAATGGCCTCGACGGTTCCGGCGACATCACAGCCGAGTGTTCGGAACTTCGGTCGGCGCAGGCCCCCGAAAAACAGCCGAATCACCAGAAACGGCTTGCCACGCATCAGATGCCAGTCGCCGGCATGGACGGAGGTGGCGCGAACCCTGATCAGCAGATCCTTGTCACCGATGGCGGGCTTCTCAACCGTCTGGAGCGAGAGGACGTCTGCGGAGCCGTAGACGTCTTGGGTGATGGCCCGCATGGTGGTCGTGGCCGGGCCCGGATTCGACATCAACGCTGCTCACTTACACCGTAAGCGAAGCATACGCCGTAAGGTTTGTGCCTTTACTGGATCGGATTGGCAGCGGGGAACCTGGCTGAAGCGAACCCTTCGATGCCGATCGCCCGACGTCCCCTCAGTAGGGAGCGGGTGCTGGCGGCTGCGCTGGAGATCGCCGATCAGGGGGGGCTCGCGGCCCTCTCGATGCGCAAGCTCGCCGAGGCGCTGGGGGTCAAGGCGATGTCGCTCTACAACCACGTGGCCAACCGGGACGCGATCATCGACGGCCTCGTTGAGATCGTGGTCAGCGAGATCGCCCTGCCGGAGATCGGCGGCGACTGGAAGGCCGCGATGCGGCAACGGGCGCTATCGGCCCATCGGGCCCTGCTACGCCACCCCTGGGCCGCCCTGGCGATTCTCTCGCGGCTGAACACCGGGCCGGCCATGCTCCGCTCCATCGATGCCACCCTCGGATGCCTGGTGGCGGCGGGTTTCTCCCTGGAGCAGGCCGATCACGGCTGGAACGCCGTCGACAGCCACATTTACGGCTTCACCCTGCAGGAGATCAATTTTCCGATCGAGGCTCAGGACTACGCCGCGATGGCCTCCTCTTTCCTGCCCCAGCTTCCCGTCGATCGTTTTCCCCACTTGAACGCGCTGAGCCGCCAGGTGATCGAGTGCCGCTACGACGGGCTTCATGCCTTCAGCTTCGGACTTGAGTTCATCCTTGATGGGCTGGAGCGCTCCCTTGGCCCAGCAGCGCCGCCGGAATCCTCAGGCTGATGCTTGTTGTGAAACGACTGGCTGCTGAGGCCAGCGCCGCATCACCACAAGCCCCAGCGTCACCAGCACCGCTGGGATCAAGCCGATGCAGAGGCGGATCATCGCCACGGCCGTGGCGGGCTGATCCTCGGCGAGCCCGGCCACATAACCGCTCCAGCTCAGCAGGTTGCCTAGCAGAAACACCGAGAGGGCACTGCCCAGCTTCTGGGTCATCACCATCCAGGCGGTGAACAGCCCGGCGGGGCGCTCCGGATCGGCATCGATCGCATCGGGCAGCAACGACCAGGGCAGCAGGTAGGCGGTGGCGGCCCCCAGGCCGAGCAGCAGCACCACCAGCACCAGCAACGCGAACCTGAGGCTGTTGCCACCAGGAGCCAACGGTGCCGCGGTGGCATCGAGCGGCACCAGCAGCATGGCCAGCACACCCATGGCGATCCAGAGTCCACCGCCCCAGCGCAGGGCCACCAGCCGTCCACGCCGCGCCGCCAACCGGCTCCACAACTCCAGGCCGGCCATGGCACTCAATTGGAAAGGAATCAGCATCCAGGTGCTCCAAGACTGGGGCAGATGCATCACCTCAGAGAGATAAAGCAACGACACCGGCTGCATCAATTGCAGCGCTCCCCAGAGCAGCAGATACAACCCCACCACGCGCAGGAAGCGGCCATTGCGCCGGATGCGCCCCAACTGGGCTGTGATCGGCTCGGGTCGCCCCGATGGCCGGCGGCAGACCCGGGCCGCGGGGGCCAGGCCCCAGGCCGAGAGCAGGGTGCCCACCACCGCGACCGCTCCGGCGGCCGCCCCCATCGCCAGGTAGCCCGGGGCGCCGTAGCCCACCAGCAGGGCGCCAAGCAGCAGGCCCACCAGGCTGCTGAGAATCGAGCCGGTGAAGCGGGCCGCGTTGAGGCGGGTGCGCAGCTTGGTGTCTTCGGTGAGCTCGGTGGCAAGGGCGCAATAGGGCAGGTTCACGCCGGTGTAGGCGGCCATGAACACCACCGAACTGAGCACGAACCAACCGAAACGCAGCAGTTCACCACCCGGCGGGAACCACCACATCAGCGCCATGCTCAACCCGAGCGGCAGCGCACTCCAGATCATCCAGGGAACGCGCGGGCCGAGGCGCGATCGGGTGCGATCGCTGAGCCAGCCCATCAGCTGATCGTTGATGGCATCCCAGAGCCGGCCCACCATCAGCACTAGGCCCGCCAGCCAGGGCGGCAGCCCGGCGATCTGGGTATAGAACACAAATAAATAGAAGCCGATCAGCGCCGCAGCCATGCCGGTGCCGGCATCACCGATGCCGTAGGCGACCACCGTGCGGTGACGCAGGGCCGACGGCAAGGCCAGCAGATCCATCGGCTCGGCCATGGCGGTGCAGCGGCTCAGACTCTGAGCATGTTGGTCTGCCCCCGGTGCCGGAAGCGGGCTGGGCCAAGGCGGCAGGATTTCGGTGGCTTGTGATGGACTAAGTCCAGCCCTAAGCTAAAAAATCATCCAGTCATGCCGGCATGGAACAGCCTGCCCCACAGCTGGGGCCTCTGGCGCCCCCACCCCCGCAGCGCCTACCAGGCCGGTTGCGCAACCAAGGGCCACTGAGCCAACCCAACGCCCTGCTGGAGCCCATGGAGGCTGAAGAGCTTGCAGCCTGGGACGAACTCCTCGGGCTACCTGCTCGACAGCCATGTGCTGCTCTGGTGGTGGTTCGATCCTGAACGGCTCTCTTCAGCCGTGCAGGCGCTGCTCGTGGATCCCACCAGCCAGATCCTGGTGAGTGCTGCCTCTGTCTGGGAACTGAGCCTCAAGCACCACCGCGGCAAGCTGCCCGAACTGGAAGGCTCCATCGCTGACCTGCAGGGCCTGCTGCAGGCCGATGGCTTCGGGGGCCTGCCGATCACAGCGGCCCACGGGCTGAGGGCAGGGGCCTACCCCCAGCCTCACAGGGATCCCTTTGATCGCGTCCTCGCTGCCCAGGCCAAACTGGATCGCTTGGTGCTGCTCTCCGCCGATCCACAGCTCTCCACCTTTCCCTGTCAGACCCTCTGGTGACGTCGCTTGGCTCCAGATCACAGGCCGTTGGATGAGACGATCCTCCCAGAGTGTCTACGAGTTGAAGTTCGCCAACCTGACTCCCAAGAGAGACCCCATTGATGTGGAGTGCGAACTCCCCACCGTCTCTTTCGTAGCCAATTGGGCCTCTCAACCAGCACCGTCTGAACGTTCCTGCTGAACCTGCCCGGACGCCTGGCCACTGCCAGAGTGTCGCTGGTCGTTTCCACCCATGCATCTCACTCCCCAGGAGAAAGACAAGCTCCTGATCGTCACGGCTGCCCTGCTGGCGGAGCGCCGCTTGCTGCGGGGCCTGCGCCTCAACTACCCAGAAGCGGTGGCCTGGCTGAGCTTCCAGGTGCTGGAGGGGGCGCGGGATGGCAAATCCGTGGCTGAGCTGATGAGTGAGGGCACCACCTGGCTGCGCCGCGACCAGGTGATGGAGGGGATCCCTGAGCTGATCAGCGAGGTGCAGATGGAAGCCACCTTCCCTGACGGCACCAAGCTGGTCACCCTGCACGACCCGATCCGTTGAACACCCCCCGCCCCCCATGACCCCCCTGATTCCCGGCGAGCTGTTCAGCGAGCCCGGCAGCCACACCCTCAACGCAGGCCGGCCGGTCACCACCCTGGCGGTGGCCAACCGCGGTGACCGGCCGGTGCAGGTGGGCTCCCACTTCCACTTCCATGAGGCCAACAGCGCCCTGCAGTTCGATCGGGAGGCCGCCCGCGGCCAGCGGCTGGACATCCCCGCCGGCACAGCGATCCGGTTTGAACCGGGGGACGAACGGGAGGTGCATCTGGTGCCCCTGGCCGGCCGGCGCCATGTCTACGGCTTCAACGGCCTGGTGAACGGTCCGCTCGACTGAATCTGCTCGCCCAACCCTTTCAGCACCGAACCTCTCCGCACCACACCTTTCCCCAACAGACCCATGCCCTATCGGATGGATCGGCGGGCCTACGCCGAAACCTATGGCCCCACCACCGGCGACCGGCTGCGGCTGGCCGATACCGAGCTGATCCTGGAGGTGGAGAAGGATTTCACCACCTATGGCGAGGAGGTGAAGTTCGGCGGCGGCAAGGTGATCCGCGACGGCATGGGCCAGGCACAGACCACCCGCGCCGCTGGCGCCGTCGACACGGTGATCACCAACGCCCTGATCCTCGATTGGTGGGGGGTGGTCAAGGCCGACATCGGCCTGCGCGACGGCCGCATCTGCGCGATCGGCAAGGCGGGCAATCCCGACATCACCGATGGCGTCACGATCGTCATCGGGCCCGGCACCGAGGCGATCGCTGGCGAGGGTCACATCCTCACCGCCGGAGCCCTCGACACCCACATCCACTTCATCTGCCCGCAGCAGATCGAAACCGCCTTGGCTTCCGGGGTCACCACCCTGCTGGGCGGCGGCACCGGCCCGGCCACCGGCAGCAACGCCACCACCTGCACCCCCGGCGCCTTCCACATGGGCCGCATGCTGCAGGCGGCCGAAGGTCTGCCGGTGAACCTGGGCTTCTTCGGCAAGGGCAACGCCAGCACCCCCGAAGCCCTCGAAGAGCAGATTCGAGCCGGCGCCTGCACCCTCAAACTCCACGAAGACTGGGGCACCACCCCCGCCGCCATCGACTGCTGTTTAACAGTGGCCGACAAGTTCGATATTCAGGTCTGCATCCACTCCGACACCCTCAACGAAGCGGGCTTTGTTGAAGACACGATCCGGGCAATCGGCGGTCGCACCATCCACACCTTTCACACCGAGGGGGCCGGCGGCGGCCACGCCCCCGACATCATCCGGGTCTGCGGCGAGGCCAACGTGCTGCCCAGCTCCACCAACCCCACGCGCCCCTACACCCGCAACACGCTCGAGGAACACCTCGACATGCTGATGGTGTGCCACCACCTGGATCCTTCAATCCCCGAAGACGTGGCCTTCGCTGAATCACGCATCCGCCGTGAAACGATCGCCGCTGAAGACATCCTCCACGACCTCGGCGCCTTCAGCATCATCGCCAGCGATTCCCAGGCCATGGGCCGGGTGGGTGAAGTGATCACCCGCACCTTCCAGACGGCCCACAAGATGAAGGTGCAGCGGGGCCATCTCCCCGAAGATGCCGCCAATCCCCGCGGCGCCCGCAACGACAATCACCGCCTCAAGCGCTATATCGCCAAGGTCACGATCAATCCAGCGATTGTTCACGGAATCGATAGCCAAGTGGGGTCGGTGGAAGTGGGCAAACTGGCCGATCTTGTGCTCTGGAAGCCGGGCTTCTTCGGCGTCAAGCCAGAGCTGGTGATCAAGGGGGGCTCGATTGTCTGGGCGCAGATGGGTGATGCCAATGCCTCGATTCCCACCCCGGGCCCCGTGCATGGCCGGCCGATGTTTGCCGCCTACGGGGCAGCACTCGCCCCCAGCTGCCTCACCTTCTTGAGCCAGGCCGCCCTCGACGACGACCTGCCGCGCAAACTGGGCCTGAAGCGGCCCTGCGTGCCGGTGGTGCACTGCCGCGATATCGGCAAGGCAGACATGCGCAACAACAGCGCCCTGCCCAAGGTGGAGGTGGACCCGCAGACCTACGAGGTGTTCGGCGACGGCGAATTGCTCACCTGCGAACCAGCCGATGTGCTGCCGATGGCCCAGCGCTACTTCCTGCTCTGAGTCCAGGCAGGGTGGGGCTATTCGTAGCAACCGGCACGGGCTATTGCGCGTTAGGAAGAGATGATTGAAAGGCCGCATAATGGCGGTTGCTCAGCAGCATAAAAACCTGCTTGTTTCCATCCCTTCTGTACGCCGCTCTACTCATTTTATGGCCCACTCGTTTGCCTCAGCTTCGCCAGGCCCCAGCCTCACCGCCACCCTGATGGCCGCCAAGAAAGCCAAGGGCCTCAGCTTTGCTGACCTGGAAGCGGCCATGGGTCTCGATGAGGTCTGGATTGCCTCGTTGTTCTATGGCCAGGCCGCAGCTTCAGCGGCGGAGGCCGAACAACTGGCTGGCCTGCTGGATCTCTCAGCGGAGATTGCCGAAGCCCTGCAGGCCTACCCCACCAAAGGCTGCCTGGATCCGGTGCTGCCCACCGATCCCTTGATCTATCGCTTCTACGAGATCATGCAGGTGTACGGCTTGCCGCTCAAAGATGTGATTCAAGAGAAATTCGGCGATGGCATCATGAGCGCCATCGACTTCACCCTCAATGTGGAAAAAATCGAAGACCCCGGCGGCGCTCGCGTCCAGGTCAGCATGTGTGGCAAGTTCCTGCCCTACAAGAAGTGGTAATCGCCGCCAGGTGATCAGACCCGGTTCTTTTCGCCAATAAAAAACCCAGCCAGAGGCTGGGTTTCGGCCACTCACGAAGAGTAGCCACTTATCGAGAGAGTGCTGGATCAGCGAGCACCAAGCTCGGCAGCCAATTCACGCTCCAGCCGTTCATCATGCTTCAGCGGCAACACATTGCTGATGGGTGAACGGTGCGTGCTGTAGAAGAGCATGCCGATGAACACCATGCCGCCCACAATGTTGCCCAGAGTGACGGGAAGATAATTCCAGAAGACGATCTGGGCGAAGCCCACGCCAGAACCCAGCAAAGGGCCGGTGGTGTGCAGGAACATATTCACCACAATGTGCTCCATACCCAGGGCTTGGAAGGCGGTGATCGGTAGCCAGCAGGCCATGATCTTGCCTGGAACGCTCTTGCTCACCAGCGCCAGGGTGACCCCAAGACAAACCAACCAGTTGGCAATCACGCCACGAAGAAAGGCAAGAAAAAAGCCAAGAAGGCCCAGATCTTGATACTTGGTAATCACATTGGCCTTGTTCAGGCCGATGATTTTGTTGGCGACCTCCACCCAGTCACCGGAGCCTGTGGCCAGGTCTGCGGTGCCACCACTGGTGAGGCTGATGGCAAAGAGAATGCCGACCAGGCCGGTGCCAAGGAAATTACCGATCCACACCCAGATCCAGTTGCGGAAGGTTTTGCTCCAGGTGGTCCGGCCTGCCCAGACCGCCATCGGCAGCAGGGCAAAGTTTCCAGTCACCAACTCCATACCGAACAGCACGATGCTGGCGAATCCGAACGGGAAGATGAACGAGCCGATCCAGGGAATGCCCGTCTGAACCATGATCGTGAGGGCCAGGCACAACGCCAGGCCGAGGGCGGATCCGGAATAAAACCCGCGCAACAACAGATTCTTAATACTGACGCTGGATTTCTTGCCGCCGGCGGCAATCATGCCGTCGACGAGTTCATTCGGTAAGACGTAATCCATTGGAGGAAGGTAAGCCTGGAAAAGGGTGTGGGACAGAAGCGCGTATCAGATTTTGAATCAGGCCTGGGATTCGAGCCTGACGTTCGCAAAAAGAGAAGACATCAGCCGCTAATTCGATTCATCAACCTGCTGAATGGATCAAGCCGTTTCCGTGAAGGCTGCGTTTCAGGGGTATCTGCGCCCAGGGCGCTGAACCAATTGAGGAGCCGCGACATCGGGTCAGAAGCTTGCTTGGAAGGGATGGAAGCCATAAAAACTCAATGCAAAAATAGTTGGACGAGATTCGCTGAGATACAGCGGCAGCAGGGACCTGAGCGGACCCAAGATGCCAAGCAACGCAAATCATTCAAACGGCTGAATCGTGCTGGCCAAAGCAACGACGCAACAAAAGCTTGCGGGTCAATGCCTAGAAGGACACAGAGCCCAAGCGTTTCACGCGTGGAAGTCAATGTGCGGGCGTCAGGAGCCGATTGGCCCCATAACAAAGTTGCACCCGCAGATATTGACCCAAAAAGAAAATGAAGCAGCCAAGGCTGACTCATTCACTCAATTATTAGAACAGGGGCGAGTCTTCCTGCCTGTAGCTCGTGTTACCAACCACCCCGATCCCGGCTCGGTAGCCGCCCCATGTGGTCATCTGCTCACGCAGCGGGAGCGCTTAAGGCAGGCAGAGGAGCAAATCCAGCAGGCACGCGCGCAGTGCGGGGCGCTGCAGCAGGGGCTCAGCACACCAATCGGGCAAGGCCTCAGTGAGGCGATTGCTGGCCAGCACCAACGGCAGCACAACGGGGCGGTCTGAAGGGTCTTCAAGCAGCGAGCGCCCTGCATCGGAATCCGGCGCGCTGTAGGGCGTGGGCAGGCAGGTGGCGCCGCAGAACGGGCCGAGGTGGGCCAGATAGCGCCCGGCCAGGGAGCTCCGAAGCGGGTGATGCAGCAGCAGTGGCAGCAGCGGCCCGTCGTCGCCAGCGGATGGCTCGCTGGCCGCCACCAGGGCGCACACTTCCTGGCGCAGGGCCTGCTGCCAGAGGGGCCAGGCCCCCAGGAAGGGCAAGCGGATCACTGGGCCGCTGCTACGCCAGCGGGCGGCCAGCGCCGGCACATCGCCGCAGACGTGACTGCCAGGCAGCAGCAGCAGTGGCATCAGGCTCAGGGGCTGGCCCTCAGCGGCCTGGCGGAGCGGTTCGGGAACGGGCAAGGCCGCTGCCGTCAGAGCCTGGAGCAGCACCGGCGAGCGACGCAGGCTTTGTAACTCGGCGCGCAGGACCTCCAGCTCGGGCGGGATCAGCCCACCACTGCGGCCGTGCACCACCAGGACAAGGGGATTGGCCGGCAAGGCCGCAAGCCGGCGTTGCCGGCGCCGTTGCACCGAAGGCTCCAGGGCTGCGGGCGCCAGGCCCGCGAGCGCCCGCCTGGGCTGGGGCAAGCGGGCCAGCAGATCCAGCGCAGGGGCGGCCAGGGAAGGCTGCAGACCCGTAACCAGCTGGCGCAACAGGGCGCGCAGCGCAGGCAGGGGCCAGCTGGAGAGTCCGACAGCCAGCCCCTCAAGGGCCGCCTGACGGCAGCGCAACGGCTGCGGACCCAGCAGCCAGCTCGATAACAACGCAAAGTCGGCCGGATCGCGCTGATGACCGAGCAGGGGCAGCAGCCAGGGCGCCCGCCCGACCCCATCGGCGGCCAAAGCCTGGCGCAAGCGGGCCGCCAGGGCGGGACCGCGGTGCTGACCGATCACCTGCAGCACGGCGGGATCC
Source organism: Synechococcus sp. SynAce01 (assembly GCF_001885215.1). Taxonomy (GTDB): domain Bacteria; phylum Cyanobacteriota; class Cyanobacteriia; order PCC-6307; family Cyanobiaceae; genus Regnicoccus; species Regnicoccus frigidus. The sequence continues at coordinate 1,360,862 of NZ_CP018091.1, read as the reverse complement.
CTGGAGCCGCCCCTCAACCAGCCGTCCAGCAGCCGCAGCGCCGCCGCGGCGTCGAGGCGCGGGGCCAGGGCGGCGATCAGGTCGGCATCGAGCGACAGGGCTCCGGTTTCGATCGCCTGCAACCAGGCCTCCAGGGGCACATCGCTGCTGCGCCGCAGCCGCTGCAGCCAGGGCCAGCGCTGCGCAGACTCCGGGCCCGGCAAGGCGGCCGGCAACAGGCTTGTCTCAGGCGTGCAGGCCACGCCGTCCTCGCAGGTGATGGGGTTCCACGATGGCAGCCTCGCCAGCCAGCGGCCTCAGCCGCCGGCCAGCTTCCGCCGGGCACCGAAGTGCTCCACCAGCAGCTCCTCCATCACATCGGGGAGTTCGCTCAGGGGCACCCCTTTGTGGTGCAGCTCGGCCAACCGGGGTTCGGCGCCCATGGCACCGCCAAGGAAGATCTTCACCGCCTCCACCATCTCGCCGTCTTTGCGGGCCTTGGCGCCCATCAGGCCGATCTGACCCATGTAGGGCTGGCCACAGGCGTTGGGGCAGCCGGTCCAGTGGGTACGCACCGATTCAGGCAGGTCAACCCGTCGCTCCAGCTCCTCCACCAGCGCCTGGGCGGTGCCTTTGGTTGGGATCAGGGCAAAGCTGCAGTAGGCGCTGCCGGTGCAGCTCACGGCTTCGGCCTGCAGGGCGCCGGGGTCGGGGCGGAAGCGCTGCAGGAGCGGCTCCGCCTCCAGCGCCTGGCGGCGAGCCAGCGGAACATCGGGCAGAAGGGCGTTCTGGGCCTCGGTGAGCCTGAGCTCGCCGCTGCCATAGCGGCGGGCCAGGCCGGCCAGGGCCAGCATCGACTCCCCATCCAGTCGGCCCATCGGCACGTGGAGCCCGAGCCAGCCGAGCCCCTCCTGCGCCTGTGGATTCCAGCCCAGGCCATCGCGGGGGGCCCGATCCACCAGGTGGCGGCCGTCGTGGGGCTGGATCCGGGCCTCAGCCGGGGCACCGGCCTGCTCGCCATACACCTCCAGAACCGCCGCCCGATAGGCCTCCAGGCCGAACTCGTCGATCAGATACATCAGCCGGCTCTTGTTGCGCAGCTTGCGGTTGCCGCACTGCTCGAAATGGCGCAGCACCGCCAGGGCGAAATCGGGCAGCTGGTCGGCCTCCAGCCAGAGCCCGAGGGGGATGGCCAGTTCATTGCGCTGGGCGGAGAAGAAGCCCCCCACCATCACGGTGAAGCCGAGCCGGCCGTCGTGATGGGCCGGCAGGAAGGCCAGGTCGTTGTGGAGCAGGAAGCTGTCGGGAGCACCGCCGACGGCCACGTTGAACTTGCGGGGCAGGTTGCGCGGGCCATCGGCGCAGAACAGGCGATCCTGGATGGCCTGCACCAGCGGGCGGGTGTCGACGATCTCCTCGGGGTCGATCCCGGCCAGAGGGTTGCCGGTGATGTTGCGGGGGTTGTCATGGCCGGATTGGCGGCTGGTGAGGCCGAGCCGCTCCATGGCGTCCAACAACGGCGGCATGTCTTCAAACAGCAGCCCCCGCAGCTGCAGGTTCTGGCGGGTGGTGATGTCAGCGCTGCCGTGCTCACCGCAACGATCGATCGCTTCACCCAGCAGTTCCAGCTGCTCGGCGGTGATCACCCCGTTGGGAAGCCGCAAGCGCAGCATGAAGCGGCCGGGTGTGACCGGCCGAAAAAAGATCCCCAACCACTTGAGGCGAATGGTGAGGGTGGCCTCATCGAGGGCCTCCCAGCCATTGCGGGCCAGCTGGGGCAAGCGGGGCAGGAGGTCGAGGCCGCAGAGGTCAGCCTTGGCCTGCTCCACCTTGGTCAGCGTCGCTGGCAGATGTTCTGAAGCCGGAGGGGAAGCGGAAGTCATGGCGATACAAACGGCACGCCCAACAGGCACACCCGAACAACGTGGGAAAAATGGCGTGACGGCGCTAATCACGCAGCGGCAAACCCAATGGAGCCAAAGCTCAAGGTGCCAGCGAATTCAGCACCGGTAGATCCAGCAACAGCGGCGCCTGCAGCCGGGCCCCAGCAGAGGTGGAACCGCAAACAGCCGGCTGACGCCAATGAGAGGTGCGTCGCCTGGGGAATGGTCAACAAGGCCCTGAAGGGCCGGCCCAATCGTCGAGAGCCGCTTTGATCATGCAGGGCAGGGCTGCCAGGCGGTGTCGTGATCGTTACGGCTCTGAACACACAGCCGGGGGATCGATCACCAACCCGAGTTGAATCAGTAGCAACGATCACTGGGGCTGTCAATGACGCTCTTCATGATCTCCATCTGCCCAAGGCTGATCGATGTTCACCGAGTATCTGCCACGCAAGGGATATGACGAGTACTTCACCGCAACGGCCGAGCCCCGGGCCGCACTCAAACCCCTGCTCTCCTCCCTGGGCCAGCTCGGCATCGAGGAGATCAACCGCAACCACGTGGCCGCCGGTCTGCTGCTCAAGCGGCTCGGGGCCACGTTCCGGCTCAACGGCTCCGGCGAGGATGGCGGCGAGCGCATCCTTCCCTTTGATCCCCTGCCCCGCCTGATCCGCTCCGGCGACTGGCAGCGCCTGGAACGGGGCCTGATCCAGCGGCTCGAAGCGATCGATCACTTCCTCGCCGATGTCTACGGCGACCAGGCCATCCTCAAGGACGGGGTCGTTCCCCGCAGCGATGTCGAGAGCTCCCATGGCTGGCGGCCGCAGATGCGGGGCTTCAAGCCGCCGCTCGGGCGCTGGTGCCATGTGTCCGGTCTCGACCTGATCCGTGATGGACAGGGCACCTGGCGGGTGCTGGAAGACAACCTGCGCTGCCCATCGGGCGTGGCTTACTTCCTGGAAAACCGGCGGGTGATGAAGCGGATGTTCCCGAGCCTGTTCGCCGGGCCCACCGTCCAGCCGATCGACGACTACCCCTCCCACCTGCTCCAGACCCTGCACAAGCTCGCCCCCTGGACCGACACCCCCAAGGTGGTGCTGCTCACGCCAGGGGTGTTCAACAGCGCCTACTTCGAGCACAGTTTCCTGGCCCAGCAGATGGGCATCCAGCTGGTGGAGGGCCGGGATCTGGTCTGTGAGAACAACCGGGTCTGGATGCGCAGCACCGCCGGCCTGGAGCTGGTGGATGTGATCTACCGGCGCATCGACGACGATTTCCTTGACCCAGCCGTGTTCCGCTCCGATTCGATGCTGGGGGTGCGCGGGCTGATGGAGGTCTACGCCGCCGGCCGGGTGGCGATTGCCAATGCCCCCGGCACCGGCGTGGCCGACGACAAGCTGATCTATGCCTATGTGCCGGAGATGATCCGCTACTACCTCGACGAGGAGCCGATCATCGAAAACGTGCCCACCTACATCTGCGCGCGGGCTGAAGACAGGGCCTACGTGCTGGCCCACCTCAAGGATCTGGTGGTCAAATCCGTCGGTGAAGCGGGCGGCTACGGCATGCTGATCGGCCCCCATGCCTCCGCCGAGGAGATCCAGCTCTTTGCTGAGAAGATTCAGGCCGATCCACGTAATTTCATTGCGCAACCCACCCTGGAACTTTCAACGGTGCCCTCGCTGAGTGAAGGTGAGCTCTACCCCTGTCACGTGGATCTCAGGCCCTATGTGCTGCGCGGCAAGGGCGCCTGGGTCAGCCCCGGCGGCCTCACCCGTGTCGCCCTGCGGCGCGGTTCACTGGTGGTGAACTCCTCCCAGGGCGGGGGCTGCAAGGACACCTGGATCGTGGATGAAGCCACATGCTGAGCCGCGTCGCCGACTCCCTTTATTGGATCAACCGCTATATCGAGCGAGCGGAAAACCTGTCGCGCTTCCTTGAGGTCAGCGAAGCCATGGCCCTCGACTGCCCGCCGGGCAGCGCCGAGCCCTGGCTGCCCCTGATCGATGCCAGCGACGATCGTGAGCTCTTCGACGAGCTCTGTCCGCAGGGCCGCCCCAGCGACGTGGTGGGCTTTTTGATCAACCACCCGGAGAACCCCAGCAGCATCGTCAACTGCATCGCCTCGGCCCGGGAGAACGCCCGTCAGATCCGCGAGGTGATCACCTCCGAGATGTGGGAGCAGCTCAACGACATCTATCTCACCATTCACGAAAGCGACCAGTTCTGGCAGCAGCCAGCCCAGGAGCAACTGCACCAGATCCGCTACGCCTGCCAGCTGTTCTATGGCATCACCGATGCAACGCTCAGCCGTGATCTCTCCTGGCAATTCAGCAAACTGGGCCGATTGGTCGAGCGCGCCGAAAAGACAAGCCGGATTCTCGATGTCAAGTATTTTCTGTTGTTGCCAGCCGCCGAGGTGGTCGGCGGTGTGGTCGATGAGCTGCAGTGGATCTCGCTGTTGCGCTCCGCCGGCGCCTACCAGATGTTCCGGCAGTCGCAGCAGAAGGCCATCGCCCCCAAGGCCGTGGCGTCTTTCCTCCTGCTCGACCCGATTTTTCCCCGCTCCGTGCGCTATTGCCTGGAGGGAATCAACAAATCCCTGCGGGTGATTCGCGGCAACCCCGTGCCAGGTCCACCCGACGACCTGGAATGCCTGAGTGGCCTGATGCTCGCCAATTGGAGCTATGTGCGCATCGATGAGTTGGTCGGTCGGGGCCTGCATGAGGCGATCGATCACTTCCAGAGCGATCTCAACACCCTGCATGAACGCATCGACGAGCGTTATTTCGTCACCAGCCAACCGGCGCCGGCCACTGCCTCGATGCCGTCCGATTTCAGTGGCGACACGTCCAATGGCGACACTGGGGCCGAATCCGCCGTTGTCGCTGCGAGCTCCACCCTCCCCACCGCTCCCACGTCCCAGGCATGCGCGCCCGCATAACCCACACCCTCACCTATCGCTACAGCGCGCCGGTGCTGCTGGGACCCCATCGCCTCTGCATGAAGCCGCGCGCCCATGGTTTTCAGCGGCTGCTGGCCTTTGATCTGGCCTTCTCCCCCGATCCCCACGGCCTGCATCCGTTGATCGCCGCCAGTGGTGACGACATCCTGCGCGCCCATTTCCTCGGCTCCACCGACTGCCTTGAGGTCCGGGCGATCAGCGAAGTGGAAACCCAGGTGGCTCCCTTGCTGCAGGCCTGCCTGGCCCTGAACGAACCGGAACTGCCCTATCCCGTGGGCCAGTTGAACGGGGATCTGATGGGCAGCCTGGAGGGTTGGCTGCCCAACGGACAGCACGAGCCGGCGGCGGTGGAACTGGCCCAGGAAGCACTGATGGGAAGCGATCAGCGCGCCCTGATGTTTCTGCAGCAACTGGTCGAAATGATTCAGGACCGGGTCAAGTACACACAACGGCACACCGGTCCGGCCTGGCCGGCCGGACGCACCCTCAAGGAACGGGTGGGGTCCTGCCGGGACCTGGCGGTGCTGATGATCGAAGCCTGCCGCTGCGTCGGGCTGCCGGCGCGGTTCGTCAGTGGCTACCACCTGGTGGAGCCGAAACCGGAGCGCTACGACCTGCACGCCTGGGCAGAGGTGTACCTGCCGGGTGCTGGCTGGCGGGGCTTCGATCCCAGCGGCATGGGGGCCATCGACGATCGCTACATCCCACTGGCCACCTCCTCGAAATCCACCCTTACCGCCGCGATCTCCGGCTCGTTCAGCGGGCCATTGGGTGTGGAGAGCGAGCTGAGTTGGTTGATCGAAGCGGAAATGCTTGACGCCGTACCGACGCTGCCGAACCTGCTGCACTTCTGAGCAAAACCCAAACCAAAGCCTGAGGGCCATCCATCCTCAACAGGAATCGGTAACCGTTGGAGCAGCATTGATCACCCTTCCCGCACCATGAAGGTCTCAGCAACACGTCACGCTTGATGGCAACGACCAGCGCACCCCCCGCCAACCGGGGTAACGCTCCCTTCTCTGACGGCCACACCCTGGCCGAGGGGATGCGCCACCATCTCTTCTCCAGCCTGGCGAAGTCGCCCTCGCTGGCCACCCAGCACGATTACTACCGCGCCCTGGCACTGGCGGTACGCGATCAACTGCTGCACAACTGGGTCGATACCGCCGAGGCTTACACCCAGGCCCACGTCCGGACCGTCAGCTATCTCTCGGCCGAATACCTGCTCGGCCCTCACCTGGAGAACAACCTGGTCAACCTCGGCCTGCGCGAGGCCGCCGCAGCCGCCTGCAGCGAACTGGGCCTTGACCTGCAGGAGCTGATCGAGGAAGAACCGGAACCGGGGCTGGGCAACGGCGGTCTGGGTCGCCTGGCGGCCTGCTTCCAGGAATCAATGGCCAGCCTTGAGCTGCCGGCGATCGGCTACGGCATCCGTTACGAGTTCGGCATCTTCCGCCAGCAGATTCGCTACGGCAATCAGGTGGAGAGCACCGACCCCTGGCTGGCCCAGGGCAACCCCTGGGAAGTGGTGCGCCCGGAGTGGAGCTACCCGGTCACGATCGGCGACAACACGGTGATCGGCGTCGCCTACGACACGCCGATCCTTGGCTATGGAGTCAGCACCGCCAACACCCTGCGGCTCTGGTCGGCCCAGGCCCCGGAAGCGTTCGATTTCGCCTCCTTCAACGCCGGCGACTACACCCGGGCGGTTCTGCAGAAGATGCAGTCGGAAACGCTCTCGAAGGTGCTCTATCCCAATGACGAGATGGAGCAGGGCAAACAGCTGCGCCTGAGCCAGCAGATCTTCTTCGTGAGCTGCAGCCTCCAGGACATGTTCCGCATCCTCAAGGGGCAGGGGCTGGCGGTTACCGACTTCCACACCAAATTCGCCGTTCAGCTCAACGACACCCACCCGGCAATCGCCGTGGCTGAGCTGATGCGGCTGCTGATGGATGAGCACGACGTGGACTGGGACACCGCCTGGTCAATCACCACCGCCAGCATCAGCTACACCAATCACACCCTGTTACCCGAGGCGCTGGAAACCTGGGGAGTGGATCTGTTCGAGCGGCTGCTGCCCCGCCAACTGCAGATCATCTACGAAATCAACAGCCGCTTTCTGCGCATGGTTCGCATCCGCTACCCCGGCCAACCGGGCCTGCTGGAGAGGATGTCGCTGATTTCGGAGGGCGGTCAGCGCAAGGTGCGCATGGCCAACCTGGCGGTGGTGGGCAGCCACCACGTCAACGGGGTGGCGGAGCTGCACAGCCAACTGGTGCGCAGCCAGCTGTTCGCCGAGTTCGCCGGGCTCTGGCCCGAGCGCTTCACCAACGTCACCAATGGCGTCACGCCCAGGCGCTGGATCGCCGTGGCCAACCCCCCTCTCTCCGGCCTGCTCGATGAGGCGATCGGCGCCAACTGGCGCCGTGATCTGGGCGAATTGCAGCGCCTGGAATCGTTCGCCGACGACGCCAGCTTCCTGGAGCGCTGGCATTCCGTGCGCGACCAGGGCAAACAGCGCCTGGCGAACACCATCCATCAGGACCTGGGGGTGTTGGTGGATCCCTCCTCCCTGTTCGATGTGCAGGTGAAGCGGATCCACGAATACAAGCGCCAGCACCTGGCCGCCCTGCAGATCGTCGAGCGCTACCTGCGCCTGCGCAACGGTGAGGATCTGCCGCCGCGCACCTTCATCTTCGGTGGCAAGGCGGCCCCGGGCTACGCCATGGCCAAGCTGATTATCCGCTTGATCAACGGCATCGCCGAAATCGTCAACATGGATCCCGCCATGGACGGCCGGATGCGGGTGGTGTTCCTGCCGAACTTCAGTGTCAGCCTTGGCCAGAAGGTGTATCCAGCGGTCGACCTTTCCGAGCAGATCTCAACGGCCGGCAAGGAGGCCTCCGGCACCGGCAACATGAAGATGGCCCTGAACGGGGCGGTCACGATCGGTACCCTCGATGGCGCCAATGTGGAAATCCGCGATCTGGTGGGCCACGAGAATTTCTTCCTGTTCGGCCACACCGCCGAAGAGATCGAGGCGATCAACCGCAATGGCTACCACCCGATGCCCTGGCTGGAGAACGACCCGATCGCCCGCGAGGCCATCGACCTGATCGGCTCGGGCCACTTCAGCGAAGGTGACCGCGACCTCTTCCATCCGCTGCTGGCCAACCTCTGCAGCAGTGATCCCTTCCGGGTGATGGCCGACATCGGCGATTACCGCCGCGCCCAGAACACGGTGGATGAGGCCTGGGTGCGAAGCGAGAGCTGGAGCAAGATGTCCCTGCTGAACTGTGCCCGCTGCGGCTTCTTCAGCAGCGACCGCTCGATCAACGAGTACGCCGAGCGCATCTGGAAGGTGTCTCCAGTGCCCATCACAACCTGCGCCCTGATCCCCTCGGCACAGGCGGACCAAGCCTGAGATGCTGATCACCGAACTGGCGCCGTCGATGGCCAAGACCGGGGACTGGATGGAAGCAACCGCTGCTGCCGCCGAGGTCCGGCTGCAGGCGGCCGGCATCAGCCTCACCCTCGGCGGTGAGCCCACCTATGTGCCCTTTGAGCCGACAGGCGCCGAATGGACGGTGGCAGCCGATGGGCCGACCAAACTCACCTACGCCCGCGCCCTGGCCCAGGAGCTGCGTCTCAGGGTCTGGCCTGGCAGCACCTTGATGTATTGCCCGGGCAAGCGTTACGACGGCGAAGTCAATCCGCGCTGGGCGTTGCGGCTGATCACCGGGCCCGACGCCACGCCAGTGGTGCACTGGCCCCAGGATGCCGATCCCGCCTCCTCCCCGGCCAAGGGACGACCGAAGAAGCTCAAGAAGGCCAAACCCCTGCCTGCCAAGCAGGCCGAGGCCTTTCTCGAGGCGATCGGTACGGCCCTGGGCTGCCGCCTGCACCCGCTCAAGCTGCGCGATCCCCTCGCCGCTGACAGCCGGGTCTGGGCCGCGGCGCTCTGCCACATCAGCGAACCGGAGGATCCGGCCGAGGCCGCTGAGCCGCCCGGCTGGCAGGCGGCCCGCTGGCCCCTGGCCAAGGAGCTGCGCAACCTGTTGATGGCCACGGGGCCCGCCGGCCTGCGCCTGCCGCTCCAATCCTTCCCGGAGGGCGTGCTGCGCCAGGTGCTCACCCTGGAGATCACAGCCGATGGCTGGACCCTGTTCCTCCCTCCCCTGGCCCGCCAGCCGCTGCAACAACTGCTGGAGGTGATCGCCACGGCCAGTGCCGGCTGGAGTCGGCCGGAGCTGAGCGGCGTCTTGCCGATCGACATGGACGGCCACTGGCAGGTGCTCGGCCTGACGGCCGATCCCGGTGTGCTGGAGGTGAACCTGCCGGTCTGCCACAGCTGGGGCGAGTACGCCGGCTGGATCCACACCCTCGATACCGTCGGCGCGCTGGTTGGACTGCGTTCCTGGAAGCGCAACGGCAACTCGATCGAGGGCACCGGCGGTGGCAATCACCTGCTCTGGGGCGGACCAAGCCTGGAGCAGAACCCATTCTTCGGCAGGCCCGCCTGGCTGATTGGAATCCTGCGGTTCTGGCAGCACCACCCCAGCCTGTCCTATCTGTTCGGCAACCGTTCGGTCGGTCCGGCCTCGCAGTCACCCCGGCTCGATGAAGGCAGCGCCAGCCGCCTCGATCTGACCCTGGCCCACACCGCAATCGAAGCGCTGCCGGAGGGCGATCAACGCCAACTGATCAGCGAAACCCTGCGCCACATCCACGCCGATCGCAGCGGCAACACCCACCGCAGTGAAATCAGCTTCGACAAATTCTGGAATCCCGCCTGGGGCGGCGGCTGCCAGGGCCTGATCGAATTCCGGGCGATCGAAAGCCTGCCGCAGCCGCAATGGACCGCCACGATCGCCCTGCTCTGGACCGCGCTGGCGGCCCACCTGCTGGAGCCCAGCCATCGTCCAAGCGGTCTGGAGCCGTTCGGTGAGCGGCTCCACGACGAATTCCTTCTCCCCGCCGCCCTCTGGAGTGACCTTGAAGGCCTGATTGCCCGCCTCGGCGGCGATGGACTGCCGCTTGAGACGGCTCCGTTCCGCCAGATCTGGGAGTGGCGCTTTCCGCTGTTGCTCGATTGGCAGCGCGACGGAGCCAGCCTGGAGATCCGCCGGGCCCTGGAGCCCTGGCCCCTGCTCTGCGACACCCCGGTGGAGGGCGGCAGCACGAGCCGCTTCGTGGACAGTTCGCTGCAGCGCCTGGAAATCAAGGCCAATGCAGCGTTTCTCGCCAACCACCGCCTGCGCCTCAACGGCCGGGTGCTGCCCCTCGGCGACGGCTGGCTGGGGCTGCGCTACCGGCACAGCAGCCTCTACCCCTCGCTGCATCCCTGCATTGAGCCCCACCTGCCCCTGCAGTTGGCCATTGAAGGCAACCCAGACCTGCAGGATCTCCCAGCGCGCTTCGTGCTCGATGGCACGGGCGAGGCAGGGGATGCTTTTCAGCCGTTGAGCCCTTCGCAGGAAGCGGCCGCGGCAGAAAGCAGTGAAGAGGCAGCGCCCCCCTGGGCCAGCGATGCAGCGGACTGGCCGGAGCCAGCTGGAGGCTGCCGGACGCTCGATCTGCGCCTGGCCTGAACCAGATTGGAGCTTTGGCTTGAACCAGGCTTGAACTTGGCGCAGATGTCCAGCATTGGTTACTTCCTTGGCAAGGATCTGCTGCTTTTTATTAACTGCAAAAATGCTTGATTTATGGCCACGGCTTTAGATAAACAGCAAGGAGATCGGCAATCGCTTGTTAGGCTCAATGGTGTTGTGCCAATCCAGCCATGCCCACCCTGCTGATCACCGGGGGAGCGGGCTTCATCGGCAGTCACACCGCTCTGGTGTTGCTGGAGGCCTGCCACCGGCTGGTGGTGCTGGATGATTTTTCCAACGGCTCTCCCAAAGCGCTGCGCCGGGTGGCCGAGCTGGCCGGCGCAGACGCAGGCGATCGGCTGGAGGTGATCGAGGGGGACATCCGCGATCCCGCAGCCCTGGCGCGGGCCTTCGGCGGCAGCGTGCCGATCGACGCGGTGATTCATTTCGCCGGCCTCAAGGCCGTGGCGGAATCGGTGGCTGATCCGCTCCGTTACTGGGATGTCAATGTCTGCGGCACCCAGCGGCTGCTGATGGCGATGGCGAAGGCGGGCTGCCGCACGATCGTGTTCAGCAGCAGCGCCACCCTCTACGGCCTGCCGGAAACGGTGCCCATCCCGGAAACGGCGCCGCTGCGACCGGTCAATCCCTATGGCCACAGCAAGGCCGCCGCCGAGCGGCTGCTGGCCGATGTGGCGGCCAGCGAAGACGGCTGGCGCATCGCCTGCCTGCGCTATTTCAATCCGGTGGGCTCCCACCCCAGTGGCCGCATCGGCGAAGACCCCGGCGGCCATCCCAACAATCTCTTTCCCTTCCTCACCCAGGTGGCGGTGGGGCGGCGGCCCCATCTCGAGGTCTTCGGCCATGACTGGCCCACCGCCGATGGCACCGGCGTGCGCGACTACATCCACGTGATGGATCTGGCTGAGGGTCACCGCGCCGCCCTCGACGTCCTGCTCGCCGAGGCGCCCCAGCACCTCATCCTCAACCTCGGCAGCGGCCAGGGCCATTCGGTGCTGGAGCTGGTGCACGCCTTTGAGCGGGCCTGCGGTCACCCGATCGCCCACCGACTGGTGGCGCGGCGGCCGGGCGATGTGGCGATCACGGTGGCGGATCCCGCCCTGGCCGGCGAACGCCTCGGCTGGCGCACCCAGCGCGGACTCGATGACATCTGCCGCGATGGCTGGGCCTGGCAGCGGGCCAATCCCGCCGGCTATTGAGGTCCACCACCCCGCCCACCCACCACCTGGTGCTGGCCGGGGGTGGTCACAGCCACGCCCTGGTGTTGCGCACCTGGGCCATGGCCAGAGCCAGGGGTAACAGCAGAAGCGGCCCTCCTGCCCACGCCCTGATCACCCTGGTGAGCCGCAGCAGCAGCGCCCTCTACAGCGGCATGGTGCCTGGCCTGATCGCCGGGCTCTATGCCCGGGAGGCCTGCAGCATTGATCTGCGCCGGCTCTGCGCACAGGCGGGGGTGAGCTTCGTCTGCGCCGAGATCACCGGCCTGGACCTGACGAGGCAGGAGCTGCAGCTGGCGGGACGCCCCCCCTTGCGCTGGGACCGACTCAGCCTTGATGTCGGGGCTGTGAGCGCCCCTGCCCCGGCGCGCTGCGGAGGCGACGGCAGAGGCGACGGCTGTGGCCGGGACATCGCCATCAAGCCGTTGGAGCCCTTTCTGGGCTGGTGTGACGCCCAGGATTCCAGCTCCGCCGCGTTGGCGGTACTGGGGGGAGGGGCGGCCGGGCTGGAGGTGGCCCTCGCCCTGCGCAGGCGCTTCGGCCCGGGGCGGTCGTTGGCGATCGAGCCGCGGCCCACGGGCCTGCAGCTGGGCTCAGCGGCAGCGAACCGTTGCGGCGAAAGGCTGCTGGCCGCCGCGGGCATCCGCATCGGAGCCGCCGAGCCCGAAACCCAGCGGGTGCTCTGCACGGGCAGCCGGGCACCGGCCTGGCTGGCGGCCGCCGGTCTGGCCACCGATCCGGCCAGCGGCCGCGTGTGGACCGAATCCAGCCTGCAGGTGGAGGGCCAAACGGCGATTTTCGCCAGCGGCGACTGCGGCCTGATCCGAACGGCACCGCGCCCGCCCAGCGGGGTGTGGGCGGTGCGCGCCGCACCCGTGCTGGCGACCAATCTGCGCCGCAGCTTGAGCCCGGCTGGCACGCCTCTGCGCCGCTGGCGTCCCCAGCGGCAGGCTTTGCGGCTGCTCGGCGCCGGCCCTGGAAATACGGCAGGACACAAGGCCGCTCAACCCAGGGCGGTCGCGTTCTGGGGGCCCCTGGCCGTGGGCCCGAGCCGCTGGCTGTGGCGCTGGAAAGCACACCTCGATCAGCGCTTCATGGACGGCTTCGAAGACGTGGCGGCAATGGGCCAGGCCGGCCAGTCGGCTATCGCCATGCCCTGCCGAGGCTGTGCGGCCAAATTGCCGGCCGCGCCCCTCTCGCGTGCCCTGGCGCGGCTGGCCGGCCTGGCCGGAGGCCAGTCAGGCGGGATCGCAACCGCACAAACCGCCGAAGACGCGGTGATCATCGCGGCCGCAGCCGATGGCTCCCGGCTGCTGCAGAGCCTCGATGGCTTCCCCGCCCTGGTGGACGATCCCTGGCTGAATGGCCGCCTCACCACCCTGCATGCCTGCTCGGACCTCTGGGCCTGCGGCGGCCGGGTGGAGAGTGCCCAGGCCCTGGTGACCCTGCCCCGAGCGGCCGATTCACTCCAGGAAGACCTGCTGCTGCAGACCCTGGCCGGGGTGCGCTCGGTGCTCGACGACCTTGGCGCCGAGCTGCTGGGCGGCCACACCCTGCAGCAGCTACAGGCTGGCGAAGGGCTGAGTCTGGCCCTCTGCGTCAACGGCAGCACCCCGGCCTGCCGCTTCTGGGCCAAGGGCGGCCTCCGGGCCGGCGATGCCCTGATCCTCACGCGACCGATCGGCACGGGAGTGCTGTTCGCCGCGGCCATGGCCGGCGGCGCCGGCGCCAGCTGGATCGATCAGGCCCTGACCGTGATGCAGCAGAGCCAGGCGGTGCTGGTGGAGCAGCTGGCCGCCCACGGCTGCACGGCCTGCACCGACATCACCGGTTTCGGGCTGCTGGGCCACCTGGGCGAAATGCTCGCCGCCGGGGAGCTGACCGTTGAGCTCGATGGGGAGGCGATTGCGGTCCTGCCAGGTGTCTGGGCGCTGCTGGCCGATGGCTTCTCCAGCAGCCTGGCGCCATCCAACCGGCAGGCGCTGGGATGGCTGGAGTGCGGGCTGGTGCGGTTCAGACCGCCAGCACAACAGCCGGAGCTGCTCAAAGAGCTGCTGATCGATCCCCAGACCTGCGGCCCGTTGCTGGCGGCCTTGCCAGCCGAGCGGGCCGCCGCCGCGCTAGGGGAGCTAAGGGCCAGTGGCTTCGAGCAGGCCGCTGTGATCGGCCGGGTGCTGGCGCGCTGAGCTGGCCTGGACGTCGCTGCGGCCATAGCGATCTTCAAAACGGACGATGTCGTCTTCGCCAAGATAGGGGCCGCTCTGCACCTCGATCAGCTCCACCGGGATCTTGCCTGGGTTGGACAGGCGATGCCTGGAGCCAAGCGGGATGTAGGTGCTTTCGTTCTCGCCCACCAACTCCTCGACCCCGTCCTTTTCAACTACGGCCGTGCCCTTGACCACTACCCAGTGCTCGGCGCGGTGATGGTGCATCTGCAGCGACAGGCAGGCCCCAGGTTTCACCAGGATCTTCTTCACCTGCCAGCGCTCCCCTTCGACCACGCCGTCGTAGTGGCCCCAGGGCCGGTAGATGCGGCGGTGGGCCTTGCCTTCAGAGGCACCGGCGGCTTCAAGCTGGCGAACGATCGTCTTGACCTCCTGGGCCCGGTCGCGGTGGGCAACGAGCACGGCGTCATCGGTTTCGATCACCACCAGATCATCGACGCCGAGGCCCACCACCAGGCGATGCTCGCTGCGCAGGTAACAGTTGCGGCTGCCCTCGCTGATCACCCGCCCCCGCAAGACGTTGCCGGCGGAATCCTGATCGGCGGTTTCCCAGAGCGCTTTCCAGCTGCCCACATCGCTCCAGCCCGCCTCCAGGGGCAACACAGACCCCAGCAGGGTGCGCTCCATCACCGCCACATCGATCGCCACGTTGGCGCAGCGCGCAAAGGCCTCGCGCTCCAGCCGCAGAAACTCGAGATCGGCGCTGTCGTGATCGAGGGCGGCGCGGCAACTGCTGACCAGCTCAGGAGAGAGCCGTTCAAGCTCAGCCAGGATGGCGCTGGCCCGAAACAAGAACATGCCGCTGTTCCAGGTGAAGCGGCCGGTGGAGAGGAACTGCTCGGCCGTGGCGGCATCGGGTTTCTCAACAAAGCGGGCGATCGGCACCGGCGGCGGGATGGCCCCGGAGTCGGCGAGCCGGGCTGGCAACGGCTCGACCGCCTCGATGTAGCCGTAGCCGGTTTCAGGGGCGGTGGGCACGATGCCGAAGGTGACCAGCTGGCCGGCTTCGGCGGCGGCGCGGCCGGCTTCGACGGTGGCGCGAAAACGGGCAGCGTCGCGGATCACGTGGTCGGCGGCGAGCACGAGCAACAGGGGGTCGTCGCCAAAGGCCGTGGCATGGAGGGCCGCCACCGCGATCGCCGGAGCCGTGTTGCGGCCGATCGGCTCCAGCAGGATGGCGGCGGGATCCACACCGATCTGCCGCATCTGCTCAGCGACGATGAAGCGGTGATCCTCGTTGCAGATCAGCAACGGGGCGCCCAGATTGGCGAGCCCTTCGAGCCGCTGCTGGGTCTGCTGCAGCAGGGTTTCTTCGCCCAGGCCGGCCAGGGGCCAGTACTGCTTGGGATAGGAGGCGCGTGAGAGCGGCCAGAGGCGGGTACCGGTGCCGCCACAGAGGATGACCGGCACCAGGGAGGCAGCTGGGCTCATGGTCGGAACATCCGCATCGCGCCGAGGTTGATGAAGGCAAAAATAGTCCGGAAATCTCGTTGCTTATTGGTCGAGCAGCCCTGGTGGCGGCGTGATCTCCAGCCAACCCTCGCCGACGTTGACCCGCGGCACGATCGGCAGCACAAACGGGATCAAGACGCGACGGAGCTTGGCGGACGTTTTCGCGGACGTCTTGCCAGAAGTTTTGCCGGCAGCTTGGCCGGAATCCTGGGTTGGCTCTGGGGGCTGCTCGTGGCTCTCGGGGGCGATCAGTTCCACTTCCAAGAGGTCGTTGCCGGCGTGGATCAGGTCGACCACTGTTCCGATCACGGTGCCCTCCGGCGCGAGCCGCACGGCCAGTCCCTGGAGGTCGAGCAGGTGGAATTCACCTTCGGCCAGGGGAGGGCGATCCTCCGCGCTCACCAGCAGGTCATGGTCGACCAGGGCTTCGGCCGCCTCGCGGCTGTGGATGCCCTCAAAGCGCACGATGAACAGCTCCCGGCCAGGCAGCTGACGGCCGCTGAGCAACTGCACCTGCCGCGGCGTTTCGCGCTTGTGGCGCAACCAGCGACGGCCAGGCCGGGTGAACCGTGCCGGGAAATCGGTGCGGGGCAGCATGCGCAGTTCACCCTGCAGGCCCTGGGCCCCGACGACGCGGCCCACCACCAGCCACTCGTCTTCCTCTGAGCCCGCCACTGTGCCTTTCGCTGAGCCCGCCCCTGCGCCCGTCGCCGCTTGATCGCCGCTGTCCATCAACCATTTTCAGCTTCCAGGCTCGATAATGGACGAACCCGATGCATCGATTTGATGGCTGCGTCTGACCTGCCGATCCTGCCGGGCAGCACCGTGACCGTGCGTGACGGCCGCTCGATCTACAACGGCTACCGCGGTTTCGTGCAGCGGATCAGCGGAGCGAGGGCTGCGGTCTTCTTCGAGGGCGGCAACTGGGACAAGCTCGTCACGATTCCGCTCAGCGCCCTCGATCAGGGCTGAGTTGACACCGGCAGCTCGATTCCGGCCAAGGCAGCCCGGGCCGCCTGCTGCTCAGACTCCCGTCGCGATCCCCCCCAGCCCTCGGCCAGGCGCTTGCCTTCGAGTTCCACCCAGCAGTGGAAGCGACGGGGATCGCCATGGAGCTGGCTGCGCTCCTCCACCCGGTAGTTGGGCAGTCCCCGGGCTTCGGCCTGGCTCCATTCCTGCAGGCCCGATTTCCAGTTGTGGCGATGGGGATCGGCGAGCAGTTCGGCGATGCTGCGCTTCCAGTGGGGGGCCAGCCAGCGGTGCACCGCCCGCAGGTTGCCCCAGGCCTCGTAGAGCCCGCCCACCAGAGCTTCGCAGGATTCAGCGCGGATCGTGCGGCTGGCGGCCTGGTCGCCGATGGCCAGTGGCCCCAGGCGCACCACCCGGTCGATGCCGCAGGTTGCGCCCAGTTCCGCCAGCCAGCGATCGGAGACGATCTGGGCGCGCAATTCCGAGCAGGCGCCAACGCTGAGCTCGGGATGGTGCTGCTGGAGATACTCCGAGGCGGCCAGGCGCAGCACGGCATCCCCGAGGAATTCGAGCCGTTCGTGGTTCCAGGCCAGACCAGCCGAGCTGTGGGTGAGGGCCTCCTCGATCGGCGCCAGATCGGGCTCAATCGGCGGGAGCGCGCCTGGCTCGGGCCCAGCCGCTTCGAGCACGCCGATCTCAGCGAGAAAGCTGATCAGCTGGGAGCGCGTTGGGGGCATGCGCAGGCGAGCGGGGCGCGGGAATGGGGTGAAAGCAGGACGTAAGCCGGGTTCTGTTCGGCAGGCCGAAGCCTGCCGGGGCGATCATCTATCTGGGACCGCTGTTACCAACGGCCTCGAGCGGCGCACTTGTGTCGGGACGGGTGTCATGGCCAACCGTTGTCCCTGGGCCTTGCTCCCAGCCGGGGTTTACCGAGCCAGCACCTCTCGATGCTGCTGGTGCGCTCTTACCGCACCCTTGCACCCTTACCTGTGCAGCGGGCGAACCCGGAGCCATCGGCGGTGTGTTTCTGTGGCACTGTCCTCACGGTCGCCCGCACTGGGCGTTACCCAGCAGGCCTGGCCATTGGGGAGCCCGGACTTTCCTCAACCGGACCCAGTCCACCGACCCGCAGGCCAATGTTCCACTCCGATTGCGACCACCTCGCCTGCTTTCAACCCCAGACTTTAGGCCGGGGTGCCAGCCTGCTTCAACGGAAAGGTCGAGAGAGGAAGGAGCAGCCGAGTGTCAACCGCGCGGGCCAGCGGCTGGGAGCGTCCGAGGCTGATAATGACCACCTGGGGGCTGTAGCTCAGCCGGATAGAGCGACGGTTTCCTAAACCGTAGGTCGTGGGTTCGAGTCCCGCCAGCCCCGTGCTTCTAAAGCCCAGTCGCTACAGGGGTTTTCACGTAAGTCAAGGCCGTAAACTCGACTCCCGCCCACCGCCGCCGTTAGGCAAAGAACTAGGCAAATCGGCCCGGATCGACCACCATTAGTCAAATGATTAGGCCAATCCTGTGCCTGCCTTCGACCCCTGGCTGGGTCAAAGCGGCTCCGCGCCCTCGCTGAGGATCGCCAGATAGGCGTCGTAGGCAAAAAGGCGATTGCGCTGGCCGCCGGTGCTTTCCCGCGCGATACCGAGTGCCACCAGTCTTTCCAGGGCTTTGCCCGTGGTGGGAAAGCTCAGGTCACAGGCGGCGCTGAGCTGGCCGATGCTGTTCAGTGCCCGCCGGCAGAGGGCCGCATAAACCTGGCGAACGCTGGGGCCGGATCGCCCCATCCCGCTCAAACGGGCTTCGTCGGAGCAGAATAACGCCAGCAGCCGCTGGGCCGTTGTCACAGCGGCTGTCGCCGTGCTCTCGACGCCCTCCAGGAAGAAATCGATCCAGGCCTCCCAGTCGCCGTTCTGGCGCACGCCATTGAGTAGGTCGTAGTAGCGGCTGCGGTGCTGCTTGAAGAACAAACTGAGATAGAGAAGTGGCAGCTGCAGAACCTCGGCATCGATCAGCATCAACACGATCAGCAGCCGGCCCAGTCGGCCATTGCCGTCGAGGAAGGGGTGGATGGTTTCGAACTGCACATGGGCCAGAGCGGCCCGCACCAGCACAGGCAGGGCATGGGCCCCGCCAGGCGTGCCATGGATGAACTGCTCGAGCTGGCCCATGCAGGCCTCCACCAGGCCAGGTGGCGGAGGCACGAAGTTGGCGTTACCGGGGCGGGTTCCGCCGATCCAGTTCTGGCTACGGCGAAACTCCCCGGGCAGCCGATCGGCCCCGCGACCCCTGGCCAGCAGCCGGGCGTGGATCTCCCGCAGCAAGCGGGAGGAGAGCGGGAAGCCCTCCCGCAGCCGTGCCACGCCGTGCTCAAGCCCCGCCACGTAGCTGGAAACCTCGACCACATCGCCTGTGGGAACGCCGGGGGCCTCCTCCAGCTCAAACAGCAGGAGGTCAGAGAGCGAGGACTGGGTGCCCTCGATCTGGGAGGACAGCAGGGCCTCCCGCCGCACATAGGCGTAGAGAAACAGGGCCTGATCCGGCAGCAGGGCTGAGACCCCGTCCAGGCGCCCGCAAGCCAGCAGCGCCCGCTCATGCAGCGCCTGGAGAGCACCCTCGAGCAGCACGGGTGGATCCGGCGGCAACGGCGCCGGCACAAAGGCTCGAACGGACTCACCAGCCGCGCTGGTGACCTCATAGCGGCCCGCGTCGTCACGCTGCATGGGGCTGCTTCGAGAACCTTGAACAGGCTTGCATTCTATTAAAGAGCAAGGGGCTTACCTTGAATAAGGGCGCCTGTCCGTGTTCACGGCTGGCCCTGTCGCTAGGAGCCAATTTCCAGCCTTGGTATCTATCGTGGGTCACTACCCGATCAGAGCCCTGCCATGGACACTGCCAAGCTCTTTCAATCGGGCCGCAGCCAGGCGGTGCGTCTACCGAAGGAGTACCGCTTCAGCGGTAGCGAGGTGGTGGTGAAGCACTTCGGTAGTGGCGTGCTGCTGCTGCCCATCGACGACCCCTGGCAAACCATGGAGGCCGCGTTGGAGGCCTTCGAGCCTGGCTTTGAGCTCAAGCGCGAGCAACCCGAGATACAGATCCGGGAAGCCTTCAGCCCATGATCTTGCTCGATACCAACATCTGCATTTACATCATCAATGCCAGGCCAGCGTCAGTGCTGGCGCGCTTCAAGCAGTACCGGATGGGCGAGATTGGTCTGTGCAGTGTGGTGGCCGCCGAGTTGGCCTTTGGTGTGGCCAAGAGTGGTTCAGCGCGCAACCGCCAGGCCCTGGAGATGTTTCTAGCCCCTCTCACACTTCAGCCCTTTGATGAGCGCGCCGCCTGGGCCTATGGCGACCTGCGTGCCGAACTGGAACGCCGGGGCACGCCAATCGGCTCTCTCGACACGATGATTGCGGCCCATGCCCTGAGCCAGCAGGCCACGCTGATCACCAACAACAGCCGCGAGTTTGCCCAGGTTCCCGGCCTGCTCCTTGAAAACTGGGTTCCTCTCGATTGGGTCAATGGTGGGGACGGTAGCCATTGATCCTGGTTCGAGCTTGCATCCTCGGCAGGCTGATGCCCGCATCCGTCGATCCAAAGAAAGACCGAACGATCTTTCTGAAGATCCTCACGATGGACGATGAAGGCACTTGCCTACACCAGAAAGGACAAACTTGATGACCCAGCTTGCTCCGCCGGGCCCAGCCAGCGCGGCTAGAGCAGCACACAAATACTGTTCCACTCATGGCTCGAAGCGGTATCCAGTTCCACTAAGACCTTTCCCTGCCTGAGTTCCAGTGCCACTACGGAACGGAGGAGCCGTGTGAGGCGGCGCTGGAGAAAGCCCGCTCACCACCTGGTTCTTGGCGTTCTATCTGATCGGTCAGGCCAAAACGGGGATCTCCTCTCTGGAACTGAGCCGCCACTTAGGCGTCAACGACGACACAGCCTGGCTGCTGCATAAAAAGATCCAGCGGGCCATGAGTGAGCGGGAAGACGCTTACGTGCTGCGGGGAAAGATCCAGATGGATGAGGCCTATCTCAGCGGAGAACTGCCGGGCGGCAAGGCAGGCCCCGTGGGATGCCGGCACCACCTCTCCTTGCAACCGCCAGGTCTTCTGAAATCCTGGCCACGCTCTGCCGGTGCGGCGGGCTCATCCGGCTTCTCACATCAGCTTTAACGGCTTCGCTGTAACGACGCATTGGTCATTTCCTCAAGCCCCCTGGTTCCGGGGCCGGCTGGGCCGTAGGAGCGGGGGGAAGGGATTCATCGAGAACCAGGTCGATTGCGGCGATCCAGAGGAAGAGCCCGCCCAGGCAGGCCAGGGCGGCGAACAGCAGCACCCAGTGACGACGATCCAAAGCGGCAGGACACGGACTGGCGCTGAAATTGGAGCACGGCGCCGCCATGCTGGGAATCCGCTGCGGAGCGCTGGTGGTCGGAGTGTCGCTGGCGTCGTCTTCGCCGCCGGATCCCCTGGCGATTGACCCGGCCTGGCCCTCGCCGGTGCCCCTGCTCGGGCTGGAGCAGGCCCTGGAGCAGACCGTGCTGCGGCGGGGCGTCAGCCGTGAGGACGTTCTCGATCAGCTGGGGCGATCGCTCCGCCACCGCGTCCACCTGCCGCTGCTGTGGATGCTGCCCCAGCGCTGGCGGCTGAGCGCCGCCCAGGTTCCCGCCCGGCTGCGCTCGCTGGCGGAGCTGCTGGAGGGCCAGTTGCTCAGCCCCGCCCTGCTCCATGCCCTGGTGGACGAACTGCCCATCCTGCGAACGGGGCTGGGGCGGGAGCCGTCGGCACTGGAGCGCTGGCGGGCCGAAACGATCCGCTGGGGCGGCGCCACCCTGCCGCTGCCTGGCTCCCTCAGCGAGTTGATGGCCACTGCCTTAACCGCCACCAACGCGGCCACTGACTTCGAAGCCACTGTTTCTGTGGCCACCGTTTCCGGGGATCGTGGTCGCAGCCCCAACCCCCCTGGGGGCCTGCGCCTGCGCAACACCGGCTTGGCATTTCTGCAGAGCGAACCCTGCCGGCGGCGTAACGCCCTGCTGGCCCAGGCCTTCAACCGACTGGCAGCCAACCTGCTCACCGACCAGGCCTGGAGCCTGGAGGGCTGCCGCACGGGACGGTCGTTGATCGCGGCGCTGCAGGCCCAGGGCTGGACGGTGCGGGCCCGTCTGCGCAGCAGCGTCGCCAGCTTCGGGCTGGGTGCCAGCCTGCCGCTGGCCACTGGCGGCTGGGCCCAGGTGCCCCTGGCGTTGCCGCTGCGTACCGGCCTTCTCGATCCGGCCGCTGCGCCACGGCCCAATCGGCCGGAGCAGCGCATCCTCTTGCCCCACAGCAGCCTGGAGCTGGAGCTGGAGCTGGCGTCGTGCCGGCCCGCTGGGGCCGCTCCCCTGCTGCTGCAGTACTACCAGGGAACGGAGGGGCTGTGCGGCTGGGAAGGTCTCAACGATCTGCATCGCCCCTGGCAGAACGACCGCACCAACGGCACGGTGCGGTATCTGGATGCCCCCTTCGAGGGCGAGGAGCTGCTGGAGCTGATCGAGCTCTGCGAGGTGGTGGCCTTGCTCCATAACGGGATCGCCACGCAGCAGAGTCTGAGCCTCGGTGGTTACGGCAGCCTCGGCTTCTGCATCGACAGCACGGCGCTGCTGCAGCAGGCCATGCGCGATCGCTGCTCCCTCTTCCCGATCCTGCTGAGCGGCCTCTGGCGCGAACGGCTGCGTGGCGCCAGCACCCAGGCGCGGGCAATGGCCGGCACAGGAGGCCGCTGGAGCGACGGCCACGCACGGGCCCTGGCGCGCCATGACCGTGCCCTGGGCAGCCTGCCGCTCGACCTCTCGATCCACGGGGAGGCGGCCATCGGCGGAGCCAGCGCGCGGATCGGTAGCAGTGCGCCCCTCTCCAGCCCCTTTCTGCTCAGGCCGGGCGGCTGAGCAGGTCGAGCAGGCAGCGGGCCAGGGAAGAGCGGAAGCGATCGGAGAACGGCCCGTACTCGCCGTTGTGGCCCATGCCCCGCAGCATCCGTTGCGACACCTGACCCCGCCGCCGGGCCTGGTTCCAGCGAGAGAGCGGCAGCAAGTCCAGGCGGCCGGGGTAGGCGAGCCGGCCAAAGGCGGCCACCGGATCACGGCTGCCCACCACCATCTCAATGGACTCCACATGCTCAAGCTGCTGGTTGCCGCTGAACACCCCGCAGAAGGCGAGGATGCGGATCGGGCTGCGGCTGAGCTGGTGGAGATAGTCGGCCACGCCCATCGCCATCTCGCCGCCACCGCTGTAGCCCAGCAGCACCAGCTGCTGCTGCTGCCCGATTACGAAGCCAAGCGGCAGCAGGCTGTGGACG
Source organism: Synechococcus sp. SynAce01 (assembly GCF_001885215.1). Lineage (GTDB taxonomy): Bacteria > Cyanobacteriota > Cyanobacteriia > PCC-6307 > Cyanobiaceae > Regnicoccus > Regnicoccus frigidus. Next base: position 1,338,224 of record NZ_CP018091.1, on the reverse strand, counting down.
ATCTTCAGCGCCAGCAGGTAATTGGCGATAGGTCCGTAGCGCCGATCAGAGGAGATGCCCACCTTGATCACGTTGTTGGCCTGCACCAGGAAGGCGGCGAGAAAGCGGATCCAGGCCAGGGGGTGCTCCTCCTGCAGGGCAAACAGCCGGCGCCACAGCCAGGCACTGCCACGATCGTCTGCCAGCTTCACCGGCAGCACGGTGTACGACTCCATCCCCTTCAACAGCACCGTGCCCGGATCGAGGCCCCGCTCGATCTCCTCCAGCAGGCGCAGCACCCGCGGTGGATGGTCGCGCTCCACCTGGTGGATGCCATCGAGATACACCAGGAAGCGCGTTGGTGCAGCCGAGGGTGGCGAGGGGGCAGATCGAAACAGGTCGGCGGGTCTGGGCAGGCCCGTGAGCCAGCCTTCCCAGAAGGCGTATTGGCCGATCAGCGAATAGATGCCTGCGGTGGGGATCAGCAGCAGTAGCAGGGCTGCAACCACGCTGATCAGCAGACGCAGGTCGGGCCCGCTGAACACCGAGCCGAGCACCGGCAACAGAACGCCGAGGCTGAGCGACACCCAGATCGCCACGGCGAGCAGCACCACCACCAGACCCCGCAGGCCAAGGCGATGGCTGCGCAGCAGGCCACGGAACGCGGCGGAGGAGTTGGTGGTGGCAGTGGAAGGGCCAGGCTCAGCCATCGAGATCGGCGATCAGGCGGCGGTAGCCGGCGTTCCAGCTCTGGCGGAACAGGATCGCCACCACCACCAGGCCGAGCACATAGCCCGGTGTGGCGAGTAGCAGCGCTTCTTGATAGGGAACTGCGAACAAGTTGTGCAACAGCAGGATCACGTTGAGCTGGATCAGGGCCCAGATGGCCACGGCGATGAGATCACCGATGAACGGCGCCGCGGCAAGCACATAGAAGAGGCCAGGCCAGAGGGCGGGCACCATGGCGTTCACAAAGGTGCTGGGCGGCACCGGCTGGCTACCGAACGCCGCCAGCAGCAGCATGTCCAGCAGGCAGACGATCAACAGCGCCAACGCCAGCAGCAGGGCAGTGAGCACCAGCTGAAGCGCGATCTGGCGGGGGGTGAGCCGATTGGCCAGCAGCGCGAACACCTGCGACAAAGAGATCGACAGCCCCACCAGCGGGATCAGCCCCAGCCCGAGATGGGTCATTGTGCGGCAGGCGGCATGGAGGCGGGCTTGTAGGCGTCTGGGTCGAACTTCTGCATGATCATGCCGGAGTCGTCGAAGGCGTTGAAGCCATAGCGGGCGTAGAGGGTTTTGGCATCCTCGGTGGCCAGCATCCAACGGCGAAACCCCTGCAGCTCGGGGTGGGAGAACACGCAGCTGACCAGCCATTTGCCCAGACCCTGGCCCCGATGCTCCGGCAGCACAAACACATCGGTGAGATAGCCGAAGGTGGAGCGATCACTGACCACCCGCGCATAGCCGATCTGATCGGGCCCTCGGAACAGGCTGAAATTCAACGAATGTTGTATGGAAACTTGCACCTGGCTGGTGGTGATCCCGCTGGCCCAATACGACTGACGCAGGAACTCCAGCACCACATCCAATTGAATGCGCTCGGGATCACAGGAGAGCGTGAAGGCCCCTTGTTGCCATTCCATCGGCCCCTGCCTGAATCAGATCCAGCCATCCAAGCATCGGAGCCCCAGCAACGATCTCTGGCCTGTTGGGGAGGCTCATCCCGATGGCTTGAATTGGCGATTGATCAGGTTCTTGTTGTGCACAGGCCGCTCACGTGGCCAGGGAAAATCCGGTGAATCCGCCCAGCAAGCCGGCCATGGCCCCGGTGAGCAAGCAGGCCAGCGTGGAAGCCAGCAGCACGCGCCAGGCGAGGGTTCCCACCACTCCCTTCTGCTCGGGAGCCAGCGCAGACAATCCACCCACAAAAATCCCCAGTGAGGGGAGATGGGCAAAGCCGCAGAGTGCATAGGCGAGGATCACCACCGAGCGGGGATCGCTCCATTCGCCCGCCTGCAGGCTGCCGGCCAGGCTCACAAACGCCGGCACCTCCGTGGCCACCAGCCGCAGGGCCAGCAGTTCCGAGGCTGGTAGCGCGTCGTTGAAGGGCAACCCGATCATCCAGACCAAGGGAAGAAACAGCCAGGCGAGCAGGGATTGCAGCGTGACCTGCGGCTGGCCAAACCAGCCGCCCATCCAGCCGACCCCCGCATTGGCCAGGGCGAGCAGCCCCACGAAGGCGATCAGCACGGCGGTGATGCCCAGCGCCAGCTTGAGGCCGTCGTTGGCGCCCTGCGTGATGGCCTCCACACTGCTGCTGTAGCGCCCCTCGTCCACCAGCTCCGGCAGCAACGGCCGCGATGCGCTGCCTGCCACCGTCTCCGGCCTCCGTGGTGCCGGCACCAGGAGACGCGCCATCATCACCGCCGCCGGGGCACTGAGCAGGTTGGCGGTGATCAGATGGCCGGCAATGCCTGGGAAATAGGGCTGGAGCACACCCACATAGAGCCCCAACATGGTGCTGGCGATGGTGGCCATGCCAGCGGTGAGCACCACGGCCAGCTCATGGGGCTGGGCCGTGGCCAGATAGGGGCGAATCGTGAGCATCGATTCAATTCCCACGAACACATTGCTGGCGGCCGCCGTGGCCTCCACACCTGTGATCCCCAGACTCCGGCGAAAAAAGCGGGCCAGAGTGTGAATCACTCTCTGCATCACCCCCAGGTGATAGAGCAGGGCCGTGAGAGACGCGAAAAAGATCGCAATTGGGAAGGCCTGAAAAGCGAGGATCAAACCCAGGCTGCCCTCTTCTCCCGCAGGAACCGCCAGCGGGCCAAACACAAATTCAGCGCCCGTACGGGCCGGCGCCAGCAGCGCCACCACCGCTCCATTGAGCGAGGAGAACACCACCCGCCCGAATGGCAGCTGGAACAGGAGCAAACCGAGCCCCACCTGCGTAGCCAGGGCCACCCCGATCAGCCGCCAGGGAATCGCCCGCCGATCCTGCGAGAACAACCAGGCCACCAGCAGCAGCAGGGCGATCCCCAGGCTTCCTCGCACGGTTTGCCAGAGCATGGGCCCTTCGCCTTTAGTGCTGGTGCGGCGTCAACTTACGGAGGGAGTGCCGTTCAACGGCTTGGTCTGGGTGATACGGGGATTTTCGGCCAGCTTCAGGTCAAGAACACCTGTCTCGCGTCAAGCCGGTCGACGTCCCAAGCATCGGTACTACAATCAATTACTTCGTCATACGGGTCGTAGTCCCTGCGCACCATGCCGCTCACCGTCCGGCTGGACAACGAAACCGAGCACTGCCTGAAGGAGCTCCTGGCGGAAACCGGCCAGGACAGGAGTTCCCTGATCCGCCAACTGATCCGCGAGTGTTGGCAGCAGCGGCAACCCAGTCCGTCGATCGCGCAGCGGATTGGCGGGCACCCTGAGTCCTTCCTCAATACCCTGCCGCCCGGCAGTGCAGAGCGTGAGCAGCGGCGCCGGCGGCTTGGCCAGACACTCACAGCAAGGCAGGCGGAACGGCGCTGATGCGGCGGATCCTGATTGATTCGGGCATCCTGCTGAGCTATTACCAGCAGCAGGAGCCCCTGCATCAAGCTGTCGTCAGCTTCTTTGACCAGACCGCTGCGCAGCTGATCACCTCACCGATCTGCATCGCCGAGGTGCTCTGGCTGCTGGGGAATCCAGGTGATCCCCGCGTCCTGTCGGCTCAGAACCACCTGCTTGGGGCCGTCAGCCGCGGTGGCATCGAGGCAATCAACCTGCTTCGGGAGGATTACGCCCGCATTGCGGAACTCAATCACCGCTATGCCGATCTACCCGGCGATTTTGCCGATCTCACCTTGGTGACGCTCTCGGAACGGCTGGATGTTGCCGAGATCCTCAGCCTGGACAGCGACTTCGATATCTACCGGCGTTTCCGGCGTGAACCATTCTGCCGCGTTCCGATCGGCTGAGCTCTTGCATCAGCAGGGCAATTCCCAGGCCTCCAGGCACGGCCTGCCAAAGCATCTTCCAGAGCCTGGGACTACCGCATTGGGTGCTGGTGCAGCGTGAACTTACGAAGAGAACGTTGTGCCTGGCATTGGACGCTCTGAGCATCCAGCCATCTGATTGGCCCGATGACACAAACCGGGGAACGATCAGTATCGATGGCGGATCAAGGCAACATCAGCTCCACGTTGAGGGAGCGGCAGATCAGCCGTTGCCACGAGGTGCTCGCCACCTTCGCGGTGGGGCAAGAAGCCAAAGCAGAGGCCAGCCTGTAACCAGCAAGGGGTGACGACCCAGCCTTGCAATGATCAAAACTCGCTAATCGTTAAGAGTTGCCTGTCACCAAGGCATTCCTGTCATCAAAGTGTCGATGTCATCAGAAACAGCTATCTTCAGGGCTCATTGCTCCATTTTCAATGAAAACTCTCCGGCCATCTCACTGCTGGCCCAGCAGCATTGATGCGCTGGCGCCTCTGCCCGCAAATCTTCATTCACAGACGAAGACAACCTGGGCGGATCCACCACCTGTGGCGCTCTGCACAACCCAGTCACCGTGACTAACGTTGGTTCAGTCGTCCGTCCCTATCTGATGACCCAGCTCCACGATCTGCGGCTGCGGCTGCTGGTGCAGCAGGAAAGCGAGCGCATCGCCCGTAGCCAGCCCGCCGAACTGGACCTTTCTGTGGTGCAGGCACGCTGCCTCTGCTGGTTGGCCCTGCTCTCCGAAGCCCATGAAGATCAGGCCTCAGAGGCCGAGCGTCATGGCGACATGGGGCAGGCCATGGGTTGGTTTGCCGATTCGATGCGTTTGCGGGACGTGCTCCAGGTGGTGAGTTCGATCGAAATCCCTCTGCCAGCCGCCCAGGAGGAAACCTCCCACCACCGCTTGGAAGAAGGAGAGGGTGGAGCCGATTCCTGTCCTGGTCTGGCCTGATCGCTGAAAGCCTGCACGCAATGCCATGATGGAACCCGAAGGAAATAGGGAGCTCGGTGCCTGAAGAGCCCTGCCAATGTCCGGATTGTCAGCGTTTTTATCGGGAACATGACCGACTAATCCGCGAACATGCCACGCTGCGCCAGCAGCAGGAGCTCAACTGGGCTGCGTTGCAGTCGTTTCGCACCCTGGCAGGCCGGGTGTTGGAGGAGCTGCAGAAGGAACACGGGGAGGATGAAAGTGAGGCCACCGCGCCGCGCTCGATCAATGCCAGCGGAGGTCCGGCCGGCTCCGGCGCTGGTGCCGCTGCCCCTGGCGCAGCAGCCCCTGCTTCCCCAGGCAGCACAGCCGCTGACGAACCCGACGAGGTTCAGCAGGCGATTGCCGATCTCGAAAACATCAACGCCCATCTGTTCTCGATCGAAGCGCTGATGGAGCGCATCTTCGATGTGCGGGTACCGGAGGAAGTGGAGCAGAAATTCCGCGAGGTGGCCGGCGAACTGGCACCCGATCCGCTCAATGCTGACCGCTTGCGGCTCAATCGCCTGCTGCATCAGACCCCTGACCTGCCTGATCGTAGTTAGCACGCCGGCAGAGTCGATTGATCATCCCCTCCTCGTCGGCGGGAACCACCACCAAAGCAAAAGGCTCCAGCCAGGCCAGCCGTTCGGCCAGTTCGGACCTGATCATGGTGTCGTTTTCGCCGATCCCACCCGTCAGGGCGATCACATCAACACCGCCCAGGCTTGCCGCCATCGCGCCGATGCCCTGCAGCAGCCTGTGCAGGAAAACCTCCAGGGCCAGCGCGGCCCCGGCATGGTTTGTTGCTGCGGCCTCGCGCAGCTGGCGCATGTCACCGCTGAGACCCGAGAGGCCCCGCAGCCCACTCTCCTTCTGCAGCTGCCGCTCCAATTCCTCGACCGTCAGGCCGGCGCGGAGCTGGTGCAGCAGCAACCCCGGATCCACTGAGCCGCTGCGACTGGCCATCACCAGCCCTTCTAAAGGGGTGTAGCCCATCGTGGTGTCGATGCTGCGCCCATCGCGGATCGCCGCCAGCGAGCAGCCGGCGCCCAGGTGGCAGCTGATCAGCCTCAGGCCGGACGGATGGTGATGGCCGTGCTGGGCCATCACCACCTCGCTGATGTGCTGGTGGTTGAGGCCATGGAAACCGAAGCGGCGCAGGCCCGCCCAGCGCCAGGACTCCGGCACCGCATAGGTGAAAGCAGCCGGCTCCAAGGTGCTGTGAAAACCGGTGTCGAAGCAGGCCCACTGGGGCAGGGCCGGACGCCACTGCCGCAGCCAGCGGATTGCCGCCAGGGCGCCGGCGTTGTGGAGCGGCGCCAGGGGGATGAGGGCGCTGAGCTCCTCTTCCACCGCCGGTGTGATCAACGTCGGGGTCGTGAACCAGTCGCCGCCATGCACCACCCGGTGGGCGGCCAGACCGATCCGCTCCAACCAGGGCGCCAGGGCCTCAGGCAGCCAGGCATCCAAGCCAAGCAGCGGCCCGTCACCTCCTTGCCCGGATTCGAAGCTGGAGCTCTGCTGCCAGAGAGTGTCGCCGCCGGCATCGATCAGGCGGACCTTGAGGCTGGAGCTCCCCAGATTGAAGACGAGCACCAGATCCACGCCGGATTCAGGCTTCTCCAATGCTGTCGCTGTTTCCATTGCTGTCGCCATCCCCATCGATGGCACAACTGATCGTGACGGGGAAGGCATCGGCCTGCCAGATGCGCGTGGCGTACTCGCGGATCGAGCGGTCAGAGGAGAAGTAGCCGCTGCGGGCCGAATTCAGCAGCGACATCCGATTCCATTGCTCGCGGTCCGCCCAGGCGGCGCTGACCGCGTCCTGGGCGCGAAGGTAATCGGCGAAGTCGGCGAACAGGAAGAAGGGATCGCGGCCGGTGAGGTTGTCCAGCAAGGGCTTGAACAACTCCACATCGCCATTGCTGAAATGACCGAGCTTGATCAAGTGCAGCACCTCCGGCAATTCGGGGATCTCACCGATCAAGTCCCAGGGGCGGTAGCCGCCATCCCCGAGGCTTTCGATCTCCTCGGTGGTCTTGCCGAACAGGAAGAAGTTCTCCGCTCCCACCTGCTCGCGAATTTCCACATTCGCCCCGTCGAGGGTACCGATCGTGAGGGCACCATTCATGGCAAATTTCATATTTCCGGTGCCGGAAGCCTCCAGGCCGGCGGTGGAGATCTGCTCGGAGAGATCCGTGGCCGGATAGACCCGCTCGCCCAGCTTGACACTGTAATCAGGTAGAAAAACAACCCGCAGGCGCCCTTCCATATCAGGATCGGAGTTCACCATTTCGGCGACGCCGTTGATGAAGCGAATGATCAATTTGGCCAGGAAATAGCCAGGTGCTGCCTTACCACCGAAGATCACGGTGCGGGGGGCTTGGCCATCGGCCGTGCCGTTCTTGATGCGCAGGTACTGAACGATCACCTGCAGGGCATTGAGGTGCTGGCGCTTGTATTCGTGGATGCGCTTGACCTGCACATCGAACAGCGAGGAGGGATCCACCAACAGGCCGCTCTGGCGGTGAATGTAATCGGAAAGCCGCGTTTTAACAGCCAGTTTGGTCTGTCCCCAGCGCTCCAAAAAGCCTGGATCAGCAGCGAAGGGCTCCAGCTTCTTCAGTTCGGACAGATCGCGGATCCAGTTGGTGCCGATCGAGCCATCCAGCAGCTCGCGCAGCAACGGATTGGCCAGGGCGATCCAGCGCCTGGGCGTGACGCCATTGGTGACGTTGATGAACTTGTCAGGCCAGAGGGTGGCGTAGTCAGGAAACAGCTGGGTGCGCACGAGTTCGCTGTGCAGGGCCGCCACCCCGTTGACGTGGTGAGAGCCCACCGTGGCCAAGTTGGCCATCCGCACCGCCTTGTTGCCGCCTTCGTCGATGATCGACACACTGCGCAGGAGCCGATCATTGCCGGGGTACTTGAGGCGCACCTGTTGCAGGAAGCGTCGGTTGATCTCAAAGATCAACTCCAGGTGGCGGGGCAGCAGGCTGCCGAACAGATCAAGGCCCCATTTCTCCAGGGCCTCCGGCAGCAAGGTGTGGTTGGTGTAAGCCAGCGAGCGGGTGGTGATCGACCAGGCCTCTTCCCAGCTCAGGTGCTTCTCATCGAGCAGCAGCCGCATCAGCTCGGCGACGGCGATCGAGGGATGGGTGTCGTTGAGCTGCACCGCCCAGTGATCGGGAAATTCGCTGACGGGCAACTGGCGCAGATCGAGGCTGCGCAGCATGTCCTGGAGGCTGCAGCTCACAAAGAAGTGCTGCTGCTTGAGCCGCAGGCGCCGGCCCTCCGCGGTGCCGTCATTGGGGTAGAGCACCTTGGAGAGGTTCTCCATGCTCACCTTCTCCTGCACGGCGCCGTCGTAATCGCCGATGTTGAAGGCGTAGAAATCGAAGTTCTCGGTGGCTTCAGCCCGCCACAAGCGCAGCCGGTTGCAGGTGTTGACCTGGTAGCCCAGCACCGGCACATCGTGGGGGATGCCGATCGCATGTTCGCCGGGAATCCAGCGCACCCGCTCGTGGCCCCGTTCATCGCGGTAGACCTCGGTGTGGCCGCCGAAGCCCACATAGCAGGCCTGATCAGGGTGCGGCAGTTCCCAGGGCCAGCCGGCCTTGAGCCATTTGTCGGTGACCTCCACCTGCCAGCCATCACGGATCAGCTGATCGAAGATGCCGAACTCGTAGCGGATGCCGTAGCCCGTGGCGGGGATCTCCAGGCTGGAGAGGGATTCGAGATAACAGGCCGCCAGACGGCCGAGACCGCCGTTCCCCAGCCCCGGCTCTTCTTCCACTTCCAGGATCGACTCAAAATCGGTGATGCCGAAGCGTTGCAACGCCTCGGAAGCCGCTTCGCGGATGCCGAGCATCAGCAGGTTGTTGCCCAGCTGCGGACCGATCAGGAACTCGGCCGAGAGATAGGCCACCACCCGGGTGGGCGTGGCGCTGATCGCTTCGATTCCCGCGAGGTAGCGGGTCATCAGCCTGTCGCGAACCGCGTAGCTGAGCGCCAGGTAGAAGTCGTGGTGGTTGGCCGTCGGGGCGAGCTTGCCGAGCGTGAAGAACAGGTGCTCGGTCATGCCCTCGAACAACCCGTCGGCGCTGAGCCCGATGCGCTCCTCGTCCTTGAGGCAGCCCGGCGTGGGCAGGATCAGTTGACGGGGAGCGCTATCGATAGGGGTCATGGAGAAACGGGGCTGGCAAAGGGGAAGGGAGAAAACGGGGCCGGGTAAGACTTAGCCGGGCGCCTCGGTGCCAGCTCCCAGCCCCCAGCGCCAACCGGTGATTTCGGCAGAGTCCATGCCATGGATGTGGGCATGGGCACGGTGCCGAAGGATCTCCTCCTTCATGCGCTCCTTGACATGGGCAGCGCGGGAGCCCAGCGATGGCACCCGGTCGATCACGTCGATCACCAGGTTGAAGCGGTCGATCTGGTTGTTCATCGCCAACTCCAGTGGGGTGTTGATGTTGCCCTTTTCCTTGTAGCCGCGCACATGCATATTGGCGTGGTTGGTGCGCCGGTAGGCCAGACGGTGAATCAGCCACGGATAGCCGTGGAAGTTGAAGATCACCGGCTTGTCGGTGGTGAACAGGCTGTCGAAATCGCGATCCGACAGCCCGTGGGGATGCTCGCTCGGCTCGCAGAGGGCGAACAGCTTGACCACGTTCAGCACCCGGATCCTCAGGGTCGGGATCTCGCGGTGCAGGATCTCCACGGCCGCCAGCACCTCCTTGGTGGGAATGTCGCCGGCGCAGGCCATCACCACATCGGGTTCATCCGGCTCTTCGGCGCGGTCATCGTTGCTGGCCCAGCTCCAGAGGCCGATGCCCTTGGCCACATGCTGGCGGGCCTGCTCGATGGTGAGGTATTGGAGGTGCTTCTGCTTGTCAGAAACAATGATGTTGCACACGTTCGTTTCCAGGAACGCCTCTTCGGCCACCGCTAGCAGGCTGTTGGCATCGGCCGGCAGATACACCCGCACCACCTCGCCGCTCTTGTTGCCGGCCAGGTCGATGAAGCCCGGGTCTTGGTGGGTGAAGCCGTTGTGATCCTGCCGCCAGACCGTGGAGGAGATCAGGCAGTTCCAGGCACCGATCGGTGCGCGCCAGGTGGCGTGGTGGATGCAGGATTCCAGCCATTTGGCGTGCTGGTTGAACATCGAGGCGATCACGTGGGCGAAGGCCTCGTAGGTGTGGAAGAAGCCGTGGCGACCGGTGAGCAGGTAGCCCTCCATCATTCCCACCAGGGTGTGCTCCGAGAGCATCTCCACCACCCGGCCGTTGCGGGCCAGCTCGCTACCGCCGGCATCTTCCGGCAGCAGCTCCTCCATCCACACCTTCTTGCTCACCTCATAAATCGCCTGTAGGCGATTGGAGGCGGTTTCATCGGGGCCGAACACCCGCATCCCGTCGGGATTGCGGACGATGGTGTCGCGCAGCAGTTCACCGAGCGGGTAGGTGTTCTCGTGCTCGCTCTGGCCGGGGTGCTCCACCGCCACCGCATAGGCCTCGATCGGTGGCAGGCGCAGCTTGCGGCGCAGCAGGCCGCCATTGGCATGCGGGCTCGATCCCATCCGCCTGGAGCCCTTGGGCGAAAGGGCCTGGAGCTCGGCGATCAAGGTGCCGCCGGCATCGAACAGTTCGTCGGGGCGGTAGCTCCGCAGCCAGGTCTCGAGCATCTGCAACTGCTCGGGATCCTTGTTGGGCGCCGGCAGCGGCACCTGGTGCGAGCGCCAGAAGCCCTCCAGTTTCTTGCCATGCAGTTCGCTGGGGCCCGTCCAGCCCTTGGGGGAGCGCAGCACGATCATCGGCCAGGCCGGCCGCACGGCCTCACCGCTACGGCGGGCCTGCTGGCGGATCGCCAGGATCTGGCTGACGGCCGTATCCATCGCCGCGGCCATCGCCTGGTGCATCGCCTCGGGCTCATGCCCCTCGACGAACAGCGGATTCCAGCCGTAGCCCCGCATCAGATGCTCCAGCTCCTGGTGGCCGATCCGGGCCAGCAGGCTGGGGTTGGCGATCTTGTAGCCGTTCAGGTGCAGCACCGGCAGCACGGCGCCGTCGCTGATCGGGTTGAGGAACTTGTTGATGTGCCAGGAGGTGGCCAAAGGGCCGGTTTCGGCCTCGCCATCACCGACGCAGGCCAGGGCGATCAGGTCGGGGTTGTCGAAGACGGCGCCACAGGCGTGGGAGAGCACGTAACCGAGTTCACCGCCCTCATGGATCGAGCCGGGCGTTTCCGGGGTGCAGTGGCTGCCGATGTGGCCGGGGAAGGAGAACTGCTTGAAAAAGCTGCGCATCCCTTCCGCGTCCTGGGATTTGTCGGGATAGATCTCGCTGTAGCTGCCGTCGAGGTAGGTGGGTCCGAGCACGCCGGGGGCACCATGGCCAGGCCCCGACAGGTAGATCATGTCGAGATCGTTGGCCTGGATCAGCCGGTTGGCGTGGGCCCAGATGAACGCCTGACCAGGACTCGAGCCCCAGTGGCCGAGCAGCCGGTTCTTGATGTGCTCCGGGACAAGCGGTTCGCGCAGCAGGGGGTTGTCCTGGAGGTAGATCATGCCCACAGCCAGGTAGTTGGCCGCGCGCCACCAGGCATCGACCAGGCTGAGTTCCTCTGTGCCCAGGGGAGCCGTTTCGCGGGAAAGATCCGTGGTGAGGCTTTTTGTCATGGGAATGGCGGCAGGGGAGACAGTTGATCAGGGCTTGGCTGGCTCAAGCCCTGATCAACTTTTGGCAAAACGGGTGAGCCTTCAGCATCCCTGGCCTGGCTCTTGGCTGCATGAAACATCAGCTTTTTCGGACTGGGCAGCCCGATCACGGCGGATCCATCGCCGGCGGCGTCCCGTTGCACTGCGCCCATGCAGGCAAGCCCATCAAACAACGCCCATGGCTTGTTCGCAGGGCTGGACGGTCAGCTCGCTGGCAAACACCCTAAGGTCGCCGCATTTCCAACTCCCACCCAGGGTGTCAGCTGGCTGAATGATCGTTCCTTCCCTATTGCTCGAACTGGGCAACCACCAAATAGAAGTGGCCGAAACCCTGATCGGGGTCGGTCGCTTTCTGGTGATCTTTGTGGCGGCCCGCGCCCTCGCTGAACTGCTGGTGCGCTTCCAGCTGCCCACCATCCTTGGCGAACTGGTGGCGGGTGTGTTGATCGGCGCCTCCGGGCTCCATCTGGTGGTACCACCGGAAACCCACGCGGAACTGAACCAGGGTCTGATCCGGCTGGTGAGCACCCTCTCCGCCATCCCGCCTGACTCGGTCCAGCCGATCTACGACGAGACCTTCCCGATCCTGCAGGGGGTTTCGACCCTCGGCCTCTACGCCCTGCTCTTTCTCACCGGCCTCGAAAGTGAGCTCGATGAACTGGTCGCCGTCGGCGCCCAGGCCTCGACGGTGGCCCTCGCCGGTGTGGTGTTGCCGTTTGCCCTGGGCACCTTCGGCCTGATGGCGATCTTCCAGGTGGATCTGATCCCGGCGGTGTTCGCCGGCGCCTCGATGACAGCGACGAGCATCGGCATCACCGCCAGCGTCTTCGGCGAACTCAAATACCTGAAAACCCGCGAGGGTCAGATCGTGATCGGCGCCGCCGTGCTCGATGACATCCTCGGCATCGTCATCCTGGCGGTGGTGGTGGCACTGGCCGGTGGCGGCCAGCTGGAAATCGGTCCGATCGTCAAGCTCTGCATCGCAGCGGCGCTGTTCGTGGTGGTGGCCCTGGCCCTGAGCCGCACCGCCGCACCGGCCTTCGACTGGGTGCTCGATCAGCTCAAGGCACCGGGCGAAGTGATCGTGGCCTCCTTCCTGGTGCTCTGTCTGTGTTGCTTCGCCGCCACGGCGATCGGCCTGGAGGCCGCCCTGGGCGCCTTCGCCGCTGGCTTGATCCTGAGTGGCTCGAAGCGCACCCACGCCATTCAGACCGCCGTGGTTCCGCTGGTGTCGCTATTCGCGACGATTTTCTTCGTGCTGATCGGCACCAGCATGGATCTTTCGGTGATCAACCCGGCCGACCCCGCCAACCGCTCCGGCCTGGTGATTGCGGCCTTCCTGTTCGTGGTGGCCGTTCTCGGCAAGCTGGCGTCGGGCTGGAGCTTCGTGAGCGACAAGCCCACCAATCGCCTGGTGGTGGGGCTGGGCATGATGCCCCGCGGCGAGGTGGGACTGATCTTTCTGGGCCTGGGCACCAGCGCTGGACTGCTCACCCCGTCGCTGGAGGCGGCCGTGCTGCTGATGGTGATCGGCACCACCTTCCTGGCGCCGGTTCTGCTCAGACTGGTCTTGAGCCGCAAGACCGACGTTGCCGAACAACCTGCCTGAGGCCTTTCAAGGCTGGGGCCTGAGCTGGGCAGGCCTGCGCGACAACCGCCAGGGCGAATGGTGGCTGGCCGCCCAGGGCGTGCTCATCCTTCTCAACCTCCTGCCGGCCACCCCGGCGCCGTTATCGCTGGGATTGGTGTGGCCCTGGCCCCTGGCGCTGGTGGGCTGGAGCCTGCTGGCGATCGGCCTGCTGCTGGCCGCCGCAGCCTTCCTGCGCCTGGGGTCGAGCCTCAGCCCGTTGCCTGACCCGAAACCCGGCGCTGGCCTGGTCACCAGCGGCGCCTACGGCCGCTGCCGCCACCCGCTGTATCAGGCGGTGCTGATCTGCGGCCTCGGGTTGAGCCTGGCGCTGGGCAGCTTGCTGCACCTGGCCCTGTTGCTCGCCCTCATTGCGGTGCTCGGCGGCAAAGCCAGGCGCGAGGAGCGGGGTCTGATCGCCCAGCATCCCGCCTACGCCAGCTACAGAGCCGAAACCGCCGCGATCATTCCCGGCCTGCCCTGGCTCGACTGGCGCCATTGAGCCGGATTCAATCGTCCTGGCTGCGGCTGGCCAGGCTCCAGAAAGCACCAGCCAGCACAGCCATTAGTCCGAGGCTGGCGCCCCAGCTGGGACCAAGCAGCACGCTCAGGGCCAGCTGGGTGAGGGCACCCACCGCCAGGGCCAGGGCCACGCTGCTGAGCAGCAGGGCGATCTGGCGCAGACCTTCGCTGAGCGTGCCCTCCGCCAGGGCCGCCTCCAGCCGCCTCAATGGCACGGAAAGCGGCAGGTAGAGCGCCAGGGCCCAGAGAGCCGTTCCTGGCAACAGGCTGGACCAATCGAGCAAGGAACGCACCCCGGGGATGGATCCTTAGCATCGACCACCCGACCTGGCCCGTGTTGTCCATCGATCTGTTGTCCATCGATCGGTTGTCCATCGATCGAGCGGAGGGCTGGACCTTTCACGGCCATCCCGTCCACAGCGTCTGCCAGGCACCGGCCCAGCCCGAAGGTCCGGCCGTCCTGCTGGTTCATGGCTTCGGCGCCTCCACCGACCACTGGCGCTTCAACATCCCCGTGCTGGCCGAGCAGCACGAGGTGCATGCCATCGACCTGATCGGCTTCGGCCGCAGTGCCAAGCCTGTGGGTCTGCCCTACGGCGGCGGCCTCTGGCGTGACCAGCTGGTGGCCTATGTGAACGAGCGGATCGGCCGGCCCACCGTGTTGGTGGGTAATTCCCTGGGCGGCTTCGCCGTGCTCGCCGCCGGTGCCGCCCTGGGCCCCCAAGCCGCCGGGGTGGTGCTGATCAATGCAGCCGGACCGTTCAGTGATGAAAAAGCCGAACCGGGCGGCTGGGGCGCCATCGCACGCCGCACGATCGGCGGCGCCCTGCTACGCAGCCCGGTGCTGCAGCGGTTGCTGTTCGAAAACCTGCGGCGACCGGCGACGATCCGCCGCACCTTGAACCAGGTCTATATCGATCGCACCAACGTCGACGACGCCCTGGTGGAGGCGATCCGGCGGCCGTCACTCGACCCTGGGGCCTTCGGTGTCTTCCGCACCGTCTTCGACATCCCCCGCGGCCAGCCGCTCGATGAACTGTTCGCCGAGCTGCAGGCCCCCCTGCTGTTGCTCTGGGGCATCCGCGATCCCTGGATCAATGCCGTCGGCCGGCGCGGCGACTTCCAGCGCCACGCCCCTGCCGCCACCACCGAGGTGGTGCTGGAGGCTGGCCACTGCCCCCACGACGAGGTGCCCGATCAGGTGAACGCCGCCCTGCTGGAGTGGCTCGCCAAGCTGGAGTTGGCCTGAGAGATCCGAGATCACCGCGATGCCGTTGCTCCAACGCGACACGCCCTATCCCCACTGGCAGTACGAGGATCCACTCAGCGGCGACCTGCTCCGGGTCGTGCCCGAGCGGGGCGGGCTGCTGAGCGGCTGGCGCTGCTCTGGCCATGAGCTGCTCTACCTGGATCAGGCCCGCTTCGCCGAGCCGGCCCTGTCGGTGCGGGGGGGAATCCCGGTTCTATTCCCGATCTGCGGCAACCTACCGGGCGACCGGCTGCCCTTACCCCAGGGCGATTTTGAGCTCAAGCAACACGGCTTTGCCCGGGATCTGCCCTGGCAGCTCGCCCCGCTTGAGCCCGCAGGTGGCAAGGGCGGTGGGGTGGAGCTGAGCCTCACTGACACAGCCGCGACCCTGGCCGCTTTCCCGTTTCGCTTCCACCTGCAACTGGCCTATCGCCTCGAAGCGGCGGCCCTGGCGATCAAGGTGCGGATCGAGAACTGCGGCGACGAGCCGATGCCCTACAGCTTCGGCCTCCACCCCTATTTCAATGTCTCGGGTTTGCAGGCCCCGGGGCTGGCCACAGCCGAGGCGGCTGGTGAAGAGGCAGCCAGTGGAAACGCTCTGCGGCTGGAGGGATTGCCCGAACACTGTTTCAACCACCTGACCATGGCCGAGGAGGCCACCGCGCCCCAGCTGCAGCGGCTGGCGGTTGGCGTCGACCTGCTGGCCGCCCCTGCAGGAGCCGTGCGGCTGCTGGATCCCGCCGCCGGCCTCGCCCTTGAGTTGCAGCCCACACCCCCCTTCGATCTGGCGGTGATCTGGACCGAACCGCCGCGGTCGATGCTCTGCCTCGAGCCCTGGACCGCTCCACGCGGCGCCTTAGTCAGTGGCGACCGTCGCCTGGTGGTGCCCGCCGGCGGCGTGCAGAGGCTGCAGTGCCGCTACGCCCTCAGGCTGCTTTGAGCACCCCGGGCAGGCGGCCGCGGGCCAGCTGCTGCTTCGGATCGAACTCCCGCTTCACCGCTTCAATCAGGGCGCGTGAGGGGGCATCGCTCCAGGCGGGCACTGCCGTGGACTGCGGTTGTTGCAGCACGGTCAGGTAGCCGCCGTGCCGGCAGCAGAGCCGGCGCAGCTCCTCCACCCGGTAGGCGGGCAGGGCTTCGGCGGTGGCCCAGGCGTAACCGAGGCCACTGCCGGCGCCCAGCACCAGCGGAAGATCGCGCAGGGCGCGGTCGGCCAGCAGCTCGCTGGCATGGCTGGGCAACAGCCCGAGGCGCAGCAGCCAACCCTGGGCGCTGCGCTCGCCGAGGGCCACGGCCCGCAAGGCTTCGAGCCGTTCGGGATCGAGGCGCTGGCCGTGCAGGCCCAGCGCCTCGGCCCGGCCCTGGATCTCCGTGCTCTGGTCGGCAAGGGCCTCGGCGCTGACGCTGGCCAGGCTGAGCAACAAAGCATTCTTCGGCTCACGGGCCGCCCGCAGGCTCAGGGCCGGGCTCCACCAGTCGATCAACTCCGGCGTGAGGCTGGAGCGCAGCAGCCAGCGGCGCAGGCCATCGAGGGCTTCGAGCGGTCCCTGCAGCAGCAGGCCCCGCCGCTGGGGGGGCATCGGGGTGGTGCGCAGGGTCAGTTCGGTGATCAGGCCGAGGGACCCCCAGCTGCCGGTGAACAGCCGCATCAGGTCGTAGCCGGCCACATTCTTGACCACCTTTCCGCCGGCCCGTGCCGCGACCCCATCGGTTCGCATCAGGCCGATGCCGATCAGTTGATCGCGCACACCGAGGTAGCGATGGCAGAGCCCACCGGCCAGGCCGCGGGCCACCAGGCCGCCGACCGAGCCGGCCCCCGAGCCATCGGCCTCACTGCCCCAGGGCCAGTCGATCGCCAGCCACTGCCCGTGGCTCCAGAGCGTTTCCTGCAGCTGGCGCAGCGGTGTGCCGGCTTCGACGGTCACGGTGAAGTCACCGACGGCGTGGTCGAGGATGCGGTTGAGGCGCTGGCAGCTGACAACGGTGGCCGTGTCCTGCACGGCGGGTCCCCAGCCCAGGCGGCTGCCGAAGCCAGCCGGCAGCCAGGGGGTCGCCTGGCCATGCAGCTGCCGCACCAGCTCGCTCAGTTCGTGGGGCTCAGGCGTGATCACGGCACGATGGTGCCATGGCGCATGGAGTAGCGAATGGAGTGCCGGCCCTGAAGATTGTCGTGATCGACGACGATCCCACCGGTTCGCAGACGGTGCACAGCTGCCCGCTGCTGTTGCGCTGGGATCGGCCGACCCTGCTGGCCGGCCTGCGGGATCCCTCCCCCCTGGTCTTCCTGCTGGCCGACACCCGCGCCCTGGGCCCGGCGGCGGCGGCGGCCCGGGTGCGCCAGATCTGCCGGGCCCTGAAACCGGCCCTGGCCGAAGCCGGTCTGGAGCAGTGGCTGCTGGTGAGCCGCGGTGACTCCACCCTGCGGGGTCACTTCCCGCTGGAGGTGGAGGTGATCGAGCAGGAGCTCGGCCCCTTCGATGCCACCTTGCTGGTTCCGGCCTTCGTGGAGGGCGGACGCACCACGGTGGAGGGGGTGCACCTGCTGCACGGTGAACCGGTGCACCACTCCCCCTTTGCCGCCGACAGCCGCTTCAGCTACGCCACCAGCTTTCTGCCCGACTGGGCGGAAGCCAAGAGTGGCGGAAGGCGGAAGGCGGCCCAGGTGGGCAGGATCGGCCTGGCGGAACTGGAGCCCGCGAACGCCATTGGGCTCAGCGCCCGACTGGCGGCCTTGGCCGGCAACCCGCTGCTGGTGGTGGATGCGGAGAAGCCTGAGCAGCTCAGGGCCCTGGGGGCGGCGCTGCGCCAGGTGGTGCGGCCGGTGCCGTTGCCTGGCCGGGAGGGGCCGCGGCCGCGGCGCTTGCTACTGCAATCGGCGGCCAGCCTGCTGAATGGCCTGGCAAACCTGCCACCTCAACCGCTGGAGCCCGCGGCCCTGGCCCAGCTGCGCCGCAGTGGAGCACCGGGTGCCGTGCTAGTGGGCTCCTGGGTGCCGCTCAGCAACCGGCAACTGCAGGAGCTGCTGCTGGAGCCGGCTTGTTTGGGCGTGGAGCTGCCGGTGACGCGGGTGCTTGCAGCGTTGCGCAAGGCGCACACGGCCAGCGCGGAAAGCCTCGGTGGCGAGCAAGAGCGGGATCTGGAGTTGGATCGGGACCTGGAACTTGAGCTGGAATTGGAACTTGAGCTTGCTGAAGTGATGGCCAACGTCATCGCCGCTGGCCGCACGCCGGTGCTTTTCACCAGCCGGGGGGAGGCTATTTGCCACGACGCCGAGGAACGCCAACGGCTGGGCCGGGCTCTGGCGCTTCAGATCGCCCGCCTGGCCGCCCGGCTCCCCGTCGAGCTGAGCTATCTGATCAGCAAAGGAGGAACCACCAGCCAGACGCTCCTGAGCTCCGGCCTCGACCTGGGCACGGTGCGGCTGGAGGGTCAATTGCTGCCAGGGCTGTCACTGCTGCGGCTGCCAGCCGATCACCCGCTCTTCCCCGCCCTGCCCCTGCTCACCTTTCCGGGCAACCTCGGCACAGCCGGCACCCTGCGCCAGGCCTGGCGGCGCATGCAAGGTTTCGATGACTTGCCGCCCTGATCAGCAGCAGATCGATCCATGGGGCTTAACTGTGTAGTCCCACCACGTTGTTCAGCTGACAAGGGGGTGTGAGGTCGCCAGGGTCGGAGTGTCACCACCGTCCCAAGACCTCACACACCATGCATAGCCACCCTCTGGCCCGACTGACACCCATCAGTCGGGAACGGCTCATCCGCCGGCATCTCGATGAAGGCGTGCCACTCAAAGCCCTTGCAGCACAAGCCGGGATCAGCCTGCGTACGGCCTACAAGTGGCTCTCCAGGTTTCGAGCAGGCGGCGTAGCGGCACTGGCGGATCGACGGAGTGTTCGCCGCAGCCAGCGGCGGACGCTCGATCCGCAGCAACTCCAGCAGGCTGTAGACCTGCGGCACCAGCGCTGCACGCTCCGCCGCATCGCCAGGGCTCTCTGTGCGCCCCTCTCCACCGTTGGTCGGCTCATGAAGGGCCTGGGCCTGGGACGCCTGAAGAACCTTGACCCCAAACGTCTTGTTCGTCGCTACCAGTGGGAGCGCCCCGGGGACATGATCCATGTCGACATCAAACAGCTGGCCAGGTTTGAGCGGGTCGGCCACCGCATCACCGGCGACCGTCGTCAAGGCTCCTCCCGAGGTGCCGGCTACGAGAAGGTACATGTCGCGATCGACGACGCCACCCGCCTGGCTTACGTCGAGGTGCTCGCAGACGAGCAGAAGGCGACAACCGTTGGCTTCCTGGCCCGTGCCGTCGGATGGTTTTCTGAACAGGGGATCACCTGTCGCCGGATCCTCTCGGACAACGGCCCCTCCTATCGCTCGGATGACTGGCGAAAAGCCTGTCGGGCTCTGGATCTGAAACCCATCCGCACCAAGCCCTACACCCCGCAGACCAACGGCAAGGCCGAACGGTTCATCAAAACCATCTTGTCGGAATGGGCCTATGTGATCGCCTACCAAACATCGGATGAACGCAACCGCTGGCTACCCCGCTATCTGGGGATCTATAACGGCAGCAGGTGCCACATGGCTCTCGGTGGCCTCACTCCTCAGCAATGCCTCCAGCGGCTGCTGATCGCTGAATGACCTGGTGAGAAAGCACACTTAACCAGCAGCGGTTCAGTCAGAGACGGCAGGAAGCCGGCCGCACAAAGCCAGCCCGCAGCTCCTCAACGGCGGCAAAGCTGGCGCATCCCTCCAGGTGATCATTCACCAGTCCACAGGCCTGCATCAGGGCATAGGCCGTGGTCGGGCCAACGAACATCCAGCCCCGTGCCTTGAGGTCGGCACTCAGGGCCTTGGACGTGCGGGTGCTGCTGGAAAGGGGGGAATGGGCGGGCGCGCTGCCGAGATCGGGCTCCCGACCAGGCGGCTCCCACTGCCAGAGGTAGGCGGCCAGGCTGCCGTAGGCCTCCACCAGCTCCAGGGCGCGGCGGGCGTTGTGGATGGTGGCCTTGATCTTGCCGCGGTGGCGGATGATGCCCGCATTGCCGAGCAGACGGGCCACGGCCGGGCCGTCGTTGTAGGCGGCGATCCTGGTGAAGTCGAAGCCATCGAAGGCCTCGCGGAAATTCTCGCGTTTGCGCAGGATGGTGAGCCAGGAGAGGCCCGATTGAAAGCCCTCCAGGCAGATCTTTTCGAACAAGCGTTGGTCGTCACGGGTGGGGTGGCCCCATTCGTGGTCGTGGTAGTGGCGATAGTCAGGGTGCCTGGCGCCCCACCAACAGCGGCAGATACCGTCATCGGCTGTGAGCAGAAACCCTTGATCGGAACCGTTTTCCAGGTCGATGCTTCTCGTCGAAGTGGTTGATCTAAACGGGTGTGGTTGTTCTAGACCGTGGCCGCAATACCGGCCGGTTCGAGCATCAGCTTGCTGGAGCGAATTGAATCATCCATCGGAATCGGGTAATTGCCATCGAAGCAGGCGGTGCAGAAGTTGGCGGCCTTGTCGTGGGCGGCCTCGAGCATGCCGGCCTGGCTCAGGTAGGCCAGGGAGTCGACCCCCAGATGCGCGGTGATCTCTTCGAGGGTGTAGCGGGCGGCAATCAGTTGCTCCTGGTTGTCGGTGTCGATGCCGTAGAAGCAGGGATGGGTGACGGGCGGTGAGCTGATGCGCATGTGCACCTCCGTGGCACCGGCCTCGCGCAGGGCCTGCACCAGCTTGCGGCTTGTGGTGCCACGCACGATCGAGTCATCGATCACCACCACCCGCTTGCCGGCCAGCACATCGGGCAGGGGATTGAGCTTGACGCGAATACCCGCCTCCCGCATCGCCTGGGTGGGCTGGATGAAGGTGCGGCCGACATAGCGATTTTTGATCAGGCCATCGGCATAGGGAATGCCACTGGCCTTGGAGAAACCGATCGCCGCTGGAATGCCGGAATCGGGAACCCCGATCACGATATCGGCCTCCACCTCTGATTCTTTGGCGAGCACCATGCCGATGCGGTGGCGGTAGCTGTAGAGCGATTCGCCGAAAAAGCGACTGTCCGGGCGGGCGAAGTAGATCATCTCGAACACGCACAACTTGGCGGGTTCCTCAATCCAGCGCTGCCGCAGTGGCACCGACTCACCGGCCTGGAAATGAATCAGCTCACCGGGTGCCACATCACCGTCATAGGAAGCGCCGATGATGTCGAGACCGCAGGATTCGCTGCTCACCACCCACTGGCCCTCGTGCTTTTCGCCGATGTGACCGAACACCAAAGGACGCACCCCGTAACCATCACGCAACGCAAACAGCCCTTCCGGCGTACCGATTGCCAGGCTGAAGGCACCACGGCACTGGCTTGCCGCCGCCTTGATCGCCGCCTCCCAGCCCAGACCCCCATCCACCGCCTCCTGGAGCGCAAAGGCGATCAGCTCGGAATCGGTGGTGGAGGTGAATTCACCGGCGAGGTGGTCGAGCGAGCTGCGCAGCTCGGTGGCGTTGACCAGATTGCCGTTGTGGGCCAGGGCGAAGGGGCCCAGCCGGGTCATCAGCACCACGGGCTGGGCATTGCAGACCTTGCTGCTGCCGGTGGTGGAATAGCGGTTGTGGCCGATCGCCAGGTCGCCGGGCATGCGCTCCAGCACGTCCTGATCGAACACCTGGCTGACCAGGCCCATGTCCTTGTGCAGCCTGATCTTGGCGCCGTTGAACACGGCGATGCCAGCCGATTCCTGGCCGCGGTGCTGCAGGGCGTAGAGGCCGAAGTAGGTGAGGTTGGCCACCGGCTGGCCGGGGGCGTAAACGGCGAAGACGCCGCAGGCCTCCTCCATCCGGTCGGGCCGCTCGGGCAGATCGGGACGTTCGGCCGGCTCGGGCTGGTGAAGCCTGGGGTGCGCAGAAGCCACAGGCCCGTTCACCATGAAAGTGCTGCTTGCATTGTGCCTCAGGCCGTGGCAGCCAGACGACTGGGCAAGGCCTGCTCATAGATCTCGGCCAGGTCGTCCACCTGCTCGCCCAGCAGCGCCGCGCCGCCAGCGCTGATCTGCAGCCGGCCATCGGCGGCCACCTGGCCGAGCGGTTGGGCGGGAAACGCCGGCTGGCCGGGTTCAGCTTCCGGCAGCTTGGAGGCCAGCAGCGCCTGCCACTGCGGCAGCCGCGCCGGCGACACACTCACCAGCACCCGGGCACCGCCTTCGGCGAACAGGAGCCGATCCAGGCGGCAGTCGCCAGTCGGCAAGGCCAGCTCGGCCCCCAGGCCCGAGGCGATGCAGCACTCGGCCGCGGCCACCGCCAGGCCGCCGTCGCTGAGGTCGTGGGCGGAGGCCAGCAGGCCCTGGCTGATCGCTTCGCGCAGCAAGGCCTGCACGCGGCACTCCAGGGCCAGATCGGTGCGGGGCGGGCGGCCCGTGACCCGTCCATGGATCCGCTCGAGGTAACTGCTGCCGGCCAGCCCGAGTCGATCCTCGGAGGCTTGCTTGGCCTGGTTGTCCGGGCCGGTTTCCAGCGGCACGCCCAGCAGCCAGATCGTGTCGCCGGCCTGCTTCCAGGCCAGGCCCGTCACCCGGGTGAGGTCGTGAACCAAACCCACCATGCCCACCACCGGCGTGGGCTGGATCGGCTGGAGGCCGCCATCGGGCCGGCGCGTTTCGTTGTAGAGGGAGACATTGCCGCCGGTGACCGGCGTGGCCAGGGCCGTGCAGGCCTCGGAGATCCCCCGACAGGCCATCGCCAGCTGCCAGTAGCCGGTGGGTGTTTCCGGTGAAGGGAAATTGAGGTTGTCGGTGACAGCCAGCGGCTCGGCGCCGACGCAACTGAGGTTGCGGGCCGCCTCTGCCACCGCCGCGATCGCACCGCGCTGCGGATCGAGCGCCACCCAGCGGTTGGGGCAATCCACCGTGGCGGCCACGCCCCGGCTGGAGGCCTGAAGCGCCCCTTCCCCGTCCTGGGGCCGCAGCCGCAGCACCGCCGCATCAGCGCCACCCGGCAACAGCACCGTGTTGGCCTGCACCTGCTGGTCGTACTGGCGGTAAACCCAGCGCTTGCTGGCGATGGTGGGGTCATCCAGCAATGCCTTGAGAACCGCGCCCCACGGCAGGAGCTGGCCGCTAGCGGGGGTGATGCCTTCGCGCAGCGCCGGCGGCAGGCTGCCTTCCCGCCATTGCCAGTGGCGCTGGATCTCCGCCGGTGGCTCAGCGAGCAATTCATGGTGGTTGATCGGGGTGTCATCGGCCAAGGCATTGGCTGGCACCTCGGCCGCCACCGCACCGTGTTGCAGCACCCGCACCACGTTCTCTTCCAGCACCCGTCCCACCACGGCAGCCTGCAGGCCCCAGCGGCGAAAGCGCGCCATCAGCGCCTCCTCGCGGCCTGGTTTCACCACGAACAGCATGCGCTCCTGGGATTCCGAGAGCAGGAACTCGTAGGCCGTCATTCCCGTTTCTCGCGCCGGCACCAAATCGAGATCCAGCTCGATCCCCAGGCCACCCTTGGCCGCCATCTCCGAACAACTGCAGGTGAGCCCGGCGGCGCCCATGTCCTGGGCGGCCACCACATCCCCGCTCTTGAAAGCCTCCAGGCAGGCCTCAATCAAACCCTTCTCGAGGAAGGGATCACCCACCTGCACGGCGGGGCGATCGTCGAGAGAGGCGGCGCTGAGCTCGGCCGAGGCAAAGCTGGCCCCGCCCATGCCATCGCGGCCGGTGGTGCTGCCCACATAGACCACCGGATTGCCGACCCCGGCCGCCCCCGAGCAGACGATCTCCTCGGTTTCCATCAGCCCCAGGGCCATGGCGTTCACCAAGGGGTTGCCGCTGTAGCTGGGATCGAAGGCCACTTCTCCGCCCACGGTGGGTACGCCAACGCAATTGCCGTAGTGGGCGATGCCGGCCACCACGCCCTCGATCAGGCCAACGTTGCGGGGGTCGTCGAGGGGGCCAAAACGGAGGGCATTGAGCAGGGCAATCGGTCGGGCGCCCATGGTGAAGATGTCGCGCAGGATGCCGCCCACGCCGGTGGCCGCCCCCTGGAACGGCTCCACCGCCGAGGGGTGGTTATGGCTCTCGATCTTGAAGGCAAGCCGCTGGCCCTCGCCCAGATCCACCACACCGGCGTTCTCGCCTGGCCCCACCAGCACCCGGGGCCCGGTGGTGGGAAAACCGCTCAGCAGGGGCCTGGAGTTGCGGTAGCAGCAGTGCTCCGACCACATCACCCCGAACATGCCCAGCTCAGCCCGGTTCGGCTCCCGGCCCAGCCGCCGCACGATCTCCTCGTAATCGGCCTGGGAGAGCCCTTCGCGCCGCAGGGCATCGGCCACCGAAAAAGGCGAGGAAGCAACCACGGCAAGGCCGACGACAGGAGTTCAGTCTGACGGAGGGCGATCCGGCCCTCAGACCCAGGGATCGGGATCGCGACTGGAGTCGTGGCTGCGCCGGGCCGCCGCGGGGGCATCCGGATGATCGTCCTGTTCCAGCTCCTGTTCGAAATCCTGTTCGAAGTCAGGTTCCAGCTCGGGTTCAAATTCGCGTTCAGCTTCCGGCTCTAACCAACCGGCTTCGTCCCAGTCATCAAGGGGATCGCTGGCCCGGGGGCCGTGGGGGCTGGGTTCAGCGGAATCGCTGGGCTCGCGGGGATCGGGGTCATCCCAACGGGGCTCTTCCAGCCAGCCCTCCAGCCGCTCCTCAAAGCGATCACCCACCTGCTGAAACTGGCCACGCAACCGGCTGGTTTCCTCGCCCATCTGATCCCTCCAGCGGCGAGACCGGCGCAGCAGCTCCTGGCGCACACTGGCCCGCGCCAGCGGCAGGTCGTCGAGGCCGGCCAGGCCGGTGGCCACCAGGCCCGGTTGCTGATCGACGATGCGATCGGGCGTCAGTCGCCAGCGGCTGCTGCCCGGTAGGCGGGGATCGCTGCGGGCCACCAGGTAATGCAGGATCCGGCCCGTGCGCAGCTCCACCGCCGCATCCACCACCGTGGCGAGCACGCTGCCATCGCTGCCGGTTAAAGCCGCGTCGAACAGGGTGGGCAGGCGATCGAGAACGCTTTGCTCGGTTTCAGCTGGCTCCCCCTGCACCATCGCTTCGAGCTCACTGAGGCCGCGCAGCTGGTTCAGCCGCCAGATCAGACGGCGGCCACCGAAGGCGGAAGGCTTGCTCGCCCAGCCCAGCAGCCGGTGCACCGGCGGGTGCATCCAGCCGATCAGGCCGGCGCCATGCTCCAGACCCTGATCGCAACGCACCCGCAATCGCAGCAGGTCACTGAGCAGCAACTGCTGGGGGAGGGGCACGGGATCAGCTGCGGATCTGCACGGGCATCACCAGATAGGTGTAGCCGGGATCCTCCACCGGCACGAGAACGGCTGGGGTGGTGGGGGCATTGCAGCGCAGCTCCACCCGTTCGGCGGCCATCGCCTTGAGCCCTTCGAGCACGTAGCGGACGTTGAAGGCGATGGCGATCGCCTCCCCGCTCACCACGGCGGCCAATTCCTCGGCGCCCGAACCCACGTCCTGGGCATCGGCGCTGATCTGCAGGCGGCCGGCGGCCGGATCACTGCTGATTTTCACCACGTTGTTGTGTTGATCGGCGAGCACGGCCACCCGCTCCAAGGCGGTGATGAAACCGCGACGATCCACTTCCAGGCTGCGGCTGAAGCTGGTGGGGATCAGCTGGCCGTAGTTGGGGTAGGTGCCATCAAGGCTGCGGCTGGTGAGCACCTGGTCGGCCCAGAGGAACACCACCTGGCCCCGGTCGCAATACAGGCTCACCGGCTCCTGCGACTGACGGCCGGAGAGCAGGCGCTCCAGTTCGCGCAGGGAACGGGCTGGCACCGTCACGGCAAAGCTCTCGCTGGCCTCACTGTCGCTGGGTTGGTTGTCAGAGGGTTGGGCGGCATTGTCGAGGCGCAGCACCGAGAGGCGATGGCCGTCGGTGGCGGCGCATTCCAGGCCGCGGGCCTCCAGGCCGAGGTGCACGCCGGTGAGCAGTTGCTTGGCCTCATCGCCGCTGCTGGCAAACAAGGTGGCGCGCAGGCCTTTCACCAGCGCATCCACGTTGAGGCGGATCGGGGCGCCGGTCTGCAGCAACGGCAGATCGGGAAAGTCTTCGGCCGATAAGCCCCGCATCTGGTAGCTGCCCGAGAGGCTGGTGAGCTCCACCTGCTCCTGGCCTTCCTCGCAGCTGAGCGTGATCGGGCTTTCGGGCGAGAGCCGCGAGACGATCTCGCCGAACAGGCGGGAGGGCAGGGTGATGGCGCCGCTGGTTTCCACCGCCGCCGGCAGGCTCGTCTGGATGCCGAGGCTGAGATCGAAGCCGGTGAGGCTGAGCCGGCCGGTGCCGGCATCAGCGGTGAGCAGCACGTTGGCGAGCACGGGGTGGGTCGGACGACTGGCGACCGCCCGGCTGACCAGCTGAAGGCTGGTGCTCAGTTCGCTCTGGGAGCAGACCAGCTTCATGGCGTTTGACACATCGGGGACAGACACCCCGCCACAGGCCCCACCACGGTTCCACAACCGGGCTCCATCCGCAACGGCACAGAGCCACAAGCCAGGGCGATCACGCTCTTTTTGCTTCTGCTCACTACGGGTTTAAAAGGATTAAAAAAAAGAAGAAAAGACCCGTAGCCGTAGGGGTTGTGGAAACCGGTGGAAAACGTTTGAAGCCCAGTGATTTCAAGGTTTTTCAGCTTTGTTGATTGGGGAATGAAAAAGACCATGAACCCTTGATCAAACGTTTCCCACAAATTCCCCTGCCTGGGGGAAACGTTGGCGCACTTCGGCGGTCGAGTTCTCTGCCGGTTCTCCCCGATGCCGGCGCGGTTTTCCGCAGCCCGATTTCGGCCAGTTCCTCGACTGGCTAAGGCTTTTTCTGCCGCAGTCATGGCCTAACGACCGGTTTCAGGCCTCTGGAGATGTTTGCGGTGGTGCGATTGGAGGCATGCCGACACCCCCGCAGTGGCCAGCCTGTTTCAGCAGCTCGTGGCCGTTCTCCGCAGGCGATGCCCTCAGCCATGTCCTCGACATCGCGGTAAGCAGTCAGCAGGTTGTCGGCGCCGGAGCGCTCAGAAGCCCATCACAGAGGCCACCACATCCACCTCAGGGTCCAGGCCGGCGTGGAAGCTGCCGTCGCTGTTGTCGATGGCGGTGGCGGGATCCTTGAGGCCATTGCCGGTGAGCACACACACCACCGTGGCGCCTGCTGGCAGCTCATCACTGTGTTGCAGCAGTCCGGCCACCGAGGCGGCACTGGCGGGCTCGCAGAAGATGCCTTCCTCGCGGCCCAGCAGCTTGTAGGCCTCCAGGATGGCCTGGTCGGTCACGGCCTGGAAGGCGCCACCGCTCTGTTCGCGCACCAACAGGGCCTTCTCGCGATTGGCGGGATTGCCGATCCGGATCGCCGTGGCAATGGTGTCGGGCTGCTCCACGGTGTGGCCCAGCACCAGCGGCGCTGAGCCGCTCGATTGGAAGCCCATCATCCGCGGCAGGCGGCGGCAGTGGCCCGCCGCCTGATACTCCTGAAAACCCATCCAATAGGCGCTGATATTGCCGGCGTTGCCCATCGGAATGCAGAGCCAGTCCGGGGCCTCACCGAGGGCATCGACCACCTCGAAGGCCGCTGTCTTCTGGCCCTGCAGGCGGTAGGGATTGACCGAGTTCACCAGGGTGACCGGATAGCGATCGGCCAGCTCGCGCACGATCGAAAGGGCCCGATCGAAGTTGCCTTTCACGGCCAGCACTTCGGCGCCGTACACCAGGGCCTGGGCCAGTTTCCCCTGGGAGACATAGCCGTCGGGGATGATCACAAAGGCCCGCATGCCGCCGCGGCGGGCATAGGCGGCGGCGGCGGCTGAGGTGTTGCCGGTGCTGGCGCAGATCACCGCTTCGGCGCCCGCTTCTTTGGCCTTGCTCACCGCCATCGTCATCCCCCGATCCTTGAAGCTGCCGGTGGGATTGAGGCCGTCGTATTTGAGAAAGACCCGGACGCCACGTCCGATGCGCTCAGCAAGCGATGGGGCCGGGATCAAGGGGGTCGCCCCCTCGCGCAGGGTCACCACCGGCGTCTGATCGGTGACCGGCAACCAGCGCCGATAGGCTTCGATCAGACCTGGCCAGTCCTGCATCGTCGGCCTCGCGCCCAGACGTCTGAGAGCGGAGAGAACGGGCACGATCGAAGCAAAAGGGGCGGATTCGAATCTACGCGCCGGCTCAGGGCTCCTTCGGTTGGGCTGGAGGCTCAGCCTCCTCGCGCAGGCCATCGAGCGGTGATTCCGAGAAGAAGCGCACCAGATCGGCAATCGAACTGGCCTTGTCAGCTAGGGCAACCAGGGCCGGCAGGCTGATCGCCAATTCATTAACCGGGTAGGCCTGCAGGAAGCCGACTGGGGTGATCGTGCCGTCGCCTGCATGGAGACCCAGGATCACGGCGGCCCGGAGTGCCGGAACGCCAGTCTGAGGAGCGCTGAGTGGCGCGATGATCCGGGCCAGACGCTCCAGCAGAACCTCGCCGATTCGAGTGCCCAGCAGGCGGCTGGTCAGCACCAGCGGCAGTGACACAGGCTGATTCAGTAGCTTCGAAACCTCAGCAGGATCTTGGCGGCTCAAGCTGAGCAGATCGGCCAGAAGGCCCCTGGCCTGGCCTGTTTCAGCGAGATGGGTGAAATCGGCCACAGGAATCGAGCGGCGGAAGGCTCCGCTCACCAAAACGATCTGCTCGGCCGCCTGCAGCCCTGGCCCAGCCAGGCTGAGACTGAGACCGAGCAGGGCCCCAAGGAGTTTCGAGCGTTTGGGCAAGGTGCGTTCCTGTTCGCAGCCGAACTCTAGAAGCTTGTCGCTGGCGTCAATCCCGCTTCGCTACGGATCTCCTGGGTCACAAGCACGTCCCGCAGCAGCCGTACCACGCTGCGTTCGGCCAACCCTTGGGCCACCTTGACGCCCATGCGGCGCAGGTCCGGTTCGGCCAGCAGTCGTGGCAGGCGGTTCAGCAGCAGTTGGGGCTCGAAACCCGGCAGTTGGCGCAGGATCTCCAGCAGGGGTTGAATGGGCTCCAGGTTCAGTAACGGATCGCTCTCGATGGCGACCACGGGCCTGGAGCGCAGCCCGGGGGGCTGCAACCGCTTCGGCAGTCGCCGACCCAGCCTCTGAAACGCCCGCCAACCGAGCGCATCGACCTGATCCACCAGGCCGTCCACCAGCTGCTGGCGCAGCATCCCACCGTTGGCGGAGAAGAGGAAATCCAGCACCTGATCCAGCAATCCCTCCACATCCAGCTGCTCCTGCAGGGAAGCGCTGCTGATCAGGCTCTCCAGCCGCTGCCAGCGGAAGTCGTCACCGTCGAAGAGCATCTCGCGCAAGCTGCGGCGAAGATCCGGGTCGGGATCCTCCATCAGCCGACGGGCGAAGTAGGGATAGGCGGCACCGAGGATCTTGAACTCCGGATCCACGCTCAAGGCAATGCCCTCCAGCGTCACCAGCGAACGAATGATCAGGGCGTAATAGGGCGGTACCTGAAAGGGGAAGCGATACATCACCCCGGAGAGGTCGTCGGTGACGGCCTTGAAATCCATCCGGCTCACCCCCATCTCCAGGGCCTGGCCGAACACCGACTCGAACGCCGGCACGATCGGTGCCAGGTTCACCTTCTCGCCCAGGAAACCGAGGGTGACGAAATCGGTGGAGAGCGCATCGAAATTTCGGTTGACCAGGTGCACCACCGCCTGGATCAGGCCGGTGCGTGAGGCCCGGCTCACTTCGCTCATCATGCCGAAATCCAGGAAGGCCAGCCGGCCGTCGGCCATCGCCAGCAGGTTGCCGGGGTGGGGATCGGCGTGGAAGAAGCCGTGTTCCAGCAGTTGCTCCAGGCAGCAGTTCACCCCCACCTGGACCATGTCATCGGGGTCGATGCCGAGGGCTTCGACGGCCTTGAGGTTGGTGAGCTTGACCCCATCAATCCATTCCATCGTCAGCACCCGCCGGCTGGTGGCCTGGCGGTAGATGGCCGGCACGGCGATGCGGGGATTGTGCTGGTGGAGCCTGGCGAAGGCTTCGGCATTCTCCGCTTCGTGGAGATAGTCCATCTCCTCGAACACCCGCATGCCGAGCTCGTCGATCAGGGCGACCAGGTCGCTGCGGATCAGGCTGACGTTGCGATTCAGCCAGCTGGCGATGTTGCGCACGATGTAGAGATCGAGCGTGATCTGCTCGCGCAGCCCCGGACGCTGCACCTTCACCGCCACCGCCTGGCCATCCTTGAGCCGGCCGCGGTGCACCTGGCCCAGGGAGGCCGCCGAGATCGGTTCACGATCGAGCTGGGCGTAGATCTCACCCACCGCTGCCCCCAGGTCTTCTTCGATGCAGGCCATCGCCAGCTCACTGTCGAAGCCCGGCAGCTGGTCTTGCAGGCCGGCGAGCTCATCGAGCAACAGCGGCGGCACGATGTCGGGACGTGAGGAGAGGGCCTGGCCGGCCTTGATGAAGGCCGGGCCGAGGCTGGCCAGCAGCTCAGTGCATTGCCGCGCCCTGGCCTGGGCACGCTCCTTGTTGGCCAGCCGGCCGCTGAAGCGATCGAAACCCACACCGAGCAGAAACAGACCGATCGGCACCAGGGTCTGCCAGACCCGCCGGAACAGCCGCCTGGGATGGCCGGCATAAATCCGACTGATGGCGGCCGGGTCGTAGCGGAGCAGGCCAGCGGCTTCGGTGAAATCGCTGAGCCCCGTCGTGGTCGGGAGAGTCAATCGCCCCCTCAGGAATCGTTGATTCCCTTCTAAACGAATCCAACCCTCGCTACGGTCGGGTCCCTGACCGGAGACCCTGGTGCTCACGGGTCTGCGCCTTGAGAACATCGCTCTGATTGACGGCCTGGAGCTCAGCTTCGACCGGGGCTTTACGGTGCTCACCGGCGAAACCGGTGCCGGCAAGTCGCTGCTGCTCGATGCCTTGGATGCCCTGCTTGGCGGCGGCCCGGCCAACCAGGGCAGCCGCTTGCTGCGCCAGGGCTGTGACCGTGGCCTGATTGAGGCCAGTTTTGCCTCTTCGCCGCCGCTGCAGGCCTGGCTCCAGGCCCAGCAGCTCGATGGCAACCTGGATGGCGACGAGCCGGAGCTGCTGCTCAGCCGTGAGTGGCGGCAGAGCGGCGAGCGCATCCAGAGCCGCAGCCGCCTCAACGGCGTGGCCGTCAACCGCAGCCAGCTGCTGGAGCTGCGGCCCCTGCTGCTGGAGCTCACCGTTCAGGGCCAGACCCGCCAACTCGCCCGCCCCGGCCAGCAGCGCCGCTGGCTGGATCGCTTTGGCGGTGAGCCCCTGGCGGCGGCCCTCGGCCCGGTCCGCGCCGCCCACCAGAGCTGGAAGCAGGCGGCGGCTGCTCTTGAGGCCGCCCGAGCCGATCGCGAGCAACTGGAGCAAGGCCGCCAGCTTCAGCAGCAGCAGCTCGAGGATCTCGACGCGGCCCATCTCGACGATCCAGGCGAGCGGCAGGCGCTTGAAGTTGAGCAGGACCGTCTCTCCCACGGCGTGCGGCTGCAGGAGGGGGTGATTCTACTGCTGGGCCGGTTGGTGGAAGGGGCCGAGCAGGCCCCGTCGGTTCTCGACCATCTCGGCGCCTGCGAGCAGGAACTGCAACTGATCACCGCCCTCGACGGCAGCTTGGAGCCGCTACAGCAGCGCTGCGGCGAGGCCCTGCAGCAGTTGCAGGATCTGGCCCGCGGCCTGGAGCGCTACGGCGCCGCCCTGGAGAGCGATCCGGCCGGCCTGGCCGGTCTGCAGGAGCGGATCGCCCAGCTCAAGGGCCTGGAGCGCCGCCATGGCCAGGATCTCGCCGGCCTGATTGCCCGGCGTGACCAGCTGCGGTTGCTGCTGGCCCCCGGCGGCGAAGCCCAGACGCTCGCAAGCCTGGAGACCGCTGAGGCCGCTGCCCGCAGCGCGCGGGATCGGGCCTGCGCCCTGCTCAGCACCAGGCGCAGCGAGGCGGCCCGTCTCCTGGAGGAGCAACTGACTCATTCACTCAGACCGCTTGGCCTCGCCAATGTGCGCTTCAGCGTGGCGCTGGAGGCCGTCGCACCAAAAGATGACGGCGCCGATCTGGTCCAGTTCCTGTTCTCGGCCAACCCCGGCCAGCCCCTGGCCCCGCTGCAGGAGGTGGCCTCCGGTGGCGAGATGAGCCGCTTCCTGCTGGCGCTCACCACCTGCCTGGCGGCGGCCGATCCCCACGTCACCCTGCTCTTCGATGAAATCGACGCCGGCGTCAGCGGCCGGGTGAGCGGCGCGATCGCGGCGCTGTTGCGGCGCCTGGCCCAGCAACGCCAGGTGTTCTGCGTCACCCACCAGCCCCTGGTTGCGGCCGCCGCCGACCACCACTTCCAGGTGAGCAAGCAGGTGGAGGACGGCCGCACGCTGACGCGGGTGTCCCACCTGCGGGACACCCAGGCGCGGCAGCGGGAACTGGCCGAGTTGGCCGGTGGTGATTCCGGTGAGGCCCACAGCTACGCCGCCAGCCTGCTGGGCCGGGGCGCGGCCTGACTCGCCGCCCGGTGCGGCTTCGTACAATGACTGGCTGACGAACAGAAGGCATGGGTCGCTTGGCTGGCGTCAACGGGCAGGACACAACAGCACCCAAGCCGGCAGGGAAGCCGGCGGCAAAGAAGAAGGGCTCGCCGAAGCAGGCGCCAACGGCGGATCACACCCTCAACCTCGACGGCAGCGTCGAAGACGTGATCCGGGTGCGGGGCGCCCGCCAGCACAACCTGCGCAACCTCGACCTCACCATTCCGCGCAACAGCCTGGTGGTGTTCACCGGCGTCAGTGGCAGTGGCAAGAGCTCTCTGGCCTTCGACACGATCTTCGCTGAAGGCCAGCGTCGTTACGTCGAAAGTCTGTCCGCCTATGCCCGCCAGTTCCTTGGCCAGGTCGACAAGCCGGACGTGGATGCCATTGAGGGGCTCTCACCGGCGATCTCGATTGACCAGAAGTCGACCAGCCACAACCCCCGCTCCACCGTCGGCACGGTCACCGAGATTCAGGACTACCTGCGGCTCCTCTTTGGCCGTGCCGGTGAGCCCCATTGCCCCCAGTGCGAGCGCTCGATCCGGCCGGAGAGCATCGATGAGATGGTCGACCGGATCCTGGCCCTGCCCGACGGCACCCGCTACCAGCTGCTGGCTCCGGTGGTGCGGGGCAAGAAGGGCACCCACGCCAAGTTGATCAGCGGCCTGGTGGCCGAAGGCTTCGCCCGGGTGCGGATCAATGGCGAGGTGCGTGAGCTCTCCGACAACATCGAGCTCGACAAGAACCACGCCCACCACATCGAGGTCGTCGTCGACCGGCTGGTGGCCCGTGAGGGCATCGCCGAGCGGCTGACCGATTCGCTGCGCACCTGCCTGAAACGGGGCGATGGCTTGGCCCTGGTGGAGGTGGTGCCCAAGGCGGGTGAGGAGCCGCCGGAAGGGGTGGAGCGGGAGCGGCTCTATTCCGAAAACTTCGCCTGCCCGGTCCATGGCGCGGTGATGGAGGAACTCTCACCACGGCTGTTCTCGTTCAACAGCCCCTACGGCGCCTGCCCGGATTGCCACGGCCTCGGCCACCTGCGTACCTTCACCTTTGAGCGGGTGGTGCCGGATCCGAGCCTGCCGGTGTATGCGGCGATCGCCCCCTGGAGCGAGAAGGACAACAGCTATTACTTCTCCCTGCTGTTCAGTGTGGGCGAAGCCTTCGGCTTCGAAATCAAACAGCCCTGGAACCAGCTCACGCTGGAGCAGCAGCAGATCCTGTTGCAGGGCAGCCCCGAGCCGATCGCCGTGCAGGCCGACAGCCGCTACGCCAAGGGTCCGGGCTACCTGCGGCCCTTTGAGGGAATCCTGCCGATCCTGGAGCGCCAGCTGCGCGACGCCAGCGGTGAGGCGATCCGCCAGAAGCTGGAGAAGTACCTGGATCTGGTGCCCTGCGGCACCTGCCATGGCCTGCGGCTGCGGCCCGAGGCCCTTGCCGTCAAGGTGGGTCCCTATGGCATCACGGATCTCACCAACGTCAGCGTGGCCGACACCCTGGAGCGCATCGAGGCCCTGATGGGTGTGGGTGCGGCCGAGGGTTCAGCTCCCCTGCTCAACGCGCGCCAGATCCAGATCGGCGATCTGGTGCTGCGCGAGATCCGCATGCGGCTGAAGTTCCTGCTGGATGTGGGGCTCGACTACCTCAGCCTCGATCGCCCGGCGATGACCCTCTCCGGTGGCGAGGCCCAGCGCATTCGCTTGGCCACCCAGATCGGCGCCGGCCTCACCGGCGTGCTCTACGTGCTCGATGAACCAAGCATCGGCCTGCACCAGCGCGACAACGACCGCCTGCTCGCCACCCTGTTCAAACTTCGCGACCTGGGCAACACCCTGATCGTGGTCGAGCACGACGAGGACACGATCCGCGCTGCTGACCATCTGGTCGACATCGGGCCGGGGGCCGGCGTACATGGCGGCCACATCGTGGCTGAGGGTTCGCTGCAGAACCTGCTGGAGGCGGAAGACTCCATCACCGGTGCCTATCTCAGCGGTCGCCGCTCGATCCCCACACCGCCGGAGCGCCGCAACGCCGGCAGCCGCAAGCTCAGCCTGGTGCAGTGCCGCCGCAACAACCTTCAGGACCTCGATCTCGACATTCCCCTCGGTCGTCTGGTCTGCATCACCGGCGTCAGCGGCAGCGGCAAGAGCACCCTGGTGAATGAGCTGCTGCATCCGGCCCTGGAGCACAAGCTCGGCCTCAAGGTGCCCTTCCCCTCCGGGCTCCAGGAGCTGCGCGGGATCAAGTCGATCGACAAGGTGATCGTGATCGATCAGAGCCCGATCGGCCGCACGCCCCGCTCCAATCCCGCCACCTACACCGGTGCCTTCGATCCGATCCGCCAGGTGTTTGCCGCCACCGTGGAGGCCAAGGCCCGCGGCTACCAGGTGGGGCAATTCAGTTTCAACGTCAAAGGGGGACGTTGCGAGGCCTGCAGCGGCCAGGGAGTGAACGTGATCGAGATGAACTTCCTGCCCGATGTGTATGTGCAGTGCGATGTCTGCAAGGGGGCCCGCTACAACCGCGAAACCCTCCAGGTGGCCTACAAGGGCCACACCATCGCTGAGGTGCTGCAGATGACGGTGGAGCAGGCTGCCGATGTGTTCAGTGCGATCCCCCAGGCGGCGGATCGGCTGCGCACCCTGGTGGATGTGGGGCTGGGCTACATCAAGCTCGGTCAACCGGCCCCCACCCTCTCCGGCGGCGAGGCTCAGCGGGTCAAGTTGGCCACGGAGCTGTCAAAACGGGCCACCGGCAAGACGCTCTACCTGATCGACGAGCCCACCACCGGCCTCAGCTTCTACGACGTCCACAAGCTGATGGACGTGATGCAGCGCCTGGTGGACAAGGGCAATTCGATCGTGGTGATCGAGCACAACCTCGATGTAATCCGCTGCGCTGACTGGCTGATCGACCTCGGCCCCGAGGGGGGCAACAAGGGTGGCGAGATCGTGGCGGCCGGCACGCCCGAGCAGGTGGCCGAGCACCCCAGCAGCCACACCGGCCGCTACCTCAAAGAGGTGCTGGCCCAACACCCCGCCGTTGCTGGGGCGACGGTCTGAACCCCGGCGTCAGCTGCAGCCCTGAACGGAGAGGCGATAGCTGAATCCAAGGGCTTTGGGGTCGGCGCTGGCGCCCACCTTGAAATTCATCTGGCTGGCCTGCTTGCCTTCGACAGCCGCAAACGGGCCGAACATGCGGCCTGTGCCGATCGGTGGATTCATTACTTCATTGATCACCTGGAGGTTGGAGCCATCGCTGAACTTCATGAACCCTTCCACCGGGTATTTTGCGCCTGGATCGGAGGAGTTGGCGGTGAAGAAGAACTTGAAACTGGTATAAGGCTGGTCGACGATGAAGTCGGTGTTCCAGTTCGTCTTGCCGAGAAGTTTGGCGCGGCTCACCTGCTTGTTCACGATCGGTGTGGTGCCATCGCCGCCGATGGGCTGCAGAAAGGTGCAGCGCTCGGCGGCAACGGACGCGCCAGATCCGCTGCCAATCAGAAGCGGCGCCGCCAGGGCCAACAGGGCAAAAAGGTTCATCCAATCCTTTCGAGTCGTCCCAATTAAAGCGGTTGTCTGGCGTACGGGTTCAGGGAGTTGGTTGGAAATCGGTCGATGGGTGACCCTGTCGGGGGATCATGGTGGCAATACGCCCAGCCACCGTGCGCCCGCCCAGTTTTCCGTTGCCGACCCGTTGGCTGGTCGTGGCAGCAGCGCTGCTCGCCTCGATGGGGGGGGCGCCCAGGCCGGCGGCTGCCCTTGAGCAGATCGATCTGAACATTCCGGTGCTGGACACCATGTTCACGGTCAACCTGTCGGAGCTGAATGCACCCGGCGGCCTGTTCGCCGGCACCAGTGATCTGGCCGAGCTCGATCGAGCCACCAACGGGGCGATCGGGCGGCGTCTGCTGGAGTTCTTCAATTACCCGCTGCCGATTCAGTCGCTGGCGGTGGTGCGCGAAACGGCCGATTCGCCCCTGGCCAGCCAGGCCCTGCTGCTGGTTTCGGCCATCGGCGGCATCGATGGCCTGCCTGCCGACATCAATGGTGAAGAGCTCCGCCGCGTTCTCGATCGCGCCGCCACCAGGGGTCCGCTGACCATGCTCACGGTGCTCCAGGCCTTGCCCGGCCAGACGGCCTCCGTTGACCTGGAGCTGGCCCTGTTCGCTGTCCAGCGCCTCAGCCGCCAGCTGCAACCGGCCGACAGGCTGATCGCCGCGGGGGCGGCGGCCCGCCAGGCTCCCTCCCTGGTTCGCCCTGGCCCCCTGGCGGTGGAGCGGCGCGAGACCAGCCTGGTGGTCAGCCATCGCCCCGATCCTCTCCAGGTGGTGGTGGTGAGCCCCGGCCGGGCGGGAAACGGCCGTTTGGTCTTGATTTCCCATGGGCTCTGGGATGATCCGGAAAGCTTCGAGGGCTGGGCGAGCCATCTGGCCAGCCATGGCTACACCGTGCTGCTGCCACGCCATCCCGGCAGTGACCTCAGCCAGCAGCGGGCCATGCTCTCCGGCACCGCCCCACCACCGAGCCCGGCAGAGCTGAGGTTGCGGCCCCTCGATGTCTCGTCGTTGATCGACGGTGCCGCCGCCGGCAAGCTCGGGTTGGCGGCCGGCCTGCGCACCGATTTCGTCGCGGTGCTTGGTCAGTCGTGGGGGGCCACCACCGTGCTGCAGCTCGCCGGCGCCCAGCCCAGCGCCACCCTGCTGGAGGAACGCTGCGGCGATGTCAAGGATCCGGCCCGCAACCTCAGCTGGGTGCTGCAGTGCAGCTTCATCAGTTCGGCCAGCGAGGCCTCGCTGGCCGATCCCCGCGTCAAGGCGGTGGTGGCGGTGAGTCCACCGATGTCGTTGCTGTTCAACTACGGCGCTGCCCTGGGCATGAATGCCCGCGCCCTGGTGGTCAGTGGCAGCCGCGACTGGGTCGTGCCGTCTGGCCCTGAGGCGATCACGCCGCTGGCTGCTGAGGCCGGTGCCGCCGGTGGTGGTCACCGGCTGGTGATTGCCGAAGGCGGTGATCATTTCAACCTCGGCTCCCGCTACGGGGAGGAGGGCGGCGGCGCGCTCGGTGGCCTGCTGCTGGCCTGGGTGGACGGGGCCTTTGCCGCTGGTGCCGCCGCCGCTCCAGGACCGGCCGCCCCATCCCTCCTTCCCGCCAACGGCTGGGGGAATACCAGCCGTCCGCTCTTCGATGTGACGGAGCGATTGCAAGCCAGTCCGTGATCGGAGAATCCCTATCCCTGTGCTGCGGGCTGGCTGGGGGCTGAACCCTCGCGGCTAGTACTCAGGATCGGCGCTGTCCTGGCCGGCATAGCGGGTGTTGATATCGGGCATCCAGTAGCTCAGGTCGCCGTGCCAGAACAGCCTGCCGTTCAGGCGTTGGCTGCTCAGCTTGCTGTTGCCCATCACGGAGAGCAGCCTGGCCAGCTCCACCGGCGACAGGTCGGTCGTGATGTCCTCGTCGGCGATGGCCAGCAACGACGGCAGCCTGGCAATGGTGGAGGGTTGAACCAGTTTCTTGAAGGCCTCGCGCAACACCATCTGCTGGCGTTCCATGCGGCCCAGGTCGCCTTGCTCGTCGTTGCGATAGCGCAGGAAGCCTTCCAGGTCCCGGCCCTTGAGCAATTGGGGACCCGGGTAGAGATCGATGTAGAGATCCTGGCGACTGTCGACGTAATACATGCTCTTGGGAACATCGATTTCGACGCCACCGAGGGCTTCAGCCAGCTTCTCGACCGCGTCGAGATTGACGATCAAGTAGCGATCGATGTCTGTCGTGAGCAGGCTCGAGACCTCCTGTTTGGCCACGTTCACCCCGCCCACCGCATAGAGGGCGTTGGCCTTGATCACACCGAACGATTCAGACTCGATGAAGGTGTCCCGCGGAACCTGGGTGATCTGGGTGACACCGTCGAGAACCTCAACGGTGAACATCACATCGGTGCTGCCGCTGATCTGATCGGTGCCCAGCACCAGGATGCGGCGATTATCCAGGCTGAGAGGGTTGACCAGCGAGGTCAAGGCCGGGGTGGAGCGCTGCAGATTGGCCAAGGCGCCGCCGAGCAGGCCCGGCAACGGGCCGGCCAGGGCGTAGCCGAAAGCAAGCCCGCAACCGAAGCCGATCAGCAGGGCGCGACGGGAGAGTCGGGGCTTCTCTGGGCCGCCAGCCGGCAGCTCGGGTGGGGCGGGGGGCTGGCTCCCGCTTCGCCGGTCCAAGTGGGACACGGTGCCGGGAGGGTTGGAGCGACGACGCGGTTGGGCCTGGGCCATGAAGTGTCCTGTTGGGCGCAGCTTAAAACCCAATCCCCGGTCAGGCCAGCTCTGTTGGGCTTCCGGCGACCACGTTGACCTTGCTGGCGGCCCGATCGGCGCGCCCTCTGGCTTCGGCCAGATCTTCGCCACCGGCCACCACCACGCCCATCCGTCGCTGGGGCCGAGCCTCCGGTTTGCCGAACAGCAGCACCTGGGTGTCAGGCTCGGCCAGGGCCGCAGCAACGCCCTCATAGGCGACGCTGGCGAGGTTGCCTGTGGCCAGGATGACCCGGCTGGCGGCCGCGCCGCGGGAGTGGATGGCGGGGATCGGCAGCCCCAGCACAGCCCGCAGGTGCAGGTCGAACTCGCTGAGGTTCTGGCCCCTGAGGGTGACCAGGCCGGTGTCGTGTGGCCGCGGCGAGAGTTCCGAGAACACCACCTCCTCCTGGCCGCGTGGGCCGCAGAGGAAAAACTCAACGCCAAACAGTCCGGCCCCACCCAGGTGGTCGGTGACGCGGCGGGCCATCGCTTCGGCCGTGGCCAGGGCGCTGGCACCCAGGTCCGCCGGCTGCCAGCTGCACTGGTAGTCGCCCCGCTCCTGGAGGTGGCCGATCGGCGGGCAGAACAGGGTGGGCCCATCCCACTGCTTCACGGTCAACAGGGTGATCTCCTGCTCGAAACGCAAAAACTCCTCGACGATCACCCGCGCCCCTGCGCCGCGGGCGCCGGCCAGGGCGGCCTCCCAGGCGGCTGTGATTCCCTCAGGCCCCTCCACCACGCTCTGGCCCTTGCCCGAGGAGCTCATCACCGGCTTGACCACCACCGGCCAGCCCAGGGGCGCGGCGGCCTCAGCCAGATCGGCGGCACTGCCGGCATAGGCGAAGCGGGCGGTGCGCAGGCCGAGGCTGCCGGCGGCCAGGTCGCGGATCCGGTCGCGGTTCATCGTCACCGCCGTGGCCCGGGCGGTGGGGATCACGGTGAACCCTTCCGCTTCAAGTTCCGCCAGGGCATCGACGGCCAGGGCCTCAATCTCGGGAATCAGCAGATCGGGCCGGTGGCGGCGCACCACGGCCTTGAGCGCTTCGGGATCGGTCATGGCGATCACCTCGGCGGCATCGGCCACCTGCATGGCCGGGGCGCCGGGGTAGCGGTCGACGGCGATCACGCGGCAACCCAGGCGCTGGGCGGCGATGGCCACCTCCTTGCCCAGTTCACCGCTGCCCAGCAGCATCAGGGTGCGGGGAAAGGAGGTGGCGGGCATGGGCATGGCGCGCGGGTTGCGGAGGCTCCGATCCTGCTGCCTGACGGGCCTGCTAGAAGTGCTCGGCGACCCACTCCGCTGCAACGGCCCGCCGTGTTGATCTCCTCCCAGGCCGTTCTGGCCTTCTCGACGGCCGGCGATGTGGCCAACGGCCTGCCGTTTGGCTGGGATGTGGCGGGCCTGCAGCGGGGGGTGTTGATCTATCTGGGGATTTCCTCCCTCGCCTTCGTGCTCGTCTGGGGACTGGGCCTGCTGCGCCGCTCCTGAGCTGTTTTGTTCGGATGCAAGGGTCGGATCAGTCTTCG
Organism: Synechococcus sp. SynAce01; assembly: GCF_001885215.1. Classification (GTDB taxonomy): domain Bacteria; phylum Cyanobacteriota; class Cyanobacteriia; order PCC-6307; family Cyanobiaceae; genus Regnicoccus; species Regnicoccus frigidus. Next base: position 1,297,845 of record NZ_CP018091.1, on the reverse strand, counting down.
CGGCCGGACGGGAGGTCCGCAATCAGGTCGAGCTGGCGCACGGGCGTCTCCTCACTGATGAAGCCGTAGGCCTCGAACACCTGGTCGTCGGGGTGGGTGATGTGCTGACCATCGCTGTGGCGTTCCAACTCGAAGCCTTCGTCGGCCATGCGGCGCATCAGGGCCGCAGCCTCCTCAAACCGTGAAGCCATCGCCGCGAGGCTGGCGCAATCGGCCGTCAGCCCCTTTTCTTTCCAGGTGAAATAAGCCATAACACCAACTTGAAGCCATGCCATCAGCTTGGCCCCAGCTGGCACCAGCAGCCACCCGAATCAGGGAAGCAGCAGCAGGCCGATGGCCACCAGCAGCAAGCTGATCATCCAAAATCCCACCACCACCCGTTGCTCGGAGTGACCGGCCAGCTCGAAGTGGTGGTGGAGTGGGGCCATCCGCAACAGGCGGCGGCCCTGACCATCGGCCCCCTTGGTGGCCTTGAACACCCACACCTGCAGGATCACCGAGAGAGATTCGGCCACGAACACGCCGCCCATCAGCAGCAAGGGCCAGAGGCTGTCGCTGAGCAGGGCCACGGCGCTCAGGGCCGCCCCCATCGCCAGGGAGCCAGTGTCACCCATGAACATCCTGGCCGGATGGCGGTTATGGGCCAGGAAACCCAGCCAGGTGCCGGCCATGGCGGCACAGAACCCGGCCAGGGCCGGATCGCCCAGATGGCCCCGCAGCATCAACTGCACCCCGAAGCCAGCGAACACCACGGCCCCGCAGCCTGCCGCCAGCCCATCGAGCCCGTCAGTGAGGTTGGTGGCGTTGCTTTCGGCCAGAAACACGAACAGGCCGAGCGGCAGGATCAGCAAGCCGAGCGACAGGGCGAGGCCGAACGGCAAGCCCACACTGCGGGAAATCCAGTCGTTCCAGGCTGCCACCAACAGAAAGAGCGCGGCAGCAAGGGCCTGAAGCAGCAGTTTGCCGCGGGGGCTCAGGCCGGTGTTGGTGCGGCGGGTCAGGCTGCGCCAGTCGTCGAAGCCGCCGATGGCCATGAAGGCCAGGGTGATCGCGGCCACCGCTGGCAGGCGTGGATCGCTCGGGGCGACCAAACTGCCGACAATCACCCCAACCGGTACGACCAGCAGGCCCCCCATCGTGGGAGTGCCGGCCTTGCTGTGATGGGCCTGGGGCCCTTCCTGGCGGATCACCTGGCCGAGCTTGAGGGCCCGCAGATTCGGCACCCCCCAGCGGCCGAGACCCCAGCTGACCAAGCCCGCCACCAGCAGGGGCGGTGTCAGCTGGGGTGCGCGACTCAGTGCGTCCGTCAGCAAGCAGACGCCAAGAACAAGCAGGGCCAGCCAGCGCCAAGCCACCTGTTCACGGTCAGGCAAGGGCAGGGTTGAGGGGGCCTGTGTGGTCTGGGTCAATGGCACAGGGCTCAGTCTTCCCAGTTCTCCTCGGTCTGCTCGTCGGCGGCGTTGTATTCCTCTTTCTCGCCCATCAGAGCTGAAAGTTCCTCCTCTTCCACCGTGCTCACATCGGGAGCGGCGGCCTCTTCATCGGCCACCAGGCGGCCGCTGGTCTCCAGCCAGCTGAGCAGGTCGGGCTCATCGCGCAGGGGCAGCACCGGGGCGGGCTCATCCCTGCGGTAGCGGGTAAGGGAAGGATTGATGCTGTCGAGTGTGCTCATGGACGGCCTTGGGGGCGCAGCAAGCCTGCGAAGCGGGCAACACGCCAATCCATCACGATAGGTCATGCTGCTGATCTTCCTCTGTGACCTGGCCCAAAGCCTTCCAGCTGCTGATCACCTGGGGGGCCGCCCTTCTGCTCGCCGCCCTGCTGGTGCGCGGCGGTGAACGCTGGCCCGAGCCGTTGGCGATTCAGCCGCAACTGGTCTGGGCCCTGGTGCTGGGGCCTCCTGGCCTGCTGGCCCTGTGGCTGGCCACGCGCTGGCGCCATTTCGACGGCAACTTGAACGGCGACAGGGGACAATCCTCCAACGGCATTCACGAGCAGGACTGAGCGGATGGGAGAGGAGTTGGCGGGGCAAGGGGTCGGGCGTGCCCGCAAGGTGGTGTTGGCCTACTCGGGTGGGGTCGATACCAGCGTCTGCATTCCCTATCTGCGCGAGGAGTGGGGTGTCGAGGAGGTGATCACCTTCGCCGCCGATCTGGGCCAGGGCGATGAGCTCGAACCGATCCGTCTCAAGGCCCTCGAAGCCGGCGCCAGCCAATCGCTGGTGGGGGATCTGATTGAGCCGTTCATCACGGAGTTCGCCTTCCCCGCCATTCGCGCCAACGCCCTCTATGAGGGTCGCTATCCCCTCTCCACAGCCCTGGCCCGGCCGCTGATCGCCCGGGAGCTGGTGGCGGTGGCTCGCCTGGTGGGCGCCGATGCCGTCGCCCACGGCTGCACCGGCAAGGGCAACGACCAGGTCCGCTTCGACGTGGCGATCGCCTGCCTGGCGCCCGAGCTCAAGGTGCTCACCCCGGCGCGGGAGTGGGGTATGAGCCGGGAGGAAACGATCGCCTACGGCGAGCGCTTCGGGATGCCGGCACCGGTGAGCAAGGCCAATCCCTATTCGATCGACCTCAACCTGCTCGGGCGCAGTGTTGAAGCCGGCCCCCTCGAGGATCCGCAGGTGGAGCCACCCGAGGAGGTGTTTGCCATGACCCGCTCGATCGCGGCGGCCCCCGAAGAGCCCGAGGTGGTGGAGATCGGCTTCGTGCAGGGCAATCCCGTCAGCCTCAATGGCGAGATGCTCGATCCGGTCAGCCTGGTCCGGCGCGCCAATGACCTGGCTGGCAGCCACGGCTTCGGTCGGCTGGACATCATCGAGAACCGGGTGGTGGGCATCAAGTCGAGGGAGATCTATGAAACTCCCGGCCTGTTGCTGTTGATTCGCGCTCACCAGGAACTCGAAAGCCTCACCCTGGCGGCCGATGTGCAGCGCTACAAGCGCCAGATCGAGTCCAGCTGGGCGGATCTGGTGTATCAGGGCCTCTGGTTCGGCCCGCTCAAGGCGGCCCTCGATGGCTTCCTCGATGCCACCCAGGCCACGGTGAACGGCACGGTGCGGATCCGGCTGCACAAGGGCAATGCCACCGTGATCGGCAGGAGTTCAGCTTTGGACAGCCTCTACGTGCCCACCATGGCCACCTATGGCGGCGACGATCGTTTTGATCACCGCGCCTCCGAAGGATTCATCTATATCTGGGGGCTGCCGGCCCGGCTCTGGGCCGCCAGCTTGCGCCGCTAGGGCCAATCAGCGGAGTCACGCTGGCCAAGAACAGCTCATCTTCAAGAGCCGCTGATCAGACGAACCATCTCAAAACCAAAGCCAGGCATCCAGTTGGGGGATGCCTGGCTTTTTGACCAGAAATGGTGGAGGTGTTGTGGCTAGCTCAGGCTTCAGCGCTGACCGCTTCGCCGCCGGCACCGCGGGGGGCGGGCAGGGGGCCGTCCTGCTTGACGGTGAGATAGCGAATCACATCCTCGCTCAGCCGCATGGCCCGCTCCAGGGCCGCCACCTGCTGGCCATCGCCGCTGTGGTTCAGCTGCACGTAGATGCCTTCGCGGTGCTTGGCGATCGTGTAGGCCAGACGGCGCTTGCCACGCATCTGGGTGTCGAGCACTTCGGCGCCGGCCTCGGTGACCAGATCGCGGTACTTGTTGACATGGCCTTCGACTTCTTCCTCCGCGATGTCCGGGCGAAGGATGTACATCGTTTCGTAGTAGGGCTGCTGCGACATGACGGGCTGAAACCTCCGTGACGGGCTCGAGTGAGGCCAGCGGCCCTGCGGCTGCCAGCGACGGACTCGATACCGTAACGCGGCACCGTACCCCGTCAGTCCAGACGCCTCAGTACAGCTGGATCCGCACCGCCTCGGACACGGTCGGGATATCGGGCTCCTTGCCGCGTACGCACTGGACCACGGCGAACAGCACCAGCAGCAGGGTGCCGAAGAAGACGGTGTTGCTGAGCGTGCGCAGGGCGAAACTGCCGCCGAGCGGAGCCAGCAGCAGCCGGAATGCCAGGGACAGCAGGATCAGCACGATGTCCAGCAGGATCGCCTGCAGGACGTTGAAGCGGATGAAGTAAGGGACGCGCTGGTTGCGCACCACCCCCAGGAACAGGGCCAGGAACAGCAGGAAGCCGCCGAACGGCACCAGCCGCTGCAGGCTGAGCAACGGCAGGGCCGGCAAGACCGTCCACTGCAGGGCCGGGAAGAGCGTGAACAGCGATTCGCCGAACATCACGCCGTCGCTCCACGGCAACAGGTAGGCCAGCAGCGCCAGCAGGCGTTGCCAGGGGGGAATTTGCATTGAGGCAGACCGCGTCTTCCAAGGTTAGGGGTCGTGCCCGAGCTGGTTGAGGGCGGCCTGCCGCATCGCTGCCACCGGAACGGTGGTTTCGTCGCCGGCGGCGGCCAACCAGAGCCGTAGCGCTGCGGCTCCCTGCTGCACCAGCATCTCCAGGCCGTCCAGACTTTGGCAGCCACGCTCGCGGGCTTCCCGCAGCAGGCGACTCGGCCGCGGCGTGTAGATCAAGTCGTAGACAAGGGTCTCGGGGCGCAAGGCCTCCAGCTCCGCTGGAGCCAGCGGGCAGGCGTCAGCCGCCATGCCCACCGGGGTGGTGTTCACGACCAGATCGGCTGCGGCAAGGGCCGGCAGCAGCAGCTCGCTGGTCCAATTAAGGCCGCGCAGTTGGGGGGCCCAGGCCTGGCAGCTTGAGAGGAAGGCTGCGCGCCGTTGGGGGTCGCGGGCGGCCAGCTCGATCACCTCCAGATTCCGCTCCACCAGACCCGCCACCACCGCCCGGGCACTGCCGCCGCAGCCCAGCACCAGCGCCCTGGCTCCGCTCGGCAGGTCGCCCAGGGGGGCCAAAAAGCCCTCCACATCGGTGTTGGCCCCGAGCCAGCCCCCTTCGGCGCGGCGCACCAGGGTGTTCGCCGCGCCCAGTCGCTCGGCCAGCGGTGTGAGCTCGGCCGCGGCCGCCGCCGCCGCCTGTTTGTGCGGCAGGGTCACGTTCAGACCACGGCAGCCCAGGGCCTCAAGACCCCGCAGGGCCGTGCCCAGCTCCGCTGCGGCCACCGGAAAGGCCAGGTAGCGCCAGTTCAGGCCCAGCTCAGCGAGGGCTGCGTTGTGCATGGCCGGCGAAAGTGAGTGAGCCACCGGATCGCCGAGAAGCCCCACCAGGGCTGTCTGGCCTGAAATCGAAACGGGCATGAATCCTGGCGCTCTGCCGCGACTCTGCCGCGATCAATGGGCGGCACGGTACGGCAGCGGTTCGGAAACCACCCCTCGCCTCAGATGGCCTCTGCTGATGAGGATGCAACGGAAGGAACTCATTCGATCCAAGCGGGGAAGCACCCATGGGCAAAGTTGTAGGCATTGATCTCGGCACCACGAACAGCTGCGTGGCGGTGATGGAGGGCGGCAAGCCCACGGTGATTGCCAACGCCGAAGGCTTTCGCACCACCCCGTCGGTGGTCGCGTACACCAAGAACCAGGACAAGCTGGTGGGTCAGATCGCCAAGCGCCAGGCGGTGATGAACCCGGAGAACACCTTCTATTCGGTGAAACGGTTCATCGGCCGCCGGGTGGATGAGGTGAACGAGGAATCCAAAGAAGTGAGCTACGGCGTCGAGAAGGCCGGCTCCAACGTGAAGGTGAAGTGCCCGGTGCTGAGCAAACAGTTCGCGCCTGAGGAAGTATCAGCAGAAGTGCTGCGCAAGCTCGCCGAAGACGCCGGTAAGTACCTCGGTGAAACTGTCACCCAGGCGGTGATCACCGTCCCCGCCTATTTCAACGACTCCCAGCGTCAGGCCACCAAGGACGCCGGCAAAATTGCCGGCCTCGAAGTGCTGCGGATCATCAACGAGCCCACGGCGGCCGCTCTGGCCTATGGCCTCGATCGCAAGAGCAACGAGCGCATCCTGGTCTTCGACCTCGGCGGCGGCACCTTCGACGTCTCGGTGCTGGAGGTGGGCGATGGCGTATTCGAGGTGCTCTCCACCAGCGGCGACACCCATCTGGGCGGCGATGACTTCGACAAGGTGATCGTCGATCACCTGGCTGCCACCTTCAAGAGCAACGAAGGCATCGACCTGCGCCAGGACAAGCAGGCCCTGCAGCGTCTCACCGAGGCAGCCGAGAAGGCCAAGATCGAACTCTCCAGCGCCACCCAGAGCGAGATCAATCTGCCGTTCATCACGGCCACGCCGGAAGGCCCCAAGCATCTCGATCTCACCCTGACGCGGGCCAAGTTCGAGGAACTGGCCTCCAAGCTGATCGATCGCTGCCGCGTGCCGGTGGAGCAGGCCCTCAAGGACGCCAAGCTCTCCACCAGCGAGCTTGATGAAGTGGTGATGGTGGGCGGCTCCACCCGCATCCCCGCCGTGCTCGAACTGGTGAAGCGGATCACCGGCAAAGGCCCGAATCAAACCGTGAACCCCGACGAAGTGGTGGCGGTTGGCGCCGCCATTCAGGGCGGTGTGCTGGCCGGTGAGGTCAAGGACATCCTCTTGCTGGATGTCACGCCGCTCTCCTTGGGTGTTGAAACCCTCGGTGGCGTGATGACCAAGATGATCACCCGCAACACCACGATCCCCACCAAGAAATCGGAGACCTACTCCACGGCTGTGGATGGCCAGACCAATGTGGAGATTCACGTGCTCCAGGGCGAGCGTGAGCTGGCTTCTGACAACAAGAGTCTCGGCACCTTCCGCCTCGATGGCATTCCGCCTTCCCCCCGCGGCGTGCCCCAGATCGAAGTCACCTTCGACATCGACGCCAACGGCATCCTCAGCGTCACCGCCAAGGACAAGGGCAGCGGCAAGGAGCAGAGCATCTCGATCACCGGCGCCTCCACCCTCGGCGAGAACGAGGTGGAGAAGATGGTGAAAGATGCTGAGGCCAATGCCAGCGCCGACAAGGAGAAGCGCGAGCGCATCGACCTCAAGAACCAGGCCGAAACCCTGGTGTACCAGGCCGAGAAGCAGCTCGGCGAGCTCGGCGACAAGGTGAGCGCTGAAGACAAGGGCAAGGTGGAAGGCTACTCCACCCAGCTCAAGGAGGCGATTGCCCAGGAGGATTACCCCACGATCAAAACCGTGTTGGAACAACTCCAGCAGGCCCTCTATGCCGCCGGTGCCTCGGTGTACCAGCAGGCGGGTGCCGCCGCCGATGGAGCCGCAGCCAACGGGACGGGCGACAACGGCAGCTCGGCCGGCAGTGCCGGCGCGGCTGAGGATGTGATCGACGCCGAGTTCACCGAGAGCAAGTGATCCCGGCCTCGATCTGGTCAGTGACCCACTGGGCGCTGGCCGGCGCCAGCAGGATGCCGTTGCGGTAGTGCCCGCAGGCCAACACCAGCCCCTGCTCGAGCACCTCGAGCAGGGGCGCCGGTCTGCCGATGGGCCTGGCGCGAAGCCCTTGCCAGCGGCTCACCAGTTCGGCCTCACGCAGCCAGGCGGGCGCTTGACCACCGAGCTGAAGCAGTGGTTCCAGGCTCTGGGGATCGGCGACTTGTCCCGGCTCCAACGTGGCCCCCAGCCACAGCCTTCCATCCGGCCTAGGGATCAGGTTCACCCCTTGCCACACCACCGCCCCCGGCCAGTGCGCGAAGGCCGGGGCGCCAGCCGGGAGCTGCAGCTCCACCGCCTGGCCGAGCACCGCCTCCAGGGGGCGTTCATGCCCCAGGGGCTCCAGCAGTGCCGGGGTTGAAAGCCCGCTGGCCAGCACCACCCAGCTGGCTTCAAGGGTTTCACCGCCTTCCAGCTCCACCTGCCAGTCAGCGCCGGCGAGGCGCCCCAGGCGGACCACGGCCCCATGGCGCAGTTCCAGGCCTGCGCGTTGGCCATCGCTGCGGAAGGCCCGCATGGCTTCAAGCGGATCCAGCTGGCCGTCCCGGGGGGAGAACAGGCCGCACAAGGCGCCAGCAGGCAGCGATGGTGTCAGGCGCCGCAGCTGCTGCTTGGACCAGAGTTCGAGGGGCAGGCCTGCCTGCTGGCGTTCGTGCGCCAACCGTTGCAGGCGGACCTCCTGCTCGGCTGTTGCGGCCAGCAGCAACAGGCCGGCCTGGAACGACAGGGGCAGGCCCTGGGCTGCCAGATCCGCCGACCAGCGGCGCCAGAGATCAAGGGATTGCTGACGCAATCGCCAGGCCCGCCCGCTGGCGCGATGGAAGACATCGCCCATGAACACCCCGAGGGCGGCACTGCTGCCGCTGCCTGCGGGCTGGGGCCCGGCTGCTGCCGGGTCCACGAGTGTCACGGCATAGCCAAGGCGCTGCAGCCTCCAACTGCTGGCCAGGCCGACGATGCCGGCGCCGATGACCAGCACGCGGTCACGGTCGCGACGGTTGCCGATCACCATGCCAACCGATGGCCCGACTCGCTCAGGAGATGCCGTCGGCGTGCAGCACTTCGCCGTAGTTGCCGAAGCCGCTGGCCACCTTGATGTAGGCCTTGCGCAAACGCTCGCCGTCCTGGAGGCGGGCCGACTCGTCGAGTTCAGCCAGGGCGCCCTTGAGTCTGGCGGCCAACTTGTTGGCCTCGGGGCGGTCGGCGGGCAGCAGGCGTTGGTTGATGTAGAGCATCTGGCGCCCCACTTCCTGCATCGGTCCGTGGATCAAGTTGCGGGTGAACACCCAGTTGCGTTCGTTCACCAGCTCGGCCAGCTCGGGCAGCCGGTCTTTGGCGGCAAGGAAACCTTCGGCCTGGCGCTGGATCGTCGCCAGATCCTCGGCGCTGATCGTGGGGGCTTTGGCCTGGGCGCCGCCGCAGGCGGTGAGGCCGAACGAGAGCACCACGGCCAGACAGAGAAGGGCGATTCGCTTCAACAGGGCAGCCATGGCGTCTGAGACGGTCGGCGGGACTTTAGGCCGGCTCCGGGCGGGCACAATGCCGCTTTGGCGAGCCGATGCGGCGATGAGCACCCCAACGGCGATCCTCCAGTTGATCTGCCCGGACCGGCCAGGTCTGGTCAGTGCGCTCTCCGGTTGGGTGGCCGCCAATGGCGGCAACATCCGCCATGCCGATCACCACACCGATGCTGGGGCCGGTCTCTTCCTCAGCCGCATCGAATGGCAGCTTGAGGGTTTCGGCTTGCCCCGCGACGCGATCGCCCCAGCCGCGCTGGCCCTGGCCGAGCGACTCGGCGGCGAAGGCCAGCTCCACTTCTCTGATTCCCTGCCCCGGGTGGCGATCTTTGTGGGCAAGCAGGACCACTGCCTGGTGGATCTGCTCTGGCGCACCAAGGCCGGTGAACTGCCGATGCAGGTGCCGCTGGTGGTCTCCAACCATCCCGACCTCAGGCCTTTGGCGGAGACGTTCGGTGCTCGCTTCGCCCATCGGCCGATCTCTGCGGCCAGCCGGGAGGAGGGCGAAGCGGCCCAGTTGGCCCTGCTGGCCGAGGAGGGCATCGAGCTGGTGGTGCTCGCCAAGTACATGCAGGTGCTCAGTCCCACCTTCCTGGCCGGCTGCCCACCGGTGATCAACATCCACCATTCCTTCCTGCCGGCCTTCCAAGGGGCCCAGCCCTACCAACGGGCCTGGCAGCGCGGCGTCAAGCTGATCGGAGCGACGGCCCACTACGTGACCGAGGAACTCGATGCCGGGCCGATCATTGAGCAGGCCACCGTGGCGGTGAGTCACCGCGATGAGGTGGAGGATCTGATCCGCAAGGGCCGCGACAGCGAACGGCTGGCCCTGGCCCGCGCCCTTCGGGTTCACCTGCGCCGCCAGGTGATGGTGTACGGAGGCCGCACGGCGGTGTTCTCCTAAGCGATGGCGCGGCCTGACCCTGGTGCTGTTCTGCGTCGTCTCGACAGCACCAGGCCCGAGGCGGCCTCGCCACTCGGCTGGAGGTGCTTTCAGCTCGGGATGTTCCTGCTTGCCAGCAGCGCCCTGCTCGGTGGTCCGCTGCTGCTGATCGCCCTGGTGCTCGGCGGCCGCGGGCGCCAGCCGTTCCTGGCCGACCGGGTCAACGCGGTGCTGCTCTTGCTGGCGGCCCTGATGCTGCTGGGCGGCTTCACGGCCAGCAGCGGCTGGCTGGCCTGGGTGGGCCTGGGCAACTGGCTCCCATTCTTCTGGGCCTTCTGGGGATTTCAGCCCTACCTGGGCGAAGCGCAGGCCCGCCGCCGGGTGGCGCTCTGGATACTGGCTGGCACGGTGCCGGTGATCCTCACCGGCCTGGGCCAGCTCTTCTGGGGCTGGAGCGGACCCTTCCAAAGCCTCGGTGGCCTGATCATCTGGCACCTCAAGGCAGGCGGCAACCCCACGGGTCGGCTGGCGGGCCTGTTCGATTACGCCAATATCGCCGCGGCCTGGCTGGCCCTGGCCTGGCCATTCGCCCTGGCGGCCCTGATGCAGCCCCGCCAGGTGTGGCCGCGCCGTCTGGCGGCCCTGGCCGTGGCCAGCTCCCTGGTGGCAGCCCTGGCGCTCACCGATTCGCGCAATGCCTGGGGGGCCCTGGTGCTGGTGTTGCCGATCGTGGCCGGTCCAGCCAACTGGCTGTGGCTGCTGCCCCTTTTGTTGCTACTGCTGATTCCTGTGGGCTTGGCCAGCCTTTCCGGTGTGCCAGCAGCCATCCAGCAACCGGCCCGGAGCCTGGTGCCCGATGGCATCTGGGGCCGGTTGAGCGATCTCACCTTCGCAAGCGAGCGCCCCCTGGCGATCACCCGGCTGAGCCAGTGGGGTGTGGCGCTCCAGCTGGTGGCGGAGCGCCCCTGGCTGGGCTGGGGTGCGGCCGCGTTCAGCGTGATCTACCCGCTGCGCACAGGCTTCTGGCATGGCCATCCCCACAACCTGCCGATTGATCTGGCCCTGAGCCATGGCCTGCCGGTGGCGCTGCTGCTGGTCGGGCTGGTGGCCTGGTTGCTGATCCGCTCCGCCCAGCGGGGCATGGCCACCGGAGCGGTTTTCGAGCGGGCCTGGTGGGCGGCGGCGTTGGTGCTGGTCGCGCTCCATGCCACCGACATGCCGCTCTACGACAGCAGGATCAATGTGGTGGGCTGGATTCTGATGGCGGGGATCAGGGCGACCCTTCTGCAGCCATCACAGCCGGCGCAGCGGTGAGGCCAATGGCGAGGGCGTCGCGGTGATGGCCGGCCAGGGTGGCTTTCGGCAGGGGGGCGTCGAGATGGTCCCAGGGGAGAACCCGATCGGGGCTCCAGCTGGCGTGGATCACCTCCTGCCAGGCGGGCAGAGGGGCTGATCCGGGCGCTGGCGTTTCGGCGGCCACGGCGCGATAGGCCTTCTTCCAGCCCCCCAGGGTGTTGTTGTTGCCACGCACCGCAGCAATCACGGCCGCCAGACGGCGATCGCTGCGCGAGAGCAGCGCCTGGATGACGCTCCAGCCATAGCTCTCGGGGCGGAGCGCGATGCCTTTGGGTTGGAGCCGCTTGGCCAGCAGCTTCAGCCGTTTCTCTGCCTCCGGCCGCACCCCCTCCCACTGGAAGGGGGTGTGGGCCTTGGGCACGAAGCTGCTCACCCCCAGCGACAGGCGCAGACCTGGGGTGGCGCCCTTGAGCGCGATCAACAGGGCGGTGGTGGCCTCGATGTCGTCGTTGGTTTCGCTGGGCAAACCGGCCATGCCATAGAGCTTCAGGCCGCTCAATCCGCCTTCTTTGGCGTAGCGGGCGGCCGCGAAGATCTCCTCGCTCTCCAGCTTTTTGTTGACCACCCGCCGCAGGCGCTCGCTGCCGCTTTCGATCGCGATCGTCAGCGATTTGCTGCCCCGCCGCGCCAGGATCCGCCCCAGCTGGGGGGTCACCGTGGCGGCGCGCACCGAGCTGACGCTCACCCGGGTGTCCTCGAAGCGGTCGCCATCGAGCCAGCTCAGCAGGTCGGCGAACTGGGGGTGCTGGGTGACGGACGCTCCCAGCAGCCCCAGGCGCTGGGTGGCGACTAAGCCCTTCTCCACCGCCGGGATCAGGCCGTCATCAAGGCTGGGGGTGCGGAACGGCAGGGTGAGGTAGCTGGCCAGGCAGAAGCGGCAGAGCTCCGGGCAGCTGCGAACCACTTCCACCATGTGGATCGAGGGCCAGGCCGCTTCCGGCGTGATCACCATCGAGTGGCTGAGGGTGTTGCCTCGCCAGGTCTGCTTGGCCACCCGGGCCGGGATGCCGCTGCCGATCGGCTCGACGCCCAGCAGCTGGCCGTCGCTGCTGTAGCGGGGGGCATAGAGCGCCGGCACATAGACGCCCGGCACCGCCGCCAGGGCTCGCAGTCGCTCGGCCCGGGGCGCTCCCCGGTGGGCCTGGACGGCATCGATGAAGGCGGGCAGCAGCAGCTCGCCGTCCCCGAGCAGCAGCACATCGAAAAAGGGCGCGAGCGGCTCGGGGTTGGCGGTCAGCACCGGCCCGCCCCCGAACACGAGCGGATCGCGCTCGCCGCGCTCGCTGCTCCAGAGCGGGATGTGCTGACGCTCGAGAAAATCGAGCAGCACCGGGGCATCAAGCTCCCAGCTCAACGACAGCCCGAACAGATCGCAGTGGCGGTGAGCCGGATCGCCCTGGTCGGTGAACAAACGCCGCACGTCGAGATCACCCCGGCTGGCCAGGGCTGCCCAGACCACCTGGTAGCCCAGGCTGGTGATCCCGACGGTGTAGGTGCTGGGGAAGGCCAGCACCGCCTTGAGCGCATCGGCGGCCGGTTGGGCCGGCTCGAATAGCAGGATCTCCTGGTTCAGGGGTTAGCCGAAAAGGGTCGGCCTTCCAGCGTGTCACCCCATCGGGCTAGCTGCCCATCAGGGAGGAGAGCGGTCCGAGCAATCCACTGATCGCAGCGGAGGCAGGCCCGGCGTCCGGCTGCCCACCGCTGAAGGTGCTGATCAGGGTGTTGGCGGCGTTTTCGATGGCGGGGAACTTGTCGCCAGCCAGGGGCTTGATCACCGGTGAAGCCTTCTCCCAGAGCGGCTTGAAGCCGGCCATCGTGGCGCTGGCTTTGTCCAGATTGCCAGCCTCCACTTCGCTGCGTCCTTCCTGGAGCATGTCGATGACTGGATTGACGGCGGGGGCCAGGGCCGTCTGTGCGGCCCCGCTGGCGGCCGTCTGGCCTGCATCACCCATCTTGTCACCAGCCTGTTTCATGGACTCCTTGGTGCCGCTGCAGCCGCCAAGGGCCAGAGAGCCGGCGGCGGCGAGGAGGACGGTGTAGGTGCCGAGAAGCCGAGGCCATGCAGTCATAAGGAAGGCAATCTTGTGTCCAGAGCAACCTACCGATCCCTGTGGGATTCACCCAGCGGGTTCGCTCTTCTTTGGAATTGGTCATGATCAACACAGATCGTTCCGCGCAGGCCGTCCCGGCCTTTCCACTCAGCTGCGAGCCCCATGGCTGGCGACGCTCAACAAGCCACGCCCCATCAGAGCTTTCTGGGCGGCAGCGGCACTGAGGGAAGGGTGAGTTCCTTTGTGCCAATGGTCCCGCTGGAGGGTGGAGGTTCGCGCCAGGGAGGTCCCAGGGAAATCAGGCGTTCGAAGATCGAATGCTTGTGAAACACCCGGGCCATCAGAAAGCTGCCCAGGCAGGCCACCATCAACGGTTTGAGGATCAACAGATCCTTGGTGAGGGCGAAGGTGAGGAACATGGCCGTCATCGGTGTGCGCGCGCAGGCCGCCATGAAGGCCCCCATGCCGGCAAACACCACGGTGCTGGGGGCCTGACCGCCCCACTGCTCGATCAGACCGGCGGCGGCCAGGCCAAGGGCACCGCCCAGCGTCAGCATCGGCGCGAACAGTCCGCCGGGGGTACCGGCGGCGGCGGCCAGACCGGTGCTGAAGAACAGCACCACAAAGATCGCCAGGGCACGGGAAATGTCCACGTCGCCTTCCACCACCACCTGGCGGATGCCGGCGCGGTTGATGAAGTCAGTCGGCAGCAGCGCGTCGACCAGTCCGATCAGCACGCCGGTGCAGGCCATGCCCGCCGCCAGTGGCACCTGCCATTGGCGGCGTAGCCGTTGCAGCACCACCACGAAGCGGCAATAGGCCTCGGCGGCGAAGGCCACCAGGCCTCCGAAGCCGAACAGCACCACCAGATCGATCGGCAGCACCTGGATGAACGGCAACACCTGGCGCTCCAGCTCCAGGCTGCCGCCTGGATTCCAGCCGCTGGCCGTCGGTCCCAGTCCGGCCAGGCCCAGCAGGTCGGCCCAGGTGTCGGCCCAGAAGGTGGTGACCAGCACCAGCAGCATCACCACCGGGCGGGCTCCTTTGAGCAGTTCCTCGATCGTGTAGAAAAAGCCGGCGATCGGGGCATTGAAGACAGCGGCAATGCCGGCGCCGCCACCGGCGGCCACGATCATGCGCAGGAAGGAACTGGGCGCCTTGATCCAGCGCGCCACCTGCCAGCCCATCGAGCTGCCCATCTGAATCGAGGGGCCTGAAGGGCCAAGGGGGAAGCCGCTGCCGATCGCCACGATGCTGGCGATCAACTTGACCACGCCCACCTGCAGCCCCATCGGAATCGGCTGCCGGCGCAGGTACTGGATCACCTGGGGGATGCCGGAACCCTGGGCTGCCGGGGCCAGGGTCTGCACCAGCAAACCGCCGATCAAGCCGCCAGCGCCGCCGATTGCCGGCAGCAGCAGCAGGGAAGGTCCAAGCTCAAGCAACTGCAGCCGGGCCCGGCCGAGGTTGTCGAGGCCGAGTTTGAGGAACAAGCCGGCGGTGGCGGCACCCAGACCGGTGAGCATCAGGGCCAGGACCACGGCCAGCCACTTGTTCTCGAGCAGCCGCCGGATCGTGACGGTCTGAAGCCGTTGCTGCTCAGGTTTGGTCCGGCCGCTGGCTTTGGCGTGCATCAGGGGCCCGCGCCTCCCCTCAGACCTCCGCCAGCACGTTGGCCTGCTCGGCGCTGCTCAGCACCCGGCCCTCGTCACCGAAGCCCTCGATCTGATCGAAATTGAGGTAGCGGTAGAGATCGGCCGCCAGCGGATCGATCTTGGCGGCCGCGATCTCCAGGTATTCGGCCGGGGTGGGGATGTGGCCCAGCAGGGCGCAGACGGCGGCCAGTTCGGCGCTGCCCAGGTACACCTGGGCGCCGTTGCCGAGGCGGTTGTTGAAGTTGCGGGTGCTGGTCGAGAACACGGTGGTGTTGTCGTCGACGCGGGCCTGGTTGCCCATGCAGAGCGAACAGCCGGGCAGTTCCATGCGGGCGCCGCCGGCCTCGAAGATCGCCGTGTAGCCCTCCGCCCGCAGCATCTCGTCGTCCATGCGGGTGGGCGGGCAGACCCAGAGCCTGGCCTGGCTGCTGCCGGCCCCCTTGAGCACGGTGGCGGCGGCCCGGTAGTGGCCGATGTTGGTCATACAGGAGCCGATGAACACCTCATCGATCGCTGCACCGGCCACCTCCGAGAGCAGCTTGACGTTGTCGGGATCGTTGGGGCAGGCCAGCACCGGCTCGGTGAGGTCATCGAGGTTGATCTCGATCACTTCGGCGTACTCGGCGTCGGCATCGGCGGCCATCAGCTGGGGATCGGCCAGCCAGGCCTCCATCGCCCGCAGCCGCCGCGCCATCGTGCGGGCGTCGTCGTAACCGCGGGCGATCATGTTCTTGAGCAGGGCCACGTTGCTGCTGAGATACTCCGCCACCGTGGCCTCGGAGAGCTTGATCGTGCACCCCGCGCAGGAGCGCTCGGCGGTGGCGTCGGTGAGCTCAAACGCCTGCTCCAGCTTGAGATCGGGCAGGCCCTCGATCTCCATGATCCGGCCGGAGAAGACGTTGACCTTGCCGGCTTTGGCCACGGTGAGCAGCCCCTTCTGGATCGCCACATAGGGGATCGCATTCACCACATCGCGCAGGGTGACGCCGGGCTGGAGCGAGCCGGTGAACCGCACCAACACCGATTCCGGCATGTCAAGCGGCATGGCGCCGATGGCGGCGGCAAAGGCCACCAGGCCAGAACCGGCCGGGAAGGAGATGCCGAGCGGGAAGCGGGTGTGGCTGTCGCCGCCGGTGCCGACGGTGTCGGGCAGGAGCATGCGGTTCAGCCAGCTGTGGATGATGCCGTCGCCGGGGCGCAGGGCGACGCCGCCGCGGGAGCTGATGAAATCGGGCAGTTCGGCGTGGGTTTTCAGATCCACCGGCTTGGGGTAGGCGGCGGTGTGGCAGAAGCTCTGCAGCACCAGATCAGCGGAGAAACCGAGGCAGGCCAGCTCCTTCATCTCATCGCGGGTCATCGGCCCGGTGGTGTCCTGGCTGCCCACGGTGGTCATCAGTGGCTCACAGCTGGTGCCGGGCCGCACGCCGCTCAGGCCGCAGGCCTGGCCCACCATTTTCTGGGCCAGGGTGAAGCCTTTGCCCGTTTCAGCCGGCGCCGACGGGCGAATGAACAACTCCGAGGGCGGCCGGCCCAGCTGGGTTCGCACCTTGTCGGTGAGTGAACGGCCGATCAGCAGGGGGATGCGGCCGCCGGCGCGCACCTCATCGGCGATGGTGCTGGGCTTGAGCTCAAAACGGGCCACCACCTCACCGGCGTTGGCCTCGCCTTCGGCCCGCTCGATCGTGCCGACGTGGGGGCGGATCGTGATCACATCGCCCGAGTTCAGCGCCGAGACATCGCATTCGATCGGCAGGGCGCCGGAATCCTCGGCGGTGTTGAAAAAGATCGGGGCGATCTTTCCGCCCAGGATCACGCCCCCCCCACGCTTGTTGGGCACATGGGGGATGTCGGTACCGGTGTGCCAGAGCACCGAGTTGATCGCTGATTTGCGCGAGCTGCCGGTGCCGACCACATCGCCCACGTAGGCGACGGGATGGCCCTTGGCCTTGAGCTGCTCGATCAGCTTGAGGCCGCCGGGCATGCGGGTCTCCAGCATCGCCATGGCGTGCAGCGGGATGTCGGGGCGGGTGGTGGCGTGGGTGGCCGGGGAGAGGTCGTCGGTGTTGGTCTCGCCCTCCACCTTGAACACGGTGACGCTGATGGCTTCGGGCAGCCCGGGCCTGGCGGTGAACCACTCGGCCGCGGCCCAGCTCTCCACCACCTGCTTCGCCCAGGGGTTGCTGGCGGCGAGCTCAAGTACGTCGTGGAAGGCGTCGTAGACGAGCAGGGTGCGGCTCAGGCCCGTGGCCGCCTCGGCGGCGATGGCGGCATCGGCGTGGCTCAGCAGGCCGACCAGGGCACTGACGTTGTAGCCGCCGATCATGGTGGCCAGCAGGCGGGTGGCCTCGATCGGGCTCAGCAGCGGGCTGACGGCCTCGCCCCGGGCGACGGCGTTCAGCCAGGTGGCCTTGACATACGCCGCCTCATCCACCCCCGGTGGAATCCTCTCGCTGAGCAGATCGAGCAGCACGGCGTCCTCGCCGGCGGGGGGTTGCTCCAGCAGGGCCGTCAGGGCCTGGGTCTGGGCGGCCGTGAGCGGCAGGGGCAGGACACCTTGGGCCTCGCGCTCCGCCGCCTCCTGGCGGTAGCTGGCCAGAAGGTCGAAGGGGGCAGAGGTGACGGCCTGCATTCCAATCCAATGTTAGGAGGCCCCATTCTCGCCCCCGTTTTGACAGAGGTGGTCGTCATCGCTGCCAATACGGGGGTGTTCTGACTGTTTAGGCTGGATGATCCGTCCACGGTTCTCGAGCGCGACCGGCATGAACCCCACCTCTGACCTGCATGTGGTCGAGACCCGGCCGCTGGTCGCTCCCGCTGTCCTGCACCGTGAACTGCCCCTTTCGCCCGGAGCCGCCGCCACCGTTTCAGGGGCGCGGGAGCGGATCAAGGCGATCCTGCATGGCCGCGATCCACGGCTGCTGGTGATCGTCGGCCCCTGCTCGGTCCATGACTTAGGCGCCGCCCGCGAGTACGCGGCCGCGATCGCCGAAACCCAGCGGCTCCATCACCAGCAGCTCGAGGTGGTGATGCGCGTTTACTTCGAGAAGCCGCGCACCACCGTGGGCTGGAAGGGGCTGATCAACGATCCGCACCTGGATCACAGCTACGACATCAACACCGGTCTGCGCCTGGCCCGTGGCCTGCTGCTGCACCTCGCTGAGCTGGGTCTGCCGGCGGCCACAGAACTTCTTGATCCGGTGGTGCCCCAATACATCGCCGATCTGATCAGCTGGACGGCCATCGGTGCCCGCACCACCGAAAGCCAGACCCACCGGGAGATGGCCTCGGGACTGTCGATGCCGATCGGCTTCAAGAACGGCACCGATGGCAGCGTGCTCACAGCGATCAACGCCATGGAAGCGGCTGCCCGCCCCCATCATTTCCTTGGCATCAGTCAGCTGGGCCATGCCGCCATCGTTTCCACCACCGGCAACCCTGACGGCCACCTGGTGTTGCGCGGCGGCAAAGGCGGCAGCAACTATCACGGTGAGGCCGTGGCCGCCGCTGCCTCCAGCCTGGCCAAAGCCGGCCTGCCGCCTCGGTTGATGGTGGATTGCAGCCATGGCAACTCCAACAAGGATTACCGGCTCCAGGCTGAGGTGCTACGCCAGGTGGCCCAGCAGGTGCGCCAGGGCTCCTCGCCGGTGATGGGGCTGATGCTCGAAAGCCATCTGGTGGCCGGCAACCAGGCGATCGCTTCGGACCGCTCCACGCTCACCTACGGCCAGAGCATCACCGATGCCTGCATTGATCTGGCTACCACCCAGGCGCTGCTCAAGGAGCTGGCCGAGGCGGTGGCGGAGTTGCAGGCGGCCTCGCTGGCCCCGGTCTGAACTCTTTTTGGCACTCGCGAGTTGTGATTGCCAGGTTTAGTTTGACTGCAACAAAACGTTCTGGCTGAACAGCTCTTTGCTGGGGATTGCTTAAGTTTCGCCCATCCTTTCGCTGGGTGATTGGACGATGGCCTATCTCCTTCAATTCTGTGGACTCTCAGAGCCACTGCAGATCTTTTATCTCGAGCAGAGTGCCGCCGCAACGCCACAATCCGGTCCGGTGTTTGCCGGCTTCCGTCCCTTCCAGCTCGACGACCTGCTCGGCTGGGCCCAGGCCTCCTGCCAGCGGCGGGGCTGGGACGCCGAGGGGATCGAGAGCACGGTGCTCAATGTCTGGATGGAGCGGGCCGAGGTGATCCGCCAATGGCAGTGGCGTCTGCGTCAGGAGCCAGCCGATCGCCTGCTGGTGGCCGGCCTCGGCACCCACGACGATTGGCAGAACCGCTGTGAACGCATGCTTCAGGCCTGAGCCGCCAGCCAGGCCCAGAGCAGGCCGGTGATCACCGGCACGCTCAGATTGTCGAGCCCGAGGACGGCGACCTGCTCCAGCAGTGTCGCCACTACAGCGATCCCCGCCAGGCTGGCGGTGGGTAGCTCCGCGCTCCCCAGGTCGATGGCGGCCCGCAGGGCCAGCAACACGGCCAATCCGACCAACGCCATCGTGGTTGTGCCTAGCAGCGATTTGCGCTGCCCCCAGACCCTCCAGCTCCAGGAGGGGATCGCCGCTCCCAGCAGGCCGGCAAGGCCGTCACCGAGGGCCATCACCAGCACCCCGGCCGCGACGGCATCGGCGTGGAGGGGCCAGAAGAGGCCGAACAGCAGGGTGATCGCCGCTCCATAGGCCACCGTGCCGTAGCTGGCGCGGCCCACATCCTCAATGGCCGGCAGGAGGCGAAAGCGGTGGTTGAGGGCCGTGATCAGGGTGACCAAGGCCGCGGCAGGCAGGGCGATCCAGCGATCGATTCCCAGGGCCCAGGCGATCAGCACCACCGGCCCGGTGCCGATGTGCAGCAACTTCCGGCTCCATTCCCGTTGCTGCGGCCAGAGCCAGCGCACGCCGAGGGCCGCAGCGACCACGGCAGCAAGCCAAAGGGCCACGGCTCCCACACCAAGCACCTGCTGGCTCCAGCCAGCCAGGCCAGCCCACCAGCTCTGCAGGGCCAACAGCCTCAGGCGGCCTGCTGGTAGCTGCTCATCAGCCGCAACTTCATGATCGCCTTGGCTTCGAGCTGCCGCACCCGCTCGCGCGAGACATTGATCGTGCGACCGATCTCCGCGAGGGTGAGGGGCTCGGCGCCCTCCAGACCGAAGCGCAGCTTGAGGATCTTCTGTTCCCGTTCATTGAGCTGGGACAGCCAGGCGCCTAAGTGCTCCTTCTGGAGGCTGCGATCCATTGAATCCATCGGCTCGTTGCTGGCCGGATCCGGAATCAGTTCTCCCAGGGTGCTGCGGTCTTCGTCGCCGCGGGCGTGGGCATCAAGGGAGGCGCAAGGAGCGCTCTGGGTGATCAGATCCTCCAGGTCCTTGGGCTCGATGCCCATGGCATGGGCCATTTCGAGTCGGTTGGGTTGGCGCCCGAAACGATGGGAGAGCTCACGGGTGATCCGCCGCATCTTCGAGAGCTTTTCACTGACGTGAATCGGCAGGCGGATCGTGCGGGCGCTGTTGTCGATTGCCCGGGTCATGCCCTGGCGGATCCACCAATAGGCGTAGGTGGAAAATTTGTAGCCCATGGCGGGATCGAACTTATCGACGGCACGCTCGAGGCCGATCGCCCCTTCCTGCACGAGATCCATCAGATCGAGACCCTGGTTCTGATATTTCTTGGCCACGCTGACCACCAGACGCAAGTTGGCGGCCATCATCCGGGTGCGGGCGCGCGTGCCCATCCGAATCTGATGGTGCTGGCGCCGGGTGAGGGTGTCGGGGGGAAGGGCTTGCAGCACCTTCATACCTTGGACATGATGGGCCAGCTCGATTTCTTCCGCCGCCGTGAGCAGGGGTACCCGACCGATCGTGCTGAGATACCAGCCAATCGAATCGGCGCTTAACCGTCCACTCGTCCGTGACTGACCCACTTTGGCTGACGGCTTGTCGTCATCACCCTTGTCTGCGTTTGCAGCCGTGAGTCTCGGAGGTGTCCCCATCACCTCATGCTCCGTAAGTTATCGGCGGAACTTAGCAGATATGCGTTGCTTTCAGCGTTTCAAATCAGAGACTTTTGAGGGGAATGTGAACAGATCGCCCCTGATCCTTCGTCATCAAATGAAATTCTCCGCAAGCTGATGGCTGGACCGCAGGGCTGGCGAGCAAAATACCTGCAAAAAATCTCTTCGTGAGAGATCTTCTCTGACCGCAACGACCAAGCTGAACGATCAAACTGATCCATCAAACTGATCAACCAGCTGAACGGCCGAGAACAGCCATGCCGCCCCAGGGCCTGGATCAGGCTTCAGCCAGGAGCCCCTTCCGCCAGTTCTTGATCAGATCGAGCTGGGCACTGTGCGGCTCACCCTCCGGTTGGCGTTGTTGGAAGCTGCCGTCGCTCTGCATGTCCCAGGCGGCGCAGTTGTCGGCGAAATAGGCCTCCAGCAAGCGCTCCAGCTGGGCCCTGAGCCTGGGATCATCCACCGGCGCCACGGCCTCGACGCGCCGGTCGAGGTTGCGGGGCATCCAGTCGGCACTGCCGAAGAAGATCTCCGGTTCGCCATTGTTGCCAAACCAGAACAGGCGGGAGTGCTCAAGGAAGCGGCCGATGATGCTCTGCACCCGGATGTTGTCGCTGACACCGGCCACCCCTGGCCGCAGGCAACACATGCCACGGATCAGCAGATCGATCTGGACGCCCGCCTGGGAGGCTTCGTAGAGCAGGGCAATGATCCCAGGATCCACCAGCGCATTCATTTTTGCCCTGATCGCGCCCACCCCGCCGGCGCGGGCATGGCCGATCTCCCGCTCGATCAGGGCCTCCATCCCCTTGCGCAGGGTGACAGGGGCCACCAGAAGCCGCCGGAAGCTCTGCTGTTTGGAGAAGCCTGTGAGGTAATTGAACAGTTCCACCAGGTCCTGGCCGAGTTCCTGACGGGCCGAGAGCAGGCCGATGTCGGTGTAGAGGCCGGAAGTTTTGGAGTTGTAGTTGCCGGTGCCGATGTGCACGTAGCTACGCAGGCGTTCCTTTTCCTTGCGCACCACCAGCATGATTTTGGTGTGGGTCTTCAGACCCAGAACGCCATAGACCACATGCACGCCGGAGCGCTCCAGCTGGCGGGCCCATTGGATGTTGTTGTCTTCATCGAACCGGGCCTTGAGTTCCACCAGGGCCATCACCTGTTTGCCGTTCTCGGCCGCCCGGATCAAGGCGGAGACGATCGGTGAATCCTTGGAGGTGCGGTACAGGGTCATCTTGATCGCCAGCACCGAGGCGTCGTCGGCGGCCTGGTTAATGAACTCCTCCACCGATGTGGCGAACAGTTCGTAGGGGTGATGCAGGAGCACATCGTTGCGGCGGATCACCGAGAAGATGCTCTGGAACTCTTCGGGCTTGATCGAGCCGTCCTCCAGCTGACTCTTCTGGGCCTGCACCAGCGCCGAGGCGGTACGCCCCAGGTGCGGTTTGTCCTTGAGTTCAGGCAGGGGGAGCGAGAGCAGGCTCATCAGGTCGTCGAGTCCGAGCGGCCCCTGGACGCGATAGAGGTCTTCGGGCTGGATGTCGGTGGCCTCCACCAGCCGCTCGACCACCTCATCGGGCATTTCATTGGCCACCTCAAGGCGCACCACCTCACCACCACGGCGGCGTTTGCGCAGACCTTCCTGGAGCGCCTCCATCAGGTCGTCGGCTTCGAGATCCCGCAGCTCCAGGTCGGCGTCACGGGTGACGCGGAAGAAGTAGTGCCCTTCGATCGTCATGCCGGGGAAGAGGAGCTGCATGTTGAAAGCCACCACCTGCTCCAGCGGCACGGCGGTGTACAGCGGCTTTGGTTGACGGCTGCTCAGCTCGGCGGGGATCTCGACGAAGCGAGGCAGGTTCTTCTGCGGAATCTTCACCCGGGCGAACTGTTGCTGGCCGGTGTCGGGGTCGAGGATCAGGGCGGCCACGTTCAAGCTGAGGTTGCTCATGAACGGGAAGGGGTGGGCCGAATCCACGGCCAGTGGTGTCAGCACCGGGAAGATCGCCATCCGGAAATACTGATCCGTCCATTCTTTCTGTTTTTTATTGAGCCGTTCGTAGTCGACCAGCTGGACGCCCTGGTCGGCGAGTTGATGCTTGAGGTATTGGCGGTAATGAACCTGTTGTTTCTCCAGCAGTGGCCTGAGGGTCTTCTGGATCTCGAGAAGTTGCTGCTGGGGGGTGAGGCCGTCGTCACTGAGGGCGGTCACGCCAGCCTCCAGCTGTGACTTCAGCGAAGCCACCCGCACCATGAAAAATTCATCGAGGTTGTTGCTGAAGATGGCACTGAACTTGGCCTGCTCCAGCAGGGGTGTCTGTTCATTCAGCGCCTGGGCCAGCACCCTGCTGTTGAAGGCGATCCAGCTCAATTCCCGGTTGATGTAGAGCTCCGGGGCCACCACTTGATCGCTCATGGGGACGAACAGGCCTTTGCGGATCACGCAGGCAAGGTAGCAATCAGATTCCGCCTGGCTCGGCAGGGAGCTGCTTGGCCACCAGCAGGGCCACGCCCACCAGCAAGGCCGTGCCCAGCCAGAACGGACTTTTCTGACCCAGCAGCTCATAGGCCACTCCGGCCAGCGGCGGCCCGATGAAGCTGCCCAGGCTCTGCAGACCCTGGAGGCTGCCGAGGGCAGCCCCCTGGCCGGAGCCATCGAGGCGGCGCGACACCAGGCTGCGCAGGCAGGGGGTGACCAGGCCGGTGCCTGCCGCCAGGATTCCCACGGCGATGAACACCAGCGGCTGGGCGTTGGCGGGGGTGGCGAGCGGCACCAGCAGGCAGCCGCTGATCACCAGGCCAAGCCCGACCAGGGTGAGGCGCCCTTCGCCGAAGCGCTGCACCAACGGCCCGATCAGGGCGCCCTGGACCAGGGTGGCGACCACGCCCACTACCAGAAAGGCGGTGGCCGAGAGGCCCGGGCCCCAGCCGAAGGCCTGTTTGAAATAGAGCACCAGCACGGCGGTGAAGCCGCCGAAGGCCAGGAAAAACAGAAAGAAGGCCGCGCACAGCCGCCGCACCCTGGGGTTGCCGAACACCCGCTGGAGCTGCACCAGCGGGCTGAGGTCCCGCTTGCGGGGCAGGGCCAGGCGGGCCGCCGGCGGCAGGGTCTCCGGCAGCACCTTCACCACCAGCACCAGGTTGAGGATCGCCACGCTCACGGCGACGAGCAACGGCAGGCTGATGTCGATTTCCGCCAATACCCCGCCCAGCGCCGGACCGAGGATGAAGCCGAAGCCGAAGGCCACACCGATCAGCCCGAAGGCCCGGGCCCGCTGCTGGGGCGGGCTGATGTCGGCCAGCACGGCCCCGGCGGTGGCGGCGGTGCCGCCGCTCACCCCATCGATCAGGCGGGCGGTGAACAGCAGCGGCAGCGGCCAGAGGCTGCCGGCCGGCCAGTCGAGCGACACGGTGAAGGCGAACAGGCCCAGGCCCAGCACCGAGCCGGTCACGCAGGCGGTGATCACCGGTTTACGGCCGAAGCGATCGCTGAGGGCGCCGATCAGGGGCGTGAACAGGAACTGGGCCAGGGCGTAGCAGCCCGCCAGCAGGCCGAGGGTGCGCGCATCACCCGTGAAGCTGGCCAGCAGGAAGGGCAGCAGCGGAAAGACGATGCTCTCGCTCAACCGATCGTTGAGCAGGGTGAGGAACGCGCAGAACAAGGTGGAGGGCTGAGGCCGGCGCAACAGGGGCTCCCCGCGGTCGTGGCTCACCTTCCCATGGGACCTGGGCCCCGATGCAGCAAGCTCGTGGCAGCGGCAGCAAGGCCTTGGCCGAACACCTCGATCCGCCCACCCAGCTCAGCCATCTCAACGCCAGTGGCGAAGTCCACATGGTGGAGGTGGGCGATCGCCCCGCCACCCACCGCTCTGCCGTTGCCGAGGGCTTCCTGGCCATGGCCCCGGAGGTGCTGGCGCTGGTGATGGAGGGCCGTGCCCCCAAAGGTGACGTCCTGGCGGTGGCGCGGGTGGCGGCGATTCAGGCGGCCAAGCGCACCTGGGAGCTGATTCCCCTCTGTCATCCGATCGCGCTCACCGGCCTGGAGGTGCGCATCGAGCCCAGTGCCGATGGCTGCGGACTGCGGCTGGAGGCCAGCGCCCGCACCAACGCGCCCACCGGCGTCGAGATGGAGGCCCTCACCGCCGTTCAGGTGGGCCTGCTCACCCTCTACGACATGGTCAAATCCGCCGATCCCGCCATGACGATCGGCCCGGTGCGCCTGCTGGAGAAAGCAGGGGGACGCCATGGCCCCTGGCGCCATCCCGACGCCGTGGGCTCCCGTGCCTGAAGTGCCGTTGGCGATGGACCCTGGCTCGCGTGAGCCGTTCCCCCGCGAAGGCCTGCCCCTGGCTGAGGCCCGCCAGCGCATCCTGGCCGCGCTCCAACCCCTGGCGGGCCGCGAACAGGTGCCGCTGGAGGCCGCGCTCGGGCGGGTCACGGCCGAGCCCGTGCTGGCGCTGGAGGCGGTGCCGGGGTTCAGGGCCTCGATCATGGATGGCTATGCCATTGCCGAGCTGGAGGCTCCAGCGGTTGGAGCGCTGTGGCAGCTGGTGGGTCGATCCGCCCCCGGTGCCCCCTTCCAGCGCGATCGAGCTCAATCGGGTGATGAATCAGCTGATCCATCGCTCTGCGATGTGTTGCGGCCCGGCGAGGCGATCCGCATCCTCACCGGCGCCCCGCTTCCGGCCGGGGCCCAGCGGGTGTTGCCCCAGGAGCTGGTGGAGCGGTTGGCCGGTCCGGGCAGCGGGGAAGGCAGCGGCGCAGAGGCTCTGACCTTGAAGGGGGAGTTGGGCCGCAACCCCTGGATCCGCGCCGCCGATGAGGAGGCCGCGGCCGGCGAAGAGCTGCTGCCCGGTGGTCACCGCCTGGGCCCGGCTGATCTCGGCCGCCTCGCCAGTTGCGGTGTGGCCCAGCTCGGCGTGCGCCCTCGGCCCCGGGTGGGGCTGTTGATCAGCGGTGATGAGTTGGTGGCGGCCGGCCTGGCCCGGGGCCCCGGCCAGATCTGGGAGAGCAACGGCGTCCTGCTGGCTTCCCTGCTGGCCCGGCTGGGGGGGGTGGTGGCCGAGCGGCGGGTGGTGGCCGATGATCCGGCCCTGTTGCGGCAGGCGCTCAGCGAGCTGGCGGCAGCCGCTGATGTTGTTGTGAGCACCGGTGGCGTTTCGGCCGGCGACACCGATTGGATCCGGCCGCTGTTGGCGGAACTCGGAGCGGTGGACTTCTGGAAGTTGTTCCTGCGGCCGGGTCGGCCTTTCGCCTTCGGCCAGCTGGGCGGCAAGCCCTTCTTTGGTTTGCCGGGCAATCCGGTGGCGGCGGCGATCACGGCGTTGCAGCTGCTCTGGCCCGCCCTGCAGCACCTCGAGGGGGCGCCGGTGGAATTGCTGCCGCGGCTGAAGGTGCGCCTGGCCGCGCCGATCAGGCGCTCGGCGGGCCGGCCCGAGTTGGCGCGCGCCCGGCTGCTGGTGGGGCCAGACGGTGAGCTTCAGGCGTCGGTGGAGGGCAGCCAGGCCTCCTCCCGCATCGGTTCGCTGCAAGGCGCCGACCTGCTGCTGGAGATTCCTGCGGAACAAGGCGGCCTGGAGGCGGGCACGGAGCTCTGGGCCCAGCTGCTGCGCCTGCCCCTGTTCTGAACTGTGCTTAAAGGGGCGTGTTGCCTTCGATCCAGCGGCCGCTGCTGCCGATCCACTCCCGCTTCCAGAACGGGGCCTCGTGCTTGAGCGCCTCCAGCAGCTCCTGGCAACCGCGCTGGGCCGGGCCACGACGATCGGCGCCCACGGCCACCAGCACCAGCGCCTCCCCCGGCAGCGCCCGCCCCACCCGGTGTTCCACCAGGGCGTGGATGAGGCCGTGGCGTGCCGAGACGGCAGCGGCGAGGTGTTCAATCTGGGCCTCGGTCATGCCGGGGTAGTGCTCCAGTTCGAGCGCGTCGAGGGGTTCGCCGGCGGCGTTGATGCCGCGGACCCGGCCGATGAAATGGGCTTCGGCGGCAGCTCTTTGTCGGGATGGTTCTGGCGGGCTGCTTGGATCCAGCTCCAGCTCCAGCTCCAGGTGCCGCTGCCAGGCGGCCAGGGCGGCGAGTGGATCGAAGGCGTCGTGGTGGAGTCGGACCCGCAGTGCCATGGCCTCAGCCTCCGCTGATCGGGGGCAGGAAGGCCAGCTCGTCTCCGGCCTGCAGCGGTTGATCCAAGCTGGCGAAGGCCTGGTTGATCGCGACGCGCAGGCTGGCGGGCAGGGCGCCATCGTCCTTGGCGGCCGTGCCCCCGAGCTCCAGCTGCCACCAGAGGTCGGAGGCGGTGGGGTGGGGCTGGCCAGGAGTGAGCGCAATGGAGCGTTCGCTCCAGCCGGCACGTTCCCGCAGGGCGGCGAACAGGCGCACGCGGATCTGGCCGTGTTGCAGGGGGCCCGTCAACGGCTGGCCACCATCACCCGGTGGCGGTGGTCGGAGGCCACGCGGCGGATGCGGCGGAAGCCGGCGTCCGCCAAGGCCGCGGGCAGATCGAGGCGGAAATAATCCTCCAGGTAGGGCTCGGTGCTCTTGAGCAGGGTGGCCAGGGGGGCGGGCATCGCCCGGATCACCTCCGATTCCGGATCCTGATCCACCAGGGCCACGACGCCATCGGGCCGCAACAGCCGGGCCGCCTCAGACAGCACGGCGCGGGTGGCCTCGCCAGGCAGCTCATGGCAGACGAACTGCAGGGTGATCAGATCGACGCTGGCGCTAGGCAGTCCGCTGGCTTCGGCGGCGGCGTGGTGCCAGGCTTCGATCCGGCCGCCTGCATCGCGCACCCGGGCCACGGCCAGCATCTGGGGGGAGAGGTCGAGGCCGCTGACGGCCACGGAGCTTCCCACGCGCGTGTCAAGCCAATCCTTGAGGGCGAGGGTGCCGACGCCAACGGAACAACCGACATCGAGAGCCTGGCGCACCGGACCCGTGAGGCTCGGCTCGATCGCGGCAAAGATCGCGTCCCGCATCCGCGCCTGGGCGGCCTCAGCGCTCAGTGCTTCCTCTTTCCAGACCCGCAGCGCCACCGAGGCGGTGGCTTGCTCGGCCTCACAGGCGGCGGCCCAGCAGAGGTTGCCATCGGCGTAAGCGTGGAAGCGGGCCCGGTAGTAGGCGGGGGTGCTGACCCCGGCGCTGGTGCTCTGCTCCAGCAGGGGTTCGGCCTGGCGCTGCAGCGCGTCGCGGCGGGCCCGCCAGGGAATTCCCCGCCGCTCGGCGGTGCGGATCATCATCCGCCGCGCCTGCAGAAACAGCAGTTGCCGCAGGGGCTCCACTGCCAGCACACGGGCGATCAGCCAGCCCAGGGGCGTGCGGTCGTCGACCCAGTTCGGTGGTGTGCTGGCTGAGACAGCTGGCGGTGAGCAGGGGTTCATCGGAGCGGTGGTCGGGGACGCTTGGTTTGCCTCTCCCCATGCTGGCCCGTCGGCTCAGAGGATGGCGCCGCCCAGGCTGCTGCTCGCATGGCCACTGACCAGCCAGGCTTGCCAGCGCTTTCGTTCCCACTTCCCCAGACCGTTGCGCTCGAGCGGCGGGCAGGCGATCCAGCGCTGGGGGCGCTGCGCCGCTGGCAGCTGCCGGGCGATCTCGGCGAAGGAAGGCCCCAGGCTGGTTTCTGGACGGCCGACGATGTCCTCGGTTCTGTAGAGGGCCACAAGCCGCTGCCCCCAGAGGGGGTCGGCCACCGGCAGCAGCAGCAGCTCGGCGATGGGCAGGCCGGCCTGGCGGGCCCGCTGCTTCAGCGTTTCCTCCACCCGTTCAGGAAACACCGTTTCAGCGCCACTGAGGATCGCCCCATCGAGCCGGCCGTGCACCCCCAGCCCCGTGCCATCGAGCCAGCCGGCATCCCCGCTGCGCCACCAGCCCTCTGGGCCAGCGAAGGGCTGCAGGGCGGGTGCCCCGGGGCTCAGCGGACCCGCCCGCAACCAGCCTGGGCTCAGCCGGGAGGTGCGCACTTCGATGGCGCCACTTCCGTTGACGCCTTCACCGCCACCGCTGCAGAGGCGCAGCTCCACATCCGCCAGGGCCGCTCCGCAACCCGTCTCGCCGGCCAGGAAGGCCTGGGGTGGCTGGGCCGCCACCATCGCCGCCGTTTCGGTGGCTCCGTAGCAAGGTGAGAGGCGCAGGCCGGCCTGGCGGGCCGCCGCCGCCAGGGCCGGCGCCAGGCTGGCTCCGCCCACCCAGATCACGGCAAAGCCCCGCAGCCAGCTCAGCCCGGCCGGATCGGCCATCAGGCGATGCAGTTGGGTGGGCACCAGGGAGATCAGGGCCTGCCGCTCTGTCGGCAGGGGATCGAGGGCCAGCAGGGCCGCCGTCTGCCGCATCACCGCTGGGGCTAGCCAGCGCAGCGGTACGCCCCAATGGCGGCTACGCAACAACGGCAGCAGACCACTGACGTGATGCAGTGGCAATGGGTTGACCACGACCGTGCCGGCCGGATCGATCCCCTGACGCCGCAGCCATTCCCCAGTGGCGGCGGCCGATTGGCGCAGATGGCTGAGCGGTTGCAGGCACCAGCGCCGGCCGCCGCTGCTGCCGCCGCTGCCGATCACCACCGCCGGCCCCCAGTACCGCAGCGGTTCGCCGGCCCGATCGAGCAGCTGCCGCAGCTCGGCCCGCTCCTCGGGCGCCGCCAGACCCACCACCTCGCCGGCGGCCCAGAGACGCTCCAGGGCGACGGCCGCGGCGGCCGGGTCGTCGGCCCAGTCCTCAGCTGCGTCATCGGCATTGCCCCCCAGACAGGTCATTCCGGACCCCCCCTGCCGGCCAGGCCCGCTGCCCACACCTGCTGGGGATCGCCGCTGAACAGGGCCCCCGCCGGCCTCCAGCCGGGGGCCAGGCCGGGCGCGGTGGGGGTGGGGCCTCGTTGCTGCAGGGCGGCCAGGTGGTTGAGCCAGCGCCGGCCGATGCCGGTTTCGAA
Organism: Synechococcus sp. SynAce01; assembly: GCF_001885215.1. Taxonomy (GTDB): domain Bacteria; phylum Cyanobacteriota; class Cyanobacteriia; order PCC-6307; family Cyanobiaceae; genus Regnicoccus; species Regnicoccus frigidus. The sequence continues at coordinate 1,268,121 of NZ_CP018091.1, read as the reverse complement.
TGCGGTGCTGAGCATCAGCCTGGGGCTGCAGGCCTGGAGCTGGGCCAGCAGGGGCCTGGGATCGCCCTCCAGGGCCGGACGCCGCACCTGCCAGCCGCTCCAGTTCCGGTAGAGCGAGGGGCAGTGGCGCAGCGATTCATCCAGCGCCACCGGCAGCTGGGCCGCCAGCTCCTGGTGCCCTGCGGCGTCGGCGGGCTCCAGCGGTTGCTCCAGCCATTCCAGCCGAGGTTCGCCCGCCAGGATCCGGGCCCACTGGTCTGCCGTCGGCCGATCCCAACCGCCGTTGGCATCCAGTCGCAGCTTGGCGCTGGCCGGTAACCGTTGCAGCAGGGTGGCCAACACCTGCCGCTCGACGGCATCAGCGGCGGCCGCCACCTTCCATTTCAGCGTCAGCGGCGGGGTGCTCGTTGCCACTGCTTCTGCCTGTTCACCGGCTGCTCCACCAATCAGCGCCTCCAGGGCCTCGATGGCCGCTTCTCCCGCCGGCAGCAGCACGGCGGAGCGCGGAGCCGGGAGCCAGCCACCTTCGCTGCCACTCTGGCCGCCGCCCCTGCACGCCCCCACCTGCCCATCGATTTCGGCGAGGGCGGCGCCGATCGCGAAGCCCAGCGCTGCCGGCAAACCCGTTAGCGCGGCCTCCAGCCGCTGGCGCTGCTGGCGCTCCCCCAGGGCTGAGATCGCCGCCTCCAGCTGGGCCAGGGCCCTGGCCTGGGCCGCAGGATCGGCCTCCAGCGGCGAGGCCTCCCCCCAACCGATCCGTCCGGCCACGGGCAGCTCCTCGGCCTCCAGCCGCAGCAACCAGCCACGCTTGTGGGTGTAGCTCCCATTCGCCGTGATCAGGGGCCGGGGCAGCTGAAAGCGGAACGGCCGCCACTGCAGCTTCATCGCTGGTTCCGCTTCATCGGCCCTGGAACCAGCTGGTGTTCACGGCGCCCAGCCACGGCCCCACAGCCAGGCCACAGGCCAGGCCCAGCCCGTTGAAGGCCTGGAACTTCAGGGCCAGAAACTTGCTACCGCTGATGCGCTCCGGGCTGGCGTGGTGGTCTCCCAGCAGCTGGATCAAACGTAGACCTGGCGGCAGGCCGATCACGCCGAGCAGGGCAGTGAGCGGCCAGCGGCCCGCCAGCACCGGCGCCCACTGGAGCGCCAGGGTCAGGGCGATGAACCAGGGCACCAGGCCGGCGGCTGCGGCCGTGCCGAGCCGGACCACGGGTGAGCGCTTGCCATGGGCCGCGTCTTCATCCACCTGGTGGAAATGGGAGCAATAGAGCACCAGGCTGGTGGCGATCGCTGGCCCTCCGCCCAGGGCGATCGCTGACCGCCAGGGCACCACCAGGCCAGAAAAGGGGCTGGCTTCGCCCGTCACCGGGGCGAGCGCCAACAGGGCGGCGGCGGTGGCCAGCGGACCGAAGGCCAGCCAGCAGAGCGGTTCCCCCAGACCCCGATAGCTCAGCCGCAGCGGTGGACCCTGGTAGGCGTAACCGATGCCGCAGCAGGCCAGCACCAGGACCAGCACCGCCGGACTGCTGCGGGCGGCCACCAGGGCGATCAGCCCCAACCCCAGCAGCAGGCAGCCGTTGGCCAGCAGCGCCACCCGGTCACGGCGGCCGGTGAGGTTCACCACGGAGTGGGGCTTGCCCTGGCGGTCGACGCCGGTGTCGGCATCAAACACGTCATTGGCCAGGTTTTCCCAGGCCAGCAGCAGCACGGCCGCCAGCAAGAACCCGAGAAGCTGGCCCCAGCGCGGTGGCTGACCCTGGGCCAGCCACCAGCCGGCCGCCAGCAGTGCCGGCATCACCGCCACCGAATACATCGGCCACTTGATCGCCGCCTTCCAGAGCTGGCGGCGGCCGCCAGCGGCGGCGTAACGGCTTGCGACGACCTGGGGGCCTGACATGGGCGGGGCCGACGCTGACGGGAAGGGGGCCCATACATTTGAGCAGCCCCCACCCCCCGGACCTCGCAACCGGCATGGTTCCCTACTCCTTCAGCGAGCTTCTGGCCGCTGCCGCCGAGGGGGGCCGGCAGCTGGAGGAGGAAGGCGTGCTGAGCCTGGCGCTGCCGCTGGCCGTGCCTGCCCAGGGGGCTGGCCCCGATCCACTGGCCCTGTTGAGCGCGCTGGGGACTGGCCATCGCTTTCGTTTCCTCTGGGATGGGGCTCCTGGCCTCTGCCTGGCCGCCTGTGGCAGCGCCAACAGCCTGGAGCTGAGCGGTCCGCGGCGCTTTGAGCTGGCCCAGCGCTTCAGCACCATCTGCCTCAGCCGGCTGGTGACGGTGCCGCAGGTCTGTTTGCCCATGGCTCGGCCGCGGGTGCTGTTGGCGTTCTCCTTCTTCGACAGCCCGTTGCAGGAGGGCACGGGGGTGGCTGGGGTGCAGGCGGTGCTGCCGCGCTGGCAGTTGAGCCGCCAGGGCCTTCACTGCTGGCTGCGGCTGCAGCGCCCGCTGGGGGGCGGCGTCACGGCCCGCAGCGTGGCCGAAGAACTCTGGGAGGAGGCCCGTCGCCTGGAGCGCCTGCCCGATCCCAGCGAGGCCGGAGCCCGCTGGGAGCGCAGCCCCGACATCGCCCAGCGCTCCAGCTGGGAGACGGGCTACCGCCTGGCGGTTCAGCGCGCCCTCGCCTTAGTGGAGAGCGGCGAGCTGCGCAAGTTGGTGGTGGCCGTGCGCCAGCAGCTGCAACTCGATCGTCCGCTCGACCCGCTGGTGCTGCTCCAGCAGCTGCGGCGGCACCAGCCGGGTAGTTGTCGCTTTCTCTGGCAGCAAAGCCCCGGTGATGCCCTGATCGGTGCCTCGCCCGAGCGACTGCTGGCGGTACGTCGGGGCCAGCTGCGCAGCGACGCCCTGGCCGGCACCGCTCCCTGGGGCCCGCTCGCCGACCAGCTCAGCCGCTCCGGTAAGGATCGTCATGAGCACGCGCTGGTGGTGGAAGCGATCACCGACGTGCTGGCCGTTGCCGGATTGTCTCCCCGCTGGCCCCGCCAGCCGCGGCTGGTCCGCCATGGTCAGTTGGTGCACCTGCAGACACCGATCACCGCCGCGATCGGCGCCCATCAGCCCCTTTCAATCGCCGCAGCCCTCCATCCCACTCCCGCCGTGGCAGGGCTGCCACGGCGGGAGGCGATGGCCTGGCTGCGCAGCCTGGAGGTGTTCGAGCGGGGCCATTACGCCGCACCGATCGGCTGGATCGACAATGCCGGCGATGCGGAACTGCGGGTGGCGATCCGCAGCGGCCGCTTGCGCGGTGATCAATTGGAACTGACCGCCGGCGCTGGCCTGGTGAAAGGCTCGGAGCCGGAGCGGGAACTGCAGGAGGTGGCCCTGAAGCTGGGGGTGCTGCAGCAGCAACTCAGCCTGCCACTCACCCCTTCAACAAACGCTCCATGGTGAGGTCGGCCACGGGCACAGCCCCGAGCCGTTCGATCTCGCGGATGCCGGTGGGGCTGGTGACGTTGATCTCACTGAGCCGCTCGCCGATCACATCAATGCCAACGAAAAACAGACCGTCGGCCTGAAGGGCGGGGGCCAGCTCTGCGCAGATCGCCCGTTCAGCGGTGGTGAGCGTGGTGGCTTCGGGCTCGCCGCCCACGGCCAGGTTGCTGCGGAACTCGCCGGGCAGGGGCCGGCGGTTGATCGCGCCCAGCGGCTCACCGTTCACCAACAGAATGCGCTTGTCGCCGGCGGTCACCGCCGGCAGGAAGGCCTGCACCATCACCGGCAGCGTCTGCTGCTGGGTGACCAGCTCCAGCAGCGCCCGCAGACCGGGCGCTGCTGCGGCACAGCGCACCACCCCCTGGCCTGCCCGCCCACCCAGCGGTTTGAGCACCACCTCCTGGTGTTCGGCGGCGAAGCCAGCCAGCCGCTCCACGTTGGCGCTCACCAGCGAGGGCGCCATCAGCTCACTGAAACGCAGCGAACCCAGCTTCTCGTTCCAGGCCAGCAGGGCCGCCGGCCGGTTGAGCACCCGCACCCCCTGCTGTTCGGCCAGCTGCAGCAGCAGCGTCGCGTAGAGGTACACCTCGTCGACGGGCGGATCCTTACGCATCCACACCACCGGGAAGTGGCTGAGCGGCAGCCAGCGCGGTTCACCGGCCGTGAACCAGGGATCGGGCACCTGCCAGCCGCTCCTGTGGGTGCTGTTGGGGCGGATGTCGGCGAGGCTGAGCGGCTGGGCGCGCACCATCGGTGTGCAGCCGCCAGTGGCCGCTTCGCTGCGTTGCCCCTCCACCGCCAGATCGGCCGTGCGGCAGGCCCACACCGCCTGGCCGGCCCGCTGGGCCGCCTGCATCAGGGCGACGCTGGAATCCTTGGCCGGGCGCAGGCGCTCCAGCGGATCGACGACGAACAGTTGGGGCTCACCGCCCCCCATGGCGCTGGCCGTCACCCTCAGCTCCCTTGTAGGAGCGGATCAAGCCGGCCGGCCCGCTCCAGGGCGTGGAGTTCATCGCAGCCGCCGATGCCCTGGTCATCGATGAAGATCTGGGGCAGGCTTTTGCGCCCCTCGGCCCGTTCCGCCATGGCGGAACGGGCCGCGTTGTCGCCGTCGATGGCGAACTCCTGGTAAGGCACGCCTTTGCGATCGAGCAGGGCCTTGGCGCGGATGCAGAAGGGGCAGAACCGCCAGGTGTAGATCTCGACGTTGGCGGCCATCGCTGGGCGGGGAAGGAAAGGGGATCCTAGAAGTCTTGCTCCGTACGCCCCTGTGCTGGTGGATTCGGCACACCGCAGTGTTGGTGGCCCTGCTGATACGGTCAATTTCAGTCTCTAGCTTCCACCCGGTGCTCGATCTCACCGATTTCAAACGCGATCTCTCCGAGCTCACTGACCGCCTGGGCCATGCCCAGGACTGTCTTTGACGTACCGGCACTGAACGCACGCCAGCAGGACCTGGAGCAGCTCGCCTCCCAGCCCGACTTCTGGGACGACCAGCAGCAGGCCCAGAAGCAGATGCGCCAGCTCGATGAGGTGAAGGCGCAGCTGGAGCAGCTGAAGCAGTGGCGAACGTCTGTGGATGACGGCCGCGCCACCCTGGAGCTCTACGACCTCGAACCCGACGAGGAGCTGCTGGCCGAAGCCAATGGCGGCCTGCAAACCCTCAAGGCCGAGCTGGATCGCTGGGAGCTGGAGCGGTTGCTCTCCGGCATCTACGACAAGGAAGGTGCTGTGATTTCGATCAACGCCGGCGCTGGCGGCACCGACGCCCAGGACTGGGCGTTGATGCTGATGCGCATGTACACCCGCTGGGGCGAAGACCACGGCATGAAGGTGTCGGTGAATGAGCTCTCGGAAGGGGAAGAGGCCGGCATCAAGAGCTGCACGATCGAGATCGATGGCCGCTATGCCTACGGCTATCTGCGCAACGAAAAGGGCACCCACCGGCTGGTGCGGATCTCACCGTTCAACGCCAACGACAAACGCCAGACCAGCTTTGCCGGCGTCGAGGTGATGCCGAAGCTGGAGGAGGGCGTCAAGCTCGACATCCCCGACAAGGACCTGGAGGTCACCACCTCCCGCTCCGGCGGTGCCGGAGGCCAGAACGTCAACAAGGTGGAGACGGCGGTGCGCATCCTGCACGTGCCCACCGGCCTGGCGGTGCGCTGCACCCAGGAGCGCTCCCAGCTGCAGAACAAGGAGAAGGCGATGGCGCTGCTGATGGCCAAGCTGCTGGTGATCGCCCAGGAGCAGCGGGCCTCGGAGATCGCCGACATTCGCGGCGACATCGTCGAGGCGGCCTGGGGCAACCAGATCCGCAACTATGTGTTTCACCCGTATCAGATGGTCAAGGATTTGCGTACGGCCGTGGAAACCACCGATGTGCAGGGGGTGATGGATGGCGATCTCGACCCGTTCATCCAATCGTTGTTGCGCCAGGGTGTGGAGATCGCCGCCGATGTGGCCGCTTGAGCCCTGCCGATCCCCCGAAAACTGACCAATGACTGACAGCAGCAGCCCCATGGATCAAGGCCTCTCTGAACCAGGCCTCACTGAGCCAGGCCTCATTGACCAAAACCCAGTAGATCCAGCCCCTCTGGAGCCGCCGGCCCCCACCAGCCCGCCACCCAGCTTCGTGAAGCTGGCGATGCGCAACATGGTCAGGAAGGGGCGCCAGAGCCTGGTCCACTTCGGGCTCACCGCGGTGGGCTTCAGCGCGCTGCTGTTCCTGCTGGCCTGGTTCGGTCGGCCCAGCCTTCCCCAATGAGCCTGACGCTCGATCTGGCCTTCAGCCTCGATCCGGCCCTGCCTGCCGATCTGCTTCGGGCGGCTGGCCCCTATGGCGATCCGAACGCCGCTGAAGAGCACTGGCAGGGTCTACTGGGCGGCTGGCTGGTCCAGCTGGCGGCCGAGCTGCCGCCGGGCCTCAGTGCCCAGGCCTACAGCCTCGGGCTCAGCCTCTGTGGCGACGCCGAGATCGCTGAGCTCAATGCCAGTTGGCGGCAGGTGGAAGGCCCCACCGATGTGCTGGCCTTTGCCGCCCAGGACGCCGACCTTGATGCGGCCCCGACCCCCCCACAGCCTGCCGAGATGGAGCTTGAACCGCTTGAACTCGGTGACATCGTGATTTCCCTGGAGACGGCCGCTCGTCAGGCCACAGCGGCGGGCGAGGGCCTGGAGCGGGAGCTTCCCTGGCTGGCAAGCCATGGCCTGCTGCACCTGCTGGGCTGGGATCACCCGACGGAGGCCCGCCTGCAGGCGATGCTTGCCCGCCAGGACCAGCTGCTCGGCTGTGCGGACTGAGCGACCAAATGTGGCGTGAACAAAAATCGACGGTAGGGTGCGATGCAGGCCGGAAACAGGGCCCCATGACAACACTTTTCCCCGCCAATCCAGCCCCTTTGGCCAACGAGATCCGTCCACGGGGACGGGGCCGGCGGACGGGTCCCTGGCGTGTGGCCGGTGACCTGCCCCTGAGCCTGCGCTACGCCGCCCAGGGGCTGGCCCATGGTTTTCTGACCCAGCGCAATTTCCGCATCCATGTGGTGGTGGGGGCGTTCACCTTCGGCCTGGGCCTCTGGCTGCAGTTGAGCCCGGACCGATTGGCCGTACTGGTGCTCACGGTCACGGCGGTGCTGGTGCTGGAGCTGATCAACACGGCGATCGAGTCGGTGGTGGATCTGGCCATCGGCCGCCGCTTCCATCCCCTGGCCCGGATCGCCAAGGATTGCGCCGCAGCGGCGGTGCTGGTGGCCGCCGTGGCCTCGCTGTTGATTGCCCTGTTGCTGCTGCTGCCGCCGCTGCTGGTCGTGCTTGGTCTTTGATGGGGGGCCTGGCCCCGGATCGGGCCCTCTGGCCCCGGATGAATGCTTCTCGTTCTCGACAACTACGACAGCTTCACGTTCAACCTGGTGCAATACCTCGGTGAACTGGCCGCTGATCACCCCCTGGCCGCCGAGGTGCGGGTGGTGCGCAACGACGCACTCTCCTTGGATGGCATCCGCGCCCTTGCCCCCGAAGCGATCCTGATCTCGCCGGGTCCGGGCGATCCGAACCAGGCCGGCATCTGCTTGGAGGTGTTGAAGGAACTGGGCCCCACCCTGCCGATCCTCGGCGTGTGCCTCGGCCATCAATGCCTGGCCCAGGTGTTTGGTGGCCGGGTGGTGCGGGCGGCGGAGTTGATGCACGGCAAGACCTCGCCGGTGCTGCATGGCGGCGAAGGGGTGTTCGAGGGGCTGCCCAGCCCGCTCACCGCCACCCGCTACCACAGCCTGATCGCCGAGCGCGACAGCCTGCCGCCTTGCCTGGAGATCACGGCCTGGCTCGAGGACGGCACGATCATGGGCCTGCAGCACCGCCAGCATCGCCACCTGCAGGGCGTGCAGTTCCACCCGGAGAGTGTGCTCACCCAGGACGGCCATCGCCTGCTGGCCAATTTCCTGCGCCAGGCCGCCGGAGCCGTCACCGGAACGCTGCGCTGAGATCCCTGGATCGGCGCTGCTAGGTTCGCGCCACTCCAGGCGCCGCCAGGGCGCACCCTGCCATGGCCAGCGCCACCAAGCTTTCGGCCAGCCTGGCCACCTCCTCAGCGGCCCTGCTGCTGGGTCTCGGCCTTGTCAGCCCTGCGGCCAGCCAGGCCAGTGGCGTGACGATCACCAGCTATGGCCACACCGCCCTGCTGATCCAGGGTGGCGGTGCCCGGGTGCTGCTCAATCCCTTCAAGGCGGTGGGTTGCGCCGCCGGGCTGGCCGAGCCGCGGGTGAGCGCCGATGTGATCCTGGCCAGCAGCCGCCTGCTCGATGAAGGGGCGCCGGTGGCCTCCGGGCCCCTGCTGGTCAACCCGGGCTCATACCGGATGGCCGGGCTTCAGCTGGAAGGGGTGTCCATTCCCCACGACCGTCTCGGCGGCCGCCGCTTCGGCATGGCCACGATCTGGCGCTGGAAGCAAGGCGGCCTGGAGTTCACCCATTTGGGCGGCACCGCCGCCGGCCTGCGGCCGGAAGACCGGGTGTTGCTGGGTCGCCCTGATGTGCTCGTGATCGGTGTGGGCGGCGGCGCCAAGGTGTACACCGGTGCCGAAGCGGCCGAAGTGGTGCGGGAGCTGCAGCCCCGCCGGGTGATCCCGGTGCAATACGTGAGCGGCACAACCCCGGCCCAATGCGATCAGGGCGGCCTGCAACCTTTCCTCGATGCGATGGCCGGCACCCCCGTGCAACGGGTGGGCCGCAGCTTCAGCCTCTCGGCAACGTTGAGCGACAACACTGAGATCAAGGTGATGCGCTGATCACGTCAAGGGCTCGGGCCCTGGGGTTGGTGCCATGGGCTTACGCCTTGGGCTGGTTTCGTTAGTGGTGCTGCTGAGCGTTGGGTGCGCGAGTCCTCAACAGCATCGGCGCCCTGTTCCACAAGGGCATACGCAAGCATCAGGTCGGCATTCGGCCTATCTGGTGACCCATGGCTTGCACACCGGAATCGTTGTTCCAAGCGAGCAACTGCAAGATCTGCTGCCGGGATTGGCCGAGCGATTTCCTGCCGGCCGCTATCTCGAGGTGGGCTGGGGGGACAATGATTTCTATCAAGCTGGAGAAAAAAGGACGGACCACACGCTGAAGGCGTTGTTCTGGCCCACCGACTCCGTCGTGCATGTGGTGTCTGTTCCCAGCTCGCCCTACCGGTCGTTCCCTGATCGCGTTGTACGGCGCCTGTGCCTGAGTGAGGAACAGATCAGATCATTGAGCCAATTTCTGGCGGATAGTTTTCTCAGGGATGCAAAGGGAGGCCTGTTGCCGACGCCAACAGGCAGGCAAGGCGTGAACCAGTTCTACGAAGCTACGGGCTCCTATCACCTGTTCAGCACCTGCAACCAGTGGACGGCCAGGGGTTTGAGAAGCGCGGGCTTTGCCATCAATCCGGCCTTCAAACTGACGAATGGAAGCTTGATTGGCTTCATCGATTCAGTGGGTGCAGGCGAGGAAGGGTGTCGCTGGCCTGGGTAGCGCCAGGGCATGGAAGCCCTGGCTTCAGGATTCAGGCCTGGTCCTGTTGCTGGTTCGCCGCACCGTCGGTAGGCGATCCATTGATGTCGTCCATGAACCCTTTGACCTTCTCCGATAGTTGACTCAAGAGGTGGTCTGATTCCTCAACAAGCTGGTTCCATTGATCACTGGAGGCTTCTTGAACATTGAGGAGTTTGCTGTGAACAAAGCTGCGGGCTTCTTGAAGTGTGTCCAGTTGTTGGTCGATCTTCTCAAGTACCGCTTGCTTGGCCGAGGCGCTTTGATAGCTGGCTTTCGCCTTGAGTTTCTCCAGTTCAGCTGTCCACTCATCAAGGCGGGCCTGCTGCTGCTCGAAGTAGGCCTGGCGCTCCTTGTCACTGAGAACTTGCTTGGCGTTGGTCATCAGGGTGTTGTCTTTGGTCATCGTCATAGGTGGTCTCGATAGAGTTGATAGGGGACGGAACCAAGATCACTGCATCTGCCCCGGCGTGATGGCTGGGCAAGAAAGGGATCGCCAAACGTGTCTGCGTCTTTCGCGAAGCTCGCGAAAGACGTCGCTTAAGCCGAAGCTTTGAAAATAGAGCCCTCGTAAGCAGAGAGCCCGCCAGAAGTGTCTTCGCCGGCAATCTCTCACTAGGCAGTGCCTAGGCGGACAGCTCGGGAAAATGCTCAAACAATCGTTTGAACGACCAATCGCATGATGCGCTGATCTTGATCCGATTGCTCTACCGTAACCGATAGGCAGATTGCGGTCAAGCGATAGATGCCAGGCTGGGCAGGGCTGATTGCTTCGATTCACCGCTGAGATGATCGGCAGCGCAAGCGATCTCGCCGGTTAAGCAGACAGGGCCTGATCATTGATCAGTTTTCTTGACTGCTTGGCTTGCCGATGAAAGTTTTTGAGCCCTTTTTTCTGCTGATTCAAGCAGAATCGAACAGCTTTATCCTTTCTTTATAGCAACATCAGACTGCAGGCTGAGGATGTTGAGCCTGTTCATGAGTGATCCTAATGACTCATGCCTCTTGAGGTTGAATTCTGTTGTGCCTTCATTTGTCTCCTTCGGTCAATCGTGATAGTGATGAAGGAGTCCACAATATTTTTTATGACGAACACATTGATTGCCCCCACAACGCAAACGGCAAACAGCCACGGCAAGAACGTTGCTGGCTTGAAGCAGGTGCTGGCTGACACTTACGTGCTCTACAGCAAAACCCATGGCTTTCACTGGAATGTGACGGGTCCCATGTTCACGTCCCTGCATGCTCTGTTCATGGAGCAATACACCGAACTGTTCGAAGCCATCGATGAGCTGGCTGAGCGCATCCGTGTGCTCAGGGTCGAAGCACCCTATGGAGCGGCGGCCCTTTCCAGGCTCTCCTCTCTCTGTGATGCCAGTGGCAGTCCTGATGCAATGGCCATGGTGAGGGAGCTTGAGGCTGATCACCGCCATCTCGCGGCCCATTGCCAAAAGGCGCTGGCTCAGGCTCAAGAGACCGGCGATGAAGGCAGCGCCGACTTGCTGACGCAGCGGCTGCGCACGCACCAAAAGACAGCCTGGAAGCTGGCGAGCCTTCTGCAGTAAGGCGCCAAGAGCTCACAAAAAGCCGCTGAAGCCAAGCGATCACAATCCTTTATCTGGAGAAATTATGTTAACCACTCCCAGTATCAGCGTCGGCTCAACAGAGCAACCTACATTGTTTGTATTGGCGAAGTCTCGCTGAATCATGTCCATGCTTCAACAGAAACAGGGGATCAGTTCGTCGGATCCTTCCCCGGTGGACAGCCCTTCAATGTGGCTTGCAGTGCCGCCTTGCTTGGGGTTCCCGTGGGCTTCTTGGGGCGCTTCAGTGAGGATGCCATCGGCCGTCAACTGGGCTCCTTGCTGACAAGTCTGAATATTGCCCCTGTGGCTCTCCAGTTCGATTCAGACCGACCCACCCGTACGGCAGAAGTCTTTCTCAACCGAAATGGGGGTCATGAGCGAACCAATTTTCTCGGCAGTCAGGACGTCGGTTTTGCCGATCAAGCCCTGGTTCCAGAAACCCTGGCCGAATCGATCATGCCTTACCTGGATGAGGCCCGCTGGTTGCTCGTTGCCACTAATTCGCTGAAGGAGCTCTCCAACTACATGGCGATCAGCCTGTTGCTCAAGCGTGCGCGGGCACAAGGAGTTTGCGTTGCCCTTGATGTGGCCTGGCAACCGTCGTTCTGGGGCCTGCCTCCAGGCTCAGCGCCGAGTGCGGACGTGTTGCAGCGTTTCAAACTTCTATCTGAAGCGGCCAGTCTGATCCACTGCACCAAAGAAGAAGCCGATCATTTCTTTGGTACCACCGACGCGACAGCGATTCATGGGCAATTGGCGAATCGCCCCTCCGTGCTGATTCCCGGCCCCACCGGCACGATCCAGTGGTGTCTGGGTGGTCATCGTGGTCTTTTAGCGCTCAACAGCCAAGACGATGGGGGAAGCTGTAGCCAAAACTTCCTGGCCGCTGTCCTCGATGGTCTCTGCAGCCAACCTGAACTGGTTGGCAAGTCGGCCGCTGGCTCCCGAGGCCTTGCCAGTGCGGCGCAAGTGGAAGAGCTGCTGAGATTTGCCTCTGCGTACGCGATTAGCAGCCATCCGCTCTCCAGCAACCGGCGTCTCTAACGAGGCTGTCACGGTTGCGCCAGCCTCACCATCACGCCAGTCTTGTATGAACCAAGCCATCGTTTCAGCGAATGAACCTATATCTGTCGATCTGAAGGCAGGGAAAAGCTACCTGTATTGCACCTGTGGACGCTCAAGCGAGCAACCGTTCTGCGATGGCTCCCATGAAGGCAGTCGTTTTACCCCCCTGTCTTTCACGCCCGAATCAGGGGGCGAGTCCGCACTTTGCCGCTGTAAGCAGACGGATCATCCTCCCTATTGCGATGGCAGCCACGCCCAGGTTTCTGACGAGCAGGTCGGGCAGGCCCTGTCCCATTCGGACTCGGGCTCGGATTCCGATTCCGATGCAAAAAAGGATTCAGTTTCGGAGCAGCCTGATCAGGCTCAGATGCCGGAACCCCATTCCACTGCTGTGGAACCATATGTCCGCTTCATTCATGAATTGGCTGAGCATGGCCTCGATCAGGTGGGGAGTCATGGGCCAGTCGAGGCGATGGGAGTGCCCCGCAGCCAACTTCCGAGTTGGGATCACATCCAGATCCTGGTGGCCCAGCTCGCTCGAACACCTTTGCAGGATGACGCATCGGTGGGAACGGAACTGGTGCTTGGTCCGCAGGCCGCCAAGCCCCTGTCGTTACGGATACCCCTGTTCGTTTCAGACATGAGCTTTGGAGCGCTCTCCATGGAGGCGAAAGTTTCCCTGGCACGAGGTGCCGAAAAAGCCGAAACAGGCATTTGCTCCGGGGAAGGAGGAATGCTGCCCGAGGAACAGGCGGAGTCCACGCGTTATTTCTATGAATACGCCTCAGGGCGATTCGGCTACAGGCCGGAGTTGCTTGAGCACGTACAGGCCTTCCACTTCAAGTGAGGCCAAGCGGCGAAGACCGGAACCGGAGGTTATCTGCCACGCAGCAAGATGACAGACCGTATCGCCGAATTGCGTGGCGTCGCTGAGGGCCAAGCGGCGATTTCTCCACCGACCTTCAAGGATCTGATCACGGTGGATGACTTCCGGCGATTCTCAGATCAGGTGAGGGAGATCAGCGGAGGGATTCCCATTGGCTTCAAGATGAGTGCTCAGCAGATCGAAGCCGATCTGGATTTTGCGCTGAAGGCTGGGGCTGATTACATCATTCTCGATGGACGCGGTGGTGGCACAGGAGGTGCTCCCTTGCTGTTTCGTGATCACATCTCGGTGCCGACGATCCCCGCATTGGCGCGGGCGCGGCGCCATCTTGATCGCCGGGGGGCCAGCGGTCGTGTCACCTTGATCATCACGGGCGGCCTAAGAACTCCCGCCGACTTCATCAAGGCCATGGCCCTTGGAGCCGATGGGATTGCCTTGGCCAACGCCGCGATCCAAGCGATTGGCTGCGTTGGGGCCCGGATCTGCCATACGAACAACTGTCCCGCCGGCATCGCCACCCAGAACCCCGATCTGCGCCGCAAGCTGAACATTGACCATGCCGCTGATCGTTTGGCGCGCTTTCTGCAAGCCTCGGTCGATCTGATGCAGGTGATGGCCCGTGCCTGTGGCCACACCACACTCAGCGGTTTTGCTGCTCACGATCTCACCAGCTGGCATCGAGATCTGGCCGACCTCGCCGGCATTGCTTGGTGCGGGGCGGAGGGCTAAGACCGTTGATTTCTGACCTTCGAGAGCCAGGCTTTCTGGGTTCGCAGGCCAGGATGGTGAATCCAAAGGTTGGGCAATTCTGTGGCCTGTAACATGAAACTAAAAGTCGAAGTAATCTCGCTGATGATCTCCCAATTGTAAAGGCACTCTAGCGATAAGGTGTTTGCAATTCTAATGTCTCTCAGTAAAAATAATGGGTTCAACGATGCTGCTCCAAACAGTCAAAACGCCAGGTCTATCACACCTTTCCTATGTCCTTGGTTCAGCTGGTAAGGCGGCGGTTGTTGATCCACGTAGGGATTGTGAAGTTTATATTGAAGTAGCTCGTGCTTCAGGGCTTGAAATTGTGTATATATTTGAAACACATCGGAATGAAGACCTCGTATCTGGTGCGCCAATTCTCGCCGCGATGACGGGTGCCCGGGTCTTGCATGGTCCCAATCCAGCAGGAGAGGTGGTTTATGCCGATTATGTGCAAGATGGTGAACGCTTCGAACTCGGACAGCTGCTCATTGAAGTACTGGAAACACCAGGTCATACCGACGACCATATTGCCTATGTCCTTTATGACACCGAGTATCCAGATGGGGCCGTGGGCGTGTTTACTGGTGATGCACTGTTTGTCGGTGATGTTGGGCGCACCGATTTTTATCCCGACCGCAAAGAGGAAGTAGCTGGTCTTCTATTCGATTCCCTTCGTAAAATTGCTTTGCTTGGTGATCAGGCAATCATCTATCCCGCCCACGGCTCAGGCTCCGTTTGTGGCTCAAGCATGGCAGCTCGTGAATTCTCCAGCATTGGTCACGAACGTCGCAATAATCCCCGTTTGCAGATTGACAGCAGAGGCGAGTTTATTCGTGTGAAAGTAGCAGAAAATCATTATCAACCACCTTATTTTAGGCTGATGGAGCGCCTTAATCTCGAAGGTGGAACGGCTGTCCCTCGTGTCTCGTGTCCGCGCATCCTCTCGCTTAACGAGTTAAACGATTGCAAGGCTGACCATCTCGTCGATGTGCGTGAGCCAATGGCTTATGCGGCCGGTCACTTACAGGGAGCCATGAGCCTTCCAGTCAATATGATTTCGGCCTTCGCTGGTTGGTTCATCAGTGAAGGCCAGAGAATTGTGCTCATTGCGTCAGATGAGAGCGAATTGAAGTCAGCTAGTGAGCAACTGCTGCGTATCTCTCTCGACAATATCATTGGAGGTTATGTCGGTGTTGTTTCTGCAGCGGCGAGCGGTGAAGAGATGCTGTCAATTCCCATGATAGGAACCCACGAAATTGAGCGGCGCCTAAAAGACGTTCCAAGTGGTTGGATCCTGCTTGATGTGCGTGATCAGGACGAACGTACTTTGGCGGCTATTGAGGGATCTTGGCATATCTATGTTGGGCATCTCAACGAACAGTGGAAAGATCTAGATAAGGACATGAGTTATACGCTCATGTGTGCCAGCGGTTCGCGTGCGACGGTGGCAGCTGGATGGCTTGCGAGCAGAGGCTTCAAGCAACTCGATGTTTATCTTGGTTCGATGGGTGCTTGGGGCTCTGTTCGACGACACTCTGGTTGAGGGAGTGAACACTCATCTACCGAGAGTGATCTCATCGCCAAGATGCTCTGGGTGGAGCACCCAACCGGCAGCCTTGCGCAGCCGCGCCACGTCCTGAGCCAGCCGTAGGGCTTTCTCACCATGATGCAACGCCAGGGTGGCCTGAGCTCTGGCGGCTTCACGGATTCCGGATTTCGGCAACGCACTGATCAAGGAGAGACCCTTCTGAATCCTGAGGCCAACCTCCAAGGTGGAGGCACCGTCGCGGCCGATGGCCTGAAAAGCATCATCGAACAGATCCTCCAGGGCCAGCTCCTGCATCCAGAGCCGATCGAAACGTGGCGGCTCATCTGCGTCGTCTGGTCGCTGGCAGGAGCCATCAACCCACTTGGTGAACAGACGCACGAAGGTACCAATGATGTAGATGGCTGTTCCGGGGTCATTCACGGCAGGGGAGAGGGCCCTGCTGGCAATTTCCGAGAGCACCAACAAGCCGAAACGGGGGTCGTCATCAAAGGTGCGTCGATTGCCGACTCGGAACGACATGGCCAGGCGCTCGGCAGCGCCTGACTCGATCGGCTTGGAACTGATGGCCCGGGCCAAGATCCGTTGGGGTGTCACGAAAGCACCCGGCAAGATCTCGATGACTACCTCCAGATCGAGTGATTCCGATGCCTGCTGCAGCTCAGCGAGATTGATCCTCTGGAGATAACCCACCTCCTGGGCGCGGATCACCAAGTCCCACGAGGAATCTGGGTTTTTGAATGCATCGTTGGCGGCTGAGCGAGCGCGCAGGGTGGGCGACCTGCCATGCTCCATCAAGGAACTGGTCGCTGCTTTTTCAACCCGGTCGATCGTGTTCGTCACCCTACCCAGCCTGGCGATACGGTCAACCCAGGTGACGAAGCTGAGGACCACGATGGTGAACACCGTTACGGTGATTAGAAATAAGGCAAATCGACCGCTGCGGCCATAAAAGCCATTCATCAAGGCGATCAAGCCGACGATCCCGAAGATGAAGGCCCCGATGAAGGTGGAGAGGGCGTATTGGGAAATGTCGTCAGCGACCACCAGGGTGAAGGCGCGGGGCGTGGCGACGGAAGCGGCCGAGGAGTAAGCGGTCAACATGGAACCGGCGGCAAACACCGCAATGACCAGCATGCTGGAGGTGATAATTCGCAGCAAGGTCTCCAGCGTGTCGCTCGAGACATCAGGGAGCGGGGCCATCGGAAGCAGATCATCGGCGAGATGGGCCATGCCGACCCCGATCAACGACACCAGGCAGAGCAGTAGTGGCCGAAACCAAATCTTCTCGCGCAGACGGTTGAGGTTGAACTGGAGACGATCCCTCAGGCCGGGAGCAAAGAGGCTGGGTGGCATTGGGAATGGGCGGAGCAAGAATGCACCGCCTTGTGGATGTACGGTTTATTCAGGGTAGCCGCTAAATAGGCATTCATTGGCATAATATGGCTGAGGCTTCATCTAATCTTGCATTGTTGTTGGGCGCTCAATCTCTACTGACGTGAGCGAGAGAGTTTGGAATGGCATGTCGACACCAGCCTTGCGCAGGGCTTCAAAAACTTGTTCATAGAGCTGCTGTCTCACAACGATATGCTGCTCTTCATCATCAAGCCATACCTGGAGCTGCATGCCAACGTTGTAATCATTGAGGTCAGTGACGATAACTGCAGGCGCGGGTTCATCAAGAAGCGAAATATTCTGATGGCACATCGATAGCAGGATGGAGCGAACCCTGCCCAGATTTTCCTGAACTGCCACGGCAAACGGAATATCAATGCGGAGGTGAGGGAAATTGGTATAGGAAGCAACGGTTGTATTGATCACCACTGAATTAGGAACTGCAAGCATCTTGCCGTCTGGTGTCACAACGCGCGTTGATCGCATCGTGATGCTTTCAACGCGGCCATAATGCCCTCCAACTTCAACGAGATCTCCAAGCACAAACGGTCGATCCCAGAAGATAAAGAGTCCAGATATCATATTCGAAATCACATCCTTCGCTGCAAAACCTACGGTAATACCAGCAATGCCAATGCTGGCCAGCAGCGATGTGGTGTTGATGCCAAGCCTGCCCAGCGCCATGACAACGCCAAGACTGAGAATGGCGTATTTCAGGATTGTGAGAAGAAAATCTAAGGCTGTTCGATCAAGATTAGCGCGTAGGGCTGCATATTTAACACTGCGCCGCACCAGGCCCCAAACCACCCAGTAAGCGAAAAGAATCCCGGCTGCTGACGCCGCATTCGGGATCCAGTTCAGCACATTCTCTGCCATTTGGCGCGTACCAAGGAGCTCATCTAGGCTTGTCAACAGCTGATTCATTGGTCCTAAAGTTACGTATGGGAGTTGGCCAATGAAAACAGAACTCTTATCAGTTGACGGCTACCTCTAACTTGCTTTTTGCTTCTCCTAGGGCTGATTCAAGATAAAGCGTTTGACTGGGATAGGCAAAGCTTATATTCTTGTCTTGGAATTCCTCCATCAAACCATGGTTGATATCTTGTTGTAAATCAAGATAAAGTACGATATCGGCATCGGGAACAAAGTATACGAATTCGAACTCCAGTGAGCTGTCTGCAAAACGGGTGAAGTGACAGCGGTCAAACTCTGCGGGCCTATTTCTGCGAATAACAGCTGCAACCAATTCTGGAATTTGTTTGATGGTTTTCAAAGGTGTTTTGTATTCAACCCCAATTGTGGTGGCAATGCGACGTTTTGGTAGGTCACCATAATTCTGAATGATATTACTTAGCAATTCCTCATTGCTGATCACGATGAGCTCACCACTGAGGCTGCGGACGTGTGTGGAGCGCATGCCGACACTCTCGACTGTTCCAAGCATTCCGGCAAATCGGATGAAGTGGCCGATCTTGAACGGTTCATCCAGCAAAATCGTTAAGTAGTTCAAGAAATTGGAAATTGGACCTTTTAAGGCCAAGCCAACCCCGATGCCAGCGCCTGCCAGTGATGCATAGATGACTCCCATTTGTACTCCTTGCGTTTGCAGGAATACCAGAATCCCTAGGATAAAGACAACAGTTCGAATCATTGGTTCGAAGCTGTGTAGTACGGCTAGCTGTTCTTGCTTCCCCGCGCGCCGAAGTGACTTATCGAGAACCAGAATGGCTATGCGGTTGACCATTCTGACGAGCAGAATGGTGATTAATAACAATATAGTGGCTTCCGCTATCCGCGTGACCATGCTTTCAATAGCCACCAAGTCTGAATCGCCAACGAAAGAGTTCCACCCCCACCACAAGGCAAGTAAGTAGCCGATGGGGGCTGCAGTCTTCAGAATAGACTGTGCCAAGCGATCATCGAGGTCTGATGTTGTTCTTCTAGTAAGCCGTCTCGCCCAACTTGCTAATAGCTTCGAAGTTATGAATACCACTGCAGAGGCAATAAACACCTTGCCAATCGCTGTGATTAGATACAAAATCCATCCGGTCATAAAAAGCTCTGAAATACTTGAATGGACTAGCCTTTGCTATATTAGCTGATATCTGTCAGTCTTCTCTCGGGAAACCTAGTATAAATCTGCATTGTCGGTCTGTAATCTCTATGCAGAAAAGGTTGAATGGGCTACCTTGGACTTTTGCGTGGAGAACAAGTCGTTTTACGGAGGTCCGAATGGCTCCAAAACAACTCAGAGGCTGCGGAGGTCTGCCCCCTGGACGCGGGATCATTCTCCCGCTGACAACCTTGAATCTATCGGTTATTCTCAGATTGTCCTGCCAAACAGCTCGCTTTTGCTGATATGGCTGGGACGTTGGTGAATGAGAACCATGTGTTAAACTGGCTTTAGCAAGAGTTCCTGTGGGCTATTCGTAAGTCTAAATGCAGGTTTATATTGCCCCAGAGTTGGAAACGTTTTTCCGCTACATCCTGATCCTGTCTCCCTTGGCTTCGGGCTCTCGACAATTTGGGCAGCAGGTCTTCAAGGAAACGATCAGGCCTTGAAATCTTGAGTCAATTCGGCTGTGCTGCAAGCCTTTGCTGGCCTGGAAATGGGTAGGTACAAACGATTCATCGGCATGAAAGGCAGATGCACCACAGTCATCGCCACATTGAATTGATGTGGATCGTTAGCACTTCTGAAGCCCCTCGATCATTGGCTTGGCATCAGTGGATAACAACCATTTGCTCATAACAACCCAAGGACAACACCATGAACACGAATTCCAATAATCTGCAAGCGATGCCCACGGTTACACCTGAAGCTCTTGGCACTGTGGATGAACGGTCCAAGCAGAACAATGTTGAAGATGGGCTTGAGCAGCGTGAAAAATGTTTTCAGGACTCGGCCGACAATCCCAGCACCCTTGCTGACTGCAGCACCCTATCGAAGAGAGCCAGCCCACCTGATTCTCTAAAAAATCAACTGATCAGCAAGGCTTCCATGCGTAAAACCGCAGGTACTTGCTTAATCATTGCTCTTGCTGCTGCACTGTTTGGATTTAGCGGGTTTGCTGGTGCAGTGGTGGGCTATACAAAACTCGTCTTTCTTGTTTTTCTTCTTCTCGCCATAGCTTTCTTTCTGGTTGCCAAGCGCGACGTTATTCAGTGATTGCACTAGTACTTGGCCGTATTTACGTAGCAGCACAAAGCTTCGGTGCTACAGGTAAGCTTCTTTTTTGTTTCTCCATGTGATTGGTATAGGTGGCAGACTGGAGCTTGAATGGATGGTCTCAGCCACGCCCTGATGAAGATTGTTGTCTTCCTTTTCAGCCTGCTTTTGCCAGGTTTCGTCCCGCCGATTGTGGCACAAACTCAGGAGTGTATGCAGCTTTCGCAGCAGCTCTTGACGCAACTGGGCAGTCGTAGCCCGACAGAATCTATGGATGCAACGGTTCGGCAGCAGCGCGAAATCCTCGCGTCACAAGGTTGTGATCCCCTAAGCACTGGGTATGACGTTGAAGCAGAGGGCATGAGGCTGAATCAACAAATGAATCTAAGACCCCCAGGCAAAGATGGCTTCCGTCTGGACCAACTCATCCGAATTGATTATTGACTCTTCCCTTCGGCTGATTCTTCTTGAAGCAGCTTCTCGAGAGCTGGCAGCTGTTCCTTCATGGCGGCATAGCCTTTGCGGATGATCGCATCGGCTTCGTGAAAGTCAAAAATGGCGTAGTCAGTGAGTTTCGGTTCAACAAGAAGATCAGGAGCGTGCGCTTCTAGGCGGCTACGGGTCACTTGCTGCTCCATCACATTGAGCGATGTGCCGATTACTTCGAAAATGTTTGGGCATGGATTTTCGTTGGCCAACCAGTTTTCTACCTTGTAATGGAGTTTGTCCTCCAGGTCTGAGTAGCGATCACTGAGATTCTTCAGAAATGACTGCTTGCGCAGTTTTGAGGCCTCACTGCTTTCCCGTTGGGACTGACTCTCCTTGTGATCCTTCTCTTGTGGATTGTCCGATTGCTCTGCACCGCCAGTGATCTCGATTTTGGTGGCTTCTGCTCCAATTTTGGTGCTGTCAGCGCAGTTGAGATTCACGGCGATGATCAGATCAGCTCCCATGGCCTTGGCTACGTCTACCGGCACTGGATTGACAATACCGCCATCCCCTAAGAACAGATCGCCATGGCAGAAGGGCGTAAAGATACCTGGTACAGAGATGCTGGCTCGCACGGCTTCCACCATTGAACCTGAGCTGAGATGCATTTCCTCTCCTTTGATCAGATCGGTGGCGACACAACAGAACTTGATCTCTGATTCCTCAATCCTCATCCCCTGGATGTGTTCTGAAAGCAGGTCGTAGATCTTGTTGCCATCCAGCAGGCCAGAACTGGGAAACACCAGGTCGAAGTAGGACAGCATGTCTTTCCAACTCAGGTCTCTGATGAAGTCTTCGAGATCATCCAGTTCACCAGCGCAATAGATGGCGCCAACGAGTGCGCCAATGCTGGCACCGGAGATGCAATCAATCCTGATCTCTGCTTCCTCAAGAGCACGCAGGACGCCAATGTGTGCCCAGCCCCTGGCACCACCGCTGCCCAAGGCCAGGCCAATGCTTTTCATGCAGATACCATCAAATCCTAAATCCGAAGACCAGTTGATCGAATCAGGCTAGTGGATTCGGTAGATGAAACAGATGAAGCGATCACCCCATAACCCAATAGAAGGCTGACCGCCGGGCTGAACTGAACCTTTCAACCCATGCGTCCACTTTCTGTCTGTTCAAGTTCTTAACTTTCTCTGCTTTGGAATTGACGAATGGCCCAGTCCAGATAGCTCATGTTGTGATGACAGCTGACCGATAAGCTGTTTCAAGCGAGAGAACCTAGGTTCTCAATTTCGCGGTAGGCCGTCCAGAAATGCTCCATCTGCTCCTTGGTGCCGATGCTGACGCGCAAGGAGCCATCGATCAGGGGCTTGCCGGCCATTGAGCGCACCAGAATGCCTGTCGCGCGCAGTTCCGCCTCCACCGCCTGCACGGGACGGCTGGGCCAGATCAGCAGGTAGTTGCCACCGGCGGCGTGGTGACGCACGGCCCCGCCCCGCAGCTGCTCCAGCAGCCAACTACGGGAGCGCAACACCTCGGCCACGTAGGCATCGGTGAAGGCCTGATCCGCCAAAGCCGCCCGGGAGGCCGTGACCGCAAAGCTGTTGATGTCGTAGGGGCCGGTGACACGGCTGAGGCGATCCACCACCGCCTTCGCTCCGATCGCAAAACCGATACGCAACCCGGCCAAGCCGGCCGTTTTGGCCAGGGAGCGCAGCACCAGCAGGTTGGGTGTGGCGCTGAAGTCGGCGCTGGGCAGCACGCTGTCGCCGGTGAAGGCCTCATAGAGCTCATCCACCACCACCAGCGTGGCCGGTGCGGCAGCAGCCAGCTCCAGGATCAACTCGGGAGCCAGGCGAGTGCCGGTGGGGTTGTTGGGATTGCAGAGCAGCAACAGGCGCGGGCTGGGCCGCTTGAACAGGGCGGTGCGGATCGCCCCCAGGGGGAAGCTGAAATCCGCTCCCAGGTACGGGATCGCCTCGATCGCCATGCCCTGCATCTGGGCGCAGGGGCTGTAGTAGCCGAAGGTGGGGCTGGTGGTGAGCAGAACGTTGCCCGCAGCTCCGAAGGCATGAAAGAGAGCATGGATCGCCGCATCGACGCCGTTGAACAGGCCGATGTGGCCAGGGCTGAGGGCCGGCAATCCCAGGTTGGCCAGCACCGCTTCACGCAGGCCGTCGTATTCGGGGTAGATGGCGTAGTGATCGGCCGGGATGGCGCGGATCGCCGCCACCACCTGCGGACTGGGGCCGATGGTGTTTTCGTTGAAATCGAGCCGCAGCAAACCGCGCCGCCCTTCCAGCGGAGCGCTGTATGACTGCAGGCTCTCCACCTCGGGCCGGGCCTGGGGACCGTCAGGCAGGCAAGGGGTCAAGGCACAGCGGAGCGACAACCTCCGGCAGCGTAGGGAGGCCGCTGCAACGCGGAATGCTGAAGCTGCATCCAGGGGTGCTCAGCGAGGGGGAGGTGAAAGCCGTGCGTCAGCGGCTAGAAGGGGTGCCGGCATTGGTGGTGGGTCTGTTGTATGGCAGTGGCCTTCGGCTGATGGAGGCGCTGAGATTACGGGTGAAAGATCTTGACTTCGAGCGTCGTGAACTGTTGGTTCGGGACGGCAAGGGCGGGAAGGATCGGCTCACATTGCTGCCCCAGAGCCAGATGGCTGATCTTCGGCAGCATCTATTAGAGATTCGGCGGTTGCACCAGGGGGATCTGGCAGCTGGCCTGGCAGTGGGTGTTTCCCCAGCAGAAACGCTGGCTGGATCGCACAACAGGGGCCCAGGGAAGACACCACCTCGACCCCACCGTGGTGCAGCGAGCCGTGAAACAGGCGGTGGCTAATGCTGGCGTGAGCAAAGCTGCCAGCTGCCATACCTTTCGCCACTCCTTTGCAACGCACCTTCTGGAACGGGGCCAGGACATCCGTACGATTCAGGAGTTGCTGGGCCATCAGGATGTGGGCACCACCATGATCTACACGCATGTGCTGAACAGAGGCCCCCTGGGCGTGAGCAGCCCCGCAGATTTTATGTAGCAGATTGAACATGTGGTTCTCTGACCAGAGAACCGCGGACGGATTGTGCTTGCGGATCCTAAGGATCTAGACGGCTACTTGATTCTGACCAAGAGGCGCCTTCGCCATGAGCAGGGTTCACAGAAGCAGCGGCGCCCTGCAGGTTGGTTCTCAGAACCGTCCAATAACAAGTTAGCGTTTAAAGAAAATATATGAGAGGCATTCAGAAAATGATGGTTTCTTTAGTTACAGTGCTTGTTCTGCAAGCTTGTTCTGCAAGCTTGTTCTGCAAGCTTGTTCTGCAAGCTTGTTCTGAAGAAAAGCCCAAGGATGAATATAAATTCATTGAATATTTAAAAGTGGAAGGTACTTGTTACGAAAACCATGTGAGAGAGGCCGGGGGCTACTCAGGTGATCTTGTTCATTGGTATAACGAAACAAAAGATCAACATTCCAGGTATGGATCTGTTCATCTCAGTGATTTTCTTGTTCCAGAGAAAATGGTTGAGAAGATTAAGAATCCGTACAAATACTATCTGCCGTTTACTGTCAGTTTTGGGGGTATTTCTCAAGTCAAATACTCCCAGTCAGAAATGAGGCTAGAAGGAATATCCGAACATACGTCAAAAGGAGAGTCTAAGGAAGGTATGAAGTGCGAGGCTACTTGTACGTTAAGCGTAACTGAGCGTCTCGATTACTTGCCATCCTTACAGTCGAATGATAATGATAGTAAACGCTAACAAGGCGCTCGTTCGGGCACAAACTACGCTTCGCTTCGTTTGTGCCGCGCAGCTTGGTCGTTAAGCGGGTTGCTGATTTGGTTCCATAGAAGAACAATTCTCCACTCAATCATCAGTTGATGGCTTTGGCCATCTATTGTATCCAACCGTTGGGTCATTGGATCGATAGAGACGGATCATCTCTACTTCCTTTGCGGAGAGCTCGGCTTCAGTTGCACTATCAGATTCCCAGAGAATCTCCTTTCGCAGGGTGTAGTCTCTGCGAATGTGATCTGGAAGTGTTTCAAAGTCAGCGTTAACCAGGTTCATGTCAGGGCTGCCCATGTATCGGGCGCTCCCAACACTGTCCTTGCCAATGTAAATCTTGCCTGTCGGATATGTGATCTTGTATACCTGCTTCATGAGTGGCACTGCTGGTTGTACCGAACTTTGTTGCCTGTGCCCGATAAGGGCATGTAGCTGGTGACTATGGTCCGTTCGGGCGTTATTCTAAATGTTGCCAAGGATGCCCCCCCCCTAACACAGCCATTCACCTGAGCTGCCACAAATAAGCCCTGTATCACTGTGGCTCTCGTTACACACAACCTTTGCGGCCAGGTGATGGCAGCGTTAGGCGGAACTATTCAAACCATGGACACCGAATCAATTCTGCTAGTGGCCGAGGATCTAGAATATTTGGCAACTTGGTGCGGAGATATCAAGTATCCAGAAATTCGGCGGGGCACCGCTGTCCTGCGTCGATTGCTCGTGGAGGTCGCATATGGGCACGCCTGGAGATCACTTGGACGCCCTAAACAGCCAAGGCTCATCGCAGTAGATCTAGACATGATTCTAGGGAATGATTGGAACCTGATGGATATTGCTCTTGCCGGCGGAGCTGACTTCAGAGGCGTCCAGATGGCTGCAATGGTGATCCACAAAGGAAATGGTCCTCTTGGCAATCCGCCGCCGGAGCCAATTCGTGAAAACGGCTATCCCTTTGAGCGTGTATTCACGCTGACAGATTTCCTTGATTCCACCTCAGGAGTAATTCACGGGAGGAGGTTCAAGCGCCGTGAGGTGATTAAATATATTGCCAACGTCAAAGGAGGTGTCCACCTGAGCTCTCAAGCGCGGAAGCAGGAGAAGAAGCTAATAGATCGCCTCGGTAAAGCTGAAAAAAGAATCATGGTTCATAATACTGATGGCTTGCTAGTTGAAGCCGTAGCCATCGGACAGGCTCTCGGTAATTCAGATGATGCGAAAGACTTCATTGCGGCGGCTAGGTCTGCCTAACATCGCCATTCACCTGAGCCGCCACCGCATGGACATTGTGAATCGCAATCTCCCTTTGCGGCCAGGTGATTGCGAGCGTTAGATTTGCTCTATGCCTTACCCCATCGATCGAAAGCTGGTTATCGGCGTCGCCTCAAGCGCCCTGTTTGACTTGTCCGAGTCAAATCGGATATTTAATGAGGAGGGCATTGAAAAATATCGTGTGCACCAGGAGGAAAATATTGACATTCCCTTGTCTAAGGGAGTGGCATTTCCTTTCATTCGTCGATTTCTTGGCATTAATCGGGCGTTTCCCGAGAGAGAGCCTGTTGAGGTAGTTTTGTTATCAAAGAATTCTCCTGAGACAGGCCTACGAGTTTTTCGCTCTATTCACCATTACTCGCTTAATATAACAAGAGCTGCATTTATTGCTGGCCGGTCGCCGCACGAATATCTCCCTGCATTTAACGCATCTCTCTTTCTAAGCGCAAACCCAAGCGATGTCCGGCAAGCAATTGCTTCGGATTATCCCGCTGGAGTTGTGCTGCAGTCAAAAGTCTTCGATGATGCTGCCGACGCCGAACTAAGAGTCGCTTTCGACTTTGACGGTGTGATTGCAAACGATGAAGCGGAGGCCGTTTTCAAGAAGAACAATGATCTTGTAGAGTTCCAGGCGCATGAAACAGTTCATCAGGAAACGCCTCATCAGCCAGGGCCTTTGGCCGACCTATTCAAAAAACTTGCTTTCATGCAAAAGCTAGAACAAAAGCAGCAAAAAGATGATCCTCAATACAAGAAGATACTGAGAATTGCAATTGTGACTGCGCGAAATGCGCCAGCTCACGAACGCGTTGTAACGACCCTCAAAGCTTGGGGGGTTTCAGTGGATGAGGCATTCTTTTTGGGTGGCATGGAGAAGCACCGTATTCTCACAATCTTGCGCCCACACATGTTCTTTGATGACCAGATCAGTCATCTCGAGTCGCCGGCCAGTGACATTCCTATGGTTCACATTCCATTCGGAATCGCTAATCGGAATCTTGAAATACCCGTTAATGCGCCAGTCGCTTCTACTGTTAGCATAGAGGAAGTCGGACTGACAATCGGCGACAATGAATCTAGTCTGTTGGGCTAGCTTGAGGCTGCTCCCGCAAGCGATTCCAGAGATATCTAACATCAAGATTCAGCGGGCGGGCGTATTCAACTCTTAATCTGAGCAATGATCAACTTCCCGCCGCTGATCTTGAGCGTTAGCTGAATCGGTAGGAGGGCATCGGCCAGGCTGTTTTTAAGGAATGGATGTGCTTTAACCTGGAACTTGCTCCCGTCGCCTCTGCTGGGAGGAAGACATGAATTTCTCGTTGGAGTGTGAGCAAGAAGTAGACGGTCGCTGGATCGCCGAAGTGCCAGAGCTGCCTGGAGTTCTGGCTTATGGGGGTTCTTCTGCTAATGCGATGGCAAAGGCTGAGGTTTTGGCTCTTCGCGTCATCGCTGATCGACTTGAAAATGGGGAATTCGAGCCAATCAGCATCAGCTTCTCACTTCCACTCTCTGCATGAGCAATAGCCGTCACCCAAAGCAAAAAGGTCTTTGCCGCGCTCAAGTCAATTGGATGGAGAGTTAAGCGACAATCAGGATCACACAAGACGCTTGAACATGAGGGATACCCGGACTATGTCTTTGCTTTCCATGAGGGCGTGGAGATAGGCCCCAGTATGCTTGTCCAAATCGCCAAGCACACCGGCCTTGAGCCAGGCGACCTGTGAAGTTGGCGTGGTCTCGGCTAACATTAAGATACAGAAGATGGGATCAATGGGTGATTGTTTAACGGCAAAAGGCGGGCTCGCTTCTGATCTGGAGCGTTAGAGGGTGACAACTGCATCTATGAATCCAGTGGATATTCGACATGCTAGGGAAGGAGGTTTGGGTTTGATATTGAACTGCCTCAGGCTGCCGTATCTATTTTACCCAGAACGCTGGCGAGTGTTTTCGCATTCTTTCAGTATAGGACAAGCCTTTCTAGGTCAAGATATATCAGCCTATCTTTAAGCGGCTCTTGAAGATAGAGGTCCCAACCTCAAGCCTCATCGCTACGCCATTGGGTCAATTGCGTGCGAGCCCTGAAGTTGAGGTAAGTTCAACTGTCTAGCACCGCCATTCGCCTGCCTCTGTGGCCAAGTGATCGGGGCACAAAACAGAAATTTCCTTCATGCAAAACAACGACTACAGAATCAAGACAATGAGCCGAAGCGAAGTTGCTATCGCTGTTGATTGGGCGGCGCAGGAAGGATGGAATCCAGGACTTCATGACGCTCATTGCTACTATACCGCTGATCCCAATGGTTTTCTGATTGGATTTCTTGGTGATGAACCGATTGCTACGATCTCCGCAATCCAATATGGCGAATCTTTTGGATTTTTAGGGTTCTACATTGTGAAGCCAGGGTATCGCGGCAGAGGCTATGGCATCCAGATCTGGAACGCCGGCCTTCAGCAGCTTGAAGGCCGCACCATTGGCCTTGATGGCGTCGCAGACCAGCAAGCCAACTACGAAAGGTCAGGCTTCCATTTGGCCTATCGCAACAGACGCTATCAAGGAGCTGGCAGCGGCAGCATGCCTGTAAATGCAGACATCGTGCAGCTGAATACATTGCCCTTTGAAATGATCGAACATTACGACCAGCCATTTTTTCCTGCAGACCGGTCTCCGTTCCTTTCGACCTGGATTAAGCAACCAAATTGTGAGGCTCTGGGAATGATTCATAACGGCCGGCTTGTTGGTTATGGTGTGATTCGCCAGTGCCGCTCTGGCCATAAGATCGGGCCACTTTTTGCGGACAATCCAGAATGGGCGGAATCATTGTTTCTGGCCCTGAAGGCTTCGGTAAAGCCTTCAGGGCCAATCTTTCTTGACACACCAGACGTCAACCAGGCTGCTGTGGACATGGCTGAACGCAACGGCATGACCATCTCGTTTGAGACCGCCAGAATGTTCAGGGGAGAGGTGCCTGATCTGCCGGTTGATCGCCTGTTTGGCGTCACCTCTTTTGAAGTGGGATGAGAGAGAAACTGCGCCCCAGACAGTGTTTTCTCCTGCCGCTAGTCCACTGCGCTTCATGCCTGCAGATACGTCTGGTTGGTAGGCTCAAGTAGACTGTCTCTGGTGGAGACTTCTAAGATGCTCAAGACACTGGCACTCGGCTTTGCCATGCAGACTTCACTCTTGTCGATGGCCGTGGCTGCTGACAATCCGTTAAGCGTTCATGTTCTCAATACACAAGATGGGCTGCCCAGTGCTGGTGTTGAGGTGATTCTTGAGCGGATGAAGGGTGAGCAATGGACGCTGTTGCGTACGGCTCGCACCAATGCTCAAGGCCGCGTTCGCGATCTCTATCCCGAAGGTACCCCGCTTGAGAAGGGAACCTATCGGGTCACGTTCAAGACAGGTGAATGGCTGAAAAAACAAGGCATCAGCACCTTCTTCCCGAAGATTCCCGTGATCTTCAGCATGGATGGCAGCCTGGATCACTATCACGTGCCACTGCTGCTGAGCCCCTATGGCTACTCCACCTATCGCGGCAATTAGCTGGCCTTCTGGCTAGGCAACCCAGGCCGTTTCACTTGCCATCACATCCGCTCCAGGGTCGGGATTCCCAGCAGGCCCATGCCTAATTTCAGGGTGTCGGCGGTGAGGCTGCAGAGGGCCAGGCGGGAGGAGCGGGCCGGTTCGGCGGCCTTGAGCACGGGCACCTGGTCGTAGAAGCGGTTGAACACCTGGCTGAGCTCAAACAGGTAGGTGCAGAGGCGATTGGGCAGCAGCTCTTCTTCCACTTCGGCAATCACGCCATCGAGCTTGAGCAGCTCCCGCACCAGGCCCCATTCCTGGGGTTCGCTGAAATGCAGTTCCGTTCCGGCTGTCGCCATGTCGCCTCCCTTGCGGGCGATGCCGGCGATACGCACCACCGCATAGAGCAGGTAAGGCGCGGTGTTGCCGGTGAGGGCCAGCATTCGATCAAAGCTGAATTGATAGTTGGTGCTGCGGTTCTGGCTGAGATCGGCATACTTCACCGCCGCCAGGCCCACGGTGGTGGCCGCATGGGTGATGAAGGCTTCGTCCTCACTGCGCTCTTCCTCCTGGAGGCGACGGCGCAGGTCGGCCTCAGCGCGCTCGACGGCTTCATCGAGCAGATCGCGCAGGCGCACGGTGTCACCAGCGCGGGTCTTGAGCTTCTTGCCGTCGACCCCCTGCACTAGCCCGAAGGGCACGTGCTCCAGGCGGGCCTCCTTGGGAATCCAGCCGGCCCGAGCCGCCACCTGGAACACGCCGGCGAAATGGGCCGCCTGGCCGGCATCGGTCACGTAGATCACCCGCCGAGCCCCATCGCCCTCGGGCGGTTCAGCGAAGCGGTAGCGGATCGCCGCCAGGTCGGTGGTGGCGTAGTTGAAGCCGCCGTCGCGCTTCTGCACGATCACCGGCAGGGGGGTGCCGTCTTTGCCCAGCACCCCTTCAAGGAACACGCAGCGGGCGCCGTCGTCGGTCACCAGCAGGCCGCTGGCTTCCAGATCGGCCACCACCGCTTCGAGGTAGGGGTTGTAGAAGGATTCGCCCCGTTCGTTCAGGCGAATGTCGAGCCGGTCGTAGAGCTTCTGGAATTCGCGGCGACTCTGATCGCACAGCAGGCCCCAGGCCTTCAGCGACACCGGATCCCCCCCCTGCAGCTTCACCACCTCCTCACGCGAGGTGGCCTGGAAGGCCTCATCGGCATCAAAGCGGGCCTTGGCCTGGCGGTAGAAGGCCACCAGGTCACCCAGATCCACCGCATCGGCAGTGCTGAGCGCTTCGGGGGCCTCCTGCTTGAGATGGGTGATCAACATGCCGAACTGGGTGCCCCAGTCGCCCACATGGTTGAGCCGCAGCACCGGATGGCCGCGGAACTCCAGCACCCGCGCCAGCGAGTCGCCGATGATCGTGGAGCGCAGGTGCCCCACATGCATCTCTTTGGCGATGTTGGGGCTGGAGAAATCCACCACCACTGGCGCCGACGCGGCCACGCTGGGCACCCCCAGGCGGGGATCGCCCAGGCGCTGGCGCAGTTCATGGGCCAGCCGCTCGGGTCGCAGGGTGAGGTTGATGAAGCCGGGGCCGGCGATCTCCGGTGGCAGGCACAGGGCCGTAAAGCTGGTGTCGGCGTTCAGCTGGTTCACGATCGCGGTCGCGATCGCCCGGGGTGCCTGCTTCAGGGGCTTGGCCAGGGCGAGGGCGCCGTTGGCCTGGAAATCGCCGAATTCCGGCTTGCTGGCGGCGGCCAGCTGGGGGTCGAGGGGCTGGCCGGCGGCGGCAGCCGGGAAGGCCCTCTGGGTCGCAGCAGCGAGATGCGCGTTGAGCTCTTCGAAGATGCGCAGCATGGCTGGGGTGGTCGGTCGCGGCGGCGCGGTCACTGGTTCCGATCATCCCGCGTCAGCCGGACCCCGCTGGCAGGCCACTCAGCCAGTCAGCTCCAGTTCGCGCTCCAGGCCGGCCATCACCACGTCGGCGCTGAGTTTGATGCGGTAGCGGCAGGCCTGGGTTTCGCTGCAGTCGAAGCTGCCCTGCTCCCAGTACTTGTTGCTGCCGGCACCTCCGCCGCAGAGGCCGAAGTAGTCGCATTCGGCCTTGCAGCGCGCCACGCCGGAGCGGATCTCGCTGAGCACGCGCTGGAATTTGGCGCTGTCCACCGCCGATTCCAGGCTGTCGCTGCGCACGTTGCCGAAGACGAAGTCGCCGTACTCCGCGGTGGCCACCGCCAGCAGCTCCGGGTCGAAGGTGGAGAAATTGCCGCGGGCATCCACGTTCACAATCGCGAACGGGTGGTTCATGTCGGTGCGGCTGAGGCGCTGGTCACAGCAGGCCAGGTTGGTGATCTCGTCGAACTCGCGCAGGCGCAAGGCCCCGGGCTGCTGGCGCAGCCGTTCCCAGAAACGCTCCAGAAAGCTGACGTAGCGGGCCTCGGCGTGGGGCCGCGACAGGGAGGAGCTGAGATTGTCGCCTTCGGTTTCCTCCATGTTGAAAGCCAGGTTGTGAAGGCCGTGGTCAGCGAAGAAATCGAACAGCAGGTCGGCCTGATCCAGGGCGTCGTCGGTGAGCACGGCGATCACCTGGAAGGGGATGCCGCGGCTCTGCAGCCAGCGGATGCCGCGCAGGCTGGCGGCGTGGCTGGGCAGGCCGGTGCGGGTGCGGCGATGGGCGTCGTGCAGGGAGGCCGGGCCATCGAGGCTGACGCCCACATGGATGTCATTGCGCTCGAAGCAGTCGCACCAGGCGGCGTCGATCACCATGGCGTTGGTCTGCAGCGACTGCTGGATCCGCAGCGGCGGCCCAACGCGCCTCTCCAGAACGCGACGAATCAGGGCCGTGGCGTCGTCATAGAAGGCGATCGGCATGGTGAGCGGCTCACCGGCATGCCAGAGCAGGGTGAAATCGCCCGACACATAGGGGCTCTCCAGCACCCGCTCCAGCGTGCGCTCCAGCAGCTCCAGCGGCAGGCGACGGCGGTCGTTGCGGCTGGGCAGGTAGCAGTAGTCGCAGTCGAGGTTGCAGAACGGCGTGGGCTGCACCACCAGCAGGCGCAGGGGGCCGAAGCTGTCTGCGCTGGTGGGCTGGGCTGGGCTCAGGGCCATGGGTTGCTGCATGGCTCGCGCCGGTTCACCAGTAGTTGCGGAAGCCATGACTGCCATTGCGGAAACCGCCGTGGTGCCCGCCGCTGTTGCGGAAGCCGCCGCCATTGCGGAAACCGCCATTCCCGAAGCCGCCATTGCGGAAGCCCCCGTTGCGGAAGCCGCCATTGCGCCAGCCGATCCCTGGACCGTTGACGAAGACGTAGGCGAGCAGATCATCCGAGGCGCAGGTGGCGGAATCCTCCTGCCCAGCGCTGGGTCCGTCGGGCCTCTCGGGCCCGTCCTCGCTGCTGCGCAGCGCTCCGGCAATGCGGCGCAGGCGGGCCTCCACGGAGAGGGTGTCAGGGTCGGGCCCGTCGGAGGCAGCCGCCTGGGCGGCGCTGGGGATCACGGGCAGGGCCGCCAGGATCAACAGGAAACCGAACAGCCTGGAACGAAGCAGAAATGCCATCGGGGTGGGACCGGGAAGACAACGGACGGGGTGACGGACGCTGGGTGGTTAGCGGGGTGTGGCCGGATCCTGGGGTCGGATCGCTTCGTGGTTGAGCAGCACCGACTCGAAATAGGTGCGGATGCGCTCAGAGGGCACCCCCAGCACCCCCTGGGGCCCCACCCAGGGATCCACGCTGGCGATCGCCTCGGGCTCGCCGTTCAGATAATCCTGCAGCAATCGGGCGATCGCCAGGTTGCTGAGGTCACGGAAGGCGGAGTCGTCCTGCGGGACGATGCAACCGATCGCGTAGCGCTCGTAGGGAAGCGAGGGCGTGAGGACCAGGCCCTTGGCGTTGCGGCTGTGGGCCAGGCCGCTGAGCAGGTTGGTGTCGCCGATCACGCCATCGAGATCTCCGGCCTGCAGGGCGGCCACGGCTGCGCCCAGGCCGGAGAAGCTGGTGCTTGTGGCCTGGGGCTGGATGGCCTGGAGCACCCCCTCGCCCAGGGATCCGGCCACCACGCCGATGCGTTGGCCCTGCAGCGACTCGGCTGTGCCGTCGAGGCGGCCGTCTTCGGCCAGCACCCGGATCCCCGAGAGGCCGATCGGCAGGGTGTAATCCACCTGGCTGTCGCGCGCCCAGGAGAAGGGCACGCCGCAGGCCAGGGCCAGCTCGCCCGCGGCGACGCGACGCACCAGCTCGGCGGGATCGGCCACCGCCTCAAAGCGCAGCGTCACGGGCCGGCCCAGGGTCGTGGCCAGCTCCGCCTGGATGCGTTTGTTCACCGCCATGCCGTAGCCGATGGGCTTGCCGCCGGCATCGCTGAACAGCAACGGTGGCAGGTCGGTGTCGCCGCCCACCCGCAGCTCGCCGCTGGTGGCCACCTGTTTCAGGACCCCTCCGGCCCTGGCCGGCGCCGCCACCAGCACGCCGGTCAGCAGGGCCAGTAGCGCTGAGGCCCACAAGGGGCGAGGGGGATTCAAGCGGCGGTGCGGCATGGCCTACGGCATCAAAAACCCACCGCCACTCTGCCCATGCTGGTCTGGTCTGTCAGCAAGCCGCAACGGACTGGCACGTGCTGAAGACAAGGTTCAGGCGGCCCATTCTGTGAAGCGCATGCTGAGGTCGAGCCAGGGGGCCCGGGTGATCGGGGCGCTGCTGGAGATCAGATCAATGCCGGTGGCGGCGTAGGCGCGCAGCTGCTCCGGTTGGATGCCGGAGGCCTCCAGCACCACCCGCCCGGCCGGGCCGGTGGCCGCCAGTGCCCGCAGCCGCGGCACCAGCTGGGCCAGCTCCGCCGGGGAGAACTCATCGAGCAAGACCCCATCGGCCCCGGCCCGCACGGCCGCTTCCGCTTCGGCCGCGGTTTCCGCTTCCACAATCAGCCTTGCCGGCCAGGGGGCCGAGCCGCGCACCGCCGCCATCGCCGCTTCCAGCCCGCCGCCCCAGGCCAGGTGGTTTTCCTTGAGCATGGCGGCGTCATCGAGGCCGAGGCGGTGATTCAGCCCGCCCCCACAGCGCACCGCGTACTTCTCCAGCAGCCGCAGACCCGGTGTGGTCTTGCGGGTGTCAGCCAGGCGAACCCCTGTGCCTTCCAGGGCCGCCACCAAGGTGGCGGTGGCGGTGGCGATACCGGAGAGCCGCATCGCCAGATTCAGGGCCGTGCGCTCAGCGGCCACCAGCGCTGTCGCCAGGCCATCGAGCTCCACGAGCCGCTGGCCGGCCTGCACAGGCTCCCCGTCCGCCACCAGCAGGCGCAGCTCCAGCGCTGGATCCAGCAGCTGGAACAGGGGCTCCAGCAGCACGCCGCCGCAGAACAGGCCCGCCTGTTTGCAGGTCCAGTGGGCCCGGCCGCGGCGGCCGATCAGGGCTGGGGCCGTGAGATCGCCGCGGCCGATGTCTTCGCGCAGCCAGGCGCGCAGCAGCTCCTCCAGGGCCGGCTGGTCCAGCTGGGCCGCCGCCTGGAGGCCTGAATGATTCAGAGACTCAGGCAGCGGAGTCAAGGCTTTGCGCAGCAACGTGCTCGGCTCCATCCTGCTCAACGCCAGCCCGCTTCCGGCTCATTTGCCGATGCAGAAGCGGGCGAAAACCCGATCGAGCACCGCTTCGGTGACCTCCTCGCCGGTGATCGCGCCGAGACTTCCGGCGGCCTGGCGCAGATCGATCGTCCAGAAGTCGTAGGGCAACTGCTGGGCGGCGGCCTCCAGGCTCCGGTCCAGGCTGCCGGCGGCGGCGGCGGCCAGATCCCGTTGCCGCCCGTTCAGCGCCACCACCAGGCCAGGACCGAGGCTGTTGCCGCAGCGGCTGAGCAGGGCGGTCGCCAGGGCCTTGAGGCCGTCGCCATGGCGGGCGCTGATCGCCACATCGATGGCCGTCGCGTCGGCGTCTGGCAGCAGGCCTGGCGTCACCCCGGCCAGATCCGCCTTGTTGCCCACCACCAGCTGGGGCACCTGATCCGGCAATTGGGCGCGCAGGTCCCGGTCGGCCGTTGTCCAGCCCTCGGCCAGATCGACCAGTAGCAGCACCGCATCGGCCGTCGCCATCGCCTGATGACTGCGGGCGATGCCCAGCTGCTCGATCGGGTCGTCGGTGGGGCGGATGCCGGCGGTGTCCAGCAAGGTGAGCGGCACCCCTTCGAGCACCAGCTCGCTTTCGACCAGGTCACGGGTGGTGCCGGGCTGGTCGGCGACGATCGCCCGCTCCCGCCGGCTGAGGGCATTGAGCAGGCTGGATTTGCCGACATTGGGCCGGCCAACGATCGCCACCCTCAACCCTTCACGCAACAGCTGGCCTTGGCCGGCCTCCGCCACCAGCTCCTCCAACGCCTTGCGCACCTCTTCGAGAGCTGCCACCACCGCAGCACCATCGAGGGGCGGCAGGTCTTCCTCGAAATCCACCCGGGCCTCCAGCTCGGCCAATTGGTCAAGAAGTTGTTGGCGCAGGGCTTCGATGCGGCGCTGTAATCCCCCTTCCAATCCGGCCATCGCCAGCTGGGCGGCCCGGCGGCTGCGGGCCGTGATCAGTTCACTGATCGCCTCGGCGCGGGTGAGATCGAGGCGGCCATTCAGGAAGGCCCGCTGGCTGAACTCGCCAGGCCCCGCCCGGCGCGCCCCGGCCGCCAGCACCAGCTCCAGCACCCGCTCCACCACGATCAATCCGCCATGGCCGTGTAACTCGATCACGTCTTCGCCGCTGAAGCTGCGGGGGGCCTTCATCCACAGCAGCAGGGCCTCGTCCACCCGTTCATCCGTGGCTGGATCGCAGATGTGGCCGTAGAGCACCCGGTGGCTGTCCCAGGGTTGCTGGCCTGGGGCACGGAAGAGCAGACGGCCGATCGTCTCCGCCTGCGGTCCCGAGATCCTTACGATTGCCACACTCCCCTGCCCGGGCGCCACCGCCGTGGCGATCGCCGCAATCGTGTCGTCTGATCCCAACAGTCCTTCGCAACGACGCTCGCTGCAGTCTCGGCTGCGGCGGTGGCTGCTTTGGCTCTGGCAGCAGGAGGGCAGCCATGGCCAGCGGGCCCGTGGGCTGGCGGCCGGCATCTTCTGTGGCTGCTTTCCCTTCTTCGGGGTTCAGACCCTGCTCGGCATCGGCCTGGCCAGCCTGCTGCGTGGCAATCACCTGCTGGCGGCCGCCGGCACCTGGATCAGCAACCCCATCACCTACGTGCCGCTCTACTGGTTCAACTACCAGCTCGGCGCCTGGCTGCTCGGCCCCGGCCGCGGCTGGCCCAGCGCCGAGGTGCTGCAGCGAGAAGGGTTCTGGGAGCTGGGCTGGTCGTTCTCGAGCCGCTTGCTGCTGGGCTCCAGCCTTGTGGGCCTGGTGGCGTCCAGCACCGTTTCCCTGGCTTATTGGTATTGGCTGGAGCGCGAAGCACGCCAGCCGCTGACACCATCCTGAGCCGGATCCTGTGCCGGGATCAACCCTTGCCGAATCCAGGGCAGAGCATCAGGTCGATGTGGCCGCCACTGGGCTGACGCCACTCCCTGAACTCCTCGGAGAGGGCCCGATGTTCGCGCCGTTGTTGCACGGCGTCCAACTGCTGGAGCCGTTGATGGACCAGATCGAGGGTGTCGTCAATCAGCTGGGCGGCTTGTTCGGAAGTCATCGGGATGCATCAATTCGAAGTCTTGTTAGGGAAAGTCAGACAGATTCAGCTTTTTGGGGCTGTAGCGCAAAACACCCGGACTCGCCAGCATCGGCAGACTCAAATGATTCAAACCACGCGCTCAAACAACTGAATCCAGCCACTGATGCAGGGGTTGCCAGTCGTCGCGTTGATCGATCGCTTCCCAGAGGCGCTCCACCTCAGCGCGCACCGGGGTGATCGGTAGGTTCCAGCGCCGCAGGGTGGCGCCGATCTGGGCCTGCTTATCGGTCGGCAGGGCATGGCTCCAGGCCCACCAGCCATCGCGCCAGGCCTGCCAGGGGCCTCGGGGCGGTGGCGGGGCACCAGGCAGGAAGGGCAGGAGGGCTTCGGCTTCCTGGGGCACACCCGCGCTGCTGATCCGTGCCGCCAGGGCGGCGAAGAAGGAGCCGTAGGCCACCGGCCATTGCGCCAGCAGCTGCAGGGTGAGCGGCACAAGGTCGGGCAGCTCAGCGCCTGACCCCACCGGCTGATCGCCACCGTTTGGATCAACGCTGAGGTCGAAACCGAGGCGCCGCAGCAGGCGCAGGCGGTAGTGCTGGTCGTAGGCGGGGGCGAAGCGCTCGAGGCGGCTCACCAGTTCAGGGCGGGGCAGCAGCATCGCCAGGGGCTCCTGCAGCCGGCGCAGGTTCTGATGGCAGATCAGCGGCTGCTGGCCGTAGGCGTAGAGGCCGTTCTGGTCGAAATAGGCGGCGGTGAAGCCTGGATCCCAGGTTTCCAGAAAGGCGAAGGGGCCGTAGTCGAAGCTCTCGCCCGCCAGCGACATGTTGTCGGTGTTGAGCACCCCATGGGTGAAGCCGGCCACCATCCATTCGGCCGCCAGCCGCGCCAGCCGCTCCACCAAGGCGCCGTAGAAGGCCAGCAACTGGGGCTTCACGCCGGCGGGGCCATCGGCCGGATGGGCTGCCGCGATCTGCGGGTAATAGATGGCCACCACATGGCGCAACAGCCGCTCCAGTTGCTGGGGCTGGCCCAGGTGCCGCAGCCGCTCGCAGCTGCCGAAGCGCAGGTGGGTGCGCGCCAGCCGCACCATCACCGAACTGCGGGTGGGCGAGGGCTCATCGCCGCGCCAGAGGTCCTCGCCGGTTTCCACCAGGCTGAGGGTGCGGCTGGTGGACACGCCGAGGCGGTGCAGCGCCTCACTGGCGATCAGCTCTCGAACGCCGCCCTTGAGGGTGAGGCGGCCGTCACCGCCACGGCTCCAGGGCGTGGTGCCGGAGCCCTTGCTGCCCAGGTCCTGGAGGTGGCCGTGGCGATCGCGCAGCTGGCCGTAAAGAAAGCCGCGACCGTCGCCGAGCAAGGGGTTGTAGTTGTCGAATTGATAGCCGTGGTAGCGCAGGGCCAGCAGCGGCGTGCGCGCCTCGAAGCGTCCGTAGGCCGCCTCCAGATCTGCATCGCTCACCGCCGCCGGATCGATTCCCAGCTGGCGCAGCAGCTCGTCGTTGCGGAAGCGCAGGCGCGTCAGTGGAAAGGCCGCCGCCTCCACCACATCCCAGTAGTCACCCCCGAGGCCCTCGATGGCAGGCTCGAAGGGCAGGGCTAGCAGGGGGTTGGAGGGCATCACTGGCGTAGGAAGCCGCTCGACCCTTCAGCCGATGCCGGTGCGGCAGAGGTCGAGCACGTCGGCCATCGAGCGGATCTGGTCGATGGTGGTGCGCAGTTGGCCGGCACTCAGCAATTCCACCTTGAGGTCGACGCAGGCGGGTTTGCCGTAGGTGGTGCGGACGCGGGCGTCGCTGACGTTGATGCGGCTGTCGGAGAGGCGGGTGAGGATGTCCTTGAGCACGCCGACCCGGTCGAGCACTTCGATGCGCAACTGCACGGGGTAACGGCGGCGCTGGGGGTCGGTGTTGGGGTTCCAGTGCACCGGCAGGCGGCGCTCCACGGGGATCTGGTTGACGTTGGCGCAATCTTGGCGATGGATGGTGATGCCATGGTTGCCGAGGGCCACGCTGCCCACGATCGCTTCGCCCGGCAGGGGACAACAGCAACCGCCGAGGCGGTAGTCGAGACCTTCAAGGCCAAGGATCGCGCTGCCGCTGGTGTCGGGGCTGGCCAGTGTTTCGGCCTGCTTGCCCACCGAGCGGGCCAGATCCTCGTTGGAGAGCACCGGGGCGGCGGCTTCGCTGGCCAGCCGGATCTCCTCGCGCAGGCGGTTGAGCACCTGATGCAGGGTGACGCCGCCGAAGCCGAGTGAAGCGAGCAGGTCTTCGGTGCCGCCGAGATTGCAGCGGCGCGCCACCTTGGCGATCGCCTCGCCATTGAGCAGGGCATCAAAGCCGTTGCGGCCCAGTTCCCGCTCGAGCAGGTCGCGGCCCCGCAGGATGTTTTCGTGGCGATGGCTGCGTTTGTACCACTGACGAATGCGGTTGCGCGCCGTCGGTGTGCCCACGAAATTGAGCCAGTCGAGGCTCGGGTGGGCGTTCTTGGTGGTGATCACCTGCACGAAATCACCGTTCTGCAACGGTGTGGCCAGGGGGCAGAGCCGGTCGTTGATGCGCACGCCCTGGCAGTGATTGCCCACCTCCGAGTGGATCCGGTAGGCGAAATCAACGGCGGTGGAGCCGGTGCGCAGCCCCACCACATCGCCCTTGGGCGTGAACACATAGACCTCCTCATCGAAGAGGTCTTCCTTGATCGAGGCGAGATAGTCGCTGCTGTCTTCACTGCCGCCGTCCTGCTGCCAATCAACCAGCTGACGCAGCCAGTTGAAGCGTTCGGTGTCGCCGCCGCCGGTGGCCGGTGATCCTCCTTCCTTGTATTTCCAGTGGGCGGCGATGCCGTATTCCGCCACCTGGTGCATTTCGGTGGTGCGGATCTGCACTTCCACCGGCCGGTGGCGGCCGATCACGGCGGTGTGCAGCGACTGGTAGCCGTTCGGCTTGGGCAGGCCGATGTAGTCCTTGAAGCGGCCGGGGATCGGCCGGAAGGTGTCGTGCACCACGGCCAGGGCCCGGTAGCAGCCTTCCACGTCTTCGGTGAGGATGCGCAGGGCGGCCACGTCGTAGATCTCGTGGAAGGCCTTCTGCTGGTGCCGCATCTTGCTCCAGATGCCATAGAGGTGCTTGGGCCGCCCGCTCACCTCGCAGTGGCGCACTCCCGCGGCTGTCAGCCGATCCTTGAGCAGCCGCACCGTGACCGCCAGCCGGTCTTCCCGGTCGCTGCGCTTGCTGGCCACCTCCTCCTTGATCTCCCGGTACGACTCGGGCTCCAGCACCTTGAAGGCCAGGTCTTCGAGTTCCCACTTGAGGCGTCCGATGCCCAGCCGGTTGGCGAGCGGGGCATAGATCTCGCGGGTTTCGCGGGCGATCCGCTGTTGTTTCTCCGGCTTGAGCGCGCCGAGGGTGCGCATGTTGTGGAGCCGGTCGGCCAGCTTCACCAGCACGACGCGGATGTCGCTGGCCATCGCCAGGAACATCCGCCGCAGGTTCTCGGCCTGGGCTTCGGTGTGGTTGGTGAAGTGAATACCACCAAGTTTGGTGACGCCCTCGACCAGGGCCCGCACCTCGGGGCCGAAGTGGGCTTCCAGCTGCTCGGAGACCACCTCGGTGTCCTCCACCACATCGTGGAGGAAGCCGGCGGCGATCACGCAGGGGCTCGCACCGATGTCGCGGAGCAGGTCGGCGACCGCGATCGGATGGATGATGTAGGGCTCGCCAGTGGCCCTGACCTGGCCGTCGTGGAGCTGGTAGGCAAAATCGAAGGCCGAGGCGAGCAGGCCTTCGCCACTGGTGGGGATGGTGTGGCGTTCGCCCGGAGGCGCTTTTTCGATGCAGGCCTGCAGCCAGGCGGGGAGCTCCACGCCGTAGTCGGCGACGGAACGGAGTGTTTGGCGGCGCAGCTCAGGGCTCACCAACTCCGAACTCAGGGGTGGTGATGGCAAGTCGGCAGCCTCGATCAGCGTGGAGGCTTGGCCTCGTGGACGGGTGATCAGGGAGCCGGCGGCTTCAGTCATCAGAACGTTCTGATCTTCCCATCGTAGGCAAATCAGATCAGGTGTTCGTCATGGTGTGTCCAGTCCCCCATGCTGGGGCCGCCAGCGTTTGCCCGTTGCCCAGCCCATGACCGCCTCCAGCAGCGTCGGCCCGGTGCTGAAGATCGACGGCCTGGTGGTGCGCTACCCGGAGCCTGAGGGGTCTGGCGTGGGGGCTGCCGCGGGGCCTGCCGTGCTGGATGGCCTCGATCTGACCCTGGAGCCCGGCGACCGGCTCGCTTTGGTGGGTCCCTCCGGTTGCGGCAAGAGCACGGTGGCCCGTGCGGTGCTGCAGCTGCTCCCGGCCGGAAGCTCCTGCAGCGGTGGCCTGCTGCTCGCCGGTCAGGATCCCCGCTTGCTGAAGCGCCAGGCGCTGCGGCGGCTGCGGGGCGAGGCGGTGGGACTGGTGTTCCAGGACCCGATGACCCGGCTCAATCCCCTGCTGCGGGTGGGGGAACACCTCACTGACACCCTGGCGGCCCACCGGCCGCGCTGGGCGCGCCAGCGGGTTCGCCAGCGCGCCCTCGACCTGCTCGAGCGGGTGGGGATCGCCGGCGAGCGCTTCAACAGCTACCCCCATGAATTCAGCGGTGGCATGCGCCAGCGCCTGTCGATCGCCCTGGCCATGGCCCTGGAACCACCCCTGGTGATCGCCGATGAACCCACCACCAGCCTGGATGTGGCGGTGGCGGCCCAGGTGATGGCCGAGCTCACCGACCTCTGCCGCGAAAGCGGCAGCGCCCTGCTGCTGATCAGCCACGACCTGGCGATGGCCGGCCACTGGTGCGAGCAGATCGCCGTGCTCGATCAGGGGCGCCTGGTCGAGCAGGCCCCCTCGCAGCGCCTGCTCACCGAACCCGCGGCGCCGCTGACACGCCGGCTGGTGGCCGCGGCCCGGCTGCGGGAGGGCAGTGGCTCTCCTGAAACGAGCACCAAGCCGCTGTTGCTTGAGCTCGATGGTCTGCGCTGCTGGCATCCGCTGCCCTCACCGCCCTGGCAGCGTCGCTGGCTCAAGGCCGTCGATGGGGTCAGCCTGCGCCTGCACGAGGGCGAAACCGTCGGGGTTGTGGGGGCTTCCGGCTGTGGCAAGAGCACCCTCTGCCGGGCCGTGGCCGGCCTGGTGCCGGTGCGCGGCGGTGCGGTGCGGCTGCACGGCAAGAACCTGCGCGCCTTGCGTGGCCGGGAGCTCAGGCGGGCCCGGCGCCAGATCCAGATGGTGTTCCAGGACCCACTCGCCTGCCTCAACCCCGCCATGGCCGTGGGCGAAGCGGTGGCTGATCCGTTGTTGATCCATGGCCTGGCCGGCCGCAGCGAGGCCCGCGCCCTGGCCCGCCAGGGGCTTGAGGCGGTGGGGCTGAGCCCCGCTGAATCCTTCGAGAACCGGCTGCCCCGCCAGCTCTCCGGCGGCCAGCAGCAGCGGGTGGCGATCGCCCGCGCCCTGGTGCTGAAGCCGAAGGTGCTGCTCTGTGACGAGAGCGTCAGCATGCTGGATGCCGAAGTGCAGGCCGAGGTGCTGGCCTTGCTGCGCGACCTGCAGGAGCGGCTGGGGCTGGGGATGATCTTCATCACCCACGACCTCTCGGTGGCCAGCGGCTTCTGCCAGCGGGTGCTCGTGCTCGAAAACGGCCAGATCGTTGAGGAGGGGGTCGGCGAGC
Organism: Synechococcus sp. SynAce01; assembly: GCF_001885215.1. Lineage (GTDB taxonomy): Bacteria > Cyanobacteriota > Cyanobacteriia > PCC-6307 > Cyanobiaceae > Regnicoccus > Regnicoccus frigidus. The sequence goes on along the minus strand of NZ_CP018091.1, from coordinate 1,225,976 downwards.
GGCTGCTGGAGCATCCCCAGGCGGCGATCACCAAGCAGTTGGTGGCGGCCTGCCCGCGCCTGCCCCAGCTGGCCTGAGCCCATGGGCAAAGCCTTCCATCTGCTGCGCATCTTCCTGCTGGTCAATGCGATCGGCATCGGCGTGGGGGTAGGGATCTGGATCTATGGCCAGGAGATCGCCGCCGTCAACGGTCTGCGCCTGCAGCTGGCCGCCGCGCTGCCTCGCTGGCTGGCCCTGCCCTTGGTGGGCTTGCTGGGGGGAGGGCTCGCCGGTGCCTTGATCACGGCCCTGGAGCCTGCGGCGAAAGGCTCGGGAATCGTGCAGGTGTTGCTCTATCTGCGGGGGTTCCCGCTGCCGATGGGCTGGCGGGTGGCCGTGGTGAAGTTGCTGGCCAGTGGCTTGGCCATCGGCAGCGGCATCCCGGTGGGGCCTGAGGGCCCCTCGATTCAGATCGGTGCCTCGCTGGCCAAGGAATCGGCCGATGCCCTGCAGACCCGCGGCTCCACCCGGCGCGTGGCGGTGGCGATCGGCAGCGGCGCCGGCCTTGCCGCCATTTTCCATGCCCCCCTGGGTGGCCTGGCCTACATCCTCGAGGAGCTGCTCAAACGCGCCGACATCCGCATCAATGCGGCCGCCACCTTTGCCACCTTCGCCACTGTGGCCTGGACGCGGCTGCTGGCCGTGCCCGGAAGCGGCCCCTTCTGGCTGAGGGAGCTGGGTCCGGTGATCCAGTATCCCAGCCGTCTCGATGAGTTCCGCCTCCTCGATCTGCCCTTCCTGCTGGCCCTTGGTGTGCTTGCCGGATTCCTGGCGATGCTTTATCAGCGTTGGATCCTTTCGATGCGCCAGAGGTTCTTCCGGCTGCGGCTGCCCTCCTGGCAGTTGCTGGCGCTGCTGGGCCTGCTGATCGGGCTGGGCTGGTCGCTGCTGCCTGCCTCCTTCGACAACGTCGACAAACTCGGCTTTGATGCCCTGCTGGGCCTGACCACCCCGTTCAAGTCGTTGCTGGTGCTGCTGGTGCAGGCGGTGGGCACCGCAGCGGCCGTCGCTGCCGAAGCGCCCGGCGGCATCCTCGCCCCGGCCCTGGTGGTGGGCGCCTGCCTAGGAACCCTGGTGCAGCAGCTCTGCTTGGTGCTGTTCGATTACGCCCCCACCACGCTGGTGTTCGCCGGTGGTGCCGCCTTCCTCGCCGCCCTGACCCGTACACCGCTCACGGCGATCCTGCTGAGCTTTGAACTGAGCAAGGACTACTCCCTGCTGCTGCCAATCGGTTTCGCGGTGCTCACCGCCATCGCCGTGGCCGATCTGTTCGAGCGCGAGACGATCTTCGACCTGCTGCGCCGAGAAGCGGAGCACAACATCGTTGGCTGATTGATCAGCCCCGGCGCAGCTCCGCCAGCAGCTTTTCGAAGATCGGCGGCAGGGGGGCCTCGAACACCAGCCGCTCGCCGCTGATCGGATGGTCGAGCCCCAGGCGCAGCGCATGCAGGGCTTGGCCAGTGAGGGAGATCGGCAGCTTGCGGCAGCGGCCGTAGGTGGCATCGCCCAGGATCGGGTGACCCAGATGGGCGCAGTGCACCCGGATCTGGTGGGTGCGGCCGGTGTCGAGCTTGAAGCGCATTAGCGAGTAGTCGCCCAGCCGTTCCACCAGCTGCCAGTGGGTGCGGGCCTGGCGGCCCTTCTCGAGCTCTACCACCGCATATTTTTTGCGATCCAGCGGGTGGCGGCCGATCGGTGCCTCGATCGTGCCGCTCTCCTCCCTGGGTACCCCATGGATTACGGCCAGGTAGTCCCGAGAAGCGATCCGCTTCTGGATCTGCACCTGCAGTTTCACCAGGGCTTCCTGGCTTTTGGCTACCACGATGCAGCCGGTGGTGTCCTTGTCGAGCCGGTGCACGATCCCCGGCCGCCGCTCACCGCCGATCCCCGGCAGGTCGGGGCAGTGGTGCAGCAGTCCGTTCACCAAGGTGCCGTCGCGGTTGCCCGGGGCTGGGTGCACGGTCAGCCCGGCCGGCTTGTTGAGCACGATCAGGTGGGCGTCTTCGTAGAGCACATCCAGCGGCATCGCCTCCGGCAGCAGGTAGGGGAGTGGCTCCGGTGGGGGCATCCACAGCTGCACCGCATCGCCGGGGCGCAAGGGCGTCTTGGCCCGTCCCTCGATCCCGTTGACCCGCACCAGGCCGGCTTCTATGAATTTCTGGATGCGGGCGCGGCTCTGCTCCGGCCGCTGGGCCACCAGCCAGCGGTCGAGCCGCATCGGCAACGGCTTGGGGTACACCAGGCTGACCAGCTCGCCCTCGCCATTGCCAAAGGTTTCAGCGCTGCCAGAGCCGGTCATGGCTGCTGTGGCTGGGGCGGTGGCGGCAGTTCCAGGGCGATGGCGCCGAGCAGGGAGCGGCGGAAGTCGTCGAGCAGGCGCTGGGCCATGCGGGCCGTATCGCCGCTGGTGTGCCGTGCCGCCGCCGCCTGCAGCCAGGCCCAGCCATCCACCACCGAGCGGCCATCGCCGGGATCGAGCCGACCGATGGGGACGCCATAGCGGCTCTCCACCAGCCCAGGGTTGAGGCCAGCTTCCGGGCTGCCCGTCAGGCTGTCGAGCAGGCGCAGGAAGGCGCCCGCAACGGCCTCGCCGTCATAGGCCGCCTGGCCGATGTCGTCGCAGAGGGCCAGCAGCAGGGCGGAGCGCTGATCATCCAGCCGTGGCGGCAGCACGCCGGGGGCGTCGAGCAGATCGATGTCCTGGCCGACCCTGACCCAGCGCAGGGTGCGGGTCACCCCGGCCCGGCGGGCGCTGTCCACCACCTTCTGGCGCACCAGCCGGTTGATCAGGGCCGACTTGCCCACGTTTGGGAACCCCAGCATCAGGGCCCGCACCGGCCGCGGCAGCATGCCGCGACCGGCCCGGCGGGCATTGAGCTGCCGGCCAGCCCGCACGGCTGCCTCCTGCAGTTGCTTCACGCCGGTGCCGGCCCGGGCATCGCACCACCAAGGGGTCTCGCCCTGGCTGCGCAGCCAACGGTCCCAGGCGAGCCGGGCCGTTTCGTTGACCATGTCGCGGCGGTTGATCACCAGCAGCCGCTGTTTGCCCTGCATCCAGCGCTGCAGGCGGGGGTGGCCGGTGGCGCGGGGAATGCGGGCATCACGCACCTCGATCACCAGGTCCACCTTGGCCAGCTGCTTGTGGAGCTGGCGCTCCGCCTTGGCGATATGGCCCGGATACCACTGAATCGCCGGGGCCGAGACACTGAGGCCATGGCCCGCCGGGATCGGACCCGCCGGAGTCGGGTCGACGACACGCTCCATCAGGGCACCACCAGCACCGGACAGGGGGCCAGCTGGATCACCCGCGAGGCGGTGCTCTCCTCGCCCGGCTCGAGGCTGAGGCCGCGGGTGCCCATCACGATCACATCGGCGTTGATCTCATCGGCCACATCGCCGATCACGAAGGCTGGTTTGCCCTGCCGTTCGATCACCTCGCAGGCCATGCCGGCCTGCTCGAAGTGCACGCGGGCCTGCTCCAGCAGCCGGGCGACGGCGGCGGCATCATGCATCGCCCCTTCCTCTTCTTCCACCACCGAGAGCACCACCAGCCGACTGGAATGCTGTTGGGCAAGCTCCAGGGCCACCGCAGCGGTGTCCATCGTCTGGCGGCTCTGATCGATGGGAAACAGAACAGTGCTGAACATCGTTCGAAGTCCGGCTGAAAAGGCGGGCGGTGGGATCTGACTCTCTTGTCCTAGCGCCCGCTGGGCCGGGGCCTAGCCTCGCCCAATCTTTTCCCCAGACCATTCCCCCATGGCGAAGCGTTCCCTGGCCAGCCTCAGCAGCGATGACCTCCAGGGCAAACGGGTGCTGGTGCGGGTCGATTTCAACGTTCCGCTGGCGGACTCGGGGGCGATCAGCGATGACACCAGGATCCGCGCCGCGCTTCCCACTATCCACGCGCTCACTGCCAAAGGGGCCCGCGTGATTCTGGCCGCCCATTTCGGCCGGCCCAAGGGTCAGGTGAATGAGGCGATGCGGCTGACCCCGGTGGCGGCCCGCCTCAGTGAGCTGCTGGGCAAGCCGGTGCTCAAAACCGACAGCTGCATCGGCCCTGACGCCGAAGCCAAGGTGGCGGCCCTGGCCGATGGCGATGTGCTGCTGCTGGAGAACGTGCGCTTCTTCGCTGAGGAAGAGAAGAACGATCCCGGCTTCGCCGCCAAGCTGGCCGCCCTGGCCGATGTCTATGTGAATGATGCCTTTGGCGCCGCCCACCGGGCCCATGCCTCCACCGCCGGCGTGACCGAATACCTGAAGCCCAGCGTGGCCGGGCTGCTGATGGAAAAGGAACTGCAGTATCTGCAGGGCGCCATCGATGAGCCGAAGCGTCCGCTGGCGGCGATCGTTGGCGGCTCCAAGGTGAGCAGCAAGATCGGCGTGCTCGAGTCGTTGATCGACAAGTGCGACAAGGTGCTGATCGGCGGCGGCATGATCTTCACCTTCTACAAGGCGCGCGGCCTGGCGGTGGGCAAAAGCCTGGTTGAAGACGACAAGCTCGACTTGGCCAAGGAGCTCGAGGCCAAGGCCAAGGCCAAGGGCGTGCAGCTGCTGCTGCCCAGCGATGTCGTGCTCGCCGACGCCTTCTCCCCCGACGCCAACACGCTCACCACCGCGGTGGACGCGATCCCCGACGGCTGGATGGGCCTCGACATCGGCCCGGATTCACTCCAGGCCTTCCAGGAGGCCTTGGCCGACTGCAAAACCGTGATCTGGAACGGGCCGATGGGCGTGTTCGAGTTCGACAAATTCGCCGCCGGCACCAACGGTGTGGCCCACACCCTCGCCGAGCTGAGCGGCACGGGCTGCTGCACGATCATCGGCGGTGGTGACTCCGTGGCGGCCGTCGAGAAGGTGGGTGTGGCGGAGAAAATGAGCCACATCTCCACCGGTGGCGGCGCCAGCCTGGAGCTGCTGGAGGGCAAGGTGCTCCCCGGCGTCGCCGCCCTCGACGACGCCTGACTTCAAGGGGCCTCAAGCTGTCGCTCAGGGCTGTGGCGTGGGGTTGCGCTTGCCGCCTCGGCCTTGACCCCTGCCGCGCTCTTCGGGCATGGGAATCCCAAGCCGTTGGGCGAGGGCACGGTTTTCGCTGCGCGTGGTCTGCATCACCTCGCGCAGCTCCTTGCGTTGCTCGCCGCGGCAGCGACGCAACGCTTCGATGTCAGCGGCGGCCTTGAGGCAACGCTCGTTGTCTTTGAGGATGGCCATCTGGGCGGCGTTGTCCCGCAGGGCCCAGCTGTGGCGCGACTTGAAGATCTCCTGCTTCTGGCTCTCGCTGAGCTGCACCCGCTCGCCAGCTGGGACTCGAACCGCAGGGTTGGGGTTGGTCTGGGCTTTTCCAGAATCGACCTGGAGCAGCATGGCCAGGCCAGCAGCGACCGGCGGCAAGAACAAGCGCTGCAGGGTGAGGGATCGGGACATGGATCTGGGGCGTTGAACCCAACCATCGTGGCCCTGGCCTTGGCTGCATCTCCGACTGAACTCCTACCCGTTGGCGCCCGACCATGACTGAATCTTTCCGCCCCCCGCTGGCGTTCATCGGCCTGGGGGCCCTGGGCGCCCCGATGGCAGCCAATCTGCTGGCCGCAGGCTTTCCGCTCAGCGTTCACAACCGGACACGTTCGCGGGAGGCTTCGCTGCTGGCTGCCGGTGCGGCGGCGGCGCCCACGCCGGCAGCAGCTGCAGCCGCCGCCGACTGGCTCTGCCTATGCCTCACCGATGGGGCCGCCGCGGAGGCCGTGCTGTTCGGTGCCGCCCAGCCGGCCGCTCTTGGATTGCGCCCAGGGGCCACCGTGATCGACTTCTCGACGATCGATCCGGCCGTCAGCCGCTCGCTGGCCGAGCGCCTGGGCCGTCAGGGCGTGGCCTATCTCGATGCCCCGGTGACCGGTGGCACGGAAGGGGCCAAAGCCGGCAGCCTGTCGGTGTTGGTGGGCGGAACGATGGCCGATCTGGAGCGGGCCCGCCCCCTGCTGGAGGTGGTCGGCAGCCGCATCACCCACCTCGGCCCGGTGGGCTGCGGGCAGCAGGCCAAGGCGGTCAACCAGGTGCTGGTGGCCGGCAGCTACGCCGCCGTGGCCGAGGCGATGGCCCTGGGCCAGCGGCTGGGGCTGCCGATGGCGGCGGTCTGTCAGGCCCTCGCCAGCGGGGCGGCGGGCTCCTGGGCCCTGGAGAACCGGGCTGGCGGCATGCTGGAGGGGTCGTTCCCGCTGGGTTTCAAGCTGGCGCTGCACCGCAAGGACCTGGCCATCGCTCTGGCCGCGGCAGCCGCCACCGGGCTGGAGTTGCCGATCGGCGAACGGGTGGCGGCGATCGAAGACGCCCTGATCGAGGCCGGCCACGGGGATGAGGACGTGTCGGCCCTGATCCGCTGGTTCAAGGGGTGAGCGCGGCCTTGTCAGCCACCACCCGCACCCGCTTGGTGGTGCTGATGATGCCGTCGGGATGGACCAAAAGCACGGCCCAGGTCTGGCTGCCTGGTTCGAGCGGCGCTTGCACGATCTTGAACAGGCCGCCACCGGCGAGGGCGGCGAGCTCCAGCTCCGGGTTCTGCGAAGCGCTGATCTGCGGGCCGGTGATCGGGGCGATTCCGCCCGCCACCAACGCCCCGTTCAGTGGCTCGTCGAACACCACGTCAACGTCGTAGCGCTGGCCGGTGAGCACGGCATCGGGGATCTGCAGGCTGATCGGCAGCTCAACGGAACCGCTGCGCAGCACACTGGTTTCACGGATCACTTCCTGGCCGTTCAGCCGTCCGCCGCCCTCGCCTAAGGCCAGGAGTTGTTCGGCTTCCAGCCGGTAGAGGTAGGGCCCTTCGCTGCGGCTGCCACTGACCTTGATCTGAACCGTGCTGCGGCCATCCCGGAGCGCCTTGCCCGGACTGACCTGCCAACGGGCATCGGGGAAGCGCTTGCGCAGGGCGTCATAACGCTCCACCAGCTCGCTGGGATCGAGGCCCGGCCCTTCGCTGAGCAGGCCGGAGAGGGAGCCGGAGTTGCCGCTGTTGAGGCTGGCTTCCAGGGTCTGGAGGAGGGCCAGGCTGGGGGCCGCGGCAGCCGCGAGAGGAGCGAAGCACAACGCAGCCGCCGCCAGCAGTGCAGGCAGGGACGGGCGGGGCAACGACATCGGGAGCGGCCAGGGAAGTTCACATAAGTTAGGCGCGCTTCGCTTGCACGCTTGGCGCGTTTGAAAAGGCCCATGACCCGGCTTCTGATCGCCGCCAGCGGCACTGGTGGACATCTCTTCCCTGCCCTGGCCGTGGCCGAGGCGCTGCCGCCGAGTTTCTCGGTGCAGTGGCTGGGAGTGCCTGATCGCCTGGAGCGGGAGCTGGTGCCGGCGCGCTACCCCTTGCATACCGTTCGCGCCGGGGGCTTACAGGGCCGGGGGCTGCGCAAACTCTGGCAACTGTTCCAACTGCTGGCCGCCAGCCTGAAGGTGCGCCAGTTGATCCGCCGTGAAGGCATCGACGTGGTCTTCAGCACGGGGGGCTACATCGCCGCCCCGGCCATCCTGGCGGCGCGCTGGTGTGGTGTGCCTGTTGTTCTGCATGACTCCAATGCGATCCCGGGGCGGGTCACCCGGCTGCTGGGGCGGCTGTGCAGCCGGGTGGCGGTGGGCCTTCCGGCTGCAACCGAGCGCCTGCCCCGCTGTCGCCCGCTGCTGACCGGCACGCCGGTTCGCCAGGACTTCCTGCTGCCTGCCCCGTTACCGGCGTGGGTTCCCGCTGGCGAGGGTCCGCTGCTTCTGGTGATGGGCGGCAGCCAGGGGGCGCTCGGGCTGAACCGGATGGTGCGTCCCCTGGTGCCGCAGCTGCTGGCTGCTGGCTGCCGGGTCGTGCATCTCACCGGCTCCAGCGATCCGGAGGTAGGAGCGATCCACGCCAGCGGCTATGTGGAGCGTCCCTTCAGCGATGAGCTGGCCGGCCTGCTCCAGCACACCGATCTGGCCATCAGCCGCTCCGGCGCCGGCAGCCTCAGTGAGCTGGCCGTCTGCGGCACCCCCGCCGTCCTGGTGCCGTTTCCCCAGGCGGCCGATCGGCACCAGGACGCCAATGCCGCCGCTGCCGTCGCCGCTGGCGGGGCCGTGATCGTCGCCCAACACCCTCCGGGCCAGGGCCCCCTGGCCCAGACGCTCTGGCAGTTGCTGGGCCCCAAGCTGCGGGGAGGGGCCGCGGCGGCCGATCCCTTGCTCAGCCTGCGCAACGGCATGGAGCGGCTGGCGGTGCGGGATGCGGACCAACGGCTGGCGTTGTTGCTTCAGGAGCTGGTCTGAGCGGCTGGGCCCCAGAGGCGGGAGCTGGCCTGTTTGATCGGTCTTCTTGGTTGATCGGTTCAACGCATCCTTCGGGCCAACTCTGTTCGCATGGCCCGAAGGATGCGCTGGTTGCCCCGCCGGTCCTGCAGGCCGATCCGCAACCAGTTCTCACCCAGCCCTTCGAAGCTGCGGCAATCCCGCAGCAGGATCAGCTGGCGGCTCTCCAGCCGTTCGCGCAGCCCCAGCAGTGACCCCTCGCCTTGCACCAGCAGGAAATTGGCTGCGGAGGGCAGCGGCCTGAGGCCACTCAGGCCAGAGAGCTGGCCTGCCAGCCACGGCCCCTCCTTCGCAACCCAGCGCCGCACCCGTTCCTGCCAGCGCCGATCACCCACCACCGCTTCACCCACGGCGGCCGCCAGCCCGTTCACCGGCCAGGGGTCGCGCCAGGCGGCCCAGCGCTTCAGCCGCTCCGGCGCCGCTAACGCGTAGCCCAGTCGCAGCCCGGCGATCGCGAACAGCTTGGTCAGGCTGCGGATCACGATCAGATTGGCGTGATCGGCCAGCAACGGGATCAGTGAATCGGCCTCGCCGCCGGGCACCAGCGGCAGGAAGGCCTCATCGACGATCACCAGGGCAAAACGCTCCAGCAAGGGCTCCAGGCTGCTGCGACTCCAGAGCTGGCCCGTGGGGTTGTGGGGATTGGTGATCCAGATCGCATCGTCACCGTCACGGCCCCGGCCCCCTTCCCCTGCGGCCGGGAACGGGCCCCCCAGCGGCAGGGGCAGGGACTGCCACGACCCGCCCCAGCAGGCCAGGGCGCGGGGGTAGTCGGCAAAGCCGGGCGTGGGCAACCAACTGGTGCCCGTCGCCGCTGCGTCTCTGGCTGCCCAGGTGAACAGCTCGGCGGCGCCATTGCCAGGCAGCACGGCAGCGGGATCGAGGCCATGGGCCGCGGCGATCGCCTCGCGCAGCCGCTGATAACTCCGGTCGGGATAGTCGCGCAGGGGCGAGGGCCGGCCTGCTCGGGCCCCCAGCGCTTGGCGCAGCAGCCGCCGCACCGGGGCCGGCGGCCCGAAGGGCACCAACGAGGCGCTGGCATCGAGCAACTGCTCGGGGCGGCAGCCCAGCCGGCGGGCGCTGGCGACCAGATTGCCGCCGTGGCGGGCCTCTGGCTCCCCCGTTGTGGACGGATCCCTCACCGACGTCTCTGCTGAACCGTGTCCAACAGTGGACGAACCAGCCATGCGGCAGCTGTGCCCACGGCGGCGGCTGGCGCGCGCCAAAGGCTCAAAAGCCTGTTAGACAGCCTCTATTGCCGCCGTTCACGGCCGTGATCCGCCTTGCCTGTGCCCTGGTTGCCGCCACCGGCCTGCTGGCCTGCGCTGGCGTGGCTGGCACGGTCGCACGGGCGGCCGATGGCGAGGTCCTGATCCGTCTGCTGGACAGCAAGCAGTGTGCCAACTGCCCCTTGGCCGATGCCGATCTGGTCCAGGCCGACCTGCGGGAGGCCGACTTGAGCGGCGCCCAGTTGCAGCGCGCCAATCTCAGCGGCGCCCGCCTGGATGGCGCCCGGCTCAGCGGTGCTGATCTGAGTTTCACCAGCCTGCGGGGCGCTTCCCTGCGTGGCGCCGATCTGCGCGGCGCCCGCCTGCTGGGCAGCGACCTGCGCGACGCCGACCTCAGCGGTGCCCTGCTCGATCCTGAGGCCCTCTCCAGCAGCCACTGGCAGGGCGCCAAGGGCGTCATTCCCGCCCAGCAGAGCTACGCCGATTGGCACAACGCTGGGGTGGACGCCGCCCAGCGGGGCAGGTTTCCCCAGGCGGAGCAGTTGTTCAGCGCCGCGATCGGGCGCCAACCCGAAGCGGCGATCAGCTGGGTGGCCCGGGGCATCAGCCGCAGTGAGCAAGGCAACACGGTGGCAGCAGCCGACGACTTCACCGTCGCCGCGGCCCTTTACGACCAGCAGGGCCAGCCCGAAACCAGCGCGCAGTTGCAGCAGGCGGCGCTCAAGCTGGCTGACACACCCAAGCCGGTGCAGGGCGGCAATCGACTGGGCCCCCAGTTGCTGGGCGGCACGGCGGGACTCCTGCAATTCCTGGCCCCCCTGGTGATCAAGGCGTTCGTGCCGCTGCCGTTCTGATCAAGCTGAACCACTGAACCTCGACGTTCTGAACCAGGCGCTACTGGGGATTGCTCATGAACAGGCGCGCATCCTCGCTCGTGGGCCGAATGCCATAGCCGAAGGTTCCGCCCTCGTCATCGCGGATGATTCGCGGGGTGACCATGATCACCAGCTCCCGTTTTTGGCGCTGGTTGTTCGAGGCCCGGAAGAACTGGCCGACTAGCGGTAGGTCGCCAAGAATCGGCCACTTCGATACTTCAGCGACGTCAAAGTCGGAGATCACGCCGGTGAGGATCAGGGTCTGTCCTTCGCGCACCCGCAGGGCGCCGGTATCCAGCCGCCGCACACTCAGGATGCTGATCTGCGGTGTACAGGCGGGTGGGCCAGGGACCGTATCGGTGACGGCTGAAATCGACGGGGACAGGGAGAAGGTGACGAAGCCGTTGTCATCGATCTTCTCAACGCGAGCACCGAGAATCAGCCCGGCTGTGGAGAGCTCAAGCTCACACTGGGTGCCGCCATTCTGAGTTTCAGTGATCCGGACGCTGGTGATCACATTGGTGCCGACCCGCACCGCCGCTTCGTTCGCCCTGCCGCGTCCAATCGGTGAATCGATCGTGTAGGCATCCAGTCCGGCGGAGGAGTTCTGAGAAGTACCTCCTCCACTACCACCGCCTCCACCGCTACTGGGATCGCGAAGGATCGAGGGGTTCTCCTGCAGGATCAGGGTGGGGCTGGCCAGCAAGGTCGTGTTGCGGGAAACGATCTGGGCCTGAACGAAGTCGAAGAAGTTATCGCGCGGCACTTGCAGGCCGGGATTCTCGGTTGGCGCGCCAAGGAATGATCCAACTGTGGGTGGCAGGAAACGACCGAACGCCCCGAGCAGCTGGCCGTTGTCGTTGACGATGAAGTTATTGCCGTAGCGGAAGGCAAAGCTGTTGGAGATCGTCGTGTCGTTCTCGAGATTCACATCCAAGAGCCGCACCGCCAGGGCCACCTGCCGCTGGCGGAGATCCAACTGCTTGAGATAGGTCTCGGCGATCAGCACCAGGGATGGATCGCCCACCAGGGTGATCGTGCCCAAGCGGGAGTCGGTGGTGCCGATCAGGCCGAGCAAGGGGCCCTGGCCGGCTCCGAACGAGTTGATCTGGGTGGTGGTGGCGGTGGATGCCGTCGACGCCGCTGTGTTGTTGGACGGTGTGCCGGTGGAGGCCACTTCGCTGGAGGTGGAGGTGGTGGTGAAGGTCTTGTTGATCGTGGCACCGAGGCTGGCGAGGTAGTCAGCCGCTGAGTTGGCTGACACCTGGTTCAAGCGGTAGATCTTCGAGAGCTGGGAGCCAAAGGTTTTGCCCAGCACATTCGGTCCGGCCAGGATCAGATTTCCCTCTAACTTGCCCTGTAGCCCAGCGGCGAGAAGGACCGAATTGACGGCCTTTGCATAGCCTTCGTTTCGGAAGGCGATGGAGACAACTCTCTGGGCGGTGATCGGATTGGGCGACCCCGGAGAACCAGAACCGGGATTGGAGGCGGTGTCATCCACATAGACGAAGCCATAGCCCCCCAGCTGGGCCACTGCCATCAGGGCGTCTCTGGCCGGGGCGTTGCGCAGCGTCATCGTGACGCTCGGACCCTGCACATTCACGAAACTGGGATTGCGCAGCAGCAGGCTTCCCACGGCCATGTCGCCCACGGGTGGAGCGACGGCCCTGGGCTGCAGCGGGGGCACGAAGGCGCTCTGGGGAACACGGCCCGGGGTGTTGAGATCGAGGCGGCCGGTCTGGAGGGAGGCCTGGGGAGCGGCGGCAAAGCTGAGGATCAAGTTGCGGCCATCGGCGCTCACCACTGGCCGCGGCGCCGCCCCGGCCTTCACCGGCGTTACCTGGATGACGAAGCGGTCGCCCTCTCCCTCCAGGCTGATTGTCTCGAAGCCCGCCTCCGGCAGGGCAAGCCGTTGTGGACCTCGGCGCAGGCTGGTGGGATTGGGCAGGATCAGCTGGCCTTCCCAGCCCAAACTGTTGTTGAACTGCTGCAGCTGGGGGCCGGGGCCAGTGCCCTCGATCACCACCTCAACGGCGTCCGGCAGGCGGCGAACCTTGAGCTCCAGCGGCCCGACGCTGGCAACGGCCTGAACCGGGATCACCAATCCCACTAATCCCACCGTCGCCGCCAGCGCTAATCCAGCCGGATGGTTCTGAATCACCGGAAGGAACATCCAAGCGATGGGGAGAGACTATGGCGAGCAAGGCGAAGTTGCCATGCCGTCTTCCGTCGCTTTCACCATCTATTCAGCATCTGTTCAGCATTTTTTTTGTCGGCCTTTCCGGCGCCGATCGTGATCAGTTTTCTGTTGGGGTTGGATCAGCCGCTGCGGCTTGTTGTCGTGGCTCCGTCGTCTTGCCGTACAGCGACAGAGTCAATTTCAGCTCGGTGAGCGGGGCTGGGGCCCCGGCTTTAGGGTCGGGCGCGCTGAGGTTGAGATTGCTCTGCACCACCAGCAATCCCAGCCGCTCCAGCCGGCGCATGAAGCCCAGCAGGTTGGGGAAGCGCCCCCGCGCACTCAACAGTGTTGAGCTCTTGCTGAGGCCCTGGGCTTCCAGGGGATCCCTCGCGGGCGGGGGCGCTTCCCCCTCGGCTGGGGGTGGGGCGGCAGCTGTCTCTGGCCGTGCCCTTGCCCCCTGATGTGGGGTGGGTTCGAACAGGTCGAGTTCGACGCCCGCCGCGCCGGCCTCTCGACTGAGCTGGGCGAGGAAGGTGCTGAGTTCGCCGCTGCCGGCAATCAGCTGCAGCAGATCTGCCTGCTGACCCCTTGTCTTCTCTGCCGCCTCAAGCTGACGCAGCCGCTGCTCACGCAGCAGGGGCAGGCGCTGCTCCATGGCCCGCAACGCATGGAGCTGGTTTTGGCCCTCGCGGAGCCTGCTCCAGGGCTGCCACACCGCACCGACCACCACCACGGCGGAGAGCAGTAGCCCGGCGCTGATCGGCAGCCCCAGCAGCAGGGCGGTGCGCCCCAGCCTCGAAGGTGGCTTGGCTCCCTCCTGAAGATTGGTCATGGCAGCAGCCCCTGCTGTTGCAGCACCTGCAGGCGCTGGGCCATGCCATCGGCCCCCAGCTCCTGAAGCAGCCTGAGCTGGGCGGGGCCGCTGCGGGGCGGCCGAAACGTGGCGGTGAGCTCGAAATCGACGTGCTGGCGCCGTTGCGGCTTGCCCTCCTCGCCTCCTTCTGCGTCCGCGCGGCCGGCGCGTTTCAGCCGCACACTGGCTGGATCGAGCAGGGGAGAGGCCTTGAGGCGAAGCACGAGGGCGTTGATTCGCTCGAAGGCGCCGGGATCGCTGCTGCGCCCCTTGATCTCCAGGTCGTCGTTGTTCACCTTGACGCCAGTGAGCTGCACGCCGGTGGAGCTGCGCTCGGCCAGGTCGGTCATCAGGGCGGTGCCGGAGCGCAAGGTCACCAGCGCCCCTGCCAGCTCCGCATTGGCCTTGCCGGTGGCGTCGATTGCTGCCTTCTCGGCGATGAGCTGTTGCTCCAGTTGCTCCACTTCGGCCCGCACCGGCTGCAGCTGCGCCAAATCGTTGCTCACCCGTTGCTGTTGCCAGCGCAGCAGCAAGGCCAGTGCCAGGCAGGCCGACACCAGGCCAGCAGCCACGGCGGCGCCGATCCACAGCAGTCGGCGCGGATCAGGGCCGCGGCTGGGGTCAGGCGGCAGACCCAGCTCGATTCGCCGCTCCCTGAGCAGATCCACTGCGGGAAGCGTGCGGGTCATGGCGCCCGCTCCGCCTGGGCCAGGCCACTGAGCCTGAGCAGGCCCGGGCCGTCGCGTTCGCTGGGGCCGAGCGAATCCGCCGCGTTCTCCTCCAGGTCCAACCAGCCCCGCTGCAGCGGATCGAGGATCTCCACGCTCCAGGCCTCCTCTCGCCCCAGGGCCTCGGCGACGCCCACCAAGCGCCGGCTGGAGCCGAACAACAGCAACCGCACCGAGCGCATCTGCGGATCTCGCTGGCGCCAGAAGTTCAGGCACTGGCGCAACGCCTGATCCAGGGCCCGAGGGTCGGCGGGCAGGTGACGACTGAACTCCGGTATGCCCTGGCGGATCAGGGTCAGCTCGGCACCACCGGCCTGGCACTCGATCAGGGCGGTGAGTTCGTTGGCAGGCGCCTCAGCCAGCAGCGGCGCAATCGCCCGCAGCTCAGCGACCTGGGCGGGTTCGAGCCTTTCGAGATCGAGAGCGGCGATCGCAAACACCTCGACCCATTCCAGCACCAACGCCCGGGGAGCCGTCACGAGCAGCGAGCAGAGGGGAAGGGCCGGGTCGGCTCCGCCAAGGGGAGTGAGGCAGAGATAGGACTGGGCGAGTGGGCAGGCCAGACGGAGATCGGGGTCGATCTGGCGCAGGGCCTCCTCGGGTTCCTCGGGCCACTCCTCGAAGGGCCACTGCACCACGCGCAGGCTGCAGGCTGCTCGGGGCAAGCTGGCGATCACCTCGGCCCCGTGCAGGCCGAGTTCGAGCATCAGATCACCGATCAGGTCGCCCAGGGCCGCCTGCTGGAGCGGACGTCCGTCCTGGCAGGCGCCCCGCGGCAGTGGCACCCGATGCAACAGGCTGGCTGCCGGCTTGAAACCCTGGCCGCGCAACGCCAGCAGGGTCAGGCCGTCATCCTCAAGAACAAGCAGCACCCGCCTGGGGAAGATCCGTGCCGTCAGCGGCCCGAAGCGTTCCCGCAAGCCAGTTAGAACCAACGGCAGGCTCCTTATCCCAGTCTGGGCGGCAGCTTATCGGCATTTGCTGTTGTTGGCATGCACCGGGTTGGTGCGCTCCCGCTAACCCCAGGGCAGCCCACTGCCCACCGCTTCGCTGATCTGCCGGCAGCCGTGGCGATCGAGCTGCCGTTGCAGGCCTTCCAGGATCGCCGGTACCAGGGCCGGACCCTCATAGATCCAGCCGGTGTAGAGCTGAATCAAGGAGGCGCCGGCTGTGATCCGCTCCCAGGCCGCCTGGGGCGAATCAATCCCGCCCACGCCGATCAGCGGCAGGGCGGGGCCGGCGGTGGCTCGCAGTCGGCGCAGCACCTCCTGGGCCCTGGCCCGCAGGGGCGCGCCGCTCAGTCCTCCCGCTTCCTCGCCCAGCGTGCGACCCGTCTGGGTCAGTCGGCGGTTCTCCAGGCCGAGCCTGTCGATGCTGGTGTTCACTGCGATCACCCCGGCCAGGCCTTCCTGGTAGGCCAGGCGGGCGATGGTGTCGATCGCGTCGTCCTCCAGGTCGGGGGCGATCTTCACCAGCAGCGGCGGACAGGCCGGCAACCGGCGCAGCCGTTCGACCAGCCGGCGCAGCTGAGTGGCATTTTGCAGTTCGCGCAGGCCCGGTGTGTTCGGCGAGCTCACGTTGATCACGGCGTAGTCGGCCAGGGGCGAGAGCAGCTCCAGCGAGGAGGCGTAGTCATCGGCAGCCAGCTCCAGGGAGGTGATCTTCGACTTGCCGAGGTTCAGGCCCAGCACCGCCGGCCGCTGCCCCGGCGGCTCCAGGTCCTGACGCTCCAGGGTGCGCTTCACCGCTTCGGCGCCGTCGTTGTTGAAGCCCATCCGGTTTAAGGCGGCGCGCTCCGCCGCCAGCCGGAACAGGCGTGGTCTCGGGTTTCCCGGTTGGGCATGCCAGGTGACCGTGCCCAGCTCGGCAAAGCCGAAGCCAAATAGATGCCAGACGCCGGCGGCCACGGCGTTCTTGTCGAAGCCGGCCGCCAGCCCCACCGGGTTGGCAAAGCGGCAACCGAACAGGGTCTGCTCCAGGCGCACGTCGCGCCGTTGCAACTCCGCCCCGAGCCCGGCCAGGCTGCCGGACACCAGCGGCCAGTGGCGCCGCCGCGAGGCCATGCCCAGGGCCGTCAGGGTGAGGCGGCTGAGCTGCTCGGCATCGGCGCCTTCGTCCTGCTCCAGCAGGGGTGTCACCCAGCGCTTGTAGAGCGATCCAGTACTCGGGGTGGTGTTTTTGCTGGTGGGGGGTGTGGCCATCAGAGACGCTCCAGCCGCCAGCGATCCTCACCGGCCGGGCTCACCTGCCAATCGCGCCAGGTCCAGGCCTCCTCCTTCTCCTCAAGCCTGGAGAGGGGCAGCTCCACCAGCTGGGCCAGCTCGGGCAGGCGCAGGGCATAGCCACCGCTGGCCAGGCGATCCGCCAGCTCCAGACGGCTCAGCAGCTGAGCGAGGGCCGCTGGGGCTGGATCAACCGGACTGGCAGCGGCTTTGGTGGTTGCAGCCGCAGGGCCGGTCGCCAGCCTGGGGGTTCCGCCCTTGGAGAAGGCCACGGCAATGGCGTCGCAGCGGTCGTTGTCGGGATCGCCGCTGTGGCCGCGCACGTGGACCAAGGGCACGGCCGGCAGGCGGGCCCGATCGAGGGCTTCCCAGAGGTCCTTGTTCAGCACCGGAGCGCCAGAAGCCGTGCGCCAACCCTTGCGTTTCCAGCCCGCCATCCACTTGCCCAGTCCATCGATCAGGTAGCGGCTGTCGGTGCGCAGCTGCAGATCGGGATGCAGGGGGAGCTGCTTGAGCTCTTCGAGCACGGCCAGCGCGGCAGCCAGTTCCATGCGGTTGTTGGTGGTGTTGGCTGCCGCGCCCCCCAGCTCCAGCACCGAGCCATCTTCAAAGCGCAGCAATGCCCCCCAGCCACCGGGTCCGGGGTTGCCACTGCAGGCGCCATCGGTGGCCGCGGCCACCACCCGTGGTTGATCAGCAGCCACTGGGCGATTCGGCACAAATCAGGTCATCATTGGAGCCTGTTACGGCTTGTCGGGTCGCCACCATGAAGCGAACTTACCTTGCCTTGGCCGCTGTGGCCCTCGGCGCCGCGGTCCTGCAGGGCCCTTCGTTGCCGCAGGCGCAAGCCGTTGGCTTGTTCGACAGCCGGCCCGTGGACGCTTCCAGGTTCGCGGTGCTCGCCAGGCCGGTGGGCAGGTCCGACTGGTCGCTGCTGGTGCTCGAGCAGCTCAAGAGCCAGCCGCTCTGCTGGGAAACCCGTCCGGACGGCTTGATTGACGCGGCCCTCAACCGTTTCGACTTCACCGGAATCTGTAGCCGCTACATCGACAGCAACGGCTACTCCCTGCGCACGGCCAACCAGGACCTGGGCGGCTCGTTCCGGCTGCGGCTCAGGCAGGTGGGCGAGGAGCTGCAGCTGCAGGCGATGAGCCCCGTGGAGACCGAAACGATCGTGGTGGGCAGGGGCAAGGCCAACCGGCGTGACCGCGATGGCTTCGTGCCGATCACGCTGGAGTCCACTTGGCAGCTCGGTCGCCGTGTCTTCCGCGAGCAGACCCTCAGCCATCTGTACTTCACCAATCCCACCCCCATGGCCCAGCTGATCGCCGCCGCCGCGCCAGCGACCAGGTCTGGCAGGCAGCTGATCGCCCGTCGACCCGGTCTCACTGATGACCTCGGAACCGATCCGATCGCCCTGCCGGTGATTCCTTTCGTCGAATAGGCCAGTCACCAAGTAGGCCAGGAAACGACCGCTGCTGCTGGGACAGTTCAAGTAGCGACCCCTCTGCCCTGGCCCAGGCCTGAGCAGGCGTTACCTTTAACTCGTGTGAGGGGTGCGGAACCCACTGTTGGGGTCGAAACAAGGACAGACTCCCAAGAACGTTCCACCTCTAAAGCCCTGCCTTCGGTGGGGTTTTTTTTTGGTCTGCCACGATAACGGCGGCCATGAAAAAGCCGGCCACCAGGGGCCGGCAGGGGCGAGGGCCGGAACCCTCGCCAAGAACTGAGAAATCAGCGAAGCGAGATCACTTGACGGTGACCTTGCCGCCAACCTCTTCAACGGTCTTCTTAATCGTGGCGGCTTCCTCTTTGGAAACGCCTTCCTTGATGGCCTTGGGAGCGGCTTCCACAAGGGCCTTGGCTTCGCCCAGACCGAGGCCGGTGACTTCGCGGACGGCCTTGAGGACTTTGATCTTCGCGGCAGCATCGAAGCTGTCGAGGATGGCGTCGAATTCGGTCTGCTCTTCCACCGCCTCAGCGGCAGCGGCGGGAGCGGCCATCATCACGGCGCCGGCGGAAGCGGCGGCGGAAACGCCGAAAGCCTCTTCGATCTGCTTGACGAGCTCGGAAGCTTCAAGCAGGGAAAGGGTTTTCAGTGATTCGAGAATCGTGTCGGTTTTGGTTGTCATAGTTGAGAGCAGGCAACAGGTCGGGGATGGAGAAATCGGGGAAAAGGGATCGGCTCAGCTGGCGTCGCTTTCGGCGTGCTGCTTGAGTGCCCGGGCGAGACCGGAGGGAACTTCGTTGATGCCCACGGCCAGTTGGGTGGTCACGGCATTGATCGCACCGGCGATCTGGGCCATGAGCACGTCCTTGGAGGGGAGCTCACCGATGGCCTTGATGTCGGCCTGGGACAGGAGTTGGCCTTCGAAGAGGCCTCCTTTCAGTTCCGACTTCTTCGTGTCCTTCTGGAAGGACTGAATGGCCTTGACGGCACTGCCGACATCGCCCTTGATCAGGACGAAGGCATTGGTGCCGGTGAGCAGGGAATCGAGTTCCGACCAGGTGCTGTCGCCATCAATGGCCAGACGCATCAAGGTGTTTTTGGTCACCTTGCAGACGCCATTGCTGGCCTGCAGACGGATCCGCAGATCAGTCATTTCCTTGATGGACAGACCCTTGTAATCAAGGACCAGCGCCATTTCGGTCCCGTTGAGGAGCCCCTTGAGCTCTTCGACGATCTGTTGCTTGCTCTCCAGGGTGCGGCCCATGGGGTGGTACGAATCGAGGGAACAAGCCGAGCACGCGACCCAGACGATTCCCGCTGATTCATCGGCCCGGATCCGAAAGCTCGGACCAGGCGATCATCAAGAGAACCCCGCACCGGTGCAACCGGAACGCCGCGAGGCTGCTTGATGATCCGACCCCCTGGGGGACCCAGGGAAACAAAACCTTCTGCATGCACCTCGGCAGGGTTTAAGGCCAATTGGCCACCTGCTGTCTTGGGCGGGGCGCGTGCCCCCTGGCCGAAGCCAGTTCAGGACTTTACATCCCGAGGCGCTCAGCTCTCCTGCTTGATGTCCTGGAGGGCGGAGAAGTCAACGTCGATGCCGGGGCCCATCGTGGCGCTGATGGTGAGGCTGCGCCAATAGCGGCCCTTGGCGCCACTGGGTTTCTGCCGGTCGATGGTTTCCTGCAGCGCCTTGAGGTTCTCCAGCAGCGTCTCGGCCGTGAAGCTGGCCTTGCCGAAGCGCACGTGCACGATGCCGGTGCGATCGGCGCGGAATTCGAGCTTGCCCGCCTTGAACTCGCGGATCGCGCCGCCCAGGTCGGTGGTGACGGTGCCGGCCTTGGGATTGGGCATCAGGCCCCGCGGTCCGAGCACCCGACCCAGCTTGGCCACCTTGGGCATCATGTCCGGGGTTGCGATCAGCAGGTCGAAGTCCATCTGGCCGCCGGCGATCGCCTCCACCAGATCCTCATCACCAGCCAGGTCTGCACCGGCGGCGGTGGCTTCGGCCACCTTCTCGCCGCGGGCGATCACGGCGATGCGGATGCTCTGGCCGGTGCCGTTCGGCAGGGCGACGGTGGTGCGCAGTTGCTGGTCGGTGTACTTCGGATCAATGCCGAGGCGCACGTGGGCCTCGATCGTTTCATCGAATTTGGCCGTTGCCGTTGTCTTGACCAGCTGCAACGCTTCGAGCGGTGCATAGGGCCGGTCTTCGACTTTTTCGAGCAGGGCGTTGAAGCGCTTGGAGGGTTTTGTCATCGTGGTGTTGGGGTACTGGCGACGGGACGGGCGGGCCGTAGGGCGGCCGAGGCGTCCTGGGTCTCCCCCGGATTGGGTGGATGGGGAATGGAGCGGTGATCAGACCGGCGCTGGGGCCACTGATCAGTCGGTGACGGCGACGCCCATGTTGCGGGCGGTGCCTTCGATGATGCGGGAGGCCGACTCAAGGCTGGTGCAGTTGAGGTCGGGGAGTTTCGTTTTGGCGATCTCCTCGAGCTGGGCGCGACTGATCGCTCCCACACTGCCCTTGCTGGAGGTGGCGGCACCTTTGTCGATGCCTGCTGCCTTGATGATCAGCACCGAAGCAGGCGGGGTCTTGGTGATGAAGGTGAAGCTGCGGTCTTCGAAGACCGAGATCTCCACCGGAATCACATAGCCGGCCTTCTCCTGGGTGCGGGCGTTGTACTCCTTGCAAAACGCCATGATGTTGACCCCGTGCTGCCCGAGGGCAGGGCCCACCGGTGGGGCCGGGTTGGCTTTGCCGGCATTGAGAGCCAGCTTGATCACGGCTACAACTTTCTTGGCCATCGGCTGGATCTGGGGAACAGAACTCCCTGCTGGGAGTGGGAACAAAACTCCCTTGCGGGAGGACTGCGGATCGCCTCACCGAAGCGGAGGCGTGGTGGTGGACCGCCGAAACCGGCGGAGCCACCGAGGGCCGCCCTCCGCAGGGAGGCGGCCGCAGTGAATCAACTTTGCTTGGTGATCTGGGAGAACTCCAGTTCCACTGGGGTTTCCCTGCCGAAGATCGAGAGCAGGGCTTTGAGCTTGCTGCGTTCGCCGGAGACTTCGATCACCTCGCCCTGGAAATCCTTGAAGGGCCCAGCGGTGACCAGGATCTGATCGCCTTCGGTGATGTCGACCTTGACGACGGGTTTCTTCTCGGCCGCCCGCTTGAAGATCCGCTCCACCTCGGCGCGTGCGAGGGGCCGGGGCTTGATGTGGCCGCGGGCGCGGCCGGTGGCCCGCCGTTCCTCCTGCCCAACGAAATTGATCACGTTTGGGGTGCTGCGCACTGCCAGCATCGTGTCTTCATCGAGAACCATGCGAACCAGCACGTAGCCCGGGAACACCTTTTCCTCGGTGGCCTGGCGGCTGCCGTCCTTCTTCAGCTTGATGGCTGGGGTCTGGGGGATCTCGATCTCGACGATCCGGTTATCCACGCCGAGGGTGATGGCGCGCTGCTCAAGGGTGGCCTTCACCTTCTTCTCACAGCTCGAGGCCACCTGAACGGCGTACCAGCGGGCGATTTGGGGGGCTTTGTCAGCTGCCGCCTGTTCCGGGGCCTCTGCGGGCAGGGCCTCGCCTTCCGCATCGGGGTTGTCCTCGATGGCGTCGCTGGCGGTGGTGAGCAGATCGGCTTCAGACACGGGCTGGAAAAGGGTAAAAGCTGGGGAAGAACTGGGGAGGTGGCCCGGCGATGAATCGCGCGCTGGCCTGTCGCTTAGGGGAAGACCTGGGAGGAGCCCCAGCTGTAGAACCGATCAACGGCGGCGATCGCTGCGGCTGAAAGGGTGACCATCAAGATCACCGCCACCGACTCGCTGAACAGCTGTTGGCGGCTGGGCCACACCACCTTGCGCAGCTCCTCCAACAGCGAGGGGACGAAGCCGGCCGGACCGGGAGGCGCTGGGGGAAGCGGCTCGGCGGTCAGCGTGTCTTCAGGGGTGGAGGAGCGGCTGGGGGATTCCAAGGATGCTGGCCTGCCGAGCTGTGACAACAACCCGGCAAAGATTCACCCTACCGGATGTCCCCTTCGTCTTCGCGCAGGGCCTCGAACAGCAGCGGTTGCGGCGCGGATTCCGGCGCCAGGCTGACCCTCACCCCCCAGGCCCCGTGGAAATGATCCTCGAGCAGCTCGGTGGCCAGGGGGTTCTCGATCTGGCGGCGCAACACCCGTCGCAGCGGCCGCGCTCCGTACTCCGGTTCGTAGCCCTGGGCGGCGAGCCGGTCGACCACCGCTTCTTCCACTTGCAGCTCCAGCTGCTGTTCGGCCAACAGGCTGGCTAGCTCAGCCAGCTGCAGCCGCACGATGCGCTGTAGATCCGCCGCCGAAAGCGGCCGGAAGCGGATCAGCTCATCGATGCGATTGAGGAATTCTGGGCGGAACTGGGCGGAGAGTGCCTGCTCCACGGCCTCATCAAGGGCGGCATCCAGGTTTGCTTCGCTGTCCTGCTGGTCCTGACGGGCGCGCTCGAGGATGGCGCGGCTGGCCAGGTTGCTGGTCATCACCACCACCGTGTTGCGGAAGTCCACGGTGCGTCCCTGGGAATCGGTGAGGCGGCCGTCATCGAGCACCTGCAGCAACAGGTTGAACACCTCGGGGTGGGCCTTCTCCACCTCATCGAGCAGCAACACGGCATAGGGGCGGCGCCGGATCGCCTCGGTGAGCTGGCCGCCTTCCTCGTAGCCCACGTAGCCCGGAGGGGCGCCCAGCAGCCGGGCCACGGCGTTGCGCTCCATGAATTCGCTCATATCGAGGCGCACCAGGGCCTCCTCCTCATCGAACAGCGCCGCCGCCAGGGCCTTGGCGAGTTCGGTCTTGCCGACGCCGGTGGGGCCGAGGAAGAGGAAGGAACCCACCGGCCGTCGCGGATCCTGCATGCCGGCCCGGGCCCGGCGGATCGATGCCGCCACCGCCGCCACCGCCTCGGGCTGGCCGATGACCCGCTCCGCCAACCGGTTTTCGAGCTCAAGCAATTTCTGGCGCTCGCCGGCCAGCAGCCGCTGCATCGGGATGCCCGTCCAGCGGGCCACCACATCGGCGATGTCGCCTTCCTCCACCTGCTCACGCAGCAGGGCTTCGCCGGCCTGCTGGGCGGCCTGAAGCTCGTCTTCGAGGGCGTGGCGGCGTTGCTGCACGCCATGCAGCTGGTCGTATTGCAGCCGGGCGGCCTCCTCCAGATCCCCATCGCGCTCGGCTTCGCTGATCGCGTGGCGCAGGTCTTCGTCTTGCTGGAGCAGGTCGCGCAGCTCGGCCAGGCGCTCCCGCTCGGCCTGCCAGCGCTGTTGCAGCTCCTGCAGCCGGCTCAGGGCAAGGCGGCGCTGCTCCTGGCGCTGCACCCGCTCGGTCATCGGTGCGGCCTCCGCCGCCAGCAGGGCCAGTTCGACCCGGCGCAACTCGGCTTCGGCCTCCTCCACCACCTGGGGTTTGGAAGTGACCTCCATGCGCAGCTGGGCGGCGGCCTCATCGATCAGGTCGATCGCCTTGTCGGGCAGGCAGCGGTCGGCGATGTAGCGATCGGCCAGCCGGATCGCCGCCACCAGAGCCCCGTCGGTGATGGTGACGCCGTGGTGCAGCTCATAGCGTTCTTTGAGGCCGCGCAGGATCTCCACGCTCACCTCCCGACTCGGTTCGCGGATCACCACCTGCTGGAAGCGGCGGTTGAGGGCGGGGTCCTTCTCCACCGTGCGGCGGAAGTCTTCCGGGGTGGTGGCCCCGATGCAGCGCAGTTCGCCGCGGGCCAGCACCGGCTTGAGGATGCTGCCGGCATCGGCGCTGGAGCGATCGCTGCTCACCACGGTGTGCAGTTCATCGATGAACAGAACCACGCCGGCGCCGTTGCCGGCCGCATCGCTTTCGCTCACTTCGGTGAGCACGCTGCGCAGCCGTTCCTCGAACTGACCGCGGAACTTGGCGCCGGCGATCAGGGCGCCCAGATCAAGACCGATCAGGCGGATCCCCTTGAGTGAATCGGGCACTTCGCCGGCCACGATCCGCTGGGCGAGCAATTCGGCGATGGCGGTTTTGCCCACACCGGGCTCACCAATCAGCACCGGATTGTTTTTGCTGCGCCGCGAGAGCACCTGGATCAGGCGGCGGATTTCGGTGTCGCGGCCGATCACCGGGTCAAGCAGCCCGGCCCGGGCGGCGGCGGTGAGATCACGGCCGTACTGCTCCAAGGCGGCCGGTTCGGCGTCCAGGCTCAGGTCACTGCCACCGCCACTGACCCTGCCACTGTCGCCATCACTCGGGGCGGCTGGGGCGGAGGAACCGGCAGAAGTGGTGCGCAAGGGACGGTCGTCGATCGGAGGGGAGGGGATGTCGATGGGGGCGTCGATGGGGTTGTCGATCCAGTCGTCACGGCCGCTAGGCGCGGCTGCGGGCGCCGCTGTTGGCTGAGGGAGAGGGGCGGGCGTAGGGGCCGGCGTGGAGGTGGGCCGCAGTTCGCGCAACAGGCGCTCCTCACTGAGCCCCTGGCCCGCCAGCAGGTCCGCGCCGATCCTTGGCTCATCGCGCAGGGCCAGCAGCAGGTGGGGGATGTCGAGCAGACGCGAACCCCAGCTGGCGCGACGCCGGTCGGCGGCTTCGAGCAGGTCTTCCAGGGCATCACCGATGAACAGCTCCTCGCCGCTGGCTGAGGGTTGTTCGGCGCAGAAGCCCTCCAGCTGATCCAGCAAGCGATCGCCGTCGATGGGCAGGGTGTCCACCCAGCTGGCGTAACGGGGATCCTGGAACAGCACCTGCAGCAGGTGTTCCACATCGAGCTGGGCATGGCGCCAGCGGCGGGCCTGGTCCTGGCCGGAGAGCAGCAGGTCCCAGGCCGCCTCGCTGAAGCGATCGGGGTCGCTGGTCAGGCTGCCCTGGGCGGTTGGAGCGGCCCCCTGGCTACCGGGATCGAAGCGCTCAGGCGGCTGCATCCTGCTCCGGTCTGCGCTGGATCAGTTCCACCTTGTAGCCATCGGGGTCTTCGATGAAGGCGATCACAGTGCTGCCGTGCTTCATCGGGCCGGGTGGCCGCACCACTTTTCCGCCTTTGGTGGCGATGGCGGCGCAGGTGGCGGTGATGTCTTCAACGCCGATGGCGATGTGGCCATAGCCGTCACCGAGGGCGTAGCTGGGCGTATCCCAGTTGAAGGTGAGCTCCAGAACGGAGTTCTCGGTCTCGTCTCCGTAGCCCACGAAGGCCAGGGTGAAGCGACCCTCGGGAAAGTCGCGGCGACGCAGCAGCGTCATGCCCAGAACGCCGGTGTAGAAGCCGAGGGAGCGATCGAGATCGCCCACTCTGAGCATGGTGTGGAGCAGTCGCATCGGGGCGTCTTACCGGATCATCAGGCCATTCTGACCGCCCCTTGATCGGCCCGAAGCTGTCAGGCCGTGGCAACAGGCACAGAGTCAGGCCTGGGGATGCCCCATAAGATCCGTCCCATTGAGCCCTTGATGCTTCCGTGATCGACTCCTTGGACCTGGTGATTGATTCGATCGTGGCCAGGGAAGTGCTCGATTCCCGCGGCATGCCCACCGTCGAGGCGGAAGTACGCCTGGAGGGCGGCGCCACCGGACTGGCGATCGTGCCCAGCGGTGCCAGCACAGGCGCCCATGAGGCCCATGAGTTGCGTGATGGCGGTAGCCGCTACTTCGGCAAAGGGGTACAGAAGGCGGTGGCGAACATTGAGGAGAAGATCGCCCCGGCCCTGTGCGGTTACAGCGCCCTGGAGCAGGGTCAGGTGGATGCGGCGATGGCCGAACTCGATGGCAGCGATAACAAGTCGTCGCTGGGGGCCAATGCGATTTTGGCGGTGAGCATGGCCGTGGCCCGCGCCGCCGCTGCCGGCGTTGGCCTGCCGCTGTATCGCTACCTGGGTGGGCCGATGGCCACCCTGCTGCCGGTGCCGCTGATGAACGTGATCAATGGCGGTGCCCATGCCGCCAACAACATGGCTTTCCAGGAATTCATGCTGGTGCCCCACGGCGCTCCCACGTTCCGCGAGGCCTTGCGCATGGGCGCCGAAGTGTTCCAGACCCTCAAAGGCCTGCTGCACAGCCGCGGCCTCTCCACCTCGGTGGGCGACGAGGGCGGCTTCGCGCCGGATCTGGAGAGCAACGATGCCGCCGGTGCGTTGCTGGTGGAGGCGATCGAGCAGGCTGGCTATAAAGCTGGCGAGCAGATTTCCCTGGCGCTGGATGTGGCCAGTACGGAATTCTACAGCGATGGCCGCTATGCCTTCGGTGGCGGCAGCTATACGGCCGCTGAGATGGTCGACCAGCTCGAAGCCCTGGTGAGCCGCTATCCGATCGTGTCGATCGAAGACGGCCTCGCCGAGGACGACTGGGAGGGTTGGGCCCTGCTCAGCCAACGGCTGGGCAGCCGCGTGCAGCTGGTGGGCGACGACCTGTTCGTGACCAACACCACCCGCCTGCAGCGGGGCATCGAGGAGGGGATCGCCAATTCGATCCTGATCAAGGTGAACCAGATCGGCTCTCTTACCGAAACCCTGCAAGCGATCGACCTGGCTGGCAGGGCGGGCTACACCAGCGTGATCAGCCACCGCAGCGGCGAAACCGAAGACACCACGATCGCCGACCTGGCCGTAGCCACCCGGGCCGGCCAGATCAAGACCGGCTCCCTCAGCCGCAGCGAACGGGTGGCGAAATACAACCGCCTGCTGCGCATCGAAGACGAGCTCGGCAGTCAGGCGCTCTACGCCGGCGCTGAAGAGCGCGGGCCACGGGGGAAGGGCTGAGAGCCGTTCTGAAGCTTTCGCTATTCCATGAATGTGTCCGAATGGATCGATCGGTTCCAGCCCCGCGCCTGCTGACCTTCCCCAGGTATCCCAATCGCTCCAACCATTGGGCGCCATCGCTCCTGGCCCTGGTGGCGGGTCTGATGCTGGAGCCGATGGGATGGCTGCTGGCCGCTCCAGCAGCGGGGGCCGCAGAACCGGTTGTTGCCGGCTCCACTGAGGTTGAAACAGCTCAGCTTGATTCGGTCGCGCCCGAAACCGCCGAAGTTGATGCCGCTGAACCTGCCAAACCGCTTAACAGCGAAACACAGCCCGACATCCAGGCCGAGGTGTCGCCTTGGGCTGCAACCGTGGAGCTCTATGGGTTCATCCCCTGGGTCGACAGCACCACCACGGTGCGGGGCTTCGAAGCCACCACAAACCTGGATCCCGGCCAGGTGCTCAACAACTTGCAATCCACGTTCGCCGCACGGGGCAGCGTGGAGTACAACCGCTTCGGGGTACTCACCGATATCTTCTACAGCCAGCTGGGAGCAGCCGATTCCCGCACCGGGCCCGATGGTTTGCTCACCGGCTCCGCTGGGGTGACCTCGATTACCGGCATCTACGACCTGGCCCTGCGCTATCGCTTCGGGGAGCGAGAAGCGGCGATCGGCAAGCCCGGCCAGTACAGCCTGATTCCCTATGCGGGCCTGCGCGTGATCAATGCCCAGCTGGGGGTCACCGCCGAGCTGCGCAGCAACGATCCAGGCCGGCCAAGGAGGATCGAGCGGCAGGGAAGCCTCGAACGCACCTGGGTGCAGCCCCTGATCGGCACCCAGGCCAGCCTGTTTCTTTCCCCGCGGCTGAGAATTTTCGCCCGGGCTGATGTGGGCGGCTTTGGACTCAGCGGTGAACAGGACCTCTCGGGCAACGCCCAGGTGGGATTGGGTTACTTGATTAGGCAGCAAGCTCCGCAGGCAGCCCTTTTGGGACCTAGGCTGGTACGCATATACCAGTCGTCACTGCCATGGCTATGAATCGGATCCAGTTCCAGGCCAGCCTGTCGCTGCCCCAGTTTATTGAGCTCTACGGAACCGAGCAAAAATGTGAAGTTGCCCTGGAACAGGCGCGCTGGCCTGATGGTTTCCGTTGCCCACGTTGTGAGGGCAAGGAGTACGGGCTCATCATTGGCAGGCGCCACAAGCGCTATCAGTGCCGGAGCTGTCGTCATCAAGCCACCCTCACGGCCGGTACCATCTTGGAGGCAACAAAGTTACCTCTGACCACCTGGTTCCTTGCCTTCTACCTCGTCGGCCAAGCCAAGACAGGAATCTCCTCACTAGCTCTGAGGCGTCATCTCGGTGTGAACTACCGAACGGCATGGTTGCTTCAGAACAAGATCATGCAGGCAATGAAAGAACGTGATGGCGCCTATGTCCTCAGAGGAAGGGTGCAGGTGGATGATGCCTACCTTGGCGGAGAACGCTGTGGTGGCAAGCCTGGTCGTGGATCGGAGAACAAGGTGCCGGTCGTGGCAGCCGTCTCTGTCGATGAGGCGGGCCACCCCCGGTATATAAAACTTGCCACCGTGCCCACGTTCTCTTTTGCCGCTATTGCTGATTGGGCCCAAGATTCACTGGCGATAGGCTGTGAAGTGATCTCCGATGGGCTGGCTTGCTTTCGCGCCGTTGCAGAAGTCGGTTGCTTCCATCATCCTGTGGTCGTAAAGGGTCGTCATCCCAATGAATTACCAGAATTCCGTTGGATTAACACGGTGCTCAGCAACTTGAAAACCAGCTTCAGCGGCAGCTTCCATGCCCTTCGCTTCGAAAAGTACGCTGATCGCTACTTGGGCGCCTTCAGCTACCGCTTCAATCGGCGGTTCAATCTGGCGGCAATGACCGAGCGTGTGGTTCATGCCATCTGCAGCTGTCAAGCACGGCCGGAACGACTCCTGAGGTGTGCGGAGTTTGCTACCTAATCGAGTTGGGTTATGCGCTGGGTAACAACACGGATCTGAATGTTTCCTGGCGCTACTTAGGCCTGGCCTACAACAATGGATCCAACCGGGACACCGGTTTCAACACCAACATGAACGGCGTGGAACTTGGCCTCAAGCTGTTTTTCTGATCTGTTTGACCGAGCTGAAAACTGGCCTCAGGCCGCGCCAGTAGGGAGGGCTGGGGATCTGCTCAGCCTATGGCCCAACCTGGACTTGCAATATGGCGGCGAGATCCTGCAGGAGTCTGTCTACTGTTGAGAGTTTCTTTTGAACTGAAGAATGCCTAAGCGCAGAACTGAACCAGCCCTGACCGAATGAAGATATAAGCATAAAACACTACGCTTTCCGAAGTGAAAAGCATTATTCAAGCAGCTTTTGCTTGTTCACGTGAGCGTGATATCTATCTTGTAGTTTTCCTTGGCTTTCATTCCTGCAATATCACGCAGTTCCATGGGCCAAAAGCCAAGACTTGAACAAAGCGCGACTGGCCCGAGCCACACTTTGCAGGAGCCCCGATCCTGGTCAACATGACTATAGAGAGGTTCCTGTGGTTCGTGACTGTAGAGGTAAAACCTGTAAGGGCCTCTTCTGAGGATTGTCGGCTACTGTGATCGCCATCTTCACTCAAAGGATGGCCAGCATGGAATTTCTGTACATCTAACACTCAAGATCGGCGGCGGGAAGAATATCTTTGCTTTTATAAGGTATTCATGCTCCCGATCGCTGCATCTTGATGTTGGACGAAGCCGCTACGCGGCAGATCAAGACGAAGCATAGCCCACTCATCACTTTGTAAGCGACAGTGATCTGGCTGAAACTCCTGAGAGGGAATAGAAGTATTTGTTTCCGCTTGTACTGAGTCCTGGCGGCTCACAGTGAATGATGAACGCCCTGAGGTGTGCGGTTGTCCTTCATGTCCCATCAGCGATGAGTATTGCTATGAACCACGTTGAACAGGCGCGATTTGATCGGCTCTATGCACAACATCTACAAGCTCTCAAGTTACAAGGAAAACGCGGTAAGACGATTGATGGCTACGCCAGGGCCGTGCGGCGTATCGCCGGATATTTCGATCGCTGCCCTGACAATCTCTCAACAGAAGAGCTCAAGAGCTGCTACAGCTCCATGGTCGAAAGCTACTCCTGGAGCAGCATCAAGGTTGATCTATGGGGCCTGGTCTTCTTCTATCGGTACGTGCTGGGTTGACCACTGGAGTGGATCAAGATCGTCAAACCCCCGCAAGTTCAATCACTGCCGGATATTCCCACACGCCAGGAGGTGCAGCGGCTGATCAATAGCGTACGGCGCCTCCGTTACCGCGTGTTCTTCCTGACGGTTTACAGCCTGGGCCTGCGCCTTGGAGAGGGACTGGATCTGGAAGTTGGCGACATGGACGATCAACTCCGCAGGGTGCATATCCGTCAGGCCAAAGGCGGGAAGGATCGCTACGTGCCGCTGCCGGAATTGACGCTGCAGAACCTACGACGGTTCTGGACGACCCACCAGCGCCGGCGCTTGCTGTTCCCAAACCCTTCCGGCAGCGCCGCCACCGTTCGAGCCGCAAGCAGACCGATGGATCGCAGTGGCGTGCAGGCTGCCCTTAGACCAGCGCGGATCGAGTGCGGGATCCACAAGCACCTGACGGTGCACTCGCTCCGCCATGCCTACGCGACGCACCTGCTGGAGCTGGGCGTGGATCTACGGGCGATCCAGGTGCTTCTGGGACACAGCAGGCCGGAAACTACGGCCCGCTATGCCCATCTCACGGAAGTGAATCGGGACCAGGCAAAGGAGCGGATCGAGGACTGCTGGGTGGCTTCCAGCTCCGCTGGGAGGAAAGCTGATGATCCTGCTTGCTGATCTGGTCGATCGCTACCGCAACGAACTGGAGCAACTCCACGGCCATGAGCTTCTACCAAGCCATCACCACGCCCTCAATGCCATCCGCCGGTGCCGCAATCAATACAGTGCTGTGATGCTCCTGGAATGTAAGGACTGCCACCAGAACGTTATTCTGCCGCATTCCTGTGGTCATCGCAGCTGCCCCCACTGTCAGCAGCATGAGAGCCAGGCGTGGCTGGAAGGGCAGCGCAGAAAGTTGCTGCCAGTCAGGTATTTCTTGATCACTTTCACGGTGCCGGCCCAGCTGAGGAGTCTGTTCTGGAATCATCAACACAAAACCTATGACTTGCTGCTCAAAACCGCGTGGCAGACCATTGACTCGTTCTCGAGAAGAGATCGAAAGCTGAAAGGCCGAACTGGTGCCCATGCAGTTCTGCACACGCACAATCGCCGGCTTGACTACCATCCCCATGTCCATCTGATTGTGCCCGCAGGCGTAATTAACCAGCAACGTAGAGAGTGGTGCGAGCAGAAGGGCAACGTGCTGTTCTGGGCCAACAATCTGGCGAGGGTCTTCCGCGCCAGATTGTTTGAGGCCCTACGACTGGCGGGTCTGCGCTGCGAGCAACAGCTCCCGAATGAATAGGTGGTGGACTGCACGGATGTCGGCCACGGAGATCAAGCCCTCGTTTATCTGGGTCGCTATCTCTATCGGGGCGTTCTGCCAGAGAAGAATATCATCGCTGACACCGCTGGTGAGGTCAGCTTCCGCTACAAGGACAACCGGGGCCTTGAGCATATCCGCACGATGCCCGGCGGAGAGTTTCTCTGGCTGCTGCTGAGACACGTGCTGCCAAGGCGGTTTCGGCGCGTGCGGGATTATGGCCTTCTGCATACGAACTGCAAGCGGCTGGTTCAGCTATTGCAGCTTGTGCTCAGAGTTCCTGTACCGTCGCCAAGGATCAACCTGCAACGATCACCGGTGCTCTGTCAGTCTTGCGAGAAAGCGATGACACTGATCGCTAGGATGCTCCGAATCACTGAGCATCAATTGTGTTGAGCTGAGATTATTGTGCTGATCATAGTCATGGGTTCATAGCCAGAAGTCATCCGCCTACGGCTCTCTCTAGTGCGCTTGACGTATTACAACATGGAGCCGCAGCTTTGCTGTGGGCGTACAGTATGAATCAAGCAACAGAAACGCCCATGAACCCAGACTGCTGGCCATTCTCCTGATTTTCAAATCTGAATCAGGCCT
The DNA here is from genome assembly GCF_001885215.1 of Synechococcus sp. SynAce01. Classification (GTDB taxonomy): domain Bacteria; phylum Cyanobacteriota; class Cyanobacteriia; order PCC-6307; family Cyanobiaceae; genus Regnicoccus; species Regnicoccus frigidus. The sequence continues at coordinate 1,194,259 of NZ_CP018091.1, read as the reverse complement.
GAATTCAGGCCGGACGTATCTACTGTAGGCAGCTGGTCAGAAGCGACAAAGGGCTTGTCCAACACCGGATAAAATCGTGGCTACGTACGATCTATCCTTGTTCGTTAGAAGGACCCCTCAACGGTAGACGTCCCTCCTGTGGCCGACCTTAATAACTTCGACAATATTTGCCTGATCGTCAATAGAGAAAGTTACCCGATAACTGCCCTGCCGGACACGATATAGATCTGTCCTGCCAGCAAGCTTTTCTGCCCCTAATGGGCGTGGTTGATTCGCAAGTGATTTGATCTTCTCAACCAGGCGAGTCAACGTCTCCTTGTCCGATATAGCCTGGAGTTCCTTGGAGGCTGATCGCCTGATAGAGAGACTATATTCGGCCACTATTCCTTAGGCCAGTGACAAGCTCCTCGAAGCTTGAACTCGGCTCAGCTTGCCTAAGGTCAGCGTCACGTAAATCATCAGCATCTTCGGCCAGTGTCATGCGCACAGCTTCATTGACCATGTCCGATATAGACCGATTACATTCAGCAGCTCTCATCCGCAGCGCACGATGAACATGCGCATCAAAGTAGATGGTGGCTCGTTTTGTCTCATCCATTTCCGAACCATACCTCTTTGACGTCATGGCGTCAAGACGTCAGCACTTCTCGCCTTGATTCGATCCTTCTAACGCTGCCCCTGAGTGGCAGGCAAGATTTTAATGTTATCGAAAAAAATTCGTAGGTGGTCTGTCCACTCTAGGGGCGCATGTTCGAAGGTGTCGCATCACCACAGGCATCATTTCCCGACCTACAACCCGCTAGCAGAGTTCAAGTCACCTCCACTTCACTTCTCACGCCGGCGCTCAACTTCAGTCCTAGAGCCGTGACGACTTTCAGGATAGTGTCAAAGCTCGGGCTGCGCTCTCCAGACAGGGCCCTGTAGAGGCTCTCCCTGGAAAGCCCCGAATCTCTGGCCACCTGAGTCATCCCCTGGGCACGTGCAATGTCGCCCAGAGCCTTTGCAATGAAGACAGCATCTCCATCAGCCTCCTCGATGCAGGCTTCCAAATAGGCTGCCATGTCCTCCGGTGTTCGGAGATGCTCGGCAACGTCGTACAGGCTGGTCGTAGTTTTCATCAGGTCTCCTCCGCAAGGTTGTCTGCCAACAGAAGGGCCTCATCAATGTCCTTGGCTTGTGAGCTCTTGTCTCCGCCAGCCAAAAGGATGATCAAGGCGGTTCCCCTCTTCAGGAAGTAGACCCTGTATCCAGGGCCGTAGTTGATCCGCAACTCCGACACGCCGGCCCCGACGGGCTTGACGTCACCAGGATTGCCGCCGATGAGGCGCTCGATCCTGGCCAGAACCTTCGCCCGTCCTCTCAGATCACGGAGACCCGCAAGCCATCGAACGAACCGCTCTGTCTGGCGGACTTCAACCATTTACCAACTGTAGCCTCCTGACTACAGTGCTGCAAACTGCCTTGCGTGCCCCATCAAGGTCGACACATCCTTCGAACGCCGCCCCTGAGTGGCAGGGAGTGACTATAGAGCGCAAGAATGAAATCGGTGGAGGCCTGCCCACTCGAGGGGCTTGTTATCCGTTCATCTATGCGATGACACTTTTCTGGATCGCTTCCTGTGCGAGCGTGTTAAGACTCTTTCCCTGCACTTCCGCAGTCATCGCTAACCTCTCATGGAGTTCAGGCGGAATCCGAAGATTGAATTTGCCTGAAAAGTGTTTCCGCGGCTTAATTCCTTGCTCCTCGCAGACCTCAAGAAAGACGTCCAGTGACTTTTTAAACTCTCTACGAAGTTCATCCGGGCTTGATCCATAGAAGTCCGCTCCTCCAGAAAGCCCAAGGATTTCCCCGCGAAACTGATCCGTTTCCTCGTCGAATTCAATTTTGGCATGGTAGCCATCCACAGTCATTAGATTCATGATGTAACTCCGTGTTCTTCAAGCCACTTGCGGATTGAAGCAACAGCACCCTTGTCTGTATCTGGCGATGGGTGGGGTCTGTGGAAGACCCTGACTTCGCCAAACAGAACGACCGCGACTCGGCTGCCCGCCCTCTCGCTGACATCTCCACCAAGCTCCTGAAACAAGGCTTCGATGTCCCTCCACGGCAAACTGCCGCTTATAGGACGGGAGAAGATCAGCTCAAGGGTTCGCTGGTGCTTCCGCTTCATCCATGCATGGTACTATGTCGCGGTACCAGCTGTGGCTTCTCGACAACAGCTCGTTGGATACGGATAACTTGTCAATTGAAGGTTCCGTTAACCATTTTTGAGCAGTTGGTTGCTTCTGTGAACATGGAGAGCCCCATGTCGTCATGTTCTCCAGAAGCTAGCTGTCCCTAGGACTTTCATCGTACTTTCCATTTTCATGATAATGGTTCGCTGGCCAGAGAACCACTTGTTCAATTTGGCACACAAGCTCCGCTGGGTCCTTTGCCTTAAGCGATCGATTGACGCGCACAATGGCTTCAATCAGCTTGTGGGCACCTCGAAAAATCAACAAGCCAATGCACTATGCCCTGGTCTGAGCTAGATTAGACAGATGACATTCTAATTCTGCAGTGGGTCAGAGAGGCTTCTGGGACGAACAGCAAAGAGCCGCAAAGCTCAAGGAGAAGAAGCCGGTTCTCCAGCGACTTTCTGAATCGATCCCGTGGGAGTCATTCTGACCACTTCTCGATAAGGGCTATGTGCAAGAGCGCAGGAGCAATGCTGGGCGCAAGAGGATTGATCCCTTGATCCTGTTCAAGATGCTCGTTCTCCAGCAGCTCTTTAATCTCAGCGTAGGCGAAGCCTTCCGCTTGCGGTTGAAGAGCTTGAATTCCAAGTCAATGACAGACGCTCCTTCGAGGAGTTTGTCGGCCTTGGCGTGATGAACAATATTCCGGATGCAACTACTGTGGCTTTTTTTAGGGAGCGTCTCCGCAAGGCAGGGGTCATCGAGGAGCTGTTTGAGATGTTTGAGGCGTATCTCCGCACTCAAGGCCTTCAAGCTCGTGGCGGTCAGATCATCGATGCAACTCTTGTCCCAGTTCCCAAGCAACGCAATACCCGCGAAGAGAACAAGGAAATCAAAGCTGGGAGGCTGCCGGAAGGCTGGGATGAAAACCTAGATCGGCTGCAGCAGAAGGACTTAGATGCTCGATGGGTCAAGAAGAATGGTGCCAACTACTATGGCCACAAGAACAACATCTGTATCGATGTTGACCATGGATTCATTCGCAGGTATGCAGTTACACCAGCCAATATTCATGATAGCCAGATGCTCCCACGGCTCCTTGATCCAGAGAATGAGCACGACTTTGTATGGGTGGACTCAGCCTATTCAGGGCAGTGCTTTGAAGAACTGCTTGGGTTGGGAGGCTTTGAAAGCCTGATCCATGAAAAGGGTTCTCGCAATCACCCGCTCAATGAGGCAGCAAAGGAGCTAAATCATGTCAAGTCCGCAATTAGAGCCTGCGTTGAGCATGTCTTTGGTTGTATGACCATGTCAATGGGTGGAAAGCTGACGAGAAAGATTGGACTTCAAAAGAATGAGGCATGGTGGGGCCTCAAAAATCTGACCTTCAACTTCCTTCGATATCTTCAGCGCACGACCCAAGTGGTGGCAGCGGCCTAAGTCGGGCTTCCTGAAAAACAAAACCAGGGCACTCACACAAAATGCAGGTACTTCGCCGAAACAGCCAGCGACTCGATGCTGCCTATACCGCAAGCAGCAAATCGTGTGATTGACCGCTGAGCGAGTGGCAGCCCTCTGAGTCGTCGTCCTGGAGGCTGTACAGACCCAATAACCAACCCAGAATAAGGACAAAAAAGAGGCGCAGCAGCCTCAGCACCTTCTCGGAGCACATCACGATGAAGGCCATCGAGATCGTGGTCTCGGCACCATGCTTGAGTTTGGCCATGATCTGATCCAATGAATACTTACGCTTTCCAGCTCCAAAGGATCCCTCTACCTCATTGCGTCGGCGCTGATCAGCATTGAGTTGCTGCTTGCGGGCAGCATTCAGCTCTGGGTTCTTTGGGGGCGCCCAAAGGCTTGCCTGAGAGCCGGATTCCGTTTCTCATGCAGAAGTGTCTATTCTCGCGATTGATGTAGATACGATCAGCGCAGATCCGCTCTGGGTAGCAACCATTGTCTTTTTTATTTTTCTGCCTGAGCAATGAGATCTCCACCTTCGTTGTATGCATCCCAACTGATGCGATGAAGAAATGGAAAACCATTCTCCACAGTGATGCTGATTTTGGCACCAAACTCCACAGCTGCCCTTGCTTTTCCTCGAACGATCGGCCTCACCTGCTTCTGAACCAGGTGCACCAGCCGATGGGAATGCTTCTGGTATTGCTTTCGAGAAGGATGGCTTGCTGCCGTGCCAGTTCACTGCAGGCCAGAAGCTTCTGCCACCAGTGCTGCTTGAGGGCAGAAAGGCTTGCCCCACAGCGATCAACGCGTCGATCGACTCAAGATTGCGCTGCAGGTAGCTGAGCTGCTTCCTCACTGCAGCCTTGATTTTGCGCAGCCTTGGCTTTTTCTGCTTGGCGATCGTGAGGAAGCTGAAACGAGCTTTTTCGCGGTTGTAGTGGGGGCGATGGCGTCCAAAACCTTTGGACTGATGGCAAAGATCATCGATAATCTTTTCAGTGCCATTCCTCGCCTCGTTGAGCAGCTTCAAATCGGTAGGGTAGTGATGTCTGCAGGGGTGCAGGAAGCATCAATGCTGATCGTTCCCCAGTTCTTGCCTTCTGGCCAGTCAGCTGGCTTGATCATCGAATCAAGTGAGAGCTGCGCGCCACCGTCTCCATCTTGATGATCCGGCTCATCGCTGTCATCAACTCTGGCAGCTACAGCTTCAACCAGCATTCTTTGCCTCGCTGCACAATCAGCTCATTGATCTTGCGCAGATCTTTATCTGATAGTCGCTTACGGAAATGAACCATCATCGATGGATCAAAAGGGGCTTTGCTTGAGTAGCCAGAGAAGCCAAGAAATACTGCATGTATGGATTTTCCTGGATCTGCAGTACAGTCTCCTCATCACTCAGACCAAGCCGCTGCTTGATGTAAAGAGCGCCAAACGCTAGCGTACTGATTTTGCAGGAGCTCCGATCGTGGCGCTGAACTGTGGTGCGTAGGACGATTCAAGCTCTTCCCACGGTATCAACTGAGCAAGAACAACCCAGCGGTTATCTGGATCAAGTGTGCCACCAAAAGGAAGGTGGAACTCCTCGATAGAGAGCTGGCCATTATGATGTTTCCGATACATTCGTGGCCGTTACACGATGTAGCGAGCAAGGAATTGCTCGGTCAAAACCAGTTTAGCGCCTTTGATTGGCTCAAACCAACTGCAGGGCAGGGGTTTTGACTTTTTCAGGAAGCCCTAAGTCGCAGACGGACGAACCCTGATTGCAGGGTAACTTGTCAGTGTTTTTTGTCGGCTTCTGATTTTCCGCCGCCCTCTGGCGGCTTTTTCATGCTCTCAGAGCTGAGGTAGATTGCTCATTATTCGAGGAGCCCTTGTGCATGGCTGCAGGCTAACCAGGCGCAGAAGGGTGATTACAGCAGATCCACAGCCTCTGGAAGCAGGTAAACCCTATTGGCCGCAATCGTCTTGATAGGCAGAACTGACTTTGTGGGCTTGGGCTGGGTGCTCAGCCGCCCACTCCTGGCAATTTATCGATGCGGCCATCGCGTTGCAGTTTGCCCTGGAGCTTCAGCCAGGTGAGGCCCACGGGCACGCCAAGAACTAGCGGCACGGCCGTGAGGGCTGGGCGGCCGCTGGAGGCCAGGAGGGCTGCTGCGATGGCCAGGCCGCCGAGCAGGAAGGACTGACCGCTGACCTGCTGGGCGATGGCCAGGCGGCGGAGGAGGCGGTCGGTTTCGCCGGCGCGGATCTGTACCTGAAGGTCGCCTTGTTCGATGCGCGCCAGGCTGTCGTCGAGGCGGCGGGGGATGCCGAGGGCGCGGCTGCCGAGTTCGCCGGCCTGGCGGCCCAGTTCGTTGATGAAGTCGTTGGGGCCTTGGCCGCTGGCGGTCATCAGGGGCAGTAGGTAGGGGCGGGCAATCGAAATCAAGCTAAAGCCTGGGTCCAGGCCACGGCCGACTCCCTCGAAGGTGGAGAGGGCCCGCATCACGAAGATCAGTTCGGAGGGCAGGCGGAAGGGCTGGCCGTACACCAGGTCGTAAAGGTCGCCGGAGAGCTTCTCGAGCACATTGGCGGAGAAGGGAGGGGTGAGGGCGTCGTTCAGCATCACCCGCACCAGACGGCGCACCGGCCCGGCATCGATGCCGGCGGCGATCACCCCGGCGCCCTGCAGTTCCACCACCAGGGCCGAGGCATCGCGGCCCGCTGCCGCCCGCACCATGCGCCCAATCCGGCTGCGCAGCCGTGGGGAGATCTGACCCATCATCCCGAAGTCGTAGTAGATCAGGCCTCCATCGGCGGCCACCGCCAGGTTGCCGGGATGGGGATCGGCGTGAAAGAAGCCGAAGCGCACCAGTTGCTGCAGGTAACTGGCCGCCCCCTTCTCCGCCACCGCCGCCGGATCGATGCCGGCCGCCACCAGGGCGGGTCGATCGGTGATCTTGATCCCGGGTAGATAATCCAGACAGAGCACCCGGCGGCTGCTCAGCTCCCAGATCACCCCGGGAATGCGGATGCCGGGGTCTTCGAGGAACTGCTGGCGGAAGCGGGCGGCATGTTCTGCCTCCAGGCGGAAATCAAGTTCGCGCAACAGCACGCGCCGGCATTCTTGGGCAATCGGCACCCACTCGCGGCCCTGGCCCCAGCGGGGATGGCGCTGAATCACGGCCGCCACCTGCTGCATCACCTCCAGGTCGAGCCGGAACAGGCGCTCCAGGCCGGGCCGCTGAACCTTGAAGACCACCTGGCGGCCGCTGCGCAGGCTGGCTCGGTGCACCTGGGCGAGGCTGGCGGAGCCGAGCGGTTGCTCCTCAAGATCAACGATCTCGGCGCAACGTTCCCCCAGCTCCTGCTCCAGCAAGGTTTCAACGACGCTGAAGGGGAAGGCCGGCACCTTGTCCTGCAAGCTGGCGAGCTCGGCCACATAGGCCGATGGCAGCACGTCGGGCCGGGCCGAGAGCAATTGCCCGAGCTTGATGAAGGCCGAGCCGAGTTGGATCAGTTCCTTCGTGAGCCAGCGGGCTCGCCTTTGCTGGCGCAGCGTTCGCCGCTGCTCATTGACGCCGCCGCGATAGCTCCAGTCTTTGCCATCGAGCCAGAGGCCAAAGGCGAACTGCAGCACCGCGCTCCAGATCCGCAGGGAGCGCACCCCTCCCTGCCAGCGGGGGCCCAGGCTGCCCATCAGGCGCGGTCCTCAAGGCGGCGGGTGAGGGCGGCCACCGCGGCGCGTAGATCATCGATCCGTTCCTGGCTGCTGCGCTCTGGCTCCCATGGGCTGCCCGTTGCTGGCGTTGGCGGCGAGCTGGCGTGGTCGTCACTGTCGGTTTCCAGCCGTTCGGCTTCCATCTCGACTTCCTGCCAGAACAGCTCCCATTCGCTGCGCAGCCGCTCCGGCGCTTCCTGGGCCAGCACCGCCAGGCCGGCCACCGAGTCAGCCAGGCCACTGCCGATGCGGGCCTGCAACCGGTTCAGGGCCGCCTGGATCAAGGATTGGGGCGCGCTCATCTCCAGGCCTGAAGTCTTGCCAAACTGTGGCAGATCAGGTCTGGGGGGGTGGAAGGTCTGGCAGATCGCTGGGGAAATCCCTTGGCGGCGGGCTGGGTGCGGCCGTGCTGGGCTCATCGGGGAGAAGCCGTTGCAGCGGCGGTTCTTCCGGCGCCACGGTCCTGCTGGCGGCATCCGCCTCCGCTTCGGCTTGGCGTTCTTTGACCTCTTGGGCCCTCTTGGCCTCCCCCGCCTTGCGCTTCTCGTCCTGTTCCAGCTTCTCGAGATCGCCACGGATCTCGCTGTCCTGATCGCCGAAGCGCATCCGCAGGCTCTCCAGGCTCGTTCCCGGCGTGGGCTTCACTTCAAACGGCTGGCCCAGTGGCTGTTGCTCGCCGCCACCCAGCGCAAGCAGACGCCCGGTGATGCCGTATCCCAGGCCGAAGCAGAGGCCGGCCAGCAGGGCCATCAGCCAGGGCGATCGAGGCCGCCGTGGGGTCTCAGCCTGCGCTGGCCTGTGGCGGCGGGACGACCGCCGGGGCCGGGCCTGGGACATGGAGGGAAGCTGCTCTGTTTCCCCATCCTGAAGCCCCGAGCCAGCTTCGGCTCGTTGTGGTGGTCAGGTGGTGTAGTCGGCGTTGATGCGCACGTACTGGTCGGAGAGGTCGCAGCCCCAGGCGAGCCCTTGGCCCGGGCCAGCGCCCACGGCCAGGCGGATCGTCACGGTGTCGCCGTTGCGCGGATCGGCGTTGAGATAGGCGCCGGCGGCACGCTCCTTCAGGTAGGTGGACGCGGCGGGGCGATCGAAGGCCAGCGGTGAACCGGCGGCCATCAGCTGGTGCTCTCCGAGCCAGAGGGCCACGGCATCCGCTTGGAACGCCACCCCAGCGCGGCCGGCGGCGGCCACGATCCGGCCCCAGTTGGGATCGCGGCCATGCACGGCCGTTTTCACCAGGGAGGAGCCACAGACCGTTCTGGCGATGGCGCGGGCGTCCGCGTCGCTGCTGGCCCCCTCCACCTGAACCTCGATCAGGCAGGTGGCCCCCTCACCATCACGGGCGACGGCCCTGGCCAGGTGTTGCGACACCGCCGTCAGGCCGGCCTCCAGGGCGGGATAGAGCTCGGGGTTCAGGGGCGGGCCGGCTGCAAAGGCCAGGTAACAGTCGTTGGTGCTGGTGTCGCCGTCCACCGTGATCGCGTTGAAGGAGCGCGCCACCGCCCGGCCCACCATGGCCTGCCAGATGGCGGCCGGAACCCCGGCATCGCAACTGGCATAGGCCAGCAGGGTGGCCATGTCCGGGTGGATCATTCCCGAGCCCTTGGCCATGCCGCCGATCCGCACCCGCTGGCCACCGAGATCGGCCTCCAGGGCGATCTGCTTGAGGGCCAGATCGGTGGTGAGGATGGCGCTGGCGGCGGCGGCGCCCCCCGCCGGGCCCAGGGCCGCCACCAGTGGATCGAGCCCCGCCAGCAGGGTGTCGATCGGGATCGGCACGCCGATCACGCCGGTGGAGCAGATCAGCACCTGCTCGGGCTTCACGTTGAGTTTGGCGGCCACTGCGGCGGTGGCGCGCAGGCTGTCGATCAGGCCTCGCTCGCCGGTGCAGGCATTGGCCTGACCGGAGTTGGTGAGCACGGCCCGGGCACAGCCGGCGCCTTCAGCCAGGCGCTCGGCGCAGAGGTCGACGCAGGCGGCCCGCACCCGGTTGGTGGTGAAGCTGCCGGCGCAGACGGCCCCCTCTGGCGCCAGCAGCAGGGAGAGATCGGGCTTGCCGGAGGCCTTCAGCCCAGCGGTGATCCCCGCCGCCTCAAACCCCATTGGCGCGGTGATCCCACCGGCGATGGGATGCCAGGTGGCGCTGGCTTCTGCGGACGGGGAGCCGTTGTTGGAGGAGATCACGCTGGCCTGCGGAGCTGGGAGCATCCTGCCGCCGGGGCGTGAGGCCGCCTCCTTCCGGCTCTTAATCTGCCCATTCCCCCGTCGGCGCCTGCTGACTCCGATCCGTCCGATGCCAAAGCCATCTGCTCGATTGCTCGCCGCCGGCCTGGGCTGTGGAGCCCTTCTGCTCGGGGTTGGCCTGGTTTTGCGCCCCCACCAGGGCGTCACCCAGGCGGCGATTGTTGAAGGCGGGCAGGAGCGGGCGGTGCTGCAGCTGCCCACCGATCAGGCCCTGCCGCTGAACTCCCAGGGGCGCCATTACCCGCTGGTGCCATCTGATCCCGTTGCGCTGGCGGCGTTGCTGGTGTCGGTGGAGCAGGCGTTGCGCTCGCCGGAGACCCCCGCCGCTGAGCTTCCTGGCCTCGGCCACCAGCAGCAGGTGATCTACCGCGTTCTCTCCCATCAGCCGGAGCGATCCCAGCAGGTGCGGCGCTCCATTCCGGTGGCTTGGCAGAGCATCTACGACCGGCACCTCTCAGCGCGGCGTTCCTTCCTGGCCATGCATCGCAGCGACAGAAAACCGACAACGTTGCCGGCCTGGCGGATCATTGCGCCTGAGCCCGCCGAAACGCTGATTGACTATTACAAAGAAGCCGAGGCGGCGACGGGCATCGAATGGGAGGTGCTGGCCGCCGTGAACCTGGTGGAATCCGGCATGGGCCGCATCGATGGGGTTTCCGTGGCCAATGCCCAGGGGCCGATGCAGTTCCTGCCCACCACCTGGGCGCAGGCGGGGGTCGGTAAGGGCGACATCCGCGATCCCCACGACGCGATTCATGCGGCGGCCCGTTACCTGGTGCGCCGGGGTGGCTTGAAAGACATCCGCAGAGGGCTCTGGGGCTATAACAACAGCGACAACTACGGCAATGCCGTGCTCACCTATGCCTCCCTGGTCAAGGAGGACCCCAGCGCCTATGTGGGGCTCTATCACTGGGATATTCATTTCGCAGCAGCGGCCGGTGATCTCTGGTTGCCCGTTGGTTACAACCAGCCCCGGTCCATCGCCGTTTCCACCTACCTCAGCCAGTTCCCGGCCAGCGCACCGCCAGCAGGATCTTCTGGTTACTGAGGTCTGGGGCAGTCAAGGCCAGCGCTACTTCTCCGGTTCGGCCTCCTGATCAACCTTTCGGTCAGTCGTTGAGGGCGACCAGATCCCGGAGTTGGCCGGGATCGAGACCACCCAGCCACTCCTCGCCGCTGCCGATGATGTCTTCGGCAAGGCGGGCTTTCTCGCGAATCATCCGGTCGATCTTCTCTTCCACCGAGCCGCTGGTGATGAACTTGTGCACCAGCACCCGGTTGGTCTGGCCGATGCGGTAGGCCCGGTCCGTGGCCTGGTTCTCCACGGCCGGATTCCACCAGCGATCGATGTGGAAGACGTGGCTGGCGCGGGTCAGGTTGAGGCCCACCCCACCGGCCTTCAGCGACAGCAGAAACAACTGGGGGCCGCGGGGATCGTCCTGGAAGCGATCGACCATCGCCTGGCGCTCCACCTTGCTGGTGCTGCCGTAGAGGAAGGGCACTTCCTGGCGGAAGCGCTTCTCGAGGTGGGCCTTGAGCAGGTGCCCCCATTCGGCGAACTGGGTGAACAGCAGGGCCCGATCGCCCGCCTCGATCACCTCATCAACGATTTCTTCCAGCCGCTGCAGCTTGGCGGAGCGGGCGCTGAACCCTTCGCCGATGCCCCCTTCCTTGAGGGCCAGGGCGGGGTGGTTACAGATCTGCTTGAGCTTGGTGAGCAGGCCGAGCACCTGGCCATGCTTCTGGCCCAGGGGCGCCCGGGCGATGGCGTCGAGCGTTTCGTCCACCGTTTTGCGGTAGAGCTTGCTCTGCTCGCTGCTGAGCCCCACCCATTCGCTGAGTTCCAGCTTCTCGGGCAGGTCGGAGATGATCGATTTGTCGGTTTTCAGCCGCCGCAGAACGAAGGGGCCCACCCGGGCCTTGATGTCGCGCAGGGAGGCGGTGTCGCCGTAGCGCTCGATCGGCAGGCGGTAACGCTGGCGGAAGAATTCTTCGTCGCCCAGCACCGTGGGGTTGAGGAAATCCATCAGGGCCCACAGCTCACTCACCCGGTTCTCCACCGGGGTGCCGGTGAGGGCGATGCGGAAGCGGCTGGTTTTGCCTGACCTGGCCAGCTGACGGGCTGCCAGGGATTGCTTGGCGGAAGGGTTCTTGATCGCCTGGGCTTCGTCGATCACCGTTCCCTGCCAGTCCATCGAGGCCAGCAGCTCGCTGTCGCGTTGCAGCAGGCCGTAGCTGGTGAGCACCAGATCGACGCCCTTGAGCGCCTTGGCCAGGGCCGCCGGCGTGGCGGGCCGCCTCGGGCCGTAGTGCTCCAGCACGGTCAGCTCTGGTGTGAAGCCGGTGGCCTCACGCTTCCAGTTGGTGAGCACGGAGGTGGGGGCCACCAGCAGCACCGGTCGCTTCAGTTCCTGCTCGGACTTGAGGTGCTGCAGGAAGGCCAGCAGCTGGATCGTCTTGCCCAGGCCCATGTCATCGGCCAGGCAGGCGCCATGGTCGAAGCGGTGCAGGAAGGCCAGCCAGCCCAGGCCCCGCTCCTGATACGGGCGCAGCTGGCCGCAGAAGCCTTCCGGTGCCGGCAGGGGATCGGGAGCCTTCTGTTGGTGGTACTGCTCCAGCACCCCCTGCAGCCGTGGCCCGGCCGTGAAGCGGTGCACCGGCAGGCGCTGCAGGGTTTCGCCTTCGTTGCCGGTCAGGCGCAGGGCGTCGTCGAGGCTGAGCGGTGGATCGAGGGCGCAGAACTTTTCGGCGTTGCGGAGATCGCCCGGACGCAGCTCGATCCAGGCCCCCTTGTGCTGCACCAGTGGGCTGCGCTTGCTCGCCAGCCGCTCCAGGTCCTTGAGGGTCAAGGTGACGCCGCCGATCATCAGGTCCCAGCGCCACTCCAGGGTTTCGCCGAGGCTGAAGCCCCGTGATTTCGCCGGCAGCTCCGCTTCGATCGACAGGCCCAGCCGGCTGGCCAGGCCACCGCTGAGGCTGGGGGGGAGCACCACGCCCACGCCCACATCGCGCAGGCGGGCGGCGGCCGTTCGCACCAGCACGAAGGCTTCGGCCGGGGCCAGCTCCATCTGCAAGGGGGTGGCCGCATCGAGGCCCCGCCCGATCGGCTCGAACACCTGCAGGGCCCGGCCCAGGCCTTCGAGCAGCAGTTCGCCGGGCTGCTGAACGTTGATCTCGCCGAGTTGCAGGCTGGCTTCACCAGCCGCCCAGACCGCCGCCGCCGGCAATTTCAGGCTCGGATCGGCCTCGGCCTGCAGGCTGAAGCGCAGCTCCCAGAGCTCAGCGCCCTCTGGCGGTGTGTCGAGCTCCAGGCAGGCCCGGGCCGGGGCGACCCGCCCGGCCACCGCTTCGCGCCAGTGGTGGGTGGCGGTGCCGAGTCGCTCGATCTCTTCTTCGCCCAGGCGCAGCTCGCCCTTGCCCGGACCCAGGGCCTGCTGCCAGGCCGTCAGCAGGGGATCGAGGCCGTCGGCTTTCGGGCTGAAGCCGCTGCGCAGCTGGGCATCCACCAGGCCAGAGAGGATCGTCACCACCCGCAGCCGGCCGGAGCCGGGTCGCCAGCAGGCCAGGGGTGCGCTGCCGTTGGCGCCGGCCCAGGCTGAACCCGATCCAGGCAGGTTCGAGCCACGGCAGAGGCCAGCCACCGCCACCTGGGGCAGCTGGGTGGCCAGATCTTCGAGGCGACGGCGGTCGTCTTCGCGGTTGAGCAGGGGCAACCAGTGGGCCTGGCCCTCTTCCACCTGGGGCAGCCAGCGGCCCCGGGCGATCAGGCTGAGGCTCCAGCGTTGGAGATGGCTCCACCAGCGCAATTCATCGGCCAGGTCGGGATGGTTTCCCGAGAGCGGCAGGCGCTCCAGCCAGAGGGCGGCGGCGGCGGGATCCAGCCACAGCCCCTCCACCTCCCAGGGCCACCACTCCACATCTTTGGGGATCGGTTCGCCGGCCTGCAGCGGCAGGCCACTCCAGCCGCCCATCTCGGACTTCTTCCTGCCCTTGCTGCTCTGGCGACGGCTCGGCAGGCTCAGGGCGGCCGAGGCCGGCCGGAACGATTCGGTCCACAGGTCCCACTCCTCCAGCCAGGCGCCGAGGTCGTCCTGGTTGAGGCTGAGCGGGTGGGCGAGGGGCGCCTCAATCGGACTGGCCGGGTGGGCCACCCGCCAGGTATCGGCCCAGAGCATCAGGCCGGCGACCGCCATGCCGCTGCTATCGGCTGGGAGCCAGGTGGCGTGCAGAAGGCTCATCGCCGAGGCGCGGCCAGGTACGGATCGGCGCCATCATCCCCGATCGCGGTCCCCTGCCCCCTCCAGGCATCAGTTCAAGGCTTCAAGGCGGGCAGCAGCCGTTGCCCTGCCTGCAGCAGCAGGGCGGCGCCCAGCAGCGGCCACCACAGTGGCCACCAGGCTTTGAGCGCTGTCTGCAGCAGCGCCAGAGCCGCCTCGACCCAGTGCCCGCTAACGAGCTCAGGGAGATCCAGGGGAAGGGCGAGGCTGCGGATGCCGCAGACCGCTCCCACCAGGCCGGCCTGGAGATGGCCATCGTCCGGGTCGACCCGCTGCAGGTGGAAGGCCAGCAGGCCGTAGAAGAAACCGCAGCCGCCGGCCCGCAGCCCCGGCTCCAGACCCAGCACCAGGCCGAGGGCCAGAGCGGTGCCACCGGCGAGCAGGGCCCAGCCGATCGACTGGAGCCGCAACTGATGGCGCTGCTCGGTGGAAGACAACGGCGTCGCTGGTGCCTGTGCTGGGCGATCATGCCCTTTCCAGGGTTGTTTCGCTGTTTTGGGCCATGGCTGCCGCTCCAGATTCCCGCCACTTCCCAACCGGCGCCACCCGCCCGCGCAGCGGCGCGGAGATCCGCGAAGCCTTCCTCGCTTTCTACGCGGCTCGGGGCCACCAGCGGCTGGCCAGTGCCTCGCTGATTCCCGACGACCCCACGGTGCTGCTCACCATCGCTGGGATGCTGCCGTTCAAGCCGGTGTTCCTGGGGCAGTCTCCGAGGCCGGCGCCGCGGGCCACCACAGCCCAGAAATGCATCCGCACCAACGACATCGAGAACGTGGGCCGCACGGCGCGGCATCACACATTTTTCGAGATGCTCGGCAACTTTTCGTTTGGCGACTACTTCAAGGCTGAGGCGATTGCCTGGGCCTGGGAGCTTTCCACCGAGCTGTTCGGCCTCGATCCGGCCCGGTTGGTGGTGAGCGTGTTCCGTGACGACGACGAGGCCGCGGCGATCTGGCGTGACGCGGTGGGGGTTACCCCCAAGCGGATCGTGCGCCTCGATGAGGCCGACAACTTCTGGGTGTCGGGTCCTACTGGTCCCTGCGGTCCCTGCTCGGAGCTCTACTACGACTTCAAACCCGAACTGGGCGATGACGGCATCGACCTGGAGGACGACAGCCGATTCATCGAGTTCTACAACCTCGTGTTCATGGAATTCAACCGCGATGCCGCTGGTGTGCTCACGCCGCTGGCCAACCGCAACATCGACACGGGCCTGGGACTCGAGCGCATGGCCCAGATCCTGCAGCAAGTGCCGAACAACTACGAAACCGATCTGATCTACCCGCTGATCGAAACGGCCGCTGGCCTCGCTGGCCTCACCTATCCCGGTCTTAATACCAAGGCTCAGACGTCGTTGAAGGTGATCGGCGACCACAGCCGAGCCATCACCCAGCTGATCGGCGATGGGGTGAGTGCCTCGAACCTGGGCCGGGGCTACATCCTGCGGCGTCTGTTGCGCCGGGTCGTGCGCCACGGGCGGCTGATCGGCATCGATCGGCCCTTCCTCCACGCGATGGGCGAGGCGGCGATCAGCTTGATGGCGCCGGCCTACCCCGAGTTGCTGGAGCGCCGGGGGGCGATCACCGCGGAGCTGGAGCGGGAGGAGGCCCGCTTTCTTGAAACCCTCGAGAGGGGCGAGAAGCTGCTGGCTGAGCTGCTGGCCGCCAGACCCCAGCGGATCAGCGGCGCCCAGGCCTTCGAGCTCTACGACACCTATGGCTTCCCGCTGGAGCTCACCGAAGAGATCGCCGAAGAGCATGGTCTGACGGTGGACCGCGACGGTTTCGAGGCAGCGATGGAGGCCCAGCGCCAGCGGGCCAAGGCGGCAGCGGTGAGCGTGGATCTCACCGTCCAGGGCGCCATTGAGGCGATCGCCGCCGATCTGGCCGACACCGATTTCCACGGCTATGGCGCCCTGGAGCATCCCAGCCAGGTGATGGCGCTGGTGGTGAACGGCGCGCCGGGCCAGCGGGCGGTGGCCGGCGACGCGGTGCAGCTGGTGCTCGATGCCACGCCGTTCTATGGCGAATCCGGTGGCCAGATCGGTGACCGCGGCCTGCTGGTCGGCCAGGACTTGATCGTTGAGATCGAGGCGGTGAGCCGCCTGCGCAAGTTGTTTGTTCACCACGGCCGGATTGAGCGGGGCGTGCTGCAGCTCGGTGACCAGCTCAACGCCCGGGTCGATCGCCGCTGCCGGCGCCGGGCCCAGGCCCACCACACCGCCACCCACCTGCTGCAGGCGGCGCTCAAGCAGGTGGTGGACCCCGCGATCAGCCAGGCCGGCTCCCTGGTGGATTTCGATCGGCTGCGCTTCGACTTCCATTGCCCGCGCCCGCTCAGCCGCGAGGAGTTGGAGCGGATCGAGGACCTGATCAACGGCTGGATCGAAGCGGCTCACGCGATGGAGGTGCAGGAGATGGCGCTGGAGCAGGCCAGGGCCGCCGGAGCCGTGGCCATGTTCGGCGAGAAATACGACGCGACGGTGCGGGTGGTGGACGTGCCCGGTGTGTCGATGGAACTCTGCGGCGGCACCCACGTGGCCAACACCGCCGAGATCGGTCTGTTCAAGATCTCCGGCGAAAGCGGCGTGGCCGCAGGCATCCGCCGGATCGAAGCGGTGGCCGGCCCGGCGCTGCTGCCTTACCTCAAGGCCCGCGAGCAGGTGGTGCGCGACCTGGGCGAGCGTTTCAAGGCCCAGCCGGGCGAGATTGTGGAGCGGGTGAGCGCCCTGCAGGAGGAACTCAAGGCGAGCAACAAGGCGCTGGGCGCGGTGCGCAGCGAACTGGCCCTGGCCAAGGCGGCAGCGCTGGTGTCTGAGGCCGAAACGCTGGGCGCCTTCCAGCTGCTGGTGGCCCGCCTCGACGGGGTGGAGGGCGCCGGTTTGCAGGGCGCCGCCCAGCAACTGCAGCAGCAGCTCGGTGACGGGGCGGCGGTGCTGCTGGGCGGCCTGCCTGACCCGGCTGACAGCGGCAAGGTGATCCTGGTGGCGGCCTTCGGAAAGGCGGTGATCGCCAAGGGTCCCAAGGCCGGGGCCTTCATCGGTGGTGTGGCCAAGCGCTGTGGCGGCGGCGGTGGCGGTCGCCCCAACCTGGCCCAGGCCGGCGGCAAGGACGGCGCGGCGCTCGATGGTGCGTTGGAGCAGGCCAGGGCGGAGCTGGTCTCGGCGTTGGCTGCGGCTGGTTCCTGAACGGAGCGGCCAGGGAGCCTGACCCGCGGCGGGGCAGTCTGGGGTCTCGTCGCAACCTGGCCGATGCGTCCCCTTCCTCCCGCGTGCTGGCTCTCAGCGCTGGGTCTATGGCCCCTGTCCCTGGCGCTCCTGCCCCTGCCGGCGCTCTCCCAGCAGGTTCAGCTCCGCTGCGACGGCACCCTGCTGGAGGCGCGCGGCAATGCCGAGGTCAAACGGACCACCGAGCGGCTGCGCTTCTCGCTGGGGCTGGAGGCTGAGGCCGCCACCGCCGAGCTGGCCCTGCCAGCCCTGCAGGAACGGCTGGCGGCCGTGCGCACGGCCTTGCAGCTGCTGCAGGTGAGCGAGCTGGAGGTGGGCTCCCCGTCCACCTGGCAGCAGCCGCGCAGCAAGGACAGGCCCGAGCTGGTGAAGGCTAGCCTGCGCCTGAACGGTCAGCTGCAGCCTCCCCAGCTCCAGGGCATGATCCGCCAGGTGGGCAGCCTGCCGGGGGTTCGTCTGTCCCCGGTGACCACCGAGGCCGACCCTGCTGCCGACGCCGACGTACGCCGCCAGCTGTTGCGGTCGGCCTATCAAGAGGCCCGCAGTCAGGCCCTCACCATTGCCGAGGTGATCGGCCTGCGGGCCCTCAACCCCCTGGAGGTGCAGATCGAAGGAGGGATGGGGCCGAGGGTGTTTCGCACAGCGATGGCTGATGAGGCGGCCCCGTTTGATCCGGCCGAACTGGCGGCCCCCACCGACCGCCTCGAACTGCTGGTGCGTTTCTGCGCCAACTGAATGGTTCAGGCCCGTCTCTCGCCCAGTTCCACCAGCCGATCGCCAGCCAGGCTCAGGCAGTGATCGAGCGGCCGGATGGCGCTGGCGATGGCCGCCAGCTGGGCCGTGTCGCCCCGGTGGGCCGCGGCGATGCCATCAAGGAGCAGGCCGATCACCCTGTTGCCCGACTTGCAGCGCTGGCTCACCAGCGACAGCATCTCCATGGCCAGGTCGACGTCGAAGAGCAGGGTTTTGAGGAAGTTGTCGCCGCTGACTTCAATCAGCTCGGCCGGTCCCTCCACCACCCGCACGTCGGCGGAATGGATGCCGGTGCCGAACAATCCCATTTCACCGAGGAGTTCCTCCGCTTCGAGCACCGCCAGGGTGTGGGGCCTGGGCTCAAGCAACTGGATCTGGACCGCTACCTTGCCGCTGGTGAGCAGCATCAGGCTGGTGGCGGGATCTCCCTGACGCATCAGCAGGTCCCCCTGGCTGGCGAGGCGCTGGACCGGCGCCAGATCGGCGTAGTGGATCTTCAGCAGCAGCTTGATGCGCTCGCGCACGATCTTCAGCTGCGATTCATCTCCCCACATGGCATCAGCTCCAGTCAGGTCTGCAGGTAAGTGGTCTGGCGCAGGCTGCCTTCCAGGTGGGCCATCAGCCGCTGGGCATCGCGGATTGGCAGGTCGCCCCGGTCGATGGCCGCCTCACTGGCCAGGCGCAGACGCTCAAGCAGTTGGTCGGGTTCGTGTTCCATCGCTTCGAGCACCTCGGCATTGGTGTTGCCCCTCACCACATGCTCGACCCGGTAGCTGCCATTGGCACCAAGACGGATATGGACTGCATTGGTGCTGCCGAACAGGTTGTGCAGGTTGCCCATCACCTCCTGGTAAGCGCCGCCGAGAAACAGGCCGATCCAGTAAGGCTCATCGGGCTGCAGGTCATGCAACTCGAGCAGCGGTTTCACCTGGCCGGCATCGATGAAGCGGGCCAGCTTGCCGTCGGAGTCACAGGTGAGGTCAGCGAAGCTGCCCAGGCGGTTGGGGCGTTCGTTGAGGCGATGGATCGGCAGCACCGGGAACAGCTGGTCAATCGCCCAGGTGTCGGGGGCGGAGCGAAACACCGAGAAGTTGGCGTAGTAGGTGCTGGCCAGGGCCGCCGGCAGGGTGCGCAGCTCATCGGGGATCGCGGCGCTGGCCGGCCAGCGGGCCAGCTGGCTGGCGATCGATTCGCAGCAGGCCCAGTAGAGGCGTTCGGCGGCTCCCCGCTCGGTGAGGGTCAGGTAGCCGAGACGGAAGGCGGAGAGGGCGTCGTGCTTGAACTTGATCGCGTCGTTCCAGCCCTCTTGCAGGTGGTCGCCGCTGCTGGCCTCGGCGCCGGCCTCGATCGCCGAGAGGGTGTCGCGCAAGTTGCGCACAATCAGTGGTTCGCCCTCGCTCAGCGGCGGCACCGCGCCACTGACCTGGCCAGCACCGAGCACGTCGAACACCAGCACGCTGAAATGGCTGGCGATCGCACGGCCGCTCTCGCTCACCAGGGTGGGCAGGGGGATGCCGTGGGGCTCGCAGCACTCGCGCACGGTGGCCACCACATCGTTGGCGTAGTTCTGCAGCGAGTAGTTGGTGGAGGCGGCGGTGGCGGTGCGGCTGCCGTCGTAGTCGATGCCGAGGCCGCCGCCCACGTCGAGGTAACCGAGCGGAGCACCGAGCTGGGCCAGCTGCACGTAGATCTGACCGGCTTCCTGCAGGGCGTCCTTGAGCACGGCGATGTCGTTGATCTGGCTGCCCACGTGGAAGTGCAGCAGGCGCAATTCGCCGAGCAGATCCGCCTGGCGCAGGGTGTCGAGGGTGGCCAGCAGGTCGGGCACCGAGAGACCGAACTTGGCCCGCTCGCCCACCGAACTGCCCCAGCGGCCGGTGCTGCGGCTCGAGAGCTTGGCCCGCACGCCGATCAAGGGCGCTGAGCCGAGGGCCCGGCTGGCGGCAATGATCGGCTCGACCTCATCGGCCTGCTCGATCACCACCACCGGCTGGCGGCCGAGCCGGCGGGCCAGGATCGCCGTCTCGATGTAGCGCTGGTCTTTGTAGCCGTTGCAGATCAGCAGGGCCTCGGGGTCGTCGAGCAGCGACAGGGCGATCAGCAGTTCGGCCTTGCTGCCGGCCTCGAGCCCGAAGTGCCAGCGGCGGCCGCTTTCCATCAGCTGCTCCACCACGTGGCGCTGCTGGTTGCATTTCACCGGGAAAACGCCCTGGTAGCGGCCGGCGTAGCCGTACTGGGCGATCGCTCTCTCAAAGGCGGCGTGGAGCCGCTCCAGCCGGTCTTCGAGGATGTCGTCGAAGCGGATCAGCAGCGGCAGGGAGAGATCGCGGCCCTGCAGCCCCCGCACCAGTTCCACCAGATCGAGGGCGCCGCCGCGTTCGCCGCGGGGCTGCACCATCACATGGCCGCGCTCGCTGACACTGAAATAGGGATCGCCCCAGCCGTCTACGCCATAGAGAGCGGCGCCGTCGGCGGCGCACCAGGCGGACGCGGAGGGGGGAAGCGAATCGGCAAGCACCATCGGTGCGCGGCGGTGCGTGGGGACGAACCCGAAATCTAATGAGGCGGTCCGCAGAACCTCGTTGGACACGCTCAACGGGCCAGCCCCCTCCATTCCCCGATCTCCCCATGGGTCTGGATTGGCCCCTCTCAGGCTGAGTGGCTGGGGAAGCCCTGCGCTCGGCTTGCCAATGGGCGGCCCTGCCGCAGACGATGGGGGCTCACACCAACGCTCTTTCCATGGCCGTCGAACGCACCTTCCTTGCCATCAAGCCCGATGGCGTCCAGCGGGGGCTGGTGGGCGAGATCCTCGGCCGCTTCGAGCGCAAGGGCTTCAAGCTGGTGGGCCTCAAGCAGCTGGTGCCCAGCCGTGAGCTGGCTGAAAGCCATTACGGGGTGCACAGCGAGCGGCCGTTCTTCGCCGGCTTGGTGGAGTTCATCACCAGTGGTCCCGTGGTGGCGATGGTCTGGGAAGGCGATGGTGTGATCGCCAGTGCCCGCAAGCTGATCGGCGCCACCAAGCCGCTGGAGGCCGAGCCCGGCACGATCCGCGGCGATCTGGCGGTGAACATCGGTCGCAACGTGATCCACGGCTCCGATGCCCCTGAAACCGCTGATTTTGAGATCGGCCTCTGGTTCGAGCCCTCCGAGCTGAGCGACTGGACGCCCGCCGATCAGGTCTGGCGCGTGGAGCCCTGAGCGCTTTGCGGCTGAACAGCGAAGCGGTCGAAGCGGAAGTTGGCCAACAAAGCGGCGTTGGCGGCCGACAAAACGCTGCGTCGGCTTGGCTCGCCTGATCCATCCCTGGCTTGATCGCCGCTCACCTGGGCGGTGATCAGCTCTGCTGTGACAGCCGCGAGCAGCACACCGTTGCGGTAGTGGCCGGTGGCCAGCCACAACCCCTCGATCGGACTGGGGCCAAGCAAGGGAGCCTGATCGGGCGTGCCCGGACGAAACCCCCACCAGCGCTCCATCGGCGGCCAGCTGGCCGCCGCCGGCAACAGGGCGGTGAGGCCGGCCTCCAGCTGCTGCTGGCCCCGGGGCGTGAGCCCAGCGGCGAAGCCGGCCTCCGGTTCGCTGGTGGCTCCCACCACAATCAGGCCGTCCTCGCGGGGAACCAGATAGGTGCCGGGCCCGAACAGCACCCGGCGCAGGGCCCGGCGGGGGGCCTGCAGGGAGAGCATCTGCCCCTTGATCGGCACCACCGGCAAGCCGGGCAGCAGGCTGGCGCTCCAGGCCCCGCAGGCCAACACGGCCCGGCGACAGGCCAGGCTGCGCACCAGGCCACCGGCGCCGATCAGGCGCACCCCGCTGAGCACCCGCTGGCCATCGCTCATCAGTTCCAGCACCTCGGTGCCCTCGGCGAAGGCCACGCCCCGCTCGACGCAAGCCCGCTCCAGGGCGCGCATCAACTGGCGGCGGTTGTCGATCTGGCCGTCCTGGGCGAACAGCAGCCCGCAGCAAAAGTCTGCGCCGATGCCCGGGATTTCGGCTTCCAGTTCGGCGCGATCGAGCGGTTGCCCCAGCGAAGCGGTGGGGTAGGCCCCTCGCTCGGCGCTGGTGGTGAAGGGCACCACGATCCCTGAGCGCAGCAGGCCGCAGGGCAGGCCGCTGTCGGCTTCGAGCTGGCCCACCCACTGGGGCAGCAACGCCAGGCTGCGTTGACCCAGGGCGAGCATGGCCCCCTCCAGCCCCTCGGCATGGGGCGCGAGCATGCCGGCGGCGACAAAGCCCGCCGCCTCGTTGCGGCGGCGGCTCAGCACCCGAACACACTCGCCGCGACGGGCCAGCTGGTGGGCGATCGCCAGACCGATCAGGCCGCCACCGAGAACCAGCACCGGATCAGCGTCGCCTTCTGCAAAGGACCGGCTTGCCGAGACTTGATCCGTGCGCAGGCCTGTCATGGACTCAAACTATCCAAGCGCCAGCAGCGGGGTGATGGCGGCCGCGCCCAACAGTCCCCTGCATAGGATCGTTTCCACAACAGGCGCAAGCCGGGAGAGCGGAATGGCTTCGGCGATTGGACATGAGGGCTGGGAGGCCGTGATCGGCCTGGAAACCCACGTGCAGCTGGGTACGGCCAGCAAGATCTTCACCGCCGCCTCCACCAACTTCGGCGACCAGCCCAACAGCCACATCGATCCGGTGGTGCTGGGGTTGCCCGGCACCCTGCCGGTGCTGAATCAGAAGGTGCTCGAGTATGCGGTGAAGGCGGCTCTGGCCCTCAATCTGCAGGTGGCCGAGCACAGCAAGTTCGACCGCAAGCAGTATTTCTATCCCGACCTGCCCAAGAACTACCAGATCTCCCAGTTCGATCAGCCGATCGCCGAAAACGGCTGGATCGAGGTGGAAGTGGCCGAAAAGGGAAAAGACACCTACCTCAAGACGATCGGCATCGAGCGGCTGCACATGGAAGAAGATGCCGGCAAGCTTGTGCATGCCGGCAGCGATCGTCTGGCCGGCAGCACCCATTCGCTGGTGGATTACAACCGCGCCGGTGTGGCCCTAGCCGAGATTGTTTCCAAGCCCGATCTGCGCACGGGCCGGGAGGCGGCCGAATACGCCTCAGAAATCCGCCGGATCATGCGTTATCTGGGCGTCAGCGACGGCAACATGCAGGAAGGATCCCTGCGCTGCGATGTGAACATCTCGGTGCGGCGCGGACCCAACGATCCCTTCGGCGTGAAGGTGGAGATCAAGAACATGAACTCCTTCTCGGCGATCCAGAAGGCCTGTGACCACGAAATCGCCCGTCAGATCAAGGCGATCGAGGCCGGCGAGCCGATCTTTCAGGAAACACGCCTCTGGGATGAGAGCAAGCAGCACACCCGCAGCATGCGCAGCAAGGAGGGCAGCAGCGATTACCGCTACTTCCCCGAGCCGGATCTGGGACCGATTGAGGTGAGTGCCGAGCGGCGCGAGGGCTGGCGCGCCGAGCTGCCCGAGCTGCCTGCCGCCAAGCGCCATCGTTACGCCGATGCCCTAGGGCTCTCAATCTACGACGCCCGGGTGCTCACCGATGAGCGCGCCATGGCCGAATACTTCGAAGCCGCCGTGGCGGCTGGTGCCGACGCCAAGGGAGTGGCCAACTGGGTCACGGGCGACATCGCCGCCCATCTCAATGCCGGCAAGATGTCGATCACCGAATTGCCCCTCAAGCCTGCGCAGCTGGCGGAATTGGTGCAGCTGATCGACGACGGCACCATCAGCGGCAAGATCGCCAAAGATCTTCTGCCGGAGCTGCTGGAGCAGGGTGGTTCCGCCCAGGCGATCGTGGCCGACCGCGGTCTGGGCATGATCAGCGACCCAGCGGCGATCACGGCGATCGTGGCGGAGCTGCTGGCGGCCCATCCAGCCGAGGTGGAGGCGTTCCGAGGCGGTAAAAACAAGCTGCAGGGTTTCTTCGTGGGCCAGCTGATGAAACGCACCGGCGGCCGCGCCGATCCCAAGCTCGCCAACCGGATTCTGGCCGAAAAGCTGAAGGGTTAGCGCAACAACCTGCTGGAACCACACGGCTAATCCGCCAGCAGCTGGGCCATCGTTTCGATGATCTGGGGGGCGTCGAAATAATCACCGTGGTCGATGGAGCGGTTGGTGAGCATGGTGGCGTTGAAGCCGGTCATGTTGGCTGGAGCAAGCGAGGGCAGCGGGTTGAGGCCGAGGCTGCTCTCCCAGCGCTTGTCGATGTCGGCGCCGGCCACAAGCTCTTTCACCTTCTGGAAGGGTTCGCGCAGGGCATCTTTTTCGAGCACTGAGGCTTTCAGGGCGGAGTCATTCCGCGAATAGAACAGGTACGTATGGCCGACCAGATGCTTCAAACCGTCGTGGAACGGCCCGTTGTAGTCCAACAGCTCGGAGTTAATGTTGATGTTGTGGCACTGGGTGACTTCGCGGCGCTCCACATCGGGAGCCAGCAGGATCAGGCGATCGATGAACGAACTGCTACCGGCATCGTCGCGCCGCTTCAGCCGTTGGGCGATCGAGCGGCCGATCGCGTTGTTCTCCCAGGCCCGGTAGGGCCAGGCAGAGCGGTCCACCAGGCTTTTGAGCATGCTGCAGACCAGATAGCTGCCCATGCTGTGGGCGATCACATCCACCTCGACGCTGTCGTTGGCGGCGCGGATGTTGGCGATCAGGTTGGCCAGGGCGTTCGCCGACTGGGCCGCCTCCAGCCGGTCGGATTGGTAGGCCAGCAGGCGGCCGTCTGAAGGCCAGGAGAACCCCACGAAGGCGATCTGATCCTTTTGCACAGCTCGGCCCGGAGCGGCGGCGGCTGGTGGAGGGCTCACGCCAGTGGTTGTTGCTGCTGGCTCGGGATCCAGCACCAGGGAAAGGCCCCTGGCCTCAAGGGTGGCGGCCAGGGCTTCAGCTAACAGGGAAAAGGAGGTGATGGCGCCATGCAACGGCACATTGAAGCCATGGATGCCGATCACCACCTTTCTGATTTCAGGCTTGGCAAGGAATTTGTCGAACACCCGCTCGGTGGAGGGCGAAATCACCGCATCGACGGGAATGGTGTTGGGATTGGTGGTGGCTAGGTAGTGGCCCATGCAGATATGGGTGTCGACCCAGTGATATCCACTGCTCTGCAGCTTGATTCGCTGATTGCGATCAAAGCGTTGGCCCAATTGCTCCCGGTCGCGGTTGGTGGCGAAGAAGCGAATTGTTCGTGTCATGGCGAGACGGCTGGAGGGAAGGGATCACGGCAGCTTGCCGAGAACCAGTGACGCTGCACCTGCTCGATCAGCTCGGCCTCGCCGCCGCGGTTGTTGATCAGTACATCGGCCAGCTCACGCTTGCGGGCCAGTGGCCACTGGGCGTTGATGCGGGCGCGGGCTTCACCGCTGCTGTAGCCGTCACGCTGGATCAGGCGCTGGAGTTGTTGCTCCTCGTCGCAGTCCACCAGCCAGACCTCGCTGCAGAGCCCCTGCAGATTCACTTCATAGAGCAGCGGAATCATCAGCACCAGGCAGGGTGCCCCAGCGAATTGTGCCAGGGCTTGCTCAAAGCGGCTGCGCACCAAGGGGTGCACCAAGCGCTCAAGCCAGAGCCGTTCGGCTGGATCGGCAAACACGATGCGCCCCAGGGCGGCTCGATCAAGGTTGCCGTAGCGGGCCTGCACGGCCTGCGTCGCCGCTGTACCCGGGGCTAACGCGTCGCGGGCGTAGGCGTCGGCATCCAGCACGGGCAGCCCGTAGCTGCCGCTAAGAATCCGCCCAACACTGCTTTTGCCACTGGCAATGCCCCCGGTGAGGCCGATGCGACGCTGCAAGGCTGGGGTGATCGAATCAGCCATCAGGTCCACGTGCGAAACCGAGACCTCGCGCAAAATCAAAGCTAAGCGCTGAACTCAACGGTGGCACGTTTCCACTGCCCCCAACTGAAGGACGCCAGAGATCACTTATTGCAATGTGGCAGAACCAAACGTGGCATTGAATCGCCGGCACCAGATTGTTGCTGATCTGAACTCTTCGAGATTGACGCTCTCTGGAATCGGATACATCTGGGCGCCGCTGAAGCTCTTCAGGGGAGCAAGCAGTACGTAATCACCTTCGTTAAGCGGGAAAGCTGGTGGCGTGGTGGAGGCAATCACATCGGCCTTGCGATGCAAGACCACAACCAGGTCAGGGCCAGATGTTGAAGTTGAAAAATCCTGATCCAATTCCAGGCGATGCTGGTTGTTCTCCTTCACCAGTTGTGCAGAGCCTTTGGTGGGATGCTCGCCGGAAACAAAATCGCCGGAGCGGATCAGCAAAGGCTCAGACTTCGTGGCAAGGCTGGCATCCTGCGCTGGTGGGCTGGAGAGGCTCCCCTGGTTGGCCTCGGGCCCTGCACAGCTCGATAACCCCGCCACGGCAAAGCCGAATGCCACAGCGAATCCCAAGTGGATGGCGAAACGGCTCGATTTCATCGGTTGAACTGATGCGAGTGGATTGTCTTGACCGTAATCAGGGGTGTGGTCGTTAGCGTGATTTTCCTTCGCCGGTCGCGCAGATGGGTGACAGGGTCTCCGCTTCCGCCAAAACCACTCCAGAACCTTCCCCTGCTGATCCCGGCACCCCGGCCGTAGGTGGCGGCTGGCCGGTGATCGATGGCTGGGCCAAGGCGACCCTCTCGCCCAAAGGCCCGCTGCTCTGGCAAACACTGCTGCACAAGAGCGCCTGCCTGTCCTGTGCCTGGGGCACAGGCGGCCAGAACGGCGGCTTCCGCGATGAGCTGGGGCAACCGCTGCAGCGCTGCCTCAAGAGCGTCGAGGCGATTGCGGCGGAACTGCAACCGGCCGTGTCTGAGGGGGTGTTCGCGCAGCGCAGCCTGGCGGAACTGCAGCGCCTGAGTTCGATGGAGGCCGATCGCCTCGGTCGCCTCAGCCATCCCCTGATCCTGCGTGAGGGCGGAAGCCATTACGAGCGCCTCGGCTGGGACGACGTGTTTGAGCTGGCTGAAGCCGCCTTCCAGCGCCCGCCGGAGCGGGTGGCCTCCTACAGCTCCGGCCGCTCCTCCAACGAGGCGGCCTATCTGCTGCAGTTGCTGCTGCGGGCCTGGGGCTCCAACAACCTGGCCGACTGCTCCGACCTCTGCCATGCCCCCTCCACCGTGGGGCTGGGCGAGGTGTTCGGCTCGGGCACTTCGATGGTGAGCCTGGAGAGCCTGCAGCAGTCTGATTGCGTGGTGCTGGTGGGCTCCAACGCGCCGGCCAACCACCCGCGGCTGATGAATGAGCTGATCCACCTGCGGGAGCGCTGCGGCAGCGTGATCGTGATCAATCCGGTGCTGGAGGTGGGGCTGCTCAAGTTCGGCTCGCCGGCCTTTCCGATCAAGTCGATGCTGCGGGGCTCGACGATCGCCTCGCTGTTCCTGCAGCCAATTCCCGGCAGCGACACGGCCGTGTTCCTGGGCCTCCAGAAGGCACTGCTGGAGGCCGGCAGCATCAAGTTCGACTTCCTCAAGGCCCACGCCGAGGGCTGGCAGGCCGTGGTGGAAGCGCTGAA
Source organism: Synechococcus sp. SynAce01 (assembly GCF_001885215.1). GTDB lineage: Bacteria > Cyanobacteriota > Cyanobacteriia > PCC-6307 > Cyanobiaceae > Regnicoccus > Regnicoccus frigidus. The sequence goes on along the minus strand of NZ_CP018091.1, from coordinate 1,166,933 downwards.
GTCAACCTCCTGGGAGGCGATCACCAGCTGCTGCGGCCTCAGCCGCGAAGAGCTGGAGGAGACCGCCGCCGTGATCGGCCGGGCCAAGGGGGTGGTGTTCGCCTGGGCGATGGGCATCACCCACCAGGCCAACGGCACGGCCAATGTGCATGCCATCGCCAACACCGCCCTGCTCAGCGGCAACGTCGGACGTCCGGGGGCGGGCACGATGCCGATCCGCGGCCACTCCAACGTGCAGGGCTTCGGCTCGATGGGCGTGACCGTAAAGCTGCGCGCCGAGATGCAAAAAGCCCTGGAAACCCTGCTGGGCCGTCCGCTCAGTCGGGTGCCCGGCTATGACACCCGCGCCTTGATCGAGGCGGCCGAGGCCGGAGCCGTCGACAGCCTGCTCTGCCTGGGGGGCAATCTCTGGGGGGCCAACCCCGATTCCGAGCAGGCCCGGCAGGCCCTGGGCCGCATCGACACGATCTTCTATCTCGCCACCAAGCCCAACCAGGGACATTTCCACGGCCTGGCGGCCCGCACCACCCTGGTGTTGCCGGTGTTCAACCGCTTCGAAACACCACACCGCACCACGACTGAATCGGGCAACAATTTTGTGCGCCTCAACGAACCCGGCAGCAGCCACCTCAAGCGCGCCGATCTGATCAGCGAGGTGGGCTTTCTCGCCGAGCTGGCCATGCGGCTGATGGGCCGCGATCCAATCGACTGGGAACGCCTGCAGGATCCGGTGTACGTGCGCCAGTTGATCGCCCGCACCGTGCCCGGCTATGGGCCGATCGCCCGGATCGATGCCAATAACGGGGAATTCAGCGTGGAGGGGCGGCTGTTCGAGCAGCCCCGCTTCCCGACACCATCGGGGCGAGCACGGATGCAGGCCACGCCCCTGCCGGCGCTGGAGTTGCCTGAGCCGGCCCACTTCGGTGACCTGGGGCCGGGCGAGCACGGCTTGGTGGTGGCCTTGATCACAGCCCGCAGCTACGGCCAGCACAACACGGTGGTCTACAAAGCCGGCGATGCCTACCGGGGCATGCCGCACCGCCAGACGATCCTGATGAACCGCGGCGATCTGGCCCGCTCCGGCCTGAGCGCCCACCAGCGGGTGTCGGTGCAGGGCGAAGCCGGCGTGCTTACCAACATCGAGATCATCCCCGGCGAGATCCGCGAAGGGGCGGCTCTGATGTTCTATCCCGAGGTGAACGCCATCATCCGCACCAAGGTGGATGCCCGCAGCGGCACGCCGGCCTTCAAACGGGTGCCGGTGCTGGTGCGCGGCGCTTTTCCCCCAGCAGGTTGACCGGGCAGCTCAACCGCCCAAGTAGGCCATCTCGGCGTGGGCCGCTGCCGGTGTGCTGGGCTCGGCGGAGCCAGCCTCGGGCCCCCGTTCTTCGCTGTAGCGATCCTGGCGCTCGCGCCAGAGGCCGCGCAGGGCCGCATCCAGCCCAGCCCGGTCAGCTCCCGGGCGCCCGCCTGGCCGCAGCCAGGGTTTGAGGTCGAAGCCGCTGGAGGCGAACAGGCAGGTGTAGGCCACGCCATCGGCGGTGATGCGCAGGCGGTTGCAGTCGCCGCAGAAGGGGGCGCTGATCGAGGCCACCACGGCCAGTTGCCCGCCACCGGAAGCCGCCTCCAGGCCGCCGTCGCGGTAGCGCCAGCGGTTGGCGGTGGCAGCGCTGGCACGTCCCACCGGCTGCAGCGGCCAGACGGCGCCGATCCGTTGCAGCATCTCGGCCGCTGGCACCACCTGCTCGAGGTTCCAGCCGTTGCGGTTGCCCACATCCATGAACTCAATCAGGCGCAACTCCACCCCCAGCCGCCGCGCCAGCGCCGCCAACGGCAGCAGCTGATCGTCGTTGCGGCCGCGGGCGATCACGGCATTGAGCTTGAGCTGGCCTGCGGCCGGGTCGAAGCCGGCGGCACGGGCGTGCTCCACAGCCGCCAGCACCTTGGCCAGCAGGGCTTCCCCGGCGCTGGGCCCCGCCAGCAGACCCGCCATCCGCGCCACGCTCTCGCCATCGGTGCCATCGAGGCTGATGGTGATCCGATCGAGCCCGGCGGCCTTCAGGGCCCGGGCCCGCTCCGCCCCCAGCAGCGCCCCGTTGGTGGTCAGCGCGATGTCCTGCAACGGGCCGCGGGGGCGGCTGGAAGGATCACGAAGGGCTTGGAGACCGCCGATCAAGGCCTCCAGATCCCGGTTCAGCAACGGTTCACCGCCGGTGAGCCGCAGCGTGCCGAAGCCCAGATCCACGGCGGCGGCCACCAGCTGCAGACGCTCCGTCAGGCTGAGCAGCTCAGGTGGTTCCTGGGAATCCGGGCAGCAATAGGGACAGGCCAGATTGCAACGGGCCGTCAGCGACAGACGCAACACGCCGGGTGGGCGTCCGAGGCGATCACGCAGGGAGGCCGGTTCAGCCATCACAACCTCCTCTGGTTTGCTGCCGGGCGCCAAGCCTGGCGCGGCAGTGTTCGGATTGGCTGCTCAGGGCGCCCAGTCGGCCGGCAGGTTGGCGTTACGCAGCTGCAGTGGGTCCAGCGGCACCGAACTGAAGCGCTGGGTTTGATTCAGCCAGCGCAGCAGGCTGCGGCCTCCTTGGCCGGTGAACGTTTCGGCGGACTGACGGGAGGGGTCGCTGGCGGGGTAGAGACCGAGCAGGGGCTGAAGCCGCTGGCCGTCGTGGGCCACAAGAATCCGCTCCGGCTCCGCCGCGCCGGCCTTCAGCAGTTGCTTCAGGGTGCCTGGCTGCAGCCAGGGCATGTCCACTGGCGCCAGTAGCAGTCGCTGGCCGCGGTGATGGGCCATCAGCCGGGTCAGGGCCAGCAGGGGGCCCTCCTGGGGCGGTGGCTCCACGATCACCTCTAGCTCGAACCCCTCGCGCTGCTGAAGTTGACGGGCGATCGTCCCGTGGGACGGGTGGCGGCTGAGCAGGGTGACGGGCTGCTGCAGCTGGGCCAGCAGGCGCAGGGCCTGCTCCAACCAGGTGCCGCCAGCTGGATGGGGAAGCAGCGCTTTGTCGCGGCCCATCCGCCGACTCTCACCGCCGCTCAGCAGACAGGGGCAGAACCGGATGGAGACGGCCATTACCCCATGCTCTCAGCCAGGCCATGCTGCGCTGGTTGAACTGCCTGCATCTATCAGGGTCCAGTTTTAGGCATGGTCTCCAGAACAGCGTCGGCTGGGTCGTCAGGTCGGTTCTTTGTCGCCCTAATCCCTTTTTTTACAGTGAAAGTCCTGTCAAGTGATTGAAACCTTCGTGAGACTCGATCCTCTTGCTCAGTCAGGTGGGTCTTCAACGAGGATTGTGACTCAAGCTCGATGTTTCGAGGCAGTGTTTGAAAGCTGGCCCCGAGCCATCCTTCCGATCAGCACTCGAAGGGTGTGGGCTCCGAGGTGAAGAGGGCCCTTGCATCCGCTGATGGACGCACAACCAAGAAGCAGCAACGATCAGGCGCCATTGCACGCTCTACTGGAGTTGAAGCGGCGCAGGACTCCAGTCCCTTCATCAATAGGGGATAGCATAGTGACTCAGACAGCAAGGGGAAGCAATAACAGTACGCTCGCAGCAAATCAATCAAGCAAATCGTGGTATGGTCAAGAAGTTCTGGGACAGTGAAGAATGACAATTTCGCAGCAGACGATAGACATCGTCAAGGCAACTGCTCCGGCGGTTAAAGAGCACGGCGAAAAGATCACCTCTCGAATGTATGAAATTGCCTTTGCAGAGCGTCCCGACTATAGATTGGGCTTTGAAAATACCTGGATGGTGGATGCCCATGGCAACGGTCAAGCCAAGAAGCTGGCCGCCTCTGTCTATGCCTATGCCACTCATATTGACCGCCTCGAAGAACTTGCTTCAGCCGTCGAGCGAATTGCTCACAAGCATGTGGAGGCCAGAATCCTGCCCGAGCAATACTCCCTCATCGGCGCCAAGCTGCTTGAGGCGATGAAAGATGTGCTGGGAGAAGCTGCTACAGATCAAGTTATCGATGCCTGGGGCGAGGCTTACAACGCCCTCGCAAACATTTTCATTGAGGCCGAGGCAAAGCTCTACAAGAAAAATGATTCGATTCTCGTTGAGAAATTAAAGAGCGAAGCAGGCTGATCAAGGCTGACGCGGGGCTCCTTGCCTTGCCTATTCACAAGGCTCGGGATCGCAGGGGAGAGCCTCGCCGGAGTTTTGTATTGTGAATGGCGTGGGTTTTGATTGGTCTGGAGAAGGGGGCACCAGCGGACCAAGGCAAGGCCTGACAGGATTCGTATCTACAACTACAGAGGAAGGAGTGCTCCGGATGCTCTTATTTGTGTCTCGGTCAGCATGGTGCGCCGATTTTCAGTCCTGAGCGCTTTTTTCCGAAGCCAGGGTTCCTCTTTCGTGACCCATGCTTGCCGAACTCTGGTCTCTCCAGGGGAGATACAAAACCCTGCATCTCACCTGGTTTGCCTTCTTTCTCACCTTCGTCGTCTGGTTCAACCTCGCTCCACTGGCCACCACGGTCAAGGAGGACTTGGGTCTCTCGCTGTCCCAGATCCGTACGTTGGCGATCTGCAATGTGGCTCTCACGGTGCCAGCCCGCATCCTGATTGGGATGGTGCTCGATAAGTACGGACCTCGAATCACCTATTCCACACTTCTGGTATTTTCAGCCATTCCTTGCTTGCTATTTGCAAGCGCCCAGGATTTCAATCAACTGGTGATTGCCCGGCTGTTGCTCTCCATTGTTGGTGCAGGCTTCGTGATCGGAATCCGCATGGTGGCTGAATGGTTTCCGCCGAAGGAGATTGGACTGGCGGAAGGGATTTACGGCGGCTGGGGGAATTTCGGCTCGGCCTTTTCGGCCCTTACCATGGTGATCGTGGCGGGCTGGCTTTCGTTTGCCGGCGGAGCTCAGATCGGTGATGTGGTGCTCAACTGGCGCGGCGCCATTGCCATAACTGGACTGATCGCTGCAGCCTACGGCATCTTCTATTTTTTCAATGTTTCCGATACTCCACCGGGAAGGGTTTATCAAAAGCCCGCTAAAGCGGCTGGGTTAGAGGTGACCTCCATGCGCGACTTCTGGGGGCTGCTCGGCATGAACGTTCCGTTTGCAGCCATTCTCAGCGTGCTGGCCTGGCGGCTTCAGAAGGTTAACTTTCTCAATGACACGGGATACACGATCGCCCTGTTGCTGGTGCTTGCCTTTTTCGTGGCCCAAACCCTGGGCATCATCCGCACAAATATGGATCTCATCAAGGGTACGAAAGTGTATCCCAAAGACGATCGTTATGAGTTCAAGCAGGTGGCTATTTTGGAGCTCACCTATGTGGTGAATTTCGGCTCAGAACTGGCTGTGGTGTCGATGTTGCCCACCTTTTTTGAAACTACCTTCCTGTTGCCGAAGGCGACTGCCGGTATCCTTGCCGCCTCCTTTGCGTTCGTCAACCTGGTGGCCCGCCCGGGTGGTGGACTCATTTCCGATCGTCTGGGATCGCGCCGCAAGACAATGGGCTTTCTGACCGTGGGCCTGGGTATCGGTTACTTGGTGATGAGCATGATTAAACCGGGAACTTTCGTGGGTACGGCCGGCATCCTGCTGGCCCTGGTGCTCACCATGGGTTGCTCCTTCTTTGTACAGGCTGGAGAAGGATCCACCTATGCCATTGTTCCGTTGGTGAAGCGCCGGGTCACAGGCCAGATCGCCGGCATGGTCGGGGCTTATGGAAATGTGGGAGCCGTGGCCTATCTCACCATCTACAGCCTGCTGCCCGTCTGGATCGGTGACGCATCCGGTGATCCGTCTCCGGCGGTAGTGGCGGCATCCAACAGTGCCTTCTTCCAGGTTCTGGGTGTGGCCGGGCTGGTGGTGGGCCTGATGTGTTACTTCTTCCTCAAGGAACCAAAGGGTTCCTTCGATGATCTCCACGAGGGAGAAGTGATACTGGCTGAAGTGCCCTGATGGTGGCCGAGATGGGCGATTCCCCGGCCACAACCGAAGCCTCTGCCGTTAACACCCAGTGCCCCTACTGCGGTGTGGGTTGTGGTCTCACCATGCTGCCGCCAGCAGCCCCCAATCAAGCGACCCGTCGCGGGGTCGACGGCCTGCCGATCTGGGGGGTGAAGGGGGATCGCGGTCATCCATCCAGCCTGGGGCAGGTCTGCATCAAGGGGGCCACGGTTGGGGAAACGCTCGATCGATCCCGCCTGCTGGAACCTCTCTACCGCCCCACCCTGGATCAGCCCTTCCAGCCGATCAGCTGGGAGAAGGCGCTTGATCTCATCGCTGGCCAGATTCAAAACAGCCTCGCCAGGCAGCGATCCGATTCCATCGCCCTTTACGGCTCAGGGCAGTTCCATACGGAAGACTATTACGTTGCCCAGAAGCTCATCAAAGGAGCGATCGGATCCAATAATTTCGATGCCAATTCTCGGCTGTGCATGAGCTCAGCCGTTGCCGGTTATGCCCGCAGCCTTGGCTCCGATGGCCCTCCCTGTTGTTACGACGACCTTGATCATTGCGATCTGGCTTTCTTGATCGGCACCAACACGGCTGCCTGTCATCCGGTGTTGTTCCAGCGACTAGTTAAACGTCGCAAGAAAAACCCCAGGCAGCTCAAGATCGTTGTGGTCGATCCGCGAGCCACAGCCACCTCAGACGCCGCTGATCTTCATCTGGCCATTCAGCCCGGTACCGACCTGGCACTTCTCTATGGCCTTGCCCATCTTTTGCTGGCCCGGCGAACCATCGATCACGAGTTCATCGACGAGGCCACCGATGGCTTTCCCGCCTTCGCCGCCGTGCTGAAGGAGTGGACGCCAACAAAGGTTGCTGCCATCTGTGGCGTCAGCGAGGACAAGCTGCGGCGGGTGGCCGAGCTCTGGGGAGGCGCCGGGGCCGCGCTCAGCCTCTGGTCGATGGGGGTCAATCAGAGCGTGGAGGGCACGGCTACGGTGGCGGGCCTGATCAACCTGCATCTGCTCACCGGTCAGATCGGCCGGCCCGGGGCGGGACCCTTCTCTCTCACCGGCCAGCCCAATGCCATGGGTGGCCGGGAGGCTGGCGGTCTGGCCCACCTGCTGCCTGGCTACCGCAATGTGAATGATGCCGGGCACCGTGACGAGGTGGAGCGTGCCTGGGATCTGGCGCCGGGCTCGATCGCCCCAAGGCCTGGATTGGCGGCATGGCAGCAGCTGGAGGCCATGGAGCGCGGCGAGATTGATCTGTGGTGGGTGGCGGCCACCAACCCTCTGGTGAGTATGCCCAACCTGGAACGGGTCAAGGCCGCCATGGCCCTCTGCCCATTGATCGTGCTCAGTGAGGCCTATGCCGGTACCGAAACCGCGCATTACGCCCACCTGCTGCTGCCGGCCGCCCAGTGGAGCGAGAAGCAGGGAACGATGACCAATTCCGAGCGGCGGGTCACCTTCTGTCCGGCCTTCCGCCGCCCCCCAGGCAAGGCCCGTCCCGACTGGGAGATCTTCGCCGCTGTTGGACGGCGGCTGGGTTTCGAGCATCAGTTCACCTACACCAGCGCAGCCGAGGTCTATGCAGAGCACGCCCAACTCTCGGCCGGCCGCCTTTGCGACGTCTCCGGCCTCAGCCACGAGCTACTGGCCAGCCACGGCCCGCAGCAATGGCCCGCTCCCAAAGGCAGCGCACCAACGACCGAAGCGAAACGCCTCTACACCGATCTGCTCTTCCCAACCGCCAACGGCCGCGCCCGTTTCTGCGCCGATCTGCCGCTGGGCCTGGGCGAGCCGATCTCGGAGGGCTATCCCCTTGTACTCACTGTTGGGCGTTATCTGGGCCAGTGGCACACGATGACCCGCACGGCCCAGGTTCCTCGGCTGGTGGCCATGCATCCCGAGCCTCTGCTGGAGATGCATCCGGTGGACGCTCTTGATCTGGGCCTGGCGGACGGCGCGCTGGCCCGGATCACCTCCAGACGCTCCAGCATCACGGCCCGGCTGTCGATCAGCGATCGCATCCGCGCCGGCACGGTGTTTCTGCCGATGCACTGGGGGTTCAGGCAGGAGTTGGCCTGCGAGGCCAACGCGCTCATGCATGAGTTGGCCTGCCCGATCTCCGGCCAGCCGGAGCTGAAGGCGGCGGCGGTTCGCGTCGAGGCTGCCGCGGCGGTGATTCTGCCGATCGAGCGCCGGGCCTAATAACCATCCTCAGCAAGCTTTTCTGATCAACGTTTTCTACATCCCAGCAGTCTGGATTGAGATTCATTGGCTTTGCTGGTCATCAGGCTTGGGTCAGCGTCGCCACCGGGTGCCCGAGGTCCTTGAGGTCATGGCTAATCGCCAAGCCCGAACTCGCGAATGGCCCCAGGTAGGTTGCGGTGTTCGTGGCCAGGGTGGCTGAGTTTGACTAAGGCGAAGCGTTGCAGTTCACCCAGCTCCGCCCAGGCCGCCAAGGGGATTGAGCAGCCCAATTGCGCGCAAGAGAGGCGCAGCCGATCGGGTAGCTGCTCGCTTTGTTGCCAGCTCTCGGCGTGTGCTGGCTCCAGGGGCTTGGCCGGTCCATCGGCCATGGCGGCGGTGCGCCCGCTCAGCCACTGCCGCAGGGCGGTGATCGCGTCAGGCTGATCGGCCCACTCCAACAGCTGTAGCCGCTCGTCGTTGCTCAAGGCGTGCCAGTGGCTGAGTTTGAGCTTGACGCCGGCGAGATCGAGCTTGCGCCGCACGGCCATCGGCAGGCAGCGCAGGGAGGCGACGAAATCGGCCTCGAAGCCAAAGCAATGGTTGTGTTGGTTCATGCCGCCAGCTCCTGGCGAAGCTTTTCGCCGCTACGGGCCAGCAGCAGGGCCCTGGCCTGGTCCAGGGCGGCTTCGAGGCTGCTGCACTGATCGGCCAGCCAGAGGTAGGCCCCCAGATTCCAGAGCAGGCCTTCGGCCAGGGGCCCCTCCCCGACCAGGGCCGCAAGTGCATCCTCTCGCCATTGCTCGAGGTTCTCCCAGGCCTGTTCATGGCTGCTGATCCCATGGTCGCGGGGATGGAGCAGGAGTCGGGTCATCACGCCATCGCGCACCCGAGCGGTGATGCCCGCCCGGGATGTGGGCAGGTCGGTGGAGCCTTCCAGCCCTTTGACGGTGAGCAGGTCGGGTTCGCCTGCCATGGCGAGGGCCTCCCAGGCCCGGTTCTCGGTGGGGGGGTGAACGAAGCCGCTCACCAGCAGGTGCTCCCCTTGATGGGGAGTCCAGAGAAGCTCCAGGCTGGCCACCGGCGGGCGTTTGCCGATCGCGTCGCGCACCGGCAGCAGGCGATCGGCGGCGGCGAAGTGCAGGGGCTGGTGGGTGAGGGCCAGGTTGTGCGTCTCCAGCCTGGCCTGCACCGCCGGCAGGCTGAGGTTCCGCCATTCGATCCCCAGGGCCGCAAACAGCTCGGCGAGGGTGATGCCGTACTTCACCGGCATCGGATCGCCGCCGTGCAGCACAACCGGCTGGCCGGCGGCCGCCAGCATCAGCGCCAGCAGGGGTAGCAGGGGCGCCGTGCGGCTGCGGCCGTCGTAGGGCACCCCAAAACAGAGCGGCTTCTTCCCCGGACTGAGCAACACCGGACTGCGCAAGACCGGGCCGCGGGCGCGGTAACTGTCGAGCATGCCGGCGAGCTCAACCGGCGAAGGCCGCCGGATCCGATGGGCGATCAGAAAGGCGCCGAGCTGGGCCTCCCCCACCTCGCCGGCCAGCATCAGGTCCATCGCCTCACGGGCCTCGGCCTGGCTCAGGCCCTTGCTGGTGTGCTCACCGCTGCCCACCTTGGCGAGCAACTCACGAAAACGCAGGGCATCGGCAGCCATCGCCGGCCGTCTGGCCTGTTCAGAAGGGCTCCGCCCCCAGTCGGCCTTGCGTGGCAGTGGCAACGAGGTCGTGGTGAGGTCCCCGTAAAAACCGAGCTTAGGAATGATTGATCTTCAGACCTTCTCCTTGACCTCACCCCCTGACCTCAGCCCCTCACATCACCCGCTCCATGAGGTCAGCAAGGCGAGTGGCTGAACCACTCCATACACTGCTGCAGATGTGAAGGACCGGAAGCTGGCGACCCGCACGGACAACCTGACTCAGGCGTGGGGTCTGCCCTTGGTGGCCTTGCCGTGACCGGCACGGTGTACCTGGTGGGAGCCGGACCTGGTGACCCGGAGCTGCTCACCCTCAAGGCCCACCGTCTGCTGCGCCAGTGTGATGCGCTCGTCTACGACTCTCTGGTTCCGCGGGCCTTGCTTGATCTCACCCCAGCAGGTTGTGAGCGCCATTTCGTTGGCAAGCGGCGCGGCCACCATTCGGTGCCCCAGCCGAGCACCAATGCCGTGCTGGTGGACCTGGCCCAGCGCTGCGATTGCATCGTGCGGCTCAAGGGTGGCGATCCCTTTCTGTTCGGCCGCGGCGGCGAGGAGGCCGCCCACCTGGTGGCGGCCGGGGTGCCGGTGCAGGTGGTGCCCGGGGTGACCGCCGGAATCGCCGCTCCGGCCTACATCGGCCTGCCGGTCACCCATCGCCGCGCTGGCTCCAGCGTCACCTTCGTCACCGGCCATGAGGAGATCGACAAGGACCGCCCCGGGGTCGACTGGCGGGGGCTGGCCCGCAGCAGCGACGGGCTGGTGATTTACATGGGCCTGCACAACCTGCGCCGGATCTGCGAGGAGCTGATCGCCGGTGGCCTGGCCGAGGAAACGCCAGCGGCGGTGATCCAGCAGGGCACGGTCCGTGGTCAGCGCGACCTGGTGAGCTACCTGGGGGTTTTGGCCGATCGGGTGGAGGCCGAAGGCTTTGGTTCCCCTTCGATTGTGGTGATCGGCCAGGTGGTGGAGGAGCGGATTCCGCAGTGCGCGCCAGAGCCGGCTGATGCCGAAATGCCGATCCCGTTCTGATTCTTTGCCCAGGGTCAGGCCGGCTACTGGCGCCGGTTCACTCCAGTTGAAGTGTGCCGCGGGTACGTTGACGACGTTGCTGGTCCTGGGCGTCGAAGGCGGCCATGCAGTTCCCGCGGGGCACCAGCAGGCAGTTCACGTAGTCGGAGGCGTCGATCAGGGCGGCGCGGATGGCCTTGGCCGCCGGGGTGCGCTGCGACTGGGCTTCGTTGGAGCCGAAGTTCAAGGTGCCGGCGGCGCCGGTGAGCACCTGACCGGTGCGGCCCATGTTCGGGGCCAGCAGCAGGGCGCCGGCGGCCAACGGCAGCAGGCTGCCCCCCTGCTCCCTGGCTTCAGCGGTGCTGGTGGCTCGCCCTTCCACGGTGCGGCGTCCCACCACCTCACCGGTGGTGCTGTCGACGACACGGATGTCGATCGCCACGTAATCCTTGGTTTCCACCTGCTGCTTCTTGGTGCCGAAGCCGAGCAGGCCGAAATTGCTGCCTGAGCTTGTGTTCTCCACGTTGGAGTCGTAGGAGCTCACGGTGCCGAGCACGATGTAGCGGGCGCCGGTCATCTGGCCCCGCTGGGCCGCATTCGGGCTCTGGCGCACGATTCCCAGGTCGGTGAGCTCCTGCTCCGAGAGCACGTCCTTGAGATTGCTGCGCTCCACCACCTGCAGATCGCCTTCAGCCGCCAGCTCATTGGCCAGCATGGCGGCGAGATCCTCTGCCACCGGCCCTTGCCACCACCAGGCCTGCTGGGTCACGGTGTTCTTGAAGTTGGGCACCGACACGGTGGGCCTGCCGGCGGAGCGGCCTGTCTGGGCAAGAGCAGGCAAGGTCTGCAGGCCCAGGCCGGCGGCCACCAGCACGGCCGCCAGGCGCAGAACGGCAGGGGAGCGATCGGCCATGACTTCGGGCTCCATCAACGGGTATTCCCCGCATTAAAGCAATGGCCGCCAGACCGGTTCTGCTGGGGAGTTGAAGCTTGCGCGCTTGTAAGCTCAACAACCGCCTAAGTCCATCAGCCGGATTGCTTTTCGACACCAGCGCGGGCTTCCGTAGCGGTGCGCACGGCTGCTGGCCGAACTCCTCCGGTTAGGTGGATCACTTTCAAGCGTCTCTTCCCTGACGGCGTTGTTCCGATGTCCAGCTCCGTCCTCCAGCCGAGCGAGTCAAGAGTGCCCCGTCCGGCGCCGATGTTCGAGCTCATCCCCTACGAAAAGTTCCGCGACACCCCTTCGGTGCGCTTCTTCGATATCACCGTTCCCACCTCCAACGCCCGCGACCTGGTGGTTCACAGCGGGCCGGCGGTGAGCCCCCCGGATGATCCGGAATCCGGAGCCTGGCAGTTTTACCTGCATCCCCACCAGGAGGACAACCTGCTGGCCATGCACGGTGGCCGCACCTTCTTTTTGGTGAATCTGGGCTGGAACTACCCGTTCCACATCGTCCGGCTCGACACCGGTGGCGACATCCTGCGCATCCCGCCGGGCACCTTCCACCGCTCGGTCTCCGATCCCGATGGCTCTCTGGTGCTCAACCAGGCGGTCCGCAAGGAAGGAGTGAGCCTGGTGGAGGAATTCAGGGTCTACAACAGCAACCGCATCCCCCGGCTGTTCGCCACCACCAGCCAGACCGCACCGCTGCCGAAGCTCCATGGCGTGAGCTGGTGAGGGCAATGTCTCTAGATTCCTGTATGCAGAAGTGAGCTGAATCTCAATCTCAGCTGAAGAGATCGGCCCCCAAAGTGCTGATCTGCTGCATGGAACGACCGAGCCGCGCGAGCGAGGCACATCCAATCGCCGTGGTGGCCGGTACCTGTGGTGTGCCGTTGCACGATTGATGCCCGCTCCACCGCCCTCCCTCCCGGCCATCCCATGGCCCCTGCCGCCCCTGTGCCCGTCCTACCCGTGGCCATGACGCGCCGTGAAGAGACCACAGGGCTCACTCCGATGGAGCTGGCGCAACAGTTTCATGGTGATCTGGCCAGCCTGTACGACGCCACCAGCCCGGCCGTCTACCGACTGGCGCTGAAGCTGTGTCGCTCCCCCCAGGAAGCGGAGGATCTCACCCATGACGTCTACCTCCGCTACTGGCGCCAGGGCCGCTACGACCCGGCCCGCGGGCCGGTGGTGGCCTACCTGCTCTTGTTGACCCGCTCGATGGCCCTCAATCGCCTCAGTCAGCGGCAATCGCGCTGGCAGAAAGTTCAGCAGTGGTCGAGCCAGCTGCTGCCCAGGACCTCCCGCGGTCCGCAGGAATGCGCCGAGACCGACAACCTGGCCGAGCGGGTGCGGGCCGCCCTTGACACCATCCCCCCCCGCCAACGCCAGGTGCTCGAGCTGGCGTACTACGAGGGGCTCAGCCAGTCGGCGATCGCCAGCCAGCTGCAGCTGCCCCTCGGCACCGTCAAAACCCATGCGCGCCAGGGGCTGATCCGCCTGCGCACCCTGTTGAACGATTTTGCTGCCCAGCCATGACCCTGCCCAACCCCGCCGACGACCGCGATACCTCCGGATCCCTCGACGACGAGCTGCTCGCAGGCTTCGCGCTCGGTGATCTCGACGACGCAGAACGCGATCGGCTCACGCTGCGGCTGCAGCAGGCACCTGAGCTGAACCGCCGGCTGGAGGAGTTCCAGAGCACCCTCCATCTGCTGCCCTTAGCCCTCAACGAGGCCGCGGTCCCTCCCCCTCGCCTGCGCCGTCTGTTGCTCGATCCGGCGGTGCCGTCGCTGAATGCGGATGACCGCGCCCCAGCGGCGGCCGGCCCAGGCCAGCGCTGGTGGATCCCCGTGGCCCTGGCCCTGGGGCTGCTGGTGACCGGCGGCGAGCTGTGGCGCACCCGCAGCCAGCTGGCCCGTTACGAGGCCACACCCTCCCAGCTCCCTGGAGATACAGGCGACGCCGGCCTTCGGGTCAGCCGCAGCCTGCCCTTGCGCAGCATGGATGCCGCCCACCGCATCAGCGGTGCAGTTCAGGTAAGCGGCAGCCAGCCCTACAACATGCTGCGGTTGGAAGGTTTGCCGGCTCCGCCGCCCCGCCACGCCTACCGGCTCTGGGCGCGGGTCAACGGCAAGGAGGTGGGCTGTGTCCACTTCGTGCCCGACGCCAACGGCACGGTGTCGATGCCGATCCCGCCGGAACCCACCAGCCAGGCCAGCAGCCTCACCGTCAGCCTCGAAGCGCTTGATGCACCCGGCAGCGGCCCCCACGGTCCCACTGTTCTGTCCAGCACCATCTGATCAGCGTCCGCTACACCGTTCCCAGCCCGCAGCTGCTCCGTGAGCCTCCCCGCCTCCACTCCGACCATCTCCACCCCAACGGGTACTGACCTCGGCACGTCGCCTGGATTCCCCAGCCTGCGGCGGCTTGATCTGCGCACCCTGCAGGTGAACATCACCTACCGCTGTAACCAGGCCTGCTCCCACTGTCACGTGGATGCCAGCCCCAGCCGCACCGAAAGCATGGACGACGCCACCCTGGCGCTGATCCCGTCGGTGCTGCAGGCCCGTGGCCTGGGTTGCCTGGATCTCACCGGTGGTGCGCCGGAGCTGCACCCTGGCTTCCGGGGGCTGGTGCGCGCCGCCCGGCGGCTCGGCGTGCAGGTGATCGATCGCTGCAACCTGACCATCCTGCTGGAGCCGGGCCAGGAGGATCTGGCTGCGTTCCTGGCCGCCGAAGGCGTCACGGTGGTGGCTTCATTGCCCTGTTATCTCAAAGAAAACGTCGAGAAACAGCGGGGCGGCGGCGTGTTTGCCCGCAGCATCGAGGGTCTGCGGCGGCTCAACGCTCTGGGCTACGGCCAGCCTGACAGCGGCCTCGAGCTGGATCTCGTCTACAACCCGCAGGGGGCGGCGCTGCCCCCGCCCCAGCAGGCCCTGGAGGCCGATTACCGGCGGGTGCTGTGGCAGGAGTACGGCGTTGTTTTCAACCGGCTCTACGCCCTGGCCAACATGCCGATCCAGCGGTTTTCGGCGGCGCTCGCCGCCAGCGGCCAGCTCGACGACTACCTCGCCCTGCTGCGCGCCAGCCACCGGCCGGCGAATCTCGATCAGGTGATGTGCCGCCAGCTGATCAGCGTGGATTGGCAGGGCTGGCTCTACGACTGCGACTTCAACCAGCAGCTGGGCCTGCCCGCCGGCGGCCGCCACCTGCGCGATCTGTTGCAGCGCGATCCCGCCGGTGATCCGATCCAGGTGGCCGCCCACTGCTTCGGCTGCACCGCCGGCAGCGGCTCCAGCTGCGGCGGTGCGCTGGCGGCATGATCCGTCGCCTGCTGTTGCTGCTGGCCGTCGCCCTGCTGGTGGGCCTGTTCTTTGCGCTGGATCTGCAGCGTTTCCTCAACCTGGAGGCCCTGCGTTCGGCCCAGGACTCGTTGCAGACCTGGCGGGCTGGCTCGCCCCTGCTGGCGGCGCTGATCTATGCGGCGGCCTATGTGCTGGTGACCGGGCTGTCGCTGCCTGGCGCGGCGGTGATGACCCTGGCAGGCGGCGCCATCTTCGGGCTGGCGCAGGGCACGGTGCTGGTGTCGTTCGCCTCCACCGCTGGCGCCCTGCTCTCCTTTCTGCTGGCCCGCACACTGTTGCGCGATCTGGTGCAGCGCAACTTCAGCGCCCAGCTGGCGCCGATCGAGGCGGGCGTGCGCCGTGATGGCGTGCTCTACCTGCTCAGCCTGCGGCTGGTGCCGGTGTTTCCGTTCTTTCTGATCAATCTGGTGATGGGTCTGACGCCGATGCGGGCCCTCCCCTACACGCTCACCAGCCAGATCGGCATGCTGCCCGGCACGATCGTGTACGTGAACGCCGGCACCCAGCTGGCGGCGCTGCGCAGCCTCGACGGAATCCTCTCGCCGCCGCTGCTGGGCTCGCTCGCCCTGTTGGCCGCCTTCCCCTGGATCGTCAAGCTGCTGCTGGGCCGCTGGCAGCGCTGGCGTCTGTACCGCCCCTGGCCGCGGCCGCAGCACTTTGAGCGCAACTTGATCGTGATCGGTGCCGGCGCCGCCGGTTTGGTCACCTCCTACATCGCCGCCACCGTGAAGGCGCGGGTGACCCTGATCGAAGCCGATCGCATGGGCGGCGATTGCCTCAACACCGGTTGCGTGCCCAGCAAGGCGCTGATCAGCTCCGCCCGCCTGGCTGCCCGCATGCGCCGCGCCGACCGTTATGGCCTGACGGCCGCTGATCCCGAGGTGTCCTGGCAGGCGGTGCTGGAGCGGGTGTTCCGCAAGGTGGAGGCCATCGCCCCCCACGACAGCGTCGAGCGCTACGAGGGCCTGGGGGTGGAGGTGCTCAGCGGCCATGCCCGCCTGCTCGACCCCTGGACCGTGGCGGTGACCGCGGCCGACGGCAGCGAGCGGCGGCTGACAACCCGCGCGATCGTGCTGGCCACCGGCGCCCGGCCGATCTTGCCCTCGATTCCCGGCATCGAGGCGGTGGGGGCGCTCACCAGCGAGACCCTCTGGCAGAACCTGCGCCAGTGCGAGCTGGCCGCGCCGCGGATCCTGGTGCTGGGGGGCGGCCCGATCGGCTGTGAACTGGCCCAGGCCCTGGCCCAGCTCGGCGCCCGCGTCACCCTGCTGCAACGGGGCGATCGCCTGCTCAGGCGCGAGGACGCCGAGGTGTCTGCCCTGGTGCGTGCTGCCCTCGAAGCCGATGGCGTGCGGGTGCTCAGCAACGCCAGCCTGCAGGCGTTTGAGAACGGCGAAGCCCTCGTGAAGAGCGGCGGGGTGATCGAGCGGATCGGGTTTGACCGCCTGCTCTGCGCCATCGGCCGCCAGGCGCGGCTGGATGGCTTCGGCCTCGAGGAGCTCGGCATCCCCACCGGCCGCACGATCGAAACTGACGCCCACCTGCAGACGCTCTACCCCAACATCTATGCCGCCGGCGATGTGGCCGGGCCCTACCAGTTCACCCACACGGCCGCTCACCAGGCCTGGTATGCCGCCGTCAACGCCCTGTTCGGCGACCTGCGCCGCTTCCAGGTGGACAACCGCGTGATTCCCCGCACCACCTTCTGCGATCCCGAGGTGGCCAGCGTGGGGCTCACGGAACAGGAGGCGGCCGCTGCAGCTCAGGCGGTGGAGGTCACCCGCTTTTCGCTCGCCGAACTCGATCGGGCCATCATTGAAGGTGGCACTGCGGGAAGCGCCAGCGCCGGCTTTGTGAAGGTGCTCACCCCGCCTGGCAGCGACAAGATCCTGGGGGTCACGATCGTGGGTGAACATGCCGGTGAACTGCTGGCTGAATTCGTGCTGGCGATGAAGTGGGGCCTGGGCCTGGGCAAGATCCTCGGCAGCATCCATGCGTATCCCACCCTTGCTGAGGCCAACAAATACGTGGCCGGAGAATGGAAGCGAAACCATGCTCCGCAACGGGCCCTGCAACTGCTGAAGCGCTTCCACGACTGGCGCCGCGGCTGATCGCCCACCTCCGTCCTTCTCCCACCCTCCATCCTTCGTTCCCCAGCGCCATGGCCAGCACCAGCACCCAGCCCAACACCCTCCAGGAGGGCGTTCAGGAGTACTACGGCAGCACCCTGGCGAGCAGCGCCGACCTGCGCACCGACGCCTGCTGTGATGCCTCGGCGGTGCCCGCCGCTCTGCGGCCGCTGCTGGCCCGCATCCATCCCGAGGTGCTCTCGCGCTACTACGGCTGCGGCCTGGTGGTGCCGGAACTGCTGGAGGGTGCCCGCGTGCTCGACCTCGGCTGCGGCAGCGGCCGCGACGTCTACCTGCTCGCCCAGTTGGTGGGGCCGACCGGCTCGGTGGTGGGGATCGACATGACCCCCCAGCAGCTGGAGGTGGCCGAGGCCCATCGCGATTTCCACGCCGAGCGCTTCGGCTACGCCAACGTCTCGTTCCTGGAGGGAACCCTGGAGACCCTGGGCGAGCTGCCCCTGGTGCCGGCCAGCTTCGATCTGGTGGTTTCCAACTGTGTGGTGAACCTCTGCACCGACAAGCTGGCCGTGCTGGCCGGGGTGCGGCGCCTGCTCAAGCCCGGTGGCGAGTTCTATTTCGCCGATGTCTACGCCGATCGGCGCGTACCCGAAGCGCTGCTCCGTGACCCGGTGCTCTACGGCGAATGCCTCAGCGGCGCCCTCTACTGGAGCGACTTCCAGCAGCTGGCCCGCCGTGCCGGCTTCCCCGATCCGCGCCTGGTGAGCGACCGGCCGCTGGCGATCACCGATCCAGACCTGAGCGCGCGCACCGGCCCCTTGCGCTTTTTCTCCGCCACCCACCGCCTGTTCGCCATCGACGGGCTCGAAGAAGCCTGCGAAGACCACGGCCAGGCCGTGATCTACCAGGGCGGAATCGCCGCCCACCCTCACGTCTTTCCCTTCGACAAGCACCACCGCATCGAGGCGGGCCGGGTGTTCCCCGTCTGCGGCAACACCTTCCGGATGCTGGCCGAAAGCCGCCACGCGCCCCACTTCCAGTTCATCGGCAGCTTCGATCGCCACTACGGCCCCTTCCCCGGCTGCGGTGGCGGCCTTCCTTTTGACCTTGCCGATGCAGGCTCTGTTTGCTCCCCTGACGGCAGCCTCACTTCAGAATCTGCCAGCTGCTGCTGAGCGTTCACCCATCTGGCTTTCTCTGGCTGTTCAGGGCCCAGTCGTAGTCGAGGTAGGTGAAGCGGTAGGTGGCGTCGTTGAGGTAGACGCGGTCGGCCGGGGGGCTGTGTTGGCTGATGAAATTGAGCACGGCGCTTTGCTTGGGGTTGCCGCCGAACACCTTGTCAGTTTTGTAGGTGCGGTCCCAGTCTTCGGCGAACCACTCGAAGATCTTCGAGATCGCCACGGTGTTGGTGGCGCGATCGATCTGCAGGCCGTGGGGTCCGCTGAGCCAGAGGTCCACTTGGTTGTCGAGCTGGGCATCGAGCTGTTCGCCGCTGAACGGCTCGCGGCGCAGGGGCGGGCAACTCACCGCCGCGCAGACGAGGGCGGCATGGATGCGCGGTTCGTTGTAGTCCTTGCGCAGGATGCCGTGCTCGAGGTGATCGAGGGTCATCGACTGGCCGGCCACGCTGTGGCGCCTCAGGTTCCACACCCCGAGGATGTCGCGGATGCTGGCCTTGAGCGGGTCGTGCTCGATGATCGCGACCAGGGTGAGGGCGTTGTAGGCGTTGATCAGCACAGCGATCTGCTCCGCTTCGCTCCAGCTGGCGAAGCTGGCGGCGGGAAGGGCGGCGAGCTGGTCCACGTAGGCCTGGAGCGCCTTGGGGTTCTGCTGCAGGCCGCGGTAATCCACCAGACCCTCGGCATCCACAAAGCGCTCCAGCACTTCGGTGAAAGCGCTGTTATCGAGCAGTGGGGCCGGCGTGGCCGTTGAGCTGGCCAGCCCCGCCAGCCCCCCCAGGCCACCGGACGGGCCGGAGAACTGGGGCAGCAGGCCGCAGGCGGGCAGCAGGATCAAGCTGCCGATCAGGGCCGGCAGGCCCAGCAACGACGGCAGGCTGGGCCTGGAGAGGGACGGGCGGAGCATGGCGGGTTCAGGAGACAGTCGGGTCAGAAGGCCGTGCGGTCAGAGGCCGTCGGGATTCAGAAGGGATCTGATTCAGGCGTTTTCTGGAAGTTCAACGGGGTCAGCGGTGCCAGCGAGGGCGCTCAGGGCGGTGCCGAACAGGAGGGGGCCCCAGAGCAGCAGGCGTTCGGGATCGCTGAGTTCCCAGACCGGCAGGCGGGATGGGAGCACGAAGTAGAGGAAGGCGGAGCCGCTGACCAGCCGCGCCCCCCAGTGCCTGTTCGGCACCGCGAAGGGGATCAGCCAACTGAAGTACCAGGCATGGATGATCGGGGATGTGAAGAAAAGGCAAAGGAACCACCAGCGGCAGAACTGGGCGACGCTGCGGGCCCGCAACGTCAGCAGCGCCAGCACCGGCAGTGGGGCGAGCAGAAACAGGGCGTTCCAGCTCCGCGAGGCGCTCCAGACGGCGCCCACCAGATGGGGCAACAGCTCGGCGCTGCGCCCGTAACGCACGAAGGACGATCCGGTGGGAACCAGCGGGCAGCTGGTTGGTTCGCAGAACACCAACGCCGACGCCACCATCGGCATCAGCCCCAGCGCCCCCACCAACAGGGCCAGCCCGGGGCGCCGCGCCCGCAGCGACCGCCAGGCCAGGAACCCCAGCACCGGCAGGGAGATCCACTTGATCGCGATGCTCACGCCCAGCAGCAGGGCGCCCGCCAGCCAACGCCGATCGCCCTGGGCTGGATCGATCAGGAACCAGGCCGCCACCAGCGGCAGCAGGAACCAGCTGTCGAAATGCCCGCTCCCCGCGAAGACAGTGAGGATCAGGGGGTTCCAGGCGTAGAGCAGGCTCGGGCCGTGGCCGAAGTGGCGCGCCAGCAACGCGCAGACCCCCAGATCGGCCGCCACGATCGCCAGCTTCACGGCCAGCACGCTGGGGCCGCCCAAGGCCAGCAGCCGGAACAGCAGTTGGGTCAGCGGCGGGTAGATCGCTGAGACGTCCTGGTGGTTGATCAGCCCCCACCAGGGGGTGCGCAAGGGAACCAGCGCGGCGGCGTCGGGCGCCAGCTCGAACGGATTGAAGCCCAGGGTCTGGATGTGCCCTTCCCAGAGGTAGCGCCAGATGTCGTCGCCGGGCTCCATCGGCAGCAGCAGCAGCCGGGCGGCCAGCGCCACGCCCCAGAACCAGGCCGCCCCCACCGTTTTCAGCTGCCAGGTGAGGGCGAAGCCCGCCAGCATCACGGCCGCTGCCAGGAAGAAGTGCTGCAGCACGGCTGGATCCGTCAGCTGCCCGTTCGGGGCCATCGCGGCGGCGCCAATGATCAGCAGGGCGGCGCTGGTGGGGAGGATCCAGGCGGGAGCCGGCGGTGTGGAAGCTGGCGAGGCGGGAGGACGTTCCATTTCAGGACGATTCGCTGCGCGATTGCACGAACCGGTTCCGCCGCAGCCGTTGGCCGTAGAGGCGAGCCAGGGTGCTGAGGATGGCCAGCCCGGCCCGAACGCTTCCCCCCACGGTGCCGGAGATTTTGGAGTGGCCGCCGCGGCGGGGATGGTGCGGCACCGGCAACTCGCAGATGCGCAGGCCAGCTTCGATGGCCCGCACCTGCATCTCGATCGTCCAGCCGAAGCCGCGATCGCCCATCTCCAGCGCTGGCAGGCTGCTGCGGCGCACCAACCGCAGCGGGCCGAGATCCTGGTAGCGCCGGCCCCAGCCCAGCTGGATCAGGCTGGTCGCCAGGCGGTTCCCGAAGCGCTGCACGGGTGTGAGCGCCCGGCGGCCTGCTGCTGTGGCGGCCCGGTTGCCCAGGATCAGGTCGTGGTCGGCCAGCCGGCTGCTCCAGCCCGGCAACGAGGCCAGGTCGTCGCTGCCGTCGCCATCGCAGAAGAGGATCCAGTCGATCGCCTCGGGCAGCTGGGCGAGCCCGCGCCAGCAGGCCCGGCCGTAGCCGGCCACCGGTTCGCGCAGCAACGCGGCGCCGGCGGCCGTGGCCACCGCAGCGCTGGCATCGCTGCTGCCGTTGTCGACCACCCGGATGTGAGGCAGGCCGATCGCTTGCAGCTGGTTGATCACCGCAGCCAGGGTGTCCTGCTCGTTGAGTACTGGAATGATCACCATGACGGTGTCGCCCACGGTGCCGTCAACGGTGGTGAAGCGGCCTGCGCGGTTGGCGTTCATCGGTAGAACCGTGCCAACGCCTGGGCCGGAACGCCGCAGGCATAGGCCAGTCGCAAGCCCCACATGGTCAGGATCGTCGGCACGATGCCGTAGCGATGCCAGCGCCGCGCTGAGGTGACCACCCGGGCCCGCAGGCAGACGGGGGCGGACAGGGACCGCAGCCGCGCCGAGAGTTCGACGTCTTCCATCAGCGGCTGGTTAGGAAAGCCGCCGACGCGATCGAAGCAGGTGCGGCTCAGAAAAATCGCCTGATCGCCGGTGGCGATGCCGCCCAGCCGCGAGCGCAGGTTCATCGAGGCGGCCACCAGCCGCAGCAGCGCGCCGCCGCCCGAGAGCTCCACATCAAAGCGACCCCAGCCGGGGCCGGCCGAGAGGGCCTGCCGCACCAGGGCGAGCGCGCCCATAGGCAGGCGGGTGTCAGCGTGGAGAAAGAGCAGCAGCGCGCCGCTGCTGTGGCCGGCACCGGCATTCATCTGGCGGGCGCGGCCCCGCTCTGCCTGCACCAGCGCGAAGCCTTGCTGGCGGATCCGCTCGGCCGTGCCATCGCTGCTGCCGCCGTCGACCACGATCAACTCCGCCCCGCCGCGCTCGAGGCTGTGCCAGTGGGGCAGGGCCGATTCCAGCAGGCCGGCTTCATTCAGCACCGGGATGACCACGCTGATCGTGGCTTCTCCTCCAGCCGTGGTCGGCAGGGCGCGAGGCAGCGGATCCGGCCGCGGCGCCCGGGATGGCCTGCTCATTGGTGTGGCTTGCGTCGTCACGATCCAACGATGCTGACCGCTGCGATAGGGGATGCAGGGACTACCGGCGACGGACCGGATCGGATGGGGTTAGGTGTGATCTGGCTGTGTAGTGCCAACAGGTTGTTGGCCCGGCAGGCTGGTGGTCTTCATGGCGCATCCATTGGGCTGACTCAGTTCCGGGAGCAAGCGCTTCATGATCCGCTGATCGCCATGCCCTTCCGCTTCCGCCGCTCCGCCCGCCTTGGCCCCCTCCGCTTCAACTTTGCCAAGAGCGGCCTGAGCTCGATTTCAGTCGGTGGCCGTGGGCCCAGGGCCTGGTGCTGATCGCCCTGGCGGTCATCGGCGTCACCGTGCTGGCCGTAGGCGCCGGTGTCCCTGCAGGGGCCCTAGCCAGACCGTGACCGCCAGCCAGTGGATCAGCAGTGGCGGCCAAATCGAGCCGCTGAGGTTGTAGGCGACAAGGCAGGCCAACCCCAGCAGGGTGCACTGCACCAGAAAACGTGGGTCATGGAACACCCTCTTGGCGTTGGGGTACCAGGTGCGCCCCGCCAGGGGGTGGTAGATCACAAACAGCCCCAGGCTCAAGGAGCCCCAGGCGAGCGTGCCCGCCAGGCCTTCCCCCTCCAGCGGATGGGGCAGCAGGGCGACGCGAAACAACAGTTCTTCCACCAAGGCGGGCATCAGCAACCAACCAAGGGATCGGCGCAACAGGGGGAGTGGCGGTCCCCAGCGCACCTGCGCATGGAGGAAACCGGAGCGTCGTCCCAGGGCCAGAGCCAGCAGGGCGTAGGGCACAAGGATCGCCAGGGTCATGGCCACGGTTCGCCAACCGACGGCCATGAACAGGGCAGAGGCGATCCGGCGCAGCAGGGAGGCCACGGGCGGCAGCTGACCGAGCAGATCGGTGGGGGCCAAAGGAGTGATCCGCCCATCCCCGCCAGGAATCTGGTTGGTGCGCAGCACATGCAGCTGGGCGCCTTGGTTCAGGAACAGCTGGGCCAGATTGTCGTGGCCGCTGCGGGGCACCATCGTGCGCCAGCTCAGCAACGTGACCCGCAGACCGGTGCTGCGGCGGAAGGCCGCACCCTCGTCCATCCCCTGGGACGACTGTTCCACCACGGCCGCATTGCGGCGCCAATCGGCGCGCATCTGTCCAAAGGGCGTGAGCAGGCCATCGAGGGAGCGGGTGAGGCGTTCGAGGGATTGGATCCGCTCGGCGTCGGGGCCTGAGCCAGGTCCTTGGCTGGTGGCAGACGCGAGCCGCAGGCGCAGGCGCTCCACCGCAATCGCCAGGGCCTGGCTGGAGTCCTGTACGCAGGAGATCGCCGCGCCCACGCCGTTGAAGCCGGTGCCATCGCCGCTGCGGTAGCGGGCCATCAACACCTCCGCCTGCAGTTGCAGTTCCCTCAACAACGACAACTGGGATTCGCCAGCGCCGAAATCGGAGCGGGCGGGCTCGTCGAAGCGATCCAGCTTGACCAGCAGATCAGAGAAGGGCCGTGTGCCCAGCCAGCCCCGGCGCAGGTCGCCGGCATAGGCGCTCCAGTCCTGCGTGCCGGCCACGATCCCATCGGGATTGTTGGCATAGATCTGGTGGTAACGCAGGGCGAACTGAAGCTCGCCGGTGAAGGGGTCGCGCACCACCTCCGCCTCTCCGAAGGCGAAGTGGCCGGTCACGGTGAAAAAAGCGATGGGCTCTGCCTGGCGGCCACCGATGCCCCCGAACAGGTGGATCAGCAGGCCGCGGTCCCCCAGGACCCAGGGCACCGGAGTTTTCGCGGCAAGCTCGACCCGCGAGAAACTTCCGCGCTGGAGGCTGGTGGGGGCCCAGCTGCCGCGCTGCAGGTAGCGCAAGCTGGCGTCGCGGCCGTGCTGCAGCTGGTCGGCCATGAGCTGAAACAAGGCCCGGGGCCGCAGGGCCTGGACCGTGAACAGCCCCGTGGCATCGGGGGCGCCATAGAGATACCAGCCCTGCTCGCCGATGGGGTTGCTCACCAGGCCCAAGGGGCTGGACATCCAGCGGCCGTTGCGGTTGAGGGGCTGCTGGGGGACGCGCACGGTGGTGATCGGCCCACTGAACGCCCCCCGCTCGCTGTCGTAGTGCTGCACCCGGTAGCGATCGGAGGCTGAACCGCCGCCAACAGCTGGGGCGGGGCCCAGGATCTGCGCCAGCGCCACCCAGCGGCCGGTGGTCTGGATCGGCGGCCGGCCGATGCGCAGAGATGGGGCGCCCGCAGCGGCGAGCCCATCGGCAGGCGCCACGGCGACCTCTTGCAGTTCCACGATCACGTCATCGCGGGGGCGCGCGCCCGCCAGGGACTGCAGCGGCCCCACTCGCCGGCGTCCATTGAGGCGCACGGGCACCACGTTGCCATCGGTGCTGGCGGAGCGGGCGGCGGCATCCAGACGGATGTCGGTGGTGACCGCGCGCACCAGGTTCGTCAGAGGTGGGTTGTCCTTCCAGCCGAGCCGTAGGCGCTGGCCCAGCAACGACGCCTGCGGCGCTGGCACCTGTTCGAGTTCGATCCAGGTCCAGTCCTGGCCCGGAGTGCCCGGGGCCTCGGCCAGCTCGCGCTCACTGGGCAGGATCAATCTGCCGATCCAGTCGGCGTGGGGTTTGTAGAGGGCGGGATCGGGGCGCAGGCCCAGGGGGTAGTGGGCGCTCTGGTTGAACGGGGCCCGTTCGCTGAGGGCATCATTGGAGAGCGGCAAGGGGGCGCTGGGGGTGCCGATGCCGGGGGAGGTTGCTCCCATCGTCGCCAGGGCTGGGCTGAACAGGGCCGCGAGCGCCAGCACCAGGGCTAGCGACCACGCCAGGAGAGCCGTGAATGACTTCACCACAGGCTGAGCGTGGGTGGCCTCTGATCAAGCCGCCAGAGCTGGCGGTGCGTGTGCAGCAGCTCCTGGCCAACGATCGCCTCCACTTGAAGTTCAGCAAAAATCGGATTGGCAGTGACGATGCCCTCGACGCGGGCCGGGCCCAACCCGAGCCCCAACCCAGCAAAACGCTGGCGTTTCACCTGTTGCTCGCCGCCAAAGCCCACCAGCCGCACCGGTTCCTCCGGCCCGATCGGCCCCAGACGCGTGGCTATGGCAGGGCTGAGGAACAAACCCTCGGCGCCGGTGTCCGCGAATGCCACGGCTCCATCCCCAAGGCGAAGGCGCTGGCCTACGGGGTCGATCCAGACGGGCAGGCGTTTCAATAGCGGCGCCCCCAGCACCCCATCCACTCCTGGACAGGGGAGCGCCCTTGAGCTGGAGCAGAGCGGCGCAGATGGCCAGCATCGGCGCCGATCCAACCCTGTCGGTGGATCGTAGGTCGATCCGGAGAGTTCTCAGCTGGGTGCATGAATCCCCAGCTTTTGGTGCCCATGTCGGCAAACACGGCTTCCCACATGCTGGTGCGGCCCACCACCGTGAGCACCAGGAAAATGGCCTTGAAGCCAAGCGCCAGGGTGATGTTCTGCCACAGCACCGTGAACGTGCGGCGCGAAAGGGCCATGGTCTCCGGTAGCCGCATCAGATCGTCGTTCATGATCACCACATCGGCCACTTCCATCGCTGTGTCGCTGCCGGCCTGGGCCGCACGACCAGGGCCCGCAGCGCTGCAATGGCCTGCCTGGATGAGGGTTTGACGGTATCGGCCACGGGGACCATCGCCAGCACCGTGGTCGTGTCGGCTAGGAGCGAGACACTGCGGCCCTGACGTTCCTGAACCAGGATCGCCGCCTCAAGGGGCGCAACGCCCAGCAGGAACGGCACCAGTACAGCCACGGCGCAGGCCAGAAGAAACACCGCCGGCGTGTAGCGCGCGGCCTGGGCCTCCTCCACCGCTGGAGGATGCGCGCCAGGGTGCTCTGCGAGGCCGGGGCACTCACCCGGATCTCGAGGGCTCCGCTCTGGTTGACGGTGCCCGATCAGAAAGGCACCGCTGACAGCCACACTCATCAGCGCGTTGATGTTCAGCCGGCCCTGCCGCAGGGCGGCGATGCCCTTGCGGTAGATCGACAGGCCCACCAGTGCGATCGCACCGATCGCCAGCCCCATCTCCACCGGCTCGTGGCCGAGAGCCTCAGGCGCGAAACCATTGACCAACTCTGCGGCAGGCCGCGCAGGGCGTGGCGGATTTCGTTCTCTTCGCTGGCGCAGTCCATCGAAGAGAACGAAACGTCCGTTTTGATGCACTGCCCGTCGGTGCTTGGGCCGGAAGGCTGGGCGCAGGGGCGTGCTGGTGCTTGCGCATGGGGCTTGGGGCAGTGAACCCATCAAAGATCCTGTAGCGGCTAGAGAGTCAAGGCTCAAGGCTCACCAGACCATCAGCATCCAGGCCCTGAATCGCCTGAAGCAGGGTGGTGGTTTGCAGCGGATTGCTCCTTGCCGTCTGCCGACAGCGCGAACACGTTCGTGGTTAAGCCTGACAACAGGCGGCCGCTGGCCGTGCCGCTGGATTGTTTCGATGCCATGCTCGATCGAAAGGCTGAATGTTGCCCGTCGGTTGCTGGAGCTTGAGAGCCCCCAGCCGCAGTGGTTCATGCGATCCATGCAGATCCCATCCTTCCCGGGCCTACAGCGCCTCCGCCATTACCAGCCAGCCTGGCTGAGAGGAGATGTCCTGGCTGGAAGCACCGTGGCGGCCTATCTGGTGCCGCAGTGCATGGCCTATGCGGAGCTGGCGGGGCTGGCTCCGATCACTGGTCTGTGGGCGATCTTGCCGCCGATGCTGCTCTATGTCCTGATCGGTTCCTCCCCCCAGCTATCAGTAGGGCCCGAATCCACCACCGCCGTGATGACGGCCGCAGCGATCGGTCCGATCGCTGCCGGTGATCCAGCCACCTACGCCGCCTTGGCCAGCCTGTTGGCGCTGACCGTGGGCCTCGTGTGCTGCATTGGCGCCGTGACACGGTTGGGATTCCTGGCCGATCTGCTCTCCAAGCCGATCCTGGTGGGGTACATGGCTGGTGTGGCGGTGATCATGATCACCAGCCAGATCGGAAAGATCAGCGGGGTGAGCTTTAAGTCGGAGTCTCTGTTGGGCCAGATGGGCGAGCTGATGGCCCAGCGGAGCGAGATCCACCTGCCCACGCTGTTGCTGGCGAGCGGGACGCTGCTGTTCCTGTTCTGGGTGCAGCGGCGCTTCCCTACCGCCCCAGGTCCGCTCCTGGCGGTGCTGCTGGCCACCACGATCGTGGCCGTTTGGCATCTCGACCACGCCGGCGTCGCTGTAATCGGCATGATCCCGGCCGGCCTGCCAAGTTTCTCCCTGCCGCAGGGGGTGGCGCCGGAGAAGCTCAAGTATCTGGTCTCAACAGCGGTGGGGATCGCCCTGGTGGGCTATTCCGACAACGTGCTGACTGCTCGCTCCTTTGCCGCCCGGGGTGGCTATCGCATCGATGCCAACCAGGAGCTGCTGGCGCTGGGGGTGGTGAATGTGGGCAATGGCCTGCTGCAGGGTTTTCCGGTGAGCAGTAGCGGCAGCCGCACCGCCATCGGTGAGTCGCTCGGCAGCCGCTCGCAGCTGTTCTCACTGGTGGCCTTTGCGGTGGTGTTGCTGGTGCTGCTGTTCCTGCGGCCGCTGCTGGCGCTGTTCCCCAAGGCGGCCCTGGGGGCGATCGTGATCTACGCCGCCATGCGGCTGATTGACATCCCCGAGTTCCAGCGGCTGCGACGCTTCCGCAAGAGCGAGTTCGGGCTCGCCCTGATCACCTTGTTCGGCGTGCTGGTCACGGACATCCTTGTAGGGGTCGGGCTCGCGGTGGCGTTCTCCGTGGTCGATCTGTTCGCCCGCCTGGTACGCCCCCATGACGCGGTGATGGGGGTGGTGCCCAAACTCGCCGGCCTTCACGACGTCAGCGACTGGGAGGGAGCCAGCAGCTATCCCGGCCTCGTGCTCTACCGCTACGACGCCCCGCTCTGCTTCGCCAACGCGGAGGACTTCCGCTGTCGCGCCCTTGAAGCGGTGGCGAGAGAAAAGGCACCGGTGGAGTGGTTCGTGCTCAACGCCGAGGCGATCGTGGAGATCGACATCACTGCCGTGGACGTGTTGCAGGATCTCTACCAGGAGCTCACCGACCACGGCATCGCCTTCGGGATGGCGCGGGTGAAGCAGGATCTCTACAACCAACTCCATCGTGCCGGCATCGTGGAGTTGGTCGGAGCCGCCTGGTTTTTCCCGACGCTGCCGGCGGCCGTGGCCTCTTACTTGGGCCGCCGAGGTGGGCTTGATCCTCAATGAGCCGATGGGATCGCTTCACTCATGGCCCGGGAGAACGTCCAACGCGCTGGGATCCAGCAGAAACAACCTCACCGGAGGAGACCAGGAGACCCTGCGATCGGATGGATGGACGAGGTCACAGGCTCGGCAACAGCGATGAACACTCCGAAACCGGGGATCTCGACTGTGCTCTCGAAACACCTCACCTGAAAATCCAGTTCATCGGCCTGACGGCAGGCCGGCCAATGTTCCAGGGACTGGTAGACCGGCACCCTGTCGAAATTGAACGCAAACAGGAGGGTCTGGCTGGCGGCCCGACGACAGAAGGCCAGCACAGGGTCTTCGCTGGGAAGCAACTGCAGGTCACCATCGGTGAGGGCCTCCTGCCGCCGGCGCCAGTGGATCAGACGGCGGTATTTGTTCAACAGTGACTGGGGGTCGCGCTCCTGGGCCTCCACCGCCATGCGGCGATGTTCCCGTGGGAGCGGCAGCCAGGCCTCCGGCGCCGTGGTGAACCCGGCCTGATCGCCCTCAATCGTCCAGGGCATGGGGGTGCGGCAACCATCGCGACCCAGCACCAGCGGATAGCCCCGAATCCCGAAGGGATCTTGCATCCGCTCGCGGGGGATCTCGGCCTGGTGCAACCCGAGTTCGTCACCCTGATAGATGCAGCAGCTGCCCTGCAGGCTGATCAGGAGCGCGGCGAGCTGATGGTCGAAGGCCTCCTGACTGAAGTGTTCGTCCATCAGAGCCCCGTGCCAGCGGGAGGCGAGGCGGGGAAAGTCGTGGGTTCCGGCGGTCCAGCAAAGGACTCCGCCCTTGAATTGGGCCTGCACCCGCTCGATGATGCCCGTGAGCCGGGCGCGATCAAGGGGCTCCTCGCTCATCAGGGAGGAGTTGTAGGCCATGTGCAGCTTGTCGGGAGCGTCCACGTAGGCAGCCGCATCGGCGATCGCGTCCTCGGCGCACGACACCTCGGCCAGGCTGGTGCGTTCCGGATAGCTGTCGAGCAAGGCCCGAATGCGTTCCACTATCTCCACGGACTCCGGCCGGCCCTGGTTGTAGGTGTTCACGAACTGAAAGAAGGGGACCTCTCCGAAGGCCCCGTCGGGCAGGGCCATACCTGGAAGCCGCTGTGGATTGTCGCGGCAGTTCTGATCGGCTACCAGAAAGTTGATGACGTCGAAACGAAAACCGTCGACGCCCATGTCGAGCCAGTAGCGCCCCACGTCCAACATGGCCTCCTGAACCTCCTGATTCCGCCAGTTGAGGGCGGGCTGCTCCTTGAGGAAATGGTGGAGGTAGTACTGGCGGCGCTGGGGTTCCCATGTCCAGGCCGAGCCGCCGAAGGTGGACAGCCAGTTGCTGGGAGGCTGGTCATCGGGGCCAGGATCATGCCAGACATACCAGTCAGTGTGGCGATTATGGCAACTCTTTCTGCTCTCGAGAAACCAGGGGTGCTGGTCGGAGGTATGACTCCAGACCTGATCGATGATCACCTTCAGGCTATGGCTGTGGGCTTCATCGAGGAGCGCACGAACATCTTCAAGAGTTCCAAAGAGAGGATCGACCTGGCGATAGTCACTGACGTCATAGCCAAAGTCCTTCATCGGCGATAGGTAGAACGGGGACACCCAGATCGCATCGACGCCAAGGGAAGCGACATAGGGAAGTTTCTGGATAATGCCTCTAAGATCGCCAACACCGTTGCCGCTGCTGTCCATGAAACTACGCGGATAGATCTGGTAGATCACCGCGGAACGCCACCACTGCTGTTGAGGGCTCATCGCTCCATCACAAGGGCTCCGTAGGGGGGACATCGCAGAACCCCGCCACAAACATGATCCTCGCCGAAGGCGTTCAAGCCGTGGATCACCAAGGAGGGTTGCAGGGGGCAATCGACCAGACCATGCCGTGAGGGATGGAAGTCGGCCCAGCGCCCACTGGTATTGAAAAGGCAGAACACACTGCGTCCCCCGGAGTCGCCGCGCAGGAAGGCCAGCAAGGGCTCCCCTGTCTCCAGAACGGTGATTGCATCGCTGTGCAGGGCGGGCTGTTCCCGGCGCCAGTGCAGCAGCCGGCGCCAGGTGTTGAGCAGGGAGCTGGGATCGTTCGTCTGGAGGTCCACCGCCAGAGCCCTGTGCCGACGTGGAATCGGCAGCCAGGGCTGCCCGCCAGTGGTGAAACCCTGCTGGGGAGCCCTGGACACCCAGGGCATCGGTGTGCGGGAGCCGTCACGACCAGGCAGAACCGGATAGAGCGCCTTGCCGAACGAGTCCCGGATCCGGTCCTCGGGGATGTCGGCGGGAATCCGAGCTTCCGGCAAACCCAGCTCATCGCCCTGATAGAGGCAGAGGGCTCCGGGGAGACAGGTCAGCAGAGCCGCCATCATGTGATACGCGACTTCCGGATAGGGCTGGCCGTGCTGATCGGTGCCAGTCCAGCGCGAGCGGAACCGGCCATAGTCGTGATTTCCCACCATCCAGCACTGCCCCTGGTCGGGAAAGTTGCTGAGGGTGCGCTCAATCACCTCTCGCAGCATCGTCATCGACAGGGGGCAGTCCTGCAGCAGAGAGCTGTTGTAGGCGAGGTGCAGACGGTTGTCACCCTGTACATAGGCACCAGAAAGAGAGATTGAATCCTCAGCGAGAGTCACCTCGCCCAGGCTCACGACGTTGGGATACTCATCCAACAGTGCCCGGATGGCAGGCAGCCGCTCGAACACCTCAGGGCGACAGAAACTGTTCACAAACTGCTGGCGGACCATCGGATTATCGGGCGAGATCCCGTCAGGAAGTCCCATCTCCGGTGTGCGCTCCGGGTTATCGCGAAGAGCAGGGTCCTCAACGAAGAAGTTCACGGCGTCGATGCGGAAACCATCGACGCCCTTGTCCAGCCAGAAGCGGGCCAGATCGAGCACGGCCTCCAGCACCTGCGGGTTATGCCAGTTGAGTTCTGGCTGACAGGGCAGAAAGTTGGCGAGGTAGTACTGGCGGCGCCCCAGATGCCATTGCCAGGCGCTGCGTCCCATGAAGGCCGAAAGCCAGTTGTTTGGCGGGGAGCCATCGTCGCGTGGGTCATGCCAGACATACCAGTCTGATTTGGGGTTGGTACGGCTGGAGGCGCTCTCCACAAACCATGGGTGCAGCTGGGAGGTGTGATTCCAGACCTGATCGATCAACACCTTGAGCCCCATATCGTGGGCAATGGATAGGAGTTCCTCGAAATCCTTCATCACCCCGAATAGGGGGTCGATGTCGAGCATGTCCGTGATGTCATAGCCCAAATCCTTCATGGGTGACTCGTAAAAAGGAGTCAGCCAGATGGCATCTACCCCGAGGGAGGCAACATAATCAAGTCGACGGATGATTCCCTGCAGATCACCAATACCGGTGCCGCTGGTATCGAGGAAACTCCAGGGCAGGATCTGGTAGATCACTGCATCCTTCCACCAGGGGCGACCGGGCGAAGGATCACATCGCCACCAGGGACATAGCCGTGGGCTGACGTTGGTGCCGGGTGAATCACCCTTCGTGCTCATCGGCGCTACAATTCGCGTTGGATGCTTCAGAGAGGCTTTACCTCGCCTCTGTGCAAGTCCTGAGCAAAGCATTTTTAACCATAGCATCTTATCGCTGTACAGCCCCCGCCTGCAGGGTCAGAAAAGCCACGTTGCACCCACGCTTGAGCTCATCAGGCTGGACATAGTGAGAACAAGCCGTTGCTTCTGGAGGCCAGGCGTAGGCGGTGCAGGGCTGAAGGAGGCTCAGGTGATAGCTGTTGATAGCTGTTCTGACTCATTCCAGGTGACCTCAGGGACACCCGCATCCGCCACAAAGCGTGGGCGTACCGCCAATGACTTCGAAATCGGCGCAATTGAAATGATCACGCTGGCCATTCACTGATATCTGATGGGTTGCGGTCCAATCGTCCTTGGGATTGAAACTCCAGGTGACAACAAAGGCAGGTGAAAGCGACCACTGGCGATGACGATCTATCCAAGAAAGGTGAAGTTTCGAGGTGATCATCCAGATGACGGGCGGTGAGATTGAACATCACACGGAGGGGCGCTACCGAAACTGTTTTCGGTTCTGGTGGTGCGTCTGGGAGCGAGCTGCTGTGCGGGAAGCGGCAGGAAGAGTCTGATCACATCCACCTGCACGTCAGACAAGGGGCCAGACGTTATGGAAATGATGCACCGGTCCGTGTCCATGCCCGACGTGCAGACCATCCGCCGCGGCGATCGCACCTTGCAGATAGGCATGGGCGCGGCTGACGGCGCCGGCCAGATCCATCCCCTGCGCCAAACCTGCGGCAACGGCGGCTGAGAGCGTGCAGCCTGTGCCGTGGGTGTTGGTGGTCACCTGACGTGGCGCCGTCAGGCGCAGAACAGTGCTGTTTGTGACGAGAAGATCTACACATTCGGCGCCATCAGCATGACCACCTTTCAACAGAACCGCGCGCGCGCCGAAGCCGACCAGGGCCTTCGCCTGTTGCAACATCGCGACCTCGGTTGTGGCCACCGGAACGTTCAGCAGAACCGCCGCTTCGGGCAGGTTGGGAGTGAGGAGAGACGCCATGGGCAACAGGCGCCTGCGTAAGCAGGAAAAAGCATCCGCTGACAACAAAGCATCCCCTGACTTCGCCACCATCACCGGATCCAGCACGATCGGCAGCGAACAACCGGCCAGACTGTCTGCCACGGTATCGATCGCGGCGGTGTCGCCCAGCATGCCGATTTTGACGGCCCGGACATCAAGATCAGCGAATACTGCCGCAATCTGTGCCGCGATCATCGCGGGGCTGGCAGGTTCAACAAGCGTCACGGCGCAGGTGTTCTGCGCCGTCAGGGCCGTGACCACGCTGGCGCCGTAAACCCCCAATGCCGAAAACGTTTTGAGATCGGCTTGGATGCCGGCGCCGCCGCCACTGTCAGAGCCGGCGATGGTCACGGCAATCGGGGCCATCGCCGTTTTTCCTTGTTTTGTCACCTCTGTGGCCCAGCGGGCCACAGAGGTGAGCGTGTGGATCACTCGTCTTCGTCGCTGTCGCTAGCGCCAGCGGGGATCAGGCGGATCTGCTTTTTACCCAATTTGATTTCAAACTCATCACCGGGCTTGAGGTCAAGCAGGGCGGTGTAAGCCTTGCCCACCAGCAGGTTGCCGTTGAACTGAATTTTGGCGGTGTAGCTCAAGCTGCGACCACCTTTGCCGATGGCTTTGCCACCGCCAACACCAAGGCTGACGCCCTTGGCTTCCAGCAGCGCCTCATAGAAGGCCGTGAAATTCAGCCGTTCGCTGCCATCCTTCTTGGTGCTGACGTAGCCGGCGGCGCGTACCAGATCAGACTTGGAAACATCTCCAAGCTCCTTGACTTTGGCGAGTAGATCAGGTCCGGTAAGGGCCATCGATGTCGAGCAACAATGCAATTAATATAGCGGAAGGGAAGACGCCATCGATGGCAATGGCTCGCTTCGCCGTCATCTCAGCGGCGCAGATTGACGCCGGCTTTCCCATCACCACTGCCCTTGAGATACCGGCAGCCTCCAGGAACGGATCCAGAATCAGCATCGGATCGCGTTGATGTTCTCACGCCACGAAAGTCTTGGGGCCGGCTGATTCGGCATCGCCAGGTTCAGCTCCATCTCCCCGCTCACTTCCCGGTGCATAGCGGGGAATTGCAGTTAGGCGCGGCCATGACGACCCACTGCCAACCGCCATGTCTTCATGCCGCTAGTAGCATAAGAGGAGAAACTGGCCCATTCAGGCGAGCCGATCATGGGGAACGTTTTGGGCGAACGATTGCAGGCCTGGGGGTTCTCCTGGCAGGGCCTGCGTGACAACCGCCATGGTGAATGGTGGCTTCTGGCCCAGATGCTGCTGATCGCCGCCCATTGGCTACCGCCCATGCCTTCCCCGGCTGCGCTCGGGATTCATTGGCCGGTAACGCTGCGCCTCGTCGGCGGAATCACTGTGGTGGTGGGCCTTGTCCTGGGCGCCCAGGGCACCTTCAACCTGGGCGACAGCCTCAGCCCCCTACCGGAGCCGATGCCAGGCGCCGTTCTTGTGACGGAGGGTGCCTACGGGCGCTGTCGCCATCCCCTCTACCAATCGCTGCTGATCTGCTCCCTGGGTGTCGCCATTGCGCTCGGCAGCGTGCTGCACCTGGGGCTGCTGCTTGCTTTTGTGGTGGTTTTAGGCAACAAGGCGCGGCGGGAGGAGGCCAGGCTTTTTGCGGTCCATCCCAGCTACGCCGCTTACCGGGCCTCCACCGCGGCGATCATTCCCCACCTGCCGTGGCTGGATTGGCGCTCAGCCTGAGCAGCCGCTAAACCAGCCGTGAACCGCTGGCCCGTTGGCGCTGCTGGGGATCGAACACGGCGGCAATCGTGCGGATCAGCCAGCGGCCCTCATGGCTCACCGTCAAGCCATTGGGCTCCAGCCGCAGCAGGCCATCCACCTCCAGTTGCCCTAGATCCTCCCATTCGGCGGCAAAGCGGCGGGGGCCATCCAGCGGTCCCTCCAGGCTCAAGCTGTCGAAGTCAATCCGGAAATCGCACATCAGCCGCTGAATGATTTGGCGGCGCAGCAACACCTCTGGATCCTGAACAACCAGGCCCCTCTCCACCGGCAGCTGGCCGGCCGCGAGGGCGGCGTAGTAGCCCTTGAGATCCCGCTGGTTCTGGCTGAACAAGCGGGGGTACTGGCTGATCGCCGTGACGCCGATCGCGAGCAGATCAAGCTCACCTCCGGTGGTGTAACCCTGGAAATTCCGGTGCAGACGTCCTTGGCCTGCCGCCGCTGCCAGGCTGTCGCCGGGCAGGGCAAAATGGTCCATGCCGATGGCGATGTAGCCATCGCTGGTGAAGGCCTCGTAGGCGCCCTGCAGCATCCGCAACCGCTCTCGCTGGCTGGGCAGATCATCGGCGGCGATCTTGCGCTGCAATGGCAGCTGCCCGGGTAGGTAGGCGAAGCTGAACAGCGACACCCGATCCGGCTGCAGTCCCTCCACTAGGGCGATCGTGGTGGCGAAGCGCTCCGGAGTCTGAAGTGGCAAGCCGCAGATCAGATCCACATTCACACTCTCGAAGCCCGCCTCCCGCATCCAGGCCATCGCCCGGCGCAGCTGATCGACCGGCACAATCCGGTTGACGGCCGCTTGCACCTGGGGATCGGCGTCCTGGATGCCGAAGCTGATGCGCTTGAACCCCAGCCGCCGCAGGCCCTGCACCTCATCGCGGCTGAGGAACTCTGGGTTCACCTCGATCGAGGCCTCCAGGTCGGGGGCCAGGTCGAAGTGCTGCTCGATCAGGGCCCAGAGCTGGGCCTGTTCGGCCAGGCTGAGGTAGTTGGGTGTGCCGCCGCCCCAGTGCAGCTGGCCTAGCCGCCGGCGCTGGCCGGAGCACTGCCCGATGAGCTCCAGTTCCCGGGCCAGAGCCTGCAGGTAGGGGCCCACCACCTTGGCGCCTGCCTGGCTGGTGATCCGGTTGCAGCCGCAGTACCAGCAGGCGTGGCGGCAGAAGGGGATGTGGACGTAAAGGGAAACGTCGTCCGTGCTGGGTCTCCCCAGCTCCGCTGCCAGCTCTGCCGCTCCCACCTCGGTGTGGAAGCTGGCGGCGGTGGGGTAGCTGGTGTAGCGGGGAACGGGCTTGTCGTGCTTGAGCAACAACTGCAACGGATCGAGACGCTCAGGAGTGGTGGCGGTCATGGAGTGGCGGAAGCGGCGGACGGGTCAGGGGGCGTGGGCTGCGGACGTGATCAGCTCAGGCTCTCCCCACCTGTGCCAGTTCGGCCAGCAGGCGCTGGGTGTCCTGGAAGGCGACCACGGTCTCCTCGAGCAGTTCGGCCTCCTCGGCCTCGCTGAGTTCAAGCTGCTCAAAGCCGTCATGCAGGGCCTGCTTGAGCTCCGTGATCGGCCGATCGAAACTCCAAAAGGTGACCAGGGGCAGGCCGTGGGCCGCCAGGATGGCGTTGGCTTGTTC
This sequence comes from Synechococcus sp. SynAce01, assembly GCF_001885215.1. Taxonomy (GTDB): domain Bacteria; phylum Cyanobacteriota; class Cyanobacteriia; order PCC-6307; family Cyanobiaceae; genus Regnicoccus; species Regnicoccus frigidus. The sequence goes on along the minus strand of NZ_CP018091.1, from coordinate 1,130,527 downwards.
AGCCAGCTGCTGACCGCCGGAAAGGTCACCGCCATAGCGGACGTACACGTGGGCCAGGAAGCGATGGGGCTCCTGCTGGGCCAGGGTGCGCAGGTGCTCCTGCCAGACGACGGCAGCGGCTGAGGGGGGCGTTGCCGGCGCGACGGCCAGGGCTGCCGTGTCCTTGGCCAGGGCGCTGCTGCGAGCCAGGTGCGCCCAGGGGAGATCGGCCGCACCGAGGGCGGCTGCCAGTTCGGGGCCGTGCTGCTCGATCAGGGCGTAGCCGGGGCCCAGGGCGCGGATCAGGGCCGCCAATTGCAGTGGATTGGCCTGCCCGTCAAGCAGGGCGCGGGAGAAGGTCATGCCTTCGGCCTGGTGGTGGGCGGCACCGATGCGCGCATGCAGGCGGCGCACCCGGGGGCCGAAGCCCTTACGGGCAGCCTCGTCGCGGGGGTTGGCGTGGTCGGAGATCGGGGCTGGGAGGGTGGTGGTCATGGTGAACGCGATCGGACGCGAAGGGCCGGGTGAGACGAACGAATCAACGCTATCGCGGTATCGTTATGTAGTTGTTACGCCGTTGCTATTTCGTTGCAACGCCCTGCCCATGGCTTCTGCGTCCTTCCCCGCGCCGCCTGCCCTGCATCTGCTGCCGCCCGCTGAGGTGGCCCGGTTGCTGCCATCCCTGGCGTTGGGCCAAGAAGCGGTTGTCGCCGGCGATCCGGCGGTGATCACCTGGCTTCAGCTCCGCTTCGGTGGCACGGTGAGCACGGCCCTTCTGGAGCCAGAGCTGCTCCATTCCCGGGCTAGCGGCCTGCCACCCCAGGCACCTCTGGCGGCAGTGGCGCTTTGACCCATCGGCTCATGCGCCCCTAGGCCTCGTGGTGAACGGCCAGCGCGGACTCCAGCGGGTGGTTCATCGCGGCGCGGGCGGCCAGCCAACGGTCCGAGGCGGGCATGTCGAGGCAGTCGTCGAACCAGGGACCGCCCAGGGTGTAGTGGACGATCTTGGGTGAGGGCGGCAGCGGCTGGACGCCCACAAGCACGTTCCATTCCGGTGGCAGCTCGCCGATCTCGGCATCCGCCAGCCAGTGGAACTGGTGCAACTCCAGGCCCGTGGCGGTGTTCACGTAGGCCGGGCTGAGTGCCCGGCAACGGGAGCAATTGAACAACATCACCGACGACCAGTTCTTGCGGCCGTAGGGCGTCTGGGGCATGCCCTGGAACTTTCTGCCTGCCTCGCAGTCGTGCTGGTGTTTCACCAGTTGCACCGCGAAGCGCTCGTCACGCAGGGCCCAGAGCTCGGCGATATCCGCCAGGCAGAGCATGTCGGCGTCGATGAACAGTGCCCAGCCCTGATAGCCCGCCAGCCACGGCACCAAGAAGCGCGAGAAGGAGAAATCAGTGCTCTGTTTGGGGTGGTGTTCGCGGTCGTAGATGCCGCCCAGCTGATCGAGCCGAACCTGGCCAATCAACAGCGGCAGGCTTGAGCAGGCTTGGAAGGAATCGGCCAGCACATTCACGGCCACCCGCTCGCGCGGGTCATAGCCGATGAACACACGTGGGGTCTCGGGGATTGGAACGGTCATGGCGAAGAGCGCCGCAGCGCTGGATAGAGGCGGATACGGGCGTGGCTCATCCGCCCTCTGCCTGCTGCATCGGCTGGGTGAACTGACGGAGCAGCAGACCTGCGAAGTGCAGCTTCAGGCCCAGCTGCTGCAGCGGGGAACTCCGCCCAGCTTTGGCGGCCTGAATCTCCTGGAAGCAGGCCACCAGCCGGTCGCGCAGGTCCAGAAAGCGGCTGTTCTCCAGGTCGAACACCCAGGGGAAGGCGCGGCGGGCGGTGCGGTTGGTCTGGCGCATCACCTCGGCGTCGAACAGGTGCGGATCAATGCCCAGGATCCGGTAGAAATTGCCTCGCTCGCAGACGGTGAGGCTGTGGGTGAGAAACACCGACCACAGGAAGAAACGGCTGAGCAGCTTGCCGCGGAAGCCCTGCTTCAGGCCTGGCCAGCAGCGGATCAGCAGGTTGAAGATGTCGCCGTGGCGGTTCTCGTCCTGGCACCAAGGCTCGAAGAAATCGAACAGCGGCACAAAGGCGTTGTCGGGATGGGCCTTGAGGTGCCGGTCGATCAGGATGTAACGCCAGTAGCCGATCTTTTCCGACAGGAAGACGCTGTAAAGCACCCAGCTGAGTGGGAACCAGGTGATCGGCCGCTTCGTGCTCAGTTTTGGTAGATCGATCTCAATGCCCTCGGCAACCAACGCCCGGTTGAGGAAACCGGCATGGCGGGCCTCATCACGGGCCATCAGCTGAAACAGGCGACCCAGTTCGGAGCGATCGGCCATGAACAGGCGCCGTGAGAGCTCCTTGAACAGCAGGAAACCGGAGAACTCCGAAACACAGGAGCGCACCAGGTAGCTCTCGTAGGCCTGCTTCTCCTCGGGGCCCAGGGCGCACAAACGATCGAGCGGCGCCTTGCGCTCGAAATGGTCGCGGTTGTGATCGGCCTCCATCTCGGCGAGCATCGCCTCGAAGGCCGGCCGCTGGGGCTCCAGATCGGTGCGGGCCGCCTTGTTGATTTCTGTGGTGTAGAAACGCGGCGTCAGCAGGTCTTCGCGCAGGTGGGGGGCGGCTGGGGTGGCGGTCATGGCTGGTCGCTCAGCGAGGCGCGGGCATAGGCCACGGCATCGGCGCCGAAGCGGTGGTGCTGGAACCACTGCTGCAGGTCCATCAGCCAGCCAAGCCGTTCACTGGCTCCAGCCGGGATGGTGGCCGCGAGGGCGGCGGCCTGCCGGTGCGCCACCCGATGGCCTGGGCAGAGGCAGCCCGCCTGATCCAGCCAGCGCTCCTCCAGCCGCAGGTGAAGGCCGAGGGACCGCACCAGGCGGCAGCAGTGCTCTGAGGACACGCCATGGCCGTCGATCAGCTGCTCCAGCAAGGCCTCGATGCGCTCATGCTGGCGCTCCAGCAACAGGCTCTGCTCAGTCCAGAGCCGCGGCCAGCGGCGGGACCTACTGGTGCGAACCCGAGCCTTGGTCTCGGCAAGGGGAGCAGGCGGAGGCGCCAAAGCCAGTGACATCGATTGCTGTCATAACGACATCGTGATACTAAAAGACCATGTAGCAATTTTGCAAACATGACAGAACTGTTGTGATTGCCATGGGGGAGAGGCCGGCCGGCGCGATGGCAAGGGTTCGGCCACCTGCTGGTCTGCTCAAGCCAAAGCTCGCTCGAGCAAGAAACAGGCCACTGCCGTTGCCCTTCGCCTGGCAGCCGGATTCAGCTCAACTCCCAATCTTCTGATCGATCCACTGCGTCAGCACGTAGACACCGATAAACATCGGCAGATAGGCAATCCACATGTTGGGGAGGTTCAGTTCTGAGTTGTTAATCAGAACAAGCCCGCCATAGCTAATCACGCCATAGAACAACGCTCTGCGCAGTGGCCCAATAAGTTTCTTCAAGTGAGATTCAACTGTTGTTTCCCTTGATTCTATCTGCGGGAGAACGATGGCCCCATTGCCAGCATGGGCTCCTCCATCCGCCCATACCCATACCCATACCCACACACCCTCAGCTCACCCCTGCTTGCTAACACTGGTCAAGCGATCGAGCCGCAGTTGATGGTCGGCGCTGGTGAGCCGCCTGTAGGCCAGGCCCACCACGCCGAACACCCCCAGAGCCGTGGCAGAAGCGATCATGAACAGGATCACAATCTGATAACGAACGGCTGCTGCCGGCGCGGCTCCCTGGAGGATCTGGCCGGTCATCATTCCCGGCAGGCTCACCAGCCCCATCACCATCATCGAGTTGATGGTGGGGATCATCGCCACGCGGATGGCGTCGCGCACCACCTCCTGGCAGGCCTCCCAACGGGTGGCCCCGAGGGCCAGGGCCGTCTCCACCCGATCGCGGCCGCTGCGCAACCCCTCCATGAAGCGATCGAGCCCCAGGGAGATGCCGTTGAGCGTGTTGCCCAGCACCATCCCCAGCAGGGGAATCAGATATTGGGGGTTGTACCAGGGCTGGGGCTGGATCAGCCCTGTCACCGCCAGACCGGTCACCAAGGCCGCCGCCGCCATCACCGACAGCAGGCTGTTGAGATAGATCCCCGCAAAGCGGCGCCGGGTGCGCTGCACGGCCGACACCCCGGCGATCATCGCCATCGCCGCCCCCAACAGCACGATCAGCGGCGCGTTGTCCTGGCGGAACAGCCACTCGAGCACGAAGCCCACCAGCAGCAGCTGCACCACCATCCGCACCGACGCCACCAGCAGGCTGCGCGCCAGGCCCAGGCGCAACGCTGCTGAGAGCGCCACGTTCACCAGGATCAGCAGGGCGGAGAGCGCCAGGCGGCCATCGCTGATCGTCAGAGCCCCCGAACTGGTTGGCGTCATCGGGCGAGCTCCAGGGTGCGACTGGCGAAGCGTTGGATCTGCTCACTGTCATGGCTGGTGAACACGGCGGCGCGCGGGCCTGCGCCGAGCCAGGCGATCAGCAGGGCCTCAACGGCGCCGGTGGTGGCCCCATCCAGGGAGGCCGTCGGTTCATCCAGCAGCAGCACGATTGGATCGAGCTGCAGGGCCCGCAGCAGCGCCAACAGCTGCAGCTCGCCGCCTGAGAGCCGCTCGGCGTCGTAGGCCAGGAACGATGGATCACGCCCCAGGGCCGCCAACCAATCCGTGATCCGCTCGCGCCGCCAGCCCCCCCGCCCGCGCCGCTCCTGGAATGACCAGGGTGAGCGCAGGTTCGCCTCCACCGTTCCCCCATGGGCGACGGGCCGCTGGGTGAGATAAAGCACCAGCGAGCGCCAGCGGGGCAGACCCCACGACGCCGGCGGGCGGCCCTGCAGATGAATCGTGCCGGCTTGCAGCGGATCGAGCAGGGCCAGGGCGCGCAGCAACAGGGTTTTGCCCGCTCCCGAGGGCGCCACCAACCCGAGGCGCTCGCCGGCTCTCAGCTCCAGATCCAGCTGGCTCCAGAGGAGTCGATCCCCCAACTGACGCTTGAGCTGCTCAGCGCGCAGGAGCAGGGGGCGGTCCAAGGCGGGGGGAGACGGCAGCATTCACTTTGATCGCTGCTGGCGAGGTGACAGTCACAGCTCCTCGTCACGTCGCCAAGGAAACCCTCCATGCCCAAGACAATTGAAGCCCTTCTGGAAGACATCCAATTACTCGGAGAAGAGCAATTTCTGGTCGTAGAGGCTGTACGCACCCTGGTGAAGCAGACGATCCATCCCCTATCGGAGGAGGTCAAGTACGGCGGTATTCTCTTCTCTTCCGAGATCCAGTTTGGTGGCGTTTTTGCCTACAAGCAGCATGTCAGCGTTGAGTTCAGCAAAGGTGCACTGATCACCGATGCCTTTGGCTTTCTTGAAGGGAAGGGAAAAGGTCGGCGCCATATCAAGCTCAGGCAGATCAGCGATATCACCACCAAGCATCTTTCCGCCTATCTTGAACGTGGTGTAGAGGCAGCAAAGAGTGCTGGTTGAACTTGTGCTGGGCCGGGAATTGCAATGCTTGCTCTCTCTGAAGTCGAACTTGCTTGTTTCGTAGTAAATCAAAGATCTAAACAAGAATGCTAAAAAAGAATATTAGAGACAATCATTAAAAGGTATTAGTAAGCTGTATCGAAAATGGCATCGCCAAGCGGTATCCACGGAAAGGGCGCCCGTCGTTGAGCGCCCGATTGAGGATTACTTTGGCATCAACACGGTATCGATCACGTGGATCGTGCCGTTGGTTGTTGCGATGTCAGCCGTGACGACGGTGGCGCCGTTAATCATGACCTTGCTGCCCTTGGCCTTGATTTTGACCGACTGGCCGTTCAGTGTTTTCGCGCTTGAGAGCTTGACGACATCGGCGGCTTTCACATCTCCGGCTACCACGTGATAGGTGAGAATCGAAGTGAGTTTCTGCTTGTTCGCGGGCATCAGAAGTGACTCCACCGTGCCGGCTGGCAGCTTCGCGAAGGCTTCGTCGGTGGGAGCGAACACGGTGAAAGGACCTTCGCCCTTGAGCGTGTCAACGAGTCCGGCCGCTGTGAGCGCGGTGGTGAGTGTCTTGAAACTGCCTGCAGAAACAGCGGTATCGACGATGTCCTTTGTCGGCATCGGCGGGCTACCTGCAAAGGCGCTGGTTGAAGCCAAGCAGCTCAGGGAGAGTGCAGCGACACCGATGCGTAGCGAACGATTGAGAACTAACATTGGCAAACGCGATTATCGCGGGATAAGATTTGTAACTTGTGGAGATTAGGTGCGCCCCTTGGATGGCCGTGGCTCTGCGGGGCGCTTTCTAGGCGACCGCAAGCACTCTTGTGTGACTGTTTGCGACTGCAGGACTTCGGATCATTTGCGCTCTCCGGCTTCTGAGGCTGTGCCGAGGCCCCGTCCCCCGCAGGCGCGGCATGCCCTCGCTTCAACTTCGCAGCGGTGTTTGTCCAAGCGCTGAGGAGTCTCGATACGCTGATCACTTGGTGGAATAGGGGCCCATGGCGCGAGAACTGGTGTTGGCCATCGGTATCCCCGTGGCGCTGCTGCTGATGTTTACCCTGCTGCTGGAGCACGGGAGGGATCGGCTGCCGCGCTGGCTGCAGCGGCTGTCCGAGCGGCCCTCGCTGATCTGGAACGCCGGCATCGGCCTGATCATTGCCCTCTCGTTTTTACGCTGGCTGCTGCAGCGCTGAGTGCAAGATTCCCTCAGTGGAGGGCTTCAAGGAGAATTATCTTGAGGCCACTAGTTCAGCTTCAGGTGTTGCTTCAACTCTGGTTGCTTATTTTTGGTGCCATCAAGCTGGTCAGTTGATGGGCGCTGCGTCAAGGCATCCCATTGAATACCGCTGAGGTTGGCATGCCTGAGATTGGCCCCGCTGCGGTCGAAGAGCTTGTTCGGCTTCGTATTCAAGCACGAGTCGAGCAGAAAATGAATCAGTAGGCCTTTGCGGCCACCACGGCCCCCTGCTAATTGCGACAGGGAAGAAAGAGTTAGGGAGCGCGACCCCTCTGACTTCAGAATCTTGATCTGATGAGCGCTGCTGATTGTCAAGCAGGAGCGACTTTATTGCCTTGATGTATTCCGTCGCAACTCTATCTCGCTGTGCTTCTTGGGCTATCAATTGGTGGTGCTGATTAGATCATGAACTGCCGATATAGACAAATAGAGGAATAGAGATCTTGGCAAAAAACAAGCTAAGCCCAAAATACGTTATGCCGAAGGGGTATTGGTTGATGGGGGTCCCGAGGATCGAACTCGGCTAAGGCGGATTATGAGCCCGCTGCATTCACCAGATTGCTAGACCCCCGCGCTCACCACAGCCCCCTGACAGCGCCCATGTCGGGGCTGAAATCACCCTTCAGTGGTGCTAATAGCTCGGCTTCGGCTTGGAGGCTGCTGGTGAGCTGATTGGGAAGGTCGCCGCTGCGCCAGGGGATCGGGGCGCTCTGCTCTTCAAGCAGGGCTTCAGTGGTGTTGCCGATGCTGGAGCCATCCCAGACGATCGCCTGGTCGGGGAAGCCCAGGCCCATGATCCGGTTGCCGCCTACGCCGCCCATGGCGATGCCGAATAGATCGGTGATCTGGTGGGTGAGGCTGACGCCGCGGGCGAAGCTGCTTCGGTAGGTGGAGGCCCGCCGGTCCATCAGGGCATCGGTGCTCTCCACCACGCCGCAACGGGTGACCTCCACCGGCCCCATCGGCCTGTTGCCGTGAATGGCCAACGGCGGAGCCTCCAGGGTGGTTGTGCAGATCACCGGTGCGGCGGCCACCGGTGCCGCCGTCCAGGCCAGCAGGCCGGCGGCGGTGCTGGCCGCGCAGCGCCGCAGGTCGAGGATGGAACCCATGCTGGGCAACCGGCAACGGATGATTTTGAATTTAGGCCGCTGATCCCTGCTTTGCCCAGGAGCTGCTCCTCCACAGCCCAGTCGTCGGCGACGCTGGGGTCACGACGAGCCCTTGCCGCCCTCCATGTCTTCGTCCCCAGCAACCGCCCTCTCCGGCGCCACGCCCCGCGCCACGGTTCTCAGCCTGCTGGCGGAGCGCGCCTACCGCCATGGTCGCTTCACCCTCGCCTCTGGGCGCAGCAGCGACCACTACATCAACTGCAAGCCGGTGAGCCTCAGCGGTCCGGGTCTGGCGGCCCTGGCGCTGCTGATGCTGGAGCAGGTGGAGACGGAGGCGAGTGCCGTGGCCGGCCTGACCCTGGGGGCCGATCCGCTGGTGTCGGGGGTGGCGATGGCCGCCGCCCTGGCGGGACGGTCGCTCGATGCCCTGATCGTGCGCAAGCAGGCCAAGGGCCATGGCACCGGCGCCTGGCTGGAGGGTCCCCTGCCGGCGCTCGGCAGCCGGATCACCGTGCTTGAAGACGTGGTCACCACGGGCGGGTCTTCGCTCAAGGCGGTGGATCAGCTGCGCCAGGCGGGCTATGTGGTGGAGCGGGTGGTCACGATCGTGGATCGTCAGGAGGGGGGGCTCGCGGCGATGACGGCGGCCGGGCTGGAGCTGCGCGCTCTGTATCTGTTGGAGGAGATCGCCAGCACGGCCAGGGATTTGCAAGGCTGAGGTCAACGTCCCGTTTGCTTTGCCTTGAGCAGCCCTGTCCTGAGCAGCCCAGCCCTGGGCGATTCCCGCCGCGATGATCCCTGGCAGTGGCAGCCGCCGCTGCCCTGCCGCTGGGAGCAAGCGGCGGCAGTGATCCGGCTGGATGGCGCCGGGGTGCTGCGCTTCCTGCATGGCCAGACCAGCCAGGACCTGGAGCGTGCCCGCCCCGGCCAGTGCCTGGCCACCTGCTGCATCACCTCCACCGCCCGCTTGCGGGGGCTCGCCGAGGTGCTCGTCGACGCCAGTGGGGCCTGGCTGGTGATCACCGCCGGCTACAGCGGCGCGATTCACCAGGCGCTCGATCGGGTGCTGTTCCCCGCCGATCAGGTGGTGCTGGGCGCCCTGCAGCCGGCCCGGCTGATCACGGCCCTGGGAGCCGAGGGCGATCCGGGTCTGCCCGGCAGCGAGCCGGCAGCCGGCAGCTGGGAGCGTCTGGGTCCGGAACCCGGCGCTGGCTGGCGGCTGGCTGGGCCGGAGCGGTTGCTGCTGCTCGCCGATCAGGCGGAGCCGGCCTCGCTGGCGCCCTGGTTGGCGGCCCGCAGCGAGCTCTCAGCAGCGGAGCTGGAGCGTTGGCGGCTGCAGCAGGGCCGGCCCCAGGCGCCGGCCGAGATCAATGACGATCTCAATCCCTTCGAGCTCGGGCTGGCGGAGCGGGTCAGTCTCAACAAGGGCTGCTACGTGGGCCAGGAAACCCTGGCCAAGCTCGCCACCTACGACGGCGTCAAACAACAGCTCAGACGCTGGTTCTGGTGCCCCGACCAGGCTGCGGCCGCTGCAGGGGCTGGCCTTGAGACCGGAACCCAGCTTCACGACGCCAACGGCCAACGGGCCGGGCGGATCACCTCCTGCCAGCGGCTGCCGGCCCGTGCGGATCAGCCCGCGTGCTGGATCGGCTTGGCCCTGGTCCGCCGTCAGGCGCTAGGCGCGGAGCGGCTGCTGGTGGGCGAGCCATCAGGCGAGCCATCACCAGAAAAATCGCTGGAGATCTCGCTTCCAGCCGGGTTCAGCGCCCCACCGGTGGGTGCCGGAAGTGCCGCCACCGCTGGATCCTGAGTCAGCAGCCAGGTGGCCACCGCCCAGGTGGCCCGGCAGTCGTCGCGGTTGTAGCGCAGGATCCTCAGCAGGTTGTGACGGCTGCCGCGACCGGCGTCGCTGCCATCGCCGCGCCACTGGCGCCACCAGAGCAGGCAGCGGGCCCCGTCCACGCCCTTCTGGCCCCAGCGGAAGCCCAGCCAGCTCGCCACCGCCTTGAGGCCGTAGCTGCTCACCGGCATCAGCCAATGACGGCGCACGCGTTTGTGCAGGTCGATCATGCGGCCGCGCAGCGCCTGCACCTCCCGCTCCGCTTCCCCCTGCCGCTGGGCCAGCCGGCAGAGCGACACCGATTCGGTTTCGCCGTAATGGAGCAGGGGCCAGCCCGGATGGCGATCGAGCAACAGGCGCAGCCGCTGCCAGAGCCGGGCTTCGCCGTGTTCATGCAGCCCCAGCACCGGCAGGTACTGGCTGCCCTCGGTTGTGGTCGGCCAGGAGCCATCGGCCTGGCGCTTGATCCTCAGGAACCCGTGCAGGAAGTCGTCGCGGGCATCGGGGTCAGATTCGATGTCGTAGAGCAGCAGCCCCGGCGCCCGCTCCAGGTCGGCCAGGGCGGGGCTGGCCTCCAGGCGCACCGGCGTGCCTTGCTGCTGCACCCGGGCCTGGGCCACCAGCTGGGCGGCGATCTCCCGGTGCTGTTCGCCGTGCACCTCCAAGGCATCGGCCAGCTGCTCGGGCTCGGCGCCCGCCAGGTCGGAGAGCCGCTGCAGGCCCAGCTCGATCAGCAGCTCCCGGCGCTTGCCGCCGATGCCGCTCACTTCGCTGAGGTGGCCTTCGGCGGCCGCCTCCCGGTCGCAGGCTCCGCGCCAGGAGCAGAGCACGCACTTGCGGCGGTCGTTCACCAGGGGCGGTGGCTGCGCAGAGGCCAGCTCGGCGGCCAGCCTGGGCAGGGCGTCGTCGAGCTGGCGGTTCAGGGCAGCGGTGAGCGGCAGCTGTTCGCGCTCCTGGTGGCGACCATGGCCGGCTACCACCAGGCCATGGCTCACAGGAGCCCCTTGGAAGCCGGCCAGCAGCCGGCCCCAGAGGGTCAGCATCAAGCGGTGCTCCCGGGTGAGCCGTCGCCCCTGGCGGGCCAGGGCTGGCTGGTAGGCATGGGAGCCCCAGCGGCTGCTGCCGGCGGTGCGCACCAGCAGGGGGGGATGGCCCTCCAGCCGCAGCCCCCCCGGCACCTGTTCCACCAGCCGCAGGCCCACCACCGCGGCGTCGCCGGCTGCGCAAGCGGCCTCGCCCTGACCGGGAATCTTGCCGAGCAGGCCCACGAAACAGCGTTGCTGGTCGTCGAGCTGCAGGGTGCGATGGGCGCTCCAGAGCCGTTGGCTGGGGTCGCCGTGGCGGTCAAGCCAGGCCCGCCGACGGCAACGCAGCCAGCTGCGCAGCAATCGGTCGGTGACAACCTGCTCTTCAACGGCACAAGGCATCGGCCCAGGCTAGGGCGGCCAGTGGTCTGCCACCAGGCCGGCACCTTGTTGTCCCGCAGGCCAGGAGCTGCTGCTACGAGCTATGTATTGCCCGCCAGTTTGATGGTTTCCCCACCCCTGCCCCTGGAGCCAGGACCGATCCAGTTCGGCACCGATGGCTGGCGCGGCATCCTCGGCGTCGACATCACCATCGAGCGCCTGCTGCCGGTGGCGGCGGCTGCCGCCAGGGAGCTGGAGCATTCCGCGCCCGAAGGCCTCACGAGTCGGGAGGTGGTGATCGGCTATGACCGCCGCTTCCTGGCCCCGGAGCTGGCCGAAGCCATCGGCAGTGCCGTGCGCGGGGCCGGCCTTGAGCCCCTGCTCACCGACACGCCCGTGCCCACCCCCGCCTGCAGCTGGGCGGTGGTCGAGCGGGGCGCCCTCGGGGCCCTGGTGATCACCGCCAGCCACAACCCGCCCGAATGGCTGGGCCTGAAGATCAAGGGTCACTTCGGCGGTTCGGTGGAAGGCGATTTCACCGCCCGGGTCGAGCGCCGCTTGGAGGCCGGTGGCCTCACCGTGCCGGTGCCCGGCGTCACCCCCCGCTTCGATGGCTGGACGAACTACCTCAGCGGCCTGCGCCGCCAGGTCGACACCAGCCGCCTGCTGGAGGGCCTCACGCAGCTGGGGCTGCAGGTGATCGTCGATCCGATGCATGGCTCCGCTGCCGGCGGCTTGCCCGCCCTGCTCGCCGGCGGTGCGGATGGATCTGGCGGAGCCGGTGAGGCGATCCGTGAGATTCGCTCCCAGCGCGACCCACTCTTCGGCGGCCATCCCCCCGAGCCGCTAGCCGCCTATCTCGGCGAGCTGATCGAAGCGGTGCGCGCCTCCACCGCGGCGGGGCGCCCGGCAGTGGGCATCGTCTTCGATGGCGACGGCGACCGCATCGCCGCCATTGATGAACAGGGCCGCTACTGCAGCACCCAGCTGCTCATGCCCCTGCTGATCGACCACCTCGCCCGGGCCCGCGGCCTGCCGGGGATGGTGATCAAAACGGTGAGCGGCTCCGACCTGATGGAGCTGGTGGCCAGGGGGCTGGGCCGCGAGGTGGTGGAGAAGCCGGTGGGCTTCAAATACATCGCCGCTGAGATGCTCAAGGGTGAGGTGCTGATCGGCGGCGAGGAATCGGGGGGCGTGGGCGTGGGCGTGCACCTGCCCGAGCGCGATGCCCTGCTGGTGGCCCTGCTCTTGGTGGAGGCCCTGGTGGAGGGCGGCCTGCCTCTGGGCGAGCGGCTCGACCGGCTGCGGGCGGCCCATGGCGGCGGCAGCGCCTACGACCGGCTCGACCTCCGCCTCAAGGACATGGCCAGCCGCGAACGGCTGGAGCGCCAGCTCGCTGAGGCGCCGCCGCAGGTTGTGGCTGGAGTGCCCGTGCTGGAGGCGAGCAACACCGACGGCCTCAAGCTGCGGCTGGGCCCGAGCCACTGGCTGATGCTGCGCTTCTCGGGCACCGAACCGCTGCTGCGGCTGTATTGCGAGGCCCCAAGCCAGGAGCGGGTGGCCGCGGTGCTGGCCTGGGCGCAGCAGTTCGCCGAGGCGGTAGGAGCGGGGTCGTAGCGCGATGACTGAACGGATCCAACCCACGCCCATGCCGCTGGTGATCGCCAGCGGCAACCCCGGCAAGCTGCGCGAGTTCACGGCCCTGCTGGGCGCGGCGGGCTCGGGCCTGAACCTCGACGTGCGCCCCCAGCCCCCGGGCCTGGAGGTGGAGGAAACCGGCGACAGCTTCGCCGCCAACGCCCGCCTCAAGGCCGAAGCGGTGGCGCGGCTCACCGGCCAGTGGGCCCTCGCCGACGACTCCGGCCTGAGCGTCGATGCCCTCGGCGGCGCCCCTGGCCTCCACTCCGCCCGTTACGCCAGCACCGACGCCGAGCGGATCGCCCGGCTGCTGCGGGAGCTGGCCGGCTGCAGCGACAGGCGGGCCCGTTTCACCGCCGTGCTGGCGGTGGCCGACCCCAGTGGCCGCACGCTGCTGGAGGTGGAGGGAATCTGTGAGGGACTGATCCTGGAGCAACCCCGCGGCGCCGGTGGTTTCGGCTACGACCCACTGTTCCTGGTTCCGGACGTGGGCCTGACCTTCGCCGAGATGCAGCCGGATCAGAAGCGGCGGCTGGGCCATCGCGGCCGGGCCTTTGAGGCGCTGCTCCCCAGAATGGCGATGTTGTTCCCTCTCAGCCCACCCTGATGGCCCACGGATCGCTCCCCCTGTTGGCTGCCGCCCTGCTGGCTTCGTCAGTGCTGGGCCAGGGTTTGCCCGTGCGTGCCGCCACGGGAGCCGCCCTGGAGTCGGCGCCGCTGGCAGGGGCGGTGATCGAGCAGCCGCTGCTGCCCTCCTGGCGCGAGGGGCCCGCCCGGCAACGTTTGCTCAGCTTCATTCGCACCGTCACCACGGAGGGGGGCGAGGGGTACGTGCCTCCGGCCGAGCGAATCGCCGTGTTCGACAACGACGGCACGCTCTGGTCGGAGCAGCCGATGTACGCCCAGCTGGCCTTTGCCATCGACCGTGCCCGCCGCCTGCTGCAGGAGCGGCCGGAACTCGCCGCCAATCCCGTGGTTGCCGCTGCCGCCGCCGGCAACGGCGAGGCGGCGCTGGCGATGGGGACGAAGGGGCTGATGGAGCTCGTGGGGATCACCCACGCGGGCATGACCCCCCAGGCCTTCGAAGCCCTGGCCCGCGAGTGGTTCAACACCGCCTGCCATCCCGGCCTTCAGCGGCCCTACACCTCCCTCACCTACGTGCCGATGCTGGAGTTGCTCGAGCTGCTCCGCGTCAACGGCTTCCGCACCTACATCGTTTCCGGCGGTGGTGGAGCGTTCCTGCGGGCGATCAGCCAGGAGCTCTACGGCATTCCACCGGAGCAGGTGATCGGCTCCAGCGTCCGCACCACCTACGTCGTCCGTGATGGCAAGCCGATGATTCTGCGGCAGCCCGAACTGGAGGTGCTCAATGATGAGGCGATCAAGCCCTTGTCGATCGAGCGGCTGATCGGCCGGCCGCCGATTGCGGCCTTCGGCAACTCCGATGGCGATCGGCAGATGCTGGAGTGGACGACCTCCCTGCCCGGCAGCCGCCTGGGGATGCTCATCCGCCATGACGACGCCGAGCGGGAGGTGGCCTACGACCGCCGCTCCCCGGTCGGCAAGCTCGACCTGGCGCTCGATCAGGCCCAGGAGCGCGGCTGGACCGTGGTGAGCATGCGCAACGACTGGGCGCGGGTGTTCCCGGATCCGGATAGCACGGCGACCGCCCAGCCCTGCCCTTAGCTAGCCGCGGCCGTTCAGGGTCTGGCTGGGGAGAACGCCAAACAACCGCTGGTAATCCCGGGCGAAGTGCCCCGGGTTGAGAAATCCCCAGCGGGCGGCGAGCCCTGCCACCGTTACCGATTCAGGCTGGGCCCGGAGCAGTTCGCGGCGGATGCCATGCAGGCGCTTCAACTTGATGTAGGCCATCGGGCCCATGCCGAGGTGTTCCCGGAAGCCCTGGAGCAGGCTGCGGCGGCCGACGTGAGCCTGGCGGCAGAGCGTCTCCAGGCTGATTGGTTCGCCGGGATGGTCCTCCACCCATTGCTGCACCTGTTTGACCAGATCGATCCGAGCCGGAGGCGGGCAGAGGTCGGCCCTGCAGCCGGAGCCATGCACCATCGCTTCGAGCAGCAGCGGCACCAGGTCGCCCTGGATCGCGCCGGCGGGCGCGGTGGGGGCGGACAACAGCGTCAGCAATAACTGGCGCAGGCTTCTATGGCGTTCGGGACCCACCTCCAGCCAGTTGGCGCTCAGGCGGGGCGCCGTGAGGTCGGGGCCGCCGAATTCGTTGCTGCTCTGCTGCAGGACGCTGCGCTCAAGCATCACCACACCCAGATCGAGCAGCTCCGGTGTGGAGAGGTGCACCTCCGAGCGGGCGTCGAGGCCAAAGAGTGTGTCCGGGAGCATCGCCACCCCATGGGCCCGCAGCGGGGCCTGCCGCGGGCCCATGGCCAGATCGAGGGCCACCAACTGGCGATGGGCCGGCTTGGAACCAGCAAAGAGAAGCCGGCGGTTGACCTGAAGTCGCAGCAGCCTCAGCCCCCCCAGCTCCTTCAGGGCCATCCGCCCTTGCAGGCGCCCGCCGGAGAGCTGGCAGAGCTGGAGATCCAGCCCGGTCGCCTGGAGCAGGTCCGCCAGTTCTTCAACGCTGCTGAAGGTCTGGCAATCCCGCATTGCCGCTTGCACTTTTTGAGTGGAACAAGCCTGCCACGGCCAACAAAATGGTTCGGCGTGGCATCGCCCGCCCTTTCCTGCGCCTCTTTGTGCCACCCATGCCCAACGGTCAACCCAACGTTCTGATTCTCTGGGGCGATGACATCGGCCAGAGCAACCTCAGCTGCTACAGCGATGGCCTGATGGGGTACCAGACCCCAAACATCGATCGGGTGGCCAAGGAAGGCGCCAAGTTCATCCACTACTACGCCGAGCAGAGCTGCACCGCCGGTCGGGCTGCTTTTATCTCCGGCCAGAGCGTGATCCGCACCGGCCTCAGCAAGGTGGGTCTGCCCGGCGCCGAGGCCGGCTACCAGGCGGAGGATCCCACCATCGCCGAACTGCTTCAGCCCCTGGGTTACCGCACCGGCCAGTTCGGCAAGAACCACTTCGGCGACCGCGACGAGCATCTGCCGACGATGCACGGCTTCGATGAGTTCTTCGGCAACCTGTATCACCTCAATGCCGAGGAGGAACCGGAGCTGCGGGACTATCCCCCCGAAGCCGATTATCCGAACTTTAAAAAGAATTTCGGTCCCCGGGGTGTGTTGCATTGCTGGGCCAACGGCGACGGCACCCAGCGCATCGAAAATACCGGCCCGCTCACCAAGAAGCGAATGGAGACGGCCGACGAGGAGTTCATGAAGGAGGCCAAGCGCTTCATCAAGGAGGCGGTGGCCTCTGGCGAACCGTTCTTCGTGTGGTTCAACACCACCCACATGCACTTCCGCACCCATGCCCGTCCCCAGGACGTTGGCCAGTCAGGGCGTTGGCAATCGGAATACCACGACGTGATGATCTATCACGACAACTGCATCGGTGAGATGCTGGATCTGGTGGATGAGCTGGGCATCACCGACGACACGATCGTGATGTACAGCACCGACAACGGGCCGCACATGAACAGCTGGCCCGATGCCGGCATGACCCCCTTCCGCAACGAGAAGAACTCCAACTGGGAAGGGGCCTACCGGGTACCCGCGATGGTGCGCTGGCCGGGGCACATCGAGCCCGGCAGCCTGCTCACCGGCATCGTCAGCCATCTCGACTGGCTGCCCACGCTGTTGGCCGCCGCCGGGGAACCGGACATCAAGCAGAAGTGCCTGGAGGGTCACACGGTGGGCAGCAAGACCTTCAAGGTGCATCTCGATGGCTACAACATGCTCGACTACTGGACCGGCAAGACCGACACCAGCCCCCGGGTGGATTACTTCTACTTCTCTGATGATGGCGATCTCACCGCCCTGCGTTATGACAACTGGAAGTTCGTGTTCATGGAGCAGCGCTGCACCGGAACGCTGCAGATCTGGGCTGAACCGTTCACCGTTCTGCGCATCCCCAAGATCTTTAACCTGCTCACCGATCCCTACGAGCGGGCCGACATCACCTCCAACACCTACTGGGATTGGATGCTGGACCACGTCTTCCTGTTGATTCCTGCCCAGGCGCGGGTGGCCAAGGCACTGGAAAGCCTCAAGGAGTTTCCGCCTCGCCAGAAGGCGGCCAGCTTCACGGTGGGGGATGCCATCGAGAAGATGACCTCCACCCTCGGTAGTTCCTGAGTCCAGCCCCGCCTGATCACCCTTTCACCCCGTCCTTTTGGCCCCGACCGCCGCTCCTACCCCCGCCTCCCTGCCGGGGGCCAGCCGCCCAGGCCGCCCCCCGGCCAGGGGGATGGTGTGGATTCCGGGCGGCAGCTTCTCAATGGGATCTGACGATCACTACCCCGAGGAAGCCCCGGCCCACCGGGTGAGCGTGGAAGGGTTCTGGATCGACTGCTCGCCGGTCACCAACGCCCAGTTCCAGAAGTTCGTGAAGGCCACGGGCCACCGCACCCTGGCCGAGCGGCCCGCTGATCCCGCTGACTATCCCGGCGCCGACGCAGCCCTGCTGGCCCCTGCCTCCATCGTGTTCGTCCCCCCGCCGGGGTCTGTGAGCCAGGGCGATCCCTACCGCTGGTGGGTCTATCGCCCCGGAGCTCATTGGCGCCATCCTGAAGGCCCCGGCAGCTCGATCAAGGGTCGCGAGCACCATCCCGTGGTGCATGTGGCCTTCGAAGATGCCCAGGCCTACGCCGCCTGGAGTGGGAAGCAGCTCCCCAGCGAGGCGGAGTGGGAGCGGGCTGCCCGTGGGGGGCTGGAGCGGGCCGAGTTCGCTTGGGGCACGGAGCTCCACCCCGGCGGCCGCATGCTGGCCAACACCTGGCAGGGTGAATTCCCCCACCAGAACACCCGCCAGGACGGCTACGAGCGCACCTCTCCGGTGGGGGTGTTCCCCGCCAACGGCTATGGCCTGCTCGACTGCATCGGCAATGTCTGGGAATGGACCGACGACTGGTACCAAGACCACGCCGCCGACCCCGAGCGGCAACGCCACCGGAATGAGGCCAAGCCGGGCTGCTGCACGATCCCCAATCCCCGCGGTGGCAGCCGTGAGGCCAGCATCGATTCCACCTCCCAGCACCTGGGCCTGCCCCGCAAGGTGGTGAAGGGTGGCTCCTTTCTCTGCGCCCCCAGCTACTGCCGCCGCTACCGGCCGGCGGCGCGCATGGCCCAGGGGATCGACACCTCCACCTGCCACATGGGCTTCCGCTGCATCGTGCGGAGCTGACCGATGGAAGCAGGCCTGTTCGCCGAGTGGATCGACGGCTTGGCCGGTGGCCTGCGCCTGCTGCTTGAAGGCCTGTCGGTGGTGTGCGTGGCGATCGGCCTGGTCGTCACCGTCAGCCAGGCCCTGCGCTTGCGCCAGCGAGGCTATCGCCAGCCGCGGCCCTTCAATGCCATCCGCCTGACCTTCGGCAGCTGGTTGTCGATGGCGCTGGAGTTTCAGCTGGCCGCCGACATCGTGGCCACGACCACCTCACCCTCGAATCAGAACCTGATCCAGTTAGGGGTGGTGGCGGTGATTCGCACCTTCCTCAATGTTTTTCTGGCCCGGGAGGTGGAAACCGAGCAGAAGTTGGAGGATGGGCAGAAACGCAGACAGGCCCACTCCGCAGCCGGCGACATTCCTTCCGACAGCCTTCGTGAACACTCAGATTGATGGGCAACCTCAACAACGAACTGGCCAAAGAGCGCAGCCGGGCGGCGGCCGAGCGCACGATGATGGCCTGGATCCGCACCAGCCTCTCGCTGATCAGCTTCGGCTTCGGTCTCGACAAGATCGTCGGCGCCATCAACGCCAGTCGCTTTGAGGGCAGTTCCCAGGCTGGCCTGAGTGTGAGGCTGGTGGCGATTGGATTCGTGCTGATCGGCATCGTTTCGATGTCGGCGGCAACCCGCCAGCACCTGCGCACCTTGAGGCAGCTGAAGCGTGATGATTTTGTCTACATCGATCAGACCTCCATCACGATTTTCACAGCCATTGCGCTCACCCTGATCGGCATTGTGGCGTTGTCGCTGCTGATCATGGGAGCGTCTGGATCCTGAGGCTCGCATCAGGGTCCATGGCTGCGCTGCTCTGCTCTTGAACTTCCGCTGACTCCAATGCCGCCCATCGTTGCTCTGTTGGTCAGTGTCGCCATCTTCACGGTGATGTTTGCCCTTGGCCTTGGGCTCAAACCCTCCTCCTTTGCTGTCCTGCGCCAGCACCCCGGGGTGATGGCACGGATTTTGGTGGGCACCTGCCTGTTGGTGCCCCTGGCAGGTCTCCTGCTTCTGGAGCTGCCTCTGACGGCCGATCTCTCCTCCCCGGCCAGGTTTGCCATCGCCTTGATGGTGATCTGCCCCAGTGCCCCATTGGCGCTGAGACGCGTGAGCTCCCCGGGCAGTTCACCCGAGCTGGCGGCCTGCATCCAGGTTTCGGCGGCGATCCTGGCGATCGTTTCGGTCCCGTTGATGGTGGAGCTGTTCACCCGGGTCAATCCGGTGGATGGCTGGGACATCACACCGGCTGAGGTGGCGCTGCAGGTCACGAGGGTGCAGTTGTTTCCGCTGGCGGCCGGCCTGTTGCTGAAGGCCTGGAAGCCTGCCTGGGGTGAGCGCTGGAGTGGCGTGATCAATCAAGTGGCCACGGCCTTGTTGTTGCTTGTGGTCGTGCTGCTGCTGGTGATCACCAGCAGCAGCCTGTTCCCCTTTCTGGCCGGGAATCTGGCGGCCCTGGTGGCGATGGCCTTGATGGTGGCGATCAGCCTGGCCATCGGCTACGGCCTGGCCGAGAGGGATGCTGACAAGCAACGAACCGTGGCGCTGGTGACCTGCACCAGGAATCTGGGCCTGGCTGCCCAGCTGGCGGTGGTCTACGGATCCGCCATCAAAGGACTGATCCCTGCTGTTCTCACTTACACCTTGGTCAGCATTCTGCTCTCCACGTTGTTTCTGAAGCTGCTGCCGGCTCGAACAACGGCCTGACTCCACACCGCTCTCGCCCGGCTTCAGCGTGGGAATAGAAAGGTGATCTGGGCACGGGCAGACCAGGTCCCCTCGCCCTCGGGTTTGGCCGCATTCCAGTAGGCCTGCAGGGTGGCGTTCACCTGTTGGGTACCAATCGGGAACACCCGACCGAATCCGCCGCCGATGGGCACGGTCCATTGTCCCTGCTGATCGGAGTTTTGCCAGTTGGCGGTGATCACCGGCGACGACACCAGGTACCAACCTCCATCAAGGTTGACATTCAAGAAGGGCTGTATAAGCAAGCTGTTGACCTCGTCACGACGGCTGGAGCCGGCAAAGGACCACTGGTTGTTGGCGACGGCTCCGAAGACCAGGTTGTCGGTCGTGACGACCACGACCGCCCCGGGCCCCCCACTCCATTTCCCTGACCCCAACTGCTCGTTGCTGGCTGTGGGCAGTGTCAGCACGGGACCGACCCCCCAGGTGAGGCCATTTTTGCTTTCGGGAACGAAGAAGAATTGGGGGTTGATGTCTCCGATACCGGTGATGGCTTGCCGGCCCGTGTCAGAGGTGGGAGCATTCACGAATGGAATGATCGTGCGCGTAATCAGGCTCCAACCACTGCTGCCCAGCTTCGCTGGAATGACCGGCTTGAAGGAGACAATGTTCAGTGATCGGGCCTCTGAAAGGCCTACTCCCGAGATGGTATTGAATTCGATGGGCAGGCTGATGAGATTGGCAATCGGATTCTGAGATTGTTTGGCGAGATCCTCCGTGCCCCCTGGGCTTGCGGGCATTTCATCGGAAGCTTTTGCAGGCTCGGCTTGAGCGTGCTGGGGCAATCGAATGGCTTGTTGCGTTTCGCCAAGAGTCAGTTCACAGGATGTCAGATCGATGGCTGCCTCGACTGAGGATCGTTGATGGGCCTGCCCACTACGAACTGCAAGGTTTTCGAAGCACTGATCCATCAGCTGTTCCGCCTGCGTCGCAGATCCCCAAGCGGCCACGATGGCTCCCACGAAAGCCCCGGCCAGCGAGCCATAATCCAAACGCATGATCAACAATCTCTCGATCTGAATCAACCAGACCCTAGTAGTGCTATTTCGTCTTTAGGTTCGGAAATGGACATTTTCAGGATTGCACTCAATCGCCAGTCATGGCAACTAGTGGATGACCTGTGCTGCATCAAAATGCTAGCCAAAGCAAGAAGCTGGCAACCTGTGATAGATAGAAACATCCATAAAAATCTGCACTATGAGTATTTCGATCTCCTCGATGATCTTCTCTGTTGTAGACCACGAGGGTCATCGGCACGCCCCATGGCAGTAAGCTGAAAAAAATCAGTTGGATCGAAATCTGGCTGAAAGAAAGGATTCATGGCAATGAGCACCTAGCATTCATGGCGAATGGGCAAGTCATGCTGTTTGGCTTGCTAGGCTCAGTCAGGCGGGAATGAAAGAGAAGATTGAGCAGGCACTTGCAGTTGTTTGGGAAGCCAGCCGACTCATCAGCTCACGTGTTGGTTCATTGACTTTGAGCGTCTTCGTAACAGAAAGATCGCTGTCGAGATCATCTTTATGGCGATAGTGTTCCCTTGCTCAAGTGATAACTTTTCTTCTTGAATTGTTCTTCCAGGCTTCTAGGGCCATGCCCATGATCACGCACTCATGATCAGCAGCCAGGCAAGCCACACACCTGAGCGATCACAGGCTCTTGACTGGGCCAGGCTGATCGCCGTGTTGTTGTTGATCCCGTTCCATGCAGCGGCCGTATTCTACACCGGAGAACTCGGTGTCTTCTATGTGGTCAACCCCCAAAAGAGTGCAGCCTTGGCTGGCCTGGTTCAGTTCCTGTATCAATGGCACATGCCGTTGTTGTTCTTTCTGGCTGGCTCTGCCTGCTGGCACTCCCTGCAGCTGCGCAGCCCTGCGCGCTACCTGCGGGAACGCCTGCGGCGGTTGCTTGTTCCCCTGCTGGTTGGCATTCTGTTGCTGGTGCCTCCACAGGTTTATCTGCACGAGCTGCAGGACACGGGATCGAACCAGAACTACCTGCAGTTTTATCCCCACTTTTTTGATGGAATTCGGCCAGTCGGTCATTTTGAGTGGGCCCATCTCTGGTTTCTGGCTTATCTGTTGGTGATCTCGCTCCTCTGCCTTCCGGTGCTGTTATGGCTGCAGCATGATCGCAGCCATGGCCGTCTTTCACTCTTGATGTCCTGGCCAGTGTCATGGTCTTCGCTCCTGCTCTTGGCTCTGCCGCTGATGCTGTCAGAAGCCCTGTTGCGTCCGGGTTGGCCGGGCTTCCAGAACGTTTATGACGACTGGGCCAATCTGACGCTTTATCTTCTTTATTTCTTTTACGGCTATTTATTCTGTTGCCAGCCAGGCTTCTTGCTTGTGCTGGACAAGCAGAGATGGACGATCCTCAGCCTTGCTGTTCCCTGCATGGCGAGCGTTGTGTGGTTAGGGCTCAGTCCATCGATGCCGCCGTCTGGCTATTCGATGGCATTCATTCTTGTCCAGGCTTTCCGTGGTTTTAACAGCTGGATCGCCGTGTTGGCTGCGTTGGCGTTGGCGCGCCGCTTCCTGATAGCCCCCCATCCCATCCTTCGCTATGGACGTGGGGCCGCGCTGCCGCTCTACCTGGTTCATCAGCCGCTGCTGGTGGTGGTGGCCTGGTTTGTGGTGCCGCTTGAGCTTGGCATCACAGCCAAGTTTCTGATCATCTGTATTCTTTCCCTGCTGTTGAGTTTTGCTGTGTACGAGGGCATCATCCGGCGACTCGGTCCACTCCGTTGTTGTTTTGGCCTGGCAACCAGCTCCTAGGCAGTGGCGATGGAGCGTCTCTCGATCATCATTCCAACCCTGAATGAGGAGGCTTGGCTTCTCGGCACCCTGCGCACGGTGCAGGCCCTCAACCCGCCAGCCTGGGACGTGGTGGTGGTGGATGGAGGCAGCACGGACACCACCACAACCATCGCCCATGGAGCGGGGATCACAGTTGTACAGACCTCAACGGCCGGCAGGGCCATTCAGATGAACGAAGGTGCCCGCCGTGCCAGCGGCACCCTCCTCTGTTTTCTCCATGCCGACACCCGCATCCCCACCGATCTGGTGAGCGTGGCCAGGGGTGCCTTGGCGGATGATTCAATCGCCTGCGCTGGCTTCGTGTCGTTGATGCGGTCTGATGGCAAGACCCGCTGGTTGATTTCCACTCTGAACCTGCTGAAAACCCATGGGGCGCCGCTTCTGTTTCGCCCCCATCTGTTCCTTAGGGGGTTCCGGCTTCTGTTCGGTGATCAGGTGATGATCACCCGGCGTGACACATTCTGGAGTGTTGGGGGCTTCAATGAATCGCTTCCACTTCTGGAAGATGGGGATCTTTGCTTCAAGTTGCTGAAAAGGGGGAGGATCAAACTGATCCGCCGGGTGGTGTTCAGTTCAGACCGGCGGGTTCGGCAGTGGGGAACCTGTAAAGCCGTTGTGATGTATCTCTCCATTGGTATTCTCTGGGGCCTTGGCATGCCACCAGGCCGGATGAAGCGCTTCTATGAAGACATTCGCTGATTCAGGCTCCAGTCATAGGGGAGAAAGGACAGGTGTGGCTCATTGTTTTGGTGACTCCTTGGCTTGTTTGTGGTCTCTATACTTGGCTCAGTCTTTGTCTCCGTGCTTGGCTGAGAATTTAATTCAGCATTTTGTTTGTTGATGGGCTTGGAGCTTGTTGTCAGATGGGGCAAGATGTAATGCGATAGCGAAGTATGTTCGTCAAGAAAATCGGCTTTGTACCACTGAAAAATCTTGCTGCAAAATAGAATGTTCTGTTCTGGATCATAACGCACCTTGCTTGGATTGTTGACAAAGCGCTTCAGGTCGTCGTCCAGTTGTTGCTCCACCAGCTCGGGCCGGTAGGCCTCGTTGCGCAGCAACGGGCAGCCCAATGACGCGCAGACGATGGCGAAGTGAATGCGTGGATCGCCCTGCTGACGCAACATCCGGTTCTCAATCCAGGCCAGACTGATCCATTGCTTCGCAAGCCTGTGTCGCTTGCGTTGAAAGAAGGCCAGAAAGCCGATCCAGTTCGGCAGGCCCAGCAGCGTCGGGCGGATCGAGGCGATCGGGTAGGCCTTGAGCACGGCCTGGATGGTGAAGGCGTTGTAAAGGTTGATCCAGTGGGCCAGATGCTCCTGGCGTCCATCGGTTTCGGCTGTCTGTGCAGCCAGCCAGTGGCTCAGGGTGTGGGGATGGTGGCTGAGCCAGCCGGCGTAATCCACCCTGCCGGCTTGATCCACATGCAGGCGAAGCAGCTGATCCCAGGTGTCCAGGTCGTTCATCCAGCAGCGGCAAGCTTCACTGGAGGCTGGCAGATTTGCCGGCTGGCCCACCAGTTTTGCTCAGCTCGCGGTTCCCTTCCGATTCCTTCAATTTGTTGACAATGGCTAGTTCCGTGCCGAGCTTGTAACGGATGGCTGTGGCCTTGGCCGTAGCAGCGCCTGTCGCCATCGCCATTTTCTTTTGACCTTGATTGCCATCCATGCATCCACCGTTTCCGCTCAGTGCTGTTGCCACGCCTGCGTCTCCACCCGTCAGTGTTGACCTGACAGCCCTTGGTGCTGAGGCGCTGCCAGTGGTGCTGAATCTGCTGGGGGCGTTGGCGATTTTGCTTCTGGGCTGGCTGGTGGCCGGTGTGGCCGCCAAGATCTGCCGCACCGTGCTGCGGAGGTTGGCTGTCGATGAGCGGCTCTCCCGCACCCTCTCGGGCCGTGGTGAAGGCATCAAGCCCCTGCGCTTGAGTCGCTGGCTCTCCACCGCGGTGTTCTGGATCGTGATCGTGCTGGCCCTGCTGGCGGCGCTTGACACCCTTGATCTGCGCTCGGTGTCGGAGCCGGTGAGCGAGCTGGTGAACCAGATTTTCGCCTACCTGCCGAAGTTGCTCTCGGCCGCGATCCTGGCCACGGTGGCTTTTGTGCTGGCCACGCTGGCGCGCTCGATCGTCCGCTCTTCCACAGCCAACCTGGGACTGGACGAAAAACTCTTCGACAGCAAGGAGGACGACGCACCGGCCGGGATGCTGATCGGCGAGACCGTTGCCAACTTGGTCTTCTGGCTGATCATTCTGTTTTTCGTGCCGCTGGTGCTTGGCGCCCTCAACCTCGGCGCCCAGATCACGCCGGTGGTGGGCCTGTTCGAAGATCTGATCGGTGCCCTGCCGCAGCTGGTCAAAGCGCTGGCGATTGCGGTGATCGGCTGGCTGATCGCCAAGACCATGCGGGGGGTGGTGTCCAATTTGGTGGCCGCCAGCGGCCTCGACAAAGCCGGCGCCGATTTCGGCCTCAACCCTGACAAGGGCAACCAACGGCTCTCCTGGATCGCCGGAACGCTGGTCTATGTGGTGGTGCTGATCCCCACGGCCACCGCTGCCCTCGATGCCCTGGAGATCCCGGCGCTTTCAGGCCCGGCCACCGCCATGCTGGCCCAGGTGCTGGTGAGCCTGCCCCAGATCTTCACGGCTCTGCTGATCGTGGCCGTGGGCATCTTGGTGGGCCGCTTCGTGGCTGGCTTGGTGGATCGCGTGCTGGCCGGCGTCGGCTTCAACCGTCTGTTCCAGTGGATCGGCCTGCCGGAGTACGGCAAGGCTGCCAATGCCGAGGCCAACGACAGCATGCGTTCACCTTCGGAGCTGGTGGGTGTGGTGGCTTTTCTGGCCATCCTGTTGTTCTCCTGCATCGCCGCCTCGAATGTGCTGGCCCTGCCGGCCCTCACCGATGTGTTCAGAGTGATGCTGCTGGTGTTCAGCCAGATCATGGCCGGGCTGGTGGTGTTCGCGATCGGGCTTTACCTGGCCAATCTGGCCAGTCAGGTGGTCGTCGCTTCGTCGGGTCCTCTGGCCCCCATGCTCTCCACCATCACCCGGCTGGCGATCATCGCCTTCGCCGGCGCCATGGCCCTGCAGCAGATCGGCGTGGCGCCGATGATCGTCTCGATTGCTTTCGGTTTGCTTTTTGGCTCGATCGCTGTGGCCGTGGCCGTGGCCTTCGGCCTGGGCGGCAAGGAGGTGGCCTCTGAGCAGTTGCGCGAGTGGATCAGTTCGATCAAAACCCTCAAATGATGATGCTGATGGGCCATCTCCTCTGAATTCTCCGCCCAGCCCAACGGGGGAAAGCGGATCCATGATTTGGTCCATGCGTGAGAGCTTCAACGAGGAAACTTGCGCAAGAACTCAGGTTTCATCACCCACGCCTTGAAGCAGATCCAGGCCCTTCTCCATCGATCTGCCGTTGGCCAAGCCCTGCCGCGGGTGGATCTGGTGGCCGGCCTGACGGCTGCGGCGGTGGTGCTGCCCAAGGCGATGGCCTACGCCACCGTGGCCGGACTGCCCGTGCAGGTGGGCCTCTACACGGCCCTGGTGCCGATGGTGGTGTACGCCCTCTTCGGTAGTTCCCGGCCCCTGAGCGTCAGCACCACGACAACGCTGGCGATCCTGGTGGGCAGCGAGCTGAACCGTCTCTCGCCGCTGGCCGATTCCAGTGCCCTGATGGCGGCCAGCGCCACCCTGGCCCTGCTGGTGGGCGTGATGCTCTGCGGCGCGTCTCTGCTCCGCCTTGGCTTCATCGCCAACTTCATCTCTGAATCGGTGCTGGTGGGGTTCAAATCCGGCATCGGCCTGGTGATCGTGGTGGATCAGCTGCCCAAGTTGCTCGGTCTGCATGTGGAGAAAGCCGGTTTCTTTCGCGACCTTGCCGCCCTGCTCGGTCAGATCCCCCAGGCGTCGATCGCCACGGTGCTGCTCTCGGTCGGGCTGTTCAGCCTGCTCTTTGGCCTGAAGCGCTGGTGCCCGAGGCTGCCCGCACCCTTGCTGCTGGTGGCCGTGGCGATCGCCAGTTGCGCCCTGTTGGGGCTCGATCGCTTCGGCGTCGAGCTGGTGGGAGCGGTGCCACGGGGCCTGCCCAGACTCAGTTGGCCTGAGCTCAACCTGGTCGGTGCTCTCTGGCCAGGGGCGGCGGGCATCGCCATGATGAGTTTCACCGAAAGCATCGCAGCGGCACGGGCGTTCCGCGCCTCTGACGAACCCTCTCCGAACCCCGACCGGGAGCTGCTGGCCCTGGGACTGGCCAACATCGGCGGCGGCTTCTTTTCTGGGATGGCAGCCGGCGGTGGCACCACCCAGACCGCGGTGAACCGCCAGGCCGGCGCCCGCAGCCAGATGGCGGAGCTGGTCACGGCAGCGGCCGCCCTGGCCACCCTGCTGCTGCTGGCCCCCTGGATCGCCCTGATGCCCCTGGCCGCCCTGGCGGTGGTGGTGATCGTTTATTCATTCGAACTGATCGCTCCTGGCGAGTTCCTGGCGATCCGCCGCGTGCGCGCCGCCGAATTTCACTGGGCCGTTGTGGCCTTCCTGGGCGTGGTGTTTCTGGGCACCCTCAAGGGCATCCTGGTGGCCGTGATCCTGTCACTGCTGGCGCTGGTGCAACAGGAGGTGAACCCGCCGGTGTACGCGATCGGACGCAAGCTCGGCACCGATGTATTCCGGCCTCTCTCGCCGCGCCATCCCCACGATGAGAGCTGGCCGGGGCTGTTGCTCCTCCGCGCCGAGGGTCGCCTGTTTTTTGCCAATGCCCACGGCGTTCTCAGCCGCATGCGCGCCGAGGTGAACCAGCACCAGCCCACGGTGGTGGTGCTCGATGGCAGTGCCGTGATCGACATCGAGTACTCCGCCCTCAAAACGCTCACCGAAGCCGAGCAGCGCCTTGAGAAGGAGGGAATCAGCCTCTGGTTGGCGGGCCTCAACCCCACGGTGCTGGATCTGATCCGCCGCTCGGAGCTGGGACAGCGTCTGGGCAACGAGAGGATGCACCGCAACATTGAACGGGCGGTTGAGCATTACCTGGCCGTAGATCCGGGCCCTGTTGCTGTGCGCACCCTCTACCCCCACGATGGGGGACCTCAAGATCACCGTCGTGATTGATCTGTGCGGCTCCGTGCTGCT
Organism: Synechococcus sp. SynAce01; assembly: GCF_001885215.1. Taxonomy (GTDB): domain Bacteria; phylum Cyanobacteriota; class Cyanobacteriia; order PCC-6307; family Cyanobiaceae; genus Regnicoccus; species Regnicoccus frigidus. Next base: position 1,102,848 of record NZ_CP018091.1, on the reverse strand, counting down.
CTCGATCCCCTGTCTGTTCTGGAGTCGCCCCTGAGATGGTGAACCCGGCGGATTACGGCGACAAAGGCATCGATCCAGCGGCCTATCCCAAGACCAGGAGAGTTCGCGAACTGATCGCCGAATTCGAAGACGACGCCCGGACCACCGAGGTGTTCATCGTGCTCAGCCTCGGCTCCAGCCTGATCGCCAGCCTGGGGTTGCTGGCCAACAGCGCCGCGGTGGTGATCGGCGCGATGATCATCGCCCCCTGGATCACCCCGCTGCGGGCCACGGCCTTCGGCATCCTGCGGGGCCGGGTGAAGCTGGTTCTGCAGGGGCTGTTCACCCTGTTGCTGGGCGGCCTGATCGCCGTCGGGGTTTCGGTGTTGCTGGGCTGGCTCTCGGGGTTGGGTGATTTCGGCAGCGAGGTCCAGGCCCGCACGGCCCCGAACCTGCTGGATCTCGGCATCGCCCTGGTGGCCGGTGGCATCGCTGCCTATGCCCGGTTGCGCAGTGAGGCGGTGTCGTCGCTGGCGGGAACGGCGATCGCCGTGGCCCTGGTGCCGCCGGTCTGCGCCCTGGGCCTGCTGCTCTCCGCTAGCCAGTGGTCGGTGGCGCTCGGCTCCGGGCTGCTGTATCTCACCAACTTGATGGGCATCCTCAGCGGTTGCCTGCTGGTGTTGGCCAAATCAGGGCCTGGCCTGAGAAACCAGATGAGTCGCAGCCGGCTGGGCATCGTCAGCCTCGGCCTCACCGCTCTGTTGGTGGTGCCGCTCACCGGCAGCTTCCTTGATCTGGTTCGCCGCAGCCGCGAGGAGCTGGTCCAGCGCCAGGTGGCCACCACGATCCAGACCCTGCTGACCAGGGAAACGGTGACACTGGGTCAGGAGGCCCAGATCGCTGATTTCTCGATCAACTGGGATGTGAACCCGCCGATCATCCGCGTGGTGGTGCGGGCCAGCCGCCCGGGCGAGCCGACCCCCAAACAGGTGGCGGAGGTGCAACGGCTGATCAACCAACGCGAACGCATCCGCTTCCAGCTGGTGGTGGAGCGCTCACCGGTGGAGGTGGTGGGTCCGGAGACGGCCCCGAATCCGATCCCCGAACCCGCCAGGGTTCCGCTGCTGGAGCCCGACCTGCCACCACCGCCTGTTCTGGCTCCTGAGCCACCCGAACCGGAGCCAAAACCGCTGCTCCAACGCACGCCCCTGCCACCGCCGCCAGCGCGGCCGCCCGGGCCGGGCGAGGCCGGGATTGGCAGCCCCGACTAGGACTGAGGCTGTCCCCCGCCAGCAGCCCCGTGTCCAAGTCCCAACTCACCGCCTTTCTTGTCGAGGTGGAAGCCGATCCGGCCTTGAAGCAGCGGGTGGATGCCGCCGCCGATCCGAGCGCGGTTGTGGCGATCGCCCAGGAGCGCGGCCACCTGTTTTCCGAGGCCACCCTCTCCCGTCATCTGCGCCACTAAAACGGGCGCTTCTTAAGGGAGGAGCGCTTCGCGCAGCAACTCGATCCGCTTTCGGTTCACCCCGAGATCGGAATCACCCAGCCTGGAGGCCGAGCGCACCTGCAGGACGCCGTGGTCGGGGTCGCTGGCCAGCTCGAGATCATCGATGAAGCCGAACAGCCGGCTTTCTGCCGTGGCATGGAGGTAGGTGGCCGCCGGCTCTGCGCCGGTTTCAATCCGGGTGCCTGGCATCGCCGCCACCACCGGCTGCAGCTGGGCGAGGGCAGCGATGGGATCAGCCAGCGGCCAGTCTTCCCGGACGCAGTGATTGGCCGAGGGGCAGGTGGGCAGGGCCCCGTCCTTGAGGCCGAGGGTGTCGGGCACCGATCCGGCCACATGCAACAGCGATGCCGCCGCCGGCATCGGCAGCCAGAACAGGGTGATCAGCAGCAGCGAAGCTAGAAACGGCACGGGCAGAAAAGCAACAGAAGATCGTGCCATTTTCAGGCCGCCTCCGCCCAGCTGCCGTGCAGGCCATGGGGGAGCGCCAGCGGTAAGGGCAGGACGGCCTGCTCACTGAGGTCGCCCGCGCGCAGGATCACCAGATCACTGGCGCAGCGGGCGCCATTCCAGACCACCACCATCACCCAGCCGTCGTCTTCTGCCGTTGCGCCCGGGCGTGGCACCATCACCGGCTCACTGACGAAGCCCCGAGGAGCGGCGCTCCAGAGCCGGCGCTCGCCTGTGTCGAGGTTGATCTTTTCGATGGCCTGCAGCGGAGCGTTGCCTGTTTCCACTTCGGTCACCGCCATCCAGGCCCAGCTGGCCTTCAGCCCCACCCGGGAGGGATTCACCGTGGCGAATTCACAGCAGCGCTGCTCCAGCAGCTCGGTGCTGACCTCGCCACTGGCCAGATCGATGCGGCAGCGCTTCAGCTGGCCGACCGGCAGGCTGTCGAAATCGATCGAGCGGAAGTCGACGCCCTGGGGGATCGTCGGAAAATCGTTGTAGTAGATCGAATCGACGACCAGCGTGCCGGCGCTACCGGAATCCGGTTCTTCGAAGGCATTGAGATGGTGGAACACGAAGCCTTCGGGGGCTGAAACCCGTCGCGGTTCACCGCCACCGGAGCGCGGGATCAGCCAGAACTCGCCGGGGGTTCCGGGCTTGGAGCCCAGGCATTGGGCGGCCCCTTTGAGTCCGAATACGAAGCCGAGCGGGTTGAACGACATCGCGTTCTGCAGGAACACCGCCCAGTTCGGGGTGATCGCGAAGTCATGGAGGAAGGCAAAGCCGGGGAAGTTGTGCTTCTGATCCGCCTTCAGTTCAGCTGTTCCGGCGGCGCTGGCGTCGTACTCCATCAGCCGCACCGTGCTGCGGGGCCCCGATTTGATCCCGAAGGTGACCATGCGCCGTTCGCCGTGGTGGCCCGGATCGAAGCGAGGATGGGCACTGAAGGCCTCGCCCTCCGCCAGGGTGCCCTCCATCAGGTCGAGGCCTCTGGTTTCCAGGGTGTCGGGATCGAGCGCGTGCGGTGAGCTCGCTTCCCACAGCGCCAGCAGCTTGTCGCCCAGCCGCACCACATGGGTGTTGGCGATGTTCTTGAGCCGCAGGTCGAAGGCGTTGGCCGCCGGGCCACCGGGTTTCTGGGTGCCGAACACGCCCCGATACAGCACCTTGTCGGCGGCTTCCTCGGCCACCCAGCCCTCGGTGCGCACGAAGCGATTGCAGAGGCTGGCCGCGCCGGATTCAAAGCGCAGGGCCGTGATCATGCCGTCGCCATCGAAGGGATGGTGCACCCAGCGACCGCCGCGCTCCAAGCGGCCGGGACCATTGCGGTAGAGCGTGCCGCCCAGCTCTGGCGGGATCGTGCCTGAGCTGGGCGTGAGTGCAACGCCGGTGAGCTCGCTGCCGACGTTGCGGAAGGAACTCGCCCAATCGTCGCGGTCGTAATCGCCGACGGCTGAGCCGGTGGCTGGGCTGGTGGGTTCGGGGCGGCTGGGGGCGACGGTCATCGGGCGGGCGGCAGGGAAGACAACTTGATCCCCATCATCACGTAACGAACCATTACGTTGCGGGTCGGCCTCCGGCCTGCTCCAGCACTCCCTTGCTGCTGGGCACCTTGCCGGCGCGGCGGGGGTCGATCTCCACCGCCAGCCTTAGGGCCCTGGCGAAGGCCTTGAAGCAGGCCTCGACGATGTGGTGGGAGTTGACGCCGGCGAGCTGGCGGATGTGCAGGGTGAGGCCGGAGTTGTTCACCACCGCCACGAAGAACTCCTTGACCAGCTCGGTGTCGTAGGTGCCGATCCGCTGGGCCGGGATCACCAGGTCGTAGCTGAGGTGGGGACGGCCGGAGCAGTCGAGCACCACCTGCACCAACGCCTCATCGAGGGGCGCCACGAAATGGCCGAAGCGCTGGATGCCCTGGCGGCTGCCCAGGGCCTGGGCCAGGGCCTGACCCACGGCGATGCCCACGTCTTCGTTGGTGTGATGGTCGTCGATGTGGAGGTCGCCGTTGGCCGTGATCTCCAGATCGAGCAGCCCATGACTGGCCAGCTGGTGCAGCATGTGATCGAGGAACGGCACGCCTGTGCTCACCTGGCAGAGGCCGGTTCCATCGAGGCCCAAGCGCACGCGCACGTCCGTTTCACCGGTGACGCGCTCGATGCTGCCGCTGCGGCCGACGGGGCTGCCGTGATCGAGGTCCGAAAGGGAGGACACAGGGCAATCGGTCGGGACGGTACCAATCATGCCGAAGTCAATGAACGCAAGCAGTCCACAATCGCCGGCATCGCGTCGGCCGCTGCTTGAACAACTGTCCCCAGGCGGTGCTCGCCGAGCTGCACGCAGGCCACCGGCGCTTCCTTGACGGTGAATCGCTCCATCCCCACAGCAGCCGTGAGCGCATGCTCGAGGTGGAATCGGGCCAACATCCAACGGCAGCGGTGCTGGGCTGCGCCGATTCCCGGGTGCCGGTCGAGCTGCTGTTCGACACAGGCTTCGGCGACCTGTTCGTGGTCCGCAACGCCGGCACCCTTTCCACCACCGCGGCCATCGCTTCCCTGGAGTACGCCGTTGCCCACCTGGGCGTGCCGGTGATCGTGGTGCTCGGCCATGAACGCTGCGGTGCCGTTGAGGCGGCCCTGAACCCAGCGCTGAAGCTCACCCCGAGCCTGGCCCAGGTGGTGGGACAGCTCCGCATGGAGCTGCTCAGCCTGGGCGGGCAGCACGACCTGGATCAGGCCTCCCGCCTCCACACCCTCAACGCGGCCCGCAACCTGGTCGACTCCAGCGTGCTGCTCACCGATCTGATGCGCGGCGGCCGCCTGCAGGTGGAGGCTGCCTTCTACAACCTGCACAGCACCAGCATCGACTGGATGGGATCGGTGATGCCCATGCGCTCAGAAACACTGATCAGCCCCCGTTGATGCGGGCTCTGGTCACAGCGCGGCTCACATCCCGTTGATGCAGTAACCGGCGTCCACGTAGATCACCTGGCCGGTGATGCCCGAGGCCAGGGGGCTGGCCAGGAAGGCCGCCGTGCTTCCCACCTCCTGCTGGGTGACGGTGCGCTTGAGCGGAGCTTTCACTTCCACGTTGTGGATCATGTCGAGAATGCCGCCGATCGCTGAGCTGGCCAGGGTGCGGATCGGCCCGGCACTGATGGCGTTCACGCGCACCTGCTTCTGGGGGCCGAGTTCCGCCGCGAGATAACGCACCGAAGCCTCCAGGGCTGCCTTGGCCACCCCCATCACGTTGTAGTTGGGGATGGCGCGCTCAGCGCCGAGATAGCTGAGCGTGATCACGCTGGCCCCCTCGTTGAACAGGGGTTTGGCGTGGCGGCAGAGCGGCGCCAGGGAATAGGCGCTCACCTCAAGGGCCCGGGCGAAGCCCTCAGGGCTGATCGCGCTGTAGTCGCCGACCAGCTCCTCCTTGCCGGCGAAGGCCAGGCAGTGAATCAGCACGTCGAAGTGGCCCCACTGCCGCTCGATTTCGCTGAACACCGCCTCGATCTGCTCAGGGTTCTGGACATTGAGCGGCAACACCAGGCTGGGCTCAAGCGGAGCGGTGAGCTCGCGCACCTTGGCCTCGAAACGGCCCTTCTCATCGGGCAGGTAGGTGACCGCCAGTTCGCAGCCTGCCGCCGCCAGCTGCTGGGCAATGCCCCAGGCGATCGAGCGGTTGTTGGCGATGCCGGTGACGAGGGCTTTCTTGCCGCGCAGATCGAGAAGCATCGCTGGGGGTCGAGAGAATGGGATTCTCTCGCAGCGCTCGCACCCGTGTTCTGGTTCGCCCTGCCGTCGCTGTGACCGAACCGCTCAGGCCGATGCGCTGGCCGCCACCATCGAAGCCCTGGCCCCAGCTGGATCCCGCCGCGCAGGCCCCACCGCTGATCTGGCTGATCGACCGCCGCTGTCACGCCCTGGTGGCCCAGCGGCCGTTGCTGCAGTCCCTGCTCTCGGCGGCGGAGCAGCGCCGGATCGAGCGCCTGCGCCGCGACGACGACCGTGACCGCAGCCTGCTGGGCCGTGGGGCACTGCGCCTGGTGCTGGGTGGCTTGATCGGCCAGGACCCCGCCACGTTGCCGCTGACGGTGGGCCCCGGCGGCAAACCCCAGCTGGCCGCTCAGGTTTCTCCCCAGTTCAACATTTCCCACTCCGGCGCCCTGGTGCTGCTGGCCTTTCACGCCACTTGCCCCGTCGGTGTTGATGTGGAGCGCCAGCGAGCCGGCCTTCGCTGGCAACCGATCGCCCGTCGCTGCTTCGACCCGGCGCTCTGCCGCCAGATCGAGGCCCTGCCGCCCAGCAAGCAACGGCTGGCGTTCCTGAGGCACTGGTGCCGCCTGGAGGCCACGCTCAAGGCCCAGGGAACCGGCATCCTGGCGCCGCCGTTGCCGTCTCCGCCAGCCACCGCCCTCCACGAGCTCCAGCTGCCTGAGGGCTACGCGGGTGCGGTGGCAATGGTCTGCGCTGCTGGCCCTTAATTGTCCTCCGGCTGGGGTGGGATCGGCGCCAAGGCCTCTTCCTGCTGGCGCACCTGTTCGGGATCGGGTAGCAGGTCCTCTTCCTTGAGCGGCGGCAGCGGCTCCACCTTCAGCTCCTCCAGCCGGCGGGGCGGGTCGCTCCATTCCCAGCGGCTCCGTGGCGCCCTGGTTTCGCATAACGCTTCGAGTTCGCGGCGCAGGGCCTGGCGCACATCACGGCGCCCATAGGCCTCGAACACCTCCGGGCGAGTGGCTAGCCCGGAGCTGAACGGTGCCGAGCCGTTGCCGTTGAACAGCCGCGTCGCATCCGGCAGCCAGCGGGGCCGGCACACGCCCCGGGTGGTGGTGTCGGTTTCGAGCCAGAGGTGGAGGCCATAGCCATCGGGCTGGCTGGCCACCGCCAGGCCGTCGTGGGGTTGCTGCCGCTGCAGCGGGAAGATCCGCCAGCTGGCGCTCTGGTGGGACGGCGTGCAACTGGCCAGCAGCAGGGCGGTGCCGGCGAGGGTCGCCAGGCGAGGCGAAGTCCGAAACAAGAGCTGGGAATGCAAGCGGCGCTGATCCTGCCGGAACCAGGCGCTCGCCATGGACGCCACAATCACCAGATCCATCGTCCGAGCTGGCCTTGGCCCTGACACCCTCCACGATGCTTCCCCTTGGTACGGCGCTGCCCACCTTCCGGTTGCCGACGCTGTTAACACCTGCGGGGGAACCAGCCATCGAGAGCGCGGCCTTGCCAGCTGAGCCCGTGCTGGTGCTGTTTCTCTGCGCCCATTGCCCGTTCGTGATCCACGTGGAAGCGGAGCTCAGCCGGATCGACGCCGACTACGGCGAGCGCCTGACGATCCTGGCGATCGCCAGCAACAGCCAGCTCAGCCATCCCCAGGACGGTCCGCTGCAGCTGGCGGTCCAGCGCCATCGCTGCGGTTGGCGCTTTCCCTATCTGCTCGATCAGGACCAGTCGGTGGCCCAGGCCTTCAGGGCCGCCTGCACCCCTGATCTCTTCCTGTTCGGCGCCGACCATCGGCTGCTCTACCGGGGTCAGCTCGACGCCAGCCGTCCCGGCAACGGCCAACCCCCCGACGGCCGCGACCTGCGCGCCGCCCTTGAGGCGGTGCTGGCCGGTGAACCGGTGAATCCGGAGCAGACCGCCTCGATCGGTTGCAACATCAAGTGGCATCCCGGCAAGGAGCCCGCCTGGATCTGAAGCCCAACTTCGGGGCTTAAGGTGCCACGCATGCAGGTGCCCCCCTTCGATCTCACCGAGCAGCTTCATCAACTCGGTGAAGCCCTCGAAGATGCCGTATTGAAGGTGTTGCGCAGTGGGCAATACATCGGCGGGGCCACGATTGCCCAGTTCGAGCAACATTTCGCCGCCACGATCGGCTGTCCCCACGCAATCGGCTGCAACAGCGGAACTGACTCCCTCGTCCTGGCCCTGCGTGGTCTTGGCATCGGCCCGGGCGATGAGGTGATCACCAGTTCGTTCAGTTTTTTCGCCACCGCCGAGGCGATCAGTTCCGTCGGCGCCACGCCGGTCTTTGTCGACGTCGAGGAAGGCTCGTATCTGCTCGATCTGGGGCGAATTGAGGCGTCTATCACACCGGCCACCCGCGCCCTGATGCCTGTCCACCTGTTCGGCCGCCCCGTCGACATGGAGCGGCTGATGGCCATTGCCAGCGCCCACAACCTACGAGTGATCGAAGACTGCGCCCAGGCCAGCGGCGCCAGCTGGGCGGGTCAGGCCCTGGGCAGCTGGGGCGATGCGGGTTGTTTCAGCTTCTTCCCCACCAAGAACCTCGGCGGTGCCGGCGACGGCGGTGCTGTCACCTGCCGCGATGGGGCCTTGGCCCAACGCATCCGCGAGCTGGCCGTGCACGGCATGCCGCGCCGCTACCTGCACACCTCGCTGGGTTACAACAGCCGCCTCGATGCCCTGCAGGCGGCCGTACTCAACGTCAAGCTGCCCTACCTGCAGGGCTGGATCGAGCGCAGGAGCCAGCTGGCCGCCAGCTACCGGCGTGAGCTGGAAGGCACCCCGGGTTTGCGGCTGCCGGAAGCCGGACCCGAGGGGCACAGCTGGAACCAGTTCGTGGTGCGCATCCCCCGCTGTCCCCACAGCCTGCCCAGTTGCGCGGGGCGTTGCACCCCTTCGCCAGCCAGCGCCGAGTTTGGGCTACCGGAGAGCTCCTGCCGCGACTGGATCAAGCAGGAACTGGCCAGCGCCGGCGTGCAGACGATCATCTATTACCCGATCCCGATCCACCGCCAGCCGGCCTATGCCGGTCTGGGCTACGGGCCCGGCAGCCTGCCGGTCACCGAGCGGCTGACCTCCGAAGTACTCAGCCTGCCGATCTTCCCGGAACTGACCGCCGAGCAGCAGCAGCGTGTGGTGGAGGTGGTGCGCCGCGTCTGCGCCCTCTCGCTCAGCGCCCAGGAGCCAGCGACCACACTGGCGGCCTGAGCCGGCTTGTCGCAAACCAGTTCAGCGCAAACAGCTAGCGCAAAGACGCGTAGAGCTGCTTGAAATGGGCCTGTTGCTGCCGGTGCTCCACGATCGGCGCCGGGTAACCGAGCCGTTCGAGGGGCGCGATGGTGCCGCTGAGCAGATCGGCGGTGGCCACGCGGGCCAGCTCCGGCAGCCAGCGACGGATGTAGGTGCCCTCGGCATCGAAGCGAGTCGCCTGGGTGTACGGGTTGAAGATGCGTAGCGGTTTGGGGTCCATGCCGCTGCTGGCGCTCCACTGCCAGCCGCCGTTGTTGGCGGCCAGATCGCCGTCCACCAGGCGCTCCATGAAGGCCCGCTCGCCCCAGCGCCAGTCGATGATCAGATCCTTGACCAGAAAGGAGGCGACGATCATGCGGCAGCGGTTGTGCATCCAGCCGCTGGCGTTGAGCTGACGCATCGCCGCATCCACGATCGGCACGCCGGTGAGGCCCTCGCACCAGGCCCCGAAGCGAACAGGATCGTTCTCCCAGGGGAACTGGCGCCACTGGGCCCGGTAGGCGCCGTCGGCCAGGGCCGGGAAATGGAACAACGCCTGCTGGTAGAACTCGCGCCAGGCCAGCTCCTGCTCCCAGACGGTGATCGCCTGTTGCTGCTCCCCGCTGCCGGCGGCCGGTCTCATCGCCTGGGCGGCGGCCCAGGCCTGACGGGGACTGAGGGTGCCGAAGCGCAGGGCGGCGCTGAGCCCGGAGGTTCCCGCTTCGCCGGGCAGGTTGCGGCCGGAGTCGTAGTTGAGCAGGGCGGCATGGCTGAAGCCCTCCAGCTGCTCTCGGGCGGCCGCCTCACCAGGCCGGCAGGCGCAGATTTCGGCGCCGGCGAAGGCTGCACCCAGGTTGGCCAGATCCTCAAGCGCCTTGGCCGGCTCGCCGGGCAGCTCGCTCTCCAGCGCCTGGGACGCAGCCGCGTCCAGATCCTGCAGGCCGCTGGGCGCCGGGGTGGGGGTGAGTGTGGCGGCGGGCCTCTCCTCCAGCTGTTGCCGCCAGCGGCGCCAGTAGGGCCCATAGACCCGATAGGGATCGCCACTGCCGGTGCTGAGGGTATCGGGGGGAACCAGCAGCTGGTCCCAGCCCGCGAGCACTTTCCGGCCAGCGGCCTGCAGGGTGGCGGCCACTTTGCGGTCGCGCTCCCGCCCGGCCGGCTCCACTTCCCGGTTCCAGGCCACCACGCCCGCGCCGATCGTGGCGGCGAGCCTGGGCAGCAGCGCGACGGGGTCACCGTGCAGCACCAGCAGTTGGCTGCCGGCGGCGCGCCAGCCTTGCTGGAGTTCGCGCAGGCTCTCGGCGAGAAACCACAGCCGCGCCACTGATTGATCCGCTGCCGCCAGCTCGGCCGGATCGATCACATACACACCCGTGACAGCAGCGGTGGCACGGCAGGCGGCGGCCAGGCCGAGGTTGTCGGCCAGGCGCAGGTCGCGCCGGTGCCAGAACAGCCAGCGAGTGCTCCCTTCCGGGGCGGCGGCGGACGCACTCATCCGAGGCCGAGCAGCTGGCGGGCGCGGAACCAGGCGGTGACGCTCTTGCCATCGAGGGCCTCATCGCCACTGGCCAAGGCGGCATCGAGGGCGGCGGGCTCGATCAGCAGCACCTCCAGGTCCTCGTCCTCGTCGGCGGCGGGCCGCTCGCTCAGGGCGCTGAGCTCGCGGGCCAGGAACAGGTGGATCAGCTCGTCGGAGTAGCCGGGGCAGGGCAGCATCAGACCGAGCGAGTCCCAGCGGGCGGCGCTGAAGCCGGCTTCTTCGCCCAGCTCGCGCTGCATCGAACCCAGAGGGTCTTCGCCCGCTTCCAGGGTGCCGGCAGGGAACTCGAGGATGCGGCGTTCCACCGCGAAGCGGTACTGGCGCAGGATCACCACCCGGCCGTCGTCGAGCACGGGCACCGCCAGGGAGGCGCCGGGGTGGCGGATGATCCCGTAGGTGCCCTCCACCCCCATCGGCAGCACCACCCGGTTGAGCTCGAAACGGATCTTGCGGGCCTGCAGGGCCGCCGTGGTTTCCAGGTGGGTGGACGGCTCGGGGGGCGGCAGCGGAGCCATGGAGCAGGGCTGAGGGGATTCCAGCATGACCGCCTGCCGTAGCCGGCGCGGTTCACTCCAGAAGCGATGCTCCCCACTCAGGCCAGCCAGTGCGACCAGGCAGGAGCTGCGGTGGTGTCTCCTTGGAGCCCGCCAGCAGCTGCTGCAGCAAAGCGGCGGCCGTTGTGGTTCCCCCGGGTGGCACCAGCCCTGGCTCGATCGCCGCCAGCGGCGCCAGCACGAAGGTGCGCTGGCGCAGGCGTGGGTGGGGCAGCTCCAGCTGGAGCGGCGACCCCTGATCGGCGGCTGTGGCCGTGGCACCACACCAGAGCAGGTCGAGATCGAGGCTGCGGGGCCCCCAAGGCACCAGCCGCTGGCGGCCGAAACGCGCCTCCAGGCTCTGCAGCCGAACCAGCAGGTCCAGCGGATCGGGCCAGGATTCGCTGTTTTGCAGGGCGGCGCCGCTGGCAGCCCGCTCCACCAGCAGCACCGCATTGAGAAACGGCGGCTGCCCCGGCGGACCACCCACCGGCGCCGTGCGGAACAGCGGCGACCAACGCAGTTTCAGCAACGGCTCAGGCCCACCCATCCAGGATTCCAGCTCTTGAATCAGCAACGGCCGCAGGGCCGTGAGCGTGGCAGCGGGATCGCCGAGGTTGGCCCCAAGGGCGATGGCCGTTGTCAAGGCGGGCTCAGGTTCCGTGACGGCCAGCTTCGCGCTCCAGCAACGCTTTTTTGCGCTCAAGGCCCCAGCGGTAGCCACGCAGGGAGCCGTCGCTGCCGATGACGCGGTGGCAGGGAATGGCCAGGGCGATCGGGTTGGCGCCGCAGGCCTGGGCCACGGCCCGCACCGAGCGGGGTTCGCCCAGACGGCGGGCGAGCTCGGCATAGCTCACCGTGCGGCCGGCGGGAATCAGGGTCAGCTCCTGCCAGACCCGCCGGCGGAAGGGCGTGCCGCCCAGATCCAGCGGCGGTGGCGGCACCGGCTCGTCGATGGCGGCGAGCACCTGGGCCAGCCAGCCCTCCAGCTCGGGATCGGCCGCGGCGAGCTCGGCTGCGGGATGGCGCTGGCACAGCTCTTCGCTCAGTGGGCCTGGCTGATCGCCCAAGGTGATCGCCAGAATGCCGCGCGGCGTGGCGGCGAGCAGGATCCAGCCAAGCCAGCAGGGCCGAAGCAGGAAGCGAACGGTGTCAGAGCCCATCGCCGGCGGGCGCAATCACGACACGATTTTGTCGGACAAAGCGCGACGAACAACGGCCCCGGCTGTCGTGCAACACGATTCAATGCTCAGGCAGGAGAAAAGCAGACGAAATGTTGGATCGATCGCGTTCGACTCTTGCTTGCCAGCACTCAGGGATTGATTCCACGCCGATCGAGCCCACCCTCTTGATGGAATGACCAGCGGCCTTGAAGGGAGAGTGGTGAATCTGGGGGATGATTGAAAAGAGGAGGCCATCACCTCAGGCTTTGCGTTCCCCATTCACCCCTCCCTATGTGCAGATTGATCCCACTCGGACTGGCTCTGGTGGCTGTTGCTGCGCCCCTGTCCGCAGCGCAGCTTCCCTTCGAGCCCAACCCCATCGCCTTTGCCACCTACCTCGGCAAGGAGGCCCTGGTGGATGGCAGCCGCGCCAGCTTCAAGAACCTGAGCGGTTGCAGCATGGGCAGTGGCAACCCCAAGACCTACCAGTGCGAGTCGGGCGATGCTGTGCTGACCAGCCCGAGTGGGTCACGCACCTGCAAGGCGGTCTCCCGAGAGGGGCGACCCGGCATCATCTGGACGGCGGGTAAGACGGGAGGAGGGTCATGGCAGGGGAATCTGGAGTGCCCAGCCATCGCCCCGGCCGCCGCTGCTCCGCTCTGAGCTGATCCGGCCAACGGCGATCAGAGATGAATCAGAATCAGATCCTGTCGCCCCTGTTCCGCTAGCCAGGGGATGACGCCTCGTAACCGATGAGCCCTCTGTTCCCCTGTTCGGTTTGCGGCGTCCAGATCGAACGCTCCGTGCAGCTCTATCGGCAAGAAAAGGGGCGTTTGCTTTGTTCAACCTGCAAGGACAAGCTGGAGGCCGAGCGACCACCAGCCTCTTAAGCCAACAACTGCCGCAGCAAGCCAATCAGCTCCTTTTTGCTGAACGACTCCAACGGCGGCGGTGGGGGCTCCACCTGGTTCCGCTCAAGAATCCTGGCCAGCTCAGGCTTCTTCAACTTGGTGTAGCCCTTGATCCCGTGCGCCTTGCACAGCTGCTTGAGGGCTGCCACCGACAGCTTGAGAAAGCTGCCTTTGCCCAGCAGGGCCTGGCCGCGCCGGGAAGGAGCATCGGGCGGATCGTGCAGCTGGCTCAGGGCTTCACCTGAGCGTTGGAGATGCGCCTCCACGCGGCGATACACCCGGGCATCGCTGCCGGCAAGTTCTCGGTGGCTCTGCTCAAGCAGATCGGCAATCGATGGACCCGCGCTCATGGCTGTTCGTTGATCAAGTTGCCGTTGATCTGGCGCGGGGTGAGTTCGGCAGAGCCCTGGCTGTCGACCGCCGATTCACTGGCGAGTGCCGCAGCGTGCGCCTTGGCCTGGCGCCAACGGCTGGCCTGGGTGATCAGCCGCCTGAACATCTCCACCAGCCAGAAGCCGCTCTGGCGCTCACTCTCATCAATCAGCCCCACCATCGCGTCACCGGTGTCCTCCAGTTCGCGGATCACGGCGCCGAGCTTGGCGTTGAGGGCATGCAGCCGCAGCTTGGTCCGTGCTTCATCAGCCAAGTCGGCCTCCAGTTCGCCCAGCTCCCGTTTCAGCTCGGCAATCACCACGCCGCGACGGTCGCTCTGGGCCTTGAGAACCCCCCGCGAACGATTGGCCGACACCAGCGCCGCGCGGCATTCGCTGTAGGTGTCCCCCAGGGCCTCTGGCTCCGGGGATGGCGGGAACTCGCTGGCTGAGCGCAGGGCCATGCTGCCGACGGGAACTGATGATCCATTCTGGGGCAAAGGAGTAATGAGGCCACAGCTGCAGCTGCGCTCATTTGCAGCTGAGCGCAGCTGGTCAGCTGCCGTTGCTGTATGCCTTGCCAAGGGGATGGATCTGGCCGCCACGGAGGATGGCCTGGGGGTGGCCCCATGCTTGGTCGGATGGTGCTGTGGATTCGCCGCTGATGGAGACGTTCGAGTTCTTCAAAACAGCCCTGCCGGTGCTGATCGTGGCGGTGGTCACCCAGTTGACACTGGTGGTGCGCAGCAGTCTGGAAAACCGCAAGACCCGGCGCTTTTTGCGGGCCGATCTCGCCACCGAAGCGAGGGAGGGCCTGCGAGGGCTGGACATCTTCCTGGCCTCCTGCAACGCGGCCAACGTCACGGATGTGAACCAGCTGGGGCCTGGTCTGGCGATCGCGATTGCGCCGATCCAATGCAAGGAGGAATACGTGCGACTGTCGGCGGCGGTCAAGGAGGCGCTGCCCACCCTGAGCAAGCAGGAGTTTCAGGTGGCATCGGCCCTGAAGGGAGCCTTTCGCCTGATCATCGGGTACACCGAGGCCTGCAACAACTACTTCCTCATCCTCCAGAACGCCACGATCAGCCCCGGATTTTCCGAGGAGGGGGTGGAGTTGCGCCGCCAGATCTTCCGTGACTTCGGTGTTGTGGCCAAGCAGCAAATCCATGTCAATGCCGACAAGGCCAGGGCGATGGCCAGCCTGTTGCTGAAGGACATGGATGACCAGGAACTTGAAGCGCTTGAGGAGGCACTCGAGCAACTACCGGATCCGATTGACGCCGCCCGGCCAGCTGAGAACCAGGATCAGAGCGCTCGCTGAGGCAGCGGGGGATCAAGCGCCTTCTGGATGCCGTCCCAGAACTGATGCCTCACCACCAGGGCACGCTGGGCCAAGCCGTGCGTCTGCCGAAGGACTACCGCTTCTTCGGCACCGAAGTGCTGGTGAAGTCTTTTGGCAACTTGATTAGGCAGCAAGCTCCGCAGGCAGCCCTTTTGGGACCTAGGCTGGTACGCATATACCAGTCGTCACTGCCATGGCTATGAATCGGATCCAGTTCCAGGCCAGCCTGTCGCTGCCCCAGTTTATTGAGCTCTACGGAACCGAGCAAAAATGTGAAGTTGCCCTGGAACAGGCGCGCTGGCCTGATGGTTTCCGTTGCCCACGTTGTGAGGGCAAGGAGTACGGGCTCATCATTGGCAGGCGCCACAAGCGCTATCAGTGCCGGAGCTGTCGTCATCAAGCCACCCTCACGGCCGGTACCATCTTGGAGGCAACAAAGTTACCTCTGACCACCTGGTTCCTTGCCTTCTACCTCGTCGGCCAAGCCAAGACAGGAATCTCCTCACTAGCTCTGAGGCGTCATCTCGGTGTGAACTACCGAACGGCATGGTTGCTTCAGAACAAGATCATGCAGGCAATGAAAGAACGTGATGGCGCCTATGTCCTCAGAGGAAGGGTGCAGGTGGATGATGCCTACCTTGGCGGAGAACGCTGTGGTGGCAAGCCTGGTCGTGGATCGGAGAACAAGGTGCCGGTCGTGGCAGCCGTCTCTGTCGATGAGGCGGGCCACCCCCGGTATATAAAACTTGCCACCGTGCCCACGTTCTCTTTTGCCGCTATTGCTGATTGGGCCCAAGATTCACTGGCGATAGGCTGTGAAGTGATCTCCGATGGGCTGGCTTGCTTTCGCGCCGTTGCAGAAGTCGGTTGCTTCCATCATCCTGTGGTCGTAAAGGGTCGTCATCCCAATGAATTACCAGAATTCCGTTGGATTAACACGGTGCTCAGCAACTTGAAAACCAGCTTCAGCGGCAGCTTCCATGCCCTTCGCTTCGAAAAGTACGCTGATCGCTACTTGGGCGCCTTCAGCTACCGCTTCAATCGGCGGTTCAATCTGGCGGCAATGACCGAGCGTGTGGTTCATGCCATCTGCAGCTGTCAAGCACGGCCGGAACGACTCCTGAGGTGTGCGGAGTTTGCTACCTAATCGAGTTTGGCAATGTCGTGCTTTTGCTACCGGTAGACGATCATTGGCAAATCCTGGAGGCTGCTCTGAAAGACTTTGAGCCGGGGTTTGAGATCAAGCGTCAGCAGCCTGAGGAATAAGACAGCGCTGAGATCAACCCTTGATGAGGCGGCCCATGCCCTGAGCCAACAGGCCATCCTGATCACGAACAACACACGTGAATTCGCCAAGGTGCCGAGCCTTCAGCTCCACAGCTGGGTGTCAGCGGCCTAACCCATCACCGCCTCACCACGCCGGTGAATCTCGCGGGCGTAGTCAGTCCAGACGCCCTGGCCCCAATAGCGGAAACAGCTGGTTTCCAGCAGCAGCACCTGGAGCAGCGCCTCTTGATAGGGCGGGGTTTTGGTCACGGCAGGATCCCCCGCCACCAAGGGATCAAACACCTGGTGGAAGCGGGCGCTGAGCTGGTTCATTGGCTCCAGCACGTTGCCGTAGCCCTCCACCCAACTGAGGTTGTTGGTCCACGACGCTCCCGCCATTGAGAACTGGGGATCGTTGGCTTGCAGTTCAGCGATCGCCGCTTCGGTGGCCTGTGGGGTGGGCGCGCTGCCAGTGGTTTGGCTAGCAACTTTTTGCCAGAGCTTGTGTTGGTGGATCGCCTGAATGTGCGGGAATTCAGCTGCGCTGACACCGGCGGCTTCCAGCAACTCCAGATATTCGGTGCCATTGATCGCCACCGTGCCTGATTGAGGGCCTGAATCACTCCCCATAGCGGCGATTTTCTGATGGGCCTGGATGAAGGCTGAGGGGAATTCATTCATCATTACGCCGCCATTTTC
This sequence comes from Synechococcus sp. SynAce01, assembly GCF_001885215.1. Taxonomy (GTDB): domain Bacteria; phylum Cyanobacteriota; class Cyanobacteriia; order PCC-6307; family Cyanobiaceae; genus Regnicoccus; species Regnicoccus frigidus. Next base: position 1,086,134 of record NZ_CP018091.1, on the reverse strand, counting down.
GCCGTCGGCAATCTGGGACACCAGCGCAGGGATTGTGGTTTCCCCCAGCCCTTGACGGCCCAGCCCTAACGCTTCGTAGCAGGGCTGCATCTGACCCACCAGCTTGGTGTCTGAGCCCTGGGTTTTGATCAGGGCGGTGATGGACACCGACTCGCCGCTGGAGTTGCGCGCCACCAGTTGGTTGGGAAGGTACTTCTGCTCCTGACTGAGGCTGGAGCCATCGAAATTCTCCACGCTGTGCTCCTGCACCAGCAGCCACTGGTAGCCGCACGCGCGCAGGGCCTTGATCAATTCATAGAGGGTGTCGGGGTGGTTGGGTAGGGCCATTTCCGGCGGCGAGAATCCCTTGACCCGTTGCAACGCCTCAGCACCGAAGATGGCGGCGAAATGCTGTTGCCAGGCCAGGATCTGCAGCTTCAGATCGGGGATCGGCGTAGAGGGAGCTACGGCATGGCTCCAGAAACTGCCCAGGAATTCCACATGGGGTTGCAGATTTGGATCGCAGGCGAGTTTTTTGAGGGCATCGAGAATGTCGACGCGGCCCATCTGCTCAAAACCCCAGAGCAGATTGCCGGAATAATCCAGCATGATCCGAGGGTTGCAGCCCTCTGCAATCAGCTGGGGGATGATCTCAGCGAGACGCTTGTAACAGTGGGCAAACGGTTTGGCGTTGTGGTTATCACCCTCGCCGGGGTGCTCCAGCATGTACTGAAGCTGGGAGATCAGCTCTCCACCAGCCCCAGCTGGAATCGTGGGCTGGTGCATGTGCAGGGCGCAGGCAAAGCCTGAGCTGATCTGCTCCAGCTTTAAGTTGGTGCGCGGCAGAAAGACCGGGCCGGCTGGCTGCACCAAAGCGAGGATCTCGGCTTCGTCGCCAGCGATCGGCGGTAGGGAACGGGTGGTCATGGCAGGAGCCAGGGGGTGATCAGCTTCAGTTCGACCTCGGCAAAGTCGGCATAATCCCAGTGGCGAGCTGAGCGTTGTGGGCCAGGACGGTGGCGGCAATCACCGCATCGATTTGCTGAATAACCGGGCTTTGGTGCTGCCTTCGAGGTTGCGGATCCTGAGAGGAGCCATCGACAGGCTCTCGCTTCTGCTCAAATCAAGGTTACCAACGCTTCGTGTCGAGCAGCAGGGCCTCCCTCACGTCTCGATTCCAGGCGAATGTCCCACCGCTGCGACGAGATCGGCGCGGGCAACCGTCCGCTGAATGGGTCAGATCGTTTCAATCGGATTAGGCTGCCGGGTGTTAGAGCGGCCCTTGGCAGGCCAAGCGGCGCTATTCAGAGAACTTTCCTTATGTTTGATGACTTGATGGCTCTCCCCGTGCAGAAACTACCTCTCGCTTTGGTCACTGGGCTTCTGGTTCTGCCGCTGCTGACCCCTGGCACAGCACAGGCTCAAAAGCGGATTCCCAAACTCCCGGGATATGACCAGTGTCCGCTCGGTTATGTGAATGACCTGAAGCAGCATTGCAATTCATTCATCTATTACGAGGTGACGCCCACCGCTGGAAAGCCCTGTCCATCGGGATGGATGAACATTGGGGCTGGCTATTGCAAGAAGAAAACACTCGGAATTTTCTGAGGCGCTTGGCAAGGTGAAAACTCGAGCCGTTTATCTCTGGCGTGGGGGCGGATGCCGCTCTGGAGTGGGCTCTGATCAGCCAACAGCTCTCCGCTGAGCTGGGCCACAAATGGCAGGGACGTTGGTTACTCCACGGACCAACGCGGGTCTCCGTTGAGAAGCACATGCCGGAATGATCAGGTTAGTCGACTAAACTGGTTGAACTCAAGCCAGCGGTGGTGGCCATGCGTCAGGTGAACATGCACGACGCCAAGACTCACCGGTAACGGCATCACCACTGAGCGAAGCCGAGCGCGATGAGCTGCGGCGCGGGCTGTTGCTTGGCAAATCCCGCACCAGTGCGCCCTGGAGGTGGCTCACATCATTCCAAGAAGTACTCAATGGCCGGGTGCTGCTCACACCCATAACCGGACATCCACGTGCTGAGAAGCCGCCTGAAAGTCTTGATCCGTTGTGAGCAGCGTCAGGTCGTAGCGCTGGCAAAGCTGGATGAGCAGGGCATCAATCGTGCCGATCTGGACACCCCGGCGGCGGCAGGAATTGCGGATGCCGGCGGCGGCGATGTGATCCTGCTTATCGGGCTGAAGAAAGGCGAGCACGGAGAGGCGCTCCACGAGCTCGTCACGGTTTTTGGGGCCGGCAAAACCCTGCAGCACTTCCTGGAGCACCAATCCGGTGGTGAAGACCTGGTCGGCACCCTGGAGCGCGGCCCGGAGTGCACCCACCTCAGGCACGCCCTGCTGGCCATCACGGCGAAAAGCCAGCGACCACACCGACGTGTCGACCAGCAAACTCACAGCTGGCGATCACGTTCGGCCTTGTAGTCGTAGCCGGGATCCCACTCGAGCTTGCCGAAGAGCTCCGCCACCTGGCGCTGTTCCCGGCGCGCGATGAACTCCTGCAGGGCGCGGGTGACGGCGGCTTTCTTGGTGGGCTCACCGCTCACACGGAAGGCGTGATCGAGCAGGGCCTGATCGAGAGCGAGATTCGTGGCCATGTGTGACCTCATGGTGAGGTGTCTACACAATAGTTCCTCCGGCCTGGTGGAGGGGGCATGCAAAGGCATGGCGCCTGGTAGGGGCTTCTCCCCCACCTACGAACGCCTGGGCGACTACTTGGCGGGGCGGATGCGCATGAGCCCCATCGACCAGCCGCTGATGCTCATGGAACTGCTCGGCCGCCGCAGCCCAGCCCCCGCCCAGGACATCGCCCGGCGGATCCTGGGGGAAGACGTGACCCAGATCGACACCTACGTGCAGCGGGTGCTCACCGGCAACGGCATCACCGCCTACGGGAACGACGCCTACAGCCTGATCGGCGGCCTGCCTGGGCTCACGGGTTGGGCCGATCGGTCTGTAGCCGTGAGCGAATCAAGAGCGGATCGCGGCGACAGTCGAGGATGGCGTAGATGTCGATTCTTTCCTCCTCCACCAAGTAGTAGAGCGCGAATGGGAATCTTCTGATTAGCAGCCGATGGAAGCCGTCGACCTTCGAATGGATGCCAGCGTACAGAGACAAAAACCGGACATCGGCTTCAATGGCGTCAAGAAAACGGTCGCCAAGGCCGACGAGTTGGCGCTCATAAAATATCCAGCCATTGCGGAGATCATCCCTGGCGGCGTCAAGAAGTCTGATGTCCACGGAGCTCAAATCTCAGCTCAGCGATGGCAGCATTCCAGGGCTGAAAACGGTCAGGATCCTGCCGTACCTGCTCACGGCGTCGCTCTAATTCATCGCGATGCCAGGAGGGGGAATCGACCTGATCGGGCGTAGCGGAGAGATCTGCCCAGAGGAGTTCCATCGCCTCGAGCTTCTCTTCCAGACTCATCTTAGCTAGAGAGAAATGTGCCGCCATCAGCCGAGGCCTCCGAGGGAGCAATCTCACCACTGTAGAGCTGATGCAAATGCAACCACGACAACGATCCAGACCACACGTTCAGAGGTTTGCTGTTCAACTCACCAGTGCCACCCCCTGTCCCCTCCCCCACCTACGAACGCCTGCGCGACGACGTGACGCGGCCGATGCGCATGAGCCACATCGATCAACCGCTCATGCTGATGGAGCTGCTCAGCCGCCGCAGCCCAGCCCCAGCCCAGGACATCGCCCGGCGGATCCTGGGGGAAGACGTGACCCAGATCGACTACTCACCGTCAATGGCGTGACCAGCTACGCCAACGACCACTACCGCCTGTTGGGTGGCGACGAACTGAGCGACGCCGAGCCGACAGCGCTGCTCACGCCATTGGCTGGATTGGCTCGATCGCCGGCAGCACACTTTCCAGAGCCTGCTTGGCCAGCTTCAGATCATGGCTCCCTTGCATCCGCAGCCAGAAGCCCTCGCTCAGACCAAAGAACCGGCAAAGGCGCAGATCGGTGTCGGCAGTGATCGCCCGCCGCCCTTTCACGATGGCGTTGATGCGGCTCTCGGGCACATCGATCGCCTGCGCCAACCGGTACTGGCTGATCCCCAATGGCCGCAAGAACTCCTCCAGCAGCACCTCGCCGGGGTGAACGAGCATCGCGTCAGTGATAGTCAACGATTTCGACATCCTCTGGCCCGGCTTCCGTCCAGTGAAAGCAGAGCCGGAACTGGTCGTTGATGCGGATGCTGTGCTGGCCATGGCGGTCTCCCCGGAGCGGCTCCAGGCGGTTGCCTGGTGGAATCTGCAGATCGTTGAGGCCTGCGGCGGCATCAAGAATGGCGAGCTTGCGCAAGGAGAGCTTGCGGAAGGCCACGCGAGCGATGCTCCCAAAGCGCCGCACCGGCTTTCCCGAAAACAAGGCCTGGGTGTCTCGGCAACGAAACGACCTGATCACACCGCTACCTTACCACCGCCAGGCGTAGGCACGTCAAGCGGTGGTACAGGGCGACGGCGATCACGAGCTGACATGGCGGCCTGGCTTGCCTGTGTTCTTCCCCTTACAAGTGCCACCCCCGTCACACCCCAGCGAGGATGCGCCCATGCCACTGAACGCATGAAGCGAATGGGCGAGACACGCCGATCAGTGGCTATCGAGCGTCAGCGGACAGGATCCCCACGAAAAAGAAGCGCGGCCCCAAAGGCCAGCCCTCATAGGTCCAGGCTGCCGGTCAGCTCTTCGATCGAGCAGCCCAGCTGAGCGGCCACGTCCTTGAGGATCTGGCGCAGGGTGCCGACCTTCACGGGCTTGTGGGCGGGAATTGTGAGGTGTGGCTGCCTGTCTGTCGGGTCACCGCGTAGCCATGGCGTTGCAGGCGCTCAGCCAAGAGCTGGCCGTTGACGTCCCGCGGAATCCTCACAGGGCCAGCAGTTCCTGCCTCACGTGATGAAGACGGATCAGGGGTGGCGCCTCGCCGGGATCGAAATGGCAGACAACGGCATCGCGGATCTCCCGGTGGAGCTCCTCGAGGGTGCCTGCCTCGGTGTGGATCGCTGCACCGGCAGCACTGGCCCGGAAGGAGCCATCCTCCGCTTCCTCCACCACGAAAAGGATTTCCTGCATGGCCGCCTCCAGTGTCATCACTCTTGCAGTGGAGGAAGGGATCCTGCTGCTGACTGGGCAGCCGCCCGCGCCCAATCCAGAAGGGATCCCAGCAGGGGCGATGACCTGACGGGCCGCCCAAAGCCAACCCTGGCCCTCTGCTGCGTTCCGCGAGCAGCGCGGCGAGGATGTGGTCTGCCGGGCAGAAGTCTTCGGCTGCGCGCATGGCTTCCGCCGTCACAGCTCAGCCTCAGCCACCTGGTCCAACTGTGCGGCAAGGGCTGGCAGGCTCTCGGAAACAATCTGCCAGATGGTGTCGTCTTCCAGGCCAAAGTAGGCATGGGCCAGAACATCACGGAGACCAGCAATTCGCCGCCAAGGAACCTGCAAATGGCGCTCCCGGATCTCCGCAGGGATCTGCTTAGCCGCTTCGCCCAGCACCTCCAGATTCCTCAGCACGGCATCAAGCGTCAGCTCATCATCGAGAAACTGTTGCTTGGTGAGGCCACTGCTGTAGCGGAGCACCTTGGTGCAGCACTTCCGAATGTCCTGAAGAAACAAGGTCCAGTCGCGACCCTGGTGCTGCTCAGGCAAGCGGAAGGGCCTCCTGCTCAATGCGTTGGCGTAATTCCGGGCGAAGTCCGCGCCGGGTGACCAGATCCACCCGAGCGTTGAGCAGATCTTCCAGGGCCAGCTTGAGATCCATGTACTGCTCAAAGCTGGGGCTGCCTGGGAAATCCACAAGCAGGTCCACATCGCTCTGGTTCGCTGCCGTGCCGTGGAGCACAGAGCCAAACACCCGCAGATCCCGACCACCGTGGGCAGCGATGAGCGCCTGCAGCTTGGGCGCCAACTGCGACAGCTGCTGGAGCGTTGGGGGTTGGCTGGCGGTCATGATGCCCATTCTGCTGCCCCTCGCCAGTACCGCCCCGATCCCGGGCCGCGCGGCTCCAGGGCCCGCAGCACGTTTTGCCATGGCCTTCCCATCGGTTTTGGGTATGGAGGGGACTGGGTTGGCTGCAGCCGCCACGCGCCCGCGCCAGAAGGGATCCCGGCAGGGGCTCCGGCCTGACGGGCCGCCCAAAACCAGACCTGGCCCAAGCGCCCGGCAGCCGCCAGCACCGCTCCATGCCCCCTCCCACCTCCCCCACCTACGAACGCCTGCGCGACGACGTGACGCGGCGGATGCGCATGAGCCCCATCGATCAACCGCTGATGCTCATGGAACTGCTGGGCCGCCGCAGCCCCGCCCCAGCCGAGGACATCGCCCGGCGGATCCTGGGCGAAGACGTGACCCAGATCGACGACTCACCGTCAACGGCGTGACCAGCTACGCCAACGACCACTACCGCCTGTTGGGCGGCGTAGCCGAAGGCTTCTGCGTAGCAGTAGAGCTGAGCGTTGCCGAGCGCGATGAGCTGCTGCAGCTCTGCCGCCAGCGCCTCAACACTTTCCGCGCCCGTGGCCGCTGCGAATGCTGCGGCGCGGGCTGTTGCTCAGCAAATCCCTCACCAGCGGGCCCTGGAGGTGGACCACATCGTGCCCAGGACGATGAGCGGCTCCGACGACCTCAGCACAACCTGCAGGCCAGCGACACCCTGCGCCGCTCAGATCAGAACGGCAAGGTGGCCGCCACATCCGAGAGACGGATCAGCAGGGTGTCGGGGTCGATGGGTGAGGGATCAAAACCCATGTGGAGATAGAAGCTGCGGGCTTCCGTGGACGCTGCATGAACCACGATGCCGCGCACGCCGATCTGTGTGCTGGCCTGCAGCACCCGCTCAAACGCATCGGCGAGCAGTGCGCGAGCGATGCCTCGTCCCTGGACACTGCGGCAGACCGCCAACCGCGCCAACACCACCACTGGAATGGGATCGGGCATGTTGCGCCTGAAACGCCCAGGGGCTGAGGCCACGGCCACCGAGCCGGAGGCCAGGGCTACATAGGCCTTGACGATGTCGTCGCCATTGCAGACCACGAAGCTGCGCGTCGCACCGCCCTTCTGGTTGGTCAGTGCACGCTGCTGAAGCCAGTGGTCAAGGCTGGAATCGCCACAGTCAAAGCCGACAGTGCTGTGATGCTGCGCCAGCGGCTGCGGCGCCTGCAGATCCATCAGCGCTGCCAGGGCTTCGGTGCCGTCATGGTGCGTTGTAGACGATCCGATGGGGTGGGCGGAGCGTCGAGCTGGCGAAGAAACAAGTCGAACTGTTCAGGCGAAATGGCCTGCCAGGCCTGCTGCACCAGCAGCTCACGGGCGGCATTGCGGGCCGCCTGCAGAACGAAGTCGGTTCGGGTGAGGCCAGAAGTACGGACCGCGCGATCGATCAGCGCCTGATCGTCGGGCGTGACCCGCAAGTTCCAGCTGAGTCGAGGAGTGGCAGCCACGGATCAACAGCAGGCGTTAAGCAACCCTAGCCCTTTCAGGTAGACGTTGTCTATCCACATGATCATGGTGCAGGCCGACAGGGGCATCACGCTGGGACTCCGTCGTGGTGGACGTGATGGCAGCGCGAGTGGGCAAGGGTTGGAGCGGATGCTCTTGTCCGTTCCCCCGCTGGATGAGGCCCAAGTGTTGCCGTGGCCTGCCCATTGGTTCTGTAGATGAAGGGGACTGGGGCGGCATAACCACACCCGGAGCCTGGTTGGCTGCAGCCGCCACGCGCCCATGACAGAGAGGATCCCAGCAGGAGCGCCAGCCTGACGGGCCGCCCAAAGCCGGACCTGGCCGGAGCCCCCGGCCACCGCCCCCATCGCTCCATGCCCCCCGCCCCCCCCCCCACCTACGAACGCCTGCGCGACGACGTGACGCGGCGGATGCGCATGAGCCCCATCGACCAACCGCTCATGCTCTAGCCGAAGGCTTCCGCGCAGCGGTTGGAACTGCTGGGCCGCCGCAGCCCCGCCCCGGCGCAGAACATCGCCCGCCGGATCCTGGGCGAAGACGTGACCCAGATCGATTGCTCACCCTCAACGGCGTGACCAGCTACGCCAACGACCACTACCGTCTGTTGGGCGGCGTAGCCGAAGGCTTCTGCGGAGCAGTTGAGCTGAGCAGCACCGAGCGCGATGCGCTCACCAAGGCGCGGCTGGGGCAGGGGTTGTTCAGCAATCGGGTGTCGAAACTGGAGCCGGCCTGCCGGGTCACGGGGCTAGCGCGACAACAGTTTCTGGTGGCGAGCCACATCAAACCCTGGCGGGATTGCGACAACCGCGAGCGGCTCAGCGGTGCCAACGGCCTGCTGCTTTCCCCCCATGTGGACAAGCTGTTTGACCGTCACTGGATCAGCTTCGATTCCGGGGGTGCACTGCTCTGTGAGCATGAGGCGGCCCGCGATGCGTTGCGCTGCTGGGGGATCGATGGTGCCAACCTGATCCGGCCGTTCAGCCGCGAGCAGGAGACGTTCTTGCATGCCCATCGGGATGCCCTGAGGCACTGAGGCCGATGGGGTCAAGAGGCTTGGGTTGGTTTGGCCCTATAAGGTTGATCTGGCTGGCCAGGGCGTTTGATCACGGCGTTAATGAGATCTTCCTCCGTGATTTCAGGGATCTCTTCGTATTCTTCGGGTTGGATGACATGGGCATCCACACGCTGAAGATCAGAGTGGATCTCGCCTTTAGTAGAGGTGGGGGAGAAACCGATTTTGCTCTCTTTCATTGGCCTTTCGCATGGAGATGATGTGCCTGATGCCGCAATCCAACGCAGACGATTCTGATTTCACCATAGTCTCTCCTTCGATCGGGGATCTCGATCATGGGCCCGTTGAACACGCTCTCGGCATCAAGAAAATCCAGGTCGCGCTGCTCCAGGGTTCGCAGGCGCTTGGCCGGGTCAAAGCTGATCACCGGGCAAGAACCGCTTGATGAAGGCAGCCGCCGGCATGGGACCGCAGCGGGGACTCCAGCTGCTGCTACCAGGAATCCGACGCCAACACTGCACCTCAAGGTGGGGATCGGTGCCGGGGGGAAACCGCACCCGGTAGCGATACTCGGCATCGGCGGCCTGCTCGGGGCTGGCCAGGGGTTCCGCTTGCTGCTGGCTTCTCAGGAAGGCAACAAGGAACCCGGAGGCGTCAGCGGCTTCACGCAGGGCTACTGCAAAGCGCCAGGCGGCTCCGGTGGGGTAGCCGTCGTGATGGAGGTAAACGTGGCGCTCAGGGTCGCCGGGAAAGCCGGTGAAAGAGAAGACGGCGCGGGTTGCCAAGGGGCTGGGGCTGCTGTAATCGCAAGTACCACCGGTGTATCAGCAGCTCCGCCTGGGCCAGCACGGTCTTCACGGTGCCGACCTCCAGGATCGTCGGGGAGAACGTGACCCAGATCGACGACTCACCCTCAACGGCTTGACCAGCTACGCCCATGACCACGAACGCCTGTTGGGCGGCGCAGCCGCCACCGCACGCCGATCAGTGGCTCGATCAAGTACCGCGTGCTCACCCGGGCCAGTGCGCCCTTGAGGTGGATCACATCATCCCCAGAAATGCCCATGCAATGCCGGCAAGCGCGACACGGATCGCACCGACTTTCGCGGACTCCTCGCCAGCTACCAGCACAGGCAGGAGACCAGAAGCCGGGTGCTGCTGGAGAACGAACTGGCGCTCTGCATCGCCGATGCCTACCCGGTGAGTGAGGGGGCACAGCCTGGTGATCCCCAGGCGCCATGTGGCCGACGGGCTGGAGTTGCACCAGCCGGAATGGAATGCGGTGGTGGAGCTGCTCAAGCGCCGTCGGGAGCAGCTCGCGGCTGATGATGCCGAGATCAGCGGCTGGAATGTGGGGCTGAAGTCAGGAGAGGCGGCGTGGCAGACAGTGTTCCATGCCCATTGGCATCTGATCCCGCGGCGAGAAGGGGATTGTGAGCAGCTGCGGGGTGGGGTTCGGGGTGTGATTGCGGAGCATCAGAGCTATTGAGATGTGCTCTGTAGACCAGCATCCAAGAGATCAGATAACGGTTGCAAGATAGCTTGAAGGAGAAAGCTTGCATGATTCCGAGAAGGCACCAGCAAGAGTGAAAAGACGAGGCTTCACATTGAATCCAAACAAACGGTAGAGATGATAGTGAGATGCTTCTGATTCAGACACCGCAAGTTCATTTCTGGATACGAAGAACGGAGTTTCTCGCCCATATTTTGTTGTTTTTACTTCAATGAGCCTATCGGCGCCAGTCTCCTCATACGAGAGAATATCAAACCCGGTCCCATCCCCCCGCGTTTGCGATGTGTGCTCGACTTTCTCGGCAAGCCTCTCTTTGCCAAGGTTGATCAGCCTTGCACGCTCAAAGTTCAAGACAAAGAGCTCACCAGCAGTACCAAGCGAGCGATTACGCGCTTCTCTCTCCAAGTAGTTGACTGAGATACATGTCCTCGTTGCCTGAAGGCTTTCTCTACTAGGTTCCTGGTCTCGTGGTTGCATGGCTGGCGGTTTGGTGAGCACTCTAAGAATGTCTTCAACTTCCGGCACCACGATCGACCTGTCAGCGTCTGCGGCCGCAACATTCAGGAGCTGGCTATCAGATACAAGTCTCTCGGAAACAATGTCATGCAGCAGGCCTTGATAGTTGGATCGAGGCTTGTAACCAGTAATATAAGGGAATCCCAGGTCAATCAGCACCGCACTGATATTCGCATGTTTGAACTCAACGGACTGCTCCGAACGACCTGAAAGACGCTTAATCAGCGCGCGCCGGTGAGCTGCTTTATTGTAAGGAACCCCGGAGAGTTCAGCAGCAAGCATGGCGAAGTAGTCTGCCACGGTTTCTGCAACTTCCTCTCTTGACCAGTCGGTAGCCATTTCTCGAGACGCTTTGAATACCATCTTTCCCGCTTGTTATACGCCGGATTGATGCGCACTGGCACATTGATCATCCAGCTTGACCCTGGTTATGGGAGCGTCGGAACCTGGGGGGTTCCGACGCCATACTCAACCTGCAGGGACTCTGCTTCCGCGGTGTGCAGGCCAGCGACGCCAGACGTGAGGTGGATTGCGTGTTCTGCGCACTGGAGGGCAGCGGCCGGGTGCTGCTGGAGAACGAGCTTGCCATCTGCATCGCCGATGCCTATCCCGTGAGCGAGGGGCACAGCCTGGTGGTCCCGCGTCGGCATGTGGCCAACTCCCTGGAGCTGCACCAGCCGGAGTGAAACGCCGTGGTGGAGCTGTTGAAGCTAAGGAGGGAGCAGCTGAGCGCCCAGGACGCCACGATCAGCGGCTGGAACGTGGGGCTGAACTCAGGCGAGGAGGCTGGATAGACGGTTTTTCATGCACATTGGCATCTGATTCCAAGGCGGGAGGGTGATTGTGAGGAGCTTCGGGGTGTAGTGCCTGGGGTGATTGGGGGAAGAAGGGATATTGAGACTGGATTCATTAACGTTCAAGATCAGTGGCTGGACGAATCACTACGCATTTACACAACAGCGTTAGCCCCGCACGGTGGATCTTGATGCTAAGTGGGCTTCTAGAGTCTGTCTAGGATAACATCCTCAAGGCCACTGCAAGGACAGCTCTCCCCTCTGCTGGAGGGCTTGTTGGAGGCCTTACCATATGCGCATGGTCCTCCAAGCATCCCCCACGCCCTCTGTTGGGCAACCTGATTCCCAGTCAAGGCTCCGCTCACTTGAGCTGTTTGCCGGTGGTGGGGGAATGGCATTGGGGCTGCATGCAGCTGGTTTTAATCATTCGGCTTTAGTTGAGTTTGACTCTAAAGCGTGTGACACCTTAAGACATAATGCTCGCTGCTGGGCAATTCACGGCAGCAAAAATCAAGCATGGAAAGATAATGCTGTCATGCTCCATGATGTTCGTCATATTGAGCTTGATGCTATTGAGAACTATGATTCATTGGATCTACTTGCTGGTGGGCCACCATGTCAGCCATTTTCTCTTGGAGGCATTCATGCTGGAATGAATGATAGCAGGAATATGTTTCCCGCTGCTCTTGCCTTGGTTAGGCGTTGCAAGCCTAAATTGGTTTTGTTTGAAAATGTAGCCGGCCTATTAAGAAAGTCGTTTGCTCCTTACTTTGATTACGTAGAAATGCAGCTTCGAGATCCAGTGTGCATCCCAAGGAAAAATGAAACCTGGGCTGAGCATGCTGAACGAATCAGAGTCCGCATTTCACGAGACTGTAAGCCTGATTATTACGTTACCAGGCAACTTGTGAATGCGGCTGACTTCGGTGTTCCTCAAATTCGCAAACGTGTTGTTCTAATGGCTGTTCGTTCGGACATCTCCGACTGTCCACTGCCACCGATTACTCCCACTCATTCTGAGGCATCGCTTCATTATTCTCAGTTTGTTTCTGGTGATTACTGGGATCGTCATAACCTTATCGCTCCACCAAGTCGAAGCATAAGCAAGGCAAAAAGCTCATCCGAACAAAGTAATCTCCTCTCGCCAAGACTTGAGCCTTGGCAAACAGTTAGAGATGCTATCGAGGGACTGCCAGAACCTATCGATGGGAAGCCACATCCAGACTATTTAAATCATATAGGAATACCAGGTGCTCGTTCTTATCCAGGTCACACGGGATCAGATATTGATCGCCCGGGTAAAACAATTAAAGCTGGAGTCCATGGCGTATGTGGTGGTGAAGCCATGATTCGTTTTAATGATGGAAAACTAAGATATATGACCGTACGTGAAAGTGCACGCATTCAGACGTTTCCAGATGACTATGAGTTTCTTGGAGCGCGTTCGCACGCAATGAGACATATTGGAAATGCCGTTCCCGTCCAGCTCGCTAAAGAAATTGGGCTTCATATGAGATTTCACTCTGGAATGTAGCCTCTTATGACAAGAGATGCTGCCACGACATCCCGGATCATGGGGAAGATTAAGAGGCGAGATACAACGCCAGAGCTTATCCTTAGAAGAGCTCTACACAGGATGGACATTCGATACAGAGTCGATACTAAGAACGTTTACGGCAGGCCTGATATATCGATCATGAAATATAAACTTGCAGTTTTTGTGGATGGAGACTTCTGGCATGGAAATGAGCACAAGGTCCGAAAACTATCAAAACTCGAAGATCTCTTCCCAACCAACGCTGGGTTTTGGTGTAGTAAAATTCTAGGGAATATCGAACGAGATAGACAGGTAAACCAAAGGCTTATGCAAGAAGGCTGGACAGTAATTAGAATCTGGACCTCAACAATATTTCTAAATCCTAATGAAGCGGCAGAATCCATCTACAAGGCTCTCCAGCACCTAAAAGGGACTAGTAATTCCGTAGATTCTTGCCTAGGGCATTTATCGTGACACTCGTAGATAGATTTTCAGATGGATGTGGCTTATTCGAGTTTGATATTGCGACTCCTCTTTTTCAGCAGTTAGCTTCTGACTTCGATCTACTTGCTCCTTTGCCCTTGCATGATTTAAATCTGACTTCAGTAGAAGAGAGGCCTGGGATCTATGGTTTGCAGCATAACGGCTTGGTTGTCTATATCGGCAAGGCTGATGACAGCGCGAAGAGTAGGTTGGAGAAGCATCGCCGACAGCTACAGGGAAGAATTGGAATCTCACCAGGCGAGGTCAGCTTTCGTTGCCTTCATTTTGCGCACACATGGGATGCATTTAAACCCGAATCACATATGATATCTCTCTATTCACCAAGCTGGAATTCTCGCGGATTTGGCCCTAACGATCCAGGAAGAAGACGAGACAAGACCCAGCTTGCAGATACCCACTGGCATGTCCTTTATCCTGTTGATCCTGAATATCCATGCTCGGAAATCCCCCCGGGTACATACGATGTATTAGAGTTGCTTAGACTGGTTTGCAGGCACACCCCATACTGGATCAGATTTCAAGGAAATAGGAATGGTGACACAGCCGAAGAAAGACGCTTGTACGAACAAGCTCACGCTGACTTTGCGGCTTCCCGGATAATAGTTATTCAAGAAAGTGGCATGAGTGTGCGTAGCCTTCTCCTCTCGGCAGTTCAGTCGTTGCCTGCGCCTAATCAGTGGCAGCTGACTCTCCTTCCAAGCCATATTCTGCTCTATAGAGAAAGAGAAGAAGTGTATCCGAAAATGAGGTTGCTCTGGCCATTACCCGGCTCCACCTAACGCTCAAGATCAGCGGCGGAACAACCACACATATTGACCAAGGAACAAACGCCGTCCGTCCGCTGAATCTTGTTGTGAGCCAGGGCCAAGCACGGAAAGTCTAATGGCTGAATAGTATTCAGCATATCCTTATTCCGCATCACCCATAACGGTTATACCTAAGTCTTGGGCAACGTCTAAAATCTTCGCATTGACCATTGTGAACTGAGGTAGTGCCTGCTCGAAGTCAGCATAACCGTCCACTCCTTCATCAGCTTTTAGAATAAGAATTTCCATTATGCAGTAAAGTTCTTCTACCATCCTAAGTGATTCTAGAGGGAAGATTCGCTTGGCAATTGCTTTTGTATAATTCTTCTTCATGGCTTCACTCTTTCATACCGCTTTGAGGGACTTTGGCCAAGAGGGATCAAATGTTACATTTCCCTCGGATACGGCATTTAAAAAACTGTAGTTGTCCTCAATAGACTTGATACTTCTAATGTTGGCTTGAAGCTCTGCAAGCACTTTGCTCCTAATCTCCTGCTGCTCTTTGTGTTGTGCGAACACTTCGCGAATCATTAGGGCAATCACCGCCGAAAGCAGGGGGCCAAGAAGAAGAACATCTTCTTTTAAGGAAAGTCCAAGATCAAGAAGGGTCGGAGCTAATAGTATAAAGAGAGAAATGATCGCCGCTTTCTTTCTAGTGTCTGGTGAGTCAAAGAAGGCTTGGATGTATCCGTTCTTCCAGTTTACCCAAATCGTGAGGAGGCCCAAGCCAAGTAGAATATCAACAAACAGAGAAGCTCCATGATGACTGATTAGCTTTGAGTGGCATTCTTGCATTGCTAAATTCTCAGTGGAACAACTTACCAACATATCAAACGCGTAAACAGAGGATCAGCCTGCCTCAGGCAAACTTGTAATTGGAAGATTCCGCATAAATCCCCAGCTGCCGCTTTTGCTTCCGCATAAGAAACAGATCGGATCTTGCCTTCACTTAGCCGATCTGTTGCTGGAGCAAGCATCCGGCCTTGTTGGTCAATGCTGGCTTTCATTTTATCCGGATTCGGATAACATCGCAACAATCCAGTCCCATTCCTGGCTGGGGATCCACAGCAACTACAGCAGTTCAGGAGGCTGGTTTCCCATACCCGACTAGGCCCCACCCCCAGGCCTCTACCAGCAACTCCTCACCGAGGGCCTAGAGCAGCAGCTGCGCCAACTCCAGGAAGCCCTGGTCGAAACCATCGGCCTGGATCCCCAGGAAGCCCCGCGCCTGTTGGCCCGGCACCTGGCGGGTCTTGCCCGCATTGCCCTTGAGCACCTGAGCGGTGGCGCCACCCCTGAGCACCAGCTGGCCTTGGTGAACCAACTGGTGGGCCTGCTCCAGAGCCATGCACCCCGGGCCATCTCCACGGGCAACCTGCTGCATCCCTCCGCCCGGCTGCTCTCGGAGATCCGATCCACGGCGCTCCTGCCCGGCGCCAGGCCGCCACCTTCCGCCAGGTGCTGCGCGATGGCTCCTTCGGTGAGCTGCTGGTGGATGGCCAGCGTCCAGGCCAGTGGCGCCATGTGTTCGCCTCGGTGCAGTCGCTCGCGGCGATGGATCCGGCGGGCCTGGCGCCGGGCACGTTCGACGTGGTGATCGTTGATGAGTTCCACCACGCCGCCGCCTCCAGCTACGAGCGCTGGCTGGCCCACCTGGCGCCGTCCCTGCTGCTCGGCCTCACCGCCACTCCCGAACGATCAGACGGGCTCGACATCCTCCATTGGTTCGGGGGCCACACCGCCGCCGAACTACGGCTCGCGCCTCCACGACGGCACCGACCTCTCGCAGATCGAATGGCGCCGCAACGGCTATGCCAGCGAGGCGCTCACCAACCTCTACACCGCCGACGACGCCCGCCTGCGCCTGATCCTGCGCGAACTCGAGAGCAAGATCACCAACCTGCACACGATGCGGGCCCTGGGCTTCTGCGTGAGCGTGGAGCACGCCGGCTGGATGGCCCGCAAGTTCGCCGATGCCGGCCTGCGCGCCGCCTCCTTAGATGCCTCGAGCTCCCGCGACGAGCGCGCCGAGCAGATCCGCCGCCTCAGGTCTGGTGAACTGCAGGTCCTCTTCGCGGTGGATCTGTTCAACGAAGGGCTCGACATCCCCGAGATCGACACCGTGCTGTTCCTGCGGCCCACCGAGAGCGCGATCGTGTTCCTGCAGCAGCTCGGCCGCGGCCTGCGCCTCTGCCCTGGCAAGAGCTGCCTCACGGTGCTCGATTTCATCGGCCAGGCCCATCGCCGCTTCCGCCACGACCTCCGCTACCGCGCCCTGCTCGGCGGCAGCCGCGACCAGCTGCGCCAGCAGATCGAAGCCGGCTTCCCCTTCCTCCCCGCCGGCTGCAGCCTCCAGCTCGATCGCGTCTCCACGGAGCGGGTGCTTTCAAATTTGCGCGAATCGCTGCCCAGCCGCCGGCCCCAGCTGCTGGCCGAATGCCGTCGCCTCGGGGCCTGCTCGCTGGCGGCGCTGCTGGAGGGGCTCGGCATGGAGCTGGGGGAGTTTTATCGGGTGGCGGGGTGTTGGGCGTTGCTGCAGCGGGAGTTGGGGTGGGGGGCAGGGGCAGCCTCCGGGGAGCCCACGGCGGATGAGGAGCGGTTGGGGCGGGGTATCGCCGGCGGCCTGCTTCATCTCGACGACCCCAAGCGCCTGCGCTGGCTGGTGGATCAGCTGCAGCGGCCGCTGGCGCCCGATCCGGCGAGCTTCGATCCTGTTGCCGAGCGCCAGTGGCGGATGCTGCTGGCCCAGCTCTGGGGCAATGGCCGCAACCATGTGCCCCTCGCAGAGGCGTTGGTGCGGCTCTGGGCCGCCGCCGCCATTCGCGCCGAGCTGGTGGAGCTGTTCGCGCTGCTGCTGGAGCGCACCGACCTCCTGGTGGCGCCGCTCGCCTGGCCGGCTCTGGCCGCTGGCGAACCAGCCCCGCCGCTGCCCCTGAAGCTCCACGGCCGCTACTCCCGCGCCGAAGTGTTCGCGGCGTTCGGGTTATTGAACGAGGCCCGCCCCTTCCCGGGCCGCGAGGGAGTCTTTTTTGATGAGGCGTCGCGCTGCGACGTGTTCTTCATCACCCTGAAGAAGTCCGAGCGCTTGTTCTCCCCCACCACCCGCTACAACGACTACGCCATCTCGCCCCGCGAGTTCCACTGGGAGAGCCAGAGTCTCACCCGCGAAGCCTCATCCACCGGCCAGCGTTATATCCATCACCGCGAGTGCGGCAGCCGGGTGCTGTTGTTGGTGCGGGAGGAGAACAGGCGCGGTGGCGTGACGCTGCCGTTTCTGTGCCTCGGCTTTTCCGACTACGTGAGCCACGAAGGCGAACGCCCGATGGCGATTCGCTGGCGGCTGCAGCGGGCGATTCCGGGGGCCTTCTATCCGCAGCTGGCGGTGGCAGTGTGAAGGGGTTCAGAATTTCAGGATCTTCCGGCCGCTGCCAGCCCTGTCAGGATGGAGTGAAAGCCGTAGGTCCATGGAACTGACAGCCGTGCTCAGCCCAGCCGAAGAAGGCGGCTATGTGGCCTTCAACCCCGAAACCGGCACCGCAAGCCAGGGCGAGTCCATTGATGAAGCACTTGCAAACCTGCGCGAGGCGACATCTTTGTATCTCGAGGAGTTTCCACTCGTTTTGACGGGTCACCCACTGGTCACGATGTTCAGCATTCCTGCCCATTCCTGAACTTCCGCACCTTTCTGGTCGGGAGGTCATTCGGGCATTGGACGCCTGGGGTTCAGCGCTGTCCGGCAGAACGGAAGCCACGTGGTGATGCGCTGCGGTAGCCGAGGTTGCGTGGTTCCTTTGCATCGACCGGTCAAGGTGGGCACCCTCGCAGGTCTTCTTCGCCAGGCTCCGGTCGACGTCAGTGAGTTCCTCAGAGTTCTTTGATCCCGCACGATTGATGGCCGCCTCAGTGGCATCTCCTCCTGGGCTGGCGGTGGTGGTTTAAGGGGGCTCTCCCCCTTCAAGCTCTCCTATCCTTGGGGTTCTGGATGATTGCCATGGCTCTCGCCATTGAGCTCAACGATGAACAGTCCCGGGCCCTGGCCGAGGTGGCCGGGCTGCTCAACGTGCCCCAGGAGGTCCTGGCCTCGGACGCCGTCCGCGATCTCCTCAGCCGGCCCTCCGCAGACTTCGAACCAGCCGCATCGAACGTGCTGGCAAAGAATGAGGAATTTTACCGTCGTCTGGCGTGATCCGCTATCTCCGCCTCAGTGAGGTACTGGAGCTGCACCGCCGATTGATCGCCACGTTCGGCGGTTCACCCGGATTGCGGGATCTTTTCAGGTGTTGATCTCTATCCCACTCTCATCGAAAAATCTGCCGATCTTGGCTTTTCCCTGATCAAGAATCATCCCTTTGTGGATGGCAACAAGCGTGTTGGCCATGCAGCCATGGAAGTGATGTTGATGCTTAACCGCTATGAGTTAACCGCTTCCAACGAATCCACCGAAGCCGTTGTTCTTGCCGTGGCCTCCGGAACGCTTGATCGGCAGGCATTGACCGAGTGGGTTAGGGAGCAGATCAAGCCCTTGGGATGAGGTTGGCGGCCGATTCCGGGGGTGTTCTATCCGGAGCTGGCGGTGGCGGTTTAGCCTTGTGCCAGACCACTCCTGAGCGTTCCCAGTCGGCCATGGACGTCAGTGCAGAAACGTTGATCAGCCAGTTACGCCAGCACGCGCCCGTCTGTAGTGAGCGTTTCGGCGTGCACAGCCTGCGATTATTCGGCTCCTGGGCGCGTGGCACAGCAACATCGAGCAGCGATGTGGATCTGCTGGTGGCCTTCGACGGCCCTGCCACCGCCAGACGCTTCTATGGCCTTCAGCTGTTCCTGGAAGATCTGCTCCAGCAACCTGTCGATCTGGTGACAGAACAAGCACTCCGGCAGGAGCTCAGACCTGCAGTGGAGGCGGATGCCATCCCCCTCTGACGGCAATCCGAAACGTGACTGGTGCCGCACCCGCGACCTGGCCCTCGGCCCCTCCCGGTTCCATTGGCAGAGCCAGTGCCTCGGCTTTGCCGACTACGTGAGCCATGAAGGTGAGCGGCCGCTGGCGATTCGCTGGCGGCTGCAGGGGCCGATTCCGGGGGCGTTCTACCCGGAGCTGGCGGTGGCGGTTTGAGGGAACCCACGACTCCACTAACCTGACTCCATGGACACGGCTGCCCCACTGCTGCCCTTGCTGATCGACCGGCTTGAGCCGCTCAGGCACCTGTGCGATCGCTACGGCGTGGATCGGCTTGAAGTGTTCGGCTCGGCGGCGAAGGGCCTGTTTGACCCTGCCAACAGTGATCTGGACTTCATCGTGCAGATGACGGGCCAACGTGAACCGGGCTATGCCCGGCGCTTCTGTTCCTTTGCCGATGAATTGGAAGCCCTCTTCGGCCGTCCGGTGGATCTCCTGACGGAATCCATGATCCACAATCCCTATTTCCGCAAAGACGTGGACGCGTCACGGCGGCTTCTCCTGGAACTCTGAACATGCGAATGGAGGCGCTGAAACGCCTGCTTGACGCCTTTGAGGCCATCGAGGCGATCCCAGCGTTCTTGATGTCATCCCCGATCTCCGCCGCATCGTGGGTACCCGCAACAGAATCATTCACGTCTACGAAACCGTGGATCAGCTGATTCTCTGGGATTCGATCCAGAATGACCTCCCTGGCCTCAAAACCTCTCTGCAGGATGTACTGAGCAAAGACGCCCCAATGCCTTAGCCAGCGACTTGAACGCATCCAACGCCTGGATGGGCCTCGTCCTCCCCATCACTCGAGATGCGGCGTCTCCACGCTGCCGTTCCTGTGCCTGCGCATTGCCGGATCCATGAGCCACGAAGGCGAACGGCCGATGGCGATTTATCCGGAGCTGGCGGTGGCGGTGTGAGGGGGGCGCTGAGGCTGCTCTGCTGCGCAGCCTCAGCGCAACGTCAGCAGTGAAGTGTTGGGTTCCTTGATGAACGACACGATCACATCCCGCCTGGTCAACAGAATCCTGGAAATGGTTTGAGTGCTGGTATTGCCGACAACTAGCCACAGCACCTTGGGTGGTGCACCCCGTAAAAGGCTCAGTCCACGAAAGTCATCATCCTTCGTGACGATGGTGAACCCACGCTGTTGAGCGAAACTCCAGATTTCAAGATCCGCTGCACCCTTGAGGCCCGCATCGCGAATGTGGATGCTGCTTGGAAAGAAGCCAGCCATTGCAGATGCCAGACGAGGACTGAGATTTTCATCAATCAGAAGGGGCCCAGCCATCGAAGCAATCACGCGGTCGTGAGGTCACTCAGGCGCTTCTCACGATCTGCCGCGTAGCTCAAGACAGCCTGAAGATGCTCCACCCGCAGGTCAGGAAAATCGGCCAGGATATCCTCCTGACGCATGCCGCTGGCCAGGTACTCCAACACATCCGAAACACTGATACGGGTGCCTGCAATACAGGGTTTGCCGCTTCGGATTCCCGGCGTGCAGGTAATCAGAGGAGTTGCTTCTCTCACCGTAGATCCATCCAGCCGCTTCTATCAACGATAGGCGAACCAAAGGGTCACCATCAACGAGAACGAACGCCCGATGGCGATCCGCTGGCGGCTGCAGCGGCCGATTCCGGGGGCGTTCTATCCGGAGCTGGCGGTGGCGGTTTGAGGGGGCCGCTCCCCTTTCGACCTCTCCTGTCCTTGGGATTCCGGAGGACTTCCATGGCTCTCGCCATTGAGCTCAACGAAGAACAGTCCCGCGCCCTGGACGAGCTAGCCGGGCTGCTCAAAGTACCCAAGGAGGTTCTGGTCTCCGCCGCTGTCCGCGATCTCCTGAGCCGACCCTCCGCAGACTTCGAAGCAGCCGCATCGAACCTGCGGGCAAAAAAAACGAGGAGCTCTACCGTCGTCTGGCGTGATCCGCTATCTCCGCCTCGGGGAGGTACTTGAGCTGCACCGCCGATTGATCGCCACGTCGATGGTTCACCCGGATTACGGGACATTGGCTTGCTGGAAGGATCAATCTCCCAGCTCCGCCAGACTTTTTCAGGTGTTGATCTCTATCCCACTCTCATCGAAAGGCTGCAGTTCTTGGCTTTTCCCTAATCAAAAACCATCTCTTTGTGGATGGTAACAAGCGTATCGGCCATGCAGCCATGGAAGTGATGTTGATACTCAACAGCCATGAGTTGGCCGCTTCCATCGAATCCGCCGAAGCCGTAGTTCTTGCTGTGGCCTCAGGAACGCTGGATCGGCAAACATTGACCGACTGCATCCATGAGCTGTCCTGGATCTCCTTGCCAAGTCATGCCGTAGTGGCCGGTGATGGTCGATCTCCCGGCAGCAGTTGCACTGGGAGAGCCAGAGCTCGCGCGCGGCAGCCGGGTGCTGGCTCGGCAAAAGCGCTCCAGCCTGGGAGCCGTGATCAGTGCGCTGGCTCGCCGGACCCTGGTGGCGCCAGCGTCAGGCTCCAGCTCCGAATAACCAGAGGTCCGACCATCGCAACGGCCTGCCCCTGCTGCCATGGATGGAGAAGGGAGCACCGGTGGATCTGGAGCTCGTGAACAACCTGCGCGACGAGCTGGCGTGAGTGCGGCTCTGCTCGATGTGCAGGTGGCAAATGGATGGGCCACCTGCCTGTTCACAAAGAACGCTGTCCTGCGCATCCTCGGCCAGCCGCGCTATCCCAACAGCCCGGGGCCGCCGGCGGTGGTGGCCCCTCTGGTGGCGGAGCTGATCCGCCACCCGCAGCATCCGTTCTGGCCAGACTCGCTCAGCCTGCTTACCAGAGCCATGTGGATGCATCGCGGTGGCCGGCTGGTGAGCTTCGATCGCCGCCTCGGCTATGAGGGGGTCGCTGGCGGCCGCGAGGCCCTGTGCTTGCTTGAGGCTTGAGACGGGTCGCCAACGTGGGATCGGCTCACGACGAACAGCTGTAGTGGGACACGCCACCGGCGTTGAAGAATTCTCTGGGCTTCAGGCGGTCGTAGATGGCCGCCAGTTCCGCCGATGGCTCGTCATAGGGATGGCTGAACACCTCCTGCAATTCCTCGATCAGGCTGGTGTCACCTTGCTCGGCCTGTTGATAGGCGGGCGCGATCAGCCACTCGCGCCAGGTGATCTTGGGGTTGACGCGCTTCATCGCTTCGGATGTCACGCGGCTGTCGCCGCTTTCTGTGATGCGCTCCCGCCAGCGTTGCAGCCAGTTGTTCCACTGCGCATCGAGTTGCTCTGAACTGGGCAGGTAGAAGCTCTCTTTCAGGGCTGAGAGTTGCTCGGGAATGTCAGAGAGCCTGCGGAAGAAGATCGTGTAGTCAACCTTGGAGAGAACCAGGAGCTCCAGTAACTCGTTCACAAGCGTGGGGTCGTAGTGGATCAGTCCGAGTTTTTTGGCCCACATGGCCTCGATCTCCAGGGTCATCGCTTCAGCGAAGCCATCGTGGATCTGATCCAGCCGCGCCAGGGCTTCGGTGTTGCCATCGAGCAGCAGTCGGATGGAGGCCCAGAACATCTGATAGTTGGCTTCGGCTGCCACCGGTTGGTTGAAGAATGAAAAATGCTCGCCGCCGCCGGTCCAGGGCTGAAATCTGGGCTCGAACAGTTCGCAGAAGCCGAAGGGGCCGTAGTCGAGGGTGAAGCCTCCTGCGGCGCAGTTGTCGCTGTTGAAATTGCCCTGGCAATAACCCACGCGCATCCAGTTGGCCACCAGCGAAGTGAGCCGTGCGCGAAACAATCCCGCCAGCTCCACTAGCTGATCGCTGAACTCCAGGCCCGGATCAATTTCCTGCCGGTAATTGCGCTCAATCAGGTGACTCGTGATCATCTGCAGTTCGTTCAACGCACCCGGATGGGCCTCGCTGCGGGCGCGACGGGCGAACAGCTCCAGTTGGCCCACCCGCAGAAACGACGGGGCCACGCGTGTGCAGATCGCCGCCGGGTTGTCCACCAGGATGTCGGGATCGAACGACCGGGAATTCGCGGAATACCAGGGCCTGCGCACGGTTTCGCCTCGCGACATCACCAGCATCAGCGAGCGTGAGGTGGGAACCCCAAGGGCGTGCATGAACTCCTGAGCCAGAAACTCGCGCACGCTGGAGCGCAGCACGGCGCGTCCATCAGCGCCGCGGCAATAGGGCGTGGGGCCACCGCCTTTGAGTTGCATCTCCCAGCGCCTGCCCTCGAAGACGCCTTCGAACACGGAAATGGCCCGGCCATCGCCGTAGCCGTTGCCGGTTCCAAACGGGCACTGCTGGTTGTACTCCGTGCCGTAGATCGACAGGGCATAACCGGTCGCCCAGCCAAACGGTCGCATCGGCCCCTGCGCCACGCTGATGTCGCCGGAAAACAGTCGGATGAACTGGTCGTCCTGGGCCAGCGCATCGCTCAGGCCCAGCTCGTGGAACAGGGTTCGGCTGTGGGCAACGATCTCCGGCGCTGGAATCGGCGTGGGTGTCACCGGCACGTAATGGCCTGAGAACACCTGGCGGGGCCGGTGATCGTGGCCATCACTACTCGCCTGAGGATCCGCATGCAGTGACTCCAGCAGCGAATAGTCGGCCCGTTGGGCAAACTCCGCGAAAGTTGTTGTTCGAACTGCTGCTGGCACTGTTGTCGTCACGGGTCTCTCGGGTTCTGGCCATGCCTGGGCCTGGGCCCAGGCGTTGAGGCCATCATCCTGGCGAGTCTGTCGCCATCGTTGTCACGCCAGTTGAGGGTGCGCTCAAGCACGAACCCAGCTGCACCCAGGAGCCAGCCTGTCTGGCCGCTCAGAGCTGAAATCCGCCTGGGAGGAGCCTGATCCGCCGCCGCAACCGGAAACCAGACCTCAAGTAGATCGTTGGGGCCGAAACGACCCCGCTGTGCGATGGCTGAGCTGGAACAGGGGTGGATGGCTCTGGCTAGGTTCCCTCCACACGACCCTTTGATGGCACGCCATTTCCATGCAGAAGACGCAGTGCTCTGTGGCTGTCTATGACACAAAGCCCTACGACCTGCTGCACCTGCCAGCAGCTGCAGGCTCCGATCTGGATCTGCGCTTTCTGAATTTTCGCCTGAGTGTCGATACAGCGGCTACGGCCGATGGGGCGCGGGCTGTTTGTGTGTTTGTCAATGATGTGATTGACAAAGGCTGTCTTGAATCCTTGGCCAGCCAGGGCGTCGAGCTGGTGGCCCTGCGCTGCACCGGGTGCAACAACGTGGACATCGAAGCGGCGCGCGATCTTGGCATGGCCGTGACCCGCGTGCCCATCTACTCACCCAATGCCGTGGCCGAGCATGCCGTGGCGTTGCTGTTGACCCTGAATCGCCATGTGCACCGCTCGTTCAACCGGGTGCGGGAACTCAATTTCTCCCTGCAGGGCCTGGTGGGCTTTGATCTCAATGGCAAGACGGCCGGCATTGTGGGAACGGGCAAGATCGGGCGGATCGTGGCCAGGATCCTGCGCGGTTTCGGCATGGTGGTTGTCGCCTACGACCCCTACCCCGATGCGGCCTGGGCGATTCGCGAGGGCATCACCTATGTGGATCCGATCACCCTGTCCAGCCTCAGTGATGTGATCTCCCTGCATGTTCCCCTGATGCCGGAAACCCATCACATCATCCGCCGTGAAACCATCGACTGCATGAAGCCGGGTGTGATCCTGGTGAATGTCAGCCGGGGTGGCCTGATCGACACCGTGGCCCTGATCGAGGCCTTGAAATCCGGACGCCTTGGTGGCGTGGCGCTGGATGTTTATGAGGAGGAAGAAGGGGTGTTTTTCGAAGATCTTTCCGGAGAGGTGTTGCAGGATGATCTGCTGGCGCGGATGCTCACCTTTCCGAATGTGTTGATCACAGCCCACCAGGCCTTTCTCACCCACGAAGCTCTCAACGACATTGCTCGCGTCACCGCCGCCAATCTGCACGCGCTGATGCAGGGGACCCCCTTCGTGGGGGGGTCCCTACTCACTTAGCCAGGTGGTCTTGCTCCGCCGCCAGCGATCTCCGCCACGTAGGCGAACGTCCCCCGGTGAGCCGTTGTCGCCGGTGGCGATCTGGTGGCCAGGTTGGCCAACGATTCCGAGCTAGACCGGCAGCAGGCCTGATGCGCTCTGCCTTGAAGGCTCCAGCTCCAGGTCAAGGCCCTTGCCCCCAGCCGTGCCATGCCTGAGATCTCGCTGCGACAGCTCCTGATCGGCGCCCTGGTCCTGGCCCTGGCCACCGTGCTGGGGCTGGCCGCGCTCAGCGGCTCCATCCCCAGCGGCCTCGCCGGCTGGGGCAGTGGGGGCTCAGCCCAACAAGAAGAGGTCTCCCTTGATCCGCAAGTCCCGCCCGATCAGATGCTTTCGCTGGAGATGGGCGTGTCGGCGGAGATGGGTTCTTAGATCCACTCAAAACGGCTGAGCTCCCTCAACCTCCGTACCCTGAATAGCTGCTGGATGGGCTGGGCAGCTGCCACGGAACCACTGAGGGGAGGGCAAGGCATGGGGCTGAATCGGGGGCCAAGCCGCCGCCGCTGCTGGCGGCGTCTGTGGCGGCCGCTGCTGCTGGGTCTGGCCCTCAGCCTGCTGCTGGGGCAACCCGCCGCCGCGGTACTGAACCTGGTCGGAGCTGGTGGCGACGACGGTGGCGGAGCGGAAGAGGGCTGGCTGGATCGCGAGCAGGCCTTCTCGTGCGGCCGCCTCTGGTGCAGCACCGTGGTGTTCCCCCACGACGTTCTCAGCACCCGGATCGTCCTGGCCATCGATCCCGGCGAATCGATGTCGGCATCAGACGCCGCGCGGGCAGCGGAGACGCGGGCCGAAACGGTGGAACGCAGCGTGGAGGGGGTGATTGCCCAACTGCGCCAGGCCCAGCGGGAGGGAAGCGCCGCCCTGTCGCCGGAGCGCCGGCAGGCCGCGGCGGCGGTGCGTGAGAGCACCGCGACGCTGGCTGTCGCGGAGCTGAACGTCTGGAACGTGTTCAACCGCCAGGCCCTGCATCCCTTCACGCCCACCGTGGCGGTGGGCTTCCGCAACAACGTGCCGGTGGTGTTCATGCCCGCCGCTCCTGACCTGGGCCTGGGTCCCGCGACCCTGCTCACGGTCACCGAACCCGATGCGGCTTGGGCCGGCAGCACGACGATGGAGCTGGCGGAGCGCTGGAAAACAGTGCTCCAGAAGGTGATCAGCGAATCACTCTGGGGCCTGGAGTTCAACCGCCGCTTTCCCGCCGGTCGCCTGGTGCTGGCGGCGGCGGTGGCCGGCATCGTGCTTCTGGTCCAGCTGGCCCTCTCGTCGATCCGCTGGGCGCTGCGGCACGCGTTGCGGGGCTTGCGGGACAACGCCGAGGCCCTGCGCGAATCGGCCACGCGGGAGGTGATGGCAGCCTTCAGCGGCAACCTTGAGGGCCAGAACGCCGCGCCCAGTTCGGAGGGGAGCGACGAGAGGGTCGCCGAGGCGTCACCCCAGCCCCGGCGCAGCTGGCTGCAGCGCCTCGGCCGCCGCGCCAGCCGCCACCCCCAGCAACTGATCGAGGGCACCGGCCGCCTGATCGAGGGCACCAGCCGCCTGATCGAGACCCTTTCGGTCGCCACGCTCCGTCAGCAGGGCTGGCGCGACCAGGCCCGCAACCTGCTCGAGATGGCACTGCTGATCACCGGTCTGCTGCAGTTGAGTCTGGTGGCGGCCGGGCTCGGGGCGATCGCGATCTTTTTCCCCAGCATCCGCATCGCCTCCCTGCTGCTGATGCAGAAGTCGGTGAGTGTGCCGCTGATGTGGCTGGGGCTGATCGTGGTGCGCTGGTTGCTGCTGCTGGCGATTGACCACAGCGTGAACAACTGGGTGATTGCCTCCACCATCAGCAATCCCGGCTCCCGGCGCTATGCCCTGCAGGCGGTGACCTACACCAAAATGCTCAGGAACACGGCCACGATGGTGTGCATCACGATCGGCATCGTGCTCACCCTGCTGCTCGTGGGCATCAACCGTTCGGTGCTCACCGGTGCCGGGGTGGTGGCCGTGGCGGCTGGCCTGCTGCTGCGCAACCTGCTGGAAGATTTCATGCAGGGGCTGTTGATCATCCTCACCGACCGTTATGCCATCGGCGATGTGGTGATCATCGCGCCCCACGATGGCTTCGTGGAGAACATGAATCTGTTCAACACCCAGCTGCGCGGCCTCGACGGCCAGCTCACCAGCCTGCCCAACGGCCAGATCCGCGCCATCGAGAACCTCACCAAAGACTGGTCGCGGGTGAACTTCACCATTGAGGTTTCAGCCGACGAAGACCTGCGCGCCGTGCTGGAGCTGATCGGCCGGGTCGCCGAAGACATGCGCCACGATCCCGACTGGTCTCCGTACGTGCTCGGGACCCCGGAAGTGCTGGGGGTGGATGAGGTGCGCCAGTCGGGCTGCCTGATCCGGGTCTGGATCCAGACCCTGCCGCTGGCCCAGTGGCCGGTGGGGCGGGAGTTCCGTTTGCGCGTCAAGGAGGCCTTCGATCGCGAGGGCATCCGCCTGGGCCTGCCGCGTCAGGAACTGAGCCTCAGGGACTCTGGAATCGCCTCAGTTCCCAGGCCGTGAGCTGCTGTTGGCTGCCGTAGTGGAGGCTCACCTGATTGAAGTGCCCGCCATCGAGGCGGCAGCCCACCTGCAAGGCAAAGGCCCTCGCCGGCAGCGTCTCCGGCAGCGAACAAACCAGCCCATCGGCGAAGCCGGCGCAGAGGTCGTTGCCACTGAACTGACGGCTGCGAAAGGGTGCGCAGGGCTGCGGCTGGGGGTCGGTTGAGGGCCAGTGCCGGGGCTCCAGGCGCTCCAGCTCCCCGGGCCAGCCCTCCACCTCCGCCAGCAGGGCCCGCCAGTCGCTGGCCGCAGGCCGGGGAGGGTCCGGTTCGGGCGCCAGGGTGCAGCGGAAGGGAACCACCCCCAGGCTCTGCAGGCGCCAGAGGGGACCACCAGCCGGGGCTGGTGCCAGCGGCGCGTAGAGCAGCACCAGCATCGAGCGGGAGCGGCCGCAGAACAGATTCAGTTCATGGCCGAATCGGGGCTGCTTTTCGTCCACCATCAGGCTTGATTGGCCGCCGGCGGCGCGGAATTGCCAGCACTGGCCGCCACTGTTGTAGGTGGCGCGGCAGAGAGGCAGCCGGCGGCGGCCGTCCGGAGCGAAGCGCAGGCCGCTGCCATCCCACAGACCGGTGTCGGGGTCGGAAAAGCTGATGGAGTAGCAGGTGCTCTCGATCACCGCGGTGGGGGTGATCAGATCCAGCACACCGGCGGTGTTGCGTTCGTACCAGCGGCTCGTCCCGCACCAGCGGCCCTCGAAGTTGAGCCGGTTCAGCTCCCACTGGCGGTCGTGACCGGTCATGGCCCCCTAGCTTGCCGCCCACAGCATGACCCCGGATGCGGATCACGATCGTTGGCTGTGGCTATGTGGGCACGGCCCTGGCCCGCCATTGGCACCAGCAAGGCCGGCACTGGCTGCGGGTGACCACCACCAGCGCCGATCGGGCCGAAGAGCTGGCCGCCGTGGCCGATTCGGTTCAGGTGCTCGATGCCGCTGACCCCATCGGGCTACGCCAGGCCCTGCAGGGAAGTGAGGCCGCCGTGTTCTGCCTGGCGCCCAGCGGTGAGCGGCAGGTGGATGCCGACGGCTACGAGGCCACCTTTCTGCGCAGCATGCAGGCCCTGGCCGCCGTGGTGGGCGAGCTGCCCCAGCTCAACCAGCTGCTGTACACCAGCAGTTGCTCGGTGTACGGCAACGCCGGCGGCCTGCTGGAGGAGGACACCCCGCTGCAGCCCCGTGACAGGCATGGCGAGATCCTGCGCGATGCCGAAGCCGTGTTGTTGAGCTGCCGCAGCCCCAGCCGCCGCGTCGCCATCTGGCGGTTGGGGGCGCTCTATGGACCCGGGCGGGAGCTGCAGGAGCGTTTCCGGTCGCTGGCGGGCAGCCAGCGCCAGGGGAATGGCGCCGCGCTCACCAGCTGGATCCACCGCGATGACGTGGTGGCGGCCCTGGCCTTGGCGCTGGAGACCGGCCTCGATGGGGTGTTCAACCTGGTGGATGACGCGCCGATCAGCGTGCGCGACCTGATCGATCTGACCTGCCGTGCCGCCGGACTCAAGCCGGTGATCTGGGAGGCCGAGGCCGCCCCGGCCGCTGACGCCGGCGCCGGCCGGCGGGTGTCGAACCGGCGGCTGCATGGGCTGGGCTTCCAGTTGCAGCATCCCCGGCTGCCCGTGCTTGCAGGCAGGCCGCTGGCGCCTCCCCGGTAGCCTTGCCCCCTGCTTGTCCCAGCCCTGCCGATGCGTTCTGTGCCCCTCCATCTCCTGCCCGGCAGCGACCTGCGCCTGGCGCTGGAGCAGCTGGCGCTGGAGCAGGGAGCCTCCGGCTTCGTGCTCGGTGTGGTGGGCAACCTGTCCCAGGCTGCCTTTCAGTGCCCCGGCAAAGCTGCTCCCACCGTGCTCCAGGGAGAGCTGGAAATCATCACCCTGCAGGGCACCGTGGCCCCGCAAGGCGTGCATTTGCACCTGAGCCTCTCCGATTCCGAGTGCCAGGTGTGGGGCGGCCACCTGGAGCCTGGCAGCCTGGTGCTCAAGGGCGCCGATCTGCTGGTGGGCCTGCTCGACGGTCCGCTGCCGACCCCGGCCATGGCCCAAGTCCCAGCCGAGCACCTGCCGGCGGTCCTTTCGTCAGGCTCAACCGCCGAGCCGCGGGTCACCATCGCCGTGCGCCCCGGCTGCCCCTTTTCCTGGCGCGCGCTTCGCCTGTTGCGCAGCCTCGACATCCCCCATCTGGTGATCGAGCCCGAGGGCGAGAGCCGCGTGCCCCAGGTGTTCATCGACGGTGCGTTGATCGGTGGCTATGACGCCCTCGCCGAGAGCAATAGCAAGGGAGAACTGGAGTCCCTGCGCCAACGATGAGTTCCAGTTCCCTGCAGCTCTCCACCCTGGCGGGCTGCGCCCTGACGATCGGTGGCTATCCCCGCTTCCGTTACAACGCCAGCGGCGGCGGGGGCCTCGGGCGGATCGGCGGCGATCCGCTAGGCGGCCAGCGCCAACCGGCGGCCCCAGTCGCTGGACTGGCGCTTGACTTTGAGCCCTCTGAGCTGACGATCCCGCCCCTCGATTGGCGCAGCACCCGTTTCCTGGGTCTGCCCCTGCCGCCGGGATTGCGCATCGCGATCGAGCCGGAGCGGTTGGCCGGCAGCCTGGATGGTGAAAGCGGCGCGGTGACGTTGCAGTTCAGGGCCCGCTTTCTGTTCTCGCTGGGCTCGCTCTATCGCGCTCCGGCCCTGCGGGTCGACACCGAGTTGACCAGTGGGGCGCTGGTCAGCCAACGGCACCGCAGCAGCGGCCAGCCCCTGGCGGGCGACGGCACGGCCCTGCTGGTGGGGGTGGCCACGATCGAGCCCTGCGGCGAGCCCTGGCTGGATCGCTTTTTGGGCTTGCCCGATGAGGCTCTGGCGGTGCTGCGCTGCCGCTTCAGAGCCCTCCCTGCGACCGCGTGCCACTCGGGACCACCTGCAGGCCGATCGGCGCCAGGGCAATCAGGGCCAGCTTGATGTGCTGGATTCCGAAGGGAATGCCGATGATCGTCACGAAGCAGGCCAGGGCGGAGGTGACATGGCCGATCGCCAGCCACCAGCCCGCCAGCAGAAACCAGATCACGTTGCCCACCAACCCCAGGGGGCCGGTGCCCAGGTCAGTGCGGCCGGTGAGTTCGCTTCGGCTGATCGCCTCGTAGCCGAATGGCCAGAACGAAAAATTGCCGATCACGAAACAGGCCCGCGCCCAGGGCAATCCCACAACCGTGATCGCGGCCACCAGACCAGCCAGCCACCAGCCCAGGCCCATCACGAAGCCCCCGAGCACGAACCAGATGGCGTTAAGCAGGAAACGAAGCATGGCTTGAACCTGGCATGGCTTGAAGCTGACATGGATCCAGTCGGTAGCAGGCCAGCCTTGTTGTCTTGATTACATTTTTCTGTTAAATCTTCATACCAAGTCGATCGCTTGTCGACTAGGCTTCGTAAGCTTCCTTAACAATTGGGTCTGACCGCATATGTTCACCCTCGAGAAGGCTTCCCAGATCTTCCCGGACACGCTCTCCGCGGACGCCGTACCTGCCATCACAGCTCGCTTCAGGCTGCTCAGCGCCGAAGACCAGCTGGCTCTGATCTGGTACGCCTACCTCGAGATGGGCACCACCATCACCGTCGCGGCCCCCGGCGCTGCCCGCATGCAGTTTGCGGAGGCCACGCTCAGCGCGATCAAGGCCATGGGCTTCACCGAGCAGAGCCAGCTGATGTGTGATCTCGCCAACAGGACCGATTTCCAGGTCGGTCGTACCTACGCCAGCTGGTCGGTCAACATCAAGCTCGGCTTCTGGTATCAACTCGGAGAGTGGATGGCCGCTGGCCTCGTGGCTCCGATTCCCAAGGGCTATCAGCTCTCCGCCAACGCGGCATCCGTGCTCAGCTCGTTGAGGGGCGTGGAGCAGGGCCAGCAGATCACCCTGTTGCGCAACTTCGTCGTTGACATGGGCTACGACCCCGCCAAGGGCGAAGGCCAGCGGGTCATGGAGCCGGTGGTGGCACCCACGCCGGAAGCCGATCGCAAAAAGGTCTTGATCAGCGGGCTGGATAGCCCCACGGTCACCACCTACATGGATCTGCTCAACGCCAACGACTTCGACAACCTGATCGAACTCTTCCTTCCCGACGGGGCCCTGCAGCCCCCCTTCCAGAAGCCGATCGTCGGTAGGGAGGCCGTGCTGCGCTTCTTCCGCGAAGATTGTCAGAACCTGCGGTTGCTGCCCGAATCGGGCTACTCCGAGCCCGCCGATGGCGAGTTCACCCAGATCAAGGTCACCGGCAAGGTCCAGACCCCCTGGTTCGGCGCCGGCGTGGGCATGAACGTGGCCTGGCGTTTCCTGCTCAATCCCGAGGGCAAGATCTACTTCGTGGCCATTGATCTGCTGGCCTCCCCAGCAGACCTGCTCAAGTACGCCCGTTGAGGTTGTCCAGTTGAGCCCCATCCCCGCCAACACGGGCCTGGGGCTCGCCGCCCTGATCCTGCTGGCCTGGACCACCAGCCTGGTGGTCTTGCTGCCAGCTGATCTGGGCTTACTTCCCCTGCCGCTGCTGGCCCTGGCGGTGCTGATCCGCACGCTGCTCCACACCGGCCTGTTCATCGTGGCCCACGACGCCATGCATGGCCTGCTGCTTCCAGGCCGGCCGCAGGCCAACCACCAGTTGGGGCAACTGGCCCTGGGGCTGTATGGCTGCCTGCCCTATGGCGCTTGCCGGGCCAACCACATCCGCCACCATCCGCCACCCCACGCGGGATCGGGCCGATGACCCCGATCACCGGCCCGATCCCGCGTGGGGTGGGCTGCGCTGGTATCTCCACTTCCTGGCGGGTTATCTCTCCGGCGCCCAGATGCTGCTGCTGCTGGGCTGGTGGGGGCTGTTGATCGGATCCGCCGCGGTGGCCCCCGGTCCGGGCAGTGTCCAGTCAGGACTGGTCCATGTGTTGTTGTTCTGCACCTTGCCCCTGCTGCTCAGTTCGCTGCAATTGTTTGTCTTTGGCACCTACCTGCCGCACCGTGACCGGCACGGCGCTGGCAATCGCCACCATGCCCGCAGCCTGGAGTTGCCGGAATGGTTGTCTTTGCTGGCCTGCTATCACTTCGGCTACCACTGGGAGCACCATGAGTTCCCAGCCATGGCCTGGTTTCAGCTGCCACGCCAGCGCGCGTTCGCTCTGCAGCGCCGGAATTCCTCCGCTCCACTCGCGGCCCCATCAGCTCCCCATTAGGGTCATTTATCGAAAGAGATTTTTATGGCGCTAGCGGTTGTGATCGGCTGGAGCGAGGCGGAACAGGCCATCGCTGAGCGGGCTTTCAACACGGCTTACGGCCGCGCGATCGCCACATTGATCAGCACCGTTCGCAGCCAGGCGGATTCAATCAGCTCGGCTGAGTCTCTCTGGCAGCTGCACGATTACCTGAGCACCCAGCGTCACGTGATTGAGGGGCGCTTCGACATGCGCCTCGACGGAATCCTGTTTGTTTTCGCCAACCTGTTGAAGGAAGACCTGATCCAGCTCGACGAACTCAGCGGCCTTGATGCCGAGAAGATCTCCAAGATCAAGGCGATGTCGCGCTTCTAGAAGGCAGCCCTGCACCTGGGCCTGGGAAGCGATCCGCCAGACTGAGTTCACTCTTTTCCGCCCTCCGCCCCCATGGTTGTCAGCGGAACAACAGCCTCTGCAGCCGCGGCCGCCAACGCCGCTGCGCGCGCCTTTCCGCTGGCGGCGATCACCGGCCACGGCACCTTGAAGTTGGCGCTGCTGCTGGCAGCGGTGGATCCCGGCCTGGGCGGCGTTGTGATTGCTGGTGGCCGCGGCACCGGTAAGTCGGTGTTGGCCCGTGGCCTGCATGCCCTGCTGCCGCCGATCGACGTGCTCGATCTGGGCGAAGCCTGCCGTCGCCTCAATGTGGATCCGCTGCGTCCCGACGACTGGGATGGGCCGGTGTGCGCCCGCATCACCGAACTGGGGGGGGACCCCAGCGGCGCCGATCCCACCGCCCTGTTGCCCACGGCGGTGATCCCGGCTCCGTTCATCCAGGTGCCCCTGGGCGTCACCGAAGACCGGCTGGTGGGCTCAGTCGATGTGACCGCCTCCCTGGCCGCCGGCGCCGCGGTGTTCCAGCCCGGCCTGCTGGCTGAAGCCCATCGCGGCGTCCTCTACGTCGATGAGCTCAACTTGCTCGACGACGGCATCACCAACCTGCTGCTGGCGGCGGTGGGCAGTGGCGAGAACCGGATCGAGCGCGAAGGCCTCAGCCTCTCCCACCCCTGCCGCACCCTGCTGATCGCCACCTACAACCCCGAAGAGGGGGCGGTGCGCGATCACCTGCTCGATCGCTTCGCCATTGTTCTCTCCGCCAACCAGTTGCTGGCGATGGATCAGCGGGTGGCGATCACCAGCGCCGCCCTCGACCACGGCAGCTCCAGCGAAGCCTTCCGCGCCCGCTGGCAGGAGGAAACCGATGCCCTGGCCACCCAGCTGCTGCTGGCCCGCCAGTGGCTCCCCGATGTGGTGATTGCCCGCGAGCAGATCGTCTATCTGGTGAAGGAGGCCCTGCGCGGCGGCGTGGAAGGCCACCGCTCCGAGCTCTACGCCGTGCGGGTGGCGCGGGCCCATGCGGCCCTGTGCGGCCGCGACCGCGTAGATGCCGACGACCTGCAGGTGGCGGTGCGGCTGGTGATCGCGCCGCGCGCCCTGCAGCTGCCGCCGCCCGATCCAGAGCAACCGCTGGAGCCCCCGCCGCCGCCCCAGGCCGAGCAGCCGCCAGAGCAGCCGCCCGAACCCCCGCAGCAGCCCCCAGAAAACGGCTCCGAAGATAACTCAGAAAACAGCCCTGACGACAATCCCGAGGACACCTCCGAGCCCGACAACCCGGACAACCCGGACGACACCGACGACGACAACCAGGACGACAATCCCGACGACCAGGCGCCGCCCCAGGTGCCTGAGGAGTTTCTGCTCGATCCTGAGGCGATCGCCATCGACCCCGATCTGCTGCTGTTCGCTGCGGCTAAATCGCGAGGCGGCGGCAGTGGCAAGCGCTCGGTGGTGCTCTCCGACTCGCGCGGCCGCTACGTCAAGCCGATGCTCCCCCGCGGCCCTGTGCGCCGCATCGCTGTGGATGCCACGCTGCGGGCCGCCGCCCCCCACCAGAAGGCCCGCCGCGCCCGCGAACCCCATCGCACCGTGATCGTTGAGGAGGGTGATCTGCGCGCCAAGCAGCTGCAGCGCAAGGCCGGCTCCCTGGTGATCTTCCTGGTGGACGCCAGCGGTTCGATGGCCCTCAACCGCATGCAGAGCGCCAAGGGGGCCGTGATCCGCCTGCTCACCGAGGCCTACGAAAACCGAGACGAAGTCGCCCTGATCCCCTTCCGCGGCGAGCAGGCCGAGGTGCTGCTCCCCCCCACGCGCTCGATCACCGCCGCCCGTCGCCGCCTCGAGCAGATGCCCTGTGGCGGCGGCTCACCCCTGGCCCACGGCCTCACCCAGGCAGCCCGGGTCGGCGCCAATGCCCTTGCCAGCGGTGACATGGGCCAAGTGGTGGTGGTGGCGATCACCGATGGCCGCGGCAACGTGCCCCTCGCGCGATCCCTGGGCCAGCCGCCCCTGGAAGGCGAGGAGCCAGTGGACCTCAAAGAAGAGGTGATCCGGGTGGCCGGCCGCTACCGGGCCCTGGGGATCAAGCTGCTGGTGATCGACACCGAGCGCAAGTTCATCGGCAGCGGCATGGGCAAGGACCTGGCTGAAGCAGCCGGCGGCAAGTACGTGCAGCTGCCCAAAGCCAGCGACCAGGCGATCGCCGCCATCGCCCTCGACGCTCTCAATGGCACCTGAAGCCGGGCCGGGCTGAAGCCGGGCCCGGCCGTTAGGGAGCAACCTGGCGCTGTGGCGGCTTGCTTTGTTTGTCCTGGCCCTGCTGGTCCTGCCGGGCCTTGTCGCGGGCCAGTCCCGTCTGGGCGGGGTAGATCTCGTCGAACAGC
Organism: Synechococcus sp. SynAce01; assembly: GCF_001885215.1. GTDB lineage: Bacteria > Cyanobacteriota > Cyanobacteriia > PCC-6307 > Cyanobiaceae > Regnicoccus > Regnicoccus frigidus. The sequence continues at coordinate 1,050,510 of NZ_CP018091.1, read as the reverse complement.
TGGCCCAGTCCGATCGCCACGCTGCGCACCCCATCCATGAACTCGGGGTCGCTGGTGAGCTTGCTGACGTCGCCACCGACGGCATCGACCCGGGCGGTGAGCCGCTGGGCGTTGCTCACTGTGGTCTTGATCTCGGCCAGGGTCTTGGGGTCATCGAGGCTGGCGGTGAGGTTGCGGACATGCCGACCGGCAGCGGCGGCATCGGCACTGGCCGCATTGAGGTTGGCCAGGATCGGATCGGCTTTACCGACCGCCGCATTCAGCTCCCTGACCAGTCGCTGGGCTTCCTTGAGGAAGAGGTTGGCTTCCTTGGAGGTGGCGTCAAAACTGCGGGTGGTGCTGGCCACCTGGGGCAGGATCTGTTCGCGATCGGCCTGGGAGAGCAGTTGCTGCATCAATTCGGTGACGCTGTTCAAGCTGGCGGCCTCCACACCCTGGAGTTCGCCACCGGCGCAGACCATCAGGTCCTTGTCACAGTCATTGGCACCGGGCAGGGGAGCGTTCTTGGGCAGCGGATTGCCCCTGCTGATCAGGGCCACCTGGGCATCGCCTCCCAGCAGCGAACCGGTCTCGACCTGGGCCACGGTCGGCCTGGCCAACTGCAGATTGGGATCACTGATCTCCAGTTCCGCCAGCACGGCCTGCGAGGTGGTTTCGATGCTTTTGACGCTGCCCACCTGGACGCCGCGGTAAAAAACCGGCGAGCGATCGGCCAGGCCTGCGGCATCGGCGAAGGTCGCCTTGATGATCCAGTTGTTCTGACTGAGTGAAATCCCCCGCAACCAGAACCACAGGCCTAAGCCACCGGCAATGGCTCCAAGCAGCGAGAACCCAACCAAGGCCTCACGGACGCTACGACGCATGACGCTTCATAGTTCCGTCGGTTGCATCGGGCCCTGCAGGCTACCGCTTCTGAACTGGGCCACATAGGGATTGGCCGTTTGCTCGAACTCCTCAATGCCCCCGCACCACTGCAGGTGGCCGTCGTAGAGCATCGCCACCCGCTGGGCGGAGCGCAGGATCGTGCTCATCACGTGGCTGACGACCACCGAGCAGCCCCCCGCCATGCGGCTGGTGGTGACGATCAGATCCTCGATGCGGGTGCAGGCCACCGGATCGAGGCCGGCGGTCGGTTCATCGAAGAGCAGCAGGGGGTGCTGGCCAGACGACTGGCTGGGATCGTCGATCAGGGCCCGAGCGAAGCTCACCCGTTTCTGCATGCCGCCGCTGAGCTCTCCGGGTAGCTGGTCTTCGATGCCGAGCAGACCCACGGCCTCCAGGGCCTTCTGAACCCTGGCGCGAATCTCGCGTTCCGGCAGCCGGCTGTGGCGATAGAGCAGAAAGCCGACGTTCTGCCCCACCGTGAGCGAACCGAGCAGGGCCGGGTTCTGGAACACCAGGCGCACATCGGGCGGCCGGGGCTGGTCGATGCGCAGGTAGCGCTGGGCGATTCCGTTGATCCGCAGCTCACCCTCGCTGGGCAGCAGCAGGCCAGCGAGGATTCGTAGCACGGTTGATTTACCGGTTCCTGAAGGCCCCACCACCGCCAGCCGCTCCCCTTCTTGAAGCGTCAGGCTGAGGCCATCGAGCACCGAGTTGCTGCCCCAGCGCATGCTGATGTTGCCAAGTTCCAGTACCGGCTGGCCTGCGCATGGCAGGGAAGGGGTCAAACTTGCTTTCAAGTTGTTCATCCGTACAGTTCATGGACTCCGTGCTGTGGCGTGACGCCCTGTCGGTTTGAACCCCCAGCGCCCCCACCTCCCCCGACGCCTGCATGGCCGGCGGCTGCGCCGTCCCGGTTGGATGGGACGTGGCGACCAGCGTCAACAGGATCTGGTGAGCCGCTCACGCCGCGCCGTGCGCTGGCTGCAGCCTGGTCTGGTGGTGAAGCGCTGGATGCTCACCTCCGGCCTGGGGCTGCTCCTGGCCCTGCTGGGAGCCGCCATCCTCGCCGATCTCAAGCCGATCTACTGGTCGCTGGAATCACTCAATTGGGTTCTCACCCAGCTCACCGAGGTGTTGCCGCGGGGTGTCACCGGTCCGCTGGTGCTGGTGGCCGGAGCCGGGCTGGTGATCTGGGGACAAAGCCGCAGCTTTGATTCGATCCAGCAGGCACTGGCTCCAGAAAAGGGCACCGTGCTGGTGGATGCCCTGTTGGCCCAGCGTCGCCTCAACCGCGGCCCCAATGTGGTCGCGATCGGTGGCGGCACCGGCCTGGCCACCCTGCTCAGTGGCCTCAAGCGCTACAGCAGCAACATCACAGCGATTGTGACGGTGGCCGATGACGGCGGCAGCAGCGGCGTGCTCAGGCGGGAGCTGGGGGTGCAGCCACCCGGCGACATCCGCAACTGCCTGGCGGCCCTGGCCCGGGAAGAGCCCCTGCTCACCCGCCTGTTTCAGTACCGCTTCAAGGCCGGTAGCGGCCTCGAGGGCCACAGCTTCGGCAATCTCTTCCTCACAGCTCTCACCGCGATCACCGGCAGCCTCGAATCGGCGATCACCGCCAGCAGCCGGGTGCTGGCGGTGCAGGGCCAGGTGGTGCCAGCCACCACGGCCGATGTGCGGCTCTGGGCCGAACTCGAGAACGGCGACCGGCTTGAAGGTGAATCGTCGATCGGTCAGGCCACCAGCCCGATCGTGCGGCTGGGCTGCACCCCCGAGCGGCCGCCAGCCCTGCCCCGGGCGATTGAAGCCATCGCCAACGCTGAGCTGATTGTGCTGGGTCCCGGCAGCCTCTACACCTCGCTGTTGCCCAATCTGTTGGTGCCGGAACTGGTCCAGGCGATCAGACGCAGCCGGGCTCCCCGCCTCTACATCTGCAACCTGATGACCCAGCCCGGGGAAACCGATCGGCTTGATGTGGAGGGCCATCTGCGGGCCATCGAAGCCCAGCTGGCCAGCCTCGGCGTCCAGGAACGGCTATTCACCGCCGTACTCGCCCAGGAATCCCTGCGCAACAACCGGCTGATCCACCACTACCGCGCCCGCGGCGCTGACCCGGTCATCTGTGATGCCACCAAGTTGCGCGGCCAGGGCTACGAGGTGATGCAGGCCCCGCTGCAGGGGAACCAGGCCGACGCCAGCCTCCGCCACGATCCACGCAACCTCGCCCTGGCAGTGATGCGCTTCTTCCGCAAGCACAAGAGCGGCAAAAGCTCAGAAGTGGCCTGAAGCTGTTCAGTAAGCGTCCTGAAGTTCGTAGAAATCGGGCTGAACGTAATCCTTGCGCAGGGGGTAACCCTTCCAGTCTTCGGGCATCAGCAGGCGCTTGGGATGGGGATGGCCCTCGAACTGAATGCCGTACATGTCGAAGGTTTCCCGCTCCTGCCAATCGGCGCCACGGAAGAGCCCGTAGAGGCTGGGCACCGTGAGCGCGCCATCCCGCGGCAGGAACACCTTCAGGCGCACTTCTTCGGGTTTGCTGCCCGGGGCCGGCGAAGCAACGGCAGCTGCGCTCAGCTTGACCAGGTGATAAAAGCTGACCAGCTGGCCACCGGGGCCTTCGTCGTAGCCGCCCTGGCACTGGAGATAGTCAAAGCCGAAGGCCTTGAGCGCGGCGGCCACCATCGGCAGAAACACCGGCTCAATGCCGATCAGCTCCACGCCGATGTGATCGGGGCCGAGAGAGCGGTGTTCAAAGCCCTGGGAGTTGAGCCACTGACTGATCGGGCCGGCAGCCGGGATCGCCAGTTCGGCGCCCTCCTGGGGTTGCGAGGATGGCGTGGCTGGAGCGTTGTCGGAAGACTCAGGCATCGTTGGAGGCGCTGCTGGCGGGAACAGGCTCGGAGCTGGGGACTGAATCGGCTGCTGCCATCGGCAGGCCGTCGGCCGCGGCGAGGGCGGCCTTCTGGGTTTCGGCCTTGAGATAGGCCCCGGTCACGATCGGTGCAACCGGCTTGAGCTGGTGCTCAATGGTGAGGTAACGGTGGCTGGGCAGCAGGTTGGCCCGCTCGGCTAAGGCCTCATTGCCCACCTTCTTGCGCAGCTTGATGACGGCATCAAAAATCGCTTCCGGCCTGGGCGGACAGCCGGGAATATAGAGATCCACCGGAATAAGCTTGTCCACCCCGCGAACGGCGGTGGTGGAATCGGCGCTGAACATGCCGCCGGTGATCGTGCAGGCCCCCATGGCGATCACATATTTGGGCTCAGGCATCTGCTCGTAGAGCCGGACCAGAGCCGGGGCCATCTTCATGGTCACCGTGCCAGCGGTGATCAGCAGATCGGCCTGCCTTGGGCTGGAGCGGGGCACCAGGCCGAAGCGGTCGAAATCGAAGCGGGAACCGAGCAGGGCTGCAAATTCGATGAAGCAGCAGGCCGTGCCGTAAAGCAGGGGCCAGAGGCTGCTCAGCCGAGCCCAGTTGTGCAGATCGTCGAGGCTGGTCAGGATCACGTTCTCGGAGAGATCCGAAGTCACGGTGGGCGCCCCGACCGGGTTGCAGCTCGCGGCCCGCAGATCGCGCAGCGCGTCGATCGACGGGGCACCGAGCCCGGGGGCGGCCAGTGGATTGGTGGTGGAGGGAGTGATGGTCATGGTGGTGATCCGGTTAGCTCCATTCGAGGGCGCCTTTGCGCCAGGCATAAGCCAGGGCCACCACCAAGATGGAGATGAAGATCAAGGCTTCGATGAAGGCCAGCAGGCCGAGCTGGTTGAAGGCCACGGCCCAGGGATAGAGGAACACCGTCTCCACGTCGAAGATCACAAAGACCAGGGCGAACATGTAATAACGAATGTTGAACTGAATCCAGGCCCCCCCGATCGGCTCCATGCCCGATTCGTAGGTAAGCCGCCGTTCCCCATTGCGCGAGGTCGGCGCCAACAGCTTGTTGGTGACGAGAGCCAACATCGGCACTGCCGCTGAAATCAGCAGAAAACCGAGAAAGGCGTCATAGCCCGGGAGTACGAACATCAGCCGACCAAACCTGGGCGGAAGTCTGGCACCCATCCCTTGAAAGCGGCGGTTTCCGGCGACACTCGGCTCTAGGCCTGGAGGGGCCTCGATAGAGTTGAGCTTCAGCCCGGGGGTCCATCACGATGGTCAGTGGTCAGGACGACGACCAGAACGCCCTTCCGGCCGAAGCCAACCCGGATGTCGCGACTGAGGCAAGCAGCCAGGCGACCACACCAGCTGCTGGTCTGAGGCCGAACCCCAGTGAGAGCACCGATCCGGACACCCACCGTTTCGAATGCCTCAGCTGTGGTTTCGTCTACGACCCTGGCGAGGGCATCCGCAAGCTGAACATCGCCGCCGGCGTGCCTTTCAGTGCCCTCGATCCGATTGCATTCCGTTGCCCGGTCTGCCGCAGCCGGGTGGGGGCCTTCCGGGACATCGGCCCCCGCAATCAGGCCAGCGGTTTTGAGGAGAACCTCAATTTCGGTCTGGGGGTCAACAAGCTCACCCCAGGCCAGAAGAACGTGCTGATCTTCGGGGGGCTTGCCCTGGGTTTCGCCTTTTTCCTGTCCCTCTATTCCCTCCGCTGAGACCCGTGAACCGACTGCTTTCTTCCCTGCTGGGTGTGGTGCTGGCCCTGGGCCTCAGCTTCGGCCTGAGTGGATGTGTCACCACCGGCCTGGCCGTCACGCCCACCAGCCCCTGGCAGCCGGTGGCACTCGATACCAAGGCCAGCCCGCTCGATCTGGCCTTCACCGACGACCGGCATGGCTTCCTGGTGGGCAGCAACCGGCTGATCCTGGAAACCGAGGATGGCGGCGCCAGCTGGCAGGAGCGTTCGCTCGACCTGCCCGAGGGCGACAACTACCGCCTGCTCAGCGTTGACTTCAAGGGCCAGGAGGGCTGGATCGCCGGACAGCCCGGCCTGCTGCTGCGCACCGGCGACGGCGGCCAGAACTGGGAGCGCCTGCTGCTTGATACCAAACTTCCCGGTGAGCCCTATCTCGTGACCGCCCTGGGGGCCAAGCAGGCCGAACTGGCGACCAGCGTCGGCGCGATCTACCGAACGGACGACGGCGGAGCCAGCTGGCAGGCCGATGTCAGTGATGCGGCCGGAGCGGTCCGTGACCTGCGCCGTTCCCCGGACGGGCGTTACGTCAGTGTGTCGAGCCTTGGCAACTTCTTCGCCACCTGGGATCCGGGCCAAGCGACCTGGCAACCCCATCAGCGGGTCAGCAGCCAGCGGGTGCAGAGCATGGGTTTTGAACCGGACGGTCGCCTCTGGATGGTCACCCGTGGCGCCCAGCTGCGCTTCAACGGCGATGCGGCCGATCCGGAGGACTGGAGCAAACCGCTGATCCCGATCACCAATGGCTACGGCTATCTCGACATGGCCTGGGATCCCAGCGGCGCGATCTGGGCCGGTGGCGGCAGCGGCACCCTGCTGGTCAGTCGCGACCGGGGAGCCAGCTGGCAGCGGGATCCAGTGGGGGCCAAGCAGCCCACCAACTTCAACCGAATCGCCTTCACAGGCAACGGCAAAGGCTTTGTTCTCGGAGAGCGGGGCAACATGCTGCGCTGGGTCGGCTGATCGGCGACCCTGTGTAACCAACCAGCGGCTTCGGGCGCCTCGGCAGCGAGTCGCCCCTTAGGATTTGCTCAGCTGATTCGCCCGCTGCCATGGCTGCCGGCTCCACCGGGGAACGCCCCTTTTTCGAGATCATCACGAGCATCCGTTACTGGGTGATCCATGCGGTCACCCTGCCGGCCATTTTCTTGGCAGGTTTCCTGTTCGTGTCCACGGGCCTGGCCTATGACGCTTTCGGAACCCCCCGCCCTGATGCCTATTTCCAGGCTCAGGAAGCGAAGGCTCCGGTCGTGAGCCAGCGCTACGAAGGCAAAGACCAGCTTGATCTGCGCTTGAAGTAATCCGATGAGTCAATCCCCAACCGCCACGACGCCGCGCAACTATCCGATCTTCACGGTGCGCTGGCTTTCCGTTCACGCCCTGGGTGTCCCCACGGTGTTTTTCCTGGGTGCCCTTGCGGCCATGCAGTTCGTCCGTCGCTGAAATCAGAACCATGGAGCGCAATCCGAATCCGAACAATTTGCCGGTTGAGCTGAACCGCACCAGCCTTTATCTCGGCCTGCTGCTGGTCTTCGTGATCGGTGTGCTGTTCACCAGCTACTTCTTCAACTGAGACCTCAACCTGACTTCGCAATTTCGCCATGAGTGGTAAGAAATCAGCCCTGCCTGATGGCCGCATCCCCGACCGTCTTCCCGACGGTCGCCCCGCTGTTGCTTGGCGCAGCCGCTGGACCGAGGGTGTGCTGCCCCTCTGGTTGGTGGCCACCGCTGGCGGTATCGCGGTGATCTTCGTGGTTGGTCTGTTCTTCTACGGCTCCTATGTGGCCGTGGGTTCCGCCTGAGCCCAGTTCAGGTACCAGCTGGCGAAGCGCTCCACACCCACCTCCAAGGGTGTGTGGGGCGCGAATCCAACCCATTGCTGCAGTGCTGTGGTGTCAGCCGCCGTTGCCACCACATCACCGGGTTGCATCGGCTCCCATTGTGGAATGGCTTTCACCCCCAAGGCCTGCTCCAGCAGGGCGATGAAGCTGAGCAGCGGCACTGGCTGGCTGTTGCCGATGTTGAACAGCCGGTGGGGCACCTGGGCCGTGGCTGGATTCGGCTGAAGCGGATCGAATCCTTCCTCAGCCGTGGCAGGCTTGTCGAGGCAGCGCAACACGCCTTCAACGATGTCATCGATGTAGGTGAAATCCCGCTCCATCCGCCCCTGGTTGAACACCCGGATCGGTTCTCCTGACAGGATGGCCTTGGCGAAGAGCATCGGCGCCATGTCCGGTCGGCCCCAGGGGCCGTAGACGGTGAAAAAGCGCAGGCCCGTGGCCGGCAGCCCGTAGAGGTGGCTGTAGGTGTGAGCCATCAGCTCATTGGCTTTTTTCGTGGCCGCATACAGGCTGACTGGGTGGTTGACGGCCTGCTGCTCTGAGAATGGCAGGCAGCGGTTGCCTCCATAGACCGAACTGCTGGACGCGTACACCAGGTGCTCAATGCCGTGGTGGCGGCAGCCCTCCAGGATCGAGAGAAAGCCCACCACATTGCTGTTCACATAGGCCAGCGGGTTTTCAATTGAGTAGCGAACGCCCGCCTGGGCGGCCAGATGGATCACCCGCTTCAATCCCTCCGAGCGAAACAGTTCGGAGATGGCGGCGGTGTCTTCCAGGGCCAGCCGCTGGAAGTGAAAGTTGCTGTGCCGCTCGAGTCGCTGCAGCCGTTGCTGCTTCAGGGCGGGGGAGTAGTAGCTGTTCAGGTTGTCGAGGCCGATCACCCGATCGCCCCGGGCCAGAAGCCTCTCGGCCACCGCGGCGCCGATGAAGCCCGCCGCCCCCGTGACCAGAATGCTCATCGCGGCTGTGCCCTCAAGCCAGCCAAGCTATCAATCACCCTCACCCACCCTCCAGACCTGGAGCCCAGCCGAGCGAGCCGCCGCTGCATCGGTGATGGCGCGGGCATCGAACAGCCAGGCCGGCCGCCGCATCAGCGCCGCGATCGCCGGCCAGTCGAGCTGGGCGAAGGCGCCCCATTCGGTGAGCACCACCACCGCATCAGCACCACGGACAGCCGCCAGCACGTTGGCGCTGCTCTCCCAGCTCCCCTCGCCACTCAGCCCCTGGCCCAGCCCGTCGCCACCTGAGCAATCCGGGGAGCTGAGGTCGGCGCTGATCTGGCTGCTGCTCACCTTGGGGTCGTGGATGGCCAGGTGGGCGCCTTCTTCGAGCAGGTCCTGGCAGATGCGAATGGCGGGCGCTGCGCGGGTGTCGTTGGTGTCGGCCTTGAAGGCAAAGCCCAGTACGGCGATCCGCTTGCCGCTGACCGTGCCGAACAGCCGGCTGACCACCAGCCGGGCGATCCGTTGCTGTTGCCAGTTGTTGAGCTCAACCACCTGCTGCCAGTAACGGGCCACCTCCTCCAGCCGGTAATGACGGCAGAGATAAACCAGGTTGAGAATGTCCTTCTGGAAGCAGCTGCCGCCAAAGCCTGGCCCTGCCGCCAGGAAGCGCTTGCCGATCCGGGAGTCACTGCCGATCGCCCGTCCCACCTCGCGCACATCGGCTCCGGTGGCTTCACAGAGGGCGGCGATTGAATTGATCGAGGAGATCCGCTGGGCGAGAAAGGCATTGGCGGTGAGCTTGGAGAGTTCACTGCTCCAGAGGTTGGTGCGCAGGATCCGCTCCGGTGCCACCCAGTTGCCATAGACCTCCGCTAGGGCCTCGATTGCGGCCGTTTCATCGCCACCGATCAGCACCCGATCGGGGTTCTTGAGATCCTCGATCGCGGTCCCTTCGGCCAGGAATTCCGGATTGGAGAGCACGGCGAAAGTTTTGGCACCGCCAGCGGCGGTGGTGCCGCTGTGCTCCTGGTAGGCGCCCAGGATGGCCTTGACGGTTTCGGCCGTGCGCACCGGCAGGGTGCTCTTCTCCACCACGATCGTGTGTCCCTGGGCTTGGGCAGCCACCTGGCGGGCTGAGGCTTCGATCCAGCGCAGGTCGGAGGCCTCACCAGCGCCGATGCCCCTGGTTTTCGTGGGGGTGTTCACCGACAGGAAGACCATGTCGGCGGCGGCGATGGCCTGGTCCACCTCCGTGCTGAAGTGCAGGTTGCGGCCGCGGCAGCGCTCCACCAGCTCGGCGAGGCCCGGTTCATACACCGGCAGGGCTGCGGTATCGGCACCATTCCAGGCGGCGATGCGGGCCGCGTTGAGATCCACCACCGTGACCTGAATGCCCGGGCAGCGATCGGCAATCACCGCCATCGTCGGCCCGCCCACGTAGCCGGCCCCGATGCAACAGATGGTCCGGACGGTGAGCGGTGCCGTCATGCCGTTGGCGAGGAGAAAGGCTGCGGGCCAGCATCGCAGAACCTCGCGACCAACTCCCCGATCGCCAGCTCAGGGGGGAGGCGCTGTTCAGTGGACAGGCGCAGATCCTTGAGGATCACCACCCCCTGCTCGATTTCCCCTTCCCCGATCAGCAGCGCCCAGCTGGCTCCGCTGCGATCGGCCCGTTTGAGTTGCTTGGCGAAGGCCGCAGCGGTGAGATCCAGCTCCACCCGGCAGCCCGCCTGGCGCAGGGTCCTGGCCAGAGCAAGGGCCTGCAGCTCGGCCGCTTCGCCCCTGCTGATCACATACACCTGCGCCGCGGCCAGTGGATGCATGGCCGGGGCCACGGCTGCCTGGAGCAGCAACACCAGCCGCTCCAGGCCGATGGCCCAGCCGATCGCCGCTGTGGGGCTGCCACCGAGCTGCTCGATCAGGCCGTCGTAACGGCCACCGCCGCAGACCGTGGCCTGGGCGCCGAGCTCGCTGCTGGTGATCTCAAAGGCGGTGTGGGTGTAGTAATCCAGCCCCCGCACCAGCCTGGGATTGAGCTGATAGGGGATCTCCAGCCGGTCGAGGGCCTGGCGCACCCGCTCAAAGCGCTGCTGGCTGCTGGCGCTGAGACAATCGCCGAGCAGGGGTGCGGCGGCGAGCAGGGCCTGGGTCTCGGGATTTTTGCTGTCGAGGATCCGCAGCGGGTTGGTGCTGATCCGCCCCTGGGCTTCGGGGTCGAGCTGGTCGCGGCGGGCTTCGAGCCATTCCACCAGCACGCTGCGGTAGTGGCTGCGATCGCAGGCATCGCCGAGGGAGTTGATCTCCAGGGCCAGATTCCCGATTCCCAGGGCTGTCAGCAGGTCCCAGGCGATCGCGATCGCTTCGGCGTCGCTGCGGGGATCGGCGAAACCCAGCAGTTCGACACCGAGCTGGTGGAACTGGCGCTGGCGACCCGCCTGGGGGCGCTCGTAGCGAAACATCGGGCCGGTGTACCAAAGGCGCTGGGGCCCCTTGTTGAGCAGTCCGTGCTGCAGCGCTGCGCGCACCACCGAGGCCGTTCCTTCAGGCCGCAGCGTGCAGTGGCGCTGGCCCCGGTCTTCGAAGCTGTACATCTCCTTGCCCACCACATCGGTGCTGGTGCCGATGCCGCGGGCGAACAGCTCGGTGGCCTCCAGCAGGGGGGTGCGGATCTCGGCGAGGCCAGCCCGATGGAACTGGCTGCGGGCCGCGGCCTCAACCTGCTGCCAGATCGCCGTCTGCTCCGGCAGCAGGTCGACCATGCCCCGAAGGCTCTGCAGCTTGTCCACGCCGGCACCCAGCACTGCCGCCCAGTTTGGGGGATCAACCGGCGCCAGCCGGAGCTGGCTCAGGGGCCGGCCTCAGGCCGCGAGGCGGCAGCGGAAATCGGCGATCGTGCGCTCAAGGCCCGCGCGCAGGGGAATGGTCGGCTCCCAGCCCAGCTCCTGCTGGGCCAGGGTGATCACCGGCTGGCGCTGGAGAGGGTCGTCCTGGGGCAAGGGCAGCAGGGTGAAGTCCAGCGACGGATCGATCCGCTCGCGCACCAGTTCCGCCAGCTGGCGAATCGTGAACTCGCCTGGATTGCCGATGTTGATCGGACCGGAGTGCTCCCCGTTCATCAAGCGGATCAGCCCTTCGACGAGATCATCGACGAAGCAGAAGCTGCGGGTCTGGCTGCCTTCGCCGTAGAGGGTAAGAGGTTCGCCCCGCAGCGCCTGGACGATGAAGTTGCTCACCACCCGCCCGTCGTCGGCCAGCATGCGTGGCCCGTAGGTGTTGAAGATCCGGGCGATGCGGATCTCCGTGCCGTGCATCCGCTGGTAGTCGAAGCAGAGGGTTTCGGCGACCCGCTTACCCTCGTCGTAGCAGGCGCGGATGCCGTGGGTATTGACGCTGCCGCGATAGCTCTCCGGCTGGGGATGCACCTCCGGATCGCCATACACTTCGCTGGTGCTGGCCATCAACAGGCGGGCCCCGACCCGACGGGCCAGGCCCAGCATGTTGTAGGTGCCGAGAAAGCTGGTTTTGGCCGTCTTGATCGGATTGTGCTGGTAGTGCACCGGCGAGGCCGGACAGGCCAGATGCCAGATCCGATCCACCTCCAACGAAATCGGCTCAGTCACGTCGTGACGAACCAGCTCGAAGTTGGGGTGGCCGATCCAGCGGGCGATGTTGGCCTTGCGGCCGGTGAAGTAGTTGTCGAGGCAGATCACGTCTTCGCCGGCTTCCATCAGCCGATCAACCAGATGGGATCCCACAAAGCCGGCGCCACCGGTGACGAGATTCCGCTTCTGGGAGGCCGTCACGCTGAATCTTGAGCAGTGGTCGGCACTGTAATTGGCACCGTAATTGGAACCGTATGAGCCTTTGAATCCACGGCTGCCTGGCCGCTCAGCGCACCCCCAGCCACTTATGGGTCTGCAGGCTGAGCCGCCAACTGGGGTGTTGACGCACGAAGTCGACCGCCAGCGCCTGGCCCTTCGCGCTGTCCCAGCCGGGTTGGAGCAGCAGCACCGGTAGGCTGCCGGCCGCAGGTTCCCCGTTGTTGCTCCGGGCCTGAAGCGCCGCAGCGGCCATCTGCTCGGCGAAACCCAGATCGGAGGGCTCATGCACCACCACCTTGAGTTCGTGGCAACGGCCCAGCGCTTCGGCCGTGGGTGGGCGATGGGGCTTGGGTGAGAGGGTGATCCAGGCGAACTGGCCCGTGAAGGGATCCACGCCGCTTGTTTCGAGGTGGAGCGGCAGGGGCTGGAAGCTGGAGGGAGTGGCGCCGCCTTGGCTGAGACCGGCCAAGGCCTGGCAGAGGCCATCAAGGTTGTGATGCAGCGGTTCTCCGCCGGTGATCACTACGAATCCAGCGCCCGCCTCCACCGCCCGCGCCGCCCGCTCGGAGAGTTCCGAGGGGCTCTGCAGTGGGTGGCTGGCCTGCGGCCAGGAGTGCTTGGTGTCGCACCAGGGGCAGCCCACCGCGCAACCGCCCAGCCGGATGAAAAAGGCGCTGCGGCCGGCATGGGCCCCTTCCCCCTGCAGGGAATGGAAGGTTTCCACCACGGGCAGAAGCCCGGGGGTCTCAACCATCGCTACGGCGGCCATGGCAGTCGGCCCCTCAGCTGGAGACCGCGATCTCGCTCAGCGGCTGGTTGGTCCTTTCGCTGACAGGACTTTCGCTGGCGTTGCTCTCGCTGGCCGTGCTCGCAGGAGAAACGCCGAACTCGGAGCCGTTGGCGGGCAGGCGGCGCTGGGCGGCTTCGATCAGACCCCGGAACAGTGGGTGGGGGCGGCCGGGCCTGGAGAGGAATTCCGGATGGAACTGGCAGGCTGTGAAGAACGGATGCCCGTCGAGTTCGATCAGTTCGACCAAGCGGCCATCCGGCGAGCTGCCGCTGATCCGATAGCCCGAGTCGAGGAAGAGCTGGCGGTAGGCGTTATTGAATTCGTAGCGATGGCGATGCCGCTCGTAGACCACTTCCTCGCCATAGAGGCGGGAGGCCAGGCTGCCCGGGGACAGGCGACAGGGGTAGACGCCCAGGCGCATGGTGCCGCCCAGGTCGACCACGTCCTGCTGCTCAGGCAGCAGGTGGATAACTGGATCAGGGGAGTCGGCATCGAGCTCGGCGCTGCTGGCGCCACTGAGACCAGCCTCGTGGCGGGCCCAGGCGATCACGGCGCACTGCATCCCCAGGCAGAGCCCCAGGAACGGAACCTGCTGCTCGCGCGCCCAGCGGATCGCCTGGATCTTGCCGTCCACGCCCCGGTGCCCGAAGCCGCCCGGCACCACCACCGCGTCCATGCCGTGGAGCAGGGCTTCTGCCCCTTCGATTTCGAGCTGCTCGGCGCAGATCCAGTGCAGGTCGAGGGAGGCATCCCGATCGATGCAGGCGTGACGCAGGGCCGCGACCACCGAGAGGTAGGCGTCGTTGAGCTGGACGTACTTGCCCACCAACGCCACCTTCACCGCCGGGCCTGGGTTGCGCAGCTTGCGCACCAGATCCTCCCAGCCGGCCATGTCGCTGTCGCGGTCTTCGAGGTCGAGCACATGGAGCACCTCCCGACACAGGCCTTCTTTCTCGAGGGCGATCGGGACGGCGTAGATGCTGTCGGCATCACGGGCGGGGATCACGGCCGTGGCCGGAACGCCGCAGAAGCCGCCGATCTTGGCCTTGAGCTCTTCGCTGATCGGCCGGTCACAGCGCGACACCAGCAGATCGGGTTGGATGCCGATCGAGCGCAGTTCCTTCACCGAGTGCTGGGTGGGCTTGGTCTTGATCTCACCGGAGGTGCCGATGTAAGGCAGCAGGGTGACGTGCACATAGGCCAGATCGCGGCGGCCCACATCGCCACGGAATTCACGGATTGCTTCCAGGAATGGCAGCGATTCGATGTCGCCCACCGTGCCGCCGATCTCGGTGATCACCACGTCAACCCCACTGTCGGCGGCCACCCGGTGGATGCGCTCGCGGATCTCGCGGGTGATGTGGGGGATCACCTGGACCGTGCCGCCGTTGTAATCACCGCGGCGTTCCTTGTTGATCACCGCCTGGTAGATCGAGCCGGTGGTCACGCTGTTGAGGCGTGACATGGCGGTGTCGGTGAAGCGCTCGTAGTGGCCCAGGTCGAGGTCGGTCTCCGCGCCGTCCTGGGTGACGAACACCTCACCGTGCTGGTAGGGGCTCATGGTGCCCGGATCCACGTTGAGGTACGGATCGAGCTTGAGGATCGAAACGCTGTAGCCGCGCGATTTCAGCAACCGTCCCAGGCTCGCCGCCACGATGCCCTTGCCGATGCTCGACACCACCCCGCCGGTCACGAACACAAACTTGGTCATGAACCCCCAGGGCGATCGCCAACTTTAACGACCTCCAACCCAAAGGCTCCTTCAACTCAAGGGCTCCCTTCCCCTCCCCTGCTGCCCCACCCAGCCGAATCACCTGGGCCTGGCGTAGGCCCGTGTTGCCCGCGCAGCGGGCGTAACGACCGAAGCCAGGCCCAGGTGATTCAAGCCTCGAGCAGGCTGCGCAGCATCCAGGCGGTTTTTTCGTGGATCTGCAGCCGCTGGGTGAGCAGGTCGGCGGTGGGTTCATCGCTGGCGGCCTCCACCGAGGCGAAGACGCTGCGGGCCGTACGAGCCACGGCTTCGTGGCCGAGCACCAGCTCCCGCACCATCTCCATGGCGTTGAGCTCCCCTTCGGTCTCACTGATCGAGGAGAGGGCGGCGAAGTGGGAGCCGCCGAACGGGGCAGGACAACCCAGGGCCCGGATGCGCTCGGCGATCTCATCGAGCGCCGTCCAGATCTCGGTGTACTGCTCCATGAACATCAGATGCAGGCTGTTGAACATCGGACCGGTGACGTTCCAGTGGAAGCCATGGGTCTTGCCGTAGAGCACGTAGCTGTCAGCCAGGAGGCGGCTGAGCCCTGCGGCGATCTGTTCGCGCTCCTCGCTGGACATGCCGATGTCGATCGGTGGGGCGCTGGCCTGGCTGGAAGTGCTGGCCTGGCTGGAAGTGGCAGTGGCAGTCATGGTGTTGTTCTGGGTTGCGTTGTTATGAGGCCATTTTAGTTGGCCTACAGGACTGAAATCCCTGATATTCCTGGAGTTCTGGGGTCAATCGGCGTCGCTCCAGGTGCTGGCCACGTGCAGATCCCTGAGTTGCTGGGCGGCCACATCGGCTGGGGCCTGGGTGAGCAGGCAGCGGGCCTGCTGGGTTTTTGGGAAGGCGATCGTGTCGCGGATCGACTCCTCACCGGCCAGCAGCATCACCATCCGATCGAGGCCGAAGGCGATGCCGCCGTGGGGCGGGGCACCCAGATCAAGGGCCTCCAGCAGGAAGCCGAACTGGCGTTCCGCTTCTTCCTGGGGCAGGCCGATCGTCTGCAGCACCTGGCGCTGCAGGGCCGAATCATGGATGCGCAGGGAGCCGCCGCCCAGCTCCAGGCCGTTGAGCACCAGGTCGTAGGCCTGGGCTCGGGCGCTTGGCAAGGCCGCAGCCCAGCTGGCCGGATCACTGCCGAGGTCAGCGGGGTTGGGGGCGCAAAAGGGATGGTGCAGGGCCTCCAGCCGGTTCTCCTCGCTGTTGAAGCCGAACATCGGGAAGTCGACCACCCAGAGGAAGTTCCAGGCCTCGTTGCTGGCCTCGGCTGGAACCAGGCCCAACTCCCGGGCCAGGTACTGACGCACCCGGTCAAGGGCCTTGTTCACCGTGGCGGTGTCGCCGGCGCCGAACAGCAGCAGGGTGCCGGGCGTGGCGCCGCTGCGCTCCAGCAGCTCGGCCATCTGCGCCTTGGTGAAGCCATCTTTGATCGCTCCGATCGTGTTGATCCCGACCAGGTTGCCGCCGACATCAAAGGAGGTTTCAGGGTCCACCCCCTCAATGACGCGGATGAAAGCCAGGCCAGCCGCTCCCGCCGCCTGGGCTTCGCTGAACACATCCCCGCCGGGTTTGATGCGCACGTTGCTGAGTGCCTCATTGCCGCCGGGGATGGCGATGCACTTCACGGCCCCACCGGCCGCCACGGCGCCGGAGAACACCTTGAAGCCGGAGTGCGTGGCAATGTCGCTCACATCCACCAGCTCCAGGCCGTAGCGGGTGTCGGGGCGGTCGGTGCCGTAGCGATCCATCGCCTCCTGCCAGGTGAGGCGGGGGAAGGGCAGCGGCAGCTCGATTCCCTTCGCTGTCTTCCAGATCGCGGCGATCAGGCGTTCGTTGAGGTCAAGGATCTCCTCCTGCTCCAGAAAGCTCACCTCGATGTCGAGCTGGGTGAACTCCGGCTGGCGATCGGCGCGCAGGTCTTCGTCGCGGAAGCAGCGCGCCACCTGGTAGTAGCGCTCCAGTCCGCCCACCATCAGCAGCTGCTTGAACAGTTGGGGTGACTGGGGCAGGGCGAACCACTCGCCGCCGCAGACCCGGCTGGGTACCAGGTAATCGCGGGCGCCCTCGGGGGTGGAGCGGGTGAGGATCGGAGTTTCCACCTCGATGAAGCCTTCGCCTTCCAGGAAGGTCCGGGCGGCCCGGATCGTGCTGTGCCGCAGCCGCAGGTTGCGGGCCATGCGCTCGCGGCGCAGGTCGAGATAGCGATGGCGCAGCCGCAGTTCCTCGCGCACGTTGCCGTCGTCGTGAACGGAGACGGCGAAGGGCAGCGTTTTTTTGATGGCATTGAGAACGGTGAGTTGGCTGGCGATCACCTCCACCGCACCGGTGGCCAGCCGTTCGTTGAGCGACTCTTCTGGCCGAAGCTGCACCCGTCCCACCACCTGCAGCACCGTTTCATTGCGCAGGTTGCCGGCGAGCTCGGGATCCACCGTGATCTGGATGGTGCCACTGCGATCACGCAGATCCAGAAAGATCAGGCCGCCATGGTCGCGGCGCCGGTCCACCCAGCCGCAGAGCTGAACGGTCTGATCGACGGCATCACGACGCAGATCGCCGCATCCGTGACTGCGCATCGGGGAAGAGGAAAGGAATCTGCGAGTTTCCCATGGCAGCAGCCAAGGCCGGGTCCCCTACGGCCGCCGATAGAAAGGCCGCTTCACCACAAGCGCCGGTTGGGGCTGGCCGCGAATCTCCACCTGCAGTTCGGTGCCGAGCTTGGCCGCCTCGGCTGGCACGCTGGCCAGGGCGATGGCTTCGCCAAGCGTCGGTGACCAGGTACCGCTGGTGATCTCGCCCACCACGGCTCCACCCAGGAGCACCGGATAGCCATGGCGGGCGATCGCCCGGCCCTGGAGCTTGAGCCCCACCAGCCGCCGGCTCACCCCTTCGGCTGTCTGGCGCTCCAGGGCCGCCCGGCCGATGAAATCAGCCGGCATCTCCAGGTGAACCAGCCAGCCCAGCGAGGCTTCCAGGGGGGTGGTGGTGGCGTCCATGTCCTGGCCGTAGAGGTGCATGGCGGCCTCCAGGCGCAGGGTGTCGCGGGCGCCAAGGCCGCAGGGGGGCACGCCGCTGCTCAGCAGTTGTTGCCAGAGGGCCTGGCCGGCCGAGCGCTCCAGCAGCAGTTCGAAGCCGTCCTCGCCGGTGTAGCCGGTGCGGGCCACGAACACGGCTGCCCCCGCCGCCGCGCCGCTGGCGCTGCCGGCGAGCCGCAGGCTGCGGTGCCCGAAGCGGGGCAGGCCTGCGAGGCTTTCGCCCACCAAGGCCTCCAGCAGGGCCGCGGCCTCGGGGCCCTGCAGGGCGAGCAGCACCCCTTGCCCCTTGCGATCGCTGATCTGCACATCCTCTGTTTCCAGCTGAGCGCGCAGCCAGGCGGTGTCGGCTGCGGCGCAGGCGGCATTGATCACCACCAGCAGGGTGTCGACGGGGCCTGCGGGTCCATCAGGCCGGCCCTGGTCGTAGATGATCAGGTCATCGCGGATGCCGCCCGCCTCGTTGAGCAGCACGGTGTAGAGCGCTTCGCCGGGGCCGATGCGATCGAGGTCCGTGGGTACGAGCCGTTGCAGGGCGCTCTTCACCCCATCGCCTTGGAGGGTGAGCACACCCATGTGGGAGATGTCGAAGACGCCGCAGCGCTCGCGCACGGCCCGATGTTCTTCGACCAGCCCCTTGTATTGCACTGCCATCTGCCAGCCCTCAAACGGCACCATCCGCCCCCCGGCGGCCTTGCAGAGTTCGGCCAGGGGGGTGAGTTGGAGCGGATCGGCGGCAGCGCCAACGGGATCACCTGCCATGGCTGAATGGTTGCCGAAACGTTGTCTCGATCCTATGGAGTGGCGTTTCAAACCCGAAGACTTCCGGGAGGTTCGGTTCTACGCCTGTTTGCAGCCCATTGAAATCAGTACCTTATGGACCTTGGATTAAGTCGATCATGGGCCAGCGCCCCAACTGTCGCAGTTGTCGTCACTGCATCGCTCCTTTGGGTGGTGAGCCTGGCTGGTGTCAGTTGCGACGGCTGGCGATCCATTCGGAATTGAGTGGGGACCTCTGGTGTCACCACTGGACGGCGCGCTCCGGGCGCCCGTCCGTCGAGCCCGTTCTGGCTCAGCCAATCAGCTTCCAGCCCTATGGCCATCGCCAGCTTTCCCTGGTTGGATTGCTGGAGCCTGTCTCACAGGAGCCTGTCTCTGTTTAGGAATGCCTGAAACGCGATTTACTGAACTAGAATCAGCGACTGCTTAGCGGCTGTCAGTGACAAGGCGAAGGGCCAGCTTGGATGATCTCCCGGCCTCTGGCCCCTTGTTTTGCCAGGCAGCCCTCCCCCAAACCCTGTAAGGAGGTAGATGGTTGGTCACACTTTCCCCGGGAAGGCCGGTTGAACTGATGGCCTGTCAGTTGGATGGTGAAACGTTCACCCTGCCGACAGGAACCCGCATTTTTGGTCATGGCGAACCAGCCAATGCCATTTATGCCGTGCGCAAAGGAATCGTCGAAATCATCGACCAGGCTGGCGACCGGCTCTGCTACAGGCCAGGGGAACTGTTCAGCTATCTCGACATCGTCTGGCGTGGGGGCTATTTCCGCCATGAGGCGATCGCCCGCACTCCCGTCGAACTGGTGAAGCTCGGCCGGCTCAGTTTTCTGAACCTGCTGCACAACCATCCCACCCTCGCGATTGACCTGATCGGCCAGCAGCACGAGCGCCTGCGCGAACAACGGGCCAGCGGCTCTTACTGTTACTGAGCGGGGCGACCGAGCAAGAGCAGCAGGCTGCGAACCACTTTCGCCGCCAGAACGGCGCTGTTGCCGCCGGGGTCGAGCAGGGGTGAGAGCTCCACCACATCCGCGCCCACCAGGCGGTGGTGGCGGAGTTCGTCCACCAGCCCGCTGAAGTGGCCCCAGAGAAAGCCGCCGGGTTCTGGTGTGCCGGTGCCCGGCAGAACGGAAGGGTCGAACCAGTCGAGATCCACGGTTAGGTAAAGCGGTCTGCCGCGCAGGGGCGCCAGGGCTGCCACCAGGTCGGCCTGCAGACGCTCGGGCTGCAGAGAGAGGCCGGGGCCGGTGCCCACCAGGCGGCCGCTGTGCCTGAGTTCGGCGAATTCCGCGCGCGTGCCGCTGCGGATGGCGATCTGCAGCAGCTGGCCACTGGGGAGCACCTCCAGGCAACGGCGCATGGCGCAGGCGTGGCTGTGGCTTGAGCCGAGCCAGCTGTGGCGCAGGTCGGCGTGGGCATCGAGTTGCACCAGCACCAGATCCGGGTGGCGGGCGGCGACTGCCCCGACCGCGCCGCTGCTGATCGAGTGCTCGCCGCCCAGCATCAGGGGCTTCAGCCCCAGGGCCAGCACCGCCTCGGTGGCCTGGCCCACGGCGGCCACCACTGGCTCCGGGGCGCCAAAGGGAATCGCCACCGCGCCCAGATCGGCGAAGGCCAGGTCCTCAAGATCCAGATCGAGCTGGGGGCAATAGGTTTCCAGCCCACTGCTCACCTCCCGGATCGCCGCTGGCCCGAAGCGGGTGCCGGGACGGAACGAGGTGGTGCCGTCATAGGGGACACCGAATAGCCCCACCTGGCAACCGGCCGGATCGCGGCGGCCCGCCATGAACACCGCACCGTCCGTTTCAAAGAGGTCGCTGTCAATCAGGTCAGGGTCGAACTGGTTGATGTCGGGCAAGTCTGGGTTGAAACAGGTGATGGCCAACAAGTCTGGATCCTCAGCGGTGCTGCCCAGCACGTCAGCCAGCGAGGGCCCTCTCGATTCCGGCCGGAACCGCCTCGAAGGCGCCGCGCTGCCAGCGGGGGCTCCAGATCTCGCAGCCCTCGGCGACGGACGCGGCGCGGGCGGCATCCGGCTGCCGGTAACGGGGGCCGTCGCTGGCGGCGAAGGTCCAGCTCCACCAGCCGCTTGGGTACATCGGCACCCAGCCGTAGAGGGGATCGGCGTGGCGGAACACTTCGCGCAGCAGCCGCACCGTTTCGAGGTGCACCGAGCGGAAGGCCTCGGGCGATTCGCTCTGGGTGGCGAAGACGCCGCCGGGCCTGAGGATGCGGCGGCAGTGCTGGAAGAAGGCGCGGTTGAACAGGCCCTCGGCCGGGCCGGCGGGGTCGGAACCGTCGACGATCACCACGTCGTAACTGGCGTCAGCGGCGGCGGCGACCCAGGCAATGCCGTCGCCCACGGTGAGCTGCAAACGGGGATCGCTCCAGCAGCCGGCCCCGAGACTGGGCAGGTGCTCCTGGCTCCAGGCCACCACCTGGCCATCGATCTCCACCAGGTCGAGCTGCTGCACGCCGGGGTGGCGCAGGCACTCGCGGGCGGTGCCGCCGTCGCCGCCACCGATCACCAGCACCCGCTCGATGGCCGCGGCGCCGCAGAGGGCGGGATGCACGAGGGGCTCGTGGTAGTGCCGCTCCTGGCGCTCGGCCGTCATCCAACAACCGTCGAGCAGCAGCCCCTTGCCGTAGCGCTCGCTCTCGATGATCGTGACGCGCTGGTAAGGCGAGCTGGTCTCGGCGATCACCCGGCCAGCCAGGCCGTAGCGCACACCGTCGTAGACCTCATCGATCCAGCCGGGGGAGGGGTCCATGGCGGCGGGGCGGGGTCGGATGGCTTGATCCGTACGCTTGCACAGAGGGCCGCACGTTGGGCGCCGCCTGTCCATGTCAGGCTCAATCCATGGCCAGCGACCTGCCCGGCAGTGATCTGCGCGTGACGCCGGCGGTGCTGATCCCGGCGGCCGAGCTGCGCTGGCGTTTTTCGCGCTCCTCGGGCCCGGGTGGTCAGAACGTGAACACCACCGACTCGCGGGTGGAGCTGGTGTTTGATCTGGCGGCTTCGGCGGCGCTGCCGGCGCTGCTGCAGGCCCGGGCGTTGCGGCGGTTGGAGGCGCGCCTAGTGGAGGGGGCCGTGGTGGTGGCGGCCAGCGAGCACCGCTCCCAGTGGCAGAACCGGGTGGCGGCCCAGCGCCGTCTTGTGATGCTGCTGCAGGAGGCCCTGCGGCCGCCGCCACCGCCGCGCCGCGCCACCCGGCCCAGCCGTGGCTCGGTGGAGCGGCGGCTCACGGCCAAGAAGCAGCGGGGCGCAATCAAGGCCCGGCGTGCCCAGCGGGGCGGTGGCAGTGATCTCTGAGCTTGATCTCTGAGCCGGCCTAAGGCCCTGCCGCCTCAGCGCGGATTGCGGCCTTGGCCTGCCGCCACAGGTCCTCCAGTTCGGCGATGTTGCGACCGCCAAGATCACCGCCCAGGGCGGCTTCGACGCGGGAGAAGCGATCCAGGAACCGCTGGTTGGTGCCGGCTAGGCCGGCTTCCGGGTCGAGCGCGCACCAGCGGGCCACGTTCACCAGGGTGAACAGCACATCGCCGAGTTCCTCCTGGGCGTGGGCCCGGTCGCCGCTGGCCACGGCCTCCTGAAGCTCGCCCAGCTCCTCCTGCACTTTCTCCCACACCCCGCCCAGGTCGTCCCACTCGAAGCCGGCGGAGGCGGCCTTTTTGGAGATGGTCATGGCGCCAGCCAGGGCGGGTTGGCCGCGCACTTTGCTGGCGAGCCGATCGCTGAGTGGGCTTGCCGTTGCGCTGGCGTGGGCTGCTGCCCTGGCGCTGGCCTCCTCGGCCTTGATCGCCTCCCAGCTGGCGCGCACGGCGGCGGTGTCGGCCGCCACGGCGCCTGCGAACACATGGGGATGGCGGCGGATGAGCTTGGCGCTGATGCCCCGGGCAATCGCCCCCAGATCGAAGCGACCCGCCTCGCTGGCGATCTGGGCGTGCAGCACCACCTGCAGCAGCAGGTCGCCCAGTTCCTCGCTGAGGTGGGCGTCATCGCCATGGCGGATGGCATCGGCCACCTCGTGGGCCTCCTCCAGCACATAGGGCACCAGGGAGGTGTGGGTCTGCTCCAGGTCCCAGGGGCAACCGCTGGCGGGATCGCGCAGCCGTGCCACCACGGCGATCAGCTCGGCCAGGGCGCTCAGGGTGGGATCGGCGGGCATGGGCCAGGGCCTCGGCTGCTGTGCTCAGCGACGGCGCAGCAGCCTGGGCAGCCGCGGCATCGGGTCGCCATCCTGGATCAGGTGCAGCCAGCTGCTGGCCTCCAGCCCCACCAGCGCACTCAGCACCAGCGGGCGCTGCTCGCGCCACAGGCGCCCGGCCCAGCCCAGCAGCTCCTGGGGCGGCGGCCCCCCGAAAAAAGACAGCAGCGCTGCCAGGCCCAGGGCCAGCAACGCCAGGTAGGCCAGGCGTCCAGCCGTGCCCAGCAGCGGACTGTGGGAGAGCACTGAGCGGTGCGAGAGCCCCTTGCGGTAGGGCCACCAGAGCAGCCGCAGGGGTCCCCAACGACGGGTGGCGTTGGAGCGGGTGTCGAGATCGGGGGAGAGCAGCAGGCCGCCCACCAGGAAGCTGAGCCCGGCCGTGCCCATCCCCGCCAGGCCCAGGCCCGGCGCCCACAGCAGCGCAAAGGGCAGAGCCAGCAGCCAGGTGGCGCGGTCGTGGCTACGGCCCTTGGCCATCGCTGCATCGGTGGTGTCCCCGTCAGCATGGGGGCATCCAGGCCCCAGAATGAAAGCCGGGGCGATTAGCTCAGCGGTAGAGCGCCTGCCTTACAAGCAGGATGTCCACAGTTCGATCCTGTGATCGCCCATTCCCCCCAACCGCAACAGTACAAGAAGTTTCAGCTCAAGCCCGAGAAGCCGGTGTGGCCATGGACGGTTAGGGGACAACGACAACTGACAGCTTCTATCCCTCACCCAATACAAACGATTTCACCCAACCACGCTTGACGAAGACCGGCAGCAACACGGATGCATCCACAGAGGCCAGGCCTTGATCCAGGTCTGCGCAGAGCTGGCCAAATGTTGTTCTGGCGGCAAAGCCCTCCAGCAACCTCCATTCCCCATCTCCCGGCATCTCAATCCGCGTTTCAACGCCATCTCTCCAGATGAAAAGATTCGCGCCTCCCTGGTCCAGGTCAACCGGCACTGAATCAGTGACGCCATCTTGATTGGCCTCCCAGATCCGGTGGACCGGATAGATCGATCGCAGCAAAACACTGGATCGAGGCAGTTGGAACACCAGGCTTTCCCATTGCTCAGCTGCCACTTGGGAAAGCGCCTGCATGTCGAAGGCTTTCTCGTCTGGTGCGTTGAACACCCGGTGCCAGTGCCACTCCAGCTGGGCCACATCGGCCAGATAGGGCAGGGCTTCAGCTGGAGTGAACGTCTTGATGAAGGCCGGCAGCTCAGCGCCGTAATCGCCCAGATCCGGCGAAACTGATGCATAGGTCATGATGAACTGCTCGGTAAGTCCTCCGAAGAAATTATCACCCACCAGCCGTTGACAAACGGGATAAATGTCTTCGAGGCAACGGATCAGCTTGCCCTTCACGCTGCCCCGGTAGGCGGCGAACCCCTCTTTGACGCTCAGGCTGCCGCTGCAATGCAGCATCGGCTCCAGAGCCGCAAGGCTGGCAGGATCGGCTGCTTGGCTGATCGCCGCATAGAACAAGGTCTGCAGAGAGGTCAGTTCGCTTGGGGCTGGAGTTGGCATCGATACGTCTCGGCTTTGCGGGCTTCGTTTTGGAGGTCATCGAAGCAGGGAATATTGGTGTCCCATTCGATCAGGGTCGGAACCGCTCCAAAGCGCTCTAGGGCTTCTTGATACAGCGACCAAACACCGGATTGCACCGGCCTTCCGTGGGTATCGAAAAGAAAGGAACCTTGCTGCTCGTAGCCAGCCAAGTGGATCTCTTTGACGCGATCGACTGGCATGGCAGCGAGATACTCCATCGGGTTAAAGCCGTGATTGCTGGCGTTCACAAAAACGTTGTTGATATCAAGTAACAGATCGCAATCGGCCTGCTGAGCCAGTGCGGCGAGAAACTGCCATTCGCTGTAGTCGTTGCCTGAAAACTGCAGGTAGGGCGAAAGGTTTTCGATCAGGATTCGCCTTCCCAGAAACTCCTGCACCTGTTGGATTCGATCAGCCACGTAGTTCAACACAGGCTCGTTGTAGGGCAGCGGAGCCAGATCGTTGAAATAGTGGCCGCCGCTCGAAACCCAGGCCAGATGGTCGGACACATACACCGGTTCGATGCGGGTGGCCAGGGCTTTCAACCGATGCAGATAGTCCCAGTTGAGTGGATCTGCTGAACCAAGCGAAAGCCCAACCCCATGCAGGGTGATTGGATAGGTCTGGCGGATCAGGGTCAGATGATGGAGCGGTAGCCCGCCACCCAGATAGTTGTCCGAGAGCGCCTCAAACCAAGGCACGGGCGGCGTTTCCCTGAGGATGTGGGAATAGTGCACAGACCGCAAGCCGAGGCCCACCCCTTGGAGATTCATGGTGGATGTGTCAACGGCTTGGGCTGGTCCTTGATGGGTGGCTGTTCAGTTCGCCATCTTGAGCTTCCCTCCAACGATCTTGTTGCAGGTACCAGTGGGCACGAACACCCACTCTTCGGGATCACCCGACACGGTGGCCTTGCCTGCGCAGCTGTGCTTGCTGGTGCCGCAATCATTCAGGCCCGCCTTGGCGATGCCGGCGCACTTTTCCATGCCGGCTTTGCCAGCGAGGGCTTCACTGCTGGTGACGGCCACCAGGCCAAGGGCCAAAACGCTGGAGATGGCTGTGTTGATGGCCGTTTTTGCTGTTGCAGATGTCATGTTCGAAGCCCTCTTGTTGGAGGGGGTGGGATGGGGGTTTGGGGGGCTGCAACACGGAGTTGGTGGCCGCCCATTGTGCATACCGATGACGGCCTCCAATGGATGGCTTCTGGCGGATCAATGGTTTCAAGGCCTGGATTTTTGATGCTAGTGCTGAGCTGTTGCGCATACCGGCCGATCCACGCGCCATCTCCGCAGCCATGGCGGCTACAGGCATTGGATCAGCTGGTGGCGTTCGGTTGTTGCAGTTCAGTTCTTGGCGATGGATTGTTTGCTCAGCAAATCAGCGATCGTTACCACCAATTGATCAGGCTCAATCGGCTTGGTGATGTGTTTCTCAAAGCCTGCCGTGATGGCACGTTGCCGGTCAACTTCGCCAGCGTAAGCCGTTAGGGCGATCATCGGAACCTGCCCTCCCTGCTCAGGGGATAGGGATCGCACTTTCTTGAGCAACGTATAGCCATCAATCTCTGGCATTCCGATATCACTAACCACAACATCAGGTTGAAATGATTCCAGAGCGGGGAAGAATTCAGCAGCAGTAGAAACTGAAATACTTTCTGCTCCGGCCTGATCCAAGATGAAGTCAAGTAGGTCGCGACTGTCTGGATCGTCGTCAATGATCAGCAGGCGAATGCCGGTGAGATCAAGGGTTCGCTTTTGCGAAGGTTTCGGTTGCTGCTCCTTGATGTGGGCTTTCAGCAGGGGAAGCTTCACAGTGAAACAAGCTCCTTTCCCTTCGCCAAGGCTCTCAGCAGTCACACGGCCACCGTGCGCTTCTACCAGCTGATAGACGATCGCCATACCCAGCCCTAAGCCGCCATATTTCCGAGTTACTGTGGTGTCTTCCTGGCAAAATGACTCAAAGATATAAGGCAAGAATTCCGGACTGATGCCTTTGCCTGTATCTGTGATGGTGATCTCTGCCTGGTTGTCAACGTTCTCAAGCCGAATGTCAATCTGGCCGCCGCTGGGCGTGAATTTGACCGCGTTTGTCAGCAAGTTCCAGATGACCTGCTGAAGGCGAACGGAATCCCCAGATAGTGTTGGAACTTCAGAGAGCTTGGAGCGAATCTGAACAGACTTGGCGATCGCAGCAGTTTGCACAGTTTCGATTGCCGACTCAATCACCACCTTTAAACTGACAGGAGCAATTTTTAGAGATAACTTGCCTTGCAACACGCAGGCCATATCCAACAGATCATCAATCAAGCGACATTGGGCCTTGGCATTCCGTTCGATCGTTGCTAACGCTGCTGTGGTTTTGGTGTCATCAAGTTTGCGGGTTTGCAGCAATTGTGTCCAGCCCAGAATTGGGCCAAGAGGCGAGCGCAATTCATGGGAGAGTACAGCCAGGAATTCGTCTTTAATGCGGTTCACGCGTTGCGCTTCTTCCAGGGAATATTGTTTCTGCTGGAGGATGTCCTCGCGTTCGTGTTCTAGTTTGATCCGATCAGTGATATCGTGGCCTATGCCAACGAGCCCAATGACGTCTCCATTTTCATCAAAGTAAGGCGCTTTGGTGGATAGAAAAACTTGAGAGTCATCGATGGACTCCTGAACGTTTTCAACCTGCCTTGACGCCATGACTCGCTGGTCATTATCCATGATCTTTTTTGCTTCATGGGCATTCGGGAAAAGCTCGTAGTCGTAATGTCCGATGACCTCAGATTCCGTTTTGCCAAGGGTCTGAAGGACGGCTGAGTTGGCATAAAGCATTTTGCCTTGACGATCTTTAAGGAAAATGAGTGTATGCGAAGACTCATTGACTACGTCCAGAATGGCATTCTTTTGCCGTAGTTGTTCTTCCATCAATCGTTGCTGTGTGATATCCCGTGTTGTCGTTAAAATCTGGATCACCTGTCCGCTTGAATCAAAGATTGGCGTAACCACGACATCCCGCCAAATGGGCAGGCCGTTGGCAGGCTGATAGTTCCCCTGAAACCTGCCAACTTCACCGGATTTCGCTGTAGTAAAGGCTTTTTTTGCTGCTTGCTGATAATCACCATTCCACAGGCTCAACCAGTTTGTTTGAGGGACAACTGTCAGCTTGCAGCTCTTCAAGAAATCCCGGCTCGCCGCATTCATGTAGAGCAATCTGGCATCAAGATCAAGAACCTTGATGCAGTCGTTGCTGCTTTCGATGATCCGTTTATTGAAGTCTTGGCTTCGCTTTAATGCCGCCTGCGCCTGAACACGTTCGCTGATATCGATGCCAGAGGGAATCAAGAATTCAACATCCCCTGCCTGATTGTACAGTGGTGCCAAGGAAAAATCAATGGTAATAAGGTGATCTTCCTTGAGCCGGATCTGCACGTCGTAGCGAACTGTTTCTCCTGAAGCTGCTTGTCGTATGTCCTTAGAGAGTTGGGCCTGAACCTCTGAATCGTAAGCCCACCAATAGGTATCAGGAAATGACTTGCCTACAACATCTGCCGGTACCAGAGAAGCCGCTTCTAAGGCAGTTCGATTAACCTCAAGCATTGTTCCATCCAAGGCTAGCAAGCCGACAAAGCTAAACAACCCATCGAGAATACGACGCACCTGAGTTTCACTCTCTTGCAATCTGCACTCAGACTGTTTGCGTTCAGTAATGTCCAGGGTGCAACCTGACATGCGAATAGGCTTGCCATTCTGGTCAGTAAAGACTGTGGCTTGGCTTGACGCCCAGCGAATCCCTTGGTTCGGATGTAGAACTCGGAAATCAATGTTGTAATCTTTCTCTTGTGTTAGAGCGTCTTGGAGGGCTCCTAAGACGCGTTCACGATCATCGGGGTGTAGGCAAGCCACGAAGTCATCGTAGGTTCCTTTGGATTCCTCCGTCCCCAATCCAAACAGGCTGCCCATGTTGCTGGACCAGGTAATAGAGTTCGTCAGAAGGTCCCAGTCCCAGGTTGTCATCCCGGCAGCTTCGAGCACCAATCGGAGTTTGTCGTCCTGGTTTCGTAAGACCTCCTCTGTGCGACTCCGTTCAACAAGTTCGCGCTGGGCTTCCTGATACAGCTCTGCTTGCCTGATGGCAACGCTAACTTGCGTGGACAATTGGTGAAGCAAATCAATCTCTAGCGCTTGCCACTGGCGGGGAGCAGCACAGTGATGAGCAATTAACCCTCCCCAAAGCTGGCCATCGTTCAAAATGGGAACGACCAGATTAGACTGCACTTGATATTTCTTCAGCAGCTCAACATGGCCGGGTGAAATGTTGGCATTGTGGCCGTCTGTTGCCAGCGGATTGCGTTCGCGCTGAGAGTTGTCGATATAGTTTTCGACAAAAGACGGATCATTAATAGGCTCTGAAAGAAACGATTTCCATTCGCTGCCCACCGCTTCTGCTGCAACCGCTTCCTTTCCAATCGAGTTGGCTTGAAACACAACGACCCGATCAGCCTTAAGGAAGTTGCGCACTTCTTTGACGATGGTCTGCAGGACCATATCTAGATCCAAAGTTTGGAATACTTTTTCTGATAACTTGGCAATGATACTTTCTCGATCGATGCGATTCTGCAGTTGTACTTCTAGCTGCACAGTCTTAATTGTTGCATCGAGAGTGTGCTTCAGATTCTCTGGTGTAATCTGCTCCTTAACTAGATAGTCTTGGGCGCCTGATTTAATCGCTTTAACGGCAATCTCCTCGCTGCCAACGGCGGTCATCATCACGATTGGAAGGGGAAGTTCTTTTTGCAGCGCAGCGAGAAATTCCAATCCGTCTTGGTCGGGCAATCGATAATCAAGTAGCACAGCATCGGGATGGTGCTGCCGCCACAGATTCAACCCTTCTTCACCAAAACTTGTTTCGATGAACGTATAGTCATGGTCACGATCGCGCACCATGTAGCGTCGATACATCTCGCGATCTTCTGGGCTATCGTCCACGATCAAAATGGTGCGGCACCGTTGGGAATTCATTAGGGCAGCTCTCAATTGTCGGTGGGTAGTAACGTCGTGTTGAACCAGTAGTTGATTAAGGATTGAACCCCGTGCTTTAGCCGATCGGAATCCATCGGCTTAACCATATAGCTATTAGCGCCCCATCTATAACAGGCTTCAATGTCCTTGGGGTTGCTTGATGTCGTCAAAATCACGACTGGAATCGTTTTTAGATTTTCATCTCGCTTAACTTTTTGCAAGACTTCTCGTCCGTCCGTTCCCGGTAAATTAAGATCCAGTAAAATCAAGTTCGGACGTGGTGCTTGCTTGGGGTCAACATAGCGACCGGTTCGATAGAGAAATGACAGTGCATGATCACCATCGACGCAGCGATAAATAGGAATTCTCAACGGCGATCGACGAGCATAGCGTTGGAAGGCTTCGAAATCTTCATTGCTATCCTCAACGACCAACATGAGCGAGCGATTATGGATTCTGGCCAATGATGACTGATTCATGATTGCTCTCCTGATGCCAGCGTAAAGAAGAATGTGCTGCCTTCACCGAAGCTCGATTCCACCCAAATCTTGCCTCCATGTTGATGGACGATCTTGCGAACGATCGTCAGGCCAGCCCCAGTCCCTCCTCCATATTGGTCTTGGGTATGCAAACGTTTGAAAATCTGAAACACACGCTCCAAATGTTGAGGCGGGATGCCAATGCCGTTGTCACGGACAAAAAAGGTGCAACCTGAGAGGCCGTCAGAATCTCCATTGCCTGATTGGGCACAGCCGATTTCAACCCACTTCTCAGCTTTGTCGTTGTACTTGATTGCATTGGTTAATAGGTTGGTCAATACCTCGCTGATTTGTGTGCGATCGCAATCCACCATTGGCATGGAGCCTGACATCCGAAAATCGATTGAGCTTTGCGGTTGGCTAATTCTTAGAACTTCAATCGTTTGTTCCACCAACTCAGCCAGGTCTGTGGGTTGCCTGGAAAGTTCAATGCGCCCCAGCTGTGAATAATGTAAAAGCGAATTGATCAGATCTTCCATTCGTTGAGTGAGGCGCACGAGGGTAGCTAATTTGTCTACACCAGCAGTGTCAAGCACTTCCGCATAATCTTCAATCAAAAAATTAGAGTAATTGTGAATGCCGCGTAATGGCTCTTTGAGGTCATGAGATGCAACGTATGCAAACGAATCGAGCTCAATATTGCTTCGCTCAAGTTCTAGATTTACATTTGCCAGGTCTGCCGCCTGTTTGAGAATCTTGCTAACGATCAAGCTGCGTAATTCGGCAACAACTTTTAGTTCACACGGTTTCCATGGCAAGGCGCAACCTTGCAGTGTTTCCTTCCACTGTTGAAATGATTTGCGCGGCGATAAGGTGACGATCCCGTTGCTGGCTACCTCGACAGGCTTATGGGGGTTGCCAGCCCACGTCACCGTTTCAATCACCTCTGGGCGGAACCAGATGACGAAATCCTGATGGAATTGAGAGATTTCCAGAGCTAACACCCCACTGGCAACGGCCTTAAACGATGTTGCAGCGGGATAAAGGCGAGAGAGCGATCGGCTTTGAAACATGTTGTCCTGCATCTGCGTTTTAATCCAATCGCGCAGGGCAGGCCATTCACTTGCTGGTGGCGTTTGACCAACACCAATACTATGATCTGCCGTACAGAAAATGGCTCCTGTTGCACTGACGAGTTCAAGCAAGCTTTCGTCTAGTTGGATGGATCCTTTGATAATCTGCTTGGATTGAGATAGCGACTCGACCAGCTTGCTTTGCAGAGACTTCATGCTCAGCTTATAGGACAAATCTTGATTGTCTACACGCTTGCTGAGGTCAAGTGACATCACCTGCCCAATAAACTCGCACATGATTCGCAGATTAGAAGGCACATGACGTGGCCTTGAATGGTGACAGGCAATCAAACCCCATAGTTTTTGATCTTGGATCAAGGAAATCGACATTGACGCTGCGACTCCCATGTTGTTGAGATATTCCAAGTGCAATGGAGAGACACTACGGAGCAGCGCGAAACTCAAATCTGTGGGCTCCTCATCAACGGGGTTGCGCTCAGGAACCAGGGCGACTGGTGTATAGCTAGAGTCCGGAATTAAGCGTAGCCAGTTGAGTGTATAAAGTTGTTTTGCCTGAACTGGAATATCGCTTGCGGGGTAGCGTAGGCCCAGATAAGGCGTGAGGCCTTCTGTTCGTTCTTCTGCGATGACTTCTCCAGCACCATCGGCATCAAACTGGTAGACCATAATGCGATCGAATCCAGTGATCTTTTTGACTTCTTTAACGACCAGCTCGCACATCTTCAGCAAGCTAGAGGATTTCTGTATCTTTGTTATCGTGCTTTTGACTCCCTGATGCAGTTCGGAATAGTCATTTCGTTGCTTTTGATCTTGAGGTTCTAATTCTAAAAGTACCAATGCATCTTGGCGGTGGATATTGCCATCGAACATCAGCAAGCTGCCTCTGTAGGAAATAGCAATATCCAATGGATTCACATTTTCCGTATCTTCGCTAAGGCATTGCTGAATAGCAGCAATCTGCTGGGGAGCCAACAAAATGGATAACGGCTGTCTTAATAGTTCCTTTGGGCGATGGCCAAGTATTTCAAGTGTGTTCCCACTGACTTGGACAATGATCAAGCCTGGCTCCTGCAGCACCAAAAGAGCGCCATGGGGCTGAATCAGCCCCGGAATGTGAATTGGTTCGCGATCACAGGTGGACAGATCCATTGGTTACTGCGTCATAACTGTGCGTAGCTCTACTTTGCTAATCAAACATTGCCAAGGCCGATGGGGCGAGGGAAATATTCTTCAAACTTCCGATTTCCGATTGTATTGCGCTAAGTTTGTAGGCAGAGTTCTCGGCAAAATAAGGACGCAAGCGTATTCGGCCAATTTTTGTCTCACTAAGTCCACCATCTGAGAATAAAGCTTTCTGTGTTGTCTTTAATTTACTCTAAACAGCCAGGTTTTGCAGAAAATTTCAGATTTATAACAGGAGAGCTCAAGGAAGATGAACGGTTGAAGTTGTTCAATGGGCTTGTTCCTGGCATATGGTGATTGCACACATCCAAACCTTCTGGATGTGATTCACACCATACGGAGACAACCATGGGATTAGGAAACAAGGCTCAAGCAACTGCCAAGGACATTGAAGGGAAGGCCCAGGAAACCCTCGGCAAAGTGACCGATGATGAGCAGAACAAACTAGCTGGCAAGGCGAAGCAAGCCCAAGCCAAAGGTGAACACGCTATCGAGGATGCAAAAGACTGACCTGGCCTGGCACTGATCCTTGATCTGGCTAGGCGAGTCAACCCGGGTGCTACCAGGGACTGACTACCACTAATCATCCATATTAATTCCCCAACTATTCGAGCAATGTTATGCTTCACTACTCTCTAGTCTTTCTGGTCGTTGCGGTCATTGCCGCAGTCCTTGGTTTTGGCGGGATCGCTGGTTCAGCCGCCGGCATCGCCCAATTCCTGTTCCTGGTCTTCATTGTGCTGGCCTTGATCTCATTTCTTACGGGTCGTCGCAGCCTGGGCTGAACCCAATCCATTCAGGTTCTGCTTTGCAAATCCAGGCCATTGCGGCGTTGCCGGTCGTGCACCAGCCCTGGCCGGCATGGCTCGAACGCTGCTACCTAGCTACTGATAGAAAGCCATAATTGAATGATCTTTCGTCATTCAAAGTTCTATGCTTTCGTTAAACCACTACCACCTTGGAGAATCCAATGATTACCATTCAACGAATTCGTCAGTCAATGATGAGTTTCTGTCTCGCCGGCATCCTCTCAATCGCGGCCCTACTGAGCTTCATACCTGCTCCAGTGTCTGCAGCAAGCCCCCAGCCTGCTGCGATCAGTCAGCCACGTGTGTTGATGTTGTTCGGATCCAACAAAGCCACGGCTGCATCCAAGGAGCTCAAAGGAAAAACCCAGGAATCAATTGGCAAAGCCACGGGTGATCCGGGTGACCGTCTCGCTGGCATGGCCAAGCAAGGCGAAGCTAATGTCCGCAATGCCGTTGAAGACGTCAAGGACGCGACCGGGTTGGGCTAAGTCCAATCGGGATTCCTGATTCCCAAGGTCTGAAGTCCGTTGAACTCTCTTGGTCCGCCATGGAATCGTCAGATCCATGGCGGACCACTGACACAATGGGCACCCGCTTCACTACCGCTTGCAATGGCACACTGATTTGTTGAGGGTTTTTCTTGCAACAGCCTTTTCTTGCAACAGACTTTCCGAGCACTTCCACACCTCACTGCCTTGAGAGAAAGGTAGTTCACTATGAAAATTCGCATCGGCTACGAACTGATCTATGACATTCCTCAGCCCACACCCATGATCTTGATGTTGAGTGTGCATGAGACACGCCGTCAAGATCTGCTGATCGCTGACCCTCCGCAACTTGATCCGCCTATTCCCTTTAAGGCCTATCGTGATCATTTCGGTAACTGTTGCCAGCGTTTTGTGGCTCCCCAGGGACGGCTCAGCCTTTCAACCGATGCCTTGATTAACGATTCAGGCCAACCTGATCGTATGGTGCCTGAGGCTCAGCAGGTTCCTTTGGAACTGTTGCCGGATGAGACGCTGCTGTTTCTGTTGGGAAGCCGCTATTGCGAAACAGATTGTCTCTCCAACATCGCTTGGCGACTGTTCGGCACGTCTCCTCAAGGCTGGGGTCGCGTTCAGGCGATCTGTGACTTTGTTCACGGACACCTGCGCTTTGGTTATGAACATGCCAATTCAATGAAGACGGCATGGCAGGCCTATCAGGAAGGCTCCGGTGTCTGTCGTGATTTTGCCCACCTTGCTGTCACCTTCTGCCGATGCATGAACATTCCGGCGCGCTATTGCACCGGTTCTTTGGGTGATATCGGCATCCCGCCGCATGATGCGCCCATGGACTTTTCTGGATGGTTTGAGGCGTACCTTGATGGCCATTGGTACACCTTCGATGCCAGACACAATACGCCCCGGATCGGCCGCGTTCTCATCGCCCGTGGTCGCGATGCGGCTGATGTACCGATTACCCATTCCTTTGGCCAAAACGTGCTGGCGGGCTTCAAGGTCGTCACAGACGAATGGAATGATGATCCCACTGCCCTGACCGGTTCAGACCTGACCGGCTCAGGCGTTGCGATTTCTGATGATGGAAATGGAGGTAGTGATAAAAATGGAGAAGCCGATGCCGTTGGAGACAAGACCAGAGAATTAGTCATCCATTGATGACGCCTAAAGGATCGACCCTTGATGGCGGTTATGCCTCGAAGTTGATCTGTGGTATCCAATGGGGGTGGAGCTTTGGCGGCTGATCACCGTTGTCTGCTATTTCGCCAAACGACCGGCTGAATTCGATACCCATTGGCTCAGGAACCAATTGGTTGGTATCGTTGACTTTACTTTTAGCAGATACTACAGATTTTAAGCAAGTTAGCTCAAGGAAGTTCAAAGCCTATGGCTGATCTGTTCTGCCCTCCCTGTCATACATTGATTGTACGCATCCATTCCACATGGATGCGATTCACAATCGCGGAGTTGATCATGGGTTTAGGTGACAAGGCTCAAGCCACAGCAAAAGACATTGAAGGCAAAGTTCAAGAAGCATTTGGCAAAGCTACTGATAGTGAGCAAAACCAGTTAGCTGGCAAAGCGAAACAAGCTCAAGCCCAAGGGGAGCATGCAGTTGAGGATGCGAAAGGCTAAGTGCCTGGCGGTGCCACCTAAATGTCGTCTTTTCTCTATTGATGCCCTTCGTTTCTTTCCTATGTTCTTGATCATGATTTTAAGCCCTCTGGCTTTGCCAGTAAGGGCACAAACCTACCTTTAACCTTCGATACGATGGCACAATCAATTGCAAAGATGCTAAAGGCGTTACTTGTTTCTGGGTTGCTATTTCTAACCTCCGCCGTTACTGCCTGTGGCTATGCCCCCCAAATGGCCTGGGCAGACGGGCTTCCAGTCACCACGATGATCGGAGTTACATCATCCGGTACCAGTGCATGGATTGCCTTGTCAGGGCTTGATGTCAGCCAAGACTTCGACCCCAACAAGCAAGAGCGAATTCAAGGCACAACGGACATGATGGAGGAAAGCATGCTTGTTCCAGGCGGTATACCCTCTGTTTCCAAGAATGTTGAGCAATCTCTGGAGCGGGCCAGTGGACTGATCACTGGTGAAACCCAGGAACAGATGATGAAGCAATCTTCTGACTAATTGCATTAACCAAGCGTCTATTTTTCCACTTCTCGGTGATTCGTCATGCTTCATTATTCTTTTGTTTTTCTGGTCGTTGCGGTCATTGCCGCAGTCCTCGGTTTTGGTGGGATCGCCGGCTCAGCCGCTGGCATCGCCCAGATCCTCTTCCTTGTGTTCCTCGTGCTTGCCTTGTTCTCCTTCCTGACGGGGCGTCGCAGCCTGGGCTGACCATCATGAGGCCCTCAGGTCTCATTGTCAGCTTTGCCTATCAAGTCTAGCTATGAGATTTGGCTATCAGCCAGGGCTCATCGCCTTCTGCCAATTGCTGCGCCAAGATCCATTCCATTTTGCTTTGGATCACATCAACACTTCTGGACATTCCAATGATTCTTTTTCGAAGACTCTTTCATTCAACGTTGAGTTACTGTTTAGGTGGCTTGTTTTCAGTTCTATCTTTTTTCTGCACCTCTCCTTCCCCAGTGTTTGCTGCATCGACGCCACAACCCTCCATCAACCAACCCCCCATTCTGATGTTGTTTGGTTCTAACAAAGCCAAAACAGTTGCCAAAGATGTTGAGGGTAAGATTCAGGAATCGATCGGCCTCGTCACTGGTGATGAGGGTGATCGCCTAGCCGGTAAGGCCAAGCAGGCCGAAGCCAATGCCAGGGATACAGCTGACACGCTTACGAGCAAAGCTGGCATGGGCTGATTGTGCCCATGTCCTTTCACGAACCAGATGGTCCGGTGTGGTGCGTTCAGGCACCATTTCGGACCATTGATCGTTCGTTCGCATGTCTAGTCAACGAAACAACGAACCCACCAGCCTTGCTATGCGTACTCAATATTATTCCGCCTCTAGTCTTGATGGATTCATTTCGAAACCTGACGACTCCTTGGATTGGCTGTTCCCACTCGGTGATGTCAATAAAACCAGTTATCCATCTTTCTTAGATGACGTTGGTGCCATTGCGATGGGTTCTTCAACCTATGGCTGGATGCTGCAACACACGATCAAACATGGCACAGATCAGGCCAACCCTTCTGCCTGGCCTTATGAGCAACCCACCTGGGTGTTCTCAAGCCGCACCCTGCCAAGCGTTGAGGGCGCTGACATCCGCTTCGTTTCTGGACATGTAAGACCTGTGCACGAAGCCATGAAGGCAGCGGCCCATGGCAGAAATCTTTGGCTAGCTGGCGGAGGAGGCCTTGTGGCTCAGTTCTATGACGAGAACCTGCTGGATGAGATTATCGTGCAGATAGGTTCCGTTACCTTATGCAAGGGAAAGCCACTCTTGCCACGTCAAATCATTTCTCCAGCTTTGAAACTCGTGGCAGTTCAACAATATGGACCGGGTCTTGTGGAACTTCGCTATGAAGTCCCAACCTGAGAGAACATGGGCTCGTTTGTTTGAATCGCTAACTTTGGGGAATGGCTGTTTTTGGTAACAACGACCTTAACATCTGAACTTGTTCATAGCCCAGTGCTTCCGTGCATAATTCCGCCATCGACCATGACGGTTGTTGCCGTGAGATAGCTGGCGCCATCTCCGGCAAGGAACGCTACCATCCGAGCAATTTCTTCAGGTTCTGCCACGCGGCCGATTGGGATTGATTGATTCAACCGACTGAACTCTTGAGGATCCTCAAGAGTATCCTCATTGATCGGTGTTGCAACAGCTCCAGGCCCAACGCCGACAACAGAAATCTTGAACCTTGCAAGTTCTAACGCTGCATTCCGCGTTAGCATTCGCATCCCCCCTTTTGAGATGCAATAGGACGAATGTCCCGGCATTGGCCAGTCTTCATGAACTGAGCTGATGTTAATGATACGACCACCGCTTCCCTGGCTGATCATTTGCTTGGCGGCAAATTGCGTACCGAATACGGCGCTTTTAAGATTTACTGCCATTATTCTATCGTAGAGCTCCTCAGTTGTTTCAAGGAGCGGACTATCTGGATTGATGCCGGCATTGTTCACCATAATATCTAATCGTCCAAATCGTTTGATCGTGGTCGCAAAGATTCTCCTGAGATCATCCAGTTCTGCGACGTTGCCTTGCACCGTCAAGCAGGGTACGCCAAAGGCCGTAACTTTTGCCTTGACCTGATCTGCTCCGGCCGGATCGGAGTAGTAAGCGATGACAATCGTTGCCCCCGCACGCGCGAGTTCAACTGCAATCGCAGCCCCAATTCCGCTGCTTGCCCCGGTGACAATCGCGACATCTTCATTCAAATCCATCGTTATCCACGCTGTTTGAGTAAGGAGGTGTGTTGCCGTAGACCTTCACAAGAAACTTGCCCATTCTGTCTGCATTGACGAGCCCGTTGAAGGCTCTTGCCCCTTTCCGCCATAGACATCAATCCGTTGAGCATCCCTGCTGGATCTGTGCCAGATTTCTGCTAGATGTGTGCTGAAAATGACGTGCTTTATGTTGTTGGATGCGATCACCACGCCTAGGAGGGATGAAACCCTGAACTCTGTCACTACGTTGATTGATGGGTGTCTGATGTGTTTGAGATTCCCATGGAATTTCATTGGTAGTCAGTACAACGAGTCATCAAGAATCAGCACAAAAGATTTCGCCTGCCTTTCTTTTGTAGCTGCTGAAATGCGCTATAGCGTATGCCTTTGTTGCCATTGAAAAAGCATGGCACAGTGGCGAGAATTAGGCTCTGCTGATGTTGATGAGTTTCTTGTTGACAAACTCAAGAATTCCGAGTTTCGAAAGTTCCCGCCCATATCCTGAATTCTTGATTCCACCGAACGGAAGTTCAGCCTGAGAGTTTGTCGGCTGGTTGATGAACATCATTCCGGTGTCTACGGATTCTGCGATGGCACAGGCACGTTCTGGATTACTGGTGAAGACTGAACCCCCCAAGCCGTAGGCAGAATCATTGGCTAACTTGATGGCTTCAGTTTCGTTCTCAACCACATACACCGTAGCCACGGGTCCGAAGAGTTCTTGGTCATAGCTTGGCATCCTTGGAGTTACACCAGTCAGGATGGTTGGATTAAAGAATGCTCCTTTACGATCTGGTCGCCCTCCACCGAGAATGACTGTTGCCCCTGCTTCGATGGTCTTCTGTACTTGATCATCGAGTTGTTGTGCGGCACTTTCGGACGACAATGGGCCTACATCGGTTTTAGGGTCCATTGGATCCCCGAGCTTCATGGATTCCAGCCCCACTTTCAGCCCATTGATGAATTGCTCTGCTACTGGTTTGACAACAATCATTCGCTTGGAGGCGACACATGATTGTCCTGTATTTGCCATCCGTCCTTTGATGGCCAGTTCTACTGCTAAGTCCAAGTCTGCATCTTCCAGCACAATAAACGCATCATTGCCTCCCAATTCCAGAACGGAAGGCTTTAGATTCTTTCCAGCCAGCGAAGCAACCGAACTGCCGGCACTTTCGCTGCCTGTTAATGACACACCACGTACGGCTTTGTGTGCGATTAACGTTGCCATGAATTCGTGGGGGATCAGCAGATTTGTAAAAACCCCCTCTGGCAGACCGCTCTTCTGCAGCAGGTTGGCAATCCGCTCTGCGCACTGAGGCACGATACTGGCATGGCGGACCAATGTGGTATTGCCAGCCATAATGTTGGGGGCGATGAATCGAACCACTTGATAAAACGGGAAGTTCCATGGCATCACCCCAATAAGCACTCCGATCGGTGCGTGTTGGATGTAGGCTTCTGACCCCTCAAGTTCAAGTTTTTGATTGGAGAGGAATTCTTCAGCGTTATGGGCATAATAATCTACAATCTCGGCGCTGAGCTCGATTTCATCGAGACTCTCTGCAATTCGTTTCCCCATCTCTAAGGTGATCAGCTCGGCTAGTTCTTGCCTGTGCTCTCTTAGTTGTCTAGCAAATCTGAGCATGAAATCTTTGCGCACCTCAAAACTCGTATGCCTCCATTGACCGAACATCTCATGTGCCTTGTCAACAGCGTCCAGGGCCTCGTATTTCGTTAGTGTCTTAAAGCTCCACATGACTTCACGTGTTGCCGGATTAATACTTTTTACGGTCATGAGCTTTGCTTAGAAATTGGATAAGTTGCTGATTCTATAGAAGACTG
The DNA here is from genome assembly GCF_001885215.1 of Synechococcus sp. SynAce01. GTDB lineage: Bacteria > Cyanobacteriota > Cyanobacteriia > PCC-6307 > Cyanobiaceae > Regnicoccus > Regnicoccus frigidus. The sequence continues at coordinate 1,011,009 of NZ_CP018091.1, read as the reverse complement.
TCTAGTGCATGCTTGGCAGTATTTTTGCATTGCTTGTCGCCTCTTTAGATAAGCGCATGGCGTTCTCCCTTGATCGTGATCAGTAGCGAGCCTTCAACTCAAAGTATGTCAAAGAACAGAGCCTGTGAGCACCTGGAATCTTCCGTAATTCTTGATTCAGTCTTGAGTTAATCTAGAGCTTGGTGCCTGGACATGAGTTTCGTCTTGTGTTCGGTCTGTTTCGACAGAATTGAACAGACTTGAACAGACTTGCTTGGACACGCTTGAAACTTGGCGTTCTCTGTTGCTGCGCTGAACGAGCAGAATATTGCTGAATGCTTTCCCAGCGCGTTGCTCACAGCACCTTTGTGCGGGCATCCAGAATAGGCCCACAGGCCGCTAAATCTCTGCTGGCATGTCTACGAGTTGATTTTTGTCAGTAGATCGAGACGGTAGTCCACCCTGCACTGACGTTCTTCAGATTTCCATGCCACCCCTTCCCATTCAAGGAATGTTTGGTGTACTTGGTCTGCAGTGAGTGGATAGTGCGTTTTGCCTGTGTAGTGTACCAATAACAGGCTGCCGCCAGGGATTAAGGCATTAGCGATGTTGGAGCGTAAAACTTCTAACTCTTGCTGCGAAAGATAGTTGGCAACTTCTGATACCAGGATCAGATCAAATTGTCCATTTGTGAAATCTGTGCTGAGATCACGTCTTTGGAATCTGACGTTATTGAGGTATTTGCAGCGCACTTCCGCTTTCGCGAGGGCTACTTCCGAGATGTCAGTGGCAAGTAATTGATTGCACCTTAAGGCCAGTTGCTGTGTCAGTACACCGATGGAGCAACCAAGTTCTAGGGCATTGCAATAATGTAGCTGTGGTAGAACTGCCAATGTTGCCGCGTATTTTGCTGCTTCGTATGGGCTTGATTCAAACGCCCATGGATCGCTGTTCTGTGTGTACAAGAGATTGAAGTAGTCACGCCCAAAGCAGCTGGAGCCGCTGCATGTGGCTTTGATGTGTGGTGTTACTTCAGTCATCGTTTGGCTCAATGAAAAGTTCCCAAGGCTGTACGAAGTAGCTGATCATTTCCGGCCTCAGCACGAATCCTTCTGGATCGTCATGGATTAATGTACCCAGCTGAGAACGGTGCTGTGCGATAGCGTGTTGCTTTTGCAGCAGTATGGATGAAATATCGAGCCTCCAGGCACAGGCTTCATGGCTGCTTGGTGCTGCTTCATTGTTTGCATCCTGCCAAGCCCAAATTGGATATTCCAACCAGCGCGGGCGCTCAGCCAAGCCAGCGAAGGTTGATCTCAGCAGATGCCAAGTGGCTTTGTGATCGTCATGGGGATCTCGTCGCCATGGCACCAAAACGGTGTTCGCTTCAAGTTCAGTGAATAGATCTCTAAGGCGTCCAATCGTTTGGCCAAAGGCTGGGGTGCAAGGTTGTGGTAATTCGCCATCGCCATAGCGTAGGAACGTTGCTGCGTTCGGTGAGACTCCAAGTGCAGTGAGGGCGTTGATTGTTTCACCCTCGCGCACTTCTGCGAGCTTTTCGTACGGATGCGATAGTGAGTTTGGATGGGAGCGCGAGCCGTTCGTCATCAACAGAACCTTTGTGGGGATACCGCTCTGGGCAAGTAAGGCCAGCAGACCGCCGCAGCCCAGGGTTTCATCGTCTGGGTGGGGAGCAACGATGACCGTTGACCCCAAAGCCAGTGCTGCCTTTGCGGGACGCAATGGATGACGCTCTGGCTCTTCGAGTAATGATTTGGGTAGCAGTGGAGTTGGCATGATCTGGTTTCTGTGGGGTTTGACATCTGCATCGATCTGACCGAATCGGTAACGCGCCTGATTGAGGCGCTCCGTCATTGTGATTGGCCTCAGTGAGGCACAGATTTCGCGTAAGGAATGCAGGGTGGCTCCAATCTCTGCCCCCTGTCCTGGCAGAGGCTTGTCTGGCGTCATGATTAACGAAGACGGTGGAATGCAGCCAGGATTCCCAGCGCATAAAAGCCCTAATCTGGCCAGACGTGCCTCGGCGTCTGCAGCAGATTCAACCAGTACGAGTTCCGCATGGCGGGTTTGTTGATCCCAGCAGTCAAGTGCGTCGGCTAAGCCGCCTTGTGCCCTGCCGACCATGCGTGCTGATGTCTGGACCCTGACTTGCGCGCTATGACGAAAGCGACCACCTGAATCAATGATGGCTCGATAGAGGGCCACGTCTTCGCTACTCCGCTGGAGTGGCATGCCGCCGGCCTGTACGTAGGCGGCCGCAGTGACAGCGAAACTTGCGCCGAAGTGCTGGTGATGCCTGGGAAATGGATCATGCGCTTCTGGGGCGTAGAGCCAGCGCAATTCTTCCATTGCCCGTCGGTAGGCAATATCGAGAAATAGGAACTTGCGTACACCTGCTTGCAGTTCGGCTGTTTCTTCTCGATGGAGAGTAATGCGGCCGCCAACGCCGACCACACCCTTGGCAATCTCTGCCTCGGTCTGGGCTATCCAATCGGTTGCTGGCCGTGAATCAGCGTCAGTGGTGAGAATCAATCCGTTGGGGCGCCCAAGCTTTTCAAAACGGGCCAAGGCCACGTCAAAAAGTGCTTGGCGTGCACGCCCCACATGGGCCGTATCGGCGTCAAAAGATACGTCAGCGATGTGGAGATGGAGCTGGTGGAACTGTCTGCACAGATCGAAGCCAACTGAAGCTGTGGAATCGCTGCAGTTGTTCACTAGAACGATGACCTCGAAACTGCTTGGATCGAGCTTGGCACCGGCAAGATTTCGCTGAGCGGCTAGGGCAGCAATGAGTGCTGGCAAAACCGCTTCCTCGTTGCGAGCCGGGACAACCACACAAGAACGTAGGTTTGGATGTGGTGCTACCAGCCCTAAATCCAACGACCGCGTGATCAGCGCATCCTTAATTGATCCGCCCGCATACTGGATTGCTGTCATAATGACCACCTTGCGGAATGGCCCTTAACAGATTGTCCGAGGGCAGCAAGATCATGCTCCGCATGACTCTGACGCAAGAAGACGGGGAGGTCTGCGCAGCGCTGGGCATGAATGGCATCGCTACAGAGCAGTCCCGGGCCCAGTGCCCGCCCCGTGCGCTGCAAGACGTCGTTGGCCGTTGATTCCACAGTGGCTCGCACGCGCAGCGCGGCTGACTTGGTGTCTGCCATTGGATGGGTGTCGATCCATGTGGCGGTTTCGATGAGCAGCGCACGGGCGGCGCGCAAGGTGCTGTCCATGGCGCCCAGATGGGCGGCGGCATGCGGATCGCTGGCAACTTTCGAAGATGTGGCAAGTGCTTTAGCGATGGCCACTGTGGCCCCGTACCAAACCGCTGCGATGCCGGCACCGCCCTGCCAGAAACCGGGACGGCCGCCATACTCTCCTTGACCACCGACTGCGACTGCAGGAACACCATTGAGGATGACTGTGGCACTTTCAGTGGCCGACATCCCGACCGCATTCCACTGCTGAGTTTCAATGCGGAGCCCAGGTTGGCGCAGCTGCAGCGCCACGAGGATCGGTTGCTCATCCTGCGTCCAGGCCGTCATCAGTGCTGAATCGGCCAGTGCCGCCCCTGAGCACCAAGCCTTCGTTCCGTAGAGCGCGCCTCCGTGTTTGCCCGCAAGGAATTTGACGCGTGATTGTGGAGTTTCGGCGGCCCAGACCGCCCAGATTCCTTGACCTATCGGACCGTGGAGTTCTGCAAGGATGGCCAGCGCATCGGTATGGCCTTCATAGACTTTGGCCAATGAAAGATCGTTGGCTCCAACTTCGGCTAGCGCTTGCCAGCGTTGCAGTGTTCTGCCGTCAGCTGGTCGTGGCAGGTCTGCCAGCTTGTTGGCCAGTAGCGCCCGCATGGCAACACCCACCATGTCAGGCGTGCGAAACGGCCGCTGTAAATGGCTCAATGCCTTGGTGATGCTGATTTCACCGGGCCCTGTGGAAGGTTTGAGCGTCATCGAACATTTCGCACGTTGCTCGTAGAGCAGTTCAAGAGATGGCGTGCTCACCGACCTTGTGGCACCATCCGGCCCGTGCACCCTGTTGATTCATTCGCTTGATTGACAGGCCCCGTTTTGTTACCACTCCTTCTGCGGAGTATTCCAGGGAGTATTCCAGCAGGCATGGGATCGTTCTCGTGGAGGTACGATCTCATCTAAGCTGTACTTGCGAAAGCCAGTTCTCAAATCCCAGAATTAATCCATAAGGACTCAAGGATGATGATGGATTAACGGTGGCGACCTCCTTGTGCCCTGTTTTATCTTGAGCGCATGCATCCAACTTTTGCGGATGCGCAAACAATCGAGGTTATGATGGGTTTGACTCAGAAAGTGGCGGCCACTGCCAAGGATATTGAAGGCAAGATCCAGGAACAGCTCGGCAAGGTTATTGGAAATGAACAGAGTGAATTAGCAGGCAAAGCCAAGCAAGCTGAAGCTGGCGGCGAGCACAATACTGATCAGGTGGCTTGCGATACGCAATCCTTTGCTAGCCGATAGTTTCGGCTGTGCTTGTTCTTGTCGTGGCCTTTTCACCCAGGCTGTGAATGCCGAACATTGGCCGAGAACAATCCATGGCAGTTCGCGTTTCAGGCCGCTTCAGTTGACCATCAAACCTCAGCTCTCATTGCCGATAGTGAGATAGGAGTTGCTGATGGCTCTTCATTGGCCTGTCTTTTGTCGTCGTCCCACTGCATCGTGTCACGCTGAGTAGCGCTGCACACTTTTTCATTGCCCACCCCTATTTGTACTCTGATGACTGATAACACTGTGAATGCAACCAACAGCGCTCCTGCTGCCAAGGAGCCATTCGCTTCAAGTGATGAGGCCTGCTATCAGGCTTATGCTGACTTTGCTTCCCTCTTCGAACAGGCAGACTCTGCGACTGCCACGGCAGCTGGCCTGGTGGAAGTGACGATGCCGGATGCCTCCAAGACCTCCTGGCTTCAGATCACCAGTAATGCCCTGATTGGTGCGACAGAGAATACAACGTTGACGATGGTGCTGGAGCGTGCGATTCCACAAGGTGTTGCGATTGCCCTGGACGTGGCCTGCAAGCCTCAGTCCTGGGGGCTTGAGCCAGGCTCCATGCCGACACAGGAAATCCTCAGGCGTTTCCGCCCATTGGCTCAAGCAGCCACTTTAATTCGCTGTACACCCGAAGAGGCCGACGGCTTCTTTTCATGTCGCGATCCATTGAAGATTCAAAACTCTCTCCCCCAGCGCCCCGGGGTGGTGATCACGGCAGTGGATGGGTCCGTTGATTGGTGCATCGGTGGAAGGATGGGCAGCATGGGCGCCTTGATGCTCAATGATCAAGACAACTTTTTCTCTGCCCTGATCGAGTCGTTGGCTGACCGTCCCGAGCTCTTGGGCCATGCAGGTCCAGGTTCTGATTCCAATGCTGATCCTGATGAGCTGACCGAAGCCCTGCTTTCTGCCGCCTCAACGTAAGCAAGGAGCTCATGCCAGCTATCAACGGCAGACATGGACGAGGCTACAGATTTAATCAAACTGAACTCAAGGAAGTTCAAAGGTATTTGGTGAGTTGTAGCCCTTTGCATGGCCTATGGTTACTGCATACATCCATCTTGCTTGGATGTTGACCATTACAAAGGAGACAATCATGGGATTAGGTGAAAGGGTTGAAGCTACGGCCAAAGACCTTGAAGGCAAGGCACAGGAAACCTTCGGTAAGGTAACCGGTAGAGAAGAAGATGAGCTTGCTGGCAAAGCCAAGCAAACCCGCGCCAGTGTTCAACATGCTGTTGAAGACATGAAAGACGACGCACATGCCACGATCAACTGATTAGTTGTTCTGTTTGTTTGGCTTTCAAATCGAGTCTGCATACACTTTTCGGAGTGTATGCAGATTTATTTTGTTCTTTTATACCTAGTTCTTCGGCACCCAGACTGACACCGAAGCTCCCTTGCAGCTGAATTCCCCCCAGCCTTCGTCGTTAGTGGTGACGCTATCTGAAATATGTTCGGTGATGTCATGAAAAACGCTGTTGGGCTTGCCCACCTCCATCCATTTGCGCCCATCATCACCGCTGCTCAGCAGCACCGCCATGCCGCCGGGGTTGTCCTTGTCGCCTGAGCGCGTCCAGCCGATGGTGCTGGGGTGGTCAAAGTAGTCGACCTGGTCACCGTAGGCGTAGTTGCTGCGTACAAGCAAGAACTTGTCGATGAGCCAGCGGTGGCTATCGAGCCAGATTTCGTATTCGCCGCCGTCGCTGCCCTTGTCTTTGTAGTGTGCGCCGTAATAGTCGGCGTAGAAAATGCAAGGGTAGCCATCCTGACGCAGCAGGATCAGGGCGTAGGCCAGGGGCTTGAACCATGGCTCCACAACGGATTCGAGTGATTGCAGCGGCTGAGAATCATGGTTGTCCACCAGCGTTACGGCCAGGGCTGGCTGATCTTTCACCAGGGTATTGTCGAAGATGGTGCTGAGGTCATAGTCGTTGCCGGCTTTGCTGGCTTCGCAAAAGTTGTAATGCAGTGGCGCATCAAACAGGTGCACATCTCCGCCCGTTTCCTTGATAAAATGATGCAGGGCCTCAATTTCATAGGACCAATACTCACCCACGGCAAACAGCCTGCGCCCGGAGGTTTTGCGGCAATGCTCTAGCCATTGTGGAAAGAACCCGGCCCGTACGTGCTTGACCGCATCAAAGCGAAAGCCATCCACCTCGGTCGTTTTGGTGTACCAGGCCCCCCAGTCATTGAGAGCCTCGCGCACCTCCCCAGACTTCATGTCGAGGTTGCAACCCATGAGGTAGTCAAAAACGCCTTTCTCTAGATCTACATTCTCGTCAAACTGTTTGCCTTCAAAAAGGTAAACAGCTTCGTAATCTGGATTGTTGTCGTCATAATCTATGGCCGTAAAGTGCCACCAGTGCCATTCCATTTCGGAATATTGACCCTGTCGACCGGGAAAATTAAAATGGGTCCACACTTTGACCGTGCGTGGTTCGTCAATCGCTTCATGGCGGTTGGCCTCGCTCATGGGTGTGGCTGTCACTTCTTCGAAGTTGTCAGCGCCCATCTTGTGGTTTAAGACCACGTCGGCATAGACACGAATGCCTGCTTCTTTGGCGGTTTTGACCGCACGCACGTAGTCGTCTTTGCTGCCGTATTTTGTACGAATGCTTCCTTTTTGATCAAACTCGCCCAGGTCGTAGAGGTCATAAACGCTGTAGCCAACGTCGTAACCGCCTGCATTGCCCTTGTAGGCGGGAGGAAGCCAGAGTGCCGTGATCCCTACGTCGGCCAGATCTTTAGCATTATCAGCAACTTCGTTCCACAAACTTCCATCGGGTTCATTATACCAGTGGAAATATTGCATCATCACGCCATTCAGCTCAGACATTTTCCATCGACTCCCTATCGGGAATTGGCTTAGGGCTTATGTAGTTTGACAGGGGTGCCTTGTCTTTCCTGCTGGTTTGCATAGAGATTTCCTGGAGTTTCTGCGCGCTTGTTCATCTTGGCTTGGCTTTCAGGCTCGTTGCTCTCTTGCTAGCTTCGTTGATGTCTGCCCGGGCCAGGCAGCCAGTTCTCTGTCTTTGCCTTATCTCAGAACTGTGGAATGGCCAATGGCACATCATTCCAGGCGCTATTGGCCATCTTGATTAGGCAGCAAGCTCCGCAGGCAGCCCTTTTGGGATCTAGGCTGGTACGCATATACCAGTCGTCAGTGCCATGGCTATGAATCGGATCCAGTTCCAGGCCAGCCTGTCGCTGCCCCAGTTTATTGAGCTCTACGGAACCGAGCAAAAATGTGAAGTTGCCCTGGAACAGGCGCGCTGGCCTGATGGTTTCCGTTGCCCACGTTGTGAGGGCAAGGAGTACGGGCTCATCATTGGCAGGCGCCACAAGCGCTATCAGTGCCGGAGCTGTCGTCATCAAGCCACCCTCACGGCCGGTACCATCTTGGAGGCAACAAAGTTACCTCTGACCACCTGGTTCCTTGCCTTCTACCTCGTCGGCCAAGCCAAGACAGGAATCTCCTCACTAGCTCTGAGGCGTCATCTCGGTGTGAACTACCGAACGGCATGGTTGCTTCAGAACAAGATCATGCAGGCAATGAAAGAACGTGATGGCGCCTATGTCCTCAGAGGAAGGGTGCAGGTGGATGATGCCTACCTTGGCGGAGAACGCTGTGGTGGCAAGCCTGGTCGTGGATCGGAGAACAAGGTGCCGGTCGTGGCAGCCGTCTCTGTCGATGAGGCGGGCCACCCCCGGTATATAAAACTTGCCACCGTGCCCACGTTCTCTTTTGCCGCTATTGCTGATTGGGCCCAAGATTCACTGGCGATAGGCTGTGAAGTGATCTCCGATGGGCTGGCTTGCTTTCGCGCCGTTGCAGAAGTCGGTTGCTTCCATCATCCTGTGGTCGTAAAGGGTCGTCATCCCAATGAATTACCAGAATTCCGTTGGATTAACACGGTGCTCAGCAACTTGAAAACCAGCTTCAGCGGCAGCTTCCATGCCCTTCGCTTCGAAAAGTACGCTGATCGCTACTTGGGCGCCTTCAGCTACCGCTTCAATCGGCGGTTCAATCTGGCGGCAATGACCGAGCGTGTGGTTCATGCCATCTGCAGCTGTCAAGCACGGCCGGAACGACTCCTGAGGTGTGCGGAGTTTGCTACCTAATCGAGTTGGCCATTGAGCCTTTTTGCTTACTGCGTATCAGCCGTTACCCGATTGTGGGTGGCTTGCTAGAGCACCCTGCCAGGTAACAGTTCTGCAATGGAGCAGTCGTGATAATCTGCGAACGCTGGTTTTGTCAATCACCATTCCCTGCTGCCGCTGATGACCAGGCAATTTCTGGCGAAGCCCTGCATCCTGCTGATTGAAGACAACCCAGACATGCAGGAGCTGGTGGTTGCCTTTCTCGAACAAGCTGGTTTTCGGCTGGAATGTGCGGAGGACGGCATCAAAGGGCAGGCCCTGGCCATGCAGGAGAACCCGGACCTGATCCTGCTGGATCTGATGCTCCCCAAGGTGGACGGCCTCACCGTTTGCCAACGGTTACGCCGGAATGAACGCAGCGCCGGGGTCCCGATCCTGATGATCACGGCCATGGGCGAAACCCACGACAAAGTCAGTGGTTTCAACTCAGGCGCCGATGACTACCTCACCAAACCCTTTGATCTTGAGGAGTTGCTTGCCAGGGTGAAGGCCCTGCTGCGCCGCAGCCAGCGCGCCACGCTTTCCACCAAGCCCAACGAGATCCTCAGCTTTGGTCCTCTCACCTTGGTGCGTGAGCGCTTTGAGGCCGTCTGGTTCGACAAAGCGGTGCGGCTCACCCGTCTGGAATTCAATCTGTTGCATTGCCTGCTCCAACACCACGGCCATGCCGTGCCACCGCCGCAGATCCTTCAGGAAGTCTGGGGCTACGAGCCTGATGACGACGTTGAGACGATGCGGGCCCACATTCGCCATCTGCGCACCAAGCTGGAACCCGATTCCCGCAAACCCCGCTTCATCAAAACGGTGTATGGAGCTGGGTATTGCCTGGAACTTCCTGCGGATTCTGATCCGAAGCAGGCTGATTCCGCCCCCGCTCCTTGAGCCTTGGCAAGGCCCTGATCCAGGTTGTGGTGATGATCGAACGTCCTGCTGTTGCGTCGTTTCAACGCTTCAGTGTGTCTTTAGGGATTGGCAGGCACCGGTAGCGTTTTTAGCTGAGGTGTGACGTTCATCAAGGGATAGGTGTTGTCCCCCCAGCCATCGGGCGGCAACAGCAACGCTGCGTTGGGGCCCGGCGCCGCTGCAGGCCCTGCCGCGAAGGCGGCGTTCGTCCAGGCCAGCAACAGGCCTCCCAGGGGGCCACCCCCTTGCGCCAATGTGGCGCGCAGGTTGAAGTGAGTGCCGCCTTTGGCCAGCACGAACTGGTGGCCGCCGCCCACGTTGCGGGCCTCCTCTGCCATCGGCACGATGGCTTCTGGCCCGGAGGGAACGACCCAGTCATGGGTGCCGCTCACCAGCAGCACGCGGGCGTTCATCTGGCCGGCTGCCCCCACGTCGAACAGCAGCGACGTCACCGGACTCACGGCCATCACGGCCTTGATGCGTGGATCAGCCCGCCCGGCCCGGTTGGCCGATTCGAGGAAGCTGCACTGGAGCACCCAGCTGAGATTGCGCGACGGATTGCGCAGGCCCGGGCAGCGCTTGATGATGCCGGCGTTGCTGGGCTCTGCGCCTGCGAGTTGCAGCATGTCCGTCGCCCCCCACGACTGGCCCATGCCCACCACCGCGTCGGTGCGCAGGTTGGCGGGAAGGTTGCTGAGCGTGCCGGCGGCAGCGGCATCGATGGCTGCCGAGATGTCCATCGGCCGCAGGATCATGTCGTCGGGGTTGGGCGGCGGCGCTTCGCCGGCGAGCATGGACCGCTGCTGGCTGAGGTCGCTGCCGGGGTGGCGGGGGATCAGCACCGTGTAGCCATGGCTGGCCAGGTGCTTCCCCCAGCCCTCAAAGCTCTCGGGATCGTCCCAGAGGCCGTGGGAGATCACCACCAGCCGGCCGTTGGCCCCTGTTCTCGGCACCACCGACACGACCGAGAGCGGCTCGGGCCGGTAGCTCACCGGGATGGTCTGCTGGGCCAAGCGGATCGCCCGCGGCCCCAGCTGACTCAAGGCAGGATCGATGTCCGCCGCGGGAATCGTCTTTGCCAACCGTTCACCTTCCGCCTGCTGACGGATCAGCCGGTCCACAGCCAACACGGCCTGCTCGAGATCCAGGCTGGCCGACTGCCCCGGGATCGCTTCGAGCAGATCGAGCAGGGTGGGCGACGTCTTGTTGGTGCCGGCTCGGTTGAAGACGGCCGCCAGTTGGCTGCCGTCGAGCTCCTGGGGCAATCCCTTGACCTGGAAAATGGCCGCAACGATCGCCAAGGCCTCGTTTAGAAGCGGCGATTCCACGGACGTGTCGATGAAGCGACTCACCTCCAATGGCAACGGGGTGTTCACCAGTTCCACGAGCTTGCGACCCAAGGCCCCATTGCTGGCCTGATCCAGCTGGGCCAGATCGCTGTCGCCTCGCAACAGGCTGCTGGGGTTGCGCAACTCAGCCAGTTTCACCGTGAGATTGGTTTGCAGCAGGGGCAGCGGCACCACGATCTCTTCGAGGGCACGGGCGGGAGCCCCCAACCCCAGAACCAGCCCCAGAACCGCCAGGCCGCTGCCGCCGCCGTTGGAGATGAACCGCCAGCGCAGGGCGGGTTGAACGCGGGTCCAAGGTGTGTGCTTAATCAGTTCCCGGTATCAAAGGGTGATTTCACCCCCATGCTGGGCATGAATGGGCCAAAAGAATCTTCCCCCTAGCCAACGGACGCCTTCGTTCTCTTCACGGGTGTCCGTCAAACATCGATGACCATTGCCTGTGTCAATGACAAGTCCTATGCCAAGCCAGATCCTCAACCACATTGGCCGCAACAACCTGCGCGGTGATTTCTTCGGCGGGCTCACCGCGGCCGTCATCGCCTTGCCATTGGCCCTGGCCTTTGGGGTGGCCTCCGGAGCTGGCGCGGCGGCCGGCCTCTGGTCGGCAGCGATCATCGGTCTGGTCACCGCCCTGTTTGGCGGCACACCGGCGCTGATTTCCGAGCCCACCGGGCCGATGACGGTGGTGTTCACGGCGGTGCTCGCCAACCTCGCCACCAAGGCCGACAGCCCGGCCCAGGCCCTGGCGATCGCCTTCACCGTGGTGATGCTCTCCGGGGTGTTCCAGATCCTCTACGGCGTCTTCCGCCTGGGCCGCTACATCACCCAGATGCCTTACACGGTGATCTCGGGCTTCATGAGCGGCATCGGCACGATTCTGATCGTGCTGCAGATCGGGCCCCTGCTCGGTCAGGCCCAGCCCACGGGGGGTGTGATCGGCACCTTGCAGAGCCTGCCCCAGCTGTTGCAGGGCGTCCAACCGCTGGAATCGCTGCTGGCCCTGATCACCCTCGCCGTTCTCTGGTGGACGCCGGAGCGGATCAAACGGCTGATCCCGGCCCCGCTGTTCGCCATGCTTCTTGGCACGGCCATCTCCCTGGTGGCCTTCCAGGGGGTGGAGCTGCGCCGGATCGGTGTGATCCCCAGCGGTCTGCCCCAGCTCACCCTGCCGGCCCTCACTCCCGATGTGCTGCAGCTGGTGCTGATCAATGCCGCCCTGCTGGGGATGCTCGGTTCGATCGACTGCCTGCTCACCTGTCTGGTTTCCGACAGCCTCACCCGCAGCGAACACAAGTCCGACAAGGAGCTGGTGGGTCAGGGCCTCGCCAACATCGTGGCCGGCCTCTGCGGAGCCCTGCCTGGATCGGGGGCGACCACCGCCACGGTGGTCAACATCCAGGCCGGCGGCCGCACCGCCCTGTCGGGCATCCTGCGCGCGCTGATCCTCGCCCTGATGATCCTGGCCGGCTCAGGCCTGGCCTCGCGGATTCCACTGGCCGTGCTGGCGGCGATCGTCTTCAAGGTGGGGATCGACATCGTCGACTGGGGCTTCCTGCGCCGGGTGCCCCAGCTCTCGCCCAAGGGTGCCCTGATCACCTATCTGGTGGTGGCGCTCACCGTGCTCGTCGACCTGATGGTGGCGGTGGGCGTGGGCATTTTCCTGGCCAATATCATCACGATTGACAAGATGAACAGCATGCAGACGCGGGCTGTGAAATCAGTCTGCACGGGTGACAATGATGCCGAACTCAGCGATTCCGAACGTGTCCTGCTCAACCAGGGCGGCGGCCGCGTGCTGCTCTTCCAGCTCAACGGCGCCATGATCTTCGGGGTGGCCAAAGCGATCAACCGGGAACACAATGCCATCGCAGACTGTGATGCCGTGATCTTCGATCTCAGCGAGGTGGTGCATCTCGGACTCACCGCTGCACTAGCGATCGAGAACGCCGTCGAAGAGGCAATTGAGGTGGGCCGCAACGTCTATGTGGTGGGGGCCCGCGGCACCACCTTGAAGCGTCTGGAGAAACTCAAGCTCTATGAACAGCTTCCTCAAAATCACATCGACCTCACCCGCCACCAAGCGCTCGTTCATGCGGTTGAAGCGTTGGGCTGAAGCACTCGCTGCGTCAGCGTCCCTGCCTGGCCAGGCAAGGAATGACGGGTCTAGGCTTGGATTTGCCTCAACCAATGCAGTGATGCCTGTCAATCCCGTCAGCTGGTTCGAGCTCAACGTTGCCGACATGGAGCGCGCCAAGGCGTTCTACAGCGCTGTCTTCCAGGTCACGCTTGAGGACATGTCCCAGGACGGCATGGCCTATTGGTGCTTCCCGATGGACGACGGCGTGGTGGGTGCCGGTGGGGCGCTGATGCAGATGCAGGGTGCTGAACCTGGCAAGGGTGGCACAACGGTCTACTTCGCCTGCGCAGACTGCGCACTGGAGGAGAGCCGTGTGGCCGCCGCCGGCGGAACGGTGTGTCGCCCAAAGATGGCGATCGGTGAATTTGGCTTCATCTCGATGGTGATCGACACGGAAGGCAATCCGATTGGCCTGCATTCGCTCAAGTGAGTGGCTGTTGAAGAGCGGGCCAAGATGAACCCAGAACCGCTGCTGGGGGCGAACGATCCGGCCGTGTTTCGCCTTGTTCGCCCCGCTGGCGAATCAGCTTTTTTTCTTACTGCCGACCATGCCGGCCGCGCCATTCCCCGCAGCCTGAATCGCCTCCACTTGAGTGATCAGGTGCTGGAGACCCATGTGGCCTGGGATCTGGGCGTGGCCGGGCTGGCCGAAGGCCTATCGGCCCAACTCGATGCCTTCTTGATCCTGCACAACTACTCACGGCTGGTGATCGACCCCAACCGGCCGCTTGAGGCGACGGACTCGATCGTTGACCACAGCGAGCACACAGCCATTGCCGCCAACCAGACGCTTTCGTCTGCCGCGCGGCGGCAACGGATCGAGGAACTGTTTGAGCCCTACCACCGCCGCATCGCCGCTGAGCTCGATTCCCGTCTCCAGCGAGGGCAGCCAAGCGTGCTTGTGGCCCTGCACAGTTTCACGCCGGTGTACGCCGGCGTGGTGCGCCCCTGGCCTGTGGGCGTGCTGCACGGCCGCGACGGGCGCCTGGCTGGGCGTCTGCGCCAGGAGCTGCGGCGCGAGCCGGGGCTCCTGGTGGGGGAGAACCAGCCCTATGCGCTTAGCGACAGCACCGATTACACGGTGGTGGAACACGGTGAGCGGCGCCGGATTCCCCATGTGGAGCTGGAGATCCGCCAGGATCTGCTGGCCACGGAGTCAGGCCAGCAGGAGTGGGCCGATCGGCTCGCCAGCGTGCTGGAGAGATCCCTGGCGGACGGGCTCCTGACAGGCGCAGACGCCAAGCCCTTCCTAGGCTGAGGACTCGATCGTCCGCAGGCGGCATGACTTATTGCGTGGCCGTGTTGCTGGAGAGCGGCATGGTGTTCGCCTCGGATTCGCGCACGAATGCGGGCTTGGATGATTTCGCCAGCTTCTCGAAGATGACGGTGTTTGAGCGCGCCGGCGATCGGGTGTTGGTGCTGCTCAGCTCCGGCAGTCTGGCTGGTACGCAGGCGGTGATTGGTCTGCTGCGTCAGCGCGGCGAAGCAGGAGATGGCCAGGCCACTGTGTGGACGGCGCGGACGATGTTCGATGTGATGGGGCTTGTGTCCGATGCGGTGCGGGCGATCGGGCAGCGTGATGGCCCCTACCTGGAGGGATCGGGCGGCGGATTCAATGCGTCGTTTCTGGTGGGCGGCCAGCTGAAGGGCGAGCCGCCCCGGCTGTTTCGGATGTACGCCGAAGGCAATTTCATCGAAGCCAGCGATACCACACCCTATCTACAGACGGGTGAGGCGAAGTATGGCAAGCCGATCATCGATCGCGTGATCCATCCCGACACGACGCTGGGGGAAACGGCCAAGTGCGTGCTCGTTTCATTTGATTCGACGATTCGCAGCAATTTGTCGGTCGGGATGCCGATTGACCTGATTGTCTACAAGCGCGACAGCCTGGCGATCACCCACCGCCGCCGTTTCGCTGAAGGCGACAGCTTTTTCAGGCAACTCAGCGACGAGTGGAGTGCCGGGGTTCGACAAGTGTTTCGTGAATTACCAGAGCTGGTTTGGTGAGGTTTTCGAGCTCAAATTTTTTAGCTGGCATTGATCAAAAGCTTTCGGTTGGCATTGATCAGTTGTGAATGAAGAGCCAGCTGTGCTCGAGAGGCCTAATACCAGCCCCTTTTGTTGTTTCGGTAGCGGAATTGCTGTCGTCGCGAGCGATTGTCGTTGTCCTGTTTCCAGCGCCTCTCCGGCCGGAGGCGGGGAATGTTATTCGTTCGATACCACTGATCGCGAACAGAATAAACTGGCCTGCTGCATCCGTTAAAGGCATGACACCTGAGCCTTGGGTAGTAAAACTGCGGTGCCGTAAAGAAAGGTTGGTTGCGGCCGTAGAAGCCGGACTGAATCGGTCCGTAGACGTTCGGCTGACCGATCTGAATAGAAAGGCCCACTTGAGCGACAACCGGCATGGCAGGTGTGATCGCAGCCAGCAGGGCCACCAACGGAGCGAACGGTTTCATGTTGGTCGCGCAGCGGAATGATCAACCCTAAAGGGATCCGATCGTGCTGGATAGAGTTCTCATTTTATGGAAGCCATCTCATGAAGAGCCGGCGATCGAGCCGCTTCCATCAACGAAGATGCGACTGAATCAATCTCGGCCCCATTTTATCCCTTCGGTTCAGATCTTTGCCTGCACGCTTTGGATAGCCTTACAAAACAAGTGCCTTTGATCTTGGCTGGCATCACTGAAGAAACTGATGGATTGCGTTGTAGAATTTGTTGTTTTCCGAAAGAGAATTATGCCCAGAGTTGTTGATCACCACTTGGGTGAGCTGGACGCGGCTCAGGCTGGCGGCTAAGTTATCAGTACGTTTTTTGGATATCACCCTGTCGCCATCCGCCGATAGGATCAATACTTTTGAATCGATGGCTTTTGCCCTGCTCGCAGAATCAAACTTGTCTTTCAGTAAGATCCAAATAGGATAAAAAGGAAATTGCTCTTGGGCGACATTCTCGACACTATCGAAAGGTGTTACTAGCACTAATCTGCTGACGGGACGCTGGGATGCAACATAGGTTGCCACTCCACTGCCAAGGCTGCGCCCAACAACAAAGACGTCGTTGTACATTGATCTTAGGGAGTCATAGAGCTGCAAAGCATCAGCATACAATCCATCTTCCTCTGGGTACCCCGAGCTTCCGCCATAGCCCCTGTAATTCATTAAATAGATGGAGAATGATGGCAATCTGGCTTGAAACTCCATGGCCGTAAACGCCATGGACTCTGCATTGCCGCCAAAATACAAAATCGCAGATTCGTTCCCCTCATTTAAAGAGATGACGCGAATCTTTTGCTCATCGTTTTCGAGGATCAGCTCATTGAAATCATGATCAATCTTGCTGGTGGGGAAATAAATCAAGTTGCGCTGAAAGAAGAACAATAAAAGCCCACCCAAAAAGTATGTGGCGGCAATGGCAAGCGGGATTGCGAGAAAGTTTCGATGCATTGGAATCATTGCCTAGGTGTGTTTTCTCACCAGGTCATTCAGCGATCAGCAGCCGATTGAGGCACTGCTGAGGCTTGAGGTTACCGAGAGCCATGTGGCACCTGCTGCCGTTACAGGTCTCCAGGTAGCGGGGTAGCCAGCGGTTTCGACCAGCAACGCGCGGGCAGCTCGCCATGTGGTGTCAGTGGCGCCCGGGCGATGCGGCGGAGCGTGAAGCGTTGGTGCCGGAGTTCCACGGCCTGCTGCAGTTGCTGCGGATCAAGCGTTGTCGACTGATCAGTGGTAGCCGGGCCAGTGGCAGAGGGGGGGACTACGCAGATAGTCACGGCTGGTTTCAGTCGGCTTCAGCTCCGGTCTGCTGCGAACGTTGTCGCCTCCAGGCTGGGGCTTGGATGGTTCCGGTTTCAACGGCGGTCGGCCGCAGAAGGAATGGTGGAGACAATGGGCGCGGAGCTGGTCTCACGCGACACGTCGCAGCTGCTGGGCCGGGTGGCCGCGCTCTGGCGCTACCCCGTGAAATCGATGCTGGGGGAATCGCTGCAGTGCCTCTCGGTTGACAGACGGGGGGGCTGCGGTGACCGCGGCTGGGCCCTCTGGGATCACGCCACCTCCCGGGTGGCCAGTGCCAAGAACCCGCGCCTCTGGAGTGAATTGCTCGGCTATCGGGCCCGCTATCTGGCGGAACCCGAGGCTGAGGCGCTCCCCCCGCCGGTGGCGATCACGCCGGTGGGGTTCGCCAACGGACAATCCGAAAGCCCCGACCTGCTCAGCTCAGGCCCAGATCTGGCCAGGCGGCTCTCCGGCCTGCTTGGGCGCCAGGTGAGCCTGCTCGATCGCGCCCCGCAGGACGCCAGCCTAGATCAGTACTGGCCTGAAGTGCCGGAGCGTGATTTCCAGAACGTGGTCAACGAACTGGTGCTGCCCCATGGCACCTTCTTCGATTCCTGCCCGATCCACGCCATCACCACCGCCAGCCTGGAGCGTTTGCGGGCCCTGGCGCCTGGGCTCGATTTCGCTGCAGAGCGCTTCCGCCCCAACCTGCTGATCGAGCCGGAAGCAGGCGCCGAAGGCTTTGTGGAGGCGGGCTGGATCGGCCGCACGCTGCGACTGGGCGATCAACTGGAGCTGCGGGTTGACGACGCCTGCCCGCGCTGTGTGGTCACCACCCTGGCCCAGGGCGCCTTGCCTCAGAACCTCGAAATCCTGCGGGCGACCGCTCGCCATAACAAGGTGGAAGCAGGCATCCGGCTCTCGGTGCTGCGGCCGGGTGCCCTCAAGCTTGGGGATCCGGTGGTGTTGCTGGGCTGATTGGCCGGCGTGACGGGGCTCAGGTTTCGGTTAGCCAGTGGAACTGCTGGCCGCCAACGGCCAGAACTCCGTCCTGCAGGAGTGGGGAGCGGCCGCTGGCGAGATCCACCAGCCGGCCCCTTGGGTTCAGGCCATGGCGGGAGAGGGTCTCCAGGTCGATCCCATGGGCGCTGCTGTCGAAATTGGCGATTACCACCACCAGGTCGGAGGGACGCTGGGGGTTGAAGCGCACCATGCCGAGCAGATGATCATTCGCCAGGGGCAGCAGTTCGCGGTTGTTGAAATCAGCGAAGGCGGGGATCTCCTTGCGGATGGCGATCAGTTTTTGCATCGCCCCAAACAGGCTGTGTTCCACCGTTCCCGCCTGGTTGCGCCGCTCGGCCCGTTTCCAATTGATCTTGTTGCGGTGCACCCAGCGGTTGTCATGGCTCTTGCTGGGATCATCGGAGAAGCTGTAATCGTTGAGGGTGCCGATGGCGTCTCCGTTGTAGATCAGCGGGATGCCACCGAAGGACAGGATCACGCCGTGCAGCAGCAAGATCCGGTCGATGGCCGCTTGGATCAGGGCCTGATCGTCGGCTTCCAGTGCGGTTTCCAGGCCCGCCAGTGAAGCCAACGAACCGCAGATTCGGGCATCGCCTGTGGCATCGTCGCGGTTGAAGGCCAGCCCCCTGGCCTGGCCGTCGAAGCTGCCGGTGAAATAGTCGGTGAGGAAACGACGGTGGGCGCGGGGTTCATAGCCGACGGCCCGGATGTCCTGATCATCAAAGCCGAAGCCGATGTCGTCATGGCAGCGGACGTAGTTCAGCCAGGTGGCCCGGTCCAGCTTGCCTGGCAGGCTCTTGAGGCCCTGGCAGAGAAGTTTGGCGTTCTTGGTGGCGGTGGCATCCCAGAGCAACGCCATCAAGGTGGCGTTGTAGGCCACCTCGCATTCCTTGGCCACGATCGCATCTTCGCCAAAGTATTTGGTGACTTCCACCGGCGCCACGATCGCCTCGGCGATGAACAGCACGCTCGGCGCGGTGACCTGGCAGCAGTCTTTGAGCAGCTGCAGGATCAGGTGGGCCTTGCGTTCGTTCTGGCAGGTGCTGCCAAGCCGCTTCCAGAGAAAGGCCACCGCATCAAGGCGGAGCACATCGACACCCTGATTGGCCCAGAACAGAATGATATCGACGATCTGGATCAGCACCTCTGGATTGGAGTAATTCAGGTCCCACTGGTAGTGATGAAACACACTCATCACCCAGCGCTGCATCTCCCCACTCCAGGTGAAGTTGCCGGGATCGGTTCCAGGGAACACCTGCGGCATGCTTTGCTCGTAGATATCGGGAATCCGCCGATCTTCGAAAGTGTAGTAATAATCCTGGTAGTGAGTCTCCCCTGCCTTGGCCTTCTGGGCCCACGCGTGTTCATCGGAGGTGTGATTCAAAATGATGTCATGAACCAGCAGGATCTCGCGCTTGCGAAACTCATCAGCCACTTGGCGAAATGTGTTGAGTGTTCCCACGCGCTCATCGATCTGCCGGAAGTCGCTTACGGCATAACCACCATCACTCTGGCCAACTGGACATTTCAGAATCGGCATGATGTGCACCATGTTGATGCCCAGCTCCTGGAGGTAGCCGATCCTGTTGTGGAGCAGGTCTTCCAGGTTTTCGGCGAACCCATTGGTGTAAAGAGCCATCCCCACCCACTTCTGGGAGAGAAACCAGTTGTGGTCACGCTCCCGCTCCATGTCGAGCTCCTCCAACTCGGCGCTGCGTTGGATGTAGCCCGTCGCCATCGTTTCAACCAGATTTAGGATCTGGATGTTGAAATCATCGCGGTGGCCGTAGAGCGTGCTGAACAGGGAGTGGATGGCATAGAAATTTGCCCCCAGCCGTGTGTAGAAATGGCGTAGGTCTTGGCGGCGAATTTCGGGCTTGAGATCGTTGAGGATCGAATTCAGCAGGGAATGGGAAACTTGTTCGTACATTCAAGACAAGGGGGAGAGCTGATCTGGTGGGGTGCTGGCTCAATCGAACGGCACTAGGCGGACGTTCTATAACCGACGCCCGAAGCCAGGGCTGGAGCGGATGGCTGGATCTGATCGCTGGATCTGATAGATGAAGGAGGATGACCGAAAGCGGATGGCTGAACGCTAGAAAGGATTCCGGTTTGGGCTCGGCTTGATCAGCTCGAAGGGGCAAAATCCTGGGGCCTGCTGGAGAAGAAGTTGTAGTGCTCAATGGCTTCAAGAATCCCCCTGCAGTGGGCTCCCTGGGCAAAATACACACGCTCATTCTCACGAAGGTTGGAGAGTTCCTCCCAGTGGCGATTGGAAACAACCACGCCCAGCATGTTGCCCCGCAGCATGTCCTCATCGCCGCCGGACCCCCCGGTGACCAGGCTGCGCTCCAGGGGGATCCGCCGCTGGTTGAGCACGTAGCGCAACGCCTGTCCTTTCGAGGCCCGGGCCGGAATCACATCGAGATACTGGCCGAACGACAAGATGGCATTCACGGAGAGTTCCCGTTGGCGCAGGATGGATTGAATTTCTACCAGCGGTGGGGCCTCTGCAGCATCGTAGAAGTAGGAGAGTTTGTAGCGACTCTGTTCTTCCTTGCCCTGGGTCTTCAGGCCGGGAATGCCCTCCAGAACGCGCCGCAACACCTTGGGCGTCCAGACGTGGTCGATGTGGTGGCTCCAGGCGATGTCGCCGAACAACTGGGCTGAGTAGTGGATCTCTGTTCCCAGGCTGGTAATGAGCACATCGGGGCTGGGGATGCCATAGGCCCGGATCAGCTTCAGGACCGAATCAAGCCGGCGGCCGGTGGCGATGCCGAAGACGAACTGGCGGCGGTGGCGGCGCACGGTTTCGATGAATTCGCGCAGGGCTTCGACATCACCCAGCAGTGTGTTGTCGATGGCCGTGAACAGGGCGCGGCGGCGGTCGATCTGCCTTCCGGACGAAGCGGGTACGGCGCGGCGCGCCTGATGGCGATCGGTGATCGGGCGGATCCGCTGCAGATAGCTGCTGGCATGGGCATCCCAGGAATAGTGCGTCTTGACATGGCGAAGGCCGTTGCTGGCGCAGCGTTGCCAGAGTGCCTGATCGGTGAGCAACTGTTTCAGGGCACTGGCGATCGCCCCCTTATCGAGTGGATCAACCAGAAGCCCGTTTCGGCAGTTGCCGATGATGTCGACGGGGCCACCGTTCTCGGTGGCCACCAGCGGTAGTCCGCAGGCGGCCGCCTCCAGCAGGGTGAGACCGAAGGGTTCGGTCAGGGCTGGATTGATGAATACCCCCCCCGAGTCGGCAACCTGCCGATAAATGCCTGGAACGTCGTCGGAGTTGTGATGCTTGGGAAGTGCCGCCAGGCCATAGAGCTCGTGCAGATCGATCGCCAACAGCAGCTCGGCAAACACACCCTGGGCATTGTCGCCAAGGTCGCGGATGTCATCGCGGTTGCCAGCCACTATCACCAGATTGGCCAGCTGTTGCAGGCTGGGGGATTCGCCATAGGCTTCCACCAAGGTGAGCAGATTCTTGCGCGGATCAGGCCGGCAGAGCGCCAGAATCATCGGCTTGGTTGGATCCTTGAGCAGTCGATCCAGGGTTGGGGCGAGCTGGCAGGGGGAGTCTTTCTTGCTGGCGGGATGAAACAGCTTGAGATCGGTCCCAGGCGGAATCACCGCCATCTTCTCCGGAGTGTAGTAGTCGTAGAGGCCATATTGATCCTCCATTTCATTACGTGTGCTGGTGATGATCAGCTCGGCATTAGCGAGAACATTTTCTTCGGCAGAAAAACGCTCAGCCATGTGATAACGCTCTTCGATCTGCTCGATCGTGGTGCCCATCGCCATCAGCCGCCGCCACTTATCACGCCCGAGAGAGTGGCCGGTGTGGATCAGGGGGATGCCGGTGGCCTTCGACAGCCGCACCCCCACATAGCCGGCATCGGCGTAGTGGGTGTGAATGATGTCGGGCAGGCGCGGCTGGTTGTACATCCACTCGAAGACGTTGTCCGCCAACGTATCGAGATGGGGCCAGAGGCTTTCCTTGGCGATGTAGGCCGCAGGGCCTGCTTCGAGGCGCACAATGCGGGCTTTGTCTGCCAATTCTTCGATTGGTTTGGCGTAGTCGTCGCTCACGGAGGCATCCACCACCCGCCTGGTGATCAGATCGACCTGCTCAATGTCAACGTGCCTGGCCAGGGCTCTGGCCAGCTCCACAACGTATTTCGTCTGACCGCCAGTATCGGCATCGTGGCCGAGTTCGAGATTCTCCCCACGGATTAGGCCGTGAACGCTGATCAGCAGGATGAAGAGGGGGCGGTCTGCTGGCATTGATGTGCTTATCGCTTACAATCTTCCTCAACACTTGCTGCTCTTGGGCAGAATCCGTGGTTTACAGGATTCTGTCGCTGAGGACTTTGTGGGACGGCCAATCAAGTAAACATGCAAGATTTGGTATTTTGTGAAGTTGAGCCATTGGAAACGTGCTGATCAAGTTTCATTCGCTCAAAAGTGAAGTAGTGTGGATTCTAGAGGAAACTGAGCTGCCAGTTGCTGGAGTTGCAGTTGAACTTAAGGCTACATTTTTTGCGTGAATTCTTTTAACTGTATGTGCCTTGAGCGAGCGCGCCTAAGGCCTGAACATTAATTGAATGTCTTCGTCACTTGACAATACCTACCATTGTTCAGTGGTTCTGTCAAGTTTTAGCTGTCGTTCTGGCTTGGCTCTAGCTTGCTTGCCGATGGATTTGCGGTATTTCCTCAAGTCTGACCTGCTCCGTATGGCGGATTCTTGCCGTTCGTCTCCCTCGGCCACTGGCCACGGGAGCAAGGGCCGTCCTGTCAGTTCGGTCCGTTCGGGGGTGGGGCTGGCGGCAAAATTCAATGTCCAGCTTGACAATCCCAGTGCTGGCGTCGATCTCCGCTGGTTATCGTCAAGTGACGATTACATGTGGATCCTGCACTCTTTCCTTGCTGATTATCAGACAAAGCCGTGATTTGTTTATTTGACTTCTGCTTGTTCGGTGCCGTTCAGCTTGTAGTCGCGACTAGCGCTCGTTCCGAATCTCCCTCCAGAGTCGTCCCTGGTTGACTCCCCGGCCTTGGTGCTTGAGCCGTAGAGGCTGCCGCTCCTCTGGGAGCCTTGGCTTCTCCGTCGATGCACAGGCGCTCCACAAACAGGCTTGTCATGGCACGCAACAGGGCGCTGTAGTTCGGTGAGAAGCTCAGTTCCTCGCCCACGCTCAGGGGATGATCAGCCTCCACCACCAGGTGATCGCTGCTGGCTCCCACGATTGAAACGCCCGGCGGCGGCTCCAGACCGGCAGGATCAACGTCCTGAAGGCCAAGGGCTAACAAGCCACGCTGCCGCAGGCCCCGGTCTTCGCGTAAGGAAGGTTGGCGGGGGCTTTCGTCGCTGAAGCTGGTGAGGCCTTGCCTGCCCCAGGGCCGGGTTGGCTTGGTTTTCACTTCGATCAGTTCACCCACCAGCTTGAAGGCGTCGGTGTGGAGGCCGGGGATAGCGGTGCGGCCCAGGGGTTCGCGGCCCAGCAGCAGGGCCTCGCCCAGGCGCAGATGGTTGATCCGGCCGGGTGCTCCGCCTTGCTCCAGCCAGGGGAGATTGGCGGAATTCCCGCCTGAAATCAGCTCCAGGCTGATGCCGAAGCGGGCTTCCAGGGCGTTGGCCAGGGCCGAGAGTTCGCCCATGTTGTCGGCATCGGCCGCCACCCCGTGCTGGCAGCCCAGGTTGCTGCCGATCCCCACCAGCCGCAGCGACGGCAGGCCCAGGGTGAGTTCGGCGATTGCCGTCAGATCAGGCGGCAGGATCCCCTCGCGCAGATCACCGAGTTCCACCATCAGCAACACGCCATGGCGCCGCCTTTGGCGCAAGGCCGCCGCTGCCAGGGCTTTGATTACCACGGGTTCGCTGTTGCAGCTGGTGGCGGCATGGGCCACGACCCGTTCCACCTGGCTGAGCATGGGCGTGCGGATCAACAGCAGTGGAGCTGTGATGCCCGCATGCGCCATGGCTTCAATCGTTTCGAGGCGTGAATCCCCGATCGAGCTCACCCCGGCGGCCAGCCAGAGGTGCACGATCTCCGGCAGTCCGAGAACGGCCTTGCTCACGCCCGAAACCGAAATGCCCTGGCGTGCCAGGCGCCTCACCAGGGTGATGGCGTTGTGCTGGAGGCGGCCGAGATCGATCTCGAGCCGCGGGGCGCTCACGTCACCGCCGCCAGTTCCCCTGCCAGTTCTGGGAAGGCCCGCATCACCATCTGGACGAGCCGCTCGGGCGGGCAGGCCAAGGCATCGGTGACTGGAATGTGCAGTTCGGCCTCGTAAAGGGCAATGGCGGCGGGGATTTCAGCGACCTCCATGCCCTCATGGTTGAGGGTCATGCCGATCACCCGGGTGGGGGCGAAGGCCTCGATCAGCGTGATCTCGCTCTGGGGGGTGGGCATCGCCACCTGCGGAAAATCACAGCGATAGCGGCGTTTCGGCGCATGTTGCAACACCACGGCCTGGGGCTGGCTGCCGCGCAGGATGAAGGTGGAGGAGAGGTAGGCCGGATGGCTGAGGGCGCCCTGGCCCTCGATCACGATCACCTGGGGCTGCTCGGTTTCGTAGGCCAGCACCACGGCGGCTTCCACTTCGCCGGAGCAGAACTGGGACGGGATGGCATCGAGCGGCAGCCCGTAGCGCCCGCCCTGGATCATCCCGGTCTGGCCGGTGGAGACCAGCACGGCGCGGATGCCATGGTCGTTGAGGGCCTGCACCAGCAGCGTGGCGGTGGTGCGCTTGCCGATGGCGCCATCGGTGCCGAGAACGGCGATGCGCCGGCAGTGGGCCCTGGCGATCGCGCCGCTGAACAGGCGCAGGTCCTTCAGGGCCGGTGGACGCCGGACATCCTCAATCGTGACCTGATGGAGCGCGGCGGCGGCGGTGAATTCGGCGTCATCGCCGAGGAACTCACGCAGGCCATTCACCAGGCCGAGGCCGGCGCGAACGGCGCCGAGGAGCACGGCACGGTCGGTTGGGCTGAACAGACCATCGGCGGGGGCCATGCCGTAGATCAAGGTCCGCAGTGGCGCTCCGCCGAGGGCAAAGGCCGCCTCCAGGTCGGCCACGACCGGGATGCCATTGGCCACACCATCCAAGAGCAGGCCGGCATCGGCGCCGGCGCAGAGGCTGTCGATCACAGCCGCGATTCGGAAGCGCTCGCTGTGGCGCACCAACCCATGGGCCGTCTTGCCATCGGGGCTCATGAACTGGCCCTCGCAGTAGATCACCGCAGGAATGCCGGCTGGTGCGGGCGGTGAAACGGGAGCCTTGGGGGCCAACGGCGCGTACTGCACCATCGGCAAATCCAGGGCTCCAAAAGGGGATGCCACGTGTTTATTCAGTTTTGATGACTCAGGGGAGACGACCGAATGGTCTGCCGATCTCCAGGACCGGGCAGGGATACCAGTGGCTCCGCCAAGCTGAAATGTATAAGTCGATACTAAGCGATCTGGCCGCTGTGGGCGTCTTGGTCGGGCAGGGTGATCTCCGTACCGATCTCAGTACCCACCAGCGCCGTGCTCCGCTCCCACAGCTGCAGGGCCAGGGCGTCGTTTTGGGCTTCGGCGCTGATCGCGGTGGCCTCGAAGCGATGGCGACCTGGGGCCAGCAGGCGGTTGCTGTAGTAGCTGAAGCCAGGGGTGGCGTAGGCGTCGTCGGTGGCCAGGGCGGCGAGCAGGGATCCGGCGGTTTCCACCCGCTCGCTGATCCGCAGGATCGAGCGGGCCGCCAGGGCAAACAAGCGCTGGCCGAGCTCGTTGGACTGGCGGCTGTAACGCCAGAAGCCGCCGCTGCTGATCGGCGGGATCACCAGCCCGGGGCTCCAGGCGATCACCGGCAGGTCCTGCCCCCGCGCTTCCATCCGGCGCTGGTATTCGCGGGCGAAGAGCACGTTGCAGAGCTTGCTGTCTTTGTAGGCCTTCTCGGCATTGAAGGGGGTGGATCCATCCACCATGGCGGCGTCCTCGCCAGCCTTCAAGCCGCTGAGATCACCCAGCCCGGCTGGCCGGCCCACCTTGCCGCCGGCGCTGGTGGGGTCATGCACTTCCGAAGCGGTGACCACCAGGCGAGGCGAGCGTCCGGCCTCCAGCGTGGGGGTGAGCAGCTGGGCGAGCAGCAGATGGCCGAGATGGTTGACGCCGACGCTGAGCTCGAAGCCCTGGGGGGTGCGCCGCGGTTCCTTGGCGCCCGCGTACTGCAGCCCGGCATTGAGAACGAGCGTGTCGCTGACCGTTCCTGCCGCCAGCAGCGCGGCCGCGCAGGCCCTCACGCTCTCCAGATCGCCCAGGTCGCAAATGGCTGACTGGGGCAGGGTGGTGGAGCCGGCCTTTTCTGCCACCCGGTGGCTGGCCTCCTCTGCGCTGGTGCCATCCCGGCAGAGCAAGGTGAGGGGATGGCCGGCCCTGCAGAGCAGGACGGCGGCTTCGAAACCGATACCGGAGTTACCCCCGGTGAGCAGGATGCGGCGCAACTCAGGCAAAGGCGTGGACCAAGCGAAGACAGACGTCAAACCACCTTGACAGCCAGGCCAAGTCGAAGCCAGTATGAGTTCGCATAAGCTGCTGGCTGTTGTGCTGGCCCGGCTAGCGTTTGGCCTTCAGCCTCCAGTTCACCCCTCCGTTTTCCCCTCCCATGTCCTACCCATCCAGCGTCCCCACCGTCGTCTTCAAGACCCGCGTCCGCGATGAATCCGTGGAGGGGGGCAATCCTTTCCGCTGGCAAGACCTCAGCAGCAGTGAAATCTTTGCTGGCAAAAAAGTTGTGGTGTTTTCGCTGCCCGGTGCCTTCACCCCTACCTGCTCCTCCAACCACCTGCCCCGCTACGAAGAGCTTTATGAGGAGTTCCGCGCGCTTGGCGTCGATCAGATCGTCTGTGTGTCGGTCAACGATGCCTTCGTGATGTTCAAGTGGGGTCAGAGCGTGGGCGCCAAGAATGTCTTCCTGCTCCCCGATGGCAACGGCGACTTCACCCGCGAGATGGGGATGTTGGTGGAGAAGTCGAACCTGGGCTTTGGTCTGCGTTCCTGGCGCTATTCGATGGTGGTTAATGACGGCACGATCGAGAAAGTCTTCGCTGAAGCTGGCGCCGAGAACAACTGCCCCACCGATCCCTTCGAAGTCTCCGACGCCGACACGATGCTGGCCTACCTGAAGGGCGTGGCACCCACGGGCGTCTGCGAGCCCCGGCTCGAATTTGCCGGCTGAGGCGAATACAGACCTGTCCACCCATCCGTTGGCTCCCCGTCACCTGCCCATGAGCGACCCCTTCGATCTGATTGTTCTTGGCGCCGGATCGGGGGGGCTGGCCGCAGCCAAGCGGGCCGCCTCCTACGGGGCGCGGGTGGCGATCGTTGAGGGCGATCGGGTGGGTGGCACCTGCGTGATCCGGGGCTGCGTTCCCAAGAAGTTGTTGGTCTATGGCTCGGCCTACCGCCATCTGCTTGCCGATGCCCCCAGCTACGGCTGGGACGTGGGGTATCTGAATCTGGATGCCGGGCGCTTGCTGGCCAACGTCCGCGCCGAGGTGGATCGGCTCAATGAGCTCCACATCGGTCTGCTGGCCAAGGCCGGTGTGGAACTGGTGCGCGGCTGGGGTCGCTTCGACGACGCCCAGACCATTGCGGTGACGGCAGCGGATGGATCATCCCGCCAGCTGCGGGGCGAGCGGATTCTGGTGGCCGTGGGCGGTCGCCCCCATCGCCCGGCCATCCCCGGCGCCGAGCTGGGTTGGGTGAGCGATGACATGTTCCTGCTCGAATCGCTCCCAGCCCACGTGGTGGTGGTGGGTGGCGGTTTCATCGCCTGCGAATTCGCCTGCATCCTCCATGGCCTTGGCGTGCAGGTGACCCAGCTGATCCGCGGCGATCACCTGCTGCGCGGCTTCGATCGGGAAGCCAGCTCGGCCGTGCAAGAGGGGATGGAGGCCGAAGGCATCACCCTGCGATTTGCCCATTCGCCCGCCGCCATCAGCAAGGAGGGCCCCTCGGGTGAGCTGACGCTGACCAGCGAGGGCGGTGAACGTTTCAGCTGCGGTGGCGTCTTGCTGGCCACAGGCCGGCGGCCATTCCTGCAGGGCATCAACCTGGAGGCCGCCGGGGTGGCGGTGGAGGGCCACCGGATCCCGGTGGACGCCGATCAACGCACCAGCGTGCCGACGATCTATGCGGTGGGTGACGTGACCGATCGCATCAACCTCACGCCCGTGGCCGTTGATGAGGGCAGGGCCTTCGCCGACACGGTTTACGGCAACAAGCCTCGCCAGGTGGATCATGACCTGGTGGCCTCGGCGGTCTTCTCCCAACCTGAGCTCTCGTCGGTTGGCCTGAGTGAGGAGCAGGCGATTGAGCGCCATGGCGCCGATGGCGTCAAGGTGCACCGGGCCCGCTTCCGGCCGATGAACCAGGCCTTGCCGGCCCGGGGTCCCCGGGTGCTGCTCAAGCTGGTTGTGGCAACCGCCACAGGAAAGGTATTGGGCGCTCACATGGTGGGTGAACACGCCGCAGAGATCATCCAGATGACGGCGATCGCCATCGGCATGGGCGCCACCAAGGCCGATTTCGACCGCACCATGGCGCTGCACCCCTCCGTCGCCGAAGAGTTCGTGACGATGCCCAATTGAGAATGCCCAACTGAGACCGGGCTGGCCCTTGGCTGGGTCAGGGGCTCCAGCTTCGGATCAGATCGGTAATCACCGCTTGATCCTCGAACACTTCGGCCACATCGGTGATCGAGCTCACCGGACCGGCGTCGTTCACGAACAACGCGAAGGCCAGATCCCGCCCGCTGACGCTGCGCAGGTAGCCCGCCAGCACCTGGGCCTTGAGGCCCGTGGAATCGATCGTGGTGCCCGTCTTGGCCATCACCTCGCCGCGGGCGGTCAGGTCCCGTCCGGTTTCCGCCAGGGATCCATCCACGCCCAGTACCGGCAGCGCCGAGCGGAACACGGCAGCCTGGGGGCTGCCGTGCATGATCTCCAGCCACTGCACCACCGCCCGAGGCGTGGCCTGGCTGTCGGGGCTACCGCTGCCGTTGCTGGGAAACCGGAAGCTCTGGGGGCTCAGGCCCTGCCTGTTCAGGTCGCGCCGTTCGGCGGCCAGGGCCCCGTCCACCTGCCGTTCGCCTTCCACCAGTCCCACCTGGGTGAGGCTGAGGTTGGCCCCCAGGTTGAGACTCACCTTGAGGATCAGCCGGGCCAGGGCGCCATAGGGCGTGGAGCGCCAGGAGGCCACGGTCTGCTCTTCCGTCAGCTGCGCAGCCTGCTTGTTCGTCTGCTCGGCGTCCCCGGAGCCGGCGGGCTGGAGCCGGCTCGGATCATTCGGGGCCAGCAGGGGGGCCCGCACCACCACGCCGGCACGGGCGAGGGCTTCATGGAAGGCGATGCGGGCATAGGAGGCGGGATCCTCGATCCGGAAGGTGCGCACCGCCACCGGGCTGCCGGAGAGGGGTGCCCGGTAGTCGAGGGGGATTGTGCCGCTGATGGTGCCCGTGCAGGGTTCCCGCCATTGGCAGTCCATCTGTCCCAGATCGGAGAGATCGAGCACGGCTGGCCCTCCCGCTGCCACGGTGCGAACGCTGGAGCGCACCTGGAAGGCGGCACTGCGGGGCCGCCAGTCGACCCGGGCCGGTTCCCCCATGGCCGTCGGTGTCACCGACACATCGACCATGTTCTCGTTCACCAGGATCGGGGGGATCAGCAGATTGCCGTTGGGGACCCGGTAAGCCGGAAACAGCCGATCGTCCACCACCACATCGCCCTCCACCTGGCGGATCCCCGCCTGCCGCACCTGGAACGCCAGGGCATCGAGAGCCTGCAGCGGATCCTGCGGCGTCAGCAGGGCCGTGCCGAGGTTGTTGGCATCGTTGTGATCGAAGGCCGTGAAGGCCACGCCGCCATCCGGCAGACGCCTGCCCCCGAAGGTGAGATCACCACCTGCCACGAGCACCAGATCACCCGCCAGCCGCCCTGCGCCCAGGGAGCCCCGCCGGAGCACCGTGGTCTCGACCCGGTGCTCCGGCCCCAGGGTCTGCAGGGCGCGGCCCACCGAGAACAGCTTGCGAACCGACCCGGTGAAGGCCAGTTGATCGGGGTTGAGAGCCATCAGCGTGCGGCCGCTGGAAAGATCGCTCACCAGCAGGCTCCAGCTCGCACCCGAGTAGCGCGGCTTGTTCATCACCGCCGCCACTGCCGCGGATGGGGCCGCCTCCCGCAAGGACGCCGTTGCCAAGACCTTCTCTGCCAGGGCCTTTTCCGCCAGGCCGGGCACGAGCGCCAGGGCGAACAGTGCAGCCCTCACCAGCAGGGCCCCCATCAGAAGGCCTCCTGAAAGGCCGCCGCGATCGCGGCGAGATCACGGTCTGCGGTTTCGAAGCTGCTCAGCAGGGTGTCGGGGCTGGTGGGCACGTTGTTGAGATAGAGGGCATACACCAGCCGCCGGCCGCTGGCGGCCTCGATGTAGCCCACCTGGGTCTTGGCGGGAATCGAGACCTGGCCGCTGGCGCTGCCCATCACCCTGGAGCCATCCTTGAGCCGGATCCGGCCGGCGGCCGGGTGGCCCGCCTGGTTCTGCGCCTGGGTGCCGTCCACCCCCATCACCGGCAGCCCCTGCCGCAGGGCCTGGCCCCAGGGTTCCTTCAGCAGGCGGCGCAGCAGGGTGGTCTGATCGATCGGGGAGGTGCGGCTGCTGTCGATGGAGCCGGCCCCGTCCTCCACCAAGGTGCTGGCGGGAGATACGCCCAGGGCGGTGATGACCTCCAGCTCCCGCGCCAGGCCGTCGGGGCAGTCAAGGCTGCCCGCCTTGACCGCCACCAGGCAGACCATCAGGGCGGCACCGCGGTTGTAACTGATCTTCAGGACCACCTTGACGAATTCCGAGAGCGGCGGCGAGACGTGCTCCGCCAGCTTCGGGGCGCCGGCATAGGCGCTGGTCATGGCCTCAGTCCGGGCGGTCGCCGGCAGGATCGGCAGGATCGCCACCGGGTTCTTCCCCGTGGCCGTAGCCTCCACCACCACGCCGGCCCGCTCCAGGGCTTCGATCAAGGCGGTGCGAGCAAAGGCAGCGGGCTGGAGGATCTCAGCGCTGCTGATCCGCTCCGGGGCATCGGCGGCGATCTGGCCGCTGATCCGCACCAGCCCCCCATCGAGCGGCTCCACCTGCAACGGCTCGGTGGCCGTGCCCGCCGCGACCGTCGTCACCTGGGACACCACGCTCAGCGCAGCGGTGCGCGGCCGCCAGTCCACCACGGCCAGTTCACCGGGGCGGCCTGGACGGGTGATGATGTTGAGCATGTTCTCGTTCACCCAGATCGGCGCGATCAGGCCATCGGGCCAGCCGGCGTAGGTGTTGAACAGGCGGTCGTCGATGACCACATCGCCGCGCACCCGCTGGATGCCGGCGGCGCGCACCTGGGCCGCCAGCTGGTTCAGGGCCCGGAGCGGGTCGCTGTCGTCCAGCAGGGCGACGCCGGGGAATCCGGTGCTGGCGTAGTTGTGATCGATCTGGGGCAGGCTGTTGAAGCCAAGGCTGCCGTCGGCGCGCTCGCGCAGCCCGAAGCTGAAATCCCCCGAGGCCACCAGCACCAGGTGGCCATCGAGCACCCCATCGCGCAAGCTGCCGAACTGGTGGATCGGGGTGCGGAAGCGGTGCTCCGGCCCGTACTCGTTCAGCACCGCGGCAGTGCTGAAGGTTTTCATGATCGAGCCAGGCACGAACATCTGGGCGCTGTTGCGCTCCAGCAGCACCGCGCCGCTACCTTCATCCACCACCTGCCAGCCCCAGGTGCTGTGGCGGTACATCGGCTTGCCGGTGACCGCCTCCAGGCGCCGCATCACGGCCGCCGGCACCGCTATCGCTGCCGCTGGATCTTCTGCCGCCGCCACGGCCGGAGCCGTCAGGGCCAGGCTCCCGATCACGGCTGCGGCCGCCCCGGGGCCGGCCAGCCTCCGAGCGGCCCGCCACAACGGCGGCCGGGCCGCGGAGATCGGGGAGCAGGCAGGGAGGGACACCGTGGGGATGGACAGGTAGGCACCGTCATCTTCACTCCCGGATCTCACGTTCGGCTGTTACAGGAGCTTGCTTCTGGCCACTCCTTCTAGCCATCTTTCTTGCCGCTCCTTCAAGCCGTTCGTTGCTGCCGGCCTTCAGCCGTGCTGGCGCCTCAGGCTTTCGTAGGCCTGGCAGAAGGGTTCGCCAAGGGCCTGGCGCAGCACCGTGTCTGCGGCGAAGGCGGCCAGGGCTTCTTCGGGATTGGCAGGCAGGGGCGGAGTCGTACCCGGCGCAGGCGGGTCGGTGTAGAGGTTGGCGTCGTTGCGGGGGCCAGGATCGAGCTGCCGCTCCAGGCCGTCGAGGCCGGCGGCCAGCACCGCCGCCGGCAGCAGGTAGGGGTTGGCGGCGCTATCGGCCAGGCGCAGTTCCAGGCGCTGGTCATCGGGGATGCGCACCATGTGGCTGCGGTTGTTGCCGCCATAACTGATCCAG
This sequence comes from Synechococcus sp. SynAce01, assembly GCF_001885215.1. Classification (GTDB taxonomy): domain Bacteria; phylum Cyanobacteriota; class Cyanobacteriia; order PCC-6307; family Cyanobiaceae; genus Regnicoccus; species Regnicoccus frigidus. Next base: position 978,635 of record NZ_CP018091.1, on the reverse strand, counting down.
CCCGGCGACCAGGTGGCGCCGGACTTGGTGGTCTGGCCCCCGAGCCGCGCATAGCTCTCGGCTGTGGGATTGGTGATGGCGCACAGGGCCGGCGCATGCTCCAGCACGCCGGCCAGGAAGTGGTACGCCAGTGGCGAGAGGCCGAGCTCACCGCGGGGGTCGTGAAAGAGGTTGCGGCCTTCGGTGTCCCAGAGCGAGTGGTGCAGGTGGGCGCCGCTGCCGGTGAGCTGGGGGAAGGGCTTGGGCGCGAAGCTCACCTGCCAGCCCAGGGGCTCGGCCATCGCCTGCGCCATCACCCGGAAGAGGGCGTGGCGGTCGGCGGTGACCAGGGCATCGGCGAAGGTCCAGTTGATCTCGAACTGGCCGTTGGCATCCTCGTGATCGGCCTGGTACGGCCCCCAGCCCAGCTCCTCCATCGCTTCGAGCAGGCCGCCGATCAGCTCGAACTGACGCATCAGCGCCAGTTGGTCGTAGCAGGGTTTGCGCTGGCTGTCGCGGCCATCGGCGATCGCCTCACCGCCGGGCTGCAGCAGGAAGAACTCCGCCTCCACCCCGGTGCGGAAGCTGTAGCCCAACTGCGCCACCCGCTCCAGCTGACGGCGCAGCACCCAGCGCGGCGACTGCTCCAGCGGCTGGCCCTCCACCTGCAGATCGGTGGCCACCCAGGCCACGTTGCGCTGCCAGGGCAGCACCGCCAGGCTGGAGGGATCGGGCAGGGCGAGCACGTCCGGGTCGGCCGGGGTCATGTCCAGCCAGGCGGCAAAGCCGGCGAAACCGGCGCCATCACGGGCCAGCTTGTTAGCGGCGCTGGCTGGCACGAGCTTGGCGCGCTGCACCCCGAACAGATCCGAGAAGGAGAAGAGGAAATGGCGGAGGCCGTGGTCGGCGGCGTAGCGGGCCAGGTCGGTCATGGGTTCAACAGGTGCTTAAAAGGTTCTCAACAGGTTCTCAACAGCGGCGCGGATCACGGCCTGCTCGGCCGGCGCCTCGCGCGGATTGCCGGCCCGATGCCCCAGCACCGACTCCAGCCGCTCGAAGCGGGCGCCGGCAATCAGGGCGGCTTCTGCGGCGCAGTCGTCGGGCGGGAAATACAGGTCGTGGGAGCCGGCGATCACGGTGGTGCGGGCCGTGATCCGCCCCAGGGCCGCCGCCAAATTGATCGGCTCGGCTTCAATGCCGGCGCTGGTTTTGCTGTCCTGCTCTGCCACAGCAGCCGCCAGATCATTGGCCAGCCAGGTGTCGAGCATCGCCAGCAGATCGTGGGGATCGTGGCGGCGGTAGGCGGGCAGCCAGCTGCGCTCCACGTACGCCTCAACGCTGCCGTAGCCCAGGGCTTCGTGCCGGCCCTGCCTGTAGAAGGCCTGGCTGGCGGCCCAGCTGGCATAGATCAGGGCGAAGGTGCGCAGCCCCTGCTCCGGGCTGGCCCTGAAGCGCGTTCCATCCCAGGCGGGATCGGCGGTGAGGGCCTGGCGCAGGCTGAGCAGGAACAGGCGGTTGTGGGGCGTGGTGCGGGCCGTGCCGCAGAGGCAGCAGATCCGCTCCACCCGCTCTGGGGCCAGGGCCGCCCAGTGGTAGGCCTGCTGCGCCCCCATCGACCAGCCGTAGATCAGGGCGAGGCGCTCCACCTCGAACACCTCCTGAATCAGGCGTTGCTGGGCGGCCACGTTGTCGGCATGGCTGATCACCCAGCCCTGCTCGGCCAGGCCCAGGGCGCTGGTGCTGGGGCTGCTGGAGCGCCCATTGCCGAACTGACTCACGAGCAGCACGCAGAACCGCGTTGGATCGAGGATCGGCCCCACCACCCAGTCGATGTCTTCAGGCCAGGCGCCGTAGGAGCTGGGGTAGAGCACCAGGTTGGAGCGATCGGCGTTGAGCTCCCCGAAGACCCGGTAGGCGAGGCGAGCGTCGGGCAGTTCCCGGCCGCAGCTGAGCGCCATGGGCCCCAGTTCAAACAGCGCATCTCTGCCTTGAACCGCTGGTGCCACGCTCATGCCGTTGGCAGCGCCAGTGTTGACGGATCGGCCAGGAACGTTCGGTGCACCGCCAGGTAGCCCGGATCGTTGTGCTCCAGATCGGCGGCGATCCAGGGGTGTGCCGCGGGCAGGGCATGGAAGGGGATCGAGGCGAACAGATGGTGTTCGCTGTGGAAGGGCATGTTCCACATCAGCCAGCGCAACGGCGCCAGGGTGTGGGTGGTGCGGGTGTTGCGCAGCCCATCGGTGCTGGTGCTGCAGCCACCGTGCTCAGCGAGCAACACGAAGCGCAGCAAGGGTTGCCCCAGGGCCAGCGGCAGCAGCCAGAGCCAGAGCAGCAGGCCGTTGCCGGCCAGCAGCGAGAGCAGCAGGGCCGCGGCGTAGACCGCCGCCTGCTTCCAGTGGGAGGCGCGCACAGCCGCCACCGCGTCTGCCGGGATGTAGGGGCAGTCGTCGTAGGCGCCCACCAGCCCGCGCCAGTGGGAGCGCAGTTTGCCCATCCACCAGGGCAGCCCGCTGAGCTCAACGCCATAGGCCAGCCGAGAGCTGGGGGTGCCCCCTTCGAGCTCAGGATCCAGCCCGGGCTGGTGGGTGTAGCGGTGATGCCACTGGTGGTAGCGGCGGTAGAAATCGGCGTTGTAGAAGCTCAGCACCCCCGCCCACCAGGCCACCGCGTCATTGAGCGAACGGCTGGCGAAGGCGGTGCGATGGCCGCATTCGTGCATGGCGCAGAAGCAGAAGGCCAGACCCCAGCCCAGCAGCAGCAGGGCCGGAATCCGCAGCGCCCAGGGCAAACGAGCATCCCCCCAGATCAGCCCGCACACGAGGATCAGGCCCCCATGGCCCGCCACCTGTCGCCAGCCAGCCGCATCTGCTCGCCGATTCAGCTGGCGCAGGGCGTCGACGGGAATCAGCTCGCTGGGGGGCGTGGTGATCGCGGGCTCGGCAACGCCTTGAACTGGGGAGCCCACCGTTGGTAACAGAGCTGGGAAGTCTTCATTCAAAAGGCCAGGGCGCGGGAGCGCGGCAACGATGCTCACAGTTGTGATTGCCGCAGGGTGCCGGCCCTGATGCTGCTGTCATGGATGGTGGCCAGGCTGTTGCTGAGCCAGATGGTCTGTTGCGACCGCTGGAAGGACGTCCATCAGGCCTTCATGGCGGCGCGGCAAATGCGCTGAGAAGCTTCTCGTCCTCCGAAAAGGTTGCGCGCAGCAGGACCAAGCCGTAGCGCTGACAGGCCTCCCATGAGGTGCACGTTGGTGCCTGGCCAGCGCAAATCGCTTGTAAGTGCGGGCTGATCATCGATCAGCTCGATGGGACGTTGCTCCAGTAACTGGCGCAGCAGCGGGTGGTGGCTGACTCCCTGGTGGAGGCCGGTGGCCAGCCAGATGCGATCGGCCAGCTGCCGACTTCCATCGCGGCAAAGAATCTGCCACTGGCCTGCACACCAGCAAGCTTCCTCCACCTCACAGTGCTCATGGAGTTGCAGGCTGCCCTGCTGGCGCGCCTGATGCAGCTTGGCAACGAGCTGGGGCGTGATCGAACCGCCATCGCGAGCTTCCAGCACCTGCTGGCGGCGCCGGTGCCAGCACGGTTCAGCACGAAAAGTCTTGAGGTAGTTCGGGCCCAGCCAGCCCGGATCTGCGTCGAAGTGTTTGCTCCGCAGGTCCCGCCGGCACAGCAGGGTGACCCTGGCCCCCCGCTTGATGGCACCCAGGGCCAGATGGCCGCTGGTCAGACCGCCACCCACGATCAAGATGTGCTGCCCGCGCAACCCCTGGCAGGCGGCCAGATCGATCGATTGGCTGTGTTGCATGGCCTCTGCCGGATGGGGAGCCGCGATGGTCCGAGCCCAGCTCGGCAGCACAGGCACGCCCGCACCAGTGGCGATCACCAGCCGATGGGCCGCCACAACTGCACCGTCACTCAGGGTCACCTCCAGCGATGCGGGCCCTGCCTGGTCCAGGCGGATCTGCTGCACCGAGGCCGCCTGCACGTGTGAACCGAGCTGGAAGTCGGCCACGACGCTGCGGCAGAAGTCAGCAAAGAGGCTTGTGTGGGGGAGGCCATAGGGACCTTCCAAGTCCAGGCTGCGCTGCCTTTCTTGGGCATAGCGGCGCAGGGCATGGGGGGTGGGGTGCGGATGGTGGGATGAGGGGGAGCGCAGCCAGGGGATCTCGTAACGCCGCATCTGGCTGTGCCAGCACGACAGCCAGGTTCCCGTGGGGTCGAGCACCCGCAGCTGCCGGCGCCACTGGGGCCTTTTCTGCAGCAGCTGGCAGCAGAGGGTGAGGGCCTGGGGGCCGGCCCCGGCGATCACCAGCTCAGCCATGGCAGGCCACCCCGGTGTATTGGCAGCTGGAGCAGAGGCCGTGGATCTCAAACGTGTGAAAGAGCGGCCGGAAACCCTGCAGCAGCACCGTGGTCAGCCCCAGTCCGCTGGTACCCAGCGGACAGATCGGCAGCCGCTCGCTATGGCCGCATTGGATGCAGATGAGGTGATGCTCATCCCGCTCCAACGGGGCATACACGCTTTCACCGCTGCTCAGCTTGCGACAACGCACCAGCCCACAACGTTGCAGTTGTTTGAGCCCGCGGTAGACGGTGGCTAGGCCTTGGCGCTCCTGGCCGCCCTTGAGCCGTTGATGTAGCTCCTGCCCGCTCAATTCCCGCTCGGCCTCGCACAGCAGCTGCAGCAACTGCTGCTGACGAGGGCCCGGCCGGACTGAAGCCGCCTCCAAGAGGTCCGAAGGGAGAGCGATGTCTGGGTGAGGCATGGAGGCCGGAGACAAAGGCCGTCAACGGGGAAGAACAGAACACAAGCAGGAGGCTCTGTTCTTGCTAGAACGAAAACCATTCTCACCCATGGACGCGTCGTCCTTTGCGCTCTTGTGACTTTCTCCAGTGCCGTCCCAGCCTCCGAGCGTCTGCCTGTCACCGTTTTGACGGGTTACCTCGGCGCCGGTAAAACCACGCTGCTCAACCGGATCCTCACCCACGAGCATGGCCTCAAGGTGGCGGTGATCGTCAACGAGTTCGGCGAGGTGGGAATCGACAACCAGCTGGTGATCGATGCCGATGAAGAGATCTTTGAGATGAATAACGGCTGCATCTGCTGCACCGTTCGTGGTGATCTGATCCGAATCATTGGCAACTTGATGAAGCGCCGGGATCGTTTTGATCATCTGATCATCGAGACCACGGGTCTTGCCGATCCTGCCCCAGTGATTCAGACCTTCTTCGTCGATGAAGACCTGCGCGATGAGCTCAGGCTTGATGCGGTAGTCACTTTGGTGGATCTGCACCATGTCGAGCAACACTGGGAGGCTGAGGAAGTGCAGGAGCAGTTGGCTTTTGCCGATGTCCTGGTGCTCAACAAAACTGATCTGGTTGATCCCAGCAGCCGCCAGGCGATTGAGCAGCGGGTGCGGGCGATCAACCCGATGGCCCGGCTGCTCACCAGCAGCAACGCCGATGTGCCGATCGATCAGATCCTTGGTGTGGGGGCCTTTGAGCTGGAGCGTGCCTTGAGTCTGGATCCAGGTTTTCTGGTGGACGAACACGCCCATGAACACGACGACGCGGTGAGTTCAGTGGCCTTCGTTGAGGAGCGCCCGATGGATCTGGAACGACTGAGCAAGTGGCTCTCCGACTTGGTTGCCGAGCGCGGACCCGACCTGTTCCGTATGAAGGGCCTGATCCAGCTAGCCGGCAAAGATCAGCGCTATGTCTTGCAATCGGTGCACATGTTGATTGATGGTGATTTCGACCGTTCCTGGAAAACCGGTGAACGCCGCCGCACTGAATTCGTCATTATCGGCCGCGATCTCGATACGGAAGCGTTGCGGTCCGGATTTCTCGCCTGCGTCGCCTGAGGACGGATGCCAGCACCAGCGACCTTGGTGAGCGAGCGGCTCTGCGGTGAGCTCCAACAGGCGATCACAACGCTGAGCTGGTCGAGGGATGGCGAATTCCTGGCCATCGCCAGTGCCGGCGGCGAGTTGCTGTTCTTGGATTTCAGGGCCGGCTTTGAGGAGCTGCTCCAAGGAGATCGCGATGTCAGCCTCGATTCCATTGGCTTCAGTGCCGATGGACAGTTCCTGATGGCGGTGGGTCAGGCCGGTGAGCTGCTGCTCTGGGAACTGGGTGGCAGTGGTATCCGGCCGATGGCCCTTGAGCCATTGCCCTTGGGAGCCGGTTGGCTCGATGCGGCGCTGTGGCAACCCGATGGACTGCTCCTGGCGGTCGCCGCTGGTCGTCAGGTGCGCCTCTGGGATGGAGCCAAGCGTCAATGGCGCCCTGACACGCTCAGTCTTCCCGGCAGCGTGCAGGCCCTGAGTTGGAGCCCTGACGGGCTGCAGCTGGCTGCTAGTTGTCATAAGGAAGTCGCCATCTGGCGTCCAACAACGCCGCTGGCTGATGAGCCCTGGCGAGCACCCACAGGCTCCGCTGGCCTCGCCTTGGCCTTCTCGCCCATGGGCGGATTGCTGGCCAGCGGCCAAATGGATCGTTCGCTGCTGTTATGGCCTGCGGTCGGCCATGTTCGCCCCTGGCAGTTCAGTGGCTTTCCGGCCAAGGTGCGGGCCCTGGCCTGGAGTGATCAGTCCAGCCGATTCGCACCACCGCTGGCCGTCGCCTCTGGAGACAGCGTCGTTCTCTGGAGACAACAGGACAAAAGCTCACAGGGTTGGAAGCCCGAACCCCTGATCTGGCATCAGAAACGTGTCACCGCCCTGGCCTTCGCACCGGGCCGCCCCCTGCTGGCCAGTGCCTCGGCCGATGGCACGGTGGGGCTCTGGGATGGCCGCGGGCGCCTGCGCCAGCCCCTGGAGGGCGAGGGCCAGGGGTTCAATGCCCTTGCCTGGCGGCCCGACGGGCGGCACTTGGCCGCCGGCGGGGATCAGGGCCGCTGGTGGCTTTGGCCGATGAACATTCCCCAAGGCAGCGCAGGCAGAGCGCCAACCAGTGGAAAGGGTTTTCGCTGACAACCTGATGGCGGCTGAACTCCGCCTCACACGATGGCCGTGGGGCCCTCCCTCTGGCAGGAACGCGCCGCTATGCCCGCCGCCAGACCGAACCAGACATGCAATCGATTCTGTGAGAACGATTCTCATTTATTCATGTGGAGCCCATGCTGCTGCCCTTTGCCCCAAGGCTCTGGCGTCTGCCGATGACCTCGGGCGCGCAGGAATCTTCCGGGCAGCACCCCTGAGAGCACGAGCCCCCAGCGGAGGAGCAAGCATGCTTCGAGCAGATGCAGGGTGGGCTGCTGCGCCACCAGGCCTGGCTGCTCTCAGTGGGGTTGCTTCTGGAGTGGTCCACCGGTGATGGTTGAACGCTCACCTACTGGCTCGCCGATGGCCCAAGGTCCAGTGACGCAGCGACTGCGCGGCAGGGTTCAGGGCTGCATCACCGGATTGGCCTGGGCGCCCCATGCAGCCCAGCTCGGGATTGCCAGCGCCGAAGGAGAGCTGATCCTGGTGGACTTTCAGGCCGGCGTGGATTGGCCCCTTCGCGACGCCAACGATGCAGACAGTCGGGGCTTTGACGCCATGGGATTCTCCAGCTGTGGCAACTGGCTGGCGGCTGCCGGAGAGGGCGGGGTTGTTTCGCTCTGGCGCCTGGATGGTGATCTGCCCCAACGGATGTCGGTGCCTCCGGTGGGGGGCTGGATCGATCAACTGGCCTGGCAGCCGGGTGGTGCGCTGCTGGCAGTGGCGCGGGGCGCAGAGATCTGGATCTGGAACCGCGACGATCAGGCCTGGCTGCCGCCGCTGCGCAGTCCAGGCTCTGCCGTCATGGCCCTGAGCTGGAGTCCATTGGGTGATCAGCTGGCTGCGGGCACGGGGCAGGGGGTGTGTATCTGGGCCCTGCCGCTGGCCTCAGCGCAAGTTGCAGGGCCCCTACAGCTGGAAACGGGCTCGGCGGTGTTGCAACTGGTGTGGGGCGTCGATCCACCTTGGCTAGTGGCGGGCTTGATAGACCGGCGCGTGGTGCTTTGGCGGGATCTGCAGCGACCCTTGCTCGGCGTCGGTGACTTACTGGGAAAGATTCATGCCATTGATTTGGCGCGGTTACCCAGCGGGCAGCAGGGACTACTGGTCGCTGCGGCGGAGGCCGCGGTCCTGTGGTCCGGCCCAGAAGACGACCTCGAGTCCTGGAACGCCGTGCTGCTCCCCTGGCATCAGGATCGGATCACGGCACTGGCTTTTGGCACAGCTCAGGTGCCGATCGTGACGGCTTCGCGCGATGGCACAGCAGCGCTGTGGACGGAAGCCGGATCGCTGCTCCAAGTGCTCGACCTGGATGGTCAGGGGCTAAGCCGTGTGGTCTGGCGCTCTGACGGTCAGGCCCTCGCCGCTGGCGGAGACGAGGGAGCTTGGGTGATGTGGCCGCTCACCTCCAGTGAGGTGCCTGACGCCTGAATAGCGGGACCCGCTCATGCGGGGAAGGTGGACTCCGCTACTATGGGAACGATTCTCATTCTGGTTTTGGTTCTGGTTGTTGCGGCGTTCGTTGCGATGCCTCCTGTTGCTGGGTTTTCCTTTTTTCTCCCTGAATCTTGATGAGCGTTCTCTTTTCCTCTCTGCGACGTACGGGGCTGTTGGGACTGGCTCTTGTCCTGGTGTCCTGCGGAGCCCCGCAACAGGCCAATGACGCCAGTTCCGGTGGCAAGGGCTTCAAGGTGATGACCACCTTCCTGCCGATCACCCTGTTCACGAAGGCGGTGGCTGGTGATTGCGCTGAAGTCACTGCCCTGATTCCGCCTAACACGGGCCCCCACGACTTCCAGGCCAAGCCGGGTGATCTGGCAGCGCTACGCGAGGCTCGCGTGCTTGTGAAGAACGGTCTGGATATGGAGGCCTTCCTCGACAAGCTTGTGAGCTCAGTCGGTAACAGCCAGCTGGTGGTGATCGACTCCAGCCGCGGGGTGGCCACAATTGATTCGCCGCAGGAGCAGGGCCACAGCCAGGAGAACGATCAAGCCCACGGCCATGCCCACGGCGAGGTGAATCCCCACATCTGGCTTGATCCGCTGCGGGCGGTGCAGCAGGTGGAAAACATTCGGGACGGGCTGACGAAGGCCGATCCGAGCTGTTCTGAGGGCTATCGCCGCAATGCGGAGGCCTACACCACCCAGCTCAGAAGTCTCAACACTGAGTTAGCAGGCCAGCTCAAGCCCTTCCAGGGCAAGACCTTCGTGGCCTTCCACGATTTCGCCCCCTACTTCGCCGAGCGCTTCGGCCTTAAGGCGGAGTACTTGGTGGACGTGCCCGAGATGAATCCCACCCCCGCCGATCTGCAGCGGGTGAGCGAGATCGTGGAGCGCACCCAGTTGCGGGCCCTGCTCACTGAACCCCAGGAGGGGAACCGCTCCTTCAACGCGCTGGCCAGGGATCTTGGAGTGAAGATCAGCGTGTTTGACCCCCTGGAAACCGGCAGTGAGGAAGCATCGCGGGACCCGGGTACCTACTTCACCGTGATGCGCCGCAATGGGGCCGATTTGCTCTCGGCTTTCGGTGGCTGAACCTTGAAGGCTGAGCCGGTGCTACGGGTTGAAGGCCTCACCGTGAGGCGCGACGGGATGCTGGCCGTTGATGGGGTGTCCTTTGAGTTGCCCAGCGAAAGCGATACCGCACTGGTGGGGCCCAACGGCGCTGGTAAGAGCACTTTGGTGGCAGCCCTGCTCGGTCTGCTGCCCCACCAGGGAGGCACGGTGCAGATCCTCGGCCAGCGGCTTGGCCCGCTGGGCCAGCTGCCCCGTTCCGTGCGCGCTCAGATCGCCTACGTGCCCCAGGCCCTCAGCTTGCAAGGGCAGTTTCCGCTCTCGGTGGCGGAGTTCGTGGGTTTTGGGTTTGATCCGCCGGGTCCAACGCTGCCTTGGCGTGGTGGCGAACGTCGGCGCCAGGCGGTGCGCCGCTCCCTGGTGCGTACTGGCTGCGGCGATCTGGGAGATCGGTTGCTCAGCGAGCTGTCCGGAGGGCAACTCAAGCGGGTGCTGCTGTCCTTCTGTGTGGTGCGGCCTCGTCGGTTGCTGGTGCTCGATGAGGCTGAGGCCGGCTTGGATGCACCCTCCGCGGCACAGTTCCAGCTGCTGTTGCTGGAGCTTCGTCGTCAGGAGGGCTGGACTGTCTTGCATGTGTCCCACGATCTGGACATGGTGCGACGCAGCTGCAATCAGGTTCTGTGTCTGAACCGACGGCTGTGTTGCAGTGGGTCGCCAGACCATGCCCTCAGTCCGTCGCGTCTGAGCGAGCTTTACGGACCCAACATGGTGCCCTACCGGCATCATCACGAGCGCAGCGGCAGCCTTCATGATTGAGGTGGGAGCCCTGGGTACTGTTCTGGCGCAGCCGTTCATGCAGCGGGCCCTGATCGGCGGTCTGCTCACAGGCGCACTCGGAGGCTTATTAGGCAGCTTTGCCGTGTTGCGTCAGCTGTCTTTTTTCAGTGATGCGCTTGGCCACTCGGCCCTCCTGGGCATCAGTTTGGGGATCCTCCTGGGCCTCAACCCCACCTTGGTGCTGATCCCCTTTGCGGTGGGATTTGCCCTGCTGGTGAACCTGCTGGTGGAGCGCAGCCGCCTGCCCACCGATGCCTTGCTCAACATCGTCTATTCCACTTCCTTGGCCTTTGCGGTGGTGGCGCTGAGCCTGGTGAAGTCCTACCGGGGTGGAATCCAGCAGCTTCTTTTCGGTGACATCCTCGGCATCAGCTGGTTGGATCTGGGGGTGATCGGGGCGTTGTTACTTGGTGCTCTGGTGTATTTGGCCCTGAGCCTGCGAGCTCAGGTGTTGCTGACCCTCAATGGCGATCTGGCAGGAGCCTTCGGCGTCCAAGGCCTTGTCCACCGCCTCTCCTTCATCGTGCTGTTGGCGGTCGTGGTGGCCGTGTCAATTAAGGCGGTGGGTGTGCTGCTGATCAGTGCCTTCGTGGTGATTCCCGCGTGTGCCGGCCGGTTGTTGAGCCGTAGATTTTCGATCTATGTGACCACATCGGCTGTGCTGGGTGGAGGCTGCGCCGTCATCGGCCTGCTCAGCTCGGGGATCACCAACCTGCCCTCTGGCCCCTGTGTGGTGATCGTGCAGTTCGCCGGCTTCCTGCTGGCGCTTTTGATCAGCCAGTTCCGCCCGTGGTCTCCAGCAGTTGTTGGGCCAGCAGACCGCCGAACTCCTGATGCAAGCCCAAGCGCCCGGCGATGACCGTGACTTGATCGGCGTCTTGTGCCAAGGCCTGCATCTGGAGTCGTGAGCGGGGAGGTGCTTCGTCAGCCAGCATGAGGTGGATGGCTTTTATTGGACAGATCTGGCCCCTGACATCGTTAACCTCGGGCGGGAGGGACAGGGTTCAATTTGATTGTAGACCTCATTGGGAGTTTTGCTACCCAATGAGCTATGGGGTCTTACATGGCAGTACCTCCATAGGAATCGGGACAAGCTGATTTCAGCTTCCCAGCCATCGCTGTAGGCGCGCAGGTACACCTCCTCATATTTGACTGTCCTCCATAGTCTCTCCACCAGGATGTTGTCGTAGCAGCGCCCTCTACCAGACCAGCTGATCTTGATCTCCTCTGTCTTGAGCCTTGCCACGAAGTCACCGGAGGTGAACTGACACCCCTGATCGGAGTGGAAGATCTGTGGCTTTCGCCCAACGGTAAGAGCAATTCCAAGGCCTCCAGGCAGAATTCCATGTCAAGGCTGTTGGAAAGTTTCCAGCTGAGCACGTGCCGGAGAACAGATCCACAACGGCCACCAGGTAGAGAAGCCCTTCCGCAATGGGATATAGGTGATATCCGTTGCCCAAACCTGATCCACTTCCGTGACCTCCTTGAGGTCCACCAGGCATGGAAAGCGCTCCGATGGCTCACCTGGCACTGTGGTGCGTGGCTTCTGGTAGATGGCCCGTAAACCCATGCGGCGCATGAGGTTTCGGACACGGTCACGGCTGATCGGGATCCCTTCTCTGGCCAGGTAGTCCACCATCCGGCGGCTGCCGCTGCAGGGATCCTCCAAATACAGCGCATCGATCCTGGCCATGATCCGCAGCGTCGATTCACGCACCGGTGTGGGCCGGTAGTAGAGCGTGGATCGTGGCAGCCCCAGCAGCTCACACTGCCGGGTGATGCTGATCTCAGGGTGATCGTGGTCGACCAGCTTGCGCAGTTCACGGGCATCACAGCAGCTGAGACTTTTTTTTAAGCCACTCCAGTTCCATCTGGAGCCGACCGATCTGCTGGAACAGCTCCGCCTCCTTGGCCTGTACTTCCTCGTTGGCGTTGCTCTTCTTGCCTCGGGTGAACAGATCGCTGGCGCCCTCCAGCATCTGCTTCTTCCACTGGCTCACCTGGATCGGGTGGATCGCGTGATCAGCGGCAATCTCCTGGAGCGTCTTGCGGCCACTGATCGCCTCCATGGCGACTCTGGCCTTGAACTCTGGGCTGTGGGTACGGCGTTTGCTCATGGCTGGGAGCCCCTTTTCAAGGGCAGTGCCCCGCCTCAGAGGTTAACGATGGGGCCTGTCCAGAAAAGCCAGACCACCTCAGCACGACATGAAGAGGGCACTTCAGCAACGTCGCCTGTTGCCGCCACCACCTGCCATGTGTGGCGGCATCCAGTCCACCGCTGACAAACGCAGCACTCGCGTAGCGCGCACCGGGTTGACGGGCGATGCTCTGCTGCTCAAATATTCGCGCCTGCGTCAGCAGCGCAGGATTCATCCACACGTGGCGTCGCAGCATCACCTGCAGCACGGGTCGGCTGGTATTGAGCCAGTAGAGCGCTGGTCCGATCAAGGGCGCTGCCAGCAGCTGTCGCAACCAGCCAAAGCTCTGGGGTGACCAGCCAGTCATGGTGGGCAGGGGGCCGCGCCAGGTCGGTGCAACCGCTATGAGTCCTTGCCACTGATTCGAGCACTCCGCCGCCAGGGAGAGGGCCAGGCTGGCACTGTGTCCGGCAGCAACCACCGTGACCGGTTGGGAGTGGTGGCTAGCGAGATGGTCCAACACGCCTTGGAGCACGAAGCGCTGCAGCGATGCGTCGTAGTCCATCGGCGGCCGATCACTCTCACCGAAACCGAGCCAGTCAAAGCTCACCAGCTGGCGTTGATCCCCGACCGCCTCTACAAACGCCAGCCATTCGCTTCGGCTCGAAACCGTGCTCAGGGCAGGTAGGAGCAGCCAAAGGGGTGCGGCTGCTGGTCCGCGGCGCTCCAGCACGACGGTGAGCTGGTGCCCCGCCAGATTGAGACGTAGCCGTTCAACCTCTCCAGCAAAGGCTCTGCTCATGCAAAACCTCGCTGAGCGACGACCTGCTGGAAAAAGACCTGATCGGATCCGGGATTGTAGAGGCAGTAAGTGCTGGGCCCTGCCGTTGGGCCCGGGTTCACGCAGCCCACGCCGATCACCTTGCGGGCCGGTACGGATTGGTGATGCTCCTCCACGCCAGCGAGGTGCTGGAGGTTGGAATCGAGGCCGCCGCTGAGCTCCACACAGAATTGCTCCCCGCTTCGGCCGGTGAACAGTCGATTGACATCCATCCGTGTGAGGCGATCGAGCAGTAACAGTGGTGAGCTGTCGCTGGAGAGGCTGTCGCTCACATCGGCGGAGCTTCCGTGCAGGAGGGCGCAGTCAAGCTCCCTAAAGCCGAATGGCAGGTTGGCCAGCCAGGCCATATCGGCTTGATCCACCGCGTTCAGCAGTGATTCCACGGCAGCCTCCCCTTGCGCCGCCCGCAACCCATCGGCGCGGCTGCGCCCGCGGTATCCCCACTCCGCCAGGAGCTGTTCATCCCACCAGCCGACGACACACTGGGGTTGCAACTCCCCCCGTCGTGGGTTCCGGAGTCGTTCCAGCAGGGCATGACAGCTTGGGTCAGGGCCCACCAGATCGCCCAGAATGAACAGAGTGCTCACTCGCTCACGCCGAAGATCCCTGAGCACGGCCTCATAGGCCTTCAGGTTTCCGCGCAGTCCACTCAAAAGTGCCCACATCGCCATCAACGCTCACAAACGTGAGCAGCGTCGTCGGCCCGCTCGGCGTACTCGAATCCATGGCGAAGCCGCCAAGAGAAGATGGGCGGAAGTCCCGCATTCAGGATGGCCTGGCAGGTGCGCTCCACGTCGTAGCTCACTTCACGGATCTCTACCGCGTCATGGTCTTCGTCGACAGTGATGTACGTGGCCTTGGTGCTGCCGTGCCGTGGTTCGCCTACCGACCCCGCATTGATGAGGCGGCGAAGCGGTAGATCGAGCTGATGCTCGCTGCTCGCGAGATTGGAACTTGAGGTTGCGGCGCCAGCAGGTTTCTGAACCCGCACCCGGATGGAGCCATGGTTCAACCTGCGCACATAGGGGCGATGGGTGTGGCCACAGAGCAAGGTGTCGGCCTCCGCAGAATCGACTCGCTCCAGGGCCGTGAAAGCATTCATGTCAGGCAGGAGATATTCGTGCTGACTGTTGGGGCTGCCATGCACAAACAACAGGCGCCCACGGCGTAGCGAAAAAGGAAGGCCTGCCAGAAAGTCTCGGTTTTCAGCCTTGAGCTGGGACGCTGTCCAATGGTGTGCCAGCTGCCCACGTCGTTCGGCCAGTTGGGAGGGATAGCTGCAATCGCAGGCATCGAGCCCCTCGATGATGTCCTCATCCCAGCAGCCCTGGCAGCTGGGAATGCCCCGCTCACGTACCAGCTCCACCACCTCATTGGGTTGGGGGCCATAGCCAACCAGATCACCCAGGCAGATGATGGTGTCAAGACCCAACTGATCAATGTCGGCCAACACCGCCTCCACGGCGGCCAGGTTGGCGTGCAAGCAGGAGAGAACGGCGATAGCCATGGGTGTCAAGGCGATGGGGTCGGCAGTTGTTGCTGTTGGCGCAAGGGCCCCTGCTGCAGCTCCAGAGCCGCGTCGCTGAGCAGGCAGTCGTTGATCGTGTTTTGTATCTGGTTCAGCTGAAGTTGCTTCCCTTGCACGACCAATCGCGACAACCGCGTTGGACGTCCATGTGGTGATTCCAGCTCCAGCAAGGGTAGAAATTGGGACCCCTCCTGGCTCACGATCCAGTTGAACAGGAAGCCGCGGCCGTCAGGCAGGTTGACATGGGCCTTGGCGCGGAAAATATCGCCGTAGGCTCCATTCACCAGCTCAAACCAGAAGCTGCTCAGACTGTCTGGATCCCACACCGCACCATTGAGCGGCAGGCTGTGGTGCTCAAGAGCGCTGAATTCGAGGGTGTCCTGCTGGGGCAATTCGTTATCACGGCCAAAATGCAGATGACACTGAGGCATCAGCTGCAGGGCCGCCAGCTGGGGGATCAGGCGTCGATCGATCCCGGCCAATCCGCTCTCCGCTGGGTGGTGAAACTGTGGTATCTCAAGGCAGGCCAGCAGATTGGTGGCGTGTGAAGCCAGGCTGACGTCTTGGTCAGCGAGATCCATCAGTTCCGGGCATTGATCGCACAGAAAGGCCTGGTCGAGGCCGCCATCCTCAGCGTGTTGCAGGCCTTCATCCGCAAATCCGGGAAGGCGGAGGTAGCCGCAAGGCCCAAGGTGGGCCTGAAAATGTTTCAGGATCCAGGCCGTCTTGCCACAGCCTGGAGGTCCGGAGATCAGCAGGATCTGGCTCATCGTTCTGCCAAACAGGCCTCGAGCTGCGCCTTTAGGCCGGCCTGATCAATGTCTTTGCCGATCGCTACCACCTTGGTGTGCCGAGGGCTGCCTTGCGGCCAGTCGGAATCATCAATCGTGAAGCGTTTGCCGCAGAGGTGAAACAGGTGGCGGCGGTTGCTCTCGCGAAACCAGAGCACCCCCTTGGCTCGAAACACGTTGGCCGGCAGCTGCTTGTCGAGAAAGTGTTGAAAGCGGCGTAGATCAAAGGGAGCATCTGCCGCTAGAGACACTGAACGGAATCCCTCCAGCTCAGGCGTGTGGGCGTCTGCGTGGTTGTGCACATGGTCGTGCGATTGATGGTGGTTGTGTTGGTGATCTTGGCCGTGATGGACGTGGTGGTCGTGATCCTTTCTGAGCGCTTCCTGGTCTTGGAGCGCCACCAATAGATCCGTTTCGAACAGGCCCACACTCAGCAGCATTGACAGGGGCACATCGCCATGGCTGGCATGCAGGATGCGGGCATCGGGCTTGATCTCCCTCAGGCGAGCCTCCACGGCCACTAGCCGTTCGGCATCGACAAGGTCACATTTGTTGAGTACAAGGATGTCGCCGTACACAACTTGAGCCCTGGCAATCGGGCTCTTCTCAACAAAAGCGCCATCAAAATGCTCGGCATCGATCAAGGTGATGATCGAATCCAAACGGAGCAAATCGCGAAACTCACCAGCCATGAAGGTGAGGGCCACCGGTAGCGGATCGGCCAATCCGGTGGTCTCCACCACGATGAAATCCGGCGGATCAGGGCGCTCCAGAACGCGCTGAACCGCCTCTTGCAGCTCACCGTTGATTGAACAACAAATGCAGCCGTTACTGAGCTCCACCATGTTGTCGCTGGTGGTCACCACCAGTTCGTTGTCGATGCCAACCTCGCCGAATTCATTGACTAATACAGCACTGCGCACACCCTTCTGGTTGCTGAGAATGTGGTTGAGGAGCGTGGTCTTGCCGGCACCGAGAAAGCCGGTGAGCACGGTGACGGGCACAGGGACCATGAGATCGCGATCATCGGCCTGAGAACGATTCTCATACTACATCTATCGGGCTGAATTTTGTATGGCGGTATCCGATGGCGACACGGCGCCAAGCGACCACCCCTTCACAGGCTTGGTTGAATGCAGGGGCCGCTAGCGGAGCCGCCGCTGTGGCAAGCCTGCTTCTGCTCTCTTCTCTGGGCAGGTCTGAGGAGCGCGACAGCAATCCGGAACCGTGTGGCCAGTCCATCGATGTCTGACTCCAAAAGACAGGAGCCGGCCATCACGACCTGTTCCCCTGATCCCGTCGGAAGGGTGGCTGAGCGCTGGCTGTCATGGTCCGCGGTTCCGCCCGATGCGCTGGGAGCGCAAGCATCAGCGGCTGGAGATCAGCACCCCAGCCCACGGCCAAGCATGGCTATCAATCCGAATCCTGAACCGATAACCAACCCTTCTCCAGTGAGCCATTGCCAGCCAAGGCGTTAGCCCTTGATGGATCAACAGGGCTCAGCCCGCTTGCTTTCTGCAAAGGTGATCCTCGGCATGTTCATCTCCCTTGCTCAACCAACAGCCGTGAGCGCTTCGCTGACCTCCCAGAGCTGGCGGCGGGTCTCTGCGTTCAGGGCCTTTGGTGCCACCCGGCAGGCCCGCGGCCAGCCGCGCATTCCCCCCAGTTGGTCGGGGCCGAAGTGCTCGCCGCCCTTGGCCTCCGCTGCTGTGGCGGCATGGAGCTGGGGCAGGGCGCCCATCGCCGCGCTCTGGAAGAGGGGATCCATCAGCCGGTAGGCCAGGCCCTCCAGCTTCGAGCCGTTGGCGGCCACTGACGCCGGCTGCAGGTTGGTGCGGGCCAGGCCGGGGTGGGCGGCCAGGGAGATCGCCGGGCTGCCGGCTGCCTGCAGCCGCTCCTGCAGTTCGAGGGCGAACATCACGTTGGCCAGCTTGCTCTGGCTGTAGGCCGCCCAACGGTCGTAGTGGCTTTCGCCCATCAGGTCATCGAAGGGGAGGCGACCGAAGAACTGGGCGCCTGAGGTGACCGTGACCACCCGGGCTCCGGGCCGCTCGGCCAGCAGCGGCAACAGGGCCGTGGTGAGGGCGAAGTGGCCCAGGTGGTTGGTGCCGAATTGCAGCTCGAAGCCATCGTGGGTGAGCTGCCGCGGCGTGCCCATCACACCAGCGTTGTTGATCAGCAGGTCGAGGCGACCGTATTGCTCGGCCAGCCAACGGGCCCCGGCACGCACGCTGGCCAAGTCGGCTAAATCGAGCATCAACACCTCCAGCCCGCCGGTGGCGGCTGGCAGCAGCTCATCACGGGCCGCCTCCCCCTTGCGGCGGGAGCGGCAGGCCAGCACCACGGTGGCGCCATGGCCGGCCAGGGCCCGGGCCGATTCAAACCCGAGCCCGCTGTTGGCTCCAGTGATCAGGGCGATCCGGCCGGTCTGATCGGGGATGTCGGCGGTGGTCCAGGGCATCGGCTTGTGGCGCGCTAACAGGTCAGGGCCTTCATCGTGTCGCCTGAAGTTCCATCACCGTGGGCCCCATCCAGTAAGCCCCGGGATCCTGGCTGGCCGCGGCGATCTCGGCGCTGGCGGCAGCGGCGGCGGTTGGCGTCCAGAACCCCTGGCGGATCAGCTGCTGGCCATAGACATCCACGAAGCTCTCCAGCCAGTTCGCCACGGCATCCCCAGCATCCCCAGGGCTCCCCAGGAGCGGCAATGGCCGCAGGGCATCAATGCGGAACCCCCGCGCCGCCAGCAGCGACGGCAGCCGGCGGTTCACATCGGGATCGCCGCCGGCGGCACGAAAACTGGCCAGGGCGGCGGCACCGAAACGGCGGACCGCGTCGCCATCGGGGTGGAGCCCGAAGGTGCTCCAGTGCACGTATTCGTGAAACAACACCCGTGCCCCCGGTTTCAAGGTGGCGGCGAGCTGGTCGAGCAGGGGCTCAAGCGACGGCAGAAACATCGCCACCCAGCGGCACCAGACAAGGTCGAAGCCCTCCTGCGGCAGTGGATCAGAGCAGAGGTCATGGCGGCGGACTTCCAGCTGGGCCAGGCCCGCTTCGGCCGCCGCCCGTCGGGCGGCCTCCCCGTAGGAGGGGCTGAGCTCCAGGGCCAGAACCCGGCCGCCGGCTCCCACCTGGCGGGCGAGCTCCAGGCTGACGAATCCCGGACCTGCCCCCAGATCAAGCACCCGTTCACCTGCCGCCAGACCGGCCCTGCCCCAGGCTTCCTGGGCGGAGGAAAGCCAGAGCGCGTGCTGCTGGCTCAGGCGCTGCTGTTCGGCGGCGTCGGTGCCGAGCACATAGGTGCCGGTGGCCTGCGAATCAGGCTGGGAAGCGGCCATCGGCGTGGATGGGTCGTGCTCGGCGTTCAGCCCTTGCGGCTCATTCTTCAGGGAACAGCAGGTCGGCGAGTTCGTCGGCATCGACGTCGTAGACCCGGGCGAGGCTGGTTTCGATCGCGGAAGTGACTTCGCCGGGCAGGAAGCGCATGGCGTTGAGGGCGTCCTCGGCGATGTCGTCGGTGAGCAGTTTCTCCTCCCCGCCAAGCTTCTCGTCATTGATCACTGCCATGACCCAGCTCTGGTAGGCGTAGACCAGGTCTGCGAACTCCAGTTCGGGATCGTTGAGGTCGAGGCCCATGGGTCTGTCAGGTTCAAGCCCTCACAGTTTGGCCCCCGATGGGTGGGTCAGTCTCGCTTCATCCGAAATGCTTGGTTGAGCTGATGTCCCCTGCACCGCCGGTTCCCGCCGCCGCCAGCCTCCAGGCCGGTCTGTTCGAATTCGCCATTGCCGAGCTGGTGCGCCAGCACCGGGGCAGCTTCGCTCCCCTGTGGACCACCGAGAGCTGGGCCAAGCTGATGATCTGGCTGGCCCTCAACAGCGGCGGCAGCGGCGATCGCAGCGGCCTCGAAAGCTTCGCCGCCGCCCTGGGGCCTGCGTTGGCGGGTCGGATGCGGCGGCTGTTCTTTGAGCGTGAGCTCGACGGCCTCGGCCTGAAGCTGCTGGCCGACCCTGCCGACCCCCAGGTGCTGGTGCTGCCACTGGCGTCCGAAGCGGGCGACGGCCAGCCCCTTGATCTCGAGCGGGTGGCGGCAGCCCTGGCCGCCGCCGGTCTGGAGGGCCGGGTGAGTGAACGCGGCCGCTGGCAGAAGCTGGAGGCCCTGGTGGCTGTGCCCTGGCGAGACGATCCATGAACCTGATTGCCACGTATCAAAACAACGGCTTCACGGCCCTGGCCGATGGGGTGATGGCCTTTTTTGATCACCGCAGCGACCTGCAGCGCCCAGGTGTGGCCTTCGGCCCTGAGGTTGGTCCCGAAGCTGAGTCAGCCAGCCTTCCCGCGAAGGTGTCCACTGACATCAGCCTGGTGGAGATCGACCGCAGCGATCCAGAGGCCTTCGCCTTAGCCGAGGTGATCCTGCGCGGCGTGAACGCCGGCCTCAGCCAATACCTCAAGGAGAGGCCGCTGCTGCGCCAGTGCTGCCCCGAGCAGAGCCTGTTCGTGAACCCGATCTTCAACCTGCAGCGCTATGCCCCTAGGGAAGGCTTTCGCCAGTGGCACTGCGACTGGACCCTCAGCGATGAAGCCACCGAACCCCACGCCCGCGTCCTGGCCTGGATTCTCTACTGCAACTCCCTGCCCGAGGGGGGCACCGAGTTCCATTGGCAGGGACACCACGAGGAAGCGGAGCGGGGCAAGCTGGCGATTTTCCCTGCCGGGGTGTCGCACATCCACCGGGGTCGGGTAAGCGAGGAACACAGCAAAACCATCGCCACCGGCTGGATCAATGCCGGCCGGCTGGAGGACTACGTCAAACGGCTGGCGGCCTGAGGCATGGCGTTGCCCAGCACAAACGAGCGCACCCAGCCGCGCTGCACAAAGACCGGCAGCAACACGGCGGGCTCCACAGGGATCGCCCCCTGATCGAGCTCGCTGCAGAGCTGGCCAAAGGCCGTTCTGGCGGCAAAGCCCTCCAGCAGCCGCCATTCGTCAGGGTTCGGCAGGTCAATCCGGGTTTCAACCCCATCTCTCCAGATGAAGAGATTCACACTCCCCTCATCGAGGTCAATGGTCTCTGAATCCGTGGCGTCGGCCTGATTGGCCTGCCAGATCCGATGCACAGGGAAGTCGGATTGCATCAGCACACTGGATTGAGGCAGTTGGAACACCAACCGCTCCCATTGCCCAGGCGCCACCTGGGCTAGGGCCGTCAGGTCGATGCCGCCCTCATCTGCAGCGTTGAAGGCCCGGTGCCAGTGCCACTCCAGTTGCGCCACATCGGCGAGATAGGGCAATGGGTTTGCAGGCGGAAAGGTCTGAAGGAAGACCGGCAGATCACCGCCATAGTCCCCCAGATCGGGCGAGGTTGACGCGTTCTGCATTACGTACGTCTCGGCCAGGCCGCCGAAGAAGGCCGCGCCCACCAAACGGTGACAGACGGGATAGATCTCCTCCAGGCAACGGATGAGCTTGCCTTTCACGCTGCCCTTGTAGGCCGCAATCCCCTGCCGCACGCTGAGGCTGCCGGAGCAATGCAGCTGCGGCTCCAGGGCTTCCAGGCAGGCCGGATCACCGCCAGGGCTGATCGCCCCATGGAACAGCCGTTGCAGGCGGATCAGGTCGTTGGGAGCTGGCGTTGGCATCGGCATTGCTCGGCTTTGTGGGCTTCGGCCTGGAGCACGTCAAAGCTGGGGATGTCGGTGTCCCATTCGATCAGGGTGGGCACCGGGCCAAAGCGTTCCAGGGCCCGCTCGTATAACGCCCACACACCAGGCTGCACCGGCTTTCCATGGGTATCGAAGAGAAAGGATCCCTGCTGCTCATAGCCGGCCAGGTGTATCTCTTTGACGCGATCAATCGAGATCGCCGCCAGATACTCCATGGGATCAAAGCCGTGATTCATGGCATTGACATAGATATTGTTGACATCGAGCAGCAGATCACAGTCAGCCTTTTCGGCCAATGCGGCGAGAAATTGCCATTCGCTGAGGTCGTTGCCAGCAAACTGCAGATAGGGCGACAGGTTTTCGATCAGGATGCGCCGGCCCAGAAATTCCTGCACCTGCTGGATTCGATCGGCAACATAAGTGAGAACGGAATCGGTGTAGGGCAGCGGGGCGAGATCGTTGAAGTAGTGGCCGCCGCTTGACACCCAGGCCAGGTGGTCGGACACGTAGACGGGCTCAATCCGATCGGCCAGGGCTTTCAAACGATGCAGGTAGGCCCAGTTGAGCGCATCGGCGGAGCCAATCGACAGGCCGACCCCATGCAGGGTGAGGGGATAGCGCTCCCGGATGGCGGTGAGATGCCACAACGGCAGGCCGCCGCCGAGATAGTTGTCCGAGAGGGCCTCGAACCAGGGGATGGCTGGGGTTGTGCTGAGGATGGGGGCATAGTGCTGGGAGCGCAGGCCCAGGCCCACTCCGTGCAGAGTCATGGCGCTTGGTTGGTTCATTGGGTTGCCAGTCTTGGCCGATGGACCTATCGGGATGGTTGGCCTCAACCCGATAGGCACTGGCACCTGGGTTCAGCTGGCTTTCTTGATCGTTCCTCCAACAATCTTCTTGCAAGTGCCCTTGGGCACGTACACCCACTCTTCGGGATCACCCGAAACCTTCGCTTCTCCTGCGCAGCTGTGCTTGCTGGTGCCGCAGTCATTCATGCCCGCTTTGGCGATGCCGGCGCATTTCTCCATGCCGGCTTTGCCCGCGAGGGCCTCACCGGCGGTGGCGCCCACCAGGCCGAGGGCCAGAACGCCTGAGAGGGCGGCGTTCATGGCTGTTTTGGCTGTTGCAGATGTCATGCTCGAAGACCTCCAGCGGGAGGTGGCGAAGTGTCAGTTCTGGGCGGCGCAAGCATCGGGATGATGGCCGACCGTTGGACATACCGATGACGGCGGCGAACGGATTGGCGCCGTTGCAATATTGCGTGGAAACCCTGACGGCGTTTTTATTCTGAGATTTTGTTTCGAGATTTCACCTTGAGATTTTGGCCTCAGAAGGTTGCCACCTGCAGGGCAGCCTCTGGTGGCCCTCAGCCGGGCCAAAGGAACGTATTGAAGCGCCGTGTACCCAGGCTGTTTTGATATCCGAGGGTGTTTTTAGTTGACAAGCTCACCACGGCCCCGAGCCGATCAGCCGTTTTGACGCATTGTTGAAATGTCTGGGCTGTGTAGCACTGCACGTCAAGCTGGTTGCAGCCGCCGGGAGGCAAAAGCGCAACCTGGAAGGGCTGGATGCTGCAAAAAATTGGCTTGGTGTAGAGCTGGCGAAGTCGATAAAAGTCGGCCCGGGTGTAATTGGCAAAAAAGTGATCATCCACCTGGATGCCATCCCCATGGCGGGCTTCATTCACCAGGTCTGGAATACTCATGGACCGGTATTGCGGTGATTGCACCCAGACCACGGGCATCAGCCCTTGTTGACGGGCCTCCTGGGCAACGTGCTGTTGAACGGGATCAGCGACGTTCCGGTAATCCAGAAACACCACGCGATAGCGAGCCGCGCGCATCCGGGCCAGGGTCTGGGTGATGGTATTGGTTGAGGTGTAAAACCAGATCTGTGGTTTGGATAGCCACGTGCCGTTTGGTGCTGCATCTGCCGCCAGCGGTAGCAGGGCAAGCCCTGCTGCGGTGAGGCGGGAGGCGATGGAGATGAGCTGTCTAGCGATTCTGCGTACCAACAAGAATCAATTCCAGGCTTGTGTGTTCAGCAGTGCATCCAGTGCTAGGGCTTGAGGCAGGTTTCCGCTTCAACGCTACTGAGCCCCCCTTTGAGAGCATGGGCTGATCTCCCCAACCCCTGCCGTGACCGAGGCCCTGCCCAAGACCTACGACCCGGCCGGCACCGAAGCCCGCTGGCAGGCGGCCTGGGAAGCCGCCGGCGCCTTCCACCCCGATCCCAACGCGCCCGGCGAGCCGTTCAGCGTGGTGATCCCGCCGCCGAATGTGACCGGCAGCCTGCACATGGGCCACGGCTTCGAGACGGCCCTGATCGACACGATCGTGCGCTTCCAGCGTTTGCAGGGGAAGAACGTGCTTTGCCTGCCCGGCACTGACCACGCCTCGATTGCGGTGCAGTCGATCCTGGAGAAGCAGATCAAGGCGGAAGGCGGCAGCAAGGACGACCTCGGCCGCGATGCCTTCCTGGAGCGCGCCTGGGCCTGGAAGGCAGGCAGCGGCGGCACGATCGTGGGTCAGCTGCGCCGGCTGGGCTACTCGGTGGACTGGAAGCGTGAGCGCTTCACCCTCGATCCGGGCCTGAACAAAGCGGTGGTGGAGGCCTTCGTGCGCCTGCACGAGCAGGGCCTGATCTATCGGGGCGAATACCTGGTGAATTGGTGTCCGGCTTCGGGATCGGCGGTGAGCGATCTCGAGGTGGAAATGAAGGAGCTCGACGGCCACCTCTGGCACTTCCGCTACCCGCTCAGCAACGGGGCCGCCCGTGATGGCCTCGATCACCTGGTGGTGGCCACCACCCGCCCTGAAACCCTGCTGGGCGACACCGGCGTGGCCGTGCACCCCACTGACCCGCGCTATGCGGCCTTAGTCGGCAAGACGATCACCCTGCCGCTGGTGGGCCGCGAGATCCCGATCGTGGCCGATGAGCACGTGGATCCAGCCTTCGGCACCGGCTGCGTCAAGGTCACCCCCGCCCACGACCCCAACGACTTCGCCATCGGCGCCCGCCACGGCCTGCCGTCCATCACGGTGATGGCCAAGGACGGCACCATGAACGCCGCCGCGGGCCGCTTCGCCGGGCTGGATCGCTTCGAGGCGCGCACGGCTGTGGTAGCGGCGATGGAAGCCGAAGGCTTCCTGGTGAAGGTGGAGCCCCATCGCCACAGCGTGCCGTTTTCGGATCGCGGCAAGGTGCCGGTGGAGCCGCTGCTCTCCACCCAATGGTTCGCCAAGGCTGAGCCGCTGGCGGCCCGCTGCCGCGAGGCCCTCGATGGCGGAGCGCCCCGCTTCGTGCCGCAGCGTTGGCAGAAGGTCTACCGCGACTGGCTCACTGACATCCGCGACTGGTGCATCAGCCGCCAGCTCTGGTGGGGCCACCGCATCCCCGCCTGGTTCGTGGTGAGTGAAACCGGCGGTGTGATCAGCGACGCCACTCCTTATGTGGTGGCCCGCGACGCGGCCGAAGCCCGCGCCAAGGCCGAGGCGCAGTTCGGTGCGGCCAGCGCGGCGGCGGGGCGGCAGCTCCACTTGGAGCAGGACCCCGACGTGCTCGACACCTGGTTTTCCAGCGGCCTCTGGCCCTTCTCCACCCTGGGCTGGCCCGATGAGGGCGCCGCCGATCTGGCCACCTGGTATCCCACCAGCGTGCTGGTGACCGGCTTCGACATCATCTTTTTCTGGGTGGCGCGGATGACGATGCTGGCCGGGGCCCTGGCGCCACCAGCCAGCGATGAGAAACCGGAAGAGAAAGCGTGGATGCCCTTCGCCGATGTGATGATCCACGGCCTGGTGCGCGATGAGAACAACCGCAAGATGAGCAAATCGGCGGGCAACGGCATCGACCCGCTGCCGCTGATCGAGCGCTACGGCGCCGATGCCCTGCGCTTCGCCCTGGTGCGCGAGGTGGCCGGCGCCGGCCAGGACATCCGCCTCGACTACGACCGCAGCACCGGCAGTTCCGCCACGGTGGAGGGCGCGCGCAACTTCGCCAACAAGCTCTGGAACGCCACCCGCTTCGCGCTGATGAACCTGGGCGGCGAAACGCCCGCCTCCCTCGGCGCCCCCGATCCTGCGGCGCTCACCCTCGCCGACCGCTGGATCCTCTCCCGCCTGGCCCGCGTCAACCAGGACACCGCCCAGCGCTATGCCAGCTACGGCCTCGGCGAAGCGGCCAAGGGGCTCTACGAGTTCGCCTGGAATGAGGTGTGCGACTGGACGATCGAGCTGCTCAAGCGCCGCCTCAATCCCCGTCCCGCCACGGAAGGCGCCGCGCTCAGCCCTGAGGCCCTCGCCGATCAGCGCGTAGCGCGGCAAGTGCTGGCCAAGGTGCTCGCCGAGCTAATGGTGCTGCTGCACCCGCTGATGCCGCACCTGAGTGAGGAGCTCTGGCATGGCCTCACCGGTGAGCCTGAGGGCACCTTTTTGGCCCTGCAGCCCTGGCCAGCCGTGGATCAGGCCTCCCTCGATGCCTCCTTGGAGGCGTCGTTTGCGGAGTTGATCGAGGCGATCCGGGTGGTGCGCAACCTGCGCGCTGTGGCTGGCCTCAAGCCCTCACAGCCGGCGCCGGTGGTGTTCATCACCGGCCGTCCAGAGCTGGCGGCAGTGCTGCGCCAGGCCAGCGGCGACATCACCGCCCTCACTCGGGCGGCGTCGGTGGAGGTGCGCGAGCCGGCTGGCTCGGGCGACGCGGCGGCGGGCGAACGCTGCCTGGCGGCCGTGAGCGGCGAACTTCAGGTGCTGCTGCCGATCGAGGGCCTGGTGGATCTGGGTGCCCTGCGCGGGCGCCTGGAGAAAGACATCGCCAAGGCCGAGAAGGAGATCAAGGGGCTGGCCGGCCGCCTCGCCAACCCCAATTTCGCCGGCAAGGCCCCCCCCGAGGTGGTGGCCGAGTGCCGCGCCAACCTGGCCGAGGCCGAAGCCCAGGCGGCGCTGGCGCGGGGAAGGCTTGAGGGTTTGGCCTAAGCGTTGTTCCCGCCGCCGGCCGAGGGATGGAGACAGCGTCGGACGCGATCCCAATCGCCCTCGGTTACCACCCTGCGTGCCAGTCCATCAGGCTCACAAGCATGGTGTGGTGCTCCAGCGGGGCGTTGCTCGTTACCTCGAGCGCTGAATCGTCAGCAGTTCTGACCTAGTTTCCGGTGGGCAATGGGATTTTTATCCCTTCCTTCGCCAGCATGTCGCGGACATGCTGGAAACGTTCATATTGGGTGAGGGTAATGGGGCCGGAATATCCCTCGCTCTGCATCTTGCGCGGTGGATATTGGACATAGGTTTTCATCAACTCTTTAACCGCTTCACCGACGGTGACCAACATCCAGGTGCGTTCGGTGTAGTTATTCATGAAGATGTCATAGCGCTCCTGTGGGTCTTGCCATAGGTCAAACAGCTGGGGCACCACCGCGACATAACTCTCGGCCCCCTTCCAGCCGAGGTTGGAGTCCACAGCCAGGCCTCCAGTCGTGGCGCCATCGTCACCCCGCAGGTTGAAGACGGCCTTGTAATTGTTGACCCGGACCGCACCTGGAGTGAGTTCGTTCTCGGTGAAGTAAAACCATGACTTGCGCTCACACTTGCCGCTGCCCAGCAACACCGGAGACATGTCATAGCTGTCGAAGGTGGTCGGTTCTCCCTCGCGGTCGACGGTAGGAAGCGACACCCCTGCAAAGGAGGCAAAGGTGGCCATCAGATCAAGGCCGCCCAGAATATCGTGGTTCTTGACGCCGGCACCGATCTTCCCGGGCCACCAAGCAATGGCGGGGACCCGATTGCCTCCCTCACGCACCGTCCCCTTCGTGCCTCGGAACGGGGTGTAGCCGGCGTCGGGATAAACATCCTGCCAGGCCCCGTTGTCCGTCGTCCAGAAGATCAACGTATCTTCTTCCAGGCCAAGCTCCCGCACCTTGTCCATAATCGCCCCAACCCTGGCATCGAGCTCGACGATTGAGTCGGCGTACTTGCTCTTGGAGGGGGATTGATGGATGAAGTCAGGATGGGGCAAGTTGGGCTGGTGCACCTTCATGAAGTTGACGCTGAGGAAGAAGGGCTGGTCGTCCTTGGCCGCTTCATCAAGGAACTCAGTCGCCGCTTTTTCAACATAGCCATCGAAAAAGGGAATCCCGACAACGCCTTGCTCAGGTGTATCAACATACTGACCATTGATTTTGAAGTCTTCCTTGGCTTCTTCACCGGCCTTTCCCGAAAGTGACCCTTTGGTCACCTTTTGGAACGTGCTACGCAGTTCTGGATCCATATCCGGGAACCAGGTGGGGTCGGCATAGGTATAGGCATTCAGGTGATAAAGGCCGACATACTTCATCTCGTCATAGCCCTGGGCATTGGGCAGCGCATAATCGGCTTCACCCAGATGCCATTTACCCGTGAAAAAGGTGCGGTAGTCGGCCTGTTTCAGCACAGAGGCCAGGGTCCACTCCGCTGCCGGCAAACCGCCGCCCTGACCCTGGAACGCCACAGTGGTCATGCCGCTGCGGTTGGGGATTCGACCCGTGACCATGGCCGCCCGTCCTGGCGTGCAACTCGGTTGGGCATAAAAGGAGAAGAAGGTCATCCCTTCAGCTGCCAGCCGATCAAAATGTGGGGTTGGCATGCCGCGCCCCTCGCCGCCGCCGTAAGGGCCAAGATCGCCATAGCCTGTGTCATCTGTCACAAGCAGAATGATGTTTGGCTTCTTGTTCGGCATTGGCTAGGACCTCCAAAGAATGGTGATGGATTATCAGGAATCCAACCCAATGATAACTCTGATCACGTCTTTGCGGTTGTCTTGCGGGTTGGCTATTTTTTCTCTTGATCCTGCTTGCCAGGGCTCTGGCCCTAACGCTCGAACGAGAAGATCTGTTTCCGGTCGTTCTACATGCTGATGCGGAGCCATAAGCATACTCGCGCTTGGCATCATCGTGCCGCACGATCATCGCTAAGTTGGCGTCTCCCCCTGCCTTGGTGTATTTGAGCATCTGCTGATCAGGGCCAAGGACGTGGGCACTCGCGAGGTGCGGGAGATCGCGACGCACCTCAGGTCAACATCGGGGCCGGTGAACGGTGTCGGAAGGCCGCTCACCGAAGAGCTCGGCTTACTGCCGGGAGAAGTGGCCAGGGTTGAGGAAGCCCCATTCCGCGGCGAAGGCACGGATCTTCGTCTGGCTTGGATCGGCCCGCAGTAGTTCCTGCCGGATGCCGTGCAGGCGATGAAGCCGCAGGTAGGTCATCGGACCCATCCCCAGGTGCTCCCGGAATCCCTGAATCAGGCTCCGCCGGCTGGTGTGCACCTCGCGGCAGAGGGCCTCCAGGTGAATGGGCTGTCTGGGATGGGCTTCCATCCACCGCTGGGCCGCCTTCACCAGCCCGATCCGCGAAGGGGCCCGGGGTAGGCCATCCCTGGCATGTCCGCCATGGATCAGGGCTTCCAGCACCAGAGGGATCAGATCGTTGCTCAGCAGCTCCTCGAAACCCGCCACCTGCTGCAGGGTGGGATCGGCCTCGACAGTCGCGAAGAGCTGGCGCAGGTAGCGCCGCAACCGCGCAAACCGGCCTGAATCCAGGGTGAGCCAGTTGCGGGGCAGCACCTGCTCCAGCACGGAGCAGCCGAGCCGGTCGGCCCGATGGAGGAACTCCTGCCGATGGATCAGCAGCAGGGCCATGTCGCACTGGCCAAAAAACGTGCGCAGATCTTCTGCAGCTGAGGATTGGGCCAGACAGGCACTGATCGCCACCAGGCCAGGTCCACCTTGGTTTTCGTATTTCGCTTCTGGCGGGGTTCCGGTGACCTGGCAGAAATCTTCCGTTGCCCACCGTTCCCATCGGCAGCTTGAACAGGTGGGTGGTGGAGCAGGGCCGTCTTCTCTTGAGCCCCAGCCACGGAGAGCCGCAGCTCCTCTGCTGCTGGGCCGCTGGATCCAGGCAGCGGTGGGGCTACGACACCTCGCAGCACCTGCCCGATCTCCTGCTCGGACAGCGGGGTCGCCTCGATGCGATCAAGCCCGCTGGGTTCTTCATCGAGTGGCAGCACTTGCACCGCCCCGGCGCAATCGCGGCCCACTGCGGTGAGCAGATCGAAGGCGCTGGAGCTGGCGGCCTGAAAGCGTCGCTGAACGCGCTGGCGAATCGCGCTGCTATCAGGCAGCAGATTCTCGAACCAGCTTTCCACCGCTGCGCCCTGCAGGGCGTTCGTACCCAGGCCCGCTGGCAACGACAACGACAGAGGGCGGAACTGGCTTGAGCCCATCCAGCTCTCTGCGTAGCGAAACTCCTGGCCTCCCCTGCTGGGCAGCGCCCAGGTGCCAACCCGCTCCCCGTTCATCCAGACCGCCAGCTCGCGGCTGTGCCTCGGGCACCCCATCACCACTCCGCCGTGTCAGACGGCCGGGATGGAGCTCCAGCTGCGAGAGGCGTGCCTGGCTGGTGCCGCCGGCCCTGAGGGCGAAATACGCTGCCTCAAGCCCCTCTGGCGCCTGAGGCCCTTCAGCAGCTGGCCTAGCTGCGATGGGGCGTGGATCACCTGCTCATCAAGGCCCATCGTTGACTCGTAGTCCCAATCAATGCAATTGACGCGGAATCCGAGTTAATGGCTTTTATTTGCTTTCCGAGTGGTTTGGCGCTGTCTCTCTTTCCCGCCAGCTCTGACCATGCAATGGAGCCCTACAGGAGCGACCCCTGATGGTCAACCGGCGGCAACTGCTGAACCGGTGCCCGCTCTTCCGCTTCGCTGGCCTTCACGTCCAGGGCCTGCTCGATCACCCGATCGGTGAGCGCGTCGAAGTAGGCGGCCAGGCTCTGCTGCAGTTCCTGGAACTCCGGCCAGAGGGTGTCGTTCACGAACGTGCGGCTAAGGCGTGCCATCACGGTGGTGCGCCGTTGGCCGCGGTAGCGGTAGGGCGTGATGCCGTAGCGCCGCATCAGTGCCACGAACAGATGCCGCGACCACTGGTCGGAGAGGGAGAAGCGGAACTCGATCGGCGGCTCCTCGGCCGCGATTTCCTTGAGGCGGGCCTGGATGCGTTGCCGCGCCCGCTGGGCCGCCACCTTCTCGCCATCGCTGCCGGCCCGAGCGAACAGGGCTTCGATTCGGCGCAGCTTCTCGACCAGCTGCTCTTCCGCGCTGGCTGGCCTGGCAGGGCGCGCCATGACGATCGTTTCTGATGGTCTGGTGTGTCGGAGCCACCGTAGGCGTTTCGGCCCAGGATCCTGGCAGTGAAAATGCAAAGCCTGGGATCGACCCAAGGCGGTCGGGGATCAGGCGGTTCCGGGCTGAGCGCCTAACCCGCCGCCAGTCCGCGGCTGGTTCTCAGAACGAAATCGGCGGCCCTTCCGTACACCGCGGCCTTCCAGCCCGGTGTGTCCACGTAGAAGGCCTCCTGCATCTGCTGCTGAATCGGGCCGCGGAAGGGGGTGGCGCGATCGGGGCATGCGTGCAGCCAGCTGTCGGCCCGCAGGGCTCCAAGTACCTCCAGGATTGGCCGGGTGCCGAATTCGAGGGTCAGGTAGGTCACCTCAAGGGACGGATCCAGATCATCAAAGGCCGCCACCAAAGCCCCGGACACGGCTGCGGAAGAGGAGAGGCCCCCCCCAGACTGACGGCTTTCAGGCCTGACACCTTCTGGCCTGACACCTTTGCCCGTGGGGCTCTCCACCGTGTAGCCCGTGATCCGGGTCAGCTCCGGCCCATACCAGCGCCGGGCCCGCTTGAAGCCCTTGGGCGAATCATCGGCGTAGATCGGCTCGCCATAACCGCAGGGTCCCAGGCCGGTGTGGATGTCGAGTACCGCCAGGCGCGTGGCACCGGCGGGAATGTGCTCGCGCAGTAGACGGCGCAGCATCGTGTTGGACCAGCAGGGCCCCTTCCCGCCATAGAAGAGGCCGGTTGGCCGGGTGTACTGGCCGCGCTGCAACACCGCCTGGTAAGAGGGAATCCCTGCGGCCTCAATGCGGCGCAGCAGTTCCCTGTCGGCCTCCTGCCGAAGGGGACCATCCCAGGCCTCCGGCACCAGGCAGTTGTGAATCGCCTCATAGGCGGAGCCATCCGGTAACGGCGCGCTGAAATCGCGGAAGTTGCGGTTCAGGTCGATGTTGTCTTCGTTGACACGCCGCCGCCAGGCGAACCCGTAGGGGTTGAGGGCATGAATCATCAAGGTGGCGGTGCCCGCCGGCAGGGCGTCATGCAGCTGGTCGCGGAAATAGCCCACCTGGATCCCCGAGCCGCAGTGCCCTTCCACCCCATGGGTTCCGGAGATCAACAGCAGCACCGAGTCCACGGGTTGCTCCGCCCCGAGCAGGGCTACATCGATCGACAACGTTTCACGGCCTGGCCCCCGCTGGTTCGGCAGGGGATAGCTGCTGAGCCGGGCCCCGGCCGCCTGGGCCGCTGCCAGAAATTTGTTGCGGGCGCTGGCGTAGCTGGGCGCAAAGAAATCGCTGGTGGGCATGGGCAGTTGGACGGGTGGGGAGGCACCCGCTCCACAGCAGCGGACTGTAGGGAGGCGTCACTGGCCTGGTTGCGGCTGCCAGTGTTGGGGTTGTTGCGCCGTCTGGGTTGTGGACCTCTCCCCCTGGTTGGAGCAGCTGCTGCCGGCCCTGCGCTCACCCGCCGGGGCGGTGGCCTTTGTGCCGCTTTATGCCATTTGGGTCACGCTTTTGCTGCCGGGGGTCTGGGCCTCGATGCTGGCCGGTGCGCTCTACGGCACCGTCTGGGGGAGCCTGATCGTGTTCGTGGGTGCCTCGTTGGGGGCGATCGCGGCTTTTCTGCTGGGTAGGCACTGGTTGCGCGACTGGACCCGCCAGCGGCTGCAGGCCTTTCCGAAGCTGCTGGCGATTGAGCGGGCCGTGAGCCAGGAGGGCTTCAAGTTGGTGCTGCTCACCCGGCTCTCACCCGCGTTTCCCTTCAGCCTGCTCAACCTCGTCTATGGCCTCAGCGAGGTGAGCCTGCGCGACTACGTGATCGGCCTGATCGCGATCCTGCCGGGCACGGTGTTGTTCTGCGCCCTCGGCGAGCTCGCCGGTGATGTGGCGCGCTTCGGGGAGGTGCTTCACGGCGAGGCGGATGCCAACACGTGGGCGCTGCGCATCCTGGGGTTGATCGCCACGGTGGGCTCGATCCTGCTGGCGAGCCGGGCGGCACGGCGGGCCCTGGAGCGGTTGGATCCGAGCTGAAGGCAACTTTCAGGCGCCGGGCTCAGCTGGCTTCAGCGGCCAGTCGCGGATCGCTGCGATCAGCACGAACCAGACCAGGCGGACGTTCGCAAGCAGCCCGCGACGGCTGGCCAGTTCCATGTACTGCGCCCGACCGCAGTCCGTCTTGATCCAGCGGTAGACGGCGGGTTGGCTGGGTGCAGGGTTCATGTCGCCACTCTGGCGCAATCCGGCCTTGGGCTGTCTCAGCTCAATTCCTCCAGCAGCTCCCGCAGGCCGGCCTCATCGAGCACGGCCACGCCCAGGGCTTCGGCCTTGCTGAGCTTGCTGCCGGCTTCGGCGCCAGCCACCACGTAGCTCGTTCTTTTACTCACCGAGCTGCTCACCTTTCCCCCCGCCGCCTCGATCAACTCCTGGGCCTGGCTGCGGCTGAGGCTGGGCAGGGTGCCAGTGAGCACGAAGGTCTGGCCGCTCAAGCGGTTGGCGGCTTCCCCAGCAGCCCCATCGCCTAGGGCTGCCGCCAGGGGGATCCCCTCAGCCTCCAGCTCCGCCAGCAGGGCGAGGTTGGCGGCGGTGGCGAACCATTGGCGCAGGGATTCGGCGATTTCAGCGCCGATGCCGAAGACGGCGGTGATCGCTTCTGGTTGCTCAGCCGCGGCGGTGCCCAAGGCCTCGGCGGAGGCAAACTGCCGCGCCAGAGCTTTGGCGTTCACCGCTCCCACGTGGTGGATGCCAAGGCCATAAAGCTGACGGTGCCAAGGCTGTTGCTTGGAGGCTTCAAGGGCCGCCGCCAGCTTCAAGGCTGAGGTCTCGCCCATCCGCTCCAGGCTGGCGAGCAGGGCGGCATCGAGGCGGTAGAGAGCGGCGATCGAGGTCACCAGACCCTGGTCCACCAGCTGCTCGATCAGCTTGCCGCCGAGGCCATCCACATCCAGGGCCGCCTTGCTCACCCAGTGGCGCAGGGCGCCGCGCAGGATCGCCGGGCAGCTGCTGTTCACGCAGCGGGTGGCGGCCTCGCCCTCCTCGCGCACCAGGGTCGAGCCGCACTCCGGGCAGGTGGAGGGCAGCTGCAGGCGCCTGGCGCCTGGCGCGCGCAGCTCGCTCAGCACGCGCACCACCTCGGGGATGATCTCGCCGGCCTTGCGCACCACCACCGTGTCGCCGTCATGGAGATCCAGTTCGACCAGGCGATCGGCGTTGTGCAATGTGGCCCGGCTCACGCTGGTGCCGGCCAGAGTCACCGGCTCGAATTCAGCCACCGGCGTGATCACGCCGGTGCGGCCCACCTGGGCCACCAGATGAAGCAGCTGGCTGGGGGCCTCCTCGGCGGGGTACTTCAGGGCGATCGCCCAGCGCGGCGCCTTCTGGGTGAAGCCGGCATCGGCCTGCAGGCGCAGGTCATCGAGCTTCACCACCACGCCATCGGTGGCGTAGGCGAGCTGATGCCGCTGCTGTTCCCATGCCGCGAAGAAGGCCTCCACCGACGCCAGATCGGGGCAGAGCGCGGCGTTGGGGTTGACCCGGAAGCCGGCGGCCGCCAGCCAGCTCAGGCACTCCCACTGGCTGCGGGGCCGGGAGGGCTCGCCGGCCGCAGGCTGCCAGTCGCCCGGCAGGTGCAGGGTGTAGGCAAAGAACTCCAGTCGCCGTGCCGCCACCACGGCCGGATCGAGCTGACGCAGGGTGCCGGCGCAGGCATTGCGCGGGTTGGCAAACAGCGGCTCCTCGCGGCTGGCGCGCTCGGCGTTGATGGCCGCGAAGGTGCTATCGGGGATCAGGGCTTCGCCGCGCACCTCCAGCCACTCCGGCGGATCGTCCAGCAGCAGGCGCAGGGGCACGCTCTGGATTGTGCGCACATTGGCGGTGATCTCCTCGCCGGATTCGCCGTCGCCGCGGCTGGCGGCCCGCACCAGCACGCCACGCTCGTAGCTCAGGGCCAGGGCGTTGCCGTCGATCTTAAGTTCGCACACCATCGGCAGCGCTGCGGCGGCTTCCCCGAGGGGAGCGGGCCGATCGAGCACCTTCAGCAGCCGCCCGTACCAGGCCTGCAGCTCTTCGCTTGAGAAGGCGTTCTCCAGGCTGAGCAGGCTGATGCGGTGACGCACGGCCAAGAAGCCGTCGGCCGGCGGGCCGCCCACCCGCTGGGTGGGGCTGTCGGCACGCACCAGCTCGGGGCTTAGCGCCTCAATCTCCTGCAGCTCCCGATACAGCCGGTCGTAAACCGCGTCTTCAAGTTCCGGAGCATCGAGCACGTAGTACGCGTGGGCGGCGCGTTGCAGCAGCCGGTGCAGTTCCTCGGCCCTGTGCTGGGGGGATGGATCGGGCATCGGCCGTGGCAGGACGTCGGACGTCTTCGGCTCAGGCCGCTGCCAGCCGGCTGATTCGCTCCACCCGCCAGGCTTTCTCCACCTTCACAAAGGTGAAATCCAGGGGCAGCTCTTCTTTGGCTTCCGACTTCAGCTTGACCGTGAGGATGATCTGACTGTCCTGCAGCCGGGGCCGGCCGGATTTGAGGTTGCGGTACTTGTTGAGTTGCAGCCCGGCCAGGAAGCGGATGAACTGCTGCCGGTTCACGTGGGAGCGGTAGTTCTTGGTGGTGAGTAGATAGGCGCCATCGATCTGACCGGAGGCCACCTGGGTGAAGAACTGCTTGAGCAGCGGGTTGATGCCGCGGGCGCTGAGCACCAGCTTCACCGCCGTGAACGTCCAGTAGATGAGCAGGGCGCTGGCGCCACCCAACAGCAGCTTCGTGCCGATCGTCTGAGCCAGACCCCAATCCATCGTGTGTGCCGCTGCGTTCTGGCCCCAGAGTCTGACCGACGACCCCGCCAGACTGGGGGCCACCAAGGCCCGAAGCCGAAGCGGCATGCCCCTTGCACCCCTGCTTCCCCTTTTTCATCGCCTTGATCGGGAACACTTCGGCGGTGCCCTGGCCCCGGCAGGAGGCCGTTTGGTGGACCTGCGCTGGAGTGACGGCCGCATGCGCCGCACCGCCGGCCTCTACCGCCGCGGTCGCCGCGCCGATGGCAGCGATCTCTGCGAGATCGTGCTTTCGCGGCCCCTGCTGGAGCCCCTGCCGCAGACGGCCATGCTCGGCACGCTCTGCCACGAGATGATCCATGCCTGGATCGACCGGGTCCTGGGGGTGCGCGAGGTGCATGGTCCCTGCTTCCGGGCCCGCATGGCGGAGATCAACCAGGCGCAGAGCGACTTCGAGGTGAGCCTGCGTCACCACTACCCCCTGCCACTCCAGGCTGTGCGCTGGCTGGCGCGCTGTCCGTGCTGCGGTGTCACGGCTCCCTACCAGCGCCGCGTGCGGGGCGTGGCCTGCCGCCTCTGCTGTGACCGCCTGCACGGCGGTCGCTGGAACGCCAGCTGCCAGCTGATCTTCGAAGCCGGTGTCTGAGAACACCGCCCCTTAAGGTTCGCCCTTCTGCTCTCCGCCCGTTTGGACCTTTTCCTTTGGGTGCTGCAAGTCGGCGGTGTGTCGATTGCCCTGCTCGGGCTCGGCCGGGAGCGTTGGCTGAAGCAGCGCAGGGCGTTGCGCCACAGCCGCTAACGTTGACCCATCAGCTTCGTTCGAGCAGGTCAGGGCAGCGCGATGAACGGTTCTGGTGATCCTGCCCGTCGGGGTAAGCGCCGATCAGCGGGATCCACCCTTGATCAATGGATGACTGCCGGGCGGCAGCTGGTGGATGGGGTGGCCGGAGCACGGCCGGGCTCCCGGAGCCAGGCCCGCGGTGGCGAGCGCGGCAGTGAGCGATCCGCTGAGCGACCCAGTGACCTACCCAGTTTTAAAGGGGTGGGGCGCTGGATGGAAAACCAGCTCGACGCGTTCATGGAGGGTGAAGACGACTGGTCCGAACGCTCCCCGGAGTCATGGCAGCGACCGATCCCGGAAGAACGCCGGTCGCCACCAGGCCGGGACCAGTGGTCGCCCCCAGCTCCGTTCAACGATCGAATCGAGACCGATCAAGCGGCCGCTCCCCCCCCAGTTACCACGCCCCTAGCCGCCCCTCAGCAGCGCCGTTTGCTTGATGCCATCTCCCGCCGGGCGGCTCCCCTGCTGCCGCCGGCGTCGGCTTCGCCCAGGCCACTGCCCCGCTCCAGCCGCCGCCGCCCCTGATCGCCGGGCCGGTGCTGCCCTTAGGTTGGATTTCAGTCGTGATGTCTGGGAACAAGCCTGATGAGCAACCTGATTGTGGTGGGGTTCCCCTCGGTTGATGAGGCCGATAAGGTTCGCCGTGAATTGGTCAACATCCAGCAGGAACATCTGATTTCCCTGGAAGATGCGGTGGTCGTCGAGCATGACGAGCAGGGCCATGTGCAGCTGCGTCAGGCCGTGAACCTCACCGCCGCTGGAGCCCTTGGTGGGGGCTTCTGGGGGTCACTGGTTGGCCTTCTCTTCCTGAACCCCCTGCTCGGGGCCGCTGTCGGTGCCGGCGTGGGCGCCGCCTCTGGCGCGCTCAGCGATCTGGGCATCAACGATGGCTTTCTGCGTGAGGTGGGCGAAACCCTGCCGAAGGGCAATGCCGCCCTTTGCCTGCTGGTACGTGACGCCACCCCCGATCGGGTGATCGAGCGCCTGCGCCGCTTCGCTCCCCACGCCAAGCTGCTGCGCACCAGCCTCAGCCACACCGACGAGGACAGCCTGCGCGAGCTGCTCGAAAAGAGCCGTCAACAGGCCGAGGCCCTGCGCCTGGGTTCGGCCTAGGAGCTGCTGCTGGGGCCAAGCCAGTGCTCGAGAGCCGGGGAGAACACCTCCCGGATCACGGTGAGTTCCCTGCCGCCACGGAAGAAGCGGTAGTGGCGGCTCCAGTAGGGGCCTTCCTCGGCGAACCCCTGCTGCAGCCAGCTCGCTTGCACCCGTGCCAGCCCATCCACTTCGCGGAACAGTTCAGCCCGATCGGCGCTGAGGCTGCGCCAGATCGGTAGCTGCCGGTCGCGAAGACTTTGTTCGGCTTCCGTCTGGTTCCACCAGCTCTCGGCCCAGGCCAGGGCCTGGCCGCCGCAGCGCAGCCAGACCTGTCGACGCAACAAGGGAGGGCTCAGTTCTCCGACTTCTGCCGGCACCCGGCCATCCCCGGCTGAATCCGGCGCCATCGCGATCAGCTCCACCTCCACCGGGGCGCCGGTGAGCAGCTCCAGGTGCCGGGTGGGGCTGCCATCACCGAGCAGCAGCAAGCGCCAGGGACCGCTGAGTTCGGCCGTGGTGGTGGTCACAGCCAGGGCCGCGACGGAGCATTGCCAGAGGGGCTGCGGCGAGAGAAACGGCAAGCCGAGCTCAGCCGGGCTGTGGGAAACGGTTCCCGTCATGGCAGCTTGCGGGAGCTTCAGCCTATGGAATTTCGTTGGCTCAGGTAACCAGGGCCTTGCGTCGCTGCAGCTCGAGCCAGAGCAGCAGGGCATTGACGTCCGCCGGGCTGACTCCGGGGATGCGGGCGGCCTGGCCGAGGCTGAAGGGCCCCACGGCCGTGAGTTTTTCGCGCGCCTCGCGGGAGAGGGTGGTGATGGCGTGGAAATCGGTGCCAGCGGGGATGGGGCGCTGCTGCTGCTTGCTGACCTGGTCGATCTGTTGTTGCTGGCGGGCCAGGTAGCCGCTGTATTTGGTGTCGATCTCGGCGGCTTCGCGCACATCGAGCGGTACGGCTGGATCGGCAAGGCCATGGCGGACCAGATCGGCGCTGTGGAAGCCGGAGCGGCGCAGCAGGTCGGCCAGGGTGATCGATCCCTTGATCGGCGCCCCCGTTTCGGCTTCCACTGCAGGAGCCACCGGATCACTCACCTTCAGCCGCACCGTGGCCAGGCGCTGCTGCTCGGCCACGACCTGGGCCTGCTTGCGATCGAAGATCTGCCAGCGGCGATCATCGATCAGGCCCAGCTCGCGGCCCAGGGGCGTCAGCCGCCGGTCGGCGTTATCGCCGCGCAGCACCAGGCGGTATTCGCTACGGCTGGTGAGCACCCGATAGGGCTCGCGTAGATCTTTCGTGACCAGATCGTCGATCAAGGTGCCGATGTAGCTGCCCTCACGGGGGAAATGCACCGGCGGCTGGTGGCGAATCAGCCGGGCGGCGTTGAGGCCGGCCACCAATCCCTGGGCGGCGGCCTCCTCGTAGCCGGTGGTGCCATTGAGTTGCCCGGCCGTGAACAGCCCGGCCACCCGTTTGGTCTGCAGTGAGGGCAGGCACTGGGTGGCGGGTAGGTAGTCGTAGTCGACGGCATAGGCGGCCCGCAGCATGATGCAGCGCTCCAGCCCCGGCAGGGTACGCAGCAGCTCCAGCTGCAGCCGCTCCGGCAGGCCGGTGGAGAACCCCTGAACATAGAGCTCGGGGGTGTCGCGGCCTTCCGGTTCCAGAAAGATCTGGTGGCTTTCCTTATCGGCGAAGCGCACGATCTTGTCTTCGATCGATGGGCAATAGCGGGGGCCTTTGCTGTCGATCGAGCCGCCGTAGACGGGCGTGAGATGGAGGTTGTCGCGGATCAGCTGGTGGGTGGCGGCGGTGGTGCGGGTGAGGTGACAACTCATCGGCTCACTTCTCACCCAGGCACTGGGGTCAAAGGAGAAGTAGCGGCCTTCGGCGTCGCTGGGCTGCTCTTCGAGCTGATCCAAGGCCACACTGCGGCGGTCCACCCGGGCGGGGGTGCCGGTTTTGAGGCGACCGGTGCGGAACCCGAGGGCCTGCAGCGCTTCGGTGAGGCCTTCGGCGGCCTGCTCGCCGGCGCGGCCGGCGCTCATCGACTGCTGGCCCACCCAGATCTGCCCCCCGAGGAAGGTGCCGGTGGTGAGGATCACGGCCGGCGCGGCATAGACGCTGCCAAAAAAAGTGCGCACGCCGGTGATCCGGCCCACAGTTCCGCTGCCGTCCTGGTTGTGGTTGGGGTCGTTGCCCTCCAGCTCCACCTCCAGGCCCGTCACCATCGCCTCGCGCAGCTGCAGGTTGGGGGTGTGCTGCAGCAGCTGCAGCATCTGACGGGCGTACTGGCGCTTGTCGGTCTGGGCGCGCAGGGCCCACACCGCCGGGCCGCGGCTGGCGTTGAGCACGCGCTTCTGTAGGGCCGTGGCATCGGCGAGACGGCCGATCACACCCCCGAGGGCATCCACCTCATGCACGAGTTGGCTCTTGGCCGGTCCGCCCACCGCTGGGTTGCAGGGCTGCCAGGCGATCCGATCGATGTTGAGGCTGAACAGGGCCGTGGAGATCCCCAGCCGCGCCGCGGTGATCGCTGCCTCACAGCCGGCATGGCCGCCGCCGACCACGATCAGCTCAAAGGTTTCGGTGGGCTCGACGCTGAAGGCCATCGCCTCAATGTATGGCGCCCAGATCGCTTGGGGGCTCCAGGGCGGCGGCGTAGTCGGGATCTTCAGTGCCGCCGATCCGGTCCCAGAAGGTGAAGTAGAGCCCGAAATGCACGCCTGGGTGTCGATGGTGCAGCGAATGGTGGGCGGGTCCAATCACCCAGCGGCCCAGCCAGTGGTGGGGAAAACGGCGGGGCAGGTGATCGAGGCCGAGGTGATTGACGATCGCCCAGACCGTCATGGTGCTCAGCACCGCCATCAGGGTGATCAGGTGCAGTGGCACCAGCATCACCAGCAGCACCAGCACCAGGGCTTGAACCACGGCTTCGGGGGGATCGAAGGCGAAGGAGGTCCAGGGGGTGGGTTGGCGCGTGCGGTGGTGCCCTTGGTGACACCAGCCGTAAAACCAGCGGTGGTGGAAGAGGCGATGGCTGGCGTAGTACAGAGCGTCTTGAAGGATCAGCAT
Organism: Synechococcus sp. SynAce01; assembly: GCF_001885215.1. Lineage (GTDB taxonomy): Bacteria > Cyanobacteriota > Cyanobacteriia > PCC-6307 > Cyanobiaceae > Regnicoccus > Regnicoccus frigidus. Next base: position 938,452 of record NZ_CP018091.1, on the reverse strand, counting down.
GGCGCCGTAGCTCAAGGCCAGGTACCACCAGCCGTAAGTGTCGGGCTTGGCATAGAGGCGCGTAAGCCCATGGCTCTGGAGCGTGAGCACCGCGGCGGTGGCCAGGGCGAACACGACCGCCGAGAGCACCGAGAGGCGGATGTCAGCGCGGATGCCCTCGGCGCTGCGATGTCTCTGCTGGGGAGTGGGTGCGGGAATTGTTTCCGGGCTGCGGGCATAGAGCCACCACCAGGATCCACCGGCCAACAGAAAATAACGGGCTAAAATAATACCGAAGAAAACAAGTCCGTAGAACACGAAGGAGTGATCGCCGAGCGAACGGATCACTGTTTCGGTGTCGATCTTTTCAGTGTCGATCTGTGCGATCGGCATGGACTGGTTATCCCAAAGGCGGCGTCGCCACAAAGCTTAGAGACACCGCGCCGCCCTGAAACAGCCGAAATCATGGAGATGCAAAAGGATCCAGCTGATCGTTCGAGCAGGCGTGCCGCCTGGTTTAAGGCGCCGCCAGGTTGCGGAAGCGGGTGAACTGGGGCTCGAACAGCAATTTCACGGTGCCTACAGGCCCGTTGCGGTGCTTGGTGACGATCACTTCGGTGATGCCGCGATCGGCCGTTTCCGGGTTGTAGTACTCGTCGCGGTAGATCATCAGCACCAGGTCGGCGTCCTGTTCGATCGAGCCTGATTCACGCAGATCGCTGAGCATCGGCCGCTTGTTGGTGCGCGATTCGACGCCGCGGCTGAGCTGGGAGAGGGCGATCACCGGCACGTTCAGCTCGCGCGCCATCCCCTTGAGGCCCCGGGTGATGCGGGAGAGTTCCTGCACCCGGTTGTCGGGGGTGGTGCCCTCCATCAGCTGCAGGTAATCAATCACGATCAGGCCCAGCTCCTTGCCCTGCTCGGCCATCAGCCGCCGGCAGAGGGAGCGCATCTCGAGCACACCGGCATTGGGCTTGTCGTCGATGAACAGCGGCAGCTGGCCGAGGGTGTTGATGCCTTGGCCGAGCCGGGGCCATTCCTCCTGCTGCAGCCGGCCGGTGCGCAGCCGCCCGCTCTCGATGCCCACCTCCATCGAAAGCAGGCGGTAGGTGAGCTGGGCTTTGCTCATCTCCAGGCTGAACACGCAGACCGGCAGCTGGTGGAGCTGGGCCACGTTCTTGGCGATGTTGAGCACGATCGAGGTTTTGCCCATCGCCGGGCGTCCGGCCACGATGATCAGGTCACTGCGCTGCAGTCCCTGGGTGATCGCGTCGAGGTCGTAGAAGTTCACCGGAATGCCCGCAACCGAGGTGCCGAGCGAACGGCTTTCGATCTCGTTGAAGGTGCTGGTGAGAATCTCGGCGGTGGGGGTGAGCCCTATCGATGGTTTTTCCTGGCTGATCGCGAAGATCTGCTGCTCGGCTTCATCGAGCACCTGGTCCATCGGCTTGGTCTGATCAAAGCCGAGCCGGATCACCTCATTGCCCGAGCGGATCAGCTGCCGCCTGAGGTATTTGTCCATCACCAGGCGGGCCACCTGGTCGATCGAGGCGGTGCTGAGCGTGCGCTCCACCAGCTCCACCAGCCGGTTGCTGCCGCCCACCTTCTCGAGCTGGCCGGTGTCCGCCAGCCAGGCGGCCATGGCCGTGAGGTCGGTGGGCTTGCCCTGGCCGTGCAGCATCAGGGCGGTGCGGTAAATCTCGCGGTGGGCGTTGAGGTAGAAGGCCTCCGGACGCAGCACGTCGGCGATGCGCCCGAGGGCATCGGGGTCGAGCAGGATGCCGCCCAGCACCGACTCTTCCGCCTCCAGGTTCTGGGGCGGCACCTGATCGGGCAGGGCCTCGAAGCGGGCTTCGTCCTGCTCGCGGCCGCGGCGCCTGAAAGCTGGGGTGACGTTGGCTGGGGTGACGGTGCCCCCGGGCTCGGGGCCGCCACCATCGGGAGCTGAGAGGGGAGCGCTGACCATGGGCCGAGGCTAGGCCGCTGCGAGGGGGTCAGCCGCCGCTTCGGCTCGGTTCAAGCTCAGTGGCTGACCACTTCGAGGTTGATCTCGGCGATCACGTCGTGGTGGAGCTTGACCTGCACCTTGTAGGCGCCGGTGCGGTGGATTTCGGGCACCAGGATGTCGCGGCGATCCAGTTCCTTCTTGGTGGCCGCTTCGATCGCTTCAGCCACATCGCCGTTGGTGACGGTGCCGAACAACACGTCATCGCCGCCGGTCTGCTTCTTAACGGTGAAGCGCCCGATCGTGACCAGGGCCGTGCGGAAGGCTTCGGCCTCCGCCTTCAGGGCGGCCTGGCGTTCGGCTTCCTTGGCCCGGCGGTGCTCCACCTGGCGCAGCACTGCGGCGGTCACCGCCACGGCCTTGCCCTGGGGAAGCAGGAAATTCCGGGCGTAGCCGGGGGCCACATCCACCAGTTCACCGTCCTTGCCGAGGCTGGCGACGTCTTCGCTGAGGACGACGGATACGCGTTTGGCCATGGGAGTTGCAGGAAGGTGAACAAAGGACCGACTCGGGCGAGCGGCCGCAAAGGCGATCATTGAGCCTAGGCCAACGCTTGATGCCCTTAGCCAGTCCTGCGGGGAAGGCGCACATGGGTGGCCAGACCGAGGGCACGCAGCAGGCGGATGTGCTGCCAGGTGAGGTCGATCTGGGCGGGGCCGAAGCCATGGCGGGCCGAATGGGGGAAGGCGTGGTGGTTGTTGTGCCAGCCCTCACCGAAGGTCAGGGCAGCCACCCAGGGGTTGTTGCGCGACTGGTCGCCGCTGGGGTAGCGGGCCTGCCCCCAGCGGTGGGTGGCGCTGTTCACCAGCCAGGTGAAGTGGTAGACGATCACCAGGCGCAAGGGGATGCCCCAGAGCACCAGGGCCCAGCCGCCGGCGCCGCTGACCGTGCCGATCCAGAACAGCAGCAGGCCCAGGGGGATCTGCAGCAGCAGGAAGTAATTGTTCAGCCAGCGGTAGTAGGGGTCGCGCTGCAGATCGCCGGTGAGCCGGGGCACGGCGGCGGTGGCGGGGATGGTTTGGAACATCCAGCCCATGTGGCTCCACCAGAAGCCGCGATGGCTGTTGTGGTGATCCACATCCGTATCGGAGAACTTGTGGTGATGGCGGTGCAGGCCGCTCCAGTCGATCGGACCGTGCTGGCAGCTCAGGGCGCCGCAGGTGGCGAAGAAGCGCTCCAGCCAGTGGGGCACCCGGAAGGAGCGGTGGCTGAGCAGCCGGTGGTAGCCCACCGTGACCCCCAGGCAGGCCGTGATCCAATAGAGCACCAGCAGGCTGACAACCGCCGGCACGCTCCAGAACCGGGGCAGCAGCGCCACCAGGGCCAGCACGTGGATCACGGCCATGAAGCCGATCGTGACCCAGCTGGTGCCGGCGGCAACCGCAACACCGGACTTGCCGTGGCGCGGCCGGTGCAGGGCGCGGGACGCTGGCAAAACGCGAACGCCAGCAACGGGCCGGGCCAGGCCCACCGGCTTGGAATCGGGCTTGGAACCAGGCTTGGGGTCGGGCCCTGGGGGGCGAGAACGCTGGGGGGCCAGGGCCATACGGGACATCTCCGGATCAATCCTTAGAATGGTAGCAATACGAATCCAGATCGAGTGGGATATCGAGAGGAAATCGAATCAGGCCGTGAAGCCTTTGCCCATCTGATCAGGGCCTGGCATGAGCGCAACGGCTGGTCCCACCGAGTTCTGCCTGGCCTGGCTGAAACCCTCGGCTTCGGGCGCATTCACAACTCCCAGGTCTCGATGCTGCGCAACCGCAAGCTGGCGGCCCCAGGCCCGGAGGTGTTCCTCGCCTTGGGTCGGATCAACCAGTGGCTGGCCGGCACCGGCGCTGGGGCCAGCCGCTCCGAGGCGCTCGCCGCTCAGCCGGAGCTGATCGAGGCCCTCGCCAGTGGCTGTCTGCCCCTGCGCGACAACGACGGCCTGGCGCTGGGCTGCGGCCAGCTGCTGGAGATTTTCGTCGGGATCCGCCAGCCCCCCACGGCCTTCGACTTGCGCATCGCCGACGACGAAGCGGTTCCGCTCAGTGCCGCCCTGGCTGAACTGCTCAGCGGCGGTCGGCCCTGGCGCTCCAGCCGCGATCAGATCCTGGCGGCCTATCCCGCCGAGAAATCCCAGCGCCGCGAACGATTTGCCGCTGTGATGGCCGGCCAGCGCGATTACAGCTCGGGCGAACTCGACAGCGAACTGCTTGATCTGCATCGCACCCTCCTCGGGCTGGGAGGGGCTGGCGCTCCGGAGCTCAGCGTCGATCAGTTCCTCGAGGTGTTGCGACACAAAGCCCGCCTGCAGAAACAGGCGGGCAGCAGGGAACTGGCCGAGGTGATCCGTCAGGAACTTGCCGCAGCTGAGCTTTCAGCCCCGTAGCGGGCCACCCGCACGCGCCGGGCCAGCCCCAGCCATTGGAGCAGGCGGATGTGCTGCCAGGTGAGATCGAATTCGAACCAGCGCAGGCCGTGACGGGCGCTGGAGGGATGGGCGTGGTGGTTGTTGTGCCAGCCCTCACCGAAAGAGAGGATGGCTACCCACCAGCAGTTGCGTGACAGATCGGGGCTGTCGAAGTTGCGGTAGCCGAAGGCGTGGGTGGCGCTGTTCACCAGCCAGGTGACGTGATAGACGACAACCAGGCGTAATGGAATCGCCCAGAGCACCAGGCCGAGGCCGCCACCTGGAACACCGGCCCGCTCGCCATACCACCAGAGGGCTGCACCGAGGGGCAGCTGCAGCATCAGGAACCAGCGGTCCAGCCAGCGGTAGAAGGGGTCGCGCTGCAGGTCGCCGGTGAAGCGCTCGACCTCGCGAACGGCTGGGATGTCGTGCAGCATCCAGTCGCTGTGGCTCCACCACAGACCGCGGCCGGCGTCGTGGTGATCGTTGGGCTGGTCAGAGAATTTGTGGTGGTGGCGGTGCAGCCCCACCCATTCGATCGGTCCGCTCTGGCAGGCCAGGCTGCCCATCAGCACCAGGGTGCGCTCCAGCCACTTGGGTGCCACGAAGCTGCGGTGGGCCAGCAGGCGGTGCAACCCCAGGGTGACCCCGAGCACGGTGGTCCAATAAAGAACCGCCATCACCGCCACGGCCTGCCAGCTCCAGAAGCGGGGGAGCAGGGCCGCCACGGCACCCACGTGCATCGCCAACATGAAGCCGGTGGTGCCGAGCTTGTAGACCCGCTGTTTGGGCGGCAACGGCGCACGCCGGGAACTCACGGCGCTGCGGATGGCCGCCTCCAGGTTGTCGGAGGCGTGGACACCCGGGCTGCGCAGGGTCTGAAGGGAGGATCGCCCCGGCTGGGAAGGGGCCGGGCTGGTGTCTGGAGCGGCAACCAAATGAACTCTCGCGGATGTGGGCAGGGTGGTGTCCGCCGCCTCGCCATCCACGGGCCTGGCCCGCTGCAAGGAGCCCCAGAGGGGCAAAGCTGATCACCTGAACCTGGGAAAACGGCGCTTGGCACCGCTCAATCGCCACGGAATCTAGCGGTGAGAGGAGGAAGAACAGGCACGATGGCCCCACTCCTGAGGCCTTGGGTCATGGACGGGCAGCTGCAGCGAAGCGTTCCAGCGCCGATCTCCCCCTGGGCCAGCGATCGGGTCGCCGCCGCCGTCGCCGCCATCACTCCCCTGGCGGCCCGCCGCACCGCCGCCGTTAAGCCAGGCCTGGCGAGGGTGCTGGAGGCCTTCGCGGCCGAGCGGCTGGGGCCCCATCACTTCGCCTCGGTGAGCGGCTACGGCCACGGTGATCTGGGCCGGGAGGTCCTCGATCGGGTTTTCGCCCGGGTGCTGGGTGCCGAGTCGGCGGCCGTGCGCCTGCAGTTCGTGAGCGGCACCCACGCCATCGCCTCAGCCCTCTACGGCGTGCTCAGGCCTGGGGACCGGCTGCTGGCCCTCACCGGCCGCCCCTACGACACCCTTGAAGAAGTGATCGGCCTGCGCGGCAGCGGCCAGGGTTCCCTGGCCGAGTTCGGCATCCACTACGACGAACTTGAGCTCGACGCCGACGGCCGGGTGGACGCTGCTGGGCTGGCCGACGCCCTGGCGGTTCCCACCCGGATGGTGCTGATCCAACGCAGTTGTGGCTACAGCTGGCGTCCGTCGCTGGCTATCGCCGCGATCGGGGCGCTGATCGAGCGGGTCAAGGCGCTCCAGCCTGGCTGCCTCTGTTTTGTCGACAACTGTTATGGGGAATTTGTTGAGGCCTGTGAGCCGCCGGCGGTGGGGGCCGATCTGATCGCCGGCTCCTTGATCAAGAATCCCGGCGGAACCCTGGCCCCCACCGGCGGCTACGTGGCCGGCCGCAGCGAGCTGGTGGAGCAGGCCTGCTGTCGCCTCACCGCCCCGGGCATCGGCCGGGAGGGCGGCACCGGTTTTGATCTCTACCGCCTGCTGTTCCAGGGCCTCTTCCTGGCGCCGCAGATGGTGGCCGAGGCGTTGATCAGCGCCGAACTGGTGGGGGCGGTGTTCGCCTCGCTTGGCTACGCCATCCAACCCTTGGTGGGAGGAGAGCGCAGCGATGTGATCCAGGCGGTGCGCTTCGGCGCGGCGGGGCCGCTTCAAACCGTCTGCCGGGCCTTCCAGGCCTGCTCGCCGGTGGGCTCCTACCTCGATCCGCTGCCCGCGCCGATGCCCGGCTACGCCAGTGAGCTGGTGATGGCCGGGGGCAGCTTCATCGACGGCAGCACCAGCGAGTTCTCCGCCGATGCGCCCCTGCGGGAGCCCTACGTGCTGTTCAGCCAGGGCGGCAGCCATCACTGCCACGCCGAACTGGCCCTGGAGCGGGCCCTCACCGCCCTTGAGGCGGCAGGACAGGTGCCCTCCGCAAGCCGATTGCCCTAGGCCATCCGGCTTGTTGCCCTGGCCGGCGCCGTTCCGCCAGAGTGGGGAGCCATGAAATTCCGGCAGCGATGGCGCTCCCCTATCCCGACGACTGCCGTTACGCCGAGAGCCACGAATACGCCCGAGCCGAAGGAGAGTTGGTTCGGGTGGGTGTCAGCGCCTTTGCCGTGCAGCAACTAGGCGACATTGTCTTTGTCGAATTGCCCGACGTGGGCGCCAGCCTCGAGCGGGGCACAAGTTTTGGCTCGGTGGAGTCGGTCAAGGCGGTCGAAGACGTCTATGCCCCGATCAGCGGCACCGTTGAGGTGCGCAACGAGGCGGTGTTGGCCAGCCCGGAGGAGATCCAGAACGACCCCTTCGGCGAGGGCTGGTTGCTGTTGGTGCGTCCCAGTGCGGCGGCCGAGCTCAACGATCTGATGGATGCCGCCCGGTACCGCGCCAAGGTCGAAGGGGGCTGAGGGCGCTCGGGCGAGCCTGCCTGCCTGGCCAATATCCCTACACTTGCCCACACTTCCCCGTGGGCGCCAGGCCGTGACTGCAGCCTCTTCAGGACTGGCGAGCGAAGCGATCGAAGCTCGAGCTTCTTTCGATGCACCAACCTCCACGGCTGTAGCGGCCCCGGCAGCTGCCAAGTCTGCCGCTGCCGGAGCCAATTACGGTCCGCCGCCGCCCAGCAACGCCGAAGCGGCTGTTCTCTCTGCGTTCGTAGCCCGGCACATCGGACCGTCGCCGGCCGATCAGGCTCAGATGCTGGCCGCCGTTGGTTGCGCTGATCTCGACAGTTTTCTCGCCGAGGTGGTTCCCGCCGACATCCTGCTCAGCTCCGCCGAGGCAGCCGTGGGCTTGCCAGTTGGTGTGGGGGAGGCCCAGGCCCTGGCCGAGCTGCGCCAGATCGCTGCCACCAACAAAGTGCGGCGCAGCCTGATCGGGCTGGGGTATTACGGCACCGCCACCCCGGCGGTGATCCAGCGCCAGGTACTGGAGAACCCCTCGTGGTACACCGCTTACACCCCGTACCAGGCGGAGATCGCCCAGGGGCGGTTGGAGGCCCTGCTCAACTTTCAGACCCTGATCAGCGAGCTCACCGGCCTGCCGATCGCCAACGCCTCTTTGCTCGATGAGGCCACCGCCGCGGCCGAAGCCATGGCACTCAGCTACGGCGCCTGCAAGCGGCCCGAGGCCCGCCGCTTCCTGGTTGATCAGGGGCTGTTCCCCCAGACCCTGGCTGTGCTTCAGACCCGAGCCGAGCCGCTGGGCCTGGTGATCGAGTCCTTTGACCCTGCCGGACTCCTCCCTGCTGGTCTTGGCGATGGTCCAGGCGAGAAGGCAGGCGACATCTTTGGCGTTCTGCTGCAGTTGCCCGGCAGCAGCGGCCGGCTCTGGGATCCCCGCGCCGTCATCGCCGCGGCTCACAGCGCCGGCGCCCTGGTCACCGTGGCGATCGATCCCCTGGCCCAGGTGCTGCTGGAGCCCGTTGGCCAGCTCGGAGCCGACATTGCCGTCGGCAGCAGCCAACGCTTCGGCGTGCCGCTCGGCTGCGGCGGGCCCCATGCCGCCTTTTTCGCCACCACGACCCAGCACCAGCGCCAGATCCCCGGCCGGCTGGTGGGCCAATCTCTCGATGCGGAAGGCAACCCCGCCCTGCGCCTGGCGCTGCAGACCCGTGAGCAGCACATCCGCCGCGACAAGGCCACCAGCAACATCTGCACCGCCCAGGTGCTGCTGGCAGTGATGGCCAGCTTCTATGCCGTGCACCACGGCCCCGATGGTCTCGCGGCGATCGCCCGCCGGCTGCTGCTGCAGCGCTCCGCCCTGGCCCTGGGCCTGGAGCGGCTGGGCTTTGGCGTGGAGCCCGGTCCGGCCTTCGACACGCTCAGCCTGCGCACCCCGGCTGCCGCCAGCCTGCTGGCGGGCGCCGAGGCGGCCGGCTTCAACCTGCGGCCGCTGTTCCCTGCTGGCCTGGCCATCAGCCTCGATGAGCGCACCGACACCGCCGAGCTGGATCGCTTGCTGGACGTTTTTGCCGCAGGCGCGCAGGCCCCGAGCGCGGCGGCCTTGCTGGCCGAGCTGGAGTGCGCCGCCACCGCTGCTGGCCATTCGCTCGATGGCCACCTGCTGGCGGGTCTGCCGCTGCGGCAGCGCCCCTGGCTGAACCAGGAAGTTTTCCATCGCTACCGCAGCGAAACCGAGCTGCTGCGCTACATCCAGCGGCTGGTCTCTAAAGACCTCTCGCTGGTGCACGGCATGATCCCGCTGGGCAGCTGCACGATGAAGCTCAACGCCGCCGCCGAGCTGGCGCCCGTGAGCTGGCCGGAGTTCGCCGAACTGCACCCCTTCGCCCCGACCAGCCAGACCCTGGGCTACGCAAGGCTGGTGGCCGATCTGGAAGGTTGGCTGGCGGCCTGCACGGGCTTTGCCGGGGTGTCGCTGCAGCCCAATGCCGGGTCCCAGGGGGAATATGCCGGCCTGCTGGTGATCCGGGCCTGGCACCGCAGCCGCGGCGAGGGCGCGCGCCACATCTGCCTGATCCCCACCAGCGCCCATGGCACCAACCCGGCCAGCGCCGTGATGGCTGGCCTCAAGGTGGTGCCGGTGGCCTGCGATGCCGACGGCAACATCGACCTGGCCGACCTGGAGGCCAAGGCCCAGATCCACGCCGCATCGCTGGCGGCGGTGATGGTCACCTATCCCTCCACCCATGGTGTTTTTGAAACCGGCATCCGCCAACTCTGCGCGGTGGTGCACCGGTATGGCGGCCAGGTCTATCTCGATGGCGCCAATCTCAATGCCCAGGTGGGGCTCGCCCAGCCGGGTCGTTTCGGCGCCGATGTCTGCCACCTCAACCTGCACAAGACCTTCTGCATTCCCCACGGCGGCGGTGGTCCCGGGGTCGGCCCGATCGGAGTAGCGCCCCATCTGGTGCCCTTTCTTCCCGGCCATCCCCACACCAAGGTGTCCGCTTCAGGGCCTGAGAGCCAGGCGATCGGGCCGGTGTCCGCCGCGCCCTGGGGCAGTGCCGGCATCCTGCCGATCAGCTGGATGTACGTGCGGATGATGGGCGGCGCCGGCCTGCGTCAGGCCAGTGCCGTGGCCCTGCTGGCCGCCAACCTGATCGCCAGCCGACTGGAAGACCACTACCCGGTGCTGTTCCGCGGCGCCGGCGGCCGGGTGGCCCATGAGTGCATTCTCGATCTGCGTCCGCTCAAGCGCAGTGCTGGATTGGAGGTTGATGACCTGGCCAAACGGCTGATGGATTACGGCTTCCATGCACCGACCGTGAGTTGGCCGGTGGCCGGCACCGTGATGGTTGAGCCCACCGAAAGCGAGTCGCTCGCGGAGATCGAGCGGTTCTGCGCGGCGATGGTCGCCATCCGCGCCGAGGCGGCCGCCATTGAATCGGGCGCTTCCGATCCCAGCAACAACCCCCTGCGCCGCGCCCCCCACACCCTCGCTGCCGTCACCGCCGATCAGTGGGATCGGCCCTACAGCCGCAGCCAGGCGGCCTTCCCGGCCGGCGTTGCCCAGCGCCACAACAAGTTCTGGCCGGCCGTGGCCCGGATCGATAACGCCTACGGCGATCGCAACTTGGTCTGCACCTGTCCGACGGTGGAGGAGATGGCGGTCAGCGAGTGAGTATCATCCAGTCACTTCTTCAGCCGGAAAGGTAGGCGGCATCTCCGCCCTACCCGGCGACTGGAAAGGGGGCTACATTCCCGGCAAACAGGGCAACCCCGTGCGGTTGTTCTCCCATGCCAGCCCGCTCCTCACACCCGGGATCATGAACAACAACGACGGCAGCAGCAAAGGCCCCCGCGCCCCCAGTCACCTGAACCTGGCAGCCCTGGCCATCTCAGATGACAGCGCTGATGCAAGGGGTTGCAGCACTTCGAAGGGCAGCACTCCACAGAGCAGTACTCCGAGGCGGCGCGAACCCCAACTTCCCCCCCTGCGCGGTTCGATGGCCCATTCCCACGCCCGCGGCGAGGTCTTTCGCGTTGAGGGCACCAATGTGCTGCGGGTCCCGTTTGGTGTGCGTCAGGCGCGGCGTGCCAGGCCCGAACGACCGGATCGCTGGGTCACCCTGGTGCTGCCGTTCCAAGCCTCACCAACGCCAACACCGCCTCAGGCGGCCTGATTGAGGCGCCAGTCCACCAAGGCCTTGACATCGTCGAGGGAATTGGGAGGTGTGCGGAAGGGCAGTACTCCCATCGGGCTGCGCTCTGGCCGCACCAGCCAGCTGAGATCGGGCTGGGGCATGAGCACAAACCCCCTGTAGCGCACCATCCAGCGCCGGCCCTGACGACTGGCAGCCTGGCCGTGAATGGGAAGGCTGGGGTCAGGAAACTCTCGGACCTGGACCATGGTCGACAGGACGGTTCAGTTCATTACAGGAATGGATGCCGCCGGATGCTGCAGCAACCACTGCACTCACCCGTATTCTTCGTAACTCTTCAAGCCAGTCTCAGAAAAGATCTCGATCTTGGTGATGTGTGGCCTTGAAACCGCTGTGATCGAAGGCCTTCTCTGGCCAGAACCCTTCCGCAACTCCTTCTCAACTCCTCCACAACCCGGCCCCATCCCTTCCAGCGAAGCCTCCTGAGCCAGGCTCTCCGGTTCCGGAACGCCAAGCCATTCGACCCTAAAACGATTCCCAATCAGGCGATCACGTCCCGGTGCCGACGGGCAAAGCGGCTGGTGTCGGCATTGCTGAAGCGATCAAAGGCCTGGTCTTTGACAAACCAGCTTCGGGGCGCCGTTTGCTCGAACCAGAAGGTCAGGATCTCTGCCGCTTTGGCCTGCAGTGCTCCAGCTGGGAGCTGTTCATCAGTCCTGCCGTTCTCGCCAGTCCCATTCAAGCCAGTTCGAACAGCAGCAGATCGGCGCCGGCGGCCTCGGCTGTCAGGCCTTCGGCTTCGCTGATGAGGGCTTCAGGACCCGCCACGAAGCCGAGGCCGTCTCCACGCTCCAGGGCGCGCCCGGAATCGAGCCGCACGCTGCCATCGATCAGCTGCAGCCAGCTTTGGCGGCCAGCCGCCAGGGGCAGGCCCAGCCGGCTGCCGGCCGCAGGCCGGGCCCGCCACAGCCGCACGGGCCGGTTCAAGGCCATCGCCCCCTGGCGGCCTTCGGGATCGAGCAGCAGGGTCCAGTCGTCGCCCAACGCGAAGGGCTTCTGCTCGTAGGCCGGCGCGCTGCCGTGGCTGGACGGTTCAATCCAGATCTGCAACAGCCGGCAGGGCACGGCGCCGCGGTTGATCTCGCTGTGAACCACGCCGCTGCCGGCACTCATGCGTTGCACCTCGCCGGCCCGCAACATCTCGCCGTTGCCCATCGAATCGCTGTGGCTGAGCTCGCCCTCCAGCATCACGGTGATGATCTCCATGTCCCGGTGGGGGTGCAGGCCGAAGCCACGGCCGGCGGCGATCGTGTCGTCGTTGATCACCCGCAGCGGACCGAAGCCCAGCCAGGCCGGGTCGTAGTGGTGGGCGAAGGAGAAGCTGTGCCAGCTCTCCAGCCAGTCAAGTGTGCTGAGGAAGCGCTCGGCGGCCGGGCGGAAGACCGCAGCCTTGGTGGAGGGTTGGCTGCTTCTGCGGGTCACAGGAGAATGTTTGATCGCGGGATCGGTGTTGCTAGTCAGTAGTTGGCGCCACTGCGGCGTTGGTGCACGGCGGTGAGGGCGACTGGATCGAGCAGGCCGCCATGGTCCACCTGGGCATAGAGCAGCCAGTGGTCGCCGCATTCCATCCGCTGGCTCACCCGCGCCTCCAGCCAGGCCATCGCCTCGGGCAACACCGGCTGGCCCGAGGGGCTGCTCTCCAGCTCCAGGCCGGCGAAGCGGTCGGCGCCGGGCGGAAACCGCTGCAGAAACTGTTTCATCGGGCCCATCTGGCGCCCTTCAGCCAGCACGTTGAGCGTGAAGGCATCGCCAACATGCAGCAGGGTTTCAACGGCCCGGTCCTTGGCCACCGCCACGGTGAAGCCCGGCGGGGTGAAGCTGGCCTGGCTCACCCAGCTAGCCACCATGGCACTTCCCACAGCGGCCTCGCCTTCGCCGCGGCGGGTGGTGAGCACGCAGAGCGAGCCGACAATCCGGCCCAGGGCCAGCACCGCGGTGTTGCTGAGGCTCTGGCTGAGGCCACCGGCGGCGATCCGTTTGCTGCGGCGCTGCTGACCCAGCAGTTCCCTCCCCAGGGCCGTGCCGGTTTCCTCCAGGCGCTGGAGGGTGGCGCCGTCGGGGCTGAACTTCACCCGGATGGTCTCGAAGGCGAAGCGGAAGCCGCCGTCGCGCAATTTCGCTTCCAGCAGGTCGATCGCCTCGCCGCTCCAGCCGTAGCTGCCGAACACTCCCACAGGCTTGGCCCGGTCGGCTTCGGCCAGCAGGGTGCCCAGGGCCGAAACGATCGGGGTGGGGGCATGGCCGCCCAGGGTGGGCGAGCCGATCAGCAAGGCATCGCAGCGGCGGATGGTTTCGAGCAGTTGCTCGGGCGGGGCGAATTCGCAGTTGACGCTCTCGACCCGCACCCCCGTGCGCGAAACCCCCTGGGCCAGGGCATCGGCGATGGCGGCGGTGTTGCCGTAGGCGCTGGCGTAGAGCAGGGCCACAGACAGCTGCGCCTTCCCCTGGCTCTCGCCCCAGCGGCGGTAGTCGGCCAGCAGGCTGCGCCAGCTCTCGCTGATCGCCGGGCCGTGGCCCGGGGCGATCGTGCGGATCGGCAGGTCTTCGAGCCGGTCGACGACTGTTTCAACCTGGCGGGCCATCGGCGCCATCAGGCAGTCGTAGAAGTGGCGTCGGTCTTCCTCGCTGCTCACCCGGTTGGCCTCGGCAAAGGCCTCGATGCAGAGGTGGGCGGCGAAGAATTTGCCGCTCATCAGCAGGCCGCTGCTCTCCTCAAACGCCACCAGGGCGCCGGGCCAGCGGGGGGTGGGCACCGGGATCAGCCGCAACTGGCGGCCCAGCCCCAGCTCCAGCAGCTCCTCTCCCTTGACGATTGTGATCGGCGGCAGCGGTGGCAGCGCCGCTGGCGGTTCGCTGGAGCCCGGCGCGCTCGGTTTCACCTGGGGCCAGAGGTCGGCGAGCAGACGGGCGCCGGCGTTGGAGGCGATCAGGCTGAGATCGGGCCAGCGGGCGGCCAGCTGGCGCAGGAAAGCCACCCGGTTCGGGTTGGTGAAGCCCACCACCAAGCGCAGCGGTGGCAAGGGGGTGGGCAAGGCGCGGGTGGCGGCGGCCTCCAGCTCAGCTGCCAGGGCCGCCAGGAAAGGCTCGGCGAACGATTGGCCCGGCGGATGCACCAGCACCGGCCCGATCGGCGCGCCCTCATGCTCGCCGTCGGTGAACAGATAGGCGTTGGCCGTGGTGCCACGCTCCAGGCCGTACTCCACCTCAAAGCGCAGCCGCTTCGGACTGAGGCCGCGCAGGCAGACGAGACCAGGCTCGATCGGCAGCAGGATCACGCTGCGATCAGCACTGGGGGTGGCGGAGCTGGAGTTGCCCATCAGTAGTGGTTGCCAACCTTGCGATGGTGCACGGCCGTGCTGCCCTCAGCATCGGCCACGGTGCCCTCCTCCACCTCCGCATAGATGATCCAGTGGTCAGGGGTTTCCATCCGCTGCACCACCTGGCAACCCAGGAAGGCCAGGGCGTCGCTGAGCACAGGCCCGCCCCTGGCGGCCCCTTCCAACGTGGCCACGCCTTCAAAGCGGTCGGCACCGGGCGGGAAGCGGCGCAGGAAATGGCGCAGCAAGTCTTGGTATTGACCCTCCTGCAACACATTGAGCACGAAGCGGTCGCCCACCTGCATCAGGGTTTCAATGGCGCGGTCTTTGGCTACGGCGATCGAGAGGCCCGGCGGCTCAAAGCTGGCCTGGCTCACCCAGCTGGCCACCATGGCGCTGCTGCGCTCCTCCTGGCGGGCCGTCACGATGTAGAGGCCGCCGCTGAGTCGCCCGAGCGCCTTGTCGAGGTCACTGTCGAGCGCCTTCATCGCTGCGATGGTCTTGGCGCGGCCAAGTAACTGGCCCAGGTCGGTGCCGGCTTCCTCGAAGCGCTGATAGTCGTTGCCATCCGGCACCTTTTTGACCCGCAGCGGCGGGAAGGCTTCTTTTTGGCCCAGGCTGCGCAGCTTGGCGGCGATGCTGTCGATCGGCAGGTCGTTGCCGCCGTAGGCGTCGTAGACGGCCACCCACTGCTTGGCGTGCAAGGCAGCCAGCAGCGTGCCGATCGACTGCTGGGTTTCGACATCGGGATTGGCTGGCCAGGTGGGCACCAACACGGCGCTGGCCTCGCCGATCAGGGCGGCGAGCTCCTGGGGGTCGGTGGAGCGCAGGTCCACCAGCTGGGCCTGGCTGTCGGCCTTGCCGATGCCGCGGGCCAGGGCCTGGCTGAGCCGGTCACAGAAGCCGTACTGGCTCAGATAACAGACGGCCGCATAGGTTTCGCCGGCACTGCGCTGGCTGCTCCAGTCGCGGTAGTCGCCGATCCAGAGGTTGAGGTGATCGCGCAGCAAGGGGCCGTGGCCCGTGGCGATCAGGCTGACCTCAGGCAGGGCGTCCATGCGCTTAAGGGCCTGCAACACGCTGCGGGCGTTCGGGCCCATCAGGCAGTCGTAATAGAAGCGGAAGTCTGGGGCGATGGCACCGGGGTCGACATCAAAAACGGCATCGGAGCAGTAGTGCAGTCCGAAGGCATCGCAGGTGTAAAGGATGCCCGTGCCGTGATCGAAGGAGAAGATCGTGTCGGGCCAGTGCAGGTTGGGAGCACTGAGGAACTCGAAGCGGTGCGCCACGCCGCTGCTGGGGTTGGTGCCGAGATCGAGAACTTCGCCGCTCTTGACAGCCCGGCTCTTGAACGGCCGGTGCACCTGGTCGGCCAGGTAGGCGATCGCCACCTTCGAGCCGACGATCTCAATCTCCGGGTTGCGCTCCAGCACGGCTCCGATCAGGCCGGAGTGGTCGGGCTCGGTGTGGGAAACGATCAAGTAGTCGATCGTGGCTGGATCGATCTGCCCTTCGAGCAGTGGTAGCCAGGTGTCGGCGAATTTGGCGTGGCTGGTGTCGATCAGGGCGGTGCGCTCACCCCGCACCAGAAAGGCGTTGTAGGTGGTGCCGTTGCGCAGGCCAAATTCGATGTCGAAGCGGCTGCGGTCCCAGTCGAGGGAGCGGATCGTGGTGGTATCGGCGCCGATCGCCTCGCACTGGAGCGAAAGGCGGGGGGGTGCAGCGGTGGCGACAGTCATCGACGGCGTCTGCAAGGACACCGACTCTAGAAACTCCGCTGGGATTTCCCTGGCTCCAGAGCCGTCCGGGCCTGTCCGGGCCGATTCGGCCATCTGATGGCCGCCATAGGCAGGGCTTGGGCCACCGGCAGATTTCACGCCCAGCCGTTACGGAAGCCGGCAATCGTTATGGTTTCCCCCCGCAATATGCCGATCAGATCGCCGTCAGATAATCCCAGCTTATCTGTAGGATTTGCAACTCTTTGTCCAGCAGGCACCCAGTGCCATCGTGATGGAATTAACGTCACGCAACCAATACATCAATCCTTTATGTCTCCCTGCTGAGCGCTTTTGATCCCTCAGGGGATTCGTCCCTTGCGCTCCTATCTGGGCCTAAGCACCCTGGTCAATCTTCCGTTTCTATCGGTTGATGGCATAGACCATCAATCTGATCTCTTTCAGGTCCTCTCCCAACCCATGGCACTTCACTGACGAGACATCACCAACTGGACATTTCGTCCGAATTTTCCGAGGAGATTGGTGTCGCGCAGCCGCAGTCTCTTGCGCCTGGACTTTTGATTGGGGAGGTCAGCTTCGCAGCTGTTGTCAAAAACCAAGCGTGAGGTCAGGCCTTCACGCTCAAGGTTCACCCGTTCGCCCTGACCAAGAACGGGATCCGCATTAAAGGTTAATTTCATTAACGTTTTTGGGGTCTTGTGTGCCTGTCAGGCATCAAAATCACCTCGTGTGGTTTTTCTTGCCTATGGCGATGGCATCAGCTCGAGCAGTCGCATGTGTCCTGGAACACACGGGCTGAAACACATCAGTCTGGTTGCAGGCTTGGTCCGAATTAGGTCCAATCCCCTTTAATTCTCCCAGCAACCTCATTTTCCAAAACACCAGAGGATTTGAATTGTCCGACTTCTTTGAGCTTTTTATTAAGCAGATTCAGTCTCCAACTCTAGGTTTTCTGATCGGCGGCATCGTCGTTGCCTCATTCGGCAGCCAATTGGCGATCCCAGATGCCATGTACAAGTTCATCACTTTCTTCTTGCTTTTGAAGATCGGCTTGAGCGCAGGCATCGCCATTCGCAATTCCAACCTCACTGAGATCCTTCTCCCGGCACTGGGAGCTGTGCTGATAGGCATCCTGATCGTGTTAATCAGCCAATTCACCTTGGCGCGATTACCGGGAATCAGATTCACCGATGCGATAGCAACAGGTGGATTGTTTGGTGCCGTGAGTGGTTCCACCCTCGCCGCTGTTCTGCCCCAGCTGGAAGCGTCAAAAATCCCATTTGAGGCCTGGAGTGCTGCCCTTTATCCGTTCATGGACATTCCGGCGCTGGTGACGGCGATCGTGGTGGCAAGCATCTACACCAGCCGTAAATCCGCTGACGCATCTGACAATGTTGAGATCTGGCCAATCATCAAAGAAAGTCTTCAGAGCTCTGCTGTCACGGCCATGCTCCTTGGCGTTGCACTCGGCATTTTGACCAGGCCTGAATCTGTTTATAAAGGCTTTTACGATCTGCTTTTCCGGGGCTTCCTCTCCGTTCTCATGATCATCATGGGTATGGAGGCTGCACAGCGCATGAATGAGCTGCGCAAAGTGGCCCAATGGTTTGCCATCTATGCTTTTATCGCACCGCTGGTGCATGGTTTCATCGGTTTTGGTGTTGGCCTGCTCATTCACAAGATCACCGGCTTCAGCATCGGTGGCGCTGTGGTGCTGGCTGTGATCGCTGCTTCCAGCTCTGATATTTCGGGTCCTCCGACCCTGCGAGCTGGCATTCCCACGGCGAATCCCTCCGCCTACATTGGTGCCTCCACCGCCATCGGAACTCCAGTGGCGATCGCCATCGGCATTCCGCTCTTCATCGGGATTGCTCAGATGATCGGTGGTTAAGCTTTTAAAATCAAAACCAATCGCGAGTTAAAGCTATGAGTCAGCAAGTTTGGAAGTTGGTGATTGTTGGGGAGGAAATCCTCTCCAAGAAACTCATCAAGCTCATCAAAGCGGCAGGTGCCACCGGGTACACTGTGAATTCAGCTGGTGGGGAAGGCAGCCGCAATGTGCGCTCCACGGGAGATCCAATCGTCTCGCACACTCTCTCTAATGTGAAAATCGAGGTCCTCACTGGCACCCGCGAGCTGGCTGACAAGATCATCCATGAGATCGAAGCCAAGTTTTACGCGGACTACTCGATCATCACTTATATCTACCAGGTGGAAGCCCTGCGCGATCACAAGTTCTGACCTGATCTGATCCAAGCTGTTTTGTGTTCCCGGCTGTGTGTCTGTACATGGCCGGGATTTTTCATTTCGTGGTGCCTTGATGGCTGTGGCCAAATCGTGATTCGGCATCACCCACATTGGCGCCGCCAGCAGGGGCCAACTCTGTGCTTTGCGGATGGTCTGGCGGCTGGCCGATTGGTCAAACTGATGGCTGCCTGAGGTGGTCTGGGTTTTCTGGACAGGCCCCATCGTTAACCTTTGAGGCGGGGCACCGCCCCTGAAAGGGGCTCCTACCGATGAGCAAACGCCGTACCCACAGCCCAGAATTCAAGTCCAAGGTCGCCATGGAAGCGATCAGTGGCCGCAGGACGCTCCAGGAGATCGCTGCAGACCACGCGGTGCACCCGATCCAGGTGAGCCAATGGAAGAAGCAGCTCCTGGAAGGAGCCAGTGAGCTTTTCGCCAAGGGCAAAAAGACTCAAGGCAAAGACGAGAGCCAGGCCAAGGAAGGCGAACTGTTCCAGCAGATTGGCAAGCTCCAGATGGAACTGGAGTGGCTTAAAAAAAAGTCACAGCTGCTCTGATGCCCGTGAATTGCGAAAGCTGGTCGATCACGACCAACGAGAAATCACGATCAGCCGTCAGTGCGAGCTCCTGGGGCTACCCAGATCCACGCTGTACTACAAGCCCATCCCTGTGCCTGAATCCACCCTGGGGATCATGGCCAGGATCGATGCGCTGTATTTGGAGGATCCAACCTCTGGAAGCCGTCGGATGGTTCAGTATTTGGCCCGAGAAGGGATCCCGATCAGCCGTGACCGTGTCCGAAACCTCATGCGGTGCATGGGTTTACGGGCCATCTACCAGAAGCCACGCACCACGGTGCCAGGTGACCCATCGGAGCGCTTTCCCTGCCTGGTGGACCTCAAGGAGGTCACGGAAGTGGATCAGGTTTGGGCAACAGATATTACCTATATCCCATTACGGAAGGGCTTCCTCTACCTGGTGGCCGTTGTGGATCTGTTCTCCCGGAATGTTCTCAGCTGGAAACTTTCCAACAGCCTTGACATGGAATTCTGCTTGGAGGCCTTGGAAATTGCTCTTACCGTTGGGCGAAAGCCACAGATCTTCCACTCCGATCAGGGGTGTCAGTTCACCTCCGGTGACTTCGTGGCAAGGCTCAAGACAGAGGAGATCAAGATCAGCTGGTCTGGTAGAGGGCGCTGCTACGACAACATCCTGGTGGAGAGACTATGGAGGACAGTCAAATATGAGGAGGTGTACCTGCGCGCCTACAGCGATGGCTGGGAAGCTGAAATCAGCTTGTCCCGATTCCTATGGAGGTACTGCCATGTAAGACCCCATAGCTCATTGGGTGGCAAAACTCCCAATGAGGTCTACAATCAAATTGAACCCTGTCCCTCCCCGCCCGAGGTTAACGATGTCAGGGGCCAGATCTGTCCAATAAAAGCCATCCACCTCAGCCTTTGGCTGCCATGATCCCTACCGCCGCTTCGACGCGCCCCCGCCTGGCTGGTCTGCGCCAGAGCCTTGGACCCGGCATTTTGTTGGCCGGCGCCGCGATCGGTGGTTCACACCTGGTCGCCTCCACCCAGGCGGGGGCCCGCTACGGCCTCGGGTTGCTGGCGCTGGTGCTGCTGATCAACCTGATCAAGTACCCCTTTTTGTTGGTCGGCACGCGATTCACCGCCGCCACCGGACTGAGCCTGCTGGAGGGTTACCAACGCCAGGGACGGTGGTATCTGCCCCTGTTCCTGCTGATCACCGCCGCCACCGGCGTGGCCAACATCGTGGCGGTGGCAGCGGTGAGCGGCAGCCTGGCCACCAGCTTGCTGCCGGCCTCGATCGGGGCGTTGCTGAGTGCCACCAACCTGGCCGTGCTGCTGCTGGTTCTCTCTCTACTGCTGTTGCTCTGGGGGCACTACCGCAGCCTGGATCGGTTGAGCAAGCTGGTGGTGGCGATCCTGGTGCTGAGCACCACCGCCGCCACCCTGGCCGCCCTGCTTCAAGGGCCTGTCTCCGGGGCTCCGATCGCCGCGATGTTCAGCCCCAGCCCCTGGACCCTGCCGGCCCTGCCGTTCCTGATTGCCCTGATGGGCTGGATGCCCTGTCCGCTTGATCTGGCGGCCTGGTCATCGCTGTGGATCTTTGCGCGCAGCGAGGATTCCGGCCATCAAGGCAGCCAAGCGGAGCTGGAGGCCGATTTCAACATCGGCTACGGCGCCACTGTGCTGATGGCGGTGCTGTTCCTGGTCCTGGGGGCCTGGGTGATGCACGGCACCGGCCGCAGCTTTTCGCCGGCCGGTGCCGTTTTTGCGCAGCAACTGATCGAGCTCTATACCGCCAGCCTGGGGGGGTGGGCCTATCTCCTGATTGCCCTGGCGGCCTTCACCACGATGTTCAGCACCACCCTCACCTGCCTGGATGGCTATCCCCGTTCGGCTTCGGCCGGGCTGCGGCTGCTGCGGGGATTCCGGGGCCGCGACGTTCAGAACCAGAGCGACCACAGCCTCTGGATCGGGCTTCATGGCTTTGCTGCCGCCGGGATTCTGCTCTTCTCCGCCAGCTCGATGGGCACCTTGGTGCAGCTGGCGATGGTGGTGTCGTTCGTGACCACCCCCCTGCTCGGCTGGATGAATCTGCAGGTGATCCAGGGCCGCCAGGTGCCGCCGGACCGCCGGCTGGGCCCCGCTCTGCTCACCGTGGCGCGGCTGGGACTGCTGGTTCTTGGCGGCTTCGTGCTGCTCTTCGCCGTCACTGGCCTCAGCCGCTGAGGCCACGGATCCTGGGTCAACCGTTCAGGGATTGCAGAGCGGGCAGAACTGCGGATCGGCCTTGGTGAGCCCATCGGCGCGCGGCCGCTCCTCACTGGCTGAGCAACTCACGCAGCCGAAGCGCTCGCTGCGCACCAGGTCTGTGGCCGTGCCGCACCAGTCACAGGGCAGCCCCAGCAGCACGTCGACCCTTCCCCAGCCCGGGGCCCCGCAGGTTGGGCAGGGACTGGCGATCCGGCGCACCAACTTGAAGGCCAGCACCCGGATCGAGGCCATCCGGGTGGGATTTTGGTGGGCGCGCATGTCCGTTTCCAGCAGGGCCAGCCCATCGCTGGAGGCACGGCTGGCCTGCTCGATCGCCTCGCGCAGTTCGGCCACGGCGCCGAGGCCCTTGCTCAGGCAGGGTTTCGCGCGAGCCCGATGGGGTTGCACAATCACGGCGTGGGTGGGGAAGCCGATCCGGTCCAGCCACGGATCCAAATCCGCGCCGGGACTGGCGGTGCAATGGTCGAAGTTGGTGCGACAGCCGACCAGCTGCTCGGTGATCACCAGGCCTTGGGCCCGGTCCACCCAGGCCATCCATTCCATCGCCAGGGGCAGAAAGGGCAGGGCCGGGTGCGGCCCGAAGCTGCCTTCGCTGGCCAGGCCCAGATCCAGCCCGGTTTCTGCCATTCCCGCTTCGGCCTTAAGGCGACAGGTGGTTTCGGCATCGCTGAGCCGGGGCCGCTCGCCACTGAAGCTGCCGAGGCTGTCGGTGTCAAAGCCGCTGGCGAGCACCAATTCCGCCCCCAGACCCTTGCGGAAAGGCCTGGCGATCACCTTCTCCTTGCCGTGCCGGGTGGCGAGGCTCACCCGCCGACCCCAGCCCAGCCAGCCAGGGGCAGAAAAATCAGGTCCAAGCCCAGGGCTCACGCTGCTGGCGAAATCAATGGAATCAATAATTTACGCCGGTTCATCAATCCACAGGGAAAGGAGCAACAGTGCGTCAATCCGATCACGACAGCTGATTGCCTGGATTAAGAACCCTTTAGCCAGAATTGATCCAAGTCCACGCTCAAGTCCCTAGGGTTCGGCATCAGCAAAAAGACGAAAAACAAAACAAATGTTTGCCGTGTTGATCCCTTGCCGATGGGGTTCACTCCCTCTTTCTCATTACTCCATCCTTTGCTTGGGTTCATGATCAACAGCCTGACCGTAGAAAAACTTCAGCTCACGCTGGATGCAGCCAGCATCCTGCCGTCCCATCTCTGCTGGAGATTGGTCGATGGCTACATCCGCGCCAATACCTGGACGCTGGATGGCGATGTTGTGACGATCGGATTGGCCGGTCCCGGTGATCTGATTGCTCCCCTGAATTCGAAGGGGCAAGCCATGGAAAGAGTCTGCCTGACAAGGGTCAGTGTGGAGGAAGTCAGCCCGTCGAATGAGGAGCTGTCCGCCTGTCTTCATCACCAGATGGCCCAGGCCATCAGCCTGCTCCAGATCGGCAGGCTCCGGCCTGTTGATTCCAGGCTGATCCATCTGCTGCACTGGATCGGAGCACGCTTTGGCATGATCAGCAGTCAGGGCACCGTGGTATCGCTGCAGGAAATGAACCTGACCCATCGCATGTTGGCTGATCTCACCGGCATGACCCGGGTAAGCGTGACCAAAGCCTTGAGCCGTTTCAAAGCCAGCGGTCTGATCGTGACCAGGAGAGATGTCGATCTGCTGCTTCCCCATGGAATCCACGGGCACCCCTGGCACCTCTAGCTCGGCCGGGTTGAGCTTGGCTGGATCGCTTCTGCCTCGTTTCCTTCCTTATTGGCTGGATGGGCGGAGCTGATCGCTGCCATTCGCGCTCGTGCATGACAAAGACAATCAATGATTCAACTCTCTCGCTTCGTCGTCCCAAGCGGCCTTAGGGTCCTGCAGCCGCAGCCCTGGCCGCAGGAATGGAGACCAGCAATCCCTTCCCCAACCCGCTTGATTCGGGGCTTGATTTGGCGCTTGGACTGGCGTGGCTGCATCCTGATCTGGCCACCTCGCTGACGCGAGGTTTATAGAATTTCACAGCCAAAGAGCGAGATATTGCGTCGTTTTTCTGTTGGCTTCCATTTTTCTCCCCTTCTTTCTCTTGTCAGCCTGACCATGCCGCGTCGCCGCAGATTTCTCTCCATTTTCAGCGCCACCCTGGCGAGCACCCTGGTGCTCAACGCCTGTGGGAACGCTCCTGATCGGGGCGGACTTGCTGATGGAGCCAGCTCTAATTCGACGGCCGCGGCCAAGCTCGAAACCAGGTCGATCACGCTTGGCTATGTCCCGATCCTGGAGGCCGCTGCCCTGGTGGCCGGTGTGGAACAAGGCTTCTTTGCCAAGCATGGCCTTGAGGTGACCTTGGCCAAGCAGGCCAGCTGGCCCGACGCCAGTGAAAACGTGGTGATCGGCTCAGCCGGTGGCGGCATTGACGGCGGCCAGTGGCAATTGCCGATGCCGCACCTGATCACTGAGGGCCTCATCACCAACGGCAAGAAGGTGCCGATGTACGTGCTGGCGCAGCTGAGCAGCCAGGGCAATGGAATTGCCGTGTCCAACTCCTTGAAGGAGGCCAATCTGCGGGTCAACCTGACCCCTGCTGCTGCGATCATCCTTGGCTTCCCCAAGACCGATGGGCGCAAGTTCCGGGCTGCCCACACCTTTGCCAATGCCAATCAGGATCTCTGGATTCGCTACTGGCTTGGTGCAGGCGGCATCGACCCCGACAAGGACATCGAGCTGCTGACGGTGCCCTCCACTGAAACGCTGCAGGGGATGCGCAACGGCTCGATGGAAGCCTTCAGCACCGGTGATCCCTGGCCGTTCCGGATCGTGGCCGACAATATCGGCTACATCGCCGCGCTCACCGCCGAGATCTGGCCCGTTCACCCGGAGGAATTCCTGGCTGTGCGCGCTGACTGGGTCGACAAGCACCCGCAGGCCACCATCGCCCTGCTCAAGGGACTGATCGAGGCGCAGCAGTGGGCCGACAAGCCCGAGAACAAGATGGCGCTCGCCCAGATGCTCAGCTCCCGGGCCTACTTCAACACGCCGGTTTCCGTGCTTGAGCCGGCCCTCAAGGCCCAGTACAAGCTCGGTGCCGACCTGAAGACCTCCAACGATCCCAAGCTTGGTCCGCTCTACTGGAACAGCGATCGCGGTGTGATTTCCTACCCCTACAAGAGCCTCAATCTCTGGTTCCTGGTGGAATCGATCCGCTGGAAGTTCCACCCCGGACAGCTCGATACCATCGCCCAGGCGAAGGCCCTTGTTGACAAGGTGGTCCGCGAAGATCTCTGGCGTCAAGCGGCCATTGAGGTGGGCGTTCCCGCTGCCGACATTCCCAGCGGTTCCTCGCGGGGCAAGGAAACCTTCTTTGACGGCATCGTCTTTGATCCGGAGAATCCCCAGGCCTATCTCGACAGCCTGAAGATCAAGCGCTGAGCCTGCCTGCGCAGGCAGGCTCCAGCCCCGTCAGTCCTCTACCCGTACGGTCACGGGAGTGTGGGTCTGGGCTTTGGGGGCGGTGACGGTGAGCAGGCCGTCGCGGTAACGGGCCTGGAGGCCGGTGCGCTCAAGCGGAACGGGGAACTGGAAGCTGCGCTTCAAGAGGCCGTAGTTGAACTCGCTGTGCAGGGGAGTCGCCTGCTTGGCTTCGTTGCTCTGGGCCTGCTGAGCGTCGCCACTGTCCGTGGCAGGAGTCTGGGATTCGCGCTTGGCGCTGATCACCAGGGAGCGGTCGCTGGCTTGAACATCGATCGATCCGCGATCGACGCCGGGGAGTTCCAAGACCACCGTGTAGGAGGTCTGGCTTTCCTGCACTTCGGCGGCAGGAACGAGATCGGTCTGGCGCACCTGTTGCTCCAGGCGCTCCAACAGTTCGAAGGGGGAATGGCGCAGGGTCAGCATGGTGATGTCCTCTACGGATTGATGAATTCGGGTGGGTTATGGATCACCCGCCAAGCCAATGTGGCGCCTTTTGATGCCAACCAAGCCGGCGAAAACCGATCCATTCGGTACGGTGTCTACGCCTCGGTCGGTCTACCCTCCACGCCAGAACGGAGAACCGAACGCCTTGCCAATCACCAGCAGGCAGGCCGCGTTCACTCAGAGCCACCACCATCGGGAAAAGCAGGCCGCCTGGGCGCAGGCCGCACCGCTGGCGTTGCGCACGGTCCAGAGCCGGGCTGACTCGATGCGGAAGCGGCGGCCCTGGCTGTCGATGCGAATGCCGCTGTAGCCGCTGATGGCTTCCTGCCGCCGTGCCGTGGCCAGCAGCTCGGCGCGCCCTGGGCGCTCGGAGGCTTCGGCGGTGAGCCGCGACGGCATCCCGACCATGGCGCTCCAGGGCCGGCGCCAGAGGCCAAGCGCCGCGGCGTTGGCATAGATCAGCCGGGGATCGTCGCCGCCGCCATGGGCGAGCACCACGGCAGAGGCGGCGAACAGGTCCTGGGCGCGGCCACGGGAGTGGCTGGCCTGGCTGGCGATCAGGGGCCGGCCGAAACCGCTGTGGAACGCGGCGAGCAAGGCCTCGGCGAACTCCAGGGCGGCAGGGCTGAGCCAGGGGGACTCCGCCGGCAGCGGCTCAGGCGTGAGGAACAAACGGGCATCAACCGGTATCAACCGGGATCAGGGCCACTGCCCATCGCCTGGGCCATGGCCGCCTTGCCGAGCCGGTTGCCCTGGGCCTTGAGCTGCTCCAGGAAAAGGCGGTTGGCTTCTGGGAAGAGGGGTTCGGCGGCGAGCGGTAGTTCGCCCGCCTCATCCAGGCCCGTTTCGCCTTCCATCGCCTGGGTGATCACGACCAGATCCGGATCGAGGGCAGCGGCGTACGACCACCACAGGCTCGGGTCGGTGATGGCGGCATGAACCGGGTGCGGCGCCTGGGCGGCGAGCGGCTCAGCGGGCACCGGGGCTGGGGCCTGGCCCTTGCCTCCAGCTTTGGAGCGCCCCTTGGCTTCTGCTTTGGCCTCTGCTTTGGCAGCAGTTTTGGCGGCGGCTTTGGCGCTGGCGGCCCTGGACACCAGCAATTTGCGGCGCTGCACAGCCAGATCGGCGAGCAGCTGGCTGCGGCTGCGCCCCCGCATCTGGAAGAGCACGAAGGGGTCTTCGCTGAAGCGGTCGCCCATCAGGAAGTAGACGGCGCTGACGTGTTTGCAGGGGGCGGCCTTGTCCGGGCAGCTGCACTCGCAGCGCACCTCTTGCAGTTTGAAGGGGAACAGGCGCTTGCCGCTGGCGGCAAAGGCCCGCTCGATGTCCTGGGGCATCACGCCAGCCAGCAACTGGGCCGACCAGCGGGCCTTCTGGCCGAGCGCTTCGAGCACGTAGCCCCAGTCTTCGTCGGAGAGGGTGTCGAGCCAGAGCTTCACCTTGTAGGGCTCAGCTTCGGTGCCCTGCACCCGGGCATGGACCCGGCGCCCCTCAAAGCGGATCGAAAGCACGTTGCCGGAGCGGGCGTAGGTCCAGGCGCGCTCCAGCCGTTTCTTGTAGCGGTAGGAGTTGATCAGCTCCATCCACTGCTCCACCCACCAGGGCTGCTGCCCCAGGCCCTGCTGACCCAGCTGGGTGGTGATTGGGCTGCCGCCGGAGGCGACGCTGGTGCCGGAGGAGGTCATGGAGAAAGTATGCCGAGTGGCGGGGCCTGCGAGCCACCAGGGCAGTGACAGAACAAGTGGAACAAACAGAACACAAGCGTTGATGGCACCTTACTTCTTTAAAAATACAAGAAAATAGACCGCTTTGCGATATAATTTTTTGTGGGCTTTTGCTGCGGTTTTTAGTAGTTATGTAATTTGTTTATACGGAAAGGAGCTTGGCTGTTGTTGCCTGATTGCCCTTTCTTGCTGAGCTGTAGTTAGGAGCGGTTGCGCCACTCCATGGATGGCTGCCGATCGGCGTATGCGAAATAATCTGTTCACCCCGCTCCCAGGCGCATCGCCTTGACAGGAGTTCTAAATCGTCAAACCATTTTGTCTTTGTCATCTGCCCCTCATGCAAGCGAATATGATAGACATAGTCTTTAATCACAATGCCTGGCGCCATACAGGTTACGGCAATCATCATGCCAATGTCTTCGCCTTGGGGCAGGCCCATCCATCCGCCAGCTTTTTTCAGAAGATTGGCATCCACCAACAAGGTTGTCGGCCCTAGTGGAATACTGGCTTTTGGTGTTGGCCAACTACGCCAGATGTCTCCAGGAGAGCTGGGCCCTGCTGGCACGATTGCTGGATCAATCTTGCAATCATCTGTGCAATATCCGGCTGACCAAAGAGCACCATGTTGCCCTTTTAACGCGGCTAGTCTTTTGTCAATGGAGTGTGGATAGAGCCAATCATCGTCATCGGCACTTGTGATCCAACCGCCTCGGGCAATCGCCAGGCCTAAATTGCGTGCTGCGGCCTGGCCAATCGGTCGCTCTGTCTTGATGACTGTGGATGTCTTGCGGATCTCGCTTGGCAGGGCTTCACCGCTTTGGCCATCAACGACAATAACGTGTTCAACCACACAATCATTGTTTTGTAGGCTTTGATTTAATTCCACCAACATGCTCAGCCGATCTGGCAATAGCCTGGTTGGAGTAATAACGCTAACAGTCATCCAGTTGCCTAAGACTTGCTTTTTGGTTAACTCAAAAATGACTGGAACTTTTAGTTCTCCAGCCTTGGTGACTGTGGCTTAAGGCTTACACTTTACAATATTTGATAATAAAATAGCACATTGCGATCGCTTGAAATCTCATTCATGAGCTCAGCCTTACATCTTACCATTTTGTGTGTTGATCTCGTGAGCCCATGTTGAAGCCTTCGGCGTGCGGCGGCCAGCGCGCTGATTGGAGTTTGCGATCTTAGGGCTGAGCGGTTGAAATTCGGCTTAATATTCAGGTGGTCGATGCTTTTGCTAGCGCTTAAAGAGCGGCTTATAAAATAGCTTGCTGGAAATACATGGATGTTGTCGTTAAGGAAGAAAGTTTCACCAGTGCTGGAGCTGCCGCTATCTAACATGAACGTAGATTCCGACCATGCCAGCAACCAGATTGCGGTCCACTGTCTTGAGGCGCTAATGGCTTCTTCGCTCCGCATTAAAACTGATGCAGCAGTGCCTGTCTCTTTCCGTTTCGTCGGCTAACTTCTGCTGCTAGCCCGAGAGTTGACAGACGATGCTTCAGACAAAACCGTTTTTCCAGAAGCACCAGAAGCACTTGTTGGCCCTGCTGCTGCTTGGTGGCAGTCTTCTGCTGACAAGCCTGAAGGCAGTGGCGGATGGCGAGCCCGCTGGGGTCCAGGTGCAAACGCTGGTCCGATCCGGCCAGGCGTGGAACGGCACGCGCCTGCCCGCCTATCCCAGAGGTGAGCCGGAGCTCACCGTGCTGCACATCACGATTCCCCCGGGGGTGAAGCTGCCGATGCACATCCACCCGGTGATCAACGCCGGCATGCTGATCCGCGGCCAGCTGCTGGTGATCAGTGAGGCGGGCCCCTCCAAACAACTCAAGGCGGGCGATGGAATAATCGAGATGGTGAACCAGCCCCACTACGGCACCAATAACGGCACGGAAACCGCCGAGATCGTGATGGTCTATGCGGGGGTGGAGGGCAAGCCGATTACCGTCCTTGAAGTCGCTCCAGCAACCAGTGCCGAGCGTGAGTAGGCGTGTAGCCACTACTCTTTTCCAAGCAGCTCTGTATTCATAGCCGATTGTTCTCTGGCCGATTGTTGTCTAATTTCACGTTAAGCGTGGGGGCTTCGGTTAACTGAATCGTGGTGGATGCAATGTTGACGCGTTGTTCTGTCCTTGCAAACTCATCGAGAATTCGCGTGAACAGCTGATCCTTGATCAGGCGTCGGGTTTTGTAGTCAACCACGTAGCGAATGGTGAATTCTATCCAGTTGTCAGTGAGAACGAGGCTGACGACGGGGTCAATTCTGGCATCTTCAATTAAATACTTCCTGAACATCACTTGCCAGGCGGCTTTGACATTCGCTGTTGTATTGGTTGGAATCATCTCTGCAATCACTTGTTCAAGGATGGATCGTGCCAAGCGATGATCGCTTCCGTACTTCACAGGGATTTTGATCTCGTCCCATAAATAGGGAAAGTCGCCCGAGTAATTGAAGACTGGCGCCTTGAACACAAAGCTGTTGGCGATGCGGACAATCCTTCCCGTGTAAAGGTCAGATTCCACCCACTCGCCCAGTTCCATCAACGTTGTTCGAAGTATGCCGATATCAATGACATCCCCTTTACTGCCTCCTATCTGGACCCGATCCCCCGGGTTGTAAAAGCCACCAGCTGAAATCGCAATCCAGCCTGCCACGCTGGCAATCACTTCCTGCAAGGAAAAGGTAATGCCTGCGCTCGCAACACCAATGGCAACGGTCAAGCCACCCAGCCGATCCTTGAAGACGATCGTAATGAAGACAAAGCCCGCAAGATATCCAGAAAAAGTAATGAGTTTGCGCCCGTAGTAGCGGCTATCAGAATCTTTGAGATAACGTGTTAGTGAATATTGAAATGAGCGAATCAATAGGCTGATGACCAGAAGTCCGGCCACAGCAATGAATAGCTTCGAGACGAGGGGATCGGCCAATAAAGAGCTGACCCACTGAATTAAAGTCTGCATGTTTTCGTATCGCTTGGGGCTTCTTCATTGCTGAGCATCTACAAGGCTCCTAGGGAGCCAATTCAGCTTGCTCAGGGTCTTCCAGCAGCCGTGGCAGCAGTTGCACCAAATTGCAGGGGCGGGTGCCGCCATCGAGTTGGGCGCTGATCAGCCGGTCCCAGGCTGTTGTCACCGCATCGGGTGATCCCGGCAACACGAAGATCACGGTGCCGTTGGCCACGCCGGCCAGGCAGCGGCTCTGCAGGCTGCTGGTACCGATCGTCTCAAAGGAGAGCACCCGGAACAGCTCCCCGAAGCCCTCGATTGTTTTGTCGAGCAGAGGTGCGACGGCCTCAGGGCTGCCGTCGCGGCCGGTGAGGCCGGTTCCACCACTGCTGATCACCACCTGCACGGCCGGATCGGCAATCCAGCCGCTGATCGCGGCACGGATGGCATAGCGGTTATCGGGAAGCAGGGCGCGATCCACCAGCCGGTGACCGGCGGCTTTCAGCCGATCGCTCAGCAGATCGCCGGAGGGATCGCCGCTGGCGGGGTCGGCGCTGCGCCGATCGGAAACGGTGAGCAGGGCAACCGTCAGGCTCACCGGAGGCTTGAATCAAACACCAGCGAACTGTAGGCAGCGGCTTCTCTGTCGTCAGAACGTGATGGGCTCCAGTTCAGGGCTCTCCCAGCGATGCTGCCGGCGTTCGGCCACCAACGGTCGAAGCGTGAATCGGGGGGGGCGGCCGGCTGAGACCTCCAGCCGCACAGCCGAATAGGGGCGCCGCAGGCTGCTGCCCTTGCCACTGCGGCCGATGAACAGCTGCGAGTACGCCACCGTGCAGTCAGCCGCTTCGATCCGCTCCTGCAGGTCCGCTCCTTCGGGCCGCTGACGGCGCAGGCTGTAGCCGCTGCCCCCACAGATCAGCCAGGGAATGTGGGCGTCGCCATGGCCGGTGTCGCCGCTGCGCAGCAGCTCCAGGCAGTGGGCGTGGCCGCTCAGCACCAGATCCAGCAGGGGTTGCTTCTGCCCTTGCTGAACCTGTGCTTCCTCCAGTTCCGCGGCCACCTGATCGAGCACCCGGCGGAGTTGATGGCGTACGGCCAGGGTCTGCCCCTGGAACCACTTGGTCGCCTCGGTCACATACGGCGGATGGTGAAGCACCAGGACGCGCCCGCGCACGGCCGGGTTGCGCCAGGAGGCCACCAACCGATCCCGGAGCCAGTCAAGTTGCTCCTGATCGACACTGTCGGCGCCATCCCCGCTGTTCAGGCGCTTCTCGATATCGAGGAGTTGTTCGTCGATCGCCTCGATCTCACCAGCGAGATCATCAGCGCGATCGCCCGGTTCCGTGTTCTGCAACGAAGGCAGCAATTCCAGGCCGATGGCCTTGAGTCGTTCGGCCTTCTGCTGGTGGAGTTCAGCCCGTTCGGCCAGCCAATCCTGCCGCTTTTGGCCCCCCTTACCGGAGCCCTGTCCCGGCAAGGGTTGGTTGAAAGTGTTGGAGTCGAGCGCGAAGACATCAATGCCGGCATGGCGGAAGCTGTAGTAACGATTCGGCAGCCGCGTGAAGTTGCCGGGCCGGTAGGTGAGGCAGCGCCTGTCATCCACCCTGCTGGTGTAGTGCTGGTCGAGATGGTCGCCCAGCGAGTGTTTGGGACGGCCCTTGAGGTAATCGAGAAAGGCGCGGGCGAAGGCATCCCCGCGGTGGGAGCCATGCCAGCCCACATCCAGGTTGATCAAAGAGCGCAACAGCCATTGCAGCGGGCCGGTGATCCCAGAGAGCAGTCCGAGCAGCAGGGGCAGATCGTAATAGTCGTGATTACCGAGAACGGGAAAGAAAGGCAGCTTGAAGGTCATCTGGTCATAGGCGATTCTCTTCGGTTGATCACCGCCCACCAACCAATCCCGGTAGGGACGAATGAAATTTCGGCGGTATTGCTCACTGGAGCCCACCTGATAGACCAGATCTCCGGTGTGCAGCACGAAACTGGCACCGTTGCCCTGCTCCATCAATAGCTTGGCCACCTGGCACTGGGGCCTGCGCCGGCGATGGCGCCCAGTGCCACTCCCGGTACCGCTGTCGCCCAGCACCAGAAAACTGAATGGATCCTCTGGTCCGAGTTCGGAGCTGAAGGCCAGTTGCGTCTGATCGATCTGCCGACTGGTGATTGCCGGATCCTGCCAGCACACCCGTTGCTGCATGGCGTGCATCTTGACGGGAATCGTCGGTTCTTGAATCAGCTGCATCAGCGGCTAAGGCGAGGGCAAGGGGGCGTAAATCGTGAGACTGCCGGGCAGACATTCAAAGGTGATCGGGTTGGCCTCGACGATTTCGCCATCGATCACAAGGAGCTGGGCCGGATCGGTTTCGATCGTGATTGTGCGGGCCCGGAAGCAGAGCAGATCCTCGCGATCTGTCGGCGTCTGCACCACGGCTGAAGCCGCCAGCGAGGCCAGGGCATTGAGGCTCTGCAGAGGGTTCGCTGGTGTGGCGATGGTGACCTCCAGCAGGCCGTCGTCGGGGATGACCCGGCCGAATCCCTGGGCCAGAACAGAACTCGATGGTGCCACATTCGCCACTGTGATTGCGGCGGATTCAAGTTCAATCAGTTCGCCATCGATTGTCAGGCTGGCTTTAAAGGTGGCCTGATTGGCCAGCTGCTGGGCACCCGCCAGCAGATAGGCCAGGGTGCCCAGCAGGTTCTTGAGCTCCCGGGTCGCCCGGCTCACCATCCCGGCTTCAAAACCCAGTCCGGCCAGCAGAATCATCGGCTTGGCATTGCAGCGGGCCGCATCGATCACATGGGTGTTCCCCGCCAGGATCGTCCGGCAGGCTCCGCGAAGATCGAAGGGAATGCCAAGGCCAGCCGCAAAGGCATTGGCGGTGCCCCGCGGGATGATCCCCAGGGGGATCCCGGTGCCGATCACCGCGCCCGCCACCGCAGACACGGTGCCATCTCCACCCGAGGCGATGATCATCGTGCTGCCCGGATCACTCTCGGGTTGGGCTGCGATTCTGGCGACGATGGCGCTGGCCTGGTCGGTGGGATCGACATCGATCTTGGTCATCACCACATTCAGCAGAATCTGCGGCTCCAGGAGATAGCGGATCTGGGCGAGTTCCTGATTGGGATCTCCCTGCCCGGCCACGGGGTTGAAGATCAGATAGGCCACGCGGCTGTGCGCCAGCCCGTGCATCGCCAGATCGGCGGTGGCTTCATTGAGAGCCAGCGGTGTGTTCTCGATGGCACAGGCCCGGATCAACAGCGGCAGCTCCGAGGCCAACTGCACCGTGCCCCCAATCTCAGGAAAGAAGATGATGGCGGCCACTTCGGCGGCCAGCACCTTGCCGGCCAGCTCGATATCACCGCCGGTCTTCAGGGGCCTTAGCTCTGTGGTCTTGAGAGAGGCGGTTCTTGGATCCTGGCGAAAGGCCTGGGCCAGCTCCGGTGTTGTGAGCAGCGCAAAGGCGGTGATCGCTGGCTTGTACTGATCCATCCAGGCCAGCAGGGCCTCAAGCTGGGATGGGTGCGCCAGTAAGCAAAGAGCCTGGGACATCCTCAAATCCGTGCGCGAGGCCGTGTTGGGGCGAAGGCCCTAGGCCATCTTGACTTCGGCTTGGGCCTTGGCCGTGGAGCCTTGCAGCCATTGATCGATGGCTGGCGGCAGCAGGCAGCGGCGCCGGCTGGAGGTGTCGATCGCCAGATGGCGTGTGAGGCCGCGGGCCACTTCCTGGCTGTCATCGGTGCTGCGGCGGAAGACATAGGCGACCTCAAAGCGGCCGGAGTCAAGCGGCAGGGGCGTGAGCTGAACCGAAAGCTTGTCACCGCAGGCCAGGGGCCTGAGGAAATCGGCGCTGCAGTGAATGATCGGCAGGGCCACGGCCACGCCTCCATTCGGGCTGGGAAACAGGGCGGTGGCCTGGATGCCGAATTGTTCCAGGCTTTGCTCGTAGGCCTCGTGGCACCAGCGCAACAGCTGATGGAAGTGCATGACGCCGGCGGCATCGGTGTCGCCGAAGCGAACGGTGCGCTGCTGGGAAAGCCAGGGTGCGGGGCTGGTCAAAGGCTGTTCGATCGCAGGTGTTGAGCCGCTGTGTTGAGCCGCTGGAGAGTGGAAATCTAATCGAGCCTGACTCCGCCCTCTTGCCTTCAGCTTCGCCGTTGCTGCGCACAGGAGCCTCCAGTAGGTTTGCAGTCGTGCGTCTATCGATCTTTGGCTGATCCAATTGCCTACGAGGCTCCCACGATCAACAAGGCGTGGACAGCCTTCATCCCCCATGTCCCAACCATCCTGCTGATCTGGGTGGCCACGATTGCCATCTCCGCTGTTGGCGTATTCGTTTACTTCCTGTTCAGCCTGCTTGGTCTTGCAGTTGCTGGCGGGCCGGAGGTGGACACTGCCGCATCGATTGGTCTGGTGTTGGGCCAGGTCGGGCAGCTGCCGTTCTCGATACTCTCCAGTCTGGTTGGTGTGTTATTGGTTGCGGTGCCGGCGCTGCATTATTCAACGGGTGAGACGATCGCGCCAAGGCAGGCTTTTAAAACGCTGCTTGAACGTCCTAAACGCTATTTTCTGGCAGGCCTTCTTTTTGCGCTGACCTCGGCAATTGGGCTGCTGCTTTGTGTCCTTCCAGGCATTGCCGTGGCACTGGTTGCCCCTGTGTATGTCAACAAGATCTTTAACGGCGATGCCACGGTGATCGAAGCCTGAGGTGGATGGCTTTTATTGGACAGATCTGGCCCCTGACATCGTTAACCTCGGGCGGGGAGGGACAGGGTTCAATTTGATTGTAGACCTCATTGGGAGTTTTGCCACCCAATGAGCTATGGGGTCTTACATGGCAGTACCTCCATAGGAATCGGGACAAGCTGATTTCAGCTTCCCAGCCATCGCTGTAGGCGCGCAGGTACACCTCCTCATATTTGACTGTCCTCCATAGTCTCTCCACCAGGATGTTGTCGTAGCAGCGCCCTCTACCAGACCAGCTGATCTTGATCTCCTCTGTCTTGAGCCTTGCCACGAAGTCACCGGAGGTGAACTGACACCCCTGATCGGAGTGGAAGATCTGTGGCTTTCGCCCAACGGTAAGAGCAATTTCCAAGGCCTCCAAGCAGAATTCCATGTCAAGGCTG
Source organism: Synechococcus sp. SynAce01 (assembly GCF_001885215.1). GTDB lineage: Bacteria > Cyanobacteriota > Cyanobacteriia > PCC-6307 > Cyanobiaceae > Regnicoccus > Regnicoccus frigidus. The sequence continues at coordinate 903,636 of NZ_CP018091.1, read as the reverse complement.
TTGGAAAGTTTCCAGCTGAGAACATTCCGGGAGAACAGATCCACAACGGCCACCAGGTAGAGGAAGCCCTTCCGTAATGGGATATAGGTAATATCTGTTGCCCAAACCTGATCCACTTCCGTGACCTCCTTGAGGTCCACCAGGCAGGGAAAGCGCTCCGATGGGTCACCTGGCACCGTGGTGCGTGGCTTCTGGTAGATGGCCCGTAAACCCATGCACCGCATGAGGTTTCGGACACGGTCACGGCTGATCGGGATCCCTTCTCGGGCCAAATACTGAACCATCCGACGGCTTCCAGAGGTTGGATCCTCCAAATACAGCGCATCGATCCTGGCCATGATCCCCAGGGTGGATTCAGGCACAGGGATGGGCTTGTAGTACAGCGTGGATCTGGGTAGCCCCAGGAGCTCGCACTGACGGCTGATCGTGATTTCTCGTTGGTCGTGATCGACCAGCTTTCGCAATTCACGGGCATCAGAGCAGCTGTGACTTTTTTTTAAGCCACTCCAGTTCCATCTGGAGCTTGCCAATCTGCTGGAACAGTTCGCCTTCCTTGGCCTGGCTCTCGTCTTTGCCTTGAGTCTTTTTGCCCTTGGCGAAAAGCTCACTGGCTCCTTCCAGGAGCTGCTTCTTCCATTGGCTCACCTGGATCGGGTGCACCGCGTGGTCTGCAGCGATCTCCTGGAGCGTCCTGCGGCCACTGATCGCTTCCATGGCGACCTTGGACTTGAATTCTGGGCTGTGGGTACGGCGTTTGCTCATCGGTAGGAGCCCCTTTCAGGGGCGGTGCCCCGCCTCAAAGGTTAACGATGGGGCCTGTCCAGAAAACCCAGACCACCTCAGCCTTCACCTCTTCGTTTCAGGCCGTTTATAAATCTCCCGATGGCCTTTCGTTCGTGGGGCTGCAGGTGATCGTCTGGGCGGTCACCGTTGTGGTCTCCCTGTGTACCTGCGGCCTTGGCGCCCTGGTGGCTGTTCCTGTTTCCAGCTTCTATCTTCAAAACGCTGTTTATTACAAGGGTCTGGTGCGTTGATCCCCAGGTTCAGAACGCCGGAAACAGATTGATTCCGGCGCCGTAGGTCATGCCGATGCGGAACGCCCAGTAGCCGGCCAGCAGGGCTGCGGCAGCCACCAGCCGGGGAGATGAGATCCCCCTAGGCCACAGTTCCCGTTGGCGGATCGCCTGCAGCGACCAAAGAATCAGTCCTGCCGCGGCGAGCGGGCCGAGGGCATGCAGCGCCAGGGATTCTCCGAAGTCAGCGACCAGGCTGGCGCTGATGGATCGGGTCAGATAGCAGGTGGGGCATGGAATGCCTGTCAGGGCGCGGAAGGGACAGGCCAAGCCAGGCAGATCCGGGTGCAGGCCCTTGAGCGCCAGGTAGCCGGTCAGCAGAGCCGGGACCCAATAGCCCGAGGCCCGCAATCGGTTCAGGAACGCTGAACGACGGCGACGAGCTGATTTCAGAGGCCCAACCGTCTGGGACACAGCCGTTAGCGGTCGACGGAGCCCATGATCACATCGATCGAACCGAGGATCGCCATGATGTCGGCGACCTTGGCTCCGGTCAGGATGTGGGGGAGGATCTGGAGGTTGTTGAAATCGGCCGCCCGGATCTTCCAACGCCAGGGAGTGACATCATCATTGCCCATGATGAACACGCCCAGTTCTCCTTTTCCGGATTCCAGCCGCGCGTAGAGTTCACCGCCTGGAATCTTGAAGGTTGGAGCCACTTTCTTGGCGATGTACTGGTAATCGAAGCCAGAGGAATCGCCGCCCTTGCCTTCCATCATCCGCTTGGCTTCGAGATTCTCGGTAGGACCGCCGGGGATGGCCTTGGCGGCCTGCTTGAGGATCCTCAGCGACTGGCGCATTTCCTCGATCCGCACCCGATAGCGGGCGTAGCAGTCGCCTTCGCTGGCGGTAGCCACGTCCCACTCGAAATCGTCGTAGCACTCGTAGTGATCCACCTTGCGCAGATCCCAAGGCACTCCAGAGGCGCGCAGCATCGGCCCGGAAAGGCTCCAGTTGATCGCCATCTCACGGCTGATCACCCCCAGACCCTCAATGCGGCGTTTGAAGATCGGATTGTTGGTGATCAGCTTCTCGTATTCATCGATTTTTGGCCCGAAGTAGTCGCAAAAATCGAGGCATTTCTCCAACCAGCCGTAGGGGAGATCGGCCGCCACGCCACCGATGCGGAAATAGTTGTTGTTGATCAGCCGCTGGCCTGTGGCTGCTTCCCAGAGGTCATAGATCATCTCCCGCTCGCGGAAGATGTAAAAGAAGGGGGTCTGGGCGCCCACATCCGCCAGGAATGGACCAAGCCAGAGCAGGTGGTTGGCGATCCGGTTGAGCTCCAGCATCAACACCCGGATGTGGCTGGCCCGCTTCGGCACCGTGATGTCCGCCAGCCGCTCAGGGGCGTTCACCGTGATCGCCTCGTTGAACATGCCGGCGGCATAGTCCCAGCGGCTCACATAGGGCACGAACATCACGTTCGTGCGGTTTTCGGCGATCTTCTCCATGCCGCGGTGCAGATAGCCGATCACCGGCTCGCAGTCCACCACGTCTTCGCCATCGAGGGTCACCACAAGCCGCAACACTCCGTGCATCGAGGGGTGATGGGGGCCGAAGTTGACCACCATCGGCTCGGTGCGGGTTTCGAGCTGCGTCATGGGGTCCCAGAACTGCTGGCGAATGCCGGGATCTTAGGAAGGAACCCATGGTTCAGTCGTTTGATCACGTTCCAGTTCTGGCCGAAGCGTTGATCGCGGCTTTTGCCGAGGTCTGCGCCGCTGGGCCTGTCCCTGCGCCCCCCCCTGCCGACTGGCTGATCGATGCCACCGTTGGCGGCGGCGGCCACAGCGCCCTGCTGTTGGAGGCCCACCCCGCCCTGGGCCTGATCGGCCTCGACCGCGACCCCGCCGCCCTGGCTGCCGCTGCCGATCGGCTGGCCCCCTTCGGCGATCGGCAGCGGCTGGTGGCCTCCAATTTCGCGGCGTTCACACCGCCCTGGCCGGTGCGGGGCGTGCTGGCCGACCTGGGCGTGAGCAGTCCGCAGCTGGATCAAGCCCAACGGGGGTTCAGCTTCCGCGCCGATGGCCCCCTCGACATGCGCATGGATCCCCAGAGCGGGGAAACGGCCGCCGAGCTGATTGATCGTCTCAGCGAAACCGAGCTGGCCGATCTGATCTATGCCTACGGCGAGGAGCGCCTTTCCCGGCGGATCGCCCGGCGGATCGTCGAGAAGCGGCCCTGGAGCGGCTCTTCGCAGGGCACCGCTGCTCTGGCCTATCTGGTGGCCGGCTGCTATCCCCCCAAGGCCCGCCGCGGCCGCCTCCATCCAGCCACCCGCACCTTTCAGGCCCTGCGCATCGCCGTCAACGATGAACTCGCCGCCCTAGATCAGTGGCTGCTGCGCGCCCCCGACTGGCTGCAACCCGGAGGGGTTCTGGCCGTGATCAGCTTCCACTCGCTCGAAGACCGGCGCGTCAAAACGGCCTTCCTGGGCGATGGACGCCTGGAGCGGATCACCAGGAAGCCGCTGGTGGCCTCCGCAGCCGAACAGGAGGCCAATCCCCGCAGCCGATCGGCCAAGCTGCGTCTGGCGCGACGCTTGCCGTGATCGACCTTTCCCTGCCGGAGCTCTCGCGCAGCGACCTGCTCTGGTGGGCGGCGCTGCTGATCCAGCTGCTGGCGATCCCCGGCACCCTGCTGCCGGTTCTGCCCGGATTGATCTTTCTGCCGCTCGGGGCCGGGCTCTGGGTCTGGGGTGTGGGTTGGGCCACCGCCTGGCCAGAGATCGGCTTCGCCAGCTTGATCCTGCTGCTGGGCTGGGGGGCCGATGCCCTCGGGGTGGTGCTGGGGGCGGCGCGCCTGCAGGCCACCCGCTGGGCCTACATCGGTGCGGCCCTGGGCCTGGTGGTGGGGTTGTTCGGCCTGCTGCCGGCCCTGCCTGTGGGCGGCCCGCTGCTGGGAGCCCTGGTGGGGCCGCTGGCGGGAGCCTCGCTGGGGGAGCTGATCAGCGCGCCCAGCGCCTTGGGGCCCCTCGGACTGCTGCGCCTGCGCCGCTCCTTGCTGGTGGGCCTGGCGGTGGTCGCCGGCATGCTGGTCAGCCGGGTGGCCCAGGCCCTGCTGGCGGTACTGGGGGTGGTTGGTTTCGTGCTGCTCAGCGCTGTGCTGCTGCCGGGCTGAGCCTGGTTTTGCTGCGGATCGGAGCGGCCCAGTGCAGGTAGTTTCTGCAGGCGTGCAGCAACACTCCCAAGGCGAAGAGCAGCTCCGCCACTTCCTGGTCGCGGGTGACCAGAACCGGCACGTCGAGGCCTCCCTTCTCCAGCGCCACCGGGATGTAAATGGCCGTGGCGAGCAGGAAGTAGCCGATCAGACAGCCCACCGGTAAGGCCGCATCCACGGCCGACCAGGAGCGCAGCCAGCCCTGCCGTTGCAGCAGCCAGCGCAGCGGTATCAGCAGGGTGATCACCAGGAAGGCCGCCGCAGTGCTGGCCCAGAGCTTGTCCTTGAACCCCACATGGTTGTGCAGGTTCGTCTCTTTCTGGGCATTGACCTCGTTGAACAGCTCCGGGGTGTCCCAGTTGAAGATCGTCTGACCCCAGCTCATTTCCTCCAGGCCCACGAACAGGCAGAGCAGGGCGAATCCGAGGAACACGCCCGCCAGCAGAGCCTGGCCGGAGCGCCATTCCGCCCTGGCACTGAGCAGGCCGATCACGCCTGCCGCCAGGAAGAGCAGGAAACTCAGCCACTCCACCAGGCTCCCCTCGCTCACGAGCGGTTGGTAGGCCTCAATGTCGGTGACGCCGAGGCGATAGATCACGAAGGCGCCCATCGCCGGGAAGGGAAACAGCCCGATGGCCTGGATCAGACGGCTGCGCCCGGCTGGCCGTTCAGCGGCCGCGAGCAGGCCCAGGCCGCTGCGCCGGATGGCGGCCACCAGCAGCACCAGACCGCAGAGCGCCACGACCCCTTGAACCGTGGTGGCCTGGCTGCCATCCACCCCCAAACTCCGGCCAGCCGCAGACAACAACATGGCCGTGCCGAGCAGGCCCAGCAGGCGATTCAGAGCGACGCCAAGGAAACGGAGTCGGCGCTGTTGCAGGGGCTGCGCTGCCGCTCGCTCTCCCGCTTCGGCCGGACGGCCTTCAATCGGAGGCTGGCCGTCGATTCCCTGGACGAGCGGCATCAGCTGTTGGCGAGCTTAAAACCAGCTTATGGGCCGGTTGTCATCGGGTTGTGGCGCAAGGTTTCCACGCTCTCGATCACAGCGGCGGCGGCCGAATCGATCTCCTCTGCCGTGGTGCTGCGCCCCAGGCCAAAGCGAATCGATGCCGCCGCCTCCGCCCGGCTGCGACCCAGGGCGGCCAGCACGTGGGAGGGGTTGCCGCTGCTGCAGGCCGAACCGCCGCTCACCGCCAGCCGCCGCCGCAGCAGGCTGTGCAGGCGGTTGCCATCCACCCCGTCAAAGCTGAGGTTGAGGTTGTGGGCCAGGCGCGCCTCCAGGCTGCCGTTGAGCCGCACCCCGCCAAGGGCCAGCAGCCTGGCCAGCAGCCGGTCGCGCAGGCCGCCGAGCCGCACCCGGCGGCTCTCGCGGTCGGCCATAGCCAGCTCCGCGGCCACCGCCAGCCCCACGATCAGGGGAACGGGCAGGGTGCCGCCGCGCAGGCCCCCTTCCTGGCCGCCGCCATGCTGTTGGGGGGCCAGGTTCAGGGCTGGATCGATCACCAGGGCGCCGATCCCCTTGGGCCCGTAGATCTTGTGGCCGCTGAGGCTGAGCAGATCGATGCCCAGCTCCGCCGGCTGCAGGGGGATCTGGCCGAAGGCCTGGGCGCCGTCACAGTGAAAGGCGATGTCCCGCCGGCGACAGAGCGCAGCGATCGAGGCCAGGGGCTGAAGCACCCCGATCTCGTTGTTGGCGGCCATCACGCTGACCAGCACAGTGTCGGGCCGCAGGGCGGCCTCCAGCTGCTCCAGGTCCACCAGGCCATCGGCCCCTACGGGCAGCACGGTGAGTGAAAAGCCGTGGCCGGCCAGGTAGCGCAGCGGATCGAGCACGGCCCGGTGCTCGCTGGCCAGGCAGACCAGGTGGCGGCCCCGGCTCAGCCGCGCCTCGGCCAAGCCCTTGAGGGCCAGGTTGTTCGCTTCGGTGGCGCCGCTGGTGAACACCACCTGCTCAGGCCCCACCCCCAACAGGAACCCCAGCTGCTGGCGGGCCCGCTCCACCGCCGCCGCCGCCGCCAGCCCTGGCCGGTGCAGGCGGCTGGCCGGGTTGGCGAAGGTCTCACTCCAGTAGGGCGCCATCGCCGCGACCACGGCAGGATCACAGGGCGTGGTGGCCTGGTGATCGAGATAGGGGGGCGGTGCACCCTGGAGCGAACCGTCCGCTGGAGCGCCCCGGCGTGCCATCCGGCCTTTTCAACAGAGACGAACCGTTCCATGCTGACAACACGTCTGCCTTGGTGGAGCCATCCGATGGCAGGGAACAGGATCAATCGCAGCCGGCCGTCGCTGAGCCAACTGTGGCCCGTTGGCGTGATCACGGCCCTGCTGGGCCTGGGGGCCGCGCTGGTTCCTGCCGTCGCCCAGGGCACCAGGGTCGGCATCCCGGCCCAGAACCGTCCTGCGGGCATGGCGTTGCTGATGGAGCGCACCATCCGCGGTGGTCCCGAGGCGCTGGGGGTGTTCGGGATCACGCCGGATCCATCACAGCCAGACCTCTGGCGGATCAAGGTTTGGGAGGAAGTCCCCGACGACGTGAAGGTGCGCAGCGAAACGATCCGCTGCTCCCCCTCGGCGCCGACGCGGGTGACCAATAACGGCCGCTCTTTGATCCTGCGCGAACTCAACCCCGGTGGGGCGATCTCCTCGGTCAACCGGATCGACCATCTGGTCTGGTGGGCCACCTGTTTTCCCGAGCAGGCCGGCAAGGATCCCGCCGGCCTGCGTCCGTTGGCTCTCCAGCTCGGCTACAGCGGCCATCGGGTCGAGCGGGAGACGGTGCTGCCTCTGGGCTTCCCCTGAGCCCTACTGGATAGATTCCCAACATGTGCTTCTGGGTTCATGAGCCAAGACATCCCCGCCCTTCCCCAGGACGCGGCAACAACGGCGTCAGAGGGCACTTCTTCTGAGGGCACGGCATCAGAGGCACCCGTTGAAGCGGCCCTGCCGCCGGCCCGGCTGCTGCTGGTCGATGACGAACCGGGTCTGCGCAACGCCGTCCAGGCCTACCTGGAGGACGAGGGCTTTGATGTCACCACCGCCAGCGATGGCGACCAGGGCTGGGCGGCAGCCCAGGAGCTGCTGCCCGATCTGGTGATCAGCGACGTGATGATGCCCCGCTGCGACGGCTATGAGCTGTTGCGGCGCCTGCGCTCCGATGAACGGCTGGGCGGTACGCCGGTGATCTTTCTCACCGCCAAGGGCATGACGGCCGATCGCATTGAGGGCTTCCAGGCCGGCGTCGACGATTACATCCCCAAACCTTTTGATCCCGACGAGCTGGTGGCCCGGGTGCGCAACGTGGTGCGGCGCCAGGAGCGTTTGCTGGCGGAGGCCGCCCGTTACGCCGATGCCGACATCGGCCAGATGGCTCGCCAGATCACCGAGATCCGCTCCCTGTTGCAGCTCGGTGGTGCCAAGAAGGCGGCGGCTCCAGTGCGCCATGAGTTCACTCCCCGCGAAGCAAGCGTGCTGCAGCTGGTGGCCGAGGGCCTGATGAACAAGGAAATCGCCAGACGGCTGGAAACTTCCATCCGCAACGTCGAGAAGTACGTGAGCCGGCTGTTCATCAAAACCAGCACCACCAGCCGCACCGAACTGGTGCGTTACGCCCTGGAGAACGGCCTGGTTGTCTGAGCAGTGGCGGCCGGCTGTGGCCAACAACGGCTGGACCTACCGCGACCGGATCGGGCCCGCTGAGGCCGGCTCCAGCCTCAGCGCGTTCTACGCCGGCCGCTACGCCCATTCCGATCAGGGCGTCTGGGCGCAGCGTCTCGCGGCCGGCGAAGTCTTGTGCAACGGCCAGCGCCTGCGCAGCGATTTCACCCTATCCAGCGGTGATCGCCTGCAGTGGCAGCGGCCCCCCTGGCTGGAAGCGTCGGTGCCGGATCACTGGGAGGTCATCCACGATGACGGCGACCTGCTGGTGATCGACAAGCCCAGCGGGCTGCCGGTGCTGCCGGCGGGTGGGTACCTGGAGCACACGCTGTTGCGCCTGCTGGAGCGCCGCTTTGGCGGCCAGGGTTCAGGGCCAGCTCCCAGGCCCGTGCATCGCCTCGGCCGCTTCACCTCCGGGCTGCTGGTCTGCGCGCGCCGCTCCGCCACCCGGGCCTGGCTCAGTGCCCAGCTGCGCAAGAGCGATCCGGCCTCTTGCCGCAAGTTTTATCGCGCCCTGATCAGGCCCGGGGTGCTGCCACAGCAGCCCGGTTTCAGCCGCTGGATCCACGCCGCGATCGGGCGCGTGCCCCATCCCCGGCTGGGCCAGGTCTGGTGCGCCGTGCCGCCGGAGGCTCCCGGAGCCCTGACGGCCCTCAGCCAGCTGACCCTGATCGAGAGCCGCCCTGAGGCTGATCTGGTGGAGGTGGCGATCGTGACCGGACGGCCCCATCAGATCCGCATCCACACCGCCAGCCTCGGGGCGCCCTTGCTGGGCGATCCGCTGTATCGAGCTGGCGGCGGGGCTCGCGATGAGGCCCTCCCCGGCGAAGGTGGGTACACCCTGCGGGCCCACCGCTTGCGTCTGTTACTGCCGGGGGGGGAGGAGCTGGCGCTGGAGGCGCCCTTGCCGGCGGCCCTGCTCAGCTCCGGCCAAATTCGATCAGCCGCGAGAAGTAAAACGGGGCCGTGTTGAGGCTGCGGCGTAAGGGCTGGAATCCTGCCGTTGCCGCTGCCGCCACGATGCCGTCTTCGCGCAGGGTGTAGGCGCGGGTGGTCTTGCTGGGGCCGGGGAAGAGCTGACCGATCGATTTCAGCGCGGCCAGCAAGGGGGTGTAGGGGGCGAAGCTGACCAGCAGCCGGCGCTCGGCCATCGAGGCCAGGTGGCGCACCATCTGCTCGGCGGGCTCCTGGGGGTAGTGGATGAACACATCCAGGCAGATCACCGTGTCGTAGCGGCCGCTGAGGCTTTCGAGATCGGAGGCGCTGAATTGGATGCGCTCTGGGCCGAGATCAGCCGCTGCGGCCCGGCGGCCCGCCTCGTTCACCATCGCCTCGGAGAGGTCGCTGGCGGCGATGCTGCCGGCACCGAGCTGGGCCAGGGGAAGGCTGAGGCTGCCGACGCCACAGCCGGCATCGAGGAAGCTGCGCCCAGCCAGGTTGCCCTCCTCCTGCAGCCACAGCAGCACCTGATCCACGGTTTTCTGGTGGCCGATGCGGATGTTCCGCTGCACCTTGTTCACTTCGTCGCTGTCGCTGTAGATGCGATTCCAGCGCTCAAAGCCCGTGCTGTTGAAGTAGTCGCGGACCTCCGCTTTCTCCAGAGCCTTCTCCAGCAACGGTTCAGCGGACATCGAGACAGGGTGCAACCGGCCGAATCTTAAGGAGACTCCCCGCCCCAGCCGGCCCCGCCCCAGCTGGCCCCGGCCCGCCGCCAGCGCAGATCGCCTGGCGCCGGGCGGCTCCAGCGCAGGGCCTCGCCCAGGGGAAGGCCCACCAGCATCGCTTCTACTGGCCGGTCATCGCCCAGCACCCACCGTGGCAGCACGGTGGCTGCGGCGATCGCCCGCCCCGGGGCGCCGCTCCAGCGGGCCAGCCGCACCACCCCCTCCAGCAGCGGCAGGGTGACGCCGGCCAGGGTGCCGTCCTCCAGCCGGCAGCTGCCGCCTTCCACCAGCAACGTCCGCTCATCCCAGCGGTGACGGCCTTCCTCGAGCCCGTAGGGAGCGAGGGCATCACTGACCAGCACCACGTGCCGGGGCGCCAGCCGCTGCAACAGCACCGCCATGGTGGGGGTCACATGCACCCCATCGGCGATCAGCCCGAGGCTGATGTCGCCGCGCCGCAGTGCCGCGCCGATCGGACCCGCCGCCCGGTGGTGCAGGCCGGGCATCGCGTTGAAGCTGTGGGTGAGCATCGAAACGCCTGCGGTGAAGGCGGCGTCGGCTTCGGCTTCTGTGGCGGCGCTGTGACCCAGGCTCACCACGATGCCCCGGGCACGCAGGGCCTCGATCACGGCGCCGGCGCCGGGGAGTTCCGGGGCCAGGGTGACCAGATCGATGCTGTCTTCAAAGCCGCCGATCCGCTGCTGGAGCGCCGCCAGGCTGGGCGGGCAGAGGTGCTGCTCGGGGTGGGCGCCGCGGCGGGCCGTGGCCAGGAACGGGCCCTCCAGGTGGGCGCCGAGCAGCAGGCAGCGGCCCGGCCGGTGCTGGGCGCGGGCTTGCCCCAGCACGGCCAGGGCCTGGCGCAGGGGCTCCACCGCGCAGGTCACCAGGGTTGGGCAGATCGCCTCGACCCCATCACGCCAGAGCAGCTCCAGCAGCTCCAGCAGGCGGGGCAGTTCGTGGGGCTGGAGCTCCGGGAAGGCCAGGCCCAGGCCGCCGTTGATCTGCAGGTCGACGCCGGCTGGGCTGAGCCAGTTCCCCTGCCAGTCGTCGCCGGCAGCCTTGCTGCCGGGCTGCAGCGGCCGCACGCAGGCGATCTGACCCTGCTCATCGACACCGATCCGCCAGCGCTGGTCGTCGTTGCCCGCGCTGGAGCCGGCGCCTGGAAGGCGGACGTTGCTGAGCCAGCGCATGACCTTCGGCGGCGAGGCGCCAGGAGCGGGAGAATGCCATCTTCGCTGCCCTCCTCCCTTGGACGTTGAGCCCAGGCCTGCTGCGGCCATCCCCACACCCCGGCCAGCAACGGAACCTGGCGCCTGTCAGGTCGCGGTGGTGATGGGCAGCGATTCCGACCTGCCCACCATGGCGCCGGCGGTCCAGATCCTGGAGCGCTTCGGAATGGCGGTGGAGGTGCGGGTGCTCTCGGCCCACCGCACGCCGCTGGCGATGGTGGAGTTCGCCACCGGGGCCCACGGCCGGGGCCTGAAGGTGATCATTGCCGGTGCCGGCGGGGCGGCCCATCTGCCGGGGATGGTGGCGGCGCTCACCCCCCTGCCGGTGATTGGGGTGCCGGTGCAGAGCCGCGCCCTCTCGGGGTTCGACTCCCTGCTTTCGATCGTGCAGATGCCGGCTGGCATTCCCGTGGCCACCGTGGCGATCGGCAACGGCAGCAACGCCGGCCTGTTGGCGGCCCAGATCCTGGCCACGGCGGATCCCGTCCTGGGCGAACAGCTGATGGCCTACAGGGCCGAACTGCATGATCAGGTGAGGGCGAAGGATTCCAGTCTTGAAGCGTTCGGGATGGCGGCCTACCTCCGGGCGATGGAGGCCCCCCCGTCATGACCAAGGCTGCGACCGTGACGGTGCCGATGTCCCTGCGTCTGGGGCTGGCCCTGCCGCTGCTGGTGCTCAATGTGTTCGTGCTGCGCCAGCTGCTGCTGCCGCTGGCGCCGTTCCCGGCCCTGATCCTCACGGCCGCCCTGATCGCCTTCCTGCTCGACATCCCCAGCCGCTGGCTCACGGGTCGCGGGGTGCCCCGCCTGCTGGCGCTTGCCCTGGTGCTCGGCTTGGGGCTGGGCTTGCTGGTGCTGGTGTCGCTGGTGCTGGTGCCGCGCCTGGTAGACCAGCTGGGCGATCTGCTCAAGGCCTTGCCCCGCTGGCTGGTTCAAGGTGAATTGCTGCTGAATGAGGCCCAGAGCTGGGCGACGGCCCATGGTCTGCCGGCCGACTTCGGCGATCTCAGCAGTGAGCTGCTCACCCGCTCCACCCAGCTCGCCAGCCAGCTCAGCCAGCGGTTGCTCAGCCTGCTGGGCGCCACGCTCACCTTGACGATCAACACGCTGGTTGTGATCGTGCTGGCCGTGTTCCTGCTGATCGGTGGTGAGTCGATCAGCCGTGGGCTCGGACGCTGGCTGCCGGCCAGCTGGAGAGCGATGGTGCTGGGCACGTTGTATCGCACCTTCCGCGGCTATTTCGCCGGCCAGGTGGTGCTGGCCTTGATCCTCAGCGCTGCCCAGATTGTGGTCTTCGCCCTGCTGGCCATCCCCTACGGCGTGCTCTTCGCCGTGGCGATCGGGTTCACCACCTTGATTCCCTATGCCAGCGCCTTCACGATCGTCCTGGTGAGTGGCCTTCTGGCTCTCGATGATCCCCGCACGGGTCTTGAGGTGCTGGTGGCGGCGATCACGGTGGGTCAGGTGGTCGACCAGATCATCCAGCCCAGGCTGATGGGTCAGATCGTTGGCTTGCAGCCGGCCTGGCTGCTGGTCAGCCTGCCGATCGGCGCCCGTATCGGCAGCTTGCTCGGCCTCGGCGGCCTGCTTGGCCTGCTGCTGGCGGTGCCGGTGGCGAGCTGCCTGAAAACCTTTCTCGATGAGCTCGCCTGCCGCCTGGGACTGCCTGAGCCTGGCGAAATCCGTGGCCGTGAGGCCGGCCTGGACGTTCGCGGGCCCTGAGCCGATTCACACACCGATGCCCACGTCAGCCGCCGGCCTGCTTTGGCCGGAAGCCCTCCTGGCTGAGCGTCGCCAAGGCGATGGCCAGCTGATCTCCCTGCAGCTCGATCTGGCCCTGCTTGAGGGTGCCGCCGCTGCCGGCGGAGGTCTTGAGCCGCTTGAGCAGACCGCTGGCTTCGCTGTCGCTGAGCTCCAACCCGGTGATCACAGTTACGGTTTTACCGCCTTTGCCGGCCTTGGTGCGCTGCACCCGCACCCGCTGCTGGGATCGGGCCGCCGCACCGGCGCCTGAGCTGCCCGCCCTTTCGGTGCTCTCGGGCCTGCTGAATTCTTGCCAACCTCCCTTGCCCATGGCGCCCGTTGTCGCGACGCCTCCATCACAGCGCAACGGCCCAGCCGCCGGTATCGCCAGCGAAGCGTTGAAGCCAGCTTCCTAGGCTGGACTTATCACGCCCCTCTTCCGGTGACCAGCACGCTCCCCTCCGTCCATCCGGATCCCGCCACCCTGGCCGCATCGGTGCGGCCAACGGCGGCCGGTCGCTTCGGTCGCTTCGGCGGCCAGTACGTGCCGGAAACGCTGATGCCGGCCCTGGCGGAGCTGGAAGCGGCAGCAGCGGCGGCCTGGGCCGATCCCGCCTTCACCGCCCGCCTGGATCACCTGCTGCGTACCTACGTGGGCCGGCCCACCCCGCTCTATGAAGCTGAGCGACTCACCGCCCACTACCAGCGCCCCGAGGGCGGCCCGCGCCTCTGGCTGAAGCGCGAAGACCTCAACCACACCGGCGCCCACAAGATCAACAACGCGCTTGGCCAGGCCCTGCTGGCCCTGCGTATGGGCAAGAAGCGGATCATTGCTGAAACTGGCGCTGGCCAGCACGGCGTGGCCACTGCCACCGTCTGCGCTCGCTTCGGGCTGGAATGCGTGGTCTACATGGGCGCCGAGGACATGCGCCGCCAGGCCCTCAACGTTTTCCGCATGCGCCTGCTGGGAGCCAGGGTGCAGCCGGTGACAGCCGGCACGGCCACCCTCAAGGACGCCACCAGTGAAGCCATCCGCGATTGGGTGACCAACGTGGAGAGCACCCACTACATCCTCGGCTCGGTGGCCGGCCCCCACCCCTACCCGATGCTGGTGCGCGATTTCCACGCCGTGATCGGCCACGAAACCAAGCGGCAGTGCGCCGAGGCTTTCGGTCGCCTGCCTGATGTGCTGCTGGCCTGCGTCGGTGGCGGCTCCAATGCGATGGGGCTGTTCCATCCGTTCGTGAACGACCCTTCCGTGCGCCTGATCGGTGTGGAGGCTGCCGGTGAGGGGGTGGCCACCGGGCGCCACGCCGCCACGATCACCGAGGGCCGCGTCGGCGTGCTGCACGGGGCCATGAGCCTGCTGCTCCAGGACGCCGAGGGTCAGGTCCAGGAGGCCCATTCGATCAGCGCCGGCCTCGACTATCCCGGCGTCGGGCCGGAACACAGCTATCTCAAGGAGCTCGGCCGGGCCGAATACGCCGCCGTCACCGACCAGGAGGCCCTGGATGCCCTGCAGCGGGTCAGCGAGCTCGAAGGCATCATCCCGGCGCTTGAAACGGCCCATGCCTTTGCCTGGCTGGAGTCGCTCTGTCCGACGCTGGCGCCGGGCACGGAGGTGGTGATCAACCTCTCTGGCCGCGGCGACAAGGATGTGACCACTGTGGCCGAGCGGCTCGGCGATGCGATGGCCGGTTGAGAGGAAACGGGCGGTGAGCTGGCCGCACGCGCCGTTGCCGGGGGCCACGGCGGTCATGCTGCCGGCCACGCAGATGCCGAAGTGATCGGCAGCGGCGGCTGCCAGGGCAGGGATGTAATCGGCGACCAGCCCTTCGTTGATGGGGCCAAAGCGCCGGTGGGCTTCGCGCACCAGCTCCTGCACCACGTCGGTATCGGGCAGATGCCCTGTGGAGATCCCGCTGGACACCGATTGCATAGGTGCGTGGGTGGGGACGGGGGACCGCTCAGCGGGTGGCGGAGGCCTGGGAGTCGGCTTCGGCTTCCCAGGCAAAGCGGGGCAACTGCTGGAGGGCCTGCCGCTGACTCTCGATCCAGGCCTTGTTGATCTGGCTGATCTCGGGATGGCCGCGCTCCAGTTTGAGCTGATGGGCGATCTCCAGGCTGTCGCGGCGATAGAGCGCCACTTCGAAGGGGGGGCCGACGGTCAGATTGGAGCGACGGGTGATCACCTGCGACACCAGGCAGAGCCGGGCGGCGTCTTCGAGTGAGAGTTTGTGATGGCCCACGCCATCGAGGGGAGGCTTGCCGTATTTGCTCTCACCGATCTGCAGGAATGGTGTTTCCGGCGTGGCCATGATCGCGTTGCCCTGGGGATAGATCTGATAAAGCCCGTGGCTTTGTCCGGCGATCTGCCCACCGAGGATGAAGGTGGCCTCACCGCTGGCGCCCGCCTGCCGCAGGGCCGAGTGATTCGCCTCCTGCACCGCCACGCTGATCCGACCGATGTAGGCCGCGGCTTCAAACAGATAGGTTGCGCTCAGCAGGTCGGGGGGCGTGCCGGCTTCGGGCGAGGCCTGCGGCTTGGGCTTTGAACCGTCCAGGCGAGCTTGGTCGAGATCGCGGCTGATCCAGTTCAAACAGGCCTGGGTGGTGGCCAGGTTGCCGGCCGCCAGCAGGATGAACAGGCGATCGGGGCTGGGCTGGAACACATGCAGCTTCCGATAGCTGGAGATGTAATCCACACCGGCATTGGTCCGGGAGTCTGAGGCCATCACCAGCCCATCCTCCAGATAAAAACCGACGCAATAGGTCAATGCTCGTGGCCTCAGCTGAGCAGGCGCTGCAGGCTACTGGCGACTGAGCGCACCGCCGCGCGGGCGGTGGCGTAGGCCATCCGCATCGGCCCGACCAGGGCAACCTGGCCGCGGCTGCCATCGCCCGCCTCGTAGGTGGCCTGCACGACCGCGCACTGGTTGAGCGCCGGGTGGGGGTGTTCGGCGCCGATCCACACCCCGTCGAGGGGAATCGCCATGGGCAGGGCCATCAGCGAAGCAGGGATTCCGTCGCGATCGCTGACGTCGCGACGCAGCAGTTTCTGGGGGTCTTCTTCCACCAGCTGAATCAGCGGCCGCAAGCTGGCGGTGCGGCTGAACTCCGGTTGGCCCAGCAGGCCACCGAGGCCAAGGGCCACGGCTCCTTCGCCATCCGCCCTGCGGGCCAGTTGATGGCTGCTCAGGGCTTGGAGCACCACCCGGCCACTGGTTTGCAGCTGGGGAGGGAGCCTCTGCCAGCGGATGGTGGAATCGGGATTGTTTCGGAGCTGATCATTCACCCAGCGCTCTAGGGCAGGCAGTTCCGGTTCGGTTCCGGCCTGCAGCCGCACATTGAGGCTGCAGGCCACCCCTCCGTTCTCGACCAAAAAGATCAGCAGCCGATCACCGGCCGCCACCAGCCGCGTTGCCTGCAGCCGCGACTGCAGGCGTTGTGGGCGGGTGATCAGGCTGAGCAGTCCGGTGAGATCGGCCAGCCGCCGGGCCAGATGAATCAGGAGATCATCCAGTGCCGCCCATTTCAGGCTCATAGCCAGCAGTTCACGCTCCAGCTGAAGGGCGCCGGCGCCGGGGGCTGGCAGCAGATCGTCAACAAACAACCTGTAGCCCAGCTGGCTCGGAACCCGGCCGGCGGAGATGTGGGGCTGGACCAGCAGACCTTTCTGCTCCAGCACCCCCATGGCGGTACGCACTGTGGCGGGGCTGGCCGGGAAATCGAAACGCTTCACCAGGGTCTGACTACCCACGGGCTCCACCGTGTCGACGTAGTGCTGAATGGTTGCACTTAGCACCTGTTGGTCCCGCCGTGTCAGGTCTGGCAACGTTTGGTGATTGAACTGATTCAAATTGGATTCTAGTCTCTATGGCACAGCTTCTGCGCTATGTGATTTTAAGCTGTGCCTTCTTCACTTGGCCGGCAGAGAAGGACTTGGGTGAATAACGTGCCCTTTATCAGCACTTTGCCCTGGATGAATCCAGCTTCTTGCTTTGCTTTATTGCGAACAGTCTTTTGGGTTTTGTGTAAGTCGTGGGGATCGTATTGCTTCCCCTGTTGCAAGCTGCAGGTCGGCAAGGCTGGTTGGTGGCGGGTTTCAGTAGCGGGCCACCGAGCGATCCACCTCCACGCTCCAGGCGTCGATGCCGCCCTGCAGGTTCCAGACCTGATCGAATCCCTGGGTTTCGATCAGCCAGCAGCCGAACTGCCAGCTGCGAATCCCCGCATGGCAGAACACCACCACCTCCCGGTCCCGATCCAGCAGCAAGCCGATCTGAGACATCCACTCCTGCGAGCGGCTCAGGGGCAGGTGGATCACGCCCTCACCCAGGTTGGCCTGGACCAGTTCGGCGTCTTCACGCACATCCACCAACTGCAGCGCCTCTCCTCGAGCGAGCCTGGCCTGCAGCTCCTGGGCCCGCAGGCTGGAGGGGGGATGGGGTTTGGAAGGGTTCATCGAAGGGGTTTCCCGGGAGTGAGGGGCCAGAAGCGAGGCTGGATGGTCCTACGAGGTCAGGCCGGATGCCTGAGAAGACCACCGCTAGCGCGAGCAAAGCAGCCTGGATGCATAAGGATGAGGCGAATCCTGCCTTGGACGCATGAAGGGGCGCCCCTTCCTGGTGCTGGTGCTGACCGTGGCCCTGACCCTGCTCGCCATCGGCGTCGGCGGTTGGTGGCTGGTGGTGCGGCAGAGCCCGCTCAACCTGCAACATCGCAGCCTGCCGATGCCTGAGGCGGCGCGGTTCATTCCCCG
This sequence comes from Synechococcus sp. SynAce01, assembly GCF_001885215.1. GTDB lineage: Bacteria > Cyanobacteriota > Cyanobacteriia > PCC-6307 > Cyanobiaceae > Regnicoccus > Regnicoccus frigidus. The sequence goes on along the minus strand of NZ_CP018091.1, from coordinate 886,349 downwards.
CACCGCCCCTCTCAGCCTCCATCTGTTGACCAATCCTGATGGGCTGGTGGCCTACACCAGGGTCATGGCTCCAGCAAGGCAGCGGCGCCGGGCAGTGGCCGCGGTCGAGCGCCTGCGTGATGGCGCCTTTGCAGCTGCAGGACTGGATTACGCCAGTGAGCTGGCCGATTGGCTGGGCTCCCAGACCAGCCTGGCCCTGATGGCTCCCGAGGGCCCCGCTGGCCCGACGGGCTGGCTGCTCGCCATGGAAAGTCGTGATGCGGAGGGGGCCCGCCTCTTCCTGCAGCGCTTCTGGCAGACCCGCAGCCTGGCGGGCACGGAACTGCAGATCAGCAGCTATCGCGGCATGGGGCTGATCAGCGGTCGTGGCGGCGTGACGGGCGAGCGGGCCAGGCCCCTCGCCACGGCCTTGATCCATGACCGGCTGGTCCTGGTGGCCTCAGGTCGCGGTGTGCTCGAGCAGGCCCTGGATGTCTCCCAGATCGCCGAGCTCAACCAGGCGGAAAACCCACGACTGGCCGCCGATCTGCAACGTCTTGGCCAGGGCATTGCCCTGATCACGGCCCGGCCCGACGTCTTCGCCGATTGGCTGGGGATTCCGGCGGAGATTGGGGCCGATCCAGACGTGGTTGGTCTGGTGGCGGCCCTTTCTCCCTCGGGTCGGGCGTTACGGCTTGAGTCCGACATCGACCTGCGCCAAGCCCTGCCGTCGCTTCAGCTCGAGCTCCAGCCGCCCTTGCTCTCGGAACTGCGCAGTCCGGCCAGCAGCCTTGCCCTGATCCAGAACCCGGCCCTGCTGTTGCAGGAATCGCAGCCCCCGAACGCATCGGGTTCACCACAGCCAGCGAGCAGCGAGGAGCGTGCGCTTGGCAGCGAGCAGGACCGCTTCGATGCCGAGGCTGTGGCCACTGATTTCGCGCTCTGGCAGCGCCTGCTGGCTCCGCTGCTGCACCAAAGCCTGCTCGGATTGGCCGGACCCCTTCCCGCCCTTGTCAGCCGTCACGATCAGGGCCCCTTGCTCTGGGCCGAGCAGGCCAAAGGCTGGTTGCTGGCAACGAGCCGCGATTCCGCCAGCGCCGCCCAGCTCCAACCCTCGCTCAGCGCCGATGGCCTGATCTCTGCCCCCCTGATCCGCTCCGAGCGGATGCCTCTGCAGGTCTGGACCCGGCTGGAGGCGGCCCCTCGTCAAGGCAACGCGGACCAGCTCCAGGCCAGCGTGGCCGGCACCCGAGCCGTTCAGAACGGCGTGGCCTGGTGGGCGGAAGGGCTGGGCGTACTCGACGCCCAGCTTGAAGGGCGTCAGCCTCCCAAGGAGCGGCTCCTTCAGTTGCAGGCCCTGGGGTCGCCCCTGGCTCCGCTTCAAGCGGCCCTGGCCCCAGAGCCCGCCCGCAGGCTGCTGGCCCTGTGGCAGCCCTGGCGCTTGCTCACCGGGCTTGCCGGCAGCCCATTGGCCAACACGATCGACGGTCTCGCCTTCAGCCTGGAAGCGGAGGCTCCCGCAGACACAGAGGCCGAACCGGCCCTGCGGCTGCGGGGCCGGCTGGAGCTGGGCTGAGCCGATGGGGACATCCCAGTTGCTGCTGCTGCGCCATGGGCTTGCTCTCGACCGGGAGCTGGCCGGGCGTTTGGGCCTGGCCGATCAGCAGCGGCCTCTCACTGAGGAGGGACGCCAACGCACCGCCTGGGTGGTTGAAAAGTTGGTGGGCCTGGGACTGGGCTGCGATCAGATCCTTTCGAGCCCCCTGCTGCGCGCCAGCGAAACCGCGGATCTTGCCCTCGCGGGCGGCTTGGCCCCCCGCCTGAAGCAGACGCCTGAACTGGCACCGGAGGCCGATCCCCTCGATCTGTTGTTGCCCTGGCTGGGGGCGCAGCCGCCCCTGCCAGGCTGGCGGCGGCTCTGCCTGGTGGGCCATGAGCCGGATCTGAGCGGCCTGGCCGCCCGGTTGTGCGGGGCGCCGCCTGGAGCCCTGCGGCTGCGCAAAGCCGGAGTGGCGCTGCTGGAGCTTCCTGCCGGCAGTCCGGAGCCGGATGGATGTCTCGGCCGGGCCTGCCTGATGCTCCTGCTCACGCCCCGCAGCCTGTCAGCGCCGCTACGGCGCCCCTGAGGAGCTGGCCCTAAATTCGACTCCCATTGGTGGCGTTGGCGATGGTGGTGGATGCAGCGCAGACTGCGGCAGATACATCTGCGGCAGAGAAATCTGCGGCCCCAGCCGCCCAGGCCTTCCGGCCCGGACTTGAAGGCGTCCCGGCCACGCAGTCGTCCATCTGCGACATCGATGGCCAGAAGGGTCTACTCACCTACCGCGGCTATGGCGTCGATGAGCTGGCGGCCAACAGCAGCTTCCTGGAAACGGCCTATCTGCTGATCTGGGGCGATCTGCCCAGCTTCGATCAGCTGCGCGCTTTCGAGAACGATGTCCAGATGCACCGTCGGGTGAGCTTCCGTATCCGCGACATGATGAAGTGCTTCCCGGCGGACGGCCACCCGATGGATGCGCTCCAGTCGAGCGCCGCCTCTCTTGGGCTCTTCTATTCACGCCGCGCCCTCGACGATCCCGATTACATCGTTGACGCGGTGATGCGACTGATCGCCAAGATCCCCACGATGGTGGCGGCCTACCAGCTGATCCGCAAAGGCCAAGATCCCATCCAGCCCCGCGACGATCTCCCCTATTCGGCCAATTTCCTCTACATGATCACCGAGCGGGAGCCCGATCCCCTCGCCGCTCGGATCTTCGACGCCTGCCTGATCCTTCACGCCGAGCACAGCCTCAACGCCAGCACCTTCAGCGCCCGGGTCACCGCCAGCACCCTCACCGACCCCTACGCGGTGGTGGCCTCGGCAGTGGGAACCCTGGCTGGCCCCCTGCATGGCGGCGCCAATGAAGACGTGCTCGCCATGCTCGAGCAGATCGGCACGGAAGACCAGGTGGAGCCCTACCTGGATAGGGCCATCGCTGAAAAGCAGAAGATCATGGGCTTTGGTCACCGCGAATACAAGGTGAAGGATCCCCGCGCCGTGATCCTGCAAGACCTGGCCGAGCAACTCTTCAACCGCTTCGGCCACGATTCGATGTACGACCTGGCCCGTCGCCTTGAGGAGGCGGCCGCCACGCGGCTGGGGCCGAAGGGCATCTACCCCAATGTCGATTTTTATTCAGGCCTCGTCTACCGCAAGCTCGGCATCCCCCGCGACCTGTTCACGCCGATCTTCGCGATCGCCCGGGTGGCGGGCTGGCTGGCCCACTGGAAGGAGCAGCTCGGTGCCAATCGGATTTACCGGCCCACCCAGATCTATACCGGCAGTTCCGGCAGAAGCTGGGTGCCCCTGGATGCCCGAAATGCCGCGGGTGGCGGTTAACTTGCATGCACCGGATCCGATTCGGCAGTTGACGCTGTGGTGATGATGACCGCGCCAGAGTCCATGACAATGCTGAGATCTCCGCTGGCGGCGGTCAGTACGGGCCTTGACCTTCAAGGCAGCTTCACCACGGCCATGGAGGGCTTCGGCCTCACTCCGGGCACCGCCCACCTGCTCTGGCTGCCCCTGCCCATGCTGCTGGTGCTGGTCGCCGCGGTGATCGGCGTACTGGTCAACGTCTGGCTGGAGCGCAAGATCTCCGCCGCCGTTCAGCAGCGCATCGGTCCGGAATATGCCGGCGCCCTTGGGGTGCTGCAGCCCCTCGCCGACGGCCTCAAGCTGCTCTGGAAGGAAGACATCATCCCGGCGAAGGCCGATGGCCTGCTGTTCACCCTCGGCCCGATCCTGGTGCTGATCCCGGTGATCCTCTCCTGGCTGGTGATCCCCTTCGGCCAGAACATGCTCATCAGCGATGTGGGCATCGGCGTGTTCCTCTGGATCGCCCTCAGCAGCATCCAGCCGATCGGCCTGCTGATGAGTGGCTACGCCAGCAATAACAAGTATTCGCTTCTTGGTGGGCTGCGGGCGGCGGCCCAGTCGATCAGCTACGAGATTCCCCTTGCCCTGGCGGTGCTGGCGGTGGTGATGATGAGCAACTCGCTCAGCACCATCGACATCGTCAACCAGCAGAACACGGCCGGCATCCTCAGCTGGAACATCTGGCGCCAGCCCGTGGGCTTCCTGATCTTCTGGATCTGCGCCCTGGCCGAATGCGAGCGCCTCCCTTTCGACCTTCCCGAGGCAGAAGAGGAGCTGGTGGCCGGATACCAGACGGAATATTCCGGCATGAAGTTCGCCCTTTTCTACCTGGGCAGCTACATCAATCTGGTGCTCTCGGCCCTGTTGGTGGCGGTGCTCTATCTAGGCGGCTGGGGCTTCCCGATTCCGGTGGAGTGGTTAGCCGGGGCGATTGGCCAGTCCGTCGATGCCCCTGTCGTGCAGGTGATCACGGGCTCGCTGGGTATCGTCATGACCGTGCTCAAGGCCTACCTGCTGGTGTTCATCGCGATCCTGCTGCGCTGGACCCTGCCCCGGGTGCGGATTGACCAACTGCTCGATCTGGGCTGGAAGTTCCTGCTGCCGATCGCCCTGGTCAATCTGCTGGTCACCGCCGGATTGAAGCTGGCCTTTCCTGCCTTCTTCGGCGGTTAAGGCAGCGTTCGTCCATCATGAGTGAGTAGAAGTACCTTCTCCAGAACTCCCTCCAAAACTCCGTTTCCGCAGGCGGGCTCAGTTACAGCTTTCGGGTTGCCCGGGTAGCCCCTCTCCCCTCTCACCTTCCGACTTCTCCAGCCATGTTCGGATTCCTCCAAAAGGTCGGCGATTACACCAAAGAGGCTGTTAGCGCCGCCTCCTACATCACCCAAGGCCTGTCGGTCACCTTTGACCACCTGAGCCGGCGGCCGATCACCGTTCAGTACCCCTACGAGAAGCTGATCCCGTCAGAGCGTTACCGGGGCCGGATCCACTTCGAGTTCGACAAGTGCATCGCTTGTGAAGTGTGTGTGCGGGTGTGTCCGATCAACCTGCCGGTGGTGGATTGGGCGATGAACAAGCAAACCAAGAAGAAAGAGCTGAGTAACTACTCAATCGATTTTGGTGTTTGCATCTTCTGCGGCAACTGCGTGGAGTATTGCCCCACCAATTGCCTCTCCATGACCGAAGAGTATGAGCTGGCGGCCTTTGATCGCCACAGCCTCAACTTCGACAATGTGGCCCTTGGCCGGCTGCCAACCAGCGTCACCAGTGATCCGGCCGTCACCGCCTTCAAAGAGCTGGCCTATCTGCCCAAAGGTGAGATGGATCCCCACGGCGTCGATCCAGCCCGGCCCCGGGCCGGCAAGCTGCCCGAACAGGTGCTGGCTGAACTCAAGGCCGGTTCAAATGGGGAGTCAGCCTGATGACGATCGCTTCCACCACCCAGGGAATTTGTTTCCTTATTCTGTCGGCCGCCGTGGTGTTCGGTTCACTCGGCGTGGTTCTGCTGCCCAACATCGTCTATTCGGCCTTTCTGCTCGGCGGCGTTTTTCTGTCGGTGGCGGGCCTCTATCTGATGCTCAACGCCAGTTTCGTTGCTGCTGCCCAGGTGCTGGTCTACGTCGGCGCGGTCAACGTGCTGATCCTGTTTGCGATCATGCTGGTCAACAAGAAGGAGGCGATGGCGGACATTCCAGGTCTAGCTTTGCGTCGCCTGCTCTCCGGTGGTGTTTGCCTCGGCCTCTTCCTGTTGCTGCTGCGGGTCGATCTCACCACGCCATGGGCGGTGCCTGGCCCCAGTCCGATCGGCGATGACGCCACCGTCCGGATTGGCATCCATCTCTTCACCGACTATCTCCTTCCTTTTGAGTTGGCTTCGGTGTTGCTGCTGATGTCGATGATCGGTGCAATTGTGCTGGCCAGGCGCGATGTCTTCAGTGTCGACATCGTCACCGGTGATGATGCCGATCAGGCCCTGATCGAGAAGTCCAGAACTCCCCTGCTGATCGAGACCCCCCCAGCTGAACCCACCGCTCTGGAGACCAGACGATGATGACGACCAATTCGATTGATGTGCCCCTGCAAGCCTATCTGGTGCTAGCGGCGATTCTCTTCTGCACAGGGGTGTGGGGTCTGATCAACAGCCGCAATGCTGTGCGGGTGCTGATGAGTATCGAGTTGATGCTCAACGCCGTCAACATCAACCTGATGGCCTTCTCCAGCTACATCGATGGCCAGCTGATCCGTGGTCAGGTGTTTGCCATCTTTGTGATCACCGTGGCGGCGGCTGAAGCGGCTGTGGGCCTGGCGATCCTGCTCTCTCTCTATCGGAACCGCGAAACCGTCGATATGGAGCGCTTTAACCTGCTGCGCTGGTGATCTCTCAACCTCTTCATGCAGCTTGAGAGGGTCTGGCTGATCCTGCGTAGCAATAGTCAGGAGGCCCAGCGACAGGGCCGACTCTGTGCGGCCGATCTCAAGGGCCAGGGCATTGAGGTCACGGTCGCCACCAGTGGTCTGGCCGCCAACCCGTTCCCCGGCCTGCTGGCCACAGAACCGCGCCTGCCAGATCTCACCGTTCTGCTCGGCGGTGATGGCACGGTGCTGGGCGCCGCCAGGCACCTGGGCCCCTTGGGGGTGCCGATCCTCAGCTTCAACGTGGGTGGCCACTTCGGTTTTCTCACGCAGGCGCGCCAGTTGCTGGTTCTTTCGCCCAGCACCCCGGACAATCTCTGGCAGCGGCTGCGTGATGACCGCTTTGCCCTGGAGCGCCGCATGATGCTCGAGGCTGTCGTCGACCACGGTGATGGCGCGCCCGACGACCGCAGCCTGCCTGACGGGCAAGGGCTGCATCGTGCCCTCAATGACTTCTATTTCCGTCCTTGCCTGGAGGAAGTTGCACCCACCTGCCTGTTGGAGCTGGAGATCGATGGGGAGGTGGTGGACCAGTTCCGCGGCGATGGCCTGATCATTTCCACGCCGACCGGCTCCACTGGCTATTCGATGGCGGCGGGTGGACCGATCCTGCACCCTGGCATCGATGCCATTGTGGTCAATCCGATCTGTCCGATGAGCCTCTCCAGCCGCCCCCTGGTGGTCCCCCCCGGTTCGACCCTGGTGGTGTTGCCCCTGGGTGAGGCCAGTCGCCGGGTGAAGCTCTGGAAAGACGGGGCCCACGCCACCGTGCTGGAACCTGGCGACCGCTGCTTGGTGCGACGCTGTGAGCACTCCGCCCTGATGGTGGTGCTCGAGCAGAGCCCGTCCTATTACCGGACCTTGACCCACAAGCTCCACTGGGCAGGTGACCTGACCTCCGGTGAACCATCGAACAATTGATCGTGTGATCGGCCAAGGGAGCGAGCTGCCTGCCGCCGGCGGCCAGGATGGACCGATGCGTTGGAAGCAGGCGGTCTGATGGCACTGGAGATCGAACGACGCTTTCTTGTTGAGGGGAACAGCTGGCGCGAGCACATCTGCTGGCAGCAGCAGTTCCGCCAGGGCTACCTGGTGTCGTCGGAGCAGGGATTTACCGTTCGGGTGAGGCTCAGTGATGACGGCCAGGCCTGGCTCACACTCAAGGCCGCAGCGACGGGGATCGCCCGCCACGAGTTCGAGTACCCGATTCCATTTGGCGATGGCGAAGCGCTGCTCGCTCTCGCGGCGCATCGCCTCAGCAAACAGCGCTTTGGCCTTGATTGTCCCGGTGGTGACTGGGTGGTCGATGTGTTCGAGGCGGAGAATGCGCCTCTGGTGCTCGCCGAGGTGGAACTCGAGCACGCAGAGCAGCCTCTGTCCTTGCCAGAGTGGTGCGGGATTGAGCTGACCGGCCAAGGTCCATGGAGCAATGCGGCCCTGGCAGCCCATCCCTACAGCTGCTGGTCCGATCAACACGGACCTGTCTGGTCCGATCAACACGGACCAAATCCAGATGGCTCACATCAACAATGACTCGGTGGCCGCGGGGCTCTTCAGCCCATGTCTTAAGGTTTTATCCTTGTTTGCCTTTGCCGGCTTGTCTCCTTCCATGATCGGTCTCTACGACGATCAAGGTATGTTGCGTTTCTCTGGACGGGACACCCTTGCCTGCCTGGATTACGCCGAATTGTTCGGGCTCACTCCCGACGGCTATTGCCTGCAGGCGTTATCCGCTGACGAACACTCGGAGTCACAATCCGGCATCAACTGAGTGCGGGGTTGCTGAATCGGCGCCTTCAGGCTGGTTGAGGCTCAGGGAAGGTTGCAGCAGTTGAAGCCATCGCGGCAGATCTTGCCGTGATCCATCGCCCAATTCAACAGGGCGACCCGGTTCTTGGCGCCGGTTTTGCTGAAGATATTGCTGACGTGATTATCGACCGTGCGTTTGCTGATCATCAAGCGCAAGGCAATTTCCTGGTTGGTTAGGCCGGTGGCCACCAGCTCGATGATCTCGATCTCACGCGCGGAAAGAATGGGGCCAGGCAGCTGGGCTAGACCATCTGGTACGGACATCAAGGATCCCAGCCTCCGGGGATTCACTCTAAGCAACCAAAGCGCCCGGACCACTGTTGCCGCATGATGGGCAGCGTCTGATTCTCCCGTTTCTTTGTTGCTGCAACAGGCGCTTGCCGATGGTCGCTTCGCGATCACCGCGGAGGTCATGCCGCCGCGTGGCGGCGACCCCGGCCGCACCTTGAGGGTGGCGGCGGGGTTGAAAGGCCTTGTTCATGCCGTCAATGTCACCGATGGCAGCCGGGCGGTGATGCGCATGAGCAGCCTGGCCCTCTGCCGCCTGCTGCTTGACATCGGCCTGGAGCCCGTCTTGCAACTCTCCTGCCGCGACCGCAACCGCATTGCCCTCCAGGCCGAACTGCTCGGAGCCCATGCCCTCGGCATTCGCAATCTGCTCTGCTTGACCGGTGACCCTGTCGGCGCCGGCGATCAACCCGGGGCTCGCCCCGTGAATGAGCTGGAAGCGGTGCGTCTGTTGCAGCTGGTCAGAGGTTTCAATGCGGGGGAAGACCCCGTCAAAGGCTTGCTGAACGACGGCCCCACCAGCCTGTTCGCTGGCGCGGCTGCCGATCCGCAGTCGCCCAGTTGGAGCGGCCTGAAGACCAGGGTCGGGCGCAAAAAGGCCGCCGGTGCCCGCTTTCTGCAGACGCAGATGGTGATGCAACCGGAGGCCCTGAAGCGCTTCTGTGGCGAGATCGCCGCACCACTGGGTCTGCCGGTGCTGGCGGGGGTGTTTCTGCTGAAGTCGGCGCGCAATGCCGCCTTTGTGAACCGGATGGTGCCAGGAGCACTGATTCCCCAGGCCTTGATCGATCGTCTCGCCGCCGCTGAAGATCCGGCTGCCGAAGGGATCAACATCGCCGCCGAACAGGTGGCAACCTATCAATCGATCGCCCAAGGGGTGCACCTGATGGCGGTGAAAGCGGAAGAGCGAATCCCGATGATTCTGGCCAAGGCCGGTGTTGCTCCAGTTGAGCCGCTGTCGCTCAGACTCCGCCCTGGCTGAGGCTGAAATCGGTGCCGAGCAGCTCGGCCAAAGCCTTCTGATGGGGGGAGGGTTGGGCGACATCCTGGCGCCGCACATCGGTGATCAGCCAATCCAGGGCTGCTTCTTGAAGATCGAAGTGGTCACCATTGCGATCGACGCAATAGCGCCCGAACACCAATTTTTCGACCAAGCGCACGCCAGCGCCAATCCGGGAGTATTCAAAAATGATCGAGTTATCGATTGTGGCACCTTCGCAGATGTGGCAGCTCGGGCCGATCATCGCTGGGCCAATGATTGTCACACCCGGTTCAATCCGGCTCATCCCTCCCACGTAGACCGGGCCGCGCACATCAATCTGATCCCAGTCCGCCGCCACGTTCAGGCCCACGTAGATCCCAGGCCGCACTTCCCGTCCGGGGATCTGCACCTGGCGAACATCGCCGAGCAGCACGCTGCGGATCGCCTGCCAGTAGTCGGGCACCTTGCCGATGTCGACCCATTCAAAATCCATCGGCAGGGCATAAAAGGGTGCGCCCACAGCTGTCAGCCTTGGGAAAAGGTCGGCGCCGATATCGAAGGGAACACCTTCGGGGATGTGATCGAGTACTTCGGGCTCGAAAATATAAATACCAGTGTTGATCATGTCGCTGGCGGCATCTTCCAGAGAGGGCTTCTCCTGGAAGGTCACCACCCTGGAATCTTCATCGGTGACGACGACGCCATAGCTGCTGACTTGATCCTTCGGCACTCGCTTGGTCACCAGACTGGCGATTGCACCCTTTTCCTTGTGGCGCCGAACAGCTTCAGTCAGGTCAAGATCGATCAGGGCATCGCCGCAGAGCACCACAAAGGTGTCATCAAAAAATTTCTGAAAGGTTTGAACTTTTTTGATTCCTCCAGCCGAGCCAAGGGCGGCGCCGATCAGTTCGCCATCTTCGATGCGCCCCTCAAAGCTGTAAGCAATCTGTACACCGAATCGCTGGCCGTCGCGAAAATAATTTTCAATTTCTTCGGACAGGTGGGAGACATTGACCATCACCTCGTCAAATCCGTGTTGCCGCAACAATTCCAGCAGAAACTCCATGACGGGTTTCTGAAGGATCGGGATCATCGGTTTGGGAATGGTGTGCGTAATAGGACGCACGCGGGTACCCTTGCCGGCCGCGAGGATCATCGCCTTCATGGGCGCCTTCCTTAATTTGTTACTTCAAGACATCACTATATGAAAGAAAATCAGGCGGCCTCTGGCAATCGAGCCGGCAAGGGAGCTGGCCCAGCTGTGCGTTGGCGTTCCAGCACAGGGGCCGGGTCGTTGTCGGTTCGCTGCTGCTGTTGCTGCCGCCGAGTCTCCAGGTGGTCCACCTCCTGCAGCCGCTTGATCTGAAGCGGACCAAAGAGCCCACCCTCCTGCTGCAGGTCGAGTCGGCCCTGGGAGCAGAGAAACAGCAAGGCCCAGAACACCCCCACCCGATCGTGATCGAGATCGGCGGGTGCCGACGCTGCCCAGGCCGCAACAAGCTGCTCGAAGTCGACCCATGCGAGGGCCGCGGGCCACTGCTGCAGAAACAGGCTCAGGGCCGCGGTGGTTTCTGGCAGTTTCTCGCGGTGGGCCAGGGAGGCCACTTGTTCGATGGCCTCCCGCTCGCTGTAGGGCCGGCTCCTGGGTTTGGGGCGGTTGCGGCCACCATCCTGCTCCAGCCGCGCGGCGATGTCCTCGAGCTGGCTGATCAGTTCACCGAGGCTGACCGGCCGTTGCAGTGGAGGGGGTGCCACCGGCCGGCGCCAGAGTTGCCTCTCCGGCCGGCGTGGCAACACAAAACCCGCGAAATCTGCGTCCTCATCATCCGGATCACAGCCGAAGGGATCCTCGATCAGCTGCGGCGCTGGGAACGTCTGTCGCTCCAGCACCTCGGCCTTCAGGCCCACCAGCACGGCCGCAGCCAGGAAGGCCTCGCTGGAGGCGGCCAAGTCCTGTTCGTAACTGCCGCCCCGTCCGGCCTGGGTGGCCGCGATCAGGCGGGGCACCTCGATGCGTCCGCGCAGCTGGTCAAGAAAGCCGTCCACAACGGCGATCACATCGACGTCCCACGGGTCGATGTCGCCACGTTCAGCGGCGTCCTGAAGCAGGCGAATGGCCAGCCTGGCGCCTGCGTCTGCCACTCCTTCCCCTCGCTAGGGGCAACGTACCCGGTTTGGCCGGCTGCAGCCAGAAGCCAGCTGGAACTCAGCTGGCTGGCGGACCAATGGGCTCAATCGGTTGTGACGGCTTCGGCGGCCGGTGCGGAACTCTCCCCAGCTGCTGGCAGCAGGCCTAGCTGGGCATCCACGGTGGCCCGATAGCGCTGAATGTCGGCTTCCAGCTCGGTGATCTTCACCCGCTGGGCTTCTCGATCGCTCTGGGACTGGACCAGCTCCACCTTCTTGACCACGCCGGTCCAGACGGCGAACACCCAGGCGGCCGTGGCGCCGATCCCGCCAACCACGAGCAACATGGCCGCCAGTGGCAGGGTGGTTGACACGCCCGGCAGGAACTGAACGGTGGTTGGGGCTGTGTTTTCCAGGGTGAACATCACCGTGGCCAGCCCGAAGCTGAAGATCAACAGAAAATTCAGCTGTCGCATGGCTCGATTCAGCTGGTCTTGGTTGCTGGCAGGGAGCGTAGGCAGGGCGATCTGGTTCTGCAATCCGCTGCCGGCAACCGCAGGGTTTCGTAACCGCTCAGAGGCAGGCGCCCCGGGCGCTTTCAGCCCAGGGCCGGGGCCTGGAGCAGGGCGGGGGCCATCCACTCGACCGGCTGGGCGTTGCGGATCAGCCCGTTCTCCGGAGGAGACAGCACCCGGGCCATCACCGATTGCTCGCGTAGCACCAGGGCCTCGATGGAGGCGCGGTAGGTGTCGGTGACGATCCTGGGGTACAGACCAATGCCGATGATCGGCACCAGCAGGCAGGAGATCACGTAGATCTCGCGGGGCTCGGCATCCACCAGCTGGGTGTTGTGGGCCGCCAGCTCGGGGTTCTCCTTGCCGAAGAAGATCTCCCGCAGCATGGAGAGCAGGTAGATCGGCGTCAGAATCACCCCCACCGCCGCCAGGCCTGCCATGACGATGCGGAAGCTGAGAGAGTAGGCCTCGCTGGTGACGAAGCCCACAAACACCATCAGCTCCGAGACGAAACCGCTCATGCCCGGTAGGGCCAGCGAGGCCAGCGAACAGACGGTCCAGAGGGCGAACATCTTGCGCATCTTCTGGCCCACGCCGCCCATCTCATCGAGCTGCAGGGTGTGGGTGCGGTCGTAGGTGGCGCCCACCAGGAAGAAGAGGCTGGCACCGATCAGGCCATGGCTGACCATCTGCAACATGGCGCCGCTGGTGCCGAGGGCGCTGAAGCTGCCGATGCCAATCAGCACGAAGCCCATGTGGCTGATCGAGCTGTAGGCGATCTTGCGTTTGAGGTTGCGCTGGGCGAAGGAGGTGAGGGCGGCGTAGATGATGTTGACCACCCCCAGAACCACCAGCAACGGCGCAAACTGGGCGTGGGCTGCGGGCAGCAGCTGCACGTTGAAGCGCAGCAGGGCATAGCCCCCCATCTTCAGCAGGATGCCGGCCAGCAACATGTGCACGGGCGCGGTCGCTTCGCCGTGGGCGTCAGGCAGCCAGGTGTGCAGCGGCACGATCGGCAGTTTCACCCCAAAGGCGATCAGCAGGCCGGCGTAGGCCAGCAGCTCAAAGCGCGTGCCGAAATCCTTGGCCGCCAGGGCTGTGTATTCAAAGCTGGGGGGGCCGCCACCCTGGAAGCCCATGGCCAGGGCCGCCAGCAGGATGAACACCGAGCCGCCGGCGGTGTAAAGGATGAACTTGGTGGCAGCGTACTGGCGCTTCTTGGCCCCCCAGATCGCCAACAACAGGTACACCGGCAGCAGTTCCAGCTCCCAGGCCAGGAAGAACAGAAGCATGTCCTGAACGGCGAAGACGGCGATCTGGCCGCCATCCATCGCCAGGATCAGGAAGAAGAACAGCCGCGGTTTGAAGGTGACCGGCCAGGCGGCCAGCACCGCCAGGGCGGTGATGAAGCTGGTGAGCAGGATCAGGGGCATCGAGAGCCCGTCGGCACCGACCGACCAGGCCAGGCCGAGATCGGGCAGCCATTCCACCCGCTCGATCAGCTGCAGGCCGGCCTCTGAGGGGTCGTAGCCGTTGAGGTAGGCCCCAACGGTGACCAGGAAGGTGAGCAGGGCGACGCCCAGGGCGTACCAGCGAATCGTCTTGCCGTCGCCGGGATCAGGAATGAACGGGATCAACAGCCCGGCCACGATCGGCATCAGGATCGAGACGCTGAGCCAGGGGAAGGCCCCTGCGTGATCGCCGCCCAGGACCGCCAGGGCGCCTGGAGCAACGGAGAAATCCAGCGGCACAGACCTCGGAAGCAGTTCTGGGCGGAGTGTAGAAATACAGGCCGCGCTTGAGCTCCCCAGATACGGGTTGACACACACAGTGGCGGCAGGCCTAGAAGCTGCTGAACAGCACCACCAGGGCAATCACGCCTCCGAAGACGATCAGTGCATAGAATTGGGCGCGGCCGGTTTCGAAGTACTTGAGACCCTCGCCGCTGCCGAGGGTGAGCAGGCCGGTGAGGTTGACCACCCCGTCCACCACCTTGGCGTCAACCTCCAGCACCTGGCGAGCGAGCTTGCGGCTGCCCTTGACGAAAATTCGATCGTTGATGTCGTCGAGGTACCACTTGTTGGCCAGAAAGGCGTTGAGGCGGGGGAAGCGGCCCGCCACGGCCGTGGCCAGATCCAGCTTGTGTAGGGAGTAGGCCAGGACCGCCACGGTGATCCCGGTGAGCGAGATCACCACCGAGGCGCCGGCCAGAGGTAAAAAGTCGCCCCAACTGAACTGCTCGGCCATCTCGGCGGCCTCACTGGGGTCAAGCAGGTTGGCGAAGCGGTTGTTCCAGGGGGTCCCAAGCAGGCCGATCAGCACGGAAGGCACCGCCAAAACCGCAAGCGGGGCTGCCATCTGCCAGCCCGATTCGTGGGGAACGCTGGCGTGCTGGCCATGCCCTTCCTGGCCTTCTTCCTCCATTGCCACCCGGCCGGCATCGGCCAGCACCTGGGCTTTCAAGGCGGCATCGGTGCCTCGGAACGGCCCCTCAAAGGTGAGGAAGTAGAGCCGGAACATGTAGAAGGCGGTCATGCCGGCGGTGAGGAAGCCCACCGCCCAGAGCAGGGGGAAGGCGTTGAAGGCCTGGCCGAGGATCTCGTCCTTGCTCCAGAAGCCCGCCAAAGGAGGGATGCCGCTGATCGCCACGCAGCCGATCAGGAAGGTGGTGGCCGTCACGGGCATGTGCTTGCGCAGACCTCCCATCAGGCGCATGTCCTGGGCGAGAACCGGTTCGTGGCCCACCACCTCCTCCATGGCGTGGATCACCGAGCCTGAACAGAGGAACAACATGGCCTTGAAGAAGGCGTGGGTCACGAGGTGGAACATCCCGGCCACCGGGGCGCCGCATCCCATCGCTAAGACCATGTAGCCCAGCTGGGACACCGTGCTGTAGGCCAGGCCCTTCTTCAGATCCATCTGGGTGAGGGCGATCGAGGCGCCCAGGAAACAGGTGATCGTGCCGATCACGGCAATGAAGGCCTGCACCTCCTCGAACTGGATGTAGATCGGCTGAAGGCGGGCCACCAGGAACACGCCGGCCGCCACCATCGTGGCCGCATGGATCAGGGCGGAGATCGGGGTGGGCCCCTCCATGGCGTCGGGCAACCAGACATGAAGCGGGAACTGGGCCGATTTGGCCATCGGCCCCATGAACACCAACAGGCAGAGGATCACCGCCGCCGGGTGAGAGACGCTGCCATCGGCCAGGGCCTGGCTGAGGCGGAGGCCGATGTCCTCGAAGCCGAAGCTGCCGGTGGCCCAGAACAGGCCGAGGATGCCGAGCAGCAGGCCGAAATCACCCACCCGGTTGACCACAAAGGCCTTCTGGGCGGCGTTGGCGGCACCATCGCGGTCATACCAGAAGCCGATCAGCAGGTAGGAGCTCATGCCCACCAGCTCCCAGAACACGTAGATCTCGAGCAGGTTGGGGCTGATCACCAGGCCCAGCATCGAGCTGCTGAAAAGGGCCAGATAGGTGAAAAAGCGCACATAACTCTTGTCATGGGCCATGTAGCCATCCGAGTACACCATCACCAGCACGGCGATGGTGGTCACCAGGGCCAGCATCACGGCGCCAAGCGCATCGACCCGGAAGCCCATCTGCAGATTGAAGCTGCCGGCACTGGCCCAGTCGAACAGCACTTCCGTGGGCGGCGCGCCGCCGATCTGCTCGATCAGCACCGCGTAACTGAGCACGGCGGCGGCCCCGACGCAGCTGATCAGGAAAACAGCAACAGGTTTGCGCAACCTGTTGATGGTGCGATTGAAGCTGATCAGGCTGAGGCCGATCAGCGCTGCCCCCAGCAGGGGTAGCACTGGAATCAACCAGGCGAGTTCCGAGGCCGATGTCATCCAGTCCCTGGGCAGTCCCCCGGAGTGTAAGCAGACCTCCAGGTCTGCTTCGGGCTGTGTGAGCGACCGCGCTCAGCCCAGGGCAGCGCCGAGCGGACCGTCGCTGAAGCTGCTGGCGGCAAGGCCGATGTAGCGATGGCTCCACCAGAGCCCGCCGATGGCGATGGCGATGCCCAGCTGGGAGGGCCGCAGGAATTCAGCGGGCACCAGCGACTGGCGCCCATCGAGCACGGCTCGAAACGGAAGCACCGAGGTGTTGGCCTTGACGGCAGCGAAGGCCGGTCCGTAGCGGGCAGCCAGGCGCCGATCGCCGTGCCAGATGGCGAACAGGTGATGGGCGATCAGCCCCACACAGGTGACCAGCGTGAAACTGCTGCCGATCCAGAGCAGGTGGGTCGCACACCAGAGCACCTGGCCAACGGCCTGGGGGTGGCGGCTGATCCGGATGATGCCGGTGGCATAGAGCCGCTGCTCAGGTTTGAGCAGCGCCGGGATCTCCAGCAGGTTGTAGGTGGCCGGATAGAGGAAGAAGAAGCTGATCGCCGTGCCGATCCAGATCAGGGGGATCAGCCCGGCGCTGCCCTGCAGGTTCCAGAGCCGCACGCCGTCGTAGCGATGGGCGAGGAAATAGCCGATCACCAGCACGGCCGATGGAATGCTGAGCGCGGCGAACAGCAGCCGCCAGGCCCGGGCGCCAATCCGCTTCTCCCCCCAGACGCGCAGGGCCGCACCGCCGCTGTGGATTACGGCGAAAGCGAACAGGAGGGCCAGCATCTCCAGGCTGGACTGGTGGTCTGCAAGGGGCAAGCAACGGCCGCAGCTGGGCGGATTCTGACGGCCTGTTGCCCTCTGCTGCTCCGCTTGGTTCACCCGCAAGGTTTCCCTTAGAGTTCGCCCACTCAGCTGGAGCAAGCCCCACGGGTCATTCCATGGCTGATCTGCCCTTCACCCTCGATCAGCTGCGCATCCTGCGGGCCATTGCCAGCGAGGGCAGCTTCAAGAAGGCGGCGGACAGCCTCTACGTGACCCAGCCGGCGGTCAGCCTGCAGATCCAGAATCTGGAGAAGCAGCTGGATGTTTCCCTGTTTGATCGGGGCGGCCGCAAGGCCCAGCTCACCGAAGCCGGCCACCTTCTGTTGAGCTACTGCGACCGGATCCTCGGCCAGTGTCAGGAGGCCTGCCGCTCAATCGAGGATCTCCACAACCTCAAGGGGGGGTCGTTGGTGGTGGGTGCCAGCCAGACCACGGGCACCTATCTGATGCCGCGGATGATCGGCCTGTTCCGCCAGAAGTATCCCGATGTGGCGGTGCAGCTGCAGGTGCACAGCACCCGGCGCACCAGCTGGAGCGTGGCCAATGGCCAGGTGGATCTGGCGATCATCGGCGGCGAGCTGCCGTCTGAGCTCAACGACCTGCTGCAGGTGGTTCCCTACGCCAACGATGAACTTGCCCTGGTACTGCCGGTCAAGCATCCGTTGTCGCGCCTGAGCGAGCTGCACAAAGACGACCTCTACCGCCTTGGCTTCGTCTGCCTTGATGCCCAGTCGACCACCCGGAAAATGGTGGACCATCTGCTCTCGCGCTCCGGCCTGGAGTTGCAACGTCTCAAGATCGAGATGGAGCTCAACTCCTTTGAGGCGATCAAAAATGCTGTCCAGTCTGGTCTGGGAGCGGCCTTCCTGCCGGTGGTCTCGATCGAGCGGGAGCTGGCGACCGGCAGCCTGCAACGGCTCCCCGTGGCCGACTTGCTGGTGCGGCGTCAGCTGAAGTTGATCACCCACCCAGCCCGCTATTGCTCCAGGGCCTCTGAAGCTTTCCGCCGCGAAGTGCTGCCTGAGTTCGCCAGCCCGGATAGCCCCCTACGCCAGCCAGCCAAGCCTGCAGCCAGCCCCGAAGTGCTGGCTGCAGCGACGGCCCAGAGCGCAGCGGCTCAGAACTGATCCCCTTCGGGGGTGATCCCGACGGCGTCATCGGCGGCTCCGGCGATGCCGCGGGTCTGGAATTTGTTGCCGCTGATGTCGGTCTGGTAGACGCAGCGGACCACTGGGCTGTCCCGGATCGAGCCGATGTAGGCAAAGGTGTTCATGCGCTGCTTGCACTGGCGCATCTGCTCGGCGGTCACGGCGCCTTCCTTCTGCAACACGCTCCAGTTTTCCCGGCGGATCACGCAACCGGCCTGCAGGGTCGGCTGGGTCACGAAACTGCTGCTCGGGTTCATGGTCGTGTAGAGCTCGATGTCGTTCACGAAGGCACTCGCACCCCACTGCTTGCAGAACTCCGGATCCGGGACGGCGAGGTCGAGCTGCTGGCTGCTGGCGATGTTGCCCTGGTTGCCCACCGTGTTGCTGGAGAGGGCGGTGCCGATGCCGATGCCAACCACCAGCACGCCGGCGAGCACGGCCATGGTGGCCACATTGAACTTGAAGGGCTGGGCAGGAGCCGCTCCGACGCCGCTTGCGCCGTTGCTCTCGATGCCGGCCCGGCCGGGCTGGCGGCGGGGACGGGAGCGTTCGCCGTAGCGCTCCTCGTCGTAGGCCGCGTAGGCGTCGCGATCGCCGTTGGTGCTACTGGAACGGTTACGAGCCGAAGAGGGGTCACGCTCGCGGTCGAAACGGGAACGGTTCATCTCAGGCCTCCGGGCTGCGGGGCAATCCCATCGAATAATTCAGGACCCGGGCATCCGGGTTGTACTTCAGCTCGCCGGCCTGCAGCAATTGCCGGATCGTGCCCTCCAGCTCGGAGCCGATCCTGCGCAGGTTGTATTCGCTGAGATCCTTGCCGGCGTCGGCCGCCACCAGGTCCTTGAACCGCTTCTGGACGGTCGCGACCACGGCCGGCTCCCAGAGAAACTCGTTGTCGGGATCGAGGTCGAGGGTGAGTTTGGAGGGATCGGCCACGAGTTGCTCCTCCTCCAGGCGGGCGGTGAACAGCCGTACGTGACGGGTCGTCGATTTGAGCAGGAGTTCGTCGGCCATGAAAGGGGGGGCGGAAGTGCCGGAACAGGACGCACGACCTGACTTTAGGAAGCTCTCGTTCAGCGCTGGGCGGCCTGGGCCTTTTAAGGTTGATTTTGGTTTTTGATTTCCCATGCGCGTCGCCATCGCCGGAGCAGGTCTTGCCGGCCTCTCCTGCGCCAAATACCTCTGCGACGCAGGCCACACCCCCGTGCTCTACGAAGCCAGGGATGTGCTCGGCGGCAAGGTGGCGGCCTGGCAGGACGAAGACGGCGACTGGTACGAGACCGGTCTGCACATCTTCTTCGGGGCCTACCCCAACATGCTCCAGCTGTTCAGCGAACTCGGCATTGAAGACCGTCTGCAGTGGAAGGACCACGCGATGATCTTCAACCAGAAGGACGATCCCGGCACCTACAGCCGCTTCGATTTTCCTGATCTGCCCGCCCCGCTCAACGGCGTGGCGGCGATCCTCGGCAACAACGACATGCTCACCTGGCCGGAGAAAATCCAGTTCGGGCTTGGCCTGGTACCAGCGATGATCCGTGGTCAGGGCTACGTCGAAGACTGCGATCAGTATTCCTGGACCGACTGGCTGCGGCTGCACAACATTCCGGAGCGGGTCAACGACGAGGTGTTCATTGCGATGAGCAAGGCCCTTAATTTCATCAATCCCGATGAAATCTCCAGCACGGTGCTGCTCACGGCCCTCAACCGCTTCCTGCAGGAGAAAAACGGTTCAAAGATGGCGTTCCTTGATGGCAACCCGCCCGAGCGCCTGTGTGAACCGATCGTCGCCGCGATCCGCGAACAAGGGGGGGAGGTGCATCTGAACCGGCCGTTGCGCGAGATTCGGCTGGCTGGCGACGGCTCGGTGGCTGGTTTCCGCTTCGCCGGAATCAAGGGCAACGAGCCTTTGGAGGTGGAAGCCGATGCCTATGTCAGCGCCCTGCCGGTCGATCCCCTCAAGCTGCTGGTACCCGAAACCTGGCGGTCGATGCCCTATTTCCAGAAGCTGGAGGGCCTCAAGGGGGTTCCGGTGATCAACATTCATCTCTGGTTTGACCGCAAACTGACCGAGATCGACCACCTTTTGTTCAGTCGTTCCGATCTGCTCAGCGTGTACGCCGACATGAGCAACACCTGCCGGGAGTACGCCGACCCCGACCGTTCCATGCTGGAACTGGTGTTTGCCCCTGCCGAGGCCTGGATCGGCCGCAGCGATGCGGACATCATCGCGGCCACCATGGGCGAACTCAAGCGGCTGTTCCCCAACCACTTCAGCGGCGACGACCAGCCCACCCTGCGCAAGTTCCACGTGGTCAAGACGCCGCAGTCGGTGTACAAATCGGTCCCTGGCTGCCAGCAGCTCAGGCCCTCCCAGCAATCGCCGATCGCCAATTTTTTCCTGGCCGGTGACTACACCATGCAGCGCTACCTGGCCTCGATGGAGGGTGCCGTGCTGAGCGGCAAGCTCTGCGCCGAGGCGGTCAGCGTCGCCGCCCGGCCCGCTGCGGTGACCGTGTGACTGTCCTGGTTGCTTCCCCAACAGCCACACCCAGATCCTCCCTGAACCTCGATCAGGCCTACGAAGCCTGCCGGCAGGAAACGGCCCAGTGGGCGAAAACCTTCTACCTCGGCACGCTGCTGATGCCGCCGGCCAAACGGCGGGCGATCTGGGCCATCTACGTCTGGTGTCGCCGCACCGACGAGCTGATGGACAGCCCCCAGGCCCAGGCCTTGCCGGGGGCTTGCCTGGCGGAGCGGCTGGATCTCTGGGAGGCGCGCACCCGCTCCCTGTTCAACGGTCATGTGGATGACTCCCTCGACCTGGCCATGGTCGACACGCTCGAGCGGTTCCCCCAGCCGTTGCAGCCCTACCTCGACATGATCGAGGGCCAGCGCATGGACCTGCTCCGCCACCGCTACGCCAGCTTCCAAGACCTCGAGCTCTACTGCTATCGCGTTGCTGGCACCGTCGGGCTGATGACGCAGGAAGTGATGGGTCTGGATCCCGCCTACACCTCGGCTCCCTGGAGCGAACGGCCCGACACCTCCAATGCCGCCGTTGCCCTCGGCATCGCCAACCAGCTCACCAACATCCTGCGGGATGTGGGCGAAGACCGCAGCCGCGGTCGTATTTACCTTCCCCAGGAGGATCTGGTCCGATTCAATTATTCAGAGGCTGACCTGATGGCCGGCACGATCAATGACAACTGGCGTGCCCTGATGGCCTTTCAGTTGCTGCGTGCCCGGCAGTGGTTCAGCCGATCCGAAGCAGGGGTGCGCTGGCTGGCTGCCGACGCCCGCTGGCCGGTCTGGGCCTCGCTGCGCCTGTATCGGGGCATCCTCGCGGTGATTGAGCGGCATGACTACGACGTCTTCAATCGTCGCGCTTTCGTGCCAAGAGGATTCAAGTTGCTTGATCTCCCCTTCTCTTACCTGATTGCCCAGTTGCGCTGATTTCGCTCTCACCCAAACTCAGCCATTCGAGCAGAACCGGGTTGACTTGCTCGGGGGCTTCGTCGTGGGGGCAATGTCCCAGCCCCGGCAGGACCCTCAGCTCCTGAATGCAGTCGAATTGTTCACTCCACTCCAGCGCTTCCGCCGGGCTTTCCCAGGGGTCCCGCTCGCCCCAGAGCAGGCGCACCGGCACCGACAGGTCTGCCAACAGCTCAGGGGCAAGATGATCATCGAAAAGATTGATGAATCCCCGGAAGCTCTCCGCCGCTCCCGGATCGGTGCTCGGCCTGTGCAGGATCTCCACGAGCTCGGCGTCGATATTGGCGCCACTGGGATAGGCCTTGGCCAGCACCTGGCGGATGAAGGAGGGACGGGCCAGGATTCGGAACAGGGGCGCCACGATGCGGCGCTGACGCACCAGCTGCTTCACCAGCGGCCGCAACCGCCGCTCAAAGGCCGGCAGTTTGGCGATGCGCTTCTCATCGAGGGTGCGCTGGGCACAGTCGATCAGGATCACCTGCGTGGGGGCGATACCGCGACTCTCAAGCACCTGGCAAGCCCGCAGGGCCACCAGACCCCCGATTGAATTGCCCACCAGCTGCAGGGGCCCCCGGCGCTGATTCGGCTCCAGGCTGGCGACGAAGTCGGACACCTGGGTGGCCCAGAGATCGAAGCAGTAGCGCACGGAACCGGCTAGCTGCGGCTCGTCCTTGAGCCGGGAGCGTGGCTTGGCGCTGGCCCCGAAGCCAAGCAGGTCAAGCGCATACACATCAAAACGCTCAGCCAGCACCGGCAAGTTGTGACGCCAGTGGGCTGAGCAGGCGCCAAAACCGTGGATCAGGATCACCGTGGAGCGATCAGGAGTGTCTCCTTCCGGGCCGGCTTGGCTGAAACCGATCGTGTGGCCCTGCCACTGCCAGGTTGGCGCCACGGTTAGAGCGATCAGACCGTGGCCGTTTGGTTGGCGAGCAACGACTTCAACTTCGAGAGTTCGCCGGCCCAGCGTGGGTCAGGGGCGCCTTCGGTGACGGTGTCGCTATGTACCACCTTGTTGCTGGCCTTGCGGGCCACGGCGGTTCCACCGGCCGGACGACGATCACTGCCGCCGGCGATGGGGGTGCTGCGTGCGTCCTTGCGCTCGGACCGCTCAATCCGCAGGGTGTTGCCGCCGAAATCGCGGCCATTGAGCTGCTCGATCACGGTGTCAGCTAGCTTTTCTTCATCGACATTGGCGAACCCGAAGCCGCGGCAGGCGCCGGTTTCGCGGTCTTGAACGGTTTTGAAGCGCACGCCTTCACCAACGGCCTTGAACAGAGCTTCAAGCTCCTTGGCATCAAAAGTTTGCGGCAGATTGCCGACATAAAGGCGAACGCTCATGGGAAGAGAGGAGAAATGGAAACAACTGGCTCTAGGCCGCTGATCAATCGATCGACAGGCTGGATCGAGGAGCCAGGGGCCCAGGAATCCATGGATGGAAAAGTCTGATGATTAACCGGCACCCCTGGGGCACGACGGATCAGGCATTTGGTAATGCCTCTTCAAATAAGAGTAAATCACGACGCGGTTCCATTCAGCCAGATGGAGGCAGCCTTCAACGCTTCTTCAGAATTGCTGATCCGGCCGAAGGCCCGCTCTAGGCAGAGGTGCCCCAGCAATTGCCCCAGCCGCCGCGAAGGAGCCAGGCCCAGGAGTTCCTGCAGCTCGCGTCCGTCCAGCGGAGGGTGGGGATGGAACAGGGGATCGGCGGGATCACGCCATCGCTCCAGCCAGGCCAAGGCCAGCGGAGGCGGGAAAAACAGCAGCAAGGCAGGCAGATCGCCGGCGATCTGCTGGTGCAACCGCAGGCGCTCGGGTTCAGGCAACCGATCGAGAAGCGACTCGGGCCCTTTGTCGTCCTGGCCCAACAGCCGCCACCAGTGGTGCAGCCGCTCGCAACGCTGTTGCAGTTGGCGGCTGCCCCGCAGGCTGGCGAGGCCAGCGCCATCGAAGAGCACGGCCAAGCGGGCCAAACCAAGGGGCGCAGAGCTTTCCGGCGGCAGCAGACCTCTGAGCCTGGCTTGCTCAGTTGTCAGCTGCTCCAGGCAGCGTGCCGTTGCTGCGCGATCGGGCGCATCGGGCCCTTGGTCGGTGGCGCCGGGGGCCAGCTGCCACCGCGGCCGCCAGCTCTCAAGCAGGTGGCTCTCGTAGGCCAGAGCCAGACCCTGGCCCCCATCAGGACAGCCCGCCAGTTTCTCCAGCTCCGCCAGCACCCGCTCCGGGGCCACCTGGGTGATCAGGTGGTGATGGGCCTGGATCCAGTCCAGGGTTTCCTCTCCCAGCGCGAAACCGAGTTCGGCGGCCAGACGGATCCCCCGCAGCAAGCGCAAAGGATCCTCGCGAAGATTGGCCTCCGCCACAGCCACCACCTGTCCATTGGCCAGGTCCTTGAGGCCAGCGGTGGGATCGAGCAGGGGGGCGCCTGGCCGCAGTGGCAGGGCCAGGGCATTGAGGCGAAAGTCACGCCGAGCCAGATCGGCCTCCAGGCTCCCCCCCACCTGCCGTGCCAGATCGATGCTCCAGCCCTTCAAAAC
This sequence comes from Synechococcus sp. SynAce01, assembly GCF_001885215.1. Taxonomy (GTDB): domain Bacteria; phylum Cyanobacteriota; class Cyanobacteriia; order PCC-6307; family Cyanobiaceae; genus Regnicoccus; species Regnicoccus frigidus. The sequence goes on along the minus strand of NZ_CP018091.1, from coordinate 862,473 downwards.
CAGCCTGGCGATCGACCGCTTGGCGTCCAGCACCACGGCGCTGCCGCCATGGCGACGGCTGAGTGTCTGGCAGAGGGCAATGGCCTCCACCGGAACCACCAGATCCAGGTCGGGCCTCGCGGCCAGGCGCCCGAGCAGCCCATCGCGCACGGCGCCGCCCACCAGGGCCGAGCCGGCGGGGAGATCGGCAACCGGCAGGGGCCAGGCGTCCGTGGCCAACACCAGCCGCAGGCGGTCGGCGGCTAGGGCCAGGCCCGATGCACCCTGCTCACTCCACCCCAGAATGGAGCGATCCGTGGGCCGCTGGGGGATGTGCATCTGCGTGGACTGCCACTGGGTCGACCGTTGCCAGGCCTATCACGCGGTTGAGCGCCAACATGGTGTGGACCATCTCAGTGCGACCCCCGATTTTCAGCCGATCGAACCCCGGATCCATGTTCAGGTGATCGACCTTCCCCAGGCCCAGGTGGGTGTGGAGTGGGACGTGCGGGGTTGCCTGAGCTTCAAGGCCGAACCGGGGCGTTGGCTCCGGCTCCGGCCTGGGCAGTTGCTGCCGCGATGACGGAGCACCCTCCCTTGCTCCTGGCCCTGCACAGCAGCAGCGACACCCTGGCGGTGGGCCTGCAGGCATTGGGCGCTCGCCAGCCCGGCGGCGAACCTGCCGCTGCCCAGATCGCCACTCACCCGCTGGGCAGGGCCCTGGGCAACGAATTGCTGGGCTGCCTCGAGGAGTTGCTGCCGGCCCGGCGCTGGAGCCACCTGGGCCGGCTGGCGGTCGCCACCGGGCCAGGCGGCTTCACGGGCACCCGGCTCACGGTGCTCCTGGCCCGCACCCTGGCCCAGCAATTGCAGCTTCCCCTCGATGGCTTCAGCAGCTTTCTGCTGATCGCCCGTCGCCTCTGGTTGGCCGGTGAGCTCAACGACGACGCTGAACCGTTCTGGATTGAGCAGACCTTGCCGCGTCGTGGCCTGGTCTCCGGCTGCTATCTGCTGGATCCGGCCGTGCCGGGGGGGCTCCAAGAACTCCAGGCGCCGCGATTGCTGCGCACCCCTGGGGAAGGGCCGGCGGCCAGGCGCCTGGAGGCCCGGGTGGAGCCGGCGGCTGACCTGGCCCAGCTGCTGGCCTTGAGCCAGGCGGCAGCAGCAGCCCAGATCACGGCGCCCTGGCAGCCGGTGTTGCCGCTCTATCCGACAAGCCCGGTGGAGTTGGGCTGATGCGGCGGCTCCTGCTCTGGGCGGTGCTGGCCTTGGGAGTGGCCGGCTTGATTCGCGCCACGGCGCTGGGTTTCCCCTTGCCCCCGTTCGCTCCGGCCTCGCGCTCCGGCCCCCAGTTGATCCTGGCGCTCGGCGGCGATGTGGCCCGCGAAAAGCTCGCCGGCCAGCTGGCCCATCGCTACGGCCTGCCACTGATGGTGAGCGGTGGCAGCAATCCCGAATATGCCCAGTGGTTGCTGCGTCAGGAAGGCCTGGGCCGGAATCAATACCAGCTCGACTACCGCGCCTCAGACACCGTCAGCAACTTCACCACCGTGGTGGATGACCTCCGGCGCGACGGTATTCGCCATGTCCTGCTGGTGACCAGCAGTGATCACATGGAGCGGGCGTTGCTGGTGGGCCGGATCGTCGCCGGTAGCCGCGGCATTGAGCTCAGCCCGGTGCCGGTACCCTGCGGAGCCGACTGTGCACCGGAGAGCCGCCGCAAAATCTGGCGGGATGGCCTGCGGGCGCTGGTCTGGGTGATCAGTGGCCGCGACCTGCGCCAATGGGCGGCAGAGCGGCTCGGACCGGCGCCGCCGGCAGCAGCCCCTGGTCCAGTAGGCCGTTGATCTGTTGCTGGCAGGCAAGGGTGGTGGCCTCAAGGTCGGCGCGCTGGCGCGTGGCCGGTGGCGCAATCGGCTGACCGATGCGGATGTGGATCGGTACGAGCCGTGGCCAGGGCCGCCCCTGACCCAGGGCCCGGTGGCTGTTGACGATCGCGACAGGCAGCAGGGGTGCACCGGCCCTGGCGGCCAGGAACGCGGCCCCCAGCTGGGGATCGTTCACCCGACCGTCAGCTTGGCGGGTGCCATCGAGAAACACGCCGGTGGCCCAGCCCTCCGCCAGGCGGGCCATGGCGACGCGAATCGCCTCACGGTCGCTGGCACCCCGTGACACCGGGTAGGCCCCACAGGCCCGGATGATCGCGCCGAGAAGCGGCACCTTGAACAGTTCGGCCTTGGCCATGAAGGCCACCGGGCGGCCGAGGGCATGGCCCAGCAGGGGCGGATCGAGATGGGACCCGTGGTTGGCGACCACCACCAGCGGTCCCTGCAGCGGCACCTGGCGGTTGTCTGCCGTATGGCCGCGGAAGAGCAGCCGGTAGATCGGAAACACCAGCAGGGAGCTGATCAGCCGGTAGGTGACGCTGGGCCGCGGTGTCAGCAGGGCCGGCCTGGGCAGGCCGGGATCTGGAACCAGGGGCAGGTTGCTCAAAGGCCCAGATCCTCGGCGCAAGCGATCCGGGCGCTGACCACCCCCTCAAGCTCCCGTTTGACCAGGCCGCTGAGCACGTTCCCTGGCCCGATCTCCACCACGGTGCCGATCCCCTCGGCTTGGAACTGGGCCATTGTTTCGCGCCAGCGAACGCCACGCACCATCTGCCCAGCCAGCCTCTCCTTGAGCAGCTCGCCATTGGTCTGGGGGCTGGGATCGGTGTTGCTCAGCACCGGGATAGAGGCCGTGGCGAAGGGCACAGCGTCCAGTTCCGCCGCGAAGGCCGCAGCCGCCTCTTGCATCATCGGCGAGTGAAAAGCGCCAGACACCGCCAGAGGGATGGCGCGCTTACAGCGCAGGGCACGGCTCACCTCGCCCACAGCCTCCGGTGTCCCGGAAATCACCACCTGGGCCGCACTGTTGTCGTTGGCGATCACCACCCCGTCGCTGCTGGCCACCAGCCGCTCCAGTTCGTTGCGATCGAAGCCAATCACGGCCGTCATGGCCCCACCGCCGGCAGCGGCCATCAGGTTGCTGCGGCACTGGATCAGCCGCAGGCCGGTGGCGACGTCAAAAACACCGGCGGCATAGAGGGCCACCAATTCCCCCAGACTGTGGCCCGCCACCAGTTGGGCTGTGCGCCCCTGGGCGAGCAGCCCATCCACCAGCAGACTTTCCACCACAAACAGGGCGGGCTGGGTGTTGCGGGTGTCGTTGAGGTCGTGGAGCTGGTCGGGCTGATCCGGGACGCTGCCGGAGCAGATCGCCAGCAGATCACGGCCCAGCAGCTCCGAAGCGATCGCGAAGCGCTGCCTGGCGCCAGGGAGCTCCAGCAGGCCTTCAGCCATGCCGAGTTTCTGTGATCCCTGGCCGGGAAACACCCAGGCAATGGTCATGGAGGCAGCGCGTTGAACCGGCTGGAGATTAGGCGCCGCTGCCGCCGGGACCCCGCCAGCGCAGCAGGGCGGCCCCCCAGCTCAAACCAGCGCCGAAGCCACTGGTGGCGATCAGATGGCCGGGGGCGATCCGGCCATCCCGCACGGCCTCATCGAGCATCAAGGGGATGGTGGCGGCGGAGGTGTTGCCGTAGGCGGCCAGGTTGCTGAGCACCCGATCAGCTGGAATCCCCAGGCGTGTGCCCACCGCATCGAGGATCCGTTGGTTGGCCTGGTGCAGCAGCAGCCAGTCGATCTGGCTGGTGGCGGTGCCGGTGTCCTTCAGCAGGGCTTCCAGCACGGCAGGCACCTCGCGCACGGCGAACTTGTAGACCTCCTGCCCATTCATCTGAATCGGCTGGAAGCCACCGCGCTGGGCGGTATGGCCCTCCACCAGGGGATGGCGCTCCTGGCCCTGCTGCAGGGTCAGGCACTCGGCGCGGCGGCCATCGGAGTGCATTCGGAAACCCAGCAGACCATCGTCAGCGCCAGGGCAGGCTTCGAGCGCCACAGCGGCGGCGCCATCGCCGAACAGGACGCAGGTGCTGCGGTCATCCCAGTCAATCCAGCGGCTGAGCTGGTCAGCGCCGATCACCAGGACGCGCCGCATCGTGCCGCAGCGCAGGTAATGGCCGGCCGTGATCAGGGCAAACAGGAAGCCACTGCAGGCCGCCGTCAGATCGAAGGCCACCGCCTGGTTTGCCCCAAGGGCCGCCTGGATGCGGGGGGCCGTGCCGAAGAGGTCGTCGGGGCTGGAGGTGGCCAGCAGGATCAGATCGAGATCCTGAGGCTGCCAGCCCGCATGGGCCAGAGCCGCCCGCCCCGCATCGGTGGCCAGGCTGGTGAGTGTCTCCCCGGGCCCAGCGACCCGCCGGGCGGCGATGCCGGTACGGCTGCGAATCCAGGCGTCGTTGGTCTCGACCCGATGGCTGAGCTGGTCATTGCTCAGGCTGAGGCTGGGCAGGGCACTGCCACATCCCACCAGCGCCATCCCAGCGCTCCATTGACCGAGCGACACCTGCGCGACCACAGTTGGGCTCAGTCAACCACAGGCGGGGATGGCCCCGGCCTTGGCGCCGGCTTCAGGACCGGGTTCGGCGCCCGCTTCTTCACGGCCCGCTTCGGCAGTCGAGGCTGCACTGAGCTGGTGGAGATCGTCCATGACGCCGTGGCTGGCGGCACGGTGGGCCAGGCGCAGGGCGCTGACCACCGAGAGGGCCTTGCTGCTGCCGTGACCGATCACGCAGATGCCGTTGACACCCAGCAGCAGGGCGCCGCCATGTTCGGCATGGTCGAGCCGTTTCTTGATGCGCACCAGGTTGCTGCGCAGGAAGGCGGATCCAACCTTGCCGCGGCGGCCACGGGGCAGTTCCGCCCGCAGCACGTCGAGCAGAACGCCGCCCACCGATTCCAGGAACTTGAGCAGCACGTTGCCGGTATAGCCGTCACAAACGACCACATCGAACTGGCCGGAGAGCACGTCGCGGCCCTCGCAGTTGCCGGCAAAGCGAAGCCGACTCTCGGCCTCCAGCAGCGGATAGGCCTTGACCGTGAGGTCATTGCCCTTGCACGACTCTTCGCCGATGTTGAGCAGGCCGATCCTGGGGTTGGCCACTCCCAGCACATCGCGGCTGTAGATGCTCCCCAGCAGGCCGAACTGGTGGAGATAGGCCGGCTTGCAATCCATGTTGGCGCCGACATCCAGCACCAGCACCTGCTCGGCGGGGTCTTTGGTGGGGAACAGGGCGCCGATCGCCGGGCGATCGATGCCCTTCAAGCGGCCCAGCCGGAAAATGGCGGCGGCCATCACGGCTCCGGAGTTCCCCGCCGAATAGACGGCCATCGCCTGTCCCTGGCTGACCTGGTCCATGGCCAGGTTGATGCTGGCATCGCGCTTGCGGCGCACCACCCTGGCCTCCTCGTGCATCTGTACCGAGGGGCCACTGCTGATCAACTCCAGCAAACCCGCCGCCACCGCCTCCCGGAGTTCCTCGCCCAGGTCGAGCGCGGCCACGGCTTCCTGGAGCGCAGCCTCTTCGGCCACGAAACGCACGCGCAGGGGCAGCACCCGGACGGCATCGAGGCAGCCCGCCAGGATCGGCCCGGGGGCGAAATCGCCACCCATGCCATCGACGGCCACCCAGAGGCGATCGGCTTCGCGAATCGGCGCCTCAAGGCCTCCAGCACCCTGCTGCAGCCGGCGCAGGGGGTAGAGCACCGAGCCGGCCGTTGAGGCCACCGAGCCCGCCACAGACCCCGCCACCGAGCCGGCGGCCGAGGCCATCGTGGTCGCCGAGGAGGTGGCGGTGCCCACCAGGCTGGTCACGGCAGCGTTGCGGCGGTACCAGATCACCAGCCGCCGGATGGCCCGGCTCGGCTTCGGACGCCGGTACCGGGGATCGAATTCAGGCTCCTTCGCTACCAACGGATTCCACGATGCGCTGGAACAGATAACCCGTGCCCCGGGCTGTGAGGATCAGCTCGGGGTTGGCGGGATCGTCTTCCAGTTTGGAGCGCAGCCTGGAGATGTGGACATCCACCACACGGGTGTCCACATGACGCTCCGGGGTATAGCCCCAGACCTCTTTGAGGATCTCGCCGCGGCTGAACGGCTCGCCCGAGCGGCTGACGAGCAGCTCCAGCAAGCTGAATTCCATGCCGGTGAGGCGGATGCGCTCGTCGTTGCGGTACACCTGGCGTTTGTTGGTGTCGATGCGCAGGTCGCTGACCTGGATCACCCCGGAGTTGGGGATCCCCACCACTTGCTCTTTGTCGACGCGGCGCAGCACGCAGCGGATGCGTGCCTCCAGTTCCTTGGGGCTGAACGGCTTGACGACGTAGTCGTCGGCACCGAGTTCGAGGCCCGTGATCCGGTCGGCCACATCGCCGAGGGCGGTGAGCATCACGATCGGCACGTCGGATTCCTTGCGCAGCTCCTGGCAGACCCCGTAGCCATCCAGCTTCGGCATCATCACGTCGAGCACGACCAGGTCGGGGCTGGAGCAGCGGAAGGCTTCCAAGGCCTCCACGCCGTCACTGGCGGTGACCACGTGGTACCCAATCATCGACAGGCGGGTTTCCAGGATCCTGCGGATGCTGGCCTCGTCATCGACGACCAGGATTGTTTCCTTGGCGGGAGGGGATGCCGTCATCGCGTCGCTACACGACTACAACAGATGCGACCACTGAAAAGGGCCGAGTGCCCTCTGGTTCACTCAACGCCACCATTCTTCATACATCTCCTTGCCCCGCCTTTCCACCTTCTACGTCTGCCAAAGCTGTGGAGCGCAGTCGCGCCAGTACTTAGGCCGCTGTCCAGGCTGTGGTGGCTGGAACACGCTGATCGAGCAGGCGGCCCCTGCCGCCGATGGCCGCCGCAGGCGACAGGGGCCGCCTGCCGGCGAGGGGACAGGCGAGGCGACAGGCCGTGGCAAGCCCCGCCGATCCCAGCCGATTCACGCCGTCGGCGAGCGGCCGCTGCAGCGCCTGGCCAGCGGCTTCGTCGAGCTCGATCGGGTGCTGGGCGGTGGCCTGGTGCCGGGTTCGCTGGTGCTGGTGGGTGGCGACCCGGGCATCGGCAAGTCCACCCTGCTGCTGCAGAGCGCCCAGGTGATGGCGCAGTCGTGCTCGGTGCTGTATGTGAGCGCCGAAGAGTCGGCCCAGCAGGTGAAGCTGCGCTGGCGACGGCTGGGTTCGCCCGGCGGCGGGGAGTCGATCAACCTCCAGCTCCTGGCTGAAACCGACCTGGAGCTGGTTCTCCAGGAGCTCGAAGCCCTGCGGCCGGCCGTGGCGATCATCGACAGCATCCAAGCGCTCCACGACGCCGAGCTCAGCAGTGCGCCCGGCTCGGTGGCCCAGGTGCGCGACTGCGCCGCCGCCTTGCAGCGCCTGGCCAAGCGCCAGGACACGGCCCTGCTGCTGGTGGGCCATGTCACCAAGGAGGGCATGCTGGCCGGCCCGAAGGTGCTGGAGCATCTGGTTGATGCCGTGCTCACCTTCGAGGGTGACCGTTTCGCCAGTCACCGCTTGCTGCGGGCAGTGAAGAACCGCTTCGGCGCCACGGCGGAACTGGGGGTGTTTGAGATGCGCGATCGGGGGCTCGCTGAAGTGAGCAATCCCAGCGAGCTGTTCCTAGGCAGCGATGGACCGACCGCAGGAACGGCCACGATCGTGGCCTGCGAAGGCACCCGACCCCTCCTTGTGGAGTTGCAGTCGCTGGTGAGCAGCACCAGTTATGCCAGCCCGCGGCGCACCGCCACTGGCATCGGCATCAACCGTCTGCACCAGATCCTGGCGGTGCTGGAAAAGCACCTGGGCCTGCCGCTCTCCCGTTTCGATTGCTATCTCGCCGTGGCCGGCGGCCTCGATGTGGAGGAGCCGGCGGCGGATCTCGGTGTGGCGGCGGCGGTGGTCACCAGCTTTCGCGATCTGACCTTGCCGGCCGGCACCGTTCTGGTGGGCGAACTGGGCCTGGGCGGGCAGTTGCGGCCGGTCGGCCAGCTGGAGCTGCGTCTGCAGGAGGCCGCCCGCCTGGGCTTTCGCCGTGCCGTGGTGCCCCGCGGCAGTGGCCTGGGGGAAAGTGCGGCTGAATTGGGGCTGGAACTACTGGAGGCAGGCACTGTGGCGGAGGCCTTGGTGGCCGCCCTGGGGGTAGATCCAGCGGCCGATCCAGCCACCCATCCGGAAGTCGATTGAAGACTCAGAAGTAGACGTCGACTGAGCCTCGGCCGCTGGTTTTCAGCCAGTTCTGGGCCTCGATGTAGTTGTTCGGAGCCATCCGGATCGCCTTGCCCCAGAATTCGGCGGCGCGGGAGAAGCAGCGGTCCGACTCATCGGTGTCGCCCCGTTCCTCAGCCAGGGAGCCCAGGTGGTGATGGATCACCGCCATGTTGTTGAGAGCCTGGGGCATGTTGGCGTTGAGATCGAGGACCTCGTCGTAGAGATCCAGAGCCTTCTGGTGATCCCCATTGCTGGTGAACACCAGGGCCATGTTGTAAAGGATGAAAGCCCGGTCGTTCGGGTCGTCTTCGAGCCTGAGCGCTTCTTCGTAGTTCTCCAGGGCTTCGGCGTATTCCCCGTCGCCCTGGGCACTCATGCCATCGCGGTAATAGGCGAAGGCTTCCTTGGAGCGCCTGTTGGTGGGCAGCACCTTGAGGATCAGGTCCGCCATCACCGTGAAGCTTTTATCGATGAAGTTGTCGTTGCGTTGGCTGCGGGGCACGGCGGCAAGGGAGCACTTCCTTCCCTCATCTTCGCTCTTGCCGGCAGCGGTGGTTGCCGCTGTCCCGACTCCCTAGCCTGGGTGCCCCGACCCTGACTGTGACCTTGCCTCCCGTTCCATCCGCGCTGGACACCGGGTCGCCGCAATCGGTGGCACCGCAATCGGTGACGCCGGAATCCGTGGCGCCTGAATCCGTGACGATCGACGCTGGACAGCTGGCGCCGCTGCTCCTCGATGTGGAGGGGATGAAGTGCGGCGGCTGTGTGCGTGCGGTCGAGCGACGGCTGCTGGAGCAGCCAGGCGTTCGCCAGGCCAGCGTCAACCTGCTCACCCGCACGGCCTGGGTGGGCCTGGATCAACCCCTGCCCGCCGCTGGGGCTGAGGCGGGGGATGGGCCGGTGGAGGCCCTGGTCGCCAGCCTGCGCTCGCTCGGTTTCAAGGCCCAACCCCGCAGCCAGGGCCGCTCGCTCGGCAGGGCTGAGGTGGTGGAGGGCCATCCCCGCTGGTGGCAGGAATGGCGGCAGTTGATCGTCGCCCTGGGCCTGCTGCTGCTCTCGGTGCTGGGCCATCTCACCCTGGCTGGCACGCTGCCCGCGTCGCCGCTTGGTGCCCTTTGGTTCCACGCCCTGGTGGCCAGCATCGCCCTGCTCGGGCCGGGGCGCCCGATCCTGGTGCGCGGCGCCCGGCAGGCGGCCCATGGGCTGCCGAGCATGGACACCCTGGTGGGCCTGGGGATGGGTAGTGCCTACCTGGCCAGCCTGGTCGCCTTTCTCTGGCCTGCCGCTGGTTGGCCCTGTTTCTTCAACGAGCCGGTGATGCTGCTGGGGTTCGTGCTGCTGGGCCGCTTCCTTGAGGAGCGGGCCCGCTTCCGCACCGGCCGTGCCCTCCAGCAACTGGCCGAACTTCAGCCCGATTCCGCCCTGCTCCTGCTCGGCGATGGCCCGCCTCGGCAGGTGCCGGTGGGCGGGTTGCGCGCCGGTGACCGGCTGCGCCTGCTCCCCGGCGACCGCATTCCGGTCGATGGTGTGGTGCTCGATGGCTGCTCGGCCGTGGATGTCTCGAGCTTCACCGGAGAACCCCTGCCGCTGGAGGCCCAGCCCGGCACGGATCTGGCCGCCGGCATGCTCAATCTTCAGGCCCCGCTGGTGCTGGAGGTGCGCCGGGCTGGCGCCGAAACGGCCCTGGCCCGGATCATCGCCCTCGTCGAGCAGGCCCAGGCGCGCAAGGCGCCGATCCAGAGCCTCGCCGACCGGATTGCCGGCCGTTTCAGCGTGGTGGTGCTGCTGCTGGCCCTGGCCACGTTTGTGTTCTGGTGGCAGTGGGGCACCAGGTTGTGGCCCCAGGTGTTGGCCGCCGCGCCCCAGGGTCATGGCGGCATGGGCGGGCATGCCGTGCTCGGGGCGGTGGCCGGTACGCCTTTTTCACTGGCGCTTCAACTGGCGATTGCCGTGCTCGTGGTGGCCTGCCCCTGTGCCTTGGGCCTGGCCACGCCCACCGCCATCACCGTGGGAGCGGGCCTGGCGGCTCGCTCCGGCCTGCTGTTCCGCGGTGGCGATGCGATCGAGATAGCCTCCCGCCTGCAGACCGTTCTGTTCGACAAAACCGGCACCCTCACCCAGGGCCGGCCGGAGGTGATCGCCGTGGAGCTGGCGGCGGATCTGGATCCGGTATGCGAGCCGGAAGGAAGGCCTGAATTGAGCCCGGAACGGCTGCTCCAAGTGGCCGCCAGCCTGGAGCAACACACTCGCCACCCCCTGGCGACGGCCCTGTTGGAGGAGGCTTTGGCCCGCCAGTTATCGCTGCTGGCGGTGGAGGACAGCCGCACCTTTGCCGGGGCAGGCGTGCAGGGGCAAATCGGCGGCTTCGATGGGGTTTGTCGGGTCGGCAAGCCTGGCTGGTTGGAGGGGCTGGGCGTACGCACAGACGCGAAGCTGCTGGCGTCGCGGACTGCGCTCGAAGCCCAGGGGGCCACCGTTCTGGCGGTGGCCGCCGGCGATGGGGTTCTCGGCCTGGTGGGCGTGGACGACCAACCCCGCCCCGACGCAGGGCGCACCCTCGAGGCGCTCCAGGCCATGGGGATGGACGTGGCGATCCTCAGCGGCGATCAGCGCCAAGCGGTACGCCGGCTCGGCGCCGAGCTTGGCCTGGAGCCAGAGGCAATGGCCTGGGAGCTGTTGCCTGAGCAGAAGCTGGAGCAGCTGGTGCGCTGGCGCCAGCGGGGGCCAGTGGCGATGGTGGGCGATGGGATCAACGATGCCCCTGCCCTGGCCGCCGCCGATCTCGGCATCGCGGTGGCGACGGGCACCCAGATCGCCCAGGACACAGCCGATCTGGTGATCCTGGGCGATCGTCTCGAAGCCGTGGTCGAGGCCCTCGCCCTGGCCCGCGACACGATGGCCAAGGTGCGCCAGAACCTGGCCTGGGCGTTCGGTTACAACCTGGTGATGCTGCCCCTCGCCGCCGGGCTGCTCTTGCCCCGCTTCGGCCTGCTGCTTTCGCCTCCGTTGGCCGCCCTGCTGATGGCCACCAGTTCGATCACGGTGGTGCTCAACGCCCTGTCCCTGCATGGTCGCCGCTGACGCCCTCCCCGCCAGGGGCCGGTTCCTGGTGCTCGAAGGCATCGACGGCTGTGGCAAGTCGACCCAGCTCGAGCTCCTTCGCCAGTGGCTGCCTGCCAGTGGGCTGCTCCCCGCCGGGCGCCGGCTGTTGATCAGCCGTGAACCCGGTGGCACCGCCCTCGGCCAGGCCCTGCGCCAGTTGCTGCTCCATCCTCCTGAGGCGTCGGAGCCCTGTCCCACGGCGGAGCTGCTGCTCTATGCGGCCGACCGGGCCCAGCACGTGCAGGAACGGATCGCCCCGGCGCTGGCAGCCGGTGACTGGGTGCTGTGCGACCGCTTCACCGGCTCGACGGCGGCCTACCAGGGCTACGGCCGCGGCCTCAGCCTGGAGCTGATCGCCGCGCTGGAGGCGATCGCCACCGGCGGGCTCAACGCCGATCTCACCCTCTGGCTGGACCTGCCCCTGGAGCTCTCGCTGCAACGGCGTGGCCACCGCCCGGCCGATCGGATCGAGGCCGGGGGGGTGGCTTTCCTCGGGCGCGTTCAGCAAGGATTCGCCTCCCTTGCCGCCGAGCGCGACTGGCGGCGCATCGATGCCAGCCCGGCGGCCCCTGCTGTGGCCCGGGCGATCAGCCAGGCCGTTGGGGCTGAGCTCGATGGCTGAGCTGTTTGCTGACCTGTTCGACGACCTGATCGGCCAGGCCCAGGCCATCAGCCTGCTGCAGGCCACCCTGGCCCAGGGGCGGCTGGCCACGGCCTATCTGTTTGTAGGCCCCGACGGGGTGGGGCGGCGGCTCGCCGCCCGGCGCTTCCTTGAGGGCCTGCTGGCGGGCCCGGACGGTTCGGTCCGGCTGCGGCGCCGGCTCCTGGAGGGGAACCACCCCGACCTGCTCTGGCTGGAGCCCACGTACCAGCACCAGGGCCAGCTGGTGCCGGCCTCCCAGGCGGCTGAGCAGGGCCTCTCCAAGCGGGGCCTGCCCCAGCTGCGGCTTGAGCAGGTGCGTGAGATCAGCCGCTTTCTCTCCCGCCGGCCGCTGGAATCGAGCCGCTGTCTGGTGGTGATCGAAGCGGTCGAGGCGATGGCGGAGGGGGCGGCCAACGCCCTGCTCAAGACCCTCGAAGAGCCAGGAGAGGGGGTGCTGATCCTGCTCAGCTCGGCGCCGGAGCGCCTGCTCGCCACCATCCGCTCCCGCTGCCAGCAGATCCCCTTCGCCCGGCTCGATGCCACGGCGATGGCCCGGGTGCTGGATCGGCTTGACCCGGCTCAGAGCTCCCAGCCGGATCCCGATCCGCCGGCGCTGCTGGATCTGGCCGCCGGCTCTCCCGGGGCCCTGCTGCACCATCGCGAGCAGTGGCGAGCCCTGCCCGAGGGGTTGGCCGATCGGCTGCTGGAGGGATCCCCGGCTCCGATCGAGGCCCTCGCCCTGGCCCGCGACCTCTGCGAGGCCCTGGACCTCGACCAGCAGCTCTGGCTGCTGAACTGGTGGCAGTGGCAGCGCTGGCAGCGTGACCACCGGGCCTCGGATCAGAGGCGCATCGAGCGCCTGCGGGGTCAGCTCAGGGGTTTTGTTCAGCCCCGCCTGGCCTGGGAGGTGGCCTTGCTGGAGCTCATGGCGCAGGAGGGCCAGCCTGGCTGATCGGCAGCTCCAGGCAGTAGCCAGCCCCGTACACCGTCTTGATGTAGAGGGGTTTGCGCGCATCAGGCTCCAGCTTGGTGCGCAGGTGGCGCACATGCACCCGGATGGTTTCGATGTCGTCGTCCGGTTCGTAGCCCCAGACCTCCTTGAGGATCAGCGATGGGGCCACGGTCTGACCATGGCGTTGCATCAGACAGTGCAACAGCTCGAATTCCAGGTGGGTGAGGCGCACGGCTTTGTCGAACCAGATCGCCTCGAATCGCTCCGGCACCAGGGTGAGGGGGCCGAAGCTGAGGATCTCGCTTTTCTCGCAGGGCAGTTGGGCCCGGTCACTGCGGCGCAGCAGGGCTTTGACCCGAGCCAGCAGTTCTTCGAGGTCGAAGGGTTTGGTCAGGTAGTCATCGGCGCCTGAGTTGAAACCGCTCACCTTGTCCTTTGTGCCTCCCAGGGCGGTCATCATCAGGATCGGCGTCCGGGCGCTGCGGCCGTCCCGCCTCAGTCGTTGGCAGACAGTCAGACCATCCACCTTGGGAAGCATCAGGTCGAGCAGGATCAGGTCGGGATTGGTCTGCATCGCCAAGGCCTGCCCCTTGATGCCGTCTTCGGCGCATTCCACGCGGAAACCCCTGTGTTCCAGGTGCCCCGCCACCAGTTCCCGCATGTCCTTGTCGTCCTCGATCAGCAGGATGCAGGGTTGGGCGGATGGGGGCCTGGGAGTTGGCTGCATGGAACGGCTACAGATCCGGTATCGAACGAAGGGGGGAGACTTTCACTGCTGCAAGCAGAAGCGGGATTTCTGCAAGCAGAAGGCGGATTCTTTCACTCAAGTCGAACCAGGATTCGTTGATTGGCCTCGTTCAGCGAGCACCTTGCCAGCTCCGAATCAAAACCAAACCAGCATCCAAGCCAGTGCTGGCGTTGGCCATGGAGCAACAAGCGCCAAGCCGCTCTTGCCAAGCAACGCCAACCATCTTCAGCTTCTCTTTCGATTGGCGGGCTGTCAAGCCCCCAAATAGAAAAAAACGAGCCTCAGAGCTGAGGCTTGAACAAAACTCCCCGGGCGGGATTCGAACCTGCGACCAATCGGTTAACAGCCGACCGCTCTACCACTGAGCTACCGAGGATTGTGGCTTGGAGAACCTACCGCTCAGCACGGCCGCCCGGCAAGGGGGTGAGGGTCTTCTCCAGTTGCTGTCGCAGCGTCACGCCCTGCTGCCAGGGCCCCGGACGGCCCTGGTCCATCAAGGCGGCGCCGTCGCAGCCGTCGAGTTCTTCGAGCCGATGGGTGATCCAGAGCGCGGTCAGGCTGGCCGGGGCCTGGTTGCACAGGCGGCGAATCAGCTTCAGCACCTCCTGCTGGCTGGTGGGGTCGAGCAGGGCGGTGGGTTCATCCATCAGCAACAGCCTGGCTTCACTGGCGAGGGCGCCGGCGATGGCCAGACGCTGCTTCTGGCCGCCGCTGAGGGTGTGGATCGGCCGCTGCTCGAACCCTGCCAGACCCACCTGGGCCAGGGCGGCGGCCAAGCGGGTCTGCCGTTGGTGTTGATCGAGGCCTTCGGGCAGCGAGAGCTGCAGGTCGGTGGCACAACTCGGCAACAGCAGTTGGTGATCGGGGTTCTGGAACACCAAGGCCGCCTTGACGGGGCAATGGATGTGGCCGTGACCCGGCTCCAGCAGCCCGGCGATCAGCCGCAGCAGGGTGCTCTTGCCACTGCCGTTGCCGCCCACCAGCATCCACAGCCCAGGGCGGGGCAGCTCCAGGTTGCAATTCTGTAGGGCGCGGCTGCCGCCGGGCCAGGTGAAGTCCAGCTTCTCCACCCGCAGCGGGCTCGCCAAGGTCAGCTCCCGAAGGAGAAGCCTGGACGCTTGCTGCCCACACCTCCGGTGGCGGATTTCTCATACAGCTGCACGGCCACCAGTTCGCTGCTCAAAAGGCTGATCTGTTTCTCCTCGGCTTTTTCGCAGGAGAGCTCCAGCACCTTGGGCTGGCCGCTCTCCAGGGCTGCCTTGATCTCGCCATAGAGGGTCTGGGCGTCAGCCAGTTCCTTGCGCTGCACAGAGATCGGCATGGGACTGAGTTTGAGAGAAAGCTCGACGACGTACACGGGAAAGAAGGAAAGGCCGGAAGCCACTCTGGCGAATGGCAGGGCGCCGCGCTTTTCGTCGTGGTCCCCGGGGCTCACCTGTTGGTCTCTGGCCCCTAGGTGTCCTTACTCATCTGGCGAAATCAGCGCTCTCTCAGCCGCAGTAGCCTCCCAACGTCCCGTACAGTGGGTTTGTAAAGCTTCGTAAAGAGAATCCATGACGATTGCTCTAGGGCGCGCGCCAGCAGCCCGGGGATGGTTTGACGTCCTCGATGACTGGCTCAAGCGCGACCGTTTCGTTTTTGTGGGCTGGTCCGGCCTGCTGCTGTTCCCCACGGCCTACCTGGCCCTGGGCGGCTGGCTGACCGGCACCACCTTCGCGACCTCGTGGTACACCCACGGGATCGCCAGCAGCTACCTGGAAGGCTGCAATTTTCTCACCGCAGCGGTGAGCACCCCGGCCGATGCGATGGGCCACAGCCTGTTGCTGCTCTGGGGCCCGGAAGCCCAGGGCGATTTTGTGCGCTGGGTGCAGCTGGGTGGCCTCTGGCCATTCGTGGCGCTGCACGGCGCTTTCTCGCTGATCGGCTTCATGCTGCGTCAGTTCGAGATTGCTCCGCCTGGTGGGCATCCGCCCCTACAACGCGATTGCCTTCTCCGGCCCGATCGCGGTGTTCGTGAGCGTCTTCCTGATCTACCCACTGGGTCAGAGCAGCTGGTTCTTCGCGCCGAGCTTCGGTGTGGCGGCGATCTTCCGTTTCCTGCTGTTCCTGCAGGGCTTCCACAACTGGACCCTGAACCCGTTCCACATGATGGGCGTGGCGGGGGTTCTGGGCGGTGCGCTGCTGTGTGCCATCCACGGCGCCACGGTGGAGAACACGCTGTTTGAGGATTCCGATCAGTCGAACACCTTCAAGGCGTTTGAGCCGACGCAGGAAGAAGAGACCTACTCGATGGTGACGGCCAACCGTTTCTGGAGCCAGATCTTCGGGATTGCGTTTCCAACAAGCGCTGGCTGCACTTCTTCATGCTGTTCGTGCCTGTGATGGGCCTGTGGACCAGCAGCATCGGCATCATTGGCCTGGCGCTGAATCTGCGTGCGTATGACTTTGTGAGCCAGGAGATCCGGGCGGCTGAAGACCCGGAATTCGAGACCTTCTACACGAAGAACATTCTTCTGAACGAAGGCCTGCGTGCCTGGATGGCACCGGCAGACCAGCCCCATGAAAACTTCGTCTTCCCTGAAGAAGTTCTGCCCAGGGGCAACGCTCTTTGAGGCTTAGCCCAGCAGTTCAAATCCTTTGAACACCTGTTGATCAAGCGTTCTTCGGAGCGCTTTTTTTGTTCGTTTGCTTGCCGACCTGCAGCGCTTACCCCTGCAATCCGTTAGTATCACTGGGTTCTGTCAGCAGTGTCGTGGACGTTGGCTCAGGAGCTTGTCTCCAGATCTCTCTTCCGAATGCAACACCGGCTGGCATTTTTCCCAAGGGAGGAGGTGTCCGTGTTTCACAGTGAGAAATGCAAGGGTCTGCTGATCGCGGAGAACGTCGTCTGATTTTCAGGGCGTAAGTTCCGAGTTCAAACGGTTCCGCGCCAGAGCGGACCCGGCGAGAGCCCCCATCCCTGCCGTCATGGCTGGGGTGGGGGCATCGTTCTGTTTGATGCCATTCACCTTGATGCAATTCACCGGCGGAGCCGCTCGATCAGTTGATCCAGCTGTTGGCGCGCTTCGGGTTGATCGTTTTCCCCTTTCGCAAGCAGCACCACGCCACTGGCAAAGCCGCGCACGCCGAAGCGGTGCCCCTCTTCTGTTGTCTCTCCTGTCATCTGATCCAATCGGCGTAGGGATCTGCGCAGCAGGGCCCGGTCGGAGGCGAAGGCGGCCTCATAGCGCGCCAACCAATCGAGATCCACGGCAATCCA
Source organism: Synechococcus sp. SynAce01 (assembly GCF_001885215.1). Lineage (GTDB taxonomy): Bacteria > Cyanobacteriota > Cyanobacteriia > PCC-6307 > Cyanobiaceae > Regnicoccus > Regnicoccus frigidus. The sequence continues at coordinate 845,643 of NZ_CP018091.1, read as the reverse complement.
ATCGACCGTCCGTTCCTGCCCGTCCCGATCGCGGTAGTCAATGCCGTTGGGGAAGCGCACCAACACCTCCCGTTGGGCCAGGTGAGGCACCAGAGGCGTGCTGGCCGCCACGGTGGCATCTGCCGGGATCTTCTGCAGCAGGTTGCGGGCGGCCTGCCCGTGCTGCCACTGCTGCATCGGTGAGCTGTACACCCAGGGCTGCACGCTGTCGGGGATCAGGAACGAGAGGCTGCGGTTCGGATTGGCCATCAGGGTGAACAACAGCGAGAGCAGCAGGCAACCCAGCCAGACGCGCCGTAGTCGGCGGCTTTGAAACAGCGCTTCTCGGCGGCTCCACCATTCCAGGGCGCCGTAGAACAAACCAGGCACCACCAGCAGGGTGTAGCGCAGATTGATCGAGAGGGGATTGTTACTGCCCTGGGCGAGCAGCAAGCCCATCAGGGGCAAGCCCATCAGCAGCCAACTGTCCAGCGAGATCAAGGGGATCAGCATCAGCGGCAGCCCCTGGGCCAGCAGATAGCGCAGGGTTTCAAGCGGCGGCGAGACCAGCTCCCTGAGCACCAGCAGGGGCTGGCCCAGAGCGCTGCTCAGTACGCCCAGGCTGCTGGCTTGCTCGGCATCTCCGATGTACTGGCCAAAGTTCTCCACCATGAACCGGCGGGAGTTGTCGTCACTGAAGATCGGCATCAACAGGTTGGTCACCAGCAGCACCCAGCCAATCCCCAGCCCCCCCAGGGCCATGGCCAGCCCGAGGGGATGCTGTCGCCGCACCACCATCCAGAGGGCGATTCCCACCAGCAGAACGCCGGTGTCCTCCCGGATCAGCGGCAGGGCAACAGCGGCGACGGCCACCAACCACCAGCGCTGCCGCTGTAGCCCCAGCATCAACAGGAAAAAGGCCAGGGGGAGTTGGCAGAGATCGGTGAAGTTGCCCCAGGTGGGCCCGATCACCGCATTGGCGGCGTAGAAGCTGCAGGCCACGAAGGCCGCCAGACGGGGATCCACAAGCGTGTTGCGTGCCAGGCGATGCAGCACCAGCCCGGCGGCGGTGATCAACCCCACCTGCACCAGGGGAAGGGCCCAGATGCCAAACACCGCCACCAGCGGCGACCAGAGCAGCAGGATCGGCGTGAAGTGCTGGCCGAGGCGGTGATACCCCACGGCCGGCAGCTCTCCGGCATGGATCACGTTGGTGGAGAGCTGGGAGGAGAGCGTGCTTTCAAACGGGTGGCCCTGCAGGCCGCTCCAGAGCACCTGCAGAAAAATGCCCTGGTCGTAGGAGGCCGTCAGCACCTGGAGGCGCCACCACTGCAGCAGCAGCCCAACCACGGCAAATACGGCGGCAGCCAACAGCACAGTGCGTTGGCTGTCGGCCTCAGGGCTGCGCTTCATAACCTTCAAGAGCTTCAAATTCTCAGAAATCCGGGGCCTTGGTGGAACAGCGCCAACGTTGCCAGCTCTGATCGGCAACGGCCTCAAGTCGGCAAAGGGTGCCGTCGGTCAGCAGGGCGGCTGGCAAGCCGCTGGGCTCCTGACGGATCAGCAGGAAATCGGCGGGGATGGCCCCATCGGCTTGCTTCGGTAACGCTGCAATCGCCCTGCCGGCATACCAGCGCAGGCTTGGCCTTTGGCCGCTTTTCCCCTCCATGAAAATCTCCAAGGGTTGGGCGTCACCAGGCGCGGCCGCGCTTCTGGCCAGCTCTGCGGCCGGCAACACCGACCAGTGCTCATTCAACTCCCAGATCCAGAGCGGGCTGATAAACAGCAGCAGCAGCGACACACACCAGCCGGCGGCAAGCAGCATCAGCCCCTGCCGGCGGCGACAGCTGGAAGCCTGAACCAGCAGCAGGGCTCCGCCGGCCAGGCCCAGGCCTGCTGGAAAGGGCAGGAACCGATAGGCCCCGAGCCCGGGCAGAAGGCCTGGGGCGGCAGGGAGAATCAGCAGCGAAGTGGCCAGAAGGACCAGGCCCAGCAGGCCCCAGAACCAGGGCAGACGACGCAGAACCCCTGTGACCTTCCCAGAGAGAATCGAGGCGAGGACCGGTGCGCAGACCAGGCAGAACGGTGGCCAGAGCAGCAGGCTGTACCAGGGCAGCTGGGTTTGCAACGGCAACACCATCCAGGCGGTGGCCAGGCTCAACCCAAGGCTCCAGCGACCGGCCCGTTCGCGCCGCTGCCGCCAGGCCAGGGCCAGCCCGAAGGGCCAAAGCGGCAACCAGGGCCAGCCGCCCTCCAGCACCTCCAGCAAGGGCTCGATCGGCCCGCCGCTGTGGCTCTCCACAGAACTGGTGAGGCGCGAGAGTCCCTGGCCGCCCCACATCACCAGGGCCTGATCACCGCGCTGCAGCAGATGCCAACCGTGCCAGGCCAGGCCAGGGGCCAGGCCCAGCGCCAGGCCCAGGCCAAGCCAGGCCCAGTCGCGACCGCGAAGATCGCGGTCAAGCAGGCGCAGCAGCAAGCCGCTGGCCAGCACCGGCAGCACGACCGGCGCTTTGAGCAGCAGCAGGCCACTGGCGGCAAGTCCTGCGATGAACCCACCGGCGATCAGCCCAGCGGCTTTGGCTCGCCGCCGCTGGGCACGCAGCAGGCCCAACCAGAGCAGCACCATGGCCAGCAGTTGGACGCCATCGAGCATGGCCAGGCGACCGTGCCGGGCCAGGGGTAGCAGGGTCAGGGCGATCAGGGCGCTGCAGACGGCGGCGGTGCGCTCGCCTGGACGCAGGCGCAGCTGAAGCAGGCCGATCAGGGGCACCAGCAGGCTGGAGAGCAGCGCTGGTGCCAGCCGCACCAGCCATTCCGGTGGCAGCTCCTGGAGGCCATGGCCGCCCAGCTGCCGCCAGGCCTCGAAGCCCGCCGCCATCAGCCAGTGCAACCCAGGCGGCTTGTTCAGATAGGGCTCGCCCCAGTAGCTGGGCAGGAGGCGTTCTGGCCAGGGGCTCCAGCTGGTCTCCAGGGCCACCCTGGCCACGATCCCTTCGTCCCAGTCCCGCAGGGGCAGATCGCCGAGCCCGGCGGTGGCGAGCACCAGGGCCACCAGCCAGAGCAGCAGCAGAACAGGGCCGATCGGCAGCGTCGAGCGGGGCTCTAGTGGCTGGTTCATGGTTGCTTCGCGGCTGACTCCAGATTCCGGGTCACCTCTTCAATGGCGATCGGCAGCGAGCGGAAGCTTCCGCGCAGGCTCGCGGGTCTGCCGCTGAGGGCTCCGGAGAGATCGGCGAGGGCCTCAAGCACGGGCTGGCGCTGCTGCGTGGCTGCCCTGGCCGCCGCCTTGGCCGCCACGGCATGGGATCGCCAGGGATTCCAGCCGGCCAGCAGCACCACCGAGCGGTAGGCCGACGGCCAGGGGTTGGTGGGGTGGAGCCCCTCGAGGCGGCTGAACCAGCGGTCGGCCGTGACGGGGCGGTTCTGCAACACCGCCAGCAGGGCCAGGCTCCAGAGGGCTTCGTCGTCGTTGGGCTGGCTGCTGAGGCGGGCTTCAGCCCAGGCCTGAACCCGCTTCTGGTAGAGGAAGTGGCCATCGAGCTGGTGCTGGGGACCGATCGCGTCAAAAACTGCGGCAAGGCCGCTGGGCCCCGCTTCAAGGCCCTGGGCCAGGCGGATGAAGCTGGTGTCGAAGCGTTCCGGGGAGGGGGCCTGCGCTCGCCGCTGCCAGAGCTCCAGCTGCCGCCCCTCGCTCCATGGCCAGCTGGCGGCCAGGGCGAAGCGTGGATCGGAGCGCACCTGAGCGCCCAGCCTGCGTGAAGCCTTCCGCTTGGTGCCCTGGTCGCCCGTGGCGAGCAGCAGCCAGCTGGCCTGGCGGAGAATCAGCGCGTGCTCACGCCGCTGTTTGCCTGTTTCGCGGCCGACGATCCGTCCGCCGTTTCTCCTGCCGGCATGGGTGAAGGAGTGCTGGTTGAGATCTTTGCTGGTCGGAACCACCACAACGGTGACCGGGGCATCCTGAGCTTGGCGGCGAATGGCCGCGGTGATTGCGCCGATTGGGGCGCCTTCGTGGCTCTCGATCGCCTGGCTTTGGCCAACGGTGGTGCTCACGCCGGCGGCCAGCAGCCCGATTCCCAGCAGCCCGCCACCCAGCGGGGTGCCCCAGCGCCGCCTGGCCATGACGAACAGCTGCCACCAGCCGCCCGCCAGGAGCAACACCAGCAAGGGCAGCACGGGGGCCAGGTAGCGCGGGTCCTTGTTGGGGCTCAAGGTCGTGATCAGCCAGCCGCTGAGCGTGCAACCGATCAACCAGGCCCAGCCGCTGGGCAGGACCAGGCTTGTTTGCCCTGGGCTTTGCCTGGGGCTTTGTGGTGGCTGCCGCCAGCGCTGCAGAGCGGCCAGGCTGCCGCCCACGAGCCCGAGGCTGAGGCTGACCCAGCCCAGTTGCTGGGGCAGAAGACGCGGGTACCAGAGCAGGCTCGCCAGGCTGAAGGGATCGGGATCTCCCTCCGTGGTGGCCGCTTCCAGCACGGCCCGGTTGGTGCCGCCGATGGTGGTGATCCAGTTGTGGCGTAGCCAGGGCAGGCAGAGCCCCAGCACGGTGGCCAGGGCCACCAGCACCTGCAGCCGCCGCCCCCGTTGCCGCAAGCCCTGGAGAGCAGCCCAGAGGCACGGCGCCAGCAGCACCAACAGGGCGCTCTGTTTGACGAGCACGGCCGCCGCCACCGCCAGGGCCGCCGCGATCGCTTGACTCCAACGGCCACCTTCGGTATCGGGGGCTTGCCAGCGGCCGAGCAACCACAGGGCCAGCGTCGCCGTGGCCGCCAGCGGCAGATCCAGGGTGAAATCCACCCTCAACGCCGCCAGGGCGGGGCTGAGAGTGGTGAGGCTGGCGGCGAGCAAGCCGAATCCCGGGCCCAGCAACTGGCGTCCCCAGCAGCCCACCACCAGCAGCAACAACGCCTGCCAGAGCGCCAGTGCCCAGCTGGCCTGATCAGCGCTGTCGCCGGCGACGGCCATCACCGTGCCGTTGACCAGGCTGGCCAGCGGCGGAATTTTCGGGGAGAGATCCAGCAGGGCATCCCAGCCCTGCCAGCCTCCGGCAGGCAGCAGCCCCAGGGCGCGGCCATGGTCAACGGCGCTGTTGAGGTAATCGGCCTGGTCCCAGGCCGGCAGCCGCTGATCGAGCTGCAGCCAGAGCCTGTCGGCCAGGGTGCCCAGCACCCAGATCGTCGCCAGGGCCAGCCACCACCGCCGTTGTGGCATCGATCGGGAGGTCAGGGCATCCGACGCGTCAGTGCCGCCAGTTTGAACCTGCCGTGGCCTGCCAAGGACGTTGTGCGTTCTGTCACATCTCCCCTCGCCAAGCTGGCCCCCTTGAACGATGGTTGCCTTGTGCGCATTGCGCCAACTCGTGTGTGAGGACCTCATGAAACTTTTCCAGCAAATGCTGCTGGCGCCTGCAGCCCTTGGTCTGTTGGCACCAATGGCCGCTACGGCATCAGAGCTCAACATTGACGGCGTCAACCGCTACGCCGACTCCCAGGAGCAAGTCACCAGCATCACCCAGTTCAGTGATGTGCAGCCCACCGAGTGGGCCTACCAGGCTCTCTCCAACCTGGTGGAGCGCTACGGCTGCGTGGCTGGCTATCCCGATGGAACCTTCCGTGGCAAGCGCCCGCTGAGCCGCTGGGAAGCCGCTGCCCTGCTCAACGCCTGCCTGGACCGGATCACCGAGGTGACCGATGAACTCCGCCGGCTGATGAAGGAGTTTGAAACCGAACTGGCCGTGCTCAAGGGCCGGGTCGATGGCCTGGAGGCCAAAGTCGGCGAGCTGGAGGCCAATCAGTTCTCCACCACCACCAAGCTCAGCGGCCAAGCCACTTTCATTGTTGGCGCCAACTCCTATGGCGGTTCAGCCAGGGCTAGCATTGCTGAGTCCGTACTTTCAGGCGGCTCGGTACTTCCTGGTCAGAGATTCTCTGATGCTGCGGCTACCCAGCAGGGAGCTACAGCATTCAACTACGACCTGCGGCTTGACCTCGACACCAGCTTCACCGGTAAGGATCTGCTCCGCACTCGCCTTCGCGCCGGCAACTTCGGCTCCAGCCCTTGGGGTACTGGACCCGTCGGCCTGAACACCTTCGAAGTCGCCTTTGAAGAAGGCTCTGGTGCCAACAGCGTTGGCATTGACCGCCTCTTCTACCAGTTCCCCGTCGGCAAGAGTTTTACTGCCACCTTTGGTGCCAGAGTTCGTCAGGATGACATGCTTGCCGTATGGCCTAGCGTCTACCCGGCTGACACAGTTCTTGATGTCTTCACCTACGCCGGTGCTCCCGGTGCTTATTCCTTGGCTCTTGGCTCCGGTGCTGGCCTGTGGTGGCAGAGCGGTGGTTTTAGCATCAGTGCTAACTATGTAGCCGCTAATGGTAACAACGGCGGCCCTAACATCTTCTCGAATAACCCTGGCGGCATCGGTAACGAGTCCTCAGCTCAGACGGGTACTGCCCAAGTCGCTTGGAACAACGAGAACTTTGGCCTTGCTGCGACCTATACCTACACATCACCTCAGGGTGGTCTCGTTGGTCTGTACAGCGGTAACGGCACTCCGTTAGCCAATCTGGGCTTTGCTCTGTCTGACAGCGTGAATTCTGTTGGCATCAGCGCTTATTGGCAGCCTTCTAATTCCAGTTGGATTCCTTCGATCAGCACGGGTTGGGGTCTTAATTCCCACAACGCGAGTAGCAGCTCTGCCGGTGCTGTTGAAGACGTCATTGATGGCGCCGTGAGCCAGTCTTGGTATGTGGGTCTGCAGTGGACCGACGTCTTCATCAAGGGCAACGCCGCCGGCATGGCTGTCGGCCAGGCCACCTTCCTTACCAGCTGGGGTGATGACGACTTGATCGATCCCAACGACGGCAACTATGCCTGGGAGTGGTGGTATAAGTTCCAGGTTACCGACAATATCAGCGTGACACCTGCGATCTTCTACTTGAGTGCACCACTGGGTCAGCTCCAAAAGTCTGATAGCGACGAAACCTTCAACAACTTTGGCGGTCTCGTCAAGACCACCTTCAAGTTCTGATCTCAGCGATTCAATCTCTTGATCAGTGATCAACCTGGCTGACCCCTCACACAGTCAGCCATTCCTCCTTGCTTCTGCCGCGGCTTCTGTCGCGGCTTTTTTTTGGCCTTTTGAATCTCTCTTTGTGTGGGCACCCTTGTGCTGTTGCTTTGTTGGATGAGCCGGATTTGACTGTGCTGAAGCAGCAGGAGCAGCCGGCTTGTGCGTGTATCGCTGAGCACACCAAGTTGTGATCAGATGCGACAATTTTTTTGGCATATTCGATACACTTGCGCCAAGCTTCCTAACGGTCGCCCCCTCAATTGGTGTGAGGATCCAATGAAACTGTTCCAGAAATTCCTGCTGGCACCGGCTGCCCTTGGGCTGCTCAGTCCGCTGGCCGCGTCCGCTTCTGATTTGAATGTTGATGGCCTCAATCTTGAGGCCATCAACGCCTATGCCCGGCCTGGTTCCGCGAAAAGCCGGAATCAAGTCACCAGCATCACCCAGTTCTCCGATGTTCAGCCAACGGAATGGGCCTATCAGGCTCTCTCCAATCTGGTTGAGCGTTACGGCTGCGTGGCTGGCTATCCCGATGGCACCTTCCGCGGCAAGCGCCCGCTGAGCCGCTGGGAAGCCGCCGCCCTGCTCAACGCCTGCCTGGATCGGATCACCGAGGTGACCGATGAATTGCGCCGGCTGATGAAGGAGTTCGAGGTTGAACTCTCCGTGCTCAAGGGCCGGGTCGATGGCCTTGAGGCCAAAGTGGGTGAACTCGAAGCCAGTCAGTTCTCCACCACCACCGTGCTCAAAGGTGAAGCCACCTTCGTGCTTGGTGCGGTGAATGCCGGTGGAAATAGCTCATCCGGAGCCTTTGGCCCTGGCAATGATGCCGATAACTACAACCAGCAGTTCGGATCCACCAATTTCAGCTATGACGTTCGTCTCAATCTCGAGACGAGCTTCACCGGCAAGGATCTGCTGTTCACCCGTCTTCGTTCAGGCAACTTCGAAAACGCCTTTGCTGGCGATGGTGTGAACACTTCTGCTCTTGATCGAGCAAGCAGTGGGATCGGAGGGAATAACAGTGTCGGCGTTGACAGGCTCTACTATCGATTCCCAGTTGGCGATCAATTCACGTTTGTTGTTGGCCCCAGGGCTAGAAATACCGAATCCTTGGCTGTCACGCCTTCGGTTTATGGCAGCGGGATACTCGACTACTTCTCTGTTAACGGTGCTCCTGGCGTTTATAACAAAGCCACCGGTGCGCTGGTTGCTGCCATCTGGAGGCAGAATGTCGAGAAAGGTCGTGGTCGCTTCAGCTTCGCGGCGAACTACGTGGCGCAGCAAGGCAATGTTGGCCAGGTCTTTGACGGCAATCCCAATAACTGCTCAGGAAGCGAAGGTGGTATTGGTACCGATTGTGCTCGTGGCAGCATCACGGCCCAGCTGAACTACACTGCACCTCAGTGGAATGTTTCACTGGCCTATCGCTACGGCCAGCAAGGCACCAACTTCCGCCGTGGTACCAACTTCGTCTCCTCTAACAGTTGGTTCTTGGCCAACGGCGAGTCCAACAACTTTGCTGTCAACGCCTACTGGCAGCCCAAGAACCCTGGAATCATTCCTTCGATCAGCGTGGGCTGGGGCTTGAACTCTCTGTCCGATAACTCCATCAACAGCTCCGGCAATGAATTCGAAGATCCCTTTGTGACACAGTCGCAGAGCTGGTTCGCCGGCCTCAAGTGGAAGGATGTGTTTGCCAAGGGCAACGATGCCGGCATGGCTGTGGGCCAGGCCACCTTCGCCACCCAGTTGTCTCAGGGTTCCATTGATGGCCAGAACACCACACCCAACGACGGCAACTTCGTCTGGGAATGGTGGTACAAGTTCCAGGTCACCGATAACATCTCGGTGACTCCAGCGATCTTCTACCTCAGCCGTCCCCTCGGTCAGCTCACCAGTAGTAATGGCGATTTCAACGTTTTCGGCGGCCTGATTCAGACGAGGTTCAAATTCTGATCCGGTCCTGAACCCTTCAGGACCTTTTCCTCGCACACCACCTCCTTGGCCTCCCGGAAACGGGGGGCTTTTTGTTGGCAGCCGCAGACCTGGGGCAGAGGTGGAGATGATGGGAGAGACGGACGCATTCGATGGCATTGCCGCTCCCCACCGAGTTGTATGCCGTGCTCGGCATGCCCCCCTCAGCCAGTGCCGCTGAGCTCAAGGCGGCCTATCGAACCCTGGCCAAGCGGCACCATCCCGATGTGGGTGGCGATGCCAAGCGGATCCTCGCCCTCAACGCCGCCTGGGCCGTGCTGGGTGATCGGGAGAAGCGTCGCCGCTACGACGCCGAGCGCGGCAGGGTCGCTGGCCAGGGGGCGGCGGTGGTGCGGCCGGCTCGCGCCAGGGCCCGGCGTGACAGCGAGATCAGCGCCTGGCTGCGGCAGGTGTATGGGCCGATCGATCGTCTGCTGGCTCAGGTGATCAATCCGTTTCCAGCCCAGCTGCGCGCCCTCTCAGCCGATCCCTACGACGACGACCTGATGGCGACGTTCTGCGATTTTCTCGAGACCAGCCAGCAGAAACTCGAGAAGGTGGTGGCGCTCTATCGCTCCATGGCCTGCCCTGGCGTTGCCGCTGATGTGGGGCTCAGCCTTTATCACTGTTTCAGCCAAGTGCAGGATGCCCTGGCTGAATTTGAGCGCTACACGCTGGGTTACGTGGACAACTACCTCCACGACGGCAGAGAAATGCTGCGCGAAGCCAGGCAACTGCGTAGCCAGCTGCTGCAGGATCGCAAGCACTTAGAGGGGTGAGGTGGGGTGAAGCCTCAGCTCAGAATGGCTCAAGCTGGTCGGTGCGCAACCAGACATCGGGGATCGGCAGACTCCAGTGCAGCTGGGCGTAGTCACCCTTGAGGGCGAGCACCTCGCCGGGGCCTTCAAACAGATAGGCCGGTGGGGTGGGATCACTGGCGGACGCCTCCAGGCTGCCCGCATAGGCGCTCGCACTCACCTTCACCAGAGAGCCCTTCTTGAAAGCTGGTGCCGGTGTTTGGGCCATCTCAAAGACTTTGCGTCTCCATCAGGCTAGAACCCCCTCGACTCCGCTGCCTGCCTGTGACCACGAACCTGGCCGCCATGCTGGCCGTGTTCGGCGCCCTGCTGCTGGTCGCCGTACTGCTCGATACCTTCGCCTTCAAGGTACGCGTGCCCGGGATCTTGCTGGTGCTGGCGCTGGGCCTGCTCACCGACAACAACCTGGAGGCCATCCCCGGTGGAGCCAAGGCACTGCTCAGCCTGGCCAGGGCCGAAGAGGTGGCCCAGGTGGCCCTGGTGCTGGTGCTGTTCTTCGGTGGGCTCACCACCAACTGGGCCAGGGTCCTCAGCATCGTCAAGCCGGCCACCCGCCTGGCCACCGCCGGCTCCCTGATCACGGCTTTGCTGGTGATGGTGGCGGTGCTGGGCTTTCAGAGCCTGCCGGGCAGCCTGCTTCCCACCAGCCTGCCCCTGGCCCTGTTCGTAGGGGCCATGGTCTGCAGCACCGATGCGTCGGCCGTGATGGCGATGCTGCGGCCGCTCTCAGGCCACCTGCCACCCCGCTTGCTGGCCCTGATCGAGATGGAATCGGCTGTGAATGATCCGGTGGCCGTGGTGTTTGCGGGTCTGGCCCTGGCCCTGGCCAGCGCGGGCGGAGCGACCACGGCCCCGTCGGGGCTTGTGATCGACGTGGTACGCCAGTTCCTCCTCGGTGGCCTGTTGGGTTTCTTGGGCGGCAGCCTGGCCCAGCAGTTGCTGTCCACGCATCGGCGGCGGGTCAGCCCTTCGGTGCTGGCGGTGATGAGCCTGGCCGAGTTGATGCTGGTGGTGGGGGTCACCCAGTTGTTGGGCGGCAGTGGTCTGCTGGCGGCGTTCATCGTCGGGCTGGTGCTGGGAAACAGCCCGACGTGCGATCAGCCCGCCATGGAGGAGGCCCAGGCCGGCTTCGCCAAGATGGCCGAGCTGATGCTGTTTCTCTGCATGGGCCTGGTGGTGGATCCCCAGGAGGTGGTTCAGGCGTTGCCCTGGTCGTTGGCTTTGTTTCTGGTGATGTTGCTGGCGCGGAGCTTGATGGTGCAGGGGATGTTGCTGGGTTCGCCCTTTGGCCAGGCGGAGAAGACCTTTGTGGGCCTGGCCGGCCTGCGCGGGGCGGTGCCGATCGCCATGGCGATTCAGGCCGCCGCCAGCGATGTTTCCTGGGGGCGCCTGATGCCGTCCCTGGCCCTGGGGGTGGTGCTGATGGGTCTGCTCTTCCAGGGCTTTGCCCTGGTGCCCCTGGCCCGTCGCCTCGGCCTGACCACAACGTCAGCGGTGCTCCACGACCCCTACTCCTAGCCTGGGTTCCCACCAGCGATCGGAACCATCGGCATGCGGCTGCTTCTCCTGGGATGCACGGGCTTTGTTGGACGGGAGTTGGTCCCCTGGCTGCTGGAGCGTGGCCATGGCTGCACCGTGGTGAGCCGAGGCGCCAACAGCCTGGCTGGCCTGGATCATCCGCAGCTGCATCGGATTCAGGCCGATCCCTCCCAGACGGCCAGCTGGCAGCAAGCGCCGCTGGCTGAGGCCATCGCTGGCGCCGAAGGGGTGGTCAACCTGGCCGGTGAACCGATCGCCGAAAAGCGTTGGACCCCTGAGCACTGCCGCCTGCTGTTGGACAGCCGCGTGCAGACCACCCGCCTGCTGGTGGAGGCGATGGCCCTGCAGCAGCAGAAACCTGCGGTGCTCGTGAACGGCTCCGCGGTGGGTGTCTATGGCTCCAGCCCGGAGCAGCGCTTCGCTGAGACCAGCCCGGCAGCAGACGATTTCTTGGGTCGGCTCTGCAGCCAGTGGGAGGCGGCGGCGGCAGAAGCGGCGGCCTTCTCCCGGGTGGTGACCCTGCGCATCGGCATCGTGCTCGGGGCCGACGGCGGCGCCCTCGGCAAGATGTTGCCGGTGTTCCAGGCCGGTTTCGGTGGCCCGATCGGCACCGGGAGGCAATGGATGAGCTGGATCCAGCGCAGCGACCTCTGCCTGCTGATCGCCTCGGCGCTCGAGGATCCGGCTTTTGGCGGGGTCTACAACGCCGTGGCGCCCAACCCGGTTTCGATGAAAGAGTTCGCTGCCGCCCTCGGCAAGGCGCTGGGGCGGCCCAGCTTTCTGCCGGTGCCCGCCCCGGTGCTGCAGCTCATGCTCGGCGACGGCGCCCAGGTGGTTCTGGAGGGTCAGTACGTGCTGGCTGAGCGCCTGCAGCACCAAGGCTTCAACTTCCGTTATCCAGATCTTGCCGGCGCCCTCGCCGCTGCCACCACCCCAGCACCCCGCTGAGCACGGCAGCGGCCATCAGCAGGCCGATCGCCGGGGTGAACAGCGGTTCCCAGAGCTTCTGAAACAGGATCAGCGGCGCCTCCAGCTTCTGGCCATGCAGGCCCACGTGCAGGCCCACGGACACGGCGAACCAGAGGGCCCCGCCCATCACCACGAACACGTTCAGCACCAGCAGGCCGTCGATCCAGCCCTTCAATCGCTCCAGCCAGGGAAGGGAAGACGCTTCAGCCATCCAGCACCGCCAGGATCTCTGCAACCATTCTGGCTGAGCCGCCCGGACCTCCGATCCGCTCCAATCCATTGCTTCGGCAGCGTTCGGCCCACTCCGGGCCCTCGCCCAGGGCCTTGAGCTGGCTTGTGAGCAGCTCGGCGCAGCCCATCAGGCTCTGCTCCGAGCCCGGCTCGCCGTCTGTGCAGGCCAGCGAACTCCCCAGCAGCCGTCGCTGGGCCTCGGCGAAGGCAGGGGTGAACTGGGGGCCGCAGCCGGCCAGTTGTACCACCGGTTTGCCCAGCCCCACGGCCTGCTCAGCAGCGGTGCCGGTCATCGAGAGCAGCAGATTGGAGCGCTGCAGCACCGTTGGGAATTGCCCCCAGCGGAGTTGGAGCTCCAGGCTGCCGCGCCGCAGGGTCTGTCCCTCAAGCCGCCACCCCTGCCTGGCGGCCAGCTCCGCCACCTGCCCGGCCTGGAAATCCTTGACCAACGCCGCCGTCAGCCCGAGCCGTTCCGGTTTCTGGAGGGGTGGCGGCAGGCGGATGAGCACCTCCAGCATCAAGGCCAGATTGCGCTGGGCCTCCGGCAGGCGGCTGCCTGGCAGGAGGCCCAGATGCTGCCGCGACGCCGTGGGCGCGCTGGCCCCAGCCAAGGCGGGATCAAGAAAGGGATTGCCGAGGAACTGCACGCTGCGGCCCAGCTGGGCGCTGAGGTCGGCGGCGCTGAGGGCGTCGCGGCTGAACACGCGCCGGAAGCGTCGGCTTCTCAGGCAGGCGCCGCAGGGCCAGGGCAGCCGCAGCCGACCCTCGTAGTGGCTGGAGTAGGCCACCAGATAGGTGACAACAGACCTGCGGCTGCACCAGGCAAACAGGACTGGCAGCACATCACCGATCACCACCACCAGGTCCACCGAGCGGCTTCGCCGCAGGAACAGCCCCAGCCTCCGCAACAGGTAGGTGGCCTGGCCCTGGAACACCTCCGTCAGCCTGCCTCCCAGGCTGGTGTAACCCAGCCCGCCGGTGCTGAACTCCCGGGTCTGGCCGAGCACGCTCAGGCCCGCCTGCCGGTAGGCGGCGCCGTGCCCCACCAGTGGCACTGCGGCCACTGCAACACCCCGGGCCTGAAGCCGCTGGCCAATCAGGCTGCCGCTGAGATCCTCTCCATGGCCATTGCTGAGCAACAGAACGCGCGTCACGGCGTTTGGCCTCCCGCCCTCAACGGGCTCAGCCCTGCAACCAGTCCCTCACCTTCTCCAGCGAGCGCCAACCGGGCTTGCGGCGCAATCCATCGGCGATCGAGGCCTGCAGGTCGGCCGAGAGTTCAGGCGCCATCGCCGTGACCCGCAACACCAGATCGATGTGCTCGCGCACTCCCTTGGCGCCCGTGTCGAGCATGGCCAGGCAGAGATTGATCCTGGCCTGGGGGTCCTGGGGGTTGAGCTTCACCGCTGTGCGAGCGGAGCGCAGGCCCGGCTCGGGCTGATCGTCCAGCAGCTGCAACCAGGACAGGCAAGTCCAGGCGGCTGACAGGCGCGGCGCCTGGGCCGTGATGGCGAGGAAATCATCGATCACCTCGGCGGCCGGGGCACCGCCCTGATAACGGCCCATCGCCTGATCGAACAGGGATTCCGTGGTGTCCGTGGGGGCCGACATCGGCTAACGCTCTGGCGGGTCAGGCGATCAGATTCCCACGCCGCCGGACCGCAGGACGCTGCCGGCCGGCGCGCTCAGACGGCGAAGGAGCTGCCGCAACCGCAGGTCTGGCTGGCATTGGGATTGGTGAAGTTGAAGCCACCGCCGATCAGGGCCGAGCTGAAATCAAGCTGCATCCCATAGATGTACAGCAGGCTTTTGGGGTCGCAGACCACCCGAAAGCTGGCTGCCCCGGACGGTTCATAGACGTAGACCTCGTCGCCTGGAAGGATCGAATCGGCTTCGACGAAATCCATCGTGTAGCTCATGCCGCTGCAGCCGCCGGAGCGCACGCCCACCCGCAGCAGTTTCTGATCGCCCAGCTGCTGGGTGAGGCCGGCCAGCTGCTTCATGGCCGGATCGGTGATCAGGATGCCTTTGCCGTCCTTGCCGGTGTGGGCCGTGGCGGCCGGTGGATTGGAGATCGCGCTGGTCATCGGTGCCGCCTCAGAGGATCTGGTCTGTCTTATGGGCACTCTATGGACGTCCGGCCAACTTCGGGCAACCGCAGCCCGGCTGGCCGGCTCCATAGAGTCTTGATCTCCTGGAGCAGGCAAGGTGCGAGTCGCCATCGTGGGTGCGGGTCTGGCGGGTCTCTCGGCCGCCGTGGATCTGTGTGAGGCCGGCCACCAGGTGGATCTCTACGAATCCCGTCCGTTCGTCGGCGGCAAGGTGGGCAGCTGGGAGGACGCCGACGGCAACCACATCGAGATGGGGTTGCACGTGTTCTTTTTTAATTACGCCAACCTGTTTGCCTTGATGCGCAAGGTGGGGGCGTTCGAGAACCTCCTCCCCAAAGACCACACCCACCTGTTCGTGAACAAGGGGGGCGACCTGCGGGAGCTGGATTTTCGCTTTTTAATCGGCGCCCCGTTCAACGGCCTCAAGGCTTTCTTCACCACGCCCCAGCTCGACTGGATCGACAAGCTGCGCAATGCCCTGGCCCTGGGCACCAGCCCGATCGTGCGCGGACTGATCGACTACGACGGTGCCATGAAGGTGATCCGCGAGCTGGATCGGATCAGTTTCAAGGAGTGGTTCCTCAGCCACGGTGGCAGCGAGCGCAGCCTGCAGCGGCTCTGGGACCCGATCTCCTATGCCCTGGGTTTCATCGATTGCGGCGCCATGTCGGCCCGCTGCATGCTGACCATCTTCTTGATGTTCGCGTCGAAAACCGAGGCCTCCAAGCTCAACTTGCTCAAGGGGTCGCCCCATCGCTGGCTGCATCGACCGATCCTGGATTACATCGAGGCCCGCGGTGCCCGCCTGCATCTGCGCCATCGCGTCAAGGAGGTGCACTACCACCAGGACGGCGCCGACGCTCCCGAGGTGAGCGCCCTCACCCTGGGCACCCCGGACGGGGAGCGGGTGATTGAGGCCGATGCCTACCTGGCGGCCTGCGATGTGCCGGGGATCCAGCGCCTCCTGCCCCAGGCCTGGCGGCGCTACCCCCAGTTCGAGCACATCTACAAACTCGATACGGTGCCTGTGGCCACGGTGCAGCTCCGCTACGACGGCTGGGTGACCGAGCTCGGTGAATCGGCCGAGCAGGAGCGGGCCCGCCGTGACCTGGGAACCCCCAGCGGCTTGAACAATCTTCTTTACACCGCTGACGCCGATTTCAGTTGCTTCGCTGACCTCGCCTTGGCCAGCCCCGCCGATTACCGTCGAGAGGGCCAGGGATCCCTGCTGCAGTGCGTGCTCACGCCGGGGGATCCCTGGATTTCCCGCAAGAACGCGGAAATCGTCGCCGACGTTGATGCCCAGGTGCGGCAGCTGTTTCCCTCGGCGAAGACTCTCACCTTGACCTGGAGCAACGTGATGAAATTGGCCCAGTCGCTCTACCGTGAGGCGCCTGGCATGGAGCCCTATCGCCCAGAGCAGCGCACACCGGTTCGAAATTTCTTCCTGGCCGGCAGTTACACGCGCCAGGATTACATCGATTCGATGGAAGGGGCCACGATGAGCGGTCGCCTGGCTGCTGCGGTGATTCTTGACCAGCCGGCACGGCTGGCCAGCAGCGCTGTGGTGGCCTGATCAGCATGGGCCGTTGGATGGAGCACAGCGTCACCACCGATATCCAGGCTTCGGCTGAGCGGGTCTGGGAGGTTTGGAGTGACCTTGAGGCGATGCCGCGCTGGATGCGCTGGATTGAATCGGTCAAAACCCTGGAGGATCCCGATCTCACCGACTGGACCCTCTCAGCCCAGGGGTTCCGCTTCCACTGGAAAGCCAGAATCAGCCAGCGGGTTGAAGCCCAGCAGCTGCACTGGGAATCGGTGGGAGGACTACCCACCAAAGGGGCGGTGCGCTTCTATCCCCAGACCCCTTCACTCACCGCCGTTCGGCTGACGGTCAGCTACGAGTTGCCCGGGGTGCTTGCCCCCTTGATGGAACCAGCCATCCTGGGGGGAATTGTGACCAGGGAGCTCCAGGCCAATCTGGATCGCTTCAGGGACCTTGTTGAAGGTGATCTTCCAAGCCGTTGAGGACGAAAGCAGCAGGGCCAAACTGCTGCTGCTGCTGCCAGGACTCCTGGCCCTGATCGCCTGCGGCGGAACGCCACCTCCATCGTCACCGTCTCCCGAGGCCCAGGCTCCTGCAGCTGACCCTGCCACCGCACTTCTGGCACCCAAGTCCGCAGCACAGACCGAGCGCTCCGCCACAACGATCGGCAAGGCCTTCACTCCACTGCCCACTGGGCAACAGGTGTTGGCCGCCAGTGCGGAGCGTCGCAGCGATCCCTTCGCTCCTCTTCCCGACGCCAGGGGACCTCAGCCCGTGGCCACCTCTGGTTCCGCGCCCGTCGCTAGCTCCGCCAAGGCCAATCCCACGCCCTCTTCGAAGGCGACACCGGTGGCACTGCCGCCAGGGTTTCAGTTCAACGGCGTTATCAGTGTTGCCGGGGTTAAGCAGGCTCTGGTGGCCTTCGGCAACGAGAGCGGCAGCGTTTCGATCGGCGATCAAGGGGGCAGTCAGACGCCCATGCTCCCCCCCGGCTGGAGCGTCGCCTCGATCGATGCCGGCAACGGCAGCCTCCAGCTGCGTTCGGGCAAGCAGCTGGTCACCACCTGGCTCAGTCCGGCGTTGCCCTGAGCAGCGGTCGCCCCGCCAGGCTGGCGATGCAGGCCTGCACCAGACCGCTGAGGTCGTAGGGATCGGCCTCAGCATCCACCCGGCCGAGCAGCTCCCTGCAGGTGCGGCTGGTCTGGGGGCCGATCGAGATCAAGGCCACCGGCGCCAGCTGGCGCTGCCAGTCGTCACCGAAGCTGCGCTGCAGCAGCCGGCAGGTATGGATCACCGTTTTGCCGCTGCTGAAGGTGAGCGCATCGATGCGGCCCTGCTCGAGGGCAAGGGCGGTGGCGACGGGCATGCGGGCCGGGCAGCGCGATTCATAGGCGGCCGCTTCAACGACCCGGGCGCCGGCCTCGGCAAAGGCTTCGCCCAGCAAGGTGCGCCCGCCGCTCTGGACACGTGGCAGCAGCAGCCGCAGGCCCCAGCCAGACACGGGAAAGTTCTCGATCAGGCTGTCGGCGACGAAAGTTGGCGGCACGAAATCCGCCGGTGCCCGCAGCGCTTCAAGGCGCGCAGCGGTTTTTCGGCCCACTGCCGCGATTTTCACCGTGCCGGGGCGTCGCGAGAGATTGGTGCCGATCCGCTCCAGTCGCTGCTCCACGGCGTCGACGCCATTACTGCTCGAGAAGATCAGCCAGTGGAAGTCGGCGAGTTCGCCGAGGGCATCGTCAAGCGGGCCCCATTCGTCCGGGGGGCCAATCACCAGGGCCGGCAGGTCGAGCACCTGGGCGCCGGCTCGCTCGAACCGTTGCCGGGCTTCGGCGAGCTGACTCTCGGCCCTGGTCACCACAATGGTGCGGTCCTGTAGGGGTGGCCGCCACGCTGCGCCCATGGGCTCAGGCCTCCAGCTTGATGGTGGCTCCGGCCTGCTGCCGCAGCCGGCTGGCTTCCTGATGCCGGCCTTGGAGGCTCAGCAGCTGGATTGCCTGGCGAAAGCTGGCCCGTGCCGCATCGATGTTGCCGCCGAGAAGCTGAGCCACGGCAAGGTTCTGATGGGTTTCGGGGTGGTCGGGATCGCACTCCAGGGCGGTGGCGTAGGCCTCCAGCGCCCCGGCGATCGCGCCCTGCCTGCGGCGGATCAGCCCCAGGTTGAGCCAGCCAGTGGCCAGCTCTGGCGCGCTGCGGGCGGCCTGTTCTGCCAGTGCCAGGGCGGCCTCGCTCTCGCCCTGGCGCAGCAGCAGGGCGCTGAGGTTCAGCTGCGCCGCGAAGCTCAGCCGCGGATCCAGTGGCAGGGCCAGGGCCTGGCGGTAGTGGCTGATGGCCTGCTCGGGAGCCGCCGGAGCTTCGGCCATCGCCAGGTGCAGCAGCAGTTCGTAGCGCTCAGGATGGGCCTGCTCGGGACAGTGGGCCAGCCCGTCGCGCAGCAGCAGCTGGGCGCGATCCAGTCGTCCTTCGCTGATCTCCAGCCCAGCCAACTTGGCGCTGGCGTAGGGATCGCCGGGGTGCTCGCGCAGCTCCTGCTCCATGGCACGGCGCAGGCGGTTGGCCTTGTTGCCAGCGGACAGCAGCTCCGGCCTGTAGCCGTCATGGCAGAGGGCCGGCTGGGGGCAATCGGCAATGCGCCAATGGGGCTCCTTGGCGCACAAGGCAAGCACGCTGTCGTCCACCATCGCGTGGTACGGGCGGCTCCAGCGGATGTCTGGATGGCGCCGGAACAGCCGGCTCACCCTGGAATAGGGCGACTGCTTGGCGCCACGCTCGAAGCGCAACAGGTTGATCAGCAGCAGGTCAGGCTGGGCCATCAACTGTCGCAACGGCTCCCAGGCCTCCGGCAGAAGCTGCTCGTCGGCATCGAGCACCAGCACCCAATCGCCGTTGACCCAGCCCAGGGCCAAGTTGCGCGCCGGGGCGAAGTCACCGGGCCAGGGGATGGTGTGAACCGTGGCGCCGTGCTGCCGCGCGATCGCGGCTGTCGCATCGCGGGAGCCGGTGTCGACCACCACCTGCTCATCCACGAAGCCCTGCACCGACGTCAGGCAGGCGGCGAGCCGCTCCGCCTCGTCCCGCACGATCATCGAGAGGCTGAGCATCGAGAGGGCAGCGCTTGGAGGGAGACTAAGGGGCCTCTCCGCCCCAGCTCGGCGCTCGCTTTGGGTGTACCCCCATCTGGTGGCAATCCGGTTGAACCTCCTGGCGGTACATCTCCTGCCCTTTGTCACGGGCCGATCCCTGGCAACACCCACAGCCTGGACGCGCTAAGCAGGGCACCTCCCCTGGTTTCTCCGCCGCGCCGATCCACGCAGACCCACGCAAACCCACTGTTTCAACCCGTTGCTGAGTTTCGATGACCACCGTTGATGCCTTCTGGCTGCTCCATCCCTTCCTCGCGGTGGTGTTGGTTTATCCCCTCCTGGGTGTGGTGCTGCGGCTGGCCCAGCAGACCCGCAGCCGGCGTCTCCAGCAGGTCAAGCATCCGCCCACGGTGGGCCGGGACCATGCCGATCTGGGCAAGTGGTTGGCCGGCGGGGTGGTGGGCATCGTGCTGATCGCCCTGGTGGTGGTCATCGCCACCAAGAACACGCTTCAGGAGTTCACCGGTGGGGCCCCACGGCTGGCCTTGCTGCTGCTGGCGCTGATCGGCACCACTGTGGCCTTCGTGGCGCTCTGGCGGGCACGAAAGCCGATCTACCGCGCTGCCTTCGCTTTCATCTGTTGGGCTGGGGTGATTGCCCTCGGGCTGCAGCCCGAGGTGTTTCGTCTCGGCGACAATCCGCTCGAGCCGGCCTTCTGGCAATCGCATTTCTGGGGCGGTGCCGGCCTGACCGGCCTGATGCTGTTTTCGGTGGCCAGCCGCCCGGAAATCCATAAGCACCTGCACTGGCGGCGCTGGCACATCGCCATGAACTGCTTGGCGGCGGTGATTTTCATGGCCCAGGGCTGGACCGGACCGCGCGATCTGCTGGAGATTCCGCTCAGCTGGCAGAAGCCCACGATCTTCAGCTGCGACTTCGAAGCACGCACCTGTCCCACGCCCGCGCCTGCCCCTTAGCGGGCCCTAGTCGGTGAAACCGCCTTCGATGCCGCCTGCGCCCAGTCCGAGGCGCTCGAGCAGCATGGCCTGGGCGAGAGGCATCTGCCCCGGGCTGTAGGCCGCGGGCAGATCGGCTGGCAGCAACGGCTGCAACGTTTGCCAGAGATAGGGGCTGCCGTAAACGGCGAGCCCGGCCAGGCGCCCGGCTCCCAGCAGCTGGGTCACTACCGCAGGCCAGGGTTCCTCCCCGCCCGCACTTCCCCGGAAGGGATTCCCGCGCACGAACAGCTGCAGCAGCACCGGGCCGGCCGGTAGCCGCTCCAGGGCCAGGGGTGCGCTGGTGTCGTTGTTCCAGGGGCTCGGGCTGCGTCCATCGATCAGGCAGGCCGCGTAGCCCAAAGCGGTCGGGCGCTGCAGGGCCGGTGCCATCAGCGGCAGGAAGGCGTTGGCCACGCTGCTGTCGAGCCGGATCAGGTTCAGGCCTGGCCCCGCCGGTAGCTGGGCCACACCCTGAGCCTGCAGGCTCAGCGTCGCCAGTTCCCTGGCCAGTGCCCGTTCTGCGTTCGATTCGAGCCCTTCGAGATCGCCGAGAGACAGCGCATCGCCTGGGTCCGGGGCCGGCAGCGACGTAGAGGAGAGTGCGCGCTCGCGCCGCTCCAGGCTCTGCTCGAGCCGGGCCATGGGGATCCGCCCGCTCTGCAGGGCTTCGAGCAGGGCTTCGATGGCGGCATCGGCGTCGGCGGGCATCAACAGCAGGTCGGAGCCGGCGGCAAAGGCCAGCACCGCCGCTTCGCCAGCGCCCCACTGCCCGGCGATCGCCTCCATCACCAGGGCATCGGTCACCACAAGCCCAGCGAAGCCGAGGTCCTGGCGCAGCAGCTGATCGAGCACTGCCGCTGAAAGGGTGGCCGGACGCTGGGGATCCAGTGCCGGCAGTTGCAGGTGGGCGGTCATCACACTGGCGACCCCGGCCGCGATCGCCTGGCGGAAGGGGGGCAGCTCCAGGGCCTCAAGCCGCTCGCGGTCGTGGGCGAGAACGGGCAGCTCCAGGTGTGAATCGCTGCTGGTGTCGCCGTGGCCGGGGAAGTGTTTGGCGCAGGCCAGCACCCCCTCGGCCTGGGTGCCGAGGAGAAAGGCGGTCGCCAGCTCTCCGACGCTGCCTGGATCTTCCCCCCAGGCCCGCACGTTGATGACCGGGTTGGCCGGGTTGTTGTTGACATCACAGACCGGCGCCAGTACCCAGTTCAGACCCAGCAGGCGAGCCTGGCGGCCAGTGCAGCGCCCGTAGGCGGTCGCCAGAAGGACGGCCCTGGCAGGATCGCTGCGGTGGAGCAGACCGAGGGCCATCGGCGGAACCAGCCAGCTGGCCCCCTCAAAGCGTTGGCCGACCCCTTCTTCGACATCGGCGCAGAGCAGCAGGGGATGGCCCGCCCAGGCCCGGAGCTGGCCCGTGCGCAGGCGCAGCTCGGCGGCACTGCCACCGAGGAGAATCACTCCGCCCACGCCCAGGCGCAACAGCCGCTGCAGCTCCGCATTGGGCAGCTCCCAGCGGGGATAGCGGCGCTGGCCATCGCTGAGATGGCCGCTGCCACGCAACACGACCAGGCGCGCCACCTGCTCCTTCAAGCTCAAGCGGCGCCAGTCAGGCTGGGCTGTCATCGCGGGTTAGCTCATCAACGCCTGGTTCATCGCTGCCAGCTGGAATCTCTCCCCGCTCCAGCCGTTGCCGCCCGAGTTGGTTGAGCAGCCCCAGCACCGTGGTGCCTTTTTCGATGCCGCGATCGAGCTGGAAGATCACCTCAGGGGTGCGCCGCAGCTTGAGCCTGCGGCCCAGTTCCCCTTTGACAAAAGGCGTGGCCGATTTCAGCCCGGCCAAGGCTTCCTGGCGGTCATCTTCGCTGCCGAAGATGCTCACGAAAATTTTGCAGTGCTGCAGGTCGCCGGCCACCTCCACCGTGGTGACGCTGACCATGCCCAGGGCAATGCGTTCGTCCTTAAGCCCATGGACGAGCAGTTCACTCACCTCTCGCCGGATCAGCGCCGCGACCCGCTCCACCCGTCGGCCCTGTGCCATGCCTAAGCCAGTGGTGAGGGGTTCACCATCGCACGCAGCACCAGGGTGAGGCTGAGCATGCCGCTGACCAGGGCGCCCACCAGGGCGACGGCGGTGACCGGGTTGCTGCGCCGCTTGGCCAGCGGCTCGAACACCGAGTTGAACACCCCCAGGCTGATGGCCACCAGATAACGCGGATAGCGCGTCACGTTCAGGAAAAAGTCCTTCATGGCAGGCGGTATGGCGCGGCAGTCCCAGCGCGAGGCGTGGCGGAATCACAGCTACTCTGCCGCCACGGGGTCCGAGGCGACGAAGTTGGAGCTTTTTCAGTTCAGGCATTCTTCCTTCTGCGAGAAGGTTCGGCTGGTCTTGGCCGCCAGACAACTCGACTACACCGTGATCGAGGTCACCCCTGGCCTGGGTCAGCTCGACTTGTTCCGGCTCTCTGGCCAGCGCCAGGTGCCCGTGCTCCGCGATGGAGCGGAGGTGATCGCCGATTCATCCGCCATTGCCGACTATCTGGAGCGCAAAGGCGAGGGTGTGTCGCTGCTCCCCAGCGATCCGCTCGAACGTGCCCGCGTCCTCCTGCTCGAAGACTGGGCCGATACGGCCATGGCCGCCGGGGTTCGCCTGGCCCTGCTCCAGGCCGCCAGCCACGACGGCCTGCTGCGCAGCGCCTTGCTGCCCGAAGCAACGCCGGGGCCACTGCGCTCCCTGGTTGGGGCCTTGCCCGGGGAACTGCTCACTGGCCTTGGAGAGCTGATCGGGCGTGACGGCCGTCAGCAGTTGCAGGCCAGCCTGGAGCAGCTGGCGGTGCTGGCCGCTGGTCGCCCCTTTCTGGTCGGCGATCAGTTGTCCTTGGCTGATCTGGCTGTGGCCGCCCAGCTCTCCCTGCTCAAGTTCCCCGCCAGCGCCGGTGCGCCCCTGGCCGGCCAGGGCGTTCCTGGCTTTGCCGACCATCCCCTGCTGGTTTCCCTGTTCGACTGGCGGGACCGGCTCTACCTGAGCCTTGGCCGCGGTGGGGTGGGCGTTCCAGATCAGGCCCCAGACTGAACCGACACCCTGTGCCATGTCCGATCCCCTGCTGCGCGAACTTGATCACTACGTGGTTCTCGAGCCCCAGGTGGGCGAGCGCACCCTGACGGCAGCCGAGACCCTCGATTGGCTGATCGAGCGGCTGGCGGCGCTGCCGGAGCCTCCCAGTGATCTGGTTGCCCTTCCTGACAACCGGGCCCGGGCCGAACGCTTGCTCGACACCGCCTGCGAACTGGAGCTGGAGCCCGGCGTTGCCGTGCAGTGGTTCGCCGTGCGTCTGGAGCCGCCCCGCCGTTAACGGTCTTTGAGCACGCCGGGCAACGCCTCAAGCACCTGTTGGGCCACCGCGCCAGCCGGCCGGCCGTCCTGCTGGATCTGCAGGTCCGCCTGGGCATAGAGCGGCTGTCGCTGCGCCATTAGCTCCGCCAGGCTCATGGCCGGATCGGTGCTGGCCTGCATCAAGGGGCGCGGGGTTGGATCGGCGTTCAGCCTTTCGAGCACCAGGGGCAGCGGTGCATCCAGCCAGACCACCAACCCCTGTTGCAGCTGGCCCCAGTTCTCGCGTCGCAACACCACGCCGCCGCCGGTGGCCACAACCAGCGAATGCCAGGCCGAGATCCGCGCGAGTACGGAGGCCTCAAGCTCACGGAACCCGGCTTCGCCATCGGTTCTGAACACGTCTGGGATCGGTCGTCCCGCGGCCTGCTCCAGAACCTGGTCGGCGTCAACGAAGCGATAGCCCAGAGCGTCGGCCAGGGGGCGGCCGACGGCGCTCTTGCCGGCGCCCATCATGCCGACCAAATAAATGTTGATGCCGCCAAGACGCTCGCTCAGGGCCTGCGGGGAAGTCTGCGCAGATGGTTGCGGCAAAGGCTGTGGCAATGGGCTGGGATCGGAAGCAGACAAGGGCGGGGAGCGGCCTGATGGGGACTGGCGTGGCGCTGGAGGGTGGATGGCCCAACCAGCTCTGCCTGATCACGCTCCCTAGGATGACCCAACTGCCGGGACGATCAAGGATGACCACAACGTTGACCCCACCAACGCTGTGCGAGCCTCCCGGGCCGACGCTGGCTGGCGCCCATGGCCAGGGGCGACCCTGCGTGATCACCCGCCGGGCCACGTTCAGCTCCAGCCATCTCTATCGGCTGCCGGAGTTAAGTGATGCGCAGAACGAGGCCAGGTTCGGCCGTTGCAGCCTGGCCCCGGGCCATGGCCACAACTATGAACTGATCGTGTCGATGGCTGGTGGTCTCGACCAGGACGGCATGGTGCTGAACCTCTCGGATGTCAAGCACGCCATCCGGCGTGAGGTGACCGAGCCCCTCGACTTCCGCTTCCTCAACGACTGCTGGCCCGAATTTGATCTCAGCCGGCCCGAGGGCCGACTGCCCACCACCGAAGCCCTGCTCCAGGCGATCTGGCAGCGCCTGGCGCCGCATCTGCCCCTGATCGGTCTGCGCCTCTACGAACAACCCACCCTCTGGGCCGACCTGCTCGACAACACCATGGAAGCCTTCCTCTCGATTCGCACTCACTTCGCTGCCGCCCACCGGCTGGCCCGTCCCGAGCTCTCCCAGGCCGAGAACGAGCAGATCTACGGCAAGTGCGCCCGCCCCCACGGCCATGGCCACAACTACCTGCTCGATGTCACGGTGCGCGGCACGATCGATCCGCGTACCGGCATGGTCTGCGACCTGGCCGTGCTGCAGCAGCTGGTGAACAATCTGGTGGTGGAGCCCTTCGATCACACCTTCCTCAACAAGGATGTGGCCCATTTCGCCGCCTGCGTGCCCACCGCCGAAAACATCGCCCTGCACATCGCCGACCTGCTGACGGCACCGATTGCCGCCGCGGGCGCCAGCTTGCATAAGGTGCGCCTGCAGGAGAGCCCGAACAATGCCGCCGAGGTCTTTGCCGAAGTGCCGCTTCTGGAGATGCGGCCGGCATCGCTGGAGGCCCTCGCCGCCGTTTGAGCCCACGGCCCTGGCTGCGCTTGGTGTTGGCGGTCAGCCTCGACGGCCGACTGGCTCCCCCGAGTGGCGGCGCAGCCCAGCTCGGAGGCCGAGGTGATCGCCAGGTGTTGGAAGAGGCCCTGGCCTGGGCCGATGGCTGCCTGATTGGCGCAGGCACCCTCAGGCAGCACGGCGACACCTGCCTGATCCATCGGCCCCAGCTGCTTGAAGCCCGGCTGGGCAGCTGCCGCTCGCCACAGCCGATCGCCGTGGTGGTCAGCCGTCAGGGCCTGCTGGATCCATGCCTGCCCTTTTTCGATCAGCCGCTGGAGCGCTGGTTGCTGCAGGCAGGGCCGCTTCGGGCCTCTGGTGTCCGCGCCGGCTTCTCGCGCCTGTTGCGGCTGGAAGCCTGGCCGGAGAGCTTAGAAGCGCTTCAACGGTTGGGGTTGGAGCGGCTGGTGCTGCTCGGTGGCGCCGAGCTGGCATCCGCCCTGCTGGCTGAGCAGTTGGTGGACGAGCTCCAGCTCACCGTCTGCCCGGTCCTGCTGGGTGGCCCCCACGGCTGGGTGCCATGGGCGGCGTCGATCCCCCCGCAAAACTGGGACCTGCTGGAGCAACGCCCGCTCGGAGAGGGAGAACTGCTGCTGCGCTACCGCCGGGTTCGGCACCAAGACCGGTAGCCAAGATGGAGCAAGCCATCCACCGATCGGCCTGATTGAGCAGCTACCCCGCTGACCCTTTGACCGATTAACCCGAAGGGATCCGGAAGCGCTTTTGCAGCTTCTGCAGTGGCACATCCTTAAGGGTGTCGCTGGGAAGTCCGAGCAGACGGGCGGCGCAGCGTTTGATCACCACTTCGATGTCGTCGCCCAACCGGCCAGCCAGCATCTCGGTCATCACCCCGAGACTGCGTCCGCTGGATTCGGCTTCCTTGATCAGGCATTGGCTGGCGCTCCCGGCTACCTGGCGGCACGGCCCCCTGAGGATCTCTTCAAGGGCGGCCTGGTTGCCGGCTGCCGCGTCCAGGCAGATCTCGCTCAGCCGTCGCTCGAGCTGGGGGCGCATCAACTGCAGAACAGGACCCAACAAGCCGGCCCGCGCGGGCGCAGCCCTGAGCGCAACGGTGCTCAGGGCTGCGGCAGCGAGGGCGCCCAGCAGTGCTGGGGGGATCGCGACAGGGCGCTCGGTCATTGGCCTCATCCGGTTAGTTTTGCGCAGCCGCCCCTCGGCCGGATCCCCTTTGCACCATGGCTGAGCTGCTGGCCCGCTGGCATCGGGCGATGGAGGAGATCCCCGAAGCGCAATGGCAGGCGCTGACAGCCCCGGCCGGCTTGCCGTTCTACAGCTGGCGCTGGCTGCAGGGGCTTGAAACCTCCGGCAGTGTGGCGCCCCGCCAGGGTTGGCAACCGTGCCATCTGAGCCTCTGGCGCGAGCACAACCTCATCGCCGTGGCGCCGCTCTATCTCAAGGGCCACAGCTATGGCGAGTTCGTTTTTGATCAATCGTTCGCCCAGTTGGCTGGTCAGCTGGGCCTGCGCTACTACCCGAAACTGCTGGGGATGAGCCCGGTCAGTCCGGTGCAGGGCTACCGCTTCCATATTGCCGCTGGTGAAGAAGCCGCCGCACTGACGGCGCTGATGCTCGAGCTGATCGACGACTTCTGCCGCGAGCATCACATCCTCAGTTGCAACTTTCTCTACGTCGACCCCGCCTGGCAGGGCCTGGCGGAAGCGGCGGGCTGCGCCACCTGGCTCAACCAGCAGAGCCTCTGGAGCAATGGAGACTTCAAAAGCTTCGACGACTATCTCGCCAGCTTCAATGCCAACCAGCGCCGCAACATCCGCCGTGAGCGCCGCTCGATCGGCGCTGCTGGTCTGACCGTCACACCGCTGGCGGGGGACGACCTGCCGGCCTCGATGGTGCGGCACATGCACAGCTTCTATGCCCGGCATTGTCAGCGCTGGGGGGCCTGGGGCAGTCAGTACCTCACCGAGGCCTTCTTTGCTTTCGCCGCTGAGCAACTGCGCGAGAATCTGGTGCTGTTCAGTGCCCACCGCGGTGATCCCTTCGATCCGGTGGCGATGTCGCTCTGCGTGTACAGCCATGACACCCTCTGGGGACGCTATTGGGGCAGCACAGAAGAAATCGAGAATCTCCATTTCGAGGTCTGTTATTACGCCCCCATTGAGTGGGCGATCCAGCAGGGGCTTCGTTCTTTCGATCCAGGTGCGGGCGGCAGCCACAAGCGCCGGCGCGGCTTTCTGGCCCAGCCCAGGGCCTCCCTGCACCGCTGGAGTGACCCCCGTTTTGACAGCCTCCTGCGCGGCTGGCTGCCGCCGGCCAATGCCCAGTTGCTTGAGGAGATTGAGGCGGAGAATGCCGAGCTTCCCTTCAGCCGCCGTGACCTGCCGCTGGCAGCGCCCCAGGGGGCCCTGGACGGACAACCGGAAGCCAATTCGCTTGGCCGAGGCGGAGATTTAGGCTGAGCCTCTAAGGAAAGGGGGGCTGTTCCCCCCGCGTGCAGTCACAGGTTGATGAACCAGGTTCAGCCGGAGCCGATCACGGCCGAATTGCGGCAGGCGCTGGATGAGCAGCTGTCGCAGCGGAGCATCGAGCTTGATCCTGCTGGCTACCTCTTGATCAAGCTGGACCCGGCGGCTGGTGAACTGATTGCCGAGCACTACGGCAATGGCATCAATGCCCAGGGGCTCGCCACCGATCCGGACTCCGGCGAGGTCTTGAGCTGCCGCGGCGGCGAGGTGCGCTTGCCGCAGCGGGTGTATCGCGGCCGTACGGCAAAGGAACTGGGCATTCAGCTGAGCGAACGGCCCGTGCCCCTGCCGATCAGCCGTCTCGACCACGCCCTTTATCTCGGCAGGGAACTGCAGAGAGCCGAGCGGTGCCTGCAGGAAGGCCGGCCCTACATCCAGGACTGAGACCGCTCAGAACGGAAGTTCAGACCGGAAGTTCAGACCAGCTGATCAGACCGGTTGCAGCTCTTTGACGTCTGCGGTAGCCGGCGGCAGCTCGGGAGGCAGGCTCTTGAGCTGACCTTCGATTTCCATGGTGACCACACTGCGGTATTCCATGAAGTGCTCGTTGTGGGCCAGCACCACGAGGAATTGCTCGAGCTGGGAGGGATTTTTGCGGGCAATGCCGAACATGTAGCGCCAGAAGCGGCCGCGGGTGTCGCGCTTGATTCCCTGCCGCCAGACGACAATGCCCAGAGCGCGCACATCGGTCCAGCTGGGAAGCTTGGCTTTGGCATCGGCGGGCTTGAGATACTTTTGCCAGCGCGGCTCGCCCACCTTCAGGTAGTAGTGATAAACCCGGTCCATGTAGGCGTTGGGTTCATAGAGGGCGCAGAAGGCGTCGACGTACTCGGTGGCGATCTCCCTGATCGGCCGGGTCGGCACGAAGTTGAGCAGGTTGGTCTGGTTGACGCCCTTGGCCGAGGATTTGTCCTGCACCAGCCGGCCCTCTTTCTCGAGGCGATGCCAGAGGCCGGTGTTCGGCAGTGCCTGCAGCATGCCCATCATCGCGGCAGGGATTCCGGTGCGGCTGACGAATTCAACGATCCGCTGGCCGGCTCCCGTCTTCTCGCCATCGAAGCCGATGATGAATCCAGCCATCACCCGGATTCCGTAGGAGGTGATGCGATCAACGGATTCCTCCAGAGAGCTGCGCATGTTCTGCAGCTTCTTGGCCGTTTCCAGGCTGCCTTCGTCGGGGGTTTCGATGCCCAGGAAAACGCTGTCGAAGCGGCTTTCCGCCATCATCAACATCATCTCCTCGTCTGAGGCCAAGTCGACTGAAGCCTCGGTGGCGAAGCTGAAGGGGTAGCCGTGCTCAATCTGCCATTCCTTGATCGCAGGCAACAGCAACTTGGCGTTGCGTTTGTTGCCGATGAAGTTGTCGTCGACCAGGAAGATGGAACGGCGCCAGCCCAGATCGTAGAGATATTGAAGTTCGCCCACCAGTTGCTCTGGCGTTTTGGTGCGCGGTTTGCGGCCGTAAAGAACAATGATGTCGCAGAACTCGCATTGGAAGGGACAACCCCTCGAGAACTGCACCGACATCGAGTCATAGGCATCGAGCTCAAGAAGATCGAAGCGGGGAATCGGCGTGCCGGTGACATCGGGCTTCTCGCCTTCGGAGCTGAAGCGGCCCTTGGTTTCCCCCTTCTCGATCGCTTCGATGAACAGCGGCAGGGTGATTTCGCCTTCGTCAAGGATCTTGAAATCGGCAAGATCCAGCTCAGGAGCATCGGGGGTGGAGCTGGCGAACGGCCCGCCCACGGCCACCGGCAGGCCCCGTTGCTTGGCCTTGGCCATCTGCACGGCCATGTCGGCCTTCTGCACGATCATCCCGGAAATGATCACCAGCTCCGCCCAGTTCCACTCGGCTTCGGTGACCTCCCTGACGTTGCGATCAGCGAGCTTGAACTCCCAGTGCTGGGGCAACAGGGCCGCCACGGTGACCATGCCCAGGGGCGGCAGCAACACCTTGCGATTGACGAGCTCGAGGATCTTTTCGTAGCTCCAGAATGTCTTCGGGAATTCCGGGTAGATGAGCAGGGTGCGCATGCCGTTCCGGGGAGTGATGACCACGGGGACCCACCCTTCCCCAGGTGCGGTCGTATCCCGTGCTGATTGACGGTCACCTTAGGCGCTCCCCCCGGAATCAGAGCCTCTTCTGCTCTAATGACGGGGTTGTGTGTCTTTGGCGACCATGGGCGTCGTGCTCTATCTCGGTCTTGTTGGAGCTGGGCTGGTCACGGCCTTCCTGCTCTCCACCGTGCTCAGAGGCATCAAGTTGATCTGATCCCAGCCAGCGGTTCCGGGGCCAGCACCAGGCCGATCAGGAAGGTCATCACCAGCCTGGCCCGCTCATGGCCAGCAGGATCCAGTCCCTCAACCGCGTCCCCTGAGATTGGCCACCATGGCTTTGCTGCCCACCAGCACCGCTTCAAGGTCGTAGTGGTCGGAGGCGGTGATGCGCGCCGGCACCAGGGCGCCAGGGCTGGCGCAGAGGCCGCCTTCGCCCACCTGGACCCGCACTTCCCCATCCACCTCGGGAGCGAAGCGGGCGCAGCGTCCCAGCATCTCGCCACTGGCTGGGTTTTCCTGTTCGATCAGCACATCAACGATGCGGCCGACCCAGCTGGCGTTGCGGGCCGCGGCGATCGGTTGCTGAAGTTCCATCAAGCGGTTGCGCCGCTCGATCGCCACCAAGGCCGGAACCTGATCGGGCAGATCAGCGGCGGCGGTTCCCTCTTCTGAAGAAAAGGTGAACACGCCGACATGGTCGAACTTCTGTTCTTCAACGAAGGCCAGCAGGTGCTCGAACTGTTCCTCGGTTTCGCCCGGGAAGCCGACGATGAAGGTGGTGCGCAGCACCGCCTCGGGCAGCTGGGCGCGGATGCGATCGAGCAGCGCCCCGTTGACGTTGGCCTGCCAGGGGCGGTTCATCGCCTTGAGCACCGAGGGATGGCTGTGCTGCAAGGGGAGATCGAGGTAGGGCAGCACATTGGGCACCTCCCGGTAGGCGTTGAGCACGTCGGGCGTCAGGCCGGTGGGATAGGCGTAATGCACCCGGATCCAGGGGATCTCCACCTCGCCGAGGGCGCGCAGCAGGTCGGCCAGGCGGGGCTTGCCGTAGATGTCGAGGCCGTAATTGGTGGTGATCTGGCTGATCAGGATCAGCTCCTTGACGCCTTGGGCCGCCAGCTGGTGGGCTTCCGCCACGATCGACTCGATCGGCCGGGAGCGCTGGTCGCCGCGCAGCTTCGGGATGATGCAGAAGGCGCAGCGGTAGTCGCAGCCCTCGGCCACCTTCAGGTAGGCGACCGCCTCGGTGGTGGTGCGGTAGCGGGGCAGGTGTTCGTCGGCCACGAAGGTGGGCTCGGCGCTCACCCGGTTGACCCGCTCGCCAGCCTCCACCCGCTCCAGCACCTCCACGATGTGCTGGTAGTCACCGGTGCCCACGATCGCTTTGGCCTCGGGCAATGATTCGAGCAATTCCTCCTGGAAATGCTGGGCGAGGCAGCCGGCGATGATCAGTTCCTTGCCCTTTTCGGCCAGCTCGACCAAGGTGCGCACCGACTCTTCCCGGGCCTCCTGGATGAAACTGCAGGTGTTCACCACCACCAGGGCCGCCTCGTTCTCGTCGGCGCTGATGCCGTAGCCCGCCGAGGCCAGCAAGCCGAGCATGTGCTCGGTGTCGACGCGATTTTTCTCGCAGCCCAGGTGCGCAAAGGCCACAGTGGGCTTGCTTGCGGTTTTGCTCATCGAACGATCGAGCCCAGGGCCGGAATGGACACCCTATGAGATCTACGCCCCAAGCCCCTGATCCCGCCGCCTGCCGCTGGCAGGGCCTGTTCCCACTGCGTTGCCCTTTGATTGGGGTGGTGCATCTGCAGCCGTTGCCGGGGTCGCCTGGCTGGTGCGGTGATTTCGGGGCGGTGCTGGCGGCGGCCCTCGCCGATGCCCGGGCCTACGCCGAGGGCGGCGCCGATGGCCTGATTGTCGAGAACTTCGGAGATGTGCCGTTCTGGCGCGGAACGGTGCCGGCGGAAACCGTGGCCGCCATGACCCGGATCGCCACCAGCGTGGCGGCGGCCACGCCCCTGCCCCTGGGCATCAACGTGCTGCGCAACGATCCCCTCTCGGCGCTGGCGATCGCCCAGGTGAGTGGGGCCCGTTTCCTGCGGGTGAATGTGCTCAGCGGAGCCTGCGTGACCGACCAGGGCGTGATCGAGGGGCAGGCCGCCGAACTGTTGCGCCGCAGGCGCCTGCTGGCCGCCGAATCGGTTCTGATTCTCGCCGATGTGCTCGTCAAGCACGGGTCTCCGCTGGCACCGCTGGGCATGGCCGAAGCCGTGGCCGATGTACTCCAGCGTGGTGGGGCTGATGGGGTGATCGTTTCTGGTGTGGGCACCGGCCAGCCCACCGCCCGCCGTGATCTGGAGCGGGCGACGGCGGCGGCCAGGGGCGCCCCCGTGCTGATCGGCAGCGGCGCCTCCGAAGATCGGATCGCCGCGCTGGTTCCCCACTGCGATGGGGTGATCGCCGGCACGGAGATGAAAGAGGATGGGCTGATCGAGCGACCCGTGGATCCGGCCCGGGTGGCGGCGCTCCAGAGCGCTCTCGACCAGGCGATCCGCAACCAATCCAGTGGTCAACGGGTCCTGCCACAATTCCAACATTCGGTTCCTTTTCTTTGACCAACACCCGACTCACCAGCCGGCTGGGCAGCCGCCGCCGTAACGAACCGGGCCGGCGCTGGATCCGCGTCCTGATGGCGGTTCTGGCCACGATCGGTGCGATCGACACCGGCGCGATCACCCTCAAGCGCTGGGGCCTGATCGGTCCGCTCAACTGCCCGGGTGGTGCCGAGGGCTGCGACAAGGTGCTCAACAGCGTCTGGGGAAGTGTGCTGGGCCAGCCGCTCTCCCTGTTCGGCTTTCTGGCCTACACCGCCGTGTTGGTGATGGCCTTGCTGCCGCTGGTCTGGAAGGGTGAGCAACGGGCCAATCTCTCGGCGCTGAGCTGGTGGGGCCTGTTTCTGGCCAGCGGTGGCATGGCGGTCTTCAGCCTGCTGCTGATGGGACTGCTGGTCTTCAAGATCCAGGCCTTCTGCTTTTTCTGCGTGCTCTCGGCGGTTCTGAGTGTGGCGCTGTTCGTTCTCAGCCTGATCGGCGGGGACTGGCCCGACCGTGGCCAGCTCATCTTCCGCGCCGTGATTCTGGCCCTGGTGGTGGGTCTGGTTGGGCTGGGCTGGGCCGCCTCCGTCGATCGGCCGGCGGCCCTGTCAACCCGTGGCACCCCGCCCGTGGTGATGAGTGCCAGCACCCCGGCGACCGTGGCTTTGGCTGAGCATCTCAAGGCCACCGGCGCTGTGATGTATTCGGCCTACTGGTGCCCCCATTGCCACGAGCAGAAAGAGATGTTCGGCAAGGAGGCCTACAAGGATCTCACCATCGTTGAGTGCGCTGCCGACGGGGTGAACAGCCAGAAAGCGCTGTGCGATCAGAAGAACATTCAGGGCTTCCCCAGCTGGGAGATCAACGGCCGCCTGGATTCAGGCGTCAAGCCCCTGGCTCGGCTGGCTGAGCTGAGCGGCTTCAAGCCCGCCGATCCCTCCTAGGGCTGCTGATCTGGCCGAGGGCGGCGGTCTGAATCGCAGCGTCTTTTTGCTGAACCGTGTGGCGCTGCCAGAACGGCTGGGTGCTGGCGGCATCGGTGCGGAAGTGCCCGCCACGGCTTTCCTGCCGGAACTCGGCGGCTTCAACCAGCAGGATCGCCAGCGTCAGCATCTGCCGCAGGTCCTGGAGCGGCTCCAGGCGGCGGCGCTGGGCTGGGCTGAGGGCCAGACGCTGGCCGGGTTCGAGCTGTTCCAGCTCGCGCAGCAGAGGCTCATGCTCCAGTTCGAGCTTCTCGAGCCGCAGGTCCGCGAGGGCCTGGCGCAGCTCGCTGCCACAACGTTCGACCCCGGCCACCCGCCAGCAGCGCCGCCGCAGCGCCGCGATCTGGCCGGCGATGGCGGCGTTGTCCCGATCCACGGGGCCATGGGCCTGGGCCTCGGTGCAGGGTTCAGATTGCGGCCCGCCCACGGCTGACTCGGCAGTGGTTGGCCCGTCAGGGTCTGCCAGGGTCAACCCGCCCAGCTGGCGCGCAAACACCAGGCATTCCATCAGCGAATTGCTGGCCAGGCGATTGGCACCATGCACTCCGGTGCAGGCCACCTCTCCGACGGCATAGAGCCCCGGCAGGCTGGTGGCCGCGCTGAGATCGGTGCTGACGCCGCCCATCCAGTAATGCGCCGCCGGTGCAATCGGGATCGGCGTGGTGGTCGGCTCCAGGCCAAGCTCCCGGCAGCGCCCCAGGATGGTGGGGAACTGCCGTTCCAGTCGCGCGTCGCCGATCGGCCGCAGATCGAGCCAGAGCTGGTCCACCTTTTGCTCCTGCATGGTTCGCACCAGGGCGCGGCTGACCTGATCGCGAGGGGCCAGATCCCCCCCCGCCAGCTGGGCCACGGGGCTCTGGCCGCTGTGGTCCACCAGCCGGGCGCCCTCGCCCCTCACCGCTTCAGAGATCAGGAAGTGGGGAGCGCCCGCCAGCATCAAGGCGGTCGGGTGGAACTGAACGAATTCGAGATCGCGCACCTGGGCGCCGGCTTGCCAGGCCATCGCCACCCCGTCGCCGGTGGCCTGGGCCGGGTTGGTGGTTTTCTCGAACAGGTGGCCGCCGCCGCCGCTGGCGAGCACCACGGCCCGGGCCCGCAGCCAGCGCACCTGCAGGCCATCGAGAACCTGCAGACCCTGGCAGCGGCCCCGTTCGACCCAGAGTTTCAGGGCCAGCAGGCCCTGGCGCTGCTCCAGCAGCGGGCGCCGCTTGGCCTCCCGCTCGAGGGCGTCCACCAGGGCTCCGCCGGTGCGGTCCTGGGCATGCAGCACCCGGCGGTGGCTGTGGGCGGCCTCCAAGGTGGTGCTCAGACCTCCATTGCTGCGATCGAACGCCATGCCGAGCTGCAGCAAGCGCTCCACACAGGCCGGCGCCTGACGAACGAGCAGCTCAACGGCCTGGGGATCGCAGAGACCGGCACCGGCCTTGAGCGTGTCTTGGCGGTGGCTCGTGAAGCTGTCTTCCGGCCTGGTCACCGCCGCGATGCCCCCCTGGGCCCAGCGGCTGGCCGAGAGCGGTGCTCTGTCCTTGCTGATCAACAACACCCGCAAGCCAACGGGAAGTTCCAGGCAGGTCATCAGCCCGGCGGCGCCGCCACCGACCACCACCACATCCCAATGGCTGGCCAGGAGCGGTTGAGATCGAGCGTCCGCAGCCATGCCGCCTCAAGGCGGGAGCTGGAGCTTAGGGCTCAGCGGTAGACGCCGTTGTTGATGCGATCAAAGCCTTCGTTGAGGGCGATTGAAGACGGCGTGATGATGAAATTATCGCGATACTTTTCGAACAGTTCCTTCTGACGCTCGGTCAGATCGAGGCTGAGCACGTCATCGATCGATTCGTAGGGCCCACTGATCACGATCTTGCCGGCCAGGGTTGGATACATGCCAGGAAATTGCTGGAAGCTTCGAACTGAGGAATTGTTGAGATCCACCTTCCCCTGGGCGGAGGCAATCTTGTCGTCCACCAGATTTCGGCGCTCTGCGGCCTGAGCGGCGGAGGGAAGGAACAGGGAAAGGAGCAGGCCGGCCAGAAGCACGCCGCTCATCAGCCAGGCAACCAGCCGTTTCATCAAAATTCTCCTTGCGTGGGCCCCCAGGCGGGACCAAAGCAACGCTACAGCCAGGCTGCCGCTGTTCCCTCTCAGCCCGCTCTAGTTTTCGCAGTTCTTCAAGCCAGGCTTTCAGATCAGCCCACTGAACTGGGGGGCGAGCAAGGCCGCCATCAGGAACAGGCCATCGACGGCCAGGGTCATGACCAGGGCTGCGGCGGCGACCCGGCCGGCGCAGTCTTCCGCCGCCAGCCGGCGGCCCAGGGCCATGAGCCCGGCGGCGAAGCCCGCCACCACGAGCAAGGCGAAGGGATGCAGCACCTGTCGGGCGGCTTCAGCCAGCAACAGGGGCGCATCGGCGAGCGAGGCGTTGAGGACCAGGGGCCAGAACGGCATCACCCCGGTGAGGGCCATGGCCGCATCGGTGCAGGCCGTGCCCAGCAGGGAAGCCAGATAAAAGCAGGAGGCCAGGTGCCAGCGCCCCCTCAGGCCGGCTATGGCCAGGGGAAGGGCGAAGGCTTCGATCGGCAGATGCAGGAGCGGATGCAGGCGGAACCAGCCCCAGAACAGACACCCCCCCAGCCAGCTGCCCGAAAAGCCCACCAGGAGAAGGCCGATCTGGCGCCAGGACCCGCGACCATGCTGCTCAAGCCGAAGGGCCACGCCCAGCAGGCAGGCGGTGAAAACCGCCGCACTAAAGGGCTGCAGCCGCACCCAGGGGGCCTGCAGGAACACCGGCACCACGATCAGTGCAGCGGCGACAGCAACGAGACGCCATGAATCCGTGCGCTCCTGGTCGAGCGGCAAGGTCAGCCGAATCGTCAGGCTGTCCTCGGTCTTGGGGAAGGTGACTGGAACCCCGCTCACCAACATGTATGAAGAAAGGTAAGCAACCTTAAGGGACCGCTCCCTGCGAACGGGGAAGGGCTGCGCCAGTTGGCTGCTCCAGATGGCATGGGTCGGGGCCATAGGGTCAGATCGCTTTGGATTCTCAATCCCGATGCCTGCCGCCATCTCCCCGCCAGCGCTGGGGCTTCTTGAAGCGTGCTGGCATGCCCTGGTGCTGGGAGTGGTTCAGGGGCTCACGGAGTTTCTGCCGATCAGCAGCACGGCCCATCTCAAGGTGGTGCCGGTGCTGCTGGGCTGGGGTGATCCCGGTGTGGCCGTCACGGCGGTCATCCAGTTGGGCAGCATCGGCGCGGTGATCATTTACTTCCGCCGTGATCTGGCCGCCGTGATCCATGGCATCAGCCGGGCCTGGCAGCAGGGCGATTGGACCGATCCCTCAGCTCGGCTTGGCCAGGCGATGCTGATCGGCACCCTGCCGATCCTGGTGGCCGGGCTGGCGATCAAGGGCTTCTGGCCGGGCTACGAAACCTCTGCCCTGCGCGGGATCACCTCGATCGCCATCGTTTCGATCGTGATGGCCCTGCTGCTGGCCCTGGCCGAAAGCGTTGGGCGCCGGCGTCGGGACCTGCCCCAGGTGAGGCCCATCGATGGGGCCCTGGTGGGCATGGCCCAGGCTCTGGCGGTGATCCCCGGCGTCTCCCGTTCGGGCAGCACGCTGACGGCGTCTTTATTCGATGGCTGGCGGCGTGCCGACGCCGCCCGTTTCTCCTTCCTGCTGGGTATCCCGGCCATCAGCCTGGCCGGGCTGGTGGAGCTGAGGACGGCTTTTGCCGCTGATGCGGTTCTCGGCCCGGTTCCGATGCTGGTGGGGATCGCGGCGGCGGCGGTGGTGTCCTGGCTGGCGATCGCCTGGTTGCTGCGCTTCCTCCAGACCCACAGCACCTGGTTGTTCGTCGGCTACAGGCTGGCTTTCGGCGTTGTCCTGCTGATCTGGGTGGCCAAGAGCGGCACTCCGCCAAACTGAAGGCCCCCTGAGCCATCGATCCCGTGTGGAATGAGCCTTCCGCCGGTATCCAGCTGGCCTCCGCCGAAGCGGGCCGTTGGCCCCAACCAGCCGTGGTGGCCACTGTTGAGCCGGGATCGATCGGCGAAGAGCTCGGTTTTCAACCCGGCGACCGGCTGCTGAGCATCAACGGCGTGCGGCCGAGGGATCTGATCGATCTGCGGGTTCTCGTCGGCGAGGAAGAGCTGGTGCTCGAGGTGGAGGATCCCAGCGGCAGCAGCCATCGGCTGGAGATCGAAAAGGACGCCGATGACGGCCTCGGCCTGGGCTTCACCGAAGCGCTTTTTGATGGCTTGCGCCAATGCAACAACCATTGCGCCTTCTGCTTCATCGACCAGCAACCGCCGGGCAAACGCCGCAGTTTGTACGTCAAGGACGACGACTACCGGCTCAGCTTTCTCTACGGCTCCTATCTCACGCTCACCAATCTCAATGCTGCCGACTGGCAGCGCATCGAAGAACAGCGGCTCTCCCCGTTGTTTGTCTCCGTTCACGCCACCGAGCCTGCGCTGCGCAGCCGCCTGCTGGTCAATCCCCGGGCCGGCCTGCTGCTCGACCAGTTGGGCTGGTTTGCCGAACGGCGCCTGCAGATCCATGCTCAGGTGGTGGTCTGCCCGGGCCTGAACGACGGTGAGGCGTTGCTGCGCAGCCTCAGGGATCTGGCCGGCTTTGCCGCTGAGCCCTGGCCGGCGGTGCTCTCGGCGGCGGTGGTGCCGGTGGGGCTGACCCGTTTCCGCCCCGATCAGGATTCCCTTGTGCCCGTCGACCGGGCCTGCGCCCGTGCCGTCATTGAGCTGGTGGAGCCCTTCCAGCAGGAGTGCCTGGGGCCGCTGGGCAGCCGTTTCGCCTGGCTCTCCGATGAGTGGTATCTGATTGCGGGCCTGCCCCTGCCGCCCCGCTCCGCCTACGAAGACCTGCCCCAGCAGGAGAACGGTGTCGGCACCATCCGCGCCTTCCTCGATGCCCTCGATCAGGCCACCCGCCGCCTCCCCGAGCGCCTGGCCGCTCCGCGGCGGGTCAGCTGGGTGGTGGGGCAACTGGTGGCTGGCGCCCTCAGCCCGGTGGTGGAGCGGCTCAATGCCGTGGATGGCCTGGAGCTGATCCTGCATGGCTTACCCAGCCCGTATTGGGGCCAGGACCAGGTGGTGACCGGCCTGCTGACCGGCTCGGATCTTTTGCTGGGGCTGGCGGACAAGGACCTGGGCGATCAGCTGCTTCTCCCCTCGGTGCTGCTGCGGCAAGGGGAGCCCGTCTTCCTTGACGACATGAGCCTCGAGCAGTTCGCTGCCCAGTGCCCGGTGCCGATTGCGCTGGTGGCTGGGGCAGATGATTTCGTGGCCGCTTGTGTCGGCAGCGAAGGGCTT
Organism: Synechococcus sp. SynAce01; assembly: GCF_001885215.1. Lineage (GTDB taxonomy): Bacteria > Cyanobacteriota > Cyanobacteriia > PCC-6307 > Cyanobiaceae > Regnicoccus > Regnicoccus frigidus. The sequence continues at coordinate 806,816 of NZ_CP018091.1, read as the reverse complement.
GTTCCTTAAGCTCTGTCGGAACAACCGATTTGTTTGGCGTGCGGCCATCGATCCTTGCAATCACGGCACTGGCAGGGATGGCCTTGGTACCCGCCGTTGCACGGCCGGGTTGGAGCCAGGAGGCCGAGGCCCCAGCCCAGGATCCGCCTGCGCAGGAGGCTGTTGTCCCTCAATCCACGGGTATCCCCCTGGCTCCGGAGGTGGTTGGCGAGCGCCCCCTTGCGGATCCCTCCGTGCTGGCACCGGCGGCGACGGAACTCAGCCCCGCCCTGCAACCCCTGGCCGCTCCCCCCGCGCTGGCCTTGCCGATCACGCCCAATCAGGTGCGGATTCAGGAACTGAGACCCCTGGGGCTCAGTGATGTGGAAACCCTGGCTGAGGTCAACAACCCCAACCTCAAGGCGGTCGCCTCCCAGATGGATCAGGCGAAGTCCAACCTCAGGGCCCAGATCTCGGCCTGGTACCCCAACATCAACCTCAGCACCAGCAACAGCTTTCCAGGCCTCAGCAACAACTACCGCTTCCAGAGCAGCAGCGATGGCAGCTTCTCCAACCCCGGAGCCACCACCGGATTGCGCTTCGGCGCCCAGATGAACATCGGCATCAACTGGGATCTGATCAATCCCCAGCGGGTGCCCCAGATCGCCAGGGCCCGTGACCAATTCGAGCAGGCCCAGAACCAGTACCTGATTGCCCTGCGTGATCTCAGGCTGCAGGTGGCCCAGTCCTACTTCGATCTGCAACTCTCCGATGAGAACGTGCGCATTGGCCAGGAATCGGTCCGAGCGTCTTTGGTCAGCCTGCGCGATGCCAGGGCCCGCTTCCAGGCGGGTGTCTCCACCAAGCTGGAGGTGCTCCAGGCCGAAACCCAGCTCGCCCGCGACCAGCAGCTGTTGACAACGGCACTGGCCGATCAGTCCGTGGCCCGTCGCACCCTGGCCTCCTTCCTTGATCTCCCCCAGGACGTCACCCCAACGGCCAAGGAGCCTGCCCGGGTGCTGGCTTCCTGGTTGCCCTCGCTGCAGGAAAGCATCGTGGCTGCCTACGCCTTCCGCGAAGAACTCGACCAGATCATTCTCGATATCTCAATCTCCAACAGCAGCGCCAATGTTTCAATCGGGGCTGTTCAGCCGTTCTTGAGCATCGTTAATAATTTTGGCTGGAATCGATTCAACGGACAGACCAACGTGCCGGCAGGACAATCCATCGACACGAGCATCTTCACCTATAACTTTGACAACGCCATCGGCCTCAATCTGAGCTGGTCGCTTTTTGATGGCGGGCGCGCCGCCGCTGAGTATCGCCAGCAGAAGCAGGCGGCTGAGGAAAGCCGCTTCCGTTTCGCCAGTCGGCGGGATTCGATCCGCCAGGAGGTGGAAACCAGCTTTTATGAGCTGCTCAAAAACAACCGTGACATTGCCACCACATCCCGAGAAGTGATTTCCTCCCGCGAGGCGCTGAGGCTGGCCCGCCTGCGTTTCCAGGCCGGTGTCACCACCCAGCGGGAGGTGGTGGACAGCCAGCGCGATCTCACCAACGCCGAAGTTCGTTACGCCCGCTCGGTCACCGACTACAACAGGCGGCTGGCTGAATTGCGGCGCCGCACCGGCCTCGACCAGCTCGCCCTCTGCAAGCCACCGGTCCTGCCGTCGGTCAAGCCCCAGGCTGACCCCACCACCCAGATCCCGATCGAACCTCTGCCCTTGCAATCGGCTTGCCAGGCGGATTCGATCCTGTGATTCGTTCACCGCTTTGGCCCTTGATAAGGTCACTGCGGCGTTCGCCTCCGCCCCGATGAATCCCGCGGAAGCTTCCGGCCCCGGGCTCTCGATCCCCAGCACCTTGAGGCTCGGACTGTTTCAGGCTTGCCTTGGTTTTCTGGCCGTGGTGTTTGCCGGTTTGCTGAATCGCGTCATGCTCAGCGAGCTGGGCTTTCCCGGCCTGCTGGTGGGTGGAGCTCTGGCCTTCGAGCAGTTCGTGGCCCCCTCCAGGGTCCTGTTCGGACAAATCTCCGATCGCCATTCGTTTGCGGGCCGCCACCGCACCCCCTACATCTGGTTGGGAGCGGCCTGTTTCTGCGGACTGGCCATGCTGGTGGTGCCGCTCACTTTCCGCCTCGCCGGGGCTTTCTACGCCCAGGATTCCCAGGCGGTCGTGATCGGCATTGTGCTGCTCTGCGGCCTGTTCGCCTGCTACGGCCTGGCGGTGTCGATGGCCAGCACGGCCTACCTGGCCCTGGTGATTGATCGCACCACCGAGCAGCAACGCTCCAGGGCCGTCGGCATCATCTGGTGCATGCTCACTGTCGGGATTGTCACTGGGGCCATTTCGATTGCCCTCAGCCTGCGCAGCCTCGATGGGGTCAGCGATCCGGCCGTGCTTGAAGCGGTGCTGTCCCCCTTCCTGGTTCGCTCGGCCCTGTTGGTGTTCGCGATCACCCTTCTGGCCACCTGGGGCGTGGAGCCCTCCAGCGCTGCCAGCGGCTTGAGCCGCAGCGCCGAACGGGAAGACGCCGTCACCATGGGCCGGGCCTGGGGCCTGATCACCTCCAGCCGTCAGGTGGCTGTCTTCTTTCTGTTTGTCACCCTGTTCACCCTGGCGCTGTTCCTTCAAGATCCGGTGCTGGAAAGCTATGGAGCGGAGGTGTTCGGCATGCCGATTGCCGCCACGGCCGGTCTCAATGCGCTCTGGGGTTCCGGCACCCTCGTTGGCCTGCTGCTGGCTGGCTGGTGGATCGTTCCGCGCCTGGGACCGCTGGCCACGGCCCGGTTGGGCTGCCAGCTGATCGCCGGCTCGATGCTGCTGCTGTTGCTGGCCGGGCTCACCGCCCAGGTGACGGTTCTCAAGACGGTGATACTGGTCTTCGGCCTGGCCTCCGGGATCGGAACCAACAGCACGCTTTGTCTGATGCTCGATCTCACCTTGCCGGAGGCCGCGGGAACCTTCATTGGCGTCTGGGGATTGGCCCAGGCCTTCTCGCGGGCCATGGCCAAATTGCTGGGGGGCGGCTTGCTGGATCTGGGCCGGTCGCTCAGTCCGTCCCAGGGGGCCTTTCTGCCCTTCGCCCTGGTGCTCAGCCTTGAGGCCCTGATGGCCATCGGGGCGTTGCTGGTGCTCTCCAGGCTGAACCTGCGTCGCTTCAAGCAGGACACCGGCCGCAGCCTTTCGCAAGTTCTCTCGCTCGAGCTCGGATGACCGCGTCCTCCGCTGCTTCCCTGGGCCCGGAGGCGTTGCCCATCCATTCCCTCATCGATCAGGTGGCTGACCGTCAACGCCTTGACTTCGGGCATGCCACACCGGAAGCCAAAGCCGATGGCAGCTTGATCACGGCCTGTGACCGCTGGAGTGACGACACCCTCGTGTGCGGCCTGGGCCAGCTTTATCCCGGTGAAGGGGTGCTCAGTGAGGAAGGCGACAAGCGCCTTCCCAGCTCGGCGGCTTATTGGGTTGTCGATCCCCTCGATGGCACCACCAACTTTGCGGCGGGAATCCCTTACTGGGCGATTTCCCTGGCGCGCTTTGAGGGGGGCGTTCCGGTGCTGGCGATCCTGGATGTGCCGCCCCTCCGGCAACGGATCGTGGCGATGCGGGGCCAGGGGGCTTGGCGCAACGGCAAACGGCTGTTGCCGCCCTCCACAGATGGCCGCTCGATCGGTTGCGCCTCGCTCTGCAGCCGTTCCATCGGCGTCCTGCAGAAGCTGCCGGATCGCCGCTTTCCCGGCAAGATTCGCCTGCTGGGTGTGGCCAGCCTCAATCTGGTCAGCGTGGCCATGGGGCAGACGGTGGCAGCTCTGGAGGCCACCCCGAAGATCTGGGATCTGGCGGCCGCCTGGCTGGTGCTCTCCGAGTTGGGCTGCCCTTTGCGTTGGTTGCAGAACAGTCCGGAAGCCCTTGAGCCTGGCGCCAACCTCGCGGACAGTGATTTTCCTGTGCTGGCGGCCAAGGATCCAGCCACCCTGGATGTGTTCATGCCCTGGGGCGAGGCGCTGCTGAGCCGCTGACCTGGTTGGTTGGGTGCGGTTCAGGCCGTTTAGGTTGTCTCCTGTGCTACATTTTCGGACTGCGCAGGAGCCGCGAGGCGAGTGCTGCAGAACCGAACAGAGAAGAAGGCGCAAGCCAACGATGCTGTAGGTTTCAAAAGCGGTTGAGAGACCGCCGAGTCGTGAGCCTGAGAGGGCGGAGCGACGCACCTGGACAAAAGAAAAGTTTAGGAACCGACGCTTTTGCTGCGTTGAGGTCTTGGCTTGTGAGCGTGAGTGAGCGAAGCGAAAGCGACGTGAATTTACGGTTAGCAGGCTGGGGTTTTAACGAACGAGCAGCAAAGGTGTGAGGTCCCGTCAAAAAGAAACAAGCAGCTTGTTTGTTGGGATGTTGCCAGTAGCGCTTTCACGGGTGTTGCAGGCGATGAAAAGTTCCAATAGAGAAGACTGCGACCGGATCTGAGTGATTTGGAAAGTCATTGATGCGCTGGTTGTTGCTGCAAGGTGATGACGAAGTGGTTGATGCACTCTCGAACCCTTCTTGCGAGAAGGAGGCCCTGGGTGAAGCGATTATCGTAAGGTAAGGCGATTTGTTCAGTGGCGGCACTGGTTGCGATTGGTGAGATTAGTTTAAGACGAAAGTTTTAGGTTGTTGAGCTGGTTTACAGGACGAGTGACTACAACGGAGAGTTTGATCCTGGCTCAGGATGAACGCTGGCGGCGTGCTTAACACATGCAAGTCGAACGGGCCTTCGGGCTAGTGGCGGACGGGTGAGTAACGCGTGAGAATCTGCCCTCAGGAGGGGGATAACAGCTGGAAACGGCTGCTAATACCCCATATGCCGAGAGGTGAAACGAATTTCGCCTGAGGATGAGCTCGCGTCTGATTAGCTTGTTGGTGAGGTAAGGGCTCACCAAGGCATCGATCAGTAGCTGGTCTGAGAGGATGATCAGCCACACTGGGACTGAGACACGGCCCAGACTCCTACGGGAGGCAGCAGTGGGGAATTTTCCGCAATGGGCGCAAGCCTGACGGAGCAACGCCGCGTGAGGGACGAAGGCCTCTGGGCTGTAAACCTCTTTTCTCAAGGAAGAAGACATGACGGTACTTGAGGAATAAGCCACGGCTAATTCCGTGCCAGCAGCCGCGGTAATACGGGAGTGGCAAGCGTTATCCGGAATTATTGGGCGTAAAGCGTCCGCAGGCGGCCCAGAAAGTCTGTTGTTAAAAAGTGGAGCTCAACTCCATCCAGGCAATGGAAACTACTGGGCTAGAGTGTGGTAGGGGCAGAGGGAATTCCCGGTGTAGCGGTGAAATGCGTAGATATCGGGAAGAACACCAGTGGCGAAGGCGCTCTGCTGGGCCATAACTGACGCTCATGGACGAAAGCTAGGGGAGCGAAAGGGATTAGATACCCCTGTAGTCCTAGCCGTAAACGATGAACACTAGGTGTCGGGAGAATTATCCCTCTCGGTGTCGTAGCCAACGCGTTAAGTGTTCCGCCTGGGGAGTACGCACGCAAGTGTGAAACTCAAAGGAATTGACGGGGGCCCGCACAAGCGGTGGAGTATGTGGTTTAATTCGATGCAACGCGAAGAACCTTACCAGGGCTTGACATCCTGCGAACCCCTGAGAGATCGGGGGGTGCCTTCGGGAACGCAGTGACAGGTGGTGCATGGCTGTCGTCAGCTCGTGTCGTGAGATGTTGGGTTAAGTCCCGCAACGAGCGCAACCCACGTCTTTAGTTGCCAGCATTTAGTTGGGCACTCTAGAGAGACCGCCGGTGATAAACCGGAGGAAGGTGTGGATGACGTCAAGTCATCATGCCCCTTACGTCCTGGGCTACACACGTACTACAATGCTACGGACAAAGGGCAGCAAACTCGCGAGAGCTAGCAAATCCCATAAACCGTGGCTCAGTTCAGATCGTAGGCTGCAACTCGCCTACGTGAAGGAGGAATCGCTAGTAATCGCAGGTCAGCATACTGCGGTGAATACGTTCCCGGGCCTTGTACACACCGCCCGTCACACCATGGAAGTTGGCCATGCCCGAAGTCGTTACTCCAACCCGTAAGGGAGGAGGACGCCGAAGGTGGGGCTGATGACTGGGGTGAAGTCGTAACAAGGTAGCCGTACCGGAAGGTGCGGCTGGATCACCTCCTAACAGGGAGACAAAACTGACTTTGATGTCTGACCCAATTTGTGGTGAGGCCAAAGTCCTGTCATCTCGATGGATAATCGGTACCTCGATGACTTAGCTGATATGAACATGGTGGTGACCAGCAATGGTGATCATGATGGTGATGTCAGTTTAAGTTTATTCTGTTCCTAAACTTTGTCTAGGTCACACCCCACAAGGGTTCCCCTGGGCCATTAGCTCAGGTGGTTAGAGCGCACCCCTGATAAGGGTGAGGTCCCTGGTTCAAGTCCAGGATGGCCCATTCGTGTTTGGGGGTTTAGCTCAGTTGGTAGAGCGCCTGCTTTGCAAGCAGGATGTCAGCGGTTCGAGTCCGCTAACCTCCACTGACCAAACCTTCCTTTAGCGAAAGCAACAGGAGAAACTTTGATGGTGAGACTAGATTTTTTTGCTGTGAATGGATTTCAGCTTCCTTTCATTTGATTAGATTAGAGTCATTCTATTGGATTTATTTTTTTGAATAGATTCTACTAGAGTTATTTTAACATTTTAATCCATTGAAAAGACGCTGGACTCTTGCTCTGTTGGCTGTAAGGCTGATGGAGTGGTGGTCAGCAGAACCTTGACAACTGCATAGGTAAGTCTGAATATTAAGCATCTCATAGATGCTCAATTCCAGATCCAGTGATAGCTCCATTGGCTTGATCGCTTGCTTTGGTGAGCGGCGAGCGGATGGCGTTGTTGCTGAGGAGGAATTGAGAGATTCTAAAGTAAGAGCCGAGACTCTGCATGGTTCCTGGTTGTTGCCGAAACAACTGGGTTTGATCTTGTTTTTACCTCTGAAGTCTTTAATCTTTTAATCCTTGTGGTTGAAAGGTTGCAGAGCTGATGATGGTAAAACCAGGAGAATCTGCGTACAACCGCAGCAATGCTGTGTGGAGAAACATTGGTCAAGCTACAAAGGGCTCACGGTGGATACCTTGGCACACAGAGGCGATGAAGGACGTAGTTACCTGCGATAAGTCTCGGGGAGCTGGAAACACGCTTTGATCCGGGAATTTCCGAATGGGGCAACCCCTAGAACGGCCAGCTGAATCCATAGGCTGGCTCGAGCCAACCCAGCGAACTGAAACATCTTAGTAGCTGGAGGAAAGGAAAGTAAAAACGACTCCCTGAGTAGCGGCGAGCGAACGGGGACGAGCCTAAACCGATGGTTTCGACCATCGGGGTTGTGGGACAGCAATGTGGACCAGGGACGTTAGAGGAAGCGTTTGAATGGCGCGCCAGAGAGGGTGAAAGCCCCGTACTCGAAAACGAAACTGGCCTAGCTGTATCCCGAGTAGCACGGAGCACGTGAAATTCCGTGTGAATCCGCGAGGACCACCTCGTAAGGCTAAGTACTCCTGTGTGACCGATAGCGCAACAGTACCGCGAGGGAAAGGTGAAAAGAACCCCGGGAGGGGAGTGAAATAGAACATGAAACCGTGAGCTTACAAGCAATGGGAGTCCTACTCATAGGATGACCGTGTGCCTGTTGAAGAATGAGCCGGCGACTTATAGGCACTGGCAGGTTAAACCGGAAATGGTGGAGCCATAGCGAAAGCGAGTCTGAATAGGGCGATCGTCAGTGTTTATAGACCCGAACCCGGGTGATCTAACCATGGCCAGGATGAAGCTTGGGTGATACCAAGTGGAGGTCCGAACCGACTGGTGTTGAAAAACCAGCGGATGAGCTGTGGTTAGGGGTGAAATGCCAATCGAACCCGGAGCTAGCTGGTTCTCCCCGAAATACGTTGAGGCGTAGCGTTTAGTGCTATAGCAGGGGGGTAAAGCCACCGTTTCGGTGCGGGCTGCGAGAGCGGTACCAAATCGATACGAACTCTGAATACCCTGTGTGAAACTAGGCAGTCAGACTGTGGGGGATAAGCTCCATGGTCGAAAGGGAAACAGCCCAGACCGCCAGCTAAGGTCCCTAAATCAATGCTGAGTGATAAAGGAGGTGGGATTGCCCAGACAACCAGGAGGTTTGCCCAGAAGCAGCCATCCTCAAAGGAGTGCGTAATAGCTCACTGGTCGAGCGATCCTGCGCCGAAAATGAACGGGGCTAAGCATTGTACCGAAGCTGCGGATTTAATTGTTCTTAGGAACATTCAAATGGTAGGGGAGCGTTCCATGTGGGGTGAAGCGTTAGCGTAAGCGGGCGTGGACTGCATGGAAGTGAGAATGTCGGCTTGAGTAGCGAAAACATGGGTGAGAATCCCATGCCCCGAAACCCTAAGGGTTCCTCCGGCAGGCTCGTCCGCGGAGGGTTAGTCAGGACCTAAGGCGAGGCCGAAAGGCGTAGTCGATGGACAACAGGTCAACATTCCTGTACCTGTCATGTTTTGGGAAGGGGGACGGAGAAGGCTAGCCCAGCCAGATGTTGGTTACTGGTTCAAGCGTTCGAGGCGTTGAGGAGCGGAGAAAACGCTCTGAGCTGAGGCGTGAGTACGAGCTGCTACGGCAGCGAAGTGGGTGATGTCAAGCTTCCAAGAAAAGCCCTATACCCGTTAAGGCATGATGGCCTGTACCCGAAACCGACACAGGTGGGGTGGTAGAGAATACCGAGGGGCGCGAGATAACTCTCTCTAAGGAACTCGGCAAAATGGCCCCGTAACTTCGGGAGAAGGGGTGCCACCGCAAGGTGGTCGCAGTGAAGAGGCCCAGGCGACTGTTTACCAAAAACACAGGTCTCCGCTAAGTCGCAAGACGATGTATGGGGGCTGACGCCTGCCCAGTGCCGGAAGGTTAAGGAAGCTGGTCAGCGAAAGCGAAGCTAGCGACTGAAGCCCCGGTGAACGGCGGCCGTAACTATAACGGTCCTAAGGTAGCGAAATTCCTTGTCGGGTAAGTTCCGACCCGCACGAAAGGCGTAACGATCTGGGCGCTGTCTCGGAGAGAGGCTCGGCGAAATAGAATTGTCTGTGAAGATGCGGACTACGTGCACCCGGACAGAAAGACCCTATGAAGCTTTACTGTAGCTTGGTATTGTGCCCGGGCTCTGAATGCGCAGGATAGGTGGGAGGCTTTGATCCATGGCTTGCGGGTCATGGTGAGCCAACGGTGAGATACCACTCTTTCAGAGCTAGGGTTCTAACAGCCACCCGTTATCCGGGGGCTGGACAGTATCAGGTGGGCAGTTTGACTGGGGCGGTCGCCTCCTAAAAGGTAACGGAGGCGCGCAAAGGTTTGCTCAGGCTGGTTGGAAATCAGCCGACGAGTGTAAAAGCAGAAGCAAGCTTGACTGTGAGACCAACAAGTCGAACAGGGACGAAAGTCGGCTTTAGTGATCCGACGGTTCTGAGTGGAAGGGCCGTCGCTCAACGGATAAAAGTTACTCTAGGGATAACAGGCTGATCTCCCCCAAGAGTTCACATCGACGGGGAGGTTTGGCACCTCGATGTCGGCTCATCGCAACCTGGGGCTGAAGTCGGTCCCAAGGGTTGGGCTGTTCGCCCATTAAAGCGGTACGCGAGCTGGGTTCAGAACGTCGTGAGACAGTTCGGTCCATATCCGGTGCATGCGTAAGAACATTGAGAGGAGTTCTCCCTAGTACGAGAGGACCGGGAGGAACGCACCTCTGGTGTACCAGTTATCGTGCCAACGGTAAACGCTGGGTAGCCATGTGCGGAGAGGATAACCGCTGAAAGCATCTAAGTGGGAAGCCCACCTCAAGATGAGTGTTCTCATGGCTTAAGCCAGTAAGGTCACGGGAAGAACACCCGTTGATAGGCTCTACGTGGAAGCGCAGCAATGCGTGAAGCGGAGGAGTACTAATAGACCGAGGGCTTGACCAACACTTCGCTCTTGCTGCAGATAGCATGAGCTGTTTGATATTCAGAAGGATTCTGCCAACGGCCTGAAAGGGTGTGTTGATGGGATTCTACTTACCTAGGCAGTTCTCAGGGTTCACCTTGGGGGCAAGAGATTATTTCCTGGTGTTCATGGCACTGTGGACCCACTCCGATCCATCTCGAACTCGGTTGTGAAACGCAGTAGCGGCGACGATAGTTGGAGGGAAGCTTCCTGCAAAAATAGCTCGATGCCAGGATAAAACTCTTGTCCATCCATTTTTGGTTGAGCGCGGCTAGATCTAGCGGCTAGACCAAGACGAAAAGGCCACCGCAAGGTGGCTTTTTTTGTGGTTTGAAATCAGTCTTTTCAACTCAAGTCACTTCAACTCAGCCTGTGAGTTGAATGTCGTCCAGGCTGTTGATCAGGTTGTGGCTGCCGGGGTGCTGTTCTGGATTGCCAGCTCTGCGGCTGAAGCGTGTGGCCAGGCCGCTGGCCTGGGCGGCATCGAGCTCGGCAAGGGAGTCGCTCACGAACAGGATTTTGGCGGCAGATACGGCGAGAGAGTTGGCGATTTGTAGATAGCTGGCTGGATCCTGTTTGGGGCCGCTGCGGGTGTCAAACCAGGCGCTGAACAGTGGGCACAGATCACCGGCGTTGCTGTGCGCGTAGAGCAGTTGCTGGGCCGCTACGGATCCTGATGAATACACCGCCAGTTGCAGGCCATCGGCATGCCAGCGCTTCAGTGTTGGTGGCACATCGTTAAACAGGGGAGTGCACAGTTCGCCATCGGCATAGCCCTCGTTCCAGATCAATCCCTGCAGATCTTTGAGGGCGGTGAGCTTGCGGTCGGCATCGATCAGCTGCTGAAGAAAACGGCAGAGTTGATCAAGGCTGGGAGGCTCATTCTGTGGTTTTTTGGCTTCGTGATGGGCGCTGTGCCAGGCCGCGTTGAGATCGCTGAGCAACGGTTGCAGATCGGCATCCTGCCCGTGTGCTTGCAGGAAGGGCTGAAGGCGAGCTCGGGCGTAGGGGAAGAGCGTGGCGGCCACGAAGCTCACCGGGCAGGTGGTGCCTTCGATGTCGAGCAGGACATGGCTGATGGTGGTCATGGCGGCGTTGGTGGCTGCGTTCGTGGCTGTGTTCATGGCTTGGTAAGGGGTGGCAGCAGCAACTCACGCCAGCTCTGCTCGAGCAGGAATTCGAGAATTTCCAGATGGCGGCGGGCGCAGAAGAGATCCTGTCCCCAGGCATAGAGCCCGTGGCCGGCGATCAGCAGGCCGTGGGGGGCTTCGCCCAGGTGTGGTGAGGCCGCCAGGCTGAGGCGACGCAGATCCTGATCGTTGGCCAGCACGGGAATAGCAATCGAGCTGTTGTGGCTGAACTGGCCCGCCAGGCCCTTGAGCATTTCCAGGCCCTCTATTTGCAGAGAACCGATCCGCAGCGACCCGTTGCGCAGGGCCCGACGGGAGAGCAGGGTGGCGGCCTGGGAGTGGGTGTGCAGTACGGCTCCGGCCCCCGTGCGCCTGACGATTTCCAGGTGCAGCAGGGTTTCGGCGCTGGCTGCCCCATGGCCGGCGATCACCTGGCCCTCGCCATTCACCAGGATCAGGTCTTCGGGCTCAATGGAGCCCTTGTCGACACCGCTGGGGGCCATCAGCAGCTCCAGCGGCTCGGTCCGGCTGACGCAGCTGAAATTTCCGCCGGTGCCGTCGCACCAGCCCCTGGCATGAATCGCCGCGATGACTGCGCTCAAGGCCCTGGCCTGGTCGTCAGGAGCGGTTGTGGGCACGGACCCATTCACGGCACGATCACCATTCTCCTGCACCGGTTCAATGCTGGCAGTTGGGGCACCAGTGGCTGCTGCGTCCTGCCAGGCGCAGGCGCTGGATCGGTTGGCCGCAGCGGCGGCAGGGTTGGCCGCTGCGGCGATAGACCCAGGCGACGCCGCCGTAGTTGCCATTGGTGCCGCTGAGATCGCGGAAGTCGCTGAAGGTGGTGCCACCTGAGCCGATGCTGATCTCGAGCACCTCGATCAGTGATTGGCATAGCCGCTCGAGCTCTGCGGGGCTGAGGCTGCCGCTGCGGCGCTGGGGGGCCACGCCTGCGTTGAAGAGGGATTCATCGGCGTAGATGTTGCCGACGCCAGCCACCAGCGCCTGGTCGAGCAGGGCGGCCTTGATTGGGCGGACGGAGCCTTTGAGTTTCTGCTGCAGGTAGGGGCCGTTGAAGCCTGAGCTGAAGGGTTCGGGGCCCAGCTTCTGCAGGCCCGTCATCACGCTGGAGCAAGCCTGGCCGGAGGGGATGAACCACATCTGGCCGAAGCTGCGCACGTCGATGAAGCGCAATTCCTGCCCCTGGCGGTTCCAGCAGCGCACCCGGGTGTGGCGGCAGGGGTCGCGGGGTTGATCCAGCCAGAGAAATTGGCCGGTCATGCGCAAATGCACGCCCCAGTGGCCTGCCGCCTGGCCGCCGCGGCTCAGCTCGGCCATCAGGTATTTGCCGCGGCGGCTCCAGGTGCCCACCAGGCAACCGATCAGCCCGGCACGGAACTGATCGACATCTGCGGGCGCGGCGATGGCGCGTGCCCGCAGCACCTCGACCCTGTCGATCTCGAAGGCGTTGTTGAGCTGGCGCTCCAGCCCGCGGCGCACGGTTTCCACCTCAGGGAGTTCGGGCATGCGCTCAGGATTGATTCACGCAGCCTGGCAGGAAGGCTCAAGACGCGAGCACTGGGGTGAAGAGTGGGGTGAAGGCCTGTTCCGCCCGCGCCTTGAGCCAGGGGTTGAGGCGGTATTCGCCGCGGGTGTGGCCATGGCCGGCACAGAGATCGAGCACGGAGCCCACATCGAGGGCGATGCCGCCCTGCTCGCGGATGGCGTGGCAGTAGATCTTGCCCAGGATGCCGGCCGCTACGAGCACCAGCATTCCCGGGCGGATGGAGGCTTCGATCCAGGCGAGCACCTGCCCATAGATCACCGGGTAATGGGCATCGCTGCCATAGGCATCGGCACGGCGGTTCAATTCCCCTGGGATCAAGAAGCTGCTCGCCGCCAGGTGTGCCAGGGAGGGCGGCAGCGAAGGAGCGATCACTGCCGCCACCGCCAGGAACGGTCCATGGCGGTAGGCATTGTGTTGCAGAAGGAAGTTGTGCAGGTGCCAGCCGCCGTTGAGCAGGCGCGGCCGCAGGTTCTCCAGGGCAGCGCCTGGAAAGTGGCGCTGCAGGCCAGCGGCCACGGTGTGCATGAATTCAGGCCCGTGGTGGCATTGCTCCAGATCCGGGATGGCGATGAGGTCGCTGCCGGCGATGGCCTGACGGAAGTGTTCAAGGAGCTGCTCGTAGCTGGTGGGGTCGAGCCGGTTGCCCAGGGCATGGAGCTGGGGATCGATGTGTGTGCCGTTGGCGATGGCGCCACCGAGATCGTGACGCTCGCCGCAAAGGAACAGCCCCTCACCATCACCGAGGCGGATCAGGCTGAATGGTTGCTGCATCGCCTGGGCATCCCGCAGGGTTGCAACGAGCCCCTCAAGGGCCTCCGGGCTGGCTGCTTCTGGCGACTCCCAGTTGTGCCAAGGCCGGCGCAGGCTGGGGCCGAGCCTGGCGTAGAAATTTTCCGCGAGCGCTAGGGAGATGGGGGCCGGCTTTTCGCTGGCGGCAAGACAGGTCAGCAACTCTTGTTGCCGATCGGGGGGCAACGAGAGGCTGCCTTCTGCTGCAGCGGCACGCAGGCGGCGCAGGCCTTCCGGGGGAAGCAGCGGCACGATCGCCCAGGCCTGCGGATCGGAGCTGGGCTCCCAGTCCCAGCGACGGCCAGCGCAGAGCCAGAGCCAGGTGCGGTAATACCACTGCCAGGGACCTGGCGTGCAACGACTCAGCCGCTGCCAGGCCCGTTCGAGCAGGTCAGGATCGCGCAAGCGACAGACGGCTTCGATCGCGTCAAATGAGATCGGCTCGGTCTCCAGCGCTCCAGCCGCCAAGGTGCGAATGGCCGACGCGGGATCGGCGGATTCCCACAGACAGGAGAAGAGAGTGCTGGGAGGGTCGGGAGGTGCCGTGGTGTGAGGGAGTTGCCCCTGGCGCTCAGGTCGCACGATACCGGCGCCGTGTCTCCCTTAAACTGGATGCCATGGATTCCTTCGACCCTGTCGCCTAGATGTTGGCCCATCAGGTGCTCGAAGTACTCGATCAGGCGCTCGATTACACGCAACAGCTCGAGCGTCTCACGCTTGATGCCAATGAGGGCCTCAGCATGCCTTCGGAGTTGGCGCCAGGGCTTAGCGCGCAGCGTCTGAGGCTGGCTGAGCTGGTGGGATCTTTTCGAGAGGATCTGGCTGAATGCGACGATCCGGAGGCCATTGATCAGTGGCTGTTCAGGCGGATCTGTGCTATCTGGTCGCTGCATGCGCAGAACGAGGGCTTCCTGTCGCTGGGCAGCCACCTGTTTGCACTGCTCAGCGGTGACGCTGCTGAGCGGCTGCGGCAAGATTTGAAGGATCAGGTCTGCATTCTGCATATCAGCTGCCTGCCGAGAGTGGAGCAGGCTCAGCGAAGCCTCGATTCCTTCAAGAGCTTGGACAGCGAACTGCTCCATCTCATCGCGGTGGGAAATCCAGAGGGACGGGAAGGTGGTTTTCGCTTCAGCTATGGGGATTCGCTTCTCGGTCTGAGCTGCCGCGACGATTACGAAGGCCTCTGCAGCAAGTGCCTTCTCGCCTACACCTTGCTGGCCATGGTGGCGGCACCACGGCTGATCTACAAATTCGAAGACGACATACGGCTGGACTCAGCGGACCTCTTTCGATCCCACCTCCACGATCTGCTCAGAAACGACGTGGCCTATGCGGGGCATCCTGTCACCGGCTTTCCGAATCATCGCCAGTTCTGGAATGGAGATCATTTAGGTACGTGCCGGAACCAGAATCTGGATGGCCTCAGCTATCAGGCACCGATCGTCAGCCAGTACGCCGATGGGGGATTCGCCTACGTGCTTGGGCGACGCGGACTGGAGGCGCTCGCCTATGCCTTCGTTACCCATCAGGCGTTTTTGGCTAACGACACCATCCTCTTTGAAGATGCCACCGTTGGCTTGTTTCTGCAGATGGCAGGGATTGGATTGACGCCCGTGGCTCCGTTCTCCACTGGACTCACGTCCAAGCGGCATCGGATGCAGCTTGATCTCGCATCCGGTGGGCATCGGTTCACGGAGCGGCAGCAGGCTGGCCTGAAAAGCTTGCGGCAGCACCCGCTTCATGGATCTGTGCCAGGAGTACAGGCTGCCTTGAGGCTGAAGTTGGCTGATCCTGCCGAAAGGCTGGCCGAACATCCGCCACGGTTCGCTGCCAGGGTCAGCGCCGATCTCAAGGCGATGGTTCGCCGCTGTTTGGATGAGCAGGAACGACTTGGTTCGTTCCGGCCACGCCGGATCCATCTGGCCAGCAGGAGGCTGGGGCGATACTTCGATCCTGGATTATACGCAACGCTGGAAGACACGTTGCGTGGATTGCTCGAGCCCGCCTGTGGGAGCACGGCTCTGGCGGAGATTGAGCGGATCACGGTGGGGGAAAAACTCGGCCCACCACGCCGCGACACTCTCTATCTAGCGTGTCTGCACCTAATCAACGGGGAGCTGGAGGAGATCCAACGGATTCGGGCCGAGACAAACTCTCTGGTGATTGGTTGGTTCTGGGACAATCATCATAGCTACATTAGTAATTGTAGGCTTGCTAAGGAGCTGGATGTCTGTGTCCCTTCCCATCATCACGGCAGCGGTTTTTTGGCCGATGTCAATCCTAGAACCACCTATCCACTGCCACTCTGCTGCGCCCAGTGGTCGATGCCTACGCTGGAACGGCTTCTTGTCGCCACCCCGCTTGGCGATCAGCGCTCTACCGAAATATCTGGCCGGTTCACAAGTTATTCCAATACTAAAAGTGACTGGGCTGTCGGTACCAGGCGGAGTGAACTTGTGCGTTGCTATGGCAAGGGTTTGGTGAGTGAGCATGTGAAGTTACAGCTTGAAGAAAATGAAGTTTATTCCTATTTTACGATGTCGGCCGAAGAGCGTTTTGCTGACTGGTGCCAACATCTCTTCTCGCTTTGCCTGCCGGTTCGATCCGATCTCTCGTTGCGATTCTTCGACGCAATTGCAGCTGGACAACTGCCAATCGTGGATCGTGAGCTTGCTGGTGCCGTGCTCGACGACCTGGCTCCTTCCCTGATCGCCGGTCGTGATTTCCTGCTGGTGGACGTGTCGTCGCCCCGGGAACTGAGGGCGGCCAGGCAACGTGCGCTCGAGACCCATCGCCTTCAAGACCGGGAGGCGGCCAGCTTGCGAGTGCGGGGTGCCCACCTGTTGGAGCACCGCGTGGCGCTGATGTTCGAGGTTGGCCTGGAGGTGCTGAATGAACAGAAGTGGGTGCAGCAGCAACAGGCGTGCCAGCAAGGCCTGGAAGCCTTACGCCAGGCTCTCGATGCCTGCCTGGACGCCTTGGCGGCGGGCCGCGACGGCGAGGCTCTCGATCAACTCGCCACCATCCTGGAGCAACCGCCTGCCATCGCCTTGAAGCTGGAGGGAATCGCCGCCCAATGGATGGAACTGCTGGCCGCGATCGATGGGCGGATCCAGGCCGAAACCGAGGCGGCACCGGATGCGGACCAGAGAGCCGAGCTGTGTTGGTCTGGCGTGGTTGTGCTGGATCGGCTGGGGCCTCTCCTTTCTGGCGATGCCCTGCCAAGCTGGCTGCCCATCCTGAACGAACAGTTCAGCCGCTACGGGGCGCTTCAGTGGCGGGAGAGTTCTCATGCCGGCGGGGTGGCTGGCCGTGAAGCACGCCGGCGCGCGATCGTTCTGTTGTTACGACTCAGCCAGCTCCATGTCCCCTGCCCGGAATGGGTGTTGGGCGCAGCCAGGGAGCTTCTGGAGACTGACCTTGCAGATGATCAGGCCCTGCCAGAGAGCGCCCATTCCCGAATGCTGTTGTTGAAGCAGTGGCAGGACCAACTGGTGGATCACGCTGAAGTGCTTGCTCACTTAAAGCCCAATTTTGATCAGGCGAGCCGAGCCGCAGCCCGGCGCCTGCAGATCTCGGTGGTGATTCCCTTCCACGGCAAGGTCAGCGAGTTGGAGGTTGCACTGGCCGCCTTGGTTCTACAGACATTCCGCGATTTCGAGGTGGTGGTGGTGGCCGATGGCTGCGCTGTGGAGGAGGACGTGCTGGACGGGCTGAGGGCCCAGGGAATCCCCGCTTCCTTGTTGCAGCTTCCAGAGCGCCAGGGAGCCTTCCGCGCCCGAGCGGCGGTTGCCAATGCAACATCGGGCAGCTACCTCTGGTTCTTTGACCATGACGACCACGGGGAAGCAGTGTTCATGGAACGGATGCTGGCAAGGGCCCGCAGCACCGAGGCCGATGTGGTGGAGTGTCCATTCTGGGTCGTGCCACCAGGGAAGGCCCCTTACATCCTTCAGCAGTTTGCAACAGAAACGATGCGCGTGATGCCGCCATCCTGGAGAGCTATCTGATTGGTGAATCCCATAACAACCTGGCCAACAAACTGATCCGCCGCAGCCTTTTGGAGCAAGCCATGGCGCAGCTCAAGACTATGGGCCTCCCCAAGGACCCCCAGCTGAACTTCTGCGAAGACATGCTGTGCACGGTGCTGCTTTACCGTTGCGCGCACACCTATGCCAGCACCATCCAAACGGAGTATCGCTACCTCCAACGCTCCGATAGTTCCATGGTCAGCACGGATCCTGCCGTAGTCGACGCCTGCCTGATCAGTCTTGAAACCGTGTTGAAGGTTCTGCGGCCTCTGTTGCAAGACCATGGCCAGTCTTCTTCAGTGGTGGAATTCCGCAGCCGCGACGTGAACTGGAGCCTCAATAATCTGCTCTGCCGAGCTGGCAGCTCTCTTGGAGAGGAGAGTTTGAAACGGGTGGGCCGTATCCAAAGCCTCTACGACTGACAACGATAGGAACCAGGATCAACGTTTTTCACCGCAACTTTTTTGGGAAGGCTACGGACTCAATGCCTAGCTTGCTGTGGATTTGACCTTGGCCGTCAACCTGATCAGCTCCATATCGTTTGGTAGAACTTGTTGATTGCCTTGATGATCCAAACATCTGGGGTTACGTTTTACCGTTGAGAGTAGTTTCTGGCTCTTTCTCAGCAAATTCTCGGGCAATGAATTCTTGCATCTTCGCGAAACCATCCTTTTGAGTGATTCGATGAGCCTTGTCGGCCCCAGGCCCCATGCTGTGGATCACAACGAGCTCTATCGCAAGGTGATTCCTGGCTACATGCAACGGCACCAGTTCAAGCCTGGGATGACCGGCCTGGCCCAGGTGGAAGGGTGGCGCGGCGAAACCGCTGATCTTGAGGCGATGGTTCAGCGTATCGAGGCTGATCTGCGCTACCAACGCGATTGGTCGCTCGGGCTCGATCTCAAGATCATGATCAAAACCATCCTGAACATCCGTTCACCGAATGCCTTCTGACTCGTCTGCTGACGACCAGCAAAAAAATCCTGCCACGGAAACTCCGGGCAGGATTATCAGGTTTTAGAGCCTCAGGCCTACGGCCTTAAGCCTTGTCGAGTTCGAACTCGGCGAAGTTGTTGGTGTTGATGCCGCCGTCGGTGCCGCTGAATCCGGTGTAGTTCACCTTGTCAAAACGCACCACCACCGGGTAGCGGATACCGGAGGTGTCAACGGAGGCCACAGTGCCGACGTCGTTGAACCAGTAAGACTCAGCCCGCTTGATGCGCACCTTGTCGCCGCGTGAAATGGCCATCGCTGCCTAGATGAGGGTGACTTCCTTGCGGAAACTACCCGCGGCAGGGGCTTGGCAACCAGGTCATGTCACGAATCGTCGCCGCTTCGGGGTCAAGGGTCGCCCGGGCCCGCGTGGCACGATCGCCTCCCCTGCCCGTGGCCCTCGATGGAGGCACCTGTCCTCAGCCTCGAATTGCCCGATCCCAACCGCGAGGACATCAGCACCGTCGAGTTCCTCGCCCGGCTCGAGGAGGCCTGGGAGGTCTGTGATCGCTTCGATCTGCAGACCGAAATCTGGCGCGGCCGCATCCTCGGCTCGGTGCGGGATCGGGAAAAGCGCGGTGGCGAAGGCCGGGGCACCGGCTTTCTGCAGTGGCTGCGCGAGCGCGAGATCAGCAAAACCAGGGCCTATGGCCTGATCCAGCTGGCTGAATCCGCCGACAACCTCGTCGGTGGCGGCCTGCTGGAGCAGGCCAGCGTCAACAACTTCTCGAAACGGGCCTTCCTGGAGACGGCCCAGGCAGACGCCGAGGTGCAGCTGATGATCAGCGAGGCGGCCAACGAGGGCCGCCAGATCACGCGCAAACAGGTGCGCCGGCTCACCGATGAGTTCACCGCCGCCACCAGCCCCCTGCTGCCGGAGGAGATTCGCCAACGCACCCAGGAGAACCTGCTGCCGCCGCGGATTGTGGCGCCGCTGGTCAAGGAGCTGGCCAAGCTGCCGGAACCCCAGCAGGACGACCTGCGCCGCGCCCTGCGCGAGGAGCCGGAGCTGGAGCGGGTCAAGGACGTGACCCATACGGCCCGCTGGCTGAGCAAGGCGGCGGAGGCCGGCGCGGCGGTGCGGGCCTTCCAGCAGGGAGACCTCAACTTTGAAAAGGCCCTGCAGGAAGCCCAGCGCCTCGATGCCCTCGGCCTGCTGGCCGATGCCGTTGGCCAGGCCCAGCACATCGAGAGCGCCGTGCTCAAACTGCACACCAGCTGGCGGCGCCTGGGCGGCCTGCAGGAGCGGCTCTGGGTGGAGAGCGGCAGCAGCACCCCCCACCTGCGCGAGCTGCTCACCCTGTTGCAGAGCCTCAGTGGCAGCACGCTGCGGGTGTCACTCGGGGAGCTCGCCGGTGGCAAGCGGGTGCGGATTCAACTGGTGGAAGAAAGCCCAGACCAGCTTGAAGCGCCTCCCTTGCCCTGAACGCTCACTTTGAGCGCCCCCGTTCAACGGTGAGAGGATGGCCCCACGTGAAGGCCAGAGATGACCAGCAAAACTTCCGCAGACCTTCCGGCTACAGCCCCAGCGGTGGCGGGCACCAGCGCCTTTGTGCTCGTCTATCACCGCTCGCCGTTCGATGAAAAGATCGATGCCGATGGAACCCGGCATT
The DNA here is from genome assembly GCF_001885215.1 of Synechococcus sp. SynAce01. GTDB lineage: Bacteria > Cyanobacteriota > Cyanobacteriia > PCC-6307 > Cyanobiaceae > Regnicoccus > Regnicoccus frigidus. Next base: position 786,720 of record NZ_CP018091.1, on the reverse strand, counting down.
GGGTGGATCAGAAGAGCCCCAACGGCATCATTCCCACCCTCAGGAACCTGTTTCGCAGCCAGCGCTCAGGCACCTGGGTGGCCTGGCGCCGCCAAGACGAAGAGGGGCCGTCAGACGACGAACTGGTCCAGATGGATCCCCCCAACGACTTCATGTTGCGGCGTCTGCCGCTGACCACCAAACAAATATCCAGCTTCTATCACGTCACGTCGAAGGAATCCTTCTGGCCGATTCTGCACTCCTTTCCCAGCCATTTCAGCGTTGACAATTCCGACTGGTGCATCTTTGAGGAGGTGAATGCCTCCTTCGCCAGGGCGGCCTGCCTGGAAGCCGCACCGGGGGCCACGATCTGGATTCATGATTACAATCTCTGGCTCGCGCCCGCTTACATCCGCAAGGAACGCCCCGATGTGCGGATCGCCTTTTTCCACCACACGCCCTTCCCGTCCACAGACGTCTTCAGCATTCTTCCCTGGCGGGATGAAATCCTCGACAGCCTGCTCTGTTGTGATTTAGTCGGTTTCCACATTCCCCGTTACGCCAACAACTTCGCCCGCTCGGCCGTCAGCCTCCGCGCCGTGAAGGGGGTGGATCCGGTGCCGGTCGCCGAGAAGTTCCGCCGTAACGGCAGCGCCCTGGCCGAACCGTTCGTTGTTCCTTACCTGATGCATGAAGGCCGGCGCGTGCGCATCGTCGCCTCGCCGGTGGGCACCTCCCCCGATCAGATCCGCCGCATTGCGTCCAGTCCCGAGATCTGCGCCATGTCGAAGCAGATCTCGGAGCAGCATTCCGACCGCAAGCTGATCCTCTCCGCCTCCCGGGTGGATTACACCAAGGGCAACGAGGAGATGCTGCTCGCCTACGAGCGTTTGCTGGAGGCCGACAAGACCTGGCACGGCAAGGTTGAGCTGTTCCTTGGCTGCGTGGCGGCTGCCGGTGGCATGCGCATCTACGACGACATCCAGCGGGCGGTGGAAGAAATCGTCGGCCGCATCAACGGCCGCTTTGCCCGCATCGACTGGACGCCGGTGCGCCTCTCGACCCGGCGGATTCCCTACGAAGAGCTGGTGGCCTGGTTCGGCGAGGCCGATGTTTGCTGGATCACCCCCCTGCGCGACGGCCTCAACCTGGTGGCCAAGGAATACGTGGCGGCCCGGCGGGGTCGCGATGGGGTGCTGGTGCTCTCCGAATTCACCGGAGCGTCGGTGGAACTGCAGGGGGCGGTGCTCGCCAACCCCTACTCCCACGGCAGCATGGACCGGGCCATTGCCGAAGCCCTGGTGATGCCCAAGCCCGAACAGTGCGAGCGCATGGTGACGATGAACCAGGCCGTCGAGGAGTTCACCGTGGAGCACTGGGCCGAGCAGCAGCTGGGTGAACTCAGCGTTCTGTGATCGTGGGCCGTGCCAGAGCCAGGCCCCGGGCGCTGGCCCTGGCGATCGTCCTGGCTGGGATCCTGGTCCTGCTGGCGCTGCCCGTGGCCTGGGCGCGGCCGCCGCTGACGATCACCGTGCTGATGCCCGCTCCCTTCGCTGAAGCCACCGCTGACACGGTGGCGGCCTTCAACCGCGACCACCGTCGGCTGCGCATCGCCGTGGCCCGCGGACCGTTTGAAACTGAGGCGGTGTCGGATCTGGCGATCAGCAGCCTGCTGCTGGGCGACAGCCCCTACGACCTGCTGATGATGGATGTCACCTGGACGGCCAAATACGCCGCCGCCGGCTGGCTGCTGCCCCTCGACGACTGGCTCGACGGCGATCCCCTTGTCGATGTTGTGCCCGGTGCCCGCGAGGGCAATCGCCTCGATGGCCAGCTCTGGCGCCTGCCGATGCTGGCCTCGATGGGCCTGCTCTACTGGCGCACCGATCTGATGGCGGCGCCGCCGCGCACGCCCGCCGAGTTGGTGGATCGCTCTAAAGAGCTGCAAGAGCAGGGCTTAGTGCGCTGGGGGTACGTCTGGCAGGGCCGTCAGTACGAGGGCCTCAGCTGTGTGTTCCTCGAAGTGTTGCGTGGCTTCGGCGGCCAGTGGGGCGGGGCGGCGGCCAGCGGCATCGGCCTGGACTCACCCCAGGCCGCAGCGGCCGCCTCCTGGCTGCGCCAGCTGGTCGAAACGGGTGTGACGCCCGCGTCGGTGGCCGATTTCGCCGAACCCGAAAGCCTGCAGGCCTTCGCCAGTGGCGAGGCCGCCTTCATGCGCAATTGGCCCTACGCCTGGAAAGAGCTGCAGAAACCGGGCAGTGCCGTGGCCGGCAAGGTGGCGATCACAACGATGGTGGCGGAGCCGGGCCAGTCGCCGGCTGCCACCCAGGGCAGCTGGGGGCTGTCGGTGCTGCGCGGCAGTGCCCATCCGGCCGAAGCCGTGGCGGTGCTGCAGGCCCTCACCGGTGAGCAGAGCCAGCGGCGGCTGGCCCGTGATTGGGGCTACACGCCCACGCTCGCCTCCCTGTTCGACGATCCCGAGCTGCGTGCGGCCCTGCCCCTGCTGCCCGCCCTGCGCCAGGCCCTGGAGGTGGCGGCCTTGCGGCCGATCACCCCGGTCTATGCCCAACTCAGCGACATCCTTCAGCGCCAACTCAGCGACGCGATCACCGGCGGGACGGCCCCTGAAGTGGCGATGGGCCGGGCCGGACGCAGCAGCCGGGCGGTGCTCAACGCCAGTGGCGTGGAGGCGGTCTGATGGGCGTGGTGCTGATCGGCCCGGCCCTGCTGCTGTTGCTGCTGGTGTTCCTCTGGCCGATGGCCTCTTACCTGTGGCTGAGTTTCCACGCCCAGAACCTGTTCACGGATCTCCAGCCCGTTCCGGTGGGGATGCTCAATTGGCACCGCCTGGTTCTCGATGCCCGCTTCTGGCAGGACGCGGCCCAGACCCTGCGCTTCGCGTTGGTGTCGGTGTCGTTGGAGCTGGGGCTGGGCCTGGCCATGGCCCTGCTGCTCAATCAGCGCTGGCGCGGTCGCGGGCTGGTGCGCAGCCTCACCCTGCTGCCCTGGGCCCTGCCCACCACGGTGATGGCCCTGGGCTGGCGCTGGATCTTCAACGACCCCAGCGGCCCGATCAACGGCGTGATCGCTGGCCTCACCGGCAGCACGCTGCCCTTCCTCGCCTCCCCCTCCCTGGCCTGGCTGGCCGTGGTTTTTGCCGATGTCTGGAAGACGACGCCCTTCGTGGCCCTGTTGCTGCTGGCCGGGCTGCAGATGATCCCCGCCGATCTCTACGAGGCGCTGGCGCTGGAGGGTGGCAGCGCCCGTCAGGCCTTGCTGCGCATCACCCTGCCCCTGCTCAGGCCCTACCTGCTGCTGGTGCTGCTGTTCCGCCTGGCCCAGGCCCTGGGCGTCTTCGATCTGATCGTGGTGCTCACCGGCGGCGGGCCTGCCAGCAGCACCGAGAGTGTGGCGGGCTACGCCTATCTCAATGCCATGCGCTTCCTCGATTTCGGCTACAGCGCCACCGTGATGATCGGCATGTTTGGCGTGCTGCTGCTGCTGGGGGGCGTGTTGTTGCTGGTTTTGCGCCGTCCTGCCAGGGCTTGAGCTGCCCCGCGCCCTTTTCCTTGCACTGATTTTTTTGTCAAGCACCCCGCATCCGATGCCTGCTTCGCCGTCTGCACAACCGATCGCCTCACAGAGGGGGCAGAACCCGCGCCGCTGGACCCTGGTGGCGTTGCTGCTGTTCTGGAGCCTCGCGCCGATGCTCTGGCAGCTCTACACCTCGCTGCGCACCCCCGATGCCCTGCTGGGCGGGCTGGCGGCGATCGGTCGGGGCTGGACCCTGGCCAACTACGGCCAGATCCTCAGCAGTGATCCGCCCTTCTGGCGCTACCTGCTCAACAGCACCCTGGTGGGGGTGGGAACAACGCTGCTGACCCTGCTGCTGGCCATCCCCTGCGCCTACGCCCTGCAGCGGCGCGGCGGCCTGCAGCGGCAGCTGGTGGATGGGGCCCTGCTGGTGGCCGCCGCCTTCCCCTCGGTGCTGCTGTTCCTGGCGCTGCTGCAGCTGGCGCGCCAGTTCGGCCTGGCCAACAACCTGCTGGCGCTCTGTCTGCCCTATGCCGGGCTTTCGCTTCCCCTGGCGGTGCTGCTGCTGGAGGCGGCCTTTGCCGAATTGCCCCGCGAGCTCGAAGAGAGCGCACTGCTGGAGGGCTTTGGCCTCTGGCAGCGTCTGCGCTGGATCCTGGTGCCCCTGCTCGGCCCGGCGGTGGCGAGCACGGCCGTGCTCGTGTTTCTGTTCAGCTGGAATGAGTTCCCGATCGCCCTCACCTGGCTGAGCCGCTCGGAGCTGCTCACCCTGGCGCCCGCCATGGCCCGCATCGCCGGTTCCTCGGTGTTCTCGGTTCCCTATGGCGCCTTCGCTGCGGCCACGGTGCTGGGCAGCGTGCCATTGCTGCTGCTACTGCTGGTCTTTCAGCGGCCGATCGTGGCCGGCCTCACCCAGGGCGCCATCAAGGGTTGAACCTGCTGTCCGCCGCTCCCGCCGATGACCGTTTCCAGCACGATTTCCAGCACCACCACCAGCGCTGCCACGGCGTTGCAGTTGGAGGGGATCAGCCGCCGCATCGGCGCGCGCACGATCCTCGAAGATCTCGATCTGACGGTGAGCCCCGGCGAGTGCCTGGCCCTGCTCGGCCCCAGCGGTTGCGGCAAGAGCAGCACCCTGCGCCTGATCTCCGGCCTCGATTCCCCCGACCGGGGCCGCATCCTGCTCGGCGAGCGCGACATCACCGCCCTGCCGCCGGCCCGCCGTCAGGTGGCGATGGTGTTTCAGAGCTACGCGCTCTATCCCCACCTGAGCGTGGCCCGCAACCTTTCGCTGGGGATGGAGATCCGCGGCGTCGATGCGGCCACCATCGCCCGCGACCTCGATGCCGTGCTCGAGCTGCTGCAGCTCGGTGAGCTGCGCCAAAGGCGGCCCGCCGATCTCTCCGGCGGCCAGCGCCAGCGGGTGGCCCTGGCTCGGGCCCTGCTGCGGCGCCCGCAGGTGTTCCTGCTCGATGAACCGATGAGCAACCTCGACGCCCAGCTGCGCGAGGAGCTGCGGCCCCAGCTGCGCGCGATCCTCTGCGGCGGTGGGGCGCCGGTGGTCTACGTCACCCATGACCAGCAAGAAGCCATGGGCATCGCCGATCGCATCGCCGTGCTCGATGCCGGCCGCCTGCAGCAGTGCGGCACGGCTCGCGAGCTCTACCACCGACCCGCCACGCTGTTTGTGGCCCAGTTCATCGGTCGGCCCCAGATCAACGTGCTCCAAGAACCCGATGGCAGCCTGCTGGCCGTGCGGCCCGAACACCTCCATGCTGTGCGGGAAGGTGGACTGCAGGTTCGGGTGGTGAGTCGGGAATGGCAGGGCGCCAGCCAGCAACTGCAGCTCGACACAGCCCGCGGACCCCTGCGCTGGGTCTGCGATGGCGGGCGAAGCATCGGCGATGCCGTGCGCATCGCCTGGGAGCCACAACATGAGCATCGATTTGCGGCCGGCGGCCGGCGTCTGACGGCTTGACCACCAATTCATTCTCTCGATTCACCCCCTCCATTCACCCTCTCCATTCACTGTCATGCCGAAAGCCAAACCTCCCTGGTGGGAAGGCTGCGTCATCTATCAGTTGATGCCGCGCAGCTTCCACGACGCCGACGGCAATGGCATCGGTGACCTGGCCGGTATCACCCAGAAACTTCCTTACCTGGAGTGGCTCGGGGTCGATGCGATCTGGCTGACGCCGATCTATCCCTCGCCGCTGCGCGATGGCGGTTACGACATCACCGACTTCACCAGCGTCCACCCCGATCTCGGCGATCTTCGCGACGTGGGGCTGTTGCTGGAGCAGGCCCACATCCACGGCATCCGCGTGATCCTCGACCTGGTGTTGAACCACACCAGCGTTTTGCACCCCTGGTTTCAGCGCGCCCTCTGGGCGCCCCAGGGCAGCAGCGAGCGTGATTTTTACGTCTGGCGCGACGACGACCAGGGCTATGCCGATGCGCCGGTGCTGTTCCGCCACTTCGAAGCCTCGAACTGGGAATGGAACGAGGTGGCGGGCCAGTTCTACCTGCACCGTTTCCTGCGCCACCAGCCCGATCTCAACTACGCCAATCCCGAGGTGCAGGAGGAGATGCTGAAGGTGGTCGACTTCTGGCTGGACATGGGGGCCGACGGCTTTCGCCTCGATGCCGTGCCCTTCCTGTTCGAGGCGGAGGGCAGCCGCTGCGAGGGCCTGCCCGAAACTCACGCCTTCCTGCGGCGGTTGAGGGCCCGGGTGGAGGCCAGCGGGCGGGATGTGCTGCTGTTGGCCGAGGCGATCCAGCCGGTCGATGAGTCGGCGCCCTACCTGGCCAACGATGAACTGCATGCCGCCTTCGACTTCGGCCTCACGGCCCACCTGTTCGCGGCCGTGGCCAATGGCCGCAGCGATGCCCTGCGCGATTGCCTCACCCATGCCCAGGAGATGGTGCCGGGCTGCCGCTGGGCCCTGCCGCTGCGCAACCACGATGAGCTCTGGCTCGGGGATGGTCACCTGGTGCCCGATGCGGTGGTGGAGGCCATCCTCAATGGCTTTCCCGACGCACGTGACCACTGGCTGAACTGGGGAATCAACCGGCGGCTGGCCCCCCTGCTCAATGGCGATGCCAGGCCCAACACCCTGCTACATGCCCTCATCTACAGCCTGCCCGGCCTGCCCTGCCTCTATTACGGCGATGAACTGGGCATGGGCGACTGGCCGGGACTGCGCGACCGCGACCCCAACCGCACACCGATGGCCTGGAGCCGGGCCCCCAACGGTGGTTTCTCCAGCGCTCCAGACCCCTTGCTGGTGCTGCCGCCGATCACCTCACCCGGTTTTGATTACCGCGTGGTCAACGTGGAGGTGCAGCAGCAGCTCTCGGGCTCCCTGCTCAACTGGCACCACCGCATGCTCACCAGTCGCCGGTTGCTACCGGCCCTGCGCTACGGCGACATGGTGATGATCGAGAGCGGCCACCCCAGCGTGCTCTGCTACGCCCGTTCCTGCCAGGAGCGCAGCGAGGGCGAGGAAACCCTGTCGGCGATGACGGTGATCGTGGCCGCCAACCTCTCCGGCACGGGCGCCTCCACCCGGCTCGACCTCAGCCAGTGGCAGGGCCATCGCATGCGCGAAACGCTCTGGGGTTGTGAGTTTGCCCCGGCGAGCCCGGAGTGGTTCGTCTACCTGCCCGCCTATGGGTTCTTCTGGTGGCTGGTGAGCGAGTAGGCCGCGGCGGCTTCCTGCTCGAGCAGATCGCCCACCGTGCCCTCCAGCCGGTCGGCCTCGGCCTGATCGACAAAGGCCAGCCGGCAGCGGCGGGCCAGCACATCCTCCGGTTGCCGGGCCCACTCATGGCGGGCCATGTGGCGCACCTCCGCGGCGGTCAGGGGGATCACGTCGCTGAGGGGGGTGCGCTCGCTGGCATCGGCGGCGCAGGCGAGCACCGCGGGGGCCTCCAGGCCATGGCTGGCGATCAGGTGGGCCGCCAGTGGGCCTCCCAGCTCGTTGCTGAGCTTTGTGGCCAGGGCGGCCAGCTCGGCGGCGCTGCGGCCGGGGTCGCTGGCGGCACCCAGGATCGCTCCGGCGACAGGCTCCCCCAAGGGCCGGCCGAGCTGCTCGGCCACCACGGCCAGGGCGTCGATGGCCATGCTGCGGCAGGTGGTCCACTTGCCGCCCATCACGCTGATCAGACCGCAGCTGAGCCGCTCCACCGCGTGCTCCCGCACCACCCGCGCCGTGCCGGCGGCCGCTTCCGCCGCTGTTTCGGGCAGCAACAGCGGGCGGCCGCCGGCCCAGCGGCTGCTCACCTGGCGTGGAGTATCTGAGGGGAACCAGCGCTGCACGTAGTCGAGCAGGTAGGCCTCTTCGTTGGCGGCGGGCCGCTCGGCTTCGGCCAGGGGGCAGGCGGTGTCGGTGGTGCCCACCAGCGTGCGGCCGAAGAAGGGCAGCATGAACAGCACCCGACCGTCGTCGGTGGCGGGCACCAGCAGGCCCAGGCCGCCGGGGCAGAGGTCGTCGTCGAGCACCACGTGCATGCCGCGGCTCACCTGCAGCCTGGGCGGCAGATCGGCCTGGGCCATGCGGCGCAGGGCGTCGGCGCCGATGCCGGTGGCGTTCACCACCACCCGGGCGCGCAGCCGCTGCCTGGCGCCATCCGGCTCCGCTGCGATCACGGCCCCATTCAGCTGGCCCTGGCCGTCGCGCAGCAGCTCCACCACGGCGCTGCGGGTGTGTACAGCGGCGCCGGCGAGGGCGGCGCTGCGGGCGATCAGCAGGTTGAGGCGGGCGTCGTCGAAGCGGGCATCGGCGTAGGCGACGCCGCCGTGGCCAGGCGCCAGCTCGGGCATCTGGCGGCTCACCTCCTGGCGCGAGAGGCAGCGGCTGGCGCTGATGCGCCGCCGGCCGGCCAGCAGGTCGTAGACCGCCAGGCCGGCGCCGTAGTAGGCGGTGGCCAGCGGGTTGCGGGTGGGCAGCAGCAGCTCCAGGGGCTGGGCCAGGAACGGCACGGCCTGCAGCCAGTGGCCGCGCTCGCCCAGAGCTTCGCGCACCAGCTGCAGCTGGCGCAGATCAAAGGTTTTGACGGCCAGCTCCAAATAGCGCACGCCGCCATGCAGCAACTTGGTGCTGCGGCTGCTGGTGCCCGAGGCGATGTCACTGCCCTCCACCAGCACCACCGAGAGGCCGCGGCGCACGGCCTCCAAGGCGATGGTGGCGCCGGTGGCGCCGGCGCCGATCACCAGCAGATCGAAGACCTTGTCCGGGTCGTGGCCAGGGTTCTGGTCAGGGCCGTGACTGGGGCCTGAATGGTTGGGGCCAGGAGAAGACATTCCGTTGGCGATCGGCAAGGATTCTCTGCGGAGGTGCGGTCTGGGCGGCTCTGGGCCTCTCCTCAGGGTTGCGCATACCAGGCCAAACTGCGACGCACCGCCTCCCGCCAGCGCTTCAGCCACCGCTGGCGGTCGTCTTCGCTGAGGCTTGGTTGAAAGCGGCTGGCGGCTGGTTCGCCGGGGATGGTCGCCCAGGCCTCAAGGCCAGGCACCAAACCGGCATCGAGGGCGGCGAGCAGGGCCACGCCCCGGCTGGTGCTCTCGAGATCGGCGCGGCGGCGCACCTCCAGGCCGCAGCTGTCGGCCTGGGCCTGCAGCAGCCCATCGGCGGCGGCGGCGCCGCCATCGGTGGCCAGCTCCTTCAGCGGAGCTCCCAGGGCTTCGGTGGCCAGCTCCACCAGGGTGGCCACGGCCAGGGCGATGCTCTCGAGGGTGGCCCGGGCGATGGCGCCGCCGCCGGTGTCGCGGGTGATGCCGATCAGCAGGCCGCGGGCGTGGGGATCCCAGTGGGGCGTTCCCCAGCCTGTGAAGGCCGGTACCAGCATCAGGCCGCTGCCGGCGGGAGCTGTTGCCGCCAGCGCATCGATCTCGGCGGAACTCTCGATCAGGCCCAGCCCGTCACGCAGCCACTGGATGGCGGTGCCGGCATTGAGCACGCTGCCCTCCAGGCAGTAGGTGGCGGAGCCGTCGGCGCCGCACCAGCCGTAGGTGCTCAGCAGGCCCCCGTCGCTGCGCACGATGCTGCTGCCGGTGTTGATCACCAGAAAGGCGCCGGTGCCGTAGGTGCATTTGGCTTCACCCGGCTGCAGGCAGTTCTGACCCAGGGTGGCGGCCTGTTGATCGCCGAGCATGGCCCGGATCGGCACACCGGCGAAGGGCAGCTCCGCAGTGATGGCGCCGAAGTCGGCGTGGCAGGGGCGCAGCTCCGGCAGGAGGCCGGCCGGCACCCCGAAGGCGTCACAGAGTTCCGGATCCCACTGACCCCGCTCCAGGTCCATCAGCAGGGTGCGGCTGGCGTTGCTGCGGTCGGTGGCATGCACCTGGCCGCCGGTGAGGCGCCAGAGCAGCCAGCTGTTGACGGTGCCAAAGCAGAGCTCCCCGGCCGCAGCAGCGGCCGCCGCCTGCGGCTGCTCGCGCAGCAGCCAGACGATCTTGCTGGCGCTGAAATAGGGATCCAGCAGCAGGCCGGTGCGGCCCCGCACCAACGGCTCCAGGCCGTTGCGTTTCCAGTCGGCGCAGAGGCCGGCGGTGCGGCCGTCCTGCCAGACGATCGCCGGCCCCAGCAGTGCCCCGCTGCGGCGATGCCAGAGCAGGGTGGTCTCCCGCTGGTTGGCGATGCCGCAGGCCGCCACGGCGCGGCGTTGCTCCGGGCTGATCGCCTGCTCCAGGGCTTGGAGGGCCGCCAGCTGGCTGGCCCAGATCTCTTCGCCGTCCTGCTCGACCCAGCCGTCGGCGGGGTGCCGGCAGCTCAGGGGAGCGCTGCGGCTGAGCAGCCTCTGGCCTGCGGCGGTGTGGAGGGAGGCCCTCGAGCTGGTGGTGCCCTGGTCGAGCGTCAGAAGGAGGGCGTCGTTGGGCATGGGGGCTCCGTTTTGTCCGTGCTAGCGCTGTTGAGCGCATGTTCAGGCTGGTCGATGCGGGTTGACACGAACGACGACACGGCTAGCCGCCCCGCCAGCCACCCCGCCAGCCGCCCTGACTGGGTGGTCGATGCCGTGATCGTGCAGATCTTCCCCGACCGCTTTCGCCGCAGCGGCAAGGTGGCGGCCCAGCAGGGGCTGGCCCTGCAGCCGTGGGGGGAGGACCCGGCCGCCCAGGGGTTTCAAGGCGGTGATCTCTACGGCGTGATCGAGGCGCTCGACGATCTCCAGGAACTTGGCGCCACCTGCCTCTATCTCAATCCGGTCTTCGCCTCAGCCGCCAACCACCGCTATCACACCTTCGAGTATTTCCAGGTGGACCCGCTGCTGGGGGGCAACGGCGCCCTGGCCGCTCTGGTGGCGGAGCTGCATCGCCGCGGCATGCGCCTGATCCTCGATGGCGTCTTCAACCACTGCGGCCGCGGCTTCTGGGCCTTCCATCACCTGCTCGAGAACGGGCCGCTCTCGCCCTACGTGGATTGGTTCCACGTGGAGCACTGGCCACTGAACCCCTACGGCGGTGGCGGTGGTGGTGGCGGTGGCGCTGCTGCAAAGGACGGCTCTTGTGGCTACCACTGCTGGTGGAACGATCCGGCCCTGCCCAGCTTCAACCACGCCAACCCGGCGGTGCGGGCCTATCTGCTGGCGGTGGCGCGGCACTGGATTGCCGCCGGGGTGGATGGCTGGCGGCTGGATGTGCCCGATGAGGTACCCGACGACTTCTGGCGGGAGTTCCGGGCGGTGGTGCGCGCTGAGCGGCCCGACGCCTGGATCGTCGGCGAGCTCTGGCGCGACGCCCGCCCCTGGCTGCAGAGCGGGCTGTTCGACGGCACGATGAACTACCCGCTGGCCTGGGCGATCCTCGGCTGGGTCGGCGCCAGGCAGGTGCCGGCTCAGCTGCGGCTGCCGGCCCTGCCCGAGCCCCCCTACCAGCCCCTGGATCAGGCCGGCTTCCGCGCCAGGGTTGAGGAGGTGCTGGGTTGGTACGGCCCGGCGATCAACCGCTGCCAGCTCAACCTGCTTGACAGCCATGACACCCCCCGGGCCCTGCATGTGCTCGGCGGCGACCGGGAGGCCCTGGCCCTGGCCCTGCTGCTCCTGTTCCTGCTGCCGGGTGCGCCCTGCCTCTATTACGGCACCGAGATGGGCCTCGCTGGTGGCACTGAACCCGGCTGCCGCGAGGCCATGCCCTGGGACGCTTTTCCCCTGGGCGCCGCGCCACCGCTGCGGCCGCTGCTGGCCGGGCTGAGTGCCCTGCGCCGTAGCCAGCCGGCCTTGCGCTCATCTGAGCTGGCCTTCACCGGTAGCGGCCACGATGATCTCCTGCAGCTGAGCCGGGGTGAAGGCCCGGAGCGGGTCTGGGTGGTGATCAATCGGGGGCTGCTGGCGCTGCCGTTGGCGCTGCCCGCCGGCGCCACCACGGTGCTTTGGCCACCGCAATCGGTGGGTGGGCCGCCGCCCCGCGAGCTGCCGCCCCAGCACGGGCTGGTGCTGGCCTTCCCGGCGAGCTGAGCAGATCTGGCGTCGCTACAGTGGCCACACACCAGATCTGGGGTGGGATTGGCACCGGATCCACTCGAGACCAGTCTGGACAGCACCCTCGAGACCGTCCTCGAGAGCCAGTTCGGCTGGAGTGACTTTCGGCCGGGCCAGCGGCCGGTGGTAGAGGCCCTGCTGGCCGGCCGTGACTGCCTGGCGGTGCTGCCCACCGGCGGTGGCAAGTCGCTCTGTTTCCAGTTGCCGGCCCTGGTGCGCCAGGGGCTGGTGCTGGTGATCTCGCCCCTGGTGGCGCTGATGCAGGACCAGGTGAGCCAGTTGCGGCGGCGCGGGATCCCGGCGGCCTGCCTGCACGGCGGCCTCGACACGGCCTCGCGCCACCGCCTGCACCGCCAGATCGAGGCCAATGGCCTGCGGCTGCTCTACCTCGCTCCGGAGCGGCTGCGCGCCGAGGCCACCCGCCGGCTGCTGGAGGAGGTGCTGGAGCAGGGCAGCCTGGTGGCTCTGGCCGTGGATGAGGCCCACTGCATCAGCGCCTGGGGCCATGACTTCCGGCCCGAGTACCGCCGGCTGGGGGAGTTGCGCGCCCTCTGCCCTGGCGTGCCGCTGGTGGCCCTGAGCGCCACGGCGGCCCCGCGGGTGCGGGCCGACATCATTCGCCTGCTGCAGTTGCGCCGGCCCCTGATCCAGGTGCGCTCGGCCCGTCGCCACAACCTCTGCTACGCCATGCGCCGGCGGCCGGCCGAGCCGCTGCCGGCGGTGCTTGAGGCGGTGGCCGCCGCCAGGGGGGCGGTGCTGATCTACGCGCGCACGCGGCGTTCGGTGGAGGCCTGGGCCGCCCGGCTCTCGGCGGCTGGGGTGGCGGCCATCGCTTATCACGCCGGTATGGATCCGGAGAGCCGACTGCTGGCCCTGGAGCATTTTCAGCAGCACCCCCGGCCCGTGCTGGTGGCCACGGTCGCCTTCGGCATGGGGGTCGACCGCTCCGATGTGGGCCTGGTCTTGCACCTGGACCTGCCGGCCAGCGCCGAGGGCTACCTGCAGGAGTCGGGCCGGGCGGGACGCGATGGGCTGCCGGCCCAGTGCCTGGTGCTGTTCGATCCGGCCGATCGCACCAGCCTGGGTTGGGCGATGCGGGCCTCGATGCGGCAGCTCACAGACGACGTGCAGGAGCAGGAGCGACCCCGCCTGGAGCTGGCCCAGCAGCAGCTCCGGCGCATGGAGGCGGTGGCGGAAGGGTCAACCTGCCGCGAGCAGACGCTGCTGCTGGCCGTCGGTGAGCTCGTGCCCCCCTGCGGTCGCTGTGACAACTGCAACGCCGGCAGCCGTCCCACCGATTGGTCGCTCGAGGTGGCCCAGGTGCTTCTGGCCCTGGAGCAGCGCAGCGGCTTTGATCTGCGCCGCCTGGCCGATGCCCTGGCCACGGCGGAATCAGAAGAGGATCGTTGGGGCTGGCTGGCTCGCCGCCTGGTCCAGGAAGAGCTGATCAGTGAGAGCGATGACGGCAGCCAGCGCCTGTGGTTGCGCTCGGCCGGCCGTCGCTATCTGCAGCAGCCGTGGCCGCTGCGCTGGGTCGCCTGAGCTCAGCAGGCATCAACGATCAGCCGTTCTTCAAAGTCGGCCTGGGGTGCGGCCCAGGTCTTCCAGACGCCGCCCTCGCCGGTGGTGTTGATCTTCTTGGCCGAGCAGTTCACCGCCAGAAACAGCTGCTGGCCCTGGTTATTGAGCGCGGACGCGACCTGGCTGCCTCCCAGGGGCTGCCAGGTGGTGAAATCCACCTGGATAGGGCCATAGGTGCGCCAGTCAGGCGGGCCGCCAGCGGCGGCTGTGGTTGCTGCGGCTGTGGTTGCTGGGGTGGTGGTGGCGGCAGTGGCTGGGGCGGCGGCGGTGGTTGCGGCTGGTGCTGGCGTGGCGGGTTTGGCCTGGGTTGCTTGGGGAGTGGCGGGTCTGGCTGGAGCAGGTTTCGCCGCCGCAGCTGGTGAACGCAGGGCCAGGCGGGTGCCGGCCTCCACCTTGTCGGGGCTGGAGATGGCGTTGAGCGACACCAGCCTGCTGACCGGCACGCCATAGAGCTCGGCAATGCCCGAGAGGGTTTCGCCGGGCCGCACCACATGCGTGCTGGCCGCTTTGTTCACCGCTGCTGGCCTGGAGGAGGCAGCAGCAGTGGCAGGAGCACCAGGCACCACCAGGAGGCGGCCCGCTTCCACATGGTCGGCGCGGCTGAGGTTGTTGAGATCCATCAGGCGGCGTACGGAGATGCCACTGCGTTCGGCGATCTCCGAGAGGGTTTCACCCGGTTTAACCCTGTAGGTGCCGCGTCCAGACGCTGCGCTGGCCGCGGGCCGGGTCGCCGGCAGGCGCAGGCTGGTGCCCGTTTGGATCAGATCGGCGCTCTTGATGCTGTTGAGCTGCATCAGCCTGGAGGTGGACACGCCGTAGCGCTCGGCAATCTGGGAGAGGGTTTCGCCCGGTTTCACCACATGCCTTTCGGCCGCCATGGCGGGCAGGGGCAACAGCAGGGCGAGGACCAGGGCGGCGAGGGAACGTCGCATGGACAGGGTCAGAAGCATGCTCGAACCATAAGGAGAACGCACCATTGCGCCAGCCCCCTGGCAGGGGTTCATCCCAGCAGCCGCTTGATCAGGCCGAGGCGGTCGCCGTAGGGCGGATAGCGGAACGGCAGATCGAACCGGAAGGGGCGTCTGAGCACGCTGCGATGGTGCGAGAAGGTGTCGAAGCCGGCTTTGCCGTGGTAGTTGCCCATGCCGCTGGCGCCCACGCCTCCGAACGGCAGTTCCGGCACCCCCACCTGCATCACCACGTCGTTGAAGCAGACCCCTCCCGAGCTCGTGCCGGCCAACAGGGTCTCCTGGGCCGAGAGGCTTTGGCTGAACAGATACAGGGCCAGGGGTTTGGGGGCGTCATTGATGCGGGCGATCGCCGCGGCCAGCGAGGGGACACTCAGCACGGGCAGTAAGGGCCCGAACAGTTCGTCGGCCATCAGCGGGTCGTCGGCCTGATCGACGGCCAGCAGGGTGGGGGCGATGCGCAGGCTCTCGGGATCGCTCTGGCCGCCGGCCAGGATCTGACCCCGTTGCCTGGCCCCCTCCAGCAGGGCCGAGAGCCGCTCGAACTGGCCCCGGTTGACGATCCTGGCCAGATCGGGCGAACGCAGCGGATCCGGGCCATAGGCCCGCAGGAATTCGGCCTCCAGGGCGCTGATCAGGGCGGGCCGCACCGCTTCTTCCACCAACAGGTGGTCGGGGGCGATGCAGGTCTGGCCGGCATTGAGGCCCTTCCCCCAGGCGATGCGCCGGGCGGTCACGGCCAGATCGGCATCGCTGAGCACCACCGCCGGGCTCTTGCCACCCAGTTCCAGCGTGACCGGGGTGAGATGGCGGGCGGCGGCGGCCATCACCAGGCGACCGACCCGGCCGCCGCCGGTGAAGAAGATGTGGTCAAAGTGCATCTCCAGCAGCTGCCGGGCGGTGTCGCCGTCGCCTTCCACCACCGCCACGGCAGCTGGATCGAGATGGCGACCGGCCAGCTCGGCGATCAGGGCCGAGGTGCGCGGGGCGTGTTCGGAGGGCTTGAGCACGGCTGTGTTCCCCGCCGCCAGCGCACTCACCAGGGGCTGCATCGAGAGCGAGAACGGATAGTTCCAGGGCCCGATGATCAGCACGCAGCCCAGGGGCTCGGCGATCAGCTGGGCCCGGCCGGGGCGTTGGGAGAGCGGCAACGACACGTTGCGGGGCGCCATCCAGCGCCGCAGCCGCCGTTGGGCCAGCTTCAGCTCCTGCCGCACCGCCACCAGCTCGAAGTAGGCCTCCACCGGCGGCTTGCCCAGGTCGGCGGCGAGGGCGTCGAGCACCGCCTGCTCATGACTGTTCAGCAGCTCGGCCATCCCCTCAAGTTGCTGGAGGCGCCAGGCCAGCGGAGCTGTGGTGCCCTGGCGCACCGGTTCGCGCAAGCGCTCCAGCGACAGCGCCAGAGCAGCAACGGCGATGGTGCTGGGCTGGCCGGTGCTGGAGAGGGTCATCGCTCAGGGGGACGCAGGCTCGAACTTCAGTGTGTCGTCTGGCCCAGGCCAACCGCAGGACGCTGCTGGCGGTTGGCTCCGCAGCAGGCAGAGGTCCTGGGTCCGTCAGCATCTCCTAACGTTGGTCGGGTTGGCTTGCTGCCTATGCACCCGAAACGGCTTGCTTCCTTGCTGGTGCAGGCAGGCCTGGTGCCGCTGTTGCTGCTGAGCAGCGCCTGCCGGCAGCCGCGCTCGACAGGGCCCGAGGCCCAGCAGGCTGCTGACCCGCGCCCCCTGGTGCTCACCACCTTCACCGTGCTGGCGGACATGGCGCGGCAGGTGGCAGGGGAGCACCTCCGGGTGGAATCGATCACCAAGCTGGGCACTGAAATCCATGGTTACGAGCCCACCCCCAGCGATCTGGAGCGGGCCAGCGGCGCCGATCTGGTGCTTGAAAACGGCCTGAGTCTCGAACTCTGGGCCCGGCGTTTCACCGCCGGTCTGCCCGAGTCAGCCCGGGTCAGCTTGAGCGAGGGGATCGAGCCGATGCCGATCGCTGAGGATGCCTACAAGGGCAAGCCCAATCCCCATGCCTGGATGTCCCCGAAGCTCGCTGAGATCTATGTGGAGAACATCCGCAAGGCCTTCACCAAGCTCGATCCCGCCAACGCCGAGGCTTACCGCCGCAATGCCGAGGCCTACCGCGCCCAGTTGCGCAGCCTCGATCGCGAACTCCACGCCAGCCTGTCGGCGATCCCCCCCGCGCAGCGGGTGCTGGCCACCTGCGAGGGAGCCTTTTCCTATCTGGCCCGGGATTACGGCCTGGAGGAGGCCTACCTCTGGCCGGTCAATGCCGAATCCCAGGTGACCCCCAAACGCATGGCGCGGTTGATCGCCCTGGTGCGCGAGCGTGAGGTGCCGGCGGTGTTCTGTGAGAGCACGGTGAGCGACGAAGCCCAGCGCCAGGTGGCCAAGGAAAGCGGCGCCCGTTTCGGCGGGGTGTTCTTCGTGGATTCGCTTTCGGCCGCCGATGGCCCGGCCCCATCCCTGCTGGGATTGCAGCGTCACAATGCGAAGACGCTGCTGGACGGCCTTGGCGGGAGTTGATCCGATGGAAGCGATCTTGAGCGAACCTGCCCCCAGCGAGCGCATCAGCGTCCGCAACCTCAGCGTCGACTATCACGGCATCGTTGCGCTCCACGACGTCTCCCTGCAGGTTCAGGCCAGCAGCCTCTGCGGGCTGGTGGGCATGAACGGCGCTGGCAAATCGACGCTGTTCAAGGCGTTGATGGGTTTTGTGCACCCCTCCAAAGGCAGCATCACCATCAATGGCCGGCCGCTGCGGCAGGCGCGCCGCAGCCAGGCCGTCGCCTACGTGCCCCAGATGGAGAGCGTGGATTGGAACTTCCCGGTGAATGTGGGCAACGTGGTGATGATGGGCCGCTATGGCGGTATGAACCTGCTGCGCATCCCCCGGCCAAGCGACCACAGGGCTGTGCGCGAGAGCCTGGAGCGGGTTGATCTCTGGCCCTTGCGCGATCGCCAGATCGGCGAACTCTCCGGTGGTCAGCGCAAGCGTGCCTTTCTCGCCCGGGCCCTGGCCCAAGGGGCTGCGGTGATGCTGCTCGATGAACCCTTCGCCGGCGTCGACATCCGCACCGAGAAACTGATGATCCAACTGTTTGAGCAGTTCCGCGCTGAAGGCCGCACCCTGCTGATCTCCACCCATGATTTCTCGCATGTGCGCGGCTTCTGTGATCAGGTGGTGCTGATCAACAAGACCGTGATGGCCTATGGCGAAACCTCGGAAGTGTTCACCGAGGAGAACCTGGCGCGCACCTTCAGCACCACCGCTCCCCAGGACCTGCTCCTGCCGCTCAAGGATGGAATCAGGTTGGGGGACTCGTGATGACAGCTGACATCGCCGCCTGGCTGCTCGAACCGATCCGCCATGACTTCATGGTGCGGGCGCTGTTGGTGAGCGCGTTGGTGGCGGCGGTCTGTGGGCTGCTCTCCTGCTTCATGACCCTCAAGGGTTGGGCCCTGATGGGGGATGCCGTTTCCCACGCCGTGATGCCCGGCGTGGTGATCGCCTATGCCCTCAATCTTCCCTTCGCGCTCGGTGCTTTCGTGTTCGGGGTGGGGTCGGTGGCGGTGATCGGTTTTGTCAAACAGATGACCCGGATCAAGGAAGACACGGTGATCGGCCTGGTGTTCACCGGCTTCTTTGCCCTTGGCTTGGTCCTGGTGTCAAAAATACGCAGCAACATTGATCTCACCCATATTCTCTTCGGCAATGTGCTGGGAATCAGTGACTCCGACATCCAGCAGACGGTGCTGATCAGCGCGGTGGTGCTGGTGGTGCTGATGGTGTTCCGCCGCGACCTGATCCTGTTTTGTTTTGACCCCACCCACGCCCGCTCGATCGGCATCAATACCGGCGTGCTCTATTACCTGCTGCTCTCGGTACTGTCCTTAGCCGCCGTCGCCGGTCTGCAGACCGTGGGCATCATCCTGGTGGTGGCCATGCTCGTCACGCCGGGGGCTACAGCCCACCTGCTCACCGATCGCTTTGACCGCATGGTCTGGATTGCCGTGGGCTCGGCGATGCTCTCGAGCCTCGTGGGCATCTACTGGAGCTACTGGATGGATGCCTCCACCGCCGGCTGCATCGTGCTCACCCAGACCGGCCTGTTCGTGCTCAGTTTTCTGTTTGCACCCCGCCATGGCGTGCTGGCCCAGCAGCGCCGCTGAATGGTTTTTCTGTAGATAGTTGGCTTTGGCCTGTATTCAGGCGCCAACAACTTGCCTAAACAAGTTGTGATCCTGATAGCGCCCTTGCAACGTTGAAAGCCCTTGACGAGAATTGAACTCGTGACCTCTCCCTTACCAAGGGAGTGCTCTACCGCTGAGCTACAAGGGCATGTGGAAGGTGGGCCGGGTTGGATTTGAACCAACGTAGGCGAAGCCAGCGGATTTACAGTCCGCCCCCATTAACCACTCGGGCACCGACCCGCACCACACCTCGTCAACTTACCAGCCAACCTCCCCCATGCATTTGCTCGTGCTGCACGGCCCCAATCTCAACCTGCTGGGCCGCCGTGAGCCCGGTCTTTATGGCACCACCAGCCTTGAGCAGATCAATCAGGGCCTGGCGGAGCGGGCGGCGGCGCTGGGGGTCACACTCAGCTGCTTTCAGAGCAACCATGAGGGCGAACTGGTGGACCGGATCCAGCAGGCCGCTGGTCAGAGCGCCGGCATCTTGATCAATGCCGGCGCCTACACCCACACGTCGATCGCCCTGCGTGATGCCCTGCTGGCGGTCTCCCTGCCCTTCGTGGAACTGCACCTCAGCAACACCCATGCCCGGGAGCCGTTCCGCCACACCTCCACCCTGGCGGCTGTGGCGGTGGGTGTGATCTGCGGCTTTGGCCCCACCAGCTACCGCCTCGCCCTAGACGGCCTGGTCGACCACCTGCGCGCAGCTTGATGAACGAAGCCACTGTGAGGACTGAAGCAACTGTTGGTGTCAGCTCTTCGGGGGTGAGGGTGCGCTGGTTGGCTGAACCCAGCAGCGGCGCCTGGCTGCAGCAGGCCCTGGC
Organism: Synechococcus sp. SynAce01; assembly: GCF_001885215.1. Lineage (GTDB taxonomy): Bacteria > Cyanobacteriota > Cyanobacteriia > PCC-6307 > Cyanobiaceae > Regnicoccus > Regnicoccus frigidus. The sequence continues at coordinate 767,148 of NZ_CP018091.1, read as the reverse complement.
CCATCCCGCTGATCTGCTGATCGATCACGCCAACTGCGAGCGCAAGGCGGCTGGTGTGGCCCTGCAGCTGATGTTCCGCTACCCCTGCGATCCGGCCCTTGGCGCGGTGCTCAGCCCCCTGGCCCGCGAGGAGCTGGAGCATTTCGAGCGGGTGCTGGCCCTGTTGCAGCGCCGTGGCATTCCCCTGCGTCCGCTGGCGCCGCCGCCCTACGGCGCCGCTTTGGCCAAGTTGGTGCGCCGGCAGGAGCCGGGGCGCATGCTCGACAGCTTTCTGGTGGCCGGCTTGATCGAGGCCCGCAGCCACGAGCGCCTCGCCCTGCTGGCCGCCCATTGCCCCGACGCCGAACTGGCCGCGCTCTACGGCGACCTGCTGGCTAGCGAGGCCCGTCACTTCGGGCTCTATTGGGTGCTGTGCGAGCGCCGCTGGCCGCGATCGGCCGTGATCGAGCGGCTCGAGCAGCTGGCGGCTGAGGAGTCGGCGCTGCTGGTGGATCTGCACCCCCAGCCGCGCCTGCACAGCTGAATTTTGCTCGAATTGAACAGCTCAGTTCAGGCGAGCAGCGGAAAGCGCTCGGCGATCGGGTCGCCGGTGAAGTTGGCCACCCAGCCGGCGGGGTTGTTGAAGAAGCGCAGGGCGGTGAAGCGGGGGGAACTGCCCATGTCGAACCAGTGGCGGCTGCCGGCCGGCACGCGGATCAGGTCGTCGCGCTCGCAGAGCACCAGCAGCACCTCCTCCCCCAGATGCAGGCAGAACAGCCCACGGCCTTCCACGAAAAAGCGCACCTCGTCTTCGCTGTGGGTGTGCTCGGCGAGGAACTTCTGGCGCAGGGCCGCGCGCTCCGGGTGGTCGGGGACCAGGCGGATCGCGTCCACCGTGGGGTAGTCGCCCTGGGCCTGCAGCGCGGCAACCTCCGTGGCATAGGCCGCCAGGATCGCTGTGGCATCGGCATCGGCCGCCAGCTCGACTGTGGCCAGCCAGCGCTCAAAGCCGATGCCGCGGGCTGCCAGTTCAGCGGCGATCACGGCCCCGTCGTCGCTCTCCAGTTGGGCGGGGCCAACGCCAAGGCCATTGCCATTCCCAGCGGGATGGCAGGCGGCGTAGATCTGCAAACGGCTCAAGGGTCAGCGGGCTGGTGGAACCCGGGTTGGGCAGGACAATCAGCAAGTTTAGAAATCGAAGAGAACAAGGCGTTGAGCGAAGCCTTCGAGCGCAGCGGATTGGCCCCTGAGTCGCCACTGGATCCGTCGCTGGATCTGCCACTGGATCCACAGCCGGGCCTGGTGCTGGTGGGGGTGGGCCCCGGCGATCCCGACCTGCTCACCGTGGCGGCGGTGCGCGCGATCCGGGCTGCGGAGGTGGTCGCCTATCCGGTGGGGCGACAGGGCGGCGACGGAATGGCCGCGGCGATCGCGGCGCCCTGGCTGACGCCGCAGCAGGACCTGTTGCCGTTGCTGTTCCCGATGGTGGCCGCCGATGCGCCGCGTCGTCTGGCCTGGCGAGCGGCGGCCGATCGGCTGGCGGCGGAGGTGGCCGCCGGCCGGCGGGTGGTGTTGCTCTGTGAGGGGGATGTGTCGCTGTTTGCCAGCGCCTCCTATGCCCTGCTGGCCCTGGCGGAGCGTCACCCCAACTGTCCGCTGCGGCTGATCCCGGGCATCACCGCGCTGGCGGCGGCGGCGGCGGCGGCCCATTGGCCCCTGGCCCTGCAGCAGCAGGGGCTGCTGGTGCGAACCACACCGGATCAGCCCGAGGCCTTAGAAGCCCTGCTCGATCAGCTGCAGGAGCCACCGCCGGAGCAGCGCGCCAATCTGGTGCTGCTCAAGCTCGGCCGGCGCTGGTCCTGGGTGAGGCCGCTGCTGGCCCGCCGCCAGCTGCTGGCGGGCTGCCAGCTGGCCCAGCGCCTGGGCTGGCCCGATGAGCTGTTGGCAGCGGCCGAGCAGGTGCCGGCCGCCGAGCAGCCCTACTTCTCCCTGCTGCTGATCCGCCTGGGCTGGCCAGAGGTGCTCCCCTGATGGCACGCCAGATGCTTTGCTCTCCCCATCGCCAGCCGCCGCCATGACCCCGATCGAGTGGTTCTCCCTGCTCCATCCGGTGCTGATGATCCTGTTTGTCTATCCCGTGGTGGGGGCCACGATCCGGCTGGGAATCCTGGCGCGGGAGCGGCGGCTTGAGATCAACCCCCTGCCCGCCAGCGTCGGGGTGGAGCATGCCGACCACGGCCGCTGGGTTGGCTCCGGTGCGGTGGTGGCCGTGTTGATCGCCCTGATTCATTCGTTTCTCAGCGGCACCTCCCTCAGCAGTGCCGTCAGCTTTCCCCGCTTGGCGCTGTTGTTGCTGGTCTGTGCCGGCACCTTCGCGAGTCTGCTGGCGCTCTGGAGGGTGCGGCTGGCGGCGCTGCGGGCCAGCTTCGCTTTGCTCACCTGGGCCGGCCTGCTGGCGCTGGGCAGCCAGCCCGAGGTCTGGCGCCAGGCCGACAACCCGTTCAGCGGGGCCTTCTGGAGTTCCCACTACTGGAGCGGCATGTTGCTGATGGGCCTGTTGCTGTTTTCGATGGCGGCGGGGCCGGAGATCATCGCCTCGCTGCGCTTCCGGCGCCTGCATGTGAGCGCCAACCTGCTGGTGGCCGTGCTGCTGGCGGTGCAGGCGATCACCGGCAGCCGCGATTTGCTGGGCCTGCCCTTGAGCCGGCAGGGATCGGTTCAGGGGCAGCTCAGCGCCGCCCCATCCCTTTCCAGACCCGCCTCCCTGAGCAGGGCCAGCGCCTCGGCCAGGTTCGGCGCCCCCATCAGCTGACGGCGCAGCTGCGCCGCGCCAGCAAAGCCCTGGCAGGTCCAGCCGAGATGTTTGCGGGCGATCAGCAGGCCCTTGTCGCCCCTGGCCTCCACCAGGGCCGTGAGCTGCTCGGCCGCCAGCTGCAGTCGCTGCGTGGCCGTGGGGATCGGCGGCACCGGCCGGCCGCGTAGGGCCGCATCGATCCGCCCTACCAGCCAGGGGGCACCGAGGCTGCCCCGGCCCACCATCACCCCATCGGCGCCGGTGATCGCCAGGCAGGCGAGCGCCCGCTCCGGACTGGTCACATCGCCGTTGGCGATCACCGGAATGCGCAGGGCCCGCTTCACCGCGGCGATCGCGCCCCAGTCGGCCTCGCCGCTTAAGCCCTGCTCCCGGGTGCGGCCGTGCAGGGTCAGGGCCTGGGCACCAGCGTTCTCCAGGGCCAGGGCAAAGCCCAGCGGATCGGCGCTGCTGCCGCACCAGCCCAGCCGCGTTTTGACCGTGACCGGAATCCGCACCGCCCCGCTCACCGCCGCCACGATCCGCTGGGCCAGCTCCGGATCGCGCAGCAGGCCACTGCCGCCGCCCTTGCGGGCGATCTTGCGCACCGGGCAGCCCATGTTGATGTCGATCAGGAAGGCACCGGCGGCTTCGGCCCGCCGCGCCGCTTCGGCCATCGCCGCCGGACGGTGATCAAAGATTTGCACCGCGATCGGGCCGGTTTCGCCAGCTAAGTCCTCGAATTTCTCGCCGCCATGGCCGCGCTCCAGGCTGGTGGCGTGAACCATCTCGGTGAACAGCAGGGCCTCCGGCGCCCAACGCCGTACCAGGGAGCGGAAGATCCTGTCGCTCACACCCGCCAGCGGCGACTGAAACACGCGGCAATCGAGCTGGCGGGCTACGCCCCGGCCCGGCCAGCGCAGTGGAGGGGTCAGCATGGCTTCAGCAGCGGCAGGCCTCGATGCATCCCGATACCTTCCCGCTCAGCGCCGACCTGCTGCGGCGGATCCTCGACGACGAGTTCAGCGATCGCTTCGTCTGTGAATTGGTCTGGCAACGGCTGGGCTACCGGCCCGAGTCGGCCGGCCAGCCCTGGAGTGCCGGTCCCCAGACACCACAGGAGTGGGCCGAGGCCTATCCGCTGGCCCCGGAGCTGATCGCCGAGCGTCCCGCCAGCGTCAGGCTCACCCGCTCGATCGCGGCGCCCTACAAGCAATTGCTCAAGGAGCAGCTGGGATTCGCTGGCTACCGGATCGGTGAGCTCCATCCCCGCCGCACCCGCCGGGCCACGGCGGTGAACTGGTTGCTGGCCTGGCTGGCTGGCTGCGGCGAGCCGCTGCCGCAGAACGGGGCGCTTCCGCAGCAGCCCGGCGCTCTGTAGTGTCAAGAGTAGCCACGGTTTGGTTGAGATAAGTATTTTTGGCGCTTCCAGTCGTCGCCATTATCGGCCGCCCCAATGTGGGCAAGTCCACCTTCGTCAACAGGCTCTGCCGCAGCCGCGAAGCCATCGTTCATGACCAGCCCGGGGTCACCCGGGACCGCACCTACCAAGAAGGCTTCTGGGGAGATCGCACCTTCCGGGTGGTCGATACCGGCGGTCTGGTCTTTGACGACGACAGCGAATTTCTGCCGGAAATCCGCCAGCAAGCCAACCTGGCCATGGCCGAAGCGGCCGTCGCCGTGGTGGTGGTCGATGGTCAGCAGGGGCTCACTGCCGCCGATCAGTCCATCGCTGAATGGTTGCGCGGCCAGAAGGTGCCCGTGCTGCTGGCAGTCAACAAGTGTGAGTCGCCCGACCAGGGTCTGGCCATGGCCGCTGACTTCTGGGGGCTCGGCCTGGGCGAACCCCACCCCGTCTCGGCGATTCACGGGGCCGGCACCGGCGATCTGCTCGATAAGCTGATTGGCTTCCTGCCCCCCCACGACGAGCTCGAAGGCGAGGAGCCGATCCAATTGGCGATCATCGGCCGCCCGAATGTGGGCAAGTCGAGCTTGCTCAATGCGATCTGCGGCGAGCCCAGGGCGATCGTCAGCCCGATCCGTGGCACCACCCGCGACACGATCGACACGACGATCGAGCGCGAAGGCAAAACCTGGAAACTGCTTGACACCGCCGGCATTCGCCGTCGCCGCAGTGTCAGCTACGGCCCCGAATACTTCGGCATCACCCGCAGCTTCAAGGCGGTGGAACGCAGCGATGTCTGTGTGCTGGTGATCGACGCCCTCGACGGCGTCACCGAGCAGGATCAGCGCGTTGCCGGGCGCATCGAGGAAGACGGCCGCGCCTGCGTGGTGGTGGTCAACAAGTGGGACGCCATCGAAAAAGACAGCCACACCATGCCGGCGATGGAGAAGGAGCTGCGCGCCAAGCTCTATTTCCTCGATTGGGCGCCGATGCTGTTCACCTCCGCCCTCAGCGGCCAGCGGGTGGAGAGCATCTTTGCCTTGGCCCTGCTGGCGGTGGAGCAGCACCGGCGTCGGGTCACCACCTCGGTGGTGAACGAAGTGCTGCAGGAGGCGCTGAGCTGGCGCTCGCCCCCCACCAGCCGCGGCGGGCGCCAGGGACGCCTCTACTACGGCACCCAGGTGGCCACCCGGCCCCCCAGCTTCACGCTGTTCGTGAATGATCCGAAGCTGTTCGGTGAAACCTACCGGCGTTATGTGGAACGCCAGATCCGCGAAGGCCTGGGCTTCGATGGCTCGCCGATCAAGTTGTTCTGGCGTGGCAAGCAGGAACGGGATGCGGAGAAGGAGCTCAACCGCCAGCAGGCCCGCGCCACCGCCCACGCCGATTCCCGTTCCGATTCCCGTTCCGTGGCCCGCTCCAGGGGCGATTCCAAGACTGGTGCAACCGCTGATCTGGATGATTTAACGGCCGACTCCGCCGACGCCCCGCTGTCTTGATGGCTTTGGGTTGATGGCGCAGACGTGAGAGTTTTTCGCTGATGGACTGGCTTCGGCAGCTTCCGATTGGCCAATTCGTCGATGGCTCATCGAGTTGGCTGCGCCGCCTCGATCCCCGCCTCAAGCTCGGCTGGACCCTGGCCTTCCTGGTCACGCCGATTCTGGCTGGACCCCTCTGGCGGATCGCCCTGGTGGGCTTGCTGCTGCTGATCACCGCGCTCAGCGGTCTGTCCTGGCGGCTGTGGCGCCGGAACCTTCCTGCTCTGCTCGCCCTCAGCCTGCTGGTGGGGCTGCTCTCTGCCCTGCTGCCCACCAGGGCGGTGCCAGCGGCACCGATCAGCCGATCGCCGCAGGAGCTGACGCTGGCCCCCAGTGCTGCCGGCCAGCCCGCAACCCAGCGCCTGGGAGAACCCTGGGAACTGCTGCGCTGGGGGCCCGTGCAACTCGGCCCGCTGCCGCTCGGGCCCTTGGTGGTCAACCGCCGCTCAGCCGAACTGGGCCTCAACAGCGCCACCCTGCTGTTCACCTTGATCCACAGCGCCAACCTGCTGCTGCTGAGCACCCCTCCCGAGGAGCTGGTCTGGGCCCTGACCTGGGCGATCAGCCCCTTGCGCCTGCTGGGCCTGCCGGTGGATCGGCTTGGTTTCACCCTGCTGCTGGCGCTGCGCTTTCTGCCCCTGGTGCAGGAAGAATTCCAGAACCTGTTGCGCTCGCTGGCCACCCGGGCCGTGAACCTGCGCAGCCTTGGCCTGAAGGGGGCGCTTGGAATCGTTCTGGCGGTGGGAGAACGCTTGTTGGCCAACCTGTTGCTGCGGGCCGAGCAGGGCGCCGAAGCCCTGATGGCCAGGGGCGGCCAGTGGTTGCCACCCCGGCAACTGCGGCTGGTGGTCCGGGCGGCTCACCCACTCAATTGGATCGCCGCAACCGCCCTGATCGCCTTGCTCGGACTGCGCTGGCAGTACGGTGCGCTGTGATTGGTAGCCGCTAGAACCATCAGTGAGCGCAGACGCGAGTACGGAGCGGTATCTGAATCACCCCACCTTCGGTCTGCTCTATCGGGTGTCCCCGGCCGGAGAAGGGCGTGACCTGTTCGCCACCCTCTACGCCCAGAGGATGTTTTTTCTGGTCACCCTGCAGTCGCGCAGTGCCCAGTTCGAGGTGATTCCCTTGATGGATGCCCGTCACTACGCCGAGCAGAACCTGGCGCGGGCCCGCCGCGATGGCAGCGCCCACCTCCCCCGCTGGCGCCAGCTGTTCGACCAGACCTTCATCTAGGCGTGGATGCCGCTGAGGGCCTCGAGCAGCGCTTCCAGCGCCTGACCGCTGCATTGCCGCCGGGCAGTCGGCTGCTGGCGGTGAGCAAGGGGCAGCCGGCCGAGCGGATCCGCCGTCTGGTGGGGTGTGGCCAGCGCTCCTTTGGCGAGAGCCGCCTGCAGGAGGCCGTGGCGAAGCAGCTCGAACTGGCCGATCTCGAACCGCTCGACTGGCATTTCATCGGTCGCCTTCAGGCCAACAAGGCCAGGGCGGTGCTGCGTCATTTCGGCACGATCCATTCCGTCGACAGCGCCGCCCTGGCCGAGCGCCTGCAGCGCATCGCCAGCGAGGAGGGCCTCAGCCCCAGGCTGTTTCTGCAGGTGAAGTTGCGGCCTGACCCCGGCAAGACCGGCTTTGAGGCGGCCGAACTCGAGCGGCTCTGGCCTGAACTCCGGGCCCTCGATCCGCTGCGGCTGGTGGGATTGATGACGATTGCGCCGATGGGGCTGGAGCCGGCTGAGCGCCTGGCGCTGTTCCGCGACTGCGCGGCCCTGGCGGCACGCCTGGGACTGCCGGAGCTCTCGATGGGCATGAGCGGTGACTGGCCTGAAGCGGTGGCTGCCGGAAGCCACTGGCTGCGAATTGGCTCGGCGCTGTTCGGTCCACGCCCGATCTGAGCGGCCAGGTCTGAGCGGTCTGATCTGAGCGGCCCGATCCAGGCCAATCGCTGTTTCGGAACGGGATTGTTCGATGTGTGACCAGTTGCCACCGCTGGCGTGGGACGCTATTGAGGTACAGACCAACACGAAGGAACTCAAGGTGTCGTTGTTCTCACGCCTGCGTGCGGTTGTCTCGGGTGACGACTATCTCGATGGCGACTACGACGACGAACTCGACTACGACGCCGGTGAGGCCACAGCCACCGCCAGCACCCCCCGCGGCAGCGCCGCTGGCCAGAGCAGCAGCGGCAGCGCCCTGAGCCTCAGCTCAGATTTTTCGATGGACGATCCATTCGCCGGTGGGAAGGTGATCGGCATGCCCGGTCTTTCGCCGACGGCCGCGGAAGTCACCCTGATGGAGCCCCGCAGCTTCGATGAGATGCCGCGGGCGATTCAGGCCCTGCGTGACCGCAAGACCGTGATCATCAACCTCACGATGATGGAGCCCGATCAGGCCCAGCGCGCCGTCGATTTCGTGGCTGGCGGCACCTACGCCATCGATGGCCACCAGGAACGGGTCGGCGAAAGCATTTTCCTGTTTGCCCCCAGCTGTGTCACCGTCACCACGGCCTCCGGCGAAGAGCCCTCCTCGCCCACCATCGTGACCTCCAAGGATCTCGGCGCCGATTCGGTGGCCGCCCCCAGCCCTGCCTGGGGCCGAACCGATCTCGGTGCCGGCCTGGGCTGATCCCGGTGTGATCCGTCCTGATGTGACTGGTCTTGGTGTGATTGGTCTGGGCCGCATGGCCCGGGCGCTGCTGGTTCCGCTGCTTGAGCAAGGCGCCGTGGCTGCGGGGCGGGTCCAGGCCGTGGTGGCCAGCGAGGCCAGTGCCGGGCGCCTGCGGGCGGAGCTGGGGGTGGCTGTCGGCACCGATCCAGCCGCTGCCTGGGCAGAAGCGGTGGTGCTGCTGGCTGTCAAACCCCAGCAATTACGCCGGGTTGCCGCCGCTGCCCCGTCTTTCGCGGCGGGTCAAGCCCCGCTGCTGATTTCGGTTCTCGCCGGGGTGACCCTGCGGCAGCTGGAGCAGGCCTTTCCCCACTGCCAGGTGGTTCGGGCCGTGCCCAACACGCCCTGCCTGGTGCGCGCCGGCATTACCGGCCTGGCCTGGGGTGCGGCGGTGCAGACGGAGCAGTGTGATCAGGTGCGGTCTTGGTTTGCGTCGGTCGGCCAGGTGTTCGAGCTGCCGGAGAGCCAGCTCGATGGCTTCCTCGCCCTGGCCTCCTCCGGGCCGGCGCTGGCGGCGGTGGTGATCGAAGCGCTGGCGGATGGCGGCGTGGCCGCCGGCCTGCCGCGCGCCCTGTCTTTGCAGCTCGCCGGCGGGATGATGGCCGGCTCGGTGCAGCTGCTGCAACAGCAGCAGCTGCACCCCGGCCAGCTCAAGGACATGGTGGCCAGCCCAGCTGGCACCACGATCGCGGCCCTCAGGCGCCTGGAGCAGGGCGGTGTGCGTTCCGCCTTGATCGAGGCGGTGCTGGCGGCCGCCGAACGCAGCCGGGCCCTGGCCGAAGGCTGAGTTGTCTGGCTGGATCAGTTGGCGCCGGATTTGCTGCCCAGCTTCGGTTCGGTGCCGGCGATCAGGCGCCCGAGGTTGGCGCGGTGTCGCCACACCACCAACACGGTGGTGAGCACGGCCAGGGCCAGATAGGCCGGCCGCAGGCCGGTTCCGGCGGTCATGAAGCTGCCCTGCATCAACAGCGGCAGGCTCAGGGCGGCCACCACGCTCGAGAGCGAGACGATCCGGCTGACCGTCAGGGTGGCCAGAAACAGGCCGAAGCAGGCCAGACCCACGGCCGGCACCAGGCCGAGCAGCATGCCCAGGCCGGTGGCCACGGCCTTGCCGCCCTTGCACCCCAGCCAGATCGGCCAGATGTGGCCGGCCAGGGCGGCCAGGCCAGCGGCGACCACCCACCAGTCGCTGCTGTCGCTGATCAGGAGCGGCTGGAGCAGGGCCTTGGCGAGCAACACCGCGGCGCTGCCCTTGAGCACATCGAGCAGGAACACCACCAGGGCCGGGCCCTTGCCCATCTGCCGCAGCACGTTGGTGGCGCCTGTGGAGCCCGAACCCAGTTCGCGCAGGTCGATTCCCCCCCACCAGCGGCCCGCCAGCCAGCCGAATGGGATCGAGCCGAGTAGGTATCCCGTCAGCATCACCACAAGGGGCAGAAGCGCGTTCATGGGCGGGTCCGGGGTTGCGGGCGGGCTGGTGGCGCGGGTCTCAGAGCTGGTCCTCCTCGAGGGCCAATTCGTTGGCGGTGGCGGCGAAAGCGAGCCAGAGCGGGAACTGCAGGATCGGGATGTCGACCACCTGCTCGGAGGCATCGATCACGATGAACGGCAACTCCCCCCGTTCTTCGAGCCGATCAGCCCGCTCGATCAGGGCATCGGGCCGCTCGAACAGCACGATGCCGCTGTTGGGGCCGAAGTCTTCCCGACCCAGGCCCAGGCAGTCCTGCAGGCCGCGGCGCCACTCACCGAGGCGTTCGGGCTGGCCGGCCAGTACCAGGGTCTGAAAACGCTCCCCGTAGAGCTCGCCGAGGATGGCAACGGCGGCCGCCACCACCAGGGCGTTGCGGTTGCGGCTGCCGCTGCTGGCCTGGGCGCCGCGGCCGCCCTGCTGCAGGAACCAGTCTTCAAGCAGGGCCGTGGCGGAGGGCTCGATGCTGCGGCGCAGCTTCCAGGGATCGGCGTAGAAGTCTGGTTGGCCTTGAAAGCGCCGCAGCTGGTCGCTGATCAGGGCCTCGTCCTGGCTGAACAGACCCACCCCAGGGCTCACCGCCGCAGCGGCTTCGGGCGCTGCCGCCGGTGCGGCCATTTGATCGAGGGGAGAGGGTTGCAGCTGCAGCGGCGGCACCGCCAGATCAATCTGCTCTGCCTGGCTGGCCAGATCCTGCAGGGCAACCACCAGATAGTCCTGAAAGCCCTTCAGGCGCCTGGCAATGGCATCGGACTGTCCAGCGACCGTGCCCAGCAGGTCCTTGGCCAGCAGATCGCGGCGGGCCTCAAGCCCTTCGATCTCCGCCAGCAGCGCCTGGCGTCGCCCGCTCAGCTCGGTCAGGGCCAGGTCCTGCCAGGGGGAGCCGGATTGAGCCGGCGCTTCGCTGAGCGCTTCGTTCGGCACTTCGGCTGCCGGATCAGGGGAGGTGGACGGATCGGTCATTTCGGGGCGCTGATGTGCAGGTTGAGCTGCTCGCGCAGGGCGGTGGCATCAAACAACACCGGCAGCAGGTGGATGCTGCGCTGTTCACGGAAATAAAACAGCACCGGTAGCGGCGACCACCACACGGCCCAGCCCAGCCATTCGTCGTAGGGGAAGCGGCGCAACAGGGTCTGACGCCGCCAGACCAGCAGGGCATCGGGGCTGAACTGCAGCCGCAGCAGGGCGGTCTGCAGCAGCAGCAGCAGGCCGAACAGCACGAGCGCACCGGCCAACCAGAGCGCCCCGCTCCAGCGCGGCAGCAACAGCAGGCTGGCCAGGCCGAGCAGCACCAACCCCAGCGGAACCCAGGGACGGGGCGTGAGGATCACCCCTGGGGTGTCAGCGGGCGTGGGGCTGGGGGCCGAGCTGTCGGTGGAACTGTCGGCCGAGCTGTCGCTGGAGCTGGAGGGAGTGGTCATGGCCTGGAATCATGGCCTCCATGCTGGGCTACCGGCCGCTCAGTCGCCGAACAGCACTTTGGTGAGCAGCACGTCCATCAGGCTGACGGTGACCAGAATCATCACCACGGCGCCGGTGGTGCTGGTGCCCACCTCCTTCGGGCCGCCCTTGGTGGTGAGGCCCCAACCACAGGCAATCACAGCGATCTGCAGGCCGAACACCACCGCTTTGACCAGCATCGAGGGCAGGTCACTGGGCTGCATCCAGGTGCGCACCGAGTTCCAGAACACGTTCGGCGGGATCGAGAACAGGAAGGTGCTGCTCAGCTGCCCCGACCACACCCCGACCGCAAAAAAGAGCATGCATTGCACCGGCGCCATGATCACCAGGGCCAGCACCCGCGGCACCACCAGATAGGACACCGGATCGGTGCGCAGCATCGTGATGGCATCGATCTGCTCGGTCACCTTCATGGTTCCGAGCTGGGCCGCATAGGCGGTGGCCACCTTGCCGGTGAGCAAGGTGGCGGTGAGCAGGGGCGCAATCTCCCTGGCCAGACCGAGCGAGAGGATCCCGCCCACGGCCATCCCGGCCCCTTGTTTCGTCAGTTCAGCTGCCACCTGGATGTTGAACACGGTGCCGGCAGCCAGGGCGGTGATCGCCACGATCAGGAAACTGCCAGGACCGGCCTCAAGCATCTGCTCAGAGAGGTCGTTGAAATTGATCTGGCCGCGGGCGATCGCCGAGAGCGTCTGGCCGCCGATCAGGCAGCTGGTGCCGAGCCGGCTGACCCACCGGGGAGTTCTCATCGGGTTGTCCTCATCGTGGTGCCCGCTGCAGATGCAGCCCTCGCTCCGGCCAGCGGCGCATCACCAGCAGCCCCAACACCACCAGGGTGGCGGGGATCAGGCCCATGCACAACCGGATCGTCAGCAGGGCGCTCTCGGGCTGGAGGCCTTGCAGACCTGCTTCATAGCCGCTGAAGCTGAGCACGTTGCCCAAAGCGAACACGGCCAGGCCGATGCCCAGTTTCTGGGTGATCACCATCCAGGCCGTGTAGAGGCCCGCCGGTTTGTCAGGGTCGGCATCGATCGCGTCGGGAAGCAGCGACCAGGGGATCAGGAAGGCGGTGGAGCCCCCCAGTCCCACCAGCACGATCGTGAGCACCAGCAGGCCGAGGCTGACCATGTTGCTGAGCGAACCGAGCGGACTGATGCTGGCCTCCAGTGGAACCAGCACCATCGAGAGGGCGCAGCCGGCGATCCAGAGGCCGGCGCCCCAGCGCAGCGCATGCACCCGCCCGCGCCTGTAGGACACCCGGCTCCAGACCTGCAGCCCGACCAAGGCGCTGAGCTGGAAGGGAATCAGGATCCAGACGCTCCAGCTCTTGGGCAGTCGCATCACAGCCTCGAAAAAGATCAGCGACACGGGTTGCATCAGCTGCAGGCCGCACCAGAGCAGCAGGTAGAGGCCAAGGACCCGCAGGAAACGACCATTGGCGCCAATGCGTCGCAACTGGCGTCCAATCGGCTCGGGATCGCCGGTGGGCCGCTGGCAATGGCCCGTGAACGGCGACAGACCCCAAGCGCAGCCCAGGGTTCCCAGAATGATCAGCAGGCCGGAGGCGAGCCCCATGCTGAGGTAGCCCGATGGTCCGCCGCGGACCAGCAGGGCGCCGAGCACGAGGCCGCTGAGTCCGGCAAGGATCGAGCCGGTGAAGCGCGCCGTGTTCAGCCGGGTGCGCAGGCTGGTGTCGACGGTGAGCTCGCTGGCGAGGGCGGAATAGGGCAGGTTCACGCAGGTGAACAGTCCCTGGGAGAGCAGGGCGATCACCACGAAGTAGGCGAACTTCTGCCAGAGGCTGCCCGGCGGCACCCACCAGTTGGCGGCCATCGCCAGCCCCATCGGCACGGCACTCCAGGCAATCCAGGGCAGCCGCGGACCCCAGCGGCTCTTGGTGTGGTCGCTGAGCCAGCCCACGAAGGGATCGTTGATGCCGTCCCAGACCTTGATCACCATCAGCACCAGCCCGGCCATCCAGGCCGGCAGACCGGCGACTCCGGTATAAAACACAAAGAGATAGAAGCCCAGCTGGGTCGCGGCCATGCCGGTGCCGGTGTCACCCAGCCCGTAGGCCCAGAGCAGGCGGCGCTGCTCGGCCCTGGACGCATCGGCCGCATCGGCAATGGCCGGGGTTCCAGCAGAGGGAACCGGCGCTGGGATGGGGCTCAAGCTGGGGCACTCCGACGCAGGCCATAATGCTGCAGTGATCGGGGTGTGGCGCGGGTGAGGCGTTAACGATCACAGCATCAGATCATCTGTGCTGCTGCGGGCGTAGTTTAGTGGTAAAACCTCAGCCTTCCAAGCTGATGATGCGGGTTCGATTCCCGCCGCCCGCTTACTTTCCCAAATCAGGGTTTTCGGCCAGGGCCGTCATGTCTGAGGACCATCCCGAGGCCCTGCGGGAGTAGCGAACCTCGACTGCATGGATTCGGGAGCAGTTTCAGGAGACGCTGGCCAAACGGCTGATCGAATCGCGGATTCCCACCAGCAGGCTGCTGGGCTATCGGGCCATGGGATAGTCCCTGATTTCAGCTCACTAGCCCATGCCGAGCTCCTTGACCGGCCTCAGCCCGAGGGCAGCCGCAGCTTGCAGCATCCGCCCATCAAAGCTGGCCAGCTGGGTGCAGCGGCTGTGCAGCGCCACCGCCAGATGCAGCGCATCACCGGCCCGCAGGGCGAGAGCAGGATCTTGAAGCAGCTCGGCTGCCTGACGAAAGCGGTCGCGAGCAAGCGAGCGCAGTTCAACTCCGCCCTGCAGCAGGCGCTCGAACTGGTCCCCGGCGGCCTGGCGGGCCTGGGGGCTGAGGCCGTGATGGCGCTGCTTGATCCCAAGGGCGCTGTGGGTCTCGGTGATCAGCCAGTCGCTGCTGATCAAGGGTTCGCGGCACTGCGCCAACCAGTCGAGGGCGTGCGGGCTGCGCTCCTCCGAGGTCAGCAGAGCCACCACCACGCTGGTGTCGAGGTAGATCATCGAGCGGACGGTCTCACCAGCGCTCATTGGCGCGGCATTCTTCAACCACAGAGGGAGTGAGGGGCATGGTGGCCTGGAGCTCGCGAAGAACAGCGGCAAGAGCCGAGCGATCCAGCTGGCGCAGGGGTTCGAGACTCAGCCGGCCGTCAGGGCCAACGACGATCTCGATCTGATCGCCTTCCCGCAGGCCGGCCTGACGCAGGCAGTCAGCGGGGAGCCGAACGGCCAGGCTGTTTCCCCAGCGGCGGATCGCCTGCTGGAAGTGCCTACCTGTATCAACGGGATGGTTCTGGGCCATGGACTCTGTCACGGGACCGCCTTGGATCTTGCCAGCAGTGTCGATACACGACTCTACGTCCATACAAGCCAGTGATGGTGGCCTCCTTGCTCTCAAGGTGCCACTGCAGCGGACACCGGCCCTGAGTGCAACACCGGCGGTGCTGGCGACCTCGTTGTGGCCAGAGGCCTCGCGGCGCATGGACCACCTCCAGGCCCCCAGACGGCTTTCAGGAGCGAAGCATCTCACCAAGTAACTCACAAAATGGCTTTTTTGTTGTTGATTTTTTGTTGTTGATATGTCAGGCACAACAAGGAGACTGGGCGATTGGTGGCTCAGCCTTCCAAGCTGATGATGCGGATTCGATTCCCGCCGTCCGCTTACTTTCCCAAATCAGGGTTTTTCTCAATCAGCATTTTTGGGTCACCATTGCTGCTGGCTTAATTGATGATTGTTGCTGGCTTAATTGGTGAAATTCTCAAGGGTGTCGAGGCCCTTCTGGAATAGTTTTTCGGATTGATCGATGATCCGCCGCTGGCCGCTGCGATACTCGCAGGAGCGGGTCACGAAGGTGATGCTGCGGGTGTTGGGGTGATAGCCCACGGAGCGCAGTTTGCAGAAAAATCGCCCTGAC
Source organism: Synechococcus sp. SynAce01 (assembly GCF_001885215.1). Lineage (GTDB taxonomy): Bacteria > Cyanobacteriota > Cyanobacteriia > PCC-6307 > Cyanobiaceae > Regnicoccus > Regnicoccus frigidus. Next base: position 751,960 of record NZ_CP018091.1, on the reverse strand, counting down.
TTGCCAGGTTCTTTGCGCAGCACCTCGCCTGCCAGGCAGCTGTAGCCACCGTTGCCCTCCTTGGCGCAGAGGGAGAGGTTGCGAAAGACCAGATCATTACCCTGCAACTTCTGCCAGTTGTTGGCATAGCCGGCAAACGACACAGGGTCAAAGCTGAATGGGCCGGCATGTGCTGCTGGGAGGGCCACAGCGAACGCAAGCAGCGGCAGCATCAGCTTTGCCGTTGATCTTGCCGTTGATCTTGCCGTTGATCTTGCGTTTGATCGCAGGCGTAGGAAACGGCAGTTGACAGGGAACAAAGTTATCTCCGTGATGAAAAAAGACAGGCTTGATCGAAAGGGCTTCGTCGAAAGGACTTCATCGAGAGGAGCCGTGGTGCTGATGATCCCGCGAAATTCCTTGATTGCTCAGCTGTCTGCTTCATTTTACAGAATAATTTCAAGGAGCTTCCCCCGCCGGCAGCACCTGGTGATAACCGCCGGCTGTGCACACCTGCAGGGGCGTGGCGAACAGGGCGCTGAGGGGGCCGTCCTGCAGCAGCTCGCTGACGGGGCCATCCTCCTGCACGGCCCCTTGCCGCAACAGCACGCAGCGACTGATTTCCGGGATGATTGCATCGAATTGGTGGGTCACCAGCAGCAGGGTTGTGCCGGACTGGGCCAGGCCGCGCAGGATCGTCAGCAGCTGGAAGCGGGCCTGGATATCGAGGCCATTGGTGGGCTCATCGAGCACCAGCACCTCTGGATCGTGCACCAGGGCCCGGGCCAGCAGCAGCCGTCGCCGTTGGCCGTCCGAGAGCTGGCGGTAGGGGCGTTCGGCCAGATCCGCCAGCCCGAGTTGGTCCATCAGCTCACCCACCCTCAGCCTGTGGGCGGCTGTGGGCTGCTGGCTCGGGCCGATGCCCACCGAGCCGAAGAAGCCGGAGAGCACCACATCGCGGGCCAGCACGCCGCCTCGATAGTTGGCCTGCAGATCCTGGGAGACGAGCCCGATCCGGGCCCGCAGATCCCAGAGATTCGCCGTCTGGTGGCCGAAGAGGCGCAGCCAGGATCCCGGCTTGACCACCGGGTAGATTTCGCGGCACAGCAGCTTGATCAGGGCACTCTTGCCTGACCCGTTCGGCCCGAGGATCACGGTGTGTTCACCCTGGTGTAGCCGCAGGCTGAGGTTGGTGAAGACCGGGCGGGGGCCCAGGTAGGCCTCCACGGCCTGGAGGTCGAGATAGGGGACGGTGGTGGTCAAGGCGGGAAGGGGCGCGGCCAGGGGGGTGTTGGCGGATCCGAGCGGATGAAGCCGGTTGGGCCGGTGAGCGTGGAGCCAGGGTTGTCAGGTGGCCTGAGCGCTGGCCCTGGCCGCGCTCCCGGCCTGTTTCGGCTTGGCTGGCTTCTGCAGCAGCTCCGGGGCCACCATCAGCATCAGGCTGCGGCTCTCCAGCGGGGCCCCGCTGGGGGTCCAGAGCTCGGGGTGGAGGGGCAGGTCCTGGCCGCTGGGCAGGGCTGTGTCGATCACGCGCAACCAGCCCTCGCTGGGTTTGGGCAGATCGAAGTGGATCGCCTTGCTGTAGGCGTTCAGGCCGCACCAGAGCAGCGCTCCGCGCTCGGCGCTGTGTAGGCTCCAGGCCAGGGTGTGCGACCAGCTGCCCCAGTCGGGGCGTTCCACTTCGACGCCGTGCCACTCGCGCCAGAGGGTTGTGGAGGCTGTGGGTCGGCCCGGCTTGCCTTGCACGTAGGGCTGCTCCGGGTTGAGCAGGCCGGCGAGTTTGCGGCGCAACACCAGCAGCCTTTGCACGAACTGACGCAGGGCCAGATCGCCGGCATCGGGCCGCCAGTGCATCCAACCGAGGGGATTGTTCTGGCACCAGGTGTTGTTGTTGCCCCCCTGGCTGCGGCGCACCTCGTCGCCCATCAGCAGCATCGGCACCCCCGGGGCGAGCAGCAGGGTGGCCAGGAGATTGCGCTGCTGGCGGTTGCGCAGGGCGGTGATGGCGTGATCGTTGCAGGGGCCTTCCACCCCGTGATTCCAGCTGTTGTTGTGGTTGTCGCCGTCGCGGTTGTCCTCGCCATTGGCCAGGTTGTGTTTGCCGTTGTAGCTGACCAGATCGGCCAGGGTGAAGCCGTCGTGGGCGGTGATGAAGGTGATGGCCCGCCCCACGGCCGCTGGGCGGCCGCCGTAGAGATCGGGGCTGCCGCTCAGTCGCTCGGCCATCAGCCAGCTGCAGTCGTCGTCCCCTTTCCAGAAGCGACGCAGATCGTCGCGGAAGCGGCCGTTCCAGGTGCCCATGCGCTTGGCCGGGAAATCGCTGAGCCGGTAGAGGCCGCCGCAGTCCCAGGGTTCACTCACCAGCTTCAGGTCGCTGAGCTCCGGATCGGCTTCGATCTCCTCGAACAGGGGCGGCTGATCCAGCGGCAGCATGTTCTCGCCGCGGGAGAGGGCGATGCCCAGATCGAAGCGGAAGCCATCGATGCCCAGCTCCAGGGCCCAGCAGCGCATCGACTCGATGATCAGACGCCGCACCAGCGGCCGGTTGGCCGCGATCGTGTTGCCGCAACCGGTGACGTCCTGGTACTCGCTCGACTCGTTCTGCTGGTAATAAAGGGCGTCGGCAAAGCCTCGCCAGCTGAGGGTTGGACCGTTCTGGTTGCCTTCGCTGGTGTGGTTGTAGACCACATCCAGCAGCACCTCCAGGCCCGCCTGGTGACAGGCGGTGACGAGGGCGCGCACCTGCTGGCGAGCCTCGAGCGGATCGTTCCCCACCAGATAGCCCTGATGGGGAGCCATCCAGCTCAGGGGGCTGTAGCCCCAGTAGTTGTGGCGGCCGGTGGGTGCATCCTGGGGATCGAAGGCCATCACCGGCAACAGCTCCAGGGTGGTGACCCCGAGGCTGCGCAGGTAGGGCAGGGTGTCGATCAGGCCCAGCAGGCTGCCCTGGCGCTCCGCCGGGGTGGGGCTGCCCGCCCCATGGCTGAAGCCACCCACATGCAGCTCATAGATCACGCTGCGCTGCCAGCTGTGGCGGGGCCGGGGGGCGGAATCGAAATCGAAGCGGTCCCGTTCGGTCACCACCCCCTTCAGGCAGCAGCTGGTGTTGAGCACCGTGCCGCTGGCCGCCGCGCGGTCGTAGACCTCCCAGCCATCGATCGCCCGGGCGCAGGGATCGAGCAGCACCTTGGCCGGATTGAACCCGTGCAGCCCCGGCAGTAGCGGACCGAACACCCGGTAGCCGTAGCGGCAGCCGATCCCCAGCCCTTCAACTTCGCCATGCCAGTAGTCACCGGAGCGGTGGCGGCCATCGAGGGCGAACACCCGGTAAGGCTCCGCGGCCGCACCATCGCGGAACAGCAGCAACTCCACCCGGGTGGCCCGCGGAGCCACCACAGAGAAGTTCACCCCCCGCGCCGTCACGCTTGCTCCCAGGGGCCAGGGATGTCCGAGCTGGATCGCCGCCAAGGGCTCAGTTCTGGGGCGCGCACAAACTAGGAGGCTTTGCAACCGCTGCCTGGCCTGCTCCAACACGGTGTTCAACGGCCCGCTCTGGCAGCGATCGCCGCTCGATCCAGGCCCAAATCGGCCCAATTTGGGCCCAATTGGGTCAAAACCGTTGCCGACAGGGCGATTTCAGTTGCTGGATCAGCCCTTCCCCCATACGATTGGCGCGCTCAACATCCCGTTGGCTGCTCCACCGCATGGCGGGAGGGGATTTTCCGCTCCGCCCAGATCCCGCACTCCCTGAAGGTTTTCCTATCCGATGAACAAAGCTGATCTCGTCAATCTCGTCGCAGCCCGCACCGAACTCACCAAGACCGACGTCTCCAATGTCGTAGACGCCGCCATCTCCACGATCATCGATTCGGTGGTCGAAGGCAAAAAGGTGTCGATCCTCGGTTTCGGCTCCTTCGAGGCCCGCGAGCGCTCGGCCCGTCAGGGCCTGAACCCCAAGACTGGTGAGAAAATCGCCATCCCCGCCAAGCGCGTGCCCGCCTTCACCGCCGGCAAGCAGTTCAAAGACCAGGTTCAGGGCTGAATCGGGTCGATTCCTTCCGCCAGCCCCAGCAGGCCAGGCGCCGGCAGGCCCGGTGCCTCCAGAGAAGGTTTTCAAGACGCGCTTGAGCAGCAGCTCGAGCGCGGCGATTGTCTGCGGCAGGGCCACCACCGCGGGCGCTTTGCCCCTTCCCCCAGCGGCGATCTTCACCTCGGCAATCTGCGCACGGCCCTGCTCAGCTGGTTGCAGACCAGGCTGAGCGGTGGCGAGTGGTTGCTGCGCTTCGACGATCTCGACACGCCCCGCAACCGCAGCGGTGCCTGCGAAGCCATCGAGGCCGACCTGGGCTGGTTGGGTCTCGATTGGGACGGCCCGGCGCTCTTTCAAAGTGAGCGCCGCTCGCTCTACGACGCGGCACTGGCCAGGCTGCGCTCCTCGGGCCAGCTCTATCCCTGCCATTGCAGCCGGCGGATGCTCGCCGATCTTTCAGCCCCCCACGGCGGATGGTCGCCCTATCCAGGTCTCTGCCGCGCCGTTCCTGCCGATTGGGGTACCAAGGATGGCCGCCAGCCCAGCTGGCGCTTGCGGCTGGCGCCGGGGCGGCTGCATTGGCCTGAACTGGTTGGACGCGAGGCTGGGCTGGATGGTCCTACGGCTGTCGGTGACGTGGTGCTGCGCAGGGCCGATGGCTTTGTGGCTTATCACCTGGCCACGGCAGTCGATGAGCTGACCCTGGGCATCAGCACGGTGCTGCGTGGAGCCGACCTCTGGCACTCCACCGCCCCGCAGCTGGCTGTGATGGCCTGCCTGGAGCGGCGTCCTCCCGACTACTGGCATGTGCCGCTCTGGTGCGGGCCCGGCGGCGAACGGCTGGCCAAGCGATCGGCGGCCGAAGGGCTGGCTGGGTTGCGCGCTCAGGGACTGGATGGACCGGCGGTGATCGGTCAGTTGGCGGCGAGTCTGCAGCTGGTGCCAGTCGGCAGTCGCCTCAGTGCCCTGGAGCTCTGCGAGCAACTCAGCCTGCCCCTGTTGCGGGAGCGGCTACGCCAGCCCCTGTAAAGCCGGTTTCTGTGAAAACGAATGCTCAGGCAAGGAAGGCTCAAGAAACAAACACTTAAGAAAGGAATTCTTAAGGAATGAAGCTGGATCGGTCCTCCCTGTGAGGAGCAGGAGGGGCAGACTGCATTCATGCAGATGGTGTTCGTTTCGTGACCTCCCTTCCCCCCTCCGGCTCAGGCCCCAGTGCCTCCTTGCCGAATGTTCCGCTGCCGCCGTGCCCGCATTGCGGCGGTAGTGGGGTGCTGAGGATGAGTGAGCAGCGCTTTCGCACCTGCCTCGACTGCCTTGGCCAGGGTCATGAGCCGCGCTTCGAGCCCCAGCCGAGGCTTCAAGACATGATCCAGCCGGACGTGATTCAGCCCTGGAACCAGGAGATCAACGCTGGGGCCTTCTCTTCTGGCTCCAGATGAAGAAGGTGGCGGTCCCGACCACCACCGCTAAGGGCGCAGCCGTGAGCAGCAGCAGGATGACGGCAGTCCAGTCGGTGTACATCGTGGCGAGAAAAGCTCGTCGCCATCATCCCGTTTCGCCGGTCAGCACCTAAACCATGACAACCGCCCATCACCAAAGCCCCTGGCAAGCCGCCATTTCCATCGCAACTTCGATTGCCGCCTCCAGCGCAACGGCAGCACTTCTGCTCCTGGTGGGCGCTGCGGCTCCTGGACGAGCTGAGCCCCTGTTGGCTGATATCCGCTTCGACAATTGCCGCCCGGCTGTCGGCGGCGGAATCACCTGTGATACCCAGCCGGAAGGCAACACCTTGCTCAATGACGAAGCGGCCCGCTACGGACTGTTCGATGACGCCAGCCCAGGATGGAGTGAATTCGAGCCGTACCAGGGCGATGATCAAATGTTCTGAAATCAGGGGTTTTGAGCAACGGGTCCGGGCTCGTTGGTGAGAGCCAGCCTCTAGCGTCGGGTCTGGTGCAAGGCCTGTTCTGTACTCCGTTCTTACCCGTTTCCTCTACGTCCTCGGACCGGTGTTCATCGTGGCTGTCCATCTGGGCTGCCTGCTGCTGCTGGCCACGGGCCTCGGGCTCGGCGCGATCGCCTGGGCCGTGACGCTCTATCTGCTGCGAATGCTGGCCACAACGGCGATCTATCACCGCCTGATCACCCATCGCAGCTACCAGGCCCCCAAACTGGTGCTCTGGCTTGGGGCGTTGGTGGGGGCTTCGGCAGGGCAGATGGGCCCGAGCTGGTGGAAGGCTCACCACCTCAGTCACCATCGCTACGTCGACACCGATCGGGATCCCCACAGCCCCCTGGCGCCCCTCAGGGGCTGGGCAGGCTTCTGGCGTTCCCAGGTCGGCTGGCTGCTGCGGCCTTCCTTTTTCCCCGAGCGGCTCCCCCCGGACGTGGAGGCTGATCCGGTGCTGCGCCTGATCGACCGGCTGCATGTCCTGCCGGCCGTAGGCCTGGGCTGGTTGTCGTTCGCCCTGGGCGGCCTTCCCTTGCTGGCGGCCTACTGCCTCAGCACCACAGTGCTGTTCCACGGCGTGGCGACCGTGAATTCCTTGGCCCACCTAGCGGGCGACCAGCCGTTTCGCACCGATGATCACAGCCGCAACAATGGCTTAGTGGCGCTGCTGACCCTCGGCGAGGGATGGCACAACCTGCACCACGCCTTCCAGTCATCGGCGCGGCAAGGGTTCACCCTGCAGGCGGGCCAGGTTTGCGTGCTGCCGGATCCCACCTATGGCTTCATCCGTTTCCTGGAACGCTGCGGCCTGGCGTCTCGCCTGATTGTTCCAAGCCAAGGTGAGCTGTTGAATCGGGCACGTTCAGCAGTTTCTGCCACTGACCAAGCAGGCCGGCTGGAATCGGCCGGGGCCGGTAATCGCCGGCAGCGGCGGGTCCATGGCGCAGCACGGCGTTAACCAGGGTGGCGGAGTAACGACCCTGGTTGATTGCCCCGTGCGGCACGCCGGGGGGAATGCGCACCATCACCGGGTCGTCTTCGCGCAGGGTGATCCGCTCGAAGCGGCCGTTGTGGAGCACGACTAAGTCGAGGGAGCCACGCAACAGGATCAGCTGATCGGTCTGGTGGCGATGGCAGAACAGCTCCCAGGGTTGTTGCGGTGCCAACTCGGCAATCAGGGTCTGGTCGCTGGATTGGGCTGCGCAGAAGGTGGTGCGGCCGGTACAGCTGCGCTCCAGCTGTACGACCTCGACGGATGGCGAAAGGGCCATTGACGGGTGAGCGCGTTGATTCGTCAATTCTGGTTACAAAACGTTGCGCCCAATGACTTGTTTATCACCGAACCGTTCGGGTGTGAGCGAACCCTGGCGTCTTCTGCTGGCCGGCAGGGCTGGAGCTGTTCAACGGGCCGTGCTGGACTCGAACCAGCGACCGTGCGATTAGAAGTCGCATGCTCTATCCAACTGAGCTAACGGCCCACCCGGGCAGCCTAAGGTGAGCGGCTACGCAACCCTCTCCAGTTCCATGGCGGCCAACCGGCTCAGCGACGAGCAGAAACAGGACTTGGTGCGGCGCTATCAGCGGGGCGAGGGCTCCCAGGCGCTGGCTGCGGCCTTCGGTTGCAGCGCCAACACGGTGACGCGCCTGGTCAAGGCGGCTCTGGGGGAGGAGGTCTACGGACAGCTCAAGCGGCAACGGGGCAAGGCCCAAGCTTCTCCGCTTGCCACCACAGCGCCAGTTGCTGTTGCCGGCGCTGACCTAGGTGCTGGCGCTGAAGACGTTGAAGACGTTGAAGACGGCGCTGAATTAGGCCAAGAGGACGACGACGAGGACACCAGGCCCGGTGTGCTGGCGATCGATGATGCCGATGATTTCGGTGAGGACGACGACAGCGACGACGAGGGCGGCGATGGCGGCGATGGCTTCGGGCGGGACCGAGAAGGCAATCTGTTTGTGGCCGTCCCCGTGGGCGTTGCCCTTGAGGATCGCCCAGCGGCAGCCTGCCGCCAGCCGCTGGAGAGCGCGCCACTGCCTGAAAGCCTCTACATGCTCGTCGACAAGACGGTGGAACTGCAGGCCCGCCCCCTCAGCGATTTTCCTGAGCTGGGCCGACTGCCCGATGGGGAGCAACAAGGTCAGGCGCTGCTGGTGTTCGCCAACCCGCGCCAGGCCAAGCGCCACTGCGGGCGCACCCAACGGGTGATCAAGCTGCCTGACAGCCAGGTGTTGCGGCGCACCGCCCCCTACCTGCTGGTTCAGGGCATCACCCGACTCGTGCTCGAAGGCGCTGTCTATTCCCTGCCGGGATCCTGATCACCCCTGGGCATCACCAGGGCGGTGGCGCTGCCGCCGCTGATCACGCCCACCACCAGGGCGACGCCCACCAAAAAGCCGGTGGGCAGCGGCACGGTGCGGCCAATGCCAAGCTGCAGCACGGCCCGTTCGTTGAGGTTCTGCGAGCCCAGGCACAGGATCAGCAGCAGCAACAGGCCGCCACCGAGGCTGGAGAGCAGCAGGCGCAGACGCAGCAGCACGGGACAAAACAGTTGGCTCTTGTGATTCTGACTGCTGGTGGGCGAGCGAACAGTGGCCAGGCGAACTGGTAGTGGCGGCTGCTATGGGGGTGGCTGGTGGAGCAGGGCGTAGATCCTGCGGCGGGAGAGGCCGGTTTCGGCGGCGAGCTGGCGGGCGGCGTCGCTGCCACTGAGGCCCGCTGCCAGGCGCCGCGCCAGTTCCGCCCTGAGCTCGTGCTCGCTCCACTGGGGAGCTTCGGGGGCAGGGGCGCCGCCGAGCACCAGGGTGCATTCGCCGCGGGGGGGCACCTGGCGGAAGTGCTCCAGGGCCGCCTCCACCGTGGGACCAACCTGCTGTTCGTGGCGTTTGGTGAGTTCCCGGGCCACCAGCAGCGGTCGATTGCCGAGCAGATCGAGCAGGTCCTCCAGCAGTTCGACCAACCGGTGCGGCGCTTCGAACAGCACCAGCGTGCGGCGTTCCGCGGCCAGCTCCTGCAGGGCCTGGCGGCGCAGGCGGGCCTTGGCGGGTAGGAAGCCTTCGAAGCAGAAACGCCCCGTCGGCAGGCCACTGCTCACCAGGGCCGTGGTGACGGCGCAGGGGCCCGGAATGCAGATCACCGGCAGCCCGGCGGCGCGCACGGCCGCCACCAGCAGCTCGCCGGGATCGGAGATGCCCGGCAGGCCGGCATCGCTGATCAGCGCCAGGCTTTCGCCGGCCTGCAGCGCCGCGAGCAGCTCGGGGGTGCGGCCGTGCTGGTTGTGCTGGTGAAAGCTGAGCAGGCGGCCACGAATGGCGAAACCCGCCAACAGCTGGCCGCTGTGGCGGGTGTCTTCGCAGGCGATGCGATCAACCCCTTCAAGCACCTGCCGGGCCCGGGGCGAGAGATCGCCCCGGTTGCCGATCGGTGTGCCCACCAGGTAGAGCACACCGGCGGCGGGTTCAGCCGGGGGATCCAGCTTCAGCGGGGCCCGATCGATCTCAGACCGCCACGGGTTCCTGGGACACACCGCGCAGGGTGAGGTTGATACGACCGCGGTTGTCGATCTCGCGCACCCGCACGGTGACGGCATCGCCCACCTTGATCACGTCTTCCACCTTCTCGACCCTGGCTTCGGAGAGCTGGGAGATGTGGATCATCCCTTCCTTGCCGGGGAGGATCTCCACGAAGGCGCCGATCGGGATCACCCGGGTGACCGTGCCGCTGAACTGCTCGCCTTCACTGATCCGGCGGGTCAGCCCCTCGATGATCCGCTGGGCTTCCTCGGCGGCGGCGCCGTCGTGGCTGGCGATCGTGACGATGCCGCCATCCTCGATGTCGATCTTGGTGTTGGTGCGCTCGGTGATGCCCTTGATCGTGCGCCCACCGGGGCCGATCACCGTGCCGATCAGCTCGGGATCGATGCGGAAGCTGAGCAGCCGCGGGGCATGCGGCGAGAGGATCTCACGGGGCTTCTCGATTGCCTCCAGCATCTTCTCGAGGATGTGCAGCCGGGCCGGGCGGGCCTGGTTGACGGCTTCGGCGATGGTCTTCACCGCCAGACCGGACATTTTCATGTCCATCTGCAGGGCGGTGATGCCCTTCTCGGTGCCGGCCACCTTGAAGTCCATGTCGCCGAGGAAATCCTCGATGCCCTGGATGTCGGTGAGGATGCGCACCTCATCACCCTCCTTGATCAGGCCCATGGCGGCGCCGCTTACGGGAGCCTTGAGCGGCACACCGGCATCCATCAGCGCCAGGGTGCTGCCGCAGACCGAGCCCATCGAGGTGGAGCCGTTGGAGCTGAGGCACTCCGAGACGACCCGCATCACGTAAGGGAAGCCCTCCTTGGCGGGAAGCACGGGAATCAGGGCCCGCTCGGCGAGGGCGCCGTGGCCGACTTCGCGGCGGCCGGGGGAGCGCATCGGCCGGGTTTCGCCGACGGAATAGGGGGGGAAGTTGTAGTGGTGGAGATAGGTCTTCTCGCCCATCGGGTTGAGGTCGTCCATCTCCTGGGCATCGCTGGGGGTGCCGAGGGTGGCGCAGGAGAGCACCTGGGTGAGCCCGCGCTGGAAGAGGCCGGAGCCATGCACCCGCTTGGGCAGCACGCCGACGGCCGCCGTGATCGGCCGCACTTCATCGAGGTTGCGGCCATCGACCCGCTTGCCCTCGCTGAGGATCTGGGCGCGCATCAGCTTCTTGGTGATGCCCTTGTAGGTGTTGCCGAGGGCCTTGCCGGTGGCGGCCAGGCGGATCGGATCGTCGTCGGAGAGACCGGCAATCTTCTGGGCCACGCCTGCCTTGATCACATCGAGCTGGGCGTCGCGCTCCGCCTTGGTGAGGCTGAACTGCTTGAGCACTTCGCCGATGCCGGCGCCGCATTCCTGCTCCAGGAAATTCGGCAGGGCGGCGTCGAGCACCTGCGCTTCCGGGAATACCTGCTCGATGCCCAGGTCGGCGAGGAGGGTCTGTTGGGCCTTGATCAGCTCGCCCACGGCTTCGTAGCCGAAGTCGATCGCTTCGATCACGTCTTGTTCGGGCAGCTGGTTGGCGCCCGCTTCAACCATCACCACCCCGGACGGGGTGCCGGCCACCACCAGATCCAGCTCACTGCGCTCGATCTCGCGGTAGCTGGGGTTGAGCACGAAGTCGTCGCCAAGCAGGCCGACGCGCACGGCCGCCATCGGGCCGTTGAAGGGGATTTTGGCCAGCAGGGTGGCGATCGAGGCGCCGGTCACGGCGAGCACATCGGGCGGGACCCGTTCATCCAGCGACAGGCATGTGGCGACCACCTGGAGGTCGTCCCGTAGCCAGGAGGGAAACAGCGGCCGCATCGGGCGGTCGATCAGGCGCGTGGTGAGGATGGCGCGCTCGGGGGGGCGGCCTTCGCGGCGGAAGAAGCTGCCGGGGATGCGTCCGGCGGCGTAGAGACGCTCTTCGTAGTCGCAGGTGAGGGGGAGGAAATCGATCCCTTCGCGACCCTTGGCCCTGGTGGCCGTGACCAGCACGGACGTATCACCACATTCAACTAACACGGCCCCGCCTGCTTGAGGGGCAAACAACCCTGTGGTCAGCCGGATCTCCCGACCATCGAAGGAGACCGACTGAATTTTTCCTGGCACTTCTGATTATGTCCGTTTTGTTGACGTTGTTGATTCTCGCATTTTGTCTTGCCCCCGTATGGGCTGCGCCCACTAGTGAAGAGGCAAAACGGGGTGATCAGGGCCCCAAACCTGCAATCAATATCGGCTGCGCCTGCTTGCCTGCCGGCAGCGCTGGCCTACAAAAACGCCCGACAGAGGGTGGCGTCAGGGCCACCCGTGCTGTTGATCTTGCCGCCACTTTTTCGCAACGAATGGGGTCGCAAAAAAGGGGCGATAGAACACAACAGTCAAAAAGTTTGCGGACAATGAAGCGGAACAGAGCAGTTCAGCATCGGCCACATACCATCAGCCAGATTTTTTCATCAGCTGGAGTTGGTTGCCAGCCGAATGGGCTCACCAGCTGGATTTGGTGACGCCGGGCAGCAGACCCTTGTGAGCCATCTCCCGCAACTGGTTGCGGCACAGACCGAAATCGCGGTAGTAGCCACGGGGCTTGCCAGTGGCCCAGCAGCGGTTACGCACCCTGTTGGCGGCGCTGTTGCGGGGCAGGCCCTGGATCTTGCGGTGCACTTCAAGGCGCTCCATCGGGCCTGGGGCGGCCTCGAACGCGGCCATCAGGGCGGCGCGCTTAACGGCGAAGCGAGCCACGATTTTTTTGCGCTTGACATCGCGCGCGATCATCGACTTCTTCGCCATGCGGCTTCAGAGCTGGTTCAGGGATGTATCAGTCTACCGCGCGGCCGTGCTCGGGATGGCTGGGGCAGAGGTCGGCGAGGGGGCAGCCGTCGCAGGCGGGTTTGCGGGCGTTGCAGACGGCGCGGCCGTGGAAGATCATCCGGATCGAGAAGTTCTCCCACTCCGGCTGGGGCAGCAGCTTCATCAGCTCCGGTTCGATGCGGCGCGGCTCGCTCTGCTTGCTCAGGCCGAGCCGGTTGCTCAGCCGCCGCACATGGGTGTCGACAGTGACGCCGGCGTTGATCCCGAAGGCATGGGCCAGCACCACATTCGCGGTTTTCCGGGCCACACCAGGGAGCTCCAGCAGGGCGTCCATGCGCGGCGGCACCGCCCCGCCGTGGTGCTCGATCAGCAGCCGCGAGGCGGCCACGATGTTTTTGGCCTTGTTGCGAAAGAAGCCTGTGGAATGCACGTACGGCTCCACCTCTGCGGCGGTGGCAGCGGCGGCGGCCTCCGCATCGGCGAAGCGCTCGAACAGGGCCGGGGTGACCCGGTTGACCCGTTCATCAGTGCACTGGGCCGAGAGCATCGTGGCCACCAGCAGCTCCCAGGGGGTGCGCCAGTTCAGCGAACAGGTGGCCTCGGGATAGAGCTCACCAAGCCGGGCCAGGATCAACGGAGCCCGCTGCCGCGCCGTCGGGAAGCGAGGCCGCCGGAGACGTTCGCTCACCTCAGCGGCCGATCAGCTGCTGCACCACCGAGAGCTGGCTGGTGTCCTTAACGATCAGTACGGCACTGAGCCCCACCAACAGCAGGAAGCCCGACTGCATGAAGACCATCTGCAGCCGCTGGGGCAGGGGGCGACCGCGCACCCCCTCAATCAACAGCAGCAGGAACTGACCGCCATCGAGCAGGGGCAGGGGCAGGGCATTGATCACGGCCAGGTTGATCGAGATCAGGGCTGTGAACAGGTAGAGACTGCTGCCGCCGCTCTTGGCCAGCGTGGCGCCCATTTCAACGATCTTGACCGGCCCCGACATCTGCGGAGCCGTTTCACTGAAGCGGGTGACCAGGGCGACGAAGCCATCGATGGTGCGGCCGGTGAGCTGGGCGAAGATGCGGTTGGTCTGGTTGATCACCTCCAGTGGGCCAGTGGCGGGGCGGAAGGCCTCGCTGCCATTGGGTTGCAGCTGGGCGCCGATGCGGCCGATGCCGTCGTTGTCGGCGGGGGTGAGGTTGAGCGTGAGTGTCTTGCCGTCACGCTCGGCCACCAGGTCCAGGGTCTGGCTGGGGGCGGCCTTGATATCGCCGACCAGGCCGACCACCGCCTCCTGGCCTCCCAGCAGGCTGACGCCGCCGAGGCTGACGATCCGATCGCCGGCGACCAGGCCCGAGAGGGCCGCCGGCTGGCCAGGCTGTACGGCCGCCACGACCACGCCCGGGTTGGCGCTGAAACCGGCCGGAATGCCCACCACAATTCCCTGGGCCGCCAGCACCGTCCAGGCCAGCAGCAGGTTGGCGAGCACGCCGGCGGCGATCACCAGGGCGCGCTGGTGCAGGGGGCGGTTGCGCAGCAGATCGGGATCGTCGGCAGCGATGGCGCTGGTCTCGTCTTCGTCATCGTCAGGGAAGGCGACAAAGCCGCCGAGCGGGATCGCCCGCAGGGCGAACTGAACGCCGCGGCGCTGACGCTCCAGCAGCACCGGACCGAAGCCGATCGAAAAACCGCTGACGCGGATGCCCTGCCAGGTGGCGGCAAAGAAGTGGCCAGCCTCATGCACAACGATCAGGGCGGCCAGGATCGCCAGAGCTGAAAGAACACCCATTCAGACCGTGACGCAGTGCCCTCATTGTGGAGGGGCAACCCGCCCGCCGGCGGGCTGAAGGCGGTTGGGTAGGTGTGGGGGAGGCCGTAAGAGACTGGGTTCAGGTTTCGGCAACGAGGCGGTCACAGCCCATGTAGGGGACCAGCGCCTGCGGCAGCAGGACGCTGCCATCGGCTTGCTGTCCGGTTTCGAGCAGGGCCGCCATCGTGCGCCCCACCGCCAGGCCGCTGCCGTTGAGGGTGTGGAGCAGGCGCGTCTTCTTGCCATCCTTCTGGCGGATGGCGGAGCGGCGGGCCTGGAAGTCACCGCAATTGCTGCAGCTGGAGATTTCCCGATAGGCGCCGGCGCCGGGCAGCCACACCTCCAGATCAAAGGTGCGGGCCGCGGAGAAGCCGAGATCACCGGTGCAGAGCTCCAACACCCGGTAGGGCAGGTCCAGGGCCTGCAGCACCGCCTCGGCGTCGCCGGTGAGCTGGGCGTGGGCGGCCTCCGACGCTTCTGGGCTGCAGAACCAGTACAGCTCCACCTTGTTGAACTGGTGCAGGCGGATCAGGCCGCGGGTGTCACGGCCGTAGGTACCCGCCTCGCGCCGGAAGCAGGGGGTGTAAGCGGCGTATTTGAGCGGCAGTTGTTCGGCCGCGATCAGCTCGTCGCGGTGGAACGAGGTGATCGGCACCTCGGCGGTGGGCGTCAGCCAGAGGTCGTCGTCGGCGCAGCGAAAGCTTTCTTCGGCGAATTTCGGCAGCTGGCCGGAGCCCATCAGGCTTGCGCTGTTCACCAGGATCGGCGGCATCACCTCCCGGTAGCCGCGCCGGCCGTGCAGGTCGAGCATCAGGCTGATCAGGGCGCGCTCCAGGCGAGCGCCCTGGCCCAGCAGGGTGACAAAGCGGCTCTGGGCAATCCGCACCGAGCGCTCGCTGTCGATCAGGCCCAGCCTCTCGGCGATCTGCCAGTGCTCCTGCAGGCCCTCGCCCTGGCGGGGCGTTCCCCAGCGACGCACCTCGATGTTGTCGGCTTCCGATCGTCCCTCCGGGCAGTGGGGCGACGGTAGATTGGGGAAAGCGAGCAGTTGGTCGCGCAGGCGGGTTTCGAGGCTCTTCTCCTCTTCTTCAAGCACCCCCACCTGCTGTTTGAGGCGGTTGCCCTGGTCGCGCAGCGCCTGCACCTCCGGGCTGTGGGGCGCTTCGCCGGAGCGAATCAGCTCTCCCACCTGACGCCCCACCAGGTTGCCCTCGGCCTGGAGACTGCTGCGTTGCTGCTCAAGATCCCGCTCCTGGCGGGCGATCATCTGCAGGGCGGTGAGATCGAGCTTCAGGCCGCGGCGGCCGAGCTGCTCGACGATCAGCTCCGGCGTATCGCGCACCAAGCGCAGGTCCAGCACAGCCAATCAGGCAAGTGTGGGAAGCCTACGGCTCAGTGGTGCCAGGGTTTTCTGGGCAACAACCCTTAACCAGCCCTCAGCGAAGGCTGGCCGTGATCACTCGGCGCAGGGGCCTCAGAGCACCTGAACCACTTCGCTCACTTCGGGGATCGATTCACGCAGCTTGCGCTCGATGCCCATCTTCAGGGTCATGGTGCTGCTGGGGCAGGAGCCGCAGGCACCCTGGAGACGCACCTTGACGATCGGACCGTCGATCTCGACGATCTCGACATTGCCGCCATCGGCCATCAGGTACGGGCGCAGCTCATCGAGCACACGCTCCACGTTGGGGATGGTGAGGGCCCGGGGGTCGCTGATCGCCGCTTCAACGTTCAGCTCTGGAGTGGTGGTTTCGCTGGTGGCAGTTTCGGGACTCATCAACAGAATTCGAGGTGTGGTTTGAGTTTAGGGAGGCAGCCTGGAGGTCGCCTGGATCCAGGCCATGGATCGTCTGGGTTCAAAAAACCGTCACCGTCGGTCCGTAGGCCGCGAGCTGGCGATCGGCCGTGAGCAGCCTCAGCGGTTCGCTGCGGCTCTGGGCCACCAGCAAGCGATCAAAGGGATCGCGATGCACGGGGCTGGTTCCCAGTTCGGCCACAGCCAGCAGGTGCTGGTTGCGGATTGCCAGCCAGCGGAAGCCCTGGGCGGGAATGGTGCGTTCAAGCTTGGCCAGGTCCACATCCAGCCGCCCCACGGAGGCTTTGATCGCCAGTTCCCAGAGGGAAACCTGGCTGACATGAACCTCGTTCTCAGGGTCGCGGATCAGGCCGACCGCAGCCTTGGGCAACTGTGGGTGGTCTGCGATCCACCAGAGCACCAGGTGCGTGTCGAGGAGCAACCGGGCCATGGATCAAGGGGCGATCGGCAGCTGCAGAACGGTGAACAGGTCGTCCAGGGTGCGATCGAAGTCGTCCGCCATGGTGATCTCACCGCGCATCGCCCCTGGAGGCGCGACGCCGGAGGCTTGGGCCTGAATGGGGACCAGTTGGGCGATGGGGACACCAGCCCTGGCGATCACCACCGCCTGACCGGCCTCCACCTCCTGAAGCAGGCGGGAGAGCTGGGTCTTGGCTTCGTGCACGTTCACCTGGCGGAGGCTTGCCTGCGTGGTTTTGGGCGTGGCTGAAAGCGCCATGGCGCGACGATGGACTAAGGCTTAGCTTAGTTGAATCGAGAGGAATGGCTTTGGGCTTGTCGCCCGATTCCTAGGATTGATCCCACTGGCTTCCCTGAACGGGCTTTCCCAACGCGATGACCGACGTTCCCGTTTCTCGGATCCGCAATTTCTGCATCATTGCCCACATCGACCACGGCAAGTCGACGCTGGCCGATCGTCTGTTGCAGGAAACCGGCACGGTGGCGGCGCGGGACATGCAGGCCCAGTTCCTCGACAACATGGAACTGGAGCGCGAACGGGGGATCACGATCAAGCTCCAGGCGGCGCGCATGGAGTTCAAGGCGGCCGATGGCGAAAATTACATCCTCAACCTGATCGACACGCCCGGCCATGTGGATTTCTCCTATGAGGTGAGTCGCAGCCTGCAGGCCTGCGAGGGGGCGCTGCTGGTGGTGGATGCCAGCCAGGGGGTGGAGGCGCAGACGCTCGCGAACGTGTATCTGGCGCTGGAGAACGATCTGGAGATCATTCCGGTGCTCAACAAGATCGACCTGCCCGGCGCCGATCCAGCCCGGATCAGCGAGGAGATCGAAGCGATCATCGGCCTCGACACCAGTAACGCCATCGCCTGTTCCGCCAAGACCGGCCTGGGGGTGGCAGCCATCCTGCAGGCGGTGGTGGATCGGGTGCCGCCGCCGCCGGATCGGCTCTCTGAGCCGTTGAGTGCCCTGATCTTCGACTCCTATTACGACGCCTACCGCGGCGTGATCGTGTACTTCCGGGTGATCAGTGGCCGGGTCGCCCGCAAGGACAAGGTGCTGCTGATGGCCAGCAAAACCAGCTACGAACTCGACGAGGTGGGGGTGATGGCCCCAGACCAGCGCCAGGTGGAGAGCCTGCATGCCGGTGAGGTGGGCTACCTGTCGGCCTCGATCAAGGCGGTGGCCGATGCCCGGGTGGGCGACACAATCACCCTGCTGGCGAATCCGGCCGCCCAAGCGCTGCCCGGCTATGCCGAGGCCAAGCCGATGGTGTTCTGCGGGCTGTTCCCCACCGACGCGGATCAATACCCCGATCTGCGCGAAGCACTCAACAAGTTGCAGCTCTCCGATGCGGCGCTGAAGTTTGAGCCCGAAACCAGCAGCGCCATGGGCTTCGGCTTCCGCTGCGGCTTCCTTGGGCTGCTGCACATGGAAATCGTGCAGGAGCGGCTGGAGCGGGAATACAACCTTGACCTGATCGTGACGGCGCCATCGGTGATCTACCAGGTGACCTTGATCGACGGCACGCTGATCATGGTGGACAATCCGGCCACCTTGCCTGATCCGCAGAAGCGTGAATCGATCGAGGAGCCCTATGTGAAGCTGGAGATCTATACGCCCAATACCTATAACGGCACCTTGATGGAGCTATGCCAGGAGCGGCGCGGTGAATTCATTGATATGAAGTTCATCACCACTGAGCGCGTCACGCTGCACTACGAGATGCCGCTGGCTGAAGTGGTCACTGATTTCTTCGATCAGATGAAGAGCCGCACCAAGGGCTATGCCTCGATGGAATACAGCCTGATCGGCTACCGCAAGAATGAACTGGTGCGCCTCGATGTGCTGATCAATGCCGAGAAGGCTGATCCGCTCACCACGATCGTGCACCGTGACAAGGCCTACAACGTGGGCAAGGGGTTGGTGGAGAAACTCAAGGAATTGATCCCGCGCCAACAATTCAAGATTCCGATCCAGGCCTCGATCGGCAGCCGCATCATCGCCAGCGAAAGCATCAGCGCGATCCGCAAGGATGTGCTGGCCAAGTGCTATGGCGGTGACATCTCCCGCAAGAAGAAACTGCTTTCGAAGCAGGCCAAGGGCAAGAAGCGCATGAAGGCGATGGGTCGGGTGGAAGTGCCCCAGGAGGCCTTCATGGCGGTGTTGAAGCTGAATCAGTAAGCCGCTGCTCGCCCAGGTTCAAGCGGCGAGAGGAGGGGAACGCTGAAGGCGTGATCCCCACCTGAGGCCACCGATGCCTTCTCAGCTTCGAAGCAAGTCCATGGCCGCCCAGCATGCTGGCCAGTCGGGCTTCTTTCTGCCCCTCTCCTTCGGCGTGGGGCTGGTGTTGCTGCTCAGCAGCCTCTCGCTGCAAACCGCTGCCCTGCATGGCCATCGACAGATGGCAGGGCAATGGCGGCAACGCCAGGCCAGCGACGCCCTGGCTTCGGCCGCCCAGCAGGTGGCGGCCCAGCTCCATGGCCCCTACCGCTGCCTGCTGCAAGTCCCGTCGTCGCAGTGGCCACCGGCGGGTTGCGGAGCGGGCGCCAGCCTCGCCGGGCTCCGTGAAGGGGAGGTGGGCAGCTCCCGCTACAGGCTGGTGGAGTGGTGGCCTGCTCCTGGGCCTGCTGCTGAACCGGTGACGGCACTGGAGGCTCGGCTGCGGCTGGAGTTAGGGGGAGAGGAGACGGGCAGTCGGGCCCAGGCCCTGTTCGGATTGCGGCTTGATCCCGACCGGCCGGAGCGGCTGCTGACGGTGCGGCGGATGGGGCGATGAACCTGATCGAGATCACGATGGCGATGCTGGTGTTCTCCCTGGCGGCCAACACCTCGTTGCAACTGTGGAGCTCCAGCGCCCGCTGGAGCCAGGCCAACGCTGAACAGCAGGAAATGTTGCGCCGTGTCGATGCCGACTTGCTGCGCCGCGAGCACGGCCTGCGCCAGGCGGCGCTCGCTGTGGTGGCTGGAGTGGAAGCTGAAGGCCCTGAACAGCCGGCAGCCGGTTGTGCGGCGGCAGGCCAGTGGATGGCGGAGCAGCTCCAGAGCGGGGCTGGAGCTCTGCCGGTGGGAGTGCAGCGCCAGGTGAGCGCGACGTCGTCGGGAGTGGATGGGCTCTGGCTCGTCTACCGCATCGAGCCCATGGGCCTGGAGCGTCGCCGGCTGTTCACCGCTGCCGCCCATGGCCTCTGTCCGTCAGCGGCTGCCACTTCCGATCTGGAGGAGGGCACGTGAGACAGCGTCTGCAGGCCAGGCCGAGCCGCTTCAGCCACCAGGCTGGCTTCAGCCTGGTGGAGCTGCTGGTGACCCTGGCGGTGATCGGCCTGCTGGCTGGCCTGGGCCTGCGGTCGGGGGGTGAAAGCCTGGCCAGGCAACGCCTGGAGGTGGCGAGTCGGCGCTTGGCTCAGGGCATCGAGCGTGGCCGCAGTGAGGCCGAACAGCAGGGGGAAGCCTGTGGACTCACCCTCTCGGAGCAGGGCTGGCAGCCGCCGCAGGGCGGAGCTTTGAGGCCCTGTCGCGACACGCTGATGGAACTGGGTGAGGGGGTGGAGAGCACCGCGGTGGACGTGCTCCACAACCTGCCAGAGGTGTTGCGCTTCAGCAGCAATGGCCTGGTGCTTGATGGCGGCACGGTGGTGCTGGCCAGCAGCGGCACTCCCCTGCGCCGCTGTCTGGTGATGGCGCTGCCGCTGGGAATCGTGCGGCTGGGCCGCTATGGCGGGGCCAGCGGCAGCAGGCCCGACAGCAGCCTCTGCCAACCCGATCCCACGCTCTGATCGTTGTTGTTCATCACCATGCGTACCGCCGGGTCGTCCATTCCGTTTCAACACCAACAGCAGGGTTTGCGCCGTCAGGGGGGCGGCTTCTCTTTGGTGGAGCTGCTGCTGGCGATGGGGCTGGGGCTGCTGTTCTGCGGGGTGGTGGTCCAGGCGCTGTTGGGGGAAGGGCTGAACGCCGGACGGTTCAGCCGCCTGCTGCGGGAGCGGGCGAACCAGGGCCGAGCCCTGGACCTGATCCAGGCCGATCTGCAGCGGGCCACGGCGGTGGCGCCCGACCCAGAGCGCTACGGCTCAGCCTGCGGCCTGGCGGGGCGGCCGGCCGTGCTGCAGCTCAGGACGCCGGAGGGAACGATCACCTATTCGGTTGGAGCAGCGCCCAGTGGCCTCTGGCAGGGCAGGGTGCTGGTCCGCTGTGGGCCTGCCTTCGGGCTTGACGGCCAAGTGTCCGCCGGCACGACGTTCCAGAGCCGGGTCGTGCTGGACGGGCTGGCTGCCCAGGCCACGCCCTGGCAGGGCTGCAGCCTGTTGCTCAACGGCGGCGAAGCCGCGGTAGCGGCTGGGGTGGAACTGAATGGTTCGTCACGGCTGCCATTCTCGGCTTGCCTCGATCCCGAGACCCAGCTGGTGGCGCTGCGGCTGGAGCAGAGCTTCAGCGAGGCTGGCGGAAGAGCGCAAACGATCGTCAGCGAAGTGTTGGCGGGTGCCGGTTAGTCGAATGCGATCGCTCTGCGCCCTTGCGACTGTTGACTCAGATCTCCGCTCAGGACCATGTGTTCTGAGGAGGGACAAACCAGCGATTCTGAAGGTACCTTTGGCCTTGAATGGTGATCGAATTTGAGTTCGATTCGTCGTCGACTTCAAGCCACCAGTCTGTTGGCCGTGCTTGTTGGCTACGGCGTGCTTCTTCTTGCCAACAGGCAGCTCGCCGCTCTGAGCCGCTACGACGCCCACAGCGACGGGGTGTATGCGCTTCAGAAGAAGCTCACTGAATCCGCTGAGATTCCCGATTCGACGGAAATGCAACGGCGGATCAGCTCGATGCTCCTCCCCGGCGTCACGGTGTGGCTGGAAGGTGCTCCAGGGGCGGCGGAGACCCTCGGTCCTTTGGAGAGCACCGCCAGCCGCCTGGCCCGGCAAGTCGATGGGCCGGTCTCCTTCCGGGAGGGTGGCGGCATCTTCCTGACCTATGCCAACCCGGTGCTGCTGAGCAGCGGCCCGGCTCGCCTGCATGTCCTCGAGGATTTCAGCGCCGATGCTGGGCGGGAGCGGATCACCCAGTTGCTGTTGATCGCCATGGCCGGGATGACAGCCCTGCTGACCAGTGCCCTGCTGCGGCTGGTGATGGAGGGGGGGTTGCGGCCCCTGCAGCGGCTTGGCAACAGCGTGGCGGCGATCAGCGCCGATGGCCTCGGCCGCCAACGGTTGCAGGAGCAACCCCAACCCGAGGAGCTTCAACCGATCGCCCTCGCCTTCGACGACTTGCTAGATCGCCTGGCTATCTCCTTCGAGCGCCAGCGGGATTTTGTCGATGGGGTCTCCCATGAGCTGCGTACATCGATGACGCTGATCAGTGGCTACGCCCAGCGGTTGCAGCGCCAGGCAGAACAAACCAGCTCGACCCGTGAGCGCGATCCGGCCAGCGACGTGGACAGCGATGGGGCTGCTGCGGAAATGATCGCGCCGTTGGCGTTGATCCAGGGCGAAGCAGAGCGGGTGGGGCGGCTGGTGAGCGACTTGCTCGCCATCGCCCGCGATGAGGCCGGCCACCTGGAGGTGAGCCACCAGGTCATCGATGTGGAGCTGCTGCTGCTGGCGACTTATGAGCAGCTGGTGGACCATGCCGGTTCGCGGCTGCGGCTGTTGGCGCCCGTCGAGGCTGAGGTCCTGGTGGCCTGCGGTGATGCCGATCGATTGCAGCAGTGCCTCACCAACCTGGTGGAAAACGCCCTGAAGTACGCCGATCCAGGCAGTCCGATCGAGTTGTTTGCCACCTCCCAGTGCACCCCCAAGACCACTCCCCAGGCCTCAGGGGAGAGCCTGGCCTGCAGTGCGGAGGTGGTGGTGGTGCATGTGCGTGACCGCGGGCCTGGGGTGGCGGATGCCGAAAAAGAGCGGATCTTCGAGCGGTTTGTTCAGGGCAGCGCTTCTTCAAGGCGTCGGGGCAGCGGCATTGGTCTGTCGGTGGTGAAGTTGCTGATGGAGCGGATGGGAGGGGAGGCGCGGGTGGTGGATGCCCCCGGCCCAGGGGGCGGTTCCGATTTTCAGTTGCTGCTGCGCCGGTTCAGTTCCAAGGATCCCCTTCCTTGAGCATGAAGCCGACACCACGGACGGTCTGAATCAGGCTGGGGCAGCCGGATTGCTCGACCTTCTTGCGCAGGTAACGGATGTAGACGTCGAGCAGGTTGTCATCACCGAAATGGTTGGCGCCCCAGACGCTGGCAAGGATCTGATTGCGCGTCTGCACCCGGTTCGGTTCGCGCAGCAGGGTCTGGAGGAGGTCGTATTCGCGCACGGTGAGATGAATCGGGGCACCATTGCGGCGAACTTCCCGGTTACCGGTGTTCATGGTCAGGCCGCGATAGCTGAGTAGCTCGCCAACGCTGCCGTTCAAGTTGAGTCCGGTGCGGCGCATGCGGGCGCGGACGCGGGCTAGCAGTTCCTCGATGGAGAATGGTTTGTTGATGAAGTCGTCGGCGCCGGAATCCAGCGCCTCAACTCGGTCGCGGATGTCGTCTCGCGCCGTGAGCATCACCACCGGCACGGTGACGCCGCTGGAGCGAAGCCGGCGGCAGATCTCGACACCACTGAAATCGGGCAGGGTCCAATCGAGTAGCACCAGATCGAAGGGGTTGGGGTTGTCGCGTAACTGGGTGAGGGCGCTCAGGCCCGTATCGGCTTCGCCTACTGCAAAACCCTCCACCAGAAACTCCCCCTGGAGGAAACGGCGCAATTCGAAATCGTCATCGACGATGAGAATGCGTGGGCTGCTTTCTGTATCGCGCATGACTGTATCGCGCATGACTTCCCCCGCTGGGAAACATTCAGCTTCGGCGCATTGATTTTGCTGGATCCATGTTGGCTTTGTTGTAGCAATAGGCCGGGTTTTGATGCGGGTTTCTTCAAGTCTGGTTAGGCCTCTTGGCTGGCCACCGCTCCCAAAGGTCGCTTTGGGTCCCACACTGGGCCCGCTCACGCCGCTCAAGCTGCCGCCATGACCGTCTTCCAGCCCAGGGAATGGCTGCGCTGGCGCCCGAAGAACCTTTCTGGCCGCATGGCCCGCTGGGGCCTGCTGATCGTGTTGTCCTACGGCTTGGTGGCCCTGGCCACGCCCCTACTCATTCATCTGGGCCTGCTGGACGATCCGAACGCCGGCCTGGCCAACGAGATTTATGCCACCCCTTCGCTGCAGCACTGGTGCGGCACTGACCGCCTCGGTCGCGATGTCTGCGTGCGCACCCTGGCCGGTAGTGGTGTGGCGTTGCAGGTGGTGCTGCTGGCCCTGATCACGGCACTGCTGATCGGCGTGCCGCTGGGCATGGTGAGCGGCTACCTGGGCGGTGGCCTCGACCGAATCCTGGTGCTGCTGATGGACACGCTTTACACCTTGCCGGTGCTGCTGCTCTCGGTGGTGCTCGCCTTCCTGCTGGGGCGCGGCCTTCCCAATGCGGCGGCGGCGCTGTGTGTGGTGTACATCCCCCAGTATTTCCGGGTGGTGCGCAACCAGACGGCCCAGGTGAAGGCGGAGCTCTATGTGGAAGCGGCTCAATCGCTGGGGGCGGGGCCGCTGTGGATCCTGCGCCGTTACCTGCTGCGCAACGTGATCACCTCGGTGCCGGTGCTGCTCACCCTCAACGCTGCCGACGCCGTACTCGTGCTGGGCGGCCTGGGCTTCCTGGGCCTGGGGCTCCCCGAATCGATTCCGGAATGGGGCGCCGACCTGCAGCAGGCTCTCACCGCGCTGCCCACCGGCATCTGGTGGACGGCGCTCTATCCCGGCCTGGCGATGTTTGTGTTGGTACTGGGGCTTTCGTTCCTGGGCGAGGGCCTGGAGGCCTGGGTGAGCGGCGGCGATGGGGGCAAGGGAGGCTGATGTTCAGCACTGCGGAGCAGAGTGCTCTCTCAGCTTGCGTTCACCTTGCTTTCTCTATCTTGTCGGCTATTGCTTCATCGATTTTCGGAAAAGAGCATTGGCTCTAATGGATCAAGCCTTTACAGTTCATGATCAAAACTGTTCCTGGTCTGATGAAACTCTTGCCCAAGGCTCAACTCCGTGTGCTTCGCGGCATCCATGCAAGCCGCAGCAAGAATCGAGCTTTCACGCTCGTTGAGCTGATGATCGTTGTAGCGGTCGTTGGTGTGCTTGCTGCCGTTGCTTTACCGCAATATCTTCAAGCCCGCCGAGCGGCTGCCAATGGGGCGCTGATAGGAGAGGCGCTTGGCCTTGCCAAAGAATGTGCAACATCTGCTGCTTCTGATTTGGCTATTGGTATGACGGAACCGAGTGATCAAAATGTTATTGCCGTTAACGCAGTGGATAACTGCGTTGGTGGCGGTACTTTTGTTGTCACCCTTGAGCCTGGGCCTGCTGGTATTCGATGCATGGCCGTTGAAACAATTGCAGCGACGAATGAACTGACAATCGATGTCAATACCGATGGAGTTACGACATGTCTTTTGACCTAGTCTGCCTGCAAAAGGCTGTTTCTGCTGCATTCTGATTTCCAGTCATCCATGCCGATGTGCGTAACGCTCTGACCCTCCAGAGTGGTTGTCTGGATCTCTGCAACGTGTGTACGTTGAGTGCGCAGGCGATCATGCCTGTGTTTCGATGGCCTCTCCGTCCAAACGACCTACCTTTGATCAGGCCTTCGTGCAGGCGGTCGGAGCTGAATGCCGGACCGACAAGACCACGCATCACGGCTATGTCCGCTTTTGTCCTCTTTTTCTTGCCCCGCTCAGGCGCTGCAAAACTCTGGCCATTGTCGAAATCGGCTATGGGGAGGGTAAGAGCCTTCCCTTCTCGCATCTCTTGATTCCCACGCGCGCATGTGTATTGCCTGGATCGTGACCTGAGCCTCTCTGGTGTTGGCAATGATGTGTTCCAGGTGGATCAGGGGGATCCCGCTGCCGTGCAGGGCGTGATCGCATCCATTCGCCACCCCGTTCATCTGATCGTCGACGACGGCTCCCATTTTCCGCCCCATCAGCTCTCCAGTTTCTCAATTCTGTTCGATCAGTTGCTCCGTCCTGGCGGCCTCTACATCTTTGAAGATGTGGAAACGTCCTATTGGATCACTGTCGATATTTACGGCTATCCCACCCGCTAAGGCCTGCACAATTGCTGGTCTGCCCTGGAAGTGCTCAAGCTCTGTATCGATTACACCAATCGCTCCTTTCTCTCACCTGACGACCGCAGCCTTGTGGAAACAGCTTTGTAGAAACCCTGATGGCGATGGCGCAGCTGTCTCCTGCGACCGCGGCCATGATCTCTACCCTCACCTTCGCCCAGAACTGCGTGATTCTCAGCTCGCTTCGCCCAGCACACGGCCCGTCCATAGCCGCTGTACTGATTGATCCGGCGACTCTCCTGGCTGGAACGTTCCCCCTGAACCCACGCAGCGCCACCGAGCCGCTCAAAATGAATGGCCGGGATTAATCCGCTACGCCTAGGCGCCTCGACATTCCCCATGCCCCTCTGGCTCACGTTTGTTCTGCTCGCTGCCGCCACCTTGCTCTGGTTGCTTGGTTCCGCCAACGCCGACGACGTGATCGCTCTGCTGGAGCACATCCTGGCGGTGGGGTTGCTGCTTGTGGTCTTGCTTGGCGGTCGGCTCCTGCTGCTTGAGCTCGCTGGTCTGGCTCTGGCCCTCTGGTTGCCGCGGGCCCGCTCCGGCCAGGCCGGTCGGACGGAGCCCCATCGCGATGATGTGATGATTCCATTCTGAGTGTTGGCCTACTGACCACTTCAGACGTGTCAGCAGCGCAGCCGCAGTGTGCGCGGCAGCTCTTCGCTGATCGCCCCTTCCGCTGAGAGCGCTGGGTAAGCACGACCTTCGCGGCGGCACCAGTCGGCGACCTGGGGGTAGGCCCACTCGAACAGCAGGCCATTACGCCGCTCTGCCGGCACCCCCTCGCCGGCCAGGGGCAGAAGCCCTGCTGCCTGCCGCTGGCGCAGTGCCTCGAACAGCAGCACCGCCGCCGCCACCGATACGTTCAGCGACTGAACCATGCCGCCCATCGGCACAAACAGACCCTGGTCCACGCCTGCGCTGGCCGCCGCGCTCAGGCCCCACTTCTCGGCCCCGAGCACGAAGGCCGTTGGTCCGGTGAAATCGCATTGGCGATAGTCCACCGCGTTCACGCCCAGATGGGTGCCGTAGATCCGGAACCCTTCCCGCCGCAGCCGTTGCAGCCCCTCCTCCACCGTGGCGTGGGGGTGCACCGCCACCCACTTCTCGCTGCCCAGGGAGGCCTGGTTGAAGCGGCGGCTGCGGCCCGGCAGACTCACCGCATGGGCTTCGAGCACCCCAACGGCGTCGCAGCTGCGCAAGATTGCCGAGAGGTTGTGGGGCTTGTCCACCGCCTCCAGCAGCAGCGTGAGATCGGCCATGCGCCGATTCAGCACGGCCTGGAGTCGCTCGTAGCGGCGCGGCAGCAGCGGCATGGAACGGGGCGGAGCTTCAGACCTTAAGGCTCGATCATGGTTTGACTGCAGCAAGCGCGGCTCCTGCAAGCAGGGGTGGGATCATGAATTGATGAGGCCTGCCCTGCCTGCCGCCGCCGTTGGCTTCGATCAGCGGGTCTATGCCGTCGTGGCGCCCATCCCCCAGGGTCGCCTCGCCACCTATGGCCAGGTTGCCGACTGGATCGGCGCTTACGGCTGCGCCCGCCAGGTGGGTTGGTCGTTGCGTCGTCTCGCCCTGCCCTCACCGGTCCCCTGGCACCGGGTCGTCAGCGCCCGAGGCCAGATCAGCATGAGCCTCAGCCGCGAAGGCAGCGATTGGATCCAGCGCGAGCTGCTGATCGCTGAAGGCATCCCCGTGGATGGGGCGGGCCGCCTGGCCCTGCGGAGCTATCTCTGGGTGCCGCAATGACCACTCCCCAACCATGACCGCTGCGCCGGATCGCGATGCTTTTGCGGCTGCCTTGCAGCCAGAAGCCGCCGGACTCGACTCGCGGCGGGTGGCCTGGCGGGCGCTTCTGGCCGTGGCGGCCGGGGCCTATGCCGATTTGGCCCTGGAGCGGGAACTGCGCCGCCTGCCGCTCTCGCCGCCTGACCGTGCCCTGGCGACCGAGCTCTGTTTCGGGGCGATCCGCCAGCGCCGCCGCCTGGATGCCTGGCTCGACCAGCTCGGCAAGGTGCCGGCCGAACGTCAGCCTCCCAAGCTGCGCTGGCTGCTGCACCTCGGCCTCTACCAGCTGCTCGCCACCGAACGGGTTCCCGCCTCAGCGGCGGTGAGCACCACCGTGGAACTGGCCAAACGGGATGGTCTGGCCCGGCTGGCGCCGGTGGTGAATGGTGTGTTGCGCGCCTTTCTGCGTCGCCGTAGCGCCGCTGCCAGCAGCCCCCTACCGCTGCCTGCCGAACCCGTCGCGGCCCTTGGTTTGCGCCACTCCCTGCCCAACTGGCTGGCTGCCGATCTGCTGCAATGGCTGCCGCCCGAAGGCGCTGAGGCGTTCGGTGTGGCGGCCAATCTGCCGCCCTCCCTGGATCTGCGTGTCAACCGGCTGCAGGCAAGCCGTGAGGCGGTGCTCGCCGCTTTTGCCGCCGCTGGCGTGGCCGCTGAACCCCTTGTTGATCAAGCCTGGGGGCTGACGCTCCACGGCCGCTGCGGTGATCTGCGCGCCCTGCCCGGCTATGCCGAAGGCCACTGGTGCGTTCAGGACCGCAGCGCCCAGCGGATCGCCCCTTTGCTGGAGCCCCTCCCTGGTGAACGTCTGCTTGATGCCTGCGCGGCCCCCGGCGGCAAGAGCACCCATCTGGCCGAATTGATGGCCGATCAGGGGGTGGTGCTGGCCGTTGATCGCTCCGCTGGCCGCCTGCGCCGCGTCGGCGTCAATGCCGAGCGGTTGGGGCTGGCCTCGATTCAGCAGCACGAGACCGATGCGGCCGAGCTGGCCAGCGAATTGCCAGCTGAGAGCTTCGATCGGATTCTTGTCGACGCCCCCTGCTCCGGTCTTGGCACCCTGGCCCGCCATGCCGATGCCCGCTGGCGGATCACCCCCGCCGCCATCGATGATCTGGTTGTGCTGCAACGCCGCCTGCTGGAGGGGATGGTGCCCTTGCTCAAGCCAGGCGGTCGGCTGGTTTATGCCACCTGCACCGTCCATCCCCGTGAAAACGGTGAACTGGTCACGGCCTTCCTGGCGGGCCACCCCAGCTGGAGCCAGCGTTCGGAACTTCAGCTCTGGCCCACGCCGGGCGGCGGCGATGGCTTCTACGCCGCCGTGCTCCAGGCCCCGGGCTGAAGGCTCAAGGCGTTAGCTCAAGGTGGTGGCGGTGGTGCCGTTGGTGCCAGCACCGGCGGTGGTGCTGTTGGCGGTGGTGCTGGCGGGGGAGCGGGCGCTGGTGCTGGCTGGCTGGCCGGCGGCCGGGCAGCAGGAGTTGGCGCCGGAACAGGAGCGACTGGCTGGGGCGGGCGGCTCGGTGGCGAGGCCGGTCTGGGCACCGCCTGTGGGGCTGGCCTGGACTGGGGTTGGGATGGGCGGCTCGCGGGAGCCCGAGTGGGTGCCGGAATTGGTTCCTCGGGCTGGAAGTCACGGGGCTCGAAGCTGGACGTCGGCTCTGGCCGATCCTGCTCCCACGGCCTGGGCTGCTCGCGGGCGGGGGCCGGGCTGGCGGTTGGGGCGGCTGGCTTCTTCGCGGCGGGTTTGTTGGCCTTGAAGCTGCCCGTGAGCACGGGCTTGGGCGGGAACTGCCGTACGGGCAGATCCTTCGCGATCACGCGCATGTACCGGCCCCAGGCGGCGGCGGCAGCACCGCTGTCGCTCTTGGAGGAGCGGTTGTTGTCCCAGCCCAGCCAGATGCCGGTGGTGAGCTGGGGGATCGCGCCGATGAACCAGACGTCACGGGCGCCCTCGGAGGTGCCGGTCTTGCCGGCCACAGGCCTGCCGATCGACGCCGCTCCACCGGTGCCACCAGTCACCACCCGCTGCAGCATCCAGACCATCGCGTCGGCGATGTCGCTGTCGACCACCCGCCGGCCCCGGTCCGACTGCAGGCGCCTGCTCCAGAGCAGTTCGCCGTCGGGGCCGCTGATCTCCTCGAACGGGGTGGGTGGCACGAACACGCCGCGGTTGATCACGGCGGCATAGGCGGCGGTCATGTCAAGCACGGTCTGCTCGTAGGCGCCCAGCGCCATCGGGTAGAAGCGGCCCAGCTCACGGGTGATTCCCAGGCTCTTAGCCATGGCGATCACCTTGTCGAAGCCCACCTGCTGCAGCAGGCTCACCGCCACCACGTTGAGAGAGCTCTGCAGGGCCGTGGCCATCGTCACCTTGCCTCGGTAGCGATCACCGAAGTTCTTGGGGCAGTAGCCAGCGAAGCAGCGCTTCTTGTCGTCCAAGACGGTTTCTGGCCGCATCCCCTCCTTGAGGGCGGCGAGATAGACGAACAGCTTGAAGGTGGAGCCGGGTGATCGCAGCGCCTGAGTGGCTCGGTTGAACTGGCTTTTGTTGTAATCCTTACCGCCCACCAGGGCACGCACCAGGCCGGTGCCCGGCTCGACGGTGACTAGCGCCCCCTCCATGGAGCCGCTGGCACTGCTGCTGATCACCTTCTGGGCCTCCGTCTGCATGGCCAGGTTGAGGCTGCTGCGTATCGTCAGTCCGCCCACCTCAAGCTGCTCAGGAGTTAACACATTGGGTAGCTCCTGGGCCACCCAGCTGGTGAAGTAGGGGGCCTCACTGTTCCAGTACTTGGGCAAGGCCGGTTGGAGCCGGAGCGGTGTGGCCTCGGCCTCGGTCTGCTCGGAAGCGCTGATGAACCCCGCCTGGCGCATCCGGCCCAGCACCAGTGCTCGCCGCTGTAGGGCCAGGTCTTCGTTCACGAGCGGCGAATACACCGACGGGGCCGGCGGCAGGCCGGCGATCAGGGCTGCTTCCGGCAGGGTGAGCTGGTCGGCGGCCTTGGAGAAGTAGATCCAGGCCGCATCGGCGACGCCGTAGGCGCCTGAGCCCAGATACACATAGTTGATGTATTGATCGAGGATCTCTTGTTTGCTGAGCTGGCGCTCGATCTTGCCGGCCAGGGCCGCCTCTTTGAGCTTGCGGACCAGGGTGCGGTCCTGGCTGAGGTACACCGTGCGGGCCAGCTGCTGGGTGATGGTGCTGGCGCCTTCTTCCACTGCGCCGCGGCGGATGTTGCGCACCATGGCCCGGCCGATCCCCCAGATGTCAACACCGTCGTGCTCGTAGAAGCGCCGGTCTTCGGCGGCCACGAACGCCTGGCGCAGCAGCTCGGGCATCGAACCGGCAGCCACCTTCTCGCGGGTGGCAGGGCCGAGCTTCTGCAGCACCTGGCCATCGGCCGAAAGGATCGTCACCGTGCCGGGTCGGTTGAAGGTGTTGATCCGCGCCACGTCAGGCAGCATCCCGTCGACCGAGCGCACCAGCGACGCTTGGCCGAAGGCTGCGGCGCTGCCGACTCCCGCTGCCAACAGCCCGGCCAGCAGCAGCTTCTTGCGGCTTTGCCGGGTCGACGTTTTCCTTTCCTCGCCCCTCAGGCGGGTGGGGGATCCCTTGCGAGAGACTTCGCTGGTCACAACACGGCCGTGAGGCTGCTGTGGCCGATCGCGAGCGCCGTCACCAGCATCCCCAGCACCAGAAACGGCTGGGCGCTCGCCTGATACTTCACGTCAAAGGCCACCGGATCGCGCAGCAGCCAGATGTCCTGGAAGGTGATCTGGGGAATGATCAGCAGCACCAGCAGCACCGCGGCGAAGTTCTGGCCAATGGCGATCAGCACAGCCACCATCGCCAGCTGGAACAGATCAATCATGCCGGCGCTGATCCAGCTGGCCCGCTCGATGCCGAACACCACCGGCAGCGATTTCAGCCCCATCGCCCGGTCGCCTTCCACGCTCTTGAAGTCGTTGACCACAGCAATGCCGAGCCCGGCCAGGCTGTAGGCCAGGGTGAGCAGGGCTGTGGTCCAGGTGAGCCGGCCGAACAGGGCCTGCCCGGCCCACCAGGGCAAAGCGATGTAACTGGCGCCAAGGGCATAGTTGCCCAGCCAGCCGTTCTGCTTGAGCTTCAGCGGTGGCGCCGAATAGATGTAACTGACCAGCGATCCGCCCAGGGCGAGTAGCAACAGCACCGGGGTGCGGTGGCCCGCCCAGAGATCGAGGCCCCCCGCCACGGCCAGCCCCGAGAGCAGCAGCACCCAGATCTGCACCCGCACCTGCTCCAGGGAGATCGCCCCGGAGGGGATCGGCCGGTAGGGCTCGTTGATCGCGTCGATCTCGCGGTCGTAGTAGTCGTTGATGGTTTGGGTGTAGCCGGCCAGCAACGGACCACTCATCAACATGCAGGCGATGGCGGCGCCGAAGTCGCGGCCGCTCCACACGTAGTTGCCCGAGGCAGCCGCTCCACAGATCACGCCCCAGATCAGGGGGATCCAGGTGACCGGTTTCATCAGCTGCAGCCGCAGCTTCCAGATGCTGGTGGTGCCTGCGGCCCCCTTCATGCCCAGCAGCTGGCGGGCTTTTCCGCCGCTGCTGCTGGGGGGGGAATCGGGGGCGTCGCTCAAGAGATGGAAGCAGAGATCACCAGCATGACCGAAACCGGCTCGACCGTCATCGGCGGGATGGATGGTTTCAGGCCGGGGCGATTTCGTCGTCGAAGAACCAGCCGCTGCTGCCGTTGCTGAGTTCCACCACCACGCCGATGCCGCTGCCGTCGGTCATCTTGAAACCGCTGACGGTGCCGGAGGCATCGCTCTTGAGCGCTTCAACCAGATCGGCGGGGATGCGATCGCGCACGCGGGTGATCCTCACCCGGGAGCCGATGTCGATGGATCCTGGGGTGGCAGCCTGAGTCATGGCCAGCGCGGCTGGGCAAGTCGCGCAACCCTAACAGCGCCCCCCGTTTCCCCCCTCCATGGTCGCCAAGCGCATCATTCCCTGCCTCGATGTGGCTGACGGCCGGGTGGTCAAGGGGGTCAATTTCGTTGGGCTGCGCGATGCCGGTGATCCGGTGGCCCTGGCCTGCCGTTACGACGCCGCCGGTGCCGACGAACTGGTCTTTCTCGACATCGCCGCCAGCCATCAGGGCCGCACCACCCTGGTGGAGCTGGTGCGCCAGACCGCTGAAGCCGTGACGATCCCCTTCACCGTCGGCGGCGGCATTGGCAGCGTGGAGGGGATCACCGCCCTGCTGCGCGCTGGCGCCGACAAGGTGAGCCTCAATTCAGCGGCGGTGCGCGATCCCGATCTGGTGGCGCAAGGGGCCCGGCAGTTCGGCTGTCAATGCATCGTTGTGGCGATCGATGCCCGCCGCCGCGCCGAGGGCACGGGTTGGGATGTGTTTGTGCAAGGGGGCCGGCAGAACACCGGCCTCGATGCCGTGGCCTGGGCCCGCCAGGTGGTGGCGCTCGGTGCCGGCGAACTGCTGCTCACCTCCATGGATGGCGATGGCACCCAGGCCGGCTACGACCTGGCGCTCACCAGCGCGGTGGCCAGCGCCGTCTCGGTGCCGGTGATCGCCTCAGGAGGCGCCGGCTGCATCGATCACATCGCCGCCGCCCTGGAGCAGGGCGGGGCCTCGGCCTCCCTGCTCGCCTCCCTGCTCCACGACGGCGTGCTCAGCATCGAAGCGATCAAGACCGACCTGATCGCCAGGGGGCTGGCGATCCGTCCGCTGGAGGGGCCGCAAAAGGCTGTAACGAGCCTTTACAGTTGATTCTCAGGTTGTAACACCTGATTCACTTTCTTCTGACGCCACCGTGTCGGCTCTGCCCCCACTCGTCTCGACAACCCTCGCTCTTCTGGTGGTTGCAACTGTGGTGGCGCTGGTGGGTTGGGCGCTTTCGCTGATGCAGGCCGCCAACGACCGCCAGGAGTTTTCGTTGATGCTGGCCGGCTGCATGGTCTGCTCCGCCGCCGTCGGCCTGGCCACAGTGATGGTGCTCACTGTCAGTTCCCCCTACCGGCTGATGGTCGATGGCCTGACGAACGTACCGTTCGCCACGGGCACCGGTATCAGCCTCGATTCCGTCGCTCTGCCCTGGGACACCTCGCTCGATTGTCTGGTGGAACCCGCCCGTTGCCCCGGTCTGCCATCCTCCTGAGCAGCCATGTTTCAGAGTTGTCATTCGCCCCAGCTGCCGCTTGAAGCCTGCTGATCCCGAGGCGGTGCGTGAGTTGTTCGACGCCATCGCCCCGCGTTATGACCAGCTCAACGACCTGCTCAGCCTTGGTCTGCATCGCTTCTGGAAGCGTCAGGCGCTGCATTGGCTGCAGCCCCGTCCCGGCCAGCGGCTGATCGATCTCTGCTGCGGCACCGGTGATCTGGCCTTGGTGCTCGCCGAGCGGCTGCGGCCCGGTGGGGAGGTGCTCGGCCTCGATGCCGCCGCCGCGCCCCTGGCCGTTGCCCGCCGCCGCAGCCAGCTCCAGCCCTGGTTGCCCCTGCGCTGGCAGCAGGGCGATGCCCTGGCCACGGGCCTGCCCGCCGGCTCGGCCGATGGGGCAGTGATGGCCTACGGGCTGCGCAACCTGGCCGATCCGGCCGCAGGGCTGCGCGAACTGCGGCGCCTGCTGCGGCCCGCTGGCCGCGCCGCCGTGCTGGATTTCAACCGGTCCGATCCGGCCACGGCGGCCGGTGCCCTCACGGCCGCGTTCCAGCGCTTCTATCTGCGCAATCTGGTGGTGCCCACCGCGCGCTGGTTTGAGCTGCCCGAGCAGTACGCCTATCTCGAAACCAGCCTGGAGCGCTTCCCGACCGCACCCGAGCAGGAGCGGCTGGCGCTGGCGGCCGGCTTCGCTTTTGCTCGCCACCGCCCCGTGGCCGGTGGGCTGATGGGTTTGCTTCAGCTGGTCGCCTGAAGCCGCTCTGAGAAGATCAGACGATGCATTTCCAGGACATCATCACCAGCTTGAACCGGTTCTGGGCCGAGCAGGGATGCCTGTTGCTGCAGCCCTATGACACCGAAAAAGGCGCCGGCACGATGAGCCCCCACACGGTGCTGCGGGCGATCGGACCGGAACCCTGGGCGGTGGCCTATCCCGAGCCCTGCCGCCGTCCCACCGACGGCCGCTACGGCGACAATCCCAACCGGGCCCAGCACTACTTCCAGTACCAGGTGTTGATCAAGCCATCACCCGATGGCATCCAGGACACCTATCTGGCCTCGCTCGAAGCCCTTGGCATCCGCGCCGCTGACCACGACATCCGCTTTGTGGAAGACAACTGGGAATCGCCCACCCTCGGCGCCTGGGGCGTGGGCTGGGAGGTGTGGCTCGATGGCATGGAGGTCACCCAGTTCACCTATTTCCAGCAGTGCGGCGGCCTTGATTGCCGGCCGGTGTCGATCGAGATCACCTACGGCCTCGAGCGCCTCGCCATGTATCTCCAGGACGTGGAGAGTATCTGGGAGTTGAGCTGGAATGGCGAGCGCAGCTACGGCGATCTCTGGCTGGCCTCCGAGAAGGCCCAGTGCAGCTACAACTTCGAGGCCTCCAACCCCGAACGGCTGCAGCAGTTGTTTGCTCTCTATGAGGCCGAAGCCAGCGATCTGGCGGCGGCGGGCCTGCCGGCGCCGGCCCTCGATTACGTGCTCAAGTGCAGTCACACCTTCAACCTGCTCGAGGCCCGTGGCGTGATTTCGGTGACGGAGCGCACTGCCACGATCGCCCGGATCCGTCACCTCGCCCGCCAGGTGGCGGAGGGTTGGTTGGAGGAGCGGCGCCAGCTCGGCTTCCCCTTGCTGAAGGGGTGAAGGCTGGCCGGGTGAAACGCGTTCTGCTGAGCGTATTGCTGCTGGTTGGCGCTTTTGAGGCCGGCCGCTTCAGCGAGCGGGCGATCTGGCCCTGCCGGCTGCGGCCGGTCGCCGCCCTGGTGGCCCCGCTGCTGGGCGCCGACCTGCCCAGCCCCGAGCTCTGCGATCTGCTGCTGAAGCTGCCGAGCTTCTAAGCGTTTGGGCTGGGTTGAAGTTTTCACTGGGCTGAAGTGGGCATGGCTGGGGAACGCTGAAGGGTGCTCTTCCCTTCGGACGTTGGATGCCTCTGCTGACGGTGTCGCTGGCGCTGGCCGGCCTGGCCCTGGGTGTGCTGCCTCTGGAGGGGGCAGCAGGGGAGTGGCTGCGTGTTGTTGGCCTCCTGCTGGTGCTGGGGTTCAGCTGGTGGCGGGCCGGGCAGCTTGGGGCTGGACTGGCTGCGCGGCTGGCCCTGCTGCTGCTCGTGCCGGCCCTGCTGCTTTGGGGGGTGGTGCGCCAGCCCCAGCCCGGCCCCGCCGATCCGGTGCGGCTGCTGCCTGCCGCCCCCATGTCTGCAGTTCCTCAGCAAGTGCGATTGCGGGGCACCTTGGTCGCCGATCCCAGGCCGCGGGGTGATCAGGGCGGCTGCAGCGCCGTGCTTGAGCAGACCGGTGGCCGCACGGAACTGCTCTGGCGCCAGTGCCCCGCCGTTCAGCAGGGTTGGCGGCTGGAGGTGGATGGCCTGCTGCGCCGGCCGGCCAGCGGTCCCCATCCGTTGTTGAGTGGCCCGGCCGAGCGGCTGGCCCGCCAGGGGATCTGGAGCCAGCTGCGGCTGGAGGATCCCCCCACGGTGCTGGAGCGCCCCGCCCCGCCGATCGCGGAGGTGCGGCGGCGGATGGCGGCGGCCCTGCTGGCCTCCGGCGGCCCGGAACGCGGCGGGGTACTCGCTGCGCTGGTGCTCGGGAGTGCCGTGGTGCCCTTGCCCGCCGAGGTGCGCGAAGCCTTCCGGGCCGCCGGGCTTTCCCACGCCCTGGCGGCCTCGGGGTTCCACCTCACCGTGCTGCTCGGTGCGGTGATGGCCCTCGGGCGAAGGCTGCCGCGGCCACCTCGGGCGGCGCTGGCGATCGGCGCCATGCTCCTGTTCCTGCTGCTGGCCGGCCCCCAGCCCTCGGTGGTGCGGGCGGTGTTGATGGGGGGCGTCGCCTTTGCGGTGCTTGAAGGCGGTGGCCGCAGCCGGCCCCTGGGTGTGTTGCTGCTGAGCGTGCTGGTGATGCTGCTGGTGCGTCCGAACTGGCTGCTGGATGTGGGCTTCCAGCTCTCAGTGGCCGCCACGGCCGGCCTGATCCTCACCGCCTCCGACCTGGAGCAGGCCCTGCAGCGCTGGCTGCCGGCTGGGGAGGGGTCTGGCTGGATTGGTGCTGGCCTGGCGGTGCCGGTGGCGGCCTCGCTCTGGACCTTGCCACTGCAACTGCTCCACTTCGGTGTTGTCCCGCTGTATGCCGTTCCCGCCAACCTGGTGGTGGCACCGCTGCTGACCCCGCTCACGCTCGGGGCGATGGCGATGGCCCTCTGCGCCGTGACCCTGCCGGCGCTGCTGCCCCTGCTGGCCTGGCCGCTGGGGGCACTGTGCGGCCTGCTGCTGCTGCTGGTGCGCGGCTTTGCGGCCCTGCCGATGGCCCAGTGGCAGGTGGGCCGGCCGATTCCCTGGTTGGTGCTGCTGCTCTTCCTGTCGCTGCTGCCCTGGTTGCTGCAGGGGCAGCGCTGGCGCCGGCTGGGGCTGGCTGGCCTGGGCCTCACCCTGGCGTTGCACCTCTCGCTGCTGGGCGCCGACCGGCTGCTACTGGTGCATCAATGGGGGGGCGATCTGCTGCTG
The DNA here is from genome assembly GCF_001885215.1 of Synechococcus sp. SynAce01. Taxonomy (GTDB): domain Bacteria; phylum Cyanobacteriota; class Cyanobacteriia; order PCC-6307; family Cyanobiaceae; genus Regnicoccus; species Regnicoccus frigidus. Next base: position 715,045 of record NZ_CP018091.1, on the reverse strand, counting down.
GCCCGCCACCGGGGTCGCGGCGCCCTGATCAGCCTTCGCGCCGATGGCCTCAGCTGCTCCAGCGCCGCCAGGTTGGCCACCGGCCTCGGCCTCAGCCGCTACGACTGGATTGCCCTGCTCGATCCAGTGGCGAGCGACGAGCACGCCTGCTGGCAGCAACAAAGCCCCCTGGTGCTGGCCGCCAGCGAAGGCCGAGCGCCCCTGCTGCCGGGTCAGCGGTTGGAGAGCCCAGGCCTGGCGCTCACGCCGTTGAGCGCCGACAGCCACGCCCACGTTTTAACGGTGGGCAGCCACCGCTGGCTGCTGCTGCCCGATCGCCAGTCTTTGCTGGCCTGGCAACAGCAGCTGGGTCCGGAGGCCGGTCCCGGCTCCGATCGCGCTGATGGCTGGAGCGGCACCTGGCTGGGTTTCCAGCCCTGGCCGCTTGAGCGGCAGGCCGTGGCAGCGGCGGCGCCCCGGCGCCTCTGGGTGAGTGGGGAATGGCCCGATGCACCCAGTGGCTGGCAAGCCAGTGGTGGCAGTGGAGCGCTCGATAGCCCCGCCGGCTGACGGCTCCGTAAACTCCAGATCTGCTCCACTCCGCCCTGTCGGCCGTGGACGCACAGGGAGAGGTGGCTGAGTGGTCGAAAGCGAACGACTCGAAATCGTTTGAAGGGAAACCTTCCGTGGGTTCGAATCCCACCCTCTCCGTTTCGATAGGTTCCCGAGACTGCCTAGAAGGCCTAAGGGAGCTCTGACCCTGGCGATCTCACACCTGTGATCATCTGGTTACCCCACCAGCTCAGGGCTGACCCACCACACACCTAGGCAAATCAGTAAACCTCTGGGTTCAGCTGATTGATACAGCCATGATTAAGGGCGCGGCGCCGGTTCAATGATCGCTTCCTTCTCCAGGTAAGCGATCACCTGGGCAACGGATTCCTCCAGGCTCTGAAGGCCGGTGGCCACCCGCAGTTCGGCGGCTTCAGGGGCTTCGTAGGGGCTGGAGATGCCCGTGAAGTCTTTGATCTGGCCGGCGCGGGCCTTGGCATAGAGGCCCTTGGGGTCGCGGCTTTCGCAGACATCGAGATCGGCGGCGCAATGAATCTCGATGAAATCCGCCGTTTCCACCAGGGAGCGGGCCTTGTCGCGATCAGAGCGGAAGGGCGACACGAAGGCGGTGAGCACGATCAGGCCGGCATCGAGAAACAATTTGGCCACTTCGCCGATGCGGCGAATGTTCTCTTCCCGATCGGCGTCGGAGAAACCCAGGTCCTGGCAGAGCCCGTGGCGGACGTTGTCACCATCGAGCACATAGGTGGCCAGGCCGCGGCTGAACAATTCGGCGTTGAGGGCGTTGGCCAGGGTGCTTTTACCGCTGCCGGAGAGGCCCGTGAGCCAGAGGATCGCGCTGCGATGGCCCCGTTGCTGAGCCCTGCTCTCGCGGGTGATCGAGGCTTGATGCCAGACGATGTTGGTGGCTTTTCCGCTGGGGCTTGGGGGCATGGGCTCGTCAGGGGAAGGGATGGATCAGGAAACGGATGGATCAAGAAGGGGCGGACTGGATCGCCCTGAACGGGATCGCGTTAGGCGTGACCGCCTTAAACAGGGAATGCCGGGTCGATCCGCGCCATCGCGGCCGCAGCGGCCTGGCAGAGATCGGCGTGGGAGCGGCCATGGCTGGCGATCAGGCAGCCGGCCTGACGGGAATCACCGGTGTTGTAGAGCAAGGGGCGACCATCGGCGTGGGTGAAGGCCCCGCCAGCGGCCAGCAGCACGGCTTCCGGCGCGGCCATGTCCCAATCTTTGGGGGCGGTGCGGCCCGAAAGGGAGACATACAGATCGGTTTCGCCCCGCAGGATCGCGCCAACCTTGCCGCCCACACTGCCGCGGGCGAGGCCCGCAGCCACCCCCAGCGAGCCCATCAGAAGCTCCAGGCGATCATCACGGTGGCTGCGACTGGTGACGGGGATCAACTCCCGCAAGTGTGCCCGGCTGCTGAAACGCACCGGCTGACGCTCCCCAGACGGCGACTCGCACCAGGCCTGGGACTCGCCTGGATCAGCAGCGACCACCCCGAACCAGAGCTGATCAAGCTCGGGAAGCAGCACCACCCCGAGGACGGGACGCTGCTGGTGGATCAAGGCGAGGTGAACGGCGTATTCGCCGGTGCCCTGCAGAAAATCCTTGGTGCCATCGAGAGGATCGAGGATCCAGAGCCACTCGGCATCGATCGGCTGGCCGGCGGGCCACTGGCTGGCCGTTTCCTCACTCAGCAGGGTCCAGGGTGCAATGGGAAAGGCTTTGCCAAGGCCGGTAAGCAGGTGATCATTGACCGCCAGATCGGCGGCTGAGACAGGCCCCTTGGGATTGTCATCGACCGAGAGCACGGCCGGGTAGCCGAAGGGGGGCTGCTCGCCGCGGGCATAGGCGCGCAGGATGGCGGCCGATTCCCAGGCCAGGCGTCGCAGCACCGCCAGCAGGACCTCGGGATCGATGCCGACGGGGAGCTGATCAGCTGGCCTCACGCAACACCTCCACCACGCTGCGGAAGGCGAACCATTCAGGAATTTCCTCCCCGGCCCGCAACATCTTGCGGAACTGGGTGCCGCTCAGTTTCTTGACATGCAGCCCACGTGCTTCGGCATGCTCGGCTGTCACGTAGCCCTCTTCTTCGGTATAGACGAGATTGAGGGAAGGGACCGTTTCCATGCCCAGTTCGCTGGCGTTGTCTCTGGCAAAGTCCTGGGCCTGGTAGGGGCCGTAGAAATCATCACCGCTAAGCGATGATTTGCAGCCGGCCATGTCGCGGCCGATGATGAAGTGGGTGCAGCCGTAGTTCTTGCGGATGATCATGTGCTGCAACGCTTCGCGGGGGCCGGCCATGTGCATGGCGTAGGGGAGATAGGCCCAGCGGATGCGCGGGTTGGCCACTTCGGCGGCCAGCCGTTCGTAGGTGGCAAAGCGCACAGCCCCGGCGATGTCGTCGTCCTGGGTGGGTCCACAGGTGGGGTGAACGAGCACCACGGCGGCTGCGCTCACGTTGCTGGCGTGCAGGGCGCGGGTGAACAGTTCGTAGTGGGCGCGGTGAATCGGGTTGCGGCACTGGAAGGCCACCACGTCCTGGTCGTTGGGCAAGCTGGCCCTCACCTCAGCAGGGGTCTGGCAGGGGAAGTCACGCTGGGGGAGTTCGAGGCCCTGCACGGCACCGCCCAGATAAAATCGGCCCCGTTCGCAGCAGATCATCCGCACGGCGGGATGCTCAATCGAGGTGGTGCCGTAGCAACCAGCCGCCTCGCGCACCTTGTCGGGCTCCCAGCGGCTTTCGACCGTCATCACAGCCAGGTCCTGGCCCCGGTAAGTGAGCAACAGCCGGTCCCCAACCGTGATGCTCTCATCGTCTGTATCCAGCACGATCGGCAGGCCGAAGAGCAGGCCTGAGCTGGTGCGGTGGCCGGCCACCACAGCGTGGTAATCGTCTTCGTGCATGAAGCCGCGCAGGGGGGAGAAGCCACCCACCACCAGCAGCTCCACGTCGCAGGCGTTGCGGTCTGAGCACTCCACCACCCGATCCACTCCCGCCTTGATCGCCTGGTGCTGCTCAGAGGCAGCCTGGAGATCAACCAGGCTGCCCCCGTGCGGGGTAATCAGGCCGGTCCTGGGCAGGTCGGCGGTGATGCGTTCAGCGGACATTCAGGTTCCAGGCGCGTGGATTGGAGCCATTGGTGCAACAGCCGGCTGATCTTATGTCTCTTCTGCCCACCCCTCCCTCCAGGTAAGGAAGCGCGATCACCAAGTCGGCGGTGGGGGTTCTGGTTGTGATCGGCCTCATGGTGGGACTACGCATCTAGGGCAGCCCGGGGGGGAATTCCAGGTCTGCTTGCGGTCCCCCGAATCCGAGGATTTCAGGGAGCTGATGGTGGCCGGGCAGCTCCAGAAACGGCGTGTAACTATGGGGGAATGTGAAGGGCGCGCCCGCTCATCAGACTTGGAGTCGCGCCAAAGTGGGCAATTCAGTCCCAATTATTTTGGTGGGATAGTGCATGGGTTCTACCTTGATCTTCTCGAGCAACTCCTCGACCTGATCAAGCCCCGGCCTTGATTTGGCAGAAACTCTGCTCAATCGTGCCAGCTTTTCCTCAATCACCTATTCTCCAAAGGAATGGCAGCGGGGCGCCCAGTCCTTGTGAATTTAAATGTAAAATGCTCTCTCCTTCTCAAGATAAGAGAATGTTGGGCGGAGCATCTTTTTGAAAGTCTGGTTGAATGCCCCGCTTGAACTTCATTCGTAAGGCTTTCCTGGATGATCCCGAGCTTGGTCTCTTGGCGCCTCCCAGATCCCTTGTGCCATCCACGGTTTTCTTGACAGAAAATATTGAAAATCTTGTGGAAATCTTCGAGGAATGGGAGATGGATGCTTAAAAATTTCTTGGCCATTTGTTTTTGGCCGGAAGCATGATGGCGGCTCACACTGTTGATTTGGCTCCCCTTCTGGAGATGGCGAAAGATCCTCAGTTTTTGCATATGAATCCGGTCGAACCGATGGCACTTTTGCCCATGCCATGGGACGGGTTGTTGGTGTCGTGATTCAAAACGAGGGCTACCGAGTTAGATCGCTGCCGGGTCACCCATCAGCCGCGGGGCAGTTCGCTCATCGATGGGCTCGTGTGGAAGAACAGAGCTTCGAGTTGCGAGGTAATCCATAGGGTTGGGTCCCAGCCTCAGCCCCTGCCCCGCGGCCGGCTGTCCCTTGAGGAGGGCTGGCTGCGCGAGGGAATGGTGCGGGAGGAGGCGCTGCGACGCGGCATCGACCCGCCGGGGCCTCCGGCTGATCTGCCGCCGCTACGACCGCCTCCCCCACGGCTGCCGCCCTTGCCGCGACCACCGCTGAGATCGAGGGGTGGCGCTGAGTGGATGGTGGGCTCGAAGCCCGGCACTTCCTGGCGGCGCAAGGGATTGCCGATCACCTTTTCGATCGCGCGCAGTAGTTCATGCTCTTCGGCGGCCACCAGCGAGAGGGCGTGGCCGCTCTGGCCGGCGCGGCCGGTCCGGCCGATCCGGTGCACATAATCTTCGGCGACGTTGGGCAGGTCCAGATTCACCACGTGGGGGAGCTGCTCGATGTCGAGGCCGCGGGCGGCCAGGTCGGTGGCCACCAGCACGCGCATCTCGCCTGTTTTGAAGCCGGCCAGGGCGCGGGTGCGGGCCCCCTGGCTCTTGTTGCCGTGGATGGCCATGGCGCTGATGCCTTCCTGACTGAGACGGTCGGCGAGCCGGTTGGCTCCGTGTTTGGTGCGCGAGAACACCAGCACCTGCTGCCAGTTGTTGCTGCGGATCAGGTGGCTGATCAGATCGCCTTTGCGGGCCATGTCGCAGGGGTGCATCACCTGCTCCACCAGCGGCGCCGCCCGGTTTTCAGGGGTGGCCTGCAGTTGCACGGGCTGGTGCAGCAGCCCGTGGGCCAACTTGCGGATCGAGGGGTTGAAGGTGGCAGAGAACAGCAGGTTCTGGCGTTTGGCCGGCAGCAGCGCCAGGATTTTCTGGATGTCGCGGATGAAGCCCATGTCGAGCATGCGATCGGCTTCATCGAGCACCAGGATTTCCAGACGATCGAAGCGGATCGCGTTCTGCTGGTACAGATCCATCAGCCGGCCGGGGGTGGCCACCAGCACGTCGGCGCCGCGGCGCAGCCGCTGCATCTGCGGGTTGATCTTGACACCGCCGAACACCACATCACTGCGCAGATCGAGGTATTGGCCGTACTCCCGCACGCTTTCGGCCACCTGGGCCGCCAGTTCGCGGGTGGGGGTCAGCACCAGGGAGCGCACCTGGTTGTTGCGGGCATGGGGCCCATGCCGGAGACGCTCCAGCATCGGCAGGGTGAACCCGGCCGTTTTGCCGGTGCCTGTCTGGGCGGCGGCCATCACATCATGACCGCCGAGCACGGCGGGAATCGACTGAACCTGAATCGGCGACGGGGTGGTGTAACCCTTGGCGGCGATCGCCTTGAGCAGCGGTTCAGAGAGGCCGAAGGCTGAAAAATCGACGACGGAGGGGGTGGGCGTACCGGTCTGCTCCTGTCCCGGAGCTGGGTGGGTCAGAACAGAAATCGGAAAAGTCCTCGCAAGAACTCCATTCTACGTGGGCAGAACTGAGATCATGTCCTGAGGGCCCCTCCCGTCGCTGTTTGGCTACCGCCATGAATCCAACCCTCTACAACCGGCTGCGTCAGGCGAGCCGGAGCGGCGAGCGCAGCTGGCGCCCTCCTCTGCGCCCCTGGCAGAAGATCACGGGACTGGCCAGCTGCGTCCAGGCGCCGGCTCAGGGCCCCCAGCTGATCAGTGCAGGGATCAAGCCGCCCATCCAACCAGCGATGGCAGAGGTTGTCGTTGAGGCGGTTTCCGGTTTTGGCAGTGGAATTCCGCCGGTCAGTGTGCCTACAGAAAGCGTTCTTGCTGCAAACTCTGCCGCATCAGAACTGGAGGCAAGCCGGAGAAGCATCGACAGGAAGGAATCAGGAGCCATCACCGTGGCTAATCCCGTCGCTAATCCGGCCAAGCCATCTGTGCTTCTCGCCCCTGGCCCTGCGTCGCCACCGCCAAGCTCCATTCACAAGGGGGTGGCGTTGCTGATCTGGATGGTGGTGGTGCTGCTCGATGGAGTGGTGGCCGCCGTGGCGCTGGCCCACAGTTGGCGGGAGGCCTGGCGAATGGCGAATGCCAACAGCCGAGCCAGAAGTGCAACGCCTCATCCTGGGCTGCCGAATCGGCTGCAGGCCGGTCTGACAACCTCCTGAGGGCCAGCTAACTCCCCTTGCCGGAGGCCACCGGCACCTTGCCCACGCCGAGTTCGCGCAGGTTCTGGATCAGGCCCTGCAGCACCTGCTTGGCATCGCCGAACACCATTGAGGTCTGGGGCAGCTCAAACAGGTCGTTGCGGATGCCGGCATAGCCCGAACCAAGGCTGCGCTTGACCACGAACACCGAGCGGGCCTGGTCGACCTCCAGCACGGGCATGCCGTACAGGGGGCTGGTCGGATCGCTCTTGGCGCGGGGGTTGACCACGTCGTTGGCGCCCAGAACGATCACCACGTCGGTGCGCGGAAAATCCGGGTTGATCACATCCATCTCGATCAGCTGGTCGTAGGGCACATCGGCCTCGGCCAGCAGCACGTTCATGTGGCCCGGCATCCGGCCCGCCACCGGGTGGATGGCGTAGCTGACGGCGACGCCGTGTTGTTCCAGCAGCCGGGCCAGCTCCTTGAGGCTGTGCTGGGCCTGGGCCACCGCCAGGCCATAGCCCGGCACGAACACGACCCGCTCGGCGGCCTCGAGGGTGAGGGCACACTCCTCGGGGCTGCAGGAGGTGACATTGGTATAGGTCTCTTTGCCTTCGCTGCCAGCCTCTGTGGGGCCGGCCACTCCGAGGGCGCCACCGAAGAGCACGGAGGTGAGCGAGCGGTTCATCGCCGTGCACATCACCTGGGTGAGGATCAGGCCGGCGGCCCCCACCATGGCGCCAGCCATGATCAGCAGTTCACTGCCCACCACGAAACCGGCGGCGGCGGCGGCCACGCCCGAATAGGAGTTGAGCAGGGAGATCACCACCGGCATGTCGGCACCGCCGACGGGCAGGGTCAGGCCCACGCCCAGCAGCAACGACAGAACGGTGAGCGGCACCAGCGCCAGCGTGAATCCCTTGAGCACGAAGCCGCAGCAGATCAGGCAGGCCACCGCCATCAGGATATTGATGGCATGGCGCTGGGGACGAAGCGTCCAGCGCGGCGTGCCGATCCATTCCTTGAGCTTGCCCACCGCCACCAGCGAACCGCTGCAGGTGATCGCCCCCACCAGCACCGACACCAGCACCGAGACCTGACCCAGCAGGTTGAGGCCGCCGGGCAGCTGCATGGCGCCGAGGGCGACCAGCAAGGAGGAGACGCCGCCGCAGCCGTTGAACAGGGCGACGGTTTCTGGCATGGAGGTCATGGCGACCCGGAAGGCCAGCAGGGCACCGAGGCCGCCGCCGACCGCCAGGCCGCCCAGCATCCAGGGCCAGCCCGCCAGCCCCTGCTGGGCCAGCAAGCCGACCACCGCCAGGGCCAGGGCCAGGGCCGCCAGACCGTTGGCCGTGCGGGCGGTGCGGATCTTGGCCAGGCCCTTGAGGCCGAGGGCCAGTAGCAGCACGGCGCCCAGTTCGATCGTCAGTTCGCCCATCAGCTGCTCTCTTTGCGTCGGAACATGGCCAGCATCCGGTCGGTGACAAGGAAGCCGCCGACCACGTTGAACAGGGCGAAGCCGAGCGCCACGGCACCCACCGCCCGCAGGGCGGGGCTGGCGGCCTGGCTGATCAGCGTCAGGGCGGCCAGCAGGGTGATGCCGCTGATCGCGTTCGCCCCCGACATCAACGGCGTGTGCAGCGTGGGCGGCACCTTGCCGATCAGCTCCAGGCCGAGCAGGCTGCCGAGCACGAGCACCCAGAGGGCTTGGGAAAGGCCGATCTCACCACTCATGCCACCACCTCCTCAAGCGAAGGCCAGAGGTCGGTGCGGCGGCATAGCCCGCCGTGGGTGATCAGGCAGGAGTCGAGCAAGGGATCCTCGGGGTTGAGTGTCAGGCCGTCATCGGCGAGCAGGGTTTCCAGCAGCGCCACCAGATTGCGGGAATAGAGGGCACTGGCGTGGTGAGGAACGGTGGAGGGCAGGTTGGAGGCGCCGATGATCCGCACCCCGCCGATCTCCACGGTGCAATCGGGCTGGCTGCCAGCGCAGTTGCCACCGCTTGACACCGCCAGATCCACCACCACAGCACCGGGCCGCAGGGCGGCCAGCATCTCCGTGGTGATCAGCAGCGGAGCGGGGCGTCCTGGCACCTGGGCGGTGGTGATCACCGCATCGGCCTCGGCCAGATGCAGGGTCAGCTGCTGGCGCTGCGCCTCCAGGAAGGAGGCACCCGCCTCGCGGGCATAGCCACCGCTCTCACCGGGAGCCTCGCGTTCGGGGGGATCGATGAAGCGGGCGCCGAGGGATTCCACCTGCTCCCTGGCGGCCGCCCGCACGTCAGACACCTTGACCACCGCGCCGAGGCGGCGGGCGGTGGCCACGGCCTGCAAGCCGGCCACCCCGGCGCCCAGCACCAGTACCTTGGCGGGCTGGACGGTGCCGGCCGCCGTCATCAGCATGGGGAAGAAGCGATCGAGTTCGGCGGCGGCCAGCAGCACGGCCTTATAGCCGGCGATGTTGGCCTGCGACGAGAGCACGTCCATCGACTGGGCGCGGCTGATGCGGGGCAGCAGCTCCAGGGCAATGGTCGAGACGCCACCGGCGCTCAAGCGCTCGATCAAGGCACGGTTGGCGTAGGGATCGAGCAGGCCGAGCAGCAGGGAGCCCGAGCGCAGCCGCTCGAGGCCGCCGCTGCCGCCATCGGATTCCGGCAGGGGGGGCTGCACGCAGAGGGCCACATCGGCCTGGCTCCAGCTTTCGGGGCAGCCCACCGGCACAACCGCAGCACCGCTCTGGCGGTAGGCGTCGTCGCTGAATCCAGCCGCCAGCCCGGCCCGCTCCTCCAGCGCCACCTCACAACCCTTGGCGAGCAGGCGGCGCACCGTCTCCGGCGAGGCGGCCACCCGCTGCTCCTGACTCCGTCGTTCCGCCGGGACCAGCACCCTGACCACGTATCCCTTCAACGAGCTGGCCTCTATTGACGGGCCCAGGGGTGTGGCAATGCAAGCGACTGGGGCGGCTTGTGTTCATGCCACCACATGGGAGCCGGCCCCGCCCTGTGTGACGAGCACTACCCCGCCAGCGCCAGGGCCTTCCTATCCAGGACAGACTTCCTTCCGCAGCATCCCGGCCATGACCTCCTTCACGATCACCCTGGACAACGGCAAAAGCTTCAGCTGTCCCGACGACCAGTACGTGCTCGATGCCGCCGAAGAGCAGGGCATCGACCTGCCCTATTCCTGCCGGGCCGGAGCCTGCAGCACCTGTGCCGGCAAGATTCTCTCGGGCAGCGTGGATCAATCCGATCAGAGCTTCCTCGATGACGATCAGATTGCCCAGGGCTACGCGTTGCTCTGTGTCAGCTATCCGATGAGTGATTGCAGGATCAAGCCGGGCGTTTCAGAGGATCTCTGAGCTCCTTGGCGCCAGCTTTTTTGCTCAGATCGCCTCAACGGGGCGATAACTGGGTTCCCAGGTGGCCTGATCCAGCCGTTCGATCGCTTGCTCGGGTGTTGTCGCCAGGCGGGCCAGGCCCGCTTGCACCGCCGCGATGGCTACGGCTTCAGCCACGGCTCTGGCCACCGCCGCCACCTCGCTGAGGTCGGGCATCAGCGGGGCCTCGGGATCCGTGCTGGCTGGGATGCGCTGAGCCAGGGCTTCAAGGCCGGCCACCACCATCGCCTCACTCACCTCGCGGGCGCCCACCGCCACGCAGGCGAAACCCAGTCCGGGGAACAGGAAGCAGTTGTTGCACTGACCGATCCGGCGCGACGTTCCCCCCACCTGCACCGGATCGAAGGGGCTGCCGGTGGCCACCAGGGCGCGCCCGCCGGTCCAGGCCAGCAGATCGCCGGGCCTGGCCTCAGCCAGATGGGTGGGGTTCGAAAGAGGCAGGATGATCGGCCGCTCCACCTGGGCGGCCATCGCCTCAACCACGACCTGATCGAAGGCTCCGGCCACCGTGGAGGTGCCGATCAGCACGGTGGGGTGCACCTGACGCACCACCTCCAGCAGTCCGATCCGGCCCTGAGGGTCCCGCCCGAAGCTGTCCTGCTCGGCCGCCGATCGCGCCAGCGGCGCGGCCATCGCTTGGATCGAGCTGAGCCCTTCCGCCAGCAGGCCGTCGCGATCGATCATCCAGAGACGCTGGCGGGCTTGTGCCTCTGAGAGGCCAGCGCGCTGGAGCAGGCCCACCAGCCCCTCGGCGATCCCACAGCCGGCAGTGCCGGCCCCGAACACCACGATCCGATGATCCTCAACGGCCATCCCGGCTCCGCGGGAGGCCGCCAGCACCACGGCCGTGGCCACGCCGCTGGTGCCCTGGATGTCGTCGTTGAAGCTGGGCAGCTGTGCGCGGTAGAGGTCGAGATTGCGGCGGGCGTTGCCGACGCCGAAATCCTCCCAATGCAACAGGGCGCCGGGAAAGGCGGCTTGAACGGCGGCCACGAAGGCGGCGATCACGGCGTCGTAGGCGCCGCCGCTCAGGCGCGGCTGGCGGCAGCCGGGGTAGAGGGGATCGTCGCGCAACTGCGGGTTGTCGGTGCCCACATCAAGCACCACCGGAAGCATGCGGCTGGGGTCAAGTCCGGCGCAGAGGGTATAGACAGCCAACTTGCCCTGGCAGATCTCAACGCCACCAATGCCTTGGTCGCCCAGGCCAAGAATGCCCTGGGCATCGGTGACCAGAATCAGATCGACCGGGCCCCGGGCCGACTGGCGCAGGATGGTGTCGAAGTGATCCTGGGCCTGGTGGTGGAGGTAAACGCCACCGGAGGGGCTGCGGAAATCCAGGCTGAAGCGCTGAATCGCCGCTCCCACCGTGGGGGTGTAGACGATCGGCAGCAGGGCGTCGATGTGGTCGGCGAGAAAGCGGTGGAAGAGGGTGGCATTGCTGGCCCTGAGCACCTGGGCGAAGCGATATTTCTCCAGATCGGCCGAGAGATCGTTGAAGGCATGCCAGACCCTGGCCACCTGCTGCTCCAGGGTTTCCACCGCCAGCGGCAGCAATCCGTCGAGCCCCAGCGCCTGGCGCTCCTCGCGGCTGAAGGCCGTGCCTTTGTTGAGGTGGGGATCGGCCAGCAGCTGATGACCTCGCAGCTGGGTCTGCAGGGTGTCCATCAAAAAATGCTCTGCCGGGCTCTGTAGTGGCGAAGCGCCAGCGTAGGAGGCGAAGTTCTCTGGCCCGTTCTCAACCTGCGTTGACGGCCTCGCAGGCAAATGAATACTGAGCGCCGCTATTGAGCAGGAAACGGGGATGGGCCGGGTCCTCCAGGCCCCAGAACCACTTGCCATCGGTGTACTGGGGTGGGCCGGCGTCATTGCTGCGCGGCAACTGCAAACTCACCTCGCGCCAGCGCAGCACCGCGAACGCCCCGGGGATGGTGCCGGCTGAAACATTCCCCACCAGCGGATCATCGACGGGGCCGCTGTCGTAACGGGCGGCGAGCAAATCCCCATCGCAGCGGTAGTCGAGCTCCACCACCTGCCCCCAGGCCGGGCTGGCCAGGCCGGCGCACAGACCAAGGCAGAGCACGACGGCAACCAGGGCGCTCCAGCCGTTAGGCCAGCTCCAACGGTTCAGCCGGGGTTGCAGGTTCCGCTGGTGTTGCAGGTTTGGCCGGATCTGCTGAATCGAGCTACGGGGAGAAGCCATCGTGAGCAGGCATCGTGGTCGGCAGTGAGGCGATTCTGGCCACGGATCCAGCGGGCTGCCAGCGGGCTGTATTGGCTTCCCGTCTCAGCGATTCAGGCGACGCATCTGCCAGGTCAGCAGGGTGCCCAGGGGGCTCCAGAGCAGGTAGGGCACCAGCAGCACGGCCGCCAGGCCTGAACTGGAGGCCACCAGGACCGTGAGCGCCACGCCCCAGACCCAGCCGGCGAAGCCGACGGCCGTGCCTGCGGTGAGCGAGCGGGTGCGGCAGATCAGCCAGGTGTAGCTCTGGACCAGCAGCAACAGCACCAGGTAGCCGGCCATCGCCCACCAGCCACTACCGGCCCGCCAGCTGATCAGGGCGGAGGCATAGAAGCAGGCGTAGATCGCCAGCCAGATCAAGGGGATCAGGCGCTCGAATGTCAGCCAGGCCGGCCGGCGCAGCTGCAGAAACCACTGGAAATCCTCGCGGCTGGGGTTCAGCGCCAGGCTGACGCCAACCTGGACCAGAAGCAGGATCAGCCAGGCAGGCATGGCGGCTCAGCGAGGAATAGGAATGGGCCTGATTCAATCGTCATGATGGCTGGGGTCCTCCGCCCGCCGCCAGAGCGCCAGCCCCCCTCCCTTTCCCCGGGCAGCCAACCAGACGGTTTCAGCTTCAGAGCCAGAGTCAGTCCCAGACCCTGTGGCGATCAAGGCGAAAAATGGGCTGGAGGCCGTGCCGGGTGCGGCCAGGGGACGATCAAGCCAGCAGCGACGTCCGAAGCGAACCTGTAGCCGCTCGAAGCGGAACCGGAGCAGCGGGCGTTTGCCTTCGAGCCAGGCGTGGCCCTGGAAACGCAGCTCCAGGGCCCCGATCCCAACCATGTTGGCGATCTGGAATGGCGCCGCTGGTTCAGGATCATCAGGATCGCTGCTCGGGCTGACCAGGGTCAGGCTGGCCCCCAGGCTGCGCAGGATGGCTGCGCTGATCGCGGCGGGTTGGCTGGACGTGCGCGGCCAGACCTTCTGCAGCAGCCAGGTGCCAACCAGATCGGGGGCTGCGATGCCGCTCCCCTTGCGGCGGCTGATCCGTTCACGCTCGAGCAGCTCGGCACCATCGGGCCACGCCGGTAACGCCCGAGCAGGCACCGGTTCAAGGGCCGAAGAGTCTGCTGGCTCGCTCATTCCTGGCGGGCGCGCTTGGTGGCCAGACCCGCCTCAACCGCGGTGACCACGGCTACCAGCAGCAGACCGGCCAGGCCGATCCGTTGGTTCTGTTGTTCTGCCGCCAGGGTGGCTTCGCCTGCCAGCACGGCGCCGAGCACGAACCAGGAGGTGGTGATCAGCGAGCAGATCCAGTAAGCCTTCCAGCGGCGTTGGTAGATGTAGCCGGTGCCAAGACCCGGAACCAGGTTGAGCAGCACCGCCACCCAGCCGGCGGAACTGGCGATCAGGTCTTTGGAGCTGGGGGGCGTGGAGGCTGGCATCGGGATCAGGCCGGAAGCGGGCTTCAACTCTGGCGGAGCGGACAGGCGGCCGATCCCCCAGCCGGGCCGTGTGACGATCTGTGGGCGTAACGGCCGACCATTTCTAGGCTGATCGGGTAAGTGAACTGTGATCGAGGAACGGCCATGCGTACCCAGGATCGAGAGCAACACGACAATCTCTACGCTGAGGAAGGAACCATCCAGGCTGGCGAAAGCAGGGCCGATGCCCAGTCCCATGCGATCTGGGCGGTCGCGGCCATCGCCTTGATGGTGGCTGTTCTCGGCATTTCTCTGATTCTCACCTAGGCGCGGCGTGTGCCCCTACAGCTGGTTGATGGCTGCCGGAGTGCTCGTTGGCCTCCAGCCTGCCCCTGCACCTGGCGATGCCGCTGAGTTCCGTGACTGCGGGGCGTTGCGAGCGGAGTATCAACACCTGTTCGCTGAGGCCATCTCAGCGGAGGTTGAGCTGCTCTCGGCAACCCGCCGGCGCCTCTGCCCGGATCTCGAACCACCTCGAGAAGGCGGTGCCAACTTGAGAGGCCCCGATCAGGAACTCGATATCGGTGGCCTGCTCGCCTGTCGTCAGCAGGCGGAACGGGCTGTCCAGGCCGCCAGCCCCCTTCTTTTCACAGCCCAAGGGGGCTTTCGCTTCTTCACCCCGAGCGGCGCCAGCCAGGCCCGCGCCGCGCAACGGCTGCTGGCCCAGTTGGAGCAGCAGGGCTGCTCCCGCGACAGCTTCTGAAGGTCGCCTGCAAAACCTCGCGATCTGTTCAGGGCCCTGGCCTGTTGCCGATCGCTCAAGCCTTGCCGCTCAGAGCTGGAAATGCTGCTGGCAGAAAGCCACTCCCTGAGACGGGGGCCAGCGCAGGGTTCGAGGTGCCAGCCTGCCCGGAGTTCCCCTTGGCGCGCGCGCCCGGCTTTCCTCCTGCTGATGCCCCACGCCACCTTTGATCGTGATCCTGGAGCGCTTGATCGAGACCCTGGAGCGCTGCGCGATCCCCAGTTGATCCGGGAATTGATGCCGATCTGGGAGTGGTTCTACCGCCATTACTTCCACGTTCAAACCAGCGGCTGGGAGCACATCCCGCGCCGGGGGCAGCTGCTGCTGGTGGGCTCCCACAACGGTGGCCTGGCCACCCCCGACCTGCCGATGTTTTTGTACGACTGGTTCAGGCGGTTCGGATATAAGCGCCAGGTGTACGGACTCGCCCACGCCAAGGTCTGGCAGACCTATGCGCCGATGGCCCAGCTGGCAGCGCGGGTGGGTGCGATTCCCTTCTATCCCAGAAATGCCCTGGCGATCCTGGATCAGGGCCACAGCCTGCTGGTGTATCCGGGAGGCGGTCACGACGCCTTTCGCCCCCATCGTGACCGTGGCCAGATTCATTTCGGCGGCCGCACCGGCTTCCTGCGCCTGGCCCTCTGGCATTCCCTGCCGATCATTCCACTGATTTCCTGGGGCAGCCACGACACCCTGATCGTGCTCGACGATTGCTACACAAGGGTCCAGCGATTACATGCCCTGGGTCTGCCCTGGCTGTTGGGAATCGATCCCGAAGTGTTTCCGATCTACCTCGGCCTGCCCTGGGGAATCGCTTTCGGCCCTCTGCCCAATATCCCCCTGCCGGCACAAATTCACACCCGTGTCTGCCCGCCGATCCTGTTCGGGCGAACCGGCCACGCCGCCAGCCGTGATCGCCCCTATGTGGAGGCCTGCTATCAGCGCGTGGTGCAGGAAATGCAGCTGGAACTTGATCGATTGGCGGAGGAGGCTTCAAGATGAACGGGGGCACTGCATGCAAAGCCAGGCAGTATCCATTCGAAGGTGGTATTTAAATTGAGCAGTTCAGCAGGCGTGAGGCCAGCAAAAAGTGGGTCGAAATTCTTCGAATGCTTCGATGAAAGAAGGTTTAACTGTTCTGAGCATGGACCAAGCCATGCTCCACCACTCCCAATCTGTTCCCCCGATAGTTTGCCCTTTTTCGAACTTTATCGCACCAACTTTGACTTTTCAGGAACCATTTTAGCGTATTCTTCAGGCCCTCTTCAAAACTGTGGCTTGAAGTCCATCCTAATTCGTCACTGATTTTGCTGGGATCGATCGCATATCGACGATCATGACCGGGCCTATCAGTGACAGGTGTAATCAGGTTGGAGTGAGCAGCTTTGCTGGGTAGAAGTTCATCAAGTAAGAGGCAGATCGCCTCCACAACCTGTTTGTTGGTGCGCTCGCCATGCCCGCCCACGCAATAGCTCTGGCCAAGGCGTCCTTTTGTGGCTGAGAGCAGCAGAGCATCAACGTGATCTTCTACATACAGCCAATCGCGGATGTTCGCACCATCTCCATACAACGGAATGGGTTCACCCGCGACTGCCTTGAGGATCACGACGGGGATCAATTTTTCGGGAAATTGCCACGGCCCATAATTATTGCTGCAATTGGTGAGAACAACAGGCAGGCCATAGGTGTGATGCCAGGCACTCACCAAGTGATCACTGGCAGCCTTGCTGGCGGAGTAGGGAGAGCGTGGATCGTAGGGAGTGGTTTCAGAAAAGCGACCTGTTTCCCCCAGGGACCCGAACACTTCATCCGTGCTGATGTGATGCAATCGGAACTGTTCTTTTCTTTCACCACCGAGGCGATCCCAATGTCCTCTGATGGCTTGCAACAAATTGAAGGTTCCTGTCACATTGCTGGCAATGAAATCACCTGGTCCTTCGATGGAACGATCCACGTGGCTCTCTGCTGCTAGATGCATGACAAGATCGGGGTCAGCCTGGCGAATGGCCGCTTCCAATGCCTCTGCATTCGTGAGATCTACCTGCAACAGTTGATGGCGCTCTTCACTGGCTTCGCCTGCTTCCCTCAGCACGCCTTCGATGCTGCTCAAGTCACTGGCGTAACCCATCTTGTCGAGATTGAATACCGTGGCCGTGCTCTCGCGTAACAGCCGCCGCACCACGGCTCCACCGATGAAGCCGGCGCCACCAGTCACCAAGATCCGTTGGCGGCCTTCCAGCAACTCAGCGATTTCTGGGGTTGTCGTCTGCTGATGATCCATGGGCCTGTGGGTGGTGTGTTGGGTGATCTCCTGAAGGATGGGCCTTAGCTTTTTGGTGTCGACACCGCTCCGAGCACAGCGGCCAGAGCTTCTCGCCAGTGGGTGGCCTGCAGGTTGAGTGCCTGGCGGCTACTGGTGCAATCGAGCAGGGTATAGCTGGGCCGCTCTGCTGGTGTCGGGTAGTCGGCCGTTGTGAGCGGCTTGACCTGGGCGGCTTTGTGCAGCAGTCCGGCGCTGACACCGAGTTCGCCGATGGCGATGGCGAAGTCGTACCAGCTGGCTGCACCGGCATCGCACCAATGGAGCACTCCACCCCCTTGCTTTGCGGTGGCAGCCCAGCAGGCGCTGGCCAGGGTGAGGGTGCTGGTAGGGCATCCCACCTGATCGGCCACCACTCCGAGGGGTTCTCCCGTTTCGGCGTTCTGCCGGTGCAGGCGCAGCATGGTGAGGCAGAAGTTCTTGCCCACCGGCCCATAGACCCAGCTGGTGCGCAGGATTGTGAGCTGCTCTGGTGTTAAAGCGGCCTGTGCGGCGGATTCACCTGCCGCCTTTGTCTTGCCGTAGACCCCCAGCGGTTGCATGGCTTGGGCGGGTTCATAGGGATGGCCTTGGGCGCCGTTGAAGACGAAATCGGTGCTCACTTGGAGCAGCTTTCCGCCAGTTTCAGCGAGGGCTTCGGCAAAGGCCCCCGGTGCACTGGCATTCACCGCCATGGCCAGGTCTGGTTCTGATTCGGCGCGATCGACCGCCGTGTAGGCCCCAGCGCTGATGACCCAATCGGGTTTGAATTCATAGACGATTTGGCGGCAGGCCCCGGCATCGGCGAGGTTGAGCTGATCCCGCCCCGTTGCCATCAGTTCCACCCCCTGGGGCACGGAATCGATCAGGGCCTGACCAAGCTGGCCATCTTTGCCCGTGATGATCACCTTCACGCAAACACCTCGGCATCCACCAACAGCGGCGCCGACGCATCTTTGCTGGCCAGCAACGGTTCCACGCCGCTCAGTTCGCCCAGTAGCCAGGCGATGGCGATGGCTGGGTCGCTCCAGAGCAGGGAGCGTTCACAAGTTTTGCTCCATAGGCCACTGGCCTTATAGAGAACGTCGGCTGAGGGGCTGAGGGTGAGAAAACCATGGGCAAAGCCGGGTGGTATCCACAGCAATTGGTGGTTTTCGGCGCTCAGGCGCTCACCAACCCACTGCCCGAAAGTGGCCGAGCTGCCCCGGATGTCGACGGCCACATCAAAAATTTCGCCGGCGACGCAGCGCACCAGCTTGCCTTGTGGTTCTGGCTGCAGTTGATAGTGAAGACCACGCAGCACTCCCTGGCTCGAGCGGGAGTGGTTGTCCTGCATGAAGATCGGCGCTTCCGCTTCGCTGACGCCGAGGGCCGCAGCAAAACTGCGCGCATTCCAGCTCTCGAAGAAAAAGCCTCGATCATCTTCGAATACCTTGGGTGTGAGCAAGATGGGCCCTGCGATCGCGTAAGTCTTGGCTTCCATCAAGCAGCTCCTTTGATCGCGGCAGTCGTCAGCACGGAATCCATGCCATCACTGAGCAGGCGTAGTAGATAGTTGCCGTAGCCGCTTTTCTTGAGTGGTTGGGCCAAACGTTCAAGCTGGTCGTCATCAATCCACCCCAGCCGCCAGGCCACTTCTTCAGGGCAACCCACCTTGAGCCCTTGCCGGTGCTCCAAGGTGCGGATGTAACTGGCGGCCTCATGCAGCGAATCCGGGGTGCCCGTATCCAGCCAGGCCATGCCGCGACCCATCAATTCGACCCGCAGAAGGCCTTCATCCAGGTATTGGCGATTCAGATCAGTGATTTCCAGTTCGCCGCGCCCTGATGGCTTCACCTGTTTGGCTCGTTCCACCACCGTGTGGTCATACACGTAAAGGCCGGTGATGGCATAGCGGGATTTAGGCTTTTCGGGTTTTTCCTCGATACTCAAGACACGTCCATCAGCAGCAAATTCGACGACGCCATAGCGCTCAGGATCGCCGACTCCATAGGCGAAAACCGTGGCGCCATCATGGCTGGCGTTAGAGGTTTGAAGTTGCTGGGCCAGCTCATGGCCATGAAAAAGATTGTCGCCCAAGACGAGGGCTGCGGCTGCTCCACCTAGAAAGTCCTCGCCAATCAGAAAGGCCTGAGCAAGGCCATCAGGACTGGGCTGAACGGCATAGTGAATCTCCATTCCCCAGCTACTGCCATCGCCCAGCAGACGCTCAAAGGCGGCGCGGTCGACCGGTGTGGTGATGATCAGAATTTCACGAATACCCGCCAGCATCAAGGTGCTGAGTGGGTAATAGATCATCGGTTTGTCATAGACGGGCATCAACTGTTTGCTGACGGCAGTTGTGAGCGGTGCCAGCCGTGTGCCATTGCCGCCTGCCAGAATCAGCCCCTTGCGGGCAGGTGCGGTTGTGTGCATCAGCGGCTTGATGGTCAATGGCCAGTAGCTTAAATAGTGAATCTTGTCTTAACCAAGAATATCTTCGAATCAATGGATGAGTTTATGTTGTGAATGCTCTTCAGTGCTGGCGTCTAAACAACCTAGAATTGATGTTTTTTGAGTTGGTATCAAGGCATTGGGAAGGGCTTCTTGCGACTCAGTGAGAGAAGCAAGCATGCAAAGTTTTGCCGGTATCAACGGATACAATTGGCTGTTGTTTCGCCGTACTCTGCCTTCCCCGCTGCTGCTGAATCGAGCCCGATGTGGAGCAGTGGGACTCGTGGGCAACGGAGGGGGCGGGATTCGAACCCGCGGAGGCTTTCGCCTCGCTGGTTTTCAAGACCAGAGCCATCAACCACTCGACCACCCCTCCAGAATAGCCACTGGAGCCCGTAACGGCCAGCAGCTCTCCTAGCTTCCCATGCCCCAGGCCTTCAAAAAGGCTTCCCAGGGGCTGAAATCCACAAAATCGATGCCCTGCTCAGCGCTGCAGCCCATCTGATGGGGAAGGCGGGCGGCGATGGTGGTGGCCAGCTGGCCACAGCCTCAGTGCATAGGTTTTGATCGGTCTTGATTGTCCAATGGCTGTGTTTCAGTTTATTGGTGTGAGTCAGCCAATTGGTGTGATGTAGTACTGGCTGGAGACACCTTCAACGTCATGATAGTAGTAGAAGCAATCGGGGTCAATGGCTTGGATTGAAGTGATCATCGGTGGTAGTTCTTCCTGGGTGATGATCGTTCTCACCACGTAGTAGGAGTCTCCACTGCGGCCACCGGTGATCGGGTGGGCCGAGTAGGTGCGATGCGAGGAGGAATCACAAATGGCCTGGCCGATGGCATCGCGTTGGTGCGTGATGATCGCCAGCATCGTGATCTTGAACTTGTGGTAAAGGTCATTTAAAGTTTCTGTGGAAACAAAGATGTAGAGGCAGGTGTACATCAGTGTGTTGACCACAGACTCAAACTCACCATTCTTGAGGAAGTCAACAATCAACCCGAAGGCGGTGGATCCAACCGAGGCGATTACGGCGATCGATCCAACTGGCTTGAGGTGTTTGGTGGCGTAATAGGCACCAATGATGTCTTCATCGCCGGTGGACCCACGATTCTTGAAGGCCAGAGCCTTGGCCACCCCGGCCAGCAAGCCACCGAAAATCACCAGAATGATGCGTTCATTCTGGGGTTCAGGCCGGGCAAAGCTCTGTTCTGGCAAGATCAACAGAGTCAGCACAACGGTGCTGACGACAACCAGCGATCGCAGGGCAAATACCTTGCTGATCCGCGTAAAAGCAAAGACCAGCAAAAGGGCCTGAAAGATCACATAGAGGACAATGAATAGATTGAAGCTTTCGAAGTAGTACGACAAAGCTGTGGCAATACCCTCGGTCCCCGTTAGAATCACCTTCGAGGGAAGAATGAAATATTTGAGGGCAATAGCATAGAGGATCCCGGCAAATACGATGACCGTATAGCTCTTGAGTAGGCGATTCATGGGCCCTTCCAGATTTCAATGCTCAACTGATTCTGGTCAGCTTTCGGACCTGGGCTGCTGCCTTGGAGAGCAACTTTCTGGCCAGCCACTGCGGGTATGACTTCTTCAGTAGAGCTTTGTGCAAGTGGGGGTGGGTGTGAGTTTCATCAACGACCAGAGGGCGCCGTATTGCGCCGGTGAGAGTGAGAGTTCCGTTTGCATGCGCGCTCCCATTGCTGTTCCTGGGGCGGCAGTGGCTCCGATTTTGTCGTTGATCACAACCAAGCCCTCGCACATCTCTTCGATGCTGGGGTTAAGTGAACTGTTGGCCCAACCAGGCGAAGCCTGCAAAGCCACCGGCAGCAGGCCACTCACCAACGCCAGCAATCGCCAGTTCATGGGGTGGGCTTGGCCAGGGGCAGCAAACACTTGTCGGAATCACAACCAGCCGGACCGGCTTCCACCAGTTCGCCGCGGTCGTAGCGCTGCAGGGCTTCGAAGAAATCACCGGTGCGGCGGCGGCTTAACACCTCTTCGCTCAGGCGGCTGTAGGTGGCCTGATCGATGGGTTCAAACGGCAGGCGCGGGAAGGTGGCGTTGGCATCGAAGCGGGCCAGCAGGGCTGCTGAGATATAGCCCTTGCCGCCATCGATCGCTTGATGGATCGCTTCGGCCAACGGCTCGATTTCGTTCTCGCGAAACTCGACGGTGGCAGAGGTGTTGTGGGCCGTGTAGTGCGTCTGCACTTGCATGTAGAAGTCGAACTGGGCCAGGGCGGAGAAGTTGTTGATCTCCACCGCATCGGCGCCAGGGATGTTCGCCCAGCTCACTTCGGTGGGGATTTCCACCAGCCATTCGGTGCAGCGTGGATCGAAGGGATTATCCAGCAGGCGACCGTTGTCGTCTTTGTCCGATTGGCTTGGCACGATCGTGTAGCCGTAGTCGAGGCAGGCCAGGGCCACCGGATCGTTCTTGCGGAAGGTGATGCGGCGGATGAAGCGCTGCGCCTTGGGAGGGTGCCAGCCGGGGCTGGCGCCGGTGAGCAGGCTCTTGGTGCCGGCCGGTTGCACGGTGGTGCAACGATTGGGGCGACGCAGGCCGTGGCGATCGCAGTAGTCCCACACCGCCGTGTTCACCACCTGCTTCCAGCGGCTCAGATACTCCGCTTCCTGCGCCTTGAAGGCCAGACCGGCTTCTGTTTCGGGGCGGCCCGCCTCCCACCAGTTCAGCCAGGGGGTGCCGAAGGCATGCACGAAGAAATCGAACAGGCCGGTGAAGCTCACGCCCACAATCGGATCCCAGGCGCGGCTCTGGCGGTAACGCTCCACCTCGAAATCGTGGTTGAGCAGGCAGGCCACCGCCAGGCCAGCGGCCTTGAAGGCATCGGCCTGGGCCTGATGGTCGGCTGGATCGATGCGGTTGAGGTGGATTTCGGCCAGGTTGCAGTGGAAATCAGCTCCCAGGATTTCGCCGCAGGGATTGAGCCCATAACGTCCCAGCCGGTGCTCCAGCTCGGCGGCGCTGATCTCGGGGTGATGGAGGTTGAGCCAGCGGCCGGCTTCCTCGCGGCCCTGGTCGACGTAGATGTCGATGAACTCGCTGCGCAGCTCGGCGGTGGGCAGCAGGTCGGCATTGGAGCGGGCGATCGCCTCAGGGGCGAACTGGATCGCGCCTTCGCCGCTCTGGAACTGCTTGACCACCGCTTCGAGCACCACCTCTTTGGAGGGGCGGTTGTGGAACACCCGGGTGTGGTTGGCCATCCGCAGCGCGTCGCGGTCGGGATCAATGCTCCAGTTGCCTTCAGCGTCTTGCTGCCAGAGGTTTTCCTTGGCGCCAGCGGCGGAGCCATCCTCGGCGGCGAACTGGCGCATGCCGGCGCTGCGGCGGATGTTGCCCGCCACGATCGTGACGGCGGCCTCATCGATCAGCAGGCAGCACTCCACCGACGTGAGCTGGCGGCCATTCGCCTTGTTGAGGATCTGGGCCACCCGGCCGTAGAGATCGCCCAGTTTCACCGGGTTGGCCATGCCGCCGAAGCCCTTGAGCGTTTCGCCCACTGGCCGCACATCGGAGAGATCCACGTTCACCGTGATCGCAGCATCGGCGCTGAAGCTGGTGTCGCTGCTCAGTTCCAGCAAACGCTGGTAGCTGTCCACCCAGCCGCGGCGGGTGTCCCCCACCTTGATCGTCACCCGGTTGCCCGCGCTGCTGGAGCGGGTGGCCTCCTGGCGCTCGGCTGCGGGGGTGACACCGATCGGGCTGACGCTCTCGATCACCAGCCGGTTGCGCAGCAGCGGCAGCCGCTCAATTAAGCGCGGTTCGATGATGGCGCCGGTGCCGCAGCCCATCATCGCCAGGTCCATCATCAGACCGAAGGCTTCCCAGTCGATCAGGTTGGTGGAGGTGCAGTTGTAGGCGCCGGAGAAGTTGTGGCGCTGCTGAATCCAGGGCGTGCCACCGATCCAGAGCCAGCGCCCCGAGGGCAGGGCCTGCTGGTAGGTCTGCATGCGGCGGATCAGCGCCACTTCCTCAGCGCTGAGGTCGCCCAGCTGGCGCAGACCCTCGAGGTTGCGCTCCGACACCTGGTGCCAGCTCTCGCGGCCGCCTTCGGTGCGGCGGGAATAGGTGCGGTAAAAGACCGGATTGGCCGCCGGAGCGGTGGCCGGAAAATCGGGGTGCTCGCTGGTGCCGCGCCGGCTGGGATCAGCCAGGTCGAGACGGGTGGGGGTGAGGGTCACGGCAGCGCTGCTGGTCTGGTTGGCTCAGCTTAAACGCCACCTGTGGTGGCGGCAAGGTTCCGAAAGCACCAGAGACAGTGGTGAAGGCGGCGGTGGAGGCAGCAGCGGCGAAAGCCCGGGTGAGCCTGCTGGCAGGCTGGCTCCATGACCAGCAGCTCCAGCAGCACCAGTGAGCCCACGGGCCTGAGCTCCCTGGCCGAAGCGGTGGCCCGGCGCCGCAATTTCGCGATCATTTCCCACCCCGACGCGGGCAAGACCACCCTCACCGAAAAACTGTTGCTCTACGGCGGGGCTATTCAGCAGGCGGGCGCGGTGAAGGCCAAGGGCGAGCAACGCAAGGTCACCTCCGACTGGATGGAGCTCGAGAAGCAGCGCGGCATCTCGATCACCTCCACCGTGCTCCAGTTCGACTACGCCGGCAGCACGATCAACCTGCTCGACACGCCGGGGCACCAGGATTTTTCAGAAGACACCTACCGCACCCTGGCCGCCGCCGATAACGCGGTGATGCTCGAAGACGCCGCCAAAGGCCTGGAGCCCCAGACCCGCAAGCTGTTTGAGGTGTGCCGGATGCGGCGCGTGCCGATCTTCACCTTCATCAACAAGATGGACCGGCCGGGGCGTGAGCCCCTGGAGCTGATCGACGAGATCGAAAGCGAGCTGGGGCTCACCTGCTGGCCGGTGAACTGGCCGATCGGTAGCGGCGATCGTTTTCGCGGTGTGATCGATCGCCGCAGCCGCGACGTGATTCTGTTTACGCGAGCCGAGCGCGGCCGGCAGGCAGGCGAGCGGCACCTGGCCGCCGGCAGCCCCGAACTGGCCGAACTGGTGGAGCCGGAACTCCTGGCTCAGGCGCTCGACGAACTGGAGTTGCTCGATGGCGCCGGTGCCGAGCTCGATCTGGAGCTGGTCCATGCCGGCGAGCTGAGCCCGGTGTTCTTCGGCTCGGCGATGACCAACTTCGGCGTGCGGCCCTTCCTCGATGCCTTCCTGGAGCTGGCCCAGCGGCCGGTGGCCCGCCACAGCCAGGACGGCCCGGTGGATCCGCTGCGGCCCGAGTTCAGCGGCTTTGTGTTCAAGCTCCAGGCCAACATGGATCCGCGCCACCGCGACCGGATCGCCTTCGTGCGGGTCTGCTCCGGCCACTTCGCCAAGGACATGACCGTGCGCCATGCCCGCACCGGCCGCTCGATCCGGCTCTCGCGCCCCCAGAAGCTGTTCGGCCAAGACCGCGAGGTGGTCGAAGACGCCTACCCCGGCGACGTGATCGGCCTGAACAACCCCGGCATGTTCGCCATCGGCGACACTCTCTATGTGGGTCAGAAGGTGGAGTACGAAGGCATTCCCTGCTTCAGCCCTGAGATCTTCTCCTGGCTGCGCAACCCCAACCCCTCGGCCTTCAAGGCCTTCCGCAAGGGGGTGAATGAGCTGCGTGAGGAAGGCGCCGTGCAGGTGCTCTACGACACCGATCTCAGCAAGCGGGACCCGATCCTGGCGGCAGTCGGCCAGTTGCAGCTGGAGGTGGTGCAATACCGGCTGCAGAACGAATACGGCGTGGAAACCCGGCTCGAACCGCTGGGCTTCTCCCTGGCTCGCTGGGTAACCGGTGGCTGGGAAGCCCTTGAGGTTGTCGGTCGTCTGTTCAACTGCAAGACCGTGCGCGATGCCTGGGGCCGGCCGGTGCTGCTGTTCAAGAACAGCTGGAACCTCAACCAGCTCAACGAGGACCACCCAGAACTCGGCCTCAGTGCCGTGGCTCCGGTGGTCAGCGGTGTCGAGCCGATCGCCCTCTGAAGATCGTCTGCGCTGAGCCACGGCACCCGCCGGGCCTCGCCAGAATCGATTACAAAGAAAGGTAACAACCGTGCCCGACCATCTTTGGCTGGTGCGTCCCTGCCGTGACGGGGGCTGTGATTACGTGCGTTTTTTACCCCGTCAGGAAACCGTCGAAGTGCACGAAGGCAGCCATCTGCCGCCCCAGATGCCCCTGCTCAAGCACCGCCACTGGCTGGCGGCTGAAGAAGCCGAGGCCCGGCGCCGTGATCTGCAACAGGAGGATGGCTATCAATTCAGCGAACCGCTCTTCTGAATCGTGCTTCGGTACCTTCCCTGAACGTCCGCCGGCGCCGCGCCTCGATACGCTCGGGCTATCACTCTGTCCGCTGCATTGGAGGCCATGACCAACGGTTCCGCCCCATTTCCCAGTGCTGCCGATGGCGCCAGCCCCTACGAGCGGCTCGGCATTGCCCCTGATGCCAGTTTTGATGACGTTCAGGCAGCCCGCAAGGATCGCCTCAGCGCCGTCGGCGACGACCCCCAGGCCCGTGCTCAGGTGGAAACCGCCTACGACGCCGTTCTGATGGAACGGCTGCGCGAGCGCCAGCAAGGCAAGGTCAGCAGTGCGGCGGTGACGGCCTCCAAGCGCGAGGAACTCAAGCCGGCCGTGGCGAGCCGCACGCCCTCTCGGCCCTCGCTGCCTGCCATGCCCGCCCTGCCCCAGCTCAGTGGCGTCAAGCTCAGTCGCCCGTCACTGAGCCTGCCGACCCTGGTGTTGGCCGAAAATCGTGAGCGTTGGTTTCCGCTGATCGCCGGCGGCCTGGTGATTCTGCTGCTGCTGGTCGCCCCCGCCGGCTCGGCCGAAGTGCTGTTGGCCCTGGCCACGGGCGTGACGGTGGTGAATCTGCAGCGCCGCAACGGCCGCTTACTCGGGGCTGTGGGCTGGAGCTTCGCGTTGCTGTGCGTCGGCCTGCTGCTCGGTGGCGGTCTGCTTCAGCTGCTCGATCCCTCCCTTCCGCTCGGGCTGCCCCTCGATCCCGAGCAGGTGCAGAGCTTGCCGGCCATGCTGCTGCTGCTCTGGGGAGCCCTGATGATCACCTGAGCTCAGGCTGTTGATGCCCTGAGTTCAGGCCAGGGCCAGCTCCCGGATCAGCTCCCGCAGCTCCCCTTCCTCCACCCCGTAGACCTCGTTGCAGAAGTGGCAGGTCAGTTCAGCTCGGCCGTCCTCATCGAGGATGGCATTCAGTTCCGCCTCGCCGAGCATGCGCAGGGCATCGACGCTGCGGCGACGGGTGCAGGGGCAGTGGAAGGTCACGTTCTGCTGGGCTTCGGCGTCTTCGAGCAGGTGGGGATCGAGATCCGGAAAGATGTCTTCGAGCAGGGATTGCAGGTTGCCGTCACAAGCGGCCAGGCGGCGGCTGAAGCCGGTGATCTCCCGGCAGCGCGCCTCCAGCAGGGCCACCAGCGCCGGCTCGCTGGCCGCCTTGGGCAGCACCTGCACCAGCACACCGCCGCAACAGCGCACGCCGCTGTTGTCGATCTGCTCGCCGACGAACAGGGCCGAGGGCGTCTGCTCGGAGTGGAGCAGGTAGGAGGCCACATCCTCCCCGATGCCGCCGCTGACCAGCTCCACGGTGCTGCTGTAGGGCTCGCCCTTGCCCAGGTCGCGCACGACGTGGAGGTAGCCGGTGCCGGTGGCCTTGCGAAAATCGAAACCGTGCCGTCCTCCGCCCGTTTCAACCAGGTCGAGCTCCAGGCCCGGCGCCCCCACATGGCCGCGGACGCTGCCATCGCGGCCGGCATCCACCATCAGGCCGCGCAACGGGCCATCGGACTGGATCCTCAGGTTCACCCGGCCGTGGGCCACCTTCATCGAGCTGGCCAGCAGCAGGCCGGCGGTCATCGCCCGGCCGAGCAGGGCCGTGGTGAGATACGAGAGTTTGTGCCGCCGGCGCGCATAGCGACTGGTGACGGTGGTGGTAGCTGCCACCAGCCGAATCCCGCCCTCGGCCGCCGTGGCCCGCACCAACTGATCGGGCATCGGCCCACCCCCATTTCAGAGCATCGTAAGGAGTGCGGGCAGGGGGCGAAGCGCGCCCTGCTCTAACAGCCAACCCCGATCAATCACGCCACGGAACAGCTCCGGCTCGTGGGTGACCACCAGCAGAACCCGGTCGCGGCTGAGCTGGGCCAACAGTTGCAGCACCTCCTGGCGCACCGACCAATCCAGCCCGGCGGTGGGTTCATCGAGCAGCAGAACGGCTGGATCGCGCACCAGTTGCACCGCCAGCGCCAGGCGCCGTTGCTGGCCGCCGCTGAGCCGCTCCGGTGCCTGTTGCAGCGATAGAGAGCCCAGACCCACCTGGTGAAGCACGGCCTCGAGCTTCTCGGCCGGCAGCCGACGCTGACCCAGTTTCAATTCCTGGCCCACGCTCAACCCCAGGAAGTGACGCTCAGGAAACTGAAAAACCAGACCGCAGAGCCAGCGGCGCTGGCGGGCGTTCAGCGGCTGACCCTGCCAGCGGATCGTGCCGCCACTGGGCGTGGCCAGGCCGCAGATCAGCTCCATCAAGGTGGTCTTACCCGAGCCGCTGCGGCCCGCCACCAGGGCCGGCTCCCCTGGTTTGAGCGTCAGATCCAGGCCGTTGAGCACGGCTTCAGCGGCGGTGGCTGGCTGGTAACGCAGGGCTTGGAGCTCCAGCATGGGGGGCCTCAGGTCGTACCAGCTTGCAGTGGCCGTGTTGGATGGGGGGCCAATGCGAAAGCGCTGCCGATGGACGTCAGATTTCGGGACGTGGATCCGTTCAACTGCTGGATCTGGCTCCGTTTCGCCGATAACCCCGGCCAGGGAGAGCAGGGCTATGTGAACACGGTGTTTGAAAGTCTGTTTTTCCTCGGCAAGTTGGGGGCCTTCAACGCTGAAAACCTGCAGGTGCACGAGGAGGGCGCTGATCTGAGCTGGATGACGTACGACAGCGAGGGCGCTGAAAAGTCGTTGCCGGCCCTGATGCACAACATGGGTGAGCTGGAGTATCAGGACGACTGGGCCCGCTGCTGGCTGGATCTCGGCACCAGCGATGGTGTGGCCCTCGACGTGCTGATCAATGCCCTGCACCAGCTCGACAAGGAAGTCGTCGAGATCGCCGAACTGGTGATCGGTGGGGTCAACGAGGACTGGCCCGTGGAGGAACAGGCCGACGCCCTCTTCCCGCTGGGTAACAACTGAGCGGCACTGCCCGCAACAGCACACCCCGCTGCCCCCCTGCCATGGCCCGCGAACTGCGCCGCCTGCTGATCGATCCCGCCCGGCTTGGCGGCGACCTGGCCCTCAATGCCGAGGAGAGCCGCTACCTCACGCGCGTGCTGCGGTACGGCAACGGTGATCGCTTTGCCGTTGTTGATGGCGCTGGCCGCCTCTGGAGTGCCGTGCTGCTCGATCGGCGCACCGCCCGGCTGGAGCAACCGCCCGGCCAACCCCTTGAAGCCGTCGCCGCCGCCGCCCCTGCCCTCACCCTGGCGGTGGCGATGCCTCGGCTCGATGGCGACGTGGTGGTGCGGATGGCCTGCGAGCTGGGGGTCGACCGGCTGCAGCCGTTGCTGGCAGAGCGCGGCACAGGGGGGATTCAGGCGGGGCGGACGGAACGCTGGACGGCGATCCTGCGCGAGGCCAGCGAGCAATGCGAGCGGCTGTGGCTGCCCGAGCTGGGCGAGGCCGTGCAGGCCCAGGAGTGGCTGGCGCAGCCCTGGCCGGGCCTGGCCCTGATCGCCACCTCGCGTCGGCAGGAGCTGCCCCGCCTCTGCGAGCTTCTGGGCCCATGGGCCGACTCCCTCAGCGCGCCGCTGGCGTCCCAGGGCGTAAAGCTCGCCATCGGGCCAGAAGGGGGTTGGAGCCCGAATGAAGAGGAGCGGGCCATCGCGGCGGGCTGGCAGGCGGTGGACCTGGGTCCGCGCATCCTGCGCACGTCCACCGCAGCCGTCGCCGGACTGGGCCAGATCAGCGCGTGGAGAGCGGCCCGCTGGGGCTGCTGAGTTCAGCCGCTGATCAACGGCTGTTTAGCCGCTGGTCAGGGAATTGGCGATCGCCTTGAAGCCAGCCAGGTTGGCGCCGGCCAGGCGACGGGGGCGGGGCAGGGCAGCGGAGGGGATCAGCTGTTCCGGCGCAAAGGTGACCGTCGACGGCGGGGGGCTGTTCTCCTGGCTGAGGCGAAGCTCGGCGGCGATCACCTCGGCGGTGGTCAGAACTTTGGCGGTGGTCAGAACCGCTGGGCTGGCGGCCCGAGCCGGTTCAGCGGCAGGCGCGGAGGCAACTGCAGGTTTCGCCGCAGTCGCTGCCATGGCCGGACTGGCCTTCTTGGCTGCGTCCGCTTTTGGGGCAACGGGGGCCACAGCCAGAGGGTCTTTCGGCTCGTTCTTGTCAAGGTTGAGGAAGAACGCAGGCTTGCGGTTGAACACCATGGCGAGGGTAGGAGCAGCAGGTCTCCCAATTATCCGCCTGGGCGAGAGCCTGGTGCCAAGGCCTCGGGCTAGTGCAACACAGTCATCGCCCAGCCACCGCCATCGCCACTGCCACCGCCATCGACACTGAACAGCAGCCGCCTTCGCCTTGTCGTGCCGTTTGCCCTGCCAACCCAGACCCTTGTGCACTGGCTTCTAGCCCTGGGGCTCAACGCCGCCCTGATCGCCCTGGCCCAGCGCCTGCCCCTGCTCACCCCTGCCGGCTGGGTCCATGCCGGCATCCTCGGCAGCCTGCTCTGGGGGACCCTGGGCTGGCGCGGCTGGCTGGCGGTGGTGCTCTATCTGCTGCTGGGGTCGCTGGTGACCAGGCTGGGCTATCGCCGCAAGCAGCAAGCGGGGCTGGCCGAAGCCCGCGGCGGCCGGCGCGGACCTGAGAACGTCTGGGGTTCGGCGGCGACCGGCGCTGGCCTGGCCCTGCTCACCACCGCGCCGGCTGCACCGGTGCCCTTGCTGTTGCTGGGCTTCAGCGCCAGTTTTGCCGCCAAGCTGGCTGACACCTGCGGCAGCGAGATCGGCAAGCGCTGGGGACGCACCACCGTGTTGATCACCAGCCTGCGGCGGGTTCCGGCTGGCACCGAGGGGGCAATCAGCCTGGAGGGAACCCTGGCCAGCCTGGTGGGCAGTGGTGCCATGGCCCTGCTGCTCTGGGCCCTGGGCCTGCTCTCTTCTCCGGCGGCCGTTGGGCTGGTGACCCTGGTGGGCCTGCTGGCGACCCTGATCGAGAGCCTGATCGGCGCCACTCTGCAGGGGCGCTATCGCTGGCTGAGCAACGAGCTGGTCAACGGTCTGCAGACCCTGATCGCGGCGCTACTGGCGATCGGCCTGGCCCTGCTGCTGCCCTAGCCCGGCACGATCCGAGCGGCAGCGCTCTGCAGCTCGTCTTGGGGGCTGAACAGCTCGCCGAGTTCGGCGCCGAGTTCGAGCCGCAGCTGGGCCACCAACGTCTCAAAGCGCTTCTGGGCCACCCGGGCCTTCAGGCCCAGGGCTTCGCCGAGCTCGCGCCACGACGCTCCCGCCAACACCCGTCCTTCCAGCAGTTGGCGGAGGTCGGGGTCGAGGCGGCCCAGCCGCAGCCGCAGCCAGTCCTGGGGTTCGGGTTCGCAGCAGGGCGATTCAGCCGGGCTGTCTGGGCGGCAGGGGTGGGGGGTCTGCGGGGCTTCGAGCAGGTCGACCAGGGCCAGAGAGGATTCCTCCCCGTGGCCCACGGGGGCATCGAGGCTGCGCAGCTGCAGTGCCCAGTGGAGGGCGCAGGCCTCCTGCCAACGCTCCGGTTGGCAGCCGAGCGCTGCCGCCAGTGCCTTGCCGTCGAGGGCCGGCAACTGCTGGTGCAGGCATTGCTGCTGCAGGGTCTGGCCGCGGCGGTGGAGCTCGCGCAGCAGGCGTGAGCAGCGCAGGGGCGGGTGCTGGTCGCGCAGGTGGTGCTGCATGGCCCCACGGATGTAGGGAACGGCGTAGCTGCTCAGGGCAACGCCCTTGCCGGGATCGAAACTTTCGATCGCCTTGATCAGGCCGAGGCAGCCCAATTGCAGTAAATCGTCGAAGGGCAGGTTTGTGCTGCGGCTCTGGCGATCAGCCACCTTCCGCACCAGGGGAAGGTTGAGTTCCACCAGCCTGTTGCGTTCGTGTTGGTCGGCACTGCGGTGATAGCGGCCCAGCAAGGTGGGGTTGAGGCTGGCGTAGGTGGTCTCTGGCATGGCGTGGTTTGGGCGGGGGGCTTGTCGGTGGTGGTGCTGTCGGTGGAGTTCCTGGGTGTGGAGTTCCGTGGTTTCACCCTCTTTCGAGTGGCCCGCTCAGCGCTATCCCCCAAAAGGGGGATTTCTTCTCCCCCCATTTCGGGGAGACGCCCCCCCTTCAGGCCGATGGCGTGCACGCCACCAGCGGCTCCAGGCCCGCCCAACGCAGCAGGGCCGGCCACTGCCGCACCCGCTCAAAGATCCGCTGATGGCCCGCTCCATTGAGATGCACACCATCGCCGTCGATCAGCCGCAACCAGTGCGGATCGCCCAGCAGGGGCTCCAGCAGCGGCAGGAAGGGCACGTCCTCTTCGAGGCAGGCCTCCTCAAGCAGGCGCTCATAGCGGCGCAGGGCGGCGAGCTCGTACCAGAGGCAGCCGGCATAGGGCATCACCGCCCCATCCACCGGCGAGAGCCCGATCACCAGCACCGGCGCCTGGGCCTTGGCCTGGCGCAACAGTTGCTGCAGGCCAAAGAGGAAGGCCTCGGGCGCCAGTTGGTGGCGGCCATCGGGGCGCCCGACCCGGGCGCTGTCGTTGAAGCCGATGTTGATCAGGATGCCCTGGGGGAGCTGGCGGCGCAGTTCGCCGCGGCAACCCACCTCGCTGGGCAGGCGAGCCGCCAGCCGCTCGAGTCCATCGCCGCGCACACCGAGGTTGTAGAGCACCGGCCCGCCGGGCAGCTGCATCCAGTGCCGGCGCAGCCGCTCGCACCAGCCACCCTCGTCCGGATCGCCCCAGCCGTAGGCACTGCTGTCACCCAGCACCACCAGCTTGCGGGGAATCGCCTCGGGCATCGCGGGGAGCAGGGGGGTCAGCCCGAGAGCAGTCGCTGTCGGACCCGGTCGCTGAGATCTTCTCCCAGCAGGGTCAGCAGGGCATACACCGCGATCAGGGCAATCAGCTCATCGACGGCAAACGAACTGAGGGCCTCCAGCAGCAGGCTGCCCAGCCCGGCGGCCCCCACCAGCCCGACCACCACGGTTTCCCGCAGGATCACATCGGCCCGGTAGGCGCCGTAGGCCAGGTAGGAGCGGGCCAGGCCACTGAAGCGGCCGTAGAGCAGGGCCAGCCGCGGACCACAGCCCGAGCAGCTCAGGGCCACTTCGGCTCCGCCCGATCCGGGTTGATCAGCGGTGTCTTCGCAGGCCTCCAGCAGCAGCCGGCCCAGCACCCCGAGGTTGTGAAAAGCCAGGGCCAACGCCGCGGTGATGACCCCGGGCTTGAGCACGAACAGCAGCAGCAGGGCGGTGAGCGGTGGCGGCCACAGCCGGCCCATGGCCCAGACGGCCCGCAACAGCAGGCGACCCCAGGGCCAGGGTGCCACCAGCAGCAACAGCAGCGGGGCCACGCCCACCGCCAGGCAGGCGGCCAGCAGCGTCAGGCCCAGGGTGGTGGCCACCAGGGCGGCCCAGGGCAGGGCCAGCACCGCCGGCCAGTTGGCCTGCAGTGGCGGCAGCGGCTGCCAGGCCAGCAGCTGGGCCGGGCTGATCTCCAGGGCCATCGCCACCAGCACCAGCACGGGCAGCAGGCCGAGCAGGGCCAGTAGCAGTTCCCGGCCGCTGCGGCCCACGCCAGCTGTCGTCAGCTTGAACCGGCTCGGCATGCCCCAGCGGTGGCGCAGGGCCCGCAGCAGGGCTTCGAGCGACAGCATCACCGCCAGCAGCAGCCAGAGGCCGGTCCAGAGCTCGTGAAATTGCAACGACTGCAGGCTCAGGCGCAATTCCGTGCCCAGCCCACCGAGCCCGAACACCCCGAGCAGGGTGGCACTGCGCAGGGCGCATTCCAGGCGATAGCCGCCGTAGCTGAAGGCCCCGGGCAGCAAGGCCGGTCCCAGGGCGGTGAGCAGGGCGGCGCCGGCCGGGGCGCCGCCGCTGCGCAGGGCCTGGAGGGGGGCGGTGGGCAAGGCATCGAGCAGGTCGCTCACCACCCGGGCCACCAGGGCGGCATAGGGGATGGCGATGGCCAGCACCGCCACGGCCGGTTTCAACCCCAGCAGCTGCAACAACAGCAGCCCCCAGAGCAATTCGTGGATCGAGCGCGGCACCGCCAGAAACCGCCGGATGGCGCTGGCGGGCCAGGCCACGCCCAGCCAGGTTCGCCAGACGATGCGTGAGCTGAGCACCCCACCCACCAGCCCCAGGGCCAGGCTGAGCGCCCAACCGAGCAGGGCGATGCCCACGGTGATGCCAAGGCCGGCGAGGGCGGTGCGCAGCAGTAGCGGGTCGAGCGACGGGGTGATCGCTGCCGCCGCGAACTGGGCCACCAGCTCCCAGCCGCCGCCATGGATCAGGCCGGGCAGCACCAGCAACAGCGGCAGAAGGGCGAGGGCCGGCAGCAGGGGCAACAGCGGGGCGGCGGGACGCCAGCTCCAGGCCGTGGTCGTCATGGTGGACCGATCCGCGTGGCGGCGGGGTCCAGGTCGGGATCGGGGTCGTAGAGCCAGCGCAGCAGGTCGGGGTTCAGTTCCGCAGGGGTCGTGTCGAGCACCAGCTTTCCGGCCCTCAGGGCCAGCACCCGGTCGAAATCACCGGCGAGATCAGGGCGGTGCAGGCTGAGCAACAGGGCTCGTGACCCGGTGACCTGGCGCAGCAGCAGGGCCAGCAGCTCCACCGCCAGGCGGGGATCGAGCTGGGCCAGGGGTTCATCGGCCAGCAGCAGCGCCGGCTCCTGGCGCAGCAGGCGGGCGATCGCCAGCCGCTGCCGCTGGCCACCGGAGAGGGCGGTGACCGGTTGGGGCAGCAGGGCTGGATCGAGGTCCACCTCCCGCAGGGCCGCCCCGTTGGCTTCGGTTTCAAGCGGCTGCAGCAGGTTGGCCAAGGCCTTCGGCCAGCCCCAGTCGGCCAGCCGTGCCGCATTGAGGTTCTGCTGCACCGTGAGCTCCTCGATCAGGCGCAGGTCTTGCCAGAGGGTGCCGATGCGGGCCCGCTGCCGTTGCCGCAGCCGCCTGGAGCGGGCCGGCGCTGCCCCCTGCCAGAGCACGGCTCCAGCTGGGGGAGGCAACAGGCCATTGGCCACCGCCAGCAGGGTGCTCTTGCCCGCCCCGCTGGATCCGAGCAGGGCTACGCGCTCCCCGGCCCGCAGCTGCAGGGACACCTCCTCCAGGCGGTTGGCCCCGCGGCCCGGCACCGTGACGCCACGCAGCTCCAGCAGTGGAGAGGGCTCTTTGGAGGTGGCCATCGCTCAGCGGATCTTGCCGATCTCGCGACCCACCTTCTCGATGGGGTCGTATTGCCGTTGCGATGCTGGGATGAAGCGTTTGGCACCGAAGAGGTCGAGGATCTGGGCCTGCCGGGGGTTGCTGGCATTGAGATTCATGAACGTGGACTGGAGCCGGGTGGTGAAGCCCCGGCCAAAGCGCTGGTCGAGATTCGGCTGGGCGAGCCAGTGGTAGTTGGGGTAGCCAGGGGTGCGCCAGATCACGGCTACTTTCTTCGGGTCGGTCCTGCCGGAACTGAGGCTGCTCTGCCACACCTCTTCGTTCACCACGCCGGCCTGGTAGGCGCCGCTCTGCACCAGGGCGATCGTGGCGTCATGGCTGCCACTGAAGCCCGGCGCACCACCGGCGAAGTGCCTGAGCTTCACCCCCGCCTGACCCAGGTAGTACTGGGGCATCAGGCGCCCTGAGGTGGAGCTCTCCGAGCCAAAGGTGAAGCGCTTTCCCATGAGGGCGGTGAGCCCCTTCTGGTTGCGCAGGGGCTTGATTCCGCTGGCGGTGTTGGCAATGAACAGGCTTTGAAACGAAGCGTCAATGTCACGCTGGGCGATCACCTTGGCGCCGGGTTTCTGCAACCGGGCCTGAACCCCGGTGAGGGCGCCGAACCAGACCAGGTCAAGGTCACCGCGGCGGAAAGCGCTCACGGCGGCGGTGTAATCGGTCACCGCCACGTACCTCACCGGCACGCCCAGGCTGCGGCTGAGCTCGTTGGCCAGCAGCGGGTAGAGACGGTTGAGGGTTTCCGGTTTCTGATCGGGGATGGCACTGATCCGCAACAGCCTCTGCTGGGCCTCAGCGCGCGGCAGCAGGGCTGGCAACAGCAGCAGCAGGGCCAGGCCGGTCAGCACCACGCGCGAACGTTTTCGGCGCCGCAGCGCGGGAAGGCGGAAAGGAGAGCGCATCGGAGGGAGGGGTGAGGGGGCTCAGAGGCTGGTCAGAAATCGTTCGAGGCGCGCCAGGCCATCCAGGATCGTGGCGGGGGAGGCGGCGCAGGAGAGCCGGATGCAGTGGTCGTCGCCGAAGGCCACACCAGGCACCACGGCCAGGCCTTCCTGCTCGAGCACACGATTGCAGAAGGTCATCGAGTCGAGGCCGTAACTGCTGATATCGGGGAAGGCGTAGAAGGCTCCCTGGGGCGGTTGCAGCTCAACCCCCGGCAGCCGCGCCAGGCCGTCAGCCAGCAGGCGGCGTCGCTCGCTGAACTGGTCGGCCATTTCGGTGACACAGGTGCGTGGACCCTCCAGGGCGGCCAGGGCGCCGTACTGGGCAAAGGTGCAGACGTTGCTGGTGCTCTGGCTCTGCAGGGCACTGGCCGCGGCCACCACCTCAGCAGCACCGGCGAGATAGCCCAGCCGCCAGCCGGTCATCGCCCAGCCCTTGGCAAAGCCATTCACCACAAACACGCGGTGTTGGAGGTCGGGTGCCACCGCCGCGAAGCTGTGATGGATCTGGCCGGGGGCCAGCAGGAATTCGTAGATCTCATCGCAGACCACCGCCACCTGGGGATGGCGCCGCAGCACCGCGGCGATGCCCTCCAGTTCGGCCCGATCCATCACCATGCCGGTGGGATTGGAGGGGCTGTTGAGCACGAGCAGCCTGCTGGCTGGGGTGATCGCCGCCTCCAGCTTGCTGGGCAGGAGCCGGAAACCATCACGGGCTTCGGTGGGCAGCCGCCGCACCGTGGCACCGGCCAGCTGGGCCATTTCCGGGTAGCTCAGCCAATAGGGGGCTGGCAGCAGCAGCTCATCACCGGGTCCCAGCAGCACCTGGAAGAGGTTGTAGAGGGCCTGCTTGCCCCCATTGGTGACCAGCACCTGCTCCGGCGTTGTGGGGATGCCGTTCTCCACGCTGAGCTTGTTAGCGATCGCCTGACGCAGGGCCGGTTCACCGGCGGCCGGGCCATAGCGGGTGGCCCCGCGGCCAAGGGCCTCGCTGGCCGCTTCACGGATGAAGGCGGGCGTGTCGAAGTCCGGTTCTCCGGCGCTCAGACTGCAGATGTCGAAACCGTCGGCCCGCAGCTGGCGGGCACGGGCGGCGATGGCCAGGGTGAGCGAGGGTTGCAGCGCGATGGCCCGGGCCGAGAGGTTCAACGGGCGGGGCATCAGTGTGGGCGCAGCGTTCGACCGCAACATGGGCGGCGGCACTCCATCAGCGGAGAGCAGGGAATGGAGAAATCATCCTGCCTGACGCAGGGATCGCTTTCTTCAGATCACTGCCTAGGGTCGACCCCGGAGGTGCCGTTGGTTTTGAGCAGCGATCCTGAACCGATTTCGGGCTCCCTTTCGCCGGGCGAACCGTCTCCATTGAGCCGCGATTCAGGCGCCCTGGATCAGGCCCTCCGCCAGCTCCATGGCGCCTGCGAGGCCTGCCGTCGTTGCGGCCTAGGCGATTCGCGTCAGCAGGTGGTGGTCAGCCGCGGCAACCCCGGTGCCCGGCTGATGGTGATCGGCGAGGGCCCCGGCGCCCAGGAAGATGTCAGCGGCAGGCCCTTCGTGGGCCGCTCCGGCCAGCTGCTCGATCAGATGCTGGCGAGCGTGTCGATTGACACCAATCGTGATGCCTACATCTGCAACGTCGTGAAGTGCAGGCCACCGGAGAACCGCAAGCCGACGCCGGCCGAGATGGCGGCCTGCCTGCCCTGGCTGCTTGAGCAGGTGGAGCTGGTGAAGCCCGAGCTGATCCTGCTGGCCGGCGCCACGGCGGTGGAAGGGGTGCTGGGGATCCGCGGGGGGATCACCAAGCTGCGCGGCCAGTGGCAGACCTGGCAGGGCCGCCCGTGCCTGCCGATCTTTCATCCCTCCTATCTGCTGCGCAATCCGTCACGGCAGCAGGGATCGCCGAAGTGGCACACCTGGCAGGACCTCCAGGAGGTGCGGCGCCGGCTCGACCGGCTTGCCGCTGCGCCAGCGACCCACACGCCAGTGGCCCCCTGATCTGTGGCAGTGTTGAACCACTTCCGGCCCCTGCAGTGATGACCGGCACCCTCGCCCCCACAACGGCGTCAGCCCCGGCAGCCCAGGCGGCAGGCCCCAGCGGCTGGGCCGATAACCCTCGCTACGACACGGTCATCCGCCGCCGCAAGACCCGCAGCGTGCGGGTGGGTGACATCTGGGTGGGCAGCGAGCACCCGGTGGTGGTTCAGTCGATGATCAATGAGGACACCCTCGATATTGAGGGCGCCACCGCCGGCATCCGCCGGCTGCATGAGGCTGGCTGCGAGGTCGTGCGGCTGACGGTGCCGAGCCTGGCCCACGCCAAGGCGGTGGGTGAGATCCGTAAACGGCTGAACGACAGCTACGGGTCGGTGCCGCTGGTGGCCGATGTGCACCACAACGGCATGAAGATCGCCCTGGAAGTGGCCCAGCACGTCGACAAGGTGCGCATCAATCCAGGTCTGTATGTATTCGACAAGCCCGATCCCAAGCGCACCGAGTTCACCCCTGAGGAAGTGGCCGCGATCGGGGCGCGCATTCAGAGCACGCTCGAACCGCTGGTGAGCCTGCTCAAGGAGCAGGACAAGGGCCTGCGCATCGGCGTCAACCACGGCTCGTTGGCCGAGCGGATGCTGTTCACTTACGGCGACACGCCGCTGGGCATGGTGGAGAGCGCCATGGAGTTCATCCACATCTGCGATCGCCTCGATTTCCACAACATCGTCGTGTCGATGAAGGCCTCGCGGGCGCCGGTGATGCTGGCCGCCTACCGGATGATGGCTGACCGCATGGATGCAGAGGGCTTCCACTACCCCCTGCACCTGGGCGTCACCGAAGCAGGTGACGGCGACTACGGCCGCATCAAGAGCACCGCCGGCATCGCCACCCTGCTGGCCGAGGGCCTGGGCGACACGATCCGGGTGTCGCTCACTGAGGCACCGGAGAAGGAAATCCCGGTTTGCTACTCGATCCTGCAGGCCCTGGGCCTGAGGAAAACGATGGTGGAGTATGTGGCCTGCCCCAGCTGCGGCCGCACCCTGTTCAACCTCGAGGAGGTGCTGCACGTGGTGCGTAACGCCACCTCCCACCTCACCGGCCTTGATATCGCCGTGATGGGTTGCATCGTTAACGGCCCTGGCGAGATGGCCGACGCTGACTACGGCTATGTGGGCAAGACCCCCGGCACCATCTCCCTCTACCGCGGCCGCGACGAGATCCGCCGGGTGCCAGAAGCCGAGGGTGTGGAGGCCCTGATCGCCCTGATCAAGGAGGACGGCCGCTGGGTCGACCCCTGATGGGTCACATCCAGACGTGTCTGTAACCGTCCTTTTGCAAGGGCGTCGCTGGATCAGGCGGGCTAGTTTATAGGCACAGTCAACGGCGCAGGGAGTCCAAGGCATGGCCAGTGGTCGCACCAGCATTTTTGTGTTGGCCGGGGTCGGCGTCTGCACCGCAGCGGCGGTGGTTGGCGGTGAGTGGTTCATGGCCCCGAGTTCCGCCTCCTTGATCACCGACAGCCCGAAGGAGGTGATCGACCAGGCCTGGCAGATCGTCTTCCGCGACTACCTCGACACCACCGGCAAGTTCACGCAGGACGATTGGCGCCAGCTGCGCCGTGATCTGCTCGCCAAGAGCTACGGCAACGACAAGGATGGTTATGAGGCGATCCGGGGGATGCTCGGCACCCTCAACGACCCGTACACCCGCTTCATGGACCCGCGGGAGTTCAAGGAGATGCAGATCGACACCTCCGGAGAGCTCTCCGGGGTGGGGATTCAGCTGAGTCTCGACAAGGAGACCAAGGAGCTGATGGTGGTCTCGCCGATCGCTGGTTCGCCCGCTTCCCGGGCAGGGGTCCAGCCGAAGGACGTGATCGTCCAGATCGACGGCAAGTCCACCAAGGGCATGACAACTGAGGATGCGGTCAAGCTGATCCGTGGCCAGGCCGGCAGCACGGTCACGCTGCAGATGCGCCGCAACAATCAGCTGCTTGATGTGCCCCTCACCCGCGCGCGGATCGAGCTCCACGCGGTTGAACATCAGATCAACACCAGTCCCGATGGGATGAAGGTGGGCTACATCCGCCTCAAGCAGTTCAACGCCAATGCCTCTAAGGACATGCGCGCCGCGCTCTTAGACCTGGAGAGTCAGGGGGTGCAGGGCTACGTTCTCGACCTGCGCAGCAATCCCGGTGGTCTGCTGGCCGCCAGTGTCGAGATCGCTCGCCAGTGGCTCGATGAGGGCATCATCGTCTCCACCCGCACCCGTGATGGTATTCAGGATGTCAAGCGGGCCAACGGTCGGGCGCTGACAAAGTCGCCCGTGGTGGTTCTGGTCAACGAGGGTTCAGCCAGTGCCAGCGAAATTCTCTCCGGTGCCCTGCAGGACAACAAGCGCGGCGAGCTGGTTGGCCAGAAAACCTTCGGCAAGGGCCTGGTTCAGTCGGTGCGGGGGCTCTCGGACGGCTCCGGCATGACGGTGACGATCGCCAAATACCTCACCCCGAGCGGGCGCGACATCCACAAGCACGGGATTTCGCCGGATGTGTCGGTGAAGATGAGCGAGAGAGAGATTCAAGATCTCCAACTCGAAGACATCGGCACCCGCAAAGACAGTCAGTACAGGGCGGCAGAAACCCTCTTGGTCAAACAGCTCAGAACCCTCGGCCAAGCTCCAGCTAAGCCCTATAACCCCACCAGCGCCAACCTTCCTGCCGCACTCGAAAAGCCCTGAAGCTCAGGGCTTTTACGCCTGTTGCCTGGCGATCTCGCCCGGCATTCCAGGTTGCCTGAGTCAGCTGATGGGCTGCATCAAGCCGCCGCCGGGGCTGGAATCGTCGTCGTCGTTGTTTTTCTGCTCGGTTTGAAACAGGGCAAACAGGCTTAGGGCCAGGCCACTGACCACAAAGCACACCAAGCTGAAACTGGCATCAAGAGCTGCTGCATCACTACCGATATCGATCAGTTCGCCCAAAGCCCTTGCCCGAAGTGAGGCAATTGTAACGAACTTTTGCGGAAGTGCGGATTTGGGCCTGAGACTCGCTCACACCACCAACACTGCCGCGTTCTGCGCCGCTGATTGGTCCTGTTGTTGGGCCGGGGTGAGTCCGTCAGCCTGGGGGATCTGGCTGGCCATGGCGGTGAGCCACTCCATCAGGGTTTCGAGCTGCTTGTCGGCGGGCAGCACACTGAGGCCGCGGGCCAGCACTTTGGCCGTGCTGCCGGCGCCGCCTTGGTACACCAGCCGGCCATGCAGGTGTTGAGGCAAACCCTGGCGCAGCAGGCGGAAGGCGGGTTCTTCCATCGGGGTTTCGAGCACCAGATTGGGTTTTTCGGGTTTGATGCGCGAAAAGCCGCAGCGCTTGGCGATCAGTTTCAGCTCCATCAGCTGCAGCAGGCTGTTCACCGGCGCCGGCAGGGCGCCGTAGCGGTCGATCCAGTCGGCGGCGAGCTCCAGCAGTTCGCCCTTGCCGCCGCAGGCGGCGGCGGCGCGATAGGCCGCCATCTTCTCGTCGGCTTCGGTGATCCACTCGGCCGGGATGAAGGCGGTGATCGGTAGGTCGATCTGGGTGTCTTCCACGGCCGGGATGTCCTGGCCCTGGATTTCGGCGAGGGATTCCTGCAGCATC
Organism: Synechococcus sp. SynAce01; assembly: GCF_001885215.1. GTDB lineage: Bacteria > Cyanobacteriota > Cyanobacteriia > PCC-6307 > Cyanobiaceae > Regnicoccus > Regnicoccus frigidus. The sequence goes on along the minus strand of NZ_CP018091.1, from coordinate 673,700 downwards.
TCCATGTAGAGATCGAAGCCGATGGTTTCCATCTGGCCGCTCTGCTCCACCCCAAGCAGATTGCCGACGCCGCGGATTTCCATGTCGCGCATCGCCAGCTGGTAGCCACTGCCCAGTTGGGCGAATTCCTGGATGGCCCGCAGCCGCTGCCGGGCGGCCTCACTCAAGGCCGCATCGCCGGGATAGAAGAGCCAGGCGTGGGCTTGCACGCCGCTGCGGCCCACCCGCCCACGCAGTTGATACAACTGCGCCAGGCCAAACTTGTGGGCATCTTCCACCAGGATCGTGTTCACCCGGGGAATATCCAGGCCGCTCTCGATGATCGTGGTGCAGAGCATCACATCGGCTTCACCGGCGTTGAAGGCCACCATGGCGCTCTCCAGCTCCCCTTCCGCCATCTGGCCGTGGGCCACCAGCAGCTTCAGGCCCGGCAGCATCAGGCGCAGCGCTTCAGCCACCTCCTCGATCCCCTCCACCCGCGGTACCACGTAGAACACCTGGCCGCCGCGGTCGAGTTCCTGGCGGATGGCGCTGCGTACCGCCTCGTCGTCACGGGCAGCGAGGTGGGTCTTGATCGGCCGCCGCAGCGGCGGTGGCGTGGTGATCAGGCTCATTTCGCGCACCCCGGAGAGGCTCATGTAGAGCGTGCGCGGGATCGGTGTGGCCGAGAGCGTGAGCACGTCCACGTCTTTGCGCAGCGCCTTGATTTTTTCTTTCTGCTGCACACCGAAACGCTGTTCTTCATCCACCACCAGCAGGCCGAGTTGCTCGAAGCTGGTGCCCTTGCCCAGCAGCTGGTGGGTGCCCACCACCACATCAACCGTGCCGGCCTTGAGCCCTTCGAGGATCGTCTTGCGTTCGCTGCTGGTGCGGAAGCGGTTCAGCAGGGCCACCTTGATTGGGTACGGGGCGAAGCGTTCGCTCAAGGTGCGCCAGTGCTGCTGGGCCAGCACCGTGGTGGGAGCGAGCAGGGCGGCCTGCTTGCCGGCTGTCACCGCCTTGAACAGGGCCCGGATCGCCACTTCGGTTTTGCCGAAGCCCACATCGCCGCAGACCAGCCGGTCCATCGGCTGGGGCTTCTCCATGTCGCGCTTCACCTCGCTGATCGCCTTGGACTGGTCTGGGGTGGGCTCGTAGGGGAAGGAATCCTCCAGCTCCAGCTGCCAGGGGCCATCGGCGGGGAAGGCGAACCCGGGGGCCTGGTGGCGTTCGGCATAGAGCTTGACGAGATCGAGCGCCACCTTGCGCACGGTCTTGAGGGCCCGTTCCTTGGCCCGGCTCCAGGCCACCCCGCCCATGCGGTTGAGATCGGGTGGGGCGTCGCTGCTGGCCCGGTAGCGGCCGAGGCTGCCGAGCTGGTCGGCCGCCACCCGCAGGGTGCCGTCGGCGTATTGCACCACCAGGTAGTCGCGGGATTCGCCGCTGATCGCCAGATTTTCGAGCTTCAAGAAGCGGCCGATGCCGTGGTTGCGGTGCACCACGAAATCGCCGGGCTGCATCTTGCCGGGATCGACGGTGCGGCTGGCCGCCTTGCGCCGCCGCCGCACGTAGCCCGAGGTCCCCAGGCTCTGCTGGCCGAAAAATTCGCGGTCGGTGAGCAGCACCAGCTTCCAGGCCGGCAGCTGCAGCCCATCAAGCTCGGCGCTGCCCCTGATCTTCAGGGCCACCGGCGTGTTCTGGTCGATCAGGCGCTCGATCGCCGGGATGTCGTTGGAGTTGGGCACGAAGCGGGTGATGCAGTCGTGCTCTTCGAGCAGGGCCACGGCGCGGCTGGGCTGGGCTGACACCAGCCAGACCCGGGCCTTCTCCTGCTGGTAGCCCTTCACCAGCGCCGCCAGCCGGCCGAACTGGTTGGGGTGGGCGGGCACGGCCCGGCCGGCCAGATCAAAGCTGTTGGGATGGCGGTCGCTCTCGTGCAGTTCGGCGAGATCGAAACCGGCGAAGGCCCCGGCTTCGGCCAGGGCCTCGGCGGCCGGACGATGCAGCCGCGGCACCGGCACCTCAGCGTGATGGTCTTCGGCGTGGTCGAACCATTGCTGGCCGTGGGCCAGGCAGTGGCTGCGCCCATCAATGGCGATCAGGGTGTGGGCGGGCAGGTAATCCAGCAGCGAGGCCGGTTGCGCCCAGGCCAGCCCCATCAGCCGCCGCATCCCCTCGGGGGTGCCGCCTTCGAGCAACTGGTCGAGGGCTTCGGGGCTGAGCAGGCCTTCGAGCCCATCGGGCATCGAGGCCCGCAGGGCATCGGCCACCAGGGGGCCATACCCGGTGGGGGTGAGACGCACGGTCTCGATCGGATCGAGCGAGCGCTGGCTGGCCAGGTCGAACTCGCGCAGTTTCTCGAGCGTGTCGCCGAAGAACTCCAGGCGCACCGGCAGCTCGGCGCTCACCGGAAACACATCAACGATGTCGCCGCGGCGGCTCCAGCTGCCTTCCTGCTCGATCGTTGGCACCCGCTCGTAACCCAGCCGGCTGAGGGTGTCAGCCAGGGCGTCGAGGTCGACCAGCTGGCCCTTGCGCAGGCTGAGGCACTGGGCCGCCAGGGCCGCCGGTGGCGGCAGGTGGGGTTGCAGCGCCCGCTCGGTCGCCACGATCGCGCCGCACCAGCCGCGGGCGCCGGCGCCATCCACCAGCTCACTGAGCACCTGGAGCTGGCCCCAGGTGATCTCGCTGGTGGGGTCAAACGGTTCGTAGGGCGAGCCTTCGCTGGTGGGATAAAGGGCGGTGGTCGGCCAGCCCATCAGCTCCAGCAGGGAGCTCCAGCGGCCCGCCTCCTCCAGGGTCGGCACCACCACCAGCAACGGCGCCGCAGCCAGCCGGGCCAGGGCGCTGCTGATCAGGGCCCGGCCCGGCCGGCCGGCGCCGCTCAGCCGCAGGCGATCCGGCCGCTTGCTGCGCTCCAGCACTTCCCCGGTCAGGGGCACCTGCTCGAGCTGGCGCACCAGGGCGGTGAGGGGCATCAGGCTGGGCCGGCGAAGGGATTTGATCCTGCCAGTTCCGCGCCAGCCGCCGCTGGTGCCGAAGCGAGGCAGCATGGTGCGCAGCCGTCGCCCCGCCTCCCTGGCCCGCTCCCGCTCCAGCTATCACAACCTTCAGAAGCCAAGCCCCCGGAAACCTGGCCTTCGGGGTTTCGTCCTGGTGGTGGGCGGAGTTTTCGGGGCTGGCCTGGCCTGGTCGCTGCTGCCCCAGGCCCCGGGCCTCCCGCTTGAGGCCTTGCAGGCGTTGCCGCTGCGGCTCAGTGAAGGCTGGATCGCCAGGGCGCCGGCGCCCCCCAGGCCGGGCGACGTGGTGCTCGGCTCCCCCCAGTTGCCTGACCTGCTGGAGCAACTCAAGCTGGCTGACCAGAACTGGCGGCCCCGGGCCGTACCCCTTGCCGGCGGCGGCTTTCGCTACCTCTACCTGCGCCGCGCCGATGATCCCCTGCTGACGATCGATCAGATCAAGCAGCGGATCCTCAATCCACCCGCGTTCGAGCGGGAACTCCAGGCGATCGCCGCCCTGGTGCCCGCCTTGGAGGGTGTCGGTGTGCGCCTGCTGCTGGGGCCGCCGATCCGGCAGGGAGCCACGGCCGAGTGGGATCCGGCGGGGCGCACGATCCGGATCCAGCCCGCCGTGGTGAAGAGCGGCAGCCTGGAATTTGCCCGCGTGCTCAACCACGAGGCGATCCACGTGGCCCAGAGTTGCCGCCGTGGATCGCCGTCGGCCTCACCGCGGCTGTTGGGACTCTCCAACAACCTCGACCCGCAGGGACAGCGCCACCTCGACGATCCGCTCTACGCCAGAGCCTCGGCCCTGGAGCGTTCCCTGGAGAGGGAGGCCTACGCCAACCAGCAGCGCCTCGATCTGGCCCTCTCCCTGCTGGAGAGCGAATGCCCGCAGAGGCGCTGAACGGCAGTCAGCTGAACGGCACTCAAAGAACTGGGAGTTCACCGATCAACACCCCCTCCAGCAGCATGTTGAACTGCAGCAGCTGTTCGTCGCTGAGTTGCTGGCGGCTGGCTAAGGCGAAGTGCTTCTCCAGGAACTCCCGGCCCTGGCTGGCTCCCCACCGCAGCTGGCCGAGCAGCTGATCGCACTGGCCGAGCAGTTCCGGCCGCCGCAGGGGTGGGGGCACCAGGGCTGGATCGCTGCCCTCAGCCAGCTGGCGCAGGGCGTTGCGATAGGCGAGCAGGTCGGCATAGCGGATCAGACGGCTGCGGCTGGGATGGCCGAAGGCCCGCGCCAGGTAGGTCGCCTCCTGCTCGCGGCCCCAGCCCAGCCGCTTCAGCTGCAGCTCCACCTCCGTCAACTCGTCGCTCCAATCCTCGGGATCAGTGGGCGGTTCGGCCTCAGGGGCCGACGGGCTGGATGGTTCTTTGACGGCAGGCTCGGGGCTGACGCTGAGCAACGGGGCCTGTCGGGGAGCCGGAGGTCGGGCTGTGGCGGCAGTGGCTCCTTCGGTGGCTATGGGGACCTCCGCATCGGGGCTCAGCCGACTCAGGAGGCGATCGATCGCCCGGTCTTCGGCCGCCTCGGCGCTGCTTCCCTCGCCGACGGCACTGCCCAGGCAGGCGCCCTGCTGCCAGGCGGACACCAGCACCACCCGGGGGCCTGGCTCGGCATGGACCAGCTGGGACTGCAACTGCATGGGGGCTGAGAAGGCGTTGTGGATTTTCTAGAGTGGCTGGCTACGCGCACCACTGGATCGTTCATGGAAGCGGAGTCGATCGAATCGCTGACGCCCCTGTTGCAACATGCGGATCAGTGGAGCGAAGTGCTGCTGCTGCTGCCCTTGTTGGTCGCCCTTGAGGCCGTCCTTTCTGCCGACAATGCCATCGCCCTGGCGGCAATCTCCCGGCGACTGCCTGACCCCCTGAGCCAGCGTCAGGCGCTCAACCTGGGCCTGTTGCTGGCCCTGGTGTTTCGCATGGGTCTGATCGTGGCAGCCCGCTGGGTGCTCAACCTCTGGCCCTTGCAGCTGGCGGCGGCGGCCTACCTGCTCTGGCTGGCTGGCTCCAACCTGCTGGGCTCGAGCCCGGCCAGCTCTCCGCAGGACAGATCTCCGCAGGACAGCGCCGCGCAGATCGGCGAGCCACAGACGAACCCGGAGCCCCCAGGGCCGGCCAATGGCCTGGGGAGTGTGGTGCTGACCCTGGCTGTCACCGACCTGGCCTTTTCACTCGACAGCGTGGCTGCCGCCGTGGCGGTCACCGATCGCCTCTGGCTGGTGATGCTGGGTGGCTTGATCGGCGTGATTGCCCTGCGGCTCACCGCTGAATTGTTCATCCGCTGGCTGGAGGTGTATGCCCATCTGGAGCGGGCCGGCTACCTGGCGGTGGGCCTTGTCGGACTGCGGCTGCTACTGCGTCTGGCGCTGCCCCAGTTCGAGATGCCGGAGTGGGTGTTGATGCTGCTGGTGGCTTCCCTGTTCCTCTGGGGCTTCTCCAGGCGCAATCCAGAGGTGGCGGCGGAGGTGACCCCCTGAGCCCCCTGCGCGTTGACCTGCTCCAGGCCGGCAGCGGCCAGCTGTTGGAGCACTTCGAGGTTGGTGAGCTCGGGGAGCTGCCCCAGCCGGGCCTGTGGTTTCAGGTCGGGGCACGCAGCTTCCTGGTGCTGCAGCGCCACCACCGTTACCGGCTATGCAATGGTCGCTATGAACTGGCCTCGGTGGCCCTGAAGGTGAAGGTGCAGCGCCAGCCGGAGGATTCTCGCTGGTGGAATCAGCACTGGGTGATCGGCGATCCCAGTTGCCGCTTCAATGCCCGCACCCCCCTGCTGCGCTGCGCTGTCCTGCCGGAAGGGCCCTGCGAGCGCTGCTCCCACTACGCCCCGGGCTGAAGCCAGAAATCAAGCCAGGGCCTGCCGGATGGCAATGAGGGCGAAGCAGAGAAACAGGCCACCGCTGAGGCGAAAGAGCAGCCGCTCCTGAATCCGCCGGCCGATCCACTTGCCGGCGCCCACCGCCAGCCCCGTCACCAGCCCATGGCCGGCCAGGGTGCCGGCCAGCAGGCCGGCGAAGCTGAAGGCCGGTGCGGTGGCCAGGGCGATGGTGGCGAACTGGGTGCGATCCCCCAGCTCGGCGAGGAACACCAGCACGAAGCTCTCGCGGATCACTGCCCAGCTGCCCAATCCGATCTGGCGGTCTTCGGCCCTGTTCACCAGCTCCTCGGCCTCCTTGGCTTCCTGCTCAGCGGCCCCCTCTCCCATCGTCTGGGCATCGACCAGGAGTTTGAGGCCGAACCCCGCGAACAACAGCGCCGCCAGCCAGGGAACCAGGGCCGGCGGCAGCAGTTCGCGCAGGCCATAGCCCAGAGCCAGCGAAATCAAGGTGACGGCGGCCAGGGCGCTGAAGGCCCCGATGAACACCCAGCGCCCGCGGTGGCGGGCCGCCAGCAGCATGGCCACGAAGAAGGTCTTGTCGCCCAGCTCCGCCAGGGTGATGGCGGTGAAGCTGGAGCCGAAAGCGGCGAGGGCGGGATCCGTAGCCATCAGAACGGTTCGCCACAACCGTGTGCCTTGGCCGCAAGCCCCTGCACCGCTGTGATCGGCACCAGCTCGATCCTTAGCAGCACGATCAACATCCGCCGGTGTTCCCGCTCATGGATGATCAGATCGAGGCGTGGCATCGGCGTTCAACCTGGGGGGATCACCTGTTGGATCAAGGCCATGTAAAGCGGAATCCCCACAATGATGTTGAACGGGAAGGTGACCCCCAGCGCCGTTGAGATGTAGAGGCTCGGGTTGGCCTCCGGCACGGTCAGGCGCATGGCCGCTGGAACGGCGATGTAGGAGGCGCTGGCGCAGAGCACCATGAACAGCAGCGTGTCCCCCTGCGGCAGGGAGAGCAACAAGGAAACGCCAAGCCCGACGACGGCATTGACCAGGGGCATCAGCAGCGCAAAGCCAATTAAGAAGGCGCCGGCCCGGCGCAGATCTCCCAGCCGCTGGGCGGCCACCAGGCCCATGTCGAGCAGAAAGAAACTCAGGACGCCGTAGAAGAGCTTGTCGGTGAAGGGAGCCATCTTCTCGATCCCTCCGGGGCTGAAGGCGGCCACCAGCAGGCCGATCAGCAGGCTGCCGACCAGCAGCAGCACCGAACTGTTCAAGAAGGCTTCATGCAGCAGGCTGCGCCAGTGGATCTCCTCACGCCCGCTTGCCTCCCCAGCCCCACGGCCTGGATCGCTGCGCGGCCGGCCGCCGGAGAGTTTCACCAGCAGCAGGCCAACGATGATCGCCGGCGATTCCATCAGGGCGAGGGCGGCCACCATGAAGCCGTCGTGGGGGGTGCCGGTGACATCGAGAAAGCTCTCCGCCGTGATGAAGGTGACGGCACTGATCGATCCGTAGGTGGCGGCGATCGCCGCGGCATTGAAGCGGTCGAGCCCCTGCCTGAGCACAAAAAAGCAGTAGATCGGCACCAGCACCGACATCACCATCGCCGCCAAGACCGTCACCACCACCTGGAAGCCAAGGCCGCTTTGCTGCAGCTCCACGCCACCCCTGAAGCCGATCGCCAGCAGCAGGTAAAGGGAAAAGAGCTTGGGCAGCGGGGCCGGAATCTCCAGATCCGAGCCCACCAGCACCGCAACCACGCCGAGGGCAAAAAACAGAACCGGCGGTGAGAGCAGGTTCTGCAGCACCAGGCTGGTGTCCATGGGGTGCCTGGCTCTGAATCAGCGGGTAGGAATGTCGACCCTACAGAGCAGGGTTGGGCTCACGGCCAGGGGATCCCAGGGGTTGAAAGGTGAGCAAACAGGATCCGATGGGATCAACCCTTGACCGCATCGCCGCTGGCACTGGGCAGGATGTAGCGCTGCAGCAGCACGAACAGCAGCAGCACCGGCAGGATCGAAACCACCGAACCGGCGGCCACGATCCGCCAGTCGAGCGAGAAGCTGCTGGCCAGCTGCTGCAGGCCCAGGGGCAAGGTGTAGAAACCGGGATCGTCGAGGATCACCAGCGGCCAGAGGAAATCACTCCAGGTGCCGATGAACACGAACATCGCCAGGGTGATCAGGTCAGCGCGGGCGGCAGGGATCATCACGTTCCACCATTCTCCCGCCGGCGTGCAGCCATCGATGCGGGCAGCCTCTTCGAGCTCCACCGGAACGCCGATGAAACTCTGGCGCAACAGAAAGATGCCGAAGGCTGTGGCCGCCTGGGGAATGATCAGGGCCCAGAGGGTGTTGCGCAGGCCCAGCTGCACCATCAACAGATACAGCGGAATCATCACCACCTGGAAGGGAATCAGGATGGTGGCCACCACCAGGGCCAGCACCGGGCCGCGGCCGGCGAAGCGCATCCGCGCCAGCGGGTAGGCCGCCAGCGAGCAGAACAGCAGGTTGCCGACCACCGCCAGCAGGCTCACCACCGTGCTGTTGAACAGGTAGAGCCCCATGGGGTGGTCGGCGAACAGGCGCCGGTAGGCGTCGAGGCTGGGCTGCTCGGGCAACAGGGCCGGCGGGGTGGTGAAGATGTTCTCCGCTGGTCCCTTCAGCGAGGTGCTCACCAACCAGAACAGGGGCACCAGCACCAGCAGCGCCAGGGCCAGCAACACAACCAGCAGCAGAACGTTCGCTGCCCTTGATTTGCCCACCGCGGATGTGCTCAAAGCGTCGGCCCCGCGGCAATCGCCAACGGCGCTTGCTGGGGATGGAGAGGGGTGCGTTCGCGGCCATGCAGCAGCCGGTTGAGGGCGTTGACGAACGCCTGGGCCGCCGCCACGACAATGTCGGTGTCAGCGGAATGGCCGGAGTAGAGCATCTCCTGGTGGCGCAGACGGATCGTCACTTCGCCCATGGCATCGATTCCCTCGGTCACTGATTTGACGCTGAATTCCACCAGCTCATTGGGTACCCCCGCCAACGCGTTTAGGGCCTGGCAGACCGCATCCACCGGGCCGGTGCCGATGGAGGCGGTGGTTCGTTCACCGCCATCGGCATCCACCAGGGTGACCGTGGCGGTGGGCTGCAGTTGGCTGCCGGTGCTCACCTGCACCAACTTGAGGGTGAAAACAGCTTCGAGTTGCTGGGCCTGTTCGCTGACGATCGCTTCGAGATCGCGGTCGGTGATGTCCCGTTTGCGATCGGCCAGTTCCTTGAAGCGGGCAAAGGCTTCGGCGAGATCGTGGGCGTCGAGGGAGTAGCCCAGCTCCTCCAGCCGGGCCCGGAAGGCGCTGCGGCCACTGAGCTTGCCCAGGGAGAGCCGGGTGTCGCTCAGGCCGATCGTGCGGGCGTCGATGATCTCGTAGGTGAGGCGGTTCTTGAGCACGCCGTCCTGGTGGATGCCCGATTCATGGGCGAAGGCATTGGCACCGACGATCGCTTTGTTGGGCTGAACCATCATCCCGGTGAGGTTCGAGACCAGCCGCGAGGTTTTGTAGATCTCCTCGGTGCGGATCCGGGTGAGTGGCGCGATGCTCTGGGCTGGCCGCTGCAGAAAGGGGTTGAAATAGCTGCGCCGCACATGCAGGGCCATCACCAGCTCTTCGAGCGAGGCGTTGCCGGCCCGTTCGCCGATGCCGTTGATGGTGCACTCCAGCTGGCGGGCGCCGTTTTTCACCGCTTCAAGAAAGTTGGCCACAGCCAGGCCGAGGTCGTTGTGGCCATGGACGGAGATCACCGCCTGGTTGATGTTGGGAACATGGCGATTGATGCCGGCAATCAGGGCGCCGAATTCACTGGGGGTGATGTACCCCACGGTGTCGGGGATGTTGATCGTGGTGGCGCCGGCGGCGATGGCCGCTTCGATCACTTCGTAGAGGTATTCGGGGTCGCTGCGACCGGCATCTTCGCAGGAGAACTCCACATCCTCAACAAGCGAGCGGGCGTAGGCCACCATCTCGGCGGCAATTGCCAGCACCTCGCTTCTGCTCTTGCGCAGTTTGTGCTCCAGGTGGATGTCGCTGGTGGCGATGAAGGTGTGGATGCGGCGCCGGGCGGCCGGGGCCACCGCCTCGGCGCAGGCCTTGATGTCGTTTTCCGTCGCCCTTGCCAGCCCGCAGATCACCGGACCCTCCGGTCGCCCCACGGTGGCGGCGATGCGCTGCACGGCGTTGAAATCACCGGGGCTGGCGAAGGGAAAGCCGGCCTCAATAACGTCGACCTGGAGCCTGGCCAGCTGGTGGGCGATCGCCAGCTTCTCCTCCAGATTGAGGCTGGCGCCAGGGGACTGTTCCCCATCGCGCAGGGTGGTGTCGAAGATCAGAACCCGGCCGGGATCGCTGGCCATGACCGCTATAAGTCGAAGCGACTATGAGTTGAAACCAGTCTAGACGGAGGGGCAGATGACCACCTCGCGGCGGATCGGTTGCGGGCGGATCAGGTCGGTGGAACTCAGCTCGGCCCGCGGCCCTTCGCCACGGTTCTGCTCCAGCCGTTGGCTTGCTGTGGCCAGCAGGGCTTCTGATTTCTCGAGCCTGGAGCGCAGCTGGGAGAGATCGATGAACTGATCGACCGCATTGCGCAGTTCCCGCGGCACCATGCCTTCGCAGTTGATCAAGGTGATCTTCAGGCCCAAGGTGCGCAGTGTTTCGACCAGCCGCTCCAGGTCACGGCTGCCGCTCAGCAACCAGAGTTCATCGCTGCGCAGGGCCACGGTCATCAGATCCAGGCAGATCTCGACATCGAGATTGGCCCGGGCGAACTGGCGCTGCTCGGCGTCGTTGCCGAATTCACGCAACGGCTTGGTTCGCACCGTGAATCCCAGGCTGCTGAGCGCGTCGCGGAAGGGCCTCTGGTCACTGGGATCCTTGAGGCCCGTGTACCAGAAGGCACTGCCCAGCTCCACGCCCGGACCCTCCCGGGCCAACTCCAGCAGCCGGCGTGGGTCGAAGAACCAGCCGAGTTTCTGTTGGGCGTAAAACATGCCGTGTCCATCGACTGCCAGGCAACGCCGCATTGTTTCCCACCCCTTGGCATAGACCCTAGAAGTGGGCCAGGGGCACTGGGCCCGAGCCGTTGCCGCGAAATAACTCAGAATGTGACTGAATCCTGGTCGCCATCCGGTCGTTCCTCTGAGCGGCTGGATCCGGAACTGTCCTGGCCTTTAGAGTTGGACGATTGAGCGAAAGGGATGGCCGCAGGCGAACTGGCCCTCGTCCTCCACGCCCACCTCCCTTACGTCCGCAGCAGCCAGCCGGGTTCCCTGGAGCAGGACTGGTTCTTTCAGGCTGTCCTGGAGTGCTATCTGCCCCTGCTGCGCTTGCTCGAGGTCGGTGCCGCCGGCAGCGCGCCGAGCCCGCAGCTCAGCCTTGGGCTCTCGCCCACCTTGCTGTCGCTGCTGAGCGATCGCGATCTGCACCAACAGTTTCCGGTCTGGATCCAGCAGCGCCAAACCTTGCTGGCCTCGGCCCATCCCAGCCAGCAGCTGGCGGCAGTGGCCCTGGCTGAGCAGTTGCAGCAGGCCCGCAGCGACTGGCCGAGCGAAGCGGGCGAACTGCTCGCTCGCTTCCGTCAGCTTCAGCAGGCCGGCGTTCTCGATCTGATGACCTGCGCGGCGACGCACGGCTATCTGCCCCTGCTGCGCCAGACACCTGAGGCGGTTCAGGCCCAGCTGCTCACGGCGATTCGGGAGCATGAGCGCTTGCTCGGCGAGCGGCCCCTCGGCATCTGGCTGCCGGAGTGCGCGTACTACGAGGGCCTGGATCAACAGTTGGCCAGCTGCGGCCTGCGCTATGCCGTGCTCGATGGCCACGGCCTGCTGCATGGCTTGCCCCGCCCCCGTTACGGGATCTATGCCCCGATCTGTTCGCCAGCCGGGGTTGCCTTCTTTGGCCGTGATGGCAACACCACCCTGCCGGTCTGGTCAGCCAGCGAGGGCTATCCCGGCGATGGCGCCTACCGGGAGTTCCATCGGGACCTGGGCTGGGATCTGCCCGAGTCCGATCTCCAACAGCTGGGGATCCCCTGCAGCCGCCCTCTGGCCCTCAAGCTGCATCGGGTGACCGGCCAGGGTTGCCCGCTGGATCTCAAGCAGCCCTATGAGCCGGAACTGGCGAAAACCCAGGCGGCTGAGCATGCTGCCGATTACATCAGCGGGCGGCTCGCTGAGCTGAGGCGGCTGGAGGAGGTGATGGACCGTCCGCCGCTGCTTGTGGCCCCGTTCGATGCCGAGCTCTTCGGGCACTGGTGGTATGAGGGCCCCACCTTTCTGGCGGAAGTGTTCAGCCAGGGGGCGGCAGCGGGGCTCCGCTTCACCAGCTTGAAAGGGGTGTTGGCTGAGGCCAGACCGTTGCAGATCTGCCGGCCCTCACCTTCCAGCTGGGGACAGGGTGGCTACCACCACTACTGGCTCAACCCAAGCAACGCCTGGGTGGTGCCGGAATGGGAGCGGGCCTCGGCCGCCATGGTCAAACGAGTGAACAGCGGCGTGACCAGCGGCAAGACCTGTGGCCTGACCAGCGCCAAGCAAGAGCGGATCCTGACCCAGGCGGGGCGGGAGCTGCTGCTGGCCCAGTCTTCCGACTGGAGCTTCATCCTCCGCGCCGGCACCACCACGGAGCTGGCCCGCGACCGGATCCTCTCCCATCTGGACCGTTTCTGGCGCCTGCTCGATGCGCTTGAAACCGGAACAGAGCCGCCAAGCCAATGGCTGGCGGCACTCGAGAGTGAAGACAGAATTTTCCCGCTGCTCAACAGCGCCGACTGGGCAACTGCTGCCCTGCCATCTGCCGTCGTTCCCAGCTGATTGGTTTTGGTGATTGATTCTGTATCACTATTTGATGGCCTATTTCCTGGCCAGATTGTTCTCCAGTTGTTCAGTCTCTTTCCTGGCTAATCAGCTTTGTGATTGTTGCCAGCACGGCAGAATTTTTGCCTGGCATGTTTCAAACGGCCAAGAAGTCGCCAAAGCTCTCGCGTCGTTCAGTGGGATTCCGAGACGGCAGCTACAGTGAATAGGTGAGTGCCTTGAGTGAATTGAAAGCCATGTTCAAGAACGTGTTGGTCCCGACGGATGGCTCGGAACTCTCCACCCAGGCGATTCATTCGGCCGTTGACTTTGCCAAGGCCATTGGAGCGCGCCTTCAATTTATGCATGCGCGCTCCAGCCTTCCCCTCTCGCTCACTGGCATTGACCAGTGGGTCAATCCCTCCACGCTCGATGAGCTGATCACAGCCACCCGCGAAGATTCCGAGCGAATCCTGGCCGAAGCGATGGCGATCGCCGCCGCCGCCGGTGTGGAGGCCAAGGCGGAAGCCGTGGTGCATGAGGTGCCGTATCAGGCCATCATCTCGGCAGCCGATCAGCATCAGTGTGATCTCATTTACATGGCCTCCCATGGGCGCCGCGGTCTGAGCAACTTTCTGCTAGGCAGCCAGACCCAACGGGTGCTCACCCACGCCAGCCAGCCGGTTCTGGTTTCCCGCTGAGTTCATCCAGTCAGGACGCGTCCCAGCAGGGCCAACTCGCGGCCCTGCGGCTGAATCAGCCCCAATCGCACGGAGTTCGGGGCTGTGGCGAACAGGCGCAGCATCGCCTGAAGCAACTCAGGAACGGTGAGCGTATTCGCCAGAAATCCATACCATTCGGGCAGGGGCAGTGCAAAGAAGGCGGTGAAGAATTGACGCAGCTCTGCTTCGGAGAAGCGCATCAACTTCTCCAGCCCAAATTGATAAATGGCGTGCTTACGAACCAGGCTGGCCGGCCAGACCGCGCTCCAGCCCGCTGCGGCCACCCCCTCCGCGTTGAGGTTGGGATCGTTGAGCGCCGCAGCGATGGCGGCAGCCACCCCAGGAGCGCGGCGCAGCAGGGCCCCCACCAGGTAACCGGAGGCCGGATGGACCATGCTGGCCGCACCGCCGAAACCCACCACCCGCTGGCTCAGGTCAGGCAGGGGAAGATTCATCGGGAACAGGCAATGTTCTTGGTCGTGGATCGCTTCGATCGCCACGCCCCTGAACGCCAGCCGCCGCTGGAGGCGCCGCTGCAGTACATCCGGTGAAACGGCTGGCGCCAGGGCCAGCGAGGTTTCTTCCAGGAAATGCACGCCATCGCCCAGATCCATGGCGTAGAGGAAGGTGGGCGGCTCGTTCTGCCTCTCTTCGGCTGTGAGGTGGTCGGCGCGAAAGTCCATCAGCACGAATTGATCGGGCTCCACCGGCGCCGGACTGAACCGGCCAACGACGCCATAGGCCGCCTGGTAGGCGATGGGTCCCCGATCCGGCCGCTGCACGAACACCGGCTGATGGCCGCTGGCGTCGATCACCAGCCGTGCCCTGAGCTGCTTGCCTGTGGCCGTGCTCAGGCAGGACCCGTCCTGGTCGTGGCTGATGGTGGTGGCGAAGCCGCGGTGCCAGCGCAGATGGCCCTGCTCGCAGCGCTCCAGCCAGTGGGCCTGGAGCTTGGTGCGATCAAACAGGCCGTAGTCGTGCTGATGGGCTACCGCAGCCGATCCGAAATAGCTGATGCAGTTCGACCAGCGGTGCTCCAGCAGATGGCCGAGCCCCTGGGCCTCGAGTTCTGGTGCCCAGACCCCGTAGGTGTTGCCCCAGGGGGAATGGGGGTCGCCCGCCGAGAGGCCATCGACGCGCAGGCCTTGGGCGCAGAGGCCACTGGCGATGGCCAGGGCCGCTGGCCCCGAGCCGATCACCAGCACATCAGCTGTCACAGCAAACCCTCAAAGCGGGCCCTCACCTCTATCCCTCAAAGCGCGCCGCGCTCATCGGCTTCAGTGTCCTCTTCACCTTCACCTTCAGCTTCACCTTCGGGAATCACAACCGTTTCCCCGTCGACTTCCTCGCTGAGGACATCGATGACGACCTCGCCGGCCTCCTCGCTCTCCAGGGCTGGTGGAATCAGAACCAGTTCGCTGAGGTGATCGCCAGAGTCGAGCTTCTGCAGGCGCACGCCCGTGGCGGCCCGGGATTGCTGGGGGATCGCATCGGATTGCATCCGCACGATCACGCCCCGCTCACTGATCAGCAACAACTCCACCCCGGCGCCGAGCACCTTCAGGCCCACCAGCTCATCGCCGCTGCGCCGGAATTTGATCGCCCGTAGTCCCAGTCCGGCGCGCCGTTGCAGGCGGAACTGGTTCACCGGCACCCGCTTGCCCAGGCCGCTGGCCGCGGCCACCAGCACCCAGGGGCCTTCGCTGGCGGCAACCTCCTCGCTGTCGCTTTCCTCTTCGGCGGCATCGACGCCGCTGCCGGCGATCTGACTGCTGGCGATCTGATCCGCCAGCTCGGCGGGCAGCACATCCATGCTGACCAGCTGGTCGCCGGGACGCAGGGCCATGGCCCGCACACCCCGGGCCGTGCGGCCCAGCGGGCGCAGTTCGGCATCAATCAGGCGGAAGTGGATCGTCATGCCCTTGAGCGAGGCGATCAGCACGCTGTCGCCGGGAACGGCCAGCCGCACCCAGCGCAGGTTGTCGCCTTCTTCCAGGCTGATTGCGATCAGGCCATTGGAGCGGATGTTGGCGAACGCCGAGAGGCGGGTGCGCTTGATGAAGCCACCACTGGTGAGCATCAGCAGCTGGACGTTGTCTTCAAAGGCGCTGACGGCCAGCAGGGAGGTGATCTGCTCCTCGCGGGGAATGGGGAGCAGCTGCACCACCGGGGTTCCCTTGGCGGTGCGGCTGCCCACCGGAATGCGGTAGGCGGGCACGGCGTACACGACTCCCCTGTCACTGAAGAGCAGCAGGGTGTCGTGGTCGTTGCAACTGATGAACAGCCGTACGGCCTCTTCCCCCTGGCTGCGGGTTCCTGACTTGCCGCGGGTTCCCCGGCTGGTGGCCTCGAACTCGCTGACCGGCATCCGCTTCAGGTAGCCGGTTTCGGTGAGCAGCACCACCGAGCGCTCGTTGGCGATCAGATCGATATCTTCAAGGCCACCCTCGAGATCGAGGATCTCGGTGCGGCGGGGGGAGTCATAACGATCGCGCAGCTTGTTGAGCTCTAACTCGATCAGGCCGAGTACCCGCTCACGCCTGCCAAGGATGTCCTGGTAGTCGGCGATCTTGGCAACCAGATCCTCGTGTTCCAGGCGGATCTTGTCGGCTTCAAGGGCCGTCAGGCGGCGCAGCTGCATCTGCAGGATGGCGTCGGACTGGATTTCACTGAGCCCATGGCGATCCTGCAGTTGCTGACGCGCTGTGGCCGCATCGGCCGCGGCGCGAATCAGGGCGATGATGGGGTCGAGTTGATCAAGTGCCCGCAACAGACCCAGCAGGATGTGGTCGCGTTCCTCGGCCTTGCGTAGCAGGTAGCGGGTGCGCCGTTCGATCGTTTCGACCCGGAAGGCGAGGAACACCTGCAGCTGGCGCCGCAGGGTGAGCAAGATTGGCTCGCTGTTGACCAGCGCCAGCATGTGGGCGCTGAAGTTGCTCTGCAGGGGGGTGAGCTTGAACAGGTTGTTGAGCACCACCTGGGGGTAGGCGTCACGCCGCAGTTCGATCACGATCCGCATGCCGTCGCGGTCGCTTTCGTCGCGGATGTCGGAGATGCCCTCGAGCCTCTTGTCGTTCACCATTTCGGCGATGCGCTCGATCAGCGACGCCTTGTTGGTCTGGTAGGGCAACTCCGTGATGATCACGGCGTCCCGGTCGGGGCGGCCAGGCACTTCGAGGGTTTCGATCGAAGCCACCCCCCGCATCGTGATCGAGCCACGGCCGGTGGTGTACGTGTCGCGGATGCCGCGGCGGCCCAGGATCTGGCCGCCGGTCGGGAAGTCGGGGCCCGGGATGATCGCCATCAAGGCGCGGTCGTCGATCTCCGGGTCGGCGATCAGGGCCAGCAGCCCGGTGATCAGTTCGGTCAGGTTGTGGGGGGGAATGTTGGTGGCCATCCCGACGGCGATGCCGGACGAGCCATTCAGCAGCAGGTGGGGCAGCCGCGCCGGCATCACGGTCGGCTCCTGCTGGGAACCGTCGAAGTTGTCGATGAAATCGACGGTTTCAGCTTCGATGTCTTCGAGCAGGCTGTCGGTGGTGAGTGCCTGCAGCCGTGATTCGGTGTACCGCATCGCCGCCGGTGGGTCGTTGTCGACCGAGCCGAAGTTGCCGTGACCGTCGATCAGCGGCATCCGCATCGAGAAGTCCTGGGCCATGCGCACCAGGGCGTCGTACACAGCCGTGTCGCCGTGGGGGTGGTATTTGCCGAGCACCTCACCCACCACCCGGGCGCATTTCCGGTAGGGCCGATCGCTGGTCAGGCCCAGCTCGTACATCGCATAGAGGATGCGTCGATGCACCGGTTTGAGGCCATCGCGGGCATCGGGCAAGGCCCTGCCCACGATCACGCTCATCGCATACTCCAGATAGGAGCGCGACATCTCAATCCGCAGGTCGGTCTGGATGATCCGTCCGTCGGATTCGCCAGGACCCGTTGGAACCGCCATCTCACACCACAAGTCCGTTACCCAGCTTAATCGAGACCGGGCCGCCCGTCTGGTTCTTTCCCGCCGCTGAGCCCCCGACCCCTGGCCCTCGATGACCCTGGAGCCCCGCAGCGAATCCGAGCTTCAGCAGCGCCAGCGCGCCGGTGACCTGCGGGTCTGCAGCGGCACGGCCTTCCGGGCCAGGGTGGCGGCGGAAGGCTTGGCTTCCGCCTATGCCGCCACCGATGTGGTGGTGGCCGCCAACGCCGAATTCACCGACCAGGCCTCCCTGCTGCTCCAGCTCGGACCAACGGATCCGCCGATCCGGATCCGCCAGGCGCAGCTCGATGGGGTGAGCGCCCAGGGGGGCAGCGGCAGCTGCGGGATCAGCCTGCCGATCGGTGGTGGGCTGGTCGAACCGCTGCGCCAGGGCGGCGCCCAGGTTCTGGGCCGGCTGCTGGCCGGCGCGGAGGTGGTTCTGGCGCTCACGGGTGAGGCCACGGCCCTGCACCCCTGCCGGGAGTTGAAGACGCGCCTGAAGCTGGAGCGGATCGGCGCCGGGCAGTTGCTGCTGAACCGGGCGATCAGCGAGAACGGCGTGGTGGCGTTCAGCAGTGCCGAAGGGATCATCCACAGTCCCTGTGGCCCGCTGCTGGGCCCCTATGGCGGAGCCCTCTATAGCGGTGGTGGCAGCCGCAGCATCGGCCTGACCATGCCGCGGCTGGCCTTCCTGGGTCCAGGTTCGCCGGTGCTGGTCGGCGGCGCACTCGGCTGGGTGGTCGGTGCCGGCAGCGGTCATCAGCCCCAGACCCGGCGCCTGCCCAGCGGCCATGCCCGCGCTCCCGGTGCCGTGGCCGCCGTCAGTGTCGAGCTGCGCGAGCTGCGGCCTGAATGGATCCGCCCCTGTTTCTTCGAGGGCCACGGCAGCGGTCTGCTGGTGGCGATCGCGGCGCCGATCCCTCTGATCAGTGCAGCGGTGGCCCGCCAGGCCTGCCTGGGCGATGATCAATTGGAAGCTCCGGTGCTCGATTTCTCGATTCCACGTCGCCTCAAGCCGAGCTTCGGCTATGTCGCCTACAGCCAGTTGCTGAGCGGTGTTATCCAGGTGGATGGACGTCAGTTGCCCTGCTTCCCGGCCCACAGCCCTCGCCTGGCCTCAGGCATGGCCGACCTGTTGATCGACCAACTGCGCAGCGGTCGCTTTCCCTTGCGCCTACCGCTCGAACCTCTCCCGCAGCGCAGTGGCCTGATTCCCCTTGACCCCTGATCGTCAGTCGCTGAGCACGATCCGCAGAACGCCGTAAGCTCACCCGACGGTTCTGAAGCGACCGATGGTTGAATCTTCCTCATTTCCGACCCCTGAAGCCCCCGGCGAAGAGCCGGCTGAGGCGCTCAGCGATGCGGCAGTCAGCGAGCCTGCAGTCGAGCCAGTAGCAGAGCCAACGCCCCCGGCTGCTGAGGCACGGCCCGAGCTCGTAATCGCCGTACCCGTTCCTGAACCTGCCGAGCTCCCGCCAGCTCCGGCCGAGCCCGACCCCGTGCTGGCGGCCACCCTGCAGGCTCCGGCGATGGCGCCAGAACCGGGTGGTGAATGGGACCTGCTGGTGGCCAAAATTAAGGACTGGATCGGCAGCGGTGAACCCCAGAAAACCTTTCAGCGCTACAGCGGCCCCCTGAAGGCCGCCGGGCTTTTTCTTGCTGTGGTGGTGCTCCTGCGCCTCTATGGCGCCCTGCTCGGGGCGATCGAAGGGCTGCCGCTGGTGCCGGGCCTGCTTGAACTGGTCGGAGTGATCTGGCTGACGGGTTTTTCCTGGAACAACCTTGTGCGCAGGAGTGATCGCCGGCGATGGCTCGATTCGCTGCAGCAGCGCTGGAGCTCTTTCCGCGGCAAGAGCTGAGCTCTCCCAGGCTGGGCAGGCCACACCCGGTCCCCCCGCAGCCCGGTTGATAGCTTGGCCCGACTGTGACGACGACCAGCGGTGACCATTCTTCTCGGTCGGAACCGGACGGTTCGCCGTGCCTACGGCATCGACGAAATTGCCTTGGTGCCCGGTTCGCGCACGGTCGATCCAGCTGTCACCGACAGCCGTTGGAGCCTGGGCGGAATCGAACGGGAGATTCCGATCATCGCCAGCGCCATGGATGGGGTGGTGGATGTGGCGATGGCAGTCGAGCTCTCCCGGCTCGGAGCCCTCGGTGTGCTCAACCTCGAGGGGGTGTACACCCGCTACGACGATCCCAATCCTGTGCTCGACCAGATCGCCTCGGTGGGCAAGGAGGCGTTTGTGCCGCTGATGCAGGAGATCTACAGCCAGCCGGTGCGTGAAGATCTGATCTGCCAGCGGATCGCTGAGATCAAGGCAAAGGGAGGAATTGCCGCGGTCAGTGCCACCCCCGTGGCCGCCCTGCGCTTCGGCAAGGCGGTGGCCGAAGCCGGCGCGGCCCTGCTGTTCGTGCAGGCCACGGTGGTCTCCACCGAGCACATCGGTCCTGAAGGCCGCGAAAGCCTCAACCTCACCGCCCTCTGCCGCGACCTGGGCTTGCCGGTGGTGATCGGCAACTGCGTCACCTATGCGGTGGCCCTGGAGCTGATGCGCGCCGGAGCGGCGGGTGTGCTGGTGGGGATCGGCCCGGGGGCCGCCTGCACCTCCCGCGGCGTGCTCGGTGTGGGCATTCCCCAGGCCACCGCCGTCGCCGATTGCGCCGCCGCTCGCGACGACTTCGAGCAGGAAAGCGGGCGGCGGGTGCCGGTGATCGCCGATGGAGGCATCGTGACCGGCGGAGACATCTGTAAGTGCATTGCCTGCGGCGCCGATGCCGTGATGATCGGTTCACCGATCGCCCGGGCCAGCGAAGCCCCCGGCCGCGGATTCCACTGGGGCATGGCCACGCCCAGCCCGGTGTTGCCCCGCGGCACCCGCATCAAGGTGGGCACCACCGGAAAGCTGGAAACCATCCTGCGTGGCCCGGCAAGCCTCGATGACGGCACCCAGAATCTGCTGGGCGCCTTGCGCACATCCATGGGAACGCTGGGCGCCCGCACCCTGCGGGAGATGCAGTCGGTGGAGGTGGTGGTGGCCCCATCCCTGCTCACCGAAGGCAAGGTGTATCAGAAGGCCCAGCAGCTCGGCATGGGCAAGTGAGCGGAGGCCGCTGACACAGGCCGGTCTAACTGTTGGACAAGGGGAGACAGACAGAGACAGGCGTTAGTCTCGGTCTGTGGGGGCTTCGGCTCGCACACTCCTCACACCTCCCCGCCCGGCGCGTCCGGGCGTTTTGTCTTCCAACGTTCGTGACCGGTGCGGCGGGGAAGCGGGAACCCCGTTGCTAGATTGCCGGAACCTTGTTGTTCCGTTGGATGTCCAGCCCCACCGCCGTCACCGATGCTTCCTTCGAGCAGGATGTGCTCAAGAGTGATGTGCCTGTGCTGGTCGACTTCTGGGCGCCATGGTGTGGCCCTTGCCGCATGGTCGCCCCGATCGTTGATGAGATCGCCAAGGAGTTCGAAGGCCAATTGAAGGTCTACAAGCTCAACACCGATGAGAATCCCAATATCGCCAGTCAATACGGCATTCGCAGCATTCCCACCTTGATGGTCTTCAAGGGTGGCGAGAAGGTGGACACCGTCGTCGGGGCCGTACCCAAGAACACCCTCTCCGGCACCATCGCCAAATACCTCTGAGCTTCCCCTCCTGCTGAGTCCTTCTCCCCCCACCTCCGCTCCCACCTACTCGGTCATTGCCGCGAACTCCGATCAAGCCACGGTGGACGATCTGAATGGGGCGCTGACCACGGCCTTGGCTGGCCATCCCCAGCGCCCGTTGATCGAGCAGGCCCTCAGCACACTGCTTGCCTTCGCTACCACAAGCAGCGACCACGACGACTGGCGGCTGATCGACGGCACCCTCAAGGATCTGCAGGCAGCGATGGGCGTGTTCCGCCCCCACCGCATGACCCGCAAGGTCACGGTGTTCGGCTCGGCCCGCAGTGCTCCGGGCAGCGAGATCTATCAGTTGGCCGAATCCTTGGCTGAGGCGGTGATTCAAGCCGGATTTGAGGTGATGACTGGCGCCGGCGGCGGTGTGATGGAAGCGGCCAATCGTGGTGCTGGTGGTGACAGAAGTTTCGGACTCAATGTGCTGCTTCCCTTCGAGCAGGACGCCAATCCCTTCATCAGTGAGCATCAGAGCCGTCTGCTCCAGTTCCGTTACTTCTTCACCCGCAAGCTTTTCTTCCTGCGCGAGAGCGATGCCCTGGTGGTGCTGCCAGGAGGCTTTGGCACCCTCGATGAACTGTTCGAATCCCTCACGCTGATCCAGACCGGCCGCAGCTCGCCGATTCCCCTGGTGTTGTTGGCTCCGCAGGGGGATCCTTTCTGGGATGGTTGGCAACAGGCGCTGCGCTGTGATCTTCAAGACCGTGGCCTGATCGGTGAGCACGATCTTGAGCTGCTGAGCACGGCCCACTCGGCCGCCGAAGCCGTCGCGCTGATCCGCCGCTTCTACAGGGTCTTTCACAGGCTCCAGCCTGTCCAGATTCCCCAGCCCGATCCAACAGGCCAGCCCGATCAGGCAGGTCAGCGCGACCAGACCGTGATGGAGCTGCTCCTCCATCTCCCCCTGCCCGAGCAGCAACTGGCGCTGATCAATCAAGGCTTCCCCGATCTGCTGCGCTCCGGACTGTTTGTTGCCGCCGAGAGCTGCGATGAGGCTGGAGCGATCTATCCCTGTCTGCGCTTTGATTTCAATCAGCGCCGGGTGGGTCGGCTCTACCAGCTGATCGATCACCTCAATGCCCTCGACCTGGCTCATTCGGTGGTGCTGCAGCACCCCGAACAGCGCCTCTGCCCCCTCGCTCCTTGAGCATGTTGCCCGCCAGGCTTCGGATCGGATTGATCGACTACGGGATGGGCAATCTGCACTCCGTGGCGCGGGCGATCGAGCGGCTGGGGGTGGAGCTGGTGCCTGTGGTGTCAGGGGCAGCGGCCAGTGGCTGCGATGCCTTGATCCTGCCTGGAGTGGGAGCCTTCGATCCGGCCATGGACTGCCTGCAGGAGTCTGGTCTGGTGGAGCCAATCCAGCGCTGGAGCCGCAGTGGCCGCCCCCTGCTTGGGATCTGCCTGGGCCTGCAACTGTTGTTTGAGGGCAGTGACGAAGGC
Source organism: Synechococcus sp. SynAce01 (assembly GCF_001885215.1). Lineage (GTDB taxonomy): Bacteria > Cyanobacteriota > Cyanobacteriia > PCC-6307 > Cyanobiaceae > Regnicoccus > Regnicoccus frigidus. The sequence continues at coordinate 651,247 of NZ_CP018091.1, read as the reverse complement.
AAAGCCGAAGGGCTGGGGCTGTTGAAAGGGCGGGTGCGGGCCTTGCCGGCCAGCCCCGGTCATCCGATTCCGCACATGGGCTGGGCGCCATTGATCCCCAGCCGTCCCACCCCCTTGCTGCCGTCTGAGTGCGCGCCCGCCTGGGTGTACTTCGTCCACTCCTATGCGGCCGCACCCGAAGAACCGGGCTGCGCTGCGGCCACGGTCGTCTTTGGCGAAGGGGCGGTGACGGCAGCGGTCTGGCAGGACAATCTGGCGGCCTGCCAGTTCCACCCGGAGAAATCCGGCCCCGTGGGGCAGAGGATGCTGGGCCGCTGGCTGCGCTGGGTGGAGCAGCAGAACCCTTGACACTCAGGCTCAGCGGCGGGCGCAAACTGCTCAGCCCGCCGGGGAGTACGGCCCGGCCCACGGCGGCGCGGGTACGGCTGGCGGTGATGAACCTGGTGGCTGCTGACCTGGCCGGTGCCCGCTGGCTGGATCTCTGCTGCGGCAGTGGCGTGATCGGCTGTGAAGCGCTTCAGCGTGGAGCGGAGTTGGTGGTGGCGGTGGATCAGGACCGGCGGATGACGGCCACCGCCTCAGCCAATCTCACGGCCGTGCGCTCTGGCCTCCAAGGCGCCCCTGACGTCCGCGTGCTTTGCCGAACGTTGCCGGGCTGGCTGGCGATCGGTTCGCAGCATAGGAGCTCCGAACTCGGCACAGTGTGCTTCGACCTGATCTATCTGGATCCCCCCTATGCCTCGGGCCTGCAGCCGCAGATCTGCCAAAGCCTGGCCGCGGGCGGCTGGTTGGCGCCGCAGGGACGGCTGTTGATGGAGTGCGCAAGCAAAGCTCCGGCCTTCGAGTTGCCCGGCTGGCGGATCGATGACCTCAGGCGCTACGGAAGCACCAGCTTGATGCTGCTCAGCCCAGAGCGCTGCCACGGCGGTATTGATTCCAGGCCGCCACGAACAGGCCCGCAATCGTGATCGGGACCAGACCAAGAACGATGCCGCAGAGCAGGGGTTCAATCATTGAAGGGATGGCTCGAGTCGTTGATCACAATTGTTTCATGGCTGAGGCAGGCTGTTGAGAGGCGTGAAACATTTGTGACTGGCGAGCTCTCCGACCCCACGCCAACGGCTGCACCGCGTCAGGGACTGATCATGGCTCTGGTGCTGCTAGCCGCCGGTGCCTGCGTGATTCTCTCCCTGGTTGTGCTGCCGGCAGCCCGCAGCGATCCCTATACCCGTCAGACGCTGGAACTCGCCGGCTCCACCGAGAATGGGGGCCGCCTGTTCCGGATGAACTGCGCCGGCTGCCACGGCATCGCCGGCCAGGGGCTGGTGGGTCCGAGCCTCCAGGGGGTCAGCCAGCGCCGCAGCGACCGGCAGCTGGTCAGCCAGGTGGTCAGTGGCCGCACCCCGCCGATGCCCCGCTTCCAGCCCGATCCCCAGGCCATGGCCGATCTGATCGCCCATCTGCATGCCCTCGAGTGAGCTGAACGGTCCGGCAGACCAAGCGCCTGACCAAGCAGTGGTGGTGGTGCTCGTCGAGCCGGCAGGGCCCCTCAATGTGGGCAGTGTGGCCCGGCTCTGCGCCAACTTCGGGATCGAGGAACTCAGGCTCGTGCAGCCCCGCTGCGATCCGCTTGCTGAGGAAGCGCGGCGGATGGCGGTGCATGCCCTACCGCTGCTTGAGCGCGCCGCCCTTTATCCCGATCTGGCCGCGGCCATCGCCGATTGTCATCGGGTGGTGGCCACCAGCGGCAGGCTGGAACCCGAGCCTGTGCCGGTGGGGCTTCCAGCTGATCTGCTGCCCTGGCTGCAGGCCGGCGTGGCTAGCGGCGAACGGGCCGCCCTGGTGTTCGGCCGCGAGGATCACGGCCTCAGCAACGATGAATTGCTCCAGGCCGGCCGCATCCTGCGGATCCCCACCGATCCGGCCTACCCCTCGATGAACCTGTCCCATGCGGTGGCGGTCATCCTGCAGTCCCTGCGCCACGGCGGGCCCGCCCGCCCCCAACAGCTGCCGGAGCCAGCCAGCCGCGGCAGCCTCGAAGCCGCCCTGGTCGATGCCGAAGCGTTGCTGCTGGAAGTGGGTTTTCTCTTGCCCCACACCGCCCACGCCCGCATGGCCAAGCTGAGGGCGCTGCTGCAGCGCGCCCAGGTGGGCAGTGACGAGGTGGCCCTGTTGCGCGGGATGGTGAGCCAGTTGCGCTGGGCCAGCCGCGGCCAGACGCCCTAACGTCCTGCCAAGCCTTTTGAGTTCTGACCCCACGTGCGTTCGGGCCGTTCTTCCCGCCCAGGTTCTCCCGGCTGGTTCCAGCCCATTGCCCTGGTGCTTCGATTGCTGGTGCTGGGAGTTGGGCTCGGTGTGCTGACGGGCACGGTGTTGCAGCAACTGGCCCCGCGGCTGGCCCAAGGGGCGATCGGCTCCACACCCAAGACCGCTGCCGGCGGCACGTCGCCGGCTGCCCAGACCGGCCTGCCTGACGGTCGCTTTGAGCAGAAGCAGGAACTTGTCGCCCTCAGCCAGCGTTGGAAAGCCCTGGCTGCAGCCCAGAAGGATCTCAAGGCCGGCGCCTTCCTGCTGGTGCTCGATGACGGACGCTTTGCCCAGCTCGATTCAGAGCTGCCGCTGCCGGCCGCCAGTTCGATCAAGACGCCGATCCTCCTGGCCGGCCTCGAAGACCTCGACGCAGGCAAGCTGCGCTGGAACGAACCGCTTCCGCTCACCAAAGAGGTGGTGGGCGGCGGCGCCGGTTGGATGGCCAGCCGGCCGATCGGCACCCGCTTTCCCTTTTATGAAGCGGCCACTGAAATGATCCGGGTCAGTGACAATTCCGCCACCAACTTGTTGATCAAGCGGTTGGGCGGCAAGCTCGCCCTCAACGCCCGCTTTCAGGCCCTGGGCCTGGGCGCCACGGTGGTCAACAACTGGTTGCCCGACCTGGAGGGAACCAACACCACCAGCCCCCATGACCTGGCCCGCTCGATCGCCCTGGTGGATACCGGCGAAAAGCTCAGTCCCCGCGGCAGGGATCACTTCCGCACGATCATGGGCACGTCCAGAACCAACACCCTGCTACCTCTCGGCTTGCTGGAAGGCCTGGGTAAGGAATCGAGCGATCCCGACAGCGAGCTGCTGGCGAGAGGTGTCACCGTGCTCAACAAGACCGGTGACATCGGCATCGCCTACTCCGATGCCGGCTTGATCGAATTGCCGAATGGCCAGCGCGCTGTCGCCGCCTTCATGGTCAAAGGTCCCTTCAATGACCCCCGATCCGCCGACCTGATTCGGGCCATGGCCGCCGCCGCCAGCCAGACCCTGGTGGGCCGCAGCAGCCCCTCGCCCCAACCCCGTTGATTGTCCCGGCTCTGCCTTCCGTCATGCGCCCTGTCTTGCTGCCCGTTCTCTCCGCCTTGCTGCCGGCCGCTTGGCCGGCGTTGCTCACCCAGCCCGTGCATGCCCAGGCCGTGCTGGCCCAGCAGGCGCCTCCTGCCCCCTTGCTGCGCCGCCAGCAGGTGCGGCCCCTGCCGGGCGGCCTCGACAGGCTCCTGGTTGTCAACGACAACAACCCCGAGCTGATCGTGGAGCCGGGAATCCTGCTCTCCACCTTCGATGCCAGCGCCGGCCTGGCTGGCCAGCCGTTCGCGGTGCCCTCCGCCCACCTGAACACCCCGATTGAGGGGCATTTCGAGCTGTTCAGCCACCACGTCTACGCCGGTAAACCGGAAACGCTCGATTCCACCCTCTGGCTGGGGGTGGTGGCGGCCCCCAGCGGCGCCAAGCCGGTGCGCCTGCGCCTGATCAGCGGCTCGACAGCCCTGTCCCAGTCGACCGATCCCGCCCAGCCGGCAGCCCCGTTCCTGCCCCTGCCCGCCCTGCTCCCCCATGACGGCACCTCGGCCTTCTCGGGGCCGGGAAGCCGGGTGGCCGCCGAGCTGCTCCAGAACAGGCGCAGCCCCCTGCTGGCCCCTGAGTGGCAGCTGCCGGCTGGCCAGCTCACCACCCTGGTGGCGCTGCCGATTCCGGTGAAAGGCCTCGATCCCCTCTTGAACGGCCGCAACCTCCAGCTGCGGCTGGAAAGTGATGGGCCGTTGCAGATCGCCACCCTGGCGGCCCTCGGTGGCGATCAGCCCCCAACGGCCGCCACCTGGGCGAGCCTTTTGAACGGTGGCCTCAGCGCCAAGGAGCACACCCCCACCCCGCGGGGGAAACCCGGCGGCATCATCTATTCCCGCGTCAGTGGGGTGCAGCAGGGCAGCCGCTGGCGGGGAACTCTCAGCGATCCCTGCGCTTCTGAGCCCTGCAAGCCCCAGCTCTCGGTGCGCAGCGCGCCGGTGTCCTGGCCGATCAGTTCGCTTGAGCGCGGCAGCCTCGGCACCGGTCAGGTGCAGACGGCGGAACTCAAGGCCTTCTATCCAGGCACGGCCTGGGCCGCCCATGGCAACTACGGCGTCGAGTACGACCTGCAGATCCCCCTGGTCAACGACACCGACAGCCCCGTGGCCCTCGATCTGGCGATCGAATCGCCGCGCAAGAGCGACAAGCCGCAAGGCGGGCTGAGCTTCAACGTGGAGACCGCCCGGGCGGTGATGTTCCGCGGCACGGTGGAGGTGAGCGGTCTCGATGGTGCGGATGGTCGCCGGGCCGGCCGGCGCTGGTTCCACCTGGTGCAGCGCCAGGGCCAGCAGGGCCCGGCCCTGGGCCGGATCAGCCTGGATCCTGGCCAACGGCGACAGGTGCGGGTGCGGCTGATCTATCCGGCAGATGCCACCCCACCCCAGGTGCTCACACTGCTGCCGGCAACGCCAGCTGTGAAACAATCCGGTTCCGTGCCGGCCCCTCGCCCGTGAGTCTGAAGCGCCAACGCAGGGTGTTCCCCTTCACCGCCATCGTCGGTCAGGAGGAGATGAAGCTCGCCCTGCTGCTCAACGTGATCGATCCACGCATCGGCGGGGTGATGATCATGGGCGACCGGGGCACGGGCAAATCGACCACGATCCGGGCCCTGGCTGACCTGCTGCCGGAGATCGACGTCGTCGCCGGCGACCCCTACAACAGCTCACCGACCGACCCCGATCTCCAGAGCGCCGAAGTGCGGGCTCGGGCGGAGAGCGGCGAGACGCTGCCGATCGAGCCCCGCCAGGTGCCGATGGTGGACCTGCCGCTGGGGGCCACGGAAGATCGCCTCTGCGGCACCATCGACATCGAGAAAGCTCTCAGTGAGGGGGTCCGGGCGTTTGAGCCGGGGCTGCTGGCCAAGGCGAACCGCGGCCTGCTTTACGTCGATGAGGTGAATCTCCTCGACGACCATCTCGTGGATGTGCTGCTGGATTCCGCCGCCTCGGGCTGGAACACGGTGGAGCGCGAGGGGGTGTCGGTGCGTCACCCCGCCCGCTTCGTGCTGATCGGCTCCGGCAATCCCGAGGAGGGCGAACTCCGCCCCCAGCTGCTCGACCGTTTCGGCATGAGCGTGGAGGTGCGCACCGTGCGCGACGCCGAGCTGCGGGTGCAGGTGGTGGATCAGCGCACCAGCTTCGACGCCGATCCCGAGGGCTTCAACAGCACCCATCTGGCCAGCCAGGAGGCCCTGCAGGAGCGGGCGGTGCAGGCCCAGCACTTGCTTCCTTCGGTTCAGATCGATGACGATCTGCGCCTTCGCATCTCCTCGGTCTGCGGCGAACTGGATGTGGATGGCCTGCGCGGTGACATCGTGATCAACCGGGCGTCGCGGGCCTTGGCCGCCTTCGAAGGGCGCAGCGAGGTGAGTGACGACGACGTCGCCCGGGTGGTGGCCTGCTGCCTGCGCCACCGCCTGCGCAAGGACCCCCTGGAGCAGATCGATTCCGGTGACCGGGTGATCAAGATGTTCTGCAAGGTGTTTGAGCGCGGCGAACCCAGCGATCGCAGCGCTTTCCAGCTGGCCCTGGCCGGCTGAGATGGGATGCGGATCCTCGGCATCGATCCCGGTCTGGCCCGGGTGGGCTACGGCCTGATCGACACCGGTCCGCCCCAGAGCCTGGTCGACTGCGGCATGATCCAGACCGCTGCCGGCCAGCCCGAGGGCGATCGGCTCGTGGAGATCGCCCGGGATCTGCGCTGGATTGTGCGGCGCTGGCGTCCGCAGCTGGCCTCGGTGGAGAAGTTCTTTTTCTATCGCTCCAGCACCACCATTTCAGTTGTGCAGGCCCGGGGGGTGGTGATGATGACCCTGGCCCGGCTGCGGGTGCCGGTGGTGGAGTTTCCGCCGATGCAGATCAAGCTGGCCCTCACAGGCTCGGGCCATGCCGATAAGCAGGAGGTGCTCGAAGCGGTGATGCGGGAGCTGGCGCTGGAGCTGCCGCCGCGGCCGGATGATGCCGCCGATGCCCTGGCCGTGGCCTTAACCGGTTGGTTTCAGCGGTGAGCGACAGGCTGCCGCCATTCCCGGAGCTGCCGCCACCCCCGCCGCTCTCGGCCGGAAAACCGGCCTGGCGCCGCCACTGGCGCAGGCGCCGCCTCGCTCTCCATGGGGCCGCCCAGGGGCCGTTGCTGGCCGCGGCGATCCGCCAGCTGCCGCCGCTGCTGCCCCCACATACCCGGCTGGGGCTCTACTGGCCCCTCGCCGGTGAAGCCGATCTGCGCGGCCTGGCGGAGCCCCTGCCCGCCCGCCTCGCCCTGCCTGCTATCCGGGCTGGAGCGGCCGGGCGGGTGTTGCGCTACGAGGCCTGGGACCCCAAGCAGCCCCTGGTGGCAGACGCCTGCGGCATTCCGGCCCCGGCGGAATGTCCGGGGGCGGAGCTCTCTCCAGGCGATCTGGCCCTGCTGCTGGTGCCGGCCCTGGCCTTCGATGGCTGTGGCTTCCGGCTCGGCTCGGGCGGCGGCTGGTACGACCGTCTGCGCAGCGACCGGGCCTGGCGCGCCGTTCCAGCGGTGATCGTGGCCCCAGGCGGTTGCCAGGTGGAGACCCTGCCGCGCGATCCCTGGGACCTGCCCTTCGATGGCTGGCTGAGCGAGCTGGGCCTGGAATGGTTTCAACCTGTTGAGGCTTGTGCCGACGGGTCGCCAGCCGGGGCCTGATTTGCCAGGATCACGGTCTGCGACCTTCTCCGCTTTGACCGTTTCCGCGAATTCGTCGTTCAGCACCCAAGCGTTTCATTCCGCATCCCCAGCGGGCCAACGGCCCTCCCCAGCTGTTCGGGCTGGGTCGCGGCCCGCGAGCAATGGTTCGATGCCGGAACGGGTGATGGCCTCGGAGCTGGGCCAGCGCTCCCAGCCGAGCGAAGCGCTTTCGATGATGGTGAGCTCGATGGTGCGCATGGTGCAGGCTGGCAAAGGTCAATCGGCCGGCAGCCGCTGGTCTGCATCTTGAACAGCGTTTAGCTTTGGCCTCCAGACCCAGAAACTGCTGAACCCGGTCCGGGGTTTTGTGGTCAGGTCACCCCTTTGACGTGGCGCCAACACCATGACTTATCTCCACCCATCCCTGCGGCGCTGGCCTTCCCTGGCCGCAGCAACGGCGTTGTTGCTGAGCGTGGGCCTGCCGCAGCGGGCCACAGCCCATGCCATCGAGAGCAGCCTGGAGCGGCTGCAATCCCTGCGCGAAGACCTGGTGCTGGAGAGTCGCTTCTCCAATGGCGAGCCTGTTGTTGGCGCCGGCGTGCGCCTGGTGGCTCCCGGTGGTGGCACGTCTGTTGAGCTGGGCCAGATCGATGCTGAGGGCCGGCTGTCCTTCAAGCTCCCTGACCAGGCCGATGGCACCTGGGAGCTGGAAGTGGATGGGGGCCCCGGCCACCGCGATTTTCTGGACCTGCCCGTGCAGGGAGGCCGGATCCAGCTCGATCAGGTCAGTGAAACCCCCTTGCCGGCCCGCTCCCCCCTGACCTCGCCGGCCCTTGGCTCCGTGCTGCTGCTCGGTGGCATCGGCAGCCTCGGCTGGCTGCTCGCCGGTTTGGCCGGCTGGCGTTTCCGCTCACGGCGCTGATGGCCACCGGCAGCGAAGCTCTCGATCAGATCGTTGATCGCCTGCGTGACACCAAGGATCCGAAGCGGCGTTACGAATACGTGCTCTGGCTGGCCCGCAAGCTCGATCCCTTGCCCGAGGAGTTCCGTCAGGACTCGTTCAAGGTGCGCGGTTGCGTCTCCCAGGTGTTTGTGGTGGGGCAGCTGCAGGAGGGCCGGCTCCACTGGCAGGGGGATTCCGACGCCCTGATCACCAAGGGATTGCTGGCGTTGCTGATGACCGGGCTCGAGGGCCTCACGCCCGCGCAGGTCAGCGGCCTGGATCCCTCCTTCCTCACCGACACCGGCCTGCAGGCCAGCCTCACCCCCTCGCGGGCCAACGGCTTCCTCAACATCCTCAAGATGATGCAATCCCAGGCAGCGGCGCTCCAACCGGCTGATTTCTAGGATCAGCGGTTTCGTGGCGATCCAGGCATGACCATCGGCATCGGATTGCTTGGTCTTGGCACCGTGGGTGCCGGCGTTGCCGAGATCCTCTCCACCCCAGCTGGTCGCCATCCGCTGGTGGCTGAACTCCAGCTGCAGCGGGTGGCGGTGCGCGATCTTGGGCGCTCCAGGCCGATCGCCCTGGCTGCCGAGCTGTTCACCACCGACCCGGCCCTGGTGGTCAACGATCCCGCCGTCGACATTGTCGTGGAGGTGATCGGCGGCCTCGAGCCCGCCCGCAGCCTGATTCTGATGGCGATCGCCGCCGGTAAATCCGTGGTCACCGCCAACAAGGCGGTGATCGCCCGCCACGGCGAGGAGATCGCCGCGGCCGCAGCGGCGCGGGGCGTCTATGTGTTGATCGAGGCGGCGGTGGGTGGTGGCATCCCGATCATCGAACCCCTGAAGCAGTCGTTGGGGGGGAACCGGCTGCGCCGGGTGAGCGGCATCATCAACGGCACCACCAACTACATCCTCAGCCGGATGGAAAGCGAAGGGGCGGCCTACGCCACGGTGCTGGCCGATGCCCAGGCGCTGGGGTATGCCGAAGCCGACCCTGCCGCCGATGTGGAGGGGGGCGATGCGGCCGACAAAATCGCCATCCTCGCCAGCCTTGCCTACGGCGGTGCTGTGGATCGCGCCGCCATCCCTGCCGATGGGATCAGCGGCCTGGAGATTCGCGATGTGCGCTACGCCGCCCAGCTCGGCTACTGCGTGAAGCTGCTGGCGGTGGCCGAAAGCCTCGGCACCGATCCCGATGGCAGCGAGCAACTGGATGTGCGTGTCCACCCCACCTTGATCCCCAAGGACCACCCCCTGGCCGGGGTGCATGGGGTCAATAACGCGATCCTGGTGGAAGGCGAACCGATCGGCCGGGTGATGTTCTACGGACCCGGTGCCGGCGCTGGCCCCACGGCCTCCGCCGTGGTCGCCGACATCCTCAACATCGCCGGCATCCAGAAGGTGGGTGGCGTCGGGGGAGGGCTCGATCCTTTGCTGGCGGCTGGCCGTTGGCGGCGCTGCCGTCTGGTCGATCCAGCCACCACCCGCCACCGCAACTATCTGCGGCTGCAGACCAGCGATCAGGCGGGGGTGATCGGCCTGATCGGGCGCTGCTTCGGTGCTGAGGATGTCTCGATCCAATCGATCGTGCAGCTCGAGGCGGCGGCGGGCAGGGCCGAAATCGTGGTGATCACCCATGAGGTGCCCGAAGCCCGTTTCCGGACTGCCCTCGCCGCCATTGCCGCCCTTCCCGATGTACGCAGCGTGGCCGCCTGCCTGCGCACGCTCTGAGCTCAGCTTCGGCGGCAAGCCTGCCGCTCCAGGCGTTCCAATCGTCGGCATCCCCTGACCGCCCCGCAAGGCTGTTCATGCCGAACGTCAGAACCTGTTTCGGCGCGGAACCCTTGGCCCAGTTCATTCCGTTTCTTCTGCCTCCCCGATCCTTCCGGTTCTCCGCTTCCGTTCCATGACTCTTCAGCAGGGTGACCGCATTCACCTGGCCCCAGGCCAGGCCAGCCATCAAGCCAGCAGCCTCTCCAGCCGTTCAGGCAGCGATGAACCCGTGTACCAGGTGATCTCCGTGGATCTGACCCATCAGCGCTGCTGGGTTCGCCATTGGCCCCTGGCACGGCATGGCTCTCCGGTCTTTGAGGTCTCACTCAGCCAGGTGCTTGACCTCCACCAGCTCCACCCCCAGACGTGTCAGTCACGGTCTTGAATGGCCTGCACTGATTCCCGGGGTTCGTCGTCGTCGGCTTGCCTGTTCTGAAGCGCCTGATCGGGTTCTGCCTGGTCAGTGCCCTCCTCCCTGTCCTGATGGCCTGTCAGCCCAGCCGCCCGGAAGGCCGGCTTGTGGTGGCGGGTCGCAGCCGGATTGATTCGGTCGATCCTGCGGCGACCTTCAGTTTTGGGGCGATGCAATTGCTGAGCGCCCTCGGCGATCCGCTCTACGCCATCGCTGCTGATGGCCGCTTGGAGCCGCGTCTGGCCACGGCCCTGCCCCGGATGAGCACCGACCGGCTGACCGCCTGGGTGCCCCTGCGCCAGGGGGTTCTGTTCCACGACGGCACCCGCTTCGATGCCGATGCGATGGTCTTCAGCCTTGAGCGCTTCCTGGCGATCGGCAAGCTCAGTTATCTGCTCGGCGATCGGATTGCCTCGGTGCGCGCCAGCGGTCCCTATGAACTGGAACTGCGGCTGCGCCGTCCATTCACGGCCCTGCCCGAGCTGCTCAGCGCCGTCAGCCTCACACCGTTGTCGCCAACGGCCTATCGCGACCACAGCAGGAGCTTCCTCAATGGGCGCTTCGTGGGCACCGGCCCCTACCAGCTCACCTTCTTCAACGACCAGCAGCAGCGGCTCAAGCCCTTCGACAACTACTGGGGGCCAGCTCCCGCCAATGGCGGCATCGACATGGTCAACCTCAGCAACTCGACGGCCCTGTATGGCGCCATGCGCAGCGGCGAAGTGGATGTGCTGCTCTCCACCAGCCTTGAGGGCGACCAGCAGCGCTCCCTGCATCGCTCGGCCGCCGAAGGCCGCCTGCATGAGGGGGTGGGTCCGGCCCTGCAGATCAGCTATCTCACCTTGCTCAGCGACCAGCCGCCCCTGGATAATCCGCTGGTGCGCCGCGCCCTGGCCCTCAGCGTCGATCGCCGCTTGATCAGCGAGCGCGTCAGCCACGGCCTGCAGGCGCCGCTGCGGCAGTTGATCCCGCCCAGCCTGCCGGGTTCCGATCCCGAGACCTGGCCAAGCTTTGATCCGGCGCAGGCCCGGGCCTTGTTTCGCCAGGCGGGGTTTTGTGATGGCAAGCGCCTCAACCTGCCTCTCACCTTCCGCTCCAACATCCCCTCAGACAGGCTCTTCGCCCTCACCTGGCAGGGCCAGCTGCAGCGTGACCTGGGCGACTGCGTGACCCTGGAGATCGAGAGCATGGAGTCGACCACCGCCTACCGCCAGCTCGGTGAAGGGGCCTTTGCCTCGATCCTGCTGGAATGGATGGGCGATTTCCCCGACGCCGACAACTATCTGATCCCCCTGCTTGGCTGCGAGGAGAGCGAAGGCCAGCGCTGCCTCAAGGGGGCCAGTGCCGCCAGCGGCAGTTTCTGGACCCGCCCCGGGATGGCCGCCGACCTGCGCCGCAGCGAAAGCCTGCAGGGGGCCGAGCGGATCGCCCTGCTGCGCCAGATTCAGCGTGAAACTGCGCAGGCCTCGCCCTACATCCCGGTCTGGCTGGTGTCACCCCGGGCCTGGGCCCAGACCCGCCTGAGCACGCCGGTGTTCGATGGATCCGGGCGGGTGGTCTTCAGCCTCCTGCAGATCGAGGCCGGGACATGAGCCGTCGTCGCCATCTGCTGCGTTATCTGGCCAGCCGGGTGCTGCTGGCGCCGGTGATGCTCTGGCTGATTGCCACCCTGGTGTTCCTGTTGCTGCGGCTGGCGCCTGGTGATCCGATCGATGCCCTGCTGGGGATGCGGGCACCGGAAGCGGCCCGGGAGGCCCTGCGCGAGCAGCTCGGCCTCAACCAGCCCCTGATCGCCCAGTACGGCCAGTTTCTGCTTGGCCTGCTCCGGGGCGATCTGGGTGCCTCGCTCACCAATCAGACGCCCGTGGTTGAAGTGATCGCCAAGAGCCTGCCGGCCAGCCTGGAACTGGGGGTCTGTGCCCTGCTGCTGGCGGCGGTACTGGGCCTGGCGGTGGGCTTCAGCGGCATTGCCCGGCCGGAGGGAAAGCTGGATCTGGCCGGCCGCCTCTATGGAATCGGCACCTATGCCCTGCCGCCGTTCTGGGCGGCGATGGTGGTGCAATTGGTGTTTGCCGTCTGGCTGGGCTGGTTGCCCGTGGGAGGCCGCTTCCCGGCCAGCCTGGTGGTGCCCACCGGCTCGGGTTTCTACCTCCTCGACAGCCTGCGGGCGGGCAATTGGCAGCAGTTCAGCGGCAGCGTCCGCCATTTGGTGCTGCCCGCAGCCACGCTCGGGGTGTTGCTCAGCGGCATCTTCGACAACGCCCTGCGCCTCAACCTGCGGCGGGCGCTGCGTTCCGATTACGTCGAAGCGGCCCGCAGCCGCGGCCTCAGTGAAACGCGGGTGGTGCTGCGCCACGCCCTGCCCAATGCCCTGTTGCCGGTGCTCACGATCACCGGCATCACCGTGGCCTCCCTGATCGGCGGGGCGCTGTTGATTGAGGTCACCTACTCCTGGCCAGGCATCGCTTTCCGCCTACAGGAGGCGATCGGCCAGCGGGATTACCCCTTGGTTCAGGGGATCGTCGTGGTGGTGGCCGGGCTGGTGGTGCTGGTGAGCGTCACGGTGGATCTGCTGGTGGCCGTGCTCGATCCCCGCATCAGTTTCTGAGTCGCCGGCGCCAGAGCTCGGCGCTGCGCTGGTCGAGAACGTAGGAGCCGATGCCCTCCTGAAAACGGCGCTGCACCGGCACGCTGTTGTCGGTCTCCAGGGCGAACAGAAAGTCGGCGCTGAGGCTGAGCAACAGCTCCTGAACCTTGAAGGGTTCCTCACCCACCAGGCGATCACCGAGGCGGAGCAAGGCGTCGTCGGTTGTTTCGATCCGCACCGGTGAGAAGTGACTGGCCCCTTCCACCACCACCAGGCGGCTGCGGGGATCGCTCTGCTGCAGGAACGGCCCGAGCTGTTCGCTCACCGGCGGCGTCACCAGATCGAGGCTGCCGCCGACCATCAACACCGGCACCTTCAGGGACTCCAGGCTCCGGTCCGGCCAGAGCAGGCTGCCGAAACCGTTAATGCTCACCACCGCCGCCAGGTTGGCGGGACGCCGGGGTGGCGGCAGGGGGACCTGGGCCAGCTGGCATTGCAGCAGCCTGGAGAGATTGATCAGGGGAAGACCCTTGAGGGCCCGTTCGCAGCGCTGCTCCAGGCCCGCCGCTGGCCGTTGTCCTGCCGCCATCAGCGCGGTCAGGCCACCGAGGGAATGGCCCATCAGCACGACCGATTCGCCCAGCTCCGGCACGGTCCCCTTGGCTTCGGCGGCCAGCACCGCCTGAACATCCGCGAGTCGATCCGGGATGGTTTCAGCGCCCGGGGGCGGCCGCAGGCCATCGAGTAGCTCCCGCACCGCTGATTCATCACTGCCGGGGTGCTCCATCAGCAGCACCGGCCAGCCGCGCTGTGACAACCCTTCGGCCATCCAGCGCAATTGGGCGGCGCTGCCGCCCAGACCATGCATCAACAGCACCCAGGAACGCTGGCTTGATGGGCTGGCCCCCCAGATCTCCAGCGGCAACGGTTCACGGCGGTGGGCCACGGCCAGGTTGATGGCCCGGGGGCGTGTTGGGCGCTGCAGGGCCGATAACCGCATCGGTGCCGTGGCCCCCTGAATAACCGGCAACGGCAGCTGCCGCAGCTGCGCCAGGGCCTTCGTCTCCTGCTCCAGTTGCCTGCGCCAGCCGGCGCCCAAGGCCAGGACGCCATCGAGGTCCAGGGTCAGCTGCTGGGTCGGTACCGCCTGAAGCACATCCACCACCGTGACCGGCTCGGGCTTCTGCAGCAGGTCGCGCAGGGTCTTCAGCAGCAGGGCGCCGCTGCCGGGCTGATCGGTCTGCAGCAGTTCGCCGAGTTCATCGAGCACCTGGCCGCCGGCCCAGCTCTGCAGAAGCTGCAGGGCGAGGCCACGGTCTGGCAGCAGGGGGGTGCGCAGCAGGGTGACGAGGTCGCGGCGACTGCGGTCATCGAGCAGTTCGAGCCACACCCCCAGTTCGGTGCGGATGCGGCGGGGATCCTGACTCCAGGCCTGCAGCTGGCGCAGGTCGATCGGCAGGGTGAAGCCATCGATCCGCACGTTGAGCTGGGCGCTGGCCATCGCCGGGCTGCCCACCCCCACGAGCACACTGGTAAGCAGGACGGGCAGCCATCGGCAGCGGTTTGACACAACCTCGAACAGGAGCAAGCCGGCCCAGCTGGTTTCTCCAGTTTCCCGCGCCGTTGCGCGAACTGAGTGTGATTCGCCTGGTGGCCAGCTTCGGGGCCGGCGGCGTGCTCTATCTCACCCCCGTGGTGTTTCACCAGGAGGCCTTCAGCGCCACGGCCGTGGGCCTGGGTCTGGCGGCGTCGGCAGCGGCGGGAACCCTGGGCCGGCTGCTGAGTGGCCTGTTGATCGACCGGGGTCTGAACACCACCAAGCCGGTGCTGCTGGCGGCGTTGTTGTCCTTGCTGGCCGACGCCCGTCTGTTGACCGCCACCGGGCTCGGCGCCTTCGTGGTCGGCCAGATGCTGCTGGGGATGTCTTTGGGCATCTACTGGCCCGCCATCGAGCTGGCCGTGCCCCTGAGCTGCCCGCCCCTGCCATCGAGCCGCGCTTATGCCCTGGTGCGCACCGCTGATGCCCTGGGGATCGCCTCAGGGGTGCTGCTCGGTGCCCTGCTGGCCAGTGGCGAGCGGCTGCGCGGCATCTACCTGGTGGACGCGGTCTGCATGGTGGTGCTGATTACCTTGTTGCTCCGTTATCCGTTGCCATCCGCGGCAGCAAGGCCCGCCGGTGAACGGCGAATCGGCTGGAAACACTGGGTGGTGCCGCTGCTGCCGCTGCTGGGGATCACCGTGCTGATCACCGGCATGGCGGTTCTGCTGCAGAGCGCCCTGCCGCTCGATCTGGTGCGTGGCGGCCTTGGTCGTGCGCCCCTGCCCAGCAGCACCGGTGCCCTGTTGATGGGCCTGCAGCTCAGCTTGCTGTTGTTGCTGCAGTGGCCCCTGGGTCGCTGGCTGGCCGGGCTGCCGGTGGCGTTCGGGCTCGGGCTGAGCCTGGTGGGATTCGCCTTCGGCAATGGCTTGCTGGCCCTCTCCAGCCTGGGCTGGCACAGCACGGGCGTGCTGATCGCCGCCCAGGTTCCCCTCGCGGCCGCTGAGGCGGCCTTCCTGCCCACCGCCAGCGAAGCGGTGGTGGAGGTGACGCCGGTTGTCCACCACGGCATGGCGATGGCTCTGTTCTCGCAGTGCTTCGCGATCAGTGCCCTGGTGGCGCCCCTGTTCGGGGGCTGGCTGCTCGATTCCCAGGGCCATGGCGCTGGGCTCTGGCTGCTGATGATGCTCCTCTGCCTGCTGGGTCTGCTGCTGGTGGGGCAGTTGGGGCGCTTCCACCCCCATCCCCGGCGCTGAAGGCGTCGCGGGGTTCCCTCCACAGCACGGGTAGCTTGCTGGCGACTGTCTGAAAGAGCCTGTCTTGAGCCCCGTGTCTGTCACCGGTCGGTTTTGGATCATCTCCACCCATGTGGTGATCTCCCTGACCTGGGCCGTGACGGCAGCCCTGCTGGTGCTGTTGCAGCTCGGCCAGGTCCAGCGCGCCTTTGCCGCACAGGTGGTGATCGCCGATCTCTCCAAGTTCATCGATGACGTCGTGCTCATCCCCTGTGCCTCGCTGAGCCTGCTCACAGGTCTGCTGCTCTGCGCCGTGACGCCCTGGGGCTATTTCAAACACTGGTGGGTTGTGATCAAGGGTCTGCTCACGGTGTCGTTCATCGTGTTCGGCACCGTGGCGTTGGAGCCGTGGCTCAACAGCAACGCGGCCTACCTCGAAGGGCTCAACGCACCAGCCATACCTGCGGATTCGATCTACTGGACGACCTGGTTCCAAGGGCTGGTGGCCACTGGCCTCCAGGTGCTGCTGCAGGTGGCTGTGGTGTTCATCTCGTTTCTCAAGCCCTGGGGCCGTACCCCATGGAAGCGGGTTGCGGGAGCCCAGACCTGAGTGCAGAACAGAATCACTGTGGCCGGCTTGGTGGCGGCAACCAGACAATCCTTTCCAGGATCAACCAGCGCTTCCAATGCTGCCGCCTTAGGATAGAGGGAGTGATACAGGCGAATCCGTAAATCACCAAGGGCTGCAATCGCTTATGTCGCGATCGTTTATGCTGTGATTAATCGTGTTGCAGTCGATTGTATTTTAAACGCCTGTCATTCGGCCATGTGCAGGTGCAAACAATCGGGGGTAATGATTGAATCGTGCTGAAATTCAATTCAAAAATTGGGGACCTTGCTGTGCCAGCCTTGAGTTGTAACAACAGAACCATGCGCCAATGAGACTTGGCGGCTTGACAGCGGGGATGGGCCCGGATGCTCCCTTGCACCTTTCCAGGAGGTTGCTCGGTGCTGTTGGTACGCGGGTATCGCAGCACCACGACGAGCGAATTCCAGCTCATGGCAGGATTTTGGTTGTCAGCAACCATCGCAGTTTGCTTGATGCTCCTTTATTGATGGCAGCCATGAATCGTCCCGTGCGGTTTGCCTGTCACTACTACATGAGTCGGGTACCCGTCTTGCGAGAGATGGTCTCGGCGATGGGAGCTTTCCCTCTTGACGCGCCTCGCAAAAGGCAAACGCAGTTCTTCCAGCAGTCCGTTGAATTGCTGCAATCAAGGCAGGTTGTTGGGGTTTTTCCCGAGGGCGCCCAGCCGATGGTTCAGGTCAAAGCGGCCAACCAGCTCAGCCCATTCCAGCGCGGTTTTGCCCATCTGGCCTTGAGGGCGCCGGTTCAGGATTTGGCCATCCTGCCGGTTGCAATCGTTTCAACCGAAGAAGAAAGGCATAACCTCGCACCGCTCAAGCTTTTCAGCTTGTTTGATCCCACAGAACCCCTGTTCAACTGTGGAGGCTGGCATTCCGCGATCGTCTATCGCCGCGTTCAGCTTCTCTTTGGCTATCCTGTTGCTATCAATGAGGCTCTACGGCAGCACTATCGCGGCAGACATGGTGGTTCGCTGGCTAAAGAGTTAACCCAGGCGTGCTGGGAGCAGATTGGCGGGTTGCTGCATCAGCGCTGTTAATCATCCATCCCCGTAACGCATGTCAATCAAGACCAAAGCCCTACGACTGTTAACGTCCCAAGCCACTGATCCGAGCTTGCCCCTGTTTGTCTTTCTGCCAGGGATGGACGGTAGCGCTGAATTGTTGCGTCCCCAGTTGGCGGGATTGAAAGCTGCCTTTGATATTCGATGTTTGTCGATCCCCGCAGACGATCTAACGGGGTGGGACGGCTTGATCCAGCAGATAGCCAATTTGATCAGCAGGGAAAAGAAACGGTCTCCCTCGCGTCCCCTCTATCTTTGCGGCGAATCTTTTGGCGGTTGTTTGGCCTTGAAACTGGCTGCACATTTTCCGCGCCTATGTGATCGTCTGATCTTAATCAATCCTGCTTCTTCGGCAAGCCGCCAGCCCTGGATCGCTTGGGGCGCTTCAGTCAGTCAGCGATTGCCAAGTTCGCTTTATCGCCTCTCTAGCCTGGGCCTGCTTCCTTTTCTGATTGCGCCACAAAAAGTCTCCATCCTTAGCCAACGGAATTTGTTGGCAGCCATGCAATCAGTAAGCCCTCCCAGTGCTGCTTGGCGGTTGTCTCTTCTCAGTCAATTCAATTTAGAGGCACTGCCTCTTGAGCGTATTGAGCAGCCTGTTCTGGTTTTGGCGTCAAGAGCGGATCGGCTCCTCCCTTCCGTAGAAGAGGCGGCCAGATTAGGCCGTTATCTGCCGAATTCCCAAACCGTGCTGCTGCCGGGCAGTGGACATGCTTTTTTGCTGGAAAAAGAGAACAGATTCAGCCATATTCTGAAACCACATAACTTCTGCGTGGATAGAAATGATTTTCAGCTCACCTCTCCAAATCTATCGGCGCGCAGTCGTGTGACGGCATGATCAACGCATGGCTGGCGATGGGCACCGCTCAAAACTGGGACTTGCGCGCCAATCTCTCTGCCTATGATGCTCTTTCCGTTTCACTGGCGGAACAATTGGAGGTCAGGCTCATCACCGCAGATCCACGCAACGGGCGGTTCCAGGGCGAAGAAGGGCAGCCCCCGCGCCTTGTCACGAAACAATCCAGTCTCATTCGCTACAGACAGATCGGTGGCGGCTAGCTGCCGATCGCGCTTATGCTTCAGCTACGGATCAGTTTTCCGCTTCGCCCGCTCCAGCTCAATGCCCAAAGCCATGTCCAGCCCAGCCCGCGATCAAGCCCTTCGTGATTCGTTGCTCGTCCGTTTCACCGCTGCTTCTGCCGCCGGCAACAGCAGCATGAAAATGGCCCTGAGCCAAGAAGCCGCCTACCTGGGCATTCACCTGAACAAGATCGCCGCTTCGACGCCGGCTCTCTACTGAAGATCGAGTTCAACGGATCCAGCAGATAGGAGCTGGCTGAGCGGCGTACAGCCCAGGCCTACTCCGCCGCAGGTTTTTTGGCGACCCAGCCGCCCAGCTCATGGGGCAGGGGTTCGGTGCCGTACTCCCAGTCGTCGTAGTCGGGATCGTTGCGAATGCGGCGGTGCAGCTCTTTTTGGACGTCGAAGTTGTGGGGCTTGGCCTCTGGGGAGGCGGAATCGTTGCCGCCTTCGGGTGTGCCGGTGACGCTTGGATCCACGGGGTCGGTGGGCTCGAAGCTGGAACTGGATTCAGCCATCGCGCGCGGTTGCAGCTGCAGCCAGTCTGGGGCAAGGCCCTCCCGGCCTGCAGGAATCGGGATCAAAGTCGGCCTCACGGCGGCCTGAGCGGTCAGACGTTGAATAGGAATTCCATCACGTCGCCTTCGGCTACCACATACTCCTTGCCCTCACTGCGCAGCCAGCCTTTGGTGCGGGCCTCGCCCAGGGAGCCGGCTTCGAGCAGCTGCTGGTAGCCGATCGTCTGGGCGCGGATGAAGCCCCGCTCGAAATCGGTGTGGATCACGCCGGCCGCCTGGGGAGCGGTCATGCCGGCGGTGATCGTCCAGGCGCGGGTTTCCTTCTCACCGGTGGTGAAGTAGGTGCGCAGGCCCAGCAGGCGGTAGGTGGCGCCGATCAGGCTACGCAGCCCGCCTTCGCTGACACCGAGCCCTTCGAGGTAGTCGGCCCGCTCTTCGGCGCCGAGCTCGATCAGTTCGGCTTCCACCTGCGCTGAGATGCGCACTGTTTCCGCGCCCTCCTTGGTCGCCAGTGTCTCAACGGCTGCGGTGAAGGCATTGCCGCCGGACAGGTCGTCTTCGCTCACGTTGGTGGCGTAGATGATCGGCTTGAGCGTGAGCAGGCCAAGGGGCCGCAGCACCGCGAGTTCCTCCTCGCCCAGGCCCAGGCTGCGGGCCGCCCCACCGGCCTCCAGCACGGTTTGGATGCGCTCAAGGATCTGGTCTTCAGCCAGCGCCTCCTTGCTGGTGCGCATCTGTTTCTTCAGCCGCTCGCGGCGCTTCTCCACCTGGGCCAGGTCGGCCAGCCCCAGCTCCAGGTTGATGATCTCGGCGTCCCGCCCTGGGTCAACGTTGCCGGAGACGTGGATCACGTCGTCATCGCGGAAGCAGCGCACCACATGCACGATCGCGTCGACTTCGCGGATGGTGGCGAGGAATTTGTTGCCCAGCCCTTCCCCCTGGCTCGCCCCTTTGACCAGCCCGGCGATGTCAACGAACTCCACCCGGGTTGGAATGATCTCCTTGGAGCTGGACACATCCGAGAGCAACTTCAGCCGGGGGTCTGGAACAGCCACGCTGCCCACGTTCGGCTCGATCGTGCAGAAGGGGAAATTGGCGGCCTGGGCCTGGGCATTGGCCACCAGGGCATTGAAAAGGGTGGATTTGCCCACGTTGGGCAGTCCGACGATTCCGGCTTTGAGCATGGGCTCAAATCTACGTGGCGCCCCTTCGCCGCATCCTCCACCCCAGCGGCAAGCCACAGTTTTCGCCGCCACAAGGAAGACTGGGAACAGCGATCGCCGCAGCCCCATCTCCCGCCGCACCCTTGAGCCCGCACCGCCGGTGGAGCGCTCCGCCCCCACGGTTGCCCCTGTTCCCCAGCCCAGGACCACCCAAGCCAGGCGCCGACCCCGCCGCCTGTTCTGGATCGGCCTGGTCGGCCTGCTTGTCGTGGCCGGCGGTCTGGGCCTCTGGCAGCGTCAACGCGCCAGCTCCCAACGGGATCTGACCCCCTACACCGCCCTGGCCGAGCGCGGCACCTTGCCGGGGGTTGTCACCAGCACCGGCGAACTTGAAGCTGTCCGCAGCGTCAATGTCAGTCCCAAGCGTGGCGGTGTGCTGGAAAAGCTTTATGTGGTGGAAGGCCAGGCGGTGCGGCAAGGTCAGCCCATTGCCCTGATGGACAGCGGCGACCTTCAGGACCGCGAGAACGAGCTCAAGGCCCAGGTGCGCCAGGCTGAGGCGGAGTACGCCCGCAGCCGCTCGGAGTACGAACGGCGGCGCAGCCTTTTTGAGCACGGTGCGATCAGCCAGGACGATTTCGCCTCCTTCGGCACCCGCCTGCTCACCAGCAAGGCCGCCCTCGATGCCGCCAGGCAACGCAGCAGCCAGCGCAACGTGGAGCGCGGAGAGCTGACGATCCGCGCCCCCTTTGATGGGGTGATCACTCAGCGCTTCGCTGATCCCGGCGCTTTCGTGACCCCCACCACCTCCGCCTCGGCCAATGCCGGCGCCTCGAGTTCCTCGGTGGTGGAGCTGGCCCAGGGGCTTGAGGCGGTGGCGAGCGTGCCGGAAAGTGATATCGGCAGGGTTGTTCTTGGTCAGGGGGCCAATGTGCGGGTGGATGCCTTCCCTGATCGCCGTTTCGCGGCACGGGTGCGTCAGATCGCGCCTCGGGCTGTGGAAACCAACAACGTCACCTCTTTTGAAGTGAAACTGCAGCTGGTGGATCCCCACGACGAGCTGCGCATCGGCATGACCGCCGACATCGATTTCCAGACCGGCACCCTCGCCGCCGAAACCCTCGTTCCCACTGTGGCTGTGGTCACCGAGGGCGGCCGGCCGGGCGTGCTGGTGGTCGGCAAGGACGATCAGCCCACCTTCCAGGCGGTGACGCTGGGCTCCAGCAGTGGCCGCAACACCCAGATCCTCGAAGGCATCGAGCCCGGCACCCGGTTGTTCATCGATCTGCCGCCCTGGGCCAAATCATCCGAGCGGGACTAGGCGCACAGCGGAATTGTTCAAGGCTGTTAGCTCATTGTTGTTCGTTCAGCCAGAAATTCACGGCTGGCGGCCAGGATGCGGCCGCTGGCCTGGCCGTCGCCGAAGGGATTGCGGGCCTGGGCCATGGCTGCATAGGCGCCGGCATCATCCAGCAGAAGGCTCGCCTCCCGCACGATCGCCTCAGAATCAGTGCCGATCAGCTTGGCCGTTCCGGCGCTGACTGCCTCAGGCCTCTCGGTGGTGCGGCGCAGCACCAGCACCGGCTTGCCCAGGGCAGGGGCCTCCTCCTGCAGGCCGCCGGAATCGGTGAGCAACAGGGTGGCGCCGCGGATCGCCGCCACCAGCCGGTCGTAATCCAGGGGCTCGGTCAGGAAGGCGCGCGGGTGGTGGCCCAGCAGGGCCTCGAGGGGTTCGCGCACGGTGGGATTGCGGTGCAGCGGCAGCAGCAGGGCTGTGTCCGGGTGACGATCCAGCAGCTCCAGGAAGCCCCGCCCGATCGATTCGAGCCGCTCGCCCCAGTTTTCGCGACGGTGCACGGTGGCCAGGATCACCCGCTGCTCCTGCCAGTTGAGGCCAGGAAGCTCCAGCTGGGGGGCGGTTTGGGCCATGCGCAGCAGGGCGTCGATCACCGTGTTCCCCGTCACCAGGATCCTGCCGACCACGCCGGAGGCCTTGAGGTTGGCCTCGGAAACGCCGGTGGGGGCGAAATGGAGCTGGCCCAACTGTGAGATCAGGCGGCGGTTGGCCTCTTCGGGGAAGGGATCGAGCAGGTTGTCGGTGCGCAGCCCCGCCTCCACATGGCCAACGGGGATCTGCTCGTAGAAGGCGGCGAGGGCTGAGGCGAAGGCCGTGCTGGTGTCGCCCTGTACGAGCACCAGGTCGGGACGGTGCTCGCTGAACTCCTCGCGCAACCCCTGCAAGGCCGCGCAGGTGACGTGGGTGAGGGTCTGGCGCGGTGCCATCAGGGCCAGGTCGCGGTCGGCGCACAGGCCGAACAGCTCCATCACCTGGCTCACCATTTCGCGGTGCTGGCCGGTCAGCACCACCCGGGTCCGCAGGTCGGCAGCCGCCTGAAAAGCCAGGATCACTGGCGCCAGTTTGATCGCTTCAGGCCGGGTGCCCAGCACGATCGTGACCAGCGGTGCGGGGGCGGTCAAAGGGCCATGGCGGTGGGGAGAATCCTAAAGATGCGTTCTCCGGCTTCCCGCAAGCACCTCGCCGCAGCGATGGAAGCAACCCGTCAAGTGAGCAGCCGAATCAGCAGCAGGGAGGCGATGCCAAGGGAGAGCCCAAGCATCGCCAAGCGGCCATTCCAGATCTCGGCCTGGGGTGTGAACCCACGTCGCCAGGCATTGAGTTCATCGCCGGCCACCACGACGACAGTGTCCTGATCAGCATCAGCCGTTTCAACGGCTTGATCGCGAACGGTTGGAGCGGGGCCTGAAGCCTGATCGCTAGCCTCAGCTGGAGCCATTGGACCAACCGGTAAAGC
This sequence comes from Synechococcus sp. SynAce01, assembly GCF_001885215.1. Taxonomy (GTDB): domain Bacteria; phylum Cyanobacteriota; class Cyanobacteriia; order PCC-6307; family Cyanobiaceae; genus Regnicoccus; species Regnicoccus frigidus. The sequence continues at coordinate 628,443 of NZ_CP018091.1, read as the reverse complement.
CCCTTCAGCTTAAGGGAAAGAAAACTCAGCGGCTGGACCATAGAGGAGATCGGCGTGCTCCAGGGGCAGTCGCGCCGCCACCCCCAGGGCTGTGGAACTGCGGAAGCCACTGGCAAAGCGCCGGGTCGCCGCCACGCCGATCATGGCTGCGTTGTCGGTGCAGTAGGCCATCGGAGCCACCCGCCAGGTCAGGCCGAGCTCCTGACAACGAATCGCCAACCGCTGGCGCAAGCGGCGATTGGCGGCCACCCCTCCCACCAGCACCAACGTGCCCAGGCCATTGTCCCTGGCGCAGCGGCAACTGCGCTCCACCAGGACGTCGGCCACTCCGTGCTCAAAGCTGGCGGCCAGATCGGCGATCGGTAACGCCGCCTCGCCTGGCTGGCCTGTGCTCTCCCCGTTCGCCAGTTTCTGGGTCAGGCGCAGCACCGCGGTCTTGAGGCCACTGAAGCTGAAGTCATAGGGATAGAAGCCCCCGTCCGGGCGGGAGACGCGCCCCTGGGGAAAGCGAAAGCGCAGCGGGTCGCCGGCGCTTGCCGCCGCCTCGATCGCCGGGCCACCTGGGTATCCCAGCCCCAGCAGCCGGGCGACTTTGTCGAAGGCCTCGCCGGCGGCGTCGTCATGGCTGCGGCCCAGGCGGGTGTAGGCCCCCACCCCATCGACGCGGATCAGTTCGGTGTGGCCGCCGCTGACCAACAGGACGAGATAGGGTCCCTTCGGCAGTGGCTCCCCCAGCAGCACCGAACAGAGGTGCCCTTCGAGGTGGTGGATGGCCAGGAAGGGCAGGTCGTGGAGGCGGGCCAGGGTGCGGCCGGTGAGTGAGCCCACCAGCAGGGCGCCCACCAGGCCGGGAGCGGCGGTGGCGGCGATCGCATCGAGATCACTGAAGGCCAGGCCGGCGGTGGCCATCACCTCGGCGATCAGCTGGGGCAGGGCTTCGACGTGGCGGCGGGAGGCGATTTCCGGCACCACCCCGCCCCAGCGGGCGTGCTCCTCCATCTGGGACGCCACGGCGCTGGCCAGCACCTGCTGGTCACGCACCACGGCAGCAGCCGACTCGTCACAACTTGTTTCGACGGCCAGAACCGTGGGCATGGGCTCCCTGGAACTCCCTTACTGTCCCGGAGTGACATCCTGCCCTGCGGCAGGTCTTTCCCAGGTACCGGAACCGATGCGCCGCCTCTTCGCCCTTCTGATTTCCGCCCTTCTGATCATCGGCTTCGCCCCCATGGCGCACGCCGATATCGCCGGGCTCACCCCTTGCGCAGAAACCCCCCGTTTTCAGGAGCGCGCCAGTGCCGCCGCTACCCCCCAGGCCAAGGCCCGGTTCACGAACTACGGCCAGGCTCTCTGTGGCACCGATGGGCTGCCCCGTCTGATCGTCGATGGCCGCTTCAGCCATGCCGGTGATTTCCTGATCCCGGGTCTGCTTTTCCTCTACATCGCTGGCACGATTGGCTGGGCCGGCCGCGCTTACTTGATGGCTATCCGCGGTAGCAAGGATGCCACCATGCGTGAAATCCAGATCGACATGCCCCTGGCGTTCAAATCCACCCTGGCGGCTGCCGTCTGGCCCCTGGCAGCGTTCAATGAGTTCGTCAGTGGAAAAATGATTGAAGCCGACTCCAAAGTGACCGTCTCCCCCCGCTGATTCCCCTAACCATGAAGAAATTCCTCACCACCGCACCGGTCGTGGCTGCCGTCTGGTTCACCTTCACAGCCGGGCTCACGATCGAGATTTTCCGCCTCTTCCCCGATCTGATCATTCGTTGATCATTCGCTTCCTCTGAGCGAACTCTCCGCAAAGGTCTGCTTGCAAACCTTTGCCTTCAGGCCTTTGCCTGCAGAAAACGTTCCTCGATGAACATCTGGGCTGCGTTTTTCTTGACTTGATGGTTTCTTGACTTAATGGTCTGGATCCGGTTCTTGTCGGGGCCAGCATTTCTGCAGGACCTGCCCCATCCTTACCTTTCGATCCGCGGCTCTTTGGGGCCGCTTTTTTGTGGCGAAGGGCCCACTCAGCCTGTGGCCAGGCCGAGCTGGGCTTCGAGTTCGTCCAGGGCCTGGCCCAGATCGCCGTTCACCAGCACGGCATCGAATTCCGCTTCGGCCTGAAGCTCCAGGCGGGCCCGCTGGAGCCGGCGCTCGATGGCCGCGGCGCTGTCGGTGCCGCGCGCGCGGATGCGCCGCTCCAGTTCGGCAAAAGACGGCGGTTTGATCAGCAGCTGAAATCCCTGGGGGAAACTGCGCCGCACCTGACGGGCCCCCTCCAGCTCGATTTCCAGCAGCACCGGCTGGCCGGCCGCCAGGTGCATCTCCACCGGCTGGCGCGGGGTGCCATAGAGATTGCCCGCGAATTCGGCCCACTCCAGCAACCCCGCCTCGGCCACCAGTTGCTCGAAGCGGGGGCGCTTCAGGAAGAAATAGTGCTCCCCATCGCGCTCACCGCTGCGCGGCTCGCGGGTGGTGGCCGACACCGACAGCCAGATCTGGGGGTGCTTCTGGCGGAGGGCGTTGATCAAGGTGCCCTTGCCGACGCCACTGGGCCCGGTGATCACGTGGAGTCGCCCCGGTTGGGGCGCTGAAGGCCCTGCCATGTCCGTCGCCACCCCCATCGCTCCACGGCGCAGTGAGACAGCAGAGTAGGGAGTCCGTGTCGCGTCCTCGCTGCGATGAACGCCACGCTGCTCCAGCCCGTTGATCTCACCACCTTGCGGGCGGTGCTGGCCGAGCTGCGGCCGCCGTTGCTGCCCAGCCGCTTCGAGAAAGCCCAGCAACCCACCCCCCACAGCCTGCAACTGGGCCTGCGCAGTCAGCGGGGCCTCCACTGGCTGGAGATCAGCTGGCAGGCCGAGGCGCCGCGGATGCTGGCGATCGATTCCCCTCCCCGCCAGGGCCAGGGCAGCACCCTGGCCCAGCAGCTGCAGCACGGTCTGGCTGGCCTGGCCCTGGTGGCCATTGAGCAGACCGGCTGGGAGCGGGTGGTGGAGCTGCAGTTCGCGGCCAGGCCAGGAGAACCGTGCAGCCGCTGCTTGATCATTGAACTGATGGGTCGCCGCAGCAATCTCTTTCTGCTCGATGGCCAGCGGCGGGTGATCGCCCTGGCCCGGCAGGTGCGGCAGCAACAGTCGCGGCTGCGGCCGATCGGCAGCGGAGATCTTTACAGCCCTCCGCCCGCCCTGCAGGGGGATCTACCCAGCAGAGCCGAGGGGATGGAGCGCTGGCGCCGCCGCCTCTCGCTGGTGCCGGTCAGCCTGCAGAAGGCCCTGCAGCAGACCTACCAGGGGATCAGCCCGGCCCTGGCCCTGCAACTGGCCGGTGATCAGCCCGAGCAGGCATGCCAGCTGCTCGCCATGCCGGTGAACGCGCTGGAGGAGCACCAGTGGCAGGAGCTGTGGTGCCAATGGCAACGCTGGCTCACCGACCTGGAGCAGGAGCGGTTCGGTTTTGCCTCCGGCCCCAGCCATGGCCGCGTCACGGCCTACCGCTGCTGGGGAACGGAGGCGCCGGCTGCTGGGGTGAATGCAGCGCTGGCCGCCTACTACGGGCCCCTGCTGGCCCGGCAGGAGGCCGTGGCGCGGCGGCTGCAGCTGGAACAACGGCTGCTGGCGGCCCGGGCGCGGCAGCAGCGCCAGCGGGATCAGCAGCAGGCGCTGCTGGATCAGGTGGAGAACACCAATGCCCTCCAGCGGCAGGCCGATGCCCTGTTGTGCGGACTCAGCCCCAGCCGCGGGGAGATCAGTGAGGCCCAGAGCCTCTACAAACGCGCCCGGCGGCTGCGGCGCTCGGTGGCCGCGATCACGCCACGGCTGGAACTCCACGACCGCACCCTCGAGCAGATCGACAGCAGCCTCACCTTTCTCGAGCAACACGCTGATCAAGCCGACGACCTGCTGGCCCTGGAGCAGGACATCGAGGCGCTGCTGGATCGCGGCAGCGCCGATCAGCGCGCTCGCCAACGGCGCCCTGCGCCGCCGAAGGCCCAGGCGACGCCGCAGCCCCTGGAGCTGCGCACCCCCGGGGGCCTGCGGGTGCAGGTGGGCCGCAACCATCGCCAAAACGACTGGATCAGCCTCAGCCAGGCCCGCCGCGGTGATCTCTGGTTCCACGCCCAGGAGTGCCCGGGCAGCCATGTAATCCTCAAGAGCTCCGAAGCCCCTGCAGGCGAGCAGGACCTGCAGGCCGCCGCTGACCTTGCCGCCCACTTCAGCCGGGCCCGCGGCAACCGGCGCGTGGCGGTGGTGATGGTGCCCAGTGACCAGTTGCAGCGGATCGCCGGTGCCGGTCCAGGCACGGTGCGCCATCGCGGCGGTGAGGTGGTCTGGGGGGATCCGGGCCGCGGCGCGCCCCTGGTCCCTAGCCTCGGCGCCAGGTCAGCACCATGAGCGAACTTCCTACCCCCCTGCCACCTCCCATCCCCGCCGCTTCGCCACCGCCGCCGATCCGGGTGCCGCCCGTGAGGGCCACTCCGCTGCCGGATGAGTTTCCCGGTGAGGTGGAGATGAGCCTGGTGGATCACCTCGAGGAACTCAGGCGCCGGGTGCTGCGCAGCCTGCTGGTGCTGCTGCTGGCGGCGGCCGCCTGCCTGGCCCTGGCTCGCCCGCTGGTGAAGCTGTTGGAGGTTCCTGCCGAGGGCATGCGTTTCCTGCAGTTGGCGCCCGGTGAATTCCTGTTCGTGTCGTTCAAGGTGGCGGGTTACGCCGGCCTCAGCCTGGCCCTTCCTTACATCCTCTACGAGGTGCTGGCCTTCGTTCTGCCCGGCCTGACGCGGCGGGAACGGCGGTTGGTGGCACCGGCGGTAGCTGGTTCAGCGGTGCTCTTTCTCGCTGGAATCGCCTTCGCCTGGTGGGCCCTGGCGCCGGCGGCGCTCCGCTTCCTGGTGAATTACGGAGCGGATGTGGTCGAGCCGATCTGGTCGATCGAGCGCTATCTGGATTTTGTGCTGTTGCTGATGGTGGCCACCGGCCTGGCCTTTCAGTTGCCGGTGCTGCAGTTGCTGCTCGGGGCGTTCGGCCTGATCTCGGCGGAAACGATGCTGGGCGCCTGGCGCTCGGTGGTGCTCGTGGCGGCAATCGCTGGCGCGGTGCTGACCCCCTCCACCGATCCGGTCACGATGCTGCTGCTCGGCGGCGCGATCACCGCGCTGTTCTTGATCGGTGTGGGGCTGGTGGCCATGGCCGAGCGCTTGCGGCCGGCACCTTCCTGATTGGCCAGGTCCGAGCTGGCCAGCTCACAGCAGGAATTCGCGGCTGCGACCGCCGGCGCCTGGTTGCAACGTCAGGCTCATCGCCTTGCCCAGCCTGGGCTTGTCCCGGGTTGTCTGAAGCCACTGGCGTACCTGCTGGGCCACCCCCAGACCATTGAGCACTTCGAGCAATTGCTGCAGCTTCTCGGCATAGCCCGCGGCGTCGAGCGGAAACGACTGCTGCTCCAGGTACGCCCACATCACCTGCAGGTGCAGGCGCCCCCGGCGTTGAACCAATTGCAGGTCGTAAGAAGCCTGCCAGCGACTGCGCAGCAGCTGCAGCACCTCATCGAGCGCCAGGGGTTCGGCGGCACGATCCGGGCCTGAATCGGCGCTGCTAGGGCTTAAAGGCACGGCGACCGGGGTCCCAACTCCACAACAGCATGTTGCGCTCTCTGGCCGGATCCCTGCCAGGGCAAAGCGTGGCGGCAAGGCCAGCGGTAATAATGGTCACCACGTTGCCGCGGCACCCAGGAACGCTCCTATGACCCAGATCCCAGCGAGCGACGTGCCCGGAATGGGTCGTCGGCAGTTCATGAATCTGCTCACTTTCGGGTCCGTCACCGGCGTTGCCCTCGGTGCGCTCTATCCCGTGGCCCGCTATTTCATCCCGCCCAAACCCGCCGGTGGCGGTGGCGGCATCAGCGCCAAGGATGAACTCGGCAACACGGTCACAGCCAGCGGTTGGCTCTCCACCCACAAGGAAGGCGACCGCAGCCTGGTTCAGGGGCTGAAAGGTGATCCCACCTATCTCCTGGTGGAGGGCCCCGAGGCGATCGGCAGCTACGGCATCAATGCGATCTGCACCCACCTGGGTTGCGTTGTGCCCTGGAACAACGGCGCCAACAAATTTGTGTGTCCCTGCCACGGCAGTCAGTACGACGCCACAGGCAAGGTGGTTCGCGGCCCCGCTCCGCTGTCGTTGGCCCTGGCCAATGTCGCGGTCGAGAACGACACCGTGTTCCTGAGCCAGTGGTCGGACACCGATTTCCGCACCGGGGAGAAGCCTTGGTGGGCTTGATTGACCGCGTGTTTCCCCCTTCCTCCCGCCTGTTCAATCCGCCCATGCGCCGCCTCCTTGCCTCCATCAGCCGGTTGAGCTCCACTGGCCTGCTCCTGCCGCTGCTATTGGCCCCACTCCTGCTGATTCCCCTGTTGGCGGCTCCCCAGGCCAGTTGGGCCTACCCCTTCTGGGCTCAGCAGAACTACGACAGCCCCCGTGAAGCCACCGGCAAGCTTGTTTGTGCGAACTGCCACCTCGCCAAGAGGGTCACCCAGGTTGAGGTTCCCCAGGCGGTGATGCCCGACACGGTCTTCAAGGCCGTCGTCAAAATTCCCTATGACACCAGCCTGCAGCAGGTGGGAGCCGACGGCAGCCGCACCAGCCTCAACGTCGGTGCCGTGGTGATGTTGCCTGATGGCTTCAAGCTCGCCCCAGAAGAACGCCTCACCGAGGAACTCAAAGAGGAAACTTCAGGCGTCTACTTCACCCAGTACAGCGACGACAACCCCAACATTCTTCTTGTGGGCCCGCTCCCTGGCGATCTGCACCAGGAAATCGTCTTTCCGATCCTCTCGCCCGATCCCGGCACGGACAGCAACATTCACTTCGGTAAGTATTCCCTGCATGTGGGCGGAAACCGCGGCCGCGGCCAGGTGTACCCCACCGGTGAGAAGAGCAACAACACCGTCTACAACGCTTCAGTGGCTGGCACCGTCAGTGCCATCACCCCTGGTGATGCCGGCGCTTCGGTGGTGGAAATCACTGCCGCCGATGGCACCAGCGTCAGTGACACCGTTCCAGCTGGCCCCTCCGTTGTGGTGGCCGTTGGCGATGTCCTGGCGGCCGGTGCACCGATCTCCAACGATCCAGGTGTGGGTGGTTTCGGCCAGCTCGATGCTGAGATCGTGCTTCAAAACCCGGTGCGCATCTACGGCATGCTCGCCTTCTTCGCAGCGGTGGTCATTGCCCAGATTCTGCTGGTGCTGAAGAAGAAGCAGGTGGAGAAGGTTCAGGCCGCCGAGGGCGTTTGACTCCAGCCACTCCGTACTGAGGCGATCAACCCATGATGTTCGCTCCAGACCTGCCTATCGCGATGTTCCGTTCTCCAGGCCCGCTCCTGTTTGAGCTCGGGCCGGTCACGGTGCGCTGGTACGGCCTGCTGATTGCGCTGGCCGTGCTGGTGGGTCTGGTGCTGGCCACACGCCTCGGCCGTCGCCGCGGCATCGAAGCGGCGGTGATTGCCGATCTGCTGCCGATCCTGGTGCTCGCCGCCGTACTCGGAGCTCGCCTTTATTACGTGGCGCTGGAGTGGCGCCAGTACCAGCTCAACTGGTTCGATGCCTTGGCGATCTGGCAGGGCGGCATCGCCATCCATGGGGCTTTGATCGGCGGCACCCTGGCGGTGATTGTTTATTGCCGCTGGCGCAAGTTGGCCTTCTGGAACCTGCTCGATGTGCTCGTTCCTTCGGTCGCCCTGGGCCAGGCGATCGGCCGCTGGGGCAATTTCTTCAATTCCGAGGCCTTTGGCCTGCCCACCAATCTGCCCTGGAAACTCTCGATTCCGGCCATCAATCGGCCGGCGCCGTTCATCGATGAGGCTTTCTTCCACCCCACCTTCCTCTACGAGTCGTTCTGGAACCTGGGTGTTCTGGCCCTGTTGCTGATTCTTTTCCGACTGGGTGAGCGCGGCAAGATCTCGCTGCCGAATGGTGCCCTCAGCTGCACCTATCTGATCGCCTACAGCGTCGGGCGCTTCTGGATCGAGGGACTACGCCTTGATCCGCTCTGCCTGTTCTCGATTCCACCCTTCTGTGAAGGCGGCCTGCGCATGGCCCAACTGATGAGCTTGGTGCTGATTGTGATCGGTGCTTTTGGCCTCTGGTGGCTTTATGGCTGTCAACGAGCCCTGCCAGATCCGGGCAAAGAGACCCCCCTGCGGAGCGGTTCTTGATCCATCCTGTTCGCATCGTCGGTGCAGGTCCGGGTGCGATCGACCTGCTCACCCTGCGCGCGGCCCGGGCCATTGAGGCGGCTGAGGTCCTGATCTGGACGGATTCGCTCGTGTCTCCCCAGATCGCTGCATTGGCAGGCGCGGACTGCGAGCGGATCCGCACCAGCACCCTCACCCTGGAGCAGGTGATGGAGCTGGTGATCGATCGTGCCCGGGCTGGTCTCCAGGTGGTGCGCCTCCATGACGGCGACCCCTGTCTCTATGGCGCTCTGGCCGAGCAAATCTGCCGGCTTGGCGATGCCGGCCTGGACGTGGAGGTGGTGCCTGGTCTGAGTGCCTATCAGGCCACCGCCGCTGCCCTGCAGGCCGAACTCACCATCCCCGGTCTGGTACAGACCATCGTGCTCAGCCGCGCTTCAGGCCGCACCGGCGTGCCGGAGCGCGAGTCGCTGGAGCGGCTCGCGGCCCTGCGCGCCTCGCTCTGCCTCTACCTCAGTGCCCGCCATGTCGAAGAGGTGCAGGAGGTTCTCTTGCAGCACTACCCTCCGGAAACCCCTGTGGCGATTGGCTATCGGGTCAGCTGGCCAGACCAGTGGCTGCAGCTGGTGCCGTTGCGGGAGATGGCTACCACCAGCCGGGAGCGCCAATTGATCCGCACCACGCTGTACGTGGTCAGCCCGGCGCTTGCAGCCCCCACCCAGGCACGCTCCAAGCTCTATTCCGCCAGTCACGACCATCTGTTTCGCCCCGCCGGCGACAGGCTTGCTCCTTTAACACCCTCACCTTCAATAGCCTCTCCGTCCACACCCTGAACGTGGGAGTGGATCTGGGTTCACTGGATCTCAGCTCACTGGACCTCAGCTCACTGGATCGGCTGGCGGATGCCAATGGCCAGCAAGCTCACCGCTCCGGCAAGCATCAAGGTGGCTCCAGGCAGGCGCAGGGCTCCGCGGGGTTCTCCCAGCCAGACCACTCCGGCGATGGCGCTGAGCAGTGTGCTCAGCCGCTTGATCGCAATCACATGGACGACGGCCGTGAAGCGCAGCGCCTCCATCTGGCTGACCATGCCGACCGCACCCATCAGACCGCAGACCAGCAGTAGAGCCAGCAATTGCCAACAGTGCTTGCTGGCCAGTGCTTGCCGCCAGGTTCCAGCCGTTGAGAGGCTGCCATTGGCCTGGGCCTGGAACACGGCCGGGGTGAGCAGCGGCAGGGCCACCGCCAGGTTGAACAACGCCACCCAGGCCAGGCTGCCGCTGGCTTGAACGCCGAGCTTGTCGAAGCTGGCTGCCACGCCCCAGAGCACCGCCACCAGCAGCATCGGCCGTGCACCGGGGCTCTGAACCAAGCTGGAGCCAGCGGCCGTCCCTCGTCCCAGCAGCAACGCCCCCAGCACCAACAGCGCCACACCGGCACTGGAGCTGAGGGTGGGACGCTCGCCCAGCAGCCACCAGCCACTGAACAGCAGCACCAGCGGTGAGAGGTTGATCAGTGGCAGAACCAGGCTGAGCTCGCCGGCGGCCAGGGCGCGGCCATAGGCCCAGAAGGCCACCGCATTAACCAGCCCACTGGCCGCCAGGGCAAGCAACAACTGGGGCAGGTCGGAGGGCTGGACCATCAGCCTGAGAAACGGCAGGGTCAGTAGGGCCGAGACCAGGCAGCTCAGACCCATCACCAGGTTGGTGGGCCAGCCACTGCGGCGCAGCAAGCTGCGGGTGGCGAGGTCACGGCCGGTTTCACAGCAGGCCGTGAGCAGGGCCAGAACCGGCCAGTAGGACAACACAGGCGGGTCGGAGGGGAGCGAGCTGCTGGCGGTGTTTTAAGATCTGTGGATGCGGGCGATTAGCACAGCGGTAGCGCACTTCCTTCACACGGAAGGGGTCACTGGTTCGAATCCAGTATCGCCCATTGACAATGGCTCAAAGCCTTTCATTCCGCGTATTCAGTTGATCGCATAGAGCGAAAACAAAAGCGAGATCGACGTTCTTTGAAAGAGCTTGTCTCTGGCATTGTGTTTTTGATTTTTCTCCTGGATCGTTGGCAGCTTTGCCAACATAATTCTCAATTGAAATTGTCAGTTACTCGCCAGGTATTGTTGTCGGCCACGCTTTGTCAGTAACTATTCCCGTAACTTTGCCGGAGACGATGCAAGCGTGTTGTCAGCAGGTGCGATCAATCAGAGATCGATGGCCTTGGGGAATGGTCCAACCCGCCTTGGCTGTAAAGGGATTGTGATCGCTCTTGGGCCTAGGCGATTGAACTTACTTCCGCGCCAGAATGATATAAATGGCGTGGATAATAGCTATTGGGTACAATACCAACAGCAGGCCGATCATCGGCAGCCATTTTGCGCAAATGCCTACAAGCCAGAACGGCAGGTTGAGCCAGAAGGCACCAGTGAAGCCCACCTGGGTGGCCACAGCCAAGGGGGGAAGGATGAAGGCGAGAATGATCTTTAAAATGTCGCCGACCGTCATGAACAAAGGAGCGCTGGTTCTCCATTAAGGCGGATGGTCGGAACGTCTCCACCGCTTTGTCATGGTTCCCAATGACGGTTGGTGAGGAGTGGCGAGCCGTTGCTTCCGCTCAGGGAACAGGCCCGCCGATCAGTGGCGCCAGGGCGTCCACCACCAGCTTCACGCCGGTCGCTTCAGCCAGGGGCTCGGCGCAGGCGGCCAGGCTCCAGCGCTCCAGGCTGAGATCAAGGCCAGGGCTTGCGGCCTCCAGGGCGATCTTCAGCACCCCGCTCCTGGCACTGACCTTGATCGCCTGCACCGCCGGGGTTGGGCGGCGATCAAGGGAGGCGGCTAAGCGCAGCAGCAGCGCCATCGCCCCGACGGTCTGGCGTTGCTCGCTGCTGGCCAGCTGCAACCAGGCCTCGTGGCGTTTTTTCGGCAGGCTGCGGCGGTGGTAGCGGGCGATGGCTGCCACCATCACCTGTTCGGTCTCGGAGTAGCCCAGCAGATCGCCGTGGCGGATCAGGTACCAGCTGTGCTTGTGATAGGCGCTGATGTTGATGTGCTGCCCGCAGGTGTGCAGCATCGCGGCAGCCCAGAGCAGTTGACGGCCTTCGCCCTGGTCGTGATGGAGCAAGCCTTGGCACTGCTCGTAGAGGGTGAGGGCGTGGGCGGTAACCCGGCTGGCCCTTGGCAGGTCGACGCGGAAGCGGCGGGCGAGATCTTCAACAGTGCGTTGACGCACGCTGCTCTGAAAGCTGAAGCGATCGACGATCAGGCCATGGCGCAGCATCCAGTCGACGATCAGCCCCTCGCGCAGGGCCCGGTCGCTGATCACCAGCTCCTTGAGCTTGAGCATCTCCATCGCCTTCTGCAGCACCAGGGCACCGGGCACGATGATTTCGGCCCGACGTTCATTGATCGCCGGGATCGCCCTGCGCTCGTCGAGCGTCATGGCCGCCAGTTGATTCACCAGCTGATCGATCCGCTCACGACTGACCTTGAACCCCTGCAGCCGCAGGGGTGGCCGCTCCTCCTGGGCAGCCGCGAGAGCGGCCAGGGTGATCGCCGTGCCGCTGGTGGCCACAAGCACGGGCACTTCACCTGGCTTAAGCCCCCGCTGGACGCGGACGACGGCGGGCTCAAGGGATCCCTGGATGAAGGCCCGTAAAAAGGTCAGCAGCGCCGGTGGCAGGGGGTCCTGGTCGACGAAATCCCGATGCAATCGCACCGCTCCGACCCGGGTGCTGGTGAGCTCGCGGGCATCGCGCCCGTCAGCCAGGATCAGTTCGGTGGAGCCGCCGCCGATGTCGAGGATCAGGTGGGCCTGATCACCGAAGGCCATGCCCGAGAGCACTCCCAGATAAATCAGCCGGGCTTCTTCCGGACCGCTGACCAGATCCACCTCAAGGCCGTGGCGGTCCTGCACCATCTGCAGGAACTCGCGGCCGTTGGGCGCCTCGCGCACGGCGCTGGTGGCGGCGGTGAGAATCTGCTCGGCGCCATGGCTGTCGGCCAGCTCGCGGTAATGGCCCAGGGCGAGCAGGGCCCGCTCGATCGCCGCCGGGGTCAGCAGGCCCGTGTCGGGATCCCGTTCACCCAGCCGTGCACTGGATTTTTCTGCTTGAACAACGCGAAAACTGCGCAGGCCCGGATCAACTGCTGCGATCAGCAGGTGAATCGAGTTGGTGCCGATGTCGATGGCCGCGACATGGCGCAGCGCCGCTGCCGGCTCCGGGAGGGCTTGGGAGGCTGGCATCCGATCGAAGGCCCGGCGCAAACGGCGTCACTTTGCCACTCCAGAGCCAATTGGCAGCCACCCAAGAACAGCCAGAAACGACCGAAGCACAACTGGATCACACCGTGAGGCTCGAATGGCCTTGCCCCCCCACCTAATCTGCCGCGATGCACATCCGCGCCACCCTGCGGGGTTGGGTCGCCCTGCTGCGCTGGCAGAAGCCCAGTGGTCGTCTCATCCTGTTGATCCCAGCCGGCTGGTCCCTCTGGCTGCTGCCCGAGGGGCCTCCGGCGGCCGCCCTCGTCGGCTTGATTGGTCTTGGCGGCCTCGCCGTCAGCGGTGCCGGCTGTGTCGCCAACGACCTCTGGGACCGGCGCATCGACCCTTTGGTGGAGCGCACCAAGGACCGACCCCTCGCCAGTGGTCGGGTGAGTGTGGCCAGCGCCGCCGTTCTGCTCGTGCTCTGCCTGCTGCTGGCCCTGCTGGTGGTAGGGCTGCTGCCGGAAGAAGGGCGGGGGGCTGCCCTGCTGCTGGCCCTGGCGACCTTGCCGGCGGTGCTGCTCTATCCCTCTGCCAAACGCTGGTTGGCTTTCCCCCAGTTGCTGCTGGCCTTCTGCTGGGGTTTCGCGGTGCTGATCCCCTGGGCTGCGGCCACCGGTGAGGTTGCCGGTGGCTGGCCCCTGGGACTGGTCTGGGCGGCCACATTGCTGTGGACCTTCGGCTTTGACACGGTGTACGCCATGGCCGATCGGCGCGATGATGCCGCCCTGGGCCTGCGCAGCAGTGCGCTCAGCCTCGGGCCTGCGGCCCCTGCCGTCGTGGCGATCTGTTACGGCCTGACGGCACTGTTTCTGGCGCTCGCCGCCCTGTTGCAGGGGGTGTCCTGGCCCTTCTGGCCGCTCTGGGCCCTGGCGGCGATCGGCATGCAACAACAGGCCCGGTTGTTGCGGGGTCAGCCTGCCGCTGGCCTGTTCGGCCGCCACTTCCACCGCCAGGTTCAGCTCGGTGGCCTGCTCTGGCTGGCCCTGCTGCTTGGACGGGCCGCATGAGCGCCTCCTGGCGCCCCGCCAGGCCGGTTCTGTCGCCGCCGCCTTTGCGGCCCGGTGAGCGGGTGGGGCTGGTCGCGGCCAGTTCAGCCCTCGGCGACCCTGGCCGGCTGGAGCAGGGGGTGGCCGTGCTTGAGGACTGGGGCTTGGTGGTGGAACGTCCGTTTGATCCCGGCCGGCGTTGGGGCTACATGGCCGGAGACGACCAGCAGCGCCGCGGCGATCTGGAGGCCCGGGCCCGCCTGCTGGCCTGTGTGCGCGGTGGTTGGGGGTCAGCCCGGCTGCTGGAGCAGCCCCTGCCCGAGCAGGCAGGCTGGTTGCTGGGTTATTCCGATGTCACCTCCTTGCTCTGGGCGCGCCTGGCGCTGGGGCTCGGCGGTGGCATCCACGGGCCGATGGTCACGGGCCTGGCCAGCGAGCCGGAGTGGAGCCAGCAGCGGCTGCGGGCGTTGCTGTTCGGTGAGCCGCTGCCGCCGTTGCAGGGCGAACCCTGGCAGGGCGGCGTGGCGGAAGGCCCCCTGCTGGTGGCCAACCTCACGGTGGCGACCCACCTGCTCGGCACCCCGTTTCTGCCTCCTCTGGCGGGGGCTGTGCTGATCCTGGAAGACGTGGGCGAGGCGCCCTACCGGATCGAGCGCCTGCTCACCCACTGGCGCCTCTGCGGCGCCTTGCAACAGCTGGCTGGTCTTGGCTTCGGCAGTTTCCTTGACTGCGACGATCCCGTCGAATCCAGCGAGCCGCCCCAGCATCGCTTCAGCCTCGAGCAGGTGCTGCGCGAACGCACCGCCGACCTTGGCATCCCGGTGGTGGGCAGGTTGCCGGTGGGCCATGCCCCAGGCAACGGGGCGCTGCCGCTGGGCCGGCTGGCCCGCCTTGATGGCGACAGCGGCCGCCTCAGCCTGATTCCCTAACCCTCCCGCTGGGCCAGGACAGCGGCAGCCACGTCGAGATCGAATGGCGTGGTGATCTTGAGGTTGGAAGCCGGAGCGGCGATCACCCGAACCGGCCAGCCCAGCCGCTCGAACAGGGCGGCGTCATCGGTGACGCTCCAGCCCTGCTCCAGCGCCCTGGCATGGGCCGAACGCAACGCCTCCACCGGAAAGCCCTGGGGGGTCTGGGCGGCCCAGAGCCCGGCGCGATCCAGGGTTTCCTCCACTTGCTGCGCGCCATTCAGCCGCTTGATCGTGTCGCTCACCGGCGTGGCGGCGATCACGGCCTCCCCCGCCGCGACGGCTTCCGCGCAGCGGCCGATCAGTTCCGCTGCCACCAGGCAGCGGGCGCCATCGTGGATCAGCACGCCGGTCGCTTCGGCGGGCAAGGCCGCGAGCCCCAGCCGCACCGACTCCTGGCGGCTGGCGCCGCCAACGATCCAGCGCACCGGCCGGTCCGCTGCCGCTGTCTGGATCAGGGCCTCCACGGCCTTCTGATCAACCGGTTGGCCCACAATCCCGATCCAGCGGATGGCACGGCAGGCCAGGGCCGCCTCCAGGCTCCAGGCCAGCACGGGCCGGCCGGCGAGCGGCAGCAGCAACTTGTTGCTCTCCGCCCCCATGCGACGTCCACTGCCGGCGGCGGCGATCAGCAAATGCACAAGCGTCTCCCTCGGGGCCGGAAAAGCCCGGTCCGATCCATACAATCAGCACGCGCAACGCCTGCCTGCCGCTGCCCAGATGCGTGTTCTTTTTTTGATTCCCGGCGGCAGCGCGACCCAACTGCAAGCGATGCCAGCGGTGGCCGCCACCGCCCTCCACCTCGCTGCCACGGTGCAGGTGTCCTGTCCGGCTGGGGCGGCGGCGGTCTGGAAGCTGCTGCCGGCCGTCGAGAAGGTGTTGCCGTTCAGCTTTGAGTCGGGGGTCAGCCTGGCCGAGTGGGCCAACCTGCTCGGTGCGGTGCGGGAGCCTGACTTTCAGGCCTGTATCAATCTGGCCTCCGGTTGGCCCCTCGACCTGCTGCTCTCCCTCACCCACATCCCCACCCGGATTGCCCGATCTGGCTTTTCGGCCACCAGCCAACTCACGCCCCAGGCCGCACAGGCTGCCTCCTGCGGCTGGCCGAATCAAGCGCTGGAAGCCTGGCTCCAGCCGATCGAGGTGCCCCTGCAGGCCGACGCCTTCCGGCTGCGGCTGCCGAAATCTGACCTGGACGCCGCCACCGCAGCCCTCCCCCCCGGGCCTGGTCCGCTGTTGCTGCTGGCCCCCAACCCAGCGGCCACAACCGGTGCTGACTGGCCCGCGGCCCACTGGCAGGCCTTGCCGGAGCAGATCCGCTCGAAATTGCCTGATCTGCGGGTGAGCCAGGCCAGCGGCGGCAGCCCGGCGCAGCAGGCCGCCCAGGTGGCTGTCGCCGATGTGGTGCTCAGCAGCGATCCCCTGCTCAGCGAACTGGCCCTGCTGACCGGCACCCCCCTGGTGGCGCTGGGTCGCAGCGGCGACAGCCTGCCCGCGCGCCAGGGGGTACAAGGTGTTGGTGAGGCCGGTTCCCTCGATCAGCTCGGGGTCACCGAGGTGCTCAAAGCCCTCGGGCTCGGTTAGCCGGCTCTTCTGTTCCACGGCTCTTCGGTTCAACGGCGTCGCTGGATGCTCCCTTCCCAAAACGTCCAACGCCGCTTCAGCCGCCGCCAACCGCCGTCGCTGCGCCGTCGCCACCCCTGGCTGACGCCGCTGGTTTCATTGGCGAGCGTGGTCAACCTCTCGGCGCTCGGCTACCGGATCGTCGAGGGCTGGGATTGGGGCGATTCCTACTGGATGGTGTTGATCACGATCAGCACCATCGGCTACGGCGAGGTGAATCCCCTCACCGCCGCCGGTCGCGCCGTGACCGTGTTCTCGATTGTCGGCGGCCTGGTGGTGGTTCAGCTCTCCATCCAGAGCCTGTTGGGTCTGAGTGAGTCGGGTTACTTCCGCCGCATGCGCGAAAACCGTTTCCGCCGCTACCTGCAAACGATGGAAAACCATGTGATCCTCTGCGGCTATGGCCGCATCGGCCGTGAAATCGCCGAACAACTGGCCAGCGAAGGCGTTCCCCTGATCGTGATCGAGATGGATCAGGCTCAGAAAGAGGCGGCCGAGGCCCGGGGCATCGTTGTGCTGCAATCCGATGCCACCCTCGATGAAACCCTGCTGGAGGCGGGCATTCACCGCTGCCGCAGCCTGGTGGCAGCCCTGCCCAGCAATGCCGCCAATCTCTATGTGGTGCTCAGTGCCCGCGGAATTGCCCCCGCCTGCCGGCTGATTGCCCGCTCCGATAGCGAAGAAGCGGAACGCAAGCTGCTCCAGGCCGGTGCCAACCAGGTGGTGAGCCCCTATGTGGCGGGCGGGCGCACCATGGCCGCCACGGCCCTGCGCCCCCTGGCGGTGCGCTTCATGGATCTGCTCTCCTCTTCAGACTGCGAAGTGGAGGAATTCCAGCTCAGTGAGGATGGCGCCCTACTCGGCGACCTCAACGGCCGCAGCCTGGCGGAACTGGAGCTGGGGCGGCGCTCCGGCGCCATGGTGCTGGCGATTCGCACCCCCGCCCCCAAGGTCGGGAACCCTTACAGCTACCGCGGTGCCACCTACCAACAGGAAGAGTCGAAGCTGATCGCCAACCCCGGCGGTGAGGTGCGCCTCGCCCCGGGCCAGATGCTGGTGGTGATGGGTAGCCAGGAGCAGCTGGGGAGCTTCATCGCCATCCTCGGCAAGGCTCTCGTCGCCGTCGAGGCAATGGCGGGCTGAGCTCGGCGAGAGCGGCGGCATACGATCGCGGGCGCCCAGTGCTTCGCCACCGATGTCCGCTCACGCAGCCATTCCACTGCAGGGTCAGACCGCCCTGGTCACCGGGGCGAGCCGTGGCATCGGCCGTGCCATCGCCTTGGCCCTGGCGGCCGACGGCGCTGAGGTGGTGGTCAACTACGCCAATTCCGCCAGCGCCGCTGAGGCCGTGGTCGCCGAGATCGAGGCCGCCGGCGGCCGGGCCCATGCCCTCCAGGCGGACGTGTCCGAAGAAGGGCAGGTGGACGGGCTGATCCAGGCGGTGCTCGAGCGCTGCGGCCGACTCGACGTGCTGGTCAACAACGCCGGCATCACCCGCGATGGCCTGCTCCTGCGCATGAAGACCGCGGACTGGAAGGCGGTGATCGATCTCAATCTCACCGGCGTTTTTCTCTGCACCCGGGCTGCGAGCCGCAGCATGCTCAAGGCCCGCCGCGGCCGCATCATCAACATCACCTCGGTGGTCGGCCTGACCGGTAACGCCGGCCAGACGAACTACAGCGCCGCCAAGGCTGGTGTGGTCGGTTTCACCCGCAGCACGGCCGCCGAATTCGCCAGCCGCGGCATCACCGTTAATGCCGTGGCGCCGGGCTTCATTGCCACCGAGATGACCCAGGACCTGAATGTGGAGCCCATTCTCAAGGCGATTCCCCTCGGCCGGCTCGGCCAGCCTGAGGATGTGGCCGGCGCCGTGCGCTTTCTGGCCGCCGATCCTGCCGCCGCCTACATCACTGGCCAGGTTTTGCAGGTGGATGGCGGCATGTTGATGAGCTGATC
The DNA here is from genome assembly GCF_001885215.1 of Synechococcus sp. SynAce01. Taxonomy (GTDB): domain Bacteria; phylum Cyanobacteriota; class Cyanobacteriia; order PCC-6307; family Cyanobiaceae; genus Regnicoccus; species Regnicoccus frigidus. The sequence goes on along the minus strand of NZ_CP018091.1, from coordinate 610,478 downwards.
AGCCCTCGATCGGTTGTCCCAGTTCTTCGCGCAGGCGGCGAATACGTTGCAGCAACTTCAGCCGTCGGCTGCGCACGGTCATGGTCAGAAACAGCCGGATCGGCACGTAGACCACGGCCATGGCCAGGCCGAGGCCCGTGATGATCAAGAAGGCCATCGCACTGGGACCCGTCCCCGGATCGGCGCTGCCATCGCTTAGAGCGTCAGCCAGGCTCGTGGTGATCATCTCCTCCATGGCAAGACCCTATCGAGCCGGGGTGTCTGATTCGGCTTTCCCCACTACAACATCGCTGACATCGCCCGCCCCGCCGTGGGAGCCTGATCGTTGACGTCTATCGGGCAGCCCCACGGTCTGTCCACCCCCCACCGATGGCCAAACTGATCAGTTTCTCGGATGCATCCCGCGCTTCTCTGGAGCGCGGCGTGAATGCCCTTGCCGATGCGGTGAAGGTCACAATCGGGCCGCGGGGTCGCAACGTGGTGATCGAGAAGAAGTTCGGTGCTCCCGACATCGTCAATGACGGCGTCACCATCGCCAAGGAAATCGAGCTTGAAGATCCGTTCGAAAACATCGGCGCCAAGCTGATGCAGCAGGTGGCCACCAAAACCAAGGACAAGGCCGGCGATGGCACCACGACGGCCACCCTGTTGGCCCAGGCCCTGGTGCAGGAAGGTCTGCGCAACGTGGCGGCGGGTGCCAATCCGGTGGGGTTGCGACGCGGCATGGAAGCGGCGACCGCCGAGATCGTGACCGGCATCGCCCGCCTGTCTGAGGCCGTGGCCGGTGAGGCGATCCGCCAGGTCGCCACGGTCAGTGCCGGTGGCGACGAGCAGATCGGCCAGATGGTTTCTGACGCCATGGACAAGGTGAGCACCGATGGGGTGATCACCGTCGAGGAATCCCGCTCTCTGGCCACCGAACTTGAGATCACCGAGGGCATGGCCTTCGACCGGGGCTATTCTTCTCCTTATTTCGTCACCGACGCCGACCGTCAGGTCTGCGACTACGAGAACGCCCTGCTGCTCGTCACCGACCGCAAGATCAGTGCGATCGCCGATCTTCTGCCCGTGCTGGAGATGGTCGCGAAGGCCGGCTCCTCGCCCCTGGTGATCCTGGCCGAGGAGGTCGACGGTGAAGCCCTGGCCACCTTGGTGGTGAACAAGAACCGTGGTGTGCTGCAGGTGGCAGCGGTGCGCGCTCCGTCCTTCGGTGAGCGCCGTAAGGCCGCCCTGCAGGACATCGCCATCCTCACTGGCGCCACCTTGATCAGCGAGGACCGGGCGATGGCTCTCGACAGCGTCAGCCTGGCCGACCTCGGCAAGGTGCGTCGGATCACGATCAGCAAGGACAGCACCACGATCATCGGCAGCGATGAGCATCGCGATGCCGTCGCCGAACGCGTCGCCTCGATCAAACGCGAACTGGAGGTCACCGACTCCGACTACGACAAGGAAAAGCTCAATGAGCGGATCGCCAAATTGGCCGGAGGTGTGGCCGTCATCAAGGTCGGGGCCCCCACCGAAACCGAACTGCGCCACCGCAAGCTGCGCATTGAGGATGCCCTCAACGCCACCCGCGCGGCGGTCGAAGAAGGCATTGTCCCCGGTGGCGGCAGCACCCTGCTGCAACTGGCTGCCGGTCTTGATGGTCTGATCGCCCGGCTGAACGGCGATCAGCGCACCGGTGCCCAGATCGTCCAGCGCGCCCTCTCGGCTCCCCTGCGCCAGATCGCCGATAACGCCGGCGCCAACGGCGTGGTTGTGGTGGCTGAAGCGCTGAGCTCCGGCAAAGGTTTCAATGCCCTCACAGGCGAATACGAAGACCTGATCGCCGCTGGCATTCTCGATGCCGCCAAGGTGGTGCGGCTGGCCCTGCAGGATGCGGTTTCGATCGCTGCTTTGTTGATCACCACCGAAGTGGTGATCGCCGACAAGGCCGAACCTGAGGCCCCACCTTCCCCAGGTGGAATGGGAGGAATGGGCATGCCTGGCATGGGCGGCATGGGCATGCCGGGAATGATGTGAGCGACTCGCTCAACCTGCCAGCGTCTTGACGTAGGCGGCCACCTGCAGATCCACGCCGGTGATGGCGGTTCCCACAACCACCGCATCGGCTCCCAGGCGGTTGGCCCGCCTGGCGTCGCCGGCCGTGGCGATCCCGCCTTCACAGATCAGAACCGCCCCTTCGGGCAAGGCGGCACGCAGGGGCGCCAGCAGATCCCAGGCTGGAGGCCAACAAGCGGCCGTCTCCTGCGTGTAGCCATACAGCGTGGTTCCCACCCAGGCGCAGCCAAGGGCCGCCGCCTTCAGCCCGTTGGCCACGCTGTCGACATCGGCCATCAACGTGGCGCCGAGCTCGGTGTGGGCCCGATCGATCAGTGCGGTCAGCTCCTCGCCGCCCGGTCGGACGCGGTCGGTGGCATCGATGGCGACCACATCGGCGCCGGCGGCCCAGACGGCCTTGATGTCCTCCCATCCCGGCGTGATGTAGACGGAACTATCGGCAAAGCTGCGTTTCCACAGTCCGATGATCAGGGCTGCCGGGCAGCGTCTCCGAACCGCTCCGATGTGCTCGGGGCTCTCCAGCCGCACGCCGATCGCCCCATTGGCCAGGCTGGCCTGCGCCATGGCGGCAATCACCTCGCATTGCCGCATCGGCGAACCCTCCGGCGCCTGCACCGAGACGATCAACCCCCCTTGCAGGGAGGCACGGCTGAGCCGGTGGGCTGGGGACGACTTGGGCAAGGAGGGGGGGCAGAAAAGCCGCAGCAATGATGCCGGCGGTCAGGACGGTTTCGTCAGGATTTTGTCGAATAGCTGGGTCAAGAAGCCCGGCGCTCTTCGTCGTCCCGTGGATCCGGCAACCACGAGCGCAAGGCCGCCAGATCGGGGTGGACCGGCGGCGCAGCCGCTGCCCCTGGGGTCTCGGGCGTCGTGGTGAGACGCGGCTGCCGCTCAGCTGGTGGTTGGCTGCTGAACGATCTTCTGCTAACAGCTGGGCTAGTGGCGGCAGGACCTCTAGCTGATTCGGGCTGGGGAGAGGGCAGCGTTGGGGGGAGAGGCCAGCTGGCCGCTGGTGGCTGGACAGTGGCTCCGGGCCCGCTCGCTTCAAGATCGGCGTCCTGTTGAAAGGTGCTGGCCACCTCGTCGATGCAGTAGCGCACCAAGTTCTTGAAGCGCCGGATCGGGCTGCGTCGTTGGGGCCTGCCGTCGCTGCCGCTGCCGGGGTGCCCCTCCTCAGGGATCGCTGCAGGGTTGGTTTCGGTCTCGGCGCCTGGAGCTGGATCGTTGGCTGTGACGCTAATAGCTGTCGCGGTTGAAGCTTCCGAAGCCACCGCCGCCAAGGGGGCTGGATCAAATGGGTTCGGCCCAGGGTCCAATGGGGCGAACGGGTCTGAGGCCATGGCCGCTTCCGCCGGAGATGGTTCTGAAGCAAAGGAACCAGGCATGAAGGAATCAGCCGTGAAGGAATCCAGGGCAGACGGAGTCGCCGCCATTGGTTGGGCGGCAGGCGGATCGGAGGCGAATGGATCGCCAATCGACGCTTTGGCCTGGAACGGATCCTCGGTAGACAGCTCTGGCTTGGACGCCACAGCAGCCAAGGAGGGCGTCTCGAATGGGTTGGCGGTGTCGACGGCCTGGACTGTGGCAGGGGGATCGATCGCTTTGATCTCCCATTCAGCAGGGTTGGGGGGCGGCGTTTCGAGAACAGCGGCCTCGGTTGCCAGCGGTTTTGCCAGGGTGCCTGCGAGGGAGTTCAACTCCAGCTGCAGGGCGTTGGCCTGGGTTGCGGGGGCTTCTGCGGCCTGCTCACGGATCAGCTGGTCGAGCGCATCGACGCCATGGCGATGGACCCAGCGCGTTGAAAGCCTGGCAATGCTGCCTGGATCCTGACGGCGCAGGGCCGCGATCAGTTCCTGGCGCAGTGGTCCCTGTTCCGCAGCAGGCGCGGCGAGGGTCAGGTCCGAGGGGGAAAAAGGGAGGGGCACGGCGGCACTCAGCTGAGTTTGCGATCCAGCAATGGCCGGATCAGGAGGAACAGGCCCGCAGCCAGCACTGCAAGAACCAGCAGGCAGTGGGCGCCTGTTAAGGCGCCGTAGGGAGCCTGGAGGACAACGGCTGACAGGGAAACTTGGCCGGCGTAGGCGGCACGAATCGGTTCAATAGCGAACGTAAGTGGATTCAGGGCCGCTAGCCACCCCAACCAGGTGGGCATGAACGAAATCGGCGCGAGCGCGGTGCTGGCGAACAGCAGCGGCAGGTTCACCACGAAGATCACGGCGATCAATTCGATGTGTCCCGGCAAGGCAAAGGCGAGGCCCAGGCTCAGTCCGGTCACGGCGAAGACGAGCAGCAGCAGGGTGACGAGGACCAGCACAAGGCCGTAGACCCCTGGCCAGCCGTATCCGAGCAGGGCCGCCGTTCCCATGATCGCCAGGCTCTGGACCAGGCTGAGGCTGGTGATGTAGAGCACCGAGGCAATCACGATCGAACTTCTCGATCGCAACGGTGCCACCAGCAACCGGTTCAGAAAGCCGAATTCCCGATCGAACATCACTGGAAGTCCGGCGTTGAGCGCCGCGCTGAACGCCGTGAACACAATCACCCCAGCCCCGAGGAAGCGGCCGTAGCTCATGCCATCGGGCAGCAGACCCTCAGGCGCCTTGGCGAACAGGGCGCCGAACAACACCAGCCAGATCAGGGGCTGCAACACCCCTGCCACAAGCGTGGAGGGCCGCCGGGCCAATTGCAGGAACAGCCGTTTGGTCAGAGCGAGGATTTCCTGGCCCTGATCGGCTAGGGCTGAATTCCCGGAGATTGACGCCCCAGGCTTGGCAACGGTGGAGGTCATGGAGGGTGCACTGGTCATCGCCGGGTCAGAGGGAAGGAAAGGGCTCGAGACATGGGATCAACGCATCGCCTGTTTGCGCTCCGCCTTGGGATCACGGCTACCGGCCACCTGCAGCTCCGCATCCATCAGGGTGCGGCCGGTGGCCTGGAGATAGACATCATCCAGGCTGGGGCGGCTTTGGGAGAGAGAGAACACTGGCAGATCGGCCGCGGCCAGCTGGCGCCGCAGCGGTTCAATCACCGTTGCATTCTCAACAACGAGATTGAGCGAATGGCCCTGGGCCAGGTTCACCACCACCTGGCGAACGCCCGGGCAGCGCTCCAGCACCTCACGGACCCGTTCAGCTTCAGGGGCGTTGCTGAATTCCCGTACCCGCAGGGTGACCCGATCGCCCCCCAGGGCGCTCTTCAAGCTGGTGGGCGTTCCCTCGGCAATCACCTGTCCACCATCGATGATCGCCAGCCGATCGGCGAGGGCATCGATTTCTTCGAGGTAGTGGCTGCTCAACAGCACCGTGGTGCCCTGATCGCGGAGCTGGCGCAACACCTGCCAGATCGCGGCACGGCTTTCGATGTCAAGGCCGACGGTGGGTTCATCGAGCACCAGCACAGCTGGATCGTGAAGTAGGCCGCTGGCCAGGTCCAGCCGGCGGCGCATTCCGCCGGAGTAGCTGCCACAGCGCCGATCCAGCCAGTCGTCCATGCCGAGCAGGCCGCTGAGTTCAAGGATCCGCGCCTGCAGGCGCTTGGCGTTGAGGTGGTACAGCGCCCCCTGCAACTCCAGTAGTTCCCGACCCGTGAGGATCTTGTCGATCGCCACCTCCTGGGCCACATAGCCGAGCAGTTCACGCACGGCCCTGGGCTGGGCCAGGGCATCGAGCCCGCCCACCCTGACGCTGCCGCTGTCGGGGGCCAGCAGGGTGCAGACGATGCGCAGGGCGGTGGTCTTGCCCGCACCGTTGGGGCCCAGCAGCCCGTACAGGCAGCCCTTGGGCACGGTCAAGGAGAGGCCGGCCAGGGCCGTGACCGGGCCGTAGTTCCTGCGTAGCTCAATGAGCTCGATCACCGTGGCTTCTTCTCCCGTTTGTGACACTCCTGCCAGGCCGATGGGTTCATTTAATCTAGAAAGGGAGCAACACTGCCAAGGAGAGTGCCAACCCTGGCGCTCAGAGCGCTGCAGCAGGCAGGAACGGGTAGGCAGCCACCAGCAGTTCCCAGCTCTGCTGGCTGAACACGTTGGCTCCGGGTAAGCGGGCCATCAGCAGCAACAGGCAGATGCCGAACAGGTAGAGGATCGACCAGCGAAACAACCCTTTGGCGGCCATGGGGTCTTCCGGGGCCTGGGCCAAGGAGCGTGACATCTGCAGCAGCCTGGAATTGAATGGCAGCAGCAGCAGCCCGTAGAGCAGTCCACCAGTGGGCAAGGCCAGCACTCCGAAGCCACTGATCAGGGCCGTGGCCCTGGCGTAATGGCCGATCGCCCGGGTGGTGTGGGCGGCACCTTTGATCACCGGCAACATCGGAATGCCCACCGAGCGGTAATCCTCCGCAAGCAACAGGGCCAAGGCCCAGAAATGGGCCGGTGTCCAGAGCATCACCAGGCTGAACAGCCACCAACCACCCAGACCCACATGCCCACTGGCAGCGGCCGCTCCCACCAGGGGCGGAATCGCACCGGCGACGCCACCGATGACGATGTTCTGGGTGGTGCGGGGTTTGAGCAGGGCTGTGTAGAGCAGCACATAGCTGCATAGCCCGAGCAACGAGAGAGCGGCCGCCAGGCTGTTCACCCCGACGATCAACAGCAGCGACGAGGCCAGGGTGAGGGCGACCGCCGCCCAGAAGGCCGTGGTGGAAGAAAGCCGACCGGAGGGCAGGGCACGGCCACTGGTGCGCCCCATCCGGCCATCGAGATTCTCTTCCCAGAGGCAGTTGAAAACGCCGGCAGCGGCAGCGGCCAGGGCGCCACCGCCCAGGGTGCAGGCCAGGGTTGAGGTGGGTAATGGCCAGCCTTCGGAGAGGGCCATGCCGCCGAGGGTGGTGGCCAGCAGCAGGGGAATCAGCCGAGGTTTGGCGATTTCCAGCCAGGCGGGCAGGCGCGCCTTGGCTGGAGCGGCTACCGGCCTGTCCACGCCCAACGGGGGGGGCGAAGGGGCCGTGGTCACACTGGCGCTAACCATGGGAGGTCTGCATACGAGGGGATCGGCCGAGGTCGGCGCTGGGAAGGCTGGATCGCCAGGTCCGCATCGCCAGGGCGGCGAGTACGGCCACAAGCAAAGCTGCCGTGATCTGGTGCCCCACGGTGATCAGGGGCACGGCCAGGGCGAGGCGAAGGGTGAACACGCCAAGCAGAACTTGCAAGGTCACGAGCATCACGGCTGCTGCTGCGAGCGGCCACTGTCGCCGAAGCGAACCGCGCAGCAGGATTGGTACCAGGCTCAGCGCAATCACCGCTGTGGCCACAGGCGTGGCGAGCTGGCGATGGAGGGCTAACCACTGGCAGGCTTCTCCGCTGGCAAGGCAACGGCCTGAAGCCCATTGGCTGGCCATCAGGGCTCCTGAGATGGCCTGGATGAACACAGCCAAACCAGCTGAGGCGGGGGCCATCCACCAGGCCGCTGGCCAGCCAGGCCGAACACTGCTTGTTGGTGGCTGGAGCGAAGAGGCTGGTTCGGGACGGAAGGCCAAGCCCTGATGGATTGCGCTGAGCAGGGCCACCAGCACCAGGGCCGTGGCCAGGTGAGCCGTGACCAGGTCGAATCGCAGCAGCTGGGTCACCGTCAGGGCACCGAGGGCGCCCTGGAAAGCCACCAGCAGAAGGGCCGTGCCGCTGGCCCATGGCAGCCAAGCAGGCAGCGAGGACCGCTTCAGCAAACTGATCACGAGCAAGACCAGCAAACCGATGCCGACCAGAAAGGCATCAAGGCGGTGAAACCATTCGAGGAACACCTTCAGATTCATCTGGCCACCAGGCAGGAAGCTGCCATAGCAGAGCGGCCAGTCGGGGCAGGCCAAGCCGGCTTGCATCACCCGGGTGGCGCCACCGATGCCGACAAGCGCCACCAGGGCCACCACCAAATGGGATGTGAGAAAGAGCATTCCAGGCACCATGCCAGCCAAACTAGCGATCAAGCTTCACCCTGAAGTCCGTTGCCTGGACTGGGCTCTACAGGGGCAGCCCCTGTGTGGAATCGCGCACTTGGATCGGAGTTGATAAGTGGTTTGCGCCAATGGCCCTTGCCGGATCCTCGATCCCCATAAGGTGGGAATCCAGCGACATGCGGTCCGTGCCCATACCCTCCGCCATTCTCACCTTGGTGGTGGGCATGATCCTCGTCTTGGCAGGGCTTTGGGTTGGCCAGAATATCAACCTCCTGCCAGCAGCCGCCAGTTCGAACGCCCCTTTGTATGACGAACTCTTCGCCGTACTTTTCACGATCGGCACAATCCTTTTTCTAGGAATTCTTGGCCTGTTGATCTTCAGCCTGGTGCGTTTCAGGCGGCGGGATGGTGATTCTGGTGATGGTGTGGCTGTGGAAGGAAATCTTCAGCTTGAAATCTTCTGGACCGCCATCCCCGCAATCGTGGTGTTGTTTGTCGGCATCTACAGCTACGACATCTATGACCGGATGGGCGGCATGATCCCCCTCGCCGATCCCCATTCCATGCATGGGACGATGGACTCTCCAGTCGCTCAAGCCAGTGTCCGGTCATCAGAAGGAGAGGCTGGAACCCCCCGCCTCTGGGGAGGAATCGGTGCTGCTTCTGGTGGAAGCATCGGCGTCTTGCCTGTCGATGTAACGGCTCTTCAGTTCGCCTTCCTTTTCCATTACCCCGAAGGCGACTTCATCAGCGGCGAACTTCACGTCAAAAGCGGCCAGACGGTGGAGTTGCGGATGGAGGCGCGCGATGTGATCCATGCCTTCTGGGTGCCTGAGTTCCGCCTGAAGCAGGACGTGATCCCCGGGCAGCCAACCGTGTTGACCTTTACCCCCACCCTGCCGGGCCGGTATCCGATCATCTGCGCCGAACTCTGCGGCCCGTACCACGGCGGGATGCGTTCCACCGTGGTGGTCCACGAGCCGGAGGCCTTCGATCGTTGGCTGGATTCCAACCTTCCGGCAACGGTGGCCTCGGCAGCCGGAGCTCCCACCGGCTGAGGTCGGCTCCAGAGCGTTTTTGATTCCCTTCAACCCCATGCCCCCCTGGCGATGACCCTGGCTTTCCCCCCCCAGACTTCCCAACCGCAAAGCCTCCCTCCGGGGTTACAGCCGCAAGGCTGGCTTCGTTATCTCAGCTTCAGCCTCGATCACAAAGTGATCGGTCTGCAATACATGGTGACCGGGTTCTTTTTCTATCTGGTGGGAGGCGCCCTGGCCGGCGTGATTCGGGTGGAATTGTTGAGTCCGATATCCGATTTTGTTCCCAGGGAAACCTACAACGAAATGCTCACCCTGCATGGCACGGTGATGATTTTTTTGTGGATCGTGCCTGTGGTGAATGGAGCCTTCGGTAATTATCTGATTCCTTTTTATGTAGGAGCCCGGGACATGGCGTTTCCCCGGCTCAATGCGGTGGCTTTCTGGATGATTCCACCGGCTGGTTTTTTGCTGATTGCCAGTTACTTCATTGCCGGTGCGGCCCAGTCCGGTTGGACGGCCTATCCGCCGCTCAGCCTCACCACTCCCGCTGCCGGCCAAGTGGTTTGGATCTTGAGTGTGTTGCTCCTGGGCGGTAGTTCCATTTTTGGGGGCATCAACTTCATTGCCACCATCTTGAAGCTGCGTCGCCCGGGGCTGAAGATGATGCAACTGCCCATGTACTGCTGGGCGATGCTGGGCACCAGTTTCCTTGTGGTTCTCGCCACACCGGTGCTAGCAGGAACGCTGGTGTTGCTCAGTTTCGACATCATCGCCCACACCGGATTCTTCAACCCGGCCTTGGGAGGCAATGCGGTGGTGTATCAACACCTTTTCTGGTTCTATTCCCACCCGGCGGTTTACATCATGGTTCTTCCGGCCTTTGGGCTGGTCAGTGAAATTCTGCCGGTTCATGCCCGCAAGCCCCTGTTCGGCTACACCACGATGGTGTACTCCATTCTTGGGATTGTTTTCCTCGGCTTGATCGTCTGGGCCCATCACATGTTCACCAGCGGTACGCCCCCCTGGATGCGCCTGTTTTTCACGATTGCCACGGCCTTCATCGCCGTACCAACCGGCATCAAATTCTTTAACTGGCTCGCCACACTTTGGGGCGGCAAAATCGCACTGAACAGCGCCATGTTGTTCAGCTGTGCCTTCATCGTTCACTTCGTTTTCGGTGGCATCACCGGGGTGGCACTGGCCCAGGTCCCCTTCGATATTCATGTCCACGACACCTACTTCGTTGTCGGGCATTTTCACTACATCGTCTATGGCGGAACCGTCTTCGTCGTGTTTGGATCGATTTATCACTGGTTCCCCAAGTTCACGGGCCGGATGCTGAACGAACACCTGGGCCGCCTGCACTTTGCGCTCACCTTCATTGGTTTCAACCTCTGCTTTGCCCCCCAGCACTGGCTTGGCCTCAATGGCATGCCCCGCCGCGTGGCTGAGTACGACCCGCAGTTCACCATGTTGAACCAGGTCAGCAGTGTGGGAGCCCTGCTGATGGCGATCAGCACCCTTCCATTCCTAATCAATGTGGCCTGGAGTGCCTTCGCCGGCCCGGTGGCTGGTGACAACCCCTGGAGGGCGTTGACTCCGGAATGGTTGACCAGTTCTCCTCCACCGGTGGAGAACTGGATCGGCCCTGCGCCGTTGGTGACCCACCCCTACGGCTACGGCGTCGCTGAAGACCAGATCGACCTCAAGTCCACCACGGGCCAACAGCTCTGGTCTCGGGGTCGATGATCCAGGGGCTTGCCCCACCTCGCTGCTTCCCCGATTGTCGATTCGCCCAGACCCACACCATGGCCGCCCTGACACCCCGCCCCGAACCGTCATCAAGTGCTGCCGCTGTGGCGACAGAAACCTTGACCTCCGCAACCGTTGCTGCCAGCATCGTTGAGTCCCCAGCTTCACTGCCCGCTGAGGAGGACGAGGAAGGCCATCGCGACGTGCGCATGTTCGGCCTGACCACTTTCCTGGTGGCCGATGGAATGACCTTCGCCGGATTCTTTGCCGCTTACCTCACGTTTCGGGCGGTGAATCCCCTGCCACTGGGAGCGATCTACGAACTGGAACTGGTGTTGCCCACGATCAACACCGCCCTGCTTGTGGCGAGCAGTTTCACGTTCCACCGTGCCGCCAGCGAACTGAAGCAGGACAGGCCATCTGCCTTCCGCCGCTGGCTGCTGCTGACGGCGGCCCTTGGGGTGGCCTTCCTGGCTGGTCAGATGGTCGAATATTTTTCACTGCCCTTCGGCCTCACCGACAACCTCTACGCCAGCACCTTTTATGCCCTCACGGGTTTCCACGGGCTGCACGTGTCCCTGGGCGCCATGATGATCCTGATTGTCTGGTGGCAGGCACGCAAGCCGGGTCACTTCACACCTGAGCACCATTTCGGCGTCGAAGCAGCCGAACTCTATTGGCACTTCGTGGATGTGATCTGGTTGATTCTCTTCGGCATCCTCTATATCCTTTAATCCTGTCAGCGGCTTCTCCGGGACGCTGAGGTCCTGCATAGCTCCCCATCCACCGAGCAGTCATCTGCTTCGAGACCGGCCTAAAGTCAGGCCATCGCGTTGGACGCCATCATCCCGCCCCACCCATTCCAGAAGGAAAATTCTTGCTGGAGTTAAGAGCCTTGGTAGAGGGAAAAGCCTTGCTGGACTGAAAAGCGATGCTTGTGGGAAAGGCCCTGCTTGAGAAGGCGAGAACCCTCAGCAGTTGTTCAGAAGATGAGATTGCCAGAGCCTGTGGCTATGTCAGCCCAGGTGGGCGTCTACTGAAGAAGGGTTTCTACCGGGCCTTGGTGGAAGCCAAGGGTTACCGTCTCGGCGGCAACAACGCCCAGGCAAGCCATGGCCAGGGCAGTGGCAGCAAGGGACGCCAGGCTGAATTCCGCACCCGGGTGCATGGCAATGGCAACTTGATGATCGGCAACGCCTACACCCGCCGCATGGGGCTCGAGCCCGGCCAGGAGTTTCAGATCCAGATCCACGCGGAAACCGGTTCGATCTGGTTGCTCCCCCTCAACGACGAGCCGGAACTGCCCTAACCGGCCTTTCGCTTCGCTGTTGCCAGTGCCAATCAGGTCCTGGGGTTGGCTTCGTTGGTTTCGCGTAGGGCGGATGGGGCTGAGTCTTTGCCATCTCCAGGACCATGGAGATGGGCACTGAAGGCGAGCAGGTCGATGCCGCTGAACAGGAAGCTCACGCCAACGAGCACGCCGATCACTGAGAGCTGACTCCAGAACTTCATCGTCAGGATCAAGACGCCGAGCAGCAGGGTGATCAGGCCGTTGGCCAGTCCCCAGCCCCGACCCACGGCCTGCTTGTGGCTGGCGGCAACAGCAATGGCCACCAAGCCCTCGATCACAAAGACCACCCCGATCGCCAAGGCCAGCGAAGCTACCTGGGAAGCCGCATTGCCAAGGCCGCCACGGAATTGGCTGATCATCCAGGCGCCGGTGACCAGGAACAGGGTCGAGACCACCAGCCGAGCGAAGGCATGCCGGCGGCTCAGATGCCTGGCGCGGTAGAGGTTGTCGACGAGGCCGACGATCCCTCCCACCAGAAAGGCGAGCGCCACAACGGCCGTGACCCAGAAGGAGGCCACCACCGGAAAGATCAGGGCCAGGCTGCCGAGCACGATCATCACGATCCCCTCGGCGATGGTGAAGGTGCGCAGGGCGGCGATCGGTGCGTGCTCCCCCGTCATGCTCATCGATCCCGAACAATCACGGCTTCAACGCTAGGCCCAGCCGTGTTCGGCCAGCCATGAGCCATCGATCCCGGCCATGGGCGGCGGAGTTCCCCCGCCTGGGGCGCTTGTTGCCGCCAGCAACCGCTCGGTGTATTTGGCCAGCAGGTCGGCCTCCAGATTGACCGCATCGCCCACCCGGCGCTGTCGCAATGTGGTGCTGGTCCAGGTGAGCGGGATCACGGCGATCCAGAACCGCTCCCCGGCCCCGCTGGATCCCGCCACCGTCAAGCTGATGCCATCGACGGCCACGCTGGCCTTGTCGCAGATGTAGCGGCCATAGGCCGGATCCTGCCATTGCAGCTCCAGCCTCCAGGAGGCCGGTTGCTGGCTGATGGCGACCACATGGGCGAGCCCGTCGACATGGCCGCTGACCAGGTGACCACCGAGCCGGTCGGCGAGGCGCAGGGCCGGCTCGAGATTCACCGGCGCGCCCGCAGCCGCCTTGGTGGCCAGGGTGCTGCGGTTGAGGGTCTCCTCGCTGACATCGGCGCGGAAGCCATCGCTGTGCAGTTCAGCAACGGTCAGGCAGACGCCGTCGACAGCGACGCTGTCGCCCAGGGCAATGGCGAAGTGACGGCCCAGCCCCTCCACCAGCACGCCTTTGGGCTGGCGCCGCAATCGCCCCACGGCCTGGACCAACCCTGTGAACATCGTCGGCCTGGAGCTCCTGCCCATAATGGACAACGGTCAGGCGCAGCAAGGCCATGGTGGAAATGCGCGTTCTCGGCATCGCCCTCGACGCGGCCAGTCGCAGCCCGATCGTGCTGCTCCGCGATCCCTGCGGCCGGCGCCAGGTGCCGATCTGGATCGACCAGGCCCAGGCCCAGAACATCCTGGCCGGCCTGGGAGGCGAGCCACCCCCCCGCCCGCTCAGCCACGATCTGATGGCCACCCTGCTGGCGGCCGGTGGTTTGCGGCTGGAGCGGGTGATCATCCATGCCATCGAAGACAGCACCTTCCGCGCCGTTCTCAAACTCACCTCGCCCGCTGGTGAGCCCACTGAGATCGACTGCCGCCCCAGCGATGCCATCGCCCTGGCCCTGCGCACCTCCTCCAGCATCTGGATGCTGGAGGAGGTGGTGGCCGATGCCTCGATCCCGGTCGATGCCGAGGCCGATGCGGAGGATCAGGAGGATTTTCGCCGCTTTCTCGATCAGCTCAGCCCGGCCGAACTGATCCGCAATGTCCGCCTTGCCCAGCGCCAGGCGGATGGCAAGCCCGAGCCCGGTGGCGATCCGGAGGAGCCCGGCCCTCCCCCTCCAACGGCGCCCCCTGGCGACCCGTCCGGTGCCCCCCGCTGAGCAAGCGCCCGCCCGGCGGCCCTTTGGCCGAGGGCCGGCTGTCTCGCTGTTCACGTTGGGCACAATGCGGGCGGTTGATTCCGCCGCTCAGATGGAGCGGGTGCTGGCCGCCGCCTTCGCCTGCGGCATCAACCATCTCGAAACCGCACCCGCCTACGGACCGGCCGAGGCCTACCTGGGCGAGGCGATGGCCAAGCTGGCGCTCCGCCGCGACCAGCTGGTGATCACCAGCAAGATCCTGCCTGGTGTGGGCCTGATCGAAGGCCGCCAGCAGCTGCGGGCCTGCCTCAGGCGCCTGGGGGTGGAGCGGCTCGACAACCTGGCGGTGCATGGCCTCAACCGGCCCGAGCATCTCGACTGGGCCCTAGAGGGGGAGGGCAAGGAGCTGCTCGACTGGGCGATCAGCGAAGGGCTGGTGGGCCAACTGGGCTTCAGCAGCCATGGCAGCAGCGGACTGATCGAAGCGGCCCTGGGCAGCGGTTGCTTCGGTTTCTGCAGCCTTCATCTCCATCTCTTTGATCAGGAGCGCCTGCCCTTGGCCCGCCGGGCCCTCGCCGCCGGCCTTGGCGTGATGGCGATCTCCCCTGCAGACAAGGGCGGGCGTCTCTACGACCCACCGCCGGAACTCAGCGCCGACTGCGCCCCTTTGGCTCCCCTGGAGCTGGCCTATCGCTTTTTGATCAGCGAAGGGATCAGCACCCTCAGCCTCGGGGCCGCCCAGCCAGGTGATCTGGCCTGGGCCGAGCGTCTCGCCGCCGCCGATGGCACGCGCACACGGCTTGAAACGGAGGCTCTCGAACGGCTTGCCGCCGCGGCGGCCCGGCGCCTCGGCCCAGGCCGTTGCGGCCAGTGCCGCGCCTGCCTGCCCTGCCCGCAGGCCGTGCCGATTCCCGAACTGCTGCGCCTGCGCAACCTGGCGCTCGGCCATGGCATGGAGGCTTTTGCCACCGAGCGCTACAACCTGATCGGCCGGGCGGGCCACTGGTGGGAACAGCTCGATGCCAGGGCCTGTGAGCGTTGCGGCGCCTGCCTGCCCCGCTGTCCCCATGGCCTGGCGATTCCTGATCTGCTCGCCCACACCCACGCCCTGCTGGCGGCACCACCGCGGCGCCGGCTCTGGGGCTAGGGGTTCAGGCGTGGGTTGCGCTCAAGCCGGAGCGGCCTGGTCCCAGAGCGTCTGGTAGCGGGCACGCGCTTCGCCCCTGAGCGGGGAGAGGCTGTTGCAGTTGGCCAGCACCGCCGGCTCCGGGTACAGGAGCGAGGCGATGGGTTGGGGCCAGCTCTGCAAAGCTGCAGCCAGGGCCTGGCGCTGCAGCGGTGGCACCCAACCCGCAGCCAGCAGCCGGCTGAGCAGGGCGGGCTCGCGAGCTTGTTGAAGCCAGGCCAAGGGCGCCGGTTCGCGGCTGCGGGCCGGCCGCAGCAGCAGGTTCCACCACAGCGGTGAGCCACTGGCCGGCAGCAGGGCCGTCAGGCGCAGATCACTGCGCAGCAAAGGCAAAAGCCGCTGACTGGCCACCACGGCCGCTTCAGCCTTGCCCCGCAACAGCAGGTTGAGGCCATCGCGTTCATCGAAGGCCAGGGCCTGGCCGCGCAACCGGCGCAGCTGGGGCAGCAAGCGCGGATCAGCCAGGGCGCCCTCGTCTTGGCTGGCCAGGCCCAGTTGGCGCAGGCAGAGCTCAATCACCACCCGGGGGCTGGAGGGCAGCACGAGCAGGCCCTTGAGGCTGGCATCCAGGAGCAGAGACCAGCCCTCGGCGCGGCGTTCGGCCAGGTCCTGACGGTTGCGCAGCACCAACCACCAGGTGCCGAAGGCCCAGGGATAGGCGATCGGTGCAGCGGCCGGATCGCCGAACAGATGGCTGATCGGCCCTGCGAAGGGGGCCAGATCGGCAAACAGCCTGGTGGCCTCGGGGGTGTCAGGCGGAGCAAAGGGCTGCAGCTGCTCGCCGCTGAGATCGCCAATCCACCCCTCCGGCCACTGCAGCAGATCGGCGCTGGAGAGCTGGCTGAGCAGCTCGCCGGGCCCCTCCTTGGCCTCGCCGCGCCAGGGATCCGGCAACCGCTTCAACCAGGCCGCTGGCATCTGACCGCTGCTGTAGAGCAGCTGGGCTGAGCTCGGCCTGGCGCAGGAGCCCATCAGGCCGAGCCCACCGATGGCGCCCCAGCGCAGCAGCTGGCGGCGGCTGAGCCTGAGCTGGGAGGGGGGCAGCACCTGCATGGCCTGGACCCTAGGAGCAGCCCTGCAGCTGTTCGCAGGCCAGATCACAGGCTTCAGCGAGGGCCTCTGGCCGGCGGCCGCTCAGTTCCCAGAGGAGGGCCAGCCCGCCGGCACCCACCCCCTCCTTGACATAGCCACGCTCGTAGTCGCGAAGGGGGGCGCTGCGGCAGCCACCGAAACGCAGGCTGCTGGCAAAGGCCAGGGGCTCCACCTGCCAGCGATCGCCGATTCGCTTCAGCAACAGCTCCAGGTCGCTGCTCGCCTCCCCCGCCACCCAGGCGGTGGTGGCCAGGGCGGCCAGGCCCGCCAGTTGCGGCCGCAGGCCAGCTGGTGCCAAGGCAAGCGCCAGCGCCAGCACCGCCGCCATCTGGCTGCCGCCGGCGAGCAGCACCGGCAGCCCGCCCTCGGCGGCGGCCAGCAGCACACCGGCGGCCAGCGGCTGCATCGGATCCCCCACCGCGGCCACCACCGCCAGGGGATCGGCTCCGCCGGCTTTGGCCTGGTCCCAGAGACCAGCGGCGCGCAGGCCCCGCTCCACCAAGGCGCCTTTCAAGCCATGGGCCGGCTGTTTGAGGCTGCCGCTTACCAGCCCGGCGGCCCCGATGCCCAGGCCGCAGAGCAGCGCCTGGGCCGTGCTGGTTCCGCCCGGAACACATTCCGCCAACAGCAGCGGGGGCGGTGTGCCGCGCTGGCGTCCCCAGCGTTGGCCCCAGCGCCGGCCCAGGGCCAGCAGACCCCTGACCCTCTCGGGGGCCATGGCGGCCCCCGTGCTCAGGCAGCGGGCTGGCGCTTCGGCCAGTTGCAGGTGGGCAACGGCCGGTGCGACCGGGCAGCCCAGGTCCACCACCAGGGTGAGGAGCGCCAATTCCTTGCGCACCACGTGGGAGATCAAGGCGGGGCTGACGCCTGCCGGCAGTGGCGGCAGGGCATGGGGGCGGTGACCGCCCGGTCCAAGCAGCAATAACTCCGCATCGGCGGCGGCGGTCCAGCGCCGGGAGGCCGCCGTCGCCCCGGCGGCGGAGATGCCGGGAACCTCGGCAGTCTCGGTGCCGGCCAGCAGCAGCAGCAGCAGGCTATTGGGAGCGCCCAGCCGAACGTGCGTTGCCCAGATCTCTGCCGCTCCGCCGCCGGGGTCGTGCTCAGAGCGGATCAAGGCTCACCAGGGCCCGCAATTGTGATGGCGGCTCCGTGATCGGCGCCTGGAGCCGCGGAAAGATCCAGTACGCCACGGCATGCAGGGCCAGCACATAGATCAGGTTCTGAACCAGCACCAGCAGCACCGCCATGATCTGAACCTGCTGCAGATCCGGGGCGACGCCCAGTTGCAGCACCCCGCTCAGCCGCTCCAGCAGGGCCGCAGCCGCAGCGGTGATCAACACCCAGAGATTTTCGCCAAGCAACAGGGAGAGCACCGCCACCCGCACCAGAAAACCGGCGCTGCCGATCAGCAGGCCCACTCCCCAGGTGAGCCACCAGCTCCTCGAATGGCTCCAGCCCCAGCCCAGCCAGAGCGCCAGCAAGCCGTAGGGAAACAGCACCAAGGGCCCGCGGATCGGGCCCATCAGGGCGACCAGCAGCAGCGCTGCCACAGCCGTGCCCTCCCAACCGCAGCGCCAGCCCTGGCGCAGTTGCAGCAAGGCCAGGGGCAACGGCAGGGCCAGTCGGAACAGGGCTCCACCCACCGGCAGGTAATAGAGGCCGGCCCAGAGCAGGGCGGTGGCGGCGGCCAGGTAGGCCGTTTCAACCAGCTTCAGGGCCTGGCGCCGGCTCAGATTGCGGGAGGACGGGTCCATGGTTGCGGATCACCGGGGGGCCGGTGCGGCTGAGCTGGTTGCTGCTTGGCCCGGGCCTGATGGCTTGGCTTCGGCGCCAGCTTGGGGGATCCGCTCGATCGTTTCCACTTCAAATCGGACCCCCGCCTTGCGTAGGGCGGCGGTCACCGCTTCAGCGGGGGCGGCCGGATCGACCCCGCTCAGTTGGATGGTGATGCGATAAGGCATGGCTCCGGCCACGGGTTTGGCCGGTGTTGCCGGGGCCGGTGTTGCCGTCGGCGCGGTGGTTGTGGCCGTTGTTGTTGCTGGGGTCGTTGGCCCCGGGGTTGCTGGACTGGCCGGGGTTTCCGCTGTTGCGGGGGGAGCCGGGGTTGGGGCCGGCGGTGTGGCCGGGGAGGCTGGCGACTCGAAGCCAGCCGCCAGCTGTTCAGCGACGGGGTTGCCGCTGCAACCGCCCATGAGCAGGGCGAGCGTCAGCGCGCTGCTCAGCATCGGCGCGCGCGGGGCCGGCATCAACTCGAGGCGGCCTTGATGATCCGCACCGCACTGGCCCGGGGGCGGCCTGTCTTGCTGGCGGGGAGTTTGGCGGGTTTGGCGCCGGCTTTGTCCGTTTTGGTTGCTGCCGCTTTGGTGGTCGTCGGCTTGGCGTCAGCGGCTTTCTTGGCGGTGGCAGGCTTGCGGGCCTTGGCCTTGGCTTTGCCTGTGGCGGCCTTGGCCGCCAACAGGGCAACCGCTTCCTCGATGGTGATCGTGTCTGCCGTGCTGCCTTCGGGCAGCGACGCGTTCACCTTGCCCTGCTTCACATACAGCCCGTAGGGGCCGTCGAACACCCCGATCGACTCTCCTTCGCCGCCCGGGCTGCCGAGATCCTTCAAGGCGGTGCGGCCGCCGCGACCCTTCTTGGGAATGGCGAGCAGCTCGATCGCCCGGGGCAGGGCCACCAGGAGCACGTCGTCTTCGGCCTTGAGCGAGCGGTAATCCTTCTCGCCTTTGCCCTTGTCATGAACGATGTAAGGGCCGAAGCGGCCCAGTCCTGCCTGCACCTTGCCGCCATCGGGGTGTTCGCCCAGCAGCCGGGGCAGGCGCAGCAGCCCGAGGGCGGCCTCAAGGCTGAGGTCTTCAGGCTTGAGGCCCTTGGGCAGGGAAGCCCGCTTCGGCTTGAGGTTCTCCTCACCCACCTCGCCCCGTTGCAGGTAGGGGCCGTACTGCCCGAACAGCAGATAAATGGCCTCGCCTGATTCGGGATCGACGCCAATGCTCTCAGGCCCTTCGGTCTTCTGTTTGAGGATCAGCTCGGCGTGCTCGGTATCGAGATCGCCGGGGGTGATTTCGATCGGCAGGGTGGCCTTGATCAGTTCTTCGCTTCCGTCTTCAGCCACGCGCTTGGCTTCCAGATAGGCCCCGAACCGGCCGATCCGCACCACACAGGGCAGACCTTCCATGGCGATGGTCCGCGACGCGGTGGGGTCGATGTCGCCCTCGCGCTGCTGCACCAGGGTCTCAAGCCCCTGGTCTCCTTTGAAGAAGTTGTTCAGGTAAGGGAGCCATTGCTCCTTGCCAGTCGAGATCTCATCAAGGCTGGTTTCCATCCGGGCCGTGAAGCGGGTGTCCACCAGATCCGGGAAGTGCTCCTCCAGCAGCGCGGTCACCGCAAAAGCGGTGAAGCTGGGGGTGAGCGAGTTGTTCGCGAGCGTGGCGTAACCGCGATCAACGATGGTGCCGATGATGCTGGCGTAGGTGGAAGGCCGGCCAATCCCTTCTTTCTCCAACATCTTGACCAGCGCGGCTTCGCTGTAGCGCGCTGGAGGCTGGGTCTGGTGGCCGAGGGCATCGACCTGCTTGCAAGCGGGGGTATCGCCCACAACGAGGGCCGGCAGCAGCACCTCCTGGCCTTCGAGGGCGGCATCAGGGTCGTCGCTGCCTTCCACATAGGCGCGGAAGAAGCCGGCAAAATCAATGCGCTTGCCGCCGGCCCGGAAACGGGCTTCACCCACCTGCAGCTCCACGCTGAGCATGGTCAGGCGGGCGTCGGCCATCTGACTGGCCACCGTGCGCTTCCAGATCAGCTCGTAGAGCGAGAGATCCTTGCCATCGAGCCCGGTGTCCTTGGGCGTGCGGAAGCGGTCACCGGCCGGACGGATCGCCTCATGGGCTTCCTGGGCATTGCGGCTCTTGGTGGTGAACTGGCGGGGGGCCGGGGAGAGGTAGTCCTGGCCATATTTATCAGCCACGCAACTGCGGGCCGCCGTGATCGCCTGATCGGAGAGGTGCACCGAGTCGGTGCGCATGTAGGTGATGAAGCCCCGCTCGTAGAGCCCCTGGGCCGTGCGCATTGTGTCGCGGGCCGAGAGCCGCAACTTGCGATTGGACTCCTGCTGCAGGGTGCTGGTGGTGAAGGGAGGAACCGGCTTGCGCACGGTTGGTTTTTCCTCCACGTCCGTCACCGTCCAGGGCAGGGAGCGGAGCGTGGCCTGGAGGTTCAGGGCCTCGCTTTCGGCCAGCAGGCGCACCTTGCTGCCTGCTTTGAGTGCGCCGGTGGTTTCATCGAAATCGCTGCCGCCGGCGATCCGTTCCCCCTTGACGTGGGTCAGCTTGGCTTCAAAGCCGGCCGTGCCTTTGGCGAGCTGGGCCTTGAGGTCCCAGTAGCTGCCGCTGCGGAAGGCCCGCCGGGCCCGCTCACGCTGCACCAGCAGCCGCACCGCCACCGATTGCACCCGGCCGGCCGAGAGCCCCCAGGCCACCTTCTTCCAGAGCAGTGGCGAGAGGGTGTAGCCCACCAGCCGATCCAGGATCCGCCGGGTCTCCTGGGCATGGACGAGCTCCATGTCGAGTTCGCGGGTCTGGTCCAAGGCCCGGCCAATCGCTTCCTTGGTGATCTCGTGGAAGACCATCCGCTTGACGGGAACCTTCGGCGAGAGGAGTTGGAGCAGGTGCCAGCTGATGCTCTCCCCCTCCCGGTCTTCGTCTGTGGCCAGCAACACACGCTCGGCGCCCTTGAGAGCGTCCTTGAGCTCCTTGACAATCTTCTTTTTGTCCTTCGGCACCACATAGAGCGGTTCGAAGTCTTTGGTTGTGTTGACGCCGAGGTTGGCCCACTTCTCGCCCTTGTAGGCCGCCGGAATCTCGCTGGCGTTGTTGGGGAGATCGCGCACGTGCCCCATCGACGCTTCGACACGAAAATCCTTCGGCAGGAAGCCGCGGATGGTTCGCGCCTTTGTGGGGCTCTCGACGATGACCAGGGTGTGCGCCACAGGCAGGCGTTAAACCGCTCCCCTCTTTATCGCATCGGCGGGCCGGGCTGCGCCTGAAGTCAGCCGAACGCCGCTACAGTCCGCTGCAACAGGCGGTCTTTTTGCAGCTTTGACCTACCCGCTCGACGCCCCTTCCACCTTGCTCGCCGAGTTGGGTTCTGCCGCCACCTCCGCCCCTGGTTTGGGCGTCACGGCTCTTCAGCTCAATGCCGGTGCGATTGCACCGGAGAGCGCCGTTCTGGTGGCCTTGCTCCTCTGCTTGCTGGTTGATTTGGCCGGCGAAAAGGCCGCCAGCCGTTGGGTGCCATCGATCTGTTATGCGGGCCTGGGCACGTCTCTGGTGCTTCTGGCGCTGCAGTGGGATGCCCCGGTCGAGCCATCCTTTTTAGGCTCGTTCCTGGCGGACAACCTGGCGGTGGCCTTCCGCGCCGTGGTCGCCGCCTCCACCTTGCTTTCGCTGTTGATCAGTTGGCGCTATGTGGAGCAGAGCGGCACGCCCGTGGGGGAGTACGCGGCGATTTTGTTGGCCGCCACCCTCGGGGCCATGTTCCTGTGCGGTGCCACTGATCTGGTCAGCATCTTTGTGGCCCTGGAAACTCTCTCGGTGTCGAGCTACCTGCTCTCGGGCTACATGAAGCGGGATGCCCGCTCCGGCGAGGCCGCACTGAAATATCTGTTGGTGGGTTCCTCCGCAGCCGCCGTTTTCCTCTACGGAGCTTCGCTGCTCTATGGCCTCACCGGTGGCTCCACCAGCCTGGAGGCTGTTGGCCTGGCCCTGCAGACCAGCGCCACCCCCGTCACGGCCCTCGCCCTGGTGTTTGTTCTGGCCACGGTGGCGTTCAAGATCGCCGCTGTGCCATTTCACCAGTGGACCCCGGACGTCTACGAGGGCTCGCCGACGCCGGTGGTCGCGTTTCTTTCGGTGGGCTCGAAAACAGCAGGCTTTGCCTTGGCCCTACGTTTGCTGGTCGGTTGTTTCGACAGCTTTGATGCCCAGTGGAAGGTGCTGTTCACCGTGCTGGCCATCCTCAGCATGACCCTGGGCAATGTGGTGGCGCTGGCTCAGACTTCGATGAAGCGCATGCTGGCCTACAGCTCGATCGGCCAGGCCGGCTTCGTGATGATCGGGCTGGTCTGTGGAACAGAGGAAGGCTTCGCCGCCATGGTGCTGTATCTGGCCGCCTATCTGTTCATGAATCTGGGCGCCTTCGCCTGCATCATCCTGTTCTCGTTGCGCACGGGCAGTGATCGCATCTCCGACTATGCTGGTCTGTATCAGAAAGATCCGCTGATCACCTTGGGGTTGAGCCTTTGTTTGCTCTCGCTTGGTGGCATTCCGCCGATGCTGGGTTTCTTCGGCAAGATCTACCTCTTCTTCGCCGGCTGGGCTGATCATCAATATCTGCTTGTCGTCGTCGGTCTGATTACTTCTGTGGTCTCGATCTACTACTACATTTCCGTGATCAAGATGATGGTGGTGAAAGAGCCTCAGGAAGCCTCTGATGTGGTCAAGGCCTATCCGGCGATCACCTGGAATCTCGCTGGGATGCAGCCGCTGCGGGCTGCCCTGGTGGCCTGCGTGTTGATCACGGCTGTGGGCGGTGTGCTCTCCAATCCCCTCTTCAACTGGGCCAATGGGGCCGTCGCCGGTACGCCGATGCTGCAGAAGGCGATCGCACTCGGTTCGGCCACTGTTGCTGCCCTGGGATGACCACTACCGCCCGGCTCCGGTCCACCACGGACCGCCAATTGGAGCCGGTGGCCCAACTCAGCCACATCAGCAAGGTCTACGGATCCGGCGATACCGAGGTTCGCGCCCTCGACGATCTCAGCTTGACCGTGGAATCCGGTGACTACCTGGCTGTGATGGGGGCTTCGGGATCAGGTAAAAGCACGGCGATGAACATCATCGGTTGCCTGGATCGGCCCACCAGCGGCAGCTACCTGCTCAGCGGCACCCCGGTTCAGGATCTCTCTGACGACGAATTGGCCGACCTGCGCAACCGCCGGCTGGGCTTCGTCTTTCAGCAGTTCCACCTGCTGCCCAACATGAGCGCCATGGACAACGTGATGTTGCCGATGGTCTACGCCGGCTTGCCCGCTCGCCAACGGCGAGAGCGGGGTCAAGAGGCGCTCGAGCGCGTGGGCCTCGGGCACCGGCTCGAGAACAAGCCGAATGAACTCTCCGGCGGGCAGCAGCAGCGGGTGGCGATCGCCCGGGCGATCATCAACCAGCCTGCCTTGCTGCTAGCCGACGAACCGACTGGCGCCCTTGATTCCCACACCACCCAGGAAGTGCTGGCCATCTTCGATGAACTGCATGATCAAGGTATGACCGTGGTGATGGTCACCCACGAAGACGACGTGGCCGCCAGGGCTGGGCGAATTGTCCACTTCCGCGATGGCCGTGTGGCTGATTGAGCCGCTGCTTGCCGGGCCCGCCGTAGGCGGCGTCAGCCTGCTGCCGCCGGGCTGCTCTTCGGCTTTGGCAGAGCTTGGGGCCGCTCCAGGCTCTCCAGCAGTTGGCCCATCAGCAAAGCGATGGCGTCGCTGCCTGCGGCGAGGTTCCGGCCCGGATCCAGTTCGCCAGGATCCACAGCCACCCAACCTCCGTTCTCGGGCTGGCGCAGCTCGAAGTGCAGATGCGGGCCTGTGCTCAGACCGGTGCTGCCCACGCGGCCAATCACCGTGCCCTGCTCCACCCATTCCCCTTCTTTGACGAACAGCTCGGAAAGGTGGCCGTAGAGCGTGCGGCGTTTGGGGCTCTGGTGCTCCAGTTCGACGGCCAGGCCGTAGCCGCCGGCCAGGCCGCTGCTGACCACCCGGCCGCTCAGGGCTGCCACCACCGGGGTGCCTTCAGGAGCGGCCAGGTCGCGGCCGGCATGCATCAACCAGCTGCCCAGCACCGGGTGCAGGCGCCAACCGAAATCACTGCTGGTGACAGCTGAACCGATCAGGGGAAACAGCAGGCTGCGGTTGCCGTTGCCAGCCAGGGGGGCCGGCCTCGGGGTCACCCGGAAAACATCGGTGAGTCGGAAGCTGCCCCCGGCTCCAGTCAACAGGGCTGAAACGGGCACGGTCAGCGGGGGTAACGGGGTGAGGCCCGCAACGGCACCGCCACCAGCGAAGCCACCTCCAGCAAAGCCGCTGCCCGTTTCATCGCCACTTCCGGCAGCCAACGGTCCGGAGCCACCGGGCCAGCGCACCTGAACGCCGCGGCATTCGCTGGCGGAGAGGGCCCCGGCCGCGCAGGCCTTGCGGTGAGCCAGGGGGGCACTGGGTTGGAGGACGCCAGCCGAACGGACTCTGGCCCGCTCGGCTGGACTGACGGTTCGATCTCTGACCAGTTGATCGAGGTCCAGTTGATCGAGGGCCCGGTCGAAGGACTGGGGTTTCGCCTGCCTCAGCTGGGCTGGATCTGGGCGACGTGGAGCCGGTGGAATGCCGGCTGGGAGCCGCAGGGATGGGCTGCCTGCACCCTGCTTCAGGCTGCCTGGCGGCGTCATGGCCGATGGGGCCGCCGTTGCGGGGGTTGCCCGGGAGGGCGTAGGGGCTGAAGGTTCTGTCGCCGTCGGTGCAGGGCTCTGGGATTCCGTTCCCGCTTGGCCTGCACCGCTTGGCTCGCCGAGCTGAGCAAAGGCCAACGGCGTGACCATCGTCGAGACCAGGCCCAGCAGCAGGCCAGGCAGGTGTCGGTAAGGCTGGCGATGCAAGGGAAGCCGCTGCTATGGCGTAAAGATCTTAATGACTGAGGTCAAGAACGGTCTTCAGAAACAAACGCTCTTCAGAATCAAAACGTGCGATGCCAGGCCAGGCGCCGCTCACCGAGGGCCAGCGCGAGGCTGCCGTCCCGGTTCAGTCCCACGGCCTGCCACGGTTCTCCCCGTATCCGCAGGGGGTCGGGCGGCAGGTGTAGCCGTTGACGGGCTTCGATCACAACGCCGTCCGGATCGCCGGCATGGCCCGCCGCCCAGTCCAGGGCCGAGAGGATGCGGGCGGAGAGGGCCTCCACCGCGCTGGTCTGGCATCGACGTCCCAGCGCTTCGGCCAGGTTGATCGCTCCCTCGGGTACCCGGTTGCGGCCATTGACCCCCAATCCCACCTGGGCCCAGCGGATGCGCCCGGATCTCAGCCGCAAGCGCGGCAGCAACCCCGCCAGCTTGCGTCCGTCGAGCAGCAGGTCGTTGGGCCACTTGATTTCCGCCTTCAGTCCGAGGCTTTCCAGCTGCAGGGCCAGGCCGACAGCCACCGCCAGGCCGGGATCTGCGGCGGTGGCTGGGTTCTGGGGCCAGGGCAGGGCCGCGCTCAGCCACACGCCGCCAGGGGACGAGAGCCAGACCCTCCCCCGCTGACCATGGCCATAGCGCTGCCGCCGGCTGAACACGGCAAGGGGCGCGCTGGCGCCGGCGGCAAGAAGTTGATTGAGAACGACCTCGGTACTGCCACACACCGGCAGGCCATGCAGCCGCCAGGACAGCGCCATGGAAGCCAGTGCCGGTGAATGACGGGCGTGGAGCAGCCGCTGCCGTGAAGCCGCAATCGCCCCGATCACGGCATCACGGCGAGAGCGTTTGCAGCCAGCGCCCGATTCGACTGGCACCGGCAGCCAGCGCCCCTTCTGGATGGACCAGCGCCAGCCTGACCCAGCCCTCACCAGCGGGGCCGAAGCCATTGCCAGGCGTAAGCGCCACGCCGGTGTGCTCGAGTAAGGCGGCGCAGAAGGCCTCCGATCCCAGCCCTGCCGCCCGCGCCGCCGGTGGCAGGGCCAGCCACAGATAGAGGGCCATCGAAGGCTTGCTCACGGGCCATCCCTCCGCTTCCAGGGCCAGCGCCATGCGGTCCCGCCGTTGCCGGTACACCGCCTTGAGCCGATCGGGCCACTCGGGGGCCTGCTCAAGGGCGGCGATCGCGCCGGCCTGCAGGGCCAGCGACTGGTTGAAATCAATCACTCCCTTCACCTGGCGCAAGGCCAGGATCAGCGGGGCTGCTCCGATCGCGAAGGCCAGCCGGAATCCACCCAGGCACCAGCTCTTCGAAAAAGAGAAGAACTCAATCCCGCACCGGCGCCAGTGCGGGTTTCGTAACAGGGCCGGAGCCTCACCCTCCAGGGCTAGATCCACGTAGGGATTGTCGTGGGCGAAGACGATGTTGTGACGCGCAGCCAGGTGCGCCGCCTCATCCACCCACTCCTGGCAGCCCACCGTGGCGGTGGGGTTGTGGGGGAACCCCAGCACCATCAGCTTCAGTTGATCCCACTGGCTGCTGGGAAGACGGCCGAAGTCGGGCCGCCAGCCGGCTTCGCTCTGCAACGGCAGCCGCAGGGGAACGGCCGAAGCGAGCTGCAGACCGCCGAGGTGGGAGGGGTAATAGGGATCGAGCAGCAGGGCCGACTCGCCTGGGTTGAGCACGGCCAGGGGCAGGTGGGCGGTGCCCTCCTGGGATCCCACCAGCAGCAGCACCTCCGACTCCGGATCCACCGCCACGCCGAAACGCCTCTGGGCCCAGTCGGCCACGGCCCGCCGAAACGGACCCGTGGCGTCATGGAGGCAGTAGGTGGCGCTGCTGGGCTGGGCGAGGGCGGCGGCCATCGCCGCGATCGCTGCCGGTGGTGGCAGCAGATCGGTGGAGCCGAGGGAGAGATCGAGCAGGCCGGGCCGTGGGGGCTCTCCTGCAGGGGCAGCCGAGGCCTGCTGCCGGTAGGTCGCCTTGCGCCCGTCGTTGCGGGCGAAGACACCACTGCCGAGTTGGCTGGAACGCCGGGACCTTGGCAACGGCATGACTTCGCCGTCAGAACTGGCCATCAGCGCGGCCCACTACTGCGGCCGATCATGGCGGGTCGTCACAGATGGGCGTCGAGGAAGGCCTGCAGCTGGGGTTTGGCCAGGGCACCCTCGTGGCGGGCCAGCTCTTTGCCGTCCCGGAAGAGAATCAGGGCCGGGATGCCCTGAACCTTGTAGTGGTCGCGGCTGCTGGGGTTGGCGTCCACCTCGATCTTGCCAACGGAGAGCCGACCCGCATAGTGCTCCGCTGTCCAGTCCATCAGGGGAGCGATCAGGCGGCAGGGGCCACACCAGGAAGCCCAGAAGTCAACAAGAACGGTGCCGCTGGCCTCCAGCACGTCGAGCTGGAAGCTGGAATCGGTGAAGACGGCGACAGCCACGGGGTTGGATCAAGTGCCGCGATTGTATGAATCCGCTGAGGCGGAGCGGATCAGAGGAGTGGCGACCCGGGTTCAGAGCTTGTCGATCGAGCGCTTGAGTTCCTCGAGTTCGGCATTCACTTCGGCCACCTTGACCGGTTCGAGAACCGGGGTGGGGGTGTCGGCGGAGAGCAGGGGCAAGGCCGAGGGGCCGCCTTCCAGGCGATTTTTCAACGCCGCGAGTTCGTCGTCCACGTCTGAGCCGCCCTCCAGGGAGGCGAACTGACTTTCGAGATCGGCTCCGGCCAGTTCGGCAGCCGCTTCGCTGCGCGCCTCCTGCTGGAGAACCTTCTCCTCCATCTGATCGAAGGCAGCCATGGCCGAGTTGGTGCCCATGCTGCTGACGGCACTCTGCAGCTGTTCCTGGGCCTGGGCCGCCTGGGAGCGGGCCTTGAGCATGTCCTTTTTGGTTTTGGCCTGGGCGATCTTTCCTTCGAGGGCCAGCAGGCTCTTTTTGAGGGTTTCCACCTGGCCCGACTGGCTGTTGAGCTGGCTGTGGAGGGCGGTGGCGGTGTCCTGGTAAGTCTTGCGACGGCTAAGGGCCTCGCGGGCCAGGTCTTCCTCGCCTTTCTTCAGCGCAAGCTCGGCGCGCTCGTACCAGGTTTTGCTTTGGGCGTCGGCCTGCTCGGCCTGATTCTTGATCCGTTTCTGGCTGGCGATCGCCGTGGCAACGGCCTGGCGAAGTTTCACCAGATCGGCCTGCATGTCGGTGACCGACTGGTCCAGGATCTTGCCGGGATCCTCAGCCTTGCTGACCAGATCGTTGAGGTTGGCCCGCAGCAGGCGGCTGAGCCGATCGAAGAAGCCCATGGATCACTGTGGGGTCGGATCTGAGGGTAGCGGCGGTCAAGCGGTGTGGGCTGGCGGTTGGCCGCACTTCGTGGGCCGCACCTAACATTTCGCCATGGCCATCGCTCCCCGCGATCAGACCCGGCAGATCGGCACGATTCAGGTGCTGGCGGCTCCCCCCCGGCCTGCCGCCGTCGGTCTGGGCGACTGCCTCGCCGTTCTCCAGGGACAGTGGAAACGGGACGGCAATCTGGTCGCTCTCTGGCAGGCGTGGCCGCGCATCGCCGGCAGCCAGCTCGCTCCCCACTGCCAGCCTCTCCATCTCCAGGCCGGGGTGCTCAGCGTCGGCGCCAGCCATCCCCAGTGGTTACAAGCCCTGCGCTACAACCGCCACCAACTGCTTGGAGCCCTGCGCGGCGCTGGTTTCTCGGTGCGCGATCTCCGCTTTCAGCAGCATTTTCCCGGCCTGGTGCCCACTCCTGGGGCCGAAGCGGAGGCGCTGGTCTGGGCCGTTCACCCCAGCCGGGTCGACGTTCACGGTGTCTCCGCTTGTCCGCGCTGCGGCAGCCCGGCGCCAGCAGGAGAACTGGGCCGCTGGGGGCAATGCAGCTTCTGTCATCGCCAGGACGGCGGCCTCAGTAGCGCTCGGGGCGGGGATCCCTCCAGCTGATCCTGGCTTTGCCCGCAGCTTGCAGACGCTCGGCTTCCTGATCCAGTCGAGCGCGCTCCACCCGCCAGAGCCGGTAGATGCCGTTGCTGGCCAACGGCGTCGCACCAAGGTTTTGCCAGTAGGGCAGCTGGCTGGTGGAGGCGTCGATCACCACCAGCACGGTCGGCGAGCTCGTCGCCGCTGCGGGCCGCTGCCCTCGGCGCGTTTCGTTGTCCAGCCGGTCACTCAGGTTCACCAGACCACTGGCCGAGAGGCCCTCATACAGCACCACCTGACGGCTGTAGTAGTGCAGCGATGGCTTCAGCACCCCGACCATCGCCAGGGATTCACCGGGCCTGACTTCCCGCCGGGCTGCCGCGGCCATTTCCCGAACGGGCAGCCCCCGCACGCCATCGCCAAGCTGCCACATCGGCAGGACGGCGAACAGGTGAAAGGCCACGAGGGGCAGTTGCAGGCCAAGCAACCAGCCCGCGAGCCCCCGGCTCCAACCAGTGGAGCTCCAGCCCCGCAGCCATGGCCAGAGACCGGCCACTGTGGCGATCGAGAAGCAGAACGCTGCTCGGTAGACCAATCTGCTGGCCAGCAGTTCCGCCGGAAGGGTGGGCATCTCCGGATCGTTGATCAAGGGCACCCATAGCGCTGACATCCAGAGCCCAACAGCCAGGGTGAAGGTGAGCGAGAGGGTGAGTCCCTGGGCAAGCCACAACAGGCGCCCTCCGGACAAGCGCCCGCCGGCGCTGTCCTGGGCGGCTAGGGCTATCAACAGGGCGGCAGCCGGCGTGGCCGGCAACCAGTAGCTGGGCAATTTGGTGGCCGCCAGGGTGAAGAACACCAGCACCGCCAGAAGCCAGCAGGCGGCGAAGCTGCGCAATGAGGCTGAAGCAGGCCGGCGCTCGCTGCCACCCTCTCCCCGGGTGGTCCCTTGCCGCGCTCCGTCCCTCAGGCCCCTGGCCAGGCCCAGACCAAGCAGGGGGGTGAAGGGCAGGCTGGCCACCACCATCACCGGCAGGAAATACCACCAAGGCTGCAGGTGGTCGTTGACGACCGAGCTGAAGCGCTGCAGGTTGTGATAGCCGAAGAAGCTGTCCCAGAACGGACGCCCTTCCACCACGAGCATGGCGGCGTACCAGGGCAGGGACACCAGCAGGCTGAGGCCCAGGCCCTGCACGGGCCTCAGCCGTCGCCACAGGGCCGCCAGGGCCCCCTGTCTCCAGCCGAAGCCCAGCAGAGTCAGTCCTGCCAGCACCAGGGCGACTGGACCCTTGCTGAGCACGGCCAGCCCCAGCACCAGCCATCCCGGCCACCAGGGCCGGCGCGGTTCTGCCCAGCACTGCCAGAACAACAACAGCGCCACCGAAAGGCAGCCGCTGAACAGCGCATCGCTGACGGCAATGCGGCTCCAGAGCAGCGTCAGGGGGGAGAGCGCGAAGGCCAGGGCGGCTGTCAAGGCGGTGAGGGCCACCTGTGGCCTCGACGGCATGGTCCCGGTTGGCTGTTCCCCTGACTGATCGCCCGGCTGGGGCCAGCGCAACAGCGTGAAGGCCAGGCTCAGCATCACCCCGATCGAGGCCAGGCCAGAGGGCAGCCGTGCGGCCCAGGTACCGAGCGGATTCCACTGTTCCTGGCCAGGCAGGGCATAGACCAGAGCCATCAGCCAATAGACCAGCGGCGGCTTGTCGTAGCGGGGCAGGCCATTGACCCAGGGGGTCAGCCAGTTGCCGCTCTCCGCCATGGCCCTGGCTGAGCCAGCGAACAGGGGTGGGGTCTCATCGACCAGGCCCGTTGCCCCGAGCTGCCAGAGGAACAATGGGATACCAATCGCCAGAACGATCAGCAGCACTGCCCGCTGGCTTGCGAGCCAGGGGGGCGCCCGCCAGACCGGGGAGCTTGGTGGTGCTGAAGCCGGCGGACGGGCGAAGGGCACGCAACAGAGATCAGGCGCCCAGAACCTACAGGCCCTCGCTCAACCAGGCCTCGATCCGGGCCGCGAACGCCTCCCGGGAGCAGTGCTGCTCCACCCAGCGGCGGCAGTCGTAGCGGTTGAGTTGCTCGGCTGCCGCGACGGCCCCGGCCATGGCCTCGCCGTCGTCAGGGGGCACCAGCATCCCGGTGAGCCCCGACTGCACCAGCTC
The DNA here is from genome assembly GCF_001885215.1 of Synechococcus sp. SynAce01. Lineage (GTDB taxonomy): Bacteria > Cyanobacteriota > Cyanobacteriia > PCC-6307 > Cyanobiaceae > Regnicoccus > Regnicoccus frigidus. The sequence goes on along the minus strand of NZ_CP018091.1, from coordinate 579,385 downwards.
GGCCGGGCCGCCCCGCCGGTAGGCCACCACCGGCACCCCGCAGGCCATCGCCTCGACCACCACGTTGCCGTAAGCCTCGTTCCACTTGGGCGTGTTCAGCAGCACCGCGCAGCCCCCCAGTTCGGCCTGAAGCCGTTCGCTGGGAAGGAATCCCCGCCAGTCGATGGTGCCGGCGGGGACGGAAGCCTCCACCGCCAGGGCATAGGCGGGATCCGCCCGCAACCCCCAGACCGACAGCCGGCGCCCCAGCTGGGCCGCCACGGCGGCCGCATCTTCCAGACCCTTCTCCGGGGCGATGCGTCCCGCCCAGCCCAGCCCGGCTTCGGGATCGGCCCGGGGGCGGAAGACGTAGCTCGCCAGGTCAAAGCCGTTGCCCACCACCTTCGCTGGCCTGCCCAGGCGGAAGTCACCGGCCTGGGCGGCGCTGTGGAAGGCAAGCCTGCCCGGGTTCCAGCGGTCCACGGCCGTGATCACCTCATCCATCACCGTGGCCACCGATCCCATGCTCACCAGGTGGAACAGCGGCGTGGCCAGATGGCGCGTCAGCCAGAAGGGCAGCCAGTCGTAGCCCAGGTTGAGAATCGCGTCGAAGTCGCCCTGGCGATTCAGCGCCGTTTCCCAGAGGCCGGCCAGCAGGCTGCCGGCCGGCAGTTGAACGCCCCCCTGGCGCGGCTGGTGTTGCCAGCTGGGCTGATCCACCCCCGGCTGGCTCCAGAGGGTGGCGGCTTCGCAGCCTGGCGGCAACTTGGAACCCTCGGCAGCCAGCACGGTGAGGCTGTGGCCCCGGTCGATCAAGCCGGCGACCAAGCCCGCCAGGGTCACTTCCACACCACCACCCTTGCCACTGCCCAGGGTTCCCACCGCCGTGCTCACCACCAGCAGCCTGCGGGGCGATCGGCTCATGGGCTCGCCTCCGCCACCTTGGGCCCTTCCCAGAGCCGTTGCCTTTGGTTGATCAAGACCACCGCCCCCAGGGCCAGGCCGGCACCCAGCCATTGCAGGGGAAACAGCCGTTCATCCAGCAGCAACACCCCGCAGAGCAAGGCAAACACGGGGGTCAGAAAGGTGAGGGCGGTGAAGCCGGTGAGATCCCCCTGGCGGGCAAACCAGAAGAAAAGGCCATAGGCCAGGGCGCTGCCCAGCAGGCTGGCGTAGGTCATCAGGCCCCAGTCGATGCGGCTCCAGGCCGGCCAGAACGGCGCGGCGCCGGGATCGAGAACGGTGGCCATCGCCGAGCCTCCCAGCAGAGGAAAGCTGCCGATCAGCATGTGCCAGCCGGTGATCGCCACCGGATCGCTGTGGGCCATGGCAAAGCGGCAGAGCACGGTGCCCACCGCCATGGCCACGGCGGCCCCAAGCATCCAGAGTTCGCCATGGCTCCAGGCCTCGACGCCCAGGGTGGAGGGGCCTTCCAACCAGAGGTGCTGCAGCAGCGGAGCGGGCAGGCCGAGGCAGACGATGCCGGCGAGCCCCACCAGCAGCCCCACCCAACCGACCGGATTGATCGCCTCGCCGAACAAACTGCGCGCCAGCAGCGCCACCAGCAGGGGCTGGGAGTCGATCAGAACTGAGCCCAGCCCAGCGCCGGTGTTGCCCAACCCCCGGGTCAGCAGCCCCTGGAACAGGCTGCCGTCGATCAGGGCAAAGGCGAGCAGCCAGAGCCGGTCTGCCGGGGCCACCCGCAAGGATCGGCCCATCACCACGGCGGCCAGAAGCACCGCCAGCCCGGCGGGCAGCAGGCGCAGCCAGGCCACGCTGAGTGGGCCTGCGCCGGCCAACAGTGGCTTCATCGCCGCCATCGCCGTACCCCAGAGCGCAAAGGGCAGGAGCATCAGCAGCCAACGTGAAGCTGGGGTCATTGGAGCCGCCGTCAACCACCTTTTTAAGATCCAGCGACTACGCACCGCAGCGAATGCCCTGGCCCTGGCGCCGCAAGTCTCGTAAAAGCATGGCGCGCATCGCGATCGAGGGGGCGATCGCCGGGGGTACGCGCGAGCGGGTGCTCAAGGCCCTGCGCAAGGTGGAGGAGCGGGAATACCCGGCCCTGCTGCTGCGCATCGACAGCCCGGGCGGCACGGTGGGCGACAGCCAGGAGATCCATGCGGCCGTGCTGCGCCTTCGCGAAAAGGGCTGTCGCGTGGTGGCCAGCTTCGGCAATATTTCCGCCTCCGGTGGCGTCTACCTGGGCGTGGCGGCCGAGAAGATCGTGGCCAATCCGGGCACGATCACCGGCTCGATCGGCGTGATCCTGCGCGGAAACAACCTCTCGAGGTTGCTGGAGCGGATCGGCATCAGTTTTGAAACCGTCAAGAGCGGCCTCTACAAAGACATTCTCTCGCCGGATCGCGCCCTCACCGAGGCGGAGCGCCAGCTGCTCCAGGCGTTGATCGACTCCAGCTACGGCCAGTTCGTGGCCGCCGTCGCCACGGGCCGCCGCCTCAGCGAGGAGGAGGTACGAGGCTTCGCCGATGGCCGGGTCTTCAGCGGCGCCCAGGCCAAAGAGCTCGGCCTGGTTGATGAACTGGGCGACGAGGACAGCGCCCGCCGCCTGCTGGCCCGACTGACGGGATTGGACGAAGACACGATCAGACCCACCACCTATGGCAAGCCGCCGAAACGACTGGCCTTCCTGATTCCTGGCCGCAACCTGCTGGGCCAGCTGCACCAGGCCGTCAGCCTGGAGCTGGCCTGGTGCGGCCAGCCGCTCTGGCTCTGGCGGCCATGAGCGAGGGGCAGCATCTGCGGGCCCTGCGAGGTGCCACCACCGCCGAAGCCAACACCGTGGCTGCCATCGCGGCCTCGGTGGAGGAGCTTCTCGATGCCTTGATCGAGCACAACAGCTTGCAGGGAGCCCAGGTGTTGTCGGTCACCTTTTCGGTGACGGCGGATCTGACGGCCTGTTTCCCCGCCGCCATTGCCCGCCGCCACACCGGCTGGGACGGGGTGGCCCTGCTTGATTGCCAGCAGATGGCCGTCGATGGAGACCTGCCCCGCTGCATCCGGCTGCTGGCCCATGCCTGGATGGAACCCGGCCGTCCGCCCGTGCATCCCTATTTGCGCCAGGCAGCCTTCCTCCGTCCGGACAGATCCGGTCACATCTGACAGCTGGGCGGCTGCCCTCCCGCCACTCCCCTGTTGCGGGTCTGGCCAGAGAATGGGGTTGCTGCTCCTTCCACCCACCCCGGCTCCGATTCCATGCCCTTCCCCAACCTTCTTCGCCAGCTTCGCCGGCGACGCTTCCGGCGGCCCGGCCCGATCGGCCAGCCCGCACTCGCCGTTGCTGCGGCCGGCCTGGCCCTGGGGGGGCTCGGTGCCGGCCTGGTTGGTGCCGTTGTGGGCGGTGCCGTGGCGCCGCAGCCAGCTTCAGCCCAGGGCACTCCTGGCCTGGTGGAGTTCCGCTGGGAGAACGATCGCGATTACAAACGGCTCTATTACTTCATGACGGATACCGGACGCCTGAAGCGCTCCGAGTACTACCTGATGTTGCGCGCCAAGGACCGCAACACGGCCATTCTCAAGCTGAGCGTGACGGTGCCAGACAATTTCGAGGCCAAGATCGAGGCCAATGACATTCAGCTCTGCTACATGCAGGAAGGCGGCATGATGTCGCGAACCCGCTGCCTGGAGAAGATTCCAGCCACGGTGGAAATCTCCAAAGGCGGTCAGTCGATCGACATCTTTCCCGATCGACCCATCCCTGACGATCGCACCATCGGGGTGTATATGAACATCTTCAATCCGTTCAACATCGGCATGTATCAGTTCAATGCCCTGGCCCAGGCGCCTGGAGATGTGCCTTTCGCGGGCTACTTGGGCAGCTGGCTGATTCAGATTGAAACGGCCACCAACTAACCACCCGCCCCCTGACTGATACGTTGGTTCATCGACCCAGAGCGAGTAGCAGAGCCGCCCCATGACCAAGCGCACCCTGGAAGGAACAAGCCGCAAGCGCAAGCGGGTGTCCGGCTTCCGTGTCCGCATGCGCTCCCACACCGGTCGGCGCGTGATCCGCACCCGCCGCCGCCGCGGACGGGCTCGCCTGGCGGTCTGATCGCGCAACGGTCGGTTCGATGGCCCTGCCGCCGGACCTGCGCCTGAGGGGGTATCGGGCTTTCGATCACCTCTATCGCAAAGGTCGTCGATTCCATGGCTCCTGGATGGTGCTACGCACCCTTGAAGCCGATGAGGCTCTGCTGAGCAAAGGCTCTGCGTTTGCAAAAGTCAGCCCCTGTCGCGGCGCAGTTGTGGTGAGCACGAAGGTCAGCAAACGCTCCGTCTGCCGCAACCGGCTGCGGCGCTTGATCCATGGCTGGATGCAGAACCATTGCAGGGTCTTGCCTGAGCCCTTGAGCGGCCAGTGGTTGCTGTTCAGCCTCAAGCCCGGCAGCGCCGAGGCCGCTGAGGAGCTCTTGCTGGGAGAATGTGAGTTGCTGTTTCAGAAGGCGGGTCTGAGCCAATGACGGGTCAAGGGCCTGAAGGGCCAAACGCAAGCACTCTCCCGACTGGTTCGGGTCAGGCCATCCCCAGCCCCATCGCGGAGCCTGTCTTCTATGAGGGCGGGCCGGCCCGCGGCGATCTGATTTTCAACCTGGTCTTCGGGCTCACCCTGATCGGCCTTCCCTTCGCGGTCGGGGCCATCGTTCGGGCCCTCTGGCTGCGTTATCGGATCACCAGCCGCCGGATCTCCGTGACCGGTGGCTGGCTCGGCCGCGACCGCAGCCAGATCAGCTATGGCCAAATTCGAGAGGTGCGCTCTGTTTCCCGGGGCTTCGGTGCCTGGGGAGACATGGTCCTTGTGCTTAATGACGGTTTCAAGCTGGAGATGCGCTCGGTTCCACGGTTCCGCGAAACCGAGGCTTACATCCTCGAGCGGCTTGCTGCCAGGAGCCCCTCGGGTGCGGTCGCCGGTCTTGCGGGCCCCGACAGCAAAGGATTCGGCGTCTCCCAGGCTTCCAGCGCCTGAACCGCTGACCCGCGCGATTGCCTCCCTGCTGGGGCACACTGATTCCCATACCCCTTCCACCCCCGCCGCTACCCCGCCGTGATCGGCTACATCTCCGACAACCTCCTGCTCCCGATCCTCGACTTTTTCTACGGTCTGGTGCCGAGTTACGGGCTGGCGATCGTCGCCTTGACGGTGGTGATCAGGCTTGCCCTGTTTCCACTCAGCGCCGGCTCAATCCGCAGTGCCAGGAGGATGCGGATCGCCCAGCCGGTCATGCAGAAGCGGCAGGCCGAAATCAAGGCGCGCCACGCCAGCGATCCAAAGAAGCAACAGGAAGAGCTGGGCAAGCTGATGAAGGAATTCGGCAGCCCCCTGGCCGGTTGTCTGCCGCTGCTGGTGCAGATGCCGATCCTGTTCGCGCTCTTTGCCACCTTGCGTGGGTCCCCCTTTGCCGATGTGCCCTACACCTTGAACCTGAAGGTTCTGCCGGCTGACCAGATCGCAGCGGTCGAAACCAAGCCGTTCAACAGCGCCAGCCATTCGATCTTCATCACCGAAACCAACCATGTGCCGGTGATCGCCAGCCTGGAGCAGGGCACCAAGCTGGGCGTTGGCGATGTGGCCCAGATCAACTTCCACACCAAGAGCGGTGAGTCCTTCACCAGCCTGCTCCAAGGGGTGGAGAACGGTACGGCCTACACCCCCTCCTGGAGCATCACCAAGGGGGATGGGGTGATCAAGGTGAGCGAGACAGGCCAGATCGAAGCGCTCAGCACCGGTGAAGCCACAATCGAGGCCAAGGTTCCTGGTCTGGCGGCCCGTAGCGGTTTCCTGTTTATCAAGGCCCTTGGCCAGGTGGGCTTCTACACCGACGGCGCGATCAACTGGGACATCGCCATCCTGGTGGGGGGCTTTGGTGCCACCCTGTTCATCTCGCAGATTCTCTCGGGCATGGGCATGCCGCCCAATCCGCAGCAATCGACGGCCAACAAGATCACCCCGGTGATGATCACCGGCATGTTTCTCTTCTTCCCCTTGCCGGCCGGGGTGCTTCTTTACATGGTGGTGGCCAACATCTTCCAGGGGCTGCAGACCTTTCTGCTCACCCGCGAAACCTTGCCGGATAATCTCCAGGTCATTCTCGATCAGCAGCTGGCCCAGCAGACCGTCGCGGTGGCCGCCACCGCCGGCGGCGGCATGGAGCGTCTTCCCTTCGAGCCCAAGGGTAAGAAGTGATGGAGCGGCGAAGGCCCCCTATTCCGGAGTCTCTGCCGCTCAAGCCCATCCCCCTGCAGGAGTTGCGCCTGCTCCAGGCCGGTGCGCACTGGGCCCTGGACCAGCATCTCGCCGAGATCGAAACCCTTTCCCCGGTGCGCGGGGAACTCCGGGCGCTCTGGATGGGAGATGGACTCCAGTTGAATGGCGAGGCCAGCGCCACCATCAGCTTGCGCTGTGATCGCTGTCTGGCGGACTACGACCATCCCCTCCACTTTCGCTGTCAGGAGCTGATCGCTCTGGGCACTGATGGCGACGAGGTTTTGGAGCCAGACGCGTCAACGCCCGAATCCCTTGCGCAACAGCTGCTCAACTTCAGCGGTTCAGGCGCTGGTGATCTCGATTCTTCTGGCCTTTGGCCGATTGAGACCGATAGCCCCAGTGAGTGCCTCGACCCCCTGGGCCTGTTTGATCCAGGTCACTGGATCTTCGAGCAGCTCCACCTCCAGTTGCCGTGCCGCAACGACTGTGGGGCTGCCTGCCCGGGCCCGGCCGTCTGGAGCACAGCGGAACTATCGGCCACAGGCCCCAGTTCGTCCAGCTCGGAGCCACCGCTGGATCCGCGCTGGGCGCGGCTCGGCCAACTGCGTTGAGGCGATGGCGATGGAGGCTGGCCCATGACTGAATCCTGGTCGGACCAACTCGACCTGCTGATCCGTGCCCGTGCTCCGATCCTCTGGATCCGCAGCCTGGAGGAGGAGCGGATTGAGACCCTGCTGGGCCTGGCCGCGGCTCGGCTCGGACAGCGCACCCTGTTTCGCTGGGATTTCGTTGATGGGATCGCCGGGCTGCCGAATCGCTCGGCCGAGGCCATCCGCAATCCGCTGGCGGCCCTCGACAGCCTCAAAAGCCTGCCCCAGGATCAGCCTGCCATTCTTCTGCTTCTCGATTTCCATCGCTACTGCGATGATCCGGGCATCTGCCGGCGCCTGCGCAATCTCTCGATCAGCCTGCGCCGCCAGCCCCAGACCCTGGTGATCACTGCACCCGACTGGCAGGTGCCCAGGGAGCTGGAGGAGTGCATCACCGTGCTCGATCTGCCCTTGCCCACGGCGCGGGAGATCCGCGACCTGCTCGAAAGCATCGCCCAGGCCAGTGGGCATCGCCCCCCTGCCGATGCCCTCGAGCAGCTCGTCCATTCCTGCAGCGGTCTGACTGAACAACGGATCCGCCAGGTGGCCGCCCGGGCCTTAGCCCGCCGTGGCCAGATCGGTGAGGCCGATCTCGCTGAGGTTCTCGAGGAAAAACGCCAGTCGATCGCCCGCAGCGAGCTGCTGGAGTACTGCCCCACTGAGGCGAGCCCGGCGGATATCGGCGGGCTGGAGGCCCTCAAGCAATGGCTTGACCAGCGCCGCCTGGCCTTCAGCGACGAAGCCGAGCGCTATGGCCTGCCCCTGCCCAGGGGGGTGCTGCTGGTGGGGCCCCAGGGCACGGGCAAGTCACTGACAGCCAAGGCGATTGCCCACAGCTGGGCGATGCCCCTGCTGCGGCTGGATGTGGGTCGGCTGTTTGCCGGTCTGGTGGGAGCGAGCGAAGCGCGCACCCGCGACATGATCCGCCGGGCCGAAGCGATGGCACCCTGCGTGCTCTGGATCGATGAGATTGACAAGGGCTTCGGGGGCGACAGCCGCAGCGATGGGGGAGCCAGCCAGCGGGTGCTGGCCAGCCTGCTCACCTGGATGGCCGAGAAGACCACGGCGGTGTTCGTGGTGGCCACGGCCAACGGTGTGGCCAACCTGCCGCCGGAGCTGATGCGCAAGGGGCGCTTCGACGAGATCTTTCTGCTCGATCTGCCCGATGCGGCCGAGCGGCGCACCATCCTGGATCTGCAGCTGCGCCGCCGCCGTCCCGCCCATGCGATCCCCCTGGAGGTGCTGGTGGATCGCACCGATGGCTTCTCCGGCGCCGAACTCGAGCAGATCGTGGTGGAGGCCATGCACCTCGGCTTCGGTGCCCACCGTGACTTTTCAGAAGCGGACCTGATCCGGGCTGCCAGCGATCTTGTACCGCTGTCGCGAACGGCACGGGAGCAGATGGATGCCCTCAAGCAGTGGGCCAGCAGCGGCCGCGCCAGGCCTGCCTCCAGGTTGCGGGGTGTAACGAAAACAGACTCCCGGTAACGAACCCCGACACCGGGTAACGAAACAGCGGAAATCCAGCTGGGGCCAGGGTGTTGATCCCTACGGTGCCTGCAGTTGCCAGCCCACCTTGGACCGTCCTTCCGCTACCACCCAACTGGCTGTGGCCTTCCTCGGCGCCGGCGTGATCACCAGCTTTGCAGTAGCCCAGGGCCAGAATCCCATCACCGCCCTTGGAATCACGGTCTTTTCCGCCCTCGCCGCGGTCATGGTCGGCCAGGTGCTCTGAGCCAGGCCGGATCCCACTTGAGCGCCTAGTTCACGGACCTGACTGAAGGTGTTGTCTTGTCTGCATCTAGATCGTTTGAACGTGCTCGAACCGTTGATCCGTGCTCACTAAGACCCGATTCGCTCGGGTCTCCCTGGCCTGAGTTGTTTTTGGCAACGGCTTTGCTCTCAGTGGCAATGTAGATGGCCTTGGGAGAAGCTGTCAGGGGTCTTGGCTGTTGACTATTGAATCCAGCCAATTGATTCAGCCAATGGTCCAGACAGTTGCAAGTGGCGTGGATCTTCCCTGATTCAGGCCCTGTTAAATGCCTCTTTTTGGCCAACTGAAAGCTGGTACACTACACAACTATTCTGTCCCACCCTCTGGGCAGCAGGCAAAGAGACTAGTGGGGAAGATGACAACCTACAGTCTATTGATGGACAGGACATAGTGACCAGAACAGATTGCGCTTTCGCAAGAAATAGCGGAAACTGTTTTTCTGTCTTGGAACGCATAAAACAGTATTACAACCCTTCGGCGCTATTTTGAATTCGACAAAGAAGCGCTAAAAAAAATCTGTTGGCTGTATCCAGAGTGCGGCATACCTGAAGACGGGCACTTTATTTATGGTAATCACGATACCGTTTAGGGCTTGGCAGGCAAGCCAGGAGCCTATGTCCATGCAGGGTTGAATCGCGAGATCAAAAATTTTGGCGGGGGTGAGTAGTACATCATCGGTAGCGAGCAATTTGAGCACTCAATAAGCTATCGAATTCATTTTAGATTGGTATGAGCAATTCGAAGAAGCTCGTGTTATTGTTTATTTTGGAAAAAACTTTAGCCATGTTAGAGGGAAACCACTTGGAAATACAGGGTTTGAAAGGTGACTGGTGCTTCCTTGAAGATCAGCGCGAGCAGGCTCCTGATTGGTGCGGCCAGGCCTAGGGCCCGAGCTTCTGCAAAAGCAAAATGACTATCGAGAATCTTGACGAGGGGCTGGTTTGGATCAAGGCTGGCGAAGGAAAAGATGTCACGCCCTAAACTGGCTTTAAGTGGGAAGGGTTGGTTGTCTGAATGGATGATAGCAAGATAGGCATCGATAGCTGAATGGGGAATACTGGACTTGAGCAGGCAGTAACCCTCGCGAGCCAATTGCCTGAGGGCTTCAACCTGGATTGGATCGTTGATCTGTGTGATTCTCGCTTCAACTTGCTCTGGTTCCTGATCAATCCATAGCCTGCTGTTCAGTCCGAGCTGACCCAATCCCTTCGCTCCCCTGGCTCAAGCCTATCAAGGTTCATTTCTTCCCCTAGAAACGTTATGTCGAGCGCCATCATCCCTGCCGATCCCCAGACGCTGCGCGGCGAACCGCTGAGCCCTGCCCAGCTTCGGGCGCTGATGCCAGCCCTGGCGAACAAGACCTACTTCAACTATGGCGGCCAGGGGCCACTGCCTTCGCCGTCGCTGGCGGCGATTACCGAGAGCTGGCAGCGTATCCAGGAGCTGGGGCCCTTCACGGGATCCATCTGGCCGTGGCTGGCGGCTCAGACCCAGGGTCTGCGCGCTGATCTGGCGGTCATCTGCGGCGTGCCGCCCCATCGGCTGGCGCTTACCGAAAATGTGTCCAGTGGCTGCGTGCTGCCGCTCTGGGGTTTGCCCTGGCAGGGCGGCGATGAACTGTTGATCGGTGATTGCGAGCATCCCGGTGTGGTGGCGGCCTGCCGGGAGCTGGCCCACCGTGAAGGGCTCACGCTCAGCACCCTGGCGGTGGGCTCGATCCGCCCGGGTTCAGGCGTGGCCAGCGATGGGGCCGTGCTTGACGCTCTTGATCAGGCCCTCACTCCGCGCACCCGCCTGGTGGTGCTCTCCCACCTGCTTTGGAACACCGGTCTGGTGATGCCGATCGAAGCGGTGGCCCAGCGGCTGGAGCACCACCCTCGCCATCCCTGGTTGCTGGTCGATGCCGCCCAGTCGGTGGGGTCCCTGCCGGTGGCGGCGGCAGCCTCGGCGGCCGATATCTACGCCTTCACCGGCCACAAGTGGTGTTGCGGTCCAGAGGGCCTGGGGGGTGTGGCCCTGTCGGAGCGAATCCTCAGCGCATCAAGACCGACGCTGGGGGGATGGCGCAGCCTGGCCAATGAGAACGATGCCGGCCTTGATGGCCCGGGTGGTGGCCATGATCCGTGGCACCACGATGGTCGCCGCTTCGAGGTAGCCACCTCCTGCGCTCCTTTGATGGCCGGGTTGCGCTGCTCGCTTGAACTGCTGGATGCGGTCGGAGGGGCGCCGGCTCGTCTGGCCTTGATCCGCGAGCGCAGCAGCCAGCTCTGGCTTGGTCTTCAGGCCATCCCAGGGCTGAAGACCCTGCTCCAGGAGCCGCCGCCAGCTGGTCTGGTCAGTGTTGAACTGGAGGGCGATGGCCGGGGCCACACGCCGGAATCTCTGGTGGAACAACTGGGCCAGCAGGGAGTTTGGCTGCGCAGCCTTGATCACCCCCACTGTCTGCGGGCCTGCACCCACCTGACCACCACCAGCGAGGAGGTGGAGCAGCTGTTGGCCGCCCTCAACTCCTTTCTCCACTAGCAGTGCCCGGATGGGTGTCAGGCCTGGTCGTCAGTCAGGCTGTTTCGGGATCGAACATCGCCTTGAAGACCCAACCGGCCAGCAGAGCCCCCACGATTGGGGCCAGCCAGAACAGCCACAACTGGCCCACGGCCTGGCCTCCGACCCAGAGCGCCACACCGGTGCTGCGGGCAGGGTTCACCGAGGTGTTGGTGACAGGAATACTGATCAGGTGAATCAGGGTCAGGGAGAGACCAATCGGCACGCCGGCGATGGCGCCGAGCTCCTGTTTGTGGGTGGCGCCGAGGATCACCAGCAGGAAGACGAAGGTGAGGATCACTTCGATCACCAGCGCAGAGAGCAAGCCGTAGCCACCGGGGGAGTGGGCACCGAAGCCATTGGTGGCCAAAGGATTGCTGCCGGTCAGTTCAAAACCGGGGCGCCCACTGGCGACCAGCTTGATCACGCCACCGGCGATCACGGCGCCGAGCACCTGGGCGACGATGTAAGGCAGCAGCCCGGAGCCTGGAAACTTGCCGCCGGCCCAGAGGCCGAAGCTCACGGCGGGATTGATGTGGCAGCCGGAAATATGGCCGATGGCATAAACCATCGTTAACAGGGTGAGGCCGAAGGCGATCGATACGCCGAGAAAACCGAGGCCCAGGGGGTTGGCGGCGGCGTTGTCATAGGGAAAGACGGCAGCCAGCACGGCGCTGCCGCAGCCACCGAGGACAAGCCAGAAGGTCCCAATCAGTTCGGCTAGGAACTTTTTGGGCATCGGCACACTTTGGGACATGAATTGAAACCGTTGGGTCGAAGAAAGGCGTTGTAAGGATAACAATCACCCCTTCCCGCTCCTGGAGCGATCAAGCCAGGCGCTGGTGCAGGGCCTGCTGCGCTTCCTCCCGGTCGTCGAAGTGGATCTTGGTGGTGCCGAGGATCTGGTAATCCTCGTGGCCCTTACCGGCGATCAGCACCAGATCACCGGCCGTTGCTGCCGCAATGCTCAGGGCAATGGCGCTGGCCCGATCCCCTTCCACCAGCAGATCCGTGCCGGCGGGGATGCCGGCCGCCACGTCGTCAAGGATGCGCCCCGGATCTTCGGTGCGTGGGTTGTCGGAGGTGACGACCACCCGGTCGGCCAGGCGAGCGGCAATGGCCGCCATCTGGGGCCGCTTGCCCCGATCCCGGTCACCACCGCAGCCGAACACACAGATCAGTCGCCCGCTGCAGAAGGGTCTGCAGGCGGCCAAGGCGTTCTCCAGGCCATCTGGCGTGTGGGCGTAGTCGACCAGCACAGCCGGCAAGGCCTCCGTGCCAGCCGAGTGTTCAGCCAGCCGCACCCGCTCCATGCGCCCGGGCACGCCGGGGAATGAGGGGATGGCCTCCAGCAGCCGGGGCAATGCCACGCCCTGCTGCTGCAGCACCCCCACCGCCTGCAACAGGTTCATCAGGTTGAAGCGGCCCACCAGGGGTGATCGGAACGGGCCATGGCCCAGCGGCGTATGCAGCCTGCCGCTGACCCCATCGGCACTGAAGCTCAGCTCCCCCATCCGCAGCTCGGCGTCGGCTGCGTTGAGGGAGCTGCGCCAGAGGCGCTCGCCGAGGCTGCCGGCCAGGTGGTCCGCCAATTTCGCCCCCCAGGGATCATCGATGTTCACCACCGCACAGCCCGCCAGCAACGGTTCGGCGAACAACAGGGCCTTGGCCTCGAAATAGGCCTGCATCGACGGGTGGTAGTCGAGGTGGTCCTGGCTCAGGTTGGTGAACACGGCTCCGGCGAAATGGCAGCCCGCCACCCGCCCCTGGTCGAGGGCGTGGGAACTCACCTCCATGGCCGCCAGGGCGCTGCCCGCCGCAACGGCCTCAGCCAGCTGGCCCTGCAGCAGGTCGGCGAAGGCTGTGGTGTGGCTGGCCGTGGCGCGATGGCCGGGCCAGCGGTTGACCAGGGTGCCGAACAGGGCCGTGGTCTGGCCCGCCGCGGCGGCCAGGTGCTCGATCAGGTGGGTGGTCGTGGTTTTGCCATTGGTGCCGGTGACACCGATCAAGGCCAGCTTCTGGCTTGGATTTTGCCAGAACGCGGCCGCCAGCCGTCCGGGCCAGGGGGCCAGTGGCCCTTCCAGCACCAGCACTGGATCGCCCGGCTGGGGGGGCTGCGCCGCCGCCGCTTCCACCCCGATCACCGCGGCCACGGCACCGGCCTCCAAGGCCTTGGGCCAGAAGCTGCCGCCATCGACCTGGCCGCCGGGCAGGCCGATGAACAAGGTGCCAGGGCTGATCCGCCGCGAATCGGAGCTGACGCCGCTGACCTCCCCGTCTGGCAGGCCAGTGGGAATGGCAAGACCGGCCTGAAGCAGCAGGGGGTGGAGCGTTGGGGGCATGGCGGGCTGGAAGCGGGCGGCGGTGTGGATGGTTCGAGCCGGGGCGAGCCGGGGCGAGCCGGAGCTGGGCCAGTTTGCTCGGCAGGATCAGGCTGGTGGGGGGGAAAGGGCAGCAAGCGCTTTGCCCAGCCAGCGCTCCAGGCCATCACCCCGCAGCCGGGGAGGAACCCGCGGCAGCTCGATCAGGCCGCTGCTTCGGCCCACGGCCAGTACCGGCACCTCCAGGTCATAGCGAGCCTTCAGGGCTGGATCGGTGTCGATGTCGACCACCTGCAGCTGTGGCGGGAGCGGCAGGGCGGCCAGGCGATCAGCCAGGCCTGCGCACAGGCAACACCCTTCACGGCTGAACAGGGTGAGCGGGGGGAGGGCAGCCATGGTGCGCGGCGAGAGGGTGTTATGGAGAGGGCGCTGTGGAGGGGTGTGGGGCCCGCTTGAGCAGGGCCAGCCGGGCTCAGTCCGGGACCGGATCGCAGCCGCAGGGGGTGAAGGGATGGCAGCGCAACAGGCGGCGCAGGGTGAGCCAGCCGCCACGCCAGGGGCCATGGCGCTCGATCGCCTCGATCCCATAGGCGCTGCAGCTGGGGATGAAGCGGCAGCGGGGGCCCAGCAAGGGTGAGATCCAGCGGCGGTAGGCCGCGATCAGGCCCAGCAGCAGGGCGCTCAGAAGCCTGCTGAAGCCAGAGGCAGGCCGGTCTCCTGAAGAGCCAACCGATAGGATCTCCGATTGGTGCGGCACTGCAGGCAGGCATGGGGAGACGTTCCCCATCCTGCCTGCAGCAGAGCCCCACCTTTCCCTGCCCTTTGCCCCTTCCTTCATGTCTCGCTACCGCGGTCCTCGCCTGAGGGTGACGCGGCGCTTGGGAGACCTTCCCGGTCTCACCCGTAAGTCCGCCAAGCGGGCTTATCCCCCCGGTCAGCACGGCCAAGCCCGTCGCAAGCGCTCCGAATACGCCATCCGCCTCGAAGAAAAGCAAAAGCTTCGCTTCAACTACGGCATCTCCGAGCGCCAGCTCGTGCGCTACGTGAAGAAAGCGCGCGCCCAGGACGGCTCCACAGGAACCAACCTGCTCAAACTGCTTGAGAATCGCCTCGACAACATCTGCTTCCGCCTCGGTTTCGGGCCCACGGTTCCCGGTGCTCGCCAACTGGTCAACCATGGTCACGTGACTGTGAATGGTCGTGTGGTTGACATCCCCAGCTACCAGTGCCGCCCCGGCGACCTGATCGTGGTTCGCGATCGCAAGGCCAGCCGCCAACTCGCTGAAGGCAACCTGGAATTCCCCGGTCTGGCCAACATTCCCCCCAATTTGGAGCTCGACAAGACCAAGCTCTCCGCCAAGGTGAATGCCCGGATCGAGCGGGAATGGGTGGCCCTGGAAATCAACGAATTGCTGGTGGTGGAGTTCTACAGCCGCAAGGTCTGATCCTCGGGACCTTTCCACTCAGCTCCTTTGCTTGCTTCTCATCACCCCGCCTTTGGCGGGGTTTTTTGATGGGAAGGGGGCTGCTGCCAACAGGCCGAGATGGGCAGATCCTGTGCCAGCTTTGGTTCTTTACCCGAGGCGCAGGACGCGCTGGGCATTGGTGGAGCAGACCTTGATCCGCTGGTCTTCGCGGATGGCGGCGTTCTCGATCCAATCGGCAGCAAGCTGAATGTCTTCATACGGGTAATCGGTGGAAAACATCACCGCCTGATCGCCCATTGTCTCCAGGGCACACCGGAGGGGGGCATCCGCACACACTCCCTATGTGGTCACCATCACATGGCTCTTCAGCGTCTCTGACGGAGATCGACTCAACGTCCGACCGATAGTTGTCACGTCGGCACGGCTGTCCAGCCGCCAGAGCATGTAAGGCAGGGTTTCACCCATATGGCCAAGGATCACCGAGGCCTGAGGATGGCGGTCAAACACCCTGGAGAACACCAGCCGCAGGACGTGGGTGGCGGTGTCACAGGTCCAGCTCCAGACGGCGCCCTCCAGCTCAGGATGACCGTTGAAGGCCTGAGACTCTCCGCTGACCAACCCAGGATGCAAATAAAGCGGCACATCAAGCTGTTCGAGCGTGTGCCAAAAAGGAGCGAATTGGGGTTCATCCAGGTAGGCACCACCGGTGGAACCATTCACCAAGGCCCCCACGAAACCGAGCTCTGAAACGCAACGTTTGAGTTCATCACAGGCAGCGTCAACATCCTGCAGAGCAAGACAAGCGAAACCGCGAAACCGTTCAGGAGCGAACGCCGTGCGCACATGCAGAAAATCATTGGCGCGACGGGCAAGCTCCACCGCAAGGGTCGCATCCTTGATGGATTGCACACCAGGCGCCGTCTGGGAAAGGACGGCCATGGAGATCCCAGCGCGATCCATGGCTTGGAGGCGCTGTTCTGATAGATCAGGCAAGGCAGCCTCAATGGCGCCAAGAATGTCGGGATCGAAGAACGCCACATCCTTGATGGAGGGCTCAAGACCCGGGGCACTGAAGTGTTCCTCCAGGGCAATTTTGTTCATGACCCTTGGCCTGATGGGGTTTCCACGTCCATATCACCGGATCCAACAGAAAAATTCCCGGAGGGAGCAGCCCTCAACCGCTGATCAATTGCTCCAGGGCCGCCGTCACATCGGCTTGCCGCATCAGGGCCTCGCCGACAAGAACCGCATCGGCACCGGCCTCCACAACGCGGTCGAGATCCCCACGGCTGTGCAGGCCTGATTCGCTCACCAGCAGGGCTCCCTTCTGGCGCAGGCGCTCGCCAAAGCGGGCCATCAGGCTGTCGGTGGTGGCCAGATCCGTGGTGAATGTGGTGAGATCGCGGTTGTTGATCCCGATCAACTCCACCCCATCTAGGCCCAGCACCCGTTCGAGTTCCAGCTCGTCATGCACCTCGACCAGCACGGCCAGATCGAGGCTGCGGGCGGCCCTGAGCAGGTAGGTGATATCCTGGTCGCTGAGGATCGCGGCGATCAGCAGGGCCGCATCAGCGCCGGCAGCCCGTGCCTGATACAGCTGATAGGGGGAGAGGATGAAGTCTTTGCAGAGCAGGGGCAGCTCCACCACCTGCCGCACCGCCACCAGCACCTCAAACCCTCCCTGGAAAAAGGTCTTGTCGGTGAGCACCGACAGGCAGCTGGCCCCACCGGCCACATAGCCCGAGGCGATCGCCACCGGATCGAAATCCTCCCGGATCACCCCCTGGCTCGGGCTGGCCTTTTTGATCTCGGCGATCACGGCCGGCTTGCGGCAACTGGCCCGCAGGGCCGACACGAAATCCCGGGTGGGCGGCAGAGCCTCCACTTGCTGCCTCAGTTGCAGCAGGCTGACGCGCTCTTTATCGGCGGTGATCTCACGATCCTTCGCCCACACAATCTTTTCGAGGATGTGACGGGGTTCGGCTTCGCTGTGGGGGATGCCGTACTGAAGGTGGGCCACCTTCACCGGTGGATTGGGGGGACGGCGGCGAATCTCCAAAGGCCGGTGGCAAGGGTACTGATCGTAGGAATCGATGGGTTGCTCTGGTTCTTAGAGCTGGGCGGCGGCCTGCTTGTAGGCCACCTCCACCAGTTCACTGAGGGTGGGATGGGTGTGAACTTCGCTGGCGAGTTCGCGCACCCCCTGGCGGCGGGCCACGGCGTTGGCGATCTCCTGGATCAAGTCGGCGGCGTGGAGCCCGTAGATGTGGGCACCGAGCACTTCGCCGCTGTCCTTGCGGAACAGCAGTTTCATCAGCCCATCACTGTCGAGTTCGGCCAGGGCCTTGGTGTTCGCTTTGAAGTAGCTGCGCACCAGGCCGAGCTCGAACCCTTCGCTGGTGGCCAGCGCCCTGGCGTCGCTTTCACTGAGGCCCACCGAGCTGATCTCCGGATGGGTGAAGGTGGCGGCGGGGATGGAGCGGTAATCGATCAGGCGGCTGTGGCCAAGGATGTTCTCCACCGCCACAGAGCCCTGGGCAGCGGCGGTGTGGGCGAGCATCATCTTCCCGGTCACATCGCCCACGGCCCAGAGGTGGGCCACCGGCTCGCCGTTGGCCAGCACGCGCATGGCGTCGTCGACCGGGATGAAGCCGCGCTGGGTTTGCACCCCCACGCTGGCCAGGTTGAGATCTTTGCTGATCGGCACCCGGCCGGTGGCAACCAGCACCGCGTCGACCTCCAGCACCTCCACGAGCTCCTTGCTGGCCATGTCCGCCAACTCGATGCGCACCGGTGAACCCGGCTCCACCTTGCGGGCCAACAGGCCGGCACGGGTGTCGATCTCGCGGCCATCGATCAGCCGCCGGGCCGCGATCTTGGCGATGTCGGGATCGAAGGTGGGCATCACCCGATCGAGGGCCTCGATCATCGTGACCTCACAGCCCAGGGCGGTGTAGACGTCGGCGAATTCCAGGCCGATGTAGCCGCTGCCGATGATCGCGATCCAGCGCGGTAACCACTCCAGGTTGATCGCGTCATCGCTGGTGAAAACGGTGCGGCCGTCGGTGTTGATGCCGGGTGGGACAAACGGGTCGGAACCGGTGGCGATGATCACCTCCTTGGCGCTGTAAACCTTCTCGACGCCGCTGGCCTCGCGCACCGCCACCCGCTGGGCGCCATCGAGCCGACCCTTGCCGCGCAGGATCTTGGTGCCGGAGCGCTCCAGGGTTTTGGTGAGGTTGGCGCGAATCGCGGCCACAAGCTGGTGGGCGTGGTCGGCGATTGCCTGGCGTTCGAAGCGAACCGGTGCCGCATGGATGCCAAACCCCCTGAGGTGCTCAACGTCGGCCAGTTCCCGCACCCGGCCACTGGCGGCCAGCAGGGCCTTGGAGGGCACACAGCCTCGGTTCACGCAGGTGCCGCCCATGTCGCGTGATTCGACGATGGCGGTGCGCAGCCCGTGATCGGCCGCGTGCTTGGCGGCATCGAAGCCGCCGTAGCCGGCCCCGATCACGATCACATCGAAGTCGAAACTCACAGTGGTGCGTTGCTGCTAATAGCCGGCATTCTCTCCTGTTGCTGGCGCCAGCGCTCCAATAGCAAGGGAGCGGCCGCCACCGCCACGTTCAGCGACTCGACGGCGCGGCTGTGGGGAATGGTGACGTGGTGGCTGCAGCAAGCCAGTAGATCGGGCGCCACCCCTGCGGCTTCATTGCCGAGCAGCAGCACGGTGGGGCGGGTCCAATCGAGCTGCCAATACGGAGTGGCTGGGGTGGCGGCTGCCATCGCGTCGCCTGCTGGAACCACGCTGGCCGCCACCTGAACCCCCTGCTGGCGCGCCTGCTGCAACCGCGAAGCCAGGGCCTCAAACCGCTGCAGCGGCAGGGCCAGGGCCGCGCCTGCGGAGGCCCGCAGCACCTTGGGTTGCCAGGGATCAGCCCCGCCAGCGAGCCAGAGAGCCTCCACCCCGGCGGCCAGGGCCGTGCGCATCAAGGTGCCGAGGTTGCCGGGATCCTGCAGATGATCGAGCGCCAGCACGAAGCCGATTGGCCCCTCAGCGGCCGGATCGGGCCAGGGCAGGCTGAGCACCACCCCGTCGGGATGGGCCGTGGTGGCGACGGCGGCCAGCACCGACTCGGACACGGGGCGAAGGGCCGGCATCGGGCTCCAGGCAGGATGCCGCTGCAGCCAGGCCGGGGTGGCCAGCACCTCTCTGGGTGCCAGGCCAAGGCTGATGACCTCTTCGAGCAGATGGGTGCCTTCAAGCAGCAGCAGGCCCTGCTCACGCCTGCCCTCAGATTTTTGCAAGGCCCGGAATCGGGCCACCAGCGGATGGCGCCGGCTGGTGATCAGCGGCTCAGAAGTGCTGATGGCGACGAACCATGGTGGACTCTTCCAGGACCAGATTCGCCTCTACCAGGTCAATGCCCTGGATCGAGGCCACTTCTCCTTTCAGGCCTTCCTGTTGAAGATTCTCCACCAACTTCTTCACCACGATGTCTTCAATGGTGATTTGATCGAAGGCGTCGGGGGTGAGGCTTTCGAGGAATTTGCCGATTTTTCCCGCCACCACATCGGACGCATTGGTGATCTTGAGGACGATCATCGGAAATCTGGTTCAGCGGTGCATGGGACCCAACACCGGGCAGAAACAGTAGCCACGTTTGGAGCTGGAGTGAAAAATGCGGATGGGGAGACTTGAACTCCCACGACATTGCTGCCACTAGTACCTGAAACTAGCGCGTCTACCAATTCCGCCACATCCGCTGGCCCGCCACCGAAGTGGGCTCCAAACCATAAAACATCGTGGTGCCCCATCCCCCCATCTCCCGGCGGGGGCTGAAGGCTGGGTTGCCGAAGCTGTTTCACCTGCCGCTGAACCTCCTGAAATTGAATTTGTGACTAGATAAGACAGTTTCTTGGGCGGACGCCTAGACGATCCGTGGCTTGGTTGTCAAGATGCCCAAACAAATCCATGCCCTAGAGCCATGCCCCTGACCGCCACCGTGGCTCCCCAGCTTTTGCTTACACCCCAGCTGGAGATCTCCGGTGGTCGTCGCCTGGCTGGTGAAGTACGCGTTAACGGGGCCAAAAACTCCGCTCTGGTGTTGATGGCGGCTTGCCTGCTCACCAAAGAACCTCTGCGCCTCAGCAACGTTCCCCCTCTCACCGACATTGCGGCCATGGGGGAAATCCTGATGGCCCTTGGCGTCAAGGTGAAAAGCGGCCCTGATTGGGTCGAGCTCGACGCCAGCCACCTGAGCCGGGCCATGCCGCCCTACGAGCTGGTCAGCAGCCTGCGTGCCAGCTTTTTCTGTATCGGCCCTCTCCTCGCCAGGCTCGGTGTAGCCAAGATCCCCATGCCAGGGGGCTGCCAGATCGGCTCGCGGCCCGTCGCGGTTCATGTCAAGGGCCTGAAAGCACTCGGGGCTCAGGTGGTCATTGAGCACGGAATCGTTTCAGCGGCCGTTCCAGGCCGCGGCAATCGCCTCTCAGGTGGACGCATCTGCCTGGATTGCCCCAGCGTTGGGGCCACCGAAACCCTGATGATGGCCGCCGCCCTGGCCGATGGGGAGACGGTGATCGAGAACGCTGCCCTCGAACCTGAGGTGGTGGATCTCGCCGGTCTTCTGGTGGCGATGGGCGGAGAAGTGCATGGCGCCGGCACCCCGACGATCACCATCGTTGGCGTCAAGGCCCTGCATGGAGCCGATTACGCCGTGATCCCCGATCGCATCGAAGCGGGCACCCTGTTGCTGGCTGCTGCGATCACCCGCTCGGAGCTGACCGTTGGCCCGATCGCGACCGACCATCTCAGCGCTGTGATCACCAAGCTCGAAGATGCCGGCTGTTCGTTCACGGACTCCGCAGCCGGCCTCACCATCCATCCAGGCGACCTGCGTCCCGTTGACATCTGCACCCAACCCTTTCCCGGGTTCCCCACAGACCTGCAGGCGCCTTTTATGAGCCTGTTGGCCACGATCCCTGGCACCAGCATGGTGGTGGAGAACATCTTCGAGAACCGCCTCCAGCACGTGGCCGAACTGCAGCGCATGGGGGCCAACATTCGTCTCAACGGCAACACCGCCTTGGTTGAGGGCGTCCCCCAGCTCAGCGGAGCGCCAGTGAAAGGCACGGACCTGCGCGCCTCTGCGGCCATGGTCCTGGCGGGCCTGGCGGCCGAAGGCACCACCGCCGTGCAGGGCCTTTGCTACCTCGATCGGGGCTACTCCGACCTCGAAGGCAAGCTCAACAGTGTCGGCGCCGCGATCCGTCGCGTTGAAGTCTGAGCACAGGCGCGGCTAAAGTTTTGCCCATGGGAGCGTGCCGGAATTGGTAGACGGACTCGACTCAAAATCGAGCGCCTTCGGGTTTGTGGGTTCGAGTCCCACCGCTCCCATTGCACCTGGCCGCACAGCCCTGGCTCGCCCAGGCGAGTCCGCCACGCCGCCACAAAGTGCGGTGATGGACACCTACACCCGGTTTCCTCTTGAGCTGGTGGAGGGCAAGGGGGTCTGGGTCAAGGACAGTCGCGGAAATCGCTACCTCGATTGCGTCGCCGGCATCGCCACCTGCGCTCTTGGCCATAGCGATCGGGTGATGCGTCGGGCCCTGAGCCGCCAGCTCGGGCGCCTACAGCATGTCTCCAACCTGTACAGGATCCCGGAACAGGAACTGCTCGCCACCTGGATCACCAGCCGCAGCTGCACCGATCGCGTCTTTTTCTGTAATTCCGGAGCCGAGGCCAACGAAGCGGCGATCAAGCTGGCCCGCAAGCATGGCCATCTCGTGCGAGGCATTGAGCGGCCGGTCATCCTCACGGCCCAGGCCAGCTTCCACGGCCGCACATTGGCGGCGGTGAGCGCCACCGGTCAGCCCCGCTACCACCAGGGCTTCGAGCCGATGGTGGAAGGATTCCGCTTCTTTCCTTACAACGACCCTGAGGCTTTTGAGGCTTTGCTTGCCGAAGCCGAAGCCAGTGGCCCCCGGGTAGCTGCCGTGATGCTCGAGCCCCTGCAGGGTGAAGGGGGGGTAAACCCCGGCGATCCGGCCTTCTTCCGGCGGGTGCGCCAGCTCTGCGATGAGCGCAACATCCTGTTGATCTTTGATGAGGTGCAGATCGGCATGGGCCGGAGCGGACGCCTCTGGGGTTACGAGAAGCTTGGGGTGGAGCCCGATGCGATCAGCCTGGCCAAGGGGCTTGGCGGTGGCATCGCGATCGGGGCGCTTGCCGTCAAGCAGGCCGTCGACCATTTCCGCCCCGGCGACCATGCCAGCACCTTCGGCGGCAATCCCTTCGCCTGCCGCGCTGCGCTCACCGTGGCCCAGGAACTGGAACGCCGCCTGTTGGTGCCGCATGTGGAGCAGATGGGTGTGCTGCTGCAGAAACTGCTGGCTGATCTGGTCAGCCGCCGCCCCCAGCAGCTCGAAGGGGTGAGGGGTTGGGGCTTGCTGCAGGGCCTGGTGCTGCGGGCCGATGGCCCGGCAGCACCTGAGGTGGTGCGCAAGGCGATCGATTTCGGCCTGCTGGTTGTGCCCGCTGGACCGCGGGTGGTGCGCTTCGTGCCACCCCTGGTGATCAAGCCCCGCCAGCTGAACCTGGCCGTGTCACGCCTGGAGCAGGCGTTGCAGGCGATCGCCGCCGCTTGAGTGCCAAACGGCGTCGATAGCTTTGCAGATCTGATCGAGCCCTTCAGCCGCCGCGGCATTGACCTGGGCCTGGAGCGTCTGCAGGCCGCCCTGGCCGAACTCGGCCATCCCGAACGTCGCTTTGCGGCCGTGCAGGTGGCCGGCACCAACGGCAAGGGCTCGATCTGTTCCCTTCTCCATGGCGCTCTCAGCGCCGCTGGCTTGCGCTGCGGCCTCTATACCTCCCCCCACCTGGTGAGCTGGTGCGAGCGGATCCGGCTGGGCCCAAGCGAGATCCCAGCGCCCCAGCTGCGCTTCTTGCTCCAGGGGCTGCAACCCCTGGCCCAACGCCATGCCCTCACTCCGTTCGAGCTGATCACCGCCGCCGCGTTTCTGGCCTTCGCCGAGGCCGGGCTGGAGATTGTCGTGCTGGAGGTGGGACTGGGAGGCCGGCTCGATGCCTCCAGCGTGCACCCCGATCGGCAGGTGGTGGGCTTCAGCACGATCGGCATCGACCATGCCGAGTATCTCGGCCATACCCTCGGGCTGATCGCCAGCGAAAAGGCCGGAGCCCTGAGCCCCGGCGCCGCCGCAGTCAGCGCGCCCCAGCTCCCGGAGGTGGCTGCCGCCCTGCAGCAGCGGGCGGCAGCCCTGGGGTGTTCCTTGCTCTGGGTGGATCCGCTTGAGGTCTGCGGTGATGAGCTTTGTGCGGGGAACTTGCACTGGCGTAGTGGTTTGCCCGGCCAGGTGCAGCGCCTCAACAGCGCCGTTGCCCTCGGCATGCTGCAGACGTTGCGGCAGAAGGGCTGGACGATTCCCGACCAGGCGATCACCGCGGGTTTTGCTGCGGCCCGCTGGCCGGCCCGGCTGCAGCCGGCCTGGTGGCGCGGCCTACCCCTGCTGCTCGATGGGGCCCATAACGTTCCGGCCGCCGTGGCCCTGCGAGCGGAATTGGATCAGCGGGTGCCCCGATCCGGGGCGTCCCATTCCTGGCTGTGGGTGGTCGGCATCCTCGCCAACAAGCAGGCACCCGAGCTGCTCGGTGCCCTGCTGGCTCCTGGAGAGCGGGCCTGGCTGGTGCCGGTGCCCGGCCATCCCAGCTGGAATCGCGACTCCCTGCTGGCCGCCTGCCCCGAGCTGGCCGATCAGCTCAGCGCCGCGGCCGATCTTCCTGAAGCCCTGGCCGCCGCTGCCACAGCTTGCGCAAGTATCCACGCCAGTCGCCAGCTCAGCGCCGGCGGCGGCCCGCAGGCTGTGGTCGTGGCTGGGTCGCTGTATCTGCTGGGCAGCCTGCTCGCTGGCGGCGAACTCAGCAACACGGCGAGCTGAAGGGTGAGGAATGGACCCGTTCCGGGTGAGAGTGAGGCGGTGGTTGCGAGATGAAGAGATGGCGCGAATCGACCACGGCCAGCCGCCCTGGAGCTGGCTGCTCCGCCTCGGGGCCGTTGCGCTGGTCTGCCTGGCGCTTGTATCTCCAGCACCGCTGCTGGCGGTCGAGGGCAAGGCCCTGTTCCAGGACCGGGTCGACTACACCCTCACCGATCAGAGCGGCACTGATTTCAGTGGCCAGGCCCTGGCCTTCAGTTCCTTTGCCGGGGCCACCGCCGCCGATGCCAACTTCGCCGGCGCCGACCTGCGCGGTTCGATCCTCACCCAGGCCAGTTTTTCGCGGGCCGATTTCCGTGGGGCCGATCTCAGCGATGCCCTGATGGACCGGGTCGACTTCAGCGGTGCCGATTTCAGCGGTGCCCTGCTGCGCGGCGTGATTGGAGCTGGCAGCAACTTCAGTGAGGCCCGCATCGAGAACGCCGACTTCAGCGATGCCCTGCTCGATCGCGCCGACCAACGGCAACTTTGCCTGCGGGCCCATGGCACCCATCCGGTCACCGGCGTCAGCACCCGACTCAGCCTCGAATGCCGTTGACCCCGGGCTGCCTGCAGTGTTGAGCGTTTTCCTCAATGCTTGCTTTCAGCGCTTTCGCTCAGCCCAGCCCCGTAACTTGCCTGGGTTGAGCAGTCCGGCCGGGTCATAGCAATGTTTGGCTGACACCTGGTCGGCATCGACCACACCGAGTCCGCCGTCCTCGACGTTGAAGACGTGGGGGTTGAACAGCAGGCCGCCGTTTTGGTGGACCTCAGCGATCAGCTCGGCAAGGGACTCTGCGCCGCGCCAGCGCACCAGCGGAAGGGCCGCCAGCCGCTGGCTCCCCTGTTGCCGCACCCCCTCAAGGTGCCAGAGCAGATCCTCGCCCCAGCGCTGTTTCAGGGCCGAGAGGAAGGGTGCTTCCGGTTGGGGCAGCAGCATCTGCAGGTAGGTCCAGCCCGGGTCATGGGCCCGCGCATGCAGGGTGGTGTGGTTCCAGCAGAGTTCCCGCAGCGGCAGCCCCCGCTGGCCCTGTTCCGGCGCCTGCCAGATGAGGGTCCCGCCCAGATCCGCCAGCAGGTGGGGCAGGATTTCGAGCGTATCGGGCGCCGCCAACAGCAGCAGGCGATGGCCACGGGCCGCTGGGCAGCCGCCTGCTCCTTGGCCGCCGATGGCTGGCATTTGACGGGCCACAGCTTCCTCCAGCAGGCAGAGGCTGTGGAGCAGCAGGGCTGTGCCAGGCAACATCCGGGCGGCTTCGAGGGCGCGCTCCCAGTGGCTGAACTCCACCACCAGTTGCTGCCAGTTCACGGCGGCGGCGGTGGGCAGGCGGACCGCCGTGATGATGCCGTTGGTTCCGTAGGCATGGTTGATCGGCCGGCTTGCTCTTCCATCGAGCTGGAGCAGGCGGGGTTCCGCCTCCAGGGTCACCAGCTCCAGGCCGATCAGATTGCCTGGATCGCGCAGGAATCCCCAGCGCAGGGAGCCGATGCCTCCGGAGCCGCCAGCGATGAACCCAGCCACGGTGGCGCTGCGCCAGGTGCTGGGGGCCAGCCGCAGTGAGCGGCCTGAAACCGACAGTTGACGGTCGAGGTCGGCCAGCAGGCAGCCCGCTTCGGCCGTGACGATCCCAGAGCTGGCCTCGAGCTGCCGCATCCGGTTCAGGCCACTGAGGTCGAGCACCACCCCGCCCGCGAGCGGCACGCACTGGCCGTAATTGCCGGTGCCGCTTCCGCGCAGGGTCAACGGAACACCCTGCCGGCTGCAGGCCTTGGCCACGGCCAGCACCTCCTCGAGGCGGCTGGCTTTGACCACCAGCTGGGCCAATCGGCCGCTCAGCAAGGGCTGCAACACCGGTGAGTAGTCGAAACAGTCGCGCGAGAGGCGCGCCAGCTCTGGCCCGTCATGCACCAGTTTTGGCCCTGAGCCGGTGGCCCCGCTGGCCTCGCTGAGTTCGGTTTCGATCGCCGCCAACTGGGCTGCCGTGGCCGCTGCAGGCAGATCCTCGGGCAGGCCCTCAGGGAAGGGGTTCAAGGCAGGCTTGACGGACACGGCGGCAAGAAAAGAGGGCGAAGCCCATGGTGAGCTTGTTCTGACAGGTGGCCCTACCCCACGGGCAGGGCATCGAGCAGCGACTGCAAGGCCGGAGCCTCCAGGGGGGGCAACCACTGGCCCTGGCGCAGCACCCGCCGCTGCGGGCAGCGGGCCAGCAGGTCGCTCCAGTTGCTGGCGGCCAGGAGGATCAGGTCAGCGGGCGCCCCTTCGCGCAGCACCCCGTCCCAGGCCAGCCCCATCAGCCTGGCCGCAGCGGTGGTGAACGGCATCAGACCCTGGCGTTGCCATGGGGCTAGGTGGGCGGCTGTCACCGACAGCCGCAACAGTTCGAGCGGATCGAAATCACCGCCTGGAAACCAGGGATCCTGGACGTTATCTCCACCAATTGCCACAGTCACGCCGGCCCGCTGAAGTTGGCGGATCGGCGCCATCGGTCGCGAGTTCGGCGTGTCCCCACCGTGGTGGCCCAGCAACCAGAGGTTGGTGGGAGGCAGGGCCACCACGGCCAGCCCCGCCTCGGCGATCACGTCGGCCAGGTCCAAGCAGCGACGGCTGGAAAGCTGGGACATGCTGGCGCTGTGGCTGCAGGTCACGGGAATGGCGATTCGCTGCTCCCTCACCAGCCGGGCCACCAGGGCGACGCCTGCTCCAGCGCTGCCGCCTTCGCCGCTGCTTTCATCGACGTGCAGGTCGACACCGCAGCCAAGCTCGTCAGCCAAGCGCAGCAGAGCCTGCAATCCGGCTCGCTCGCCGGCATCGGCCGAGAAGGGGGCGCCGAGAACCCCACCGAGCAGGATCGGCAGGGAGCTCCCATCCGTCGCTGGCCCGGCCCGGCTGGCCAGGCGTCTGGCCAGCCGGGCCCCCGCGGTCGTGGCCCAGTGCCCGACCGGGACCAAGGCCACCAGTTGCAGGGTCAGCCGCTGCTGCCAGCGCTGTTGCAGGTCCAGCAGGGCCTCCCAGCTGGCCTCCGCAGCAGGCCCGGCGCTGTCCACATGGCTGCGCATGGCCCGGGAGCCCTGGCGCCACGCCTGCTGCAGGCCCCGTTCGCCCCGCTGCCATACCTGCTCCTGTGAGCGCTGGAGGTGCTCCTGTTGGTTGGCCGCCAGGGCGCCGGCCATGGTGCCGTAGCCATTGGGGTGGCGCTCCCAGGTGAAGGCCTTGTCGAGGTGGGCATGGGGCTCAAGTAGGGGCGTGAGCGCCAGCGGCAACAGCTCACCCGGCTGGGGGCTGTAGGCGCTGATGCTGGTGATCCGGCCGGCTGAATGGCCGAGGCGCACGCTCACCAGTCCTTCGCCATCGGCGCGGGGCAGGTCGCTGCGCAGCGGGTCGAGCAGGCTGCGCGGCAGCCTCAATGGCGGCAGGCCGTCCGGCGTGGTCACTTGCGCTGGGTTCAACGTCGGGTCCGTCATCGGCGCTGTGCTGCCAAGCCCTGATTAGGGATTGCCGGGGGAGGAGTCGTTGGCGTCACTGGATGTCCTCAGGATCACGAATTGGCCTGCCCCCGCCAAGGTGAGGGCGTGGTAGGTGGGAAGGCTGAGGAAGGGCAGCACGGACGGGCCGCCAATCGCTGTGCGGTAGAGGCTGAACAGCCCGAAGTTCTGGCGCCGGCTGCTCTGCCCAGCCAGGCTTCCGAGCATCTGGCGCTGGCCACGGATCAGCTCCGGGCAATTCTTGATCACAAGCCTTAGCGGTGCCGGTAGGCCATCGGGCCCGCAGACCTCGCCAATCGCCCTCTCGACCAGCTGTTCGGAAGCAAAGTCTTCAAATTCGGGCGGACCTGGATTGGTGAAGGCCAGGGCCAAGGCGCCACCGCCGAGACCCGCAGCGGCGATGGCCAACGTTCTCCATCGGATCGTCATGGCGGATGGCGCACGGGGCAAGTCAGGGGGCAGGGCTGCTTGATACATTGGCAAAGACCACGGCGGGCGTCGCCAAGTGGTTAAGGCAGCGGCTTGTGGTGCCGCCATACGGGGGTTCGAATCCCCTCGCTCGCCCTTATCGCTTCCAGCAGCCGATCGGCTGCTGCGGAGCTTCTCACCGGATCGGCGCAGGTCAGTCCGGTTTCCGTCTCGATGGCGGCGGCCTGGCTCTGGGCTTCCGCTTCGCTGAGCAGCGCCGTGTTCAGTGCCACGGCGCGCACCTGCGGAGCCGGGCTGGCTGGGTCCGATCGGCCGAGGGTGGCCAGCTGCTCGATTGTGGCGATCAGCTCGGCTAAGGGCGGCAGGGGAATGCTCGGATGGTTCTTGACATGGGTCTGGCCCGCCCGGTGCACCAGCAGGAAGCCGGTGGGCTGGCAGCCGCGGATCAGGGGCAGGCTGGCGCTGGAGCCGGGATGGCAGAGCGAACCCTGGCCTTCCACGAACAAGGTGGCGTTGGGCCCGGCCCCTGCGGCGGCCTGCAGCACCGCCTGCTCCACGGCGCCAGCGGCGTAGTCGACCCGGACCGCATCGAGGGGCACGCCGGCTCCGCTGATCAGGATGCCTGCTTGCCCTGTGCCGACGAAGCGGGCTGCGCAACCCTGGCGCCTCGCTGCGGCCACCAGCTCAAGGCAGGCGCTCATTTTGCCAACGGCCATGTCGGTTCCCAGCGTGAGGATCCGCTGGCCGCCCAGGCCAGCGGCCTGGCCGCTGGCCACCTCCAGACCCGGCGGTTCCTTGCGCAGATCCCAGATCCACCGATCCGGCTGGCATTGTGCCGCCAGCTCAGGGTCGTCGCCAAGGCGGGTGTGCAGGCCGCTGGCCACCGACAGGCCGGCGTCGAGGGCGACCAGCAGGTCGTTGCGGAGCCCGGCTGGCAAGGTTCCACCGGAAGGGGCCAGGCCCACCACCGCCACCTGGGGCCCATAGGCGAGGGAAGAGCGCAGATCGCCCACCACGGGCACCGACCGCCGGATGCCGGTGATCGCCTCCAGGCTGCCGCCGGCATGGCCCGGATCCACCACCGCCACGATCGGCCCCGGCCGGTAGCGCAACAGGGCCAGGCCGGTCTTGCCGGAGAGGTTGTCGAGCCCCCCGTGCAGCAGCAGCACGATCGGCGCTGTGGCGCTCAGCATCGCGCTGAGGCGATCACGCCCAGGCCCGGGCGCAGCGAGGGCTGCACCAGGTCGCCGCAGCGATCGGGTCCCTCGAAGCGGTCGTTGATCAAGTTGAGATGGCTGTCGAGATCCGGCCAGCGCACCAGGGGCAGCAACTGGGCCGCGGCGCCATTGAGAAGGGCGCTGTCGGAATAGCAGCCCAGCATCAGATCGAGACCGAGCCTGCGGGCCGTCTGGGCCATCAGCACGGCCTCACGCAGCCCGCCGGTTTTGAGCAACTTGATGTTCACCCCATCCACATGGGGAGCCAGCCGCAGCAGATCGGCCAGGTCCCAGCAGCTCTCATCGGCCACCAGCGGGATCGGGCAGTGGGTGTCAAGGGCGGCGAAGCCGGCAGTGTCAGCGTCCGGATCGGCCAGGGCGGGCAGCGGCTGCTCCACCAGCACCACCCCCTGCTCGGCCAGCCAGGGAATCAGCTGACAGGCGGTGGCCAGGTCCCAGCCGCCATTGGCATCCACCTGGAGCTCGGCCTGGCTGCCGGCCATCGGCCCCGCCAGGGCCTGGCCAACTGTGCGCACCAGGGCCCGGTCATGGCCTGGACCGTCGGGGCTGCCCAGTTTCAATTTGATGCGAATCGGAGTGACGCCCAGCTGCTGGCCCCAACGCTCCAGCCTGGCGAGCACCGCTTCTGTGGAGCCGAGGCCGAGGGTGATGCTGGTGGGACTGCAGGCCTGGCGCTCCAGTCCCCAGAGCCGCCAGAGCGGCTGCTCGAGGCGCTTGCCCCACCAGTCGTGCAGGGCCAGATCCAGGCCACAGCGGGCCGGTGGCGAGAGGGGTGCCAGCAGGGGCTCCAGCGCTTGCCAGGCTGAGGGATCCTGGGCTGTGCCGTTGGCACCCAGGCCCTCCAGCTGGGGCAGCACCCGCTCCAGCTCCTCGGCCACGGCGTCAGTGCTGAAGTGACGATGACCTGTTTCGAAGCCGCCGGTTTCGCCCTGGCCGATCAGGCCCCCGTGCTCCACCTCCACCAGCAGGCGTTCGACCGAAGCGGTCGTGCCGCGACTGATCGCCAGCGGCACGTCTTTGATGAGCGAAAATCGCTGCAGGCGCCCTTGCATGGACCCAGTGTTTGCCGTGGTTGAGACTGAGAGGATGACACCGACCCTGACGCGCCGGGGCAGCTATTGGATCACCACCTTCGGCTGCCAGATGAACAAGGCGGATTCCGAGCGGATGGCCGGGATTCTCGAAACCATGGGTTATGCCCCTGGAACCGATGAGCACAGCGCTGATCTGGTGCTCTACAACACCTGCACGATCCGCGACAACGCTGAGCAGAAGGTCTACAGCTACCTGGGCCGCCAGGCCCAGCGCAAACGCCTCAATCCCAATCTCACCCTCGTGGTGGCCGGCTGCGTGGCCCAGCAGGAGGGTGAGAGCCTGCTGCGGCGGGTGCCCGAACTGGATCTGGTCATGGGGCCCCAGCACGCCAACCGCCTGGGCATCTTGCTGGAGCAGGTGGAGAGCGGTCAGCAGGTGGTGGCCACCGGCGAGCATCACATCCTTGAAGACATCACCACGGCCCGCCGCGACAGCGCGGTCTGCGGTTGGGTGAATGTGATCTACGGCTGCAACGAGCGCTGCACCTATTGCGTTGTGCCGGCGGTGCGGGGTCAGGAGCAGTCGCGAACCCCCGAGACGATCCGCCAGGAGATCGAAGCCCTGGCGGCTCGGGGCTACCGCGAAATCACCCTGCTGGGCCAGAACATTGATGCCTACGGTCGTGACTTGCCCGGCATCACTGCCGAGGGTCGGCGTCAGCACACGCTCACCGACCTGCTCCATCACATTCACGACGTCGAAGGGATCGAGCGCATCCGCTTCGCCACCAGCCACCCCCGCTACTTCACCGAACGGCTGATCGACGCCTGCGCCTCGCTGAGCAAGGTGTGCGAACACTTTCACATCCCTTTTCAGAGCGGCGATGACGCCCTGCTCAAGGCAATGGCGCGCGGCTACAGCGTCAGCCGCTACAAGCGGATCATCGAGCGCATCCGCCAGCAGATGCCCGATGCGGCGATCAGTGCCGACGCGATTGTGGGCTTTCCGGGCGAATCCGAGGCCCAGTTCCGCGCCACCATGGACCTGGTGGAGGAGATCGGCTTCGACCTGCTCAACACCGCCGCCTACTCGCCGCGCCCCAACACCCCTGCCGCCACCTGGCCAGGACAGGTGAGTGAGGCCGTCAAGGTGGAGCGGCTCCAGCAGCTCAATGCCCTGGTGGAGAGTGAAGCCCGCCGGCGCAGTGGCCGTTACCTGGGCCGCCGCGAGGAGGTGCTGGTGGAGGGGAGCAACCCCCGCGATCCCTCCCAGCTGATGGGCCGGACCCGCACCAACCGGCTCACCTTCTTCCCGGCAACTCAAACAGGCGGGGAAAAGATCTACCAAGCCGGTGATCGGGTGATGGTCCAGATCGAGTCGGTGCGGGCTTTCTCGCTCAGCGGCCTGGCCGTGCGCTGAGCCCTGCCCCTGGGCAGAACCCCGATCGCTGATACGTTTGGCGCCGATCCGGCCCTTCCCTTGCGTATGCCCCGCTCCCCCCGCTGCCTTGGCTTGGTGTTCGGGGGTGTCTCAGGTGAGCATGCCGTGTCGATCCGATCGGCGATCACCGTGATCGGCGCCCTGCGCAGCGGCCCCAATGCCGCGCGCTATGAGGTGAAGCCTTATTACATCGACCAGCGGGGCCATTGGTGGCCTCCCGCCCTTGCCGAGGTGGTGCTGGGCCAGGGCGTGCCGGCCACGGCTGCCGATCTCCCGGCGGCTCCGCAACGGGATGGCTTCCAGGGGCTCCCCGAGGGAGCGCTGGATGTGGAGGTCTGGTTTCCGGTGCTGCATGGCCCCAATGGCGAAGACGGCACGATCCAGGGCCTGTTCAAGCTGATGCAGGTGCCGTTCGTGGGCTCCGGGGTGCTCGGCTCGGCGGTGGGCATGGACAAGCAGGCGATGAAGGCCGCCTTCGCCGCCGCCGGATTACCCCAGGTCCCCTATGCGGCGGTTCAGGCCGCTGAGCTTGAGGCCGAACCTGAACAGCTGCTGGGCAGGCTGGAGCGTCAGCTCGGCTATCCCTGTTTCGTCAAGCCGGCCAACCTGGGCTCCTCCGTGGGAATCAGCAAGGCCACAGACCGCCGCTCCCTGCTGGAGGGCCTGCGAGAGGCGGCCCGCTTCGATCCCCGTCTGGTGGTGGAGCAGGGGGTAACGGCGCGGGAACTCGAATGTGCGGTGCGCGCGAGCGGGCCAGGCGCCGCAGCAACGTGGCAAGCGTCGGTGGTGGGTGAAATCTGCTTCGAGGCCGACTGGTACGACTACCAGACCAAATACACCGCTGGCTTGAGCCGCACGCTGATCCCAGCCCGCTTGCCCGCTGGAATTCAGGCGGAACTGCAACGACTGGCGATCCGGGCCTGCCAGGCGGTGGCGGCGGCGGGGCTGGCCAGGGTCGACTTTTTTTACGATGAAAGCGCTGAAACCCTCTGGCTGAACGAAATCAACACGCTGCCGGGCTTCACCAGCCAGAGCATGGTGCCGATGCTGTGGGAGGCCAGCGGTGTATCACTTGTGGATCTGGTGCACCAGTTGGTCGAGGCGGCGGGAGACTATGGGTTCCGCATGGTTGAAGAGGCGTTGGCGCCATGAGTCACGGCTTGCTCTGGTTGCCCCTGCTGGTGGTCTTTGTGATGCTCACCGCCCTTGGCTGGCTGGAGCGCCGCCGGCAGCGCCTGTTCCGCTGCTGGGCTGAAGGCTCTGAGCTCGCCAAACTTGATGGCTGCGGCGCCGCCCGGCTGCTCGATGGCGTGCTCACCTGGAGCAGCTTCGAGGCCGGCCAGCTCAAGCCCCAGGGCAGTTTTGTGATCAGCAAGCTCGAATTGCTGGAGTTGATGGCCCTCGGCTCCGGTGACGCGCCGCTCACCGAAGAAAGCCAGGGCAGTTGCCGCCTGCGCCTGGTCGGCAATGGCGAACAGAAGGATCTGGATTTCTCCGATGCCGAGCGGGCACGCCGCTGGATGGATGATCTGATGGCGCGCTCCCGTTGTGAGCTGTGAGTCCAACGTCTCCAAAGTCCCCAACCCCCCCAAAGCCCCTAGCTCCCGGTGTGGAGCGCAGGCGGCAGCTGCGCGATCAGCGCCGCCGGGAGCGGCTCCACAACCTCTGGAGATTGGCCCTCTTTTCGGCCTGTGCGGCTGGTCTCGGCTACGGACTACTCCGCCATGGCTGGAGCCTGCGCGGTCCTGAGCAGGTGAACGTGATCGGCAGCCAGCAGGTGAGCCGTGATCAGGTGGTTGAGGCCGCTGGGCTGCAATTCCCCGTCCTGCTGCTCAACCTCCAACCCAAGCAGTTGCAGCAGAGGCTGGCGGCGGCGCTGCCGGTGGAGAACGTCGAGGTTGAGCGGCTGATGCTGCCTCCTCGGTTGCGGATCGATCTGGTCGACCGCCAGGCCGTCGCACGGGCGCAGCGGGGAAAGGGCGCTGGTCTTGAGCGGGGCTACGTCGATCGTCTGGGCAATTGGATGAGCCTGAGCCACCAGCAGGTCGCCCTCACCAGGACCAGTCCGCAGCCGATGGTCTCGGTGCTGGGCTGGCAGGAGTGGCACCGTCCGGCGTTGGCCCAGATCCTGGAGCGGCGCAACAGCCTGGGCAGCCCACTGCAAGAGATCCGTTTCGAGCCGAATGGCCATCTTTTGCTGCGGACCAAGGCGCTGGGCCAGGTGAGATTGGGCCCGGCCGATGCCCAGCTCCTGCGTCGCCTTGAGCTGATGCATCACCTCACCGGGGAGCTGCCAGGCCAACTCAAGGGCCGAACCATCCAATCGATTGATCTGAGTGATCCCGACAAGCCGGAACTGGGCCTGCCGGCTGCCCCCGCCAAGGAGGCTGCCAAGGGTTCCACCGGGACCGTTACGGCCGGGACCAATTGACCGGTCATTGTTCTCGAATCAGGCTTCCAAGCAAAAGTGATCGTTTAAACAGATGGGGTTTCACGTTTGGCAGACATAATGCTGCCGAAGCCGAATGGATGAGGGTTCTTCGTGGAGACTGCACCTGACGCCAATACCACCTCCACTTACCCAGATTCTCTGCACTTTTCCGTGACCACACCCTCCCACTCCCCTTCTCCCAGCAGCAACGGCATCGTGCCCAGCCAGACCGCGCGGATCGAAGTGATCGGGGTCGGCGGCGGCGGCAGTAACGCGGTCAACCGGATGATCGCCTCCGATCTCGAAGGGGTGGGCTACAGGGTTCTCAACACCGATGCTCAGGCGCTGCTGCAGTCGGCGTCCCAGAAGCGGGTGCAGTTGGGCCAGAAATTGACCCGGGGGCTTGGAGCCGGTGGCAACCCGGTGATCGGCCAGAAGGCGGCGGAAGAATCGCGCCCCGAATTGCTGGCGGCGCTTGAGGGCGCTGATCTGGTCTTTATTGCCGCCGGAATGGGTGGCGGCACGGGCACAGGAGCGGCACCGATCCTCGCCGAAGTCGCCAAGGAGTGCGGCGCCCTCACCGTTGGCATCGTCACCAAGCCGTTCAGCTTCGAGGGGCGCAAGCGCCAGAAGCAGGCGGAGGAAGGCATTGCCAGGCTGGCTGAGCATGTCGACACCCTGATCGTCATCCCCAATGACCGGCTGCGTGATGCGATCGCCGGTTCGCCTCTGCAAGAAGCGTTCCGCGCCGCCGACGACGTGTTGCGTCAGGGTGTGAAGGGCATCAGTGACATCATCACCAAACCCGGCCTGGTCAACGTTGACTTTGCCGATGTGCGTTCGGTGATGACGATGGCCGGCACAGCCCTGCTGGGCATTGGCGTGGGTTCAGGCCGCTCCCGTGCCACCGAAGCGGCCCAGGCCGCGATGAGCAGCCCGCTGCTGGAATCAGCACGAATCGATGGGGCCAAGGGCTGCGTGATCAACGTCAGCGGTGGCAAGGACATGACCCTGGAGGACATGACCAATGCCGCCGAGGTCATCTACGACCTGGTTGATCCCGATGCCAACATCATTGTTGGCGCCGTGGTGGATGAAAAGCTCGAAGGTGAGATTCACGTCACCGTGATTGCCACCGGCTTTGAAAGTGGCATTGCCTACAGGCACCAAGACAACGTCACCTCCAGTTTCGCCAGCCCCAAGCCTGCTGCTCTGACCCAACCCGCCGGCGATCAACGGGGTGCCAAGATCCCTCCCTTCCTGCTGAACCGCCAGACCCGCACCGAGGACGAGTGACCCGGAGCTTCGGGGCCGGCCATTCCCTACCTGCTGACCGTGCAGCTGCGTTGTGTGCGGCTGGATTTCGTTGGCCTTGCGTTGGCATGCCACAGATTTGACCTTCAAGGTCAACGTCCTGAAGTCAGCCAAGTTGCAAAAGGGGTGACCCGGAGCCGACGCCTGCCTGGAGCATCCCGTGTGGCTGCTCCCTTCCGGTTCTGACCAGATTTGGGCGTCCCGGCCGCATCGGTCCGAGTCGAAGCGATGATAGCAAGCCTGATTAGAAGCCCTGCCTGTCGTGCCGATCCGTCCCGGTGATCTCATCGAGCGCAAACAGGCGGGGCAACCGATCCGGCTGCTGACCGCCTGGGATGCGCTCTCGGCGGCCTGGGTGGAGGAGGCAGGCGCTGAGGCGCTGCTTGTGGGTGATTCGCTGGCGATGGTGGCGCTGGGTCACCCCACCACCCTGCCGGTGACGCTCGACGAGATGATTCACCACACCCGCGCCGTGGCCCGGGGCCTGAGCCGAGCGCCCGGTCAGCAACCCCTGCTGATCTGCGATCTGCCCTTCCTGAGCTATCAGTGCGGGCCTGATCAGGCTGTGGCGGCAGCCGGAAGGGTTCTTAAGGAGACGGCGGCGGCGGCCGTGAAGCTGGAGGGGGCTGAACCGGAAACCCTTGTGGTGGTTGATCGCCTGGTGCGTAGTGGCATCCCGGTGATGGGGCACCTCGGCTTGACTCCCCAGTCGGTGCATCGGTTCGGCTATCGGCGCCAGGCCAACGACCCGATCAGCCAGGAGCGCTTGTGCTGCCAGGCCGAGGATCTGCAGGCGGCGGGCTGCTTCGCCCTGGTGCTCGAACATGTGCCTGCGGAGTTGGCTGGCCGGCTGCGGCGGCAGTTGGCGATCCCTGTGATCGGCATCGGAGCCGGTGACGACTGCGACGGCCAGGTGCGGGTGACCGCCGATCTGCTCGGGCTCGGCAGCCGCCAGCCTCCGTTCAGCCCGGCCCTGATCGATGGTCGTGGTCTGGCGATCGAGGCGCTTCAGAGGTGGGTGCGGGCCCAGAACGCTCATCCCACCAGCCCAGCAACTCCCGCAGCACCGCATTGCTGAGGGCCAGGCCAGTCGGGTCACTGAGGCGCCAGCGGTCCCCCTCAATCAGCAGCAGGCCCTCTTCAAGGAACGGCTGCAGCCGCTGCCGCAGCGAGGCCAGTGCGCGGCGGCTGAGGCCGTAGTCGATCGCTATCTGCCCCATCGCCACCCCTTCGCGCCGGCGCAGGCCCACCATCAACAGCTCATCAAACGGTAGACCTAGCTCAGAAGCGCTCTGCTCAGGCGTGAGGCCTGGCGTCGGGCCCGGCTCGGCCTGGCTGGTTGCTCGGTTGGTTGCTTCGCTCAGCCATTCCCCATAGGCGGCCCGGGTTCGTGGCCTGGCCAATCGCCGTCCGTAGGGGGCCGAGGTGGCTCCCAGCCCGAAACCCCACCAGCCTGCCCCGCTCCAATACACCCGGTTGTGGCGTGAAACATGGCCGGGCCTGGCGTAATTGGAGATTTCGTAGTGGCCGTAGCCCGCCGCCTTCAGCCGCTCGGAGGTGAGTGCCATCAGGTCAGCGCCGAGGTCGGAATCGGGCAGTGGCAACGCGCCACGCTTTTGGCGCCAGGCGAACACGGTGCCGGGTTCGACGATCAGGTCGTAGATCGAAAGGTGGGGGGCGTCAACGGCCACGGCCTGGCGCAGCTGGTTGTGCCAGTGGTTCAGGTCCTGTTGGGGCAAGCCCTGGATCAGGTCGAGGCTCCAGCTGCCCAGCGACCCCTGCCGCTGCGCCTGGGCCAGCCAGCCGGCGGCTTCAAGCAGGTCGGCGCGCCGGTGGCGGCGGCCCAGCGTCTCCAGCACGGCGTCATCGAAGCTCTGCCCCCCCAGGCTGACGCGGTTGACGCCCGCGGCCAGCACGCCGGTGAGGCGGCGCTGATCGAAGCTGGCCGGGTCCATTTCCATGCTGATCTCCGCACCGGCAGCAAGGCCGAACTGGCAGTCCAGGCGGCTGAGCAAGGCGCCGATCTGCTCGGGGGTGAGCAAGGAGGGGGTGCCACCGCCCAGGTACACGGTGGAGAGGGGCGGCCCTGATGGGGCACTGCTGATCTCCCAGTGCAGCAGCGGAAGGTAGGCGGCGATCGAGTTGGAGTGGGCGCCGTCGGCTTTGTCTCCGAGGGGGACCACCGCGAAGTCGCAATAGAAGCAGCGCCGCTGACAGAAGGGGATGTGCAGGTAGGCGCTGCGGGGTTCACGCATGGGACGCGGGCCGGCCGCGGGCAACGGTATGGAAATCCGAGCAAGGCAAATCGACCGGAATCGGCCATGCTGCAGCTTCTGAGCAACGGTCAGCCCAGACCAACCCATGGTGGACCCGCTGATCCTGCTGTTGTTTCTGATCTCCGGCGCTGCCACCGGCTGGCTGGGCGTCGACCTGCTGCCTGCTGGGTTGCTGGATCAGGTCACGAACCTGGAGGGCCTGCGCTGGGTGCTGGCTGGCTTCGGCGCCTTTTTCGGCCTGTTGGCCGGATTCTTCTTTCAGCTGTTGCGCCGCCGACTGATGCGGCAGGTGCGGGCGATGCCCACCGATCTGCTGGTGAGCCGGGCAGTCGGACTGATCATGGGCCTGCTGGTGGCCAACCTGCTGCTGGCCCCGATCCTGCTGTTGCCGCTTCCCTGGGAGGTGATTTTCGTGAAGCCCCTGGCGGCGGTGCTCAGCAACGTCTTCTTCGGGGTGCTGGGTTACAACCTGGCCGAGGTGCACGGACGCACCCTGCTGCGCCTGTTCAACCCCGCGAGCACCGACGCCCTGCTGGTGGCCGAAGGGGTGTTGAAACCCGCCAGCGCCAAGATCCTCGACACCAGCGTGATCATTGATGGCCGCATCCGTGGGCTGCTCGATTCGGGCCTGCTGGAGGGCCAGGTGATCGTGGCCCAGGCCGTGATCGACGAACTCCAACAGCTGGCCGACTCCAGCAACAACGAAAAACGCGGCAAGGGCCGCCGTGGCCTCAACCTGCTGGCGGTGCTGCGTGAGCGCTACGGCCGCCGCCTGGTGGTGAACAGCACCCGCTACGAAGGGAATGGCGCCGACGACAAGTTGCTCAAGCTGACCGCCGATACGGCCGGCACCCTGCTCACCGCCGATTACAACCTGGCCAAGGTGGCTGAGGTGCAGGAACTCAAGGTGATGAATCTGAGCGCCCTGGTGATCGCCCTGCGGCCAGAGGTCCAACCCGGCGATGCCCTGCAGCTGAAGATCGTGCGCGAGGGCAAGGAAGCCGATCAGGGGGTCGGATACCTGGAGGACGGCACCATGGTTGTGGTGGAGGCGGCCCGCAAGCGGATCGGCCAACGGCTGCCCGTCACCGTGACCGGAGCCCTGCAGACCTCGACCGGCCGCATGGTCTTTGCCCGCTGCGATCCAGACGTTCCCAAGGAGGGGGCTGTGGTTCGGCCCACAGCTGGCCCCCGCTAGGCTCGGGCCTGATGTTGAACGTTGAGACCTGATGTCGGTGTCGGCCCCTTACTACGGCGATTCGGCAGCGATGCGCACACCGCCGCCGGATCTGCCGTCGCTGCTGTTGAAAGAGCGAATCGTCTATCTGGGTTTGCCACTCTTCTCCGACGACGACGCCAAGCGCCAGATGGGCGTGGATGTGACCGAGCTGATCGTCGCGCAGATGCTCTATCTGGAATTCGACAATCCCGAGAAGCCAATCTTTTTCTATATCAACTCAACCGGGACGAGTTGGTACACCGGCGATGCGATCGGGTTTGAAACCGAAGCCTTCGCCATCTGCGACACGATTCGCTACGTCAAACCCCCCGTCCACACGATCTGCATCGGCCAGGCGATGGGCACCGCCGCCATGATCCTCTCGGCCGGCGCCAAGGGCCACCGCGCCGCCCTGCCCCACGCCTCAATCGTGTTGCACCAGCCCCGCTCCGGCGCTCGCGGTCAGGCCAGTGACATCCAGATCAGGGCCCAGGAGGTGCTGCACAACAAACGCACCATGCTCGACATGCTCTCGGAGAACACCGGCCGCAGCGCCGAGCAACTCAGCAAGGATTCCGATCGGATGACCTACCTCACGCCGCCCGAGGCCCTGGAGTACGGCTTGATCGATCGGATCTTGACCAGCCAGAAGGAACTTCCAGCGCCGGTGGCCGGCGCGGCCTGACGGCCTACCTACTGCCTTTCCCTTCCCTCCCGTTCCACCTACCCCACTTCCAGCACCATGCCCATCGGCACCCCCAGCGTTCCTTACCGTCTGCCCGGCAGCCAGTACGAGCGTTGGGTCGACATCTACACCCGGCTGGGTGTAGAGCGCATTCTCTTTCTCGGCCAGGAAGTCAACGACGGGATTGCCAACAGCCTGGTGGCCCAGATGCTGTATCTGGATTCCGATGACAGCAGCAAGCCGATCTACCTGTACATCAATTCTCCGGGTGGTTCGGTCACCGCCGGTCTGGCGATCTTCGACACCATCCAGTACGTCAAATCGGAGGTGGTCACCATTTGCGTCGGTCTGGCGGCGAGCATGGGCGCCTTTCTCCTGGCGGCCGGCACCAAGGGCAAGCGGGTGGCCCTGCCCCACAGCCGGATCATGATCCACCAGCCCCTCGGTGGCACCAGCCAACGCCAGGCCAGTGACATCGAGATCGAAGCCCGCGAGATCCTGCGCATGAAGGACATGCTCAACCACTCGCTCGCCGAGATGTGCGGCCAGCCCGATGAGAAGGTTGCCAAGGACACCGATCGCGACTACTTCCTCAGCGCCGCCGAAGCGATGGAGTACGGCCTGATCGATCGGGTCATCGCGCACCCCAGCGAAGCCTGAGGGCGGGATCGGCCCAACCGTAGGATCCGCCTCTGCCCTGCCCGATCAGCCGGATGGCCCAGCTCTTCTACGACACCGACGCCGACCTCAGCCTTCTGAACGGCAAAACCGTTGCCATCATTGGCTACGGCTCCCAGGGCCACGCCCACGCCCTCAACCTCAAGGACAGCGGCGTCAGCGTTGTGGTGGGGCTCTACGAAGGCAGCCGCTCGGTGGAGAAGGCCAAGGCGGATGGTCTTGA
This sequence comes from Synechococcus sp. SynAce01, assembly GCF_001885215.1. Lineage (GTDB taxonomy): Bacteria > Cyanobacteriota > Cyanobacteriia > PCC-6307 > Cyanobiaceae > Regnicoccus > Regnicoccus frigidus. The sequence continues at coordinate 539,025 of NZ_CP018091.1, read as the reverse complement.
GGTGCTCAGCGTCGCCGAGGCTTGTGCCAAGGCGGACTGGATCATGGTGCTGCTCCCTGATGAGACCCAGAAATCGGTGTACGCCGCCGAGATCGCGCCGCACCTGAGCGCCGGCAAGGTGCTCAGCTTCGCCCATGGTTTCAACATCCGCTTCGGCCAGATCGTTCCTCCCGCCGATGTGGACGTGGTGATGATTGCGCCGAAGGGTCCTGGACACACCGTGCGCTGGGAGTATCAGAACGGCCAGGGCGTTCCAGCACTGTTCGCCATTCACCAGGACGCCACGGGCCAGGCCCGCGGTCTGGCGATGGCCTATGCCAAGGCGATCGGCGGCACCCGCGCCGGCATCCTTGAAACCAATTTCAAGGAAGAAACCGAAACCGATCTCTTTGGTGAGCAGGCGGTGCTCTGCGGAGGCCTGAGTGAGCTGGTGAAAGCCGGCTTCGAAACCTTGGTGGAAGCGGGCTATCAGCCCGAGCTGGCCTACTTCGAATGCCTGCACGAGGTCAAGCTGATCGTTGATCTGATGGTCAAGGGCGGCCTCACCGCCATGCGCGATTCGATCTCCAACACCGCCGAATACGGCGACTATGTGAGTGGCCCTCGCCTGATCACGGCGGAGACCAAGGCGGAGATGCGGCGCATTCTTGTTGATATCCAGGACGGCACCTTCGCGAAGAATTTCGTGGCCGAATGCGAGGCCGGCAAACCGGCGATGACCGCAGCCCGCCAGCGTGATTCCCAGCACCCGATTGAGCATGTCGGCAAGGGGCTGCGCTCGATGTTCAGCTGGCTCAAGACCACCTGATCGGATCCGCGCACCCTGCCCTGCTCCCCTGGCTTGCCGTCGCCGTGGCCTGCCTGCTCGATCGGCTGATCGGCGACCCGCCGGGCTGGCTGCATCCGGTTCAGGTGATGGGCTGGTGGATCGCCGTTTTGCGCCAACGGGCCGAGGCCTGGGCAGGTGATCAGCCTTGGCGCCTACGGCTCGCCGGTGGCCTGATCACCGTGCTGCTGGTGGGCGGAAGTGGCGGCCTGGGTTGGGCCCTGGAATCCCTGGCTCGCTCGCAGCCTCTGATCGGCCAGCCGCTGCTGTTGCTGGCCCTGGCCAGTTGCCTGGCGGGTGAAAGCCTGGATCGGGCCGTGCGAGGCGTTCTGGCGGGTCTGGCTGGCCGCAAGGCTGGGGCTGACAAGGCTGGGGCTGCCAGCGATGGGCCAAGCGAGCATGGGCTGGAGCGGGCCCGTGCTCGCTTGGCCTGGATCGTCGGCCGCGATGTGGAGAATCTTGATGGGGCCGGCATTCTGCGGGCAGCGGCGGAAACGGCCGCCGAGAACGGCGTGGATGGATTGTTCGCTCCCCTGTTCTGGATGCTGGTGGGGGCTGGGCTGGGGGGATTCGGCCTGTGGGGAGTTGGTCTGTGGGGAGCAACCCCAAATCCGGGCGAAGGTTTCCTGCCAGGGCCACTCACGCTGGCCTGGGCCTACAAGGCCTCCAGCACCCTCGATTCGATGCTGGGCTATCGCCGCGGAAGGTTGCAGTGGCTCGGCACGGCCGGCGCTCGCCTCGATGACCTGCTCACCTGGTTGCCCTGCCGGTTCGTGGCCCTGAGCCTCCCCCTGGTCAGCGGCCGGGGCCTGCAGGCGTGGGGACAGGTGGGATGTGCGTTTCGGGAGGGCCGCAGTGACCCTTCCCCCAATGCCGGCCTTTCCCAGGCGGCCTATGCCCAGGCGGCCCAGGTGCAGCTCGGAGGGGTCAATCACTACCGGGGAGAACGTCGCCTCAAGCCGCTGCTTGGCGTCGGATTCGCGGCGGTCGATCAAGCCGGGGTTGAGAGGATCCTGTCGTTGAACAAGCGACTGGAAGTGGCTTGGTTGTTGATGGCCCTGGCCCTGGCGCTCCTCGCTGACAGGGTTCTGGCTCAGTAGGCGCCCCTGTCCATGGGCAACAGGATCACTCCGATGGTGCGGATGATGATCGTGAGATCGAGCCAGAAGGTCTGGCGTCTGGCGTAGCTGACATCAAGCCTGACCCGGCTCGGGTAGGAGAGGTTGTTGCGACCGGACACCTGCCAGAGGCCGCTGAGGCCAGGCCGGACCGCCAGCACCGTATCCATCTGGTCTCCGTAGCGTTCGAGCTCGGCTCTGACGATCGGCCTAGGCCCGACCACACTCATTTGTCCCCTGAGCACGTTGAGGAACTGGGGAAGTTCATCAAGGCTGGAGCGGCGCAGGAACCGGCCGATGGGCGTGATGCGCGGATCGGCCTTGAGTTTGAAGTCTTTCTTGAACTCGGCGGAAAGTCCGGGGGATTGCTCCAGAAGCGCGTGCAGGATGCGATCGGCGTCCGGACGCATGGTTCGGAATTTGATGCAGCCGAACTCTCTGTAACTGCGCCCGACCCGCCGCTGGACGTAGAACACCGGCCCCGGTGAGCTGAACTTGACCAGAATGGCCAACAGCAGAAACAAAGGGCTGCCCAGCCCAAGCACCGCCAGGGACAACAACAGATCGCCTGTTCGCTTGATGACCCTCGAGCGCTTCGACTGCGCCTCGATCAGCGCGTGGGCCGGGACAACAGCACGGCCTGATGGCTCGCTGGCGGGAAACGCCGCCGTTGGATTCAGGGCTGGACGAACCAACGGGGTGTAAACGGTGGACGTTGCCAACAGGGCCACCACTCCAGAGGCTTGCTCGCGCGGGTTCGGCCGAAGTGGGTTGGGCTGGTGAATGGTTACAAGCTCGCCGACATGCTCAAACTGTAAAAATCATTTCCCGCTTCCACCAGCGGCGAAGGTCACTCAGGCCAGAGGCACAGAGGCTTCAGGCCAGGGGGAAAGGCAGGGCGGTGCGGTTGTTGCCTTGGTCTTCAACATGCTGGTCCCAGTAACGCTCCAGCAGGACCCTCAGCCGGTCGCGGAATCGCTCAGGGCTGAATTGGGCGGCCCAGCGCTGCTGCTCTTCAGCAGGCAGCCGCTTCCAGAGCTGTCCCTCTTCGAAGAAAGACAGGGCCTCGACGAGGGCCGTGCTGGTCTGCTGGCCAAACAACAGTCCGGTCGGTTGGCTGGCGCCGCTGGCCAGGCAGCGAACGCTGTCGAGCAGTCCGCCCTGTCCCAGGGCGATGACCGGGGCACCGGCGGCCATGGCTTCCACGGCGGCGATTCCGAAATCTTCCAGCCCGCCATAGACGTAGGCGCGGCAGCGACCCATCAGTTCGTTCACCTGCTCGGTGGAGCGATGGCCCAGAAAGGTCACAGTGGGGCCAGCCATGGCCTCAAGTCGCCGTCGCTCCGGTCCCTCACCGACAACGATCAAGGGAAGTCCGCTGCGGTTGAACGCCTGCACCACCAGGTCAACGCGCTTGTAGGGCACCAACCGGCAGACCGAGAGGTAGTACTCCTCCCGTGGCAGATCCCAGCGGAATCGCTCCACATTCACCGGGGGATGGAGAACCTGAGACGGGCGCCCCCAGCAGCGCTGGATCCGCCGCGCCGTGAAGCGCGAGTTGGCGATCAACCGGTTCGGGCGCCGACTGCTGATCACATCCCACTGGCGCAACTGGTGCAGTTGCCAGCGCACCCAGGGACCAAGCGGGCCGCGGGCGACCGCCGAACCCGCCAGGTAGGCGTGCATCTGGTCCCAGGCGTAGCGAACCGGCGTGTGTACATAGCTGACATGCAACTGGTCCGGTGCGGTGAGGATCCCCTTGGCCACCAGATGGCTGCTGCTGATCACCAGGGGGTAGCCAGAGAGGTCGAGCTGCTCGATCGCCAGCGGCAGCAAGGGCAGGTACTGCTGTACATGGCTGCGGCCCCAGGGCAGGCGCTGCACGAAGGAAGTCTGGATTCGGCGGCCAGCCAGCCAGCTTTCAGGCCTGCGGCTCTCCCCATCCACCAGAGCGAACAGCTGGGGGTGGAGCAGCTGGTCCAGCTCCCGCACAACCTGTTCGGCCCCACCCACCGAACGGGGCGTGAACCATTCGTGCACGAGGGCGATGGAGCTGGGCAGGGCAGGCATTTCGGCACCGTAGAGGGCGCCAGAAGGGCGCGCACGTCACGAATGCTCTCAGCTGATTGCGTTCCTGCTCTCTGATCCGGATGCTGAACGCAGCTCGTGCCCACCATGGCGATTCGCGAACTCCTGGAGGATGCCCTCGATGAACCATCGATCGGCCTGACCAGCTGCTTCAGCTGGCATGCCACCTCGGTCGGCATCGCCGCCCTCTGGCTGGCCGGCAAGGCTCCGGCCCAACCTCCCTTTGAGGAGGCCCTGCAGGAAGGCCTGCAGGTGGGCCTGGATCTCAGCCGTGAGGAACGGGAATTTCACCAGATCCCCAAGGGTCTGGTGCTGCTGTTCCATTCCTGAAGCCCCGCCGGCCAGTACGGCCTCGCTGCACGGGGATGGAAGACTGAGCCGTCTTGAGTGGCTGCAGACGATGGCGGACCGCAACTTGAGCCCCGGCCCTGACAACACCCAACCGACAGCCAGCCCTGCAGTAGCCAGCCCTGCAGCCCGGGTCTCCCTCTGGGCGAGTAAACCCTGGTGGTGCCAGCCCTGGACGATCCTGACCACAGGCATCGTCATCAGTGGCTCAAGTTGGCTTCTGCTCCAGCGTTGGTGGATCACACTGCCTGTGGTGCTGGCCGTTCTGGCCTGGTGGTGGTTGTTCCTCGTCCTGGTGCCCGCAGGGGCGGAAGCAGCGGCGCCTTCAGAGCTGACCGAGTGAATTGGTGGCCATGCCAACAACACAGCATCGACCGATTCGCTTCAGTAGGGTCAATGGGGCTACAGGACCCCTCAGGACCAGCTTTGATTCGCCGTAGCCATGTTCCTCGCATGGCCACTGTCCTCACTTTCGCCAAATTGTTCTTGAGTTGTTTCCGAGCCGTTTCAGCCATCCTTGAGTCATGACCCATGAGCTATGAGCCCGGTACCAGCGAGTGCCGGTTGTTGATCGACAGCAAGGCCCAGATCGAAACGGTGCTGGCCAATCTCTCCCGATTGGAGAACACCGACCACATCAGGCTGCAGTTGCTTGCCGTCTACAACCAGCTGGAGGGGTTGCACGACCTCAGGCGCTCCAAGCTTCCTGTGGGATCGGCTTCTTCAGGGGTCGACACGGATGGAAACGCCTGAGGAAGGCCTCCATGGGCATCGGGCCGCAGCGCCGTTTCCAGCCCGGACCTTCCAGCTCACGCCCCCAGGCGGAAATTCTCAGGGGGCATGTCCCTCCCAGCCGGTAGACGATCAAGTAGCGGTAGTCGCACTCGGCGCAGTCCGCAGGCGAGGGAACCGGTTCTCCCTGGCGCTGGCAGCGCAGGAACCCCGCCACCAAGCCTGCCGCTCCGAAGGCCATGGCGTCACGATCGGTTGAAGCGGCGGCCAGCCGCAGGGCCGCCGCAGCCGGGTAGCCCCCGTCACCGAGATAGAGATGGAGCGGTGCCCAGTCTGGAAAGCCAAGAAAGGAGAAGACGGCACAGGTAGCCACGGCAGCGAACAAATGGTGAATCACCCCGTCAGTGCCCCCTGCGTATCAACCTGGTCCTTCCCGTCGCTCCTGTCTTGTTCGTGGTGGCTCGCCTGATGGCTGCACTGTTCGCGGCCTATGCCGTGAGCGGATCGGTCCGTGCCGACCTCGGCAGCCTGCTTCGGGTGGGTCAGCCGATCGTTGAGGCCGATCGCCACCTGCGGGCCAAGGGCTGGCGTCCAGCGCCTCAGCGTCGACCCGATGCCCTCGACCGCGAGCGTGCTGGCAACACCCTGGCCAGCCTCAGCGCCTGTTCCGGCGGCGCCCCGGTCTACTGCCGCTACGACTACCGCGGTCCCAACGACCGCCGTGATGGGACTGGCTCTGATGGGACTGCTCGCCAGAGCCAACTTGTTGTGATTACCTCGGACACGGCCACAGAGGTTCAGGGCATGGCCAAGGCCAAGGTGGTGCGCTGGAGCAACGAAGGCCCCCAGGGAGGGCGCTGGGGACTTTGCCAGCAGGAAGCCGATCAGCCGCTGCTGCCCTGCGAGGGACGTTGATCCGGGTGTCTCGTTGATCCAGATGTCTCGTTGATCCGATGACTCACAGATAACGTTGCTGTCGCTGCCCTTTACCGGATGGATCTCAAGAACGACAAGCGACCACCCTGGCTGAACTGGCTCTTCCTGCTGATCTTTCTTTGGAGCAGCTGGCAATTGGCGGGATTTTGGTTTCAGCAACTCGGCTGATCGACGCGTTAGCAGGAGTGAAGGCTTTCAGCAGAAAGGCAGCCTGTCAGCAAGGAGGAACTGGTGGGATCGACCCAGGTTCATCGCCGTTCTCCAGGGCCTGGGTTAACTGACCCAGCAGCACCGAGGCCGCCTCTGGCCGGCTGAGGCCATGGGCGGAGGCGGCTTCCACCCACTGCCGACAACGATGGATCAGGTCGCGAAGGCCAGCCGCTTCACCGCGCAGGGCGTCGAAAGCCTTGGTTAGTTCCAACTGGCCGGGGCTTTCTGCCATGCCGCTGACGATGTACTGACGACCATCGCTGCCGGAATAGATCAAGGAACCAGCCGGCCCGCGCAGCGGGGCCGTGGCCGGGATGGCGGGGCGATCGGCGGAATCAGACTCGGCCATATCAGAGATAGGCGTTGGGAACGTAGAACTGCTCGTTCATCGGTGGCCGCTGGTAGTCACCCCCACTCTTGCGGGGCGGCAGCTCGATGGCCTCAGGAGTCATGTCTTCATAGGGGACCTTGCTGAGCAGGTGGCGAATGCAGTTGAGGCGGGCGCGACGCTTGTCATCAGCTTCAACGGTGAACCAGGGAGCTTCGGGAATGTTGGTGTGGGCAAACATCTGGTCCTTGGCTTTGGAGAATTCCAGCCAGCGATCCCGCGATTCAAGATCCATCGGGCTCAACTTCCAGCGGCGGGCTGGGTCGTCGATCCGCGATTGAAAACGCAGTTCCTGTTCTTCATCACTAACAGAGAACCAGTATTTGAGAAGAACGATGCCTGAATCGACCAGCATTCTCTCAAATTCAGGACAGGATTTCATGAACTGTTCCACCTGCTCTTCCGTGCAGAATCCCATCACCCGCTCCACACCAGCGCGGTTGTACCAGCTTCGATCGAAGAGAACCATTTCACCGGCTGAAGGGAAATTCTCCACGTAGCGCTGGAAATACCATTGAGTCTTCTGCTGATCCGATGGGGTGCCAAGGGCAACAACTTTGCAGCCGCGGGGGTTCATCGGTTCGGTGATCCGTTTGATCGTTCCCCCTTTCCCGGCGGCATCGCGCCCCTCGAACAGCAGGATCATGCGAAAGCCGGTGTGCTTGATCCAGTACTGCATCTTCACTAACTCGACTTGGAGACGCTCGAGTTCTTTCTCATAAAACTTCTTGGAGAGCTTCTCCCGTCGGCCGTTGGATGGTCCTTCCTCGATATCATCCAGCAGGGTCGATGGGTGATAGCGGTCGTTGAGAACAAGGCCCGCCAGTGCTGCGGCGGAGCTGGACGGCTCGGTTGATCCCCCCTTCTTTCCCTTCGACTTTTTGTGATGCTTGCCCTTACCCATCGCGTCAGTCCTGATTGGATCAGTCTGGCCCACCTTTAAGCGGCCTCTTGGCCCTTGACTGCTCAATTGATACCGATTTCAAGCCCCCTGGCGCTTTGCTGCCGGCGGGCAGCTCGATCGAGTGGCCGGTGAGGCTGACGCAAAAGCCCTGCTCCGCCCCCCCAGGCACGGCACCGACGCCGAGCTTCAGCTCGCCCCCGTGCGCGCGGGCCACCCGTTGGGCGATCGCCAGACCCAATCCACAGTGACCATGGCCGCCACGGGCCACGTCAAGACGCTGAAAAGGCATCAGCGCCTGGGAACGCTGGTCTTCGGCGATGCCTGGCCCCCTGTCCCAGATCTGCAACTCGAAGCCATCCTTCTGCCAGGGGAGCAGGCGCAGGAGTACAGGCGGTTGGCCATAGCTGAGGGCATTGTCGACGAGATTGGCGACGGCCCGGCCCAGGGCAATCGGCTGAATCGAGGCCGTCACGGCGGCCAGATCCAAATCGAGGGGCTGGCCGTCGTAGCGGGCCGCCAACTCGGCTAGGACTTCGTGCAAAGGAACCTCCACGGCCGGCTCGCTGCTGCCGCCACCGGCAAACAACAGGAACTGGCCGGTGATCCGCTCGAGATCATCCAGGTCTGCTTCCGCCTTGCTGCGTCCCTCTGCCGACAGCCCTGCAGCCGGCAGCAAAGACAGCCGCAAGCGCAGGCGGGTCAGGGGTGTCTTGATGTCGTGGGCGATGCCGGCCAGCATCGTGGCCCGCTCCTGCTCACTGTTGGAGAGGCGCTCGAGCATGGCGTTGAAGTGGCGGGCCAGGCGCCGCACCTCCGGAGCCCCACGCTGGGGCAGGGGGTTGGGCTCGCGGACGAGGCCGACGCGGCCGAGGGCTTTCTGGAGTTGCTGCAGCGGCCGTTGCACCTCCAGCAACAGGAACAGGGCGCCGGCCACGACGCTGCCGCTGATCAGCGAGAGGGTGGCCAGCAAGGGGTCGGGTGGCCAACCCAGCTGGGGCCGGATTCCGGCGTAGAGCCAGACCGGCTCCAGCGGCGAGGCCAGTTCGATCCAGACGCCCCGGGCCGTGCCGTGGGTGGGAACGACCTGGGGGCAGCGCGGCAAGCGGCGACAGAGTTCGAGCTTCAGTTGCGCCGCCTGCCGGTTGAGTGTGTTGTCGGAGTTGCGGCCGAGAAAGCCGCGTTGTTGGTCAGAAGCTGGTGGGATGCCCACCCCCAGCTGCAGACCACTGAGCTGGGAGACGGCAGCGGGCGGAAAGCGTTCCAAGGCCAACTCGGAGAGGCGCAGGTTGAGGGCCACCTGGGGGCCCATCTGCGCCACTTGGGCCTGGCCGATCCGGGCCCCCAGCAGGGCTTGGAGCACCAAAAGACTGAAAGCCCAGCCACCCAGAAAAAACACCCCCAATCGCAGCCACAGGGCTACAGGTCGAAAGGAGGACGCCATGGATCAGCGGCTCCGGGGGGAGCCGTCAGGTACGAACACGTAGCCATAGCCCCAGACGGTCTGTAGGTAGCGGGGACGGCTGGGGTCAGGTTCGATCAAGCGGCGCACCCGCGACACCTGCACATCCATGCTGCGGCTGTCGGTTTCGCTGCCGGGGCCGCGGGCGAGTTCGATCAGGCGCTCCCGTGACAGCGGCCGGTGCGGGTGCTGGACAAAAGCGGCCAGCAGGCTGAACTCGCCGCTGGTGATCACCACCGCCTCTCCGTCCCGCACCAGGGTGCGGGCGGAGAGATCAAGGCAGTTGGTGCCGAAGCTGATCACCTCGCCATCGGCCAGGGGTGTGCCGGCCGGCATGGTGCCGCGGCGACGCAGCACCGCTTCGATCCGCGCCGTGAGTTCCCGGGGCAGGAAGGGTTTGGCCAGGTAGTCGTCGGCGCCCTGTTCCAGCCCGATGATCCGATCGACGGCCTCGGCCCGCGCGGTGAGCATCACCACGGGCAGATCGTCACGGCCATCGCGTAGCCGGCGCAGCAGGGTGAGCCCATCATCACCGGGCAGCATCAGGTCGAGGACGAGCAGGTCGGGCCGCTGGAATTCGAGCCTGGCCATCAGTTGGCGGCCATCGGTCAGGCAGCGCACGTCATAGCCCTGGTCGGTGAGGTGGGTGCCCAGCAGCTGGCGCAGTTCCGGATCGTCATCCACCACCCAGATCGTGTGGACTCGGCTCATGGCTTGGGGGTGGTTCGGTCCTTGAACTGTATGGAGCCGGAATGCAGCCGCTCCCGATTCGGCTGCGCCCAGCCTGGCTGTGGCTTGTCCAACCATGACTGGCACTGCTGTCGGTTGGATTCGGTCATGGCTTAGGGCCATGCAGAGAGCTAATCGATTGAAGCGTGAGCTCCTTCTTCCATAGGGTGAGCCGATGCTGTCTGCCTTGCCATGCGGCCCGCTTCGGGGTCTTTGCCGGCCTCCTGCCGCCATTCGGGGCGCCCTGGCGTTGGCCCTTGCTCTGGCGGCCCTGGCTGGGATCGTCTGCGGGCCCGGCGCTGGCGTGGGCCAGGCCCAGGACTCCCTCCAGCTGATGCGCTACGAGAAACGAATGAAGAGCTGGTTTCGCCGGATTGATCGCAACGGCGATGGCCGGATCACGCCAGCGGAGGCCAGGGGGCACCTGTTTCTTGAAATGAACTTCGAGCGGCTTGACGCGGCCGGCCGGGGTTACCTGCGGCCCCTGGACCTGGCCCCTGCCCGGACCCATTACCTCGGCGAGCGGCTGCGCAAGATGTTCCAGAAAGCCGACCAGAACCGCAACGGGCAACTGAGCCTGCGTGAGGCCGATGCGTTTCCATGGCTGTCCAAGCGATTCACAGAGGCTGATCGGGACCGTAACGGCAGCGTCACCCTCGAGGAGTTCTGGCAACTGCGCCGTTCACTGGCCCCGCGGCGCTAGGTCGCTCCGGATTCATGGGTCGTCGCGATCGGGTTTGCGGATCTGCACCACGCTCCAGAGCATGCGAGCCAGCTCGGCTGGCACCCGGAACACACCGCCGACGCCCGGTAGGGCCATGCGCAGGATTCGAAACAGGCCATTGGCCAGCAGCAGCATTGCCGCGATCGCCAGGCTCACCACCACCAGAATCCCCAGCGTCTGCAGCAATCCAGCCGCCAAAGCGACGATCCCCTGGCCGATCTGGCTGATCCCCTTGAGCAGGACGCTGATCACCTTGCTGACCAACAGCAGTGAATCCAGTCGTTCGGGCAACTGGATCAGGAGCAGCAGGATCCCGGCTCCGATGCCGATGTTCAGCAAGGCGAGCAGCAGTTCGCGCCAGGGCGAGCGACGCCGGCGTTTGCGGAAGACCTTGCGGTCCTGGCCGGCTTTGAAGCCCGGTTCACTGAGCAGATTCATGGCGTCATGCTCCGCTGCGGCACTCTTGCCCCGAGGTGGTGCTCAGCCATGGAGGCTGTAGCCGGCGCCCCGCATCCAGCGCTCGAATTCGATCAACACCAGTTCGTTGGGACAGTCCACCAGGCTGAGCCCCTCCACCGTGCAGTCGCCCTGGCCACCGTGGTGCAGGGTGAGATGGAAATTGCTGCCGCTGAGCCCGCAAACCTCCGGATCGCTGCGCACCACCACATCAAGGGAGGTTCCCAGACGGCTGACACGTCGTCTCAGCTCTGACCAGCTGTCCGTCATGGGCTTGTCGTCATGGGCTTTGTTTCACGTTCGCCGTCGTGCCAGCGTCCACATCAAGAGTTTGACCCCAACGGCACGATCCTGAACAGATGGTCTTGAACAGCGATCCTCAAGGGACGGGATCCACTGCTGCCTCAGGCCGGGCTTCCGTCGCCGCTGGGCTGACCGCCGGGTTGGCCGATGGAATGGCCGGCCGGCGTGGCACGGGAAGCATCAGGCCGATCGAGGTGGTGATCGCCAGCGCTGCCATGGCCGCCAGGGGGGAGGCCAGGCGTTGGCGCAGGGGGATGCGCTCCAGGATCTCCCGGCGGGGAAGCGGTCGCTCGGCGGGAAGCTCGAAATCCACCTGCACCCGCGGATCAAGCCGCAGCTGATCCAGGCAGCGGACCAGGTCCGAGAGCTCGGCATCGTCGAAGGCGAGTTCAAGGGGGGACGTGTCGGGCTGGCTGCTGCGGACCAGCACCCGGTGGCTCGTCAGGCTCGCTTCGCCCTCCATCGGTTGGATCTGCACCGGGCTGTCTTGGGCTCCAAAGCGGCGCGGCACCCCGCTGACCAGATGGCGGGCATAGGGGAGCACGGCCTGCATCAGGGCCGCGAGATGCTCCCGTTTCCCTTCCAATGCCGGGTGACCGGCGAGGGAGAGCTCCCAGCCGGTGAGGATGCCGATCACGTCCTGGCCCTGCGCGGCCGAGTAGTCCGGCAGGCCATCGAGGCGAAGCCGGCAACTGGTTTGCTCGAAGCGGTAACTCAGCTTCATGCGGAGGCATCCATGAGGCTGGCCTTGAGGCGATCGAACCCACCTTGGCCGGCGCCAAAGGCCAGGCCATGGATCAGCTGACGCCGCAGCTGGGGTCCGTAGGCGGGATCGAGAAGTTTCTGAACACCTCCGCGCCGGGGGTTGAGCCGCTCCCGGATCAATTCCTCCAGCCGGCCCTGGAACAGGCCCCAGCGCTGGCCGGTGACAGCCTCAGGCTCGGTGGAGGAAAGCAATTGACGCAGCATCGGATAGAGGCGGTCGGCCAGGGCGCAGAGCAGGCTGATCAGGGCGTCGGTTTCCGGTTCGCTCAGTTCACCGCGGCGGCAGGCCAGTCGCAGTGGGTTGTAACACCGCCGCTTCCAGAGTTCGACCCGGTTGGGGAAGAGCTCGCCGAAGCCGAGCTGGGCCGCCATCCAGACCATCGCCTCGCCGCCGTTGAGGTCGAGGGCTTCGACGCTGAGCAACATCAGGTCAAGACGCTCCAGGCCGCGGCGGGAGATCCGGGCGCCGGCAGGGCGTTGGGTCAGGGGAGGTTGAGCCAGGGAAGACTCGCCCAAAGAAGCATTGGCCATGGCTGCGATGATGCCAGCGCCCGAGCCGATTCGTCACGCGCCCGCTTGCCATGGCCAGCCCTTCCACACCAGTTCATCCAGTCCAGACGCCCGATCTGCGCGGATTGGTGCGGGAGATTCCCGATTTTCCCAAGCCCGGCATCCTCTTCCGTGATCTGATGCCGCTGATGCGCGATCCGCTGGGCTGGGGTGAGGTGATGCGCCAGCTCGCCCAGGTCTGTGAACGGCTCCAGCCCGACCTGATCGTTGGCATCGAATCGCGGGGATTCATCGTTGGCACCGCCCTGGCCACGGTGGTGGCCGTGGGCTTTGTGCCCGTGCGCAAGCCCGGCAAGCTGCCCGGCGCCGTGTGTGGCGTCGACTACGACCTGGAGTACGGCAGCGACCGGCTGGAGATCCAGCACGATGCGCTCAGCGGAGCCCCTCGGGTGCTGATCATCGACGATCTGCTTGCCACCGGTGGCACCGCCTCTGCTTGCGCCGAACTGGTGACACTGGCTGGCGGGCAGCTCTGCGGCTTTGGCTTCGTGGCCGAACTGGCAGCCCTGGAGGGACGCCAGCGCCTGCCTGTTGATCAGCCCGTGGAATCACTGATCGTCTACGCCTGAATGATTAACGCCTGAAATTTTTGACCGGCCAGATCGTTTAGTCCTGGTTGTCCTGCCAGGCCAGGACCCGATCGAGTTGCTCCAGGCTGATCAGACCGAAACGCCAGAGAATGACCGGCAAGGGCGCTTGCTCCAGCTGGGCCTGCTTCACGCCCAGATCCAGGGCATTGTCGCTGAGACCAAGCTCAAGGCGCAAGTAGCGCACCAGGGCAGAGGGCGGGGGCAGTTGCGGTGTGGTGCTGATCACCATGACGCAAACGCCAGGGAGAGACTCTTCACTCTGACCATGGAGCGGTCAGCTGGCAAGGCCCCAGGGTCATCGCCTTCAAGCTCAACCTTCGCAGCGGCGCCCCGCTCCCCAGCAGGCCCAGAACCAGGCGCCGCAATCCCAGCAGCAACGGCTGGCGGTTGGAGAACAAGCGCACCAGCAGGTCGGTGGCGAGCAGGGTGAGCAGCACATCCCCCCAGCGGTTCCAGGCATAGGAGCGGCCGATGGCAGCCACCGCCAGCCGGCCGCGGGCGGCCCGCTCCGCCTGTTTCTGCAGGGCGCGCACATCCCGCCAGCAGAGGTTGAGCCCCTGGCCGCCAACGGGATGGCAGCGGTGCAGGGTTTCCCCCACAAGCACGGTGTTGCCACGGTGACAGCGATGGGCCATCCCCAGGGCGACCGGGAAGGCGCGGGGGGTATCGAGCAGGGCCTCGACCTGCAGGCCATCAGGGAGAACTCCGGCGAGCTGGTCGAGGAAGGCCACCGGATCAAGGCTCTCCAGAGCCCGCAGGCGCTGGGCCGGTGCACTCCAGACCAGTTGAAAGTGATCGCCACCCAGCGGCAGCACCGCGAACGGTCCCTGGGCGCGGAACAGCTCCCAGGCCTGATCCGGCGCTGAGCCGCGCAGGCGCACCTGGACGCTCAGGCAGGCCTGCCGGTAGGGCAGCCGCCAGCTGCCGATGCCGAGGCTTGAGCGGCTGGGCGAATCGCTGCCGTCGGCGGCCACGACCAGATCGGCCGTTTGCGCAGAACCCTTGCTGCTACCAGCCTCTCCCAGGGACAGCCGTACCGATGGGTTGGCTTCGAGCCGCTCCAGGAGAAGCTCCATCAAGGGCCTGTGCTGCAGCACCCAGCCCACGCAGTCAGTGGCCGGTGCATGCCGGGCCGCAGGCCCAAGATCGGCGCTGCTGAACGGCACTCGCCCGCCTACCTCGAGATCACAGAGTTGGAGCGACCGGAACGGAGCCAGGTCAGGGGTGAGTTCCTGCCAGAGGCCCAGGCGCTGGAGCAGCAGACGGCTGGAATGGGACAGGGCGTAAGCACGCTGGCGCCGCAGCAACTGCTCCGCAGAGAGTGGATCCTCCAGGTGCACCTGCCAGCCCACCTCAGCGAGGGCGAGGGCGGCCAGGGCACCGGTGGGACCGGCTCCGAGCACCTGAGCCAGCAGTGGAGCGCGCATCGGTCAGCCTGCGGGGCCTGCGGATACCCCATAAAAAAAGCCGCAACAGAAGTCTGTTGCGGCTTTGATGTTGAAGTGGATCCAAGGGTGATCAAGCAGGTCGGAAAACCGTCCGTTTCAGCCCGTTTCAGCCGATGCCGAGCAGGCCGCGGGTGAAGGCTTCGCCACCGAGAGCGAATTCGGTGGCCAGCAGGGCGATGAAGCCGAGCATGGCCATGCGGCCATTGAGCTTCTCGGCGCGCTCGTGGAAGCCCCAGCCGCCCTCAGGTGCCACCACTTCCATGCGGGGCTCGGTGGCAAAAGCGTTGAGGCGACCGCCGTCTTCCATCGTGACGGTGGCTCCACGGATCGGGGCGCGGTCGGTGGTGGGTGCGATGGAGGTGACTTGGGTCATGGTGACTTCGTTTGGTATGGCGTAATTGTAACACATTGTTTCGCTTCGTAACGGAAGTGATGGAAACTTCAGCGCAGGCGGCGGAGGCAGAGCTCCTCAAAGGCTGGCCGCAACAGAAACGGGTACTCCCCGACCCAGAGCTTCAGGCCAGGGATCCAGGCGTCGCTGAGGGCCCCGATCCGTGAGAAGTCAGGCCGCTCGCTCAGTACCAGGCAACGGATCGCCATCCCTTTGCGGATCGTCTTGTGCTTCTTGTCCATCGGGAAACGCACCTGGCCCAGGTAGCCCTCCTCGTCTTCGAGCTGGAGGCAGAGCCAGGTGCGGCGGTTCTCCACCAGCTCCAGTCGGCCCCGCCCATCGGCCTGTTCCTTGCGCTCCACGATGCGCTCCCGCGTGAACAGGTCGGCCACCACCCCTTCGAAGATCGCCCCTGCTTTGTACCGGCGCAGGGTGGCGTTGCGGCGCCCCGCTTCGACGATCGGCCCCCAGAGGATATAGAGCAAAAACACGAAGCCGCAGACCAGCCAGATCGGCCCGAAGCGCATCGCGATCCTGCTCTGGGCGATCAGCAGCGACAGCACCCCACCGATCACGGAGATCAGCACCCGCTGCAGGATCTTGCGGGGGTTGCCGCTGCAGAAGTTGAACTGGGGCCCGGTGGCCACCGCCGGGATCAGGCGATGCAGCTCGCCGTCTTTGAGCGGGATCAGCATGGCGTCACAGCAGTCGTTCGAGGCCATACACCAGGCCGTTGAGCTGGCGCACCCGCCGCACGGTCAGCAGCACCCCCGGCATGTAGGCGGAGCGATCAATCGTGTCGTGGCGCAGCACGTAGGTTTCGCCAGCGGCGCCGAACATCACTTCCTGGTGGGCCACCAGGCCCGGCAGCCGGATCGAGTGCAGGCGCAGGCCGCTCTCGCGCTGCCCGCCGCGGCAGCCCGCCAGCGTTTCGTGCTCCTCCACCTGGGGGGCATTGAAGCTTTTGCCGATCTCCTCGATCAATTCGGCGGTCTTGAGGCAGGTGCCGCTGGGGGCGTCGGCCTTGCGGTTGTGGTGCAGCTCGGTGAGTTCGGCGAAGTCGTAGAAGCGGGCGGCGGCGGCGGCGGCCTGCTGGAGCAGCACCATGCCGACGGAAAAATTCGGAATGATGGCGGCGCCGATCCCGGCCTTCTCGGCAAAACCGGCCAGATCCGCCAGTTGCTTCGGGCTGAGGCCGGTGGTGCCGATCACCGGGTGCACCCCGTAGGCGATCGCGGCACGGGTGTGCTCGTACACCACCTTTGGATGGGTGAAATCCACCAGCACTGCCCCAGCGGGCTGCTGGCGAACGGCCTGGCTGGCCTGACAGAGAGTCCCTTCCAGGTCGGCGCTGATCGCCACCTCCAGCTCACCCAAGCCCAGTTCCAGTCCCACATCCGCCCCTTCTTTGCCGGGGGTGGTGTCGATCGCGCCGACCAGCTGGCAGTCGGCGGCTGCGGTCACCGCTTTGACCACCTCAGCCCCCATCCGGCCCAGAGCTCCAGCCACCACCACGGCGATTGGAGCGACCTGGCTTGCAGGGTGATCGGACGGCCCGTTGGCGGCAGTCATCAAGGGCTTGCAGTGGCACGAATCCGCTGAGCCTATGGCCGATCGCGCGGGCGGAGGGCCAGCAAGGCCAGGCAAGACCTGTTACGCCTTGGCTTCAGAAGCCTCGCCCCAACAGCGGAGTCCGTAAGCTTCTTCATATTGCTCAATCACCCCGGCGCCGATGTTCACGCAGGTCCGCTCCGCCAGTCGCCGTGTTCGCCCGAACGACCAGCATGGCCCCGCCGGCAGTGAGGGTCGGGCCGTGATGCGGGCGGTCTACGTGGTGCTCGAGCCCCAGTACCAGAACGCCCTCACCCAGGCGGCCAACAGCCTCAACGAGCAGAACAGTGCCCTGGCCGTCGACCTGAGCGGCTACCTGATTGAGGAGCTGCGCGATCCGGAGAACTACGCCGCCTTCTGCGCCGATGTGGCCGAAGCCGATGTGTTCATCGCCTCGCTGATCTTCATTGAAGATCTGGCCCAGAAGGTGGTGGAGGCGGTGGCGCCCCACCGCGATCGGCTCAAGGCCGCCGTGGTCTTCCCCTCCATGCCGGAGGTGATGCGGCTCAACAAGCTCGGCACCTTCTCGATGGCCCAGCTGGGCCAGAGCAAGAGCGCCATCGCCAGCTTCATGAAGAAGCGCAAGGAGGCCAATGGCGCCGGCTTCCAGGACGCGATGTTGAAACTGCTCAACACCCTGCCCACGGTTCTCAAATATCTGCCGGTGGAGAAGGCGCAGGATGCCCGCTCCTTCATGCTCAGCTTTCAGTATTGGCTGGGGGGAACGCCGGACAACCTGCGCAACCTGCTGTTGATGCTGGCCGATAAATATGTATTCCCCAAGGGCGACACTGGCCGGCCGGCGCTTGAGGTGGCCGAACCGGTGGTGTTCCCGGATCTGGGCCTCTGGCACCCCCTGGCGCCGGGGATGTTCGAAGACCTCAAGGAATATCTGAACTGGAACTCCAGCCGCGCCGACCTCAGCGAGAAGGCCAAGGCCGGTCCGGTGATCGGTCTGGTGCTGCAGCGCAGCCACATCGTCACCGGCGATGAGGCGCACTACGTGGCGGTGATCCAGGAACTGGAATATCGCGGCGCCACCGTGATTCCGGTGTTCTGCGGCGGGCTCGATTTCTCCAAGCCCGTCAAGGCTTTCTTCTACGACCCGCTCGATCCCGACCAGCCGCTGGTGGATGGGGTGGTGAGCCTCACCGGCTTCGCCTTGATCGGTGGCCCGGCCCGCCAGGACCATCCCCGCGCCATCGAGGCCCTCTCGAAGCTGAACCGGCCCTACATGGTGGCCCTGCCGCTGGTGTTCCAGACCACCCAGGAGTGGGAGGAGAGCGACCTGGGCCTACACCCGGTGCAGGTGGCCCTGCAGATCGCCATCCCCGAACTCGATGGCGCGATCGAGCCGATCGTGCTCTCCGGCCGCGATGACGCCACCGGCAAGGCCCACACCCTCCAGGACCGGGTCGAAGCGATCGCCGAGCGGGTGATCCGCTGGGCCTCGCTGCGCACCAAGCCCCGCGTCACCAAAAAGCTGGCGATCACGGTGTTCAGCTTCCCGCCCGACAAGGGCAACGTGGGCACCGCGGCTTACCTCGATGTCTTCGGCTCGATCCACCGGGTGCTCGAGGAAATGAAGCGCCAGGGCTACGACGTGCAGAACCTGCCGCGGGATTCCAAGGCACTGATGGAAGCGGTGATCAATGATCCCGAGGCCCTCCAGGGCGCACCGGAACTGGCGATCGCCCACCGCATGAGCGTGGAGGAGTACGAGCGGCTCACCCCCTATTCCGAGCGGCTGGAAGAGAACTGGGGCAAGCCCCCCGGCAATCTCAACAGCGATGGCACCAACCTGCTGATCTACGGCCGCCACTTCGGCAATATTTTTGTGGGCGTGCAGCCCACCTTCGGCTACGAAGGCGATCCGATGCGGCTGCTCTATTCGCGCAGTGCCAGCCCCCACCACGGCTTTGCCGCGTATTACACCTACCTGGAGAAGGTCTGGGGCGCCGATGCGGTGCTGCATTTCGGCACCCACGGCTCGCTGGAGTTCATGCCCGGCAAGCAGATGGGCATGAGCGAAACCTGCTACCCGGATTCACTGATCGGCGCCCTGCCGAACCTCTATTACTACGCCGCCAACAATCCGTCGGAGGCCACGATCGCCAAGCGGCGGGGCTATGCCGCCACGATCAGCTACCTCACCCCACCGGCTGAGAACGCCGGGCTTTACAGGGGATTGAAGGAGCTGGGCGAACTGGTGGGCTCTTACCAGCAGCTGCGCGAGAGCTCCAGGGGTGTGCAGATCGTCAATGCGATCGTGGAAACAGCCCGCCAGTGCAACCTCGACAAGGACGTGACCCTGCCGGAGGGTGAGGCCGCCGAGCTGGACCTTGAGGGCCGCGATTCGGTGGTGGGTGCGGTGTACCGCCAGCTGATGGAAATCGAGAGCCGGCTGCTGCCCTGCGGCCTGCACACGATCGGCAAACCACCCACCGCTGAGGAGGCGATTGCCACCCTGGTGAGCATCGCCGCTCTCGAGCGTGAGGAAGAGGGCTATCGCAGCCTGCCGGGCCTGATCGCCGAAAGCCTCGGGCGCACGATCGATGCCATC
This sequence comes from Synechococcus sp. SynAce01, assembly GCF_001885215.1. GTDB lineage: Bacteria > Cyanobacteriota > Cyanobacteriia > PCC-6307 > Cyanobiaceae > Regnicoccus > Regnicoccus frigidus. The sequence goes on along the minus strand of NZ_CP018091.1, from coordinate 519,866 downwards.
TACCGCGGCAACGACGCCGGGGTGCTGGTCGATGTGGAGCTCAACCAGACGATCACTGAGGCCTGCCGCGCGGCGGTGGGCTCGATGGTGCGCGCGGTCACGGGCAGCGATGGCCGGGTCGATCTCAAGGGTCGCTTTGGTTGGTTCTTCGCCCTGCTGGAGCGCTTCGGCTATGAGCGCCCCAGCCCCTGGCTGAGCTCCTGCCGGTCCTCGGGCTTTGCGGGCGTGGATCCGCTTGAGCTCGACAAGTTGTTCGGCTACCTGCGCTTCTGCCTCGAGCAGATCTGCGCCGACATGGAGATGGAGAGCCTGCTGCGGGCCCTCGATGGCGAATACGTGATCCCGGGTCCGGGCGGTGATCCGATCCGCAACCCGGGTGTGCTGCCCAGCGGCAAGAACATCCACGCCCTCGACCCCCAGTCGATTCCCACCCGCGCCGCCATTGCCGCCGCCAAGGTGGTGGTGGATCGCTTGATCGAGCGCCAGAAGGCCGAGCAGGGCACCTGGCCCGAAACCATCGCCTGCGTGCTCTGGGGCACCGACAACATCAAGACCTACGGCGAATCCCTCGCCCAGATCCTCTGGTTCATCGGCGTGCGCCCCGTGGCCGATTCCCTCGGCCGGGTCAACAAGCTGGAGTTGCTCTCGCTTGAGGAGTTGGGGCGCCCCCGCATCGATGTGGTGGTGAATTGCTCCGGTGTGTTCCGCGATCTGTTCATCAACCAGATGGGCCTGATTGATCAGGGCGTGAAGATGGCCGCGGAGGCCGATGAGCCACTGGAGATGAACTTTGTGCGCAAGCACAGCCGGGAGCAGGCCGCAGCTCAGGGCATCTCGCTGCGGGAGGCGGCCACGCGGGTGTTCTCCAATGCCAGCGGTAGCTATTCATCGAATGTGAACCTGGCGGTGGAGAACAGCACCTGGGAGGAGGAAGGAGATCTCCAGGAGATGTACCTCTCACGCAAAACCTTCGCCTTCAACGCCGACAACCCCGGTGAGATGAACCAGAACCGCGACGTGTTCGAATCAGCGATGAAAACCGCCGATGTGACCTTCCAGAACCTGGATTCGGCTGAGATTTCGCTCACCGATGTGAGCCACTACTTCGATTCCGACCCCACCAAACTGATCGCCGGCCTGCGTGACGACGGCAAGGCACCCACCAGCTACATCGCTGACACCACCACGGCCAACGCCCAGGTGCGTTCTTTAAGCGAAACGATCCGGCTTGATTCACGCACCAAGCTGCTCAACCCCAAGTGGTATGAGGGCATGCTCAATTCCGGCTATGAAGGGGTGCGCGAGGTGGCCAAGCGCCTCAACTTCACCCTGGGCTGGAGTGCCACCAGCGGTGCCGTCGATAACTTCGTCTATGAGGAAGCCAACGACACCTTCATCAACGACGCGGAGATGCGCAAGCGGCTGTTGGAGCTCAACCCCCACAGCTTCCGCCGCATCGTGGGCACCCTACTGGAAGTGAACGGCCGCGGCTATTGGGAAACCTCCGAGGAGAATATCGCCCAGCTCCAGGAGATCTACCAGGAGATCGAAGACCGGATCGAGGGCGTCACGGCTCCCTGAACGGCTACGTCCAGTTGATCAAAGGCCCTGCCGGCACCACGCCGGACGGGTTGATGGTGGGATGGCTCTGGTAGTAATGCCCTTTGATGTGCTGCATGTTCACGGTTTCGGCCACACCGGGAAAGCTATAGAGCTCACGCACGTAGCGCCAGAGATTGGGATAGTCGACGATGCGGCGCAGGTTGCATTTGAAATGCCCCACATAGACCGGATCAAAGCGCACCAAGGTGGTGAACAGGCGCCAGTCAGCTTCGGTGATGCGGCTGCCCACCAGGTAAGGCTGATCGGAGAGCCGTTGCTCGAGCAGGTCGAGGGTGGCGAACAGGGGTTGGATCGCCTCGTCGTAGGCCTCCTGAGTTGTGGCAAATCCGCAGCGGTAGACGCCGTTGTTCACCGTTTCGTAGATGAGCTGGTTGATTTGATCAATCTCATCCCAGAGATCCTCGGGGTAGTAGTCGCCAGGATCAGCGCCGATGTCATTGAAGGCACTGTTGAACATCCGGATGATTTCCGAGGATTCGTTGTTCACGATCTGCCCTGTTTCCTTATCCCAGAGCAGTGGCACCGTGACGCGACCGCTGTAGCCGGGATCGGCGCTGGTGTAGATCGCGTGCAACACCTTGGCGTGCTGAATTGGATCGGCAATCACCCCGTCGCCGGCTGCGAATGTCCAGCCCTGGTCTGCCATCTGCCAGTGCACCACCGAGTGCGAGAGCATCGGGGCGAGCCCTTTGATGCTGCGGAAGATCGCCGTGCGATGGGCCCAGGGGCAGGCGTGGGAGATGTAGAGGTGGTAGCGACCTGCTTCGGCTCGGAAGCCCCCCTCGCCAGTGGGGCCGGGCCGGCCATCCGGCGTGATCCAGTGGCGGAACTGCGCGGTGGAGCGGATGAAGCGGCCACCGCTGCTGCTGGTGTCGTACCACTGGTCGCGCCAGACCCCATCCACCAGTAAACCCATGCCCGAGTTGCAGCGGCGCCCAGGGTAACGAGCGACTTTGCCCTCTGATTGCCCCTTGGAGCTAAGGGCTCTGCAGGATGGCAAAAACAGCCTGTAGGGTCACAGCGCCGCCAACCCTGCCCTTCCTGCCATGGATGTGATCGACGCCATCGATGCCCGGCGGGCGGTGAAGCATTTCGATCCCGACCATCGCCTCAGCGCTGCTGAGGAGCGGCGGCTGCTGGAGATCACCATCCAGGCGCCCAGCAGTTTCAACATCCAGCACTGGCGGTTCGTGATCCTGCGCGATCCGGCGCTGCGGGCCAGGATCCGCCGCGACTACGGCAACGACCAGGCCCAGATCACCGACGCTTCGCTGCTGGTGCTGTTCACCGCAGACCTCAAGGCCTGGAGCAAGCAACCCGAGCGCTACTGGGCCAATGCCCCCCAGCCGGTGGCTGATCTGTTGGTGGGCTGGATGGGCCCCTTCCACGAAGGCCGGGAGTGGCTTCAGCGCGATGAGGCCCAGCGCTCGATCGGTCTGGCGATGCAGACCCTGATGCTGGCCGCTACTGGCCTGGGTTATCAGAGCTGCCCGATGATCGGCTTCGAGATCGAGAAGCTCGCTGAACTGATTCACCTGCCCGAGGATCACGTGATGGGGCCGATGGTGGCCATCGGCAAGGGCACCCAGGACCCCCTCCCGAAGCCGGGCCAGTTGGCCCTAGAGACCCTGGTGGTTGACAACGGATTCTGACCCTGGCAAGAGTTGAGAGGATCGAAACGAATTCATTTCGAAGGTTCAGAAACCAGCACCGAAAGGAGCTGAAGTCAAACATGATCTGGAGAAGAAGACAGGGATGAAAGATTTTCGACTCGATGGCCAAAAGGCATTGATTTCGGGAGGCTCCAAAGGCCTGGGTGCGGCAATCGCTGAAAGATTCTCCGAAGCTGGAGCAGACATCGGAGTGATCGGCAGGGACAAAGAGGGACTGAGCAGGATCAAAGGTATTGTCGAGAACAATCATCGCAACTGCTGGGTGATCGAAGAAGACGTTTCGTCGATCGAGGGAGCAGGACGAGCAGGTGAAAGAGCACTAGCCTTTTCCCCGGAATGGGATGTCCTTGTCAACAATGCCGGCATCGCCAGGGTTCAGTCGATCCTTGAAATCACACAGGACGACTGGAGTGATGTATTTTCAGTCAATCTTCGCTCAGCCTTGATTCTTTCTCAGGCCATTGTTCCCCAGATGATCAAGAGGGGACACGGCAAAGTGGTCAACATCTCATCGATTGGAGCCTTCATCGGCACTCCTGGACTAGGTGCATATGCGGCATCAAAGGCAGCCCTCAACCAACTGACCAGGACCATGGCCGTTGAATGGGGGCCACACAATATTCATATCAACGCACTCTGCCCGACTGTTATCCTGACCAAAATGGGCCATGACATCTGGGACAGTCCTTCCATGGAAAAACCCAGACAATCGAAAGAGCAAAGAATACCCCTGCATCGCTTTGGAGAGCCGTCAGAAGTAGCCAATGTGGCCTTATTCCTGGCCAGTGCCGCATCGGATTTTGTTCAGGGGGTCTCTCTTTCTTTGGATGGAGGCATGACAATCGCTCCTTAGAGTGCGTGCAGGCCGACCTTGGCGATGACCATGATCGGGCTCGTTTCTGATTTGCCTCGAGTCAGAGAGCCGACAACGCAGGCAGGGAATCCCTGAGCATCGAGCCACTTAGCCTGGTCCCTCAGCCGCTAAGGATTGTGTTGGGCACCTGCTCCCCCCGGCGTTGCTTAATACGGTCGAGAGGGATGACGCCAGCCCACGTCCCTTGCTAGGAAACCGTCGATGACTGCCATCAGCCAGTGCCCATTGGCGGGCCGCTCCGGCGCGCCCACAACCGCCGGGGATCAGTCGAATCGGCAGTGGTGGCCCCACCAGCTCAACCTGGCCATCCTTCATCAGCACGCACCGGCCTCCAATCCGCTCGGGGCAGCGTTCAACTACGCCGAGGCCTTCAACGAGCTGGATTTCGCTGCCGTCAAGCGGGATCTGCACGCCCTGATGACCGACTCCCAAGACTGGTGGCCCGCCGACTGGGGGCACTACGGCGGTCTGTTCATCCGCATGGCCTGGCACAGCGCCGGCACCTATCGCACCGGGGATGGCCGTGGCGGTGGGGGCACCGGCAACCAGCGCTTTGCTCCGATCAACAGCTGGCCTGATAACGGCAACCTCGACAAGGCCCGGCGGCTGCTCTGGCCGATCAAACAGAAGTACGGCAACCGCCTCTCCTGGGCTGATCTGATCGTGCTCACGGGCAACTGTGCCCTCGAGTCGATGGGTTTCCCCACCTTCGGCTTCGGGGGTGGGCGCGTCGATATCTGGCAACCGGAGGAAGACATCTACTGGGGCAACGAAACCAGCTGGATGGGTGATGCACGCCACAGCGGCGAACGCGAGCTGGAGAACCCCCTCGCCGCTGTGCAGATGGGTTTGATCTATGTGAACCCGGAAGGCCCCAATGGCGAGCCCGATCCGGTGGCTTCGGGTCGCGATGTGCGCGAAACCTTTGCCCGCATGGCGATGAACGACGAGGAAACCGTGGCCTTGGTTGCCGGCGGCCACACCTTCGGCAAGGCCCATGGAGCCGGGAGTCCTGAGCTGATGGGGCCCGCCCCAGAGGCGGCCAGCATTGAAGAGCAGGGGCTGGGCTGGCACAACCGTTTCGGCAGCGGCAAGGGCAGTGATTCCACCACCAGCGGGATCGAGGGGGCCTGGAAACCCAACCCCACCACCTGGGATCGCGGCTACTTCGAGATGCTCTTCGGTTACGAGTGGGAGCTGGAGAAGAGTCCTGCCGGCGCCTGGCAGTGGCGGGCCAAGGATGTGCGCGATGAGCACCTGATTCCTGACGCCCACGACCCAACACAGCGGCATCGGCCGATGATGACCACCGCGGATCTGTCGCTGCGCTTCGATCCGATCTACGAGCCGATCTCCCGCCGCTTTCACCAGGATCAGCAGGCCTTTGCTGATGCCTTCGCCCGAGCCTGGTTCAAGCTCACCCACCGCGACATGGGCCCCAAAGCGCTCTATCTCGGCCCCGAAGTGCCCAGCGAAGATCTGATCTGGCAGGACCCTATTCCACCGATCAACCACTCCTTGATCGGTGTCGCCGCCATCACCACACTCAAGGCCCAGGTGCTGGCTTCAGGGCTCTCGGTGGCGGAGCTGGTGGCGACGGCCTGGGCGTCGGCCTCCACCTATCGCGGCTCCGACAAGCGCGGCGGCGCCAATGGCGCCCGCCTGCGCCTGGCCCCCCAGAATCAGTGGGAGGTGAACCAGCCCGAGCAACTGGCGCGGGTGTTGGCGGTGCTGGCAGGGATTCAGCAGCGTTTCAATGCCGCTCAGGCTGATGGCACCCAGGTGTCGCTGGCGGATCTGATCGTGCTGGCCGGTGGCGCAGCGGTGGAAGCCGCGGCCAGCGCCGCTGGTCATGCCGTGGAGGTGCCCTTCAGCCCCGGCCGCAGCGATGCCTCCCAGGAGCAAACGGATGTGGAGTCGTTTGCGGTGTTGGAGCCCCAGGCCGATGGCTTTCGCAATTATCAGAAGCGCAGCTTCACGGTGCGGGCGGAGGAACTGCTGATTGATCGGGCCCAGCTGCTCGGCTTGAGTGCGCCGGAGATGACCGTGCTGGTGGGAGGGCTGCGGGTGCTCGGCGCCAATGTCGGCGGCTCAACCGATGGGGTGTTCACCCACAGGCCAGGCACGCTCAGCACCGACTTCTTCGTGAACCTGCTCGATATGGCCACGGTGTGGACGCCAACCTCTGAAGCCGCAGACAGCTTTGAAGGGCGTGACCGCCACAGCGGCGAACTGCGCTGGAGCGGCAGCCGCGTTGATCTGGTGTTTGGCTCCAACTCCCAGCTGCGGGCCCTGGCGGAGGTGTATGCCCAGAACGATGGATCCGCCAGGTTCGTGGCTGATTTCGTGGCGGCCTGGAGCAAGGTGATGAGCCGTGATCTGGTTTCGCAAAGCTCCTGCTGACGGGATCAACGCAGCGCCAAAGGCGGGCGGACGATCGCATCGATCATCCGGGCGGTCTGAACAATCGGGCCCACGTCATGCACCCGCAGCACATCGGTGCCCAGCGTGATCGCCTGGGCGCAGACGGCCGCCGTGCCCCACAGCCGGGCTCGGGGCCTGGGTTCGTTGAGCACCGCTCCGATGAACCGTTTGCGCGATGGGCCCAGCAGCAGGGGGAACCCTTCGCGGCGCAGCTCCGCCAAGCCCCGCAGCAGGGCCAGGTTCTGCTCGGTGTTTTTGGCAAAGCCGAGCCCCGGATCCCAGATCAGCTGATCGGCCCGCACCCCGGCCGCCAGGGCGATGTCTGTGGCGCGCAGCAACTCCTGGCGCACCTCGGCCACCACATCGCCATACACGGCCAAGCCATCCATGCTGCGGCTATCGCCGCGGCTGTGCATCAGCACGTAAGGGCAGCCGAATTCCGCCACCACGCCAAGAATGGCGGGGTCACGGCGACCGCCGCTCACGTCGTTGATCCAGTGGGCTCCGGCGGCCAGGGCAGCGGCGGCCACCCCTGATCGGAAGGTGTCGATCGAGAAGCGGGGGCCGCCAGGCTGCGCGCAGGCGGAGCGCATCAGCTCCAGGGCCGGCAACACCCTCTCCAGCTCCTGCTCGGCGCTGATCTCCATGGCGCCGGGCCGGGTGCTCTGCCCCCCCAGATCCAGCAGATCCGCCCCCTGGCGCAGCATCGCTCGGGCCTGATGCAGGGCGTCTGCAGGCCGATCAAAACGGCCACCATCACTGAAGGAATCAGGGGTGAGATTGATCACCCCCATCACGTAGGTGCGCGAACCCCAGGGGAGAGCGGCCTCTGGAGCCGACGCTGCGCTGGTGGAGGCCATGGTCGGTGCTGCCGTTGGCGCGATTCATCCTCAGCCCCAGCCCCCCAGGCGTGGGTTGCATGGGAAACTGACAGGGCCCTTTGAGGGGTGGTCGAGTGGGTGATGGCTCCGGTCTTGAAAACCGGCGAAGGGAAGCGGGAGCCTTCGCCGGCTTCGAATCCCACCCCCTCCGTTTTCGGAACCTGCTGGCCTTTACGGCCGACAAGTTCTGGCTCTGGGGAAGGGCGCCAACTGCCGCTAGCGTCAGCCGGCTTTTGATCCAAACGGCGCCATGAAACGAACGCGTTGGCTGCTGCCGGTCTTGATGCTCTGCGGGCTGCTGCTGGCGATGGTGCCGCTTCTGCCCGCCCCTACGGCCGCCGAGGGCGCCCGCGCCGAGATCCGGGGGGTCTGGATGACCACCAACGACATGACCACCATGCGTGATCGCACCAAGTTGCGAGCGGCGATGGATCAGTTGAAGGAGATGCACTTCAACACTGTTTATCCGGTGGTCTGGAATTCCGGCTACGCCATCCATACCAGCGAGGTCACCAGGGACCGCAAGATTCAGTCGTTTTCCTATAAAGGCTTGGAAGGCCAAGACATTATCGCCGATGTGATCAGCGAGGGCCATGCCAAAGGCATGCTCGTGATTCCCTGGTTCGAATTCGGCTTCATGGCGCCGCCATTCTCGGACTTGGCCCTCAAACACCCCACCTGGCTCACTGAGCGGCGAGACGGAAGCCGCACCTCAATCAGCGCGGCAGGGGAAGTGGTTTGGCTGAATCCATTCAGGCCTGAGGTGCAGCAGTTCATCACCGAACTAGTGCTGGAAGTGGTGGGTAATTACGACGGCGATGGCATCCAGTTCGATGACCACATGAGCCTGCCCAATGAATTTGGCTACGACAGTTACACCAAAGCGCTTTACACCAGGGAAACCAAGCGCGCGGTGCCGAGCAACCCGATGGATCAGGCCTGGATCAAGTGGCGCGCTGACAAGATTTCAGCCTTCATGGTCCATCTGCACAAAGCTGTGAAAGCCAAAAAAGCCAATGCGATCGTCTCCGTTTCTCCCAACTACTACGACTTCGCCTACAAGCTGCAGTTGCAGGACTGGCTAGGCTGGGTGCGGCGCAACATCGTCGATGAAGTGATCGTGCAGCTCTACCGGCCTGATGTGGCCAGCTTCGCCACCGAGGTGGCCCGCCCCGAACTCGCGGAAACCCAGAAGAAGATTCCCACCGCGATCGGAGTGATGACGGGGCTACGCACCAAGCCAGCACCAATGCAGCTGATTCAGGCTCAGGTGCAGACGGTCCAGCAGAAAGGCATGGGTGTGGCGTTCTTCTATTTCGAATCGCTCTGGAATGCCACCGCCGAAGCGGAAGATCTGCGCCGCGCAGGCTTCCTTTCCCTGTTCCCCAGCCCCGCACCGCGTGCGCCGCTGTGACGTCCACCCCAAACCCCACGCAAAAAACGTAGATCCCTTGTCAGGATGGTGGGGGCACGCGGTGATCAGTGAGTTTCAGCACCAAAACGGAGTACCCCTTGGTGGCCCTGATCGAGCTGGCTGATGTTCATTGAGGCGATGGCCTGCTCCAGGCCGGTGAAATCGCCCGTCGCCAAGGGATTCCCGAGCGTTACCTTGATCAGATGCTCACCACCCTGGCCCAGAAGCTGGAGTAGGCCAGCGCCCTGGCGTTAAGACATCAGATCTGAGTGTTGCTCAGAGTTGGGCTGCCGGCGGCAGGCGTGCTGGTGGTAGCTCCATCTGCAGGGTGCTGTGGGCGATGCCAATGCGGGCCAGGCGCTGTTTGGCCTCATGCAGCAGCTCCATGTCGTTGCCCCCAGCTGGCTGGCGAATAATGCGGGCCGTGAGGGCGTTCTGGGAGGTGCTCATCGCCCAGACATGCAGGTGATGCACGTCAACCACCGCCGACAGGGAGCGCAGGGCCACCATCAACGCATCGCGCAGCAACTGCCAACCACTCCAGGCCACCGCCAGACCCACGCCGATGGCCGTGAGCGGGTCCAGCCAGCCCCAGTCCGTGAGCCCCACCAGCAGGGAGCTGATCAGCACCGCATTCACCAGCGAGGCCAGCTGGGTGCTGCGGCCGAAGCCATAGGTGAAGCGAGGTGTGGCCGGCCGCGTGCTCAGCCGCTCCGCCCCCCAGCCGAACCCCACCGCCGGGTTGGCGGACTCTCCAGGGTCGGCAGGAGCTGGGGCCATGGCGGGGACTGAAACGATGTCTGACGCCAAACTGACGCCGATCAGCTCAGTTGGCTGCGAAAGCGCGACACGCTGATCGCCATCAGCAGCGGCGCCATCACCAGCAGGGCCAAGGCATGGGGCCAGAGGGCCTCCAGGCCGACACCCTTGAGCATCAACCCGCGCAGGATCGCGATGAAGTGGCGCAAGGGGTTGAGCAGAGAGAGCACCTGAAAGAAGGCCGGCATGCTCTCGATCGGAGCAATCGCCCCGGAGGTCTGAATCATCGGCAGGGTGATGAAGAAGGCCGTGAGCATCACCTGCTGCTGGGAGCGGCAGACCGTGGCGAGCATGATCCCCACAGCGATCCCCACAAACAGATAGAGGCCCGAGAGGGTCAACAGCAGCAGCAGATTGCCGCGGATCGGCACACCGAACACCAGCCGGCCAAGCAACAGCGCCAGCAGCACATCGCCCATCAGCAGCAGCACCAGAGGCAGGATCTTGGCCATCAAGATCTCCCAGGCCGCAGCTGGGGTCATCAGCAGCTGCTCCAGCGTGCCGGTGTCCTTCTCGCGCACCAGCGTCACCGCCGACACCAGCGTGGCGATCAAGGTGAGCACGATGCCGATCACCCCCGGCACAAAGAACCAACTGCTGGTAAGGCCGGGGTTGTAGAGAAAGCTCACCTGGGTACGCACCGGCGCGCTGGGCGGCAATGCCCCCGGCTCCGGGCGAAAGCGGCGCAGGATCTGCTGGATGTAACCGTTGGCAATGCCGGCGCTGTTGGCGTCGACGCCATCGATGAACACCTGCACCTCGGCGGTGTCGCCAACCGCCAGCCGCCTGCTGAAGTTCGGTGGGATCACCAGGCCGGCGGTGAGCTCGCCGCGCTCCACCTGCTGGGCCAGCTCCCGCTCACTGCGGGGATAGGAGGAAGCCAGAAAGATGCGGTTGGCGGTGAGGGCCGACACCAGCTCCCGGCTGGCCGCAACCTGCGCGTAATCAACCACCCCCAGTTTGAGGTTGTGCACCTCGGGGTTGAGGGCAAAGCCGTAGATCAGCAGCTGCAACGTGGGCGGAATGATCAGCAACTTGATCAGCTGCCGGTCGCGCAGGATCTGCTGAACCTCCTTGCGCACCAGGGCCCAGAAGCGGCTGACCGAGAGCACCCGCCACCAGTGACGCAGGATCCTCACGACCCACCCTCGCCGCCATCGGCCAGCTGCAGGGAGCCCAGCGAGCGCAACGTGGCCACGTAGAGCAGCGCCCCGAGGGCCAGGATCATCAGCACATCCAGCCAGACACCGGCCCAGCCCGTTCCCCTGACAAAGGCATCACGGCTGATCACGATGAAATATCGCGCTGGGATCAAGGCCGACACCAGCGACAGCGGCGGCGGAATATTGCTGAGCGGATAAATGAAGCCCGAGAGCAGCAGGGCCGAGAGAAAACCCAGCAGCGACACCCCCTGCACCGCCGAATTCTGGTTAGCGCTGCGCACCCCCAGTAACAACCCGAACAGCACCGCCGCCGCCAGATACAGCGTGGTGCCCACCAGCAGCGGTGTTGGGTCGCCCGCGAAGCTGAGTTGGAAGATCAGACCGCCCAGCCCCATCACCACCACAGCCACACTCACCCCCACCAGCAGGTAGGCCAGGGACTTACCCAGCAGCAGCTCCGATGGGCGGATCCCCGAGGCATAGACCTGCAAAATTGTGCCCTTGTCTTTCTCTTTCACCATGGCGATAGCGGCCAGCAGAGAGGGAAAGATCCAGAGCACCACGGCATAAACCCCCGGCACGATGTAAAGCGACTCCTTACGGCCGGGGTTGAACCACAGCCGCGTCAGCGCCCGCACCGGCGGCGGATTGTTGAGCAGCTCCTTCTCTGAGAGAAAGAAGGCCGTGATGCCCTGGATGCTGTTGCGGATCACCCGGGCGTTGTTGGCGTCGGTGCCATCCACCAGCACCTGCACCTCCACCGCCTGACCGGCCTTGATGCGGCGGCTGAATTCCGGCGGGATGATCACCGCCGCCTTGGCCAGGCCCCGATCGATCGCAGCGGCCACCGGGTCGCCGCTGCCCAGCCAGGGAGCGGCCTTGAACTGGTCGGTGGCGAAGAGGCGATCGGTGTAGGCGGCGCTGAGCGGACTGCGATCGAAGTCTTGAACCACGATCGGGATCACCTTGGTTTCGAGGCGAATGGCGAAACCGAAAATGAGCAGGGTGAGCAGCGGCAGCAGAAACGCCAGCCCCAGGGTGAGCCGGTCGCGGCGGAACTGCAGCAGCTCCTTGCGGCACTGGGCCAGGATTCGCTTCACGCTTGCTCCTTCTCTGGCGCCTGGGCCCGCTGCACCGTGCCGATGAAGGCATCCTCAAGCGACTGGGGCACCGGGCGCAGCTCCTCCAGGCTGAGTTGCGCCTGGGCCAGCAGCGGCCGCAGCGTCTCGATCTCCCGTTCGGGATCATCCAGCACCAGATGCAGCCGATCCCCGAAACGGCTCACCCGCCACGACTGCCAGTGGCGGCGCAGCAGCAGGGTGGCGCGCTGGAGCTGATCCGGCGGCAACACCAGCTCCAGCACCTGACCCGGCTGGGCAGCCTTGATCGCTTCGGGGCTGCCTTCGATCACATTTTCGCCGGCCACCATGAAGCAGAGCCGGTTGCACTGCTCCGCTTCCTCCAGGTAGTGGGTGGTCACCAAGATGGCAGTGCCGCGGCGGGCGAAGTCGTTGATCAGGCTCCAGAACTGGCGCCGCGCCAGGGGATCCACCCCGGAGGTGGGCTCATCGAGAAAGAGCACCTCCGGATCGTGCAGCACTGCCGCACCGAAGGCCACCCGCTGCTTCCAACCGCCGGGCAGCCGCGCGGTGAGCATCTGCTCCTGGCCCTGGAGGCCGCAGCTGGCAATCACCCAGTCGATGCGCGGTTGGCGCAGGGGGCCGGGAATGCCATAGACCCCGGCGTAGAACTCCAGGTTCTCGCGGATCGAGAGATCGTCGTAGAGGGTGAATTTCTGGCTCATGTAGCCGATCCGCCGCAGCAGATCCGGCCCCCGCAGCTGCTCCGACTCCCCCGCCAGCACGATCTGGCCGGAGCTGGGGGCCAGCAGACCGCAGAGCATCTTGATCGTGGTGGTCTTGCCCGCACCATTGGCCCCCAGCAGACCGAAGATCTCGCCGTAGCGAATCTCCAGCGTCAGCTGCCGCACGGCCTCGAAGTTCCCGAAACGGCGGCTCAGGTTGCGGGCGTCAATGGCGAGATCGGAGCGGTGGCGGCGCACGGCCTGGGGCTGGGGGAAGGGCAGCAGCGGCAGCTCCCCGGCCTGGCGGCGCTGGCGGATCACGACCACATTCTCAAGTGTTGGGCTGCTGCGGCGCAGCTCCTGCAGCGGCAAACCCTCCTGGCGAAACAGCTCTCGCACCTGGGCTTCGCCCGCGGCCGCATCGTTCACCAGCAGATCGAGCCGATCGCCAAAGGTCTGCACGTCAACGATCGCGCCACCGCGCAGCAGCGGTTCAGCCGCCACCGGCGCAGCCCCCCGCAGCTCCAGCCGGCTCAGGCCCAGCTCCCGTTTCAGCTCAGCCGGGCTGCCCAGGCTCTCGAGGCGCCCCTGCTGCACAAGGGCGATGCGGTGGCAGCGCTCGGCCTCCACCAGATCAGGGGTGGCCACCACGATCGTGACCCCCTCCTCCGCCAGGGTGGTGAGCACGTCCCAGAAGTCGCGGCGCGACACCGGATCCACTCCAGTGGTGGGTTCATCGAGCAGCAACAGCTGGGGTCTGTCGATCAGGGCGCAGCAGAGGGCCAGCTTCTGCTTCATGCCACCGGAGAGCTGGCTGGCCAGACGATCGGCGAAGGGCTCCAGACCCAGGCGTCTGAGCAGGGAGCCGCGCCGCTCCCGCCAGAGCTCGGTGGGCACCAGCCGCAGGCCGGCCACATAGCGCAGGTTCTCCTCAACACTGAGGTCGGGGTACTGGGAGAACTGCTGGGTCAGGTAGCCAATCCGCTCACGGGCCTCGTGGGGCGGCCGGCCCAGCACCCGCACCTGGCCATCACTGGGCTCGATCACCCCAGCGAGGATGTGAAACGTGCTGGTTTTGCCGGCGCCATCGGGACCGATCAGCCCGAAGATTTCCCCGGCCCGCACGCTGAATTCCAGACCGGCCACAGCCGGGCGGCTGCCGTAGCGCTTGTGCAGCCCCACCACGCTCACCACCACAGCGGTGGCGGCGGCGGGATCAGGGGGTGAGGATTTCGGCATCGGCGGGCATGCCCGGTTTGGCGTTACCGGCCGGGTTGTCGATCGCCAGCTTGAGACCGAACACCTGGCGCACCCGGTCGCGCTGGAAATAGATGGTCTCGGGAGTGAAGGAGGCCTGGGCATCAACCTCCACCACTCGGGCTGCCAGCGGTTGGCTGGGATCGGAATCCAGGAAGATCCGGGCCCGTTGCCCCAGGCGCACCCGGCCGAGATCCCCCTGGGGAATGAAGCCGCGCAAGTACACCGTGGCGGGATCGAGCAGGGTGAGCAGGATGCGGCCGCTGGCCACCACCGCACCAGGCTCGACGCTGCGGGAGATCACCACGGCGGCCAGGGGCGAGCGGATGCTCAAGTAAGCGGCTTCCGCTTTCACCTGCTGCTCCGCCGCCTGGGCACTGCGCACATCACTCTCTGCGGCCAGCACCCGGGAGAGGGCGCGCTGGCGCTGGTCACCCAGGGCCTGCAGCTGGGCCGCGCGGATGGAGGGATTGAGACCGGTGGAGGCGGCCAGCGCCAGGGCGCCGCGGGCCGCCTCCACCTGGCGCTGCTGGGCGGTCACCACGGCTTCGGCGGTTTCGAGGGCGGTGCGGTCTTGATCCAGCGACTGGCGCGAAGCGGCACCCTGCCGCACCAACGAGTCCGTGCGCCCCAGGGTGACCTTGGCCAGCCGTTGCTGGGCCTGGGCCTGGGCCAGCTGGGCTTCGGCGCTGGCCAGGTAGGCCTTGGCCTGCACCACCCGGCCCAGGTTGTCCTGCTCGGCCTGGGCCACGGTCAGGCGGGATTCGCGGATCTGGCTGTCGACCACATCGATCTGAGAGCGGTCCTGGCTCAACTGCTGGCGGGAGGAAGCCAGCCGCGCCTGGGCGCCGCGCAGGCGGGCGCGCACCTCCTCGTCATCGAGGCGAACCAGCAGCTGCCCGGCCTTGACGCGCTCCCCCTCGCGAACCGTGACCTCAGCCACACGGCCGCCGATCCTGGCCCCGAGATCCGTTTCGTAGCCCTCGATGCGTCCACTCAGCTTCAAAGGGCCGCCGCTGGATCGCCCCAGCCACAGCCAGCCCGCCAGTCCAGCCACCGCGAGGATCACCCCACCACCAATCAGCAGCTTCAGCCGCATCCCTTGGGACCGACAGGCAGGCGAGCGTCCACCAGGCAGGCGCCGCTGAGATCGGCAGCGGTCAGATCGGCGTTGCGCAGGTTGGTGCCGTAGAGACAATCTTCGCGCAAGCTAGCCCCGCGCAACTGCGCGAGGACCTGCTCACGCCGCTTCTGCTCCATCGAGATCGGGAAGGCGGCATGCAACGACCCCAACGGCCAGCGCCCGGCCTTCGAGGCGGTGCTCAACGAAATGGAGAGCGAATTCAACCGCGGCCACTTTGATCGCAAGGTGCCGCTGAACCGTCTCCAAGACCTCAGCCCCGAGGAGAAGCAGGCCGACGAGAACACTCTGGTGAGCTCCTGCGTGTCGCAGTTCTCGGGTTTCCTGCTGTTCAAGGAACTCCCCAGGCGTCTGTTTCAGGCAGAGCGCCCCGAACTCGGACGGTTGTTGGCCCCAGGCCAAGCGCACGGTATTCAGGCGCTCACGGCCACCTGGTAATTGGCGATGCGGGCGAAGCTGGCTGGCTCCAGCGAGGCGCCACCCACCAGCACCCCGTCGATGTCGGATTGGGCCATCAGCAGGTCGATGTTGTCGGGTTTGACCGATCCGCCGTACTGCACGACCACCTCGGGATGGCCCACCCAGCCGCGGATCAGGCCGCAGATGCGGTTGGCCTCCTCGGCGCCGCAGGTCTTGCCGGTGCCGATCGCCCAGATCGGCTCGTAGGCCACCACCAGATGGGTGGCATCGAGATCCTCCAGGCTTTGCTCCACCTGGCGGCGAATCACCCGCTCGGTTTCGCTGGCTTCTCGCTGGGCCTCGGTTTCGCCCACGCAGACGATCGGAATCAGGCCGGCGGCCTGGGCATTGCGGGCCCGCAGGTTGATCTGCTCGTCGCTTTCGCAGTGGAATTTGCGGGGTTCGCTGTGGCCCACGATCGCGTAGGACACGCCGAGCTCCAGGAGCATTTCAGCTGAAATTTCAGCGGTGTAGGCCCCGCCGCTGTCCCAGTGAACGTTCTGGCTGGAGAGCTTCACCCCACTGCCGGAGAGCGCCTGGCTGAGCGCCTCGATCGCGGTGAACGGGGGGGCCAGCACCACGTCCCGGTCGCCGGGGATGTGTGCCACCAGAGGTGCGAACGCCTGGGCGTAGGCCCGGGCCTGCGCGCAGGTCATGTGCATCTTCCAGTTGCCGGCGATCACCGCTTTATGCACAGGAACCCTTACCAGTGGAGCGATGGCCAACTTAGGTGGAGGCAGGAACCTCCAGGTTGTGGCGCCCGAACGTCACCCTGTCGCCCGGGGTGAGCTGGCGGCCCCGGCGCAGCTCCACGTCCCCATTGACCTGGACCTCCCCCTGTTGCACCCGAAACTTCGCCTCGCCGCCTGTGGCCACGAGCCCTTGCCATTTGAGGAATTGATCCAGGCGCATGGGTTCAGCCGCAGGCGGGGGCACTGAAACAGCGCTGATAAGGTCTGCCGATGCTCGCACCCTCCCCGGCCGGCTTCCGTGGTCTGTTGCCGCTGCTGAAGCCCCATCGCCGCCGGCTCTGGGCCGGAGGGGTTTGCATGCTGGTGTTTGTGGCCTGCTGGCCCCTGCTGGCCTGGCTGGCCGGTCAGCTGATCCCGGCGATCGGTGCCGGCGATTTCCCCACCGTGCTGCGGGTGATCCTGCAGGCCCTGGCGGTGTTTCTGCTGCAGAAACTGGCCCAGTTCGGCCAGGACACCCTGCTGGCCTCCCCGGCCCTGCAGGTCAGCCAGGCCCTGCGCAGCCAGTTGTTCGCCCGCCTGCAGAAGCTGGAATTCGGCGCGCTCGAGAAGCTCTCGGCCGGCGATCTCACCTATCGCCTCACCGAGGACGCCGACCGGGTCGGTGAAGTGATCTACAAAACCATCCAAGACAGCACCCCGAGCCTGCTGCAGCTGGTGGTGGTCTTCGGCTACATGGTCTTCCTGGATTGGAAGCTGTCGATGGCCACCTTGCTGCTGGCCCCGCTGGTGGCGGTCTTGGTGAGTGCCTTCGGTGCCCGGGTGATGGCCGCTGCCGAACGCAGCCAGAAACAGGTGAGTGAACTGGCGGGGCTGCTGGGCGAAGCGATCAGCGGTCTGCCGCTGGTGCGCGCCTACGCCGCTGAACCCTGGTTGCAGCAACGCTTCGAGCAGGAGATCGACCTGCACCGCCGTGCCCGCTACCGCACCCTCAAGCTGCTGGCCCTGCAACACCCCGTGGTGGGCTTCATCGAAGCGGCCGGCATCCTCTCGGTGCTGCTGATCGGCGCCTCGCGGATCCAGGCCGGAGGCCTCGACAGCCAGGGGTTCAGCAGTTATGTGGCGGCCCTGCTGATGCTGATCGATCCGATCTCCCACCTCACCACCAACTACAACGAGTTTCAGCAGGGTCAGGCCTCGCTGCGGCGCCTACGGGCGATTGAAGCGGAGGCCGTGGAAACTCCCGATCCGATCGATGCCAGGCCGCTGGGCTCGGTGCGTGGGGAGCTGCGCCTGGAGGGCGTCTGGTTCGGCTACGACCCGACCAAACCGGTGTTGCGCAACCTCCAGCTCACAGCGGCCCCTGGCCAGCTCGTCGCCTTGGTGGGGCCGTCGGGAGCCGGCAAGAGCACCCTCTTTTCCCTGTTGCTGCGCTTCAACACCGCCCAGCGCGGTCGGGTGCTGCTCGACGGCCAGGACCTGGCCGGCCTGCGCGCCGCCGATCTGCGCCGTGCCATCGCCCTGGTGCCCCAGCAGAGCTCCGTGTTCTCCGGAACGGTGGCAGAGGCGATCCGCTTCGGACGTCCAGCCAGCAGCGAGCAGGTGCGCCAGGCAGCACGGCTGGCCAATGCCGCTGACTTCATCGAAGCCCTGCCGGGTGGCTACGCGGCCCGGATCGAGGAGCGGGGCAGCAATTTTTCCGGCGGTCAACTGCAACGGCTGGCGATTGCCCGGGCCGTGCTCGGCAACCCGGCCGTGCTGCTGCTCGATGAGGCCACCAGCGCCCTCGATGCTGAATCCGAGCAGGCGGTGCAACAGGGCCTGGAGCAAGCGATGGCTGGTCGCACCGTGCTGGTGATTGCCCATCGCCTCGCCACCGTGCAGGGAGCCGACCAGATCCTGGTGCTCGAGGCCGGTGGCATCGTTGAGCAGGGCAGCCACGACCAGTTGATGGCCCGCGACGGCCGTTACCGTGAACTCTGCAATCGACAGCTGATCCGGGTCGCGGCCTGAGGGCCAGGCGGGCCGTAACGTTCACTCACCTCGCTTGCTACTGCCTTGACCAATCCTGCTTCCCTCCCGCCGGTGCTCACCTTCGAGGGCAAGCGCTACGACCTCAACACCCTTCCAGACGATGTGAAGGAACTGGTGCGTGGCATGCAGGTGGCGGATGCCCAGTTGCGTTTCCACGAAGACACCCTCAAGGTGCTGGCGGTTGGGCGGCAGTCGATGGCGTTCCAGCTCAACGAACGCCTCAAGGGCATCACGGCGCTTCCCGAAGGCGGCTGAATGGCGGCTGAAGGCTAATTCAGCCACCTTTCGTGAAGCAACCGTTGGGGATTCAAGCCAGCGGGCTCAATGGGCCGTGAGCTCTTCGAAACGGAAGGTCTGACGGCTGGCCGGCTGGCTTTCACCATCGGCTCCGCTGAAGGCCTCGGTGGCGATCACCCGTTCGCTCAGCACCCAGGGGCCCTGGCCGCCGAGTGGCACGAAGGTGTCGGTGAAGCTGCTCTTGCCACCTTTGGCCGCGCCGCTGGCGGGGTCGGTGTAGAGGCTGCTGTAGGTGTGGCTGAGGTAGCCGGCACCAGTGTCGGTGGTGCTGCCGGTGTAGATCGTCACCACCGTGCCGTGGATGTGGCGGTGCACCATCGTCACCACATCGTTAGCGATGCGATAGCGATCGCCGCTGTTCTTGCCGCCCACGATCACCTCAACGCCCACCTCATTGGTGTCACCGGCGGTGAAGGTGTTGGCGCCGTGGGTCTGCTCGAAGCTGCGGCGCACCCGGTGGATGCAGACCTCCCAGAGCTGGGAGCCCACCGCTTTGCTGATGGTCTCGTCGTCGATGCCCTCCACGTTCGCCTTGAGGTCGGCGCCCACCATGAAACGGCCTTCGGCGCGCTGGCCCTCCTGCTCCCAGACGCAACGGCCCGCGTAGCCGCCAAAGCCCGGTTCCCAGGTGTAGCGGTTCTGGTAGGCCGCCTGGAAGAGCTCGCGCAGGTCGGTGCCTGGGGCGGTGCTGGCGGGGGCGGAGATGGTCAAAACAATCGAATCAGAGATGGATGCGATCTTAGGGAGCCTGGAGGCTTGGCCTGTGTTTCCCCAGTCCCAGAGCCGGATGGATGTCCTGCAGCGCCGAGAGGGTGAGCGGCTCGCTCTGCAGGGTGGCAATCGCTTCGACTGCCGCCCGAGCACCGGCCAGGGTGGTCACCGTCGGAACGGCATAGTCGAGGGCGGCGCGGCGCAGGTATCCGTCGTCGAAGGCCGCTTGCCGCCCGATCGGGGTGTTGATGATCAGCTGGATGCGGGCCGAGCGAATCGCATCTTCAATGTTCGGCCGCCCCTCATGAACCTTGAGGATGGGCTCCACCTCCAGCCCGGCTTCCTGCAGGGCCAGGGCGGTGCCGCTGGTGGCGATCAGGGCGAAGCCCAGCTCAGCGAGGCGCCGGGCCACCGGCAACAGCGAAGGCTTGTCGCGGTCGTGGGTGGAGAGAAACACCGTGCCAGTGGTGGGCAGCCCATCGCCGGCGGCGATCTCGGCCTTGGCATAGGCCATGCCGAAGCCGGCGGCGCTGCCCATCACCTCGCCGGTGGAGCGCATCTCCGGGCCCAGCAGGGTGTCAGCGCCGGGGAAGCGCTTGAACGGCAGCACCGCCTCCTTGACGTTCTGCAGCGGCGGCTTGGGCTCCTCGGTGAGACCCAGCTCAGCGAGGGTGTGGCCGGCCATCAGCAGGCTGGCGATCTTGGCCAGCGGCACGCCGGTGGCCTTGGCCACGAACGGCACCGTGCGTGAGGCGCGGGGATTGGCCTCGATGATGAACACCTGCTCGCGCCCCTCGGCATCGAGCTGGACCGCAAATTGCAGGTTGATCAGGCCGGTTACCTGGAGGGCGAGGGCCAGCTCCCTGGACCACTGCCGGATCGTGGCCAGCGCTCCGGCACCGAGCGACACCGCCGGCAGGCAGCAGGCCGAATCGCCGGAATGGATGCCTGCCGGCTCGATGTGCTCCATCAGCCCGCCGATCACCACCCGGCCTTCCCGGTCGGCGAGGGCATCGACATCCACCTCGATCGCGTTCTGCAGGTACTGGTCGATCAGCACCGGATGGTCGGGCTCCACCGACACGGCCTCCACCATGTAGCGGTTGAGTTCGGTTTCATCGAAGACCACTTCCATGGCGCGGCCGCCCAGCACGTAGCTGGGACGCACGACAACGGGGTAGCCCACGGCCGCCGCCACCGCCCTGGCTTCGTCAGCGGTTCTGGCCAGGCCGTTGCGGGGCTGGCGGATCTCCAGCCGGCGCAGGATCGCCTCGAACTGCTCGCGGTCTTCGGCCTGGTCGATCGATTCAGGTGAGGTGCCCCACAGCCTGGTGCCGGTGGCCAGCCCCTCCGGCGTGGCCAGCCAGCGCAGCAGGGGCAGGGCGAGCTTGAGCGGTGTCTGGCCGCCGAACTGGACGATCACCCCTTCAGGTCGCTCCGCTTCGATGACATTGAGCACGTCCTCGAGGGTGAGCGGCTCGAAGTAGAGGCGGTCGCTGGTGTCGTAGTCGGTGGAGACGGTTTCCGGGTTGCTGTTCACCATCACCGTGGCGAAGCCGTCGCCGCGCAGGGCAAACGAGGCGTGGCAGCAGCAGTAGTCGAACTCGATCCCCTGGCCGATCCGGTTGGGACCGCCGCCGAGGATCATCACCTTGCGCCGTTTCTCCTGCCTCACTTCGTCTTGCGCTGGCAGCTGCTCGATCTGACCAGCGCCCGTCAGCCGTTCCAGGGGTCGCTCATAGGTGGCGTAGTGATACGGGGTGCTGGATTCGAACTCGGCGGCGCAGGTGTCCACCGTCTTGAACACGGCGTTCACCCCGAGGGCCTGGCGCCGGATCCGCACGCTCAGCTCGTCGCTGCTGGTGGCCCAGGCGATCTGGCGATCGGAGAAGCCCAGTTGCTTCAGCTCCAGCAGCTCCGCTGCCGCGAGCTGCTCCAGGGTCCGTCCGTGCAGCAGGCGGTTTTCGGCCTCGATCAGCCGCCTGAGCTTGGCGAGGAACCAGGGATCAATGGCGCTCAGCCGGTGGATGTCGGCGTCGCTGCGGCCGGCCACCATCGCGGCGCGCACCGCGAAGATGCGATCCGGGGCAGGGGTGCGCAGCATCCGCTCCAGGTCGCTGGGCTCCAGGGGTTCATCGGGGCGGTCACAGCCCCAGCCGGCATGGCCGGTTTCGAGCGAGCGCACGGCTTTCTGGAACGATTCCTCGAAGCAGCGGCCGATGGCCATCGCCTCCCCCACCGACTTCATCGAGGTGCTCAGCACCGCAGGCGACCCGCGGAACTTCTCGAAGGCGAAGCGCGGAATCTTGGTGACCACATAGTCGATCGTGGGCTCGAAGCAGGCCGGGGTGGCGCCGGTGATGTCGTTGAGGATTTCGTCGAGGGTGTACCCCACCGCCAGGCGGGCGGCGATCTTGGCGATCGGGAAGCCAGTGGCCTTTGAGGCCAGCGCCGAGGAGCGGCTCACCCGAGGGTTCATCTCGATCACCACCACATCGCCATTGGCGGGGTTGATCGCGAACTGGATGTTGCTGCCGCCGGTTTCAACGCCGATCTCGCGGATGATCGCGATCGACTGGTCACGCAGGCGCTGGTATTCGCGGTCGGTGAGGGTCTGGGCCGGCGCCACGGTGATCGAATCGCCCGTGTGTACCCCCATCGGATCGAGATTCTCGATGCTGCAGATGATCACCACGTTGTCGGCGAGATCACGCATCACCTCCAGCTCGAACTCCTTCCAGCCGATCAGCGAGCGCTCGATCAGGATCTGGCTGACCGGGCTGGCCTCTAAGCCGCTCTTGCAGAAGGCCTGGAATTCTTCGGGGTTGTAGGCGATGCCGCCACCGGAGCCGCCGAGGGTGAAGGCCGGCCGGATGATGCGGGGGTAGGTGCCGATCTCTTCGCCCACCCGCTCGGCTTCCTCCAGCGAGGAGGCGATGCCGGACGGACACACCGCCACGCCGATGCGCTCCATCGCCTCCTTGAACAGGCGCCGGTCTTCCGCCTTCTGGATCGCCTGCAGGTTGGCGCCGATCAGCTCGACACCGAAGCGCTCAAGGGTGCCGTCTTCGGCCAGGGCCACCGCCAGGTTCAGGGCGGTCTGGCCGCCCATGGTGGGCAGCAGGGCATCGGGGCGCTCCAGTTCGATCACCTGCCGCACCACGTCGGGGGTGAGCGGTTCGATGTAGGTGCGATCCGCCATCTCCGGATCGGTCATGATCGAAGCCGGGTTGGAGTTCACCAACACCACCTCGAAACCCTCATCCCGCAGTGCCTTGCAGGCCTGGGTGCCGGAATAATCGAATTCGCAGGCCTGGCCGATCACGATCGGCCCTGAACCCAGCAGCAGGATGCGACGCAGATCCGACCGTCGGGGCATGGGATGGGTGAGGGGCCAAACGGGCTTAGCCTCTCACGCACCCCGATGGTTCTGCTGCCCTTCGCTGGCGGCCGATCTCGCTAATATGCAGGATCGAAACGATGTCCGCCGGTTTCATGAGCGAACTCCAGCGCCTGAAGGGGCTCCTCCCTCCGGAGATGCAGAGCTGGGTGTTTGTGGAAGCCGCCGCCTCTGCCGATCCTGCCTTGATCTCGATCGAAGAGATTGGTCGCGATGAGGTGGAGATCCAGGTGGATCTCGATCAGTGGGATCAGCTGGCCCTCGATCACCGCAACCTGCTCTTCTGGCACGAGGTGGGCCGGGTGCAGAACGATGCGGTGCCCCGTGACGGTTGGGAGATGGCCGCCCTGGCGATCGGCCTGGGCGGTGCGATCGGTGAGCTCTGGGTGCAGGACGGCCTGTTGCTGATGATGGCCATGGGCCTCTCGGGATTTGCCGGCTACCGGCTGTATCTCAAGAACAACTCTGAGAAGCGCTTGCAGGACGCCATTGCCGCCGACGAGCGGGCCATTTCCCTGGCCACCCGCTTCGGCTACAGCCTGCCCAACGCTTACAAGAGCCTGGGTGGCGCCCTGAAAGAGCGGGTGGAACAGACCCGCAAGAAACGCAAACGCTCCTTCTACGAAGACCGCCTCGAAGCCCTGCGCAAGAGTGCGGAGAAAGCGCGTGCCGAAATGGCCCAACAGCAGGGAAGTCGCCAGTCCGTCACCAGTGAGAACGTCTATGGATAGTGATCAGCTCGCCCGGCTGGCTGCCGAGGCCTGCGACGACCGCAAGGCCGTGGATATTTGCCTGATCCGGGTGGATGAGGTGTCGTCACTGGCCGACTGGTTCGTGATCTGCTCCGGCCTCTCCGATGTTCAGGTGCGGGCGATTGCCCGCTCGGTCGAAGACCGTCTGGAGCTTGAAGCCACCCGCCTGCCCCGCGGCAAGGAGGGTCAGCGTGAAGGCCACTGGGTTCTGCTCGACTACGGCGAATTGATCGTCCATGTGCTCAGCGCCCGCGATCGTGAGTATTACGACCTCGAAGCGTTCTGGGGGCACGGCGAACAGGTGCCGTTCTTAAGCTCAAGCTCCTTCCCGCCCGACGAGATTCCGCCGTTGCGCCCCCATGGATCAGGCCTGCCCGTCCCCACCCTGTCCGGTGCCGACGAACCAGCGGCCCCTTGAGGAGTACCGCCAACTCTGTGCGTCCTGGTTTTTCACCTGGCCGGCAGTCAAGGCTTCTGGCCTGATCCGCCCCCTGGCCTGGTGTTGGCTGATCAGCCTGCCGCTCTCTCTGTTGATTGCCAGTGGCAGCTGGCCCCTGCGTCACAACCTTCCCCGGCTCGTTTTGGTGGCTGCCGTCTTCGCCGTGCTGCCGGCGGTGTTTTTGTTGCTGCGTCAATGGCTGGGTTGGAGCTACGTGCACAGGCGCCTGCGATCTGAGCGGGTGGAGTACGAAGAATCCGGTTGGTATGACGGCCAGGTGTGGGAGAAGCCCCTGGCGTGGCGCCAGCAGGATCTGCTGGTGGCCCTGCATGAAGTCCGTCCCGTGCTGGCGCGGCTTGAACTGGGACTGGGGCTGGCCGCGGGCTTAATTCTGCTCGGTACCGGGCTCTGCCAGGCTCTTTGAAAAAGCACTGACGATGTGGCGATGACCCTGCCCTCCAGCTTCAGCTCACCCCAACGCCCTGGGGTTCCTCCCCTGGAGGTGCTGCTGCTCAGGAACGGCATTGCCGAGTCGGTGCACCGGGTGCATGCGGTGGTCTGCGACCAGCGCGGGCGGGTATTAATGCGGGCGGGTGACCCCCAGCAGCTGAGCTTCGTGCGCTCGGCCCTTAAGCCCTTCCAGGCCCAGATGTTCGTGAGCAGCGGCGCCGCCGACCAGACCGGCAGCGGTGATCGGGGCCTGGCGATCGCCTGCTCCTCCCATACCGGCACCCCCGCCCAGGCCCGCGAAGCCTTCAAGATTCTCTGGAGTGCCGATCTGGAGGCTGAACGGCTGCAGTGCCCACAGCCCCGACCAGGCGCCAGCCCCCTGGAGCACAACTGCTCGGGAAAACATGCCGCCTTTCTAGCCACCTGCCGGCGGATGAACTGGGCGCTGGAGTCTTACCTGCAGACCGACCACCCCCTGCAGCAGCAGTTGCTCAAGCAAGTGGGTGAGTTGCTGGGCCTGCCCGGGGCGGAGTTGGTCGCCGCTCGCGATGACTGTGGCGCCCCCACCCTGCAGATGCAGCTCGCCCAGATGGCTCTGCTGTTCGCCCACCTGGGGGCTTCCGAGCAGCCTGAGCTGGAGCGGCTGAGCCGGGCGATGCTGGCGCACCCTGAGCTTGTGGCGGGCGAAGGCCGCTTCGACACCGAGCTGATGCGCCGCAGCCACGGTCTTGTTGTCAGCAAGGGTGGCGCCGAGGGGATTCAGTGTCTGGCCCGGATGGGCGAGGGCCTGGGCCTGGCGATCAAGGTGGAAGACGGCGCCAGCCGGGCCAAACAGGCCGTGGCGCTGCATCTGCTCAAGCAACTTGACTGGCTCACCCCGCTCGCACTGGAAGAACTCGGCCAGCAGTTCCTATCGCCTGGCCTGGGTCTGGAGCTGGCGGTGCAAGGGGAGCTGCGCTTCGACTGATAAGATTCCAGAGCGGCGCGGGGTAGAGCAGTCTGGTAGCTCGTCGGGCTCATAACCCGAAGGTCAGGAGTTCAAATCTCCTCCCCGCCACCACTTCAAACCCCCAGATGCTGGTTCAGCATCTGGGGGTTTTTTGATGCTGGGCGGCTGATGCTCAGCGTGATCGAGTTGGCATGACTGGAAGGCTTGCCTAGATGGGCTGACTGGAATGCCTTTCTAGATGGCTTGCCTGGAATGGCACTTGGCCTCTTCGATCTCTGATTGGTGCTGGCGCCGCAGCAATCGGGTTGTCTTTGAGGGCAACGCAATAACCAGCGATTCATGGACTGAAGCTGAAAATCCCGAACCTGAGAATGATTTAAATTGGACTATTGATCCATCAGCGGCTTCGTTTCTGGCGGACGTTAAATCTTTGTTGTTGGCTTCGTGCTTGACAGCTGCTTGATTCTCGACGCCTTTTGATACTTAGCGCTGTTTGATTCTTGATGGCTGTTTTATTCTTGCTGGTTGTTTGCTAGTGGCTCAGTTGTTCTCTGCGTTGTTTCTCTGTTGTTGATCTCTGTGCGGCCGGCCGCACCCCTGGCCTGCTCCAGGCGTCTGCCTTCGTTGCTGCCACTGGTTTAGCCTCTCGCCTCCGGCGACCTTGTCCCATCGCACCGACCTCCTCCTCCCCAGGCGAACTCGATGGATTCGATGCGGTGGTGGTGGGCTCCGGTGCCACCGGTGGGGTCGCGGCGATGGTGCTGGCGGAGGCGGGCCTACGGGTGCTGGTGCTCGAAGCCGGCCCCAATCTCAGCCCATCCCAGGCCTTCGGCAGTGAGCCGCTCAACAGCCTGCGCCGGCTCAGCAAGCTCAGCAGCGGTCGGCAACGGCTCCAGGCCCAGCACCCTGGCTACTGGAAAACCAACCCCGATCTCTACGTCGACGAGCTCCAGAACCCCTACACCACCCCCGAAGCGAGGCCCTTTGTCTGGAGCCGTGGCCGGCAGGTGGGTGGCCGCAGCCTCACCTGGGGAGGGATCACCCTGCGGCTCTCCGACTACGAGTTCAAGGCGGCTGCCCGCGATGGGCACGGCCCCTGCTGGCCGATCGAAAACCAAGACCTGGCGCCCTATTACGGCCGCCTGGAGCGGCTGCTGGGCGTGCATGGCCAGCGTGATGGCTTGCCCCAGCTTCCTGATGGGGAGTTTCTGCCGCCGCTGCCTTACACCCCGGCGGAGCGGCACCTGGGCCAGGCGATCGGTAAGGATCTCGGCCTCCCCCTGATCCATTCCCGTGGGTTCGCCCTTGGCAACCGCGGCGATGGGCAGCAGCCCTGGCCCTCCTCCAGCTCCCAGGCCGGTGCCCTGGGCCGGGCCCTCGCCACCGGCCGGGTGACCCTGCGCAGCAACGCGGTGGTGAGCCATGTCAGCTGTGATCGCCGCAGCGGCCGTGCCGATGGCGTGGTGTTTGTTGAACGGCTCAGCGGCCGCCGGCGGCGCGCCCCGGCGGCCCTGGTTGTGCTCTGCGCCTCCACCCTCGAATCGGTTCGGATCCTGCTGCACTCCGGCGCCGACCACCAGAGCGGTGGGGTGGAGGACC
This sequence comes from Synechococcus sp. SynAce01, assembly GCF_001885215.1. Taxonomy (GTDB): domain Bacteria; phylum Cyanobacteriota; class Cyanobacteriia; order PCC-6307; family Cyanobiaceae; genus Regnicoccus; species Regnicoccus frigidus. Next base: position 493,014 of record NZ_CP018091.1, on the reverse strand, counting down.
CCTCCGGCTGCCTGGGGCGCTACTTGATGGATCACATCTCCAGCTGCCGCTTTTTCGCGATCCCGGACCAGCCAGCCCCCCGCCAAGCCGCCGAACTCTCCGCTGCTGGCAGCGTTTTCATCCCCAACACCGTGAACCTCGGCGATGGGGGCGCGCTGCCGTTTCTGCGCGGCTATGGAATCTGGGCGGGGCTGCAACGCTTCGACCCGCCCGGGCCGCTGAAACGGCGCCGCAGCGAAGCGGTGGGCTTCCTCAGCGGTCTTGGCGAGGTGCTCCCCGAAGCTCACAACCGCCTCACGTTGAACACCGATCAGGTGGATGCCTGGGGGCTGCCCACCGCCCACATCGACTGCCACTGGGGCGAAAACGAACGGCGGCTGGTGGCCCACATGCAGCAGCGGATGGGGGAGGTGGTGACAGCCGCGGGGGGGCAGATCCGACCCCTTGAAGACCTTTTCTTGATCCCCCTGGCCGAGCCGCTGCTGCGCCGCAACCTGGCCGTGTCCAACGAGGCGCTTCCACCCGGCTACTACATCCATGAACTGGGCGGTGCCCGCATGGCGAAGCGGCCGGAGGACGGGGTGCTCGACCCCTGGAACCGCTGCTGGCGGGCCCCCAACCTGCTGCTCACCGATGGGGCCTGCTGGCCCAGTTCGGGTTGGCAGAGCCCCACCCTCACGGAGATGGCGATCACCTGGAGAGCCTGTGAACGGGCGGCTCACGATCTTGTGCGCGGCTCCTGACGGGAGCGGGCGACTGGTGTCAACGACCACAACGCCTCTAAGGAGCCAGCCGCACAATCTGGGGGCGACCTTTCACAGGGTCGGGCAAGGGAGAAACCAAAGCGGAATCAATCATGATTCCGCTTTTTTTGTGCCCCTCAGCTGGCTTCCTGGCGCAGGAACAGACCGTTGAGGTAGTGCTGGGTGACGTTGCGGTCTGTGCAGCCGTTCTGAAACAGGAAGCAGGCCAGAGCGGAGCTGACCAGCCGGTATTGGTCCCAGTGGGGGTGCCTGCGAATGAACTCCCGCATCCCATCGAAGAGCACCTCGGGAATTTCGGCCTCGAGGGAGACCAGCTCGTTGCCTGTGATGTCGTCGTGCCGATGGCCCTGATCTGAACCGTTGCCCAACTGCCAGTCCTGCGTCGTTCGTGCCTAGCAAGCCACAGACCATGGCCTGGCGTCAAAGCGACCAATCCCAGCCAAACCCACCGGGCGTTGGGATGAGACAGCCAACCGCTCGCTCGTTTTTTGGCTGTCCCTGCCGCCGGCGTCGATTGGAAAAAGCGATGGCACGCTGCTGTCAAGTTCCTGGGGATGAATTCATCACAATCCCCAGATGTCTCGCTATCAAGCCGGTTCCCGCCGCTCAACCTGTGGAAAAACCATGCTTTCGCTGGGGAAAACCTGCTTCGGCTGGGGAAATCGTTGATTGATCAGCAGAACCTATCGGTTGCTTGTCTCCTGGGACTCGCCTGGAGTCGAGACGGCTGAGCCGCTGGAGCCAAGGCTGCGTGGGCCCAGCGGATGGTCAGCCTGGGGGTAGGGAGCGTGGCCATGGTCATGGCTGTGGTCAGGACCGTGGCCGTGGCTGTGGGCCTGATGCCCCAGGGGGATCGGCACGCCGTCGGGCTGGCAGGCCCCGGTGCATTCGCGCTCGCAGAGGGTGCAGCCTTCGATCAGCCCCTCCACGTGGTGGTGGTGGCTGCGCTGGGGCGCTCCCACCTCGGTCTCGAAGCCCAGCACCTCAGCGCGGTACTTGCAGAGCGAACAGTTCATCTGCGTGTCGCCCCGCACCACCTCCTCCACCCGTTCCTGGAAGGTGTCTATCACCAGGGGGTGATCGCCGAGGTAGGAGGCCGCAAGGAAGGTGATGTCTGGATGGTCGGCCGCCACCCGCTCGGTGTGGTGGCGGATGCGGCTGACCAGCACGCCGGAGAACAGGAAATAGGGGAACACCACCACCCGCTTGAAGCCCAGCTTCACGGCATGGCGCAGACCCGGTTCCACCAGCGGGAAAGTGACCCCCGAATACAGCGTTTCCCCCCAGCCGAAGCCCATGCCTTCTACCAGCATCCGGGTCACCTTGCTGACGTTCGAGTTGGCATCCGGGTCCGAAGAGCCCCGCCCCACCACCACCAGCAGGGTGTCGTGCAAAGACGGGAGCGTCTGAGCGGCGGGCACGAGGGCGTCACGGATCCTGGCGGCGGCCGCCTGGATCATTTTGAGATCGATGCCCAGTTCGCGGCCATAGTCGATGCGCAGGCCGGTTTCAGCCGTGTAGGTGTTGAGAACGGAGGGGATGTCGTTCTTGGCGTGGCCGGCGGCGAACAGCATCCCGGGCACCGCCAGCACCTGGTCCACGCCTTGCTGGCGCAGGCTTTCGAGGCCGTCGCGCAGGATCGGCCGGGCGAATTCCAGGTAGCCGTATTCCACCGGTACCTGGGGCAGGCGCTGGCGCAGCCCGGTGGCCAGCCGGGCGAACTCATCGACAGCGAGTCGGTTGCGGCTGCCGTGGCCACAGATCAGCACACCGATCCTGGAGCCAGATCCTGCGGAGGAGAGAAGCGAAGAAGAAACCATGGGCGGATCTGCCTGCATGGACCCTATCGCCACGGGGTTGGGCACCATTCAGGCGCTGTAGGCCTTGCGGGCCGGAATCGGGTAGGGAATGCGTCGGTGACGCATCCGCTTCCAGACCCGCACGAAGGCACGGATCACCAGTTCGAGTTCGCCGCGGCTCAGTCCGCTGTCCTTGAGCTGGCCGTCTAAGCGCCGGGCATCGATCAGCCGGCGCACCATCGCACTCGCTTCTTGCTCTGAGGTGTTTGGGGGTAACGAGCGCAAGGCGGCCTCACAGCCATCGGCCAGCATCAGGATCGCCGTTTCTCGGCGTTGGGGGGTGGGTCCCACATAGCGGTAGTTCGCTTCGGGCACCGACGGGTCTCGCTCCCGGGCCTGGTGGAAGAAGTACCCCATGCGCAGGGTTCCTTGATGCTCCGGGATGAAATCAGCCAGCGGCCTGGGCAGGCGGTGCTTGCGAGCCAGTTTCAGCCCCTCATCCACGTGGGCCTGCAGAACGGCGGCGCTGCCGGCGGGGTCATCGAGCAGGTCATGGGGGTTGGGCCCCTCCGACTGATTCTCGATGAACCATTGCGGCGCATGCAGTTTGCCAACGTCGTGATACAGGGAGCCGGTGCGGATCAGGTCCACGTCGCAATGGATGGCGCGAGCTCCTTCCTCGGCCAGCCCGCAGATCATCAAGGTGTGCTCAAACGTTCCGGGCGCCTCGACCTGCAGCCGCCGCAGCAGCGGCCGCTGCAGGTCGGCGAGTTCCATCAAGCGGGCTCGGGTGAGCAGGCCAAAGAAGCTCTCCACCAAAGGGCCGAGCAGCAGGCCGCCCATCAGCAGGCCGCCCATCAGCAAAGCCTCCCCGCCCAATTCGCTGCCGCTGGGCAGCAGTCGGGTGCGGCCATGCCAGAGCGCCACGATCTGGAGCATGAGCCACTGCAGGGCGAGGGCGCCACTGGGCAGCAGGATCGCCAGCTGAACCAGCTGGGCCCGACTGCGCTGTCGCCCCGCCAGGACCGCCGCGACCGCCGCGACCACCGCCGCGACGATCAGGCGGACCTCGCTGTAGTCGTCGAGCGGTTGGGGCCACAACAAGCTGGCCGAGGCCAGCCAGGCCAGGCCTGTGGTTGTCCCCAGCGCCTGGGCGAGCAGCAAGGTGGGCGGCACCAGCAGGGCCAGGGGGCTGGCGGTGTTGCCGAGCCAGAGCTTGAAGCCCTGAACCACCAGAAGCATGCCAAGCACCAGCAGGGCGTGGCGAGGCTCGAGATTGCTGCGCCAGCGACGGATGATCAGGACCGTCACCAGGCAGGCGGCCAAGGCTTCGAGGAAATGGACCACCCAGGCCCTCAACAAGGGCCTGCGATCCACCATACCGAAGTAATCGAGCACGTCGTAGGCCTGGGGGCTGATCGGCTCCCCCTGCTGGGTGATCAGGTCCCCCTGCTTCACCCTGATGCGCGGAATCCCTTCTTGGTTGAGCAGCTCTTCGATCAAGCGCTGGCTGAGTCCGGCATCGTTGCGCAGGTTGGTGCGTCCCTGCAGATTGACCGCCAGCAGGCGGCTGCCCAGGGTTTTGGCCGTCTCCGGCAATGGGGCCAGCTGCAGGCTGGCGGCCTGCTCCAGTTGCTGTTTCGCCACGCTTCCCACCACCCCCTGGCTGAGCATGCGCTGCTGGGCCTGGCGCAAGGCCTGATTCCAGGCCGCGCGTTGCTCTGGGTTCTGGGCCATCAGCCAGTCCTGCTCAGGCGGCGCCAGCTCCAGCGGGGCCACCCGGTCCTGGGGGCCTGCGGCCACCTGGGCCAGTTCCTGGAGCTGGCGCTCCAGGCGTTGCTGCAGTTCGACGTTGGCCTGGCGATCCACAACCTGCACGTTGGTGCGGGTTCCCAGCTGGGAGCGGCGTCGTTCCAGGGCGTCCGTGTCGACCACGGTGGCTTCCCGCGGTGCCACAGCACTGAACGGGGCCGGGATGCCCGGCCGCAGAATCGGCTCCACCAGCCAGGGCCAGCTCGAGACCAGGGCCACCAGGGCGCAGACCAGCAGCACAGCCAGCCAATCCCTGATCTTCCAGCAATACAAGGCCTGACGCGGCGATTCCCGCCGCAGCCATTGGCGCCAGGTTCGTTTGGCGCGAGCCAGGTGCAGCACCATCTCCGCCGCCGGTCCACCAACGCTAGCGAGGCGTGCCGCGGCGGCCGGGTTGTCATGCTGGTACAACCTGAGCACGCCGGCGATGGCTCTGTCCCTCGATGGTCGTCAACTGGCGGCGGAGCTGGAACAGCGCCTCAGCGCGCTGATCGCCGCCAATCTCCAGAAGGCCGGTCGCCCGCCCGGACTGGCGGTGTTGAGGGTCGGCGAAGACCCCGCCAGCGGGGTTTACGTGGCCAACAAGGAAAAGGCTTGTCTGCGGGTGGGAATTCGCAACCTCGGCGCCCATCTGCCCGTGGACACCACGCCCGATCAGGTGCTGGCCGTGATCCGACGATTGAACGAGGATCCAGAGGTGGACGGCATCCTGCTGCAGCTTCCCCTTCCCCCCGGCCTGCCCGAGGCGAGCTTGCTGGCGGCGATTGATCCGGAGAAGGACGCCGATGGGCTCCACAGTCTCAACCTCGGTCGTTTGCTCAAGGGGGAGCCCGGTCCTCGCAGTTGCACCCCAGCCGGGGTGATGGCCCTGCTGCGGCGCGCCGGCATCGCTTTAGAAGGCGCCAGGGCTGTTGTGGTCGGCCGCAGCATCCTGGTGGGCAAGCCGATGGCCCTGATGCTCCAGGCTGCCAATGCCACGGTGACCGTGGCCCATTCCCGCAGCCGAGATCTGGCCGCACTCACGCGCGAGGCCGAGGTGTTGGTGGTGGCCGCCGGACAGCCGTTGCTGGTGGGTGCTGAGCACGTCAGAGCCGGGGCCGCGGTAGTGGATGTCGGCATCCACCGCCTGGCTCCAGACCCAGCGGCCGGCCCGGCGGCCCGCGGGCGGCTTTGCGGTGACGTGCGCTTTGCGGAGGTGGAGCCGATCGCCGCGGCGATCACGCCAGTGCCCGGTGGTGTCGGCCCGATGACGGTGACGATGTTGCTGCTCAATACGGTGACCAGTTGGTGGAAGCGCAGCTCAGCGGCGCAGCCGGGAGTTGACAATCCGTTGGCGGATCTTCTTGTTTGAGTGCCATGCCGTGCGATGGCCTGAGAGAATCCCGGCCAACGCGCTGGTACCGATGGCCGTGGCGGTGAGCACGGGTTTTGATTTCGCTGCCTACCTGGAGGCCTCGCGCTTGCGTGTCGATGCGGCCCTTGATGGCGCCCTCGGACCGGAGCGGCCGGAGTCACTGCGGGAGGCGATGCGCTACTCCCTGCTGGCCGGCGGCAAGCGCCTGCGCCCGATCCTCTGCCTGGCCAGCTGTGAACTGGCTGGCGGAGACAGTGCCCTGGCCCTGCCCACCGCCGTGGCCCTGGAGATGGTCCACACCATGTCGTTGATCCATGACGACCTTCCCGCCATGGACAACGACGACCTGCGCCGCGGTCGCCCCACCAATCACAAGGTGTTCGGCGAAGCCAACGCCATCCTTGCCGGTGATGCCCTGCTCACCCGCGCCTTCGAGATGGTGGCGCGACGCAGCCCGGCGGTGCCGGCCGAGCGCTTGCTGAAGGTGGTTGGTGAGCTCTCTCTGGCCGCCGGTGCTCCTGGACTGGTCGGCGGCCAGGTCGTGGATCTGGAATCGGAGGGCCAGCCGGTGGATCTGGGCACGCTCGAGTACATCCATCTGCATAAAACAGGGGCGCTGCTGCGGGCCTCGGTGCTGAGCGGTGCCCTGATTGCCGGCGCCCCGGAGCCCCTACTCGATGCCCTTGGCCGGTTCGCCCGCGGCATCGGCCTGGCGTTCCAGATCATCGATGACATCCTCGATCTGACCGCCAGCAGTGAGGTGCTCGGCAAGACCGCCGGCAAGGATCTGACGGCCGACAAAACCACCTATCCCAAGCTGCTTGGGCTGGAGGAATCCCGCCAGCGGGCTGATTTGCTGGTGACTGAAGCCAAGCAGGCCCTTCTCCCCTGGCAGGCCAAGGCCCAGCCCCTGCTCGCTCTGGCTGACTACATCACGAGTCGGGATCGATGAGCGTGCTCTCTGCGGGAGGCTCGATTCCCCAGCAGCTGCTGGGCAACGGCGTGCTGGCCTGGGCCCTGGCGGCCTGTGGCCTGGCCCAGCTCGCCAAAGTGCTGGTCGAACTGGTGCTGTATCAACGCTGGCGGCCGGCGGTCCTGCTCGAAACCGGCGGAATGCCGTCGAGTCACTCGGCCCTGGTCACCGGCGCAGCCGCCGGCACCGGCTGGCAGCTGGGCTTTGATGACCCCCTCTTTGCCCTGGCCTGCGCCGTTGCCTTTGTGGTGATGTACGACGCAACCGGTGTGCGCTACGCCGCCGGCCTGCAGGCCAAACGGATCAACAGCCTTCCTGCGGCGCTCTGGCAGGAGGCCAGCGTGAATCAACCAACAGACCTCCCAGCAGACCAACCGGCAGATCTATCGGACAAGCTTCCGGTCACGGCTGCGGCAACGGCGCTTCTCAAGGAAACCCTGGGCCACACCCGCCTCGAGGTGCTCGTCGGCAGCCTGATCGGTCCGGCGATCGCCCTCTGTGGCCTGGCCTTGGCCGGCTCCCCCCTGCAGATCGCCCGGGGCTGGGGCTGGCTTCCCATCGGTTGAGTGGCTCGGATCGGTTGAGGGGCCCCGGTCCGGCCGCAGCGGTTGCGCTCACCGCCGGCCAGCAACGGGCCGTTGAGGCCTTCGTCAGCTGGCTGGCCAGGCCTGCGGATGGCACCCCCTTCGTGCTCAGTGGCTATGCCGGCACCGGCAAGACCTTTCTGTCGATGGCGTTTCTGGCCCATGTTGAGCAGCTTGGCCTCTGCTGGACGGTGGTGGCCCCGACCCACAAGGCGGTCAGCGTGCTGCGCCATTACCTCGACCTCAGCGGCTTGCGGGCCACCTGGCATCCCTCCACCCTGCACCGCCTGCTGCGGCTGAAGTTGCGGCGCCAGGGTGGCCGCGAAGTCTGCGAGGCCACCGAGCAGACGGCTGTGGCCCTCGAACACCTGGGCCTGGTGCTGATCGATGAGGCCTCGATGGTGGATGGCCAGCTGCTGGAGATCGCCCTGCAAGGCGCCCATCCCTTTGCCACCCGCCTGGTGTTTGTGGGTGATCCGGCCCAGTTGCCCCCCGTTGGCGCCCCCTCCAGTCCGGTGTTTGAGATCGAGCGGGCCCACCGCTGCGCCCTGAGCGAGGTGGTGCGCCACCAGGGGCCGGTGCTTCGCCTCGCCACTGGCCTGCGCGAGCAGCGCCTGCCTTGCCGGCTCCCGCCCCTGCTTCCGGTGATGCGCCAGCAGGGAGGGCTGGTGGCGCTGCTGGAGCGTCAGCCCTGGCTGGAGGCGGCCCAGGCCGCCCTGCGCCGGGCGGCCGAATGTGACAACCCCGATCAGGCCCGGATCCTCTGTTACACCAACCGCTCGCTTGAGCAGCTGGTGCCCCTGGCCCGTCGCGCCATCCATGGCGCCATGGCTGATCAGTTGCCGGTGCTGCCCGGCGAAGTGCTGCTCACCCGCCAGGCGGTGATGGCACCGGCCTGCCCGCAGGGTGAGGAGGGTGGCGAAGAACCCGACATGGTGCTGGCCTCGAATCGGGAGCTGGTGGTGCGCGATGTCACTCCGGAGCGCTGTGACCTGGCCGGCTTCGGCGTCAGTGGCGGCCCCGTGATCGACACCCAGGTGGTGGCTGTGGAGAGCAGCGAGACGCCACTCTCGCTGCGGCTCCTTCCCCCGCCTGGATCGTTGGGGCGCCGGCAGCTTGAGGCGGTGCTGGCCCGCCTGGCGGCGGAAGCCCGCGAGGCGGGCAAAAAAGAAGGCCGCAGCCTCTGGCGGCGCTACTTCCTGGTGCGCGATTCCTTCGCCTCACTGGGTCCTGCTGCTGTGATGACCGTGCACCGCAGCCAGGGCAGCAGTTTCTCCGAAGTGTTCATCGATGCCGATGTCTTCTGGCCCCGCGATCCCCTGCTCCGCCGTCAGTTGATCTATGTGGCGGTCAGCCGGGCCCGTACGGCGGTCTGGATGGTGGGCTCCAAAGGCAGCGAAGCCGACGCGGACCACTGGCGGCGCTGGTTGGAGGAGGAGGAAACAGGCGATGGCTAAGGGCCCGATCAACTCAGCTTCAGCCGAACTCAGCCTCAGCTCAGCCGCAGGCCCTCGATCCCTTGCCAGCCCAGGTAGCCGGCCAGCGCCAGGCTGAGGCCGCCCACCACCAGATCGCTGCGTGCCAGCAGCAGGGCCTTGCCCCGCTCCAGCAGCGGCAGGATCCCCTGCCGGTTCAGCACCACAGCCAGGTAGGGCAGCAGCAACAGCAGGCTGGCGGCCACGGTGAACAGGGCCGCGAGGATCCACTCCTGGCGCCAGGCCAGCCCGGCGGCGAGCAGGGCGGCGGCCGCCTTGGCCACCAGAAAGACATCGTCGGGGCTGATCACTTCGAGGCCCGCACTGGCGCCGATCAGCAGCGGCAACGGCAAGCTGCTGAGGCGATCGAGCTGTTTGGACCAGGCCGGCGGCTCCTTGAGACCCTGCTTGCTCGGCAGCAGTTCGCGCAGCCCGAGGGCCAGCAGGGCACCGGCACCGAGCAGGTCCAGGCCGGTGCGGTGGCTGGTGCCCTGCTCCATGCTCAGCAGAAAGCCGTGGCCCACGGTGAGCAGCAGGCCCACCATCAGCGCGATTGTCACCATCCAACCGAGCACGAACAGTCCTCCCCGCCGCAACGGGTTGGCACCGAGCAGCAACAGAAACAGCAGGCCGATGTGGATCGGGCTGAGGCTGACGCCGCTGCCATAGGCGATCAGCTCGCCCCAGAGACCGACCTGGTTCATCGGCTCAGCTGGCAGGGGTGGGGGCATTCCAGCGCAGGATCACCCGTTGTTCCCGTTCGTGACCGAGCACGCTGACCGTACCGGTGGCCAGCGACAGCAGGCCGCCGCCGGCGGCCCCCAGGCCCAGCCAGCAACCCCCCAGGGCCCGCAGGATGTGTCCGTGGGCAAACAGCGCCACCCGTTGGCCGGGAGCCGGCACCAGGGCCAGGGCCAAGGCGATCACCCGCTGGCAGCGCTGATCCACCTGGGCCACACTCTCGCCGCCTGGGCAACCATGGCTCCAGGCACTCCAACCGGGGATCTGCTGGCGAATTTCGGCGGTGGTGATGCCCTCGTAGTCGCCGTAGTCCCACTCGCGCAGATCCTCACAGGGCAGGGCGGCGCCGGCCAGCCCCGCCAGCTCGCAGGTCTGACGGGCCCGCAGCAGCGGGCTGCAGAGCACCGCTGCGAAGCTGAGGGGAGAGAGCACCGAAGCCAGGGCGCGGGCCTCGTCTTCGCCATCGGGCAACAAGGCCAGATCGGTAGTGCCGGTGTGGCGCCCCTGGCGGGCCCAGGTGGTGGCGCCGTGGCGTAACAACCACAGCTCCGACGTGGGGTGTTGGTGGGAGGTCGTCAAGGGTCGATTGGTGAAAAACGAACGGCGTGCCGGCTTCAGGTTGCCGCATGGGCGGGGGCCAGCGGCTGGGCGGCGGCGGCGGCGGCCCCCAGGCGATGGCAGATCTGGGCGCAGCCGCTCCAGTGCAGGTGCAGCCAGCTGGCATGCAGGTTCGGCCGGCTCCAGCCCTCCGGCCGTTGCGGCCAGCCCCAGCCTTCGAGCTGCCAGAGCGCTGGCTCCGCCCCAGGCCGCCTGAGGCCCGCTGGCTGCAGCTCCCAGCGGTGGAATTCGTGGCCGCAGAGGCTCTCCCCCTGGCGGACCAGCAGGCCGTCGGCCAGGGGGCTGGCCTGGCGATAGCCCAGCTGCAGGGCGCCGCGCCGGGCTGAGAACGGCAACAGCCCCGCCATGGCGTGGGCCCCGCCGTTGTCGTCCACCAGCTGCTCGCCGAGCAGCAGCAGGCCGCCGCACTCGGCATAGATCGGCAATCCGGCCGCGGCGGCACGGCGCAATTCAGCAAGGCTGCGGCCACTGGCTGCCAGAGCGGCGGCGTGCAGTTCTGGGTAGCCCCCAGGCAGGATCACGCCCTGGCAGCCGGCTGGCAGGGGCTCATCGGCCAGCGGTTGCCAGGGCAGCAGCGCCAGGCCGAGCCCGGCCAGCAGCTCACTGGCTTCGGGGTAGCGGAAGTGAAAGGCGGCATCGCTGGCGATCGCCAGGCGCACCGGCTGGACCTTGGCGTTGGCCTGGGACTGGGCCCGCGGCTGAGGCTGCGGGCTGGCCTGCTTCAGGCACCAGCGAATCGGATCCTGGCTGTGGCCCGCAGGGCCTGGGTTGGGCGGCGGCTCCAGCAGCGGCAGCAGCCGGCCGAGATCGAGGTGGCGCTCAGCCAGATCGGACCAGGCCTCCAGGCTGGACTCGACGTCTTCGAGCTCGTGGGCGGGGAGCAAGCCCAGGTGCCGTGAGGGCAAGTTGAGGCTGGGGTGGCGGGGCAGCACCCCCAACAGCGGCATGGCGATGGCCGCCAGGGCTTCGCTGAGCAGGGCCTGATGTCGCTCGGTGCTGACGCCGTTGAGCACGACCCCGGCAACGTGGAGGCTGGCGAGATGGTCGCGGAAGCCGCTCACCAGGGCGGCCACGGATCCAGCCTGGCGGCTGGCCTCCACCACCAGCACCACAGGCAGCTCAAGGCTCAAGGCCAGTTCAGCCGAGCTGCCCTCCAGGCCAGGTCCCCGGCCATCGAAGAGGCCCATCACCCCTTCCACCAGGCAGTGATCGGCCTGCCGCCCCCACCAGGGGAAGCTGCGCTGCACCCAGTCGGAGCCACAGAGCAGTTTGTCGAGGTTGCGGCAGGGCCGGCCGCTGGCCAGGCTGAGCAGCTGGGGATCGAGGTAATCCGGTCCCACCTTGAAGGTCTGGATCGTCTCGCCCCGCTGGCGCACCAATGCCGTCAGGCAGAGGCTGAGCAGGGTTTTGCCGCTGCCGCTGCAGGGGGCCGCAATCAAACAGGCCATGCCGGCGGGTCGTCGGGACGCGGATCAAAGAGGCAGCAGCTTGGCAGCCAGGGGCGCGGCGGCGGCGAGCAGGGGATTGGTGGAGTCGTGTCCACCGCTGAGCAAGCGGGCCATCTCCATCTCCTCGCTGTCCCCCGAGACGCTCACCACCTCCTCGGCCAGTTCCATCGTCGCCACCCCACCGGCTTCGAGGCGCATGCAGCCGCCCGATTCGGAGCAGAGGATGACGCACAGCGGTTTTTTCCCCTGCGGGCAACAGATCAGCCGCAGACCAACGAGGGCACCGGGATGGCTGTTGGGAATCCCCACGGGAACGGACATCAGCCGCACCTGGACGCTCTCGCCATCGGAGCGCTGGAATTCAGCTCCGATGCCCACATCCAGGCCGTCGGCGGGGATCTGGTAGCTGTTCAGAAGATGCCAACCGAGCCGATCGGCGATCCAGGCCGCCAGCAGCAAGCCCTGCACCGGGTGCGTTCCTTCCACGTCGATGTCGAGCTGCACCACCTTGTTGAGGGCCTCACGGCGGCCGGGCGGATCGAACACCATCGCCAGGGATTCGGTCCAGCCGCGCTGCCGCAACCAGTTGAGGTCGTTCACCGCTCGTCCGGTGGCGATCATGTCCACCAAGACATCGAGGCAGCGGCGGGGATTCCCGATCGAGCTGTCGAGCACAACCCGCCGGTTGGGCAGAGCCAGGGCTTCGAGCAGATCGGGGGATTCATCGAGAGATCCGTTCCACCACACCCAGCAAGGGAGCTCCTCCGCCACCAGCGGACCCACAAGGGCCAGGCCTTGCTCGATGGCGCCCTTGCCGCCCCGCAGTACGACCACGTCGCCACAGGCCGGTGGGCTGCCACTGCTCTCCTCCGGTAGGGGGCAGTAGGCGGCCACCAGCGTTTCCAGCGGGTGGTCTTCGCGCAGGGTCGGGGCCAGGGTGATCAGCCGGCGCGGGCGGTGGGCACTGATCGCCTGGTCCACAAACTGACCGCGCAGATCCTCGGCCTTGTGTTCACCCGGTTGCTCACCCAGGGCGTGGGACAGCTCGGGGGCCATCGGAGCGGTGCAGAGCGGCAAGCCGCAATCCGCTGTGACCGAGCGGGCGGCGGCGAAGAGCTCCTTGTTGAGCAGGCCGTTGATCGGCCCGTCGATGTGGCCGGTGCGGATCAGCTGCTGCTGCAGCCACGACGGCTCCCAGACCACCAGGGTGAAGGTGGAGGCTCCGGTGGAGGCGTCGAGTTCGCTGCCCCACAGATGCTCGAGATAATTCGGCACCTCGTCAGGGGAGAGTTCGAGCGGGGCCTGAAGGGTGAGCTGGGGGGACATCGGGGCGAGCGCAGGGAGGGTCGGCGGTTGGTCAGGTGTCTGGAGCTCAGGGACGGCGCCACATCAGGCCGTCGGAGGCCAGCAGGCTGTCGGCGGCACCGGGTCCCCAGGTGCCGGCCTCGTAGGGCTGAACCGGCAACTGCCAGGGGCTGTCCTCGATCAGCTCCAGCAGCGGCGTGTACAGCCGCCAGGCGGCTTCCACTTCATCGGCGCGGGTGTAGAGGGTGGGGTCACCCAGCATGGCGTCGGCCAGCAGGCGCACGTAGCCCTCGTCAGACGGTTCCCCGAAAGATTCGTCGTAGGAAAAGTGCATGTCGACCGGTCGGCTGCGCATGCCTGAACCCGGCGCCTTCACATCAAAAACAAAGCCAGCGCCTTCATCGGGCTGGATGCGCAGGATCAGCTGGTTGGCCGTTGGGCTGCCGCCGGCGGCATCGAAGAGGTGGACGGGAGCTTCCCGGAAGGTGAGCACCACCTCGGAGAGCCGCTTCGGCAGGCGTTTGCCCGTGCGCAGATAGAAGGGCACGCCTTGCCAGCGCCAGTTGTCGATGAACAGCTTCATCGCCACATAGGTTTCGGTGGTGCTGTTCGGGTTCACGCCCGGCTCGTCGCGGTAGGCCTTGAACGGGTCGCTGGGGCTGCCGCCGGCGCTGTACTGCCCGCGCACGCAGCATTTCCAGGGCTCCGTGTTGTTGGCCAGGCGGGCGGCCTGCAGCACCTTGGCCTTTTCGTTGCGGATCGCTTCGGGGTCGAAACGGCCTGGCGCTTCCATCGTGGTGAGCGCCAGCATCTGGGTGAGGTGGTTCTGGACCATGTCGCGCAGGGCGCCGGAACTCTCGTAGTAGCCGGCCCTTTCCTCCACCCCGACGGTTTCAGCGGCGGTGATCTGCACGCTGGAGATGAAATTGCGGTTCCAGATCGGCTCAAAGATCGTGTTGGCGAAGCGCAGCACCAGAATGTTCTGGACCGTCTCCTTGCCCAGGTAGTGGTCGATTCGGAAGACCTGATTCTCCTGGGCGCAGGCCCGCACGATCCGGTTGAGCTTCTCGGCGCTGCCGTAATCGCGGCCGAATGGTTTTTCGATCACCACCCGGCTGCGCTTCGGGTCGCTCAGCAGGCCGGCGTCGGCGAGGGCGCGGCAGCCGCTGCCGTAAAAATCAGGTGAAACGGAGAGATAGAAGGTGCGGTTGCCCCGCGTGGCCCGCAGGCGGTCGAGGCCATCGAGGCGATCGGCCAGGCGCAGAAGCTGCTCGCTCTGCTGCAAGTCGACCGGTTCGTAGTAGAGGTTTCCAGCGAATTGCTCCCAGTCGCGGGGGTGATCACGGATCGTTTCAGCCAGCGCCTCGGCCATCTTGCCGCGGAAGTCGTCGTCACTCCAGGGGCGTCGAGCACAGCCGAGGATGACGAACTCGCTGGGCAACCGCCTCTGGCGGAACAGCTCGAACAGCGCAGGCACAAGCTTGCGGTGGGTGAGATCGCCGCTGGCACCGAAGATCACCAGGCACTGGGGCGAGATCACGCGCTCCTGGCGCAACCCGACCCTGAGTGGATTGGTGAGGGTGCTGGTCATGGAGAGGGCGTCATTCAGGCTGATCTACCCACAAAAGCTGGCAGGACGGCACCTGCGCAGCGTTGCCGGCAGATTTGTGCTGGTTTCGGCAAAAAATGGCCTGCCCGTAGGCAAGCCAAGAGCGTCAAACCCAGCGGCTGAAACCCGTTTCAGTAGGTCTCGACGTGCCAGCGGTCAGCCTTCTTGAGCTGGGGACGGAGCACGCTCCAATCCAGCCCCTTGGCGGTGGCAGCGGCGGTCATGGCTTCGTCGATGCCTGGCTCCATGCCCCTGAGGCCACACATGTAGACGTGGGTCTTGGGATCCTCGATCAGATTGAAGATTTCCTCGCCGTGTTCGGCGACCCGGTCCTGGATATACATCCGCCCACCGGAAGGATTTTTCTGCTCACGGCTGATCGCCTTGGTGTAGCGGAAGTGGTCAGGGAACTCGGTGAGATACGACTGGAGATCCTCTTCGTAGAGCAGGTTGGGGGTGGTGGGCACACCCATGATCAGCCAGGCCTTGCCGCGGAACTGATAGCCAGGATTCTTGGCACGTTCACCCGGATCGAACATGCGGCGCAGGTAGGCGCGCATCGGGGCGATGCCGGTGCCGGTGGCCAGCATGATGACATTGGCCTCCTCATCGGCAGGCAGCAGCATTTCCTTGCCCACTGGGCCAGTGATTTTCACCTTGCTGCCTGGCTCAATGTCGCAGAGGAAGCTGGAGCAGACCCCGTAGATGGTCTCGCCATCTTTTTCGTACTGGAGCTGGCGGACGCAGAGGGAAACCGTCTTGTCTTCCAGGCCGTCGCCATGGCGGGTGCTGGCGATTGAATAGAGCCGCAGTTTGTTGGGCTTGCCGTTGGCGTCTTCGCCGTCGGGAATGATGCCGATGCTCTGGCCTTCCACGTAGTGGAGATTGCCTTCGGAGAGGTCGAAGGTGATGTGGTTCACCCGGCCGATCGCCCCTTCGGCCACCAAGGGATAGTTGCCCAGCACGGTGCCGAGGTAGGGGGCCTTCGGCTTGTAGAGGTTGACGGGTGGTGCCTCGTGCGCGCTGGTGGTGGTCACAGTTGGAGAGGGGGTGGTGGGAACTGGGGGGGAGGCTTCAGCCTCGGGGGAGTCCCCGATCGGCGTGACCGAAAGAAGGCGAGCCCCCTGCTGGTTGATCAGACGCAGGGTGGCTTGCATCTGGCTGAAGCAGACGCTGAGGCGTCGCTCGGCGGTTCGTTGACTAGGACCGCCCAGTCCCTGAACCACAAGGGTGAACATGCGGGAATCGCTCTGGCCAAGCGCTGCTGTCGAGGTGCGCATTCAGCCACCGTTCCTGAAAATGCGCCCAAATCATAGGCAAGCCTGATCAGGCAGGCAATTCCAGGCCTTGCCCACCAGCGCCCAGATCGGCAGGGTTAGGTTTGGGTTCTGACATCGGGGTGTAGCGGCCCTCACCTCCCAACCCCCCGAGTTCGGCGTTTCTCTCTTGGCGCAACTTTCGGCCTTCGGTATTGCCCCCCAGCCTCGACTGGATCCGAACCAGCCGGCCTGTGACCTCGACACGATCCAGCAGGACATGGAGCGCCTTCCCCAGGGTGTGCGCCGCCTGGCCGTGCAGCTGCGCCTGGATCTGCAACATGCCCTGGTCTGGGACGTCATCACCGATTACGAGAACCTCAGCCGCTTCATCCCCAACCTCGCTACCTCCCGCCTGCTCTGGCGCCGCGGCGCCCGGGTGGGCTTGGAGCAGGTCGGTTGCCAGGAGTTCTGCGGTCTGCGCTTCAAGGCTCGCGTTGAGCTCGAGTTGACCGAAAAGCCCGAGGAAGGCCTGCTTCACTTCGCGATGACCCAGGGTGATTTCCGGCGCTTCGAGGGGGCCTGGCGGGTGAGCGGTGATCGCCTGGGCTCCAGGCTTCTCTACGAACTGACGGTTCAGGGGCGCCAGGGCATGCCGATCGGCCTGATCGAGCAGCGACTGCGTGAGGATCTGGCCGCCAATCTGCGGGCCGTGCAGCGGGAGGCCCAACGTCGGGCCAGCCAAGGCCTGCCGCAGCAGTTCTGAGCCTGAACGAGGCCTCTGAATCAGGTTTGATCGCGAACGCAGGGTCAGCCGTTGTTCGCTGCACCTAGCAGCGCTTGATCATCAGAGCCAGTCAGCACTGATTAACCCTTTCTAACTGCGAGTTTGTTTTCGCACAAAACAAGAGCCAAAGAAGAGGAAAAACCTCGAAAACTAACCATTTAAATCAGAAATAGCTAAACAGCTCGATGGTTGCGCAATCGCTGTAAACAGCGAATCGCCGTTAATAGCCAATGGTTGTCAATCGAAAAGTCAGCAAAAACGCTTCGACCTCTTCGATTGAATACCCCCAAGGGGATTCGAACCCCTGTCGCCTCCGTGAAAGGGAGGTGTCCTAGGCCTCTAGACGATGGGGGCAAGGCCACGGGGCACAGCGTTTAAGCCAGGCGGACCGTGGTTGGAAACTACGGTTTGGAGTGGCCCTTCGTCAAGGCGGACTCTGGGCCAGGGCGTGCTGGCCTTTCCAGGTCGGGACGGTGAAGTGAAAGCAGGCTCCCTCGCCTGGCTCCGAGACCACCCAACTGCGACCGCCGTGGGCCTCGGTGATTCGCCGGCACACCGACAGACCCACCCCGAATCCCGATGTGGTGGCAGAGGTCTGGGGGAGGCGGACGCGGTCGAGGAAAATCCGTTCCTGTTCTTCCCTCGGGATTCCAGGGCCGGTGTCGCAGATTGACACCTGAACCCACTGGCTGGTCCGGTGCAGGATTCTCAGCGTCACCTGCCCCCCTTCAGGGGTGAATTTCAGGGCGTTTTCGAGCAGGTTCAGCAGGACCTGGCGCATGCGCCGTTGGTCGGCGAAGACATCAGGCAGGTCGGCGGGAACATCGGCCAGGAGTGTCAAGTCCCGGCCCACCCAGAGTTTTTCGAGCTCCAGCAGGGCTTCCGCTGCCACTGAGCCGAGATCCAGGCGCTGGGGATTGAACAGGGCTTCCCATCGGGTCGTGCCCTCCTCCAGCAGGTCCTTGGAGAGATGCTCGATGTCGTCGAGCCGGCGGTTCAGCACGTCCTTGCAGCGGCTGTTGTCGATCTGTCCAAGCTGCAAGCTCTGCAGGGCCAGTTTCGCGGCGGTCAGGGGCGTGCGCAGTTCATGGGCGACCATCCGCAGCCGCCGTTCTTGCACCCCGAGCCGATTAATCAGTGTTTCATTCTCCTGGCGCAGCACCAGCAGCTGGTCTTCGAGCTGGAGTTCCCGCTGGCTGCGGCTGCCATCGTTCTCGACCGGGCGCAGGCTCATTCCCAGGCCGCTCACCATCTCCAGCTGCTGCCAACGGGGCAACCAGCCCTTGAGTTGCTCGAGGATGGTGTTGCCGGCGAACACCTGACGAGGCGCTGGGTGGAGCTTGACCACGGCGGGGGTGGCCACCAGGCGATAGAGCTCCAGCAACTCGGGGCGTTTGGCTGGATCGGCGATCTGAAGATTCAGCTCGAAGCCATAGTCATGACTCTCCAGAAATTGGAGAACCCCGCGCAGGCCCGGCGAGCTCAGGTGCTGGGAGGTCGCGACAATCAGCAGCGTCAGGGCTTGACGGGTTGCAGGAGCTGCTTCCTGATCCAGGGTGATGGGGACCATGTCCCCTGAGCCGGGCACCAGTCACAGAACCAAAACTTGGATCCAGCCTATGGCTTATTGGGGCAAGTCCTGGGTCCAGTCCAAGGTCAGCCACTCCATGGGCTGCACTCCTGGTGGATTGATGTCCCGCTGATCATGGTTCAGCATGGGGGTTGATGATCACTCTTGCTTTGCGACTTCCCTCTCGTTGGAGCAGCCGTCTGTTGGCGGCCTCCCTGATGATTGTCCCCCTGACGCTGCTGGTTCCCGAGGCCCAGGCCGCGCCGGCCACCGAAGCGGAGATGTCGCTTTACACCAGGATTGCGGCTGTCAACGTCTGCATTTCACGCAGCGCCAAGGTTGAATTCGATACAGCGGTGGGCATCGCCGGCGAAACCATCGCCCAGGTGATTCAGGGGCTGCATGGGGGCTTGATCCAGCAGGTGGGCACCAAGGCACTCACGATCGAGGAGATCTGGCGTGGGTCCACCAAATCCGCAGTGATCGGAGCCGTCGAGATCTGCCCAGCGGAGGTCCCTGCCGATGTGGTCAAGCGGGTGCAGGACGCGATCAAGCAACAGGGTGCTGGCGGAGCCCGGCCTCCAGCTCCGTAAGTGGCGGTTGCATTCAGACGTAGCTGGAGGCCTTCTCAGTTGCACTTTGATCGGGGACTGGGGCTTTGCTGATGGCATCCCTTCGGGGATCTCCACCGCCTCACACGCCATGGTCTTCACGCTCTCGCTTCGCTCTCAGGCACCGGCCGCCTTGGCCGCCGCTGTTCTTGGTCTGGTGCTGGCTGTTCCTGCCGAAGCCCTCGCCGGCTCGAGGTCTTGGCAGAATCAGGCCCCCGTCTCTCTGGCGAGGAACTTCCCGGCCCCCTTCCAGGATTACCCCAGCCAACGCATCAACTCGGCCCCCTATCAGCAGGGCCCAAGCAGCTGGCAGGACGCCCAGAATCTTCAGCAACGCTGCTCGATCGGCCGCTTAGTCGGCGGTGTTCTCGGCGGCGGCCTCGGTTACGCCGCTTCGCGCCAGGACGGTCGCACCTGGGCCGTGCCTCTTGGGGCCCTGCTGGGTTCCCAGGTGGGCTGCAATGCCGGCCAGGGCCGCGACCCCCTGCCCTGGTGAGGGCCGAACGGGGCGCCAGGATCAAGGAAGCGTTGCTTTCCAGACCCGATGAGCCTGGCTCCCCACTGCGTGACCCGGCTGGCCGACTACCAGCCGTTTCCCTATCGCCTCGATCGCACGGACCTGACCGTGCGCCTGTTCTCGGACCAGGCCCTGGTGGAGGCGGCCCTGGCCTTTGCCCCAGCCATCCAGGCCCCGTCACCATCGCCGCCGCTGGAACTG
This sequence comes from Synechococcus sp. SynAce01, assembly GCF_001885215.1. Lineage (GTDB taxonomy): Bacteria > Cyanobacteriota > Cyanobacteriia > PCC-6307 > Cyanobiaceae > Regnicoccus > Regnicoccus frigidus. The sequence goes on along the minus strand of NZ_CP018091.1, from coordinate 473,590 downwards.
CGCGGCGTGGACCTCGAACTGCTGGAACTGGCCATCGATGGCGAAACCCTGCCGCCGGCGGCCTACCAGCGCCAGGACGACCGGCTGGTGATCCTGGCGCCACCGCCAGGGCCCTTCCTGCTCACCAGCTTGGTGCGCATCCGGCCCCAGACCAACACCACCCTTGAAGGGCTCTACGCCAGCGGCGGACTGTTCACGACCCAGTGCGAAGCCGAGGGGTTCCGGCGGATCAGTTTTCATCCTGATCGTCCTGATCTGCTCAGCCGTTTTCGCGTGCGCCTGGAGGCCGACCGCAGCGACTGCCCGGTGCTGCTCTCCAACGGCAACGGTGTGGAGCAGGGGGAGTTGGAGGGGAATCGGCACTATGCGATCTGGGACGACCCCTTCCCCAAACCCTCTTACCTGTTTGCCCTGGTGGCCGGCCGGCTGGAGGAGGTGCGCGAGACCTTCACCACAGCCTCGGGGCGCAGCGTGCAACTCCGCCTCCACGTGGAGCCCGGCGATGCCCCCTTCACCGCCCACGCCATGGCCTCACTGCAACGGGCGATGGCCTGGGATGAGCGCGTGTATGGGCTGGAGTACGACCTCGATGAATTCAACATCGTGGCCGTGCGCCATTTCAACATGGGCGCGATGGAGAACAAGAGCCTCAACATCTTCAACTCCAAGCTGGTTCTTGCCGATGCGGTCACCGCAACGGACGGCGAACTCGAGCGCATCGAGAGTGTGATTGCCCACGAGTATTTCCATAACTGGACCGGCAATCGCATCACCTGCCGCGACTGGTTCCAGCTCTCCTTGAAAGAGGGTCTTACGGTGTTCAGGGATCAATCCTTCACTGCTGATCTCCATTCCGCTGCTGTCAAGCGCATCGAGGATGTCTCGATGCTGCGCAACACCCAGTTCCGTGAAGATGCCGGTCCAACGGCCCATCCGGTACAGCCTGACCAATACCAGGCGATTGACAACTTCTACACCACGACGATCTATGAAAAGGGCTCGGAGCTGATCCGCATGCTCCACACCCTGCTGGGACACCGCTTGTTCATGGCTGGCATGGCGCTGTATGTGCAGCGTCATGACGGCACCGCCGCCACCTGCGAAGACTTTGTTGCGGCCATGGAAGAGGCCGCCACCGCTGGGGCAGAGAACGGAGAATCGCAATCCGTTCGCTTTGATTTTCAGCGCTTCCGCCGCTGGTATCACCAGGCCGGTACCCCGGTGCTACGGATCGAGCGGCGCTGGGATGGGGCCGGCGGCGTGCTGGAACTCAAGGTGCGCCAGCACACCCTGCCCACCCCGGGGCAGCCGCAGAAGCAACCGCTCGTGATTCCTTTGGCCCTTGGCCTGCTGGGCGCTGGCGGCGAAGAGCTTCCCCTGGGCGCCCAAGGCCTGCTGGTGATCGATCAGGCCGAGCAGATCTTTCGTTTCGCCGATCTGCCCAGCTCCAGCGAGCCGCCGGCCTTGTCGCTGTTGCGGGGGTTTTCAGCGCCGGTGCGGCTGGAGATCGAGCGGCAACGCCCTGAGTTGCTGTTGCTCTTCTCTGCCGATTCCGATCCCTTCGCCCGCTGGGATGCCGGTCAGACCCTGCTGCGTCAGGCGGTGCTCAGCCGCGCCGACGGTGAGGCAGACAGCGCCCTGGAATCGGGCCTGATCGCTGCTTTTGAGCGAATCTTGAATGAAGACGACCTGGGCGATGCCAGCCGCAGTTGCCTGATGGCCCTGCCGGGGATGGCCGAGCTTGAACAGGCCATGGACACGCCGGATCCACCGCTGCTCCTGGCGGCCCAGCTGGCCCTGCAGCGGCGCTTCGGTGAAGCCCTCGCCGCCCCGCTTGGCTCGGCCCTCGAGCGTTGCCGCCAGCACTGGGATCAGGCCTGGCCAGCGGGTAATGGCGAGCGGATGCTCACCGCCACAGCCTGGACCTGGCTGGCCGCCGCCGGGGATCGTGGCGTGATGGCGGCGGCCGCGGCCGCGGTGGATGGCCCGTCGATGACCCTGGCTCGCGCGGGCTTGCGGGCCCTGCAGCCCTGGGAGGGCCTAGAGCGCAGCGCGGCGATGGCCGCCTTCTACGCGCGTTGGCAGGAGAAACCGGTGATCCTTGACGCCTGGTTTGCCCTTGAGGCCAGCGCTCCTTTCGGCGATGGCCTTGAGCGGGTGCGTGGGCTGCTGGCCCACCCGCGTTTCGATGCGGCTGCTCCCAACTCCATCCGTGCCGTGCTGGGCGGACTGGCCGGCAACCCGCCGGTGTTCCACGCCATTGGAGGTGAGGGCTATCGCTTCATGGCCGATCAGATTGCCGACCTGGATCGCCGCAATCCGATCACGGCCTCGCGCATGGCCAAGATCTTCAGCCGTTGGCAGAGCTACGGCCCCCTTCGCGGCGAACGGATGCGCGAAGCCGCCGCCCGGCTCTCGGCCGCCGAACTCTCGGCGAACACCCGCGAGGTGGTGGATCAGTGCCTCGGCAGCGAAGGGCGCCAATCCTGATCTTGCCGATCCTGATCTCGTAAATCCTGATCTAGGGGAAGGCGCTGGAGTGCAGCTTGCGGAAGCCGGCTTTGCGGGCGGCCGCACCTTCGGGGCCGGCGTGGACCCCCCACAGGCCTTCCCAATAGAAGTAGATCACTCCCATTCCTTTGCCGGCCGCCAGCTTCACCTTCTGGTTCAGAGCAGGCATCGGCGTGGTGCGCTTGCCGAAGCCGGCCAGGATGCCGATCTGGACCGGCATGCCCCAGCGGCGGGCCTTGACTAAGGCCGATTGGTCGAGGTCTTTGGCGAACCCATTCACCGAATAGGCGTAGTTCTGAACCACCAGTTCATCCACCAGGTTGCCCAGGGCCCAGATCTCCCAGTCCTGCAGCCAGTGGTTATAGGAGAAGCGGAAGGGCCCGGGCGAAAGGCTGACCACAGAGCCGCTGTGGGAGCGCTTCATCTCACGGCGCAGTTCCCGCAGCAGGCCTGTGAGCTGCTGGCGGCGCCAGGTCATCCATTCTCTGTTGTTGTAATCACTCGGCGGTTCACGGCCGGTGTCTTTGCGGAACAGGGCGCTGGTGTAGGTGTCGTAGCCGAGTTCCACCGGCCAGGCGAAGTGGTCATCGAGCTGGATGCCATCCACGTTGCATCGCTGCACGATTTCGCCGATCAGGCCGATGAACCGGGCCCGCACCCCAGGGTGGGCGGGGTTCAACCAGACCCGCAGATCCTTGAGCGGCGAGGTTTTGAGGTTGGCCCCATGCATGGCGTACAGGGTGCTGCCGTCGCTGCGGCGCAGCAGCCATTCCGGGTGACGGCGCACCACCTCGGCATCGGCCGGCTCCATCAGGCCATATTCGAACCAGGGGATCACCTTCATGCCCCGGCGATGGGCCGCGCTGGTGAGGTGACAGATCGGGTCTAACGAGGCATCGGCCTTGAGCAGGGCCGGCTCGATCGGTGCAAAGCGGCTGCGGTGGAACGTCGCTCCCCGGCTCCAGACATTCGGATAGAGGGTGTTGATCCCGGTGGCGGCCAGTTCGTCGACGGCCTTCTCCAGTCGGCGGCGGTCGTAGTAGAGGGGGCTGGGGCTGTTGGTGAGCCAGACGCCCACCCGGGGGCTGGCCGCCAGGGCCGGCAGGGCGCCAATGCCCTGTAATCCTGCGGTGAGCAGGGTGGTGAGCAGGGCCGGCAGGGAGCCCTTGAGTCGAACCCTCAGGGGCATGGCCATCGGCATGGGCTCCGCCTTTGGGGCGGGGTTCTCGGGCTCTGCGGGAAGGATCGGAGCGATGGTGAAAGCTGTGGCACCAGGGCGGAGAGTATCGGCTCGGACCAGCCCCTGCCAGTGGTGGTGGCCACCAAAGTTCCGGCCTTGGCCTTAGCGGAACATCGAGCTCACCGAGCTCTCCTCATGGATGCGCCAGATCGCTTCACCCAGCATCTTGGCCACCGACAAGACCTGGAGCTGGGGGAAGCTGCACTCGGGGGCAATCGGGATGCTGTTGGTGACCAACACTTCTTCGAACAGGCCCGGTTCGGAGAGACGCTGAATGGCCGGCGGTGAAAACACGGGGTGGGTGGCGCAGGCCAGCACCCTGTGGGCCCCCCGTTCCCGCAACAACTGGCCCCCCTGGGCGATCGTGCCGCCGGTGTCGATCATGTCGTCGATCAAAATTGCGGTTTTGCCAGCCACATCACCGATCACGGTCAGGCTCTCGGCCACGTTGTGACCGGAGCGTCGTTTGTCGATGATCGCCAGTGGCGCATCGTGCATGCGCTTGGCGAAGGCCCGGGCTCTGGCGACGCCACCGACATCAGGGGAGACCACCACCACCTCACCGAGATCACGGGCGGAGAGATAATCCACCAGCACCGGTGATCCGTAGATGTGATCACAGGGAATATCGAAATAGCCCTGGATCTGGGAGGAATGCAGGTCCATGGCCAGCACCCGGTCCACCCCCGAGGTCACCAGCAGATTGGCCACCAATTTGGCGGTGATCGATTCGCGGCCAGCGGTTTTGCGGTCGGCGCGGGCATAGCCGTAATAGGGGATCACGGCGGTGATCTGGCGGGCGGAGGCGCGGCGGCAGGCGTCCACCATGATCAGCAGCTCCATCAGGTGATCGTTCACCGGAGCGCAGGTGGGCTGGATCAGGAAGACATCACAACCGCGAATCGATTCCTGGATCTGGATATAAAGTTCGCCATCGGCGAAGCGTTTGATCACCCTCGGGCCATCCGGAACTCCCAGGTAGGCGCCGATTTCCTGGGCCAATCCTGGATTGGATGTTCCACTGAACAGCCTCAGCCGCCTGGTGTCGTGGGCTGTCGCGCCCTGCTTCACCTGCTCAGCGGTCAAGAAACTGCTCACGGCGGCGGCGATGACGCATGGCTTAGTCCCGATGGTAGAAGCCTGTCGCCGTTAGAACTGCAAAAAATGGCAAAGACAGGGGCCGTAACAGTCCAGCCTGGGCCAATCCGCACCGAGCAACGCCTGATGCTGGTCGGTGCTGGCTGTGACGCCGCGACCACCCTGAAGGCGGCCAGCCGCCTGGCGGACCTGCTGGCCTTGCCGCTGGCCGGCTGGCCCGCCCAGGCTCAGGCCACAGCCACGGCTCGTCTGGCCTCCTTGGCTGAGCGCCATGGCCCCTGGCTGGCGCCGTTGCCGCTGGATCCGGGGCAGTGGATCGAGCCGGATGGCCGCTGGGCCGATTCCCTGGGTTCATGGCGGCAACCCACGCTGCTTCTGATCACCGCAGCCGCTGCCGGCGGTGGCATCCCGGCGGCCTACAGCGCGCTTCTCCATGCCTGCGGGGTGCCCCTGGTGGGCCTGATTCAGTGGGGCGGCCCCTGGGAGGGGCCAATGCGCCGCCGCGAAGGTCTGGCCTGGCTTGGCATGGTTGGAGAGGAGAACCCTGCTTCCGGCTCCGACCAAGACGCCGAGGAGCTGGCCTTGGCCGCAGCCCTGCAGCTGGGCTGGCAGCGCTTGGCGCTGGCTTGAATCAGCCCTTGGGCCAGAGCGGCACGGCCGCACTCTTCTGGAGCTGCCGCAAGGGTTGGTCGGCCTTGCTGGGCCGCGCCAGTGGCAGTTGGTCAAAGCGGATCTGTTTGGGATTGGCCGTTGCCGCACTGAGCAGGCTGAGGGCTTCACCGGTGGAGAGGTTGGTGTCGACCTGCGGAGCCAGTTGGGTCAGCAGCTCTGGCAGCCGAGATCCCTGTTCAGGGCGGGACAGCTGTTGGAAGAGGCCTTCAAGCACCAGCTGCTGGCGGATCCGGCGACCCTGTTCGCCCAGGGATGGTTCCAGGAAGCGAACCATCTGCTCCACCTGATTGCCCCTGAAATTCTGCAGGCCGGCCTGCAGATCCACCTCGAAATTCTGGGTCTTGTCGGTGGAGCGCAACGGTTGCTCCAGATTCATCTCCACGCCGCCCAGCCCATCAACCAGGCTGCGCAGGGCGGCCCGGGGCACCACCACATAGCGCTGGGGTTGACCGGATTCCAGCCCCAGCAGGGCTGCCACGGAGCTGCTGGCCAGGGCTGGCCCGCCCTCTCGATACAACGAACCGAGCGACTGCGGGGGCTTCTCGCCTGGTAGCTGAACGGCCAGGTCGGCGGGAAGGATCAGCAGCCGCAGGGCCCCGGCGGGATCCACCCGTGCCAGCAGCAAGGCGTCGCTGTTGGCGGGCCCTGAAGGGGCGGCGCCATTCCTGGCCTGCCCGAGCAGATCGGCGTCGCTGCCGATCAACAGCACCGTGATCGGGCGAGTGGGCGGAGGGCTCAGCCTGGCGCGCTCTCCTGCCTGGTGGGCGCCGGTTCGCTCAGGATCGGCTTGGGCCCAAACCAGATTGAGCGCGCCGATGCCGCCTGCCAGGCCCAGAGTCGCTGTGGCCAGGACCAGTAGATACGTGCGCCTCGGCGCCTTGCGAGCTCGGTTCCCAAGCTCTTGACCTGCCTTGCTCAGGCTGGAGCTGATTGTGCTTCTCTGGCCGCCGGCCATGGGCGTCGGTTCCCTGGATCGATTTGTCCCACTCTCGCCCAGCCCGTGCAGGCCAGCCCGAACGACCGATAGGTTGTGAGCTCCTATGCCGCTCAACGGCAGGATTTGACTTTGACGACAGCCTCTCTCCCCCCCCACGAACGGGCCAGGCCATTGGCCAAGGGGAGCCCCAAGCCAGCCAAGGATCTCTGCAGTGACTGCGGCCTTTGCGACAGCCGCTGGGTGGCGTATGTCCGTAACGCCTGTGCCTTCCTCAACCAGCAGTTCGAGCGTCTCGAGGAGAAAGCCCATGGCCGCAGCCGTGACCTCAACAACGAAGACGAGCTGTATTTCGGGGTTCACCAGCGCATGGTCAGCGCCAGGCTGGGTCCACCGATCGCCGGTGCCCAGTGGACAGGCATCGTCAGCCGGATCGGGGTGCGGGCGCTGGAAAGCGGGCTGGTGGATGCGGTGCTCTGCGTGCAGCAGAGCCCGGACGATCGCTTCACGCCGGTGCCGGTGCTGGCCCGCACCCCGGAAGAGGTTCTGGCGGCACGGGTGAACAAGCCCACCCTCTCCCCCAACCTTGAGGTGCTGGAGCAACTGCCGGGAAGCGGCATTCGCAGGCTGCTGGCGATCGGCGTGGGCTGCCAGATCCAGGCCCTGCGAGCCGTCCAGGACACCCTCCCACTCGAGCAGCTCTACGTGCTCGGCATGCCCTGTGTTGACAATGTCAGCCGCGCTGGCCTGCAGACCTTTCTGGAGAGCGCCAGCAGCTCGCCGGCCACCGTGGTGCACTACGAGTTCATGCAGGACTTCCGCATTCATTTCCGCCATAGCGATGGCCGCCAGGAAACGGTGCCGTTCTTCGGCCTCGACACGCCCCATCTCAAGGATGTTTTCGCGCCCAGTTGCCTGAGCTGTTTCGATTACGTCAATGCCGGAGCCGATCTGGTCGTGGGGTACATGGGTGCCACTTTCGGCCGCCAATGGCTGGTGGTACGCAACCCGCTCGGCCAGCTGCTGCTGGATCTGGTCGAGCCTGAACTGGAGCTTGCGCCGGTGACCAGCAGCGGTGATCGGCGCGCCGCCGTGCAACAGGGCATCGGCGCCTATGACAAGGCGGTGAAGCTGCCCGGCTGGCTGGCTGAGGTGGTGGGCTGGCTGGTGCAGCGGGTGGGTCCCAAAGGTCTGGAATACGGTCGCTTCTCGATCGACTCCCATTTCACCCGCAACGCGCTTTGGGTGCGCCGCAACCACCCGGAGAAGGCGGATCAGCACATACCGGCCTTCGCCAAGAAAATCATCAGCCGCTACCGCCTTCCCAGCGCGTGAGCAAGACAGCATCTGAGAAGCAGGCCGCGCGGCGCTGCGGCGTCCTGCTCCATCCCACCGCCTTGCCCGGCACGTCTGGCAGTGGCAGTTTCGGGGCGGCGGCCCTGGAATGGCTGGAGTTGCTGGCCGAGCAGGGCATCGGGGCCTGGCAGTTGCTGCCCCTGGCCCCCACCGATGGCACCGGCTCTCCCTACAGCTCTCCCAGTGGCTTCGCCCTCAACCCCTGGTTGCTTGATGGCTCGGAGTTGGTGGCTGGGGGGTTCCTGGCTGCTGACGATCTGAAGGAACTGCCGGCCAGCCGCGACGACCAGCTGGACCTCAACGCCTGCCCGCTGAGGGCTGCGGCCTTCGGGCGGTTGTTGCTGCGGCGCTGGAGCGGCCAACCGGCCGAGCAGCTCCGTGCCTTCCAAAACTGGAGCGACCAGCAGGCCGGCTGGCTGCAGGATCATTGTCGCTTCATGGTGCTGCGCGATCGCCATGGCCAGCAGCCCTGGTGGCTCTGGCCCAAACCCCTGGCCCGCCATGGGCGCTCCGCTTTGCGGCAGCTCGATCGGCAGGAGGCTGACGCCTTGCTTCAAGAAGCGCTGCTGCAATGGCACCTGCAACGCCAGTGGCAACGACTCGCTGACCATGCCGGCGCTTTGGGCGTGCAACTGATCGGCGATCTGCCCTTCTACGTGGCCCATGACAGTGCCGATGTCTGGGCGAATCGTCAGCTGTTTTCGCTGCGTTCTGATGGCTCGCTGTTCAGCCAAAGCGGTGTTCCACCCGACTACTTCTCCGACAGCGGCCAGCTCTGGGGCACGCCGGTGTATCGCTGGTGGCGGCATCGGCTGGGCGGCTTTCGCTGGTGGAGACGGCGCCTGGCGCGCCAACTCCAGCTCTTTGATCTGCTGCGCCTCGACCATTTCCGCGCCCTTGAGGCCTACTGGGACGTGCCCGGCGACGCGACCACGGCCCAGGCGGGCCGGTGGAGACGTTCTCCTGGCCATGCCCTGTTGGGCAGCCTGCTGGGGCCTGGCGATGGACCCCTGCGCCTGATCGCCGAAGACCTGGGCGTGATCACGCCGGAGGTGGAGGCGTTGCGCGATCGCTTTGCCCTGCCAGGCATGAAGATCCTCCAGTTCGCCTTCGACGGCAACGCCGACAACGCCTATCTCCCTGCCAACTATCGGGGTGATCGCTGGGTGGTTTATACCGGCACCCACGACAACGCCACCTGCCTGAGCTGGTGGCAGGACCTCAGCGAGGACCGGCGTCACCAGGTCGGCGAGTTGATCGGCCAGCACATCGACGCGCCCGGCTGGCAGTTGCTGGAACTGGCGCTGGGCTCTTCCGCCGAACTGGCCATTGTTCCCCTCCAGGATTTGCTCCACCTCGATGACCGCGCCCGCTTCAACACGCCTGGCACCAGCACGGGCAACTGGTGTTGGCGGCTGGAGCAGCCCATCGATGCGCTGCGCGGACCCTTGCAGGGTCTCGGCGAACTGGCCCGTCGCTACGGCCGTGAGCCCGCAGCCGGGGACGGCACCGCTGTCTCAGCCGCCGGAGGAATGCGGAAGCGGCCCGGCTGAGTCGCCTCGGCCTTAACTGCCTGACCATCCCAGAACACGGCCGGTCGACTGGGAGCGGGGTTGAGCTGCAGCTGGATCGGCGGCTGCATCTGCAGCACCAGTTCGCCTCGGGCCGCCTGCAATTGCGTGCGCTCGCCGCTTTCACTGCTCAGGTCGATCCTGGTCGGTTCGGCCAGCTGCAGCCGCAGCACCCCCGCCGATGGCATGGCGTTGCCGCTCTCCAACCCCCGCAGCCGTTGCATCGCCACGCCCCGTTCGGCCAGCCGCAGCGGCCGCAGTTCCGGATAGGCCTTGAGCAGCTCGTCATTGGCCTCAGCCGGGCCGTCCTGCATGGCCAGCGGCAGGGGCGACACCGGCCGCAGGGTCAGTTGGTTGGCCGCCGCAAGCCGTTGTTGCTGGATGTTCAGCCCGTAGAGAAGACCGAGACTGATCAGGGCATAGAGCACCGACCCCTGCCAGGTGGTGAAGACATCGATGGAGCCCGGCGTGAATCGGGAGAGGAAGGGCTGCCGGCTGGAATCCCAGCCGTCGTGGACTGGAGGCGCTTGTTGCGGCAGGGCGTTCGCCATGGAACCTGCCGGCATGGCCAGGTGCTGTTCCAGCAGGGGCAGCATCGTGCGCAGGTAAGCCGTTTCCGGCAGTCGCTCCCGCCAACCCCGCTCCAGAGCCTCCAGCACCGGCGTGCTGATCCGGGTCTCGTTGGCCAATTGGCGCAGGCTCAGGCCCCGCGCTTCCCGATGCCGCCGCAGCATCAGACCCACCGTCAGCAAGGGATCGGCTGGGGGTTCTGCCGCCGCCGCCGCCACCGGCTGAGCCCGCCGCAGCCAGCGCCCAAGGGGGCCAGGGAATGAGGAAACGAACCAGGAGGGGGCCATGGAAGCGGATGGGAAGGCGAGGGTCAGCCGTGATCCAGCCATTCTTGGCCGGAAAGGTGCCGCCAACGGCCTTCGGGCAGATCTCCCAGTGTCAGGGCCCCGATCGCCACTCGCTGCAGGTCCAGGACTGGAAAACCCAACAGGGCCGCCGTGCGCCGAATCTGGCGGTTGCGACCTTCGCGCATCCGCAGCTCCAGCCAGGTGTGGTCGCTGCTGTTGCCGGGGTTGTTCAAGACACGAACCGCGACGGGTCGCGACGGCTGGCCATCAATGGGGACCCCTTGGCGCCAACGATCCAGGCAGGCCCGGTCCGGATGGCCACGCAGGCAGAGGTGGTAGGTCTTGCTGTGGGAATAACGGGGATGGCTGAGCTGGAGTGTGAGCGCTCCGTCATTGGTGAGCAGCAGGGCGCCGCGGCTGTGGGCATCAAGCCGCCCGATCGGGTGGAGTCCGGTCTGCTCTGTCAGTTCCCTGGGCAGCAGGTCCAGAACGGTTGTGCGGCCTTCGGGGTCATGGCAGCTGCACAACACCCCGGCGGGCTTGTTGAGCAGAACGGTGAGGCTGCCAGCCGGATTGGGCAGCGGTTGGTTGTCGACTTCGACGCGATCGAGGCGGGAATCGGCCCGATCGCCTAGCTGGGCCACAACGCCGTTGACCCGGACCCGCCCCTCGCGCATCAGCTGCTCGGCATGTCGTCTGGAGCAGAGTCCGGCGCCGGCCAGCAGCTTCTGAATCCGTTCCCGTTCCGCTGCCATCGCTGTTGCCCGGATTGCTTGCGCCAGGAGAGCCAGTCTGCCGGAGCCAGGAGCAGCGGCAGTGGAGACAGCAGGGGAAGCGCTGCAGAGCATTGCGTGCGGAGATGGTAAATTACGAAATACAAGGGTTTCCTAACTCGCGTACCGGCCCGATGCCTTCTTCTTCCATGGCCGCAGCCGATTCCTCCACGGCGATCATTCCCAGCGCCGACCTGGTGCGCTCCTACCTGCGCGACATCGGCCGGGTGCCCCTGCTCAGCCATGAGCAGGAGATCACCCTCGGCCGCCAGGTTCAAGATCTGATACGCCTTGAAGAGGTGGAGATTGAGCTGAAGATGCGTGCCGGAGGCCAGGCCCCCAGCCAGGCGCAGTGGGCCCAGGCCCTGGGCCTGAGCCAGCCCGTGCTCAAGCGCAAGCTGGCCTGCGGGCGCCGCGCCAAGGAGCGGATGGTGGCCGCCAACCTGCGCCTGGTGGTGAGCGTGGCGAAGAAATACACCAAGCGGAACATGGAGCTGCTCGACCTGATCCAGGAGGGCACGATCGGTCTGGTGCGCGGCGTTGAGAAGTTCGACCCCACCCGCGGCTACAAGTTCTCCACCTACGCCTACTGGTGGATTCGCCAGGGGATCACCCGGGCGATTGCCGAGAAGAGCCGCACGATCCGGCTGCCGATCCACATCACCGAAACGCTCAACAAGCTCAAGAAAGGTCAGCGTGAGCTGAGCCAGGAACTGGGGCGTACCCCGAGCCTGAGCGAGCTGGCGGTGGCGGTGGAGCTGCCGGAAGAGGAAGTGAAGGACCTTCTCTGCCGGGCGCGGCAACCGGTGAGCCTGGAAACCAAGGTGGGCGACGGCGAGGACACCGAGTTGCTCGACCTGCTGCAGGGCGATGGCACCCTGCCCGAGGAAAACGTCGATAACGAGTGCCTGCGCGGTGACATGCGGGCGCTGCTGGAGCAACTGCCGGAGCTGCAGCGCGATGTGCTGAAGATGCGCTATGGCATGGACGTCGCAGAGCCGATGAGCCTCACCTCAATCGCCCGGGAGCTGGGCATGAGCCGCGACAAGACCCGTAACCTGGAGCGCCGCGCCCTCGAAGGCATCCGCTCCCAGTCCCGTCGCCTGGAGGGCTATCTGGTGGCCTGATCGCCTCAGAAAAACTGGTCGAAGTTGTCGAAGTCCACGGCCTTGAAACTGCCGTCCTGCACCTGGCCCATCAGACGCTCCAGCTGGATCCAGAGGCCACCGGCGGTGAGCAACGACAGCAGGAAGGCCACCAGAAGGGCGGTGCCGCCACCGAAGCCGAACACCTGCAAGCTGCCGCCAATGAACAGGCTGACTCCAAGGATGATTCCCGTGTAGGAGGCCACCGTTTCGGCCGTGCCCAGGGGCAACAGCGCCAGGCGATCCTGTTTCCAGCCATCCAGCCGGTTCTGCACCAGCTTGGAAAAGGTGAGGCCGCAGAGCAGGCTGATCACGAGGCCCACGCCGGCGAGGAAAAAAGGCGGTTGGCCGATCGGCACGTACTGCAACAGCATCTCCTGGGCGTCGAGATCAGTGAAGCCCCCACCGGAGGCGAGCGCGGTGGCTTCGCTCAGATCGATCGGCTCGGAGATCACGGTGAAAGCAGGCATGGGATCGGATAGCGACCCTAGCGATCCCCTGCCGTTGTCCCTGCTGCTCAGGCTGCCGGGGCCAGGGGGTTGAGCCGTTGCAGCATTCCGCCCGCCAGCTTGAGCGGGGAAAACGTGCGACGCAACAGATCGAGCAGCGCTTTGAGATCGTCGGTGTGCAAGCGGTTGTCGCGTACCAGCATCAGCAGCAGCCGTTGGCGCAGGCTGTCGCCACGGGGACCCAGCAGCAGGCGCAGTCCGGCTCCGACCACCGGCAGCAGGTCGGCGTTGGCCTCATCCTGTTCGACCACGGCCAGGAGGCTTTCGAGCCGCTGCAGTTGCAGGCGCCCCTGGTTGTCGAAGAGCACCTCCAGCAGCTTTTCGCGCAGCTCGGCGGTGTCCCCTGCCAGCAGCCGGCGGGCCACGTAGGGATAGGCCACCCGGATGATTCGGAAGCTGGGATCAAGCCGCAGAGCCAGGCCCTCCTGGCTGACCACGGCCCGGATGATCAGGGCAAAGCGCGCCGGTACCCGGAAGGGGTAATCGAACATCAACTCGGAGAAACGATCGGTGATCGCCTTGAAGTTGAACGAACCGACGTTTTCACCCAGCTGGCCGCCGAGCACCGTTTCCAGGGCCGGCACGATCGGGGTGAGGTCGGCGTTGCGGCGCAGAAAGCCGAGGGTCTGAAAATCGCCGGCCAGGGCAAGGAAATCCCGGTTGATCAGATGAACGACCGCCGCCGTCAGGGTGAGGCGATCGGCATCGTTGATCGAATCCATCATGCCGAAATCGACGTAGGCCACATGGCCCATCGGACCGGTTTTGCCAGGCAGGGCGAAGAGGTTGCCGGGGTGGGGGTCGGCGTGGAAATAGCCGAACTCCAGCAGCTGCTGCATCCCCGCCATCACGCCGGTGCGGATCAGGGCTTCGGGCTCAAGGTGATGGGACTCCAGTTCGTGGCGATCCTGCAGCTTGATGCCATGGATCCAGCTGGTGGTGAGTACCCGGCGACTGGAGAGCAGCCGCTCCACCTTTGGCACCGTGACGGCTGGGTTGGTGGCGAACAGGGCCGCAAAGCGTTCGGCATTGTCAGCTTCGCGGCGGTAGTCAATCTCCTCAAAAAGGCTTCGGCCGAACTCATCGATGATGTCGCCGAGGCCCACCCCCAGGTTCAGGGGCAGGAATGGCGCGCTGAGCACCGCGAGCAGCCGGATCAACACCAGATCCCGGCGCAGCAGATAGGCCAGGTTCGGACGCAGCACCTTGACGGCCACCCAGTGTCCGCCTGTCAGCTCCGCTTTGTAGACCTGGCCGAGGCTGGCCGCTGCAATCGGATAGGCGGGGAAATGCTCGAAGAGCTGGTCGGCCGGTGCGCCGAGCTCCTCCTCAATGACCGCCAGGGCGATCGCATGGGGGAAGGGCGGGAGGTTGTCCTGGAGCTGGCTGAGCTGCTCGAGCCAGGCGCGCTGCACCAGGTCGGGGCGGGTGGAGAGGGCCTGGCCCAGCTTGATGAAGCAGGGCCCCAGGTCGGTGAGGGTGGTGAGGATGCGTTTCCCCACCTGTTGCTGAACCTTGGCGTCTTGGCTGGTTCCCTGAACCGCCAGCACCACGGCCAGGCCCAGCAATTGCCAGAGCACCACCACCAGCCGGGCGATCAGAATCCAGGGCCGCAACAGCAGCCAACGACGGTCGGCCCGGGGGTCGTAGGAGAAAATTGGGTCCCGATCGGTCGTGAACGGGGGTGCCAAGGGGGCCGGAGCGCGGGTGACGATGGCAGGAGCTCCTGAACGGGCAGGCTCAACAGAACAAACTCTAAGGAGACTTCGGCGGTGACCATGCGCCTGCTGCAGGCCCTTCTTGGCCCGGGCCCCACCCTGCCGCTGCATTTGCCGGCCCATGGGCGTGGCCGGGGGTTGGCACCGGGTCTCCGCCGGCTGCTGGCCGCTTCGCCGGCCCGCTGGGATCTACCCGAACTGTCCTCGATCGGCGGACCCCTGGAGGCCGAGGGGGCGGTGGCGCTGGCCCAGGCCGATGCCGCTGGCCTCTGCGGCGCTGACCATTGCTGGTTCGGTGTGAATGGCTCCAGCGGCCTGCTTCAGGCGGCCCTGCTGGCCCTGGCCCCCCCCGGCAGCCGGGTGTTGCTGCCCCGCAACCTTCACCGCAGCCTGTTGCACGGCTGCGTTCTTGCCCAGCTCCGGCCGGTGCTGTTCGACCTGCCTTTCGATCCCGCCACCGGTTTGTGGCAACCACCGACGCCGGCCTGGCTGGAGCGGGTGCTGGAGCAGGCCGGTTCACTGGCGGCCGTCGTGCTTGTCCATCCCACCTATCAGGGGTTGGCCGGAGACCTGGCGGGTTGCATCGCCCTGGCCCACCGCCGGAGCTTGCCGGTGCTGGTCGATGAGGCCCACGGGGCCCATTTCGGCGCTGCGGGGTTGCCAGCGAAGCTGTTGCCGGTCCCGGCCTTGGCGGCAGGGGCGGACGTGGTTGTGCAGTCGTTGCACAAGGCCGCCGGCGGTCTGGGCCAGAGCGCGGTGGTGCTGCTGCAGGGGCAACGGGTCGAGCCCGAAGCGCTGTGGCGTGGCTTGCTCTGGCTGCAGACCTCCAGCCCCAGTGCCCTGTTGCTCGCCTCCGTGGAGGCGGCCCTCTGCCAGCTTCACAGTCCGCGCGGCGCGCTTCAGTTGCAGCGCGCCCTTGGCATCGCAGCGCGGTTGCGCGAACGGCTGGAGACAGCTGGCCTGCCGGTCGTCGCCAATCAGGATCCGCTCCGTCTGGTGCTGAACACGGCCGCCTTGGGCGTCAACGGCCTGGTGGCCGACGACTGGTTGAGCGAGCGTGGGGTGATCGCCGAGCTGCCCGAACCTGGCTGTCTCACCTTCTGTCTGGGGCAGGTGCCACCGCCGCTGTTGAGTCGGCGCTTGCCCCGTCAGCTCAGCCGGTTGGCCGCGTGCCTGGGCGGTGTGCCGCTGCCGGCCTTTCTGCCGCCGCCGTTGCCGCTGGTGGCCGAGCCGGAGCTGCCCGTTGGCCTGGCCTGGCGTTCTGACAGCGAGGCCGTACCCCTGGCCCAAGCAGTGGGCCGGCTGGCGGCCGAACCCCTGTGTCCCTATCCGCCGGGCATTCCCCTGCTCATCCCCGGAGAGCGGATCGATCAGGGGCGGGCTGAGTGGCTCCAGGAGCAGCGACGGCTCTGGCCGGGTCAGATCGCTGATAGCGTGAAGGTTGTGGTCTGAAGGGCGCTGGCCATGGGCGCTGGAGGCCTGGCGAATCGATTCGGATCCTCACCCGGTTCAAGTGGTGCTGCAGGTGCTGGCTCTGGAGCTTGCTTTGCCTGGGATTTTGTGACCCCAGGCCTACCTGATGCCGCCTTCGAGGACGCCCCGGGCTTCAGTCCCACTCCCATGGAGTTGCGGGTGATGCTGCTGGCGCATCTGCGTCCCCGGGCCGACTCAGTGGTCTGGGATGTGGGCGGCGGCACCGGAGCCCTGGCCCTGGAGATCGCACGGTTGATGCCTGCCGGCACGGTTCACACCCTGGAGCGGGACCCTGAGGCGATCGACTTGCTGCAGCGCAACCGTCGGCGCTTTGCGATCGAGAATCTCCATATTCAGGCAGGCCAGGCCCCCGACGACCTCCATCTGCTGCCCCCCCATCCGGATCGGGTGCTGCTGGAAGTGGGGCGCCCGCTTTCGGCCGTGCTCCATGTTGTCTGGCGCGCCCTTCAGCCTGGCGGCCGGCTCGTGATCAGTACGGCCAACCTTGAGGGGCTGGTGGATGCCACCGACACGCTGGGTCAGCTTGAGGCGCTGGATGTGCAGGTGGTTCAGGCCACGGTCCATCGCATGCAGCGTCGCGGCAGCCAGGCCAGGTTGGCGGCTGCTGAGCCCCTGTTTCTGATCGCGGCCGAGCGTCACGGGTGAAGCAGGCCCGTCGTTCTCCCACCTCGCTGTCCCGGGTGGTCAGCGGTCTTGCCGCCGGGGGCTTCGGCCTGGTGGTGGTGGGCCTGGGCGGCTGGTGGTTTGCCCTGGCGGTGGGCGTGATCGTGCACCTGGCCTTGCTGGAGTTCTTCCGCCTGGCCCAGTTCAAAGGCATCCGCCCTGCGACCAAAACCACCCTGGTGGTTTGCCAGTTGCTGCTGATCGCCACCCAGTGGGGCAGCGGTGGTGGCATGGCCGCCGACCTGGCCGCTGCGGTCGTGCCGGTGTCAGGGGCGGCAATCTGTGCCTGGTTACTGCTGCAGCCCGTCACCGGCACCATCGCCGATATTGCCGCCTCAATCTTCGGGCTGTTCTATCTGGGCTTTCTTCCCAGCCATTGGTTGCGGCTGCGTGACCTCAGCGACGGCTTGCTGGCCCCCCGACTGGCAGAGCTCGGCGGGCCGGCCAGCTCAGGCATGGCACTCACCCTGCTGGCCTGCCTGCTGGTGGTCGCCACTGACATCGGCTCCTATGTGATTGGCCGCCGTCTCGGCCGCCATCCCCTCTCGCCGATTTCGCCCGGGAAGACGATTGAGGGCGCCATCGGTGGGCTGGCCTGGAGTGTGCTGGTCGGTGGCGTCGGTGGCGTGCTGCTGGGCTGGCCCTGGGGCTGGGCGATCGGCGGCCTGCTCGGCGCTCTGGTCTCGGTGTTCGCCTTGGTGGGTGATCTGACCGAATCGATGATGAAGCGGGATGCCGGGGTGAAGGATTCCGGAGACGCCATTCCTGGCCATGGCGGCATCCTTGATCGCATCGACAGCTATCTGTTCACTCCGGCGGTGGTGTTCTACTTCGTGACCCTGGTGTTGCCCCTGGTCAGCTGAGTTCGGATCTGTTCAGCTGAGTTCAAGGAGATACCAGCGCCTCACCCTGCAGTTGCAGGCTGCCGTCCTGCACGCCGGCCGATTCGATCTGGATGGCGGGATCCATCGGCAGGCGCAGCTTCAAGGTGCCATCGAGGCAGACGAAGCCAACGCTGCCATCCAGCGCACAGGGGCGCGTTTCAATTTCCAGCTCCGGGTGTTCGCCGGTGGCGTGCGCGCTGAAGATCAAAGTGTTCTCGGTCAAGCGCAGATCGGCCAGCGGAGTGATCCCCAGCAGTTGTTCGGCGAGGCTGTCGCCCAAGGCCTGCCAGCGGGAGTGGCGAAAGGTTTCCACCAGGCCACCAGCACTGAAGGACACCTGGCCACGAACGATGAAGGGATGGTCGAGCTCAACGGCCTTGCTCCTGATCAGGGCCGCCACCTTCACCTGGATGGCTTCGCTGCGCAGGTGCACCGACTCAATCGCCACACCCCTGTACACCACCCGTTGGCCGCTCAGGCTGACCCCCTGCAATTGACCGCGCAGCAATTGCAGGGCGGTGCCATGGAGCTGCAGCTCCAGGTTCTGCACGGCTTCGCATTGGCTGCCGATCCAAACTTGAAGTCCGGCCGCGATGAGTTGCAGGATCGGGCCGCTGCGGGGCTCCATGGGTTGGTCAGCCGTGTCAACTCTGGCCATGCCGACAGCGAATGGTTGTGGTTTCCGCTGAAACAGTAAGCACAGGCTTGTCATGAATTCCTCCACCCTCAGGGCTCTGCTGGCGGGCGCTGCCCTCTCAGCGGCCAGCACCGTTCTCTCGCTTCCCGCCCATGCCATCGATCCAGCCTGTGAGGCAGTCATGCAGTTCACACCGGCTACTGAGCCGATCTTCCAGCCCGCACCGGTGCTAGAGCCGATTCGCGGCCTCTGGTGAGAACCAGGAGGAGCGTTCCTGCTCCCCTCTTGGCAATGGCCGCCTCTGGTTCACCAGGAGGCGGCCACTTGATTGGGCTGATCCAGATGGGGAAGGTGACCGCAGTCCTCGAGCTCCATCACGCGCGCGCCCAGCAGGGCCATGGCTGCCCGCTTCAGCGGCGGTCGCAGAATCCGGTCGTTGGTTCCCCAAAGCACCTGCAGCGGCTGCGCTGGCAGCGGGCTGCCGCAACCGGCGAAACCACCGCTGCGGGCAAAGCGTCGCAGCGAATCGGCCCAGCCTGGCGTGCGTAGATGCAGCGAGGCGACCTCTGCTTCGGCCGGCCCCACACTGGTTTCTGGGTCCGCGAAAGCCTGGCGACAGAGACCGCGGCGCACGGCAGGCCGGCTCAAAAACCACACGCCGAGTTCGTCGAGCAGCGGGGGCAATGGCTTCGGGCGGCCGGTGAGCCCCGCCGGCGCCAGCAACAGCAGCCGCCGGATCCGCTCTGGTCTGCGGCGGGCCAGTTCGACCGCCACCGCACCACCCATGGAGGCGCCAATCACACCCACAGGCCTGGCATCGAGGCCGGCGATAGCCCCCAACATGGCATCAAGATGGGCTAGCACCCCGGCTGGGGAATAGGGGCCATCGCGGCAACGGGGGCTGAATCCGAACCCAAAAAGGTCGGGGATGAACAACTGGGCCCGGCCTGCCAACAGCGGGGCCAGCCGCCTGAACTCCAGCAAGGAGCTATCGAAGCCGTGCAGGAGCAGCAGCGGTTCTCCCTGGCCCAGCACCGCTACCGGCCATTGTTCCGGCAAACCAGGCAACGTCCACCACTGCACGGCTGCAGCCAGTTCCCGTCCCAAGGGATCTTGCAAGGATGTTGCTGCCCACTCCAGCAGTGCCCGGCCTCCCAGGAGTGGAGGGGGAGGGGTTGGGGAGAGGCTCAAGCGTCCGGTCCGGTGCGAGTGGCTTCAAGTTGGCTCCGTTCGGCTTGGGCGATGACTGCTCGGTGTGGCTCGGGCGCCGCCTCGCAGCCTTCCGTGGTGCTGACCAGGGCAGCCAACAGAACCGTGGGGCTGACCGCAAAGGGAAGGTGGTGTAGATCGGAGCCGGGCTGGCAGGCGAAGGCACAGACCTGTTGGAGCTCCTCAAGGCTCACCCGGCTCAGGCCCAGGTCTTCGAGGCAGACGGGAAGCTTGAGTTTGCGGAACAGGCTGATCAACTGACGGCGCGCCTGGACGGCCAAACGATTCTCACTGAGGAGTTCTTCCAGCCTGAGCTGGACCAACACACCAAAGCCGACTTTGGCGCCATGGAGACTGTCGTGGCAGGCACTCAGCTGGGTGAGGCCGTTGTGGACGGCGTGCGCGGCAACGGTGCGGCAGCTGGCACCACCGACGCCGCCGATCAGTCCGGCGGTGAGGGCAGAGGCTTCGGCGACCCTCACCCAGGCCTCGCTGCCGGGGTTATGGAAAGCCTCCTCCGCTTCGAGCATCAGTTGATCCCGCAACACCCTGGCTTGCTGAACGGCCTGTTGCACCAATCCATCGGGACTGTTGCTGCTGCTGACCGACGCTTCGTACCACTTGGCCATGGCATCAGCGATTCCGCTGGTCAAGGTGGCCGGTGGCGCCTGGCGCACCAAGGCATGGTCGAAGACCAGAAGATCGGGGCAGCGATCCAGGGTCACGTCACGCTCAAAGGCGCCGCCGGTTGAATAGAGATTGGCCAGGGCCGTCCAACCTGCGCAGGTGGCGGCGCTGGTAGGGACGGTGATGCAAGCCAGGCCAAGGCGATGGGCCAAAAGCTTGCCGGCATCAAGAACCTTGCCGCCGCCGACCGCGATCACCGCGTCAATGGCCTCGGTGTGCGATTTGGCGTTGAGGCTGGACTTGGCGCTGGTGATCTGTTGAACCAGGTTGCTGAGATCGGTTTCACAGCAATCGAACTGCAGCTCTGCTGCCAGGGGGGCGAGACCCTGGCTTACCAGATCAGCCAACAACTGCTGGCGAAGCGCAGCTGTGTAGTCACTGCGCCCAAGCAGCAAGGGACGTCGGCAGAGGCTGGCGATGCGGGGAAGGGCGGCTTCCCAGGCGCCGTCGCCGCGAAGGACGACGGCAGGTGCAATCGCGTGTTGGATGGCCAGAGTGGTCAGACGCCAGCACCAGCGAGTTCGGGTTGCGGCGCGACGGTTTCACCCTTCGGACGGATCACAACCTGCTTGTCGTCGTCGACGTCGACGACAGCCGAATCGCCATCCTTGAGGCGGCCCGAGAGGAACTCCTCGGCCAGGCTGTCTTCGAGCAGGCGCATCACGGCACGGCGCAAGGGCCTGGCGCCGTAACTGGGGTTGTAACCCTCTTCGACCAGGCGCTCCTTGAAGGCCGGGGTGACTGAGAGTTCGATGCCCTTCTCAAGAATGCGGCTAAACACCTCACGCAGCATGATTTCCGCGATCTCCTTGACCTCGTCACGGCTGAGTTGACGGAAGACAATGATTTCGTCGAGACGGTTGAGGAATTCAGGGCGGAAGTATTGCTTCAGCTCTTCATTCACCAACGAACGAATCCGGTTGTACTGAGTTTCCTCAGCGGCGGCACCAGAGAACTCGAAGCCGAGCCCACCACCACCTTTCTCGATCACCTTCGAACCGATGTTCGAGGTCATGATGATCAAGGTGTTCTTGAAATCAACCGTCCGGCCCTTGGAATCGGTCAGACGACCATCTTCAAGCAGCTGCAGCAACAGATTGAACACATCGGGGTGGGCCTTCTCGATTTCGTCGAAGAGCACAACGGTGTAGGGGCGACGGCGGACCGCTTCGGTGAGCTGGCCACCTTCGTTGAAGCCGACATAACCCGGAGGCGAGCCGATCAGCTTGCTGACCGTGTGGCGCTCCATGTATTCCGACATGTCCAAGCGGATCATGGCGTCTTCGCTACCGAAGAAATAGGCCGCCAATGACTTGGTGAGTTCCGTCTTACCAACGCCGGTCGGTCCGGAGAAGATGAAGCTGGCGATCGGGCGGTTCGGGTTCTGAAGACCCACCCGGGCCCGCCGGATCGCCTTGGACACCGACTTGACGGCCTCGTCTTGACCAATCAAACGCTGGTGGAGAGTTTCCTCCATGTTCAGCAGCTTCACCGATTCGCTTTCGGTGAGTTTCTGAACTGGAACACCAGTCCAGGCCGCCACGATCTGGGCGATATCTTCCTCGGTGACCACCGGGCTGCGGTCGCCATCAGCGCCCGCTAACGGCAACTCAATAGCGACGGCAGTTTCGGGCACCGCGACGGCAGGGTCGACGTCGGTGGTTGCCTCCGTTGCGGAGGGCTCTTCCTCGCGGCGGGTCTGGAGGATGAGGCGAATCTGCTCGCGCAACTCCACTTCTTTGTCACGCAGTTCACCGGCCTTGCCGTAATCCTGTTCGCGCACAGAATTCTCTTTTTCCTTCTGCACGCCCCTGAGCTGCTTATCCAACTCCTTGGCGGCTGGAGGCAGCTTGGAATTCATCAGGCGCACGCGGCTGCCGGCTTCATCCACCAAATCGATCGCTTTGTCGGGCAAGAAGCGGTCGTTGATGTAGCGATCGCCAAGGGTGGCTGCGGCCACCAAGGCCTCATCGCTGATCTTCAGGCGGTGGTGCTGCTCATAACGCTCGCGCAGGCCCCGCAGAATCTCAATGGTGTCGACGACGGACGGCTCACCCACCATCACCGGCTGAAAGCGCCGCTCAAGGGCCGCATCCCGCTCAATGTGTTTGCGGTATTCGTCGAGGGTGGTGGCACCGATGCACTGCAATTCGCCCCGGGCCAGAGCCGGCTTGAGAATGTTGGCGGCATCGATGGCTCCTTCCGCAGCTCCAGCGCCGATCAGGGTGTGAACCTCATCGATCACCAAGATCACATTGCCGGCGCTACGGATCTCCTCCATGATCTTCTTGAGGCGTTCCTCAAATTCACCGCGGTATTTGGTGCCGGCCACCAACAGGCCGATATCGAGAGTAAGAACGCGTTTGTCTTCGAGGATGTCGGGGATCTCACCGACCGTGATCCGCTGAGCCAGGCCTTCGGCGATGGCGGTTTTGCCGACGCCAGGCTCGCCGATCAGCACGGGGTTGTTTTTGGTGCGCCGACCCAGGATCTGAATGACCCGATCAATCTCGTTGTGGCGTCCCACCACGGGGTCAAGCTTGCCTTCAGCAGCCAACTGGGTGAGGTTGCTGCCGAATTCATCGAGGGTTGGAGTTTTGGTCGAGCCCTTGCTGCCGCTGCCCGCTGCCACTTCGGCGGTTTCGCCGAGCATCCGAATCACCTGGGTGCGCACTTTGGCAAGGTCAACGCCAAGGTTTTCCAGCACCCGTGCGGCGACGCCTTCGCCTTCACGAATCAGACCAAGCAGCAGGTGCTCGGTGCCGATGTAGTTGTGCCCAAGCTGACGTGCTTCTTCGAGCGAGAGTTCCAGGACTCGCTTGGCCCGCGGCGTAAAGGGGATTTCGACGGCCACAAAGCCGGAGCCCCTGCCGATGATTTTTTCGACTTCAACCCGGGCGTCCTTGAGATTGACTCCCATGGATTTCAAAACCTTGGCGGCCACACCAGTGCCTTCGCCGATCAGGCCCAGCAGAATCTGCTCGGTGCCAACGAAGTTGTGGCCGAGACGGCGAGCCTCTTCCTGGGCCAACATGATGACCTTGATGGCCTTCTCGGTAAACCGCTCGAACATTGGCGGTGCCTGTGCAAGTCCTAATAACTTATCAGGGTCAAGCGGGTGCCGGTGGATTCGCGGCAAGAATCGCCAAAGTCATTGCCAGAACAGGGCACCACGGTGTTGATCTTCATAGCTTGCCCTTCCAAATCTTGCGGTCTTCCGCATCATTGAAGGTCGGCAATCCGAACCTTTGAGGCGATCCATTTGGCGAATGTCCCGGCACTTTCCCAGTAATGTCGCCCTGGCCAGGCCTGCTGGCTTCAATCCCTGGCTTCCAGACTGAGCCATTGGATCAGAGCGTCTTCGCCGCTGCGGTAGTAACAGCGACGCCGTCCCTGGGTGCAAAAGCCCAGCGTGCCGTACAGGGCTAGGGCTGCCCCGTTGCCTACCGCTACCTCCAGGGTGGCGCGGCTGCAGCCCATGGCCTGTCCTTTCAGCAGCAGGGCCTCAAGAACGCGACGGCCCAGGCCCCGCCGCTGCTCACTGGGATCAACTGCCACCAGCGAGATGTGCAGCTCATCGAAGATCACCCAGCCCGCCGCGATCGCCACAAGCGTGGGTCCTGCACCGAGCCCCAGGCAGGGTCGATCCGGTTCAGCCAGCTCCCGCTGCCACTGCGTCTCATTCCAAAGACCGCCGAGGGCCAGCCGGTCGAGGGCGGCACAGGCCTGGAGATCGTTGGTTGTGAGTGGCCTGGGCAGTGGCTGCGCTACCCAGGTTTCAGCAGAGTGCGCCACGGTCCTTACGATTGAAAGCCCAAGGGTCTAGGCCAATCACAATGACCTCCTTCAACGTGCTCAGTCCACTCGATCGTGCCGCCGCCGAGCCGGGTCTGCAGCCAGCGCTGGAGGCTAATCAGGACACGCTCAGCCCCAACCGCAACCTCGCCCCCCTCAGCGCGCGACTTGATGCGCTCGGGCGGCTGGAAGTGGGCGGTTGTGGCCTGAGCGAGTTGGGACGCCGCTACGGCACACCCCTCTATGTGCTCGATGAGGACACCCTCCGCGCCAGCTGCCGCGCCTATCGCGACGCCCTGGCCCTCCATTACCCCGGACCTTCCCTGGCGCTCTATGCCTCCAAAGCCAACAGCAGCCTGGTACTCAGTGCTCTAGTGGCCTCGGAAGGCCTGGGACTTGACGCCGTTTCAAGCGGCGAACTGCTTACTGCCCTGCGTGGCGGTATGCCAGCCGATCGGATCGTGCTGCATGGCAATAACAAGTCGAGCGAAGAGCTGGAACTGGCGGTGGAGCATGGGGTGACCGTGGTGGTCGACAACTGGCTCGACCTTGAGCTGCTTGAAGAGCTCGCGGCAGCCCGCCCTGAACCGGTGCGGCTGATGGTGCGTTTCACGCCGGGGATCGAGTGCCACACCCACGAGTACATCCGCACCGGGCACCTCGACAGCAAGTTCGGCTTTGATCCCGACCAGCTCGAGGCCGTGCTGCAACATCTGGTCGGCTGCAGCTGGGCCCGCCTCGAAGGGCTTCACGCCCACATTGGCTCCCAGATCTTCGAACTCCAGCCCCACCACGATCTCGCCGGCGTGATGGCTGAGGCCCTCGCCCTCGCCCGTTCGCTTGGCCATCCCTGCAGTGATCTCAACGTGGGCGGAGGGCTCGGTATTCGTTATGTCTCCGGTGATGATCCGCCGTCGATTCAGGCCTGGGTGCAGGGCGTGGCTGAAGCAGTGAATGCCGCCTGCAGTGAGCGAGGGCTAGCCCTGCCCCGCCTGCTCTGTGAGCCAGGTCGCTCCCTGGTGGCGACAGCTGGTCTCACCCTTTATAGCCTCGGCAGTCGTAAAGAGATCCCCGGCCTGCGCACCTATCTCTCGGTGGATGGCGGCATGAGCGACAACCCCCGGCCGATCACCTATCAATCGCAGTACACCGCTGTTCTGGCCGACCAGCCCACCGCCCCTGCCAGCGAAACCGTGACCCTGGTGGGCAAGCATTGCGAATCCGGTGATGTGCTTCTCCACGACCTCGCCCTGCCGACCAGCCGCCGGGGTGATGTGATCGTCGTCTTCGCCACAGGGGCCTACAACGCCTCGATGGCCTCCAACTACAACCGCATCCCCAGGCCGGCGGCCGTGCTGGTGCAGGGGGGCGTGGCCGAGCTGGTGCAGGCCCGGGAGCAGCCGGACGAACTGCTGCGCCACGACCTCTTACCGGAGCGGTTCTCGCCGGTACCCTGAGCACGGCAACGAACAAGACCTGTTGTGGGCTGGCTGGGGTTTGTGGACATTCGCCTGGTTCTCGACCTTCTGTTCGCTTCTGCCCTCGGAGTGGTCCTGCTGGCGAGGGTGCGGGAGCCGCGCACTCTCTGGCTGCTGCGCGGCTGGCTGTTTCTGGTCGCCCTGGTCTGGGTGGTCCAGCGCTTTGCCAACCTGCCCCTCACCACCCGTCTGCTCGAAGCGGTGGTGCTCGGCTGCAGCCTGGCCCTGGCCATCCTCTGGCAGGGGGAACTACGGCGCTTGATGGAGCTGCTCGGCACTGGCCGGCTGGGTGTGTTACTCGGCAGCCAACGCGCTGATGCCGGCCTCTCCGGTTCGGTTGCCCTGCTGACTGAAGCAGCCGGACGCCTTTCCCAGAACCGCCGCGGTGCCCTGATCCTTCTGGATCTCGGCAGTGATCTGCGTCCTGAGGATTTTCTCAATCCCGGCATCGAGCTCGACGCCCTGCTCTCCGTCGACCTGCTGCTCAACCTGTTTGCCGCCGACACGCCTCTGCACGACGGGGCCGTGCTGGTCAAGGGCAACCGCATCCTCTCGGCCGGGGTGATCCTTCCCCTGTCGCGCCAGGGGATTGCCCGTTATGGCACCCGCCACCTGGCGGCGATGGGCATCACCGAGCGCTTTGACCGCTGCCTGTGCATCGTCATCTCCGAAGAGACCGGCACCCTGTCGCTGGCCCGTCAGGGGCGCCTGGAGCGACCGATCACCAGCAGCCGGCTGCGTGATCTGCTCAGCGAAGCCCTGGCGATGCCAGCTCCGAAACCACCTGCCAAGCCAGGCCATGGATCGGTGGTGCCCCTTCCCACCGGGCGTAGCGTGACGCAGGACACGCCCGAATCCCGCGCATGAGTCGCTCCCTGGCGACCACTGACCTGATCCAGGCGTCCCGGCAAGCAATCGCGCCGTTACCGGCCCTGCTCGACCCGGCCCGCCTGCCCGCCCATGTGGCGGTGATCATGGATGGCAACGGGCGCTGGGCTCGCCAGCGCAACCTGCCCAGGGTGATGGGGCACCGCGAAGGCGTGGAGGCGTTGAAACGCACCCTGCGCCTCTGCAGTGACTGGGGCATCAGCGCCCTGACCACCTATGCCTTCTCCACCGAGAACTGGAATCGGCCGGGCGAGGAGGTGAGTTTTCTGATGACCCTGTTTGAGCGGGTTCTGGCCCGGGAGCTGGAGGGGTTGGAGCGCGAGCAGGTGCGGATCCGCTTCCTCGGCGATCTCGAGCAGCTCCCGCCGGGCCTGCAGCAACTGATCACTGCCGCCACGGCCCGCACCGCCGCCAACACGGGGATTCACTTCAACGTCTGCACCAACTACGGCGGTCGGCGGGAGCTGGTCCAGGCGGCCCGGCGGCTGGCCGAAGCGGTGGCGCGGGGTGAGCTCGATCCAGGCGCGATTGATGAAGCCGCCTTCGCCGGCCAGCTGCAGACGGTCGGGGAGGTGGATCCGGATCTGCTGATCCGCACCAGTGGTGAATACAGGATCAGCAATTTCCTGCTCTGGCAGCTGGCCTACGCCGAAATCCACATCACCGATGTGCTCTGGCCCGATTTCAACGAGCAGGCCCTGGTGCAGGCCTTGCTCGATTTTCAGAACCGCCAGCGTCGCTTCGGCGGTGTCACAGCCACGGCCCCTGCGCCGGTCGCTCCCCCCACTCCCCCTTCCCACGTCCCGTCTTGATCGCCCCCTCCGCCCCCTCACCCGCCGCTGTCAGCTCCGCTAACGGCGATCAGACCTTGCCGGTTCCGCTGCGTCACAACTGGAGCCGCCAGGAGATCGAAGATCTCCTGCAGCAACCCCTGCTGGAGTTGCTCTGGCAGGCCCAGCAGGTGCACCGGGCCGCCAATCCTGGCTATCGGGTCCAGCTGGCTTCCCTGCTGAGCGTCAAGACCGGCGGCTGCGAAGAAGACTGCGCCTACTGCCCCCAATCGATGCACCACAGCGCCGATGTCAGCGGTCGCCCGGAGCTGGCGGTGGAGCCGGTGCTGGAGCGGGCCCGCGCTGCCAAGGCCGCAGGCGCCCATCGCTTTTGCATGGGCTGGGCTTGGCGCGACATTCGCGATGGTGCCCCCTTCGACGCCATGCTCGCCATGGTGGCCGGGGTGCGGGCCCTGGGCCTGGAGGCCTGCGTCACCGCCGGCATGCTCACCGACCAGCAGGCCGAACGGCTGGCTGCCGCTGGCCTCACCGCCTATAACCACAACCTCGACACCAGCCCCGAGTTCTACGGCCGGATCACCACCACGCGCACCTATCAGGAGCGCCTTGAAACCCTCGCCAGGGTGCGCCGGGCGGGTTTGACCGTCTGCTGCGGCGGCATCATCGGCATGGGCGAGAGCGACACCGACCGGGCCGGGCTTCTGCAGGTGCTCGCCAACCTCGATCCCCACCCCGAGAGCGTGCCGATCAATGCCCTGGTGGCGGTGGAGGGCACACCACTGGAGCAACAGGAACCGCTCGATCCGCTGGAGCTGGTGCGGATGGTGGCCACCGCTCGGATGCTGATGCCCTTCAGCCGGGTGCGCCTGAGCGCCGGCCGCGAACAGCTCAGCCGTGAGGCCCAGATCCTCTGCCTGCAGGCGGGCGCCGATTCGATCTTTTACGGCGACACCCTGCTCACCACGGGCAACCCCGATGTGGCGGCTGATCGTGCCCTGTTGGCGGCGGCGGGCGTGAGCGTGGAAGTACCCAGCCTCAACACGGTGTGAGCGATTCCGGCGATACCCCCTGGTTGGTGGCGGCGTTCTATGCGTTCGTGAGCTTCGAGCCCGGCGAGCTCCGCCAGCGGCGCGCCGAATGGCTGCCGCTGGCGGCGGCCGCTGGCCTGAAAGGCACCCTGTTGCTGGCCGAGGAAGGTCTGAACGGAACGCTCTGCGGGCCTGAGACTGGCTTGCGTGGCTTTCTCGATCAGCTGCGCCTTGATCCCCGCCTGGCCGATCTTGAGCCCAAATTCAGCTGGAGTGAGCGGCAGGTGTTCCACCGCTTGAAGCTGAGGATCAAGGCTGAAATCGTCACCATGGGCCGGCCGGAGATCCAGCCGGCGCAACGGCAGACCACCGACGTTCCGCCGCAGCAGTGGGACGACCTGATCGCGGACCCAGACACCCTGGTGATCGACACCCGCAACACCTATGAGGTGACGCTGGGCAGCTTCGACGGGGCGATCGATCCGGCCACCGCCAGCTTCCGCGACTTTCCAGCCTGGGTGGAGCGCGATCTCCACGCTCTGGTGGCGGCGCGCCAGCCCCGCCGGCTGGCCCTGTTCTGCACCGGCGGCATCCGTTGTGAGAAGGCCACGGCCTATCTCCAGCAGCAGGGATTCGAGGGGGTGCACCAGTTGAAGGGGGGGATCCTTCGCTATCTCGAGGAGGTGCCCGAGAGCCAGAGCCGCTGGCGGGGCGAGTGTTTCGTCTTTGACCAGCGCGTGGCGCTGAATCACCGGCTCGAGCC
This sequence comes from Synechococcus sp. SynAce01, assembly GCF_001885215.1. Lineage (GTDB taxonomy): Bacteria > Cyanobacteriota > Cyanobacteriia > PCC-6307 > Cyanobiaceae > Regnicoccus > Regnicoccus frigidus. The sequence continues at coordinate 444,889 of NZ_CP018091.1, read as the reverse complement.
CGGCAGCCACAGCCTTTGCCATGCCTGCGGGCTGCCCCTCTCGCTGGCCGATCGCCAGCAGCCCAGCTACGTGGAAGGGGTGAGCTGCCACCACTGCATCGGCCAATTCAGCAACGCCGACTGTGCTCGCTTCGCCGAGCGCCAACGCCAGATCTCCCTGGCGCGCGGGCGGGGGGAGAACCACATCGGTTCTGCAGCTTGGGCGGTGGATCCCCAAGCCAGTCCAGCTCCGTAAACTGGCTTTGCTGCGATCCGCCTCGATGACATTCCTTGGCACGCTTGATGAGCTCAAGGTTCTGGTGGATTCCCTCGATGGCCAGGGCCACTGGGAACACAAAGGTCAGTTCGAGATGTTCATTTTCGGTGGGCCAGATACCAATCTTCGCCTCAACTGGTGGCCGAAGTCCGGCGAGCTAACGCTTGTTGGAGATCCCGCCGAGCGTGTCGGCGTCTCTGCGTCGTTGCAACGCCTCCTGGCCGCGCGGTGAGTGGCCAGGCTCCGGTGCTGTGGAGTTTTCGCCGCTGCCCCTACGCGATCCGCGCCCGGCTGGCCCTGAGCGCGGCTGGCCTGGCGGTGGAGCTGCGCGAGGTGAGCCTCCAGGCCAAGCCGGCCGAGCTTTTGGCGGTGTCACCGAAGGGCACGGTGCCGGTGCTGGAAGGCCCAGCGAGCAGCGGCCGGCCGGTCTGGGTGATTGAGGAGAGCCTGGAGGTGATGCACTGGGCGCTGGGGCAGTCCGATCCCCAGGATCTGCTGCGACGCGGCGAGCCCGAGCTGGCCCGCAGAAGCGACGAACTGGTGGCGATCAATGACGGAACGTTCAAGGGCCATCTCGATCGCTTCAAATACGCCAGTCGCTATCCGGGCGCCGATGCGACGGCCCATCGCCAGGCCGCGTTGGCGGTTCTGCATCGCTGGAACGCGGCATTGGCCGCCGGGATTTCCGCTGGGGCCGGCGGCTGGCTGCTGGGCTCGCGCCCCTGCCTTGCCGATCTGGCCCTGTTGCCGTTCGTGCGTCAGTTCCGCCTGGCCGACCCGGCCGGCTTCGACAACGAGCCCGGGCTTGGGCCCCTGCAGCACTGGCTCGAGCGTTTTCTGGCCAGCGAAGCTTTCTCGGCGGTGATGGGCCAGCAACTGCGCTGGCGCTCTCCCCGTTTCCTTTACCACCTGGCACTGGCCGCTGAATGGGACGAGGCAGAGGCGGCAGGGGTGTATCTCCGCTCGACCCGGGGCCAGAGCCTGGAGCAGGTGGGATTCATCCACGCCAGCTGGGCTCACCAGCTGGCCGCCACCTACCAGCGTTTCTACGCCGATGCCGGGGCGGTGCGGCTGCTCACCATTGATCCCGACCGGCTCACGGCTCCCCTGAAGCTGGAGCCGGTGCCGCCTGGCGGTGAACGCTTCCCCCATCTCTACGGTCCCCTGCCCATCGGCGCGGTGCTTGCGGTGGAGCGTTACCCGGCATGAGCGACCTGCCCCCAGGCCTGCCCAGCCTCGCCGCGATCGAGCTGTTGGCCGCGGCACGCGGTCTGCGCCTTCGCCTCCAGGTTGGCCGGCGCCTGGGGGTCTGGGGCCTGCGGGTCGGGGTGGCCCGCTGCCGGCAGGGGGAAGCGGCGGAGTTACTCGGTGAGCTCAAGGGCTGGGCCCTGCCGCTCCCCTCTGGCCTCCATCTCGACACCCTGCGGGTGCGCTCCGACGACCGGATCGTCGGGGTGCTGATCTGGGCCGCCACCTTTGCCTGGGCCCTGGAGCAAACGCCCTGCCGCCGAGCCCAGCTGCTGGCGATTCGGGATGAACAGCGACAACATCAGCGCCTGGTGCGCTACTTCCGGCGTTTTGGATTCGTGCCTGGCCGGGCGGTGGGCAGTGGGCCTCTCGACTTGGTTCTGCGGGTGTTCTGGGGCGGGGCAGGTCTGCTGATGGCGGCAGATTGCCAGGAAGGCTTGCGGCGATGCCGTGCAATCCTGACCCCGCTCCAGATCAGTCCTTCAGATCTGCGCTAAGCGGGTTAGCTTCGCCCCACTCTTTTGGCCGAGGGATGGCGAACCAGATTGCGGAGTCGCGGATGCACCTGGTGCGCTGGTTTCTGACTGCCGGCTGGCTTCTGATCATCGCCTCGCTGTTCTATGACCCCTGGTCGGCGGCACTGACGGAACCCACCCATCCCTGGAGCCCCTTGCGGTTGTCTGGGGCCTGCGTTGAGGTTCAGGGTGTCTGCCGGGTCGATCGGCCCTATCCCCTGGGCACCACGCTGTTCTGGGGCGCGATCGTTCCTTCGGCTGTCTTCATTCTGTTGGTCTTCGGCCACGAGTTCTGGCGCCGTATCTGCCCGCTCTCCTTCCTCTCCCAGATCCCCCGGGCGCTGGGCTTACAACGGCAATTCGAGCGGATCAACGCCAAGAGCGGCAAGAAACGGATGGAGCTGGCCAAAGTGCCTCCCGATTCCTGGCTTGGCCGTCACTACGGGCGGCTGCAATTCGGCTGGTTGTTCGTCGGTCTCTGCGGCCGGCTGCTGTTCTTCAATGCCGATCGACTGGTGCTGGCTGGTTGGTTGCTGTTCACGATCGCCTGTGCGATCACGGTGGGCTATCTGTTCGGCGGCAAGGCCTGGTGCCAATACTTCTGTCCGATGGCCCCAGTGCAAGCGGTTTACTCCACACCCAGCGGATTGCTGGGCAGCAAAGCCCACACCAGCGAGCAGTTGATCACCCAGTCGATGTGCCGCACGGTGCTGCCGGATGGTTCCGAGCAGAGCGCCTGCGTGGCCTGCCAGCAACCCTGCATCGACATCGATGCCGAGCGGATGTATTGGGCAGCACTGGCTCAACCCACAGCCGGCTTTGATCGTTATGGCTACGTGGGCCTGGTGATCGGTTATTTCCTCTATTACTACCTCTATGCCGGCAACTGGGCTTATTATTTTTCAGGGGCCTGGATCCGCCAGAGTGATCAACTCGCCACCCTGCTCAGTCCGGGCCTTTTTCTGTTTGGTCAGCCGATCAACCTGCCACGCCTCGTGGCGGTGCCCTTGGTGCTGGGGCTCTGCACCTGGCTGGGGATCCGGATCGGTCACTGGGTAGAAACGTGCGCCCGAAAAAACCACAACCGTGCAAGCCAGTCTTCCGATTCTTCCCTGCAATCTGATTCAGCTCTGGAATCTGACCAGAGCCTGCAGGTGCGGCATCGCTTGTTCTGTCTCTGCACATTCGGGATCTTCAATGTCTTTTTTATCTTTTCCGGTCGGCCCCTGATTCTGCTGCTGCCCCTGCCTCTGCAAGCGCTGCTTGACCTGCTGCTGGTGATGCTGAGCACGCTGTGGTTATACCGGGCCTGGAATCGTGATCCCGATCTTTATGGCCGCGAGAATCTGGCCAGCCGCTTTCGCAAGCAACTCGAGCGGCTGCAGCTCAACGTTGGGCAGTTCCTTGATGGACGCACCCTGCGGGATCTGAACACCCATGAGGTCTATGTGCTCGCCAAGGTGCTGCCTGGATTCACCCGTGAGAAGCGGCAGGAGGCCTACAAAGGCGTGGTGCGAGACGCCCTGGCTGAGGGCTACGTGAACGTCTCCAGCAGCCTGGATGTGCTCAGGCAAATGCGCCGGGAGCTCGGCATTGCCGATGCCGAACATGAGCAACTCTTGGAGGAACTCGGGGTGGAGGATCCGGCCCTGCTCGATCCCGACAGCCGGCGCAGCCTTGAGGATCAGGTACGGCTGAGTGGCTATCGCAAGTCATTGGAGCGGCTGGTCCTGCTGCAGGGCCGCCAGGCCCAGGCGGCCGATCCTGCTGCACGAGATTCCCTGAAGCGCCAGTTTTCGATCACGGCACAGGAGCAGGAAAGCATCCTTGGCATGCTCCAGCCCACCGAGGGTGTGGCCCACAGGGCCGACGTGCTGCTGCAGCGCTTGCCCGCCTTGATAGAGGCCTTCCGCGCCTTGCACCAGCCCTCGCTGGCACAGCAGCCTTTGTTCGTGCGCACCCTGCTTGCCGATCACATCCGCCACCGGCAGGAACTGAGCGTGGCAGCGATTCTTGAGGCCTTCATCAGCCTGCAGGGGGACCCGCAACTGCCGGGTCTGGTCGAGCGTCTGCAACGGATTGCGCCCCTGGTGCTGCTGGAGTTGCTGGAGCAGAAAACCTGGCGCGAGCGTCTGGCACCCGAGCTGCTGGCAGCTCTGAGCAGCCCCGGCGCCGAGGCCACCGCCTGCTCCCTGGAGATCCCGCTGGAGGCCAGCCTCGATCACCTCGACAGCCTGCTGCAGGATCGCTCCGCCACGATCGCGGCGGCGGCCCTGCTCCTGATCGCCCGCCTCGATGGCCAGCGGGGCCGCAGCCGCGCCCCTGCATTTCTGCTTCCGTCTTCTCCCCCACTGCTGAGGCAGGCCGCCGCGCTGGTGCTCAGCCCCGGGGCCAAGGAGGGGTCAGCAGAGGGGGCGCCGCGAATGCCTGAGCTGGCCGCCCTTCCCGATCTTGAAAAACGGGTGTTCCTGGCCGCCAGTGATTTCTTCCGGCGCACCAGAAGTGACACGCTCGAATCCCTGGCGGAGGCCTCCGAACTGCGCAGCTATGCCGCCGGCGAGCTGATCACAGAAGTGGGCGATCGCTGCCGCGAGCTGCTGTTGCTGATCGAAGGGCAGGCGGTGGTGCGCTACCGGGAGGGAGAGGCCCGCCGCGACGACCAGCTCAAGCCTGGCCAGGTGCTCGATGAGCTGGAGGTCCTCACCCACAGCTCAACGGAAAACACGATCGAGGCGGCCGTGGATGGCACGCGCCTGCTGGCGGTTCCTGTCGATTCGTTCGATGCCGTGCTCGCTATCGACCAGGACTTTTCACGGCGCGTGCTGGAGCTGGAGAGTCGCCATCTCCAGCGCTTCATGCGATCGGTTCAGGCCTGAAGGCCCCCTGTGGGCGTGGCGATGTGGCGGATCAGGTCGAGGCATTTGCAGGAATAGCCCCACTCGTTGTCATACCAGGCCACCACTTTGACGAAGGTGTCGGTGAGGGCAATGCCTGCATTGGCATCAAAAATTGAGGTGCAGGATTCGCCCAGAAAATCGCTGGAGACCACAGCGTCTTCGGTGTAACCGAGGATGCCCGCCATCGGGCCCTCTGAGGCCGCCTTCATCGCCGCCTTGATCGCTGCGTAGCTGGCGGGCCGCTCCAGATTCACGGTGAGATCCACCACCGAAACATCGGGGGTTGGAACCCGGAAGGCCATGCCGGTGAGCTTGCCGTTGAGGGCAGGGATCACCTTGCCAACCGCCTTGGCAGCGCCTGTGGAAGAGGGAATGATGTTCTGCCCTGCCCCCCGGCCACCCCGCCAGTCCTTCGCCGAAGGGCCATCCACCGTTTTTTGGGTGGCGGTGGTGGCATGCACGGTGGTCATCAGCCCGTCCTTGATGCCGAAGTTGTCATGCAGCACCTTGGCGATCGGCGCCAGGCAGTTGGTGGTGCAGGAGGCGTTGGAGACGATATCTTCGCCGGCATAGCTGCTGTGGTTCACCCCCATCACGAACATCGGCGTGCCGTCTTTTGATGGGGCGGAGAGCACCACTTTTTTGGAGCCTGCCTCGATGTGCGCCCGGGCGGTGGCATCGGTGAGGAACAGGCCGGTGGCCTCTAGAACGATCTCAGCGCCAACATCCCCCCAGTTCAGTTGGCGGGGATCGCGCTCGGCTGTCACGCGGATGCTGCGGCCATTAACGATCAGCTGGCCATCGCTGATCGACACCTCCCCTTTGAAGCGGCCGTGGGTTGAGTCATAGCGAAGCATGTATGCAATGTAATTAATATCGATCAGATCATTGATGCCGACCACCTCGATTCCTTCGATTTCGAACGCCCGGCGGAACACCAGTCTGCCGATACGGCCGAAGCCATTGATGCCGATCTTGATGGTCATGGTTGTTTTTCTGCCAACTTGCGATTCAATCCCAGCACAACCTAGCAGTTGCCTGAATTCAGCCCAGCCAGTTGAGGAAGCGCTGAATCACCAAAGCATTGCTGATATCCACGAAGAATCCAGAAACCAGTGGCACGATGATGAAGGCGCGATGGGCCGGGCCGTAGGTCTGGGCTACAGCTGCCATGTTGGCCATCGCCGTGGGAGTGGCACCGAGGGAGATGCCGCCGAAGCCTGAGCAGATCACAGCAGCTTCGTAGTCGCGGCCCATCACACGGAAGATCACAACAATGGCGAAGAGGAAAGCCACTACGAACTGTGCCGCCAGAATGGTGAGAATCGGCCCGGCAAGTTCAGCGATCGTCCAGAGCTGCAGACTCATCAGCGACATCGTCAGAAAAATGCCAAGGGAAATCTCTGAGATGATCGTCAGCGATCGGCTGTTGGCTGGCCACTGAAATCGTCCCAGGCGGGGAACGGTGTTGGTGAGCAGGATGGCGCCAAACAAGGTGCACACGAACAACGGCAGATTGCGGCCGGCTGCTTGTAAGGCTTCATGGAGCCCCTCGCCCAGGGCCAGGCTCACGTTCAACCAGAACAGCGTGCGCAGCAGGCTGAAATAGCTGATCGACTCGGCCTCGCCTCCGATCAACTCCCGCCGGGATTCCCTTGGCGGCAGACGCGGTTGAAGCTTGTTGCCACGAATCAGCAGGCGAGCGATCGGGCCGCCCATCAAGGAGGCCAGCACCAGACCGAAGGTGGCACAGGCGATGCCGATTTCCAGGGCATTGCTGACGCCATGGCTGGCGGCGAACCGCGGTGCCCAGGCAATGGCTGTGCCGTGGCCGCCCAGCAACGAAACCGATCCCCCCAGCAGGCCGATCAGCGGATTGAGACCCAACAGGCTGGCCACCCCTACCCCCGTCAGGTTCTGAAGAATCATGTAAAGGATGGTGACCGCCACCAGCACCAGCAACGGTCGGCCGCCTGAGATCAACGTCTTGATGTCGGCGTTCAGGCCAATGGCGGCAAAAAAATAGGGCAGCAGGAAGTCACGGGTTGCCAGGTTGAAGCCGACTTCGATCCCGGTGAAACCATGGACGACGGCCAGCAGCAAGCAGACCTCTGGTGACCGGTTCTGGGATATTGAAATCTCGAAGAATCGCGACACGTTGGTTGAGCCAGCGGCCGATGGCCAGCACCACGATGGCGATGTTGAAGGTGGCGAAGCTCTCAAATTGTATGGAACAGGGTTGTGATTTCGTGGAGAACTGATCGAGAAGACCTGATTGAGAAGACCTGATTGAAAAGAACGAATTGAATTGGTGCGTTCCTGTGGCCCGGCTTGTTTTTCCTGTTGACTCCCCCGCTGATCACATCTGCCGATCAGTTCCACTGATCAGATCCGCCGATCTCCCGGCAGATGTGACGTCTTAGTTCTCGCCGGCGTGGTAACTGCTGCGCACCAGTGGTCCGCAGCGCACCTGGTTAAAGCCCAGGCCTTGGGCCAGCTCTCCCAGCTTCATAAATTCCTCGGGTCGCCAGTAGCGATCCACTGGCAGGTGAGCCAGGGAAGGCCGCAGGTATTGCCCGATGGTGACGCGCTCGCATCCCACGCCCCGGAGATCGGCCAGGGCCTCCATCACCTCCTCGAGCGTTTCGCCCAGGCCCAGCATCAGGCCTGATTTGGTTGGGATGGCGGGGGCCAGCTGCCGGCAGGCCGCCAGCAATCCCAAGGAACGGGAGTAGGTGGCACCACGGCGCACCTGCCCCTGCAGTCGCTGCACCGTCTCGATGTTGTGGTTGAAGCAGACCGGCTCTGCCGCCAGGACTACGCCCAGGCGCTGTTGCTGGGCCGCCACACCTTCCGCTTCGCCGCGATGGCCGCCCCAGAAATCAGGGGTGAGCACCTCGATCGCGATCTGGGGATGGCGGCGCCGTATCGCCGCCATTGTTCCGGTGAACAGGCTGGCGCCGTGGTCGGCCAGGTCGTCGCGGGCGACAGCGGTGAGCACCACGTAGCGCAGCTTGAGGGTGTCAACGGCTTCGGCCACCCGTTCGGCCTCGTCGGCATCGAAGGGAACCGGAGCCTGGCCCTTCTCCACCTGGCAGAAGGCGCAGCTGCGGGTGCAGATCGGACCGCCCAGCAGGAAGGTGGCGGTGCCGGCTGCGTAGCACTCGCCCCGGTTGGGGCAGCGGCCCTCTTCGCAGATCGTGTGCAGCCGCTGCTGTTTGACCACCTCCTGAACTGCCTCGAGGTCTGAGGCCGTGCCGATCGGTCGTCGCAGCCATGGCGGCAGCCGCTCGGCCGGGGCGATGGCGCTGTGGCGACGGCCGGTGACCGTTTGCGCCGCTGGATTCATTGCATCCCTTGCCATCGCTAATCCATTCTGCGGCGGCCTTCCAAGGCTCGCGCCAGGGTGACCTCATCGGCGTACTCCAGTTCGCTGCCTACCGGCAGGCCGTAGGCGATCCTGCTGACAGGGGTGAACGGCCGCAGCAGCCTGGCCAGATAGAGGCTGGTGGTGTCACCTTCCACGCTCGGGGTCAGCGCCAGGATCACCTCGCTGATGTCCTCGCTGTCCACCCGCTGCACCAGCGACTGGACATGCAGAAGGTCTGGTCCGACCCCATCCATCGGCGAGATCAAACCGCCGAGCACGTGATATGCCCCCTTGAATTCCCGGGTGCGCTCCAGGGCGAGCAGGTCGCGTGAATCGGCCACCACGCAGAGCTGGCCGTTGCGGCGCGTTTCATTCAGGCAGATCTCGCAAAGGGGCTCAGCCGAGAGGTGAAAACAGCGTTTGCACTGGCCCACCTGGCTGCGAGCCGCCAGCAGGGCATCGGCGAAGGCATGGATCTGTTCTTCGGGCTGCCTGAGCAGGTGCAGGGCCAAGCGTTGGGCCGTGCGAGGCCCGATCCCCGGCAATCGCTCGAACTGGTCGATCAACCGGGCCAGTGGGCGGGTGAAGCCGCTCAGAGAACCGCCGCAACTGGCCGGAATCTAGGGGCCTGCGTCCTGGCACGGTTCAGAATGGCGGCGGTGCTCTGGCACCTCCCTCGCACCGGTCGTCAGCTGATGGCTCCGTCCCCTTCCCCTGTGCTGCCCTTGTCGTTGCCGTCGTCGTTCCTCACCCGCCTGTTCAGCTGGGTTCTCGCTGCCCTGTTGATCGGGGCCGGTCTGAGCGGCTGCAGTGCGTCGGGGGCGGGCCTGAACACCTTTCAGAGCCCCGATGGCCGCTACGCCTTTCTCTATCCCACCGGCTGGAATCGGGTGGCCGTCAGCGACGGTCCCCAGGTGGTCTTCCACGATCTGATCAACAGCGACGAGACCCTCAGCCTGGTGATCTCCGATGTGAATGACACCAACAGCCTCGAGAATCTCGGTAGCGCCGTGGCGGTGGGAGAGAAGCTGGGCCGGATTGTGATTGCCCCAGAAGGCAGTGGCCGCCAGGCCGAACTGGTCGAGGCGATCGAGCGTGAGGATGGCGGCCATACCTTCTATGACCTGGAGTACGCCGTTCATCTCGCCGATCGGGACCGGCACGAACTGGCCACCGTTGTTGTTGACCGTGGCCGTCTGTACACCCTGGCGGCGAGCACCAACGAAGCCCGCTGGCCCAAAGTGAGCGACTTGTTCCACAACGTGATCACCTCCTTCACCCTGCAGATCTGAGCCATGGCAGCGCCGCGCGATGCGGTGGTTGTCGTGGGCGGTGGCCTGGCCGGTGTGCTGGTTGCCCTCGCCCTGATCAGCCGCGGTCTGGCCGTCACCCTGGTGGCACCAGCCGAAGATCCGGCGGATCCACCTGGCTCGGCCACCTCACTGAGCTACGGAGCCATGCTTGGCTTCTCCGCTCGCCGTCACTGGCGGCAGCTGGAGTCGTGTCATGGCCCGCTGGGCTTTGCTGCCAGCGGGCTGGTGCTGCACAGCTGGGGCGGATGGCTTGACCAACTGCCACCGCCAGCCCTTGCCTTGCTCAGCGCCGCGTTGCCTGTGGGGCAAGTGGACAGTAGGCGCTTCACGGCTGCCCTGCCAAGGGTTCTTGCCGCCGCCGGGGTGAACCAGCTCGACGCCCGGGTGCTGAACCTGCAGCCACGTCCAGGGGGGGGCTGGATCCTGCGGTTGGCTGGGCCGGACCCCTCGCCATCCGCCAGCCTCGAGTCCAGCCAGGTTGTTCTGGCCGCAGGAGCGTTTTGCCGGAGTCTGTGGCCATCTCTTGTGTCCAACCTGCGTCACAGCTGGGCCGGTGTGCTGATTGTCAGGGATCTTCCCGCTGGCAATCCCTGGCTTGAGCAGGTGCGGCGCGGCAGGGTCGTGCAACCGCGTGCCTGGCGCCGGCCGGCCCTGGAGGCCAGGTCCGCCGCGCTGACGCAGGACGCCTGGATTGTTGATGCTGGCCTGGCCCCCTGGGGGAGCGGGGCTTTATTGGGGCAGATCACACTGGTGCCCGCCGGCCCCGGAGGTCTTGTGCCTCCCGATCCCACGCGGATGGAGCAACGCTTGCGCCGAGGGCTGGCGCTGCTGGATCCAGCCCTTGCGCGCCTTGATGCCGACTATCGCCAGGTGCCGGTGGCCTTCTGCGCCGATGGCGGGCCTTTGGTTGGTCCGATAGCGGCGGCGCCGGGGTTGTGGAGTTTCGCGGGCTTCAGTGGACCGTTCGCAACGGCTCCGGCGCTTGCCGAGCAGCTGGCTGCTGATCTGGCCGCCGCCTGAGCGTCAGAACAAGAAGCGATACCGGCCTTCGCCTGATCCTTCGCCCTTGGAGTTGCTGCCAGCGGTGACGGCGGGCCAGTCAGCTTCCCAGTAGCTGATGCCGTCGCGATCGAAGGGCCGGCCGCCGATGCGTTCGGTTGTCAACGTGGTGGTGGCCATTGCCGTGATCAGGCCACCGATCTGCATCGGGCCGAGATCGGTTTTGACATCATCGCCAGCAGCCGCGAGCAGGCTGGGAAGCCGAACCAGATTCTCCGGACGGATGATTTTGGAGAACAGTGCGGCCAGCACAAGTTTCTGGCGATCGATACGGCCGATGTCGCCGTTCTCATCGTGGCGCCAGCGCAGAAAGCCCTCCAGATCCCGACCTTTGAGCGTTTGCCGTCCGGGTTGGAGATCGATGTAGAGGCCCTGGCTGTTGTCGACGTAGTACATCCGTTTGGGGACATCGACTTCAACGCCGCCCAGCACGTCTCCCATGCGGCGGATGGCTCCCAACTTGATGATCAGGTAGTGGCCAATCGGTCGGCCCAGACGATCGGAAAGCTCCTGCTTGACGGCCTCGGTGCCGCCGTAGGCGTAGAGGGCGTTGGCCTTGAGGGGGCCAAACCGATCGGAATTGATGTAGGTGTCACGCGGTACCTGGGTGATCGTGGTGCGGCCCTCACCGACCCGAAGGGTCAACATCACATCGGTGTTGGCTCCGCTCATATCTGAACCAAGCACGAGCAGGTCTTGATCGGTATCGACCCAGCGGCCAAACGGATTGCTGAGCGGTCTGGTCCCACGGACTTCGTCGCCGGCCAGCAAGCCAGACAGGGGAGCCGCCAAAAACAAGCCTCCGCTGAGGCCAAGCACCATGGCAAAAAACACGGGCCAGGGACGGCTCGGCTTGGGACGTTTGGATTGGAATGGCAAGGCTGACGATGCCCGAGGGGCGTTAAAGCGTTGGTTCCCAACCCCTGAGTGTGGCGTTAGGGGGTGGAGTACACAAATGGTATTTGAATTCACCCGCTACAGAACACATTGCTTTGGCATCAGCGTCAAGGGATCCCCGAGCCGGCCCGGCTGCGGACCAGTAGGCGGGCCTGGACCAGGGCGGGATCCAGCTCGCTGGAGCTGAAGGGCGGCAGGGCTTGCCGCCTCAACCAGGCGCCCCAGTGAAATTCGAGAAATGGCACGGCCGGCTGTGCCTTGATCAGGCCCTCCTGCTTGAGCTTCCAGACCAGGCTGCGGTAAGGGTCGTCCTGCATCGCTTCAAGGCTTTGGGGGAGTTGCTCAGGGGCATAGGGACCGTTCCCCTGGCCATCCTGCAAATAGAGCCAGCCCCGGCGATTGAGCTCTTCGAGGCAATGGAGCCGGCTGGCTCCTTTGAGCTCCAGAACCACCGCACAAAAGACCGTCCCGGAGGGGTCGACATCCAGCAGGGCCCTGAGCCGGTGATGGCGATCAATCATCCAGTGCTCGCCAGCACTGCTCACCGCCACCGGCACAGGCCGGCTTTTGAGATAGCGGCGCCGGCTTTCGATCGATTCGAGCCGGAAATCGTTCGCCCGGGCCCGCACCTCCGCCAAGCCAAGGCAGAACTGGGTCGGTTGAAGGCGTCGCAGCGGAAGTTCGAACAGCTCACCCTGTGGAGAGGGCAACAGGTGAAACGAGCCGGAGTTGAGCGCCATGGGCGTGGCCGCAGCGGCCTGGTGACAGCAGTCAGTTCGACTCCATGCTGCAACATTCGCGCGAAGAGCGTTGAAAGGCCCCATCTCAGAGGCTGAGGGCTTCATCGGTCCGTAATCCCGCCTGAACACGCCAGAGGCTGGCGTAGACGCCTCCTCGCTGCAGTAGGTCTTCATGCTGGCCGCTCTCGATGATCCGGCCTGCCTCCAGCACCACAATGCGATCGGCGTGGCGCACGGTGCTCAACCGGTGGGCGATCACCAGGGTGGTGCGTTCGGCGGTGATCAGCTCCAGGGAGCGTTGGATCGCCGCCTCGGTTTCGTTGTCGACCGCCGCGGTGGCCTCATCGAGGATCAGCACGGGAGAGTTCTTCAAGATGGCCCTGGCCAGGGCGATGCGTTGCCGTTGCCCGCCCGAGAGGCGTTGGCCGCGCTCGCCCACCACGGTGTCGTAGCCCTCAGGGAGGGCGTCGATGAAGCCGCTGGCTTCAGCCAGCTGGGCGGCACGGGCTATCGCCGCCGGGGTGGCCCCAAAGCTGCCGTAGGCGATGTTTTCGGCCACGCTGCCGTGGAACAGGAACACCTCCTGACTCACCAGTCCGATCGCCCGCCGCAGGTCGTCGAGCCTGAGATCACGAATCGGCAACCCATCCAGCAGGATCTCGCCCTGATCCACCTCGTAGAGCCGCAGCAGCAACTTCACCAAGGTGCTCTTGCCCGAGCCGGTCGCCCCGACGATGCCGACGGTATGGCCAGCTGGAATGGTCAGGTTGAAGTTCTCAATCAATCCTTCGCGGCCGCCGTAGCCGAAGCTGACCTGGCGGAATTCCAGGCTTCCTCTGACCTCCTGCAGTGGCAAGGGTCGATCACCGCTTGGGATCGCCATTGGGGTGGCGAGCAAGTCGAGCACCCGGTCGCTGGAGGCCATCGCCCGCTGGTAGTCGTCGAGGGTGCGGCCCAGGGTGGTGAGCGGCCAGAGCAGCCGCTGGGTGATGAATACCAGAAAGCTGTAGCTGCCGATGGCAATCGTTCCTCGCCAGGCCTGCAGGCCGCCGATCACCAGGATCGCCACGAAGGCGAACAGAATCGCGAAACGGATCAGGGGAATGAAGCCGGCCGAGAGCTGGATCGCGCGGCGGTTGCTGCGCCGGTAGGCGTCGCTTAAGGAGCCGATCCGACCGAGTTCCCAGGCCTCTGCGGCGTAGCTCTTGATCGTCAGCATCCCGCCGAGATTGTTGACCAGGCTGCTGTTGAGATCACTGGCTTTCTCGCGCACGTCCCGGTAGCGGGGGGCTAAGCGTTTCTGAAAGATCACAGACCCCCAGAGAATCACCGGGATCGGCAGAAAGGCGACCCCGGCCACCCCTGGGGAGAGCACCGCCATCGCCGTGCCGACCGCCAGCACAGTGGTAACAAGCTGCAGCAGTTCGTTGGCGCCGTGGTCGAGAAACCGCTCCAGCTGGTTGATGTCGTCATTGAGGATGGCCAGCAGACGGCCGCTGCTGCCGGCCTCGAAGAAGGCCATCTCAAGGCGCTGGAGATGGTCGTAGGCCTCCAGGCGCAGCTCGTGTTGCACGGTCTGGGCGAGGTTGCGCCAGAGCAGCCCGTAGAGGTATTCGAACAGGGATTCAGCGCTCCAGATCAGGAACGAGAGCACCCCCAGCAGGGCCAGCTGGGAGGGAACACCACCGATACCGATCCCGGCGAGCCAGGAGTTCTGTTGTCTGGCCACCACATCGACCGCCAGGCCGATCAGCACCGGTGGGGCCAGGTCGAAGAGTTTGTTGAGCACCGAGCAGAGCGCCGCCAGCCAGACCAGACGCCTGTGGGGACGCAGCGTGGCCAGCAGACGCTGGAGGGCTGGAGAGGGTGGCGATGGGGCCATGGATGGGGTTGAGCGTTCGGCGGATGAAAGCCATTCAACCCGGCGCGTTGGCTTGTGTTTGAACTGAGCTGTTTCCCTTGGCCATTCCAGCTAGAACAAATGGGCTGCGATTGAGGCCATCGCCATGACACGCTCTCGCTCTTACAACCGCTCCCAGCGCTGGACAGCCAAACTTCGCCGCCGCTCCCTCAGAGCGGCCCTGCCCGAGCATCACGAAGGTGAAGCTTTGCTGCTGCAGCCGCCCGATCAGCTGCGCCGCCTGGCCGTTAGCCGCGAGCAGGATCACGAGCTGCTCGATCTGCTTGAAGGCGCTGTCTGAGGCTTGTGCCGCCAGGGACGCTGCGGGATCGATCAAGGATTGGGATCGATCCGAGTTTTCTGTCTGGGTGGTTCCTGGCTTTCGCTAAGGCTTTTCTTGGCTGGTCAGTTTCAACTTGCGCGCCTGCCTGCGGACGGTGGACATGTCCCAACAGAAGTTGAAAAAAATCTGGGAAGTGGCCCCAACACTGAAAAATTCAGCCATTGTTAGCAAATCCTAACTCTGCTAGCTGATCCAATGCCCGCCCCCGTTCCCTGGAGCCTGGCCTGGAGTGAGAGTGGCGAATTGGCGCTGGCCGATCGACTCGATCTCCTCCACACGTTGATTATGTCAGAAAGTCCTGACATTCAGCCCACACTGATCGCCTCACTCGAAGCCATCAGCCTCGAGGAGGTGTCCTCTCTTTGCACCGATGGCCTGACTGGAACATGCGCCTGATCCCAGGGATCACATGCGATAACGCGCGATCGCCCGCTCCCGGCAGGTGGATTGCGCTGAGGCCAGGTCAGAGCCCTGGTTGATCTGCTCCACGAAGCAGGAACAGGCGTAGGTGTTCATGCCGGGAGGCGCCACCTGCCTGGCGGCCTGGAAAGCCGCACTGAACCCGGCCAGGCAGAGCCTGGTCACGACCACGTCGTCTGATTGGGCCATGGCCTGATCAGGAACCAGGCCTGAAAAAGCCAGGCCAGCAACTGCTGCCAAGGCCGCGCTGCGCTGGAGCCACCAACAGCTGGGAGAAATCAACGTCAAGAGGGATTGGCTCACAGCCGCTGGCGAAGTCATGCGTCGGTCAGAGGGTCAACGAGGTTCAGCGCGTGAGGCGACTGATTTCCAGTTCCTTGTTCATCACCCGAAGGCGCCGCAGAGCATCGAAGACATCCTCAGGCATTCCCTGGGGCAGATCGATGGTGCTGTGGGTGTCAA
Organism: Synechococcus sp. SynAce01; assembly: GCF_001885215.1. Classification (GTDB taxonomy): domain Bacteria; phylum Cyanobacteriota; class Cyanobacteriia; order PCC-6307; family Cyanobiaceae; genus Regnicoccus; species Regnicoccus frigidus. The sequence goes on along the minus strand of NZ_CP018091.1, from coordinate 429,469 downwards.
AGATCTGGATTCGGCCGATGCTGCGTCCGGTGAGCCCGGACTCGTTGGCAATGGCTCCCACGATGTTGCCGGGCTTGACCCGATCACGCCAGCCCACCTCAATGCGAAAACGCTCCATGTTGGCGTCGGGAGTGTGGCCTCCTTCCTCGCGACCTTGTCGCTCGGGGCGACGACGGTCGCCACGGCGATCATCGCCGTCACGGGAGCGCTCCCTGTCACGTTGACCGCTGGACCGTTGCCAGTCTTCGTTGCCATGGACCAACAGTGGCTTCGTGCCGACCGCCAGTTGCAGGGCAGCGAGGGCCAGTTCATCTGGCGTGGCTTCGATCTCGCGACCCACCCGTTGCAGAATCTCGCTGAGCAGGGCCAATTCCTGTTCAGCAGCTCGCGGCGTCTTAACCAGGGCTGTGAGCTGCTGACGCAGCCTGTCGAGCCGGTTTTGGTTGATGTCGGCATTGGTGGGCACCTCCATCAAGTCGATCGGCTTGCCCACCGTGCGCTCCAAACCGGAGAGGAAACGCCTTTCCCTTGGTGTCAGGAACAGGATGGCGTCACCGCTGCGTCCGGCACGGCCGGTGCGACCGATCCGGTGGACGTAAGCCTCACTGTCGAAGGGAATGTCGTAGTTGATCACCAGGGTGATGCGCTCGACATCCAAGCCGCGGGCTGCCACATCGGTGGCCACCAGCACATTCACCTGACCGCTGCGCAGCCTCTCGACGGTGCGCTCGCGCTGGTTCTGGGGCACGTCTCCATTGAGGACGGCCACGTCGTAGCCATGCTGTTCAAGGGCTTCAGAGACCGCCAGGGTGATGGCCTTGGTGCGAGCAAAGATGATCACCCCTTCGCTGCTTTCGGCCTCAAGAACACGGGTCAGGGCTTCGAGTTTCTGGGATCCATTGACGACTAGATGGCGCTGACGAATGGTGCTCGATTCGGCCCCTTTTTGGCGGATGGTGACTTCAGCTGGATCCTTGAGATATTTGCGGGAGAGCCTGCGGATCTCCGAGGGCATTGTGGCGGAAAACAGCACCACTTGGCGCTGCTCAGGGAGTTGTTCAAGCACCCATTCGACGTCGTCGATGAAGCCCATCCGCAGCATCTCATCGGCTTCGTCGAGCACCAGGCTGCGAAGTCCGGAGAGGTCGAGCGTTCCCTGCCGCATGTGATCCATGACCCGGCCAGGTGTACCGACCACTACCTGAACACCACGCTTCAGCCTGACGATCTGATCACGGAAATCGGCGCCGCCGTAGATCGGCAGAATGCGCACCTGGGGCAGTTGGCTGGCGTAGGTGTTGAAGGCTTCGGCAACCTGCAGGGCGAGTTCCCGGGTGGGGGTGAGCACCAACACCTGGGGGGTGCGTTGGTTGGGATCCAGCCTGGAGAGCAGGGGCAGGGCAAAGGCGGCTGTCTTGCCGGTTCCTGTCTGGGCCTGGCCAACCAGATCGCGGCCGAGCATCAGCTCAGGGATGGCAGCCTTCTGAATCGGTGATGGAGTGGTGTAGCCGCAGAGAACAACAGCCTTAACGAGTTGCTCGCTGAGGCCGAAACAGGAGAAGCCGTTTTCGATCTCAACGTCGCCTTGGCCAGATTCAATGGTCTCAGGGGCCTCCGGAACATCCGGAGACTCTGGCGTTGCTGCTGGGCTGGTATCCAAGGGAGTGGCAGGAAGGGATGCAGGCAAATCAGAAATGGTGGTGTCAGGCTGCGGTTGGCTGGTGGCGTCCGAAGAGCACGCGAAGCTCTCGCACGCGGAAGGCTGCTGGGTCACGGAAAAAATTGACGAGGCTTAGGCCTGGGAGATCCTTCAACACAGGCCGGCAGTGATCCCAATCTCTGGCCGATTCGACCTGATGCAAGACTGCCTTGCCCTTTATCAAAGGGTGAGTAATCATTGTATCACTGATTACCCGCGGGTTGCGCTGAGCCCCGCAAAAGCGCATGGCTTTGAGGATTCCCTCACTTTTACGTCTGCTTCTGATGGCAACATTTCGGGTAGCCGAATCGAGATGGCCTTCCCGATTCCGGATGGCCTTCATGCGTCCGTGGGGCAGGGCCTGCTGATTGGAAGCTTTGAGTCCGAGCTGTTAACTCAGAAGTCTTGACTCAGAGCTGTTAACTCAGAACTGTTGACACCCGGCTGCTGACTCGGACCGCCGTTCAGCATGGCCTCAGTAGTCTGGAGCAGTTCTGGCGCCGGGTGCGTTGGACTGGTTGAACTCAGGCAAAGGCCGACGGAAGCCAGGCCTGGGCACGCGCCAGGCTGATTTCGGCAATCTTGTCGTGGGAATGCAGCCGTCTCTGGATCTGGTTGCTGCATGTCTGCCAGCCGGGTGGAGTGGCCGCAATGTCAAAGCAGGCCTCGGAGCGGTCGTCGAGCATGCGGCCGAGCGTGGCTTCGCCACCCTTTGGATCCGGAAGCAGGAGGTAGTAACGGATCATCGGGGTGCGTCGAGCAACCCGTTCAGTCTGTCCCATCAGCGCCGGAGAGCCTCCTTGGTTGCCTTGCTTTAGCAACCCTTGGGGTCCGGGCCTCTTCTCTGCCCGATCGGCTGCGATCTGATCGGTAGCAACGGCTTCATCCCGCCGGCAGCCTGGCACCAAGGATGCCTCACAGATCACTTTCTCGACCCATGCCCAGCGCGCAGCGTCTCTCCGCTTTTCAGACGATCCAGGATCGTCCGGCGGCGACAACGGCTCCCAATGCCCCTCTCCAGGACCTCTGGGCCCATGACGTTTTCGATCTAGCCAAGATGAAGGCGGCGTTGCCGAAGGAAGTTTTCAAGTCGGTACAGAAAACGATCAAGGAAGGCGGCAAGCTCGACGTTACGGTCGCCAACGTGGTGGCCCAGGCCATGAAGGAGTGGGCAACCGGCCGGGGCGCGCTTTATTACGCCCACGTTTTTTACCCACTGACCAACTGCACCGCTGAGAAGCACGACGGCTTCATTTCAGTTCAAGGTGACGGTTCGACCATTACCGAGTTCACCGGCAAGGTCCTGGTGCAAGGCGAACCCGATGGGTCATCCTTCCCCAACGGCGGTATTCGCTCCACGTTTGAGGCCCGGGGATACACCGCCTGGGACATCACCAGTCCTGCCTTCTTGATGGAAACCCCGAACGGGGTCACCTTTTGCATCCCCACGGTGTTCATCTCCTGGACAGGAGAAGCTCTTGACAAGAAAACCCCCTTGCTGCGCTCCAACGCGGCGATGAATCGCGAGGCCCAACGCCTGCTCAAATTGATCGGGTACCAAGACGTGGCCCCGGTCAATTCAAGCTGTGGCGCTGAGCAGGAATATTTCCTGGTCGACAGCGCTTTCGTTTCACTGCGTCCCGATCTCCTGCTGGCCGGCCGCACGTTGTTCGGCTCTCCGTCGGCCAAGGGGCAGCAGTTCGACGATCACTACTTCGGCGCCATCCCCCAACGGGTGCAGGTGTTCATGCAGGACGTCGAGCGCCAGATGTACACCCTCGGCATCCCCGCCAAGACACGCCACAACGAAGTGGCTCCAGGGCAGTTCGAGCTGGCTCCCTTCTTTGAGGCCGCCAACGTGGCCACTGACCACCAGCAGCTCACCATGACGTTGCTGAAAAATACGGCCCGCAAGCACGGCATGAACTGCCTGTTGCATGAGAAGCCGTTTGAGGGCATCAACGGCTCCGGTAAGCATGTCAACTGGTCCGTGGGCAATGCCACCCAGGGAAACCTGCTCGACCCCGGCGACACCCCCGACAAAAACATGCAGTTTCTGCTGTTTTGCGGGGCTGTGATTCGGGGCGTGCACCTCTATGGTCCGCTGCTGCGAGCCGTTGTCGCCACCGCGGGCAATGATCACCGCCTCGGGGCTAACGAGGCGCCGCCGGCGATCATTTCGGTCTATCTCGGCAGCCAACTCGAAGGGGTCTACAAGCAGATTCTCAACGGCGAAGTCACCAGTTCGGTTTCTGCCGGCCTGATGCAACTCGGTGTCGACACTCTGCCGGAATTCCCCAAAGATCCAGGCGATCGCAACCGCACCTCGCCCTTTGCCTTCACCGGCAACCGCTTCGAATTCCGCGCCGTCGGCTCCAACCAGTCAGTGGCTGGCCCGCTGGTGGCGATGAACACCATCCTGGCTGATTCGCTCCGTTTTATTTCTAGTGAAGTGGAGGCGAAAATAGCCGCTGGTGAATCGCTCGAAATCGCTGCAATCTCCGTCCTCAAGGGGATCATGGAGAAGCATGGCTCTGTTGTGTTCGGGGGAGATGGATACTCCAAGGAGTGGCACCACATGGCCGTTGAGGAGAGAGGGTTGGAGAACCTTCACAACACTGCCGAAGCTCTTTCCGTGCTGCAACGCCCTGATGTCCGCGAATTGTTTGCCAGTGAAGGGGTGCTGAGCCCTGTGGAGCTGGAAAGTCGCTTTGAGGTCTATGCCGAACAGTACGTTCTGGCGATCGAAGTGGAGGCCAAAGTTGCCCTGCAGATGGCACGCACCCAGATCTATCCAGCGGTGATGACCTACCTCGGTGATCTGGCCAATTCCCTGAATCATCAGGAAACCTTGGGCCTCTCCCCTGACAAGGCCTTGGCTGGCAAAATCTCCGGCCTTAGCCAGGAGCTGATGCAGGCCTGCGCGGCCCTAGAGAGCGCGATCGGCTCTTCTCCCCATGGCGAGGTTCAAGCCCACATGGATTACTGCGCCAACACCCTTCTGCCCCTGATGGACACCCTCCGGACATCCGTGGACAGCTTGGAGACGTTGGTTGACGACTCCGTCTGGCCCCTGCCCACCTACCAGGAGCTGCTGTTTTTCCGCTGATTCATTCCGCCTCTGCCCTCTAAGCCAGGAGTTCAGGCAGCCAGCCTGGATCCTGGGGGGTGACCAAGACAACCTCCTGCCTGGCCCGGGTCAATCCGGTGTAAAGGCCACGCCACTCCCCGACCTCTGAGCGGGGCACCACAAGGCCCACAGCGGCATATTCGCTGCCCTGGGCCTTGTGGATGGTCAGGGCGAAGGCGGCTTCCGCCCCCTCCAGCAGGGCCGGGTGAACCAGCCGCAGGTCTTGTTGATTGTTGCCGCCCAGCCCTGGGAACAGCACTGCTCGGCCTGTGGCTGTTGCCACGACCACGCCGACATCGCCATTGGCCAGATCCTCGCCGGGCTGGTTGCGGGTGCAAAGAACCGGCGTGCCGATTGGCCAGGAGGCGGCACCTCGCCCGCCCTGGTCTTCGAGCAGCAGCCGATTGAGTTCTTCTGTACCCCAGGGGCCTCGCCGCAGGGGCGAGAGCACCACGAAGGCCTCCAACTGCAGCAGCAGGGCCGTTCCTGCTGCAGCGCTGCCAGGGCTTTCTGGGCTGAAAGCCCTGGCGCGTTGGCCCAGCTCCTCCCGCTGCGCTCGCATGCGCACCTTGAGTTCAGCCGGCAGCCTGGGGGGCGCGCAGCGCAGCCAGGAGATGTTGTCGTTGGCTCCCAGCTGCTCGAGTTGATCGAGCACGGCCTGGCGATCCCCTTGGCGCAGCCGATTGGCAACGGCGGCGATCGCACCCTGATTGCGGTAGGTGGTGGTGAGTGTGATGGCGGCCTCGCCAAGCCCACGGCGTTGCTCCGGCTGATCTAATGCGCAGAGGATGGCCCCTGGTCCGACTGGCCGGAGCTGGTCTGGATCTCCCACCAGCAGCAGCTGGGCTTGCTCCGGCAGGGCTTCGAGCAGGGCGCTGGCCAGGGTCAGATCCAGCATCGACACCTCATCCACTACCACCAGATCCAAGGCCAAAGGGTGCTGGCGATGGCGGCCGAAGCGTTCCCCCTGGCTCTCCAGCAAGCGATGCAGGGTGGTGCAGGGAAGGCCAGCCAGCTGGCCCGCCAACGTCTCTGGCAAAGAGGCGGAGCGGCTGTCGATCGCCTGTTTGAGCCGTGCCGCCGCTTTTCCTGTTGGGGCAGATAAGTGAACGCGCAGCTGGGGCCTGAGGCTGAGAACCGCGGCCAGCATCTGCACCACCGTGGCGGTTTTTCCCGTGCCCGGACCGCCGCCAAGCAGGACGAAGCGATGCTTCAGCAGCCCCTGCACGGCCTGTCGCTGCTGCTGATCTAGGCCACCGCGGCGGACGGCTGCCTCCACGGCTTCCTGTTGCGCGTCGTCCGCAATCGGTTCCGCCAGCCCGGCCTGGGCCCGTTGCTCCAGCTCGGCCAGCAGGGTCTGCAGCTGCTGTTGCCACAGGCGCCAGCCCACCCCCTGGCCGGTGCGCAGCAGTGGCGGCAGCGCTCCGGTGGCGGCGTTGCATTCCTGGGCCAGTCCAGATCGCTCCAGGGCGTCGCTGTGGCCCTGGGGCCAGGCGGCGGCTGTCACCCCCTCCGGCGGCGGTCCCTGCAGAGACAGCTCCAGTTCCCCCCGTTCCAGGGCGCCCGTCAGGGCGACGATCAGCTCGCGCACAAGCGGATCGGGCTGGACGCCGTAGAGCCGGGGCAGCGCCTCGGCCAAGGCGTCTGCCAACGGCCCCAGCCAGGGACGGGACTGGGGTGATGGAGCTGGAGAATGGGAAGAGCTGGTCATGGCTGCCCTTCGCGCAGCAGGGTGTCGAGTGCTGCGAGCCTGGCCAGATCAACCGTTTCAACCAGCATTCCTGGGATCGACTGAGCCACCATCGCGGCCTGGGGGCCGGGCACCCCCCGCAGAAACACGTAGAGGTAGCCACCGAGGTGTTGCTCGGCCTGGTAACCAGGCTGCCGCCAGCGCAGGTAGCGATCCAGGGCCACCAGGTAGAGATGGCCTTGCAGCAGGTAGTGGTTGGCGACCATCAGCCCCTCCATGGCGGCCTGGCCATAGTGCTGCGGCCCGCAGGCCAGGGGTTGGCCGGCCCCATCGCGCACGCCGAGCCAGTTGCTCTTCCAGTCGGCCACCCACCAGCGTTCCTGGCCGCTGGGATCGGGGGCGGTGAAGATCAGATCCATCGATCCGGTGAGGAAGCCGCGGCTGGCCACCTCCAGGCTCGCCAGTTGATCGCCGTAGCCCTCGCCGCCACGGCAGGGGTGATCCCGGAACACCCGGGCCAGGCCGGCGGCCCGGACCAGTTGCCCTGGCCCACCGGCCAGGGGGAGGTCGAAGTTCATTTCATTGAGCCGCCGGCTCACCGGCAGCCCGGAGAGCTGGAAATCGCCGAGGGCACCGCCCACCGGAGTGAGACGCAGCTGATCGAGAAAGCTCAGAACAGCTTCGTGGTGCTCAGCCCCGATGCCGGCTCGCTGTAGCTCAAGCTCCACCTGCTGGTTGTTGCCTGGATCGGCGGCCGGGAGCTGGTGATCCACCCGCTCGAGAATGCGGTGCAGGCAATCGCCGGCCGAGGCTCCGCGAGGGAAGAAGGCGAGGGGCCCCAGCGCAGACCAGCCATCGGCCGGCGAGGGTTGTTGCTCATCGGCCAGGGCCGATTCCTCCCCTGCCTGGCTTTCTGCGCTGGTGATCGCATCGGTGTCACGGCCCTCCTCCAGGTTGGGGGGGATGAGGCCAGCGGCGGCCCCCTGGGCCGAGGAGGCGCCGTGGGTCCAGCTGGAATAGCTGCTGCGACCCCAGCCGCTGGCGAGGGGGCGCTCGGGGATCGGGCCAGTGGCGGGACTCCCAATCTGGGCCGGAGGCTGCCAGCGCTGTCTCTTGTGCGCCTCCGTTGGCAAGGCGATCTGCTGCAGGGAGTCCAGCCCCTTGCGGCCACAGGCCCGCTGATCGACGAGCCAGGGCTCCAGCGGGTTGGACTGCTGGTCTTTGGCGGGTCCGTAGCCCAGGATCAGCAGCTCCATCGCCCGGGTGGCGGCCACGTAGGCCAGCCGTTCGGCTTCCTCACGCCTGGCCTGATCGGCGGCAGTCTGGGCGGCGAGCCCCGGGCCCCAGTGGGGATTGCGATGGGGCCAGGCGTTGTTGTTGCTGCGGCTGCTGCCGCTGGTCGGGGCCTGCCAGAGATACGGGCAGATCACCACAGGAAACTCCAGGCCCTTGCTGCGGTGCATGGTCACGATGGCCACGGCCGACTGGACTGCGGCGCTGTTGGGTTGGTGGTTCTGCGGTGGGCTCAGGGGTGGATGGTGCCGCCGTCGCCGCAGCCAGTCGGCGGTAGCGGCGGCGCTCAGGCGCTCCTGGTGCATGCGTTCTTGGACCAGCTCGGCGCCCTGCTGCAGGTCGGCGAGGAGCCTGCCGCTGAGCACGATTCCGGCCATGACCTCGGGACTGATCAGTTCCCCGAGGGCCGCCAGCAGGCCGCGGTTGGTGGCGATGGCGCTCAACCGGACCAGCCGCTCCGCCAGCGACTCCCAGGCGCTGGCCGGTGCCTGGGCGATCGTTTCGGCGCTCCAGCCCAGCAGGGGCGAGGCGGCCAGCAAGCGCCGCCGCCGTTCGCTGCCCGGTTCGGCAAGGACATCAAGCAACCGTTGCAGCACCGCTGCTCCTTCGCTCTGGAACAGATCGGCCTTGCTCACCAGCCGGCTGGCGATGCCCCGTTGCTCGAGGGCCTGGCGCAGCAATTCGGCCTGGGTGTGGCGGCTCACCAGCAGGCAGATGTCCTCCGGCAGCAGGCCGCGCCGCTGGTCGCCCTCGCGCACCTCGATGCCCCGTTCCAGTAATTCCAGAACAAGCCTCCCGATCTGCTCGGGCAGCCCCCGCTCCAGCTCGCTGCGCGATCCCTCCCCCAGCCAGAGCAGTTGCAGGGGGGAGTTGCCTGGGGGCAGGGTCAGCTGGAGGCCGCCGCTGCGCTGGGCCACCACCGCCGGCACGCGCAGGCCGGAGCGCACCAGGCCGGGCTCCATCAGCCGGTTGAGGCTCTCCACCAAAGCCGTTGAGGAGCGAAAGTTCTGGCGCAGGGCGACCACCCTCTCGGTGGAGTGGCGCACGGCCTGGTAGGTGCCCAGATCTCCGCCGCGGAAGCCGTAGATCGCCTGCTTCGGATCTCCCACCATCACCAGCAGGTGACGGTCCGGGCAGCTGAAGGCCTGGCGCAGGATGCGCCACTGCAGTGGATCGGTGTCCTGGAATTCGTCGATCAGCCCCACCTGGTAGCGCCCCCCGATCGCGGCGATCAGTTCGCCGTGCTCCTGGCCTTCGGGGCCGGGATCGAGGGCGGTGAGCAGATCCCCGAACCCCATCCGGCCGCTGCGCTGGCGCCGCTGGCGCAGTTCGCGCACAGCCCAGTGGGCGAAGTGCAGCTGGGCGGCCTCGGCAGGTCCATCCACCAGGGCCGCCACCGCCTCCATCAGGGGCCGCTCTGGCAGGGACACCTCAGGGCCTTCCCAGGGGCTCGCTGCCTTGGTGAACGGCCCCGGGTGGAAATAGGTCTTGAGGGGGTTGTCGCCTGCCACCAGCGCGGCATAGGTGTCCCCGCCCTGGGCGTGGCTCCCAGCTGTCGCCTGGGCCTTCAGCCAGGCCGAAACCGCTTGGTGACGGTCGTTCCTGGGCTTGGCCGGGTAGGTCTTATCGCTTCGGGCTCCCAGCGAAATCCAGTGGACGGGGGCCTCTTTCAAGGCGGCGTAAAGGAGCTCGCCCCGTTGCTGCCACTGTTCGCAGAACCGGGGCCATAGCTCGCTCCAGTAGGCCGTGAGCTGATCGCCCAACGGCTGATCGGCCACGAAGCCTGGCGGCAGGGCGGGCAGGGCCAGGGCTGGATTGTCTTCCAGTTTGCTGAGCCGCTGCCGCAGCTGGTTCAGGCCCAGGCCCTGGCGCTTGAGACCCTCCAGCCAATGGGCCGGCAACGGCAGAACCTGTTGCTGCCAGTAGTCGTGGCAGGTCTGCTCGATCAGTCGGTTGGCATCGGATTCGAGCTCCAACTCCGGTCCCAGGCCGGCCTCCAGGGCGTGGCGGCGCAGGGTGCGGTGGCAGAAGCCATGGATGGTGGTGATGTCAGCGGCATCGAGGTCTTCAAGGGCGAGTAGCAGGCGGGCCCGCAGTTGTTTGGTTGCCTGCTCAGACCCCGGGCCCGTCCCTGCCCGCTGGTCCAGCCATTCGCCGAGTACGCCATCGCCGCTGGGGCGCTGGCTCGCCGCAGCTGGCTCCAGGCCGCGTAGGGCCTGCTCCAGGCGCCGCCCGATCCTGTCCTTGAGCTCGGCGGCGGCCACCTCGGTGAAGGTGACCACCAGCAGTTCGCGCAGGGGCAAACCCCGCTCCGCCACCAGCCGCAGCACCAGGTGGGCCAGGGCGAAGGTCTTGCCGGTGCCGGCGCTGGCCTCCAGCAGCACGACACCGGTCCCAAGGGGCAGCTGGTTGGGCTGGAAGTCGGAGCCTGGATCCTGATGGCCCCGATCGTTGCTGGCCTGGGCCACTTCGGTTGTCATGGCCTGCTCCCCAGCTCAAGCAGGGGAGTGTGCAGCGCCGTGGTCAGGTCTGTGAAGGGACCAAACCTTCCCTCCTGCAGCTCATCAAACGGGGTGCTGGATCCGAAGCAGAGGGCCATGACCTCCTCCTCCCGCTCGGCGTGGCCGCCGAAATCGCTGCCCTCCCATTCCGTGCGTGCCTTGGCGGCTCCGCTGCCGGGTTTCTTCCACTCCGCGGCGGCATAGGCCCAGCCGCTGCTGGGCGGCACCGGCCAGCAGCACGGCCGGTGCTGTCGCTGCCACTCCAGCCATTGCTGGAGGTGTGCGCTGGCGTCGGCAGGGCTCGGGGCCCGCAACCGCTCCTGCTCCTTGAAGCTGTTCTGATCGCGGGCGATGAGCACGGCCTCCGCTCCAGGGGCGCCAGCGGCGATGGCCAGCAGCCACTGCAGTGTCAGCTCCAGCCTGTGGCCGGCACGGGCCTGTTTGGTCTGGAGCAGAACCAAACGCTGGCCGTGCCAGCACACGGTTGCTTCCATGGCGTCCTCCCGATCGCTGCTCAGGCCAGGCCAGTGGTGGGTTTCGAGGCGGGCTTCTCCAAAGCTGGCGAGCAGCTCCCCCAGGGAAGTCCAGCGCTGATCGAGGACTTGCCGCTCCAGTTCGGCGCCGGCGTGGGGCGGCAGCAGGCCGCGCCCGGCGGTGAGCTCGCTCCAGTCAGGTGGATCGGCTGGCATGGGCGAACCGGCTTCGGTCAAGGCCTGCCGCAACAAAGTGGCCCGCTGCCGCTCGCTGAGTTCAAGATCCTCCAGATCCTCGATCGGCTCCACCCATTCCCGCGGCCGCAGGCCGAGCTGCTTGAGCCACTCCCCCTGGGGAGCCACCAGCCAGTCGCGCAGGGCCTGGTAGGTCTCGGCCGCGGGGAGTGACCGGTTCGGTGGCGCCTCGCTCTGGCCACCGCGACAGGCGAGTGGGGCCGCCGGAGTCAGCCGCGGCCCGCTTCCAGCCCGGCGCCCCTCGGGCTGCTCCAGCCGTTCGAGCGCCCGGAGCAGACGCCGATCACAGCTGGCCGGAGCCCGTCCGTGGCTGGGCAGGAAGTTCTGGCGATCGAGGGGATTGGCCCGGTGGGCGATCACCAGATCCGCCGCTGCTTGCTCGCCGAGTTCGCTGCGCAGCAGCTCCAGCCATTGGCGAATCGGTGCCGCAGGCGGCAGCTGCTCTCCACTGTGTTCATCGCGGCAGTTCCAGAACAGCAGCAGGTTGTCCCGGGCCGAGAGCAGGGCCTCCATCAGCACGTAGCGGTCCTGATCGGCCGTGCTGGGATCACCGAGCCGCCGCTGCTTCTCCATCAGGTGAAAGCCGGGGCGCTGGCGTAGGCGCGGGAAGCTGCCGGCATCAAGGCCGATCAGGGCGATCACCCGGTAGGGGATGGCGCGCATCGGCTCAAGAGCACTCACCGTCAAGGCCCCGCTGCGGTGGCCGAAGCGGCCGCTGTCGGCGGAGAGCCGCTCTTCCAGCACGGCCGCCACCACCGGGGCGGTGAGCTGCAGCGTGCAGCTGCCGGCGCACAACGTCCACTCAGCGATTGCTTCGCGGATCAGCTGCAGCTCCCAGCCCCGCTCGCCGCCATCGCCGAACAGACGGCTGAGCAGGAGGGGCAAACGCTCCGCCCAGGCGCCGCTGCTGCGGGCCGTGTCCAGTTCGGTGAGCACCTGCTGCAGGCTGGTGAGCAGATGGATCCAGCGGCCGATCCGCTCGATCGCACCGCCCAGCTGATGCGGCGCACAGCCCCCGGCGGCCACACCGGGCCGATCGGGTAGCACCAGGCCAAGCAGGAGCCTGTCGATCGCCCAGGCCAGGCTGTGGCTGGCATCGCCGCTGCGCTGGCCCGCCGCCAGACCCCAGCGGAAGCCACAGGCCTGCAGAACCCCATTGAGCTCAGCGGCTTCGGCGGCATCAAGCTGGAAGTGCTCCTGCAGCGGGGCGCTCTCCAGCAGAGCCTGGAAGGCCGAGGCGGTGAGGCGTTCACCTCCGAGCTTCAGCAGTTGCAGCAGGGCTGCGGCGATGCCGGCCTCACTCTGTTGGCTGCGGTCGGTCAGCCGCCAGGGCAGCAGCACGCCGGTGGCTTCGGCGTCGCCGAAGACGGCGGCGAGCAACGGGGCCAGTCGATCCACATCCGGCGTCATCACCAGGATGTGGCGTGGTTCGAGGCTGGCGTCAGTCGCCATCAGTTGCAGCAGCCTGTCGCGCACGATCTGCACCTGGCGCAGCCGGCCCGGGCAGGGATGGAACTCCAGCGACTGATCTCCTGGCTCCAGCTTCAGGGGCTGGTGTGGCTCCGTGTCAACCATTTGCTCCTGGAGTTGCTCCAGCAGATCGGGACGGCGGGCCTGCTCGCTCGCTGCCGTCGCCGGCAGAAAAAACAGATCGCGCTCGCTGGAGCGGCCCAGCTGGGCTTCGCCGGTTCCCTCAAGGAGCTGTTGGAACTCGCCGCCGAGCCGGCCGAAGCGGGCCTCCAGGCCGGGGGCCTGCTCCACCCAGTCGAGCGCGAAGGGCTCCGCCAAGGCGATCGCATCACTGAGTTCGCGGCGCCGGTTCCGGCAGCGTTGCCATAGGTCGCGGCAGGGCGTGAGCAGGTAGAGATCCACCGGCAGGGTGCCGGCGAGGGCTTGCAGCAGTTGCACCTGAAGCGGGGCGCTGCTGCTGAGGCCGAACAGGCGCAGGGGGCCGACCAGTCCGTCGGTGTGGGCGGTGCCTTGGCCCAGCCGTTCGATGGCCTCGATCACCCGCAGCCCAAATGGCTTCACCCCGAGGCGGTCATGGAGGCGGCGGAAGAGCAGGGGCTGCCAGCCCTGCAGGGGCGGCAGGGCACCGCCGCGGTCGCCATGGTCAAGGCCCTGCAGCCAGGCCGATTCGAGGTCCGGGCGATAGAGGCTGAGGTCGTCGAAGGAATCGGCAATCGCCCGACCCAGTTGCCAGAGCGGCCCGTCGAGGGCCTGCCGGTCCGATCGCCCTTCGAGCCAGCGGGCCAGCAGGGCGGCGCTGTCGCTTGCCACCAGTTCGGGCAGGAGCTCCAGCAGTGGCCAGACCAGGTTGGTGGCACGCCAGGGATCGGCCCCGCCGGGATCGTCGCCCAGCAGATGGTTGACGATCTGGCGGAGGTGGCTGCCGGGAAAGGGAAAGCGCAGGTTGGCGGCGATGCCGCCCAGTTCGACGGCCAGCTGTTCGCCCAGCCAGCGACTGGTGGGCCAGGTGTTGACTACCACCTGCACCGTCTCCCAGGGGCCAGGCGGATCGAGAAGCAGTTGCTGGGCCAGCACGCTGGCAAGGAATTCGGCCCGGTTGCTGCGGAAGACCGTCAGCAACGGCCTGAGGTCAGAAGCCGCCCACGCCGGTCGGCGTTGGGATCGAAAGCGGCCAGTTCGTTGCGTTCGACCTGTTCGCTGCCGGGCACGCTCAAGCTGGCGCCGGTTTCAGGGCAATAGGCGGTGAGCCGGCCGCCGTAACAGGCGCCGGTGTCGACCATGACGATGGCGTTTTGGAGCCGTTTCACCTCCTGTTGGGGCGTGTGGCCGATGATCACTGTTCCGTACCTGCCGTCGTAGGCCTCCCAGAAGCGGGAGCGAATGCCCAGATCAGGCGCCCAGGTGAGCGGGTCAAAGCCCGCGTGGGTCGCCACCCAGCCGTCGCCCCAGTAGGCACGGGGCAAGCTGGTCAGTCGGCTGCTCCAGAGCGCACACTGCCGGTTTCCCAGTTGGCGGAAGGTGTCGGATCCGGCCAGCTCGGAATTGGCCAGGCCTCCACCGCGCTCCAGGGCGCAGAGCAGCCGCTGCTCATGGTTGCCGCGCAGCCAGACGGCCCTGCCGCTGCAGACCAGATTCCAGCCCAGCTGCATCGACCGCTCGATCTCGGGGCCGCGATTGATCAGATCACCACAAAGAATGATCCGGTCCTGGATCGGGAGCCTGGCAATCAGGGCTTGCAGCGAGCGGGCGCATCCATGCACATCCCCGATCACCCAGTGATGAAGCCTTTGCGTCGGGAACGCCATCAAAAATGCGCGTTAGCTGGTGTCGCGCTCGTTCATTCTCGCCCTTCGATCGCCCTTCTGTCTGCCCAGAGCGTCTCAGCCTCTGTTCGGCGCTGGTACTACGTTTCAATCCCCTTCGTTGCGGGCCGATGGATCCTGCTTCCCTGCCCGTCTCCCAGAAGGTCCAGTTGCTGGTCAAGGCGCTGAATGGCGCAAAACGCACCAATGAAGCCCTGGCCGCCTGTGCCGACGGGGAGGCCATGGTGGAGGTGCTGCTTGAGGCTTCCGCCAAGCTCGGCCTGCGCTTGAGCCGGGCCGACCTGCTCGCCACCCCGCCGATCCGTGACTGGGTCTGGTGGAAGAACAAGGAAGCGCTGTTGACGATCGGTGATCAACGGCCCCGCCATCAGCAGGACGGCCGAGACCAGAAGAAGGAGTCAGAAGCTGAAGGCCGCCGCCGCTTTCTGGGCTTGTTCTGAGGGGCTTGCGCTGAAGAAAGTGACGGCGCAGCCACCGGATTTCATGAATCTCTTCAGGAATTCCAGGGGATCTGGAGTCTCGAGCCGCCCTGGGATCTGCCACGATGTGTTGGAGATGCGTCAGCAAGTCAACACTTTGATCGCCACCAATCTCCATTGGCAGCCCAATGGTGAACTCCACCCCGAAGATCTCGAGCGCCTTCGCGAACGCCTCTTGAGCGATCAGGCCCTGGATGCCTGCCAGCAAAAAGTTCTGGCCGGTTGGATGGTGGAGAAGCAGCAGCAGGCCGCCTAGCTCGTCATTCAGCTGGCTAGTTGGAGGTGGCCAGGGGATCGGGTATGGATGCGCTGGGAGCCACAAAACTGCCTTTGGCCACGAATTCAAGCCGCAATTTCAGGAAGTTGATGAATTTGGGATCGGTTGAAACCACTGCCGCGCTTGGGGATGGCACGGAGCTCGCCAGGGCCTGAAGTTCGCTGGCGGCCAGAAAGGCAGGCGAGCGAATCAGCCAGAAGTCGATCGGTTTGTTCAGTTCCGCGTAGTGACGGACCCGCTCGCGCAGCACTTCTTCCAGCGGTTCCTCGACCGTGAGGAAGGCGGCGCTGGCGGCCACAAAGAAATAGGTGCAAGCAGAAGGGTCACTCATGGGCAGAGGCCGCCGAACAGGGGGACACGGCGCGGATTCTGGACCAGCGCCTTCATCTGTTTCACCGCTTCTTGCAGGCCTACGGCCAGGGCGCGAGCCACGATCGTGTGGCCGATGTTCAATTCCTCGATTCCCTCGATGGCGGCGATCGGCTCCACGTTCTGGTATGTGAGGCCGTGACCGGCATTCACCCGCAGCCCGAGCTGGCCCGCTAATGACGTGGCCTCGTGCAGGCGAGCGAGTTGCAGGGGTTGCTGGGCCCAGGCCGCATCGGCGTAGGCACCGGTATGCAGCTCCACCCAACGGGCTGCGCAGCCCCGGCTGGCCTCCAGCTGGGCGGGCTCTGGATCGATGAACAGGCTCACGGGGATGGCGGCCGCCTGCAGGCGTTGCACCAGGGCGGTCAGTGGTTGGAGCTGGGCGGCCACATCGAGCCCCCCTTCGGTGGTCACCTCCTCCCGTTTCTCGGGCACCAGGGTGACCATGTCGGGGCGGATGCTCAGGGCGATGGCCTCCATCTCGGCTGTGGCGGCCATTTCAAGGTTGAGGCGGCTGCGCACGGTGGAGCGCAGCAGTTCCAGGTCCCTGAGCTGGATGTGGCGGCGGTCCTCGCGCAGGTGAACGGTGATCCCATCGGCTCCGCCCAGTTCTGCCAGCAGCGCCAGAGTGACTGGATCGGGTTCTTGAGCCCTACGGGCCTGGCGCACATTGGCGATGTGATCGATATTCACGCCAAGGCTGGCCATGGCAGGGATCAATGACTGAATGGATCCTATGGATCGACCCCGGACCGCTGCGGCAACTGCCCGAGCGCATGATCGCTGCAGGGCTCGGCCCCCTAGCTTTTTAAGCGTTAGGCAAGCGCAGATAGCAGTGAATCCGCGGGAGGAGGTCCTCGATGCAGCGGCGGCCCCGGTCGCTTCGCCCTCAGCTGACCGCATCCTGCTGCGCCGTGAGCGTCGGCTCTGCTCGGGTATCAGCCCGGCCTGGGCTCCCCTGGCCATGGCTTGCACCCAGGATCTGGCCCTGCCCTTCCAGTTCCGCTCCATCGAGGTGATCGGAGCCCATCACCTGCCCCATCAGGGGGCGGTGCTGCTCGCCCCCACCCACCGGGCTCGCTGGGATGCCTTGTTGATTCCCAGGGCCGCTGGCCGCCGCGTCAGTGGGCGTGATTGCCGTTTCATGGTGACCCGCACTGAAATGCAGGGGATCCAGGGCTGGTTTCTGCAACGGCTGGGCTGCTTCCCCGTTGACCAGGGCAAGCCTGGAACCACCACATTGCGCTACGCGGTGGATCTGCTGGCGGCAGGTCAGCAGCTGGTGGTGTTTCCGGAAGGTCAGATCCGGCGCCAGGACGGACCGATCCGGCTCCATCAGGGCCTGGCCAGGCTGGCGGTGCTGGCTGCCAGCCAGGGTGTGGTGGTTCAGGTTGTGCCTGTGGGGCTTGGCTACAGCCAGGTCAGACCCGAGCGGCGCAGCCGTGCGGCCCTGTGTTTTGGCTCCGTGCTCCATGTCAATGGCCAGGGGCGATCAGCGGTGAAGGCCCTCAATGAAAAGCTGGCTGAGGCGATGCAATCAGCCGAGGAAGCGGCCCGCGAGGCGGTGGGGCGTCCGTTCCTGTCCCCTTAGAGTCGCCCCGAATGTATGCAGATCCAACGTGCGCCGGCCCCTTGCCGCCCTTGGCCTAGCCCTGGCTGCCGCCATCCTTCCCCTCTTCCCAGCGCCGGGGGTTCTGGCCCAGAACGAGCCCCCCAAGGTTCTGGAAGGCACAGGCATCAGTTTCAACCTGGCTTCGATCAATGCCTTGCTGGCCCGCGGTGATGCCGCCGTCAGCCGCGGTGATCTCGCCGCAGCCCGCAAGGACTACGACCTGGCCAGGGATGTCAGCCTGCGCCTGCTGGGTCTCTACCGCGACTTGAGCGGGGCCTTCCGTGGCCTCGACGCGAGGATCCCCAGGGAGATGGACCAGAAAGGTCGCGAAGCCCTGGAGCTCCTGGCCCAGTCCAACCTGCGCCTGGCGGCCCTGCTGCGGCGCCAGAACGAGCCGGAAGTGGCTGTCCCCCTGCTGGTCGAGGTGGTCAGGGTGATGACGCCGGCCCGCGAGGAAGGTCGCAGGGCTTACCAGGCTTTGGTGGAGCTTGGTTTCACGACCACTCCCTACACCGCTGGTACGCCAGCCCCTGGAACGACACCAGCCAACTGAAACTCCCGCCCGCCCGCCAGCCAGAATTGGCGGCGGAGCTTCTAGATTCCAGCTCAAAGCAGACAGGAGATCGCAATGGTCCTTCCGGATCAGGTCAGGTTGGCGATCTGTGGCAGCCTTCCGGATGCCCAGGTGGAAGTCGACGACCTCACCGGCGGTGGTGACCATCTTCAAGTGAAGGTGGTGTCATCAGCGTTTACCGGCCTCTCCCGGATCAAGCAACACCAGTTGGTCTATGGGGCGCTTCGCAGCGAACTGGCCAGCGAAGCCATCCATGCCCTGGCCCTTCAGACGGCTCCTCCAGCCTGAGTACACCTCCAATCCCCTTATCACCCACATCAGACCACCATGGATAGCGCCGTCGAGCAACGGATCAAGACTTTGGTTGGCAGCAGCACTGTCGTTGTCTTCATGAAGGGCACGAAGCTGATGCCCCAATGCGGCTTCTCCAACAACGTTGTTCAGATCCTCAATGCTCTGAGCGTGCCGTTCGAAAGCTTCGACGTTCTCTCTGATCCTGAGATCCGCCAGGGCATCAAGGAGTTCTCCGATTGGCCGACGATTCCGCAGGTCTACCTCAATGGCGAGTTCATGGGTGGATCAGACATCTTCATTGAGATGTACAACTCCGGTGAACTGCGCGAAACCTTCGCCGTGGCCCTGGCTTCTTAAGCAGCCGCTTCCGCTTCGCTAGGTCCTAATAGGCCCTTCCCGACTCGTAGAGGGCGTTCAGGCCCCCTTCCGGGCCGATGAAAGAGGAGGGATCGAGAATCCAACGATCGATCAGTTCTTCCAGACGTCGCTGGGACTGGGCGTCAAGTACCGAGGTTCGGCGTAGGGCATGCAGGTAGCCATCGGCATAGAGCCGCAGCTCCGAAGGGCTGTGATACCGGCTCACCAAGCCCTGGCAGGCATCGCAAAGCGACTGAAAATGCCTGATGGCTTCGGGATTCTGGAGCGCGGTCATGGCAGGGGGCGGGAGTCGAAGCACCGGTTAGCTCGGTAACCAGCTTAATAGCGAGTAGCTTGAGTGCTCCCCATGGATGTCGTGTGGAGCCAAGGCCGAGCCAGAATCCTGAACACAGTGCGTCGGCCGCCGGCCCAGCCGGGCTTGAGCGACGTCAGGGTGCTTCAGCCCTCAAGCGCATCCTTGTTGTGGAGCCCCATCCCACCCTGCGCACCGTGCTGGCTCAGCGCCTGCGTCAGGACGGCTATCTGGCGGCTGCCGTGGCCTCGCCTGCTGAAGCGCTTCAGCTTTGTGAGGATCAGATTCCAGATCTGTTGGTCAGTGCCGAGTTGCTCGAGGAGAGTTCAGCCCTCAGCCTGGCCGCCCATCTGCGCTGCCCGGTGATGGTGCTGACGGCACGAACCGGTGCCGATCCGGTGGTGGCGATGCTGGATGCCGGTGCCGACGACGTCTTACGCAAGCCATTCGGCTTGGAAGAACTGGCGGCCCGTTGCCGAAGCCTGTTGCGGCGAAGTGGCAGTGGTCTGCAGGAGAGGGTCTGCGTTGGCCCCCTGGAGGTCCATCTGCTGTTGCGCCAGGTGATGCTGCGTGACCAGCCCGTTGAACTCAGCCCCCGCGAGTTCGCCCTGCTCTGCGCTCTGTTGATGCCGCCGGGGATGGTGCGCAGCCGCCAAGAACTTCTGCGCATGGCCTGGCCACCGTTCAGTGGGGGCCCACGCTCCGTCGATACCCAGGTGCTCACCCTGCGGCGCAAGCTGGAACTGGCCGGGCTTGGTGAAGGAGGAGGAATTGAAACGGTGCGCCAACAGGGCTATCGCTTCAGCCTCGAAACCTTGCCGGACGCCAACAGCCCAGTCAACGACAGCCCTTCATTGCGTCAGGTTGCCAACGCCAGTTGATTCAGCCGACTCCCGCCAGCTGAATCACCCGGTCTGGTGCCCAAGCGAAGGTGAGCAGCTCGCCGCCGAGCAGCAGCCCACTCAGGGCAGCGAGGGTCCAGTAGGTCCAGGGGGGAGTGAGACGTTGGATTGTGGTGGTTTTGAGGCCGGTCGCAACTTCGAAGCGCATCAAGAAATCTTCGAATCGCGCCACCCTCTGGGGCAGCAGAAAGGACATCCGGTCGTTGGCCATGACGTAATAAACCGTTCCGTTCTGACTGGTGCTGACCGGGACGAGCGCCCTGATCTCAGGCCATGCCAGCTGCCAGCCGCGACGTAAAAACCAGCTGCACCAACGTGGGTGGCTGACGCGGATGCCATCGCTGTCCAGGCAGACTTCTTCGCTCAGCAACGCCAGAACCAAGGCCAAACCGAGGGGGAGAGCGGCGAGCAGCCAAGCCTGCAATGGCGCTGGAGCCAGGAGTGGCAGGGGCAACACCAAGGCCAGATAGAGCGTGATCAGCGTGAGGCGGATCAGGGGCGCGATCGGGTAGCGCTGCGGGAGCGAAGCAGAAGAGACGCAAGCAGACGCTGCCTCAACCATCTCCTTGATGGACCGAACCTCCCCTGGTTCCAAATGTTTCGGCTTCACGGCCTTTCCAGAAGGTACCGATCCGCATCAGGTCTTGATGGGCGTCTTGAATGCGACGTAGGTATTCGTCGCCGCCCATCCCTGTCATCTCTTTCTCTTCCTTGAGCTTGCTGAGCCTGAGCTGCAGCAGCAGCCAAGGCTTGCTGATGGCACCCTGTTGCTCCAGGTAGCGAGCAAGCTCTTCGGGGGTGGGAGCGACAGCAGCCATTGGATTTGTTGCGAATTGCATCAATCTTACAAAGGCTCTCTTGCTTCTGTGGTGTATCTGGCGCAATTACTCGGGTAGGGCCCAGGGGTTGAGGCCCAGATCGGCGCCGACGCGGTGGCCACAGGCGAAGCCGCTGAAGGCCACGGCGTTCAAGCCCTGGCCGGGAAAGCAGGAATCTCCGACGCTGTAGAGGTTCGGGATCCCTGTGCGGTTGAACGGCATCGGCAGCAGGCCTGGCAGGCGCAGTGCCGGAATCGGCCCGTAGCTGCCCTGATGGCGGCCCAAGAAGCGGCGATGGCTGCGGGGTGTGCCCACTTCCCTGACGCTGATGGCCGCTCCAAGCCCGGGAAAGATCGCTTCGAGTCTGGTAATCAGCTGATCGGCGGCCCGCTGCTTGGCCTCCTGATAGGCCGTTGGGGACAGACCCTTCCAGGACTCCATGGCTGAGGGCGTGAAGGCATGGACGATGTGATGGCCGCTTGGCGCCAGATCTGGATCGAGCAGGGTGGGAATCGAAACGAACGCCGTTCCCTGCTCGGCGTCCATTTCGGCCCACGATTCCAGCAGCAGGTGGTGACAGTGGCTGTCAACGGGGATCACCCCGGCATCCACCCCCAGATGCAGCGACAGGAAGGCAGGCGAGGCCTTGTAACGCTTGCGCCAGACGTGTTCACGCGCTGGGATCTGCTCCGGTTCAACCAGGGAGCCGAAGGTGTCCCAGCGGGTGGCGTTGGAGATGACCCGCTTGGCCCTGATCGTTTCTCCCCCGGCCAGCTCGACGCCCACGGCCTGGCCTTGCTCCAGCAGCACCCGCCTAACCCTGGACTTGTAACGGATCTCGCCGCCATGGCGCTCCAGGCCACGTGCGAGCTTGACAGCGATGCTGCCCACCCCTCCCTTCGGATAGTTGATTCCGCCGGCGTGGCGATCGGAGAACACCATGCCGGCGTTGATCATCGGCGTCAGATCCGCCGGCATCACCGACCAGCAGAAGCACTCCATGTCGATGAACTTCAGCAGCGCCGGATCCTGGATGTGCCGGCGGGCCACAGTGCCCACATTGACCGGCAGCCAACGGGCCAGGCCCAGGCAGGCCAGGGGGTGCTGAAGGAACACCTTGGCCAGGTAGGCCGGGTCTTCGAGCGACAGCAGCGGCATCGCATCGAGACAGCGAAACACGCTCCAGCAGGTGTCGTAGAAGCGGCGGATGCCGCTGGCTTCATGGGGGAAGAGAGCGGATAGCCGCTCGATGAACGTGTCGTAGTCGCGGTCCACCGCCACGGTGAGGCCATCGGGCAGGTGGTATTCGAGCTGGGAGCGGTCGGGGATTGTCTCCTGGTGTTCGCCGACAGCGGCCAGGGCGCGGGTGAGCAGGTTGGTGTGACCTTTCTCGCCGAAGCCGAAGATCATCGACGCGCCCACGTCAAAGGTGTAGCCCTCGCGCTCGAAACTGCCGCCGCTGCCGCCCGGGATGAGATAGCGCTCCAACACCAGCACCCGGGCACCCTTGACCGCCAGCTGGGTGGCGGTGACCAGCCCACCGATGCCGGAGCCGATCACAATCGCGTCGTACTCGGGACGGTCCACCGCTGTGCTGAAGCCAATAAAAGCGACCATAGGACTGAGGCAAGCCAGGCCGAGCCAAGCCGTTCAGTGGGTGCCGGGCCGAATCCTTCAGAACCGGGCCGCTTGGCGGCTGCCGCGCTCAGTTCACCAGCACGTTGAGCGTGGGACTGACGGCATCAGGTTGCTGGGAGCCCATTGGCAGCAGTTTCAACTGGCCGTTGGCGGCGGCGAGGGCCTGGCGCAGATCAATGGTTTTTACGCGCTGATCTCCGAAGGTTTTCCAGTTGAAGGTGAGGTCTTTGAGGTTGGAAACACTCGTCCAGGTGGTGAAGTCTGGACTCACTTCCGCCGTGCCGGAAGGCGGCCGGGCGACACCGATCGGGATGTCGAAGTTGTTGAGAATGTGGAAGAGGTTGGCCACCGCCGCCTTTGTGGTGGGGGTGGTCACGGCGTTTTGGGTAAAGAACACCATGCGCACGAAGCGGGAAGGCGGGCTGAAATCGCCGGGTAAGCCAAAGCCGCCACTTCCCATCCCGAAGGGCACCAGCTTGAGCTCACCTGCGCCAGGGGCACCAACTGTGATTGGCGGTGGGTAGGCACTGCTGGCCTTCATGAAATTGGTGAGGTTGGTGAGTTGCCAGGGGAAGGTGGGGGAATTGGTGAGAACCCGGGTGGGGTTGTCATGCACCAGGAGCTGGCCATCGCGGGGCTCAATCACGATGCTCTTGCCGCTGGCATCCTGCACCTTGAAATGCACCTGGGGCACCTCACCCAGCAGGCTGATCACCTGGGCCGTGACATCCACGTTCTTGAGGCCGGCCCTGACCTCTTCCACCGTGGCGAAATTGGCCAGAAGCCAGGCGCCCAACTGGGCCGGGGCCAGGGTGCGCTCTTGCCTTGCCTTGGCATCGGGGGTGTATTGGGCGTAGCCGGGGAAATAGAACAGACCGACATTGAGGCCCTTTTCATTGAGGCCATCGAGGATCATGTCGGTGTACTGAGCCGCTGTGGCTCCCATGAATCCGTAGCGGGAGGTGTAGCTCAGGCCCTTTCCACGGTTGCTCGATCCCGTGAACTGGCTTCCCGCTGGCCAGATGGCGATCTGGGAATCGAGCGGTTTGCCGAATTCCAGGGTGCGTCCCACAGCCACGCCCCCATCGGCGGCAGTCAGGGCCCCACCTGTGCAGGCCTGCGCCAGAGTTCCCGGATTCAGGGTCAGCAGAGCACCGCAGGTGATGGCGACGGCGTTGCCGAATCGCGACTTGAGCATGGCGAGATGGTGTGGGTGAGGCAATCATATTCCTAGAAGAGTGATTTCACCCGGTTCATCCGATTTCAGCGCCTGCTTCGCTTCAACTGATCAGCTGGGCCGCCGAGGCGGCTTGGAGTGCCGTGGCCTGTTGAAGCCCAGTGACACTTGCCTCTGATGCCGATGGGTCCAGTTCCGACTCGGTGCTGTTTGCAAAGGGCTCCAGATCCTTCAAGGAGCGATCGCGGTAGGCCCCGTAGCGGGAGCGCTTGTCACGGATGCGTTGTGGCAACTCCGGCATCAGACCGAAGTTGGGCGGCATCGGCTGAAACTTGCCACTCGGAGCTGTGGTGATGAAGTGGATCAGGGCGCCGATCATGGTGGTGGGCGGCAGTTGCAGCGGCTCCTGGCCCTGGGCCAGTCGTGCTGCGTTGGTGCCAGCCAGCCAGCCGCCCGCCACCGCTGCGGCGTAGCCCTCGGTGCCGGTGATCTGACCTGCGGCCAGCAGGGTGGGCCGCCGCCGGAACTGCAAGCTGGGCTCCAGCAGTTGGGGGGCCTCCAGGAAGGTGTTGCGGTGCATCACGCCGAAGCGCACAAACGTGGCGTTCTCCAGGCCAGGAATCAGCCGGAAGACCCGCTTCTGCTCCGCCCACTTCAAGTTGGTCTGGAAGCCCACCAGATTCCAGAGCCGGCCGTCGCGATCTTCCTGGCGCAGCTGCACCACCGCGTAGGCCCGCCGGGTCCGGCGCACCTCGCGATCGAAGAGATCACCCCAGCGCGGATCCCAGAGGCCGATCGGTTTGAGCGGCCCGTAGCGCATGGTGTCGTCGCCGCGGCGGGCCAGCTCCTCGATCGGCAGGCAGCCTTCGAAAAAGGTGGCGCTCTCTGTTTCGAAATCCTTGAGCTCGGCCTGCTCCGCTGCCAGCAGGGCGTCGCGGAAGGCCTCATATTGCCCACGGTCCATCGGGCAGTTGATGTAGTCGGCATCGCCCTTGTCGTAGCGCGAACCGCGGAAGGCCACCGAGAGATCCAGACCCTCCCCTTCCACGATCGGGCTGGCGGCATCAAAGAAATGGCAGTCGTCCCGGCCGGTGAACAGCCGCACCTGCTCGGCGAGAGCATCGCTGGTGAGCGGACCGGTGGCCAGAACGCAGATTTCGTTGGCATCAGGCAGTGCGCGCTGCTCGCCGCGCTCCACGGTGATCAACGGATTGCGCTCCAACGCCGCTGTGAGGGCAGCGCTGAAGCGGCCACGATCAACGGCCAGCGCTCCGCCGGCTGGCACCGCATGGCGATCGGCGGTGCCGATCACGGTGGATCCGAGCCGGCGCAATTCCTCCTGAAGCAAGCCGGCGGCCCGGTCTGGGGAGAGGGCCCCAAAACTGTTGCTGCAGACCAGCTCGGCGAACTCAGCGCTGTGGTGGGCCGGTGAGCGCAGCTGCGGGCGCATCTCCAACAGCCGGACCGGCACCCCAGCCCGGGCGATCTGCCAGGCCGCCTCGGTACCGGCCAGGCCGGCGCCGATGACCAACACCATCAGGCGCGCGAGCGCTTGAGCATCAGTTGCAGCTGACCGACCGCAGCCCGACCGATGTTGAACACCGCCCAGCCAACGGCCAGCAGGATCGGAGCGGTTACCAGCAGGAGCCGAGCGTCCATCAGTTGCATGTCAGCGTGCTGTGATCCTAGGGATCAGGGGGCGTGGCCTCGGGCGAGTGGGTCGGGTTGATCCAAATCTCAGCAATCGGCAGGCGCAGAGCCCCGTGACCGTTCGCCTGTTAGGCCGCCAGGGTTGTTGGCGCCACGGCGGGCGTGCCTGGCGGCCAGATCGCGATACCGCAAGGCGTGCTGCCGCTGGGCAGCAACCTCTTCAAGGCTCAGTTCGCGCCGGGGCTGGGCGGGCACTCCCGCCACCAGCGTGCGGGCCGGCACATGCTTTGTGACCACGGCGCCAGCTGCCACCAGGGCTCCTTCCCCCACGGTCACGCCGTTGAGCACCACGGCGCCGATGCCGATCAGGCAGCCATCGCCAAGAACGGCCCCATGCACCACCGCCCGATGCCCCACCGTGACTTCACGGCCGATCAGCACCGGCTGGCCCGGATCGCCATGAAGCACCGCTCCGTCCTGCACATTGCTGTTCTCCCCCACCACGATCGAGCAAAGATCGCCCCGGGCCACGGCCAGCGGCCAGAGACTGGCACCGGCCGCCAGGTGAACATCCCCTTCCACCACGGCACTGGGGTGCACCCAGGCGGCCGGATCCAGGCGGGGGCTGAGCCAGGCGGCGTCAGCCTGGTTCGGCGCAGACTCGACGGCCACAGACGACGGGCAAAGGTGTGGGCGCTTCCATTGTTGGTGCCTGCTGTTGAAGGTGGCGATCGCAAGGGCTTCAACTCCCCCCCGTCCACGTGATACGTTCCGTTGGTGCCCGTCAGGGCTGCCCATCCGGGCGGGTCGCTAGCTCAGCGGTAGAGCACTCGGCTTTTAACCGATTGGTCCTGAGTTCGAATCTCAGGCGACCCATTTTTGTTGAGCTGGGAGCCTGGGCTGTCGTGACAGCTTCAGCAGGCTTTCGCAGGGGCCCCTCAACCCGATAGTGAACGAAACGCTGCCCTGAACTCACGAATCGCACCATCAGTCGTCACAGGCACCGTGGACGACGCTGTGATCGCTGTTGTCATCGCTCTGATGGGGCGGGCTTGAACAGCAGCAGCGTGCGCCCTTGCTCGTTCTGCAGCAGCAGGTTCTGCTTGTCGAGGCTCCAGCGGCGCACCTGCCCGAGGGCCGTGTTGTAGCGGCGCTCAAAGTCCATCACGGGGGGCGGGCAGGCCATTTTGGTGCCAGCCAGTTTGGAGAAGCTGAGCAGTTCACCGCTGAGCTGGAAGCCGCCGATCAGGCGGTTGCAACCGCCGCTGCCGCTGACTCGCCCCGATTCGGCATCGAGCTGCAGCTCCACCGGCTGGCCTGGCGGGGCAATCAGCTTGGGTCCGTCTTCGCCCTGCAGGGCCTGCAGCCGCCAGAGGGTGCCGCGCAGGGAGGGCTTGGGCGTAGGAGCGACAGCCGATTTTGAAGAACCGCTTGAGGCAGCCATAACCGGTGGGCAGCCCTTGCCGGGATGCACCCCCACAAAACGCTCCACCACCAAGGTGCGCTCCGGCCCCCGGCCCGGCTCAGCTGAGGGACGCTGGGCGATCAGCCCCTCCAGGTTCACCAACAGCGGCTCTCCGGCCGCTCCAGCCGGAAGGGCCCCCAGGTAGGCCTTCTCCAACTGAATGAAGTCGCCCTCCTTGACCACCGGTAGGCGGGTGCCGGTGGCGCAGAGCCGGATGTTGGCCGCATCAGCCAGATAGCGGAACATCCCCATCAGGTGCAGGCGCGGCTCCAGCAGCTCGGGTGCCGGCAAGCGCTGTAGACGATCGTTCAGGCGCGAGCGAATCGGCTCGCCCTTGAGATCGAGTTTGGCCAGGGCGCCGCCGCCCTCCAGAGCCTGCAGAAAAACGGGCGCTTCCCTTCCGCCTTCTCGATTAGGTAGCAAACTCCGCACACCTCAGGAGTCGTTCCGGCCGTGCTTGACAGCTGCAGATGGCATGAACCACACGCTCGGTCATTGCCGCCAGATTGAACCGCCGATTGAAGCGGTAGCTGAAGGCGCCCAAGTAGCGATCAGCGTACTTTTCGAAGCGAAGGGCATGGAAGCTGCCGCTGAAGCTGGTTTTCAAGTTGCTGAGCACCGTGTTAATCCAACGGAATTCTGGTAATTCATTGGGATGACGACCCTTTACGACCACAGGATGATGGAAGCAACCGACTTCTGCAACGGCGCGAAAGCAAGCCAGCCCATCGGAGATCACTTCACAGCCTATCGCCAGTGAATCTTGGGCCCAATCAGCAATAGCGGCAAAAGAGAACGTGGGCACGGTGGCAAGTTTTATATACCGGGGGTGGCCCGCCTCATCGACAGAGACGGCTGCCACGACCGGCACCTTGTTCTCCGATCCACGACCAGGCTTGCCACCACAGCGTTCTCCGCCAAGGTAGGCATCATCCACCTGCACCCTTCCTCTGAGGACATAGGCGCCATCACGTTCTTTCATTGCCTGCATGATCTTGTTCTGAAGCAACCATGCCGTTCGGTAGTTCACACCGAGATGACGCCTCAGAGCTAGTGAGGAGATTCCTGTCTTGGCTTGGCCGACGAGGTAGAAGGCAAGGAACCAGGTGGTCAGAGGTAACTTTGTTGCCTCCAAGATGGTACCGGCCGTGAGGGTGGCTTGATGACGACAGCTCCGGCACTGATAGCGCTTGTGGCGCCTGCCAATGATGAGCCCGTACTCCTTGCCCTCACAACGTGGGCAACGGAAACCATCAGGCCAGCGCGCCTGTTCCAGGGCAACTTCACATTTTTGCTCGGTTCCGTAGAGCTCAATAAACTGGGGCAGCGACAGGCTGGCCTGGAACTGGATCCGATTCATAGCCATGGCAGTGACGACTGGTATATGCGTACCAGCCTAGGTCCCAAAAGGGCTGCCTGCGGAGCTTGCTGCCTAATCAAGTCCGCCTTTGAGCACCAGGCGGTTGCTGGGCGTCTCAAGACGCCAGCGGCCGATGTCATCGAAGCTGTTCGGCGCTGGGCGATCCAGATAGGTCTGACGCAGCTGATAGCTGCTGTCGGTGAGCAGGTCCAGCTGCCAGCGGCTGCTGCCGCTGGCGGCGGGCAGATCCCCCCGCCAGCTGGCCGGCAAGCGGCCCAAGGGACCCTGCGGCGAGGGCTCACGGCCCGCACCCACCCGCACCATCTGCAGGCTCAGTGGTTGGCTGGCGCCGCCCTTGAGCACTGGGCTGATCGTATCGGTGGTGAACAGCAGCCGGCCGCCCTGGCGCACGCTTGCGCGTACTGAATAGCGCCCGCCAGGGGTCAGGTCGGCTTCGCGGTAGGGGATCGAGAAGCGAAACGGCGACTGTCCCGCCGGCTCCAGGCGCACACGGCCGATCACCCGGGCCGGTGCGTCGGCTACGGCCACGTCTTCAAGCACCGCCTCGAACACCGCATCAGGCGGTAGGGCGATGCGTTCCCGGTAGCTCGCCGTGCCCGAGAGGGTTCCGGCCTGGGCTGGGGCCTGCAGCAGCACCGCCGCAGCCAGGATTCCTCCAGCCAGCCAGGGACGTGTCAGTTCTTTCATGGGGAGTCCGTTGTGTCGATGATTTCAGCCTGCACCCCCGCCTGGGCCCTCTCGCCCGTGTTGGCCGTAAACCGGAGAAAGAGGGATCGAGGGGGGATCGGAACTCACCAGCAGAGGCCAGCCCAACGCAGCTCGTTACGATCTGTTACAGTGATTGCAGCATTTCGAAACCTTCATGGCTGATTCCACTTCCCGCTTCGGTTTTGTTGCCTTCGCTGAAACCTGGAATGGCCGGCTGGCCATGCTTGGTTTCGTCATCGGCCTCGGCACCGAACTGCTCACTGGACAAGGCATCCTCACCCAAATCGGCTTGGGTTGATCAGCATGAATGGTGATTACAGCGCAGCCATCGCCAGCATGATCGGCCTTGTGGTGGTCCTCACCGTCATGGTGGGCTACATCTTTTCCCGACCAACTGATCTCTCGCGTGACCCTCGCTGAAGGTCAAAACAATGGGTGATTCCATTCCAATCACTCTCCCAGTCGCCCGAGAGTCGTCCGACTGCTCGTAAAGATCGGTTGACTCTTCCGGTCTTTGCTCATTTCATGCCAGATCAGCTCTGACTAGTTCAGATCCGCTCCGATCAGGTCGGATCAATTCAAATTCTTTTTTCTCAACTAAAATTGATGACAACATCTAATCCCGGCAATCGCAACTTCAACGACTACTCCACCGAGCAGATCCATCTGGACCAACTCAAAAGAGCTGAACTCTTTAATGGCCGTGCCGCCATGGTTGGACTCTTGATCGGTGTTGTCGTGGAAGGACTTACCGGAGCGGGCATCGTCCACCAAATTGGTCTTGGTCCCCTTGTCGATGGCTACGCCGCCTGTCACACCAAATTCTTGCCTTTCTGTTTCTGAGGATTTCGGTGCGTCGGCTAGCGGATCCGACGCTCTGCCTTGAAAGTTCAGTCCGTCACCATCAAAATGTCCCCCGCTCCATCGAGCTGCCATGAATCGGGTCCCGATGCCGCCGCTCACTGAAGAGTCGCTCCGTGCCCTGTTCACCAAGCCCTATGGCGTTGCCGGACCTGCTGCCGAGCAATGGCGAGCCGTTTATGACGAGTCGGTCTATTTTCAGGATCCAACCCAGGAGAAACGAGGCATTGACGCCTACATCCAGGCTCAGGAGGGGCTGATGCGTCGCTGCGACGACGTCTTCCTTGAGCCCGTTGCAGTGGCGCTCAGTGGCGACACCGCCTTTGTGGAGTGGACGATGGGCCTGAAGATCAAGGGGTTGGAGTTTGTTTATCCCGGCACCACCAGCCTTTGCATCGGTGCCAACGGAAAAATCGTTGAGCATCGCGACTACTTCGATTTCGTTGGACCCACCTTTGCACCGGTGCCTGTGCTGGGTGGTTTTGTGCGCTGGCTCTACCGACGATTCGTGTCCTGAGGGCGGCCAAGGGCGTTGGTACCATCAGCAACACAACTTCATCTACGAATGTGTTTGTCGTTCTCCGCACTGGCCTTGCATTGGGGCGAATGACCAGCCAGCCTTAGGGGGACAGAAGAGGCAGGAGGATTCGATTGTGTTACAGACCATCTCGTTACTTGCCGCCACCTGTCTAGTGGGATTCGCGGCGTTGCAACTTCTATTCACGATCGGTACGTAGGAGCATCTTATCGGAAAAGCCAGGCTCCTTGGGCCCAGTTGCCTTTCCGTCATTTCAACCTGAAACTTCATTTTGCAAGCTAATTCCGGAGCGTAATGATCTAACGTGGTTTCGGGTTTTCCGTAAGCCGAAGGCCGCTACGTAGCATGATCTCAACTCCCTTCAACGTTGATTTCCTGTGCTGCACGGCTGGTCACTGATCCCCAATCGCCAAGCGTTACCCAAGGAATTACTCGCTGGCCTCGTGGTCGCCCTGGGCATCATCCCCGAGGCCATCGCCTTCTCGATCGTGGCCGGGGTGGATCCGCAGGTGGGTCTGTTTGGCTCGATCTGCATTCTGATCGTGGTAGCCCTGCTGGGCGGAAGGCCAGGCATGGTGTCGGCCTGCACGGCCGGTGTGGCTCTGTTGATGGGCGGGTTAGTGCAATCCCATGGCCTCAGCTATCTGCTCGCCGCCTGTATTTTGGCGGGCCTGTTTCAGATCGCCTGGGGTTACTTGCGCCTTTCCCAGCAGATGCGTTTCGTGCCCCGTTCGGTCACGTTGGGCTTCGTGAATTCAATCGGGGTGCTGATCTTTCTGGCCCAGTTGCCTCAGCTCGGTTTTGGCCGCCTGGGTGTGGACACCCCTTCACCGCTGGTGGGGGTGGAGGCTGTGAGCTGGCCGATCGTGTGGGCTCTGGTTGCTCTTGGGCTGGTGATCATCTACGGCCTTCCCCGCCTCACCAAACGGGTGCCCTCCACCTTGGTGGCGATTGTGGTGATCGGCGTGATCGCCGAGGTGTGGCAGTTGCCGGTGCCGCGGGTGGGAGATCTGGGCCAACTTCCTTCGAACCTGCCAGTCTTTGCTATTCCGACGATCACCGCTTCTTTCGACAGCCTCGCCATCATCCTGCCCACAGCGTTGGCGATCTCGTTTGTTGGGCTGCTGCAGTCGTTTCTCACAGCCAATGTGGTGGAAGGCCTGGTGGATGAAGACTCGGATTATGAAGCCGAAGCCAGGGCTCAGGGCATCGCCAACATCGTTGCCGGCCTGTTTGGCGGCATGGCAGGTGCCGGCATGATTGGCCAGAGTGTGATCAACATCGAATCCGGCGGTCGCTACCGCCTCTCCACCCTCACAGCAGGGGTGTCTCTGTTGATCCTTGTGATCTCACTGAGCGGCTGGCTGGCGCGCATTCCGATGGCGGCCCTGGTCGCGGTGATGCTGATGGTGTCGTTCAGCACGGTGAACTGGCAGTCGTTCCTGAAGATGGGAAAGCTGCCCAAGAGCGATAGTTCGATCATGGTCACCACCTTGGTGCTGGCTCTGCTGACGCGCAATCTGGCGATCGCTGTTGTGGTTGGCGTGGCCCAGGCGGGGATTCTGTTCAGCCGCAAGGTGGCGAAAGTGATTTCTGTGGAATCCACCTGGTTGACGGATGAACACATTCACTACACCGTGCGTGGTCAGTTGTTCTTTGTCAGCGCCGTTTATTTTCTGGCTGGCTTCAGTCAGCATCGGTTCCCACCCTGCATCACCATTGATATGGCTGAGGCACGGATCTGGGATCAGACTGGCACACGCGCCCTCGATCAGGTGATCCGCAAACGTCGCCAGGCCGGCTCCAGCGTGAAAGTGTTGAATCTCAACCGAGAGAGCCTTGATCTGTTTGAGCGCATCAGCGAAAGCCCCGCTGTAGTGATCGGCGCGAGCTGTGATCTCTCTTGAGCTTCAACTCCCAATGCTCTCGTTCTTTGCTTGAATGAAGCCTTGACTATTGCGTTTGGGGGCTGCATCCCAGGGCAATCACGATGGCTGCTGTGGAATTGAGCTGGAGTTAGACCATAAACCAGCCTACCCCTGTGATGAGATAGTACAGTCCTGCCAGGATCAAGGCGATACTGCCGAACTTGGTGATTTCTTCGGAATATTCCAGTAATAGCTTGGCTTGTTTGGCAAACCCAGCCAACAAACTTGCTAAAAATATAATAATTGTGTAGCCCAGGGCATAGCTTGTCATCGTTAGCACAGCGAGTGGCTGAGAGCCGCTTGCAGCGGCAGCGGCAAGCACTGCGAACAACACCGGACTGGAGCAAGGAGAGCTGACCAAGGCAAAAGTCAAACCCACGCCAAAAGGACCAACCGTTGAACTACCAACATTGACTTGAGGAAGCGGCACCTTGATCACTCCCAATAAGCTACATCCCATCAACAAGATGATCGCTCCAACGGCAATATTGATAAAACCGCGATATTCGATCATCACTAGGCCCGCGAAGGAGGAGGCCAGGCCGAATAGGCTTAAGATTACTACATTGCCAAGAACGAATAATCCCGCTTTGTTGAAGGCGTCTTGCCGTGAGGTGATATTGCGTGTGCCGATATAGCTCAGGTTGATTGGCAGCATCGCCAGTATGCAGGGGGAAACACTGGCAATCAATCCTCCGGTAAAGGCAAGAGGAAGCAGTACGAATGGATTGGCCGCATCCTGCTGGGAGAACCATTCTTGATAGTGATTCTCAACGATTGAAATCAGGCGGTAGACAGCTAGCGATAGGGGGCCAGTGGCCAGCAGGGCGATCAGTAAGCCGGTTAGGACCAGGGCGCCAAACAGTTTCCATTGTCTTGGCATCTGAAAGGGGCTCCTTCTGCGTCTGTGCGCGCGCGTCATGGTGTCTGGCTCTGGGTTTGGATTTCTAGAAGATTCATAGTGATCACGGGGTGGAGTTGACCTTCTGGAGTTAGCGCTTCAGTGCTGCTGGCTGATAGTTTCTTATGGCGAAATCACAGCCAGGCATGGCTGTGATTGCAGCAAGCCCATGCGTCAATGCGTTGGCGATGGTGCTGGGAGCTGAGCGTGGCGTCAGTGGGCTTGCGCGAACAGAAGTGGCTTCCAATGAGCTCAACCAACGAAGATAAAGGCCAGTGACTGTTGGTCACTGGCGGTTCAACACGCTGGGATGGCTGGATGAAGGGCTTAAGCATGAACCCTATGGCAGAAGAATCTGCTT
Organism: Synechococcus sp. SynAce01; assembly: GCF_001885215.1. GTDB lineage: Bacteria > Cyanobacteriota > Cyanobacteriia > PCC-6307 > Cyanobiaceae > Regnicoccus > Regnicoccus frigidus. Next base: position 396,532 of record NZ_CP018091.1, on the reverse strand, counting down.
TGGATTGATGCTTAGGAGGTTGATGACTTTATTTCCTTGAGATTGCAGCGTCAAGAACTTTTGTGTAGGCTGATTTGTTTGGGTTGTTGCGATGTTGCGCCAGGATCTTGCCTGTTGCAGGATCAATGATGGTGAGGGAACCTGTCTGGGTTTTGTTGGCAGCAAAGAAATTGCTGAGCCCAAGCTTGCGGGCGGTTGCTTCGGATTTGGCTGTAGAGGCCCTATCTGAGACATCTAAAACAACGAAGTTCACGGCTCCTGCATATTTCTGCTTGAGCTGGGAGAGGGTTGGAGCGATGTTTTTACAGGCAGAGCACCAGCTTGCATAGACGTCGACAACAACTGGCTTGCCTTGCAGTTGTTGCGCCAGCTTCCCCGTGGTTTGGGCCTGGGCGGGATGGGAGATCGCCTCGGAGACGAACTTTTGAACGCCTTGCGGGTTGCTGAAAGCCGTGGTGATGCCAACGCCGAGGATTGCGATGGCCGCGAACTTCGGAATCGACTGGGTGACGATGGGAGCCATGATGAATTTGTATGGTGGAAGAAGGGTTAAAGCCTTGGGCCAAGGCAACGGAGATCCCTCGCCCCCTACTACCGATGAACAGTCCGATCGGATTGCGCCCCTCCAGATCCCGACCCACCGCTGAGATGCCGCCGCATCTTGCGCTGTTGTCTGGTGGGCTGGAAACCACGGCCAGCAAAGGGCGGTAGCTTGCCGGGGACAACCCTTGATTGCCGATGTCCCTGATTCCCCGTTGGAGCTTCATGACCGATGAGGCAAAGGCGCTGACCAAGCGGACTGTGGTTTCCGCTGGGCTGCTCGTGCTGGTATTGCTGGTGTTCAGGGCCTTGCTTCCCTGGGTGCTTCTCGGCCTGGTGGCTTGGTGGATCTGGAAGGCGATCGCCAAATAGGCAACAACCCGATGCCCCATCACGCCAATCGCCCCACCAAAATCTGCCCGGTTTGCGGGCGCCCCTTCCAGTGTCGAAAAAAGTGGAAGAACGTTTGGGACGAGGTGCTTTATTGCTCCGATCGCTGCCGCAACAATCGCAAGCGGCTGAATGCGACGGGGGGTTCGACTCTGCCTTGACCTGTGTACGCGATCCCAGCCTGACTCCAGGATTCCCATAGCCGAAATCATCAGTGATTTGGCCGAACGGATTGTTGTCCAGACTTGACCCAGACAATGTGGCCATCCCGATGCGAATGTCAAACTGCGTTTCTATAGAACGTTCGCGCCCCAATCTTTTTCCGCAATCTGCCCCTGATGGCCGCCCGCACCGATCTCACCGACGCCCTGCTCGCCTTGATCCCAGAAGATGGCAGCAGGCTCAGCAATGCGGAGTTGCGCGCTGATCTGTTGGATCTGGCCGATGAACCCTTCAGCGATGAGGAATTCGAAGCTGCCAAGGATCATGTGGTGGCCATGGGCGCCGCCGAGAAAGCCCGTGGCCCTGGTGGCGGCTTGAAGGCCGCCGGGATCAGCCCACCGCCCAGGCAGGCCTCTGCATCCGGGAATGGCCGCAGCCGCCGCAATGGCAACGGTGCGGCCGCCACCGCCGCGCCCACCATCGCCGCCGGAACCACCGCCGCCTCGGCGCTCACCGGCGAGCTGCGCAACCAGATCGATGGCATCTGGAATGCCTTCTGGAGTGGCGGCATCGCCAACCCCCTGGAGGTGCTGGAGCAGCTCACCTACCTGCTGTTCATCCGCCGCCTCGATGAGCTGGAAACCCTGTAGGAGCGCAAGGCCCTGCGCACCGGGCAGCCGATGGTGCGGCGGCTTTATCCCGAAGGCAATGACCCGCAGGAGCGCCCTTACGAGCGGCTGCGCTGGAGCCGCTTCAAACAGCTGGCCGCCACCGAGATGTTCGAGCTGGTGGGCGAGCGCGTGTTCCCCTTCCTGCGCACCCTTGGCGGCGATGGCTCGGCTTTTGCCAGCCACATGAAGGACGCGCGTTTCACGATCCCCACTGCCGCCCTCCTGGCCAAGGTGGTCGATCTCCTGGATGCGGTGCCGATGGCGGATCGCGACACCAAGGGCGACATCTACGAGTACATGCTGGGCAAGCTGGCCACCGCCGGCACCAACGGCCAGTTCCGCACACCGCGCCACATCATCGAGCTGATGGTGGCGATGACGGAGCCCAAGCCCACCGACGTGATGGCCGATCCGGCCTGCGGCACCTGCGGCTTTCCGGTGGCGGTGGGCGAATACCTGCGCGAGCACCACCCGGAGCTATTCAGCGACACCCAGCAGCGCGAGCACTTCAACCATGGCCTGTTCCATGGTTTTGATTTCGACAGCACGATGCTGCGCATCGGCTCGATGAACATGCTCTTGCACGGGGTGGAGAACCCCGATGTGAGCTATCGCGATTCCCTCTCTGAAGACGGTGCGCTCGAGGAGAATCGCTACTCCCTGATTCTTGCCAATCCGCCTTTTGCTGGCTCGCTGGATTTCGAAAGCACCAGCGGCAAGCTGCAACGGGTGGTGAAAACCAAGAAAACCGAGTTGCTGTTCATGGCCTTGTTCCTGCAGCTGCTCAAACCCGGTGGCCGGGCAGCGGTGATCGTGCCCGATGGGGTGCTGTTCGGCTCCAGCAAGGCCCACAAGAACTGCGCCGCACTCTGGTGGACGATCACTTTCTCGAAGGCGTGGTGTCGCTGCCGAGCGGGGTGTTCCGCCCCTATGCAGGCGTGAGCACGGCGATCCTGCTGTTCACCAAAACCGGCCGTGGCGGTACCGATCAGGTGTGGTTCTACGACATGAGCGCCGATGGCTGGAGCCTCGACGACAAGCGCAATCCTCTGCTGCCGCTCGAGAAGCTGGGGCCTGCGCCGAAAGAGCCTTTACAAGAAGGCGAGCACGCCAAGAACAACCTGCCCGATGCCCTGGCCCGCTGGAAGGAACGCACAAGCTCAGAGCGCGAACGGGCGCGCACGGAGCAGAGCTTCTGCGTGCCCAAGGCGGAAATCGTGGCCCAGGGCTATGACCTCAGCCTCAACCGCTACAAGGAGCTGATCTACGAAGAGGTGGAGCACCGGCCTCCGATGGAAATCCTGGCAGAACTGCGGGCGATCGAGCAGGAGATCCTGCAGGGGATCGAGGAGCTGGAGGGGATGCTCCGATGAGCCCATCCCATCTCCACTCAGCGGGCCAGGCCAAGAAACACCAGCAACGATCGGTTGAGGCGGATCACGTCGTCATCGTTCAGGCGGCCGATCTTCTGGCCGAGGCGGTTCCTGGCCACGGTGGTGACTTTGTCAACCATCAGGCGACTCGTTGCTTTCAGGCCGTTCTCTGCTGTGGGTTCCACCCACACCCGAAACACAGGGAGATCGGTGTTGTCGGTGGTGATCAGACAGACCACGATCGAGTCGCGGGCCGCGAAGGCGTCGTCCTGAACGATCACCACAGGCCTGGGCTTGCTGGCATAGCCGGATCCTCCGGCCATGGTCCAAAGCTCACCACGCTTCACTGGCTGGTCTCGTCATCGGGCCACTCGACCACCGAATCGATGAAGGCCTGGATCTCGGCCTCTTCCGGGCTTTCGTTGGCCAATCGCGACTGCCGCCGCGCCTCGGCTGCAAACCCAGGCGCATGCACATCCGGTACCCAGATCTGGATCGGCCGCATCCCCTGGGCCCGCAGCCGCTGGCGGTGCTCCCGCACCTTGCGGCGGTTGGCGGCGCGGCGCGCTTCCTGGGCGCTGTCCTCCGATCGGGGAGCCTCCGGGTTGGCTTCGGCTTCCATGACAGCGTCAGCGCTGGTTACATGTCATGGTAACGGGGGTCGCGGACGAGCTGCTTCAGCCGAGATCAGGCTCCAGGCCGAGATAAAGGCGCAGGCCCGCATCGATGCTGGCCAGCTCCACCTCGCTCACCTGGCCGTAGCGGCGGCGGATGCGCTGCTTATCGATCGAGCGCAGCTGATCCACCAGGGCATAGGAGGGCTTGGTAAGACCGCTCGCACCTGGGGGCCAGGGGCGGATAAAGGGCGCCGGGGGCCGGCGTTCCGGTGATCGGAACCACAGCCAGCAGCGGAAACCTCTGGCTGGAATTCACCGCCGGATCACTTACCACCAGGCAGGGTCGGGTGCCGCGCTGTTCATGGCCGAGGGTCGGCTCCAGATCCACCAGCACCAGGCTGCCCCGGGGCAGGTTCATGGCTGGACATCTGGTGAGCCGGCAACCTGCCAACCGGATTCCGGCCGCCAATGCAGCGGCACTCCGGCGCTGGGATCAAGCAGGTCACTGTCCCCTTCGGGCAGGGCCTCGGCCCAATCCGCCAGCCCAAGGGCTGCGGTGGCGACGCTGTCGGGGTGGGGAGCCTCCAGGGAACGCAGCAGTCCAAGCCTTTGGCGCCGCTGCAGTTCGTGGCGCACGGCCTCGGCGACGAAGCGGCTGCGGTTGCCCTCGATGCGGTCGATTCCGGCGACCAGTTCTGACGACATGGTCACGGTCACCCGTTCGGCGGGGGGGCTGGAGCGCGCCATGGACGGGAAAAGGTATGCAGGCCAGTATGATCATATCGACTTTCCAATGGCCAGCCCTGTCCAGGTGCGACAGCAGCGAACAGGGATGGTGCGGGAGCTCAACCTCAGGCTTGATCAAACCAACGAGCTGGTGCATGAAGAGGTGGAGCACCGCCCGCCGTTGGAGAACTTGCCGGAACCACGCGTGATCGAGCTGGGGATCCTGCAGAAGGTCGAGGAGCTGGAGGGGATGCTTCGATGAGCTGGCCCAGTGCTTATCTCGGGGAAGTATGCAGTTTTCTCTCAGGGTTCGCCTTCAAATCAGACTACTTTTCCGACGAGCCTGTTGGCCTGCCAATAATACGAATCAGAGATGTCCTGCCTGGGACCAGCAAGACTTACTACAGCGGCCCTTATCACGCAGACTATTTGATCAACAATGGAGACATTCTGATTGGCATGGATGGAGAATTTAATCGAGAGCGCTGGAAAAGTTCTGCTGCCCTGCTTAATCAACGAGTCTGCAGGACAATTGCGAAGGAAGATGTCCTAAATAATGACTACCTGTATCACGCTCTTCCGACCATTCTGAAGCGGATCGAAGAGGAAACACCCTTTGTTACCGTTAAGCATCTTTCGGTGGCAAAACTCAGATCCGCCGAAATCCCCCTCCCCCTGCTGGAGGAGCAGCGGCGCGTCGCGGCGATTTTGGATAAGGCCGACGAACTGCGCCGCAAGCGTCAGCGTGCCCTGGTCTGCCTAAACCAGCTAGGCCAGGCCATCTTCATCGAGATGTTTGGCGATCTACTTGTATCCAAAGAGGAGGCAGTTGCCTTGGGCGAGGTCTGTGACGTTCGGGATGGCACACACGACTCTCCAATGTATGTCGATGTCGGCTTTTCCCTTATGACTTCGAAGAATTTTTCCCGCGGCAGAATCGACTACTCAGGTGCCAAACTAATTTCTGAAGCAGACTTCATTGACATTAACAAAAGGTCGAAGGTTGACAGGGGGGATATAATTATGCCGATGATTGGGACAATCGGCGGCCCGGTTGTTGTTGATTTTGATCCGGACTTTGCAATCAAAAACGTTGCTCTGATTAAATTCAAAAATAGTCGAATGAACCCTGAGTACGTTCGTCAAGTCCTAGATGGCAAGCTGTTCAAATCACATGTCGCAAGTGCCGGACGCGGGGGAACTCAGAAATTCATTTCTCTTGGCGATATTCGCGGCTTCAAGATTCCCTTTCCTAGGATTAGTCAGCAAAATCTCTTTGCAAGGAGGGTGCGCAGACTTCGCACTGAACTACTCCGGCATGTCGAGGCCATGAAAGCTGGTGAGACTTTTTTCGCCTCCCTCAATCTCCGCGCATTCCGTGGGGAGCTCACAGCCTCATGCCAAAAAGAGGCCACCGAATGAAAGCCACCGAAGCCAAACTTCTCCAGATCCTGCACGCAGTCCAGCAATTCATCATCCCGATCTACCAGCGCACCTACTCCTGGACCCGTCAGGAATGTGAGCAGCTCTGAGCCGACATCCTCCGGACTGGTGCTTCTGAGGAGATTGGCGTCCACTTCATCGGCTCGGTGGTGCACATCGATGAAGGCCTCGGCAACCTCGCCGTGCGGGCGCCCAAGTTGGTGATCGATGGCCAGCAGCGGCTGACCACCGTCACCCTGCTGCTCACCGCCCTCGCCGAAGTGCTCGCGAAGTTGCCAGAAGAGCAGCAGGAGCCCATTGAAGGCTTTGCGCCGGACATGGTCCGCGAGTACTACCTGATCAACCGGCTCCAAAAGGGCGACAAGCGTTTCAAGCTGCTGCTCTCCGATACCGATCGCACCACCTTGAACGCTCTGGTGGAAGGACGCGGGGCGCCACTACCGCCGAAGCCCTCGATTCGCATCACCGATAACCACGCCTTCTTCCTCGAGCAGCTGCGCAAGCCCGCCACAGATCTGTCGGTGGTGTGCCGCGGGATCAGCAAGTTGCTGGTGGTGGATGTGGCCCTCTCCAGGGATCAGGACAACCCCCAGCTGATCTTCGAGAGCATGAACTCAACCGGCCGGGAGCTCTCCCAGGCCGATCTGATCCGCAACTTCGTGCTCATGGGCCAACCTCCTGAACACCAGGAGCAGCTGTACAGCCACCACTGGCGGCCTACGGCTGCAATCAGGGCTGATTGAAAGTCTGATCAAGTCGCCCATCCTGGCCTGATCCCAGCCATTGTGAGCAGCTTGGCGATGTCGTGGGCCACCTCAGCCAGCCCAGCTCTCACCGAGTAGTGGCCGTGCAGCCCGAGCAGGTTGAGGGCCAGGGTCCTCAGCGTGGCCAGCACGGCAGCGCCGGGGCCGCCATAACGGTGTTCATCTTCATGGAGCTGGGTATCGCGGATCCAGTGCCAGCTTTCAATGCACCAGCGGTCCCTCACCAGTTGCAGCAGGGCTTTTGGCGTGGTGCGCAGGCTGGTGAGAAAAAGGTGCCGCTGGAGGGAGGGCTTGCCATGACGCTTGCCACTGACGACAAGTTCAACAATCCAGCTACTGCCGGGCCAGGCCTCGTTGATGAAGTCAGGAGCCTGTTTGGCCCTGAGTATCCAGGTGGTGTCGCGTCCATGGCTGCGTTCAGAAACCATTGCTGTGAGAGGGATCTTGCGGGAGTAGAGGAACTGCTCGCCGATCTGGCGATGCAGGGTCCTTTGGTTTGCTTTCACTGTGAGGAGGAAGTCGGCCCCCTGCTCCGTGAGCTGCCGAAAAACGGTTTCTGGGTATGAAGCGCGTCGGCCTGGATCAAGACGCCGTCGAGATCCATCGTGGCCAACAGCTCCCGCAGTACGGCACGCTCGTGAGATTCACGGGTGTCGTAGGTGGCCTGGGCAATGGCCACACCCAGGGTCTTGGAGTAGAGCGTCACCTGAGAAATGAACGCACCGCCGCCACCGTCGGTCTGGACAATCGAGCCGCGGAGTGTCTTGCCGTCGCACACGAGCTGATCAAGACCCATCGCACCACCTGGGATCTGGGCGAGCATCCACCCCTGCAGCTGCCGGCAGATCTCGGCCACATCAACCTGCAGGAACAGATAGCGGAAGGTGGAATCAGTGGGTGGCCGCCTGAGCTCAAGACCCAACGCCTGGTTCAGCGCAGCGTGATGGCGGAGGGCAAAGCGCTCCAGATCCCGCAGGCTCTGGCAGCCACTCAAGATCCCGAGGACCGCCACCAGGAGCAGAAACCACTGGGGGAAGCGCACCCCACGACGCATCCGTCCCTCTGGGATCGCCTGCAGAAAGCTGATCAGGTCGGCAGAGGCATTAGCAGGAGAGGGTTCTGGCAAAGAAGGGATCCATTCCCGCCGACCAAACCCAATGCTCGCAGCAACGCCAAGCTCGCTTGTGACAGACTTTCAATCAGCCCTGTGTTTCGGGGAAGCACCTGCATTGTGCGCGAGTGCCTTGGTTTTGTTTTTCAGGAATCCCGCTGTATCTCTTCATTGGACCGCTTCAACTGCAGCATTCTGCCGTTCGAGTTGTTTGGCTTCCAGTTCTTTGGCGGCTTCCCTGGCCTGATCGAGAGGCACAAGCAGTGGAGATTTCTGCTCGGCTGCAGACGGCGTGGTGTTGCTCGGAGACGATCCAGCACAGGCCACCAATGCGCTGCTTAAAAGCAGCAGGGCAATTCCACTAAGGAATGGTTCTTTTGATTTTATGCCCATTGCTTGGACTCTGCTGGGTAAAGGTTAGAGATCAGCACGCCCCTGCCTGCTTGCCGATGCGGGAAATTCTTCTTCGTTCAGGTCAATGTCTAGTTCGGCGATGTGATTTCTGATTCTGCCCAGAACGTCTGACACGGCTTTGTTATAGATGCTCGGGGCGATTTCAGTCAAGAACAGCTCCAGCAGCCCCCCGGCAGCAATGGTTCCGATCTCTTCTTCCCTGGAGTCGTGGAAGTAATTGATAATCGAAGCCACGGCCTCCTTGCGTGCCTGCTTGGGGAGTTGGATGGCCATGGATCGGTCGGCAGCCGCGTGGGTTGTTTGTGGCGGTGAGAATAGCCAGTTGTGCCGCAGATTTACAGCCGATCTCCCGCCTTGGCCCCCAGCTGTTGGAGTAGGGCCTGGCCTCGGGCGGGGGCCTTTCCTTCTAGCTGGGCTTCGCGAATCAACAGCGGGCAGCCGCCGGTGGAGACCACCAGTCCCAGGGATGGCACCACCTCCAGCACCGTGCCGGGTTGCTCAGTCGGGCGCGAGCTGGAGTCCCGGTTGTTCCAGGCCTGAGCCAGCTGGGCGGCCTGGCTGCTGAGTTGGTCCACCAGCCTGGCCACCAGGGGCTCGCTGACCAGCAGCTTCAGCCGCTTCTCCCCCCAGATGCTGTGCGCTCCGGGATACAGCCCCATCACCTGGCGATGGAGTGTCAGGGCTGAGGCGCTCCAGTTGATGCGGAAATCCTTCTTGGCCAGCAGGCGGGCATAGCACTCGTTGGCGCTGGGCTGGGGCCGCACCTCAAGCCGCGCCAGCCGTTCGGCTTCCGGGCCAGCTCCTGCCTTCTCGATCAAGGGCATGGCCGCAACCAGCAGCTCGGCGGTGAGCTTGCTGAGGCGAAGTGCCAGTTGCTGGGCGTTCTCGAGCAGGCCGATCGTCAGCCGCTTCTCCAGTAACACCGGCCCGGTGTCTAAGCCCTCTTCCATGGCCATGATGCCAACGCCTGTTTCGGCGTCGCCTTCCAGCAGGCTCCACTGAATCGGCGCGGCCCCGCGCCAGCGCGGCAGCAGCGAGCCGTGGCCGTTCCAGCAGCCCAGGGGCGGCTCGTTGAGCACGGCTGGAGGCAGAATCTGGCCGAAGGCCACCACCACGGAGATATCGGCGCCAAGGGCAGCCAGTTGAACCTGCAGCTCTGCCTCCCTGCGGATGCGCTGGGGGGTGAACACCGGCAGGCCGAGCTCCAGGGCGCGTGCTTTGACAGCTGATGGAAGAAAGGCGGAGCCTCGCCCCCGGCGGCGGTCGGGCTGGCTCACTACAGCCACCAGTTCGTGGCCGGCGGCCACCAGGGCATCGAGGCTGGGCACCGCGTAAGCGGGGGTGCCCCAGAACAAGATCCTCAAGACGCTTTCTTCTTCCCCGCAGCCGAGAGGCTGGCGACCAGGCGCATCGGATCAGGCGTCGCCGGTGATCGACAAGCCTTCCACCCACACGTGAGGGCAGAGGCCATCGGGGGTGACCTTGGCCTCTCCTTCAAAGCCCACCAAAGCCTTGAGCACCTGGCGGATGTCGCCGGCCACGGTGGCCGCCTCGATCGAGCGGGTTTCACCGCCCTGGATCAACCAGCCATCAAAGGGCAGCGAAAACGAACCCTGGCTGGCTTTGACGCCGGCATGCAGCGCTGAGAGGGAATCAATCCAGACCACGCCGTCGGCGCTGTGACGATCCAGCCCCTGGGCGCCGCCAGCGCTGCTGCCGGAGCCGACTTCAAACCAGTTCGCACCCACCGACACCTTGGCCCCCAGGCCGGCATGGCCGGTGGGGGCGACGCCGAAGGCACGGGCGGTGGCCTCCGAGTGCATGAAGTGGCTGAGAACGCCATCTTCGATCAGACCCAGGCGGCTCACCGGCGTGCCTTCGCCATCAAAGCTGGAGGCACCGATGTTGCCCGGGTGCAGGCCGTTGTCATGGATGGAGAGGAAGGGAACGGCCAAGCTGTCGCCCAGCGACTCCCGATGGCTGAGGCTGACGCCATCCAGCACGGCCCGGGCGTTGAACAGATTGCTGAAGGCACCGACCAGGTCGAGAAACGCTTCGGGGCTGAACACACAGGTGTAGTAACCCGTGGCAATCGGGGCGTAGTCGAGGTGGGAGATGGTGAGCTCTGCGGCTTCATCAATGCAGCCGGCGATGTCGAGTTCGCTGGCGCCATAGGCCAGGCGCACGGCACCGCTGCTGCGTGGCTTGCGGCCGGCTTCCTCGGCCCTGGCGTAGAGGTAGAGGCTGGCGGTGCTGAGTTGCTGTTGGCGGCAGGCGCCGGCGCTGTTGAGGTAGATCCGCTCGCTGGCGCGCTGGGCCAGGCCGTTGTACGGAACTGTCGTGATCGCTGCGTGGCGACCAAGCAGGTCGCGCTCGGCCTCTTTGAGCGTGGTCAGCAGGCTGAGAATGGCCTGGGGGTCTTGGATCGGTTGATCGAGGGGCTCCAGGGGAGCGCCCGCCAGGGGTGAAAAGGCCGGTGTGTCGTTGGCGTTGCCATAGGCGCTGGCTTCCTTGGCGCCGGCGAGGGCGCGCGCCAGGCCCGCCTTGGAGAGATCGGAGGTGCTGGTGATGCCCACCAGGCCATCGCCGTTCCAGACCCGCACGGTGATCGAGCTGCGTTGGGCGCCCTTGAGCTGCTTGGCTTCACCCCGGTCGACCTGCACGGACGTGTCGGTGCTGCAGGCGGCCCCGAGATCCCATCGCTCGATGCCCAGATCGCCGGCGAGGCGTTCCAGTTGTTGGCCCAGTTGGACGGCATCGAGGCCAGGAGCCTTGGCAGCGGCTGGGGTCGTGGCGCTCAGTGAGGTGCCCATGCTCATCGCCCCCCCACCGTGATGCTGTCGACCTTGATGTGGGGCTGGCCGACCGTCACGAAGATGCTGCCGCTCACCGAGCCACAAAAGCCAGCGGCCAGTTCCAGATCGTTGGCACACATCGAGATGCGTGGCATCACCTCCTTGGCTTCACCGATCAGGGTGGCTCCCTTCACCGGCTTTCCCAGTTCTCCGTTCTCGATCAGGTAGCCCTCCTCGACGGCAAAATTGAACTGGCCGGTGGGGCCGACGCTGCCGCCACCCATCGACTTGCAATACAGCCCGGTCTCGATCGAGGCGATCAGGTCAGCGGGGCTGTGGGGGCCAGCGGCGATGAAGGTGTTGCGCATGCGGCTGGCGGCGGCGAAGGAATGGCTCTGGCGTCGGCCGCTGCCGGTGCGGGCGTGCCCAGTGCGCAGTTCGCCGGCCCGGTCGGAGAGAAAGCGCTTGAGCACGCCGTTCTCGATCAGCACGGTGCGCTCAGGCTCCATGCCTTCGTCGTCCATCGAAAGGCTGCCGAAGGCGCCGCTGCTGAGGCCCTCATCGATCGCCGTGACCGCCGCATGGGCGATCGGGCTGCCCACCTGCTCAGCGAAGGGGGTGGTGCCCCGCTCCACCTGGGTGGTTTCGAGCAGGTGGCCGCAGGCTTCGTGGAAGATCACACCGCCGAAGCGGTTGGCCAGCACCACCGGGTAGCTGCCGGCTTCGACGTAATCGGCGCGGAGCATGGCCTGGGCGCTGGCGCAGATCTCTGCGGCCGAAGCGTCTGGGTCCCACTGGCGCAGGTCATCGGGGCGATCGCTGCTGCCATAGCGCCGCCCCTGGCTGGCCCGGTGCTCCCCATCGGCGGCCAGGGCATTGAGCCCCACCGACTGGTGCAGCCGGATGTCGCGGGCGAAGGTGCCATCACTGGCGGCCACCATCACCTCCTGCCAGTCGCGGGCATAGCTGCCGCGGCGGGCCTGCAGGTGCTGGCCGTGGCGCTCGAGCAGGGCGGTGCCCTCCAGAAGCCGGCTGGTGGCCTCGCCCAAGCCGGGGCAATGATCCAACCAGGCCTGTTTGCTCTGGCCGTAATCGCGCAGGCCTGAGAGGCCGTCGAAGCGGCTGGAGTCGCTGCTGCCGCGCTCCAGGCCAAGCATGCCGAGGGCCTGCTCCAGGGCCGCCATCAGCCCGCGCTCGCTGAGGTCGTTGGTGGAGACGAAGCCATCGCGCTCCTCGCGGAACACCCGGATGCCAGCGCCCTTGCCAAACGCCGGGCTGACATTGGTGATGCTGTCCTGCTCGGCCAGCAGACCGATGTGGTCGGTGCTCTCGAGAAACACTTCCACCAGGCTGGCTCCGGCGGCGCGGCCTGAGGCCAGCACCAGCTCCAGCCTCGATCGCCAGCTCAGGTCGAAGGGATCGAGCTGAACCAGGGCCAGGGGAGGGGAAGCAACCAAGAGGTTTGGGTGGGGTGGTGGAACGTGTTGTGGGGCCTTTGATGCGAAACCTTTGACGCGAAACCTTGGGTTCAGCGCACCGCAGGTTGGAAGTCTTCGCTGCGGATCGGAGCCATCAAGAAGAGCTTGGCCATCTCCAGGCCATTGGCCGCCCAGAAGGGCAGTTTGCGCAGGATGCGGATCGGGGCGAAGCCACCGGACTGATCAGCAGCGCTCAGGGCGCTGTTGTTGGTGACGATCCGCTCAAGCCGCTCGTAGAACTTGGGGTGGGCGACATTGAGCACCACGGGAAACACCTTGGCGGAGGTTTCGTTGGTTTTCTCGATCACCATCTTGTCGTAGCTGCGGGCATCTAGGCCGAGGGCCTCGTAGAACTCCTTGCGGGCCACGTCGCGCACATACATGGTGGCGAACACGGCCAGTAGGAAGAAGCGGCACCACAAACGGGCCTGAAGACCGCGCACGGTGTCTGGCTGGGCTTTCATCAGGGCATCGAAGAAGTCGCCGTGGCGATTTTCGTCCTGGCACCAGTTCTCGAAGAAGTTGAAGATCGGGAAAATCTTGCTCTCTGGATGCTGCTGCAGGTGGCGATAGATGGCGATGTAGCGCCAGTAGCCGATCTTCTCAGAGAGGTAGGTGGCGTAGAAGATGAACTTCGGCTGGAAGAAGGTGTACGCCTTATTGGCGGTCAGGAAGCCCAGGTCGAGCTGCAGACCGAAATCACCCATCGACTTGTTGAGGAAGCCGGCGTGGCGCGCTTCATCGCGGGCCATGTGCGCAAAGCATTCCGCCAACAAGGGGTTTTTCTCTTTGATGCGGCGGCTGAGTTCCTTGTAGAGCAGGAAACCGGAGAATTCCGACGTGCAGCTCTGCTCCAGGAACTCCACAAACACCTTGCGGGTTGCGGGATCGAGCTTGTCGGCGGCGCCATCGAATTCGGCGTTGCGAACGAAGTGATGGCGGTTGTAATCCTTGCGGAACTCTTCGCAGATGGCTTCGAGCTCCACCTCGTTGGGCCGCAGATCCATCGCCGCCATGGCGTCGAAATCGGTGGTGTAGAACCGCGGCGTCAGGATTGTGTCCTTGACGGGTTCTTTGAACGCCTGGGCCTGCGAGCCGGCAGGGGCGCTGGGGGCGGCGATCGGAGGCACCATGCGTGCGCTTCAGCAAAATGGTGCCCCCATCGTAGGAGGCTTCAGCGCCTGGATGCCGCGATGTGAAGAGCGGCAGCGATCTGCGTGGTTGCTCAGTTCGGGCCGAGCCATTTCTGGCCATTGAGCCGGGAGACCACCCGGGAGAGCAGCAGGGCCAGGGTGGTCTTGCGCTCATCAATCAAGAAGGGCTCCAGCAGGCTGGGTTCACTGCCTGATTCGGCCAGGGCGATGGTCTTGGCGGAGCCGATCTGGGCGGCGGTGAAGCACAGCCAGAAGCGCCGGCCACCCGGGAGAACGCCGAGCACCTGCCAACAGGAAAAGCCCACCACCGGCATGGGGGCTTCCAGGAAGCTCAGCTCCACATCCGGACCTCCATAGGACTTGATCTCCTTGGTCAGGGCCGGCAGGAAGAGCTGGGGGATGAACTCCGCAAATGGCTTGTCTTCCGGAGCGGGCGGCTTGGCTTTGACTGCCGCCGCTGCCGGCTTGGCTTTGGCTTCAGTCTTGGGGGCGGGGCTGGCTGAATCGCTCACGGGCACAGACCTCGATAGGGAACCTTCGCGCAACTTTAGGGGCGTCTCACCAATCCTCCGCCAAGGGAGCGTCCCAGCCCTCTTCAGGCGTCATGGCGGTGGCCCGCGCCTGCTCCACTGGCCCAGCAACTGTCGCTGGGCCCCGCCGAATCACCCGAAAGGGGACAGAGACGGTGGGCAGCGGATCCTGGGGGGCCCGCTCGGGGCCAGACCAGGCCGGCGGCGTGAACGGCTGGCTGCGGCTGGCTCTCTCCGGTTTCTGGCGACCTGGATCCTCGTCGTTGCGACGGCTGCTTCGCCGTTGCGCCTGTGCTGGCTCTTGCCTGGGGTTCGCTGGCGCTGGAATCGCGCCCTGCTTCAGGGCCAGGGCGGTGAAGCCGGCACTGAGGGCTGCACCGCCAGCGCCAGCCAGACCGATCCAGGCACCCAGCGGCAAGGCCGGCAAGCTCCAGATCAACAGCCGCAGCGAAGTCGTCGGCCGGGGGTTGATCGCCGCGACCAGCAGGACCGCCAGCAGGGGAGCGAGCAGGGGCAGAAGCAGAAGACGGGAGAGCACGGGGTCCGGCGCCAGCAAACGGGCAGGTGATTGAGCGGTTCAGCAGTGATTCAGGAAGAGTTTCCGCCGTGATTCAGGCCGTGGTTCTGGCGGTGGGCGCGAGGTCGACCGGTCCTTCCCAGCGCTTCAGCGCCCCAAGCTCATAACCCAAAGAATCGAACACCCGGATGACCAGAAAATCCACCATCTCTTCAAGGGTGGTGGGGCGGTGATACCAGGCGGGAATCGGTGGGGCGATCCGGGCCCCCGCTTCAGCCAGGGCGGTCAGATTGCGCAGATGAATCAGGTTCCACGGCATCTCTCGCGGCGCAATCACCAGCGGCCGGCCTTCCTTGAGGTGGACATCGGCCACCCTCTCGACTAAGTCGGTGGCCACACCGCTGGCAATCCGACCGACTGTTCCCATGCTCGCCGGCAAGATCACCATGCCCCGGGTGGGAAAGCTGCCGCTGGCGATCGCAGCGGCCTGATCATTCCAGCGGTGGCAGCGCAACTGACCGGAGCTCACACCGGTGCGCTCGCGCCAGAACAGCGTCTGCAGCTCAGGTTCAGAGGGAATGCGCACACCCTGTTCGGCCAGCCAGACGCCGATGGCGCCACGGCTGGCGATCAGTTCAACCTCCTCGCCAGCTTCAAGCAAGAGCTGAAGGCTCCGTTCCGCCAGGGGCATGGCCGAAGCGCCCGAGACGGCCAACACCACCGGCGCCACGGCTCAGTCCTCCCCGGTGGCTGCTTCCTGATCGTTCGCCTGGCTGACGGCTTCGCCGTCTGGGTCTCCCTCGGTTTCGACGACGATCAGATCGATCTGATGGCGCAGCACATCCACCTTCTGAATCTCCACGTCCACCACATCTCCGAGCCTGTAGGTGCGGCGGTTCTTGCGACCGACCAGCCGGTTTTGGCGGGAGCGGTACTCGTACCAGTCGTCCTTGAGCGAGCTGACATGCACCAAGCCCTCCACCCGTGATGGCGGAATTTCGACGAAGAAGCCGTAACTCTGAACACCGCTGATCACACCGGAAATGGTCTGACCGACCATTGGTTCGGCGGCGCGGGCCTGCGCCATCACTACCAGATCGGTCTTGAGCTCAAGTACGAAGCGGGCGCGATTGTTGAGGCGCTGGATCAAGGAGGTGCTGCGGGATTGCTCCAGTTCGGTGCGCTGACTGGGGGGCAGCAGGGGCCAGTCGATGGTGCCGTGGCAAACATCAGAAGCCAGGTCGACCCTGACCTTGTGGCGCACGCTGGGCCGATCCTTGCCCTCGGTGAGCAGCAGCACCAGCACATGCTGATTCCAGAGATCGGCGTAGTGCAGCGATGGCAGGCACCAAGGAGCAAAGGCTTCTGTCTCGCCCGCCAGGCTGTGGGATCCAGGGCTCGGGCTGAACTGCACTTCGGGCAGCACCTCACTGAGTTGGCGCTGCAGCACCCGGCTGCGGTCGGTGGCGGCGAAGGCGGCAGCCAGCTCAGAAGCCACCGGGGCGTTGCCGTCATCGGCCAGCTCCAGGGGAATCTCCAAGGCAAGGGCGGCCTTGGCCACCTCGTTGACCTGGGCCGGATCCGCCCCCGGATTGACGGCAAAGATTCCAGGCAGATCAAGGGCTGCCAGGTGCTTGCCCAGGGCCTGACCGGCCGGTAGCACCAGTTCCCTCAGCAGGGCGAAGGGATGCTGTGGCGGTAACGCCACAAGCCAGCCCTGGCGGCTTTCGCCCGGCTCTGGCAGAGGCAGGTCACCGAGGGATTCGAGGTCAGGCAGGGGAAGATCGAGATCGATCGATCCATTGGCCAGCCGGCGCTGGCGCAGCACAGCCGCCAGTTCCAGCAATTTTTCAAGCACCGGCAGCAGATCCTTGAGGGATTTCAGCGCTGCCGGTACGGTGCGTGCCTTGGGTTTCCGCTCGGCGAGGGCCTGCAGGCAGGCGGCATCGATGCTGGCGTCGGTCTTGATCGTGGTGAGGGCAAAGCGATAGTGCTCCAGCTGCCCCTCAGCATTGAATTGCAGGCCGACTGAAACGGCGGCAGCCTCCTGGCCTGTGACAAAGCCGGCCGCCTTGCTCAGGGCAGGGTTGAGCAGCGGAATCCAGCGCCTGCCCAGGCAGAGGGCCTCGGCCCGCTCACGCAACCAGAGGTCAAGACTGCCGCCAGCGGTCAGCCGCTCAGCCACGGCCGGGGAGTGGACCCAGAGGGTGACGCCCGTTTCCCCTTCTTCGAGTGACACCTCTTCGAGTGACACCGCCGGCAAGATTGGCGCCTCGCCACCGCTCCAGCCGTTCAGCAAAAAGGTGGGAAGTGCGGTGAGGTCGAGGCGGCCCTTGGGGTTCGGGTTGCGCAGGGTGCTGCGCGGTGGAGCGACAGGGTTGCGCAGACCGTGTTTGGTGAGCAGCAGATCGAGGTCGGCCTCCTCACCGCCATTGATCGGCAGCAGCCGGGCGACGTGACCCTGGGCGGGAAACTGGGCCACGGGGTAACGGTCCAGCAGCACCTCCACCACCGACTGCTTGTCAGGATCGAGGTAGGTGTCATCGCTGGCTGGAAGCGCCACGCTGGTGAGCAGTCGGTCGTCGAGCGGCACGGCGACGAGGCGATCCTCATGCCGTTCCACCTGGGCCAGCAGGTTGGTGGTGGCGCGTTCAAGGATGCATTGCACCCCACCCTCTGGGGATCGGCGGCGGCCGCCTTCACGGGTGATGCGCACCAGCACCCGGTCACCGTTCCAGGCGTGGTTGAGCTGGTGGTCGCGGATATAGATGTCTTCGTTGCCGTCTTCGCGCAGGGCGAAACAGAAGCCCTTGCTGGAGCAGCGCAGGCGCGCCTCGATCAGGCTCTCGTCGTGGCAACGCTGCACGCCGGCTTCGCCTTCCTCAAGAAGCCCAACGCGGCCCAAGCCCTCAAGCGCGATCCGCAGCATCGCCTTGTCGGTCTTCTGGCTCAGACCGAGAGCCTTCTCCAACTTGGCGAGTGGCAGGGCGTCGGAGGCAGGGAGCTGGTCGAGCAGACCGGCGACCGTGAACTTCATCGGGGGGAGAGTCAAAGGAAAGCAGGCAAGGCTTGGAAGCCCTGGGCGCGCAGCGATGCCCAGGAAAGCGGTTGTTATGAAGCCACACTCTACGAATCTTCTGTTCCGGCTCGAATGATCAGCCGGGTGCCGATCAAAAGGAAGCCGAGCGAAGCGGCGAGTTGGAGGGCATCGGCAGGAATCAAAGTGGAAAGGGAACCCCCGGCGTAGGCACCCAGCAAGCTGGCGAGCACCAAGGCCCCCGAGCTGCCGACAAACACCGCGATCGGATTGCTGGTGGTGCCGCTGATCGTCACGATCGTCAGCTGGGTCTTGTCACCCAGCTCGGCGAGAAACACAGTCAGAAAGGTGGAGGCCAGGAGCGGAAGTTGCATCGAATCAAGGTTTCGGAGTTACGGGCTGAGCAGTCCGAGGCTGGCCTGGGAGCCCAGCCAGAGGCCGAGGGACACCATCAGCAGTCCGGAAATCCGCTCCAGCCGCTGGGGCGGCAGCACGGAGGCCAACCAGCGCCCCAACAGCACGCCCACCAGGCTGGAGCAGATCAAGGCGAGGGCAGCCCCGGCGAAAACCAGCAGGGGCCGGCCGGATTCAGCGGCCAGCAACAGGGCGGCCAGTTGGGTCTTGTCGCCCAGCTCGGCGAGGAACACCGTGGTGAAGGTGGTGAAGATAAGCGCCCACACGGTTGTGTCCGCTGGCTTCGCCTCAGCCGGTGTGTCATCGGGCTCAGGGCTGTTGCTCATGGCTGACGCGTGCCCCGCTCAAAGCGCCGCAGCACCGAGCTGCGTCCGCCGTACTCCTCGCGGATCTGCTGGCGGCAACAGGCAATCGCGAAGGCGTCGCTCTGCTCGCTCGGCACCCCGAACAGGGCAGGAAGGTTGCTAACCCGGCAAAAATCAGGACGGTCTGCGTAGATGCGGCAAGCGCGTCCACCGGTGTCGTAGTGGCGGCACCAACCATCGGCGCCCACCATGTCCAGGTACTGGCTGCGCTGCATCGGGCTCAGGGCTTCGAGGGCCTCGCTCCGCCGCTCCGGATCCAGCCGGCAGCAGGCGCCACACCCGCCGATGCAGCTCCAGTGGCTTCCGCAGCCCATCAACTCCACCCCGGTTGCTGTGACAAGCGGTCACAGTGGCACGGTCCGATCCGTTTGCAGGGCTCCGTTCTCCCGTAACCTGAGCCACAGAACGTCTTCGTAGCGGGCCAGGGATTCATGGGTATCGACATCCATCTCATTGCCAACTTCATGGCCCTGGCGTTGATCACCCTGGCAGGGCCAGCCGTGATCTTCATTCTCTTCTATCGGCGCGGCGCGCTCTGAGCGTCAGGCTGCCAAGCCGAGTGCCAGAGCCGCCTCGTTGAACAGTCCCTGCAAATAGGGGTGGGTCTTGCTGCTGGCTGCTGCTGAAGCTGGCGAGCGCAATTCCTCCCCGGCCTCATTGCGGATCAACAGGTCGTCCCCATCGCGGCGGCACCAGTAGGTGCGTTCGCGCCGTTGCAACACCACTTCTCCGCCGCCACTGGGGCGCAGGCCCACCAGTTCGAGTTGCAGGCGTTCCTCGCCCTGCCAGCGATTGATGCGCAAGCGGAAGGCCACATCCACCTGGATGGGAACGGGACCTTCACCCTGCCAACGCCAGGCAATCGCCCGCTGACGGCACTCCCCTTGCTCAAGGTTGAGTTGCAGATGGCCGCCACGCAGCAGGCGCTGTTCGATGACCTTGCAACCGGCAGACCAGAACACCGGCACCGCCAGGCCGGCACCGAGCGGTTCGAGCCGCTGCAGGTTCCGCCAGAAATTGGGAGTGACCCGATCCAGGGAGAGCCTGGCTTCTGGCTCCACCGGGGCACCGCTGCTGCGTCCCTTCAACCAATCACCTGCCAGCCCATTGAGGGCCTGATGCAACGCCGCCACGTTCTCGGCCCGCACGGTGAAGCCACCGGCCGCCGGGTGACCGCCATGGCGCTCCAGCAGCGCCTGGCAATGGCTCAGGGCCTGATCCACAGCAAAGCCCCGCGGCGCCCGCACCGAGGAGCGCAAGCGTCCGTTGCCCTCGCCTGCCAGCAGAGCCACCGGCAGGCCGAACCGTTCCACCAGCCGGGCGGCCACCACCCCGATCACGCCATGGTGCCAATGGCTCTGGGCCAGCAGCAGAAACGGGGTCCGCTCCGGGCCGTCCGCTTCCACCAAGGCCACCGCTTCGGCCTCGATCGCATCACAGAGCTCGCGGCGTTGCCGGTTGAGCGCTTCGCACTCCTGGGCCAGCTCCATGGCCCGTTCGTCGTCTGCGGTGGTGAGCAACTCCACCACCAGCTGGGGGTCCCCCAGCCGGCCCACCGCATTGATCCGAGGCGCCAGTTGAAAAGCCACAGCCGTTGCATCGAGGGGGGTGTCCCCCACGCCAGCCAGGCGTTGCAGCGCCTGCAGGCCCGCCAGGCCGGAGCAATGCAGGCGCGGCAGCCCGTCGCGCAGCCAGCGACGGTTCACCCCCAACAAGGGAGCCATGTCGGCGATCGTGCCGATACAGAACAGATCGAGCGCCATGGCGGTGGCGTCGCTCCGGCCCAGGCTGCCGGCGAGGGCAACGGCCAGCACGTAGGCCAGCCCGACGCCGGCCAGACCTCGGTAGGGCGAACCCTCAGGAGTGCAGGCCGGATGCAGCAGGGCCAGGTAGGGGGGATGCTGCGGTGGCAGGGTGTGGTGGTCGGTGAGGATCACCTCCACCTGCAGGGCCTGGGCCCGCTCAAGGGCCTCAACGGCGGCAATGCCGTTGTCGACGGTGACCAGCAGGGCGATGCCCTCCTCGGCCAGCCGTTCGACCATGGCGGCATTGAGGCCGTAGCCATCGTCGAGCCGGCTGGGGATCGCCGCCACCGGCCTGGCCCCGAGCCGCTGCAGCACTCCCACCAGCAGGGCGGTGCTGGTCATGCCATCGGCGTCGTAGTCACCGCAGATCGCTACGGCTTCGGCCTTGGCGCAGGCCTGAGACAGCCGCTGGACGGCCCGGCTCAGATCGCTGAAGTGCTGATGGGGATCCGGGGCCGGCGCCGGTTCGAGCACATGGCCGATCGCCTCTGCCGTGCCGTAGCCCCGCCGGCGCAGAACAGCCAGAATCTCGGGCTCAAGGCCCAGCGCGACGATGGCCTCGGCTCCATCATCTATCTCCGGGAGGGGAGCTGGCAGCTGCCAGCGCTGCTGGGGCAGGCGGGTGAGCAAGGGGTCCCCACGGAGATGGCCGCATTCTGCGCTGTTGCTTCCCATCGATGCCCCCCTAACCTGCGTCCATGCAGGCACGTTCTCCCCAGAGTTCCCAGCAGCCAGCGGCCTCGATACAGCGATGACCCGCCAGCCATTCCAGGCCACCCGCTTCCAGCGCCTCCAAGCCGAAGTCAGCAGACTCCTGCTCGATTGGCTCAGGGGGAGCTGGCGCAGAGGCAGCGCGGCCCTACTGGCGCTGTTGATCGGTCTCTATGCCGGTAACAATCTCACGTCTTTCTTCCTATTCCGCATCGGCCAGCGCCCCCTGGCGGTGCTGGGGATGGTGGTGCTCGTGGAGCTGGTGATCAGGCTACGCAGCCGCTTTCTCAAAGGAGAGCCAGGGCTGGGCTGGGTGATCTGTGACAACTTCCGGATCGGAATTGTCTACGCCGTGGTGCTTGAGGGCTTCAAGCTCGGCTCCTGATTCCCTGGTCAGGCCAACCCGTTGTCTTGTGCGGCCCGATCTCAGCTGGCTTCGTCTTCGGCGGTTTCATCGACGGGATAGACAAAGCCCTGGGCCCGTCCGCTCAAGACCGCCTTGCCGAGCGACAACGCCTTCCTGGCTGCGACGGTGGCCTGGGCTTTCCAATGGGCATGACGCTGATTGCGCTTCCCTTTCGATGTTTTCTTCTTGGGAGCAGCCATCCCTATTGATCAACCAAACAATGATCATCCGCTCTGGTCTTGCCTTTCGTCAAATCGCTAAACTGACAGGCCATGCAGAACCCTGTGAGCACTCCACCTCCAGTGTTCCCGCTCTGGTCCGTCGCACCTGGCACTCTTCTGGCAGGCACTGTCCCGGCTGGCTCCTTCCTGGCCCAGGCCGCGCCCACTCCGGCTCCTGAGCCAGCGCGCACCAATCCCTTCCGGGCTCTGGGCCTGCAGACCACGCCGCCGCCCTCCTACAGCGAGCTGTTGCAGCTCATCCGCGACGGCAAGGTCAAGGAGCTGGACCTATCCCCCCACCAACGGGAGGTGGCGGTGGTGCTGAACGACGGCACCCGCACGGATGTGCCGGTGTTCGCCAACGATTCACTGTTGCTGCAAACAGCCCAGCAGGCCAGGGTTCCCCTCAGCGTCAGCGATAACCGCGACCAGGAGGCCTCCGCAGGTCTGGTGATCAACATCCTGCTGGTGGTGCTGTTGGTTGGCGGGCTCACCTTGCTGATCCGCCGCTCCTCCCAGGTGGCGAACAAAGCGATCGGTTTTGGTCGCAGTCAGCCCCGTGTTCAGGAGGAGGGCACCGCCAGCGTGCGCTTCGAGGATGTGGCGGGCATCAACGAGGCCAAGGAGGAACTGCAGGAGGTGGTCACCTTTTTGAGGCAACCGGAGCGATTCACCGCCATCGGCGCCAAGATCCCCAAAGGCGTGCTGCTGGTAGGCCCGCCAGGTACCGGCAAAACGCTGCTGGCCAAGGCGATTGCTGGCGAGGCGGGGGTGCCCTTCTTCTCGATGGCGGCTTCGGAGTTCGTCGAGATGTTCGTGGGTGTGGGCGCCAGCCGCGTGCGCGATCTGTTCAAGCGCGCCAAGGAAAAAGCCCCTTGCATCATTTTCATTGATGAGGTCGATGCGGTTGGCCGTCAGCGCGGCGCCGGGATCGGCGGCGGCAACGATGAGCGTGAGCAGACCCTCAACCAGCTGCTCACGGAGATGGATGGCTTTGAGGAGAACTCCGGGGTGATTCTGCTGGCGGCCACCAACCGTCCAGACGTGCTCGATGTCGCCCTGACCCGGCCGGGCCGTTTTGATCGCCAGATCACCGTTGATCTCCCCGATCGCCGCGGGCGCGAAGCGATCCTTGCCGTCCATGCCCGCAGCCGGCCTCTGTCTGAGGCCGTGTCGCTAGCGGCCTGGGCTGCCCGCACGCCAGGTTTTTCAGGAGCTGATCTCTCCAACCTGCTCAACGAAGCGGCAATCCTCACGGCCCGCCGGCATGAAACCAGCATCGATGATCTCGCCCTCAATGATGCTCTGGAGCGCATCACGATGGGGCTGACGGTGGCCCCCCTTCAAGACAGCGCCAAAAAGCGGCTGATCGCTTACCACGAAGTGGGCCACGCCCTGATCACCACCCTGCTGCCCAAGGCCGACGCTCTGGACAAGGTGACCCTGCTGCCCCGTTCCGGAGGGGTCGGCGGCTTTGCCCGCACCACTCCCGACGAGGACATCCTCGATTCCGGCCTGATCAGCCGCGCCTATCTGCGCGACCGCCTGGTGGTGGTGATGGGGGGACGGGCGGCGGAACTGGTGGTGTTCGGCCCCAGCGAGATCACCCAGGGGGCTTCCGGCGATTTCCAGATGGCCACCCGGATCTGCAGGGAGATGGTCACCCGCTATGGCTTCTCCAGCCTTGGGCCAGTGGCCCTGGAGGGCGATGCCTCCGAGGTGTTCCTCGGCCGCGACCTGATCCACACCCGGCCCAGCTATGCCGAGTCAACCGGCCGGCAGATTGATTCGCAGGTGCGTCAGTTGGCCCAGCAAGCCCTGGATCAGGCGGTGAACCTGCTGCGTCCCCGCCGTGACCTGCTCGACCAGTTGGTGGAGGAGTTGATCGAACAGGAAACCCTCGATGGCGAGACCTTCCGCCACTTGGTGGAGCGCTTTGAAGCCTCCCAGCCGGCGGCAGCGAATCGGCGGTCCGAGGCCGCCGGCGGGGTTCTGGCTCACTCCTGAGGCATGCCGCTGCTGAAGCGGATATCCAGGCTGCGCAGATAGGTGTGCAGCCCGGCATCTTGAATCGGTAGCAGCATGGCCGGGTGGCCGCTCTGGTTCACGTGGGAATGCCAGTGTCCCGGTGGGGTCACAAACGCCGCACCGGGCTCCCAGGCCATGCTCAGCGGATCACGGATCGTGCCATCGGCATTGAGCTCAGGGCCGGAGATCGTGACGCAGCCGGGCTGGCAGTCGATCACCAGATCGAGGGCCACCGATTGGTGGCGATGGGGCGGCTGGATCGCGCCGGCCGGCACCAGGCCGAGCATGGCCCAGAGCGTGTGGGTCACCGTGCGACTGCGGGGCAGATCCGCGTTGGCCATCAGCAGGCTGAGCCTGTTGCTGCGGGCACTGCTGGGATCGGCGGCCAAGGCTGCCAGTTCCTGGCGCATCCAGGGGCCCGGGTAGTGGGTGGCCTCGAAGCGGGGCTCCTCGGGGCTGACGCCAAGGAAGGAGAGCAAGGGGGCGTCATGCACCCAGTAGAGAACGCTTTCCTGCTCCGCTTCGAGCTGGGGAGCCGGACCGCTGGGCAGCACGAACAGGTCTCCTGTGCTCCAGGCCTGGTCATGGGCGGCGCCGTGGCGGCTGGCCTCGCGCCGGCAATGCCCCTGACCCCTGAACACATAAAACAGTGCACTGGTGGCCTTGGCGGCCACCTCAATGGTGTCCCCAGCCAGGATGCGCACGAAGTTGGCCGACAGGGCCGGGCTGGTGGCAGGGCCCTGGCAGCCCAGTTTGTCGCTGAGGTCGAGCGGCAGGATGGCTGAGGGCCCTGTGGCATGCAGTTCAGGGCCCCAGCGCCCTTCAGGGATCGGCTCGGTCAGCCCGTGGCGAACCGGATTGGCGGCCTGGCGGTAATCGAACAGAACGGCTTTGGCCCCTGGCTCCACATCCGTGAAGCCTGGAGTGGCTGTATTGGTAGGGGGGCTGGCTGTCTGGGTCATGCGTCCGGCCACAATGGCAATCAAGCCTATGGACGGAAGGGCACCGTTGGCGTTACCAGTTCAGGTCCACTGACCCTGGGAGATTCGATTCGCCACTGAACCTGCAGGATTCAGCCTCCGGCCACCGCCGGCACAATGCTCACTTCATCACCATCACTCAGGGCCGTGGCCTGGTGATCGAGAAAGCGAATGTCCTCGCTGTTGACATAGACGTTGAGGAAGCGGCGCAGCTTGCCGTTCTCGTCGGTGAGGCGGGCCAGGATGCCGGGAAAGTGGCTTTCGAGGGCGGTGAGCAGCTCATCCACCGTGCTGGCGTCCACGTCGACACTGGCTTGATCGGCGGTGAATTTCTGCAGGGGGGTGGGGATCAGAACCTGGATGGTCATGGGAGGTGGGGGGAGGAACAACGGCCCAATGGAGGGGCGCTGGGGGGTTGGGACATGGCTTGAAAAGGGCTGGGTTGGTGCCGGCTGAAACGCCCTTTCGGCTTTGGCTCAGACGCCCATGGGCTCCCAGCTGGCTCGCTGCAACGACTGGGCCCGCTCCCAGGCCGCGTTGAAGCTGGCCAGCTGGGGCTCGATGGTGTACGGCTCTCCCACCACCGGGCTGATCGCTTCGAGGGTCTTGAGGCCGTTGCCGGTGATGTAGGCGACGGTGGTTTCGCTGGGATCGATCTTGCCCTGCTCCACCAGCTTCTTGAGCACCGCGATTGTGGTGCCGCCGGCGGTTTCGGTGAACACCCCTTCGGTTTCAGCCAGCAGCTGGATGCCGGCCACGATCTCGTCATCGCTGACCGCGGCGATCGAGCCGTTGCTGCGGCGGGCGATATCAAGGGCATAGGGGCCATCGGCGGGATTGCCGATCGCAATCGACTTGGCGATCGTGTTCGGTTTCACAGGAGTGATGTAGTCACGGCCCTCGGCAAACGCCTGGGCGATCGGTGAGCAGCCTTCAGCCTGGGCACCGCTGAAGCGCACCGGCTTTTCGTCGACCAGCCCCACTTTGATGAATTCATCGAATCCCTTGCGGATCTTGCCGAACAGGGAACCGGAGGCCAGGGGAGCCACGATGTGATCGGGCAGTTGCCAGCCGAGTTGCTCGATCACTTCGTAGCCGAGAGTTTTCGAGCCTTCGGAGTAGTAGGGGCGCAGGTTGATGTTCACGAAGCCCCAGCCGTAGGTGTTCGCCACCTCCGAGCAGAGCCGGTTGACCTGGTCATAGTTGCCCTTCACCGCCATCAAGGTGGGGTTGTAGATCAAGGTGCCGAGCACCTTGCCCAGCTCCAGATCGCTGGGAATGAACACGCAGCATTCCAGGCCGGCGTGGGCGGCGATGGCGGCGGTGGAGTTGGCCAGGTTGCCGGTGGACGCGCAGCTCACCGTGGTGAACCCCAGCTCGCGGGCGCGGGTGAGGGCGACTGACACCACCCGATCCTTGAAGGAAAGGGTGGGCATGTTCACCCCATCGTTCTTGATGTAAAGATTTTTCAGGCCCAGACGCCGGGCCAGGCGGTTGGCTTTCACCAGCGGCGTGAAGCCGGTGCCCACATCGATCGGGTCGCCGGCGATCGGCAGGAACTCGCGATAGCGCCAGATCGACGCCGGACCGGCCTCGATCGAAGCCCGACTCACCCGGGCGCGAATGGCGTCGTAGTCGTAGACGACCTCAAGGGGGCCAAAGCAGACGTCTTCACAGACGTGGCGGGCCGTGGCCTCGTAGGGGTGTCCGCATTCCTTGCAGCGCAGGCCCGTGAACGTGGCGCGGGAAAGGGTGGCTGTCACGGCCTTGCAGCAACAACTAAGAAAACTAGCAGCGCGCTTCTAGTCTCCCGCTGAATCCCGACACTCGAGGTCGGGATTCAGCGGGAGGCTGTTGGTGGTCGGGAAGCGGCGGATCATGATTCTCTTTTCCGCACCTCTCTCTAACCTCAAGCTGTGCCTACCCCCTCCCACCGGCTGCTGTCGCTGGCCGCAAGAGCGCTTCTGGCTGCGTTCGCGGCCATGGTGCTGGTGGTCACGGTGTCCCGTCTGGGGATCGAGTGGGAGTGGTTCGCGCAATTTGGCTTCCAGTCCGTGCTGCTGCGCCGCTGGCTGTTGCAGCTGACGACCTTTGCGGTGGTGATGGGTCTGGGGATCGCCCTCCAGCTCAAGCAGCTCCAGCGTTGTTGGAGCCTCCGTCATCAAGGTGGGGTCAAATCCCTGTCGCGTTCTTATCAGCTTCAACTGGGGCCAGCCTCTCTGGTTGCCGTTTTGGCTGCTCTGCTGCTGCTGCTGGCCGGCGGACTCACCTACCTGGCCGTTCAGGCCCGGGGGCTGATTGCTTCGCCATTCAGCGGTGAGGTGATCAGCGGTTTTCCCGTGTTCGCCGATCTGCCCCCGTTGCTGTTCATCGGCCTGGGTCTTGGCCTGCTCTGCCCCTTACTGCTCTGGCCCCTGACCACCTTGCGGGTGGTGATGACGGCGGCCCTGGCGGGATCGGCCACCGCCCTGGCCCGGGGCTGGAGCCTGTGGCTGCCGGCCCTGCTGGCGGTGCCGTTCGGGGAGGGGGACCCGCTGACCGGCTTTGATCTCCGCTTCACGGTCTTGCAGCTGCCGGCCCTGAGGCTGTTGCTCAGTGTGCTCTTCGCCCAGGTGACGGTCGGTCTGGCAGGCTGCCTTTGGCTCACCTTCAGCGAAGGCAGCGCCCTGAGTGATCTGCGCTTCGCCGGCCTCAGCCAGGCTCAGAAGCGGGTGCTCAAGCCTCAGATCGCTGTGCTGGCGGTGGTGGCCTCCTGCAGCGCGGCGCTCTCCCCCTTCGCTCTGATGGTGGACGGCAGCGGGGTCGCCTCCGGCGCCGGCTTTGTCGACCTGCATGTGCGCCTGCCGATTCGGCTGTTGCTCTCCGCGCTGCTGCTGATCACCGCTCTGCAGCTGGTGTTGCCGATCCGGCGCAACTGGCTGCGGCGCTTCACCCTGTTGCCCTTGGTGGCCACCGTGCTGGTGCTGCCGATCGCCGAGTTCCTGGTGGCACCGCAGGTCCAGAACCTCTGGGTGGAACCGCGGGAGCTGGTGGTTGAAACCCCCTATCTGGAGCGCAGCATTCGCGCCACCCGCAATGCCTTCGGCCTTGAGAGTGTCCAGGATCTCGTCCTCGAGCCCCGCCAGCTCCTGACCCCCGCCGACATCAAGGCGGCACCGGGCACCCTGGCCAACATCCGTCTCTGGGACAGCAAACCGCTGCTGGCCGCCAACCGCCAGCTGCAGCAGCTGCGGCTGTATTACACCTTCCCGTCGGTGGCGGTCGATCGCTACGCGCTCGGCGATGAATCGCGCACGGGGGGATCCCAGCAGGTGCTGATCGCGGCCCGGGAAATCGATAGCGGCGCCCTGCCGGAGGGCTCACGCACCTGGTTGAACCGCCATCTGGTCTTCACCCATGGCTATGGCTTCACCGTCTCGCCGGTCAACACGTTCGGCCCCGACGGCTTGCCGTCGTTTTTTGTCAAGGATCTGGGCCGCAGCGGGCGTGTGCAGGGAAATGAGGCCCTTGGAATCAGTGATGCCAGCGCCCTCGGAGCTTTCCCTGTGGGCCGGCCCCGCCTCTATTACGGCTCCGAGTCTGCTCCCTACGTGATCGCTCCAACCACTGTGGAGGAGTTCGACTTCCCCGACGGGGAGCTGAATTTCTGGACCCACTTCGATGGCCAACTGGGCATCTCGCTCGGCAATGGCTGGCAACGGTTCAAGGCGGCGGTGTACCTGAAGGAGCCGCGGGTGTTGTTCAGCGGCTCCTTCACCCCCCGCTCGCTGTTGCTGCTGCGTCGCCCGGTGAAGGACCGGCTTGAGGCGCTCGCTCCTTTCCTGGGTTTTGAGAGTGAGCCCTACCTAGTCACCGTTGCGGTGGGGGACAGTCCAGGCTTTCGCTCCGAGCAACATCAATACTGGATGTTGGATGGGTTCACAACGAGCCGCAGCTATCCCTACAGCGAAGCCAATGCCAATGGCATCCGCTATTTCCGCAACCCCGTCAAGGCCGTGGTCGATGCCCACGACGGCCGGCTCTGGCTCTATGTGAGTGATCCGAGCGACCCAATCCTGCGCACATGGCAACGGGCTTTTCCTGAGTTGTTCCAACCGCTGGCGGCGATGCCGAAGCCCCTGCTTGAGCACATCCGGGTACCGATCAGTCAGTTCAAGATCCAATCGGAGCGATTGCTGAAGTACCACGTCACCGACGTGCGCACGTTTTACAACGGGGAGGATGAATGGTCGGTGCCACTGGAGATCTACGGCTCGCGCATCTCTCCTGTCGAGCCGTATTACGCCAATGTGCAGCTCCCCGGAAAAGACACTGACAGGCCCGAATTCGTTTTGCTGCTGCCGTTCTCGCCGGTACGGCGCTCCAACATGGTGGGTTGGCTGGCAGCCCGCAACGACGTTCCCAATTACGGCGAACTTCAGCTGGTGCGCTTTCCGCAGCAGCGCTTGCTGCTGGGCCCCCAGCAGATCACGGCCCTGATCGAGCAGGACCCTCAGATCAGTTTCCAGTTCGGACTCTGGAACCGCACGGGCTCCCAGCTGTTGCGCGGCAACCTGTTGGTGCTGCCGGTGGGGAATGGCTTGCTCTACGTCGAGCCGATCTATCTGCAGTCGAAGAACAATGCCTTGCCCACCCTGGTGCGGGTCGTGGTCACCGATGGCACCAGGTTCGTGATGGAGCGCGATCTCGACACGGCCCTCGCGAAGCTGGTTTCCGGGACGGCCCCTGCCTCCGTTTCCCCGACGAACCCCAACGGGTTCCTCCCGCAGATTCTCGATCCGGCATCCCCGGCTGAACCACCAGCCCCCAACTTGACCCCCAACCTGCTGCCCACCCCCTGACCCGGTCCCTGTCTCCAGTCAGAGAGGCCTACCCAGGCATCTGCACTTGAGCGTGTTCATTCAGGCCGTACCTGGCCGACAAAAAAGGGAGCCGAAGCTCCCTGATGGAATGGTGGTCTTGGTCTGGAAGCGGAAGGTTGAGTCGGGGGCTGGAGTCGTAAGCCGTTGAGCTCACGCCGTTTTACCAAAAGCCGGCTAACTCAGACCTGTTTCACTCAGACCGCAACGGCGGTCTTGGGTTCAAGCACGCCCTTGGCGTAGAGCTCGGCGTAGTAGTTGATGTTCTGCTGCTTGATCTTGCTGGCTTGGCCGGCGCACCAGAACTGCTGGTAACGATCAAGGCAGACCTTCTTCATGTAGGCCCGGGCCGGCTTGTTGAAGTGGCGGGGGTCGAAGTTGGCCGGATCCTTGGCGGCAGCCTCACGGACGGCGGCGGTGAAGGCCAGGCGGTTGTCGGTGTCGATGTTGATCTTGCGCACACCGTTGCGGATGCCGTTCTGGATTTCCTCCACGGGCACGCCATAGGTTTCGGGGATGGCGCCACCGAACTGGTTGATCATGTCCAGCCATTCCTTGGGAACCGAGCTGGAGCCGTGCATCACCAGGTGGGTGTTGGGGATGGCCTTGTGAATCTCGGCGATCCGGGAGATGGCCAGCACTTCGCCGGTGGGCTTGCGGGTGAATTTGTAGGCGCCGTGGCTGGTGCCGATCGCGATCGCCAGGGCGTCGACCTTGGTTTTGGCAACGAAATCGGCGGCTTCGGCGGGATCGGTGAGCAGCTGGTCGCGGGAGAGGGCGCCATCAAAGCCGTGGCCGTCTTCAGCCTCGCCCTTGCCGGTTTCAAGAGAGCCAAGGCAACCCAGTTCGCCTTCCACGCTCACGCCGATGGCATGGGCCACATCCACCACTTCCTTGGTGACGGCCACGTTGTAGTCGTAGCTGGCCGGAGTTTTGGCGTCGGCTTCCAGCGAGCCGTCCATCATCACCGAGGTGAAGCCGTTGGCGGCAGCACCGAAGCAGGTGGCGGGGCTGTTGCCGTGGTCCTGGTGCATCACCACCGGGATGCCGGGATAGGTTTCCACGGCTGCCAGAATCAGGTGGCGAAGAAAGTTCTCGCCGGCGTACTGACGGGCGCCGCGGGAGGCCTGCAGGATGACGGGGCTGTCGGTTTCGTAGGCCGCCTCCATGATCGACTGCACCTGTTCCAGATTGTTGACGTTGAAGGCCGGAATGCCATAGCCGTTCTCAGCAGCGTGGTCGAGCAGCAGCCGAAGCGGAACGAGGGCCATGGTGAAAACCTCTGATGGAAGTGGTGAAGGAACCGTATTGGGGCCTGGAAACCGGAACGCCGGTGATCAAAGGCCAAGACGGAATTAGGCTCACCTTAGGTGATGTTCTGTCGTTCTCCTGTTTCAGCAGCCAGCAGGGCGCGATCACAACAGCGTTGGCTGCGGTAGCCCTCGGCCAGGCCCGGCAGCATCGGCCGTCCCTCCCGCACACTGTCGCTCCAGGCCTGGTGGAGGCGAGCCACCGGCGCAATCCGGCCATCCACCCAGGTTTGGGCGAAGGCGAGGTTTGGATCCGGAGCCAGCAGCTGCAACGGGCCGCTGCCACTGGCCTGCCACAACTGGAAACCGTGGACGTAATCCGAACGGTTGTCGCTGCCCAGCACCAGGGCCCCCTCGCTGCCATGCAGCTCCAGCCAGCAGCCCCGGCCCTGGCGCGTCACCGAGGAAAGGGCGAGCTGGGCGGGGATCCGTTGGCCGCGCTCCCCTTCCAGCTCCAGGCCGAGCAGGGCGCTGTCGTCGGCATCCACCCGGCCTTGCCGGCCGCTGCCATCGGGCAGGGGGCGCTCGGGAATCGCCGTGGCGAGCGAAGCGCTCAGGGCGGTGCACGGACCCACCAACCACTGCAGGATGTCGAAGGCGTGGGTGCCGAGGGCCCCCAGCACGCCGCCACCTTCGCTGCGCTGTGAATACCAGCTCCAGGGTCTGGAGGCATCGGCGCGGCTGCCCATCAGCCAGTCCATGGTCACCAGCCAGGGATCGCCGATGGCCCCGGCTCTGAGCAGGGCTTCGAGCTGCTGGAACAGCGGTACGGCCCGATATTCGAAGTCGACCGCCACGCTCAGTCCGGCGCTGATGGCCAGCCGTTGCAGTTCAAGCACCTGCTCGGCCTCCAGGCAGACCGGTTTTTCCAGCAGCAGGTGCTTGCCCGCCTTCAAGGCGGCGCAGGCCAGCTCAAAGCGCGGCGCCGGTGGGGTCGCGATCACCACAGCCTCGATGCCGGGATCGGCGAGCAGGGCTTCGAAATCACTGAATCCGGGTAACTCGGCGCTGCGGCAGGCGGCTTCAAGGCGAGCGGTGCGCGGATGCCAGAGGGCCACCGGTTCGGTGCCCGGGCAGGCCCGCAGGGCAGGCAGGTGAACCTTTTCGCCAAAACCCAGGCCGGCCACCGCGACCTTGAGCGGCGACGCAGTTGTAGTCATGCGGCGGCGAGCAAGGGAGCACCGGCCGCGCAGGCCTCCTCGATCACCTCGCTGATCAAGGTGTCGCCTGCGGCGCTTTGCCAGGGGGCCTTGAAGCGCGGCAGGCCATTCACCGAAACGTCACGGAAGCGTTGCTCGCTGCAGTTGATCTCCATCACGTAGAGGCTGCCCTGCTGGCTGCTGTCTTCTGGCTTGAAGCGGCTCAACACCGAGAGGTAGCCCTCGCGGCTGCGCCGCAGGCTGCCTTCGTCCCACCACTGCTGCCCCTCCTCACTGGCGCTCACTTCCTTCCAGCTCACCGGCGCGGCAATGGCGGCCGGCGCCCAGGCCAAGCCAAGTGGCAGGCCAAGCCCAAGAACCAGGACAAGACTCACCAGGACTTTGTTCAAAAGGACCTTGCTCAAAAGGACCTTGCTCAGCAGGTTGGTGCGCCAGCGTGACCGGGGGAGTGATCTCATGCTCCTGCTGCCACGGCGGTGCGGCAACCATGCAGCCTGAGCAGGCTGGAGAGGGTGCTTTTCAGCTGGGTGCGCGGAACAATCTGGTCGACGAAGCCGTGCTCGAGCAGATATTCGGCGGTCTGGAAACCCTCCGGGAGTTTTTCACGCAGGGTCTGCTCGATCACCCGGCGGCCGGCGAAGCCAATCAGGGCCTTGGGTTCGGCCAGGATCAGGTCGCCGAGCATGGCGAAGCTGGCGGTTACGCCGCCGGTGGTGGGGTGGGTGAGCAGGGGGATGTAGAGCAGTTCGGCCTGGCGGTGCCGCTGCAGCGCACCAGAAATCTTCGCCATTTGCATCAGGCTCAGCATTCCCTCCTGCATGCGGGCACCGCCGGAGGCGCAGACAATCACCACCGGCAGGCCGCGATCTGTGGCCGTCTCAATCAGCCGGGTCAGCTTCTCGCCCACCACCGATCCCATCGAGCCGCCCATGAAGCGGAAATCCATCACCCCCAGTGCCAGGGGCCTGTCATCCAGCCGGCAAAATCCACAGACAACCGCATCTCTCAGGCCGGTGCTGCCCTGGCTGTCGAGGATCCGATCGGCATAGCTGCGTCGGTCTTTGAAGGCCAGCGGGTCCGTCGGTGCCAGATCACGGTCCACCGGCATGAAGCTCCCCTCATCGGCCATCAGCCGAATCCGGGCGCCGCTGTCGATGTTGTGGTGGTGGCCGCAGCCGATGCAGACGCTGGCGTTGGTGATCAGGTCTTTGCGGTAGACGACCAGGCCACATTCCGGGCACTTGCTCCAGAGGCCATCCCCTTCTTCCACCTCCTGGGCGGCACGGACGACCGGAGTGGTCTTGCGTCGATCGGCGAACCAGTCGAACAGCGACATGGGCTATCAGCAAGCTCGAAGCGAGGAGTCCATTAAAGGCTGGCGCCGCCGCTGAGGATCTGGAGCTGGCTCAGCCACCAGCTTTCGCCGGCCACCCAGGTGGCGATGCCGCCGAAGGCCAGGAATGGACCGAATGGAAAGGGCTCCCTGGGCCCGAGCAAGCCGCCCAGCCTGGCGGCGCCACCGAGCAGGGCTCCGGTAAGGACGGCCAGCATCACCGCCACCCAAAGGCCTTGCCAGCCCAGCCAGGCGCCGAGCAGGGCAGCGAGCTTGGCGTCGCCCAGCCCCAAGGCCGGCCGGCCGATCAACCGTTCGGCCAGGGCGCTGAGCCCTTCAAAGGCCAGCAGGCCAGCGGTGGCAGCCAGGAGATGGTCGGCCAGCAGCTCGCGGGCCGTCGCGGCCGACTGGCTCAGCCCGAGCAGGGCGGTGACGGCCAGACCCAGCACCAGGCCCCAGCGGCAGAGGGGTTCGGGCAGCCAGAGATGGTCGCAGTCGATCAGGGCCAGGGGCAGCAACCAGCTGACCAGCAGCCAGCCGGCGGACAGCAGCATCCAGGTCGGCGGCGTTGCCATCGCGCCTGGCCTGGCGAACAGCATGGCGATCCAAAGGCCGGCGCTGAGCAGCTCGATCAGTGGATAGCGAATGGCGATCGGCCGCTGGCAATCGGCGCAGCAACCGCGCAGCAGCAGCCAGCTGATCAGCGGCAGGTTGTGCTGCCAGCGCAAGCTGGTGCCGCAACGTGGGCAATGGCTGGGGGGGTACAGGATCGATTCGCGCCGCGGAACCCTGTGGATCACCACGTTGAGAAAACTGCCGACACAGGCGCCAAGCAGGGCGACAAGAATGGCCAGGCCAGGGGTGATCGACAAGGCGGGGGCAGCTGTCTGGAGGGTCATAGCCCGCGAAAGCCGCGGGGACGGCCACCGCGACTGCGGATCAGATCCAGGGGCACGAACTGTTCGTCGGGGAGCAGCACCGGCACTTCAAATACCACGCGCCCCTGGCCGTTGCGGCTGTGCAGGACGATGCCGATCGGGGCGGTTCCCCCCGGGCAATGTTCGAAATAGTGGAAATAAATCTGGCGCGCCCTGCGCAGCACCTCACCACTGTTGATCTGATCCCAGCGCAGGGGAGCCGTTCCCGGGGCGCCGGCCCCTCGGATCACGAAGGACGGCAGCGGGGACGACGGATCGGAACCTGGAGGTGTGGCGAAGGAAATCGGCCTCACCAATGCTGAACGTAATGGCGCCAGCCTAATCGCTCAGGCGTGGTTGGATTTGTCCTTGATCATCCGGCCGATGATCGGCGTCAGGATGATCTCCATCGCGAAGCCCATTTTGCCGCCATTGACCACAATGCTGGTCGGGCTCGACATGAAGGAGTCGTGGATCATGCGCAGCAGATAGGAAAAATCGATCCCCCACTTCTCGCGGGCTCCCTTGCGGAAGTGAATGATCACGAAGCTTTCATCCGGGGAGGGGATGTTGCGGCAGATGAACGGGTTGGAGGTGTCCACCGTGGGCACCCGCTGGAAGTTGATATCGGTGCGGCTGAATTGGGGACAGATGTGATTGATGTAGTCAGGCATGCGGCGCAGGATCGTATCGACGATCGCCTCGGCCGAATAGCCACGCTCGGCGTTGTCACGGCTGATCTTCTGGATCCACTCCAGATTGGCGATCGGCACCACGCCGATCAGCAGATCGACCAGCGCGGCCACGTCATAGCCCTCGCCCACCACGCCACCGTGCAGGCCTTCGTAGAACAGCACATCGGTGTCTGGGGAGATCGGCTCCCAGGGGGTGAACTGACCGGGATCCAGGCTGGTGCCAAGCCGGCCGTTGTGCTCGGCGGCTTCCTCGGGGCTGTGCAGGTAGTAGCGCTTCTCGCCGTTGCCGGTTTTGCCGTAGGTGCGGAACAACTCTTCGAGCTTGTCGAAGACGTTGGCCTCCGGTCCGAAGTGCGAGAAATTCACGCCCGCTTCTTGGGCCTTGGCCATCTCCGCCTTCATCGGAGCCCGCTCGAAACGGTGATAGCTGTCACCTTCCACCACGGCCGGCACGATTCCTTCGCGATCGAAGATGTGCTCGAAGGCGCGTTTGACAGTGCTGGTCCCGGCGCCGGAAGAACCGGTGACAGCCACGATCGGGTGACGCTTGGACATCGGCGAGCGCGAGGAAGGGGGATCTGAGTTTCGCAGGTCGCCGGTTAGAGGGCCGCCAGCACCAGCTCACCCATGCGCTGACAGCCCACGGCGGCCTCGCCGCTGCCGGCCAGATCGCCGGTGCGATGGCCAGCGGCCAACACGGCGTCGACAGCCCGCTCCAGCTGGTCGGCGGCTTCGCCTTGCTTCAGGCCGACGCGCAGCAACATGGCGGCTGAGAGTGCCATGGCCAGGGGGTTGGCCCGATCGAGGCCGGCGATGTCCGGGGCTGAACCATGCACCGGCTCAAAAACTCCCGGCCCGCTGGCGCCGAGCGACGCTGACGGCAGCATGCCGATGCTGCCGGTGAGCATGGCGGCTTCATCGCTGAGGATGTCGCCGAACAGGTTGCCGGTGAGCAGCACATCGAATTGCTTCGGGGCCCGCACCAGTTGCATCGCGGCGTTATCCACATAGAGGTGGCTGAGCTCCACTGATGGGAATTCGAGCGCGATCTGCTCGACCCGGTCACGCCAGAGCTGGCTGACATCGAGCACGTTGGCCTTGTCAACACTGCAGAGCCTGCCGCCGCGCTCGCTCGCCAACTGGAAACCAACCCTGGCGATCCGGTCGATTTCGAAATCGCTGTAGGCCATCGTGTTGAAGGCCCTCACCTGGCCATCGGCCTCGATTCGGCCCTTGGGTGTGCCGAAGTAGATGCCACCGGTGAGCTCACGCACCACCAGCAGATCCACCCCCTCGATCACTTCGGCCTTGAGGCTGCTGGCGCCGGCCAGAGCCGGGATGATCTTCACCGGCCGCAGATTGGCGAACAGCTCCAGGCCAGCGCGCAGGCCGAGAAGGCCGCTTTCGGGGCGCTGCGCCCTGGGCAGGCTGTCGTAGCGAGGGCCGCCGATCGCCGCGAGCAGCACGGCGTCGCTCTGGCGGCAGGCCTCAAGTGTGCTGGCCGGCAATGGCTCCCCGCAGGCGTCGATCGCGGCGCCACCGATCGGCTGGCTGTCGTATTCCAGGGCAAAACCGTGCCTGGCGCTCAGCGCATCCAGCAGCCCCCGGGCCACCGCCGTGATCTCCGGGCCGATGCCATCGCCGGGCAGAAGGGTGATCCGGTAACTGGTCATGCAGGTGGCCGGTCTTGATCAATCAGCGAGATTACCGGCCGGGTTGCCCTGCCCCCCTTGTGCCGTCAGGGTTCCTCCGGAGCTGGCCCGGAGCTGGCCCTCAGCTGGCGCACGCTGCGGGCCAGCTCCGGAAGTTTGTTGAAGACGGCGGAGCAACGCAACCACAGCCGGTTCGGGATCGCCGGGTAGCCACTGACCACCTCGCCGGCGGCGATTTCACCATGGATTCCGGATTTGGAGGAGGCAATGGCCCGATCGCCGATCACGGCACGGTTGGCCACGCCCACCTGGCCCGCCAGGATCACACCGTTGCCAAGCACGGCGCCACCGGCGATCCCCACCTGGGCCGCCAGGGCACAGCCCCGGCCGGTGATCACGCCATGGCCCACATGCACCAGGTTGTCAATTTTGGTGCCGGCACCGATGCGGGTCTCGCCCACCGTGGGGCGATCGATGGTGGAGCCGCAGCCCACTTCCACCCCCTCCTCCAGCACCACCCGGCCGGTCTGGGGCATCTTCACCCAGCCGGAGGCGGTGGGTACGAAACCAAAGCCCTCGGCACCGATCACCGCGTTCGACTGGATGACACAGCCAGCCCCGAGCTGGCTGCCGGGATGGAGCACCGCATTGGCATGGATCTCGCAGCCTTCAGCCAGCTGCACGTTGTCGTAGAGCACTACGCCGGGATGGAGGGTGCAACCGCGGCTTACCGCGCAGCCGGCACCGATCACGGCGCGGGCACCCACGTGCACCTCGGCGGCCAGGCTGGCGGCTGGATCCACCACGGCGCTGGGGTGAATCCCCGCTGGCTTGGTGGCCTGGGGGTGGAGGGCGGCAAGGGCCTCGGCGAAGCCCAGGCGCGGATCCTTGAGTGCCACCCAGGCCAGCCCCCGCTCGGTGGCCAGGCGCTGCAGGTCGGCGTCGAGGGGCAGCAGCAGGGCGGCGGCGGCGCTGGCTGAAAGGGCGGCCGCCAGGGCGTTGCCGGATTCGAGGAAGGCCAGCTGGCCGGCCCCGGCGCGATCGAGGGCTTCAGCGCCGCTGAGCTCAGGATCGGCCGCCAGGTGCCTGGGGCTGCTCTCCTCAACGGCGCTGATCCGATCGAGCAGGCTGCTGAAGCGCAT
The DNA here is from genome assembly GCF_001885215.1 of Synechococcus sp. SynAce01. Lineage (GTDB taxonomy): Bacteria > Cyanobacteriota > Cyanobacteriia > PCC-6307 > Cyanobiaceae > Regnicoccus > Regnicoccus frigidus. The sequence continues at coordinate 358,812 of NZ_CP018091.1, read as the reverse complement.
TTCCCTTCGGGCGGACGGCCCGGATCGTAGGCCCCACCTCCGCGAGCAGCTCGTGCAGCGGTACAAACCGGTAGCCCCGGCGGCGGAGGTCGGGAACGATCCGGCGAAGGATCAAGGCGGTGCGGGCGCTGAGCTCTGGGGTGTCGTGCAGCACCAGGATTCCACCGGGGTGGGCATTGATCCAGATGAACAGGCGCATGAACCACAGGGGTGGCCGCAGGGTGTCCCAGGGGAAGATCGAGCCGAGCACCAGGCGATAGGGGCCGCCGGCGAGCCAGTCATCCATCTCCCTGTGAAACCAGCCGCCGCCGGGGCGGAACCAGCGCCAGCTGGGCTGGGCTGGGGCAACGGCACGCTCGATGGCCTGCTCGGTCCGGCGCAGCTGGTCTTCGAAGGCTGGCCTGGACAGGGCGATCGCCCGTTCGTCACGCCAGAGATGGTTGCCGAGTTCGTGGCCCTGCGCCAGCGCCCGGCGGGGGAAGGGCTCGTCGCGCTGCAGATGGGAGCCGATCAGGAAGAAGGTGGCCGGCACCCCTAACTCCTGAAGCAGTTCGAGAATGGCGCCTGAGCCGGCGCCGCTCGGTCCGTCATCGATGGTGAGGGCCAGCCGCTTCTCTCGGTCCGGCCCCACAAAGATCATCCAGGGGTTCAGGGCAACCAGCAGGACACGGATCACCAGAGAAGGAAACAGCAGGACCAGCAGCGCCAGCCCCAGCAACAGCAAACTCAGGATTAGGACAGCCATGGGCGGGCTCATCGGAAGCGCCTGTTAATGGCAAGTGTGCGGCGTGAGCATTTTGGTGTGGGCGGTTTGGTGTGGCGTGAGCGGAGTCTGGATCTGAGCGAAAACAACTTGAGCTGAAGTTGACTTCGTTGGAAGCCAACGTGAGTGGAAGCAGGCTTGTGTTGAAGGCGGCCACCAAGTATGTGCCTTTTGAACTCCAGTCTTCCCAGGGTCATCAGCACTTAAGGGAACCTTATTCGAAAGGTGTGCCCTGATGAGCTGACGCTGGCCCCGCATGAGTGTCTTCAAGACTGCTTATGTTGCCTTTGGGTTGTCAAGACAATCGAAAGGACAGCAGCCTTCAATCTTTCGCTGACTTGGCCTGAATGGCTTGCGCTCACTGCCGTTGATCCGTCAGCTTCTTTTGGGACAGCATCGGCACTTGGGTGAGCGATACAGTTGTCAATCATGCGATCAAGGGTCCCTGTTGATGTTGGCAAAAGAGAAGGCAGTCAAGAAGCAGTGGCCTTTGTTTCTGCTGGCTGGCATCCTGGCGATTGTCCTGGCTTCCTTCTCTCATGCCCATGCGCAACTACCGCTCTCCGGTGGGGAGAGTTCTGTTACAACAACGTCTGCCAAGCAATGGTGGGATCCACGCCAGGCCCAACGCTGTGGGCGCAGGTGGTGTAGTCGAGTGGTCATTCCGTATATTTCAAGCGAAAGAACTGATGCACGATTGATCGTCGCTGTTCAGCTGGAGCCTAATACAACAGAGGATGAAGTCATTGAGACCGTGGAGCGACGGTCGGACACGATTGAACAAAGTTTCAGCGCTGTCGTGGCGCAGCTGAGGCGTTCAACAAAACAATGGGCAGAACCCGGGGATCGACATGGCGTTGATCAGAGCCCGGTGGAAGGCAAGGCGCCCGTTTTCTGGTTGGTAACGACGCCTAAGCCGGTCAACAAAGCCACCCCAAGCATAGAAATTGGCAAACAGAACAATGCCACGGTTGTCTTTGCGGTGGCTGATCGAGACATTGATCTATCTCAGCAAATTATTGCCACAATCACTGATGTTGATGCTGACAATGCCGGCACAACAACGCAAGAATTGGCTGAGAAATGGAAGGAGGATCTTCGGGCCTCTCTCAACGGTGCGGTTTGGGGAGTCGCCTTTGATGCCCGGTATCCCCTGGGTCGCCCAATCCTTGCCGCTGGATTCACGGCTGTTGCCTTTACTGCCTTTGTGCTCCTCTCGAGCCTGAGCAGGCTGCTCCGAGACCGGATTCGTGCCATTCAATCCAGTCTGAATCAACTGGAATCAGCGGCAAAACAAGCGGCCATGAATCCTGATGGACCTCCCCAAGGAGGCGCCGATCCGCTCGCGAAGACCGAGCACTCCTCAATGGCGTCGAATGTTTCGAGGCGCTTCAAACTTTCAGTTCCGCTGCGTCACAAACGGAATGTCTTTGCCAGAGCCCTGCGACGGTTCGGCAGGACAGTCCAGCAGATGGGTCACAAGCCACCTCAGAAGGCCTCTGGGATCGGGTCTGAGGACTACAGGTCCCTTCAGCGGATCAAAAGTCTCTGGAATATTGCACTTCAGCTCGTCGATCTTCTGCTGCTGAGTACGATTGTGGCTGGGGTTATTTCTGTTTTATTGATCTGGCCAAGTAGCCGTACGACCACGTTGGCCCTTGCCCAGCAAGCTATTCTTGTTCCATTGATCTGGTTGTTGGCTTCCCTTGCTCAGCTGGTGATTGTTTTGATGATTGATCACACGATCAATAATTGGGTTCGTGATTCAATCCTCCAGCATCCAGGTTCTAATCGCTATCAGATGCGTGCAACCACCTATGCAAAAGTGCTTAAAGGGATCGGTAGGTTGACATGCATTCTTTTTGGAATCTATGCCACGATGTTAATCGTTGGAATTGACCCAGCCGTCCTCGCGGGAGCGGGGGTGGTGGCCATTGCCATTGGCTTTCTCTCCAGGAGTTTGCTGGAAGACATCGTGAATGGAATTATGATCCTCTCAACGGATCGATTCGCGATCGGCGATATCATCAATGTGGACGCCTCTGGTGGATTCGTTGAAAATATGAATCTGGCCACCACCCAACTACGATCCGCTGGGGGTGAGCTGATCACCATTCCCAACAGTGAAATACGCACGGTTTCAAATCTTTCCAAAGATTGGTCACGGGTGGACTTTGAAGTGGAGGTGTCTGCCGATGCCGATCTGCGCCAAGCCCTTGCAGTGATCAGGCAGGTTGCTGATGATATGGAAGCCGATCCAGAGTGGCAGGCACTGATCCTTCATCCCGTGGAGATCTTGGGAGTCGACGCAATCAAGCACTCTGGTCATTTGCTACGGGCTTGGATCACCACATCACCGCTGAAACAGTGGGTCGTCGGCAGAGAGTTCAGGCTGCGGATCAATGAGGCGTTCCACCTGCATGGCATCAGCCTCGGTGTCCCCCACAGGCAGATTGAAATGCATCAGAATCGAACGAGTGAGACAAGCTCTGGGTCCAACTGAGCGCGTTGATTGGCGCCCATGTTGTTTAACCGGCTAGGCAGGTGAGCACCAGCTGATCGCGGTGCACCACCGCATCACCTACAGCCCCCAGTTGGCGGCGCACCTCATCGCTGCTGAGGCCCATGATCTGGCGCAATTCCTCGCTGCTCAGGGTGCACAGGCCCTGGCCCAGTTCCCGCCCGTCGCTGGCCAGTAGGCGCACAGCCTCGCGCCGCGAAAATTCACCCTCAACGGCGCGGATGCCCACCGCCAATAGGGAGGCGCCCTGGCGCAGCAGGGCGCGCTCAGCGCCCGCATCAATGCGCAGGCTGCCCTTCACCAAGAGGGCATGGGCCAGCCAGCTCTTGCGATCGGTCAGGGGTGTGGTGCTGGGCTGGAACACCGTGCCCAGCTTTTCGCCGGCGAAGAGGGCGTCGAGCACCGCCGGATCACGGCCATCGGCCAGGCGCACCCGGATTCCGCTGGAGGTGGCGATTCGGGCCGCCGTCAGCTTGGTGGTCATGCCGCCGGTGCCCCACTGGCCGCCGCCTTCAGCCACATGGCTGAGGCGTGCCAGTTCGGCCAGATCCTGCACCTCCTCGATTGGCCGGGCCTGGGCATCGGTGCGGGGATTGCCGGAATACAGCCGGTCCACATCGGTGAGCAGCACCAGCTCATCGGCGCCGATCGCCACGGCTACCAGCGCCGAGAGTGTGTCGTTGTCGCCGAAGCGCAACTCATCGGTGGCCAGGGTGTCGTTTTCGTTGACGATTGGCACCACCCCCCAGCTCAGCAGCTGCTCCAGGGTGCGGCAGGCGTTCTGATAGCGGCGCCGGGAGGCCAGATCACCGCGGGTCAGCAGCACCTGGGCCACCAAGGCCCCGTGGCGTGCGAAAGCAGCCTCGTAGAGCCCCATCAGCCGGCCCTGGCCAATGGCTGCGGCGGCCTGTAGAGCCACCACCTCGCCAGGCCTCTGGGCCAGCTCCAGGGCGCGGCAGCCCAGCCCGACGGCCCCACTGGTTACCAGCGTGATGGCATCACCCTGGCGCTGTTGCTGGCTGAGGCTGGAGGCCAGAGCGGCGATCACGGCATCGGTGCTGCGTGACGCCGAGCCCCGCAGCAGGCTCGTTCCCACCTTGACAACGCGCCGCATGCTCATCGGTCCAGGCGGGTGCTGATCCAGCGGGCCAGGCGCAACTCCGCCCGTTGCAGGTGGTCGCGCTGGCAGGGTTGGCCCTGGGGGTCAACGGGCTTCACCAGCACGGTGAACAGGCCGAGTCGGTTGCCGGCCAGCACGTCGGTGAACAACCGGTCGCCCACCATGGCCACTTGGTTGGGAGGAAGGCCCAGCTCGGCCAGCACCTTGCGCAGGGCGCGGCGACGCGGCTTGCCAGCTGATGTGGTGAAGGGCAGATCAAGACGTTCAGCCACCGCACCGATGCGGCGCTTTGAGGGGTTGTTGCTGAACAGGTGCAGACGCATGGTCTGCTGGGCCCGGCGCAGCCACTGCTCCATCAGCGGCGGCAGTTCAGCTTTGTGGCGGGGCAGCAGGGTGCGGTCAACATCCAGGATCAGCGCCTTGATCCTCCCCTGGAACAGGCGCTCCAGTGGCAGTTCTGCCAGGCTGGTATCGAGCATCCAGCTGGGTTGGAGCAGGCGCTGGAGTCTCACCCCGCCAGCTCCCGTTCATCGAGCTCGTTCTCGATGCGCGGCTGAATTCGCTCGAATTCTTCACCTTCAACCACGATTCCTTCGCCACTGCCCTGCATCTTGGCGACCACGAAGAACGGATCAAGGGGAATGTAGAGGCCGTATTCACCGTTATCGACCATGAAACTCACCAGGAGTTCGTAGGTGTCGGTGTCGTCTTCGCTTTCCCCATCCTCGTCGTCGAGATCATCGGGGTCGGGCTCTTCCAGTTCGCCACTGACGGTGAGGGTGACGGCGGAGCGCACCAGGACCAGGTCATGTTCCTGCAGCACCACATCGGCCACCGACAGGATCGGCTCGCTGGCATCGATCGTGTCGATCAGCTCGGGCTCCTCATCCCCCTGCATCCTGAACAGGCAGACCGGGGTGTCCACCGGGGTGAGCAGGGCGTAATCCTGACCGTCCAGGGGGATCAGCTGCTCCAGAAAGCAGAGCAGTTGGCGGTCATGGCTGTCGCGGACGTTCACGGTGGGGACGTCCCCGGATTCTGTGATCGTCGGTCCTTCGGCAGTCATGGTGGATGGGGCAGACCCCTTAAGGATGTCTCAGCATCGGCCGGCTGGCTCTTGAGCCCGGTGGAGAGGCCTTGTGTCTGGGGTTCAGGACCTTCCAGTAGCCACTGCTCAAGCAGCAAAGCCGCTACGGCTGAATCTAAACGTCCACTGCGATCGCCATGCAGGCCGTGGCGCTCGCCGGCTGCCCAGCTGCTGCTGTGTTCGTTCACCCAGGCCAGGGGCAGGCTCAGTGCCTGGGCTAACGCCAGGCCATAGCGGCGGCAGTGCACGGCCTGGGCTGTTGTCTGCTGGCGCTCATCGAGGGGGAGTCCCACAACCAGGGCGCTGACCTGGCGTTGCTGAATCAGGGGCCGCAGCACCAGCAGGTCGCGGTTGAAGGGGCCCCGCAGCAGGGGGGGCAAACGGCTGACACACAGCCCCAGGGGATCACAGCCGGCCAGACCGATGCGCCGGCGCCCTACATCAAAGGCGAGCATGGAACGGGGCCGGGGGGGCTGAGCAGGGCTCAACGGCTGGAGCTGAGCACGGCGGATTCACGGCGAAGTCCATGGTTGGGCAACAACGGCGTCGGGACTGGCCTGCGGCGGGGCTTGAACGGTTCGAGCACGGTGTCGAACCGCCAGCGGGAGGCGGCGGTTCGCTCCAGATGCTCCTGGCGCCGCCAGACGCTGCGGCCCATCAACAATTCCTCACCCTCGGCAACGGCGCCGAGGTCCTGCAGCCAGCGGCCCCGGTCGCTGTCGTTGGTGTCACTGCGCAGCCGCACCTGATGGGCCCCTGCTGCCACCTGGGCCAGCATGCGAGCCAGGGGCGCTCCCAGCAGATGGGACCAGCCGGGATGGAGGGTCACTTCCAGCTCGTGCGGGGCCTGACCATGCCGGCGGAGACGGCGAACGCCAGCCACTGCCTGTTGACGTGTGGGGTCGACCCAGAGCAGGCCAGTGCCCTGGGTCTGATCCAGCAGGTCTTCGCAGCGACGATCCAGAAGTTGGCGCAGCTGGGCCGGGCAGGCCGCCTGCTCCAGATGCCAGAGCAGGGGAGCGGTGCGCCTGTTCAAGGAGCTGAGCTGGAGGTCGGCGGGAAGGCCATCGGCCCCTGCCTGCAGCCGAGCCGCTCGCCACGTCCAGATGGTCTGTTGGCGCAGCGGTTGAAACCCCTGTTCCCGCAGCAGGGCGAGGCGATCGAGCTGGCAGGTGCCGGCGGAAGCCATCCAGCTGGTCGCTCCCAAACGACCATGCAGGGCTTCCTTGAGCATGGCGGCTTCCACCTGCCGCTCGCTGGGATTGCCTGGCTCCTCGAGGGCCTGCTCGCAGACCCTCAACTGCTCGATCCCCCAGCAGCTGCCGCTGCGATTGAGGCGGCGCACGACGACGAGACCCAGAATCTTCTGGGGGTTCAGGAAGGCCAGGAGAATCTCAGGGGCCAGCGGAGGCCGGCTGACCAGGGCACTGAGCAGGCGCTCCGGTTGCTTCAGCAGCAGCGACCGCTGCAGCAGCGGCTGCAGATCGACAAATGCGGCGGACTGGAGCAGGGGCAGAGTCCAGCCCTGCAACGGCTCAATCCTGAGATCCGAAGACTGGGCGGGTGAATCACCTCCCGAAGTTCCATGGGGGGATGGGTGATGCACAAAATACGTCCACTACTTGAACTGTATCGGCAGCCCCCTGCTTGCCGCAGCTCAGGCCGGCCGCACCACCACCAGCGGCGTGCGCTCGTTGGCGTTGCCGGCCGGATTGGGCCGAAGGGCTCGCAGCAGCAGCCCTTCATCGCAGCCCTCACTGGAGGCGAGCACCTTGACCCGGCCGAGGTCGTTGACATCAACCACCGCCACCGGCACCCCGAGGGCGGCGGCGAGTTCGCGGCAGGTTTGTTCGGGCTGGCTGGGGCCCAGCACGATCGTCTGGTCGTAGGGGGGCGTGGTGCCCGTGATGTCATCGATCAGCCGGGCCTGCTCCCCGGCCAGGCGGTAGAACCAGCCTTTGCTACCCAGAATCTTCAGCACCAGCCCGGCCAGCCAGGCCACGAGCACCTGGGCTGGACCGACGTCGTCGATCAGGGTCTGCAGTCCGCAGGCTGTAGCCAGGCTGCTGGTGGGATGGAAGGCGCGGCAGAGCAGCCGGGCCAGGCCGGAGGGCTCGACCATGGCGGGATGGTTGTAACGGCCCTGCATCACCGCCAGGGGCGTTTCACCGATGGTGAGGATGTCCCCGGCCCGGAGCACTCCGCCGGCATAACGGCGCAAGACCTCGGCTGGATCGTCGAGCACCCCGAGCAAGTGGGTGGGCACCGGCAACACCGAGCAGCCTTCCCCCTGCCGCCAGGGGGCGGTGCCGGGATCGAGCGGTTCGGGCTTGCGCAGCGGGACCAGCACACCATCGCGGCGTTGCAGGCGGCCGAAGGGGCCGTAGTTGATCCAGAGGATCTCCAGCCAGAGGGTGTCGAGCAGGGCCGCGAGATTGGTTCCGGCTGCATTGGCTCCGGCTGGCGCCTTGATGTGGAGGCGCAGCCTGGCCTGGGTGGTTTTTTTTCCTTTGACGATGTAGGCGGCCCAATAGCCGTCCGGGCGGGCCTTTTCATCGGGATGCTCGGCCAGAACCTCGGTGGAGAGCTGCAGCCCGGCGAGGTTGGCGCGTCCCAGCAGGGTGGGCTTGAGCAGCAGCTCCGGCACCATCACTTCCATGCGGGCATGGGGGTTATGGATCCTCACCAGCCCCTCCACCAGCGCTTCGCTGGCGCCCGTGGTCACGGACCAGTCGGCGACGGAGAGACGCAAGGGAGAGGCGGGCCGCAACCGGTGTCGCAACTCCAGCCAGAGGAGGGCAAGGCCGAAGAAGCCGGCGCTGATCAAGGCGACCGAGAACAGTGAAGACAGGAAGGGCAAAGCGGAACTGGCGCAACCGGAATCAGCGGGAGCGTAAGCGTTGGCCCGATCCAGGGCAGAGCCTCTGGCCCCGGATCAGGATTTCAATCAGGCCGAGCCGAAGGCCACCTGACAGGCGGCATTGAGCAGTTCGGCTTCATCGGCACTCTGCGGCTCCTGGCCGTCGATCAATCCGGCATTGCAATCGGCTGAGAGTTGGTAGGTCTCACCGTTTTCATTTACCGCGAAGCTGACCACATCGGTGCCGGAGGGCTGCACGCTGCCATAAAGCAACTGGTAATCGCTGTTGGGCACAACGATGTAGGTCTGGTTGCTGGAGACGGCGTTATCGACGGCATTGTTGATGATCGCTGCGGTGGCCAGGGTCCCGACCCCCCACGTAGCCGCCCTTGCACCCCACCAGCCCCAAGACGGGGTGGACCAGCCGCCATACCAGCCGTGGTTCCAGGGCCGGGCAACGCCCCAACCCGGCCTGGCCCAGCCTGGCCGCACGTTGACGTTGTTGACGTTCACCCGTCGACCGTTCCAGTTGTTGTTGCGGTTGACGTTGCGGTTGACGTTCCGACTCACATTCCGGTTGACATTCCGGTTCAAGTTGGCGTTCTGCCCGCGATTGCCCTGACGGTTGGAGTTGCGGCTACCGGTGCTGGGGCGGTTGTTGCCACTGGGGCGATTGAGGCTGGGCCGGTTGCCACTGCTGCCGCGATTGCCGCTGCTCACTTTGTTGTTCCAGCCGCCGCTGGGCCTGGAGGATCCGCGGTTGAGCGATCCGCTGGCCTGGTGGAATCCCGTGCGGGAGCCACTCCCGGATCCCCTGGACCGGCCGCCGCTTCCGCCCCGGCTACCTCGGCTGCCGCCCCGTCCACCGCCTCCCCGGCCGCCACCGCCCCTGGCGATCAGGTGGTGCTGGAGCTGCTGGATTCAGCCGTTTCAGGCCTGTCACTGGCCACCCCTGGCAGGCTCAGGTGGGACGATCGATCAACGGCCAGGCCTGCCCCGGCCGGGACGAGCAGAAGACCGCTGAGCATCACGCTGCCCAGTCCATTGAATAGCTTCATTTCTTGATCCGCTCGCAGCCTTCGTCGTAGCAGGTGGTGTTGATGCGCCCATCCTCAGCGAAGAAGACCCGCACCAGATCCCTGCCGTCCATGGCGGTGGGATTGTCTTCGGTGATGCTGTTGAGGTAGTTGGGGTTCACCACACAGAGATCGAGGCCGTTGAAGCAGATCGTGTTGGTGGAGAGTCGGGCACCGGCCTGCTCGAGCGAAACCCACTGCTTGCCAGCGGGCATCCAGCGGGACATCCGGATCGGTTCTTCGCTGATGCGGATCGTTTCCGAGCGCGAGCCGATCTGATGGCGATACACCGTGGCGTCTCCAGTGTCGATCGCATCGACGGTGCAGTCGACCGGCTCGGCACCTTTGAGGCTGCAGGTGGTCTCGAGCTTGTAAATGAGCGTTTCTGCGGTCTTCTCAGCCGGTGCCTGCATTGTCGGGGTCTGGGCGACCCCGTCCGCTGGCAAGGCAACGGCGATCAGGGCTGCCCCTGCGAGCAGGCCCATGCGAAGGCGAGGCACCGGGCAAATCGACATGAAAGGGTGAAGACGAATCGACCGAACGGATTCTGTCATGGGTGATGGAACCACCAGCCCCAACTCCTGTCCCTGTCAGGCCGCTGCCAGGGGCCTGGCTTTGGGTCAGTGGCCCTCCTGGCTTGTGAGCCGGGTGGGTGCGCTGATCACCATCTGCTTGGGCTGCACCCAGTGGTCGAACTGCTCGGCGCTGATCTGGCCGATCAACAGGGCGGACTCCCGCAGGCTGAGCCCGTTCTGGTGGGCATGGTTGGCGATCTGGCAGGCCCGGTCGTAGCCGATCGCCGGTGTCAGGGCCGTGACCAGCATCAGGCTCTGATCAAGAAGCGTCTCGATGCGGGCGGTGTTGGCCACAAGCCCCTCAATGCAGAAGCGGCGGAAGCCGTTGCAGGCCCCGCAGAGCAGGGCGCAGCTCTCCAGCAGGTTGTGGGCCAGCAGGGGCTTGAAAACGTTGAGTTCGAAGTTTCCCTGGCTGGCGGCGAATTGCACCGCTGTGTTGTTGCCCATCACCTGAATGGCCACCATGGTGAGGCTTTCGCACTGGGTGGGATTGACCTTGCCCGGCATGATGCTGGAGCCCGGTTCGTTCTCCGGCAACACCAGTTCGCCGAGGCCGCAGCGCGGGCCGCTGCCCAGCCAACGGATGTCGTTGGCGATCTTCAGGAGCGAGCCGGCCAGCACCGTGAAGGCGCCGTGGGTGACGGCCAGCGGTTCGTGGCCGGCGAGGGCCTGGAATTTGTTCGGAGCACTGCCAAAAGGGAGCCCCAGCCGCTGGCTCAGCCGCTCCGCCACCGCCTCACCGAAGCCGGCGGGGGCGTTGAGGCCCGTGCCCACCGCCGTGCCGCCGATCGCCAGCTCCCGCAGCCTGGGCAGGGACAGCTGAACGGCCTCCAGGCCTTGCTCCAGCTGGGCCCGGTAGCCGGAGAATTCCTGGCCGAGGCTGAGGGGAACCGCGTCCTGGAGATGGGTGCGGCCCACCTTGATCACCTCGGCAAAGGCCCTTTCCTTCTGCCGCAGCGCCTCGATCAGGGCGCCGATCGCGGGGATCAGGCCTTGGTCGATCTCGACGGCCACGGCCATATGAAGGGCGGTGGGAAAGGTGTCGTTGCTCGACTGGCTGAGGTTGACGTGGTCGTTGGGGTGCACCGGGGTCTTGCTGCCCAGAACGCCGCCCATCGCCTCGATCGCCCGGTTGGCGATCACCTCATTCACGTTCATGTTGGTCTGGGTGCCGGAGCCGGTCTGCCAGACGCGCAAGGGGAATTCGCCATCGAGGGCGCCACTGGCCACTTCCTCGGCCGCGGCGACGATGGCTGCGGTTTGCTCAGGGGCGAGCAGACCCATGGCTGCATTCACCTCGGCGCAGGCCGCCTTGAGCTGGCCGAACGCCCGCACGATCGCCGCCGGCATCCGCTCGCCATAGCCAAAGAAATGGATGGAGCGCTGGGTCTCTGCGCCCCAGTAGTGGCTGGCTGGCACCTCGATCGCCCCGAGGCTGTCGGTTTCGATCCGCTGCTGCGGGCTGGCGCTACCCATCAGCCGGCGGGAACCACTTCGCTGTTGAGTTCGTTGAAGCTGCGGGTGGTGCTAAGGCCGGCGCCGGCCATCGGATCGAGGCCGGTGGCCTCGCGCAGGGCTGTGTTGATGGCGTCGATGTCAACCTGGCCGCTGTCATCGAAGACCACATCACCGGTGGGGTCAAACACCACCACCTGGGGGATGTCCCCTTTCCAGTAGTGGGCGGGATCGGTGCGGCCCGTCTCCTGACGGTTCTGAAGCGCATCGGTGGTGAGGGGGATCAGCTCGACGCTGCGCCCCCAGAGCCGCTGCAGCTCGTTGAGCACCGGCGAGAAGCGCTTGCTGTCCGCGCTGTCATCGAGGTAATAGACCACCACGGCGGCGCGGTGATCAGCCAGCGCCTGCTCCAGGCTGCTGCGGGGCGGCACCAGGGAGCCGTTGCCGGCATAGAGGGCGTAGATGTTGCCGTCGTAGCTGTTGGTCTCGAGTGCGGCCTCGGCCGCCTGCGGCGCAGCCGCCAGCAGGAGCAGCAGCAGCAGCAGGCCCGAGAGCCGGGCCATCAGCTGGCCAAGCCGCTGGCTGGAGAAGGAGACAAGACCAGGGGGCACGCGCAACCGGGCAACCAGAGGGGAATGGGAGCCATTGTGACGCCCGGCCGGCGCCTCTCCGCCAGAAGGCCCGGCGAAGCCCGGCCAGAAGCCAGGGCCTGGATCATTCAGGGCTTGCTGATGCCGCGGCCCATGCCCTGCAGAATGCCGCGGCCCACCAGGCCGATCGCCCGGCCCACCACCTGGGTGAGCACCACCACAAGCAGATCGCCGAGGCGGCGCAGCAGGGCCTGGAGCTGGGGGGCGAGGGCATCGCGGCTTTCGAGCGCCAGGGTGACGGCCTGCTGCAGCCAGCCCAGTTGGCGCAATTCCTGGTCGCGGGGTTCGGTCAGCAGCAAGGGCTTGATCGATCCCCCTTCCAGGCGGTAGATGAGCCGGCGGCTTTCGTAGAGCTGGATCGGTCGCTCGAACCACTCGCTCCAGCGTTGACGGGCATTGAGCTGGTTGCGCAGCCGCTCCAGGCTGCGGGTGGCCAGCAGCTCCTGCACAAGCAGGTAGCGGCGCAGTTCCGGCCAGTCGCCGCAGCAGGCCAGCACCTGGGCACTGATCAGCTCGGCGGTTCGCACCAGCCAGTTGCTCACGAGAGCTTCTAGGTGGAGCAGGGCCTGGGGCTCGTCCGGGGCAAGCAGCCGTCCCTCCACCAGCAGGGGCTGGGCGTTGAGCAGGGCCGCGAGCATCGGCAGGCAGGGGGGAAGCTCGGGATCGTTGAGCAGCAGATCGCTCTGGCCGCTGAGGGTGTCGGCGACCGGCAGCAAGGCCCCTTGCTGGGGCAGCTGCACGTAGGGCCCAGCCATCTGGCGCAGGGCGTGGCGGCGCAGCTCGGGCTGGAGTTGCAGCCAGCGACCCTGCAGCTCGTCGCCACGCAGCCGCTCCTGGCGCAGGCGCTGCAACAGGTGATCGAGTTGGCCCAGCAAGGCCATCAGCAAATCGCGGCGGCGCTCGGGGCTGAGCCCCTGCAGGGCAAACAGGGCGCCATCGGCCTGGGATGTGAGGGCACTGCCGCCCTCCTGATCACAGCCGCTGGCGCTGGCCAGCCGGCCCTGGATCGCCTGCCAGACCCCCTCGGCGGTGCGCTGGCGCAGGGTGATCGCCGTGCTGCCACTCGCAGGCGGTTGCGGCAACCCCACCTCGCCCGGCTCCGGTGCCCCCCAGGCCAGGCTGAGGGGTCCCCAGAGCCAGAGCAGGAAGGCACGGGCGGCCGCCAGTTCCCGCAGCCGGCCTTCCAGCAAGGCCGCCAGCAGCAGGTTCTCCGGTGGTGGGCTGAGCCAACGGCGGCAAAGCCGCAGCTCGGCCTCGATCTGCTGCAGGCCGCTCTGCAGCAACGACTGGCCCAGCCCCTGGCCCGCTCCGATCGCGCCCATTGCCTTGGCAGAGGTTCCAGGGGTGGCTTCGCTGTTGCCGCCGCCGCGCAGGTCGAGCACCCGGCCACCGGCCAGGAGCGTGGCCACGGCGGCGCCCACCTGGTCGGGGTCGGGTTGCTGCAACAGACCCGCCACGGGCAATTGCAGCAACCAGTCGCGGCTGCAGGCCGGCATGGCCGGCAGGAGCAGAAGCAGGGGGGCCGGATGCCAGCGCTGCTCGAGTTGTTCCAGTTCCCGCAACAGGGTGGCGGGCTCAAGCGGTGCAGCCAGGCTCCAGAGCACCAGCTGGGGAGCGCCCGCGAGCTCGGAGGGGCTGATGGCCAGACGGAACGAGCTGGCCTCGGCCCCCAGCAGACGAAGCAGGCCCTCGCGCTGGAGGGGTTCGGCGAAGAGGAGCAGCTGGGGGCCACCGCCGGGGCCTGGACTGGCGGGCTCTGGGGCTTCGATCACGCTCCTGGGCAGGCCAATGCCGTCAAGGTAACCAGCCTGGGCGGTTTTCTCCAGCCCCTCGCCAGGGCAGGGGCGCTGCGGACGGGGTGTCAAGCCCGGCGGCGGCCACTGAGCTGCAAGGTGTACGACTCGATCTCGAAGCCGGTGAGCGCTTCGATCTGGCTGACCAATTCGTTCGGGAGCACGACGTCAAGGTCGTGGATGGCGCCGGATTCCAGACAGGTGAGATGGCTGTGGGGATCGCTGCGGTAGCCGTAGAGCCGGCCACTGGCTTTGTCGAGGCATTCGATCACTCCAGCTGACTGAAGCGCTTCGAGATTCTGATAAACGGAGGTATGGCCGATGTTGCGGCCCTGGCTGTTGAGCTGCTCGAAAATATCCCGGGCGCTGAGGTGACTCTTCTCCGTCCACAACAACTCGAGCACCATGCGCCGCTGGCGACTCAGCCGCATGCCCAGATCCCGGCAACGACCAAAGGCTTCGTTCACATCGCCTGATTGGATGTTGTCCTCAAGGACAGTGGCTGGTGGCGATGCAGGCACGAATGAACAAGTCGGAGAGGAATGGATGACTACCAGATCATCATTGTATCGGCGCCCCAATCCTTTTGTCAGAACCCTTCTGGCCCCTAGGAAGGCCTCTCCTCAGCTGAGTCATGAGCCTGTCTTTGAGCCATTTTGAACCTTCAGCCCACGCTGAGCGAGAGGGGGTCCTGCCAACGGCCGGGGCCCACCGCCTGCAGCGCCTCGGCGAGATCGACGCTGCCGTCGTAGATCGCGCGGCCGACGATCACGCCGCTGACGCCCAGGGGTTCAAGCGCCAGCAGAGAAAGCAGGTCGGTGAGCGATCCCACCCCACCGGAGGCGATCACCGGGATTGAACTGGCGGCGGCCATCTGGCGCAGCGCCTCCAGGTTGGGGCCAGCCAGGGTGCCATCGGTGGCGATGTCGGTGCTGATGATCGCGGCCACACCACTGCCTTCGAGGCTGGCGGCCAAAGCGGTGGCCTCGATCGTGCTCTCCTCCAGCCAGCCGCGGGTGGCCACCTTGCCGTCTCTGGCGTCGATTCCCACCACGATCCGGCCGGGGTGGAGGGCCGCCAGGTGGCGCACCAGCTGGGGCTCCTCGATCGCCACGGTGCCGAGGATGACCCGATCGAGGCCGCAGCTCAGCAGGGCCTCGGCCCGCTCGGCCGTGCGCACGCCGCCGCCCAGCTGCACCGGGATGGCCAGGGCGTTGGTGATGGCCCCAATGATCGCGTCATTGGCCGGCACGCCCTCTCTGGCGCCATCGAGATCGACCAGATGCAGGCGCTCGGCACCCTGCTCTTGCCACTGCAGCGCCTGGGCCACCGGGTCGTCGTTGAAGCGGGTGACCTGGTCGTAGTCGCCCTGGTGGAGGCGGACGCAGTGGCCATGGAGCAGGTCGATGGCGGGAATGACTTGCATCGGGCGGGCGGCGGGGAGGCGCATGGAACGGTGACTCCATCCTCCCCGGCGCTTGAATGGCGCCCCGTTCGACTGCCACTGCCGTGAAGATCCTGGTGATGGGTGGCACCCGCTTCATCGGCAAGCCGTTGGTGGCCCAGTTGCTCGCCTTCGGCCACGAGCTCACCCTGTTCACCCGCGGCAGGAATCCCGTCCCGGCCGGGGTGGAGCATCTGGCGGGCGATCGCGGCGACGCCGAGGCCCTGGCGCCGCTGCAGGGGCGAAGCTTCGACGTGATCATCGACAGCAGCGGCCGCTCCCTTGCTGACAGCCGCGCCGTGCTCGAGAGAACCGGCGAGCCGAAGCACCGCTTTGTGTATGTGAGCTCGGCCGGTGTTTACGCCGACAGTGAGCTCTGGCCCCTCAGCGAGAACAGCCCCACCGACCCGGCCAGCCGCCATGCCGGCAAGCTCGAAACCGAGGATTGGCTGCGCAGCGAGCGGATTCCCTTCACCAGCTTCCGGCCCACCTACATCATCGGTCCGGGCAACTACAACCCGGTGGAGAGCTGGTTCTTTGATCGGATCGTGCACGGTCGCCCCGTGCCGTTGCCAGGCGATGGCAGCACGATCACCCAGCTCGGCCACGTGAGCGATCTCGCCATCGCCATGGCCCGTTGCCTGGAGGTGGAAGCGGCCACCAACCGGATCTACAACTGCACGGCCCGCCAAGGGATCAGTTTTCGCGGCCTGGTGGCCGCGGCGGCCCGCGCCTGCGGCCAGGATCCGGCGGCGGTGGAGATCCGCTCCTTCGATCCAGCCGGGCTTGACCCCAAGGCCCGCAAGGCCTTCCCCCTGCGCCTGAACCACTTCCTCGTGGATGTGCACCGGCTGGAGCGGGAGCTGGCCTGGTCGCCGGTGTTCGATGCCGAGGGCGCCCTGGCCGACAGCTACGCCAACGACTACGCCTTGCGCGCAGCTGGCACACCGGATTTCAGTGCTGACGCGGCCTTGCTGGCCTGAGGTAGCCCAGCGCCGAACTCAGCGCCAGCAGAAGCGAGGGCCAGAACAGCCACCAGCCCAGGGCCTGAAGGGCCGCGGCCAGGCCGCCGCCAGTGGGGCCCCAGCCAGTGGGCCAGAGCAGCAGCAGCAGGGCGCTGAATTGCAGCACCGTCTTGGCCTTGCCCGCGCGCGACGCGGGGCCGCCATCCCCCTGGCCGGCCCGCCAGCCGGAGACCAACAGCTCGCGCGCCAGCAACAGCCACACCGCCCAGAGCGGCAGGCCACCGCTGGCGCCTAGCCACAGCAACGGCGCACTGATCAGGATCTTGTCGGTGAGGGGATCGAGCCGGGCCCCCCAGGCCGAGCCGCCGCCGGCCCGGCGGGCCAGGGCGCCATCGGCCCAGTCGGAGAGGCCGCCGAGCAGCAGCAGGATCCAGGCCAATCCGCCCTGGCCGGCGAGAAGGGCGAGCAGCAGGGGCAGGCCGATCAGGGCACGGGCCACGGTGAGCCCGTCGGCGAGGGCGCGGCAGCGGCGGGCACCTGCCGTCATGCCGGCTGCTGGATCTGCTGGACTTGCTGCTGGTTCTGCTGGATCTGATGGGAGCGACACGCCCGATCAGCTGTTGGGGCGTCCAGTCTGGACGTATCCGAGCACCGCAGGATTTCCCGCTGGCCTAGAACCCTTGCAGCCGCGCCGCCCCGATGACTTCCGACACCCCGTCCAGCATTCAGGTGGCAGAGGCGATGACCTCCCCGGTGTTGAGCGTCAAAGCGAGCACGCCCCTGCAGGAGGCGGTGCAACTGCTCAGCGATCACCACATCAGTGGTCTGCCGGTGGTGGATGACAGTGGCGTTCTGATCGGTGAGCTCAGCGAGCAGGAGCTGATGGTGAAGGAGGGCGGCTTCGATGCCGGCCCCTACGTGATGCTGCTCGATGCGGTGATCTATCTGCGCAACCCCCTCGACTGGGACAGGCAGGTGCACCAGGTGCTGGGCAGCACGGTGGGAGAACTGATGCGGGACCATCCCCACAGCTGCGAGGCCACGCTCTCCCTCGCCGAGGCGGCCCGGCTGCTGCACGACCGCAGCACCCAGCGCCTGTTTGTGCTCGAAGCCGGCAAGCTCGCCGGGGTGCTCACCCGCGGTGATGTGGTGCGTTCGATGGCCCGCACGCTTTAAGCCGGCCAGGCCACAACGGAACCGTCGGCCACCAGCCAGCAGGGCAGGCGAGGGTCGCAGGGATGGCCGCCGGTGAGCTGGCCGAAGGAGGGCAGCAGCAGCCGTGGCGCGCTGGCATCGAAGCTGAAGCAGGGCAGCCGCAGCCGGTCGTTGCCGGAGCCCACCAGCGCCACCGGGTGGAGATGGCCGCAGAGATTGAGCCGCTCGTCGGCCCCTGCCGGTGCCTGCTCCGGGATGTGGCTCAACCAGAGCGGACCGCGTTGGAGGCTGGCTTGCTGGCTCAGGCCCGCCAACCAGCTGCCCCGTTCATGGTTGCCGCCGATCAGGCTGAGCGGGCAGCCCAGCAAGGCCGGCAGGGCCGCCAGCTTCTGGCGCAGCTCGGCGGTGAGGCCGAGGCGGCTGTGGATCAGGTCGCCGAGGACCACCACCTCCCGGGGGCGCCAGTGGTGGGCCAGATCCAGAAGGGCATTGAGGGTGCCCCGATCGCCGTCGCTGGGCAGGGGGATGCCGTGGGCCTGGAAGGTTTCGGCCTTGCCGAGATGCAGATCGGCAAGCAGCAGCAGCCGCTGGGCCGGATCCCAGACGGCCTTGGCGCCGAGCAGCTCCAGGCGGTGGCCCCGCCAGTCGAAGGGATGGTGGCTGGCCATCAGCGAATTAGCCCGTGGCCATCGCCGCCTGGTAGGCGACACGCCCCTGGGTGGCCTCGATGCTGGCCTGCACGTGTGGGTAGGCGCCTAGATCGAGCTGGGGGAAGAAGATCGGCAGGTAGGCCAGATGGGCCTGTACAGCGCAGTCCGCCACCCCCCAGGCCTCACCTAACAAGGGGGCTCCGCCCTCCAGCCGGGTGTTGAGGGCCGCCATCAGCCGTGGGAACTCCTTCTCGCGCGCGGCTTCGACGAACAGGGCGGTGGCCAGGGTGGCATTGGCAAACAGCACCCATTGCTCCGCTTCGGCCCGCTGGGCCGGGCTGCTGAACTCATGGCCGTAGCGGTCGGCCAGGTACAGCAGGATGGCGCCGCTTTCGAACAGGCGCAGGCTGCCGCTATCTGCCGAGCTGGCGCCCTCGTCGACCAGCAGGGGCACCTTGGCGAAGGGGTTGAGCGAGAGGAAGGGTTCCTGGCGGTGTTCGCCGGCGGCCATGTCGAGCTGAATCCAGGTGTAGGGGATCTGTTTCTCGGCCAGATACCAGCGGGGCATCGAGGCCCGGCTGCGGGCTCCGCCATAAAGGGTGAGGGTCATGGCCCCATCATCGGCAACAGGCTCCAGAATCGGGTGATCGCTGGAGCAAGCTCGGTCGCTATGGCGGTGCCTGCTGTTCGGGGGAGATGTTGTCCATGCCTGAAGCCGGCCAGCTGCCCGTTTCCGAGCGGTACAGCCGCCTGGCTCCCTACCTGGTGGGCCGGGCGCGGCGGGGAATCGTCGGCAGCAGCCGCTACGCCGTCAAGCTGAGGGATCGGGTCCGCCAGGCGGCTGGCGACCCTGAGCGGCGACCGGTGCTGATGGCCGGTGAGCCCGGCCTGGAGAAGGACGATGCGGCCGCCCTGATCCACTTCGGCTCCGCCACCCGCCGCCAGCTGATGGTGCAGCTCGATGGAGCCCTGCTGCGCAGTAATGGGGCGGAGCTGTTCGGCAGTGCCAGCAGCGATGGCGCCGGTGCCCTGCTCGATGACATCGGTGACGGCAGCCTGCTGATCAACCAGCTCGATCGGGTCGATCCCGCCCTGCTGCCGGCCCTGTTGACGCTGGCCCGCAGCGGCGACTGGCAGGCCCCAGGACCAGGCTCGACGCCCCGCAACTTCGCTGGCCGCCTGTTTTTCACCACCGAAACGGCCCTGCCCGGCTTCGATCGCTGCTGCACCCTGATCCGGGTGCCGCCGCTGCGGGTGCGACGCCAGGACCTGGGCGAGTGGCTGCGTTATTTGCTGCGGCTGTACAGCCGAAAGCTGGGCTGGGCGGTGTCGCCGGTGGTGGGAGAGGAGGTGATCCGCCGCCTGCAGATCCATGATTTCCCCGGCAACGTGCGCGAGCTCGAAGGGCTGGTGGACCGGGCCCTGCGCCAGATGCCGGCTTCGGCCCTGGCGTCGCTTGAGCCCGTGGCCCTGCCGGAAGAGGTGTTCTGGCTGACGCCGCGGCCCCAACGGCTGCGCTTCGATCTCTGGCGCTGGCGGCCGCCACTGCGCCAGTGGATGCGCTCGCCCCGGCTCTGGAACGGCCTGCTGTTCGGCTTGGTGAGCTGGGTGTTCGTGCTGGTGAACCTCTGGCTGTGGCTGGGTCCCCAGGACCGGGCCAGCAATGGTGGCCTCAATCTGTTCTGGGCCTGGTGGTGGCCCTTGATCCTGCTCAGTTATCCCCTGGTGGGCCGGCTGTGGTGCTCGTTCTGCCCGTTCATGGTCTGGGGCGAGATCGTTCAGCGGCTGGCGCGGCTGTTTGGCTGGCAGCCGGCCGCCTGGCCCCGGGGCAACACCGATGCCTGGGCCGCACCGGCCCTCGCGGCTGGTTTTGCGGCGATCCTGCTCTGGGAGGAACTGGCCGATCTGGAGCACACCGCCTGGCTGAGCAGTTGCCTGCTGTTGCTGATCACGGCGGGAGCTGTGATCGGCTCGCTGCGCTTCGAGAAGCGCTTCTGGTGCCGCTATCTCTGCCCGGTGGGGGGGATGAACGGCCTGTTCGCCAAGCTCTCGATCCTGGAGTTGCGCGCCGAGCAGGGCACCTGCAGCGGCAGCTGCAGCACCTATGCCTGCTTCAAAGGTGGCCCCGCCGATGGGGAGGGCCTGGCCACGGCGGGCTGCCCGCTTGGCACCCACCCGGCTCACCTCGAGGACAACCGCAACTGCGTGCTCTGCCTCACCTGCGCCCAGGCCTGCCCGCATCGCTCCGTGCAACTGAGCCTGAGGCCTCCCGCCGCCGATCTGCAGCGCGAGATGGTGCCACCGGCGGGGGAAGCCGGGCTGATCCTGGTGCTGGCGGGGGGCGTCTGCCTGAAGTTCTGGGAGCGGCTGTTGGGGGGCTGGGCGCTGGCTCCAGCTAGCCTGCAGCTCGGACCGTTGTTGCCGCGGCTGGCCTTTGGCTGCCTGGCCCTGGCCCTGCCGTCGTTGTTGTTCCTGGCGCTGCGGCTGCTGGCCTCCTCGCTGCCGGCTTCTTCGCTTTACGCCAGCCGGCTGCGGCTGGGGCTCTATGGCTTGTTGCCCCTGCTCTGGGCCCTGTTGCTGGCCCGCCATCTTCCGCTCGGCATGGCGGAGGCGGGGATGGTGTTGCCGGTGAGCCTGGCTGGGGTGTGGCCAGGCCCCTGGCCCAGCTGGAGCGCCGATCCCCACGTGATCGCCTTCTGCCAGAGCCTGGTGCTGCTGATCGGCGCAGCCGGCAGCTTGCTGCTGCTGCGGCGCCTGCTGCTGCCCAGCCCCCGGCTGGTGTGGCTGGCCTGGTTGTTGGCCCTGGCCCTGGGGGCTGGCGGTCGCTGGTTGGTGGCGGCGCCGATCTGAACGCTGGAGGTGTTGGCCCCAATGTGTTCGTCTTGCTACCCAAAGGGCCCGCTGATCGATCAGGATTCAGGCGTCAGCCGGAGTGTTTCCGATGAGCCGACGCCGAATCCAACGCCAGTTACCCAGCGAAACCCGTCAGTGGATCGAGCAGCGCCTGCTCGGCCTTGAACGCGCCGAGCGCTTCGAAGATGCCTACGCCCTGCGCATGGAGATGGCGGAGTGGTTGCTCCAGATCGACAGCGATCCTCCCTGCTTCAACCTCCCGGTCGCCCGCCTGCTGCGTGACCGCTGCCTGCATGTCCAACCACCCCTTCCCGAGCAGGGACGATCACCTCAGTGATAATGGCGTTCTGATTGACCTGAAGCCATGATCATCAATGCCTTTCTGCTTGCCGTTCTGGTTGGCTCGTTGGTGCTCATGACCGTGATCGTCAAGCGCCTGGAGAAAGCCTGAGACGGATCAGTCGTTGGTCATGGTTGAGCAGGACGTGACCCGCTTTCTGTAAGGCTTAATCGCGGTCAGCGTTCTTCAGCCCGGCGGGCTTCGGCCACCAGGCGCTCGAGTCGCTCCAGCACCGATTCGCTGCTCATCCGGTTGTTGTTCAGCCGCTCCACCAGCAGCGGAAAGGCGAGCGGGCCGGGCCGGGCTGTTTCCTCCAGCAGCAAGCTGCTGGCCCGTAACCGTTCCAGGGCCAGGTGCAGGCGACCCAGTTCCAGCTGCTCCTCGATCACCTCGCGCCTGGCCTGCTCCAGCAAACGGTTGCCCGGTTCGTGACGCTCGAACACGTCAAAGAGCAGGGCGGCGCTGATCTGCAGTTGGCCGCCGCTCTTGCTTTGGCCAGGAAAGCCGTTCACCACCAGGCCCGCCACCTGGGCGATGACGCGGAAGCGACGGCGACAGAGTTCGGAGAGATTGATCGAGGCTTCCAGATCCGCCTGCAGGCTGGCGCCATCGAGCAGCTCCTCGCTGTGGCACTCCACCAACTCCGCGAAGGGGTAGCCGCGGGGTGCCAGCAGCTCGAAGCCGTAGTCGTTCACCGACACGGTGATTGTTCCGGCCTGATGGCGCGTCAAGCGGCCAGCCCAGAGAAAGCCCAGCCCTTCG
This sequence comes from Synechococcus sp. SynAce01, assembly GCF_001885215.1. Taxonomy (GTDB): domain Bacteria; phylum Cyanobacteriota; class Cyanobacteriia; order PCC-6307; family Cyanobiaceae; genus Regnicoccus; species Regnicoccus frigidus. The sequence continues at coordinate 336,743 of NZ_CP018091.1, read as the reverse complement.
TGCACGAAGCGCCCTTCGAAGGGAAAGGCGAACAGGTGGCTGCCATCGCGGCTGCGGCAGGTTTCGACCAGGAACTGATCCTGGCGGGGAAGGCGGGAGAGGTCGGCCTGGCGGCGCAGCAGCGGTTCGAGGGCCCGTAACTCGGCGCTGTCGAGGCCTGAGTTGGCCGGATCCTCCTGTTCCATGGCCGCGGCGCAACGGTGCACCTCGCTGCGCAGGTGGCTGGCGAGCAGATCGGAGAGCGCCAGCTGCCCGCCTGCCCAGGCCGGCACCGTCTGGCTTTTTTTGCTGCTGGCCTTCACCAGCGCGGTCATCTCACGCAGGCGCACGAACTCCAGCTGGCGGCCGGCGAAGAAAAAGACATTCCCCGGCTTGAGCCGGGCCACGAACGACTCCTCCACATGGCCGAGGCTGGCGCCGCGCACCACTTTCACCGTGACCGAACGATCGGCCGTGATCGTGCCGATGTTGAGCCGGTGCAGGCGGGCGATGGCGTTGTCGCCGACCTTGTAGCGGAAGGGGGGCTCGCCTGGGGTGCTGGCCGCGGCGGTGGGAATGACGCTGGGAATAACGGCAGCAGGTGGATCGATCGGCTCGCGCTCGAGCTTGCGGTAGCGGGGATAGGCCCCGAGGCAGTCGCCGCCCTGCTCGAGGAAACGCAGGCACCACTGCCAGCTGGCGTCATCGAGGTGGCGGAAGCTCCAGGCGCTGCGCACCGCCCTCAGCTCCTGCTCGGGCTCGAACCCCGGACCACAGGCCAGGCTGGTGAGGTGCTGCAGCAACACATCGAGCGGGGCCACAGGCGGACGCCGCGTTTCCACCAGCCCTGCGTCCAGCCCCCGCCGCAGGGCGCTCAGCTCCAGCAGCTCCAGGGCGTTGGTGGGCATGAACAGCACCTGGGAGGTGCCCCCGGGGCTGTGGGCGGAGCGGCCGGCCCGCTGCAGCAGCCGCGCCAGGTTCTTGGCGGAGCCGATCTGCACCACCCGCTCCACCGGCTGGAAGTCCACCCCCAGATCCAGGGAACTGGTACAGACCACCCAGCGGATCATCCCGTTCTTGACGCCCGCTTCGATCGCTTCGCGCTCCCCGCGGTCGATGGAGCTGTGGTGCAGGGCCAGGCCGTCCTCCATCTCCGGGCAGGCGTAGCGGAGGCACTGATGCCAGCGCTCGGCCTGGTTGCGGGTGTTGGTGAACAGCAGCGTGGAGACGGCCGGATCCAGGGCTGCCACCAGCTCCTCGTACATGCGCAGGCCGAGGTGGCCGGCCCAGGGAAAGCCGTCGATGGTCTCGGGCAGCAAGCTGCGGATCTCGGTGGCACGCCGAAGCTTGGCGGTGATGATCAGGGGCTCGGTGCCTGGTTCTTGGCCTGCGGCACCCACCGCTGCGCGGGCAGCATCCTGCAGGTTGCCGATCGTGGCGCTGATCGCCCAGGTGCGCAGCTCGGGTCGGCGCTGGCGCAACCAGCTCAAGCAAAGCTCGCTCTGGCTGCCGCGCTTGCTGCCCATCAGCTCGTGCCATTCATCGAGCACCACGGCGTCAAGGGCGCCGAACAGCGCGCTGGCGGCCTTGCCGGCCAGCAGCACCGAGAGCGATTCGGGGGTGGTGATCAGGATCTGCGGCGGATTCTTGAGTTGGCGTGCCCGCTCGGCGCTGGGGGTGTCGCCGTTGCGGATGCCCACACGCAACGGCCAGCCCATAGCCTCGATAGGCAGGCGGATCGCCAGGGCCAGGTCACGGCTGAGGGCCCGCAGCGGGGTGAGATAGAGCAGGCGCAGGCCCGTGGGCGTTGCTCCGCCGTTGCGCTTCGCCTCGGCGAGCATCGCTGCGATCGGCCCCATCACGGCGGCATAGGTTTTGCCGGCGCCGGTGGGCACCTGGATCAGCCCGCTGCGGCCGCCCAGAAACTCCCGCCAGCAACGCCGCTGGAACGGCTGGGGCCGCCAGCCCTGCTGCTCGAACCAGGCTTCGATCGGGGTGAGTGAGGCTCTGGGCACAGATTGTTGAGCGGCCAGATTGCCCGTTACCGGGCGACACGCTACCGAGCTGATCCACTTCCTTCCCGCTCACTGTCCATCAACGCCAGGGCGCCTGCCAGGCAATCGGCTTCGGCCGCCGGTTTGTCGCGGCGCCAGCGGGAGATGCGCGGAAAGCGCACGGCGATGCCGCTCTTGTGGCGTTTCGAGGGCTGCAGCCCTTCGAAGGCCAGCTCGAACACCTGCAGGGGCTCCACCGCCCGCACTGGCCCGAAACGCTCGGTGGTGTGGCGGCGGATCCAGCGGTCGAGTTCGTTGATCTCGGCGTCATCAAGGCCGGAGTAAGCCTTGGCGAAGGTCATCAGCTGGGGCTCTGGTTCTCCTGGGCCAGCGTTTGCGGCATCGCCAAAGCCAGTGGTTCCAGGCGGCTGGCTCCAAAGGCCAAAGGTGTAATCGGTGAAGAGGTTGGCGCGCCGGCCACTGCCCGCCTGGGCGTAGAGCAGCACGGCATCGAGATGGAGCGGTTCGAGTTTGTGCTTCCACCAATCACCGCGTCGGCGGCCGGCCCGGTAAGGGGAGTCGAGCCGTTTGAGCATCAGCCCTTCGGCCCCAACCTCGCGGGCGCGGCCACGCTGCACTTCCAGCTCCTCCCAGCACTCCAGGGACAAGCCCGCCGAGATCCGCAGGCGTTGCCGTTCGGGATGATCACCCTGGTCAACGGCGACCTGCAGCTCCTCCAAGCGTGCCAAGCGCAGCTGCAGCGGCTCGGTGCGCTGGTCGACGCCGCCGGACTCCAACAGGTCGTAGGCGACAAAGGCCATCGGGCATTGACGGCGCAGGCTGGCGCCCACGCTCTTGCGACCCAGCCGCCGCTGCAGGCTGGCGAAGCTGGCGGGGCGCTCCTCTCCGGCATCCCAGACGATCACTTCGCCATCGAGCACGGTGCCCTCCGGCAGGGCCTCACCCAGGCTCACCAACTCTGGGAAGCTCTCGTTCACCAGCTCCTCGCCACGGCTCCAGAGAAAGCTGGTGCCGGCCCGGCGGATCAACTGGCCGCGGATGCCGTCCCACTTCCACTCCGCCCGCCAATGGGCTGGATCCCAACCCTCCAGCTGGGCCGGATCGAGGGGGCTGGCCAGAAAGAAGGGATAGGGCCGACTCGCCGGCACCGCCCCCGCCTCCGTCAGCGGGGCGAGCAGGGCGCGGAAGGCGTCGGCGCTGGGCTCCAGGCCACCCATGAGCCGCTGGGCGATCTCTGCCTCTTCGAGGCCCGCCAGCCGCGCCAGGGCCCGTGTCACCAGTCCTGTGGACACACCCACCCGCAGGCCACCGGTGAGCAGCTTGTTGAACAGGAAGGCCTGGCCCGGCGGCAGACCCGCCCAGGTGCTGAGCACGGCTTCAGCCTGGGCGTGAACCTCAAGCGCTGCGATCGCCGGCAGCCGCTCCCCCATCCACTCTGCCAGCGGCCGCTCGATCAGCTCGGCTTCGGGCAGCGCCAGCTGGGGCAGCAGCAGGGCGATGGTTTCGGCACTGTCGCCCACCTGGCCGTGGCAGTCGTCGAACAACCATTCGGGCAGAGCTGAGGCGGCCAGGGCGATTTCGCGCAGGCGCCTTCCGGTGAGCAGGCGCTTGCGTCGTTTGCCGAGCAACAGGCTGAGCGCCCAGGCCCCGTCGGCTGGATCCACTGCCGCGAAATAAGCCTGCAGCGCTTCCACCCGGGCGTTGGTGCCGGGGCTGCGGTCGAGCTGCTCATAGAGGGCGCAGAACTCGCGCATGGGCAGCCTGCTCAAGCGGAACGTGCTTCACACTGCCCCAGACAGTTCAGGCGCTGTGAGCAGCACGGCGATCAGCGAAGTGCCGCTGCCGGACCAGGTTGACGGACCAAGTTGACCTTGAAAAGGGGTCGATGGATCGCAACCCATGGATGGTAGTGATCGAGAATGAGTCGATGTTGAGAGCCAGTTGTTTGAACGGCTTCATTCCTTTACTGTTTTCCAGTTCTGGTGCTGATGCAGAGTAGTTTCTTCACCGCTATTTTACTGCCGCTGGCTTTGGCAGTTGTCATGTTGGGGATGGGGTTGAGCCTGGTTCCCAACGATTTCAAGCGCATCACGCGCTATCCCAAGGCCGTTGCCGTGGGTACGTTTTGCCAGATTGTGGTGTTGCCGCTGCTGGGTGCGTTGATTGCAACGATCCTTCCCATGCCGCCCGACCTTGCTGTTGGACTGATTGTGGTGGCGGTGTGTCCGGGCGGTCCTTCATCGAATCTGATCACCTACCTGGCCAAGGGCGATGTGGCCCTGTCGGTGACCCTCACGGCCATCAATAGCGTGATCACAGTTTTTACCATCCCGATTTTGATCAATCTGGCACTCCAAACCTTTCTTGGAGAACGGGCCGCCATCGCCCTGCCGATCGGCTCGACCATGCTGCAGATTGTCCTGATCACCCTGCTACCGATTGCGATTGGCATGGCCATTCGGCGCGCCTTTCCTCAAGCCGCACGTCGCCTCGAGAAGCCCATGAGCCGGCTTGCTTCGGGATTGCTAGCCCTGATTATTGGGCTGCTGCTGTTCCGCGAAGGCAGCAAATTGCCGGGGTTTCTCATGCAGGTGGGAATCGGAGTGCTCTTCCTGAACCTGCTGGCCATGCTGGCCGGCCTTCTGGCTGGGAGGCTATTTCAGCTGCCCCGCGCCCAACAGATCTGTTTGGCGATTGAAGTGGGCATTCAGAATGGAACCCTGGCGATTGCTATAACCGCTGGCTTGCTCAACAACCCTGAGATGGCTGTGCCTGCTGCTGTTTACAGCTTGTTGATGTATGGCACTGGATTCATGGCTATTCTCTATGGCAGACGGCTGATCAATAAGCCGAGACTCTCGGTTTGATGAGCTATTGGGTGGGTCCGCAGCCATCGGCCAATGATTATGTCTTCCAGCTGAGTTGGCTGAAATCTGGTAGAAAAAAGATCTTAAAAAGGATAGAAAGTCCTTGATCGATACGTCTAGAACGCTGCAATATCCCTTGCAAAGTCTGCTTGATCTTTGGCTACTTGATCTATGAAACTAGGGGCTGCTTCAGCGTTGCCCTTAGCTGAACGAATCCGTCGTCGATGCTCTGAGCCAGTCGGCCTACATGCAATCCCAGAGGTTCGAAATGCCATCCCTCCAGCTCAGCTATGGGCAGTGATGGAACCTCTCGCCGTGCCAGTTCTGATCTCAGGAACTCCACATCGTCAAGCGAGATGCCGTCGCTGTTGAAGCCAATCACCCCAGTCAGATTGAACAGCTCGAAGCTGGCCAGGACGAGATCCTTGGTTTGTTGCAGGTTTGGTTGGACCCCTTGTCGGGAGATCTGCCATCCGGAACGCAGCACGCGAACTGTGTTGCTGATCTCTGGAGCCAACAGGATTGAAGCCTGATCACGGACACCTTGGCCGCCATCGGCGGATGTTCTCTCCATGTGGCCCAATCGAGCCAAGATGGATTCAGCAGCGAGTACCGGCAAAGCACCGCGCAGAATTTCCTCGCGGCGATCAGGCTGGTTGCTGAGGATTTCCAGCAACAGGATGAATTTGCATCCGAGGCTGTGACCCAACCAGCAGGTGTTGGTTGGGTCGGCATAGAACGCTGCCTTGTCAGGGGGAAGCGCTTGCTGGATCTGATCGAGGACTTGCTGCTTCCTCTCCAGCAAGCCGAAAGCCACTTGCCAGTGGTTGAACTGCACTGGATTGAATGAAAAACGATGCAACACTAAGGAATAACCCTGCGCATACAGAGCCTGAAGCAGGGGCCGATAGGCACTGCCTGGAAAGGAGCCGAACAGGAAGGCACCGATGAACTGGATCACCCCACGCGGTTGTGGGTGGAGCAGTACCTGTCGACTCCGCATTAATGGTGAAAGCATCAAGAGGCCCAAGGTCATTCGCGGTGGTGCTTATGAAGCAGAATCCACATGGATAAGCGATCCACCCCCAGCCAACGGCAAGGAGTAAGCAACCTCACCGAGATTGAGGAACTCTTTGTCATCAAGCAATCCATAAAATGTGCCTCGGTGTTCTGCGGTAACAAGAACAGCAAGAGAGCGCAGGCTATTTGGCTCTAAGGCAAAAATCTCGGAGTATCCGCGCAATTCATAATCACTGGCTAGGAAAAACTTCTGATCTGTGATATTTGGCTGAAGAATCAAGAGGCAAGTATCGTTAGCATCAATCGTGATGTCGTAAGTAGTACTAGCGATACCGCTTGCAATGGTGGTGTTACCTGTCAAGGTTGTGTTCGTCCCCGCAGTATCAAGAAAGGCAAGAACCGTGGCGGGATCCAGTCCTGGTGTTTGTGTTGTAAATATGATTCTAAGGGCAATTTTAATTCCGTTAGGATTGGCAATTGACAAAAAGTACCCCTGTAAAATTGTCCGGGTCAGGGGAGCAAGATTTGGAATACTTGCCGTGACTGAAGTCGGTAGCTGCGGCTTCAGTAACAGTTCAAAGGTTGAGACGAGTGCCATGGACGGTGGAATCACTACAGGCTTGGTCAAGCTAAGTGGCATCGACTGCTTGCCTGCCGTAGGGGCGTGTATCCACACTGCTTGTTTTGTTGCTGTGCCTTTGAGATTGCAGTGGCAAAAAGCAATGTCCTGATGACATTGAGATTTGTGTAGGTATTACACGGCTTTGTGCTGCCAGTTGTTTCGACATACTGGTCAGTGTTAGCCAATGAAACAGGTCTACCCGAAACGATTTGGATTCGTTAGTTGGCTGTATTGTTGTGTGACTCTGAGATGATCATGCCCCATCAGGATCTGGATGGTTTTTAGTTCATTGCCCAATTCCAACATATGGGTCCCGAAACTATGTCGCAAAGTGTGGCAGCTTACGGGTTTATGAATCTCACATTTGTGGAGTGCCTGCTTCAGGGCTTTTTGAACAACGGTTGGATTGAGATGATGACGACTCTGCTCGCCGGTCAGTTGATTAATCATGCGTCTATGTTGAGGAAACAGCCACTGCCATTCCCAGCAGGTTGAAAGCCATCCCTTGTCAAGGCTAAGAACATCTGGCAATTGCACGCGCCCCCATCCTGCTTCCAGGTCTGTCTGATGAACCTTTCTGACAGTTAACAGATGTTGTTGCAGGGGGGTGATGAGGGGAAATGGAATGATTGTGGTCCTGAGTACCTCGCTTTGACCGTTGCGAATACGAACTTCTGTCTACGCAGCTCCAAGTCTCTGCATCTGAGCTGTAGCGCTTCCATCAGTCGTAATCCGCTGCCATAGAGCAAACTTGCCACGACAGAACTAGGATTAGACATGGTACGAAGTACTTTCTCCACGTCTTCCTGGCAAAGAATCAAAGGCAGCTTGTCCTGTCTGGGAATCCGATTTAATGAAGATGCTTTGATCTTCCCATTGCCGAGTACATGACGGCAAAGAAAGATCAATGCTGAAGAGGCCTGATGTTGGCTTGAGGGGCTAACGCCTTCCACTGTTGCCAGGTGAATCAGGAATGAATTGAGTTCCGTTTCCTTGATTTCACTTAGATGGGATGTCTGATGAAACGCAAAAAAGCGATGAATCCAAAGTTCATACGCCTCTTTTGTTCTTCGGGCATAACCAAGTGATGCCAGCTTGTCTTGAAGGAGGCTGAGCAGATCCTCAGGCATAGATAGGACTATCGAACGCCTAGGCAGGGTCTTTGAAGCAAGGCGATTATACAGCTATTTTCCCGTTCGACTGATGCTATGGTTGACTGCTGTGATTCATGATGTGTCGCCAGCGACTTTGATGTTGCCTTTGTCTTACATATATTTCGAAATTTGCAGGCAACTACACCATGCCTGGTTTGGATTTTCTGAAAAGTACCCTATAGAGAAGGTTGGCCATTAGAAACGTATGGCGACGATCCAACCCTTGTCCCCGATCCCTATAGCTTTCCCCATGGATGCTAGTTCAAGCATAATGCCCCGTTTCAATCGGTTTGATTGTGGCGCCAATCTAGTTGAGACCGTGGAGTAGTTTCTTGAGCAAGTGGAGGAAAACTCCTGATGAAATGGGCATTGATGTGGAGCTGGCTGTTATGAAAAAGTGCCAAATCTTATCACTTAAGTGGCTTCGCATTCTTTGTCGCAGGACTGCTGAATAACAAAACAACCTAAGGAGCCAAATTCAGCAGCTCTTGGGCGGAAGCGAGTAAGTCAATGGCTACAAAGTAGATTTTGTTCTCTGGATTGAGAAGGAAGCGCCAGGACACGTTCATGCCCACATCCCTACCAAACCAAGGGGTTTGAACCTTGCCGGTGACCTTGATCCGGGTGTAACCATCCTCGTCCGGTTCGGTGATGCCCCGTTCTGGCAACAAGCTCAAGTTCTGACAATCTTCCCGAAAAAAGCGAATCAGGGCTTCATGCCCCACAATTGGACGTTGGAAAGGGGGTTGCAAGGCGCCATCCAAAGCAAAGAGTTGAAGCAGGGCGTCAAAGTCATTGGCATTCAGATTTTCGATATACTCACAGATCAAAGGGTTTTCCACGCCAGGAATGTCAGCAATCGGGTTGCGCTTGGCCCTCTCTATCGGTGGGACTAACGGTTCCGCCACCGAGCTGTAACTGCCCAACTGCTCTGTGTCAAAACCCATGTCCACCACGGCATTGCGCAGAATCGTAATTTGTTGACCTGGATCAACAACATCCCGAATGGCTTGAAGGACAGCCAAGGCATTGGCTGAGAGTTGGTAGTTCTGAGGAATCGGAGTGACAATCCCCTCTTCCATCCACTGGCCCATTTGGAACCAAAAGCCAAGTTTGATATTGACTGACCAGGTGGCATAAATACGGGAGATGGGTCGATCCGTGCGACTGGCGAGGTCGCGCATTAATTGCACTTGCTCACTAAAATCCATCAACTTGATCTGGCTGAGCGTGCTGCTGGCAAACTGCATATTCACAGGGTCGGGAGTTGTCACTGAGAGTGTCTTTCCCATTTCCTGGTAGGCAAACCAGATCAACGCCAGTTTGTCTTCAACCTCCAATTTGTTGAAGCGCACAATCGTGGCTGGCACCACATCCGCTGCCAGCGTTCCAGGGAAAATATTGCGAGCAGACTCGATGGTAAAGGGCAACTTCTTTAATTCTTCGATCAGTTATCTTAGCCTCGATCTATGCTGAATTGTGATGCCAAGAGCCTGCCGTGCGACTGGCTTTGATTGGCATTGTTGATCATGGAGTTAAGTTATCGGAATGACTGAAAAGTTGTTAATTCTTTCTGGTAAACATGAATCGGTGTAGCTCGTTCTTCTTGATTTGAATTTTGCTGCCTATCGCTTTAATCTTGCTCTTCTTGTTGTTTTCAATTGAGGGGCGGCAGGGAGGGTCTGTCTCTTGCAACGGCCCATCAACGATAAGCCCGCGGGCCTTGGTCGTTCAGATCGATCGACTGTGAAGAATAGATTGTGGTACATATTCTCGATTCGCAAAATAGCTAATTCTAATTGATAGGCTATGGGATCTTCACTCGCTGCCCTGTATTGTGGGAGCCGCATTTACTCACCGACTACGTCGCTCTGTCAGAGGAAGCTCCGTGACCACTTGGATGTTTCCAACGAGGCTGAGACCGGCAACCGACGGGCCATGGCTTTGACCGGATTCACTCGACCCGCTGCAAGGCTGGCGGTTGCCAGGATCCCTTCAGGGCCGATTCTTTGGGCCAGTAGAGCCGCATGACCAAATAGATCGGGCCATTGGGGGCTGGCAGCCAGTTGGCTTCCCCTGCCTTGCCCGGTGAATCTTTCTGGATGTGGATGGTGAGTGAGCCGTCGATGTTCTTTTTCAGCTTGGGCAGCATCGGCGAGTTGATCAGATACCGGTTGATCGGGTTGTCGATCAGTAACTGCGTCTTTCCGTCGTACATGGTGACGGACCAGAACGCATTGACGGGTGGCAGCTGATCGGCCGTGAAGGTGAGTGTGTAGCGGTTGGTGCTGGTATCGGCTTTCTTTCCGTCTCCATCGGTGGCCAGCAATGGATACAACACTTCAACAGCATCATTGCCATAGATGCCCGCCATGGCGGCGGCAGCACGGAGTGAGAAGTTGCCCGCATAGGTCTTGCGATCACCGAAGCCGTTTGTGGCTACGTGCCAACCATTTTCATCCTTGCCAAGGGCGCCGGTGGTTGCCTTGATTGCCTCCAGACCACTCGTCATTCCCATGGTGAATTCAGCCTTCTGCTGGGGTGAACGTGCATCAAGGGAGAACGGCTTGCCCGCTTCTATGCCGATGTTGGCCAAGCGCTTGCGCATGGGAATTTCCACGGCGGCTGGCCCTGTGGCTGGGGCGAAGCCCAAAACGAAATTCAGGTAGGTGAAGGGATTGGTGTCAGCCAGCTCCTTGTTGATCGCGGGCCAGGCGATGGCTGGTGCGGTTGGTGGTGATGGCTTGTTCTGAAACTTGGAGAGTGTTAAGGCCCGGTAGACTGATTGGATTTTTACAACATTTTCGAGATCGGCAGAATCAATCAACTGAGTTCAGATGATGGCGATGGAGAAGTCAGTTTCACTGCGGAACAGCTTGCCGATTCCATCAGGCTTTTCTCCCGTCCAGTTCGGACCTGCAATCGTGTTACGCGCGGCACTGTTGTCTGTTGTGCGACTGTCGATGTACCCATAGTTGAACGTGTAAATGTCAACGAGTTGCACGGAGAAGTAGCGTGATTCTTCAATCCTTGGATTGCAGATAGCAAATGGTTCTGCGCGTAAATACATCCCAAAGGATGAATAGGGCGTATCGCTATTGGGTGTAGCAATCGCAGTGTCTTTCGGGGTGTAGGCGCGAGCTGTGTTGTAGAGATGGTTTAAAGGTGCTTTGTATTCGGCTCCAGATCTGTTGATGAAATACTCGTAGAATATGGTATAGTTCATCACCATCGGAAAGCCATCGATAAAAGCCTCCTTTGCGATCTGCTTGACGTTGACAGCGGCCGGTTTGGCTTGAGCCCGGGCTGGCAAGGCGGTAAGGCTTTAAAATGCAACAAAGGCGAATGAAAGCCGCTTTGAATTATTTCTGAGCATTGAATACTTTCCCGCTGGACCAGCTGTTTTGGAGAGTGTGTCGTGTCGCTATAAATAGCTGTGATTCTATATTAGATCGTCTTTGGATCACGTTTTGGTTTTTTGTTTCTCCGCTCTGATATCGCGAGCTGGTCCGTTGCTATAGCGAATGCGCGCTTCTCGGATTGGAGCGGAGAGTGCGGACAACCGTGCAGGCCTCATCTTTGCCCCTTTGGCAACTCCAGCCTTTGAGAGCCGGCAGGGCTGTTCGTCTTAGGAACCAGTGATTTTGAAAATGATTTGGATTCAGCCCAATGGTTCGACGCCAGCGGCAACCCTGTCTTCGTCTGAGCGCTCCGCTTCAAAGCCCCCCTGCAGGGGTTCCGCATCGATCCCTTCCTGTTCGCGCAGATAGCGGGCCAGGCCGTCGCTGTTGCCGTGGGTCACATACACCTGGCGGGCGCCTGAATCGCGCACGCTGCGCAGCAGGCCGTTCCAGTCGGCGTGATCGCTGAGGGTGAAGCCGCGCTCGTAGCCGCGCCGCCGCCGGGCGCCACGTACGGCCATCCAGCCGCTCACGAAGGCCGTCTGGGGCGCCTTGAAGCGTTTCATCCACACCGAGCGGTGGGCTGAGGGCGGCGCAATCACCAGCCGGCCTGCCAGTGATTCACTTCTTGGCAGCTCACTAACGGGTCGCGTCGGTTGCAGCACGATGCCCTGGGATCGGTAGGGGGCCATCAGGGTCTGCACGGCGCCATGCAGCAGCACCTCCTCTTGCACTCCCAGCGCCGCCAGTTCCGCCAGCAGCCGCTGCGCCTTGCCAAAGGCATAGGCGAACAGCAGCGATGGCCGCTCCGGGGCGGCCCGCCACCAGCTCAGGATCTCGGCGGCCACCTCTCGGCCCGGCTGCCAGCGGTAGATCGGTAGGCCAAAGGTGGCCTCGGTGATCAACACATCGGCGCGCACCGGCTCGAACGGCGCGCAGCTGGGGTCGTCATCCCGTTTGTAGTCGCCGCTGATCAGCCAGGTTTCTGAACCGGCGCTGAGGCGGATCTGGGCGGAGCCCAGCACATGGCCGGCGCTGTGGAACGACAGGGTGGCGTCACCCAGCTTCAGCTCCTGGCCGTAGTCCATGGCTGTGAGCGCGATCGCCTGGCCCAGCCGCTGGCGCAGCACGCCTTCGCCGCTGGCCACGGCCCAATAGGCGCCACTGCCGGGGCGTGCATGGTCGGCGTGGCCGTGGGTGATCAGGGCCCGGGGCACCGGCCGCCAGGGGTCGATCCAGGCGTCTGCCGCCGGGCAATACAGCCCCTGCGGGCTGAGCTGGATCAGGCCGTCGCGGGGCAGGGCCATGGCGTTGACGGTGACGACCCTTCCCAGTTAGCCATGGATCCCGCATCGCCGCTGGCCCCATGGCACTCGACACCTATCGCGAGGAGCTGGAGGCCACGGCCGCCGCCCTCTCCCGGCCTGGCAGTGGTCTGCTGGCGGCCGATGAATCCACCGGCACGATCGGCAAGCGCTTTGCGGCGATTGGACTGGAGAACAGTGAGGAGCACCGCCGCGCTTATCGCACTCTGCTGGCCACCGCCCCTGGCCTCGGCGAATGGATCAGTGGCGTGATCCTCTACGAGGAAACCCTGTTCCAGCAGGCTGCCGCCAGCTCCAGCCAAGCGGGCGCCTCGATCCTCGATTGTTTCAAGCAGCAGGGCCTGATCGCCGGCATCAAGCTGGATCTGGGCGTGGAGCCCCTGGCCGGTGGCCTGCCCGGCGAAAGCTGGTGCACCGGGCTTAAGGGTCTGCGGGAGCGGGCCGCGAGCGCCTATGCCCGCGGCGCCCGCTTTGCCAAATGGCGGGCGGTGCTGCGCATCTCAGCCGATGGCTGCCCGTCGGAGCTGTGCGTGCGTGAGAACGCCTGGGGGCTCGCTCGCTATGCCCGCACCGTCCAGGACGAGGGCCTGGTGCCGATCGTGGAGCCGGAGATCCTGATGGATGGCGACCACGACATCCTCACCACCGCCGCCCTGCAGGAATGGGTACTGCGCACGGTTTATGAAGCCCTCGGGCTCAACGGAGTGTTCCTGGAGGGCACCCTGCTCAAGCCCTCGATGACCCTCCCCGGCGCCGACTGCACCGAGCGCCCCAGCTCCGAGCAGGTGGCCGATTTCAGCCTGCGCACCCTCAAGCGCAGCGTGCCCCCCGCCGTGCCGGCGATCCTGTTTCTCTCGGGCGGACTGGGCGAGGAGGAGGCCAGTGTGTACCTCTCCGCCATCAATGCGGCCGCTGCTGGCGCCCCCTGGCACCTGGGGTTCTCCTACGGCCGTGCCCTGCAGCATTCATGCCTCAGCCAGTGGAAGGGCCACGATCTGGCGGCGGGTCAGGCGGCCCTGCTGGCCCGCGCCAGGGCCAACGGCGCCGCTGCCCGCGGCGTTTATGTGCCGGGCTCGGAACCCACAGATGATGCAGGCTCGCTGTTTGTGGCGAACTACAGCTACTGAGGCGGACCTGCGCTGAGGAACGCGATCCAGCTCAGACGCTCAGTTCCAGCATCCGCTGGATCGGCGCCAGGGCCTTCAGCCGCATGGCTTCGTCGAGCTCGATCGCCGGGGCCATCGTCTCGAGGCAATGCCAGAGCTTCTCCAGCGTGTTCAGCCGCATGTAGGGGCAGGCGTTGCAACTGCAGCCGTCGAGACCCGGCACCTCATAAAAACTCTTGGCCGGCACCTGGCGCCGCATCTGGTGCAGGATGCCGGGCTCGGTGAGCACGATGAAACCGGGGGCCGGGCTGGCGGCCGCGCGGGCCAGCAGCTTGCTGGTGGAGCCGATGAAGTCGGCGAGATCGAGCAGGTTGGGCTGGCATTCCGGATGGGCGATCACTTCGGCCTGTGGGTGCTCCAGCTTCAGCCGCAGCACGGCCTCCTCGCTGAAGGTTTCGTGCACGATGCAGCTGCCGGGCCAGAGGGTGAGTTCACGCCCACTCTGTTGGGCCACCCAGCGACCCAGGTTCTGGTCGGGGGCGAACAGGATCGGCCGCTCGGCTGGCAGCTGCTGCACTAGGCGCACGGCGTTGCTGCTGGTGCAGATCAGGTCGCTCTGGGCTTTCACCGCCGCCGAGCAGTTGATGTAGCTCACCACCAGGTGGTCTGGGTGCTCGGCGCGGAAGGCGGCGAAGGCGTCGGCGGGGCAGGCGTCAGCCAGGGAACAGCCCGCCTCCAGATCCGGCAGCAGCACCATTTTGGCGGGGCTGAGGATCTTGGCGGTTTCGGCCATGAAGTGAACGCCACAGAAGACGATCACCTCGGCGTCCGTTGCAGCCGCCTGTCGGGAGAGCTCCAGGGAATCGCCGATGAAATCGGCCACGTCCTGGATTTCGGGGCTCTGGTAGTAGTGCGCCAGGATCACGGCGTTCCGCCGGCGCTTCAGGGCGTCGATGGCCCCCGGCAGGGCCGCGTGGCTTGGAGCGGAGCCTGAGCCGGCAGCGGTGGTGGTGGGAGAAGGGAAGCGAGTCTCAGAGGCCGCGAAAACCAACCGGAGCCTCATTTGCGGCAGGATGCTCCCAGCCTAGGGAGTCGACACGGCGCAGATACGCATCGCCATTGCCGGGGATCTGCACGGGCAGTGGGATCGCAGCGACGTGGCCCTGCTGCGCATCCTGGCGCCCGATGCCTTTCTGGTGGTCGGCGATCTCAGTGATGGCCAGGAGCGGATCGCCACCAGCCTCGCCTCGCTCGATCAGCCACTCGCCTGCATTCTCGGCAACCACGACACCGGCAAAGACGACAGCGGCCGCAAGCTCCAGCGCCAGATCGACCTACTCGGTGAGCGCCATTGCGGCTGGCGCCGCTGCGACCTTGAGCCAGCTGGACTCTCGGTGGTGGGCGGGCGCCCAGCCAGCGCCGGCGGCGGCTATCACCTTTCCATGGGGGTGAAGGCGCTGTGGGGGCCGGTCTCCTCGCGGGAATCGGCCGATCGGATCACGGCGGCCGCCCTGGCTGCCGATCCAGAGCGCCCCCTCGTGCTGCTGGCCCATTCAGGCCCCACGGGCCTGGGCAGCGAGGCCCGCGACCCCTGCGGCCGGGATTGGAAACCTCCCGCCTGCGACTGGGGCGACATGGACCTGGCGATGGCGATCGAGCGCATCCAGCGCCAGCGCCCCCTGCCGCTGGTGGTTTTCGGTCATATGCACCACCGCCTGATGCGTGGCAGCGGCGAACGCCGCAGCTTTCTGGTTGATCGCCGCGGCACCGCCTATCTCAATGCGGCCTGTGTGCCGCGCCACGGCATCGACGGTGAGGGGCGGGAACTGCGCCATTTCTCCTGGGCCGAACTTGACGGCCACCGGCTGGTTCACGCCAGCCACCGCTGGTACAGCCCGGAAGGTCGCCTGCTCTATGAACAGACGTTGGTGGAGCAACCCCTTGCCGTGACGTGCTGATCTATGCCTGCGTCAGCGGCCACGGCTTTGGCCATGGGTCGCGGGTGGCTTCGGTGCTGCTGGCCCTGGCGGCACGCCAACCCTCCTGGCGGCTGGTGATCTCCAGCTCCCTGCCCACCTCCTTTCTCGCCGGCGCCTTCGGGGCCACTCCCTTTGAGCACCGCCCCTGTGGCTGGGATGTGGGCGCTGTGCAGGCTGATGCTCTCGGAGTGGACGGGCCGGCCACACTCGCGGCCCTTGCGGCCCTGGAGCAGCGCCTGCCTGGGCAGATCAGCACCGAGGCGGCCTGGTTGGCGGCCCAGGGCGGCCCTGCGCTGCTGCTGGGCGATGTTCCCCCTGCCGCAGCCCGGCTGGCGGAAGCCACCGGGCTGCCGTTGCTCTGGATGGGCAACTTCGGCTGGGACGACATCTACGCCCCGATGGGCGGTGCGTTCCTGGCCTGGGCGGAGCGTTGCCGGGATCTGTACCGCCGGGGTGATGGTCTGATCCGCTGCCCGTTTTCGCTGGCCATGGACTGGCGGCTGCCGGAGACGCGGGTGGGACTCACCGCCGGGAAGCCACGGCTGAATCCGCAGATCCTGCGCCGCCAACTGGATCTGCCCCAGCAGCGACAGCGCTGCGTGCTGCTGGCCTTCGGTGGCTTCGGCTATCGGCTCGATCCCGAACTGTTTGGACGCTGGCCCGATTGGTGGTTCATCAGCTCCGATCCAGCGGCTGCAGCCGCACCGAATGGCCGGGTTCTGCCCGCAGACGTGCGGCCGCTGGAGGTGATGCCCCTGTGCGAGCGGCTGATCGGCAAGGCGGGCTACAGCAGTTTCTGTGAGGCCCTCTCCAATCAGATGGGAGTCCATCTGGTGGCGCGGCAGGGCTTCGCCGAGGCGGCGGTCATGGAGCGGGAGCTGCAGCGCTGCGGGCCGCACCGGTTGCTGAGCCAGGCCCAACTGCTGGGCGGTGACTGGCAACTCGACCAGCCGTTGCTGGCCGCCCGGGGGGCGCCACTGGTGAGCGATGGGGCGGAGCAGGCGGCTGAGGCGATCGAAGCCTTTGCGGCTGCAAGAGCGGCTTCGGCACTAGCCTGAATGGCCGAGAAGCGCTGCACTGGAAGGCTTTTACTGGAAATGCCTATCGATGCTCATGGCTTCAATCAGGAGAGCTGATCATCGCGAAAGATGGGGCCCTGATCAACAAGAATCCTTGCCTGAGTCAGTGATGCGAACGCCCACACCACATCTGATAACCGGTAGACACTTATGCGACTGTCACTTATGCGAACACCTGTGGGCCCGGTATTTGTCAAGTTATCCAACGACATAGCCCGCCGCGATGTATCCATCCATCTCTCCGACGGTTCCTGATCCAAATCTTTCACGATTCATCTGCTGAAGCACAAAGTTTTCTCGCTCAGCTGTTCTGCAGTCGTTCCAACTAATTCCCGCCGCAATTTGGTTGCGATCGCAACCTTCTTCGTTTTCTTGTTGCGTCAAAGTCCGCCAAATTCCCATGGCGGTCACTGCTTTCTGAGGTGGCTAATGCCTTGCGTTGTTCTTCCCCACTCACGACATCCCCGGTTTGCCTAACTTCTTCCCGCCCGCTCGCCTCCTCCTCTCCGCTCTGTTGATCGGGGCAGCAGCCCCGGCTCAGGCCACCATCTGGCAGGAGATTCGTCGTCCCAGCATGAGCGCTCCCATGGCCTCCCCACTGGAACCCCGTTCCGTGGCCGCGGTGGATGTGCGCGAAGCCGCCGACACGGCCCGCTCCTTCGCGATCACGCCGGAACGACGGGCCCTGCTCAACACGATTCGCTTCGCTGAGGGCACCTGGGCCAACGGCCAGGACCAGGGTTACTGGATCCTGTTCGGCGGCTCGTTGATGTCCTCCTTGGACCGTCACCCCAACCGGGTGATGCGCACGGCCCGGTATGCCAGTGCAGCTGCCGGTGCTTACCAGTTCATGCCACCCACCTGGGACATGGTGACCCGTCGGATGGGTCTGGGTGGCTTCGGCCCTGAGGTGCAGGATCAAGCAGCGATTTTTCTGATCCGCCACCGTGGAGCCCTTGAGCTGGCAGACCGCGGCGTGATGACCCCGCAACTGGCTGCCAAGCTGGCACCTGAGTGGGCCTCCTTCCCCACCCTCGCTGGCCGCAGTTTCTATGGCCAGCCGGTCAAGCGCTTCACCGAGCTCAAGCAGTTCTATGAGGCCAATCTCTCAATGCTGCGGGCCAGCATCATCCGCCGCAATGACATTGCCCAGGCTCAGACCGTGGAGCCGCCGATTGCTCAGTGCACCTACGGCAGCCTGGCTTGTGCCCTGCGGGATGTCGGCAGCACCCCCAACTAAATCAGTTCAGGCCTGATCGCCGCTGAGCGGGGGCTTGCCCACCGTGCGCTGGGCGATCAGGTAGGCCAGCACCGTTGAGCCCAGGAAGCCGAGGCTGTTGCGCAGGATGGGCAGCAGATCTGAGGTGCGCGTGATCACCGGCCCAAGTCCAAAGATCAGGAACAGCATTCCCCACAGCGGTGAGAGCAGCAGCACCCAACTCCAGGCGACCCGATCCCCCTCCTTGCGTGGGTAGCCGGCAAAGCCGACGATCAAGCCGCCCAGCACTGAGGTGCAGAAGGTGAGCAACCACTGCTCCTGGGGAAGGCCGGGCACCACCTGACAGCCGCCCCGCTCCAGGCAGGTTTCCACGGCAGCGAGGGAATCAACGATGGCGCCGTCTTCGCCGTGGTCGCGCACGTAGTACTGGTTGCCGTAGCGCGTCTGCAGCTCCACCCAGAAGGTGCGGGGCATCAGGGCGAACAGGGCGTCGCCGACGTTGAAGTTGAGCAGGTTGCCGCCGCGCGGATCGGCCACAAGCACGAGGCTGCGCTCATCGAGCCCCCAGAACTCCTTCACCGCCAGGCCGGGGGTGCGCTCGTACTGGGTGAGGACCCGCAGCTTCCAGCCGCTGCTTGTTTCAAAATCGGCCAGTTCGGCTTCCAGGCTGTCGCGCTGGCCGTCGGTGAGGGCCCGGGCCAGATCGATCACCGGGGTGGGGTGATCGGGAAGCAACTCAGGGTTGTCCGCCGCCATCGCCCCCCCGGCCAGGCCGCCCAGGGCCGTCAGCAGCACCAGCAGGGCCGCCGCGATCCCGAGCAGGCCAGGCGGAGGAGTGGGACGGGATCGGTCGGCTTGACCCATGCGGCTGCTTCAGTGACGCTTCATTCTCTTCCAGCCAGGCTCCTGCCGTGCCCGTTCCTGCCTGGCTGCAACAGCGCCTCGAAGCGGCAGGCGGCAGCGTGCCCTTCGCCCGCTACATGGACTGGGCGTTGCATGACCCTGAGCACGGTGCCTACGGAGCTGGCCGCCTGCGCATCGGCCGCCATGGCGATTTCGCCACGGCCCCGTCGCTGGGGGCTGACTTTGCCGGCCTGCTCGCGGCCCAGGTTGCCCAGTGGCTCAAGGAGCTTGCACTGGATCCACCGACGCAAGACACCTCTTCGCAGGAGATCGGCAGCTCCCGCCTCTCCCTGATCGAGACCGGCCCTGGCGAGGGCGACCTGGCCGGGCAGCTGGCCGCTGCGCTGGTGGACGGTTGGCCGTTGCTGGCGGCCTGCACCGAGCTGGTGCTGGTGGAGCCCAACGCCGGCATGGCCGCCCGCCAGCGGCAGCGGCTTGAGGATTGCCCGCTGCCGGTGCGCTGGAGCAGCTTCGAGGAGCTGGCGGCGCGGCCGCTGCGGGGCGTGGTGCTGGCCCACGAGGTGCTCGATGCCCTGGCGGTGGAGCGGATCGTGAGCAGCGGGGCGGGCTGGCGCCAGCAGCTGGTGACGCTCCAGCAGGGAACGTTGCGGCTGGAGCCCGGCGGACCCCTGGAGCCGGCGGCAGCGGCACGGCTGCAGCCCCTGGGCCTGCAACCGCCTGGGGAGCAGCGGCCTCCAGGCTGGTGCACGGAGCTGCATCCGGGGCTCGAGCCCTGGCTGGCGGCCTGTGGTGCGGCGCTGCGCTGCGGCCGCCTGCTGGTGGTCGACTACGCCCTGGAGGCCTGGCGCTACTACGCGCCGCAGCGCTCCAACGGCACCTTGATGGCCTACCGGGGCCAGCAGGCCAGCAGCGATCCCCTGGCCGATCCCGGCCACTGGGATCTCACCGCCCACCTCTGCATCGACAGCCTGGTGGCGGCGGCCAGCGCCAGCGGTTGGCAGCTGCTGGGTCAGTGCCGCCAGGGGGAGGCGCTGCTGGCCCTGGGGCTGGCGGAACGGCTGCACGGGCTTCAGCACCAGGGCGGCGCCGGGCTGGGCGAGCTGCTGGCCCGTCGCGAAGCCTTGCTGCGGCTGGTGGATCCCGCCGCCCTCGGTGATTTCCGCTGGCTGGCCTTTGCCCGGGGCGAGTCCGGAGCGGATCAGGCCCAGCCCCGTTCAGGCGACACCCCCCTGTTTTTGGCCGAACCGGCCTAGCCCGCCCATCAAGGCCCAGCCCAGTTCCCGCCCTGCCTGTGCGAGTGCTGCAACGGAGACAACCCGCTCGGCGCCTGCGCCCTAAACGTCAACTTGTTGGTCTTGCTGATGCTCACCGATTCAATGGCGCCGGAACGCTTCTTTCTTGAACTCGACCCCCCCGCCGCCACCCAGGCGAGCTGGCCCCATGTGGTGGTGGTGGGCGGTGGCTTCGCCGGCGTTCGCGTCTGCCAGGCCCTGGCCCGCCAGCCGGTGCGCGTCACCCTGATTGACAAGCGCAATTTCAACCTGTTTCAGCCCCTCCTCTATCAGGTGGCTTCGGGGCTGGTCTCGGCGGCGGATGTGGCCTCGCCCCTGCGCCAGATGGTGGGTCAGGCCCCCAACGTTCAGGTGCTGCTGGGGGAGGTCACCGACCTTGATCTGGAGAACCGTTCCCTGCGGTTCAACGGCCATCACTACGGCTACGACCAGCTGGTGCTGGCCTGCGGTTCGGGCAGCACCTATTTCGGTCACGAGGAATGGCGGCCGCTGGCACCGCCGATGAAGATCCTGGAGCACGCCCAGGAAATTCGTCGCCGGTTGCTGATGGCCCTGGAAGAGGCCGAGCAGACCACCGATCCCCAGCGCCGCCAGTTCCTGCAGTCGGTGGTGGTGGTGGGTGCCGGGCCGGCCGGTTGCGAACTGGCGGGCTCCCTGGTGGAGCTGATGCACAGCGCCATCCGCCGCGATTTCAAGCAGTTGCAGGTGGAGCTCTGCCGGGTGGTGCTGGTGGATGCGGTGGATCGGGTGCTGCCAACAATGCATCCCAGCCTCTCGGCGGCGGCAGCGGAGTACCTGGAGCGCAATGGGGTGGAGCTGTGTCTGGGCTCAATGGTGGGGGCGATCGAGCCGGGCAAGGTCCTGCTCAAGGAAGAAGGGGAACCCCGCTTTCTCGAGGCCGCCACCGTCTGCTGGACCGCTGGGGTGCGGGCCTCACGGCTCGGAAAACTGCTGGCCGAGCGCAGCGGCTGCGCTGTGGATCGCCTCGGGCGCGTGCTGGTGGAGCCCGATTTCTCGGTGCCGGGTCATCCGGAGCTGCGGGTGGTGGGCGATCTCTGCAGCTACGGCCACACCAGCGACGGCGCGCCGCTGCCCGGCATGGCCGGCCCGGCGGTGCAGATGGGGTCGTGGGTGGCCGGCGACATCCTGCGCCAGATCAAGGGCGAGGTCAGTCCGCCCTTCCGCTGGCTGGATCTTGGCTCCATGGCGGTGATCGGTCCGCTGTTCGCGGTGGCCGACCTGCGCGGCCTGCGCGTCACTGGCTTGCTCGGTTGGCTGCTCTGGGGACTGGCCCACCTGGCCTTCATCCCTGCCACCGAAAACCGCATCACCCTGCTCACCCGCTGGCTGTGGCAGATCGCCACCCGTCAGCGCAGCGCCCTGCTGATCACCGGCCGCCCGGAGCAGCACATCGGCGTGGATGTGGGCCTGACGCGGGCTCCGGCGGCCACCGAGATCTCCGAGATCCCCGGGGTCAGCCGGCTCGCCGCACCAGCGCCTGGCCCTGGCGGTTGATGATTCGACCCGGGAGGGCGTTGCGGTTCACCACCTCCAGGGTGCGCAGGTTGTAGGTGGTGTCACGGGTGCTTCCGCTCTGCCAGGAGAGATCGAGCACGGTGAGGGTCTGGAAGGCGGCGGCGCCTCCCAGGAGTAGTTGGCGCGGGCCGCTGCCGCTGGCGCCGAGCGCGAAAAGATCGAGCTGGCCAAGCCGGGCCGGGAAATAGGCGTGCTGGTGGCCGCTGATGTAGGCCTCCACGTCGTAGCGCTCCAGGAGCTGGCGCAAGCTGCTCGCTCCGCTCAGCACGTTGCCGCCGCTGTCGCGGCCCTTGGCCACGGCCTGCAGGGGCAGGTGGCCGAGTACGAGCCTGCGGCGGGCCAAGCGGGCGGCGTCAGAGGCGAGGCTGCGCTCGGCCCAACGCAGCTGCTCGGCTGAAATCAGGGCGGAGGAGGCGTCCCAGACCAGCAGGAACAGCCCATCCTGCAGAACGGAATAGAAGAAGGGAAAGCCCGAGGCATCCAGGAAGGAGAGCCCCAGATCTTTGCGGCGACTCGTCCAGAAACGGGCCGCTTCCTGGCGCTCACGCTCGAACGTGTAACGCCCGCCGCTGCGGCTCGACGACGCGTCATGGTTGCCCATCGTTGGCGCAAAGGGCAGGCCGGCGTTGCGTAAGGGCGCCAGGATCCGCCCCCCGAAAGACGCCCACATCGCCCTGAGCTGGCCATCGCTGAGGCTGGTCTTCTGTCCGGCCACCATGTCGCCGGCGCAAAGCACCAGGTCAGGGCGCAGCGAGGGGATCAGGGACACGGCCCTGGCCACCTCGGGGATGTAGGTGGTGGAGCCGTAACTGGAGTTGAGATCAGAGATCAGCACCAGGCGGAGATCGGCCCGCGCTGGCAGTTTCACTCCGGCGGCAAGTTCCGCCGCGCTCGCCGCTCCTGGGGCTGCCGCAGCGCTGGCGCTGATCTCGCCTTCAGCCGTCTGGCTCCCCCCAGGCCAGACCCCCAGGGCCCGCAAGCCACCGGCACCGGCGGCGCCGGCGGCGAGGGCAAGAAGCTTACGGCGAGAAAACGGCGCATTCATGGACTGACGCTACCAATGGCTGGCAAAGGCCTGGCTTCTTACCCGGATGCCCATCCACCCTGTCGTTGATGTTCGTGGGTGCGAGCGCGCGTCTCAGCCATGAATTGTGAAACAGATACAGCTATCGCATCAATAGATAGAAAAAGGCTCGCCAGTAAGAAACCATCTTCTGGAGCAGCTCTGGACCTATGGAGCCAGCTGGAACGGTGAAAGATGGAGAGTGGTGATGCCTTCGTTGGGCGAGCCCTTGCTGTTTAGTTGAACCACTCTGGCGGAGTTGATTCCGCAACGCTCATCCACTAACGCCCCATATTCTGACCCTAAAACTCAGCGATTGAAAACAATTAGGAGAATTTCAATCGACGCGGTATTAGAAGCCAATAGGCGAGTAGCTTCACGCGGTCATTGACAAGGAACCAAACCAGTGCGTAGCCCCAAACGAACAGTGCCCAGCCCCAGCCGAGCGGTGTCATGAAGAACCCATAGACGGCGATCACCGTGGCAAGAGCCTGGGTGCCGAGAACGGCGAACCATAGAATCCTTGCGGGACGAATCGACCAGAACGGTCCTTGTGTACGTGTCAGGAAGATGGTTAAATGTCCTGCGATAGAGAGTTTTAGGTACATCAAGGTCTGGATATGGTCGCGATCTAGTAGAAAAACACGCTCTCCCAGATAAAATAATCCAAATGCAGAGATTACGCCCATTACGCCCAGCACGGTAGAGATGCTTAGCACTAAGCGCATATCCCATACTTCAGGCTGATCGCGATAATGAACGCGGTCATAGGCGATCGATAATATTGCACCATCGTTGAGTAATGCCAGTATGACGATCATGACAGCGGTGACAGGATAGAAGTTGAACACCAGGATTGCCAATGTCATCAACAACAGAACGCGCAGCGTTTCGGTGATGCGGTAGATCGCGTAGCTGTTCATCCGTTGAAAAATGCGGCGACTCTCCTTGATCGCTTCAATAATCACCGACAGTCCAGGCGTCAGCAGCACAATGTCTGCGGCTGCCCTTGCCGCCTCTGTTGCATCCGAAACAGCAATGCCGCAGTCCGATTTTTTCAGCGCAGGGGCGTCATTCACACCATCACCGGTCATGCCAACAAAGTGACCGTGTTTTTGCAGCACATCGACAATATGGAACTTGTGTTCAGGGAACACTTGGGCGAAGCCATCGGCTTGCTCGATGGATTTAGCTGCCGCCGTTGTCTCTTGCTGCTTGACATCGCCCAGACTGCTGGCATCGAGAATAGTTGTGCCCAGCCCCAGTACTTTTGCTGTTTCCTTAGCGATCGCGAGTGCATCGCCTGTCACCATCTTGATCTGAACACCCATCTTGCTTGCCGTAGCGATTGTGCTCTTTGCATCGCCCCAGGGCGGATCGAACAAGGGGAGAACCCCTATAAATTGCCAGGGCCCATCCCCTTCTGCTCGCGCTACTCCCAACGAGCGAAACCCTCGTGCCGCAAATGCATTGACAGCCTTGTCAACGGCCATTTTAATCTCCTGAGTGTTTTCAGCTAAAGCAAGAATTACCTGCGGTGCTCCCTTGGTCACCTTGAAGGTCCTGCTGTCACTACCCTTGACTGTAGATTCAGTACGTTTATGCACTGGGTCAAAGGGGATAAAGTGGACGATCTCGTAATTATTTAGAGACTGGTTGCTCTTTATCCCATCCAATACAGCGAGATCAATCGTGTCATTGTTTTCCGAGCGTGATGCCAGCGCACCATAGAGAATGACCTCCTCGACAGAACTTGAGTTGACACAAAAGGGATCTCCTAAAGTTAACTTATTCTGGGTCAGTGTGCCAGTTTTATCCGCGCAGAGAACGTCTACACCTGCTAACTCTTCGATTGCAACCAATTTGCTTACGATCGCCTGTTTCTTGGCAAGCAATCGGGCTCCAACGGCCATTGTGACCGAAAGAACCGTCGGCATGGCGACAGGAATCGCCGCTACTGTCAACACCAAGGCGAACTGCAAGGTTGTAAGGATGGGATCCCCTCGGATGATCGCAACGACAATAATTAGCGTTACAAGCCCCAAAGCCAGGACAATTAGATAATTGCCAATCTTCAAGACTGCCTTTTGAAAATGGCTGACTGTCTGTCCTGTCTGCACGAGTTGC
This sequence comes from Synechococcus sp. SynAce01, assembly GCF_001885215.1. Lineage (GTDB taxonomy): Bacteria > Cyanobacteriota > Cyanobacteriia > PCC-6307 > Cyanobiaceae > Regnicoccus > Regnicoccus frigidus. The sequence goes on along the minus strand of NZ_CP018091.1, from coordinate 312,095 downwards.
GCGGTCTTACCGAAGTAAGTCTTTGAACCTGTCGCGTAAACTATTGCACTGACTTCCCCCTGGCGAAGGATTGAACCTGAATATATGGCCTCGCCAGACTTGCGTTCAGTGGGTAAAGATTCGCCAGTCAGAGCGGATTGATCGACTTCGACTGGATCCCCATCAAGCAGGCGGGCATCGGCGGGCACAATGTCACCAAGTCGCAGGCGGATCAAATCACCTGGTACCAATTCACGAGATGCGATCGTGATCCACTGTCCATGCCGTTTGACTCGCGCTCTTACAGACAGCTTTGCCTTCAGTGCAGCGATTGCGTTGCCCGCCTCATGTTCCTCCCAGAAGCCAACAAAAGCATTGGAGATCAGCAACAGGAGAATGATGAAGAAGTCAGGCCAATGTCCCACTATTGCCGAAAGAACTGCTGCAATTTCAATCATCCATGGAATTGGTCCCCAGAAGTTCTGGAGAAAAGCCAGAAAGGGATTGGCTTTTTGTTCTTTTAATTCGTTTGGTCCGTACCTAGAAAGGCGTTGATCAGCTTCCTCTTGGCTGAGCCCTGTCTTAGATGTTTTGAGTTTTGCTATCAGATCAGGTATTGATAGATTACTTGAAAGCTCTGTATCTGTTGATTCCATTTCTGAGCTTTTCGATTGACCTGATCTTGTTCTCATGAGCCCTCCCTTGCTGTTGCTTTGTGTCGATGAAGATGATAACTATTTAACATGGCTACTCCTGTCGGGCTTGATGCTTGAGATGCGAAAACTTATTGTGGGTATCTTGAAAAGTACGCACGACTCCCTGTCGGCCTTTGAGCTATGTAATTGAAGCTGTCCATTTGGCATAGCTGAATGGGATAGTGTTGATTCTGGGATGTGGAGAGGTACATCCATAGGCTTTGAGATATATTAGGTCAATATGATGGCCTGCTCTAGGCGATTCTCTGTGAGAGACTAAGCTCGCTGTTTGATCATAGACACAGCCGTTAACCCATCATCAATGCTAGATGGAAGCGGACTAACTTGAAGCCATGGAGTTGGATGTCTGCGGGATCTGCGCGTTCGCAGGATGAGTTTTTGGCGTCTCAGGTCTGGCTTGGAAATGATACTATTTCAAGGTGCCCGCTTAATGGGCCGATAGTCGATATCTGAGAAAAGTAGTTTTTATAGAGTAGATCTGCAACTTTCGCATCTACAGAAAATGAAAAAATATGGCGGATTTGTCTATTGTGGTGACGATGTGATTTATGCATGAGGCATGAAAGGGCAACTAATACTAGTTCCAAAAAGCAACGAGTTCTTTGGCTTCGTCAACCCCTCTAGAGCGCCCATCGGTCATCATGGGTTTAATCGAGGTGGGGTCAACGAGGCTCTTGATGTGCGTCATGCCTGGAGACAAGCCGCACACAATCAGTTTGGTTTTGGTGCCCTGTGCTTCAAGGGCCTTGACTTCAGCTTGAAGTGTATTGGGCATGACTGATGTGCGAAGCCCATGTTTCACAGCATTGCTGCCACCGTCTGTCAGGGAAACAATCACGGCTCGCTTAACGCCTGCCACCACGTCTGCGTGGGTACTAGTTTGGGAGACTCCGCCGTCCATGCAAAGCCTGTCGTGCAACCAGGTAGGCCCCATGCCTCACGGTAAAGACGAACTGGCTGCACATGAAACGATAATGGGGATGCCTGAAATGTGGTTTACGACAAGTCATTCTGCAGTTTAGCAATCATTGACATTCGTGTAAAGCTTCTCGCTGGGCCAATCAGTTTGGCCAATGAGTCGTTCGATGGATTTATACCAGTCGTCTCCCCCGGTTTCAGGAAACGTACCAGTACCCCTGAGCACGCCCTCGCGTCCGAAACACCCACGGCCAAGTCCAAAGGCCGTTGCCAAACTGGCCATGGGTAAGTCAGGCCATGGCCGATGACATCTTTGGAGACTTGTTCCCGCAAGGAAACGTGGTCTGGGTTCTCACAGCGCTCCCTGCCCTGGCGACGACACTTCTGGAGTAATCCCGAGTGTTGATCCCGATTAGGAAAATGTTCATTCTTTAGCGCAGAACCTGCTTGGCTTCCCTCCTCAGACCCATTGCAGTGGATGCATGCCAGGAACTTCTTCCCCCTCTCGCCTCCGCCGTGCGCGCCTAAGAGTGGTCAATCCACGTTCAGCAGGAATCGACATCGGCAGTCGGTTTCATGTTGTAGCGGTACCAGCGGAGCTTGACGATGACCCAGTACGGAAATTCTCAAGCTTCACCAATGATTTGAAAGCTATGGCTGAGTGGTTGCTTGCCATCGACATCAAGACGGTGGCCATGGAATCGACTGGAATCTACTGGGTTCCACTCTACGAAATACTAGTGGAATATGGCATTGAAGTCTATCTGGTCAATGCTAGGCACGTCAAGAATGTTCCCGGACGGAAGACTGATATCAGTGATGCTCAATGGTTGCAGCAACTTCACAGCTACGGTCTTGTTCGCGCAAGCTTTCAACCAGATCCCTGTATCGCCAAGCTCAGGGCTTACTTCCGGCAAAGGGATGTTTTGGTGCGTTATCGCTCCTCGCATCAGCAACACATGCAGAAGGCCCTCATGCAAATGAATCTACAGTTGCATCATGTTGTGAAAGACATCACTGGTCTGACTGCACGCAGGATCATTGATGCCATCCTTTCAGGTTAAAGAGATGCAGAGGAGTTGGCCGCACTGCGTGATCCCCGCTGCAAGGAGTCACAAGCAACGATAGCTGCCGCTCTAAACGGCAACTATCAAGAAGAACACCTCTTTGAGCTTAAGGTTGCAGTCGAGATGTTTGATGCTTATTCAGTAAAGATTCAAGAATGTGAATTAGCCGGTCAAGTCGTTCTGAATGACCTGGCCGGGGATAGCTATGTTGAGCCTGAGAAGCAAGCAAGCGACTGGCGAATCATGGGCAATGGTTTCTCGTTCAATCCTCAGGCCTTGATTACAGCGTTAGCAGGCCAAGACCTATTAAGCCTGCCCGGTTTAGGGCCTGCAACGGTGATTACCTTGATCAGTGAGTGTGGGCTTGACATGACCCGCTGGCCAAGCGCCAAGCATTTTGTCTCCTGGCTTGGCTTGAGCCCACAAAATAAGATTTCTGGTGGCCGGGTACTTTCCTCGCGGACACGACAGGGAGCAACTAGGGCCGGCAGCGCTTTTTGGATGGCAGCAGTGCCAATCAGCAGAACCAGCACTGCCTTGGGTGCATTCCAGCGGCGGCTATCTGCACGGGTTGGAAAAGGCAAAGCATTGATAGCTACAGCGCGCAAGATTGCCATTCTTTACTATAATATGTTGCGCTATGGCATGGCATTTCAAGAGCCGGGGGCTTTGGCTTACCAGCAGGCATCACAAGAACGACACGTGCGTGGTCTGGAAAGGCGTGCAAAAGCGCTTGGTTACAAACTGGTCGCAACCGGATGAATGGCCGAGATCTCTGATGGCCGTGGGTGTTTCTTAGGAAGATGTCACCCCTCTCGTCAGTACACCTGGGGGCTTGAGGACATGATCAATGCGCGGATACAGCGAGGCCGTCAAGGCTGATGTGAGAAGGCGGATGAGCCCGCCGCACAGGCAGAGCGTGGCCAGGATTTCAGAAGAGCTGGGCATCCACGTGATCACCCTCTACAAATGGAGGAAGACGTGGCGGTTACAGGGGGAGGTGGTGCCGGCATCGGAGAAGGACCCAGACGGCTGGAGCGCTGCCGACAAGTTCACGGTGGTGCTGGAGACCGCTAGCCTGAATGCCACTGAGCTCAGCGCATGCTGCCGGGAGCGGGGCCCGTTTTTCGAGCAGGTGGAGCGTTGGCGCCAGGCAGCCCAGGATGCCAATGCCAAGCCGGTGCTGACGATGGCCGAGCAGAAGGAGCTCGAAAAGCTCCGCGCCCAGGACCAGCGAGAGATCAAAGCCCTCAAAAAGGAGCTGCAGCGCAAGGAAAAGGCCATGGCGGAGATGGCGGCCTTGCTGGTGCTGCGAAAAAAGTGGGAAGCCTTCTGCTCGGAGGACGCGGAAGGCTGACCACTGCTGCGACTCGGCATAGGGCCATTGAGCTGATCGCCGAGGCGAATGCAGCCGGTGCCAGGCTGGCGAGTGCCTGCGCTGAGATCGGGCTCAGCCTGCTGTCCCGTGTCAATCAGGTTGATGGGTGGCGTCAATCTGGTTGACCGGTGGCATCCCCCTGTTTTGAACCTCCTGCAAGCTTGAGGTTCCATGTAGGTACTGGATCTTGACCATGCTGTCGCGTGACGTCAATCAAGTTGTGGGTCGGGCGTCAATTTCAAGGCTGGTGGGCCAGTTTTCGTGTCGCCGCCTTGTTTCTGGCGAGCTGGGTTGCTGCGGCCATTGATCGTGACGGCCATGTCGCCCGCGTCAATTACATAGGCGGATCACTGGAATCACTAGAAACCCTTGCAGCAGCTTCTTTCTGACGGTAGCTCTCGCCTTTGATGCCCACGATGTGGCAGTGGTGCACCAACCGGTCCACCGCTGCCACGGTCATGGATCCACTTGGAAAAATCGTGTCCCACTCGCGGAACGGCTGGTTGGAGGTCACCAGCAACGAGCGGCGTTCGTAGCGGTGGCAGATCAGCTCAAACAGCACCGAGGTTTCCAGCTCGTTGCGGCGCACGTAGCTGATGTCGTCGATCACCAGCAAGGCGTAGCGATCCAACTTCTGGATGACGGCCGGCAGCTCGTAGCTGGCCTTGGCCTTCTGCAGCAGCTGCACCAGAGCGGTGGCCGGGAAGAAGCGGCAGGGTTGATCCTGCTCGATCATCGCCATTGTGATGGCTATGGCCAGGTGGGTCTTGCCCACGCCGCTGGGGCCAAACAGCAGCAGATTCTCGGCCTGCAGCAGCCAGGTGTGGCTGCGGGCCAGTACCTGCAGCTCCTGCCAATGCTTGGCCTCGATCTGCTGCTGATCAAAGCCATCGAGTCCTTTCTGCCAGGGCAGATGAGCCTCCCGCAGGAGGCGCTGGTGCCGTGCCAGCTGACGGTGATCCACCTCCTGCTCGCAGAGGGCATAGAGGAACTGGCCGGGGCTCCAGCCCTCGGCCTCAGCCTGCTGAGCGAGCGGCTGCCAGTGGCTGCGGAACCGCGCCAGCTTGAGCTGTTTGAGCAGCAGCGGCAGGGCCGCTTCCACCGCCTGAGAGCGGGGCACCGGGGAGGAGGTGGTCATAGGAGGCCAGCAGGTGTTGGGGAATGACGAGATCAGGCAGGTTGCCTGTGCGGGGCGGCACCCGGAAGCGCTGCTGCAAGAGCGAGAGGGACAGGGTTTTGCGCTGCTGCGCCTGCTGCAGAAAGGCGAGCACCAGCTCAAATGACGCCACCCGCACGGCGACATACAGCGCTTCGACCATCAGCCGGGCCGCCGCGTCGCGGTCACCGCTGGCAAGCAGGCGCTGCCAGACATCCCACCAGCGGGTATCAGGGAACAGCTGGCGTTGGTAGCGGCAATGCAGCAGGGCGCGGGGTTTGGCGCGCAACCCATCGATCAGGTGCTCCAGGTCGATACACCAAGCCCGGGGTCCATGGCAGCCGCTGCCGTAGACCCTGGGCAACTGGCAAACCCAGTCACTACCGAGGTAAACGATCAGCCGGTCATGGTGCAGCCGCACCGTGACCTGACGGCCAATCAGGCTCGGCGGCACGGAGTAGACGACCTGCCGCACCTCGATCGTGCTGGTGCTACGCACACGCACAGTCAGCAGCTCGTAATCTGCGAATCGGAAGGCAGGCAAGGTGCCCAGGACCTCGAACTCCTGCTCATAGCGCCGCTGCCGTGGGGCATTGAGGGCACTGAACACCTCGGAGAGCAGCTCGCCGTATTCGGCCGGCTCGTCGAAATCACAGCTGCCGCGCAGCAGCAGCTTCTGCTCCAGCCGCCGTTTGACATGGCCATGGGGCGCCTCGACGATGCCGTTCTCTTGGGCCACGCCGCGGTTGTTGCGGCTGGGAGCAAGGTGGTAGTGGGCGCAGAGGGCTTGGTAGCGGGGCGTGATGTCGATGGCGTAACTGCCATCACGATTGCGACTGGCAGCCGAAAGCCGATCCGTGCGCAGCTCTCTGGGCACACCACCGCAGGCGGCCAGGGCGTTCTGCAACCCTTCTGAGAGAGCCACAAAGCTTTCGCCGCCGTGCACCACCTGGCCGTAGGCCCAGCCGCTCCAGGCCAGGCGGTAGTGGAACAGCAGGTGCGGAAAGGGCTCGCCCCGCACTGTGATCTCCACCCGCTTGACCTTGGTGAAATCGCAAAAGCCGATCTCGCCGGGCTGATAGGCCAGGGGGAACATCACCTCCGGCGGTGGGCCCTGCAACGCCTTCCACTGCTGCACACGACGCTGCAGGGTGCGTTTGACAGGAATCCAGTCCTGGTCTGGCTTTTTCTCCTGCAGGTGCTCCAACAACGTGGTGGGCGTCAGAGCTGGATGGCGCTCCAATAACGGCACCAACAGGGGCTCCCAAACCTCAACCAACGGGTCAGGTCGGCGTCTGCTGGGGGCTTGGCGGCTTTGGGTTGGAGGCGGCCTGAATCGATCCGGTGAGCACTACTCACCGAGATACCCGCCGCTGCAGCAGCCACCTCCTGGCGGCTGCTGACTCGTCGTTTGGACATGTACAGCGCAATCTGTTGAGCGGTAAGGGGAGCTGGCATGGGCCGGTGCCCTGCGCATGGCAACTGGATTCAGCTCAGCCCCTCAAGAGCGGTCAACCTGTTTGGCGCGACCCCTCAACCAGATTGTCGCCGGATAGCAAGGAGTCTGATGTGGCCGTGAACCTGGTGACTCCTGAGCATCCCCACTACGGCAGCGAGGCGGTGTTGCACAGCCGCAACTTCGGTGGCACCGAGCTGATGGCGATCCTGCCGGCAGAAGGCCGGCTGCTCGATCAGATCCGCAGCTACCTCAAAACGGATCTCTACATCCGCCAGAACACTGGCGGCGACGACGAGACGTTGAACGCGATCCTCAGCGTCAGGGCCCGGCAGAACACCAGCCGCCGCCAGGAGATCAACCTGCAAGCGGCCGCCCTGTGGCGAGATGGGCCCGATGGCGTGGTGGTCCTGTGTCGCGGCGACACCACACTGTGTGAGATTCCTGCAGCGGAGATCCAAGGTGCCTGGGGTGGTCTGTGCCGGGGGACAGTGATCGCAGCGGCATTCGTGGCGGTGATGGCCGAGAGGATGGGCGTGGCTCCAAATCTGATTCGAGAGCGGATCCTTGACTTCGATTCGAGCCACAATCCAGGTCGATCTGAAAGAATCGATACTCCTGGGCGATCCATCGTTCTGAGCTGGGCGGGAACCACTGAAACGCTACAGTCCATTTCTGTGCTGATGGAGTCGCTTAACACGAAGCCTAACTCCCGCACGCGGATCTTGCTTCGACTGGGCTTCGTCGCTGCTGATCACTGGATGTGCTCCATGGCAGCTGAAGCCTGTCGGCTGTTCGATGTGGTCCGGATTGCACGAGGTGAACAGGATACTGGTCGCGTTGAGGAAGAGGCTGTGGCGATGATTCTTGAGGCCGGTTATGCAGCCGATCCGGGGGTGGACCTTCGCTATGTCGGAGAGGTCCATGCCGCCATCCCCGCTTTCCTCAAGGATGCCGCTCCGGGTGATCCCGTGCTGGTTCATGCCCTCAATGTCCATACGGCCAAGGCTTGTATCCTGGAGTGGCTCCATACGGAATCTATGGGTCGGTCCGAAGTAGTGGGAGCCTGAGTCGTGGCGCTCCCCTCATCCGATCGGTCTCAGCGATCAGGACCACGAGGCAAGAACTTCTCTCTTCTTCGTTTCTCGACCCAGTTCCGGGTCTATCAGGGCATGGGCTACGGAATCCGTCAGCCTTTCCTTGAAGGCCGAATCGGGATCCTTCGTGACAGGCCCACAGCAGCAGGCAAGGTCAGGGACTTCCTCTCCAGGGTCGTGGAGCCTGATGCAACTCATGGCGATGGGGGCAGAGAGTCCCCCGTCCTGGATCTCCTCGATGGGATTCTGATGACCCATCTCGAGATCCAGCGCCTGGCGAATCTTCCTGTGTTCGGACCCTATCACTCGTGTCCTGCAAGGATCGAGGGGAGGGATGTCCCCTTGGAGGCGCACGATCTTTTCCTTCCCTACTCGTTTCCACGGGCTTCGGTGGACACCCTGCGCTGGCTTGAATTCCTGATCAATGCCTTCGTCCAATCTCCTGCTGCCGTGAACAATCGCCTGGAGGAGATTCACCGGAGCAGGGATCAGTTGATCAGACAACTGAGTGCCTTTGGCCTGAAGGGGACCAACAACTTCTATTTTGTCAAGGCGGCCCATGAGCTGGCCCTACCGGTAATTCGGATCGACAGATATATCATGGCCATTGGCCACGGTGCTTCAACACGCTGGATCGACAGTTCTCTGACGGATCAGACTCCTTGCATGTCCGTGGCTCTGGCGAAAGATAAGGCGCGGACAGCCTGCTTTCTTAAGCAGCATGGGCTGCCTGGGCCCACCCATCAAATCTGCCGTTCAGAAGAAGAGGCCATCCGGCTGGCAGGTGAACTGGGCTATCCCGTGGTGATCAAGCCAGCGGACCAAGAGCAGGGCCGCGGGGTCTTTGCTGGTTTGAGGGATGAGCAGTCTGTCGGGATGGCCTATCGAGAGGCTGCAAAGTTATCTGGGAGGATTCTCGTCGAGAAGTTCATCGCTGGAGAGGACTATCGATTCACAGTCGCTCATGGTCAAATCGTCAAGATCATGCACAGAATTCCCGGCAGAGTTGTTGGCGACGGCAGGACAACTGTTGCTGGTCTCGTGCTCAGGGAGCAGTCCTCGGAGCTGCATCAGAGGATCTGGCGAAGGACTGGCAAGATGCGACTCGAACTCGATCCAGAAGCTCACATGCTTCTTGCCTACCAAGGGCTAGATTCTCTCTCAATTCCTAAGGAGGGCACTGTTGTGAGGCTTCGCGGCAAAGCGAACATCTCAGCAGGTGGAACCCAAATCGTGATCGACAAAGACCAAGTACATCCTGAGAATCTAGAGCTTGCACTTCATGTTGCGCGAACCTTCCGGCTGGACATCGCCGGAATCGACCTGATCATACCTGACGTTAATGTGTCGTGGAAGGATGGCGGAGGCATTGTCTGCGAGGTGAACGCCCAGCCTCAGATCGGTACGTTTGATACTCCCTTGGTTTACCATGAGATCTTGGCTAATATGCTTACATGTGCAGAGCCTGTCCTGGTTCACCTTTTGATAGTTTCTGATGGCATGAAGCCTGGGGTTCTGCATGCGCTGGCCCATGAATTGGCGCGGCAATTGCACTGTAATGGGCTAGTCCTTGCTGACGAGGCCTGGATTGATGAGAAGCCATTGGCGTGTAAGTCTCCCAATGGCTTCTCCGCTGCTCAGATCCTGATTCAGGACCAACGCCTGAGATCAGCTCTGATCACGTTGAGAACCAACGAGATTCTTCAGAGGGGGCTTCCTGCTCCCTCATTTGGCACATGCACTTTGCTTAGCGATGCCTTGCCGCAAGACCACCCAGACTCCGAGCGGCTCTTGCAGCTGATCAAGCCCCACGTCAGCAAACTGCGAGTGGTTGATTCGGCAGTAAAGACCTCGATTCAGACTCCCTTCCTTACTCCGTGATAACCCATGACTGATAGTGTCAAAAGATCTGTTATTGCGCTTGGAATCGATGCTCCTAATACTGAGCTCCTTATGGACGCATTGGATTCTGGGGAGCTTCCATTTTTGGCTTGGATGCGCTCGAATGGTGCGACAGGTAACTATTCTTACACTAAGCTTTTCCTGAACGAATCCTGTTGGGATGTTTTTCTCACGGGACGAGCTACAACGCATCCAGGATGCTGCTTTGATGCACAGAAATATCTCTATGCTGTTCTGCCAATTCACAGAGACTCGGCCTCGCTGCCACTGTTCTATTCCGGCCATGCTTCTCATCGAATCTGTGTGTTCGATATGGTGGCGCCTATGTCTTCTGATCTCAACGGCCTCCAAGTAGCAGGTTGGGGGAGCGAGACCAATACATTTGCTCCCTTGAGTCAGCCAGAATGGTTATTGGCAAATCTTGAGAGTGTTCATGGGCTCTATCCGCCAATCGAAGATGGCCTGAAGTTAATGATTGATCCGATCTCAGGCAAGCCTGAGCGCTCTGTTTCCCTTCCCAGTCTTTATATCAAGAAGGACTTGCTGAAACTTCAGAGACAATTGTGTGAATCTGTCCGCCGTCGAACGGCTATCTGCGCTGAGCTTCTGCAAGCAGAAGACTGGGATCTCTTTCTTTCTCTTTATTCAGAAAGCCATACAGCGAATCACATGCTTTGGCATTTAGGGGAAGGAGCTCTGCCCTCGCAGGCTGATGAATCTCCTGAAGGGAATTCGCCGCTCATTGAAGTCTATCGCGAAATTGACCGATCACTGGCCAGGCTGTACACACTTGCGCGTCACGATACTTCATTTATTGTCTACACCATTGATCAAGTATCGGCCAACCATATGGATGTGCCCAGTATGGCGCTTCTTCCAGAGCTGATGTATCGCTGGGCCTTTCCAGGTGAGACCGCTATTGGCTCAACTTCTGAGGTTGGATCCCCAGTGCCTTCTAGGCGCTACGACTATGGAGAGCACTGGAAGGCTGAAGTCTGGAAGACCGTGGGGGAGGCGGCGCAGGCTCTGATTTCCAGTCCCTTTGAGCAGGAGGCTTCGGGAGATCCACTCAGCTGGAATCCGGCCAACTGGTTCCGAAACTTATGGCCCCGCATGCGGGCTTTCGCTCTCCCCAGTGTGGCAGATGGCTATGTGCGTCTGAACGTCCGTGGGCGTGAGGTGGAAGGCCTGGTCGATGCTGCGGAGTTCCTCCCCACTCTTCATGAGCTACGTGACTTGCTCCTGCGATGCGTGAATCCCCGTACCGGGAAATTCTTGGCACATGATGTGTTGATCATGCGAGAAACGCCTTTTGAAAGTTCTCACCTGCCCCCTGACCTTATCGTGCGCTGGGGTGATTCTGGCCCTCCAGCTGATGTATTGGATAGCGAGGAGTTTGGTCGAATTGGCCCTCTTCCCTTCTTCTGTTCTGGAGGGCATGTGATGCATGGGACCGAGGTCAGTAACCTGCTTCTCGCTGTTGGTCCAGGAATCAAGCCAGGTGAAAAGCTGCGTCATGGTCGACTGGAGGACCTGCCGGCCACCATCCTTGCTCTTGCAGGCCTCCAAGCAACTGAGCCTTTTGATGGGGAGAGCCTGATCTGAAGACATTTCGAGTTACCCTTCATGACTACAGGACCGATCCAGCGTTGCCCCAGCGTGATGGCGTAAATTTTGCCCACGAGAACATGACTTGGCTGTTGAAGCATCGGTCAGGGCCTGCTTTAAACGTGCACTTCCATGATTTTAATCGGCTGCTTTCTGATGACTCTTACGCAGTCGAAATGTTGGCCAATGCCGACTGTGTAGTGAGCAATGTAGGTCCTCATGCGCATTATTATTTCTATCTCCGAGAACACCTTCGACTTTCCTATCGAATCGTCCGGGATGTGCATACTGCTCTCTGGAGCGGCTATCTATTTCAAGAGTTTCTTTGCCATCCTTTTCTTCGGTACGACGACACGCTCTTGGTGCCCAGCCGCTACGCTCGGGGCGTATTTGAAGCAATCTTTCCAGGGCTCAAGCATTTTCCTTCACTTCTTTCTCATCCACTTGCTGTGTGCTTTCCGGAGCGTGAGCGGATTTTGTCTAAGCGCTCTCGGAACACTGACGCGGACTTGATTCTTGGTTATCTAGGGCGCATCTCGGAAGACAAGAACTTTCCAGATCTCGTGCGTTTGTTAATTGAGCTGAATCAAGAGACTAAAAGTTTGTCATCCCGTCGCTACAGGTTGTTCGCCTGCGGGCACAACCATTCCTCCAGCTGTGAGCCGCATTTAGTTGACCAGATGTTGGTACAGGCGCTCGGCATATCCGATGTCTATAGCTATTCCCCTGCACGCTCGAGTGCCGAGATCTGGGACTTCCTTGCCAGGATCGATGTGCTGTTGTTTCCTACCACCTCTAATCTGGAGACGCTTGGACGAGTTCTCATTGAAGCCAGTTATGCAGGATTGCCGGTGATCTGTAGCGATCATGCTGCGGCGTCGGAGTTGATTGAGCCGGAGTATCTCTGCCCGGTCCAGTATCGGCGGGGCCTCGTCTACAGCTGCCACAGCGATCACTCGCTTGGTAGTGTGGATCTTGAGTGGATGAAGCGATGTCTTCTTGAGCGAGAGCTTAAGCCGACCACTTGTTATGAGTCTTATCTTTGTCATCCCGATCGCCTTATTGATGCTTTGAGTACAACTGGATCTGAGCTTCGGACCCTTTGTGAGCCCCTGGTTCTTGCCGAATCGCAGCATGCATTTATTCGTTCGATCGCTATCTCCATGCCATCCTTCGCGCATCGTCCATCTGAATCTCTTGGCCTCATAGCCTCACTGATTCCCTGGTTCCTTGGGCTGCAGGGTCTTGTCCCAGCCGTGTCCCGTAAAAACTGGATTCAGCGCCTCGTCGGGCTGACGGCCCACCCAGTCAGAACTGCTCGATTCATCGAGCGAACCAGGAATACCAGCCAGGATTTTACCGATGTTGGGGCGATCGATATTGAGCTATGCAACGTGGCGAACTTTCTGCCGACCTTTTCCCTGGATTGATCGCTGCCGTTGGCACCACATGAACAGGACAGGCCACACAGCCCCTTGGGATCTGAGGTGGGTGGCTTTTATTGGACAGATTCGGCCCCTGACATCGTAAACCTCGGGCGGGAAGAACAGGGTTGAATCTGACTGTAGACCTCATTGGGGGTTTTGCCGCCCAATGAGCTATGTGGTCTTACATGGCAGTACCTCCAAAGGAATCGGGCCAAGCTGATTTCCGCTTCCCAGCCATCGCTGTAGGCACGGAGATACACCTCCTCATATTTGACTGTTCTCCATAGCCTCTCCACCAGGATGTTGTCGTAACAGCGCCTCCGTCCCGACCAGCTGACCTTGATCTCCTCTGCCTTGAGCCTTGCCACGAAGTCACCGGAGGTGAACTGGGTGGATTCCACCGGTCGTCGCAACACCGGGTTGGAAAAGGAGCATAAGGGCTTGTAGATACGGGTTTTCTCAGCTGCATCATTTTTAAATTTCTTTTCGATCAGTTAGTAACGAGCAGCAGCGGCTGGGCCCCGCCCGCTTGCGGGCGGTTCCACCTCGTCGGCAATCGGTGGCTGACGCCCCCGCTTGCCGCCAAGGCGGTTTGTTCAGAGGGAAAAATGGATCACCGGCTCACTTGATGATCGTTTCAACAGACGGTGCCTATGGATCCAAAAGCCAGTATGCACAGTGGTTTTCAGGGAGAACAGAATGCCAGATCTGTCGCTTAGGTCCGATGGCAGCGATGCGCGAGAACACCGTCGCGAATTAGAAAGGGGATTTCACAAAGCCCTCAGATGATTGTCAAGGGCCTCAGCAGGGGTCCTCCATCCGAGGGTTTTGCGTGGGCGTGTATTGAGTGCCAGGGCGACGGCATCAAGCTCGTTACGGGAGTGTCGGGACAAATCAGTACCTTTTGGGAAGTACTGCCGCAGCAGCCCGTTGGTGTTTTCATTCGACCCGCGTTGCCAGGGGCTATGCGGGTCGCAGAAGAAGATCCTCAGGCCTGTGTCGATGCGGAGTTGAGCGTGTTGTGCCATCTCAGCTCCCTGGTCCCAGGTCAGGGATCTGCGCAGCTGAGCAGGAAGCGTGTCGATCGTTGCAGCGATCGCATCGCGAACCGCCTCTGCACCATGTCCGGTCAGTGGGGGGCCGTTCTTGATCCGTGGCTGTTCTCCATGGCCCTGCATGCGGGGCAGGTGCAGCAGCAGGGTGAATCGGGTGGTGCGCTCCACGAGCGTTCCAATCGCTGAACTCTTGAGCCCCACGATGAGGTCGCCTTCCCAATGCCCCGGAATGGCGCGATCGTCAACCTCGGCCGGCCGCTGGGAAATCATGACCTCCGGGGTGAGGAAGTTCTTGCCGCTTGCCTGGCGCCTTGCGCGAGGAACACGTAGGGCACGCCCAGTGCGCAGGCACGCGACAAGTTCCCGTTTCAACGCTCCACGGCCCTGAACATAGAGAGCCTGATAGATCGCCTCATGAGAGATCCGCATCGACGCATCATCAGGAAAATCGATACGGAGCCGGTTCGAGATCTGCTCCGGGCTCCAGGAGGTCGCCCAAAGCCGGTCCTGACGACGACCATGCCTGCGGCCGATCCAGCTTGTAACAGGACCCGGCACGACATCACCGTTCGGGCGGGTGATCTGGCCAGAAAGCCGTTCCTGGACATACTTACGCAGGTGGCCGTTCCCGGCGAGCCTGGCAACTTTGGGACGTCTGGCGCGACGTTCAGCATGCCACTGTGCCGTTGTGGCCCGATAGGCCAACGCATTGCTGCGTGTTGAGGAATTACGGCGCAACTCTCGGCAGATGGTCGAGGCGGAGCGACCCAGCTCACGGGCAATGGCGCGGACTCCCAGATTCCTCGCCCAGAGGATGGCTATCTCCTCCCGCTCAGAAAAGGACAGGAAACGGCCCGAAGGCGGGTTCAGATCGATCGGAGGCATCCCGCCAGCATTGCGGAACCAACGCGTTCCAATCGCTTGAGGGATGCCCGCCTCGGATGCGGCATTCTCGCTCGATAACCCCTGAGCGATCGCCATCCAGAAAAGAACTCGATGCTTGTGCTGAGCTGTCGAGGGACGGCCAGGAGAGGGGATTTTCCCCCTCATCGAGCGAACGGCCATCTGCCGCTGATGCTTGCTCGTCATCCCAAAATCCCTCAGTGAATGAGGTGTTGCGACGACCACTTGAAACCGAGCTGACACCCCTGATCGGAGTGGAAGATCTGTGGCTTTCTCCCACCAGCAAGAGCCATCTCCAAGGCCTCCAGGCAGAATTCCGTGTCAAGGCTGCCCGTGAGTTTCCAACTGAGTACATGCCGGGAAAACAGATCCACAACAGCCACGAGGTAGAGGAAGCCTTTCCGCAGCGCGATATAGGTGATATCCGTTGCCCAAACCTGATCCACTTCCTTGACCTCCTTGAGGTCCACCAGGCAGGGAAAGCGCTCCGATGGATCAACTGGCACTGTGGTGCGTGGCTTCTGGTAGATGGCCCGTAGACCCATGCGCCGCATGAGGTTTCGCACGCGCTCACGGCTGATCGGGATCCCTTCTCTGGCCAGGTAGTCCACCATCCGGCGGCTGCCGCTGCAGG
The DNA here is from genome assembly GCF_001885215.1 of Synechococcus sp. SynAce01. Classification (GTDB taxonomy): domain Bacteria; phylum Cyanobacteriota; class Cyanobacteriia; order PCC-6307; family Cyanobiaceae; genus Regnicoccus; species Regnicoccus frigidus. The sequence continues at coordinate 296,799 of NZ_CP018091.1, read as the reverse complement.
GATCCTCCAGATAGAGAGCATCGATCCTGGCCATGATCCGCAGCGTCGATTCACGCATCGGTGTGGGCCGGTAGTAGAGCGTGGATCGTGGCAGCCCCAGCAGCTCACACTGCCGGGTGATGCTGATCTCAGGGTGATCGTGGTCGACCAGCTTGCGCAGTTCACGGGCATCACAGCAGCTGAGACTTTTTTTTAAGCCACTCCAGCTCCATCTGGAGACGACCGATCTGCTGGAACAGCTCCGCCTCCTTGGCCTGTACATCCTCCTTGGCGTTGCTGCTCTTGCCTCGGCCTAACAGCTCGCTGGCGCCCTCCAGCATCTGCTTCTTCCACTGGCTCACCTGGATTGGGTGGATCGCGTGATCAGCGGCAATCTCCTGGAGCGTCTTGCGGCCACTGATCGCCTCCATGGCGACCCTGGCCTTGAACTCAGGGCTGTGGTACGGCGTTTGCTCAACTCCTTCGGAGAAGGCTTCGCCAACGGTAGGAGCCCCTTTCAGGGGCGGTGCCCCGCCTCAAAGGTTAACGATGGGGCTTGTCGAGAAAACCCAGACCAACTTAGTCTGTTGGCATCAGTCCCATGCGGTCGAACGGATCCGCTAAATTGGGTTATTGCTTTAACTCGTGCCTTCACCCCGCAGGTAGTTCAGCTTGGCAATAGTGTTCAGTATTGCTATTGCCTATTAATAACTTACTTTAACCACTGTGACTGTCTTTGAGCTACATCGTTTCCGATAAATGATAAAATTGTTTGTTCCTGCAATCAAATCAGTCAATAGACAAAGGAGCCAGGTTATCCCTACAGTACTTAATACACTGATTGGAATCACTGGTGGCTTGCTGGCGGGAGTATATCAAGCCCATGCTGCTAACTTTAACAATCTTGAGTTCCTCTCTGGATCGACACCAGGCAGTGAAGTGCTCAACCTAATCAGTCCAGGTCAGGTACTCAGTGGAAACACACCCTTCAGCTACAACACCATCAATGACCTCACCGGCGCCAAACTGGTTAGCAGCAATGGCGATCTCAATGACTTCACCCTTTCTGCAAATAGTGCAATTGGCTTCGGCGGATATGGACGTGTGGTACTGGGAGCTATAGGGTCGTCGTCTCCATTCCCTGCGGTAACTTCCGGAAGGGTAGGAGCCAGCCATGGCTACACCACCGGTGTTATCAGCAACAATCCAGGCACGATAACGGCGAATAGTTTCGAGTTACGCTTCAATGCCAACTTGGGCGTTACTGGGGCGTCTTTCGATTTTGCTAGTCTCAATACCGCTGGTACAACCTGGGAATATTCGGTGATCCAGTTCCTCGATTCACAGGGGAATCCATTCAGCTCTTTGATCAACACTGCGCTCACCTTCACTCCCGGGGCTGCCTCTCAATACGTTGCGGCCGGTGGCGGCTTTACTGGCCAGGCGGGCTTAGGCAACTATGTAGCGGCTTCAACCTCAACAGTGATCGGCGTAGGCTCGAACAGCACTCAAACGGGAATGAACGGCACAAACAACAATATCCCCAACTTAAGCTACATCGATGTCGGGCTTTCAACTGGCACCCAGATCGGTGGAATCCGATGGACGACCTACTTAGAGGATGTGCGCGGGACCGGCAACAGTACTACCAACCTCACTTCCGCCCTGGATGCTTTTACCATTACGGGTACCGTCACGCCTGTCCCAGGTCCATCACTACCAGGACTTGGGGTCGTAGTCATGTTCGGCTACATACGCAAGCTACGTAAACGCCTGTGTAAGATCAACTCACCTTCCCTTCAATCGCCCCCCTAACCGCAAGGCTAACTCGAATAGTCGATGTCAAACATTTTAGTCTCCGCTAACGCTCTCCATTTATAGCGCTGGTCCCCCCTCTGCCTGACAAGATGACGCCTCTCCATCCCGACCAACTTTTCCACCAGGGGGCTTGATGGAGCAGTTCAATGCACGGATACAGCGAGGCCGTCAAGGCTGATGTGAAAAGGCGGATGAGCCCGCCGCACCGGCAGAACGTGACCCGGATTTCAGAAGAGCTGGGCATTCACGTGATCACCCTCTTCAAATGGAGGAAGACCTGGCGGTTACAGGGGAAGGAGCAGTTCAAGACACGTTTCCAACAAGAATAGTAGTCGACATAATATTGCTGTTCACCACGTCAAATGCATCCGTCAGGTTTCTGGTCATGAACCTGGCGTAGCTACCCATGTGAACTTCCAGGGAATGTCCCCTCGCATCGGACAGCTGTTTGGGCTGTAAGCCCAGGCGGTGACCGTCGGCTGAATACCTGTGCCTGGAGGAGTAGGGGGTGAGCTGCTGCTTGTCCCGATCAGCCTCAGGCGCAATTGAACCCGACATCGGCAGGCGACGCAGTTTCGAAATTCACTGCAATGCATTGTCAGAGGACATCACCTACGTGTCCGTGGCACTCAGGTATCCGACCAGGCCTCTAGATGTGCTTTCTCACCAGGTCATTCAGCGATCAGCAGCCGCTGGAGGCATTGCTGAGGAGTGAGGCCACCGAGAGCCATGTGGCACCTGCTGCCGTTATAGATCCCCAGATAGCGGGGTAGCCAGCGGTTGCGTTCATCCGATGTTTGGTAGGCGATCACGTAAGCCCATTCCGCCAGGATGGTTTTGATGAACCGTTCGGCCTTCCCGTTGGTCTGCGGCGTGTAGGGCTTGGTGCGGATGGGCTTGAGATCCAAGGCGCGACAGGCTTTTCGCCAGTCTCCAGAGCGGTAGGAGGGGCCGTTGTCTGAGAGGATCCGCCGACAGGTGATCCCCTGCTCAGAGAACCAGCCGACGGCACGGGCCAGGAATCCAACGGTCGTCTCCTTCTGCTCATCAGCCAGCACTTCGACGTAGGCCAGGCGGGTGGCGTCGTCGATCGCGACGTGCACCTTTTCGTAGCCGGCACCTCGGGAGGAGCCTTGACGACGGTCGCCGGTGATGCGGTGGCCGACCCGCTCAAACCTGGCCAGCTGTTTGATGTCGACATGGATCATGTCCCCGGGGCGCTCCCACTGGTAGCGACGAACAAGACGTTTGGGGTCAAGGTTCTTCAGTCGTCCCAGACCCAGGCCCTTCATGAGCCGACCAACGGTGGAGAGGGGCGCACAGAGAGCCCTGGCGATGCGGCGGAGCGTGCAGCGCTGGTGCCGCAGGTCTACAGCCTGCTGGAGTTGCTGCGGATCGAGCGTCCGCCGCTGGGTGCGGCGAACACTCCGTCGATCCGCCAGTGCCGCTACGCCGCCTGCTCGAAACCTGGAGAGCCACTTGTAGGCCGTACGCAGGCTGATCCCGGCTTGTGCTGCAAGGGCTTTGAGTGGCACGCCTTCATCGAGATGCCGGCGGATGAGCCGTTCCCGACTGATGGGTGTCAGTCGGGCCAGAGGGTGGCTATGCATGGTGTGTGAGGTCTTGGGACGGTGGTGACACTCCGACCCTGGCGACCTCACACCCCCTTGTCAGCTGAACAACGTGGTGGGACTACACATCTAGATGGCTCGATCCAAACGAACATGGCCTGCGTTGGTGCAGCGCCCAGGTTCACCCTCGGCGGCGGTGATGCTGCCGTTGAGACGATCGATGCTGAACAGAAGTACACCGCTTCCGGGCTGCAGGATTTGAATCTTCCAGCTGGCAACTTGAGCGAGCACCGATCGACGCTGCCCGCTGGTCGGCCAGAACGACAAACCTCTACCCGAGCCTTCGCTGAGGCTGAAGTCAACGAGGGTTCCTAGGCCCCCGACGGAGGCGGGCGGTAACGAGCAGATCATGTCGATGGGGGCCGCCAGGGCCGGTAGGCCAAGGAGAAGCGGCATCCATATCAGCAGAAGGGCCTTGAGCTCCGGCCGGAAGCGGGCGCTCATAAACCGGGGCTCGACGGTGGCGAGGTTGGCGGGTGCCATGGGCCTAGGGGGCAATTGTGGTGAGGGATGACGATGCCACCTGCCCAAACCGGTGATGAGGGAGAGGTGAGAACGACTTTCACCTGATGATGAGGTGAAACAACAGTAAAGACTGTCAGGCGACAGCGAAAAAGGACCTCGTCCTGCTGTTCTCGATCGGGCATAGAGGCAGGTGGAGGGACGGATGAAGTGCTGTCTTACTTCACCTTCTGCCTCCAAGGTGTGTTTCCTTGCGCCCAATGGCGCCAGCTCCACCACGCTTGGCAGCATCGGGCTCACGATCGGCGAGAATACAGCCGTACTATTCTCTTCTTCATGGACGGCTGGCTCCAGCAGCCCAATGGCCGCAATGTCCTCCGCTTCCACCGTGATCCTGCTGCTCGCTACAAGGCCTACGTGTTCATCGATCGAGGGGAGCCGATTCCCGGTCAGCCAGCCCTGCTGAAGCGGCGAGAGAGGCTCTCCCGGAAGTGGGCGGTCGAGCAGTGGCAGAAGTTACTGAAGGCGGGCTGGAGAAGGGTGGAGCCACAGTGGTAGTTCAGATCACCCCAACTGGGCTGATGGCATCCGGCACCGCAAGCAACAGATCCAGCACCTGTCGCACTGCAGGCTCACGGTCAGGGTTGTGCACCGCCGTGAAGACCCCGGCCGTAATGCGGGCCTCGATCTCTTGAAGGCTGACCGTGCTGTCCATCAAGAGCTGGATGGAGATATCAGAGGTGGTGAGAGGCATCGGTCAGGGGTAGCTGGTGACAGTGTTCCCACTTTTCTTGGGTTGGACCCTGAGATGAGCGTGGTGGCCCTGACTCAATGAACCCACCCAGAAGGAGACCAGAACCTAGGGGTTTCCCTCAGCCATAATTCGTAGTGCTAAGGGGCGCGCTGCAGTATTGGCAACACTCCTAGGTACAGCCGATCTCGCCCCAGAGGTAGAACGATCTTCCTTGTGATGGGTAAACGCAACGGTCTTGAACTAGATTAGAATCGTGGCCTACTGACCACCCAACTCCCAATTCCCACACGTAAAAGACGACGCTCCCAATGCTGGAGCAGAAGGGAATGAGTTGCTCTACATACTTCCTGGCGAGCTGTGGGCTACTGGTGAGGGCTTGATTGGCGTTGTGTGCCTTCTGAGTAGCCTGCTGCCTTCGTGACCACTGCGTATTCAGGTTGAAGACTATTCGCTTCTGCCTCACTGAAATGGGCGAGGAGGCAGCGGGACTTTCCGATAGTGGTGAATATATTTGCACATTCTGTAAATCTCCGCCTAGGAGTTTGTTGCCGATAAAGCAGGGGCCCGCCGGTCACGGCAAACTCGGCCCTGAGTCGAAGCGATGAGGCCCCCTTCTTTCGTTTCTAGGGTCTTTCGATTTGTGTTTGAGCCAATCCTGAGTGCCATCGCCAGGGTTTGGCCATGCCCCTCATCCCGTTGCCGCCACCAGCGCCTGTTGCTGTGATCGCCTGAACCTGAACAACTTCAACAGGTTGTGGGTGGCGGCGATCAGGTGCCATTCGCCGCTCACCTTCTCAATGCCCTTCAACAGAAAGCGGCGTAGACCGCGGGCTTCCTTGATCTGCCCGTTCACCGGCTCCACGATCGCCTTGCGCTGGGCGTAGATCTTGGCGCCCTTCTTGCTTCTGATCTTGCGGGCCATGCGGGCTTTGGCATCGGCGTTCCTGGGCAGCGGTCCGCATTTCGGCGGGGGCGGCTGGCCGTGGGGCAGCCGGCCGGTGGCGATGTAGGCATCAATGCCCTGATCAGCGCATGCGTTGGCGTTGTTATCGCTCCAGTAGCCCGCATCCATCGTCATCACCGTGGGCAGGGCACCGGCGCTGGCGGCGATGCGTACCAGCATGGGTTCCAGATGCTCGACATCCGGCGGCTGGTTGCTCACCCCGACCGCCACGATCACCTGGTAGTCGCTGTCCACCGCCAACTGGCAGTTGTAGCCCTGGATGTAGTGGCTATCTGACTTCATGAGATGGCTGTCGGCGTCGGTGAAGTTCCGCTGGGTTTTGTTCTGCGGTGTGCCATCGGCCCTTCTCGCCAGACCACGGCGTGGCATCGCCTCAGGCGCCAAGGGCTCCAGATCCGGCGGTTCCACATCGGCGATCTCGGCAGCCTCGATTGCCTTCTCACGGGCCGCCCTGGCCTTGGCTGCTGCTGCCTCGGCTTTCTTGTCAAGATCGGCCTTCTCGGCTGCCGGTGCATCCGATTCCCGGGCGGCAGTGGCTTGGGCCTTGGCCTCTTCTGCTTCCTCGTGCCGCTGACGTGCTGCTGCTGCGGCGGTCTCCGCTTCCATCTCCTTGCGGGCCTGGCGGATCCTGGCCAGGCGGTCCTGACGCCGCCTCAGTTCATCGAGGAGCTCACTGCCCAGCTTCCCCTTGCCGTAGCGGCGATCCTCCTGGGCATCAAGGATCTCGGCCTTGCGCATCAAGGCATTGATCTCTTTCTCCAGCTGCTTCTCCGCCCTGAGCATGCGCTCGTGGCTCATGGCTTTGTGCATGGAGGCATTGGCCTGCACCTTGGTGCCGTCCAACGCCACATGGCCCAGGCTCACAACCCCGGCCTTCTGGCACAGGCGCAGGATCTGAACAAATAGACCCCTGAGGGAATCGAGGTTGCGGCGACGGAACTCACTGATCCGTGTGTGGTCCGGCTGCTGGTTGCCCGTCAACACCCGAAAGGCCAGATCCTCGTAGCAGGCGCGCTCGATCTTGCGGGAGGAGACGATGCCCACGCAGTAGGCGTAGAGCAGCAGCATGGTCATCATGCGCGGATCAAAACCCTTCTCACCGCGTGGATCCTTGGCCTGAGCGGGGATCAGGATGGAGGAGAGATCCAGCTCAACCACCAAATCCAGCAGGAAATCCACCTGGTGATCAACCGAGAGCCAGTCACGGGGTTGTGGCGGCAGCAGGGTCGTCTGCTCCGGCTACCAGGGGCGGAAGGACTTTGGCTTCTGCATGCCCAATTCTCGTGGGCAGATCCATTGCTGCCACTGGGATCTGGGCAGATTCGTGGGCGTCTGTGGAGAGCTCGGCCGCTGATCCATGCGCGACAGGCTCCGAGTTATGGGGAACGGGCCAAGCCGGAGCGCTCAGGCTCATCGGGTCCACCGGAATGGTGGGGTAGGGCGATGCCCTCGACAAAGGGGAGCGGAGTGGATCGCGTACCGATTGCCAGCGCTTGGGGAATCCGGGCGGTGGAATCACAAGAGCGATTAGAGAGGCGGCTGGAGGCGGGTCTTCCCATCGTCCGCCCCGCGGCAAGGACGGTGCAAGTCGGCCTGACGGCCGACCCTTGCCATGCGGTGCGGCGGTAGGGGCGTCCCGCCTGCGCGCCAACTGGCGTCTGCTGCCATGCCCCGTCCCATCAACAGCGGCACCGATCCCGTGCTGCTCCTGCTCAGCTGCCGCGAGGCCATCCGCGCCGTTCTCTTAGCGGCCGAGGCCACACGGGCCCATGGAGCTCCCTTTTCAGCCACTGAACGGCACTTCCTGCGGCAAGTGGCGCTGCCGGTGATCGAGCAATTCCTCAGCCGCATCCAGCAGATCCGCAGCGAGCAGGAACAGCAGCAGTGGGAGCGCTTTGCGGCAGGCCCCGGGTGAGGCGGCCGGGCCCTCCAGCGGCAGCTGAGCCGGCGCCCGCTGCCCATTGGGCCTACGGGTTGTAAATCAGCGATTGACAGCGGGTGCTGGCAGCCGCTCAAGCAGCAGCTCCAACTTGCGGTCCTGTTCCTGCAGCACTCCCAGGAAATGTGCAGCGGACACGCCCAGCACGGCAAGCCAGGCCAGGGAGGTCAACAGAACAGCCCGCAGAACTCCAGAGGCAGCCACTGCAGCAGGAGCAGGAGCAACAACCGTTTGGCTTGCCTTCTCTGCAGACTTGTCCTCCACTTGCAGATTGAGGACGAGCTTCAGCACCGCTTCCGGCGTCACCGGGACGATGGCGGAACCCGGTGTTGGTGATCGCGTGGTCTCCAGCAGTTCCTGCCGGCAGCGATGCAGTCCGCCGCCTGCCCAAAACAGCCCCCAGGCTTTGGTGTTGCGTTGCAGCACCACCCAACGCTTTGGTCTGGCGTCGTTACGCGCCAGCTGGCAGGCTTTGACCAGCGACCAGCTCCGGCCAGCCGCCACCGAGGGATCGGCCTCCAGCAGCAACCTGCCGTGGGGATCACAGGTGAAACCGGTCACCACTTTCAGCGCAAAGACGTCGACGATCTGGCATTGGACAGATCGCTGAGCCTCGCTCCACTCCGGTGCCACGAACAACAAGGCTCCACCGTGCCGTCGCAGGCAGTTTTTGACGAGCTGGTTTTCCTGCACCGTGACCCTGCAGCAGTGGCAATCACGCTAGGGAAAGTTGTTCGTCGCACCAACCGCAGTGGAGGCCTTGACGTCAGCCGTAACAGAGCTGCACGCTCGCCTCATTCCTCGTCGTCGACCGCACCAGCAGGAATCAGCCGGATCTGTTTCTTGCCCAGCTTGATCTCGAATTCATCGCCAGGCTTGAGGTCAAGCAGGGCGGTGTAAGCCTTGCCCACCAGCAAATTTCCGTTGAACTGGATTTTGGCGGTGTAGCTCAAGCTGCGCCCACCACTGCCGCGTCCTTTGCTAGTGCCATCACCAAAGCTGAGGCCTTTGGCCTCCAACAGGGCCTCGTAGAAGGCCGTGAAGTTCAGGCGCTCACTGCCATCTTTCTTGGTGCTCACGTAGCCGGCAGCTCGCACCAGATCAGATTTGGAGCCATCTCCAAGTTCTTTGACTTTGGCGAGCAGATCAGATCCAACAAGGGCCATCGATGTAGAGCAAGAATGGAACCAACATAGCAAGATGGAAGAGGGTTTTGGCGTAAAAGGTGCGGCCAACCGTCATCTCAAGGGCGCAGACTTTCGCAGGCTTCCCCATCGCCGTTGCCATCGAGATAGCTGTGACCCTGGCGCAGCAGTTCCTGGGCCAGGGCATAGGAGCCGATCTCGCTGCAGCGATAGCGGCGGCCGCCAGGAACGGATCTGGAATCAGCAGCAGATCCCGATGATCTTCTACTGCGTCGGAAGTCCCAGGGCCTGGTGATTCCGCCAGGCACCTTCCACACCCCATAGCGGCGCCGGTTGGCTCTGAATTCGGCATCGAGATAGGCCTTCTCGTCGCAATGGCCCAGGAACTTCCGATACGCAAAGGCCATCCCGTCTTCCACCATCGCCAAGTTCAAGTTGACCTCCCCGATCACTTCGGCCACGGTGCGGCCATAGCGATCCACGGTCTGAGAAAGGAGGTTCACCTTGCTGCCGATCTTCAACCGGCTCTGCAGATAGCTGCGGGCCTGTTCGCCATAGGGAGCCTGGGCCATCTCGGGCGCATCAATGCAGGCCAGCCGCACCGTGATCCGCTGCTGACCCTGTTGAACGCGGATGGTGTCGCCATCACCGATCGAGAGCAGCGTGGCGGAAGCCTGTTGGTTGGCCTGCGCGGTGTCGGCGGAGAAAACGTTGCCCCACCCAGCGATGAACGCAGCGGCACCGATCAGCAGCCACCTGATCAAAGGGCGAGCACAGGTTCGATCTGCTCCAGCAGCGCTGGCAATTGCTCGCTCAACGTGATCCACACCTCTTCGAGGTCCACTCGGTCATAGGCATGGATGAGTACGTCCCGCATCCCGGCCATCTCCCGCCAGGGGTATCACGGTCCCTTGGCTCGATCACAGGGGAATGGCGTCCCGCTCAGCAAAAGCCAGGACGGCTGGCTTGAGATTGCGGCGGCGAATCAAATCCACGCGGCAGTGCAACGTGTCTTCCAAAGCCAGCTTCAGGGCGATGCGCTCCAGCAGACCCGTGCGCGGGGGCAGATCCACCAGGAGATCCAGGTCACTGTCGGCTCCTGCCTGATCACGGGCCACCGAGCCAAACGCCGCCACATTGCTGGCGCCGTGTGCCGTCGCAATCTCCCTGATCCTTGGAGCCTGAGCCAGCAGGTCGTCGAGGCGCATGGCAACTCAGAAGCCGTGGTCAGCCTAAGAGAGACAGCTCAGCTCGGCACGTCTACGCATGGCCTTGTCAGGGCCTAACTCAGTTCCAATGAGAAGGGCGCCCCGTGTCGAGCGCCCTACTGCTGCGCAGAAGCCAAGGGCTAGGGCCGGTTGCAGGGCTTGGTGAAGTTCTCTGACCTCGATGGCTGATGAAAAGCCGTTGCCGTTCTCGGAAGCGAGCTGATCCAGCCGCCGTGACCCATCGAAAGGCAGCCGGATCTGCCGCTCCCGATCGATCGGTGTCAGCCGGAAAGGCTGGTTGACACGGACGGCCAAGCCGCAGCGGCCTCGATGATCGCCGTGGTGGAGGCCTCCACGGCTCTAGCCACCTCCCGAAGGGAGGGATCGGCCGAGAGGCTGGCGAGCATCGCCTCGGGGCGGATCATGCCGATGCGGGTCTGGCCGGCTTCGGTGTAGATGGAGATCCTGCAGGGCAGAGCCATGTTGAGCGCCATCGTGGTGCTGAGCACCGCGGCGGCCTGCTGGGGGTTGCACACCTCGAAGATGCGGCACTGTTCCGGGAACGGCAGGCCTTTGCTGCGCAGGGTGTTGCCCAGATCATGCACGGCCAGCACGCCGAAGCCCTGATCCAACACCGCCTCCTGGAGGGCGGCACTGGCCTCCTCGAAGGATTTCGGCGTGTCGAGGATGAAGAACTGATCCATCGGTGGCGTCAAGGCTTGCCGTACCAGCTGCGATACCACTGGGACATTTGCTGGATTTCATCGCTCTGCACCCGCAGCATGGCCTGCTGCAACTGACGTAGCTCCGGGTGCTGGCTGTTGGTCTGAGCCATTGACGCCATCATCACGCCCATTTGATGGTGGGGAATCATCTGTTCGATGAAGGCGCGATCGAAGTCAGGGGCGGTGCTCAGGGCGGTCAGGTTCGTACCCATGTTGCCCATGAATCCACCTCCCATTCCCATTCCCATAGGCCCCATCCCGCCCTGCCAGCCCCAGCTCGAGCCAGGCCCCCAGGGCGACACCCCCTGGCCGTACCACTCCTGGTACCAGGCGCGCATCTGGGCGTTCTCCTTGGTCTGACTGGCCTTGATGCTCTTGGCGAGGGCCTTGATCTCAGGCCTGCGTGACTTCGTGAGAGCGAGATCAGCCATGGCGATCGCCCCGTCGTGGTGCGGGATCATCATCACGATGAACTGCTGATCTGAGTAGCCCATCCCCATCTGGCCAGGTTCCCCCATGCCTCTGCCAGAACCAGGCATCCATGAACTACCCCTGCTCTGAGACCACGACGGGCAACCCGTCAGCAGGGTCAAGGAGAAGGCCCCTGCAGTGGCAAAGGCCAGGAGGGCCGGTCTCCAGGCTCTGGTCTGTTTGGAATCGTTTGCCATCTGAGCTGCACCTTCGTCTTGAACCTCTGCTTTCAAGCTCGCCACGCACAGGGACGGTGACGCTGATCAGGTGAGAAGGTTCACTCTTGTGCTTCAGCCAGCGATGGGGAGCTTCACAGAGAAGACACTTCCGGAACCAACGCTTGAGGCCACAGAGATCTGTCCGTGATGGCGGCGCACAATGGCCGCCACGATCGAGAGTCCAAGGCCGGTGCCGCCCTGACGACGGGAGCGACCTGGATCACTGCGAAAGAAACGATCGAAGATGCGTCGTTGATCCGCCGGGGTGATGCCAATACCGCTGTCCTGTACTTGCAGCAGCCCATGGCTTCCCTCTCGCCTCACTCTCAGAACCACTTCTCCACCCGTAGGCGTGTACTGAATTGCGTTGAGGAGCAAGTTGGATACGAGCCGATAGAGATCAGGCTCCACTCCCAGCACGTCAAAGTCGTCTGCACCACCCACCAGGTGCAGCTGCACGCCTGCCGCCGCCGCCGCCTCGCTGGTCTCCTCCACCAGGTCGCGCGCGATCTGCGCCAATGGACACGGCTGCGGCGCCGAAGCTGCCTCAGGTCCATCGAGCCGGGCGAGAAGCAGAAGGTCGCTGATCAAGCGGCTCAGCCGTTGCCCCTGCCCAGTGACCACGGCCAGCGTCTGATCCAGTCTCTGGTTAATGGCGATCGGGTCAGCTGACTGCTGCGACCTGTGGGCGTCCACCACGGCCAGCAGGTTGGTCAGAGGTGCGCGTAGTTCGTGGGCCGCATCGGCGGTGAACTGCTCCTGCTGCCGGTAGGCCGCCAGCAGCGGCCGCATCGCCAGGCCGGACAACCACCAGCTGGCCAGGGCTGCCACCAGCAGCGCCAACACCACGATCGTTTGGGCCGACCACCACAGCCGTTCCCGCTCCGCATCGAGCCCGCGCAAGCTGCGCCCGATCTGCAGATACCCCCAATCCAGTTCCTTCTGATCTGTGCCTGGCTGCCCTGGCGTGTCGGAGCGGTGCAGATGGATCGAATACTGCAGGAAGCGCTCCTTTGCTTGTTCCTCCACCACGGTCCAGGTGGGGCCAGGGCTTGGCCCCCTGGCTTTTGGTGATCCAGGGGAGTGAGCGATCAGAACGCCACGGGGATCAAGCAGACGCAGGTAGAAGCGCTCCGAATCAGTGATGCTCACGGCATGGCGCGGCAGCAGCGAAGCGGGTGCCAGACAGGGATCACCCACCAGGCAAAGACCGGGGAGAACCGAGGCGAGCTCGGGAGAGGGCCTGGCTTCTGCAGGCAGCAACGGCTTGAGGCTGTCATGCAAGGTGCCGGCCAGAGTTTCCACCTCGCTCTCGAGGGCCGACCAGTTGGCGCGCATCAACAGTCCAAACATCCCGTAACCCGCGCCATAGAGGATCACCCCGATCACCACCAGGTAGGCAGCCGCCAGCCGCAGACGACTGCGGGGAATGGGACCAAGCTTGAGCATGGGGCGCTTCCCTCGCTAGGGCTCCGGATCGAAGCGATAGCCCTTCGAGGGCACGGTGTCGATCGGAGAGGGCAGCCCGTGACTGGCGATCTTGCGCCGCAGCAGCCGCACCTGGGCAGCGACCACATTGCTGATCGGATCCTCATCGAGCGACCAGAGCTGGGCGCGCAAGCGTGATCCCGGGATGATTTCGCGGGGATGCTCCATGAAGTAGCCCATCAGCTGGAGTTCCTTGGCAGACAAAGCGATCGTCGTGGTTCCAAGCGCCTCCTCGACGCTGAGGCAGCCTTCAGCTGGATCGAGAACGTAAGAACCAGCGCGGAGCACAGGCTCGCGGTAACTGGGCTGGCGCCGATGCAGCGCCCTGATCCTTGCCAGTAGTTCCTCCATCGCAAACGGCTTGCTCAGGTAGTCGTCGGCGCCGGCATCGAGGCCCTGAACCCGGTGCTTGGTGTCGGCCAGGGCCGTGAGCATCAGCACCGGCAGATCGAGTCCGGCCCCACGCAGGCGCCGGCAGAGGTCAACTCCCGTCAGACCCGGCAGCATCCAATCAACGATCGCCAGGTTGTACGTGGCTAGATCGCTGCGGAGCAAACTCCATGCCCCCAGGCCCTCAGCAACGTGATCAACCACATGCCGCTCGGCACTGAGCACGGCCTGGATTGCAGCGGCCAGCTCGGCCTCGTCCTCGACCAACAGGATGCGCAGGGGCATGGGCCTGGGTCATGGGGCGGCGGGTGACGCTGATCCTAGTGAGAACAGGCGGTTTCACCTGTTTTTCATCCCACCTGCGGCATCCTCGGCGAGTCCTTGTCCTGCCTTTGCGGCAGCAGCAGCATGCACGCATTACTTCTGGCCGGCAGCCTCAGCCTTGGAACGCTGGCCCTCGGCAGCGTCAGCCCGGCCCTGGCCCATGTGGGGCATGGCGATGAGTTTCAGCAGACGGGGGACGTGCGCCAGGTGAAGGCGAGCACGGAGATCGATTCGCTGCTGGGAATCACCACCGCAGCAGCCACAGAGGCTGGTGGTGTTGTCACCATTCCCGTCGCCGCCGTGGTGGATGCGGATGGCAAGCCGCTGGTGTTCGTGAAGTACGGCTCCAGCTATGACCCGGTCTTCATTCAGACAGGTGCCAGTCAGGGCGATCAGATCGCAGTGACTGACGGCGTGACAGTTGGCGAGAAGGTGGTGAACCAGGGTGCACTCTCTCTCTACGCCGAGTCCAAGAAGAGCCAGAGCGCAGCAGCAGCCAGCGGAGAAGGAGCCACAACGGCAGCGGCAACCCCAGTGGCCGCCACCGCGGCAGAAGCGGCTGGTCTCAACCCCTTGGTGATTGGTGCCGGTGCCGCAGTGCTGGTGGTTGGCGGGGTGGTGGTGGCCTCGCGCCTGGGCAAAAAGAACTGACCCCCGAACCCCTCGTTCTCTCCCGCTCCTCAACTCGATTTCATGCTCAACCGCCTGCTCAACCAGACGCTGCGGACCTCGATCACCAGGAGATGGTTGGTTGTTGTTGCCGCCATCTTGATCACCCTCTGGGGCCTTTCCATCCTGAGCCGGATGCCCCTCGATGTCTTTCCCCAGTTCGCCCCACCACAGGTGGATGTGCAGACCACAGCCGATGGTCTCGCGCCCGAGGAAGTGGAGTCACGCATCACCGTGCCGATCGAATCGGCCGTCAATGGTCTGCCGGGTGTGAAAACGGTGCGCTCGTCTTCCAAGGTCGGACTCTCAATGGTGCAGGTGGTCTTTGATCAGAACGCCGATATCAACCGGGCTCGTCAATCGGTGGCGGAGCGCCTTGGGCAGATCTCCTCGGTACTTCCAGCCAACGCCGGCAAGCCGGAAATCTCTCCGCTGCTTTCCCCTCTCGGCACGATCCTGCAGTACGCCTTCACCGTCAGCGAGGACGGCTCCACCACGCCGATGGAGCTCCATCGCCTGGTAGTCAGGACCTTTCGCAACCAGATTCTGTCCATTCCAGGGGTGGCCCAGGTCAGCTTTTACGGCGGCGATGAGCCCCAGCAACAAGTGCTGATTGATCCAGAGGAGCTGCAGCGTCGCCAGATTTCGCTGCAGGCCGTTGCTGATGGTGTGGCTGGCGCCAGCGCCATCACCCCCGGCGGTTTCCTCGTCGGCGGAGGCCAGGAAAGGCTGATCCGACCGTTCGGCCAGGCCACCGATAGCAAGGATCTGTCGAGCGCGGTGGTTGTTGACCAGACAGGCAGAAGCGTGCCACTGACGGCTGTGGCCGAGGTACGGCGTGCCCCGGCTCTCAAGCGCGGAGACGGCAGCTTCAACGGCAAGCCGGCGTTAGTGCTGATGATCAACAAACAGCCCGACATCGACACTCCCAAGGTCACCCGTGAGGTGGAGGAGCGAATCGCCGCCCTCAGCCAGACCCTGCCGAGTGACATTCAGGTCAAGCGCACCTTCCGTCAGGCCAGCTTCATTGATACAGCGATCAATAACGTCAGTGGTTCGCTGATCGAAGGCATCGTGATCGTCTCGGTGGTGATGGTGCTGTTCCTGATGAACTGGCGTACCGCCGTCATCACCCTCAGTGCCATCCCCCTGTCTTTGTTGATCGGCTTGATGCTGATGCGTGCCTTCGGGCTGGAGATCAACACCATGACCCTCGGTGGGTTGGTGGTGGCGATCGGCTCGGTGGTCGACGACGCCATTGTCGACATGGAGAACTGCTACAGCGGCTTGCGCCGCAACCAGGCCGCCGGTCGGCCCAGCAATCCCCTGCAGGTGGTGTTTGACACGTCGGTGCAAGTGCGCCAGCCGGTGATTCTCTCCACCGTGATCATCGTGGTGGTCTTCGCGCCGATCTTCAGCCTGTCGGGGGTGGAAGGACGGATCTTCGCGCCGATGGGCCTGGCCTATCTGTTCTCGATCGTGGCCTCCACCCTGGTGGCGATCACGCTCACGCCTGCGCTCTGCGCGATTCTCCTGGCCAGGGCCCAGCTTCCAGCGGAGAACACCTGGATTGCGGACCGGGCGGAGCGGCTCTACCGGCCGCTGCTGGAGATCGCATTGGTTTCACCCAAGCGGGTGCTCTCCGTTGCCCTGGTGGCCGTCGTGGTGGCCTTCACCATCCTGCCCAGCCTTGGGCGGGTCTTTCTGCCGGAGTTCCGCGAGAAGTCCCTGGTGAATTCGATGGTGCTCTACCCCGGCGTGTCGCTGGAGATGACCAACCGCGCCGGCCTCGCACTCTCCAACACCCTGATGGCCAGCCCCCTGTTCGAGTGGGTGCAGGTGCGGGTTGGCCGGGCCCCCGGTGATGCCGACGGTGCTGGGGTGAATCTGGCTCATGTGGATGTGGAGCTGAGTGATCAGGCCATGAACAACCGTGAGGAGAGCATCAGACAGCTGCGTGAAGCATTCCTGAAGCTGCCTGGGGTAGCCCCAAACATCGGTGGCTTTATCTCCCACCGTATGGATGAAGTGCTCTCGGGTGTGCGCAGTGCGATCGCCATCAAGATCTACGGCCCCGATCTCGGCGAGCTGCGCAGGATCGGCGAGCAGGTGCGTGACGCCATTGAGCCGATTGAGGGGGTGGTGGATCTGCAGCTTGAGCCGCAACTGCCTATCGAGCAGGTGCAGATCCGCTTCGACCGCCAAGCGGCAGCGGTGCTGGGTCTGAATGTTCAACAGCTCTCTGAGGCCTTGGAGATTGCCCTCAACGGCAAGGTGGTAGGGCAGGTGATGGAAGATTCCCTGCCCACTGATGTGCTCGTGACGGTGAAAGCAGGAGCACGCGACAACCTCGACGCCATCCGTTCCCTTCCAATCGCTACTCCTTCCGGAGTCACAGTTCCGATCGGCAGCATTGCCCGGGTCGACAACGGCCTGGGGGCCAACATCGTGAACCGGGAGGATGTCTCCAGGTTGATCGTGGTGTCGTCCAACGTCAGTGGACGGCCGCTTGGCCCAGTCGTCAAAGACATTCAGAAGGTGATCGATTCCACCATCACTCTGCCCAGCGGCTACCTGATCCGTTATGGCGGACAGTTCGAATCCGAGGAGCGGGCCACCGCCAACTTGGTGCTCTACAGCCTGCTGGCAGTTGTGGTGATCGGTGTGCTGATGTTCATGTCGGTTCAATCACTCCCGGCAACGATCGCCATCCTCATCAACCTGCCGCTGGCCCTCGTCGGTGGCCTTGCCGCCATCCTGCTGAGTGGCGGTGTGCTTTCGGTGGCCTCGCTGATCGGCTTCATCACCCTGTTCGGGGTAGCGGTTCGCAATGGCCTGCTTCTGGTCGACAACTACAACCGCCGTCATGCGCAAGGAATAGAGCTCAGAGAGGTGATCCGCGCGGGCAGTCTTGAGCGTCTCAATGCAATTCTGATGACTGCCCTGAGCTCGGCTCTGGGCATGTTGCCGCTGGCCCTGGCCTTCGGGGCAGGCAACGAGATCCTCCAACCCCTGGCGATTGTGGTGCTCGGGGGGTTGATCACCTCTACCGGCCTCACTCTGCTAGTGCTCCCGGCTCTTTATGCCCGCTTCGGTAGCTGGTTGCTGCCGGCCACCGGAGTGCACCGGCGTGATGACGCTCAAGAACATTCTTTAGAAACCGTATCACCGCCGATTCTTGTCGCTAAGCAATGACGAACACCCCGAATTCTCCCTCCGGGGAAGAAGACCAGCAAGGCAAGCGGAACGGAGTTCTCCAGTTCCTCGATTCTGCAACGGTTCAATCCAGTCGGCCATGGCTGCTGCCCGTGGGGGCTGGCCTTGCCCTGGCGGTGGCTTTCGGCCTTGGCCGCTGTTCTGGCACTAGCCCACAGATCACTACCCCCTCAGACCCGAGCCAAACCGATACCAGCCAGGTCAGGGAGGGCAAGCCGATGGAGGGCGTGAAGATGAGCGAGGCCCAGTTGCGCAGCTTCGGCATCGAGCTGATCGAGCCGGAGCGAAGCAGTGGCGCCGAACGTCCGATCTCAGGTTTCGTTGAAGCTGCAGTAGGTGGCAGTTCCGCGGTGGGCGTGCCGGTAGCTGGTCGAATCCGCAAGCTGCTTGTCGCGCCCGGTGATGCTGTTCGTGCCGGGCAGCCGATTGCAGCGGTCGTCAGCCCTGAAGCGGCGATGATCTACGCCGAACTGGAAGTATCGCGGGCCCAGGCCAAGCTGGTTGACGGCCAGTATCGCCGCATGCTGCCACTGGCGAAGAAAGGCTATCTCCCCTGGCAGGAGTTAGAGAACAAACGTATCGAGATCGTGCGCGCCAATGCCGAGGTTCGAGCCGCCGCCGCCAAGGCCAGCACTGCGGACTCACCAGATGCATCGGGAAATGTTCTTTTCAAGAGCCCGATCAGCGGCCAAGTGACGGCCGTGAAGATGTTGCCTGGTAGTTTCGTGCAGGCCGGCGAAGTGGTAGCCGAAATCAGTAATCCTGGCGCAACGGAACTCCACTTTGTTGTGACACCGATTCTTGGTGAAAGCATCAAAGTCGGGGAACTGCTGCGTGTGACAGCAGGATCGCGTGAATTCCAGGCCCGGGTCACCAGTGTGGGCAGCGGCGGCAGCGGAGCTAATCGTGGCACTCTGTTGCGGGCGCAGCCGATCAACGCCACGACACCGCCGGCGGGAACGGCGGTGACGGCTTTTCCTGTGGTCAATGCCGCCGACATTCGCCTCACGGTGCCTTCAGGAGCTGTTCAGACCCTGAACGGCAGCCCAGTGGTCTTTCTCTACGAAAAGGGTGTGGCCAGGCCTCTATCTGTGGCGATTGGGAAGCAGACAGGAGGCCGCACGGAGATCCTCTCGGGCCTCAAGGGAGGCGAAACTCTTGCCGGCTCAAACACCTATGTGCTGAAGACCGAGCTGGAACGCAGTCGCCCCTAGGCCTCAGGACAGTCGCTCCATACCTACCCAGCGCAGAGCAGGGATAGGTGTAAACCATCGATCCAGTTCCATGCCAACACGACAACCACGTTTTTTGATGCTCTGGCTGCCGGTAGCCATTGCTGGCATGTTCGCCGGCCCTGAGCTGGCCGTTGCACGGACGCCTCCATCGCCCCTTTGGTTTAAGCCTCTCACCGTCGAGCCCAGCCCGATTGCCGGCAGGTTGAAGGAGCGACTTGGAGTGCTTGAGGGGCAACTCAGCAGTGAGGCGAAACGTGTGGACCTGGAAACCGCCCTGCGTTCCGGGCTGGAGAACCAACCCGAGCTGGCCATGGCCTATGCCGAGATCCAGGGAACGGAATGGCGGCTCGTGGCAGCTCGAAGGCAGTGGTCTCCCACGATCCAGCTTTCCGCCAGTCCCTTGGTCGGCCTGAATGCGTCCACGGAGTATTCCCAGCCTCTGATTCCCATCGGCCCCCAGGCGGCCGGTGCCACCGGGCCCAATGAGATCGTCCAGTTGGCAGGGGTCGAGTGGACCTTCTTTGACCCCGCTCGCGGGCCCACAATCCGCTCCGCGGGCGCCGAGCTCGAAGCTAAAAAATTCCTGTTCGACATCCGTGCCAGAGACCTGCTGCTGAGGCTCCAGACGCGCTACGTCGATCTCCAGGCGATGCTCGAAAAGATTCAGACACATCAAGAGATCTATATCTTCACCACCGAGCAGGTTATGCGCAGCGAGGCGCTCTTCAATGCCGGCTTGCGCAGCATTGCTGATGTTGAACAGATCCGCACTGCCCAACTCGAGCAACTCCAGCAGCTTTTACGAGCCTATGAAGAACTCTTCACTGACTCTGCCGAACTGGCTGGAGCCATGGCGCTGCCTGATGTGAAGTTCGTGCTGCCGTCCGAACCGCTGCAGCCCAGCGAGGCTTGGCCGCTGGACCGCGAACAGACACTTCAGCAGGCCTTGGCCCTGCGCGAGGAAATCCAGGCAAGCCTGGCCCAGGCCAGTGGGGCCTCCTGGGAGGCGAGCGCCTTACAAAATCAATATCTGCCCAAACTCTCCCTCTCGGCAGCTGCCGGCATCAACCGGCTTTCCAGAGGAAATTCGGAAACTGCCACCCTGGACGGTGCCGTTGGACTCGGATTCAGCTGGACCCTCTTTGATGGTGGGCTCCAGCGTGCTGCTGCCAACAGTCGCCGATCGGAATCGTCCCAATGGCAAGCGGAGGCAGCTCAGCAGCGGCTGCAGATCCGCAAGCAGGCGGTCGCCACCCTCGCACGCTATGCAATTTCGCAGCTGGCGATCGAAAGTGCGGAAGCCAGAATCAGAAGCTCACGGGCCGCTCTTATCGCCGTCGAATCCCGGTACGAGCTTGGGGTGACAGACATGACCACCGTGCTTGACAATCTGCGCAGTGCAGAGCGGGCCGCCGTGGATCGAATCGATGCGATACACAGCCACAACACTGCAGTCGCCAGCCTCTACCGCTATTCGGCCCAATGGCCTGCGAGCACCTTGCCGCTGGTTGAAACCCGCAAGGGCTCAGCATCTATCCGGCCAGAGCCATACAGTTCACCTTAGGGGCAACAAACACAGCATGCATAACGAAAACATTCACACTTGGCAGCACGGGCATACGTTTGGCCAAGAGCTAAGACGACCTGGAGAATCGCGCACGCTGATTGTCATTGGGATCACGGTCGTGATGATGGTGGTTGAGCTCGTCGCCGGCACGATGTTCGGCTCGATGGCATTGCTGGCCGATGGCCTACATATGGCATCACACGCCGTTGCGCTCAGCGTTTCAGCCTTCGCTTATGTCTATGCCAGGCGCAACGCCGGCAATCCTCGATTCAGCTTTGGAACCGGCAAGGTCAACGCACTTGGGGGCTTCACCGGAGCACTACTGCTAGCTGTCTTTGCACTCTTTATGGCAGTGGAAAGTGTTGGCAGACTACTTAATCCGATTGAAATTATTTTTGATCAGGCAATTTTCATTGCTGTGCTGGGCTTGCTGGTTAATGGCGTCTGTGTGCTTATCCTCGGCGTCAGAGACCACGACCATAGCCATGTTGAGCATGATCACAGCCATCACCACGGCCATCATCATGACCACAACCTCAAAGCAGCATACCTACATGTCCTTGCTGATGCGCTTACCTCTATCCTGGCAATAGTCGCCTTGCTCACTGCAAAGTATTTCGGGTTCATCTGGATGGATTCGGCAATGGGAATCGTTGGAGCTGTGCTTGTCGCGCAGTGGTCGGTCGTCTTATTACGGTCTACGAGCAGGGTATTGCTGGACCAGGAAGGTCCGCACAATCTCAGGCGCACAATCAGGCAAAGCATCGAGGCCGACGATGACACAGTGCTCACGGATCTGCATGTGTGGGCGATTGGGCCAAAGATCTATTCCGCCATCATCTCCGTCGTTGCACATGAACCACTGACGCCAGCTCAATACAAAGCATGTATCCCCAAGAACATGGGCCTTGTCCATGTCACAGTTGAAGTGCATGCATGCCCAGAATCTGCCGAAAGGTTGCAACTCGCTGGCTAGAAACAATCTGACACCTCGGGCTTCATTGCACGGCAGATATTCTCAGGCTGATGAAGATCAAACAAGTGATATAGAAGGCTTGTGATCATGTTCCACGACCATGCCACGAAAGTGAGGGGTGCCCCACAGAGTCAGGGCTTGATCGCCGGGCTGCTGGCTGCCTTGTTCTTCGGTCTTAGCGCTCCGCTGATCAGTGTCTTCAGTCGGGATGGCTCGCCGCTGATGATCGCGGCACTGCTGTACGGAGGAGCCACCTTCGGGCTTTTGATCGTGCGGGGTTTTGTTGTCCATCAACAGGAGGAATCCCCGATTCAGCGCCAAGACCTTCCACCACTCCTGGGGATCAGCATTCTCGGTGGGATGGTCGGACCCATCTGCCTGGTGCAGGGGCTCACCCTGCTGCCTGCGGGATCAGCCTCGCTGCTGCTGAACCTAGAAGCAGTGTTCACCTTGTTGATCGCGGTGTTGATTGGCCGTGAACACCTCAGCGGCAAGGGACTGATCGCTGCCGTTTTGATCCTCAGCGGTGCCGTGCTGCTCACCGACAGCTCCTTTGACGGTGCCACCCTGCAGGGCACGCTGTTGATCGGCGGCGCCTGCCTGGCCTGGGGGATCGACAACAACCTCAGCCAACGCCTGAGCCTGCGCGACCCGCTCCAGATCGCCCTGCTGAAAGCGATCGGGGCCTCAGCTCCGATGCTGATCCTGGCTCTCGCATCTGGCCAATCCCTGCCGGCCGCTCCCGCTGTGCTGGGGCTGCTGGCCATCGGCACCGTGGGATACGGCCTTTCGATCTGGCTGGATCTGCTGGCTCTACGCCACCTGGGCGCAGCTCGCGAGGCTGTGGTGTTTGCCACGGCTCCGTTCGTGGGCGTGTTGTTCTCGGTGCTGGCGCTGCGCGAAGCCTTCACCGGCGCCATGGCCATGGCCTCAGCCTTGATGCTGCTCGGCGTTGCGGTGCTGCTGAAAGAACACCATGCCCACTGGCATCGCCATCAGGCGTTCCGGCATGCCCACCGACACAAGCACGATCCAGTCGTCGGAGACCTTCACCACAGCCATCTCCACCCTGAGGGCAGTCCGTCAACGGGCAACGCACAGCAGGGCTACTGGCATGCCCATGAACATCAGCACGAACCGATCGAGCATTATCACCCTCACGTCAGTGATGCACATCACCGGCACCGGCATCAGCAAGGGCTTTGAGTGGCGAAGTAGGACGCCCCTTGCCTGGCGCCCTACAGCTTCTCATCGAAAAGGCTGCGCCTACGCAGAAGCTCAATGGCTCGTATCACCCGGGTGATGGCATCTGAATTCATGAGTAGAACAACAGAGGTGATCTGTCAGGACGACAAGCGAACCACGGCACCAGGAGAGCAGGATGAGACGAGGGCTGCAGGGCCAGCGGCTGCTCAGAGCGCGAAAAGAGCGTCGTATTTGTGATATTCCGGCTTGCGTAATCCCTCGACCGCCAACATTCGGCGCAGTTCAATAATCTCAGCCCGCTGGGCGATGATCACCTCCCGAGCGAAACGCAGGATTGTGGGATTGGTGCTCTTGGCGCGGGCGTCGTGGGCCATGATCAGCGCCCCGCCGTGGTGATCGAGCATTCCTTCGAGAAACCACACCACCCGGTTCTCCTTCGTGGGCCCATCGCCCATCATCCGCATGCCATCGATCTGAGCCTGGCTCATGCGGGTAAGCCCCGCCAGGCTGTTGGGGTCTCCGCCCGGCTTGAGCGCCACCGGGTACACCGGCGCCTGGGGGTACCAGGCCTTGCGCCAGAGAGCCATCGCCCGGATCTCCTGGGCCTGATCGCGCCAGATCGAATGACCCAAGGCCCCCACGCCAGGCTGGCCGATATTGAAGACGAACTCGCTCATGCGCAGCGCCCCAGTGTGGTGCTGCACCATGCCGTCGATGAAGCGCAGGTCGTAAGTGGAGCCGGCCGGGCCAACATCGTGCGCATGGCCGGCATGGGCCGGGTCGCCACCGGTCGGGGTCGTCATGCCAGGCATGCCGTCCATGCCGCGATGACCCTCGTGGGGATCCATCTGGGCCAGCGCCGGAAAAGGCAGAACACTGACTGCAGCGATGGCCGACAAGGTGATCAGCAGCGAGCGACGTGGCATGGGGGTGGATGTGAATGCAACGTCTACACCGTATGGTCTCCCCTATGCAGGAGAGTCAAGCGAAGGCAAGGATGTACACCTCGGCTTCTGGTGAACTCAAAGTTTTGGCGAAGATGGGTGCACCCCTGGCTCTCTGAAACTCTCGGTCAGGGCCACGGAATGGGCACTTGCAACTCCTCTGACGGTGGGCGGCTCTCCTTCAGATCCGGGGGAGGCTAAGTCTTACTCAAGTGCTTCTTCCACTTTGCCTCTGATTCATTGATAGATCCGCCTGCCTTGGTTGTCAGTACGGCAAGCCGAGCCATCCACCTCAGCGACGGCGGCATCAGAGCGATTGCAACTGCGCAGAGAAAGAAGTAGCCAAGATCGCCTCGTCGCCCTGGCAGCTGATCAGCTGAGCCACTCCGCCAGCTTGGTGTAACGCCGGCGGCCCAGGTGGTTCTTCACCGCCATCGCCAGTGCTTTCTTCTGCCCCACCAGCACCACCAGCTGCTTGCCGCGGGTGATGCCGGTGTACACCAGATTGCGCTGCAGCATGGCGTAGTGCTGGGTGAGCAGGGGGATGACCACAGCGGGGTATTCGCTGCCCTGGCTCTTGTGGATCGTGCAGGCGTAGGCAGGCACCAGGTTGTCGAGTTCACCCCAGCCATAGGTCACCTCGCGGCCGTCGCTGCTCCCGGATTCCCCGGAGGGAAAGCGCACCGTCAGTTCGCTGGCATCGGCATCGATTGTTTCCACCGTGCCCACATCGCCGTTGAATACCTCCTTCTCGTAGTCGTTTGCCACCTGCATCACCTTGTCGGCCGGGGCAAAACGCCAGCCGAAGCGCTCCACCTGCTCGGTGGGGTCGGGGTTGAGCAGCTGCTGCAGCTCGATGTTGAGTGAGCGGGAGCCACAACCACCGCGCGCCATCGGGCACAGCACCTGCACCTGGGCGATCGGATCGAGGCCAAAGCGCGCCGGGATGCGTTCGCCCACCACCTTGAGGATCAAGGCCACCGCCTGCTCGGGCGAGTCGGCAGGTAGGAAATAGAAGTCGGTGGTGGTCTCAGCCGGCGGCGGCCGTAGATCGGGGATGGTGCCGGCATTGATGGCGTGGGCGGCGGTGATGATGCGGCTGCTCGCGGCCTGGCGGAACACCTCCGTGAGCCGGGCCACCGGCAGGGCGCCGCTGTTGATCAGATCGGCGAGCACCTGGCCGGGCCCCACCGAGGGCAGCTGATCCACATCACCCACCAGCAGCAAGGCCGCCTCGGTGGCAGGGCGTCCAGCAGGAGGCCATCAACGGCACATCACCATCGAGGTCTCATCCACCACCAGCAGATCGCACTCCAGCGGCAGCTCGGCCTTGCGCTTGAAGCCAAAGGCGCCGGGTCGAACTCCAGCAACCGGTGGATGGTTTTGGCCTCTAGCCCGGTGGTTTCGCCCATCCGCTTGGCGGCCCGGCCGGTGGGGCGCAGAGCAGAATGCGTAGCTTCTTGGCCGCCATGATGCGCAGGATCGCGTTGATCAGGTGGTCTTGCCCACCCCCGGCCCCCGGTGATCACCAGCACCTTGCTGGAGAGGGCCTGCTCCACCGCCCTTCTGGCTGGCAGCGAGCTCCAGGCAGGCGTTGCTCCACCCAGGGGATGGCAATGGCGGCCTCGATGCTTCCCCAGGGCGGAGCACTGAGGTTCAGGGCCTGGAGGGCTTCGGCGATGCGGCGCTCATCGCGGTGCAGATGCGCCAGCAAGATGGCGGGTTCACCAGCCAGGGTGTCGGCCACCACCGAGCCCTCGGCGAGTTCCAGATCCAGGGCGCTCTGGATCAACCCTGGCTCCATCGGCACCCGAGAGGTGGCGCCGCTCTCCTCAACCGGCCCACTGGGCCGCTCGACGCTGAGCAGTTCTCCAGCCAGCTTGAGCAGCTCAGCGCTGGGCAGGCCGCAGTGGCCATCACCACTCGCCTCCAGCAGGGCGTAATTGACGCCGGCCCGCAGGCGGATCATGGCGGTGGGCTCAATGCCCAGCCTTGCGGCGATCGCATCAGCGGTGCGGAAGCCGATGCCGCGGATGTCGCGCGCCAGGCGGTAGGGGTTCTCGGCCATCACCTGCACGGCGTCGTTCCCATACGTCTTGAAGATGCGCACGGCCCTGGCGGTGCCGACACCATGGCTGTGCAGGAAGACCATGATTTCGCGCACCACCTTCTGATCGGCCCAGGCCTGGCTGATCCGCTGGCCCCGCACCGGGCCGATGCCCGGCACCTCTCGTAGGCGCTCGGGCGCCTGCTCGATCACCTCGAACACCTGATCGCCGAACGCCGCCACGAGCTTGCTGGCGTAGATCGGGCCGATGCCCGGATCATTCCAGAACCCAGGTACTTCTCGATCCCTCTGCGGTGGTCGGGGCGGAGGCCCTGAGGAAGGAGGCCTTGAACTGCTGGCCGTGCTCCCGGCTGTTCACCCAGGTGCCGCTCACCGTCACCCATTCGCCGGCGCTGATCTCGGCGGCATAGCCCACCACCGTCACCAGGTCGCGGTGGCCGCGGGCCTTGATGCGCAGCACGCAGAAGCCGTTCTCGGCGTTGTGGAAGGTGACGCGCTCGATTGAGCCTGCCAGCACCTCGGTGGGTTGCGGGCTGGCTTGGGTCTGATCTGACGGGGACTGGCGTGCCAGGGCAGAAGTGGCTTGTGGCCTCACCTTTGCAGGCTTCAGCCCTTCGGGGGGCGAAGGGTGCGCCAGCTGCCGCTCTCGGTGCTCACCTCCAGGCCAAGGCCAACTTGAGCAGCCGGATCGCCGGTGGGCTTTCGCTGCTGCCACCAGTTGGTGGCGAAGGCCCAGGCCTCCTCGATCGACTCGAAGTGCTCATCGAGCTCAAGGTGAGGTTGGCCGTGGTGATCCACCAGGCGATAACGCCGTGGCTGGTGGCTGCTGCTGATCGGCAAGAAGGTGGTCATCAATTCTGAGCTCAGCTTGGTGGGAGTCGATCGGTTTGTGCTGTGGTGGTGATCACCACTGGGGGCTGCAGGGCGTCCAGCCCGCCTTGCGTTTCTCCTCCCAGAGCTTCAGGGCCTCAGCACGGCTCAGATCCCGGCGTGATTTCAGCAAGGGGATCTCCTGGTCGGGGAGCAACTCGCCGGTGGTGATTTCCAGCCGGTGGTAATCCCGCTCCCAGCGGGTCGGGCGAAAACGCAGCACCTGGCGGCCATCACGCAGCCAGCCATCCTTGGGGGAGAGCGGTATTGGCCTCCTGGCCGCAGCTGTCACGACCCTTCCGGCGCCCAGCCACGCTGGCGCGAGAGGTCTTCAGTCCAGCCATGGCAGCGGTGGGTGAGGTGCTCCCCTTGCACCAGCAGGCCCTGGTGCAGCTGGCAGGTGAGCAGGGGGATGCAGTTGACCCCGGCGTGGTGCCGAAACCAATGACAAGTCATGCAGACCTTGCGGCTACGGGTGGGCAGCAGGACTGCTTCATCAAGAAAGGGCCAGTGCTCGCAGCCGTCATCGCCTGCGGCTGAGCTAGGCGCCGGCCTGGCACCGCGGGAGCGGGGCAGGGAAGCAGCCACGGCGACACCATCAAAGAGAACACCTGTACTAGCAGAAGTCATCTGGTTCCCGCCAGCTCGGGCGCGACCCCAGGTGGAGCCCCAGGTGACAACGTCGCGCTGAAAGCGGGCTGATCGGTCCGGCACCCAGACCCGCACCCGGTTCCTCGATGCCACCGGCCATGAACTGCACACGTGCAGTTGACCAAGCAAGCGAACGACCTCTGACACCGGCCGCCGGGCGTGATCACCGCCGCCTCGGATCGGCGACAGCCGCCGGCCAACACGGATTGGTCAGCACCGATGGGGAGTGTTCCGCCACGGCCCCGGTGAGGAGCCCCCGAAGGCTGCGCTGGCCTGCTCGGTTCGGCAAGGGCTGACGCGAGGCGCTTCGCGCCCCCTGCCTTCCCTGCGCGGGCCGCGCTGCTGCATCGGGTTCCTCACCTCAAGGCCATGGCCACACCCTCTGCACCCAGCTGCGAAATCCGCCGCGTCATCGTTCACTTCTATCCCGATGGCCCCAAGGGCGGCGCCCACCATTGCGAGCAGCGGTTCTTCGGGAAGCGCGGCAAGCCCGTCAAGAAGATGCGCTTCGTGCCTGCTGAGAAGGCATTCGCCATCGCCCGCTCCTTGCAGGGCACAAGGGGCTGCACCGTCTCGGTGATCTGAGCCCCGGGCCGCTAACGCGGCCCTTTTCTCTGCTCCTGCTCGCCACAAGAGCTGGAGCGAACCAACGGTGTGCGGCTTAGGTGTTGCACCAGGCTGATAGCGCGGCCGATGACGACGCGGCCTCAGCCGCGCAGACAGCAACGTCAGTAACACTCGGGCGAACCAGCACCGGCCGCGACTCAGAGCGCGGGCGCATCGGAACGGGCGAAACGCACCGCATGGTGCCCTGGGCTGCCAGCAGCCGATCGCTGCGCTCTCGGGCTGGCGCCGCCGGCCGCGTCAAGGGCTCCGCAAGCGGCTTCGCCGCCCTTGACCCGTCCGGCTCACCCAGGGCGTGGGGGCGGCGTTCTTCGCCTCTGGTGCGATGCAAACCCACACCACCGAGTCCCTGCTGCGCTCCGTGCTGGCTCACAGCCTCGCCACGCTCATCCTCTGCTGCTCCATCGCCTACGGCGCTGGTTTCGCTCTGGGCAGCGGCATTCATTGGCTCAATGGCCGGCTCTCCGCTGTCGCGTCGGCACGGCTGGCACCGGCCAATCCGCAGCTGATGGCCACCATCGAGGCCTGGCAGGAGGAAGTCAAAGCCGGTCGCTGGATCGAGCCACAACCCATCGACACAGGCTCGTGGCGCGATCTCCAGCCGCAAAGCGAGCAGCAGGAGGCCGATCAGGATCTTCCGCTCTCCTGGGCCGTGTAGCCCCAGCCAGGGCGGCTCAGGGCCGCCCAAAACTGCCCGCAGATGTCAACCATCATCCGGCAGACATCAGAGGACATCGCCGCTGCGCTGCGCTCTGGTCTTGGTGGCGGCTGCTCCAGGCCGCTCCACCCGCTCGCTCCCACTCGGATTCCGCTGCCTTGCACCTGTACCGCCAAATCAAAGCCAGCAGCCGGCATCACCACAGCTTCTCTTCTCCTCTCGCGCCTGCTCGGGCTTCGTTATCACTTTCGTGTGATGCCTCCAGTTGTGGTGCATTGGTCTTCCAGATTTTGCGACATTTCCGAGGCAATGTCCGCGCGTTTCTCATTTCAAAGGATAGTTACCCCTTTTTGGATCTTGGTTTTTATTTTCGTACACCTCTGCTTATCTTGCACCGTCGCGTCTGGTTGTCGATCGATTCATTCACAGCAACATCGACGGCGCCGTTCAACAGCGAAAGCGAGAACCACACTGGCTTCCTACTCGCATCTTCTCCAATAAAAAAGGCCCGGCACAGATGTGCTCGGGCCAGCAGATTCAGTCATTGCCTCTGTCCTGATCAGTAGCCGGTGCAGCTGGGATCAGCGCCTGGCCCCGGCTGGCTTGGGTCCATAGCTGGCCAGGTACAGCTCTGAGGTGGTCATGCTCTGCAGGTTGGTCGTCTGGCCATTGCCATCGAACTCAGCGATCACCGTGTTCGGGCCAAGGCCGCCACGCTGACTGAAGAGAAAACTGAGCACCGGGTGAGTGCGCAACGACTCCACGTGCTCGGAGGCAGCGAGGGTGCCGTCATCGCCAAGGATCGTGCTGCCCTTGCTGTCGATCGGCTCGAGAATGTCACGCCCATTGGCGTCTTTGCTGAGCCTGAACTCAGCGCCAACCTGGGAGCGAAAGATCTCAAAGAAGCTGCCACGGTTGTCGCCACCGGTACGCCCCTCGGCATCAATGAACAAGCGCTCCAGCAGCGATCCTTGCGCAGTTCATCCACCTGCTTGAGGGCCTCATCACGCTCTTTGGCCACCAGCTTCACCTTGCGGGCAGCAGAGGCTTCCAGTTGGCGCTCGCGGGTGGCAATCTCACGTTCCAGCTGTTCCTTCTGCCGCTCGGCCTCCTGCAGCCGCTCGTACTCATCGGGATTGATCTTGGAGAACTGGGAGAGCTGGCGCTTCAAGGTGCGCAGATCGCGCTCCAGGTTGTTGGTCTTACGGCGCTCGGCCTTGAGGGCCTCGCTGATCTGCGCGCCGCGGGGAGCAGGCTCGGGCTCTGGCTCATCGCCAGCAATGTCATCGAGGGGTTCCTCGTCGTCCTGCTCCTCGTCGAGCGACTCATCCTCCAGGTCGGAGGTATCGGCTGCATGGTCATGGTCAGTGTCGCCGGCACCCTGGTTGGGCTGGTGCTGCGGCTGATCAAAGGAGACGTAGCGCTGCTGAGCTGCAGCGAGTTGATCAAAGAAGGATTGAGGCATGGTCCACCCATCGCGGCTGTGGTTGATGGGAGCAGCCCGTCCGGGCTCTGCTCCTGCCATCTATTGCCAGCTGCTCAGAGATTGATAGAAGAGAAACCAACCAGCGGCGAAGTGGGATCGGGATCGGGATCGGGCGTGGGCTGCTCCTGGTGTCGGGTCCACATCCCAGAGGTCATCGGTCACCGAGACACCGCGCAGTTTCGGGAGACGGATCCATCCGCCAGCGGGAAGCAGGGTCGAGGGCCGGATCGCTGGCACCACCAGATCCTGGCCAGGGTCCAGCTCACTGCTGGGCCTGATCGCCGGCACGTTCACCACCAGGCCCAGCGGCAGCTGCTCAGCGCCGGGGTAGCGATCAAGATCCGGGAGGTTGTACTCGCGCAGGGTGGGTCTGGTGGTGTCGTAAAGCTCAGCGAGCACGGCCAATGTGTCGCCCTCCAGCACCAGGTGGCCATCAGCGCGAAGCAGTTGCGGGTTGAGGTTGCGCAGGGTGTCCACCGTGGTGCCGTGACGACCAGCCAGCAGGTTGAGCGTGTCGCCCACCACGGTGACAATCGTTTCGTAGGTCGCCAGTTCAGGGTTCTCCTTGCGCAAGGTCTGCACGGTGGTGCCGTAGCGCTCCGCAATCACGCTCAATGTGTCACCGGGACTGATGACCAGCACGCCGGTTGGGCTTGAGCGCCAGCACCACCTTCTCGCCCAGCTGTGGCTGCACCAAGGGCGCCGATGCCACCGGAGCCATAGGCCTGGCCCACCAGCAGCAGAGAGAGGCCAAGCAGCTCAGCTCGCGGCTGTGGGGGCAGCAGGCCGGGCGACTGGAGGCCCGAGAGATCACCCAGCCAGCAGAGGCCATCACAGGGGGCAAAGCAGGTGGTGGCCGGGGGCGTCGTGGTGATGCCGGTGTCGGGGTCGGTGAGATCAGGCGGCTGGTAGGTGCCGCGCACACCGATGCCCTGCCAGGGCTGGCTGGCATCAAGGAAGTCCCAGGCGTAGGGGCGCTTGGCATCGAGCACCGCCGCCCGGCAGATGTAGCCCTCGCAGAGGATGTCGCCGGTATCGACACCAGGGCCGTTGGTGTTGTTGGAGATCAGGCGCTGCTGGGCAATGAAGACATCGAGCACATGCGCGCCACGATCACCGGCTCCCTGAACCGGGGTGCTGGGGTTGAAAGAACAGCACCGGGCATTGGCGACAACCTGCAACGGCGAGGCGGACATGGTCATCAGCCGCGCAGGATCCAGCCCTGGTAACTACTGGGCTGGGGGTGGCCTGCCAGCTACGCAGGCTCGGCAGGATCAGAGAATCGTCTGCGCGTGAAGACGGCGCTGCTGGGCCGGCGCCAGCGCGGAAGCGCAGCCGCCTGTCTGCGCTGGGGATCTCGTATTCGGTGACCACTTCCTCCATGAGCAGATCGGTGGCGTACTCGATCACATCAGCTTTTTGTCGGCAGTTGCTCGGGGATCGGAATGGCAGCGCCCTTGCGCGACACCTTCGTCACCACCGCGTTCTGCGGTGGCGCATCAGGGTCAAGCGGGGGAGGTGGAGCGAGCAGGGCGGCATCAATCAAGGCAATGGCATCGAGGCTCGCCTTGGCGCTGGGGATCGGATCGGGGTAGCTGGCCTCCAGCTGCGCCATGGCGTCATTGATGGCACGCACGGCTGGTGCCGTTGCGGGCATCTGCAGGGCACGGCGGATCGCTTCGAGATCAGTGGGACGCCAGGCGTAGGGGTTGGTGATGGGATCGCTCATGGCTGGTGGCTGGGTACGGCGATCGGATCAGCCGTTGCTGCCATGGGGTTCACCACGCCTGGGGCGCTGGAGAGCGCGAGCTGGTGGCGTAGCTCAGCGCTGCTGATCACGCCGCGCTCGTGCAGGCTGAGCCATTCATCAACTGAGGGCAGGGGCCGAGCTGGCGGGGTGAGCGGCGTCACGGTCAGCGACACCCCGGCTCCTGCCTCCAGCGGATCACCGGTGAGAGCGCACCAGTGGCCCAGCAGGGTGGAGAACACCGAAGTCTTGTGCGTCGCCAGCGACTGGAGGAGCGCAAAGGATTGCCCGGCTGTGAGGCTGATCTCCTGTTCACTGCGGCCGGCGCCCATGTTCTCGGCGGGCACGAGCGCATCGCGGCGCATGTTCTGATCCAGCATCTGCAGGTAGCGCGGTGCTCGGCCAGGGAGCGGCGCGGATCTCCTTCCACTCGAAGTCCGCGCCGGCAGGCAGGTCCATGAAGGTGTTGGTGGAGAGCACCAGCGGTTCGCGGGCGCTCATCGCCATGGCATCAGGCACGTTGCCGAACTGATCGACCAGGCCGCTGCGCACCGCCACCGGCAGGGCACAGCGCGAAAGCAGGTCCTCGTACTCGCTTTTGAGCCGGTAGTGGGTGAGGTACTGGTGCGCCAGGCCAAGGTGCGGGAGGTCACCCTGCCCAAAGCCCGCGCCATCGGCGGCGTACCAGACCGCAGGAAGCTGATGCAACCTGGGGCTAAGCAAGGCGGTGCCAAGGGGCTGGGCCCTGAAACCACCGGGTTCACGGGGGCTGGGCACCGCGGCGAACGACGCCTGGGTCATGCCATCTGGTGTGAGCAGCAGGCGGTGGTAGGTCCAGTCCGAAAGCTGAGCGGACTGCAGCTGATTGCCGTCAGCGCCGATGAAGTGAACAGGGATGGCACCGTGCTGCCGCGGCGTCACCGGCCGGCGGCGATCCTGGCGCCACCAGAGGCCATGGGGCGCCGCCTGGGGATTCGGCTGTGCCCAGTCCAGCAGGTCCGTACGGGGCACAAGCAGCAGCCGGGGCAGGGAAGCGCGATCACCAGCGGCGATGGCATCGAGGCGATGACCCTCGGAGGGCCAGCGGTGCTCGGGCGGCAGCACCATCAACAGACAGCCGCCATCGCGCAGCACGAGCAGATCGGCGACAAACAGGAACACCGACAGGTCAGTGCCGTGGCCATCGACATCACCGAGCACCCGCAGCAGGCTGCTCGGCAGGGCGCGGGGGTGAAGGAAGGAGAGCATGCCGGCATAGGTGCGCAGGGCATCGCGGAAGAAGCCGGTCGGCCGGGCGGCTTCGATGCGGCTCCCATAGGAGAGAGAAGGCTCCTTGTGCCCTGGGGCAGTAGACGCTGCGGCGGCAGGCGCCTTCCGGTGACTGCAGCAGGTTCCAGCAGTCGTAGGCGAGCTGAAGCCGATCACGCACGGCCACCAGGAGGGATGCTCCCGCCAGGGCTCCAGCGGCGAGACGCCTTGGCGGCAACGCCTGCGTGCTGCTCTTTCGGAGAGAGCGGCAGCCACTTGTTGCGGGATCGGCTGCGACTCCTGGAGGCCAAGGGCTTGGTGCTGCTGGGGCTATTGCCAGGAGGGGGCCTGCCTGCTCCCTTCTCAATCGCCCTTAGAGTCATCCCATCAGATCATCCCTGGAGGGATGGGCCATGCATGCCGTCAGCGTCAGCGGCCTCAAGAACAATCCGGCCGAGGCCCTGCGCCAGTCCAAGCAGGGCATGGTCGTCGTGCTCAACAGGGACCATCCCGATGCGGTGATGATGGGCCTCGATCAGGGCGGCCTGCTGCAGGCACCGGGCGTGCGGCCGCACTGGCCACGCCCTGTTCCGCGATGGTGAGCTCTCCCTGGCTCGCGCCGCCCGGGTCGCCGAGATGGACACCCGCCTTCATCTCCCATCTCTCGCGGCTGGGGATCCCGGTGATCCGTCTGACGGAAGCCGAAACCAACGCCGACCTTGACACCCTGGAGCAATGGCTGCAGTCGTCATCAGTGACGCCAGCCCTCTGATCGGCCTCGCCCGTGTGAACGGGATCGGCTGGCTGAAGGAGCTGTTCGTGAGGTCCTCATCCCAGCGGTGGTGGCCGATGAAGTGATCACCGGAGGCTTCCCTGCAGAAGAAGCGCGCATCACCGCAGCACTGGAGGCTGGCTGGCTCCAGATTGCTGGTCCCATCCCAGCGGGGCCTGACCTGCCGGATCTCGATGAGGGAGAAGCGGCCAGCATTCGCCTGGCCCTTGCACATCCGGGCCCGGCGCTGTTGCTGATCGACGAGCGCTCAGGGCGGGCCGTGGCCCAGGGCCTGGGGCTGTCAATTGCAGGTACAGCCGCGGTCATCGGCATGGCCCGAGCGCGCCATTTGATCCCGTCAGCTCGGGCCGTGCTGTCCCAACTGCATGACAGCGATTTCAGGATCGCTCCGGCAGTGATTCATGCCGTTCTGCGGCGCTGCGGAGAGAGCAGCCCTGAAACTCCACAGGATCCCTGAGAGAGGTCTGGGCTACGACGCTCAGCCCAGCAAAGGGAGATGGACTGACAACGCCACGGGTTGCCTCAAGGCTGTTCTCCAACAACCTGAAGTGGCGCGACCCGCTTTGCAGCCTCCGACTGCAGAGCAGCCAGGACATCCGCACGATCAAGGAACTACTGAGCCACCGGGACGTGATCACGACCAGGATCTATACCCATGTTCTCAATCGTGATCAGCTTGGGGTCCGCAGCCCGGCAGAGATTGTGTAGCGTACTGAACAAGTGGTTCTCGGACCTGGGAACCACGGCCAAGCTTATGGAGATAAATCGGAAACCCATTGATGCAACTGAGTTCGTGCCTTGCGCCCGATGTCCTTGAGCTGTGGTTCTCGGAAAGGGGTGAGCTTTCGGCGGTGGTTCACGGAAACCATCCAATAACAAGTTCTGCCCACAGTGATTTTTGTATTTGAGTAGGCATATGAATGACCTAGCATCTGTCAACGAGTTGGTCAACGGAATTTATCGTGACTTCAGATCACACCTTAATAGGATAAACTATCCATTGGTATTTGAGTATTTTGATCTGAAATCAAGGGGGTACAAAGCCGAGGATAGGGGTCATGATCTGGGGCATTTTGCGATCCTGTATACCCCAATTCCCAAGATCCGCCCTGATTTGATGCTGATCGGTGACAATCCCTCATGGTTCGATCGTGTTGATATGACCTTGGCATTAAATATTGTTAGGGAGATCGAAAAAGGCGTCCCCCAGAAGTCCTCATATCTTGTACACAATCACACCTTTGCTGCTCAGCTTAAAACGATCTTCAACTGCAACTTAAAGCGTGAGGATTTGCTTCGGCAATGTGTGGGTCTAAATCGATTTTGGGTGCAAACCGGCTCAGATGGGATCAAGGACTTCATCAAGCAGCCCCGAGCTGAAGAATACCGACGACTCAAGCGAATCTGTGAATATGGCACCCAAAGAATGGTAGCTGCCTTGGAGCCCCGTGTTGTAATTCTCTTGGGTGCCAATGCGCAGAAAGCGTTCTCGCATGCGTTTCGGGGCGAACATCCATCTATCGCTATTGAGCATGCTCGGCATCCAGGAAGGGGCGGAGTTAACCAGTGCACCGAGAGCATCAGCGCCATCATTGATAAGCACCGCCTTTAGGTATGCATGGGGCAGAACAAACGGATGCAGGCGAGCGGGAGCAAAGTAGCTATGTTGGGCGAGTTCCTCTAGCCGCCGCCTGATCCTTTCCGTTAGGCGGCCCTGGCACAGCGATATGAAGCCCACCATGATCTATACACATGTCTTCAATCGGGGACCGGTTGGGGTTAGAAGCCCGGCGGATCTGCTCGCTTCAGAGACAGAGTCCGATGCCAAGGAAACCAGGAGAAGCAGAGGCTAGAATCAGGATGCTATACGGATCAGCCCAAGTTGTTGGGCCGCAACCACCTCACCCCTGAGAACCTATGCGGAGCCATCGGTCTGAGCCATTTATGGGAGCTGACCTCGTCGTGATATGCGGAAGAGACAGTGCTGGGTAGGGGTGTTATGCGGACCGTCGAAACGCATGTTGAACAAAGCCGCTACGCGGCAGATTTAAAATCCAAGCATAATATAACGACTTCGAGTCGGAGCTTCGTCTTGTCTTTGAGGCCATCCCACGTGGTTGATGCTGCGGACCAAGGCTGAACAATTCCTGTTGTGTTCTGACTGCGGAGGTCTTCCGAGAACACACTGAGGGAAGCGCATCTATTGATGCGCCCACTCCCTTCGTCTTTCCAACGGGAAGCTACCGCAATGGATCCTGCTGAACAGGAGCGCTTTGATGGCCTGTTTGATGCGAACCTGCAAGCGATGAGGCTGCATGGCCTACGCAGCAAGACGATCGACAGCTACAGCCGAACGCTACGTCGAGTGACCGGTCATTTCGACCGTTGCCCTGATGATCTCAGCCCCTCTGAACTCAAAGACTACTTTGCCGCTTTGCTTGAGCAGTATTCGTGGAGCACGATCAAGGTCGATCTCTGCAGTCTGCAGTTTTTCCATCGCTATGTGCTCGATCGCGAGATGGAGTGGATCAAGATCATCCGTCCACCTCGAGTTCATAGCCTGCCGGATATTCCAACTCGCGAGGAAGTGCACAGGCTGATCAATACGGTGCGCAAGTTGCGCTACCGGATTGTTCTGCTGGTGATCTACAGCCTGGGCCTGCGCATCAGTGAAGGTCTGGCCTTGGAAGTGTCCGACATCGACGGTTCACAGCGACGCGTGCATATTCGCGATGGCAAGGGCGGCAAAGATCGCTACGTTCCGATGCCGGCGTTGACGCTGGAAGCCATGCGTCGCTTCTGGACGACTCACCGCCATCCCCGGTTGCTGTTCCCCAGTCCGGCCGGCAGCCAATTCATCGTGCGGATCGCCAGTGCACCGATGGATGCCAGCGGCGTGCAGGCGGCACTGAAAGCAGCTCGCCTGGAATGCGGGATTGAGAAGAGGCTCACGGTTCACTCGCTGCGGCACGCCTACGCCACGCACCTGCTGGAGCAGGGAATGGACCTGCGCCTCATCCAGTCCCTGCTCGGGCACAGCCATAGCAACACCACAGCCCGCTACGCCCACATCACCAAGGTGGTCCGCGATCACACCGGCGATCGCATTGAAACGCTGCTGAGCGGCTTCCAGCTGCGCTGGGTGGAGGAGTCATGATTCTTCTCTCCCAATTGGTGGAGCGTTACCAGGGCGACCTGGAACGCCGCCATGGCCCTCAACTGCTGCCGAGTCATCGCCAGGCTCTGCAGGCGATGCGGCGCTGCCGCCGTCAAGGCAGCGACCTGATGGTGCTGCAATGTTCTGACTGTGAACACACCATCAAGATCCCCCATTCCTGCGGCCATCGCAGTTGCCCGCACTGCCAGCACCATGAAAGCCAACAGTGGATTGAACGGCAACGAGCCAAGTTGCTACCTGTGCAGTATTTCCTGATCACCTTCACGGTACCGGCAGAACTACGGCCATTGATCTGGCAGCATCAGCGCACCGCCTACGATCTGTTGCTGAAAACAGCCTGGCAAACAATTGATTCATTCGCTCGGCGTGACCCGAAACTCAAGGGGCAGATCGGTGCCCATGCTGTACTGCATACCCATAACCGCAAACTCTATTTCCATCCACACGTGCATCTGATTGTGCCTGCAGGTGCTGTGAATCAGCAGCGTCAGGAATGGAGGACTAAGGCGACACAGTACCTGTTTCATGCTGCCAACCTGGCCAAGGTCTTCCGTGCCAAGTGGTATGAGGGAATGCGGCGACTTGGCTTGCAAATTAAGACAGCCCTGCCGCAGGAATGGGTGGTGAACTGCAAGCATGTGGGACGTGGCGACAAGGTCTTGCTCTACCTTGGTCGCTATTTGTATCGAGGCGTTCTACCTGAGAAGAACATCCTTTCTGACGCGGATGGCAAGGTAACGTTCCGAACGACGGACAACCAGGGACACGAGACAATCCAGACTGTGCCCGGGGGTGACTTCCTCTGGCTGCTTCTGCGGCATGTACTGCCTAAACGGTTCCGTCGTGTCCGCGATTTCGGCATCCTGCATGGCCATTGCAAGCGACTGATTCAGCTGGTGCAACTCCTTCTCAGGGTGTCGCTACCAGATCAGCCAGCAGCGAGCCAAAAGCCCCCCATTCTCTGCCCACGTTGCAGAGGGGTGATGAACATCATCGCCGTGCGGGTGCGCAATATGGCACCACGATTGTGTTGAGCCGATCAAGAAAGGCCTAGAAGATCAATCGAGAGATAGACCCTATAGCCTGATCCAGGCCGATCCCTATGCAGAGAACTGGCCTGCCAGTACGGTTGCGCCCTTATACTAACCAGTGACGCAACGCCAGAGTCATGTGGGTCATGCGACAGGCCATTGCCCCCACAGTGAATCTGGAGCAACTGTGAAATCAGGCTGGATGTTTCTGCAGTAGGCCTTGGATTTCTGAGTTGCGGGCTTGTTCAACTTCGGATAAGATCGTGGCTGCGCACGATCTATCCATATTCGTTATAAGGCAATCCCGCGAATCGAGCGTTTATGAAAAATACGGAAGATTTTAAAATATTTTGGTGGTTTGTCCTTGTGATCGTCATAGGCCTCTTTCTGTACAGCAGACAGGACGACCTAATAAGTGGAAAACCTACTTATTTTGATTCAATAGTATTTATTATATGGATTGGCATCTGCCTTGCTCCTATTTTTCAAGAAATGGATCTATTCGGAATCAAGCTTAAGCAAGATATTCAAGAGCTGAAGAAAGATTTGACTCATCAATTAGCAATATTAAAAACCGAAGTTACTTCCTCTATTGAAGTTTCTTCCGCTAACAATAATCAAATATATGTAAATACAAATCCCGAACCTCCAAAGGATTCGGAAATCCCAGATTTATCAGCTCAAATTCAAGATGCACTAGCCAAGCTAGGTATTAAGGCAGAAGAAACAGAAAATCTACGCGAAAAATATGCTGGTTCGATTGAAACAGAGATGTTCGAGGTTAGGTTGGCTTTTGAAAAGCTTCTTCGCCGGCACTCTATAGCATTCGGGCTTGATAGCAAAAGAGTCTCTGTTGGGAAATTGTTGTATCAACTAAGACAGTCAGATTACATGCCTAAAGAGATTGTCATTGGCATACAAGAGGTCATATCAATTTGTAACTATGCAGTACATGGCGAGAATATAACTAATGACCAGGTCTATTTCGTTAGGCAGTCTGCGCCTAGTCTTCTAAAAGCATTGGAGGATAGTCTTGGTAAAAGCCTATAACAAATTTCTTAAATATCGTTCCGGCGCAAAAAGCTGCGCCTCCACTGGACTCGCTAACGCTCGCCTGGGGTTCCCCTGATTCTGTGGACAGGTCGCTAAGGGTCACGCCATAACCTCCAGACTCTCCATCAATGACCAATCCCACCAAGACAAGGCGTAGGTTCACGGCGCAGCAGAAACAGGAAGCTGTCGCGTTCTGCCTCCAAGAGGACCTCTCTTGCTCTGCCGTCGCCCAGCGGCTGGGCCTTCCCTCCAGCAGCCTCGCCAACTGGGTTCGCCAGGCCCGGATTGACCGTGGTGATAGCGGCCCCAAGGACCAGGGCCTGCTCACAAGCGAGGAACGCTCTGAGTTGAATCGACTCCGCCAGGAGAACCGTGAGCTCAGGAGGGAGAAGGATTTTTTCAGGCTGGCGGCAGCGCACTTTGCCAAGGAGCAGCTGCCGCCAAGAGGTTTTGCCTGATTCACGACCTGGAGGCCCGCTTCTCCGTCTCCTGGCTGTGCCGGCAGCTGGGGCTGGCCCGCAGTGGCTACTACGCCTGGCGACAGCGGCAGGAGAACCCAGGGTCAAGGGCCCGGGAGGATGCAGTGATCACCGCTGAGATCCAGGAGGTGTTCCAGCAGCACCGTGGCTTCTACGGATCACCGCGTGTGCACCAGGAGTTGGCTGCTGCCGGCCGCCAGGTCGGGCGCCACCGCGTGGCCAGGCTCATGCGTCGTGCCCAGCTGCAGGCCAAAACCCGCAAGGCATTCCGCCCCTGCCGCAAGGCCAGCAGCAGCGTCTGCGGGGCAACGGAAAACCTGCTGCAGCAGGACTTCCAGCCCTCGGCTCCCAATCGCAGCTGGGCCGGCGACATCACGTATATCCGCACCAAGGCCGGCTGGCGGTACCTGGCCGTCTGGATCGATCTGTTCAGTCGCCGGGTCGTCGGATGGAAACTCGACAGCCGGATCGATACCGCTTTGGTGATCGAGGCGCTCAACCGAGCCCTCGGTCATCGCCAGGTCGAACCCGAGAAGCTGCTGATCCATACGGACCAGGGCAGCCAATACCGGGCTACTGACTACCGCGATCTCCTGGAGAAACACGAGATCGTGTGCAGCATGTCCGCCAAGGGCTGCTGCTGGGACAACGCGGTGGTGGAGAGCTTCTTCTCCACTCTCAAATTCGAGCTGGATCTTGATGACGACCGTAAGGATCTGACTTCACCCCAGCAACTGCAAAACGATCTGGCCTTCTGATCGAGGGCTACTACAACCGTGAGCGCCGCCATTCAACGATCAGTTACCTCGCTCCGATCGATTACGAGCAACAGTTCATCACTGCCCCTACACTCGTATCTGTGAACTCCTGAGCGGTGTCCACGAAATCGGGGCAACTCCATTGATTTACGGTAGCATGAACTCCGTGCAAGAACTCCAGCTTGTTAATGCCTAAGGGGCCGCCGGCAACTACCTCTCTGTAAAAAGGCCTGATTAATGTAGGGGCCGCTCAAGCTCACTCCGCAGTCGGCCAGTTTTCCGGTGGTTCATCCGCATGAATCACGCCAACTGTCTGCTAGCGATGCAACGGATCGGCGGGCTGCAAAAACTTTGGCGATCGACCACTGCCCCCACGCCCCTCCCCCCACGCCACTGCCTTATCACAACTGTCTTGGAACCTGGAGCGCCACTTGTAAGCCGCACGCAAGCCCCCACCTAGACTGCTTTTATCTGCAATGGCTAAAGCGCTTGCCCATGGAACTGTCGATGCATGTGGCGGCGGTGCCGCCCCTGAAGCGCGCGCTCAGCAACCTGGCTGCAGTTCTGGCCAAGGGCCAACAGCATGCCGAAGCCCAGGGAATCGATGCCGAGGTGCTGCTGCAGTGCCGCCTCTATCCCGACATGTTCCCATTGGTCCGTCAGGTGCAAATTGCCGCAGACATCGCCCGGCGCGGCGTGGCCCGCCTGAGCGGCAGTGAGGCCCCGGCTGTCGCTGACACCGAGACCAGCTTCGGGGAGTTGATCAAGCGGCTGGAGGACACGGTCGCCTACCTCGACAGCGTGACGGCCGAGCAGCTCCAAGGATCAGAGATCCGGGAGGTGACGGTGCCGGTGGGCCGTGGGGCGACGATCACGATGCAGGGCTGGCCGTTCCTGAGCAGTTTCGTGTTCCCAAATGTTTACTTCCACATCACCACCGCCTACGACCTGCTGCGCCACAACGGCGTGGTGCTGGGCAAGCGTGATTTCCTGGGCGAGCCGTAGGCGCCCATGGATCCATTCAGGTCTTGGGGCTTCGCTTCTCTACTGACCTTTTTTGTGGTTTAAAACTGGTTGTGTTTGGCCACTTCAGGCACTGTTTTGCACCTTTCCAGCCCTTTTTGGTTGCCCTAGTCTCCCAATCCCATGAGTGATCACACGCCCAAATCAATCCCCGATCCAACGCCCCATCCAACGCCCAATCCCATGCCTGATGACGCGTTCAATTACGAACCCGTTGAGCGCTTTGGTGCCAGCATGACCGGTGATCTGCCCTGGAATCGCTCGGCATTGGTTGGGGTGGAACGCCTCAATGGCCGGGCGGCCATGCTCGGCTTTGTGGCGGCGATCGCTGGTGAACTGATCACCGGCGAAGGCATTGTCGGTCAACTGCGGTTGATGCTGCTCTGGCTGCTCGGCTGAGCCAAGGCCTAATGGACGCGGCACGTGTTGCGGTTTGAGCAAAGACCAGACCCGTGTTGTTGGTGATCGTCGCTGGCCCCACTAGCTTGGGTTTACAGATCAGGTTGATTGTTTCAGGCCGGATTGTTTCAGGCCGGATTCCCCAACTTCGCAGTTTTCTGATGGATTCCCGCCCCAGCAACGACTTAGCCTCAGGGCTACAGGATCTTGCCCCGATCCCTGGCTCTTCCAGCCTCGGCGAAGCGCTTCTAAGCATGACGGGCGATCCCGGTTCATGCATCCCCTTCTTGGTGCGATTGCTTGAGAACCCAAGCAGCAGGTTCGCTTTGCCGGGCAACATCAACTTGTACCGGCATGATTGCCTTCACCTTTTGCTGCGCAGGCACTTCTCCCTTGATGATGAGGCCTTCGTCGTTGGTTTCACGATGGGAAACGATCTGCGAACCAACGGGTTTCATCTGGCACTCTTCAAGTTCTGCTCCCTGCTGTTTTATCCAAAGCCCTATCGATTCTCCTGGAAGCACTTGTTTGCCTTTGACTCCGGTTTAGCCCTGGGTAAGAAGGCCAAGGTGAGGAACATCAGCCAGGTTGATTTCTGCAGCTATGAACAGCAGTCTCTGCAATCCTTGCGCGATTGGATCGGGATCAGCTGACGATCAGATCAGCGGGCAGAGGAACCAAACCAACAGGGGCGGGCGGCTGAGCCTGCGTTCAAGGGAGGGTGAACCCTGAGGTGTTCAGGTGCTTGAGATCCAGCAGAACGACCGTCAGCCACACCAGCAGGCCCACACCGCCGATCGATCCGATCACGACCAGCAGGCCAGCGATCGCCGAGGTTGAAGACTTTTTCTCGTTGGGCACGGTCGGCCGTTGCTGGTGTGGCAAGTGTGTCACAAGCTGAGCTTGCCCTTCGTTGTCAGATGAGGATCTAGTCAGGTCAGGATTCTGTTCGATGAGAGCATGTTGGCCCGGCAGTCATTGGCTCAGCAGCCTGCTTCCGGTGAGGCTGGGGGGGGGCTTGCGCTGCGGCTGGAGGCCTGCTCGCGCAGAGCATCGCTCAGTTCGCTCGGCAGGCTGAGCTGCAGACTGCCGGGCCGTAGATGCAGGTCGCGCTGGGGGAAGGGAATCGTGATCTGGTGTTCACGCAGGGCGGCCTCGATTTTGAAATTGAGCTCGCTGATGATTTCGTACTGCCGCATCGGCTGGGAGATCCACACCAGCAGGCTGAAATCCAGGGAGCTGTCACCGAACCCCTTGAAATACACCTTGGGTGGTGGCTCACTCAGGATCCCGCCATAGCCTTGGCAAGCCTGGATCAGCACCTCGCGCACCTGCTGGCAATCCGATTCATAGGCCACCCCCACCGGCAGGATCAGCCGCGATGTGGGGCTGCCATGGCTCCAGTTCACCACCTGAGATTCGAGAAATTCGGAGTTGGGAACGATGATCGCAATGCGATCCAACGTCACCACTTCGGTGCAGCGCAGGCTGATCCGTTGGACAGTGCCCTGGAGTGCGCCGATTTCAACGAAATCACCCACTTCGATCGGCCGCTCGAAGATGATGATCAGGCCACTGATGAAGTTCTTGGTGATGCCTTGCAGGCCCAGGCCCAGGGCCACCCCGAACACACTGGCGAACAGAGCGAGGGAGCTCAGATCAAGCCCCCAGAGCTGCAGCAGCACCAGCGAGCCCACGAACAGCAACGTGTACTGAACAATGAAGGCGATCGCTTCCTGGGAGCCTTTGCCGATTCCGGTGTACCGCAGCACCCGGGTGCGCAACAGCTGATGCACCACCCCCAGCCCTTTGGCCAGCAGCAGGAACAGGGCAATCAGAACGAGGATGTCGAGAACGGAGTAACTGCGCTCGCCCAGGGGCAGGAAGGGTGAGGCCAGGCTGTCGGCCAGCGCGTCCCGAATCTTTCCGAGCCAGGTTCGGCTCACCGGAAACAAGCTGATGCAGCGGGCGATCACGCCGATCCAGACCGCCAGCTGCAGGGTTCGCAGCAGGAAGCGCAGTAACAGCCTGGAGCCCTGCAGGTCCGGGGCTCCCACCTCCGCTTCACGATCCGGCGGGACCATGGCCTGTGGAAACAGCCGCCGAAAGGCCAGACCCAGCAGACGCTGGACGATCCAGGCACCCAGAAGCAAGCCGAGGCTGATCAGCACCAGTCGCAGCACGGTGGCGGGTTGGCGTTCCTGCCGGCCCCGCTCGATCGCGCGCCCCAGCTGCCGCCTCCACACCTCCGCCAGGGCCTCCGGGCTGACGCCTTCAGGTCCATCGCGCCTTGTCACTGTCAGCAGTGGCTTGTCATCGATGGCGATGACCGGCAGCCCATTGCGCTCCACCACGGAGACCTCGGCGGGATCGTTGGCGGCCACCGTGTCGCTGAGCACGTCATTCACGGCCTCCACCCGTTGCTCGGCGCTGTAGTCATTTGAGGAGCGCACCCGAAACAGCTCGATCCCGTCAACCACCACGAACGCTGAGCCGGGATCCAGCTCCGCGCTCTCAGCCGCCGCAGCCGGCCCGACCTGGGCGGGAGCCAGCCCCGGGGCCAGAGCGAGAGCCAGGCCCAACAGCAGGGGGGCCAGGCAGAGCGCGAGCGATCGCTGTAGCCGAGTCAGCAGCCGACTCTGCAGAACACGCACCCTCATGAGCGGCGCCATCGGCGTGCCGGGATCGGGAAGAGGTCCTGCAGGCTGGCCTGGCGCACCTCCACGGGCTCGTCGGTGTGCTCCCAGAGGCTTTCGAAATAGAAGAAGGCCACGCCCAGGCCACGCTGATGCGTGGCGCTCACCTGGTCTGTGATGCGCTGGATCGGAACTGTGCTGGTGCGCTGGCCGCTCATGATTCCCACGGCCGTTGGAATCTTCTGCTTGCTTTCCTGTAGTTCAGGGCGATTAAGCTCGGCGGCGAAGCTGGGCAGATCGGGCCGGTAGAGCTGCACGATCACCTCGTCAGCAATGCCGCGCCGCATCCATTCAAGCCAATCCTGGAGCTGGAGTTTGTAGGCAAAGTCGTAGTAGTTGGGGGAAACAGAAATAATCGCCTTCGGTTTTGCCGCTTTCACTGCCTTGTTTAATCTGGTCATAAAGGCGGTGATCTTGTCGGCACGCCACTTCACCCAACCGGGGTCTTCTGGGTTGGCTGGTGGGGCTTTTTTGGTCTCTTTGGTGTAAAGGGCCACGGTGTAGTCGTCATAGCCGAAACTCCGCGGCAGGCTCATGTGATCGTCGAACTGAATGCCGTCGCCGTCGTATTGGCTGGTGATCTCCAGCACCAGCTCGGTGATGAACGCCTGCACCTCCGGGTGGAACGGATTCAGCCAGACCACCTCCCCGGCGGCGCTGATCGAGGTTTTGCCGCCGTCGCGCTTCTGGGTCAGC
Organism: Synechococcus sp. SynAce01; assembly: GCF_001885215.1. Taxonomy (GTDB): domain Bacteria; phylum Cyanobacteriota; class Cyanobacteriia; order PCC-6307; family Cyanobiaceae; genus Regnicoccus; species Regnicoccus frigidus. The sequence continues at coordinate 252,012 of NZ_CP018091.1, read as the reverse complement.
CAGGTGGGATGTTGAACGGCCAGTTCTGAGAAGGGCGGCGCCATGAAGCCGAATTCAAACCAGGGAATCACCAGCAGGCCCCGGGCATGGCCCTCCTTGATCACATCAGCGAGGATGTCTTGCCCTTCTAAGCCCTTGAACGAAAACGACTGAATCTTTCGCCGCTTGGTCACCGCGCTGGTGTGATAGGCGTAGCCGCTGTTCCAGACCACCGGGTAGATGGTGTTGAAGTTGAGGCGGCTCAGCTCGCCCAAGGCGGCCTGCAGGCGCGGACGGCTGCGCAGGGTGTCCATGTCGTTGCCGGTCAGCCAGACCCCGCGGATTTCTTTCTGAGCCAAGGCTGGCGCTGGAACCGGCTCAGAGTCTCCCGGCCTGGCGGGCAGCACCACCAGCAACCAGGCCAGCAGCAGGCAAAGAGCGCGGAGCAGGGTGCGGTATCCCCTCATCCTCGCCACCCCAGCTTCTGACCAGTGATCCTAGGAGCTGTGTTCCGCCAGGCTCGATGCCGATCATCTCCGCCCGCGGCCTCTCCAAGACCTACCGGGTGGCCGACAAGCAGCCGGGCCTGGGCGGCACCCTGCGCCATTTCTTCGCCCGCCGCAGCCGTGATGTGCAGGCGGTCAGCGATGTCAACTTCACGATCGAGCCCGGAGAGATCGTTGGCTTTCTCGGCCCCAACGGCGCCGGCAAGACCACCACACTCAAGATGCTCACCGGCCTGATTCACCCCAGCGCCGGAGAGGTGGAGGTGGCCGGCTGCGTTCCCTTCCGCCGCCAGGCCGGCTTCCTGCGCCAGATCACCCTGGTGATGGGCCAGAAGCAGCAACTGATCTGGGATCTGCCGCCGCTCGATTCGCTGCGGGTCAATGCTGCCGTCTACGGCATCGACGACAGCGAAGCCAAACGCCGCATCGACGAGCTGGCCGGCATGCTCGATCTGGGCGAGGAGCTCACCCGCCCGGTGCGCAAGCTCTCGCTCGGCCAGCGGATGAAGGCGGAGTTGCTGGCGGCCCTGCTGCATCGTCCGGCCGTTCTCTTTCTCGATGAACCCACCCTGGGTCTCGATGTCAACGCCCAGGCACGGGTGCGTGAGTTTCTCGCCGATTACAACCGCCGCCATGGCGCCACCGTGCTGCTCACCAGCCACTACATGGCCGACATCACCGCCCTCTGCCGCCGGGTGTTGCTGATCCACCAGGGGCGTCTCTTCTATGACGGCAGCCTGGACGGCCTCACCGAACGGCTTGCCCCCCATCGCGAAGTGCGTTTTGAGCTGCGCGATCCGCCACCGGCGGCGGCCTTTGCCTCCTATGGCACCTTTGAATCCCAGGATGGTCAGCAGCTGCGGCTGTTGGTGCCGCGCTCTGAGCTCACGGCCACGGTCGGCCGGCTGCTGGCCGATTTCGACGTGCTCGACCTGGAGGTGAGCGATCCGCCGATCGAGGAGATCATCGGCCGGCTGTTTCGTCAGGGGGCCGTGTCATGAGGGGCAGCCGCAGGCTTCGTTTCGCTCGCGGGTGGCGCATCGCCCGGGTGCTGCTCTCCACCCAGTACGCCTACATGCTCGAGTACAGGGCTGAAATCGCCCTCTGGGCGCTCTCGGGCGTGCTGCCCTTGATCATGCTCGGGGTCTGGAGTGGTTCGGAGGCGGCCGGTGGCCTGGGGCTGAGCCCGGAGCGCCTCAGCCGCTACTTCCTGTCGGCTTTTGTGGTGCGGCAATTCACGATTGTCTGGTTGGTGCATGTCTTCGAAGAAGACGCGCTCCAGGGCCGGCTCTCGCCCTATTTGCTCCAGCCGCTGCACCCCCTCTGGCGCTATCTCGCCTCCCACCTCTCCGAGCAGGCCACGCGCTTGCCGTTCGTGGTGCTGATCATGGCGATCTTCTTTCTGTTTCAGCCCGCCGCCTTCTGGCTGCCCAGCCCGGGCGGCTTCCTGCTGGCCGTGGTCGCCATCCACCTGGCTTTCCTGCTGCGCTTCCTGTTTCAGACCGTGATCACCATGCTCTGCTTCTGGACCGAGCGCGCCGCTGCACTGGAGCGGCTCTTGCTGATTCCGTACCTGTTTCTCTCTGGTCTGGTGGCGCCCCTGGAGGCTTTCCCGGAGGGGGTGCGTGCCTTCGCCTTGCTCACCCCTTTCCCGGCGATGCTGTCGTTTCCGGCCCAGTTGCTCGCCGGTGAACCGGTGGATCTGGCCGGTGGCCTGATCACAATCGGCGTCTGGGCGGCTCTGCTGCTGCCCCTCGCCCTCTGGCTTTGGCAGGCGGGCCTGCGCCGCTATTCGGCGATGGGGGCCTGAGGATGCGAAACCTGCGGCTGTTGCGGCGGTTCTGGGCCACATCTCTGGCCGCTGACCTGGAATACCAGGTGAACGTGCTGATCGAGTTGCTGGCCGTGGGCGGCAACCTGGCCGGCAGCCTGTTCGTGCTCTCGCTGCTGTTCGGCCAGGGCGGCAGCCTGGGCGGCTGGAGCTGGGAGGAGGCCCTGGTGGTTCTCGGCCTCTACACCCTGCTTGACGGCATCACCAGCACGGTGCTGCAGCCGAACCTCAGCACGATCGTCACGCACGTGCGGGAGGGCACCCTCGATTTCGTGCTGCTCAAGCCGGTCGACAGCCAGTTCTGGCTCTCGGCGCGCACCTTCTCCCCCTGGGGGCTGCCGGGGGTGGCTGCCGGTCTTGCTCTGATCGTGGTGGCCGCCGCCCAGGCTGGCGCCAGGCCCGATGGCGCCAGCGTCGTCGCGGCCCTGGTGCTGTTGCTCAGCAGCACCTTGATCCTTTACAGCCTCTGGTTCGTGCTGGCGGCCACCAGCATCTGGTTCGTGAAGGTCTGGAACGCCACCGAGGTGCTGCGCGCCGCCCTGGTGGCAGGCCGCTACCCGGTCAGCGCCTATCCCGTGGCCTTGCGCACGTTTTTCACCTTTGTCCTGCCGGTGGCTTTCCTCACAACCGTGCCGGCTGAGGCGATTCTCGGCCGTGGCTCGGCTCCCTGGCTGCTCGCCTCCCTCGCGGTGGCGGCGTTCTGCCTCTTGGGCAGCCGCAAGTTCTGGCAGTTCGCCCTGCGCTTTTACACCTCGGCATCGAGTTGATCGCCAGCCTGGGTTCAAGCGGCTGCAGTTCTCTCTGGGTCAGGGTTTGAACTTGTTGCATTCCGATCCCCGCTGCGATTGAAAACCCAGGAGCTGTCGTGTGCTACGAGTTTTGGCTTGAATCGACTTGATTAGGCAGCAAGCTCCGCAGGCAGCCCTTTTGGGACCTAGGCTGGTACGCATATACCAGTCGTCACTGCCATGGCTATGAATCGGATCCAGTTCCAGGCCAGCCTGTCGCTGCCCCAGTTTATTGAGCTCTACGGAACCGAGCAAAAATGTGAAGTTGCCCTGGAACAGGCGCGCTGGCCTGATGGTTTCCGTTGCCCACGTTGTGAGGGCAAGGAGTACGGGCTCATCATTGGCAGGCGCCACAAGCGCTATCAGTGCCGGAGCTGTCGTCATCAAGCCACCCTCACGGCCGGTACCATCTTGGAGGCAACAAAGTTACCTCTGACCACCTGGTTCCTTGCCTTCTACCTCGTCGGCCAAGCCAAGACAGGAATCTCCTCACTAGCTCTGAGGCGTCATCTCGGTGTGAACTACCGAACGGCATGGTTGCTTCAGAACAAGATCATGCAGGCAATGAAAGAACGTGATGGCGCCTATGTCCTCAGAGGAAGGGTGCAGGTGGATGATGCCTACCTTGGCGGAGAACGCTGTGGTGGCAAGCCTGGTCGTGGATCGGAGAACAAGGTGCCGGTCGTGGCAGCCGTCTCTGTCGATGAGGCGGGCCACCCCCGGTATATAAAACTTGCCACCGTGCCCACGTTCTCTTTTGCCGCTATTGCTGATTGGGCCCAAGATTCACTGGCGATAGGCTGTGAAGTGATCTCCGATGGGCTGGCTTGCTTTCGCGCCGTTGCAGAAGTCGGTTGCTTCCATCATCCTGTGGTCGTAAAGGGTCGTCATCCCAATGAATTACCAGAATTCCGTTGGATTAACACGGTGCTCAGCAACTTGAAAACCAGCTTCAGCGGCAGCTTCCATGCCCTTCGCTTCGAAAAGTACGCTGATCGCTACTTGGGCGCCTTCAGCTACCGCTTCAATCGGCGGTTCAATCTGGCGGCAATGACCGAGCGTGTGGTTCATGCCATCTGCAGCTGTCAAGCACGGCCGGAACGACTCCTGAGGTGTGCGGAGTTTGCTACCTAATCGAGTGAATCGATGCTCGAGGGGTGCCACAGGTGGGCCAGTCGGCGGTTAGATTTCGCCTCAATCCATGATTCGTTCGAGGAGTGTGCTTGGTGGTTTTGATTGATTTATGAGCCAAGCTGTTTTTCTCTCGCCTGCAGACCAAGTTCCAGCTTCCACTTCTGAACATTCCGGGCCCCGTTCCTGGCCCACCAAACAACAATTGCTGGCTTGCCTCCCTGAGGAGATCAGTGAAATAGACACCGGAAAGGCCTGGAGATGCCTTGCTTTTTCGTTGTCCACGTCTCTTCTGGCCTATGGCGTTGGCTGCCTGATTCCACTGCAGTGGGTGTTTGCTCCGGTCTGGTTGCTCTATGCCGTGATCACTGGAACCTTGGCAGGCGGCTGCTGGGTGCTGGCCCATGAATGCGGCCATAACGCCTTCCATCCCAACCGCACGGTGGAGAACGCTGTCGGGCTGGTGCTGCACAGCTTGCTGCTTGTGCCCTATTTCTCCTGGCTGCGCAGCCATGCGGTTCACCACGCCAATTGCAACCATCTCGAAGCTGGCGAAACCCATGTTCCTTCCCTGCTCGAATCGGCGTGGGGATCGTTCAGCCTCTGGTTCAAAGGTGTGTTGGGCGAATCGGCCTATGGAGTCGTTTCTGTTGTTGTCCACCTGCTAGTCGGCTGGCCGCTCTATTTGATGTTTGGCATCACCGGTGGGCCAGCGCAGGGTTTTCCCACCTCCCATTTCATTCCCATCCCCCAGGTCAGCCCCGGAAGCCGTGAGTTGTTTCCAGGTCGCTGGAAAGGCCTGGTGCAGATGTCCAACATCGGCCTGGTTGTGGTGTTTTCGCTCATGGTCTTCTGGGCCATGCAAACGTCGCTGCTGCGGGTGCTTTGCGTGTATGGGTTGCCTTACCTGGTGATCAATGCTTGGTTGGTTTGCTACACCTGGCTGCAGCACACCGACACCGACATTCCCCATTTCACGGCTGACGAGTGGAACTGGGCGAAGGGAGCCCTGCAGACCGTTGACCGTCCCTATGGACCGTTGTTGAATTTTCTGCACCACGGTATCGGCTCCACCCACGTGGCTCACCACCTCAGCTCACGCATTCCCCACTACAACGCCTGGCGTGCCACTGAATTGATCCGCGAAGCATTCCCCGAAGTTGTCCGCTACGACCCCACACCGATTCATCTTGCTCTCTGGAGAATTGGCCGTCAGTGCAGCTACGTGACACGCAATCCAGCCGACGGGGGCTATTACTACAGATGATTGCAACTGTGATTAGATCTGTTTGATCAGGCCTTGTTTGGTCTGATCAGTACGATTCAGTCATGTCTGATCTGGTTGTTGAATAGATTCTATGTCAATCGGGTGCTGAGACAAGCCCGCTACCGTTCATGATGACCTGCGCACTCGTTCTGATTGAACGGTGGCACAGGTCGTTTTTTTTGGAGTCATGTTTTCTGTTGTTTTGGACTATCTAAGCATCGGAAACTATCCCGAGTTGAGGCCAAACCTGGAAATGGATCGTGGAAGCCATAGATTGACGAGGCGTTCCAATGAAGCGTTGACCTTCTCCCTTGGCAGCCTTAAACGCTGATCAGACTTTTTGCTTTGAAGTTGCTTCTTGACGGCTGGCTTCACTGGCTCAGCATTACGGATTGCGCCGCTCCTCCGCCCGCAGCCTTGGTGGGCTTAAGGATTGCTTTAGATTTGCGGCTTGCAGGGCTTCTCCATGGCAACCTCGATTCCCCTTCTCGCTGCCACAGGCCTGGCTGGTCTGGCTTTGGTGAGCCTCACGATCGGTCTGCTGATCTGATCGAGGTGGGTGCTGCAGGGGTCAGAACACCGTCAAGGTGGTGATTTCTTTGTAGGCCTCGTCGGCCATTGTGTCCACCTCGAATGACGTCCAGGTGGCCCAGTTTTCCGACTTTGTCGGCGTGGTGCTCCACTCAATCTGTCGCCCCTGATAGGTCAGTCCCACGCAGGTGAGGGCCTGGTCGTCGGCCATCAATGACCAAAGCACATGCACGTCCTGACGGTCGTAGCTCACCGGTTTGGCTTCGACCGGTTGGTCGGGCAGGAAGCCCGGCAGGCTTTGCAGCTGGCGTTGGTTCTCCCAGCAGAGATAGCGGCCGTTCTCGGTGGGATAGAACCAACAGGTTTCGTTTGCGGCTTCGCGCAGGGGGAAACGGTCGAGGCAGCGGCAAGCCTCGATCTCCATCTGGAGGGCTGGATGGCCTGAGACAGCCACAGCGGCCGCTCCGCTCAGTTCGTAAACCGCGAGCCAGCGGGAACGGGGTTCGAGATGGGGCACCGTCGCATCACAGATCCGGTCACTTCCCGATTCATCGGCAACACCTGGCAACGGATCGGCTCCAGCCAGGACGGCCAGCCCTTCAGACACCAGTTCATCCAGGGTTTTGGTCTCCTCCTTGGGGACCTTGAAGATCCGCAGGGCAACGCCACCGCTGATTCCCTTGTGCTGCGCTGTCAGCAAGGCGTCCCAATCGGGATTCTCACCAGGCAGGTCCGCTTCGGCGGCCAGCACGAAAATGATTGCAAAAGCCATTCAGCAATCCTGATGGAGAAGAGCCAAAAACAAAACCCGGATGGTGGTCCATCCGGGTAAAAAAACCTGAATCCGAAAAGACCGATCGGACGTCTGGTTCAGATTTCAGGAGAACGACTGGCGCTCTGAATCAGCCGAGGCCGATCTGGGAGAGGATTCCCTGGCCGGTGAGCAGCTCGGTGCCCAAGCCGATCACGAAGCCGAGCATGGCCATGCGGCCATTCCAGGTTTCAGCGAAATCAACGAAGCCAAAGCGGGAGGTGGAGTCAGCCATGGTGCTGGTGGTGGTAACTGCAAGAAGTGTAACAGCCTATGAAGCAATGTGTCACTTCCTTTCGGCTATTGGGCCTGCCCGGTTTCGCCTCTTGCTTTTCAAGTTGGCGCCTGCAGCATTTGCAGCCTTTGCCAGGGTGCGCCCCTTCTTCGCAGAGTGCGGTCCATTGCACTTCTCTGGCAATGGTGGTTGCAATCGCCTGATTGGCGGCATCGAGCTCGAGGGTGATCGCCTCTGTTTCGGCACGGCGCTTGAAGGCGTGCGGCGCTGCAGCATCGACCGTCGCAGCCTTCTGCTTCAAGGCGGGGCCGGCAAGAACCGCTTGCTTTTCCAGGCCAGGCAGTGAGGCTGGCTTGATCGGCCCGAGGACACCACCTCCATCATTCCCAGGAAATCGCAGCAACGCCTCCCCCATCGATGAATTGAGGCAAGTGGAAGAGTTGCTGATCAGCTCGTCGACCGATGGACTTGTTAGCCGGCTTGCGCCGATGGCACTGTTCCCCTAGTCCTTGACTCTCCAGTTGAGGGGAGACCATACGGTGAGTGGACTCCTGATCCCCTGGCATGCGTCCTTTCTTTCTCCTTGGTGTATGGATCGGCCTCAGTGGTTTCGCCGCTTCCGTGCCGGAGGCCCGTGCCCAGATGGATCCTCACCATCACCACACGGCACCGATGGACCACACGGCACCGATGGACCATGCGGCACCGATGGATCACGGTGCCCACGCCCATGACGTTGGCCCGGCCGGAGCCACCTTCGACCTGCGCTTCCTCGACGGGATGGTGCAGCACCACACCGGGGCGTTGCGGATGAGCGAATTTGTGTTCGGGATTGGCGAGCCGGGCGTTGGCGCCCTGGCCAATTCGATCTGGCGCGAGCAAGCCGCTGAAATCCGGGCGATGGGGCTGTGGCGAAAGGCCTGGTATCCCGAGGCCCCCGCCTACCCCGTAGCCCTGGCTCCCGGTGCCGATCCAGACAGCCTCTCGGGCCTCATCCGCATGAGCCAGGCCCAGATCGAGGGCATGCGCATGATGGGCGAGGGCCCCACCAGGGAGAACCGGGTGGTCTGGTTTCTCGAGGGGATGCTTGAGCATCACGGCGGGGCGTTGATGATGGCCCACGATGCCCTCGCCAAGAGCTCCAACACCACGATTCGTCGCTTTGCGCGGCAGGTGATCGTGGCCCAGCGGGCCGAGATCATCGCGCTGCGGCGGATGCTGGCGGTGGAAGGATTACGCAAACCCGCCTACTACAAGTTCGACAATCTCTTTGCCCTTTGAGCGAGGCTCATTCTCCTGGCGGCGCGTCTCGCTCCACCACTTCAAGCTCGCCGCGCACCATGTTCATGCCGCAGTGGAAGGGGTAGCGCCCCGGCTTCTCCGGCAGCAGCTCCAGCACCGTGGTGTCGCCGACGGGGAGATCGAGAACGCGCTGAAAGTCGGGGAAGAGCACCTGGGCCACGCAACTGCTGGGATCGAGGCGGTGGAAGGCAAGCCGCACGGGCTGTCCTGCCCGCACCCTGATCCGCCTTGGCTCGTAGCCGCCATCGACGGTGATGGTGATCTGCTGGATCCCATCTCCCCTGGAGGCCGCCAGCGTCGCCGGTTTGCTCGCCCCCAGAAACCACCACAGCTCCAGCAGGATCAGGCCCAGCCCGCCGCTGGCCACCAGCAGCTGCAGGCCCAGGGGCTGGGCGGTGCGCCGCCACGGCCCGGTCTGCATGACGGCCTCCATGCCAGCGGCCTGTGTACCGCTGGCTTCAAAGCGCTCGACGGCGATCGGCTTTTGGGCCAGCAGCTGTCTGGAGGATGGGAGCGAGGCCGGTTCGGAGGCCATCGCCACCGGCAAAGCCACTGCTACCGGCAAAGCCACAGCCAGCAGGATCGTGATCATGGCTGCACCTCCGCCAGCTGCCTTTCAGCCAACGCCGGCGAGGGGCGGAACTGGCGCAAGCGCAGGGCGTTCATCACCACCGAGACAGAGCTGAAGGCCATGGCGGCGCCGGCGATCATCGGGCTCAGCAGCCAGCCGGTGAAGGGAAACAGCACGCCGGCTGCCAGGGGAATGCCGGCGGTGTTGTAGACGAAGGCGAAGAAGAGGTTCTGGCGGATGTTCGCCATCGCCGCGCGGCTGAGCTCGATGGCGGTGGCGATGCCGCGCAGATCGCCACTGAGCAGGGTGATGTCGCTGGCGGCGATCGCCACATCGGTTCCGGTGCCGATCGCGAAGCCCACATCGGCCACCGCCAGGGCCGGAGCGTCGTTGAGGCCATCGCCCACCATGCCGGTGATCTGGCCGCTGCGCTGCAGGTGCTCCACCACGGCGGCCTTGTCCTGGGGGCGCACCTCGGCGATCACCCGCGTGATGCCGAGCTGTGCGCCGATCACTTCGGCGCTGCGCCTTGCATCGCCGGTGAGCATCACCACCTCCAGGCCCAGGCGCCTGAGCGCCCGCACCGCCTCCGTGGAGCCGGGCTTGAGGGCGTCGGCGATGCCGAAACAGGCCTCCAGTCTGCCGTCCACCACCACGGCGGCTGTACTGCGGGCCGCGTCTTCCAGGCGCTGGGTGAGTGGGGCCAGGGCCGTCATCGGCAGGCCGAGTTCCTCGAACCAGCGCGGAGTGCCGATCCGCACCTCCTGGCCCCCCACCGTTCCTTGAACGCCTCGACCAGCGATCGCTTCGAAGCCCTGCACGGCCGGGAGTTCTGGGTCGCTCAGCTGGCCGCGCACGTAGCTGACGACCGCCTCAGCCAGGGGGTGTTCAGAGCGGGATTCGAGCGCGGCCGTCATCGCCAGCAGGGCCCTGGCCTCCACCCGCCCGCCACCGACCCGCTCGAAATCCGTCACCTCCGGCTGGCCGCGGGTCAGCGTGCCGGTCTTGTCGAGAACGATGGTCTGCAGCTTGCCGGCTGTCTCAATGCTTTCAGCACTGCGGAACAGCAGGCCGTTCTCTGCTCCTTTGCCCGAGGCCACCATGATCGAGGTGGGCGTGGCCAGCCCGAGGGCGCAGGGACAGGCGATCACCAGCACACTGACGCTGAACAGCAGGGCCAGCACTGTGTTGCCGGTGACCAGGAACCAGATCACGAAGGCGCCGATGGCGATGGCGATCACCACGGGAACGAACCAGCCGACCACCTGATCCGCCAGTTTCTGCACCTGGGTGCGCGAGCTCTGGGCCTGACGCACCAGTTCAACGATCTGGGCCAGCAAGGTGTCGCCGCCGATGCGGGTGACGCGAAAAATGAAGCTGCCGCTGCGGTTGAGCGAGGCGCCGATCACTTCATCGCCGCTGGCCTTGGCCACGGGGGTGGGTTCGCCGGTGAGCATCGATTCCTCCACATAGGAGCTGCCCTCCTCGATCAGACCGTCGAGGGGAATGCGTTCGCCCGGGCGCACCTGAATCCGCTCGCCCACCACCACCTGGCCAACGGGCAGATCCACGGCTGTGCCGTTGCGCAGCACCCGGGCGGTGGGTGGCTGCATGCCGATCAGCTTGCGGATCGCCTCGGAGGTCTGTCCGCGGGCGCGGGCTTCGAGCAGATTGCCGAGCAGCACCAGCCAGATCACCACCGCGGCGGTTTCGTAATACACGTCTGCCGGCAATCCCTCGGCCTTGAGCACGCCCGGAAACACCGTGGCGAAGAGCGAGCCGAGATAGGCGAAACCAGTACCGGCGGCCACCAGGGTGTTCATGTCCGCCCCATGGCGGCGAAAGGCGGCCCAGGCGCCGCGGAAAAAAATCCCGCCGCACCAGGCCATCACCGGGGTGCAGAGGATCAGCTGCGTCCATGGGCTCGACAACCAGGCGGGCACAAACGGCAGCGGCTGGCCGAGCATGTGCGGCAGATGGGCGATCACGATCAGCCCGGTGAGCACCGCGCCGACAGCCAGTTTTCGGCGCAGCAGGGTCAGTTCCCTCGCCAGCTCCCGATCAGGGCCGGAGCTGGTGGCGCAGCACGGATCGCTGACGGACACGGAATCAGGAGCAAAGGCCAACCTTTACCTTAGAGTCTCCATCTAGGTGGAGAGTCAACCCTTGTGGAAGTCGTTGTGAAGAAGACCGGCCTGCAGGCCGGTAAGCAGGCCGGCATGAAGATCGGTGTGCTGGCGGCCCGCAGTGGTCTGCCGGTCAAAACGTTGCGCTACTACGAAGAGCTGGGCCTGCTGCCGGCGATCGGCCGCAGCCAGGGGGGCTATCGCCTGTTCGCCGAAGACAGCCTGCGGCGTCTGGAGTTCATTCGCCGTCTCAAGACCCTTGGGCTCAGCCTCGAAGAAATCCAGGGATCGCTGGCGGTTCATGACGCCGGTGATTTGCCCTGCGGCGACATTGCGATCCAGCTGGGGCGCCAGATCGAGCGGATCGATGGCCAGATCAAGGAGCTGCGCCAGCTTCGCCAGGAACTGCAGGGGCTGCTGGCGGGCTGGCAGAGCCATCCGGCCAGGGAAGCGGAGCTGATCTGCCCAAACCTTCAGGTGTGAGCGCACGCGCCTGACTTCCTACGCTCCAACGACTGGCAGCAGCAGCTCTTCAGCCCATGGCCACTTACCTGATCACCGGCGCCAACCGCGGCATCGGCCTGGAGTATTGCCGTCAGCTGCAGGCCCGCGGTGAGCTGGTTGTGGCGGCCTGCCGCCAGCCATCGCCGGAGCTGGAGAGCCTGGGTGTGCGCCTGGAGGCGGGGCTGGAGCTCACCTCCGGCGAAGCGATAGCCGGCCTGGTGGAGCGGCTCGATGGGCTGCCGATCGATGGGCTGATCCATAACGCCGGCATCGTCGAGCGCACCAACCTGGAGCACCTCGATGCCGGCAGTCTGCGGCGCCAGTTCGAGGTGAACGCCATCGCCCCTCTGGAGCTCACCAGTGCCTTGCTGGGCCAGCTGCATCCAGGCGCCAAGGTGATCCTGATGACCAGCCGCATGGGCTCTATCGACGACAACACCTCGGGCGGCTCCTACGGCTACCGGATGTCGAAGGTGGCGCTCTGCATGGCCGGCAAGTCGATGGCGATCGATCTCAAGCCCCGGGGGATTGCCGTTGCCCTGCTCCATCCCGGCCTGGTGAGCACCCGCATGACCGGCTTCAGCGAGCAAGGCATCACAGCTGAGCAGGCGGTGACGGGCCTGCTCGCCCGCATCGACGCGCTCAGCCTGGAGACCTCCGGTAGCTTCTGGCATGCCAATGGCCAGCTCTTGCCCTGGTGAGGGCTGGGGTTGTTCCTAGAGGCGGCTGAGCAGCTCGGCCTTTTTGGCTGTGAACTCGTCCTCGGTGAGGATGCCTTTCTGCATGAGCTCCCCGAGACGCTCCAGGGTGGCGAAGACATCGGTACTGCTGGCCTTGCTGGCCGCCGGGTTCGATGGTGCAGAGCTGGATGGAGCGGCAACTGCAGCGCTCGGTGCTTGAGGCTCAGCCTGGGCGGCTGCAGGAGTGGCCGTGGGGGCTGCTGTGACGTTCACCGCTGGCAGGTGGGTGAGGCTGATGCTGCCGGTGCCGGTGCTAAACACCACGCCGCCACCGGACGACTGCTGCTGGGAGAGGCCGGAGATCTGGTGGCCGCTGGTGTCGTAGACACTGACGTTGCCGTTGACCTTCACCGCCAGCCGGCCGGCGGCCGGGAAATAGGCGTAGTGCATGTCGTTCTGGGAGCCGCTGGAGCTTGGGGCGCCGAGACCTGCTGGCCACCAGCTGTCCTGGGGGTCGGCGCTGAATAGCGCGCCGGAGCCAAAGCTCATCGGCTGCATGCCCGTGGCCATCTGCATGCCACCGCCCACCTGCATCTGCTGGCTGCCGCCGCCGCTCTGGCTCTGCGACTGGAAGCTTCCCTTTGGAAAGAGGTCGGGCTGGCTGGCGACGGCTGCGGCCAATCCCTGGCAGAGCCCATCGACGCGGGCCTTGAGCCCCTGGTTGAACATGTCACCCAGCATCATCATGCCGCCGTTCATCCATTGGCCGGAGCCGGCGAATTCGGGGTGATTGAACTGGGCCATGCCGCCACGCCCCTTAAGCACCGCGAAGGTCATGTGCAGCACGGCGTCCTGGCTGAAGCCATAGCGCTGGGCCAAGTCGTTGACGACTTCAAGCCCTTCGGCCGTGAGTTTTTCCATTGCGATGTTCTGGCTGAGCCAAATCCTGTGCGAGTGCCGGTGCAAATCCCGGCTGAATCTGAAGCGATTTTTTAACCTATCACCACCACCTGGCCAACTCCGTGGCTTGGAGCACCGGATGGCTCTGTCTAGGGTTCCAGCAGACCTGCAGGCAGCGCCATGGCCATCGTCAATCGCTGCGCCGTCGGGATCTACCCCGCCGCCCATCTGCTCGCCTGGGCCGAGCGGCTGGATCTCGACACCACGGCGGGTGGAGCCCGGGAGCCCTGTCTGTATCTGATCCCCGATTTCGAGACGAACGACGAAGCCGAAGAGATCCTCAAGGAGATCTACGAGGCGATCTTTGAGGCGGAGCTCGACTTCTGGAATCGCGACAGCGGCACCTGGCCGGCGGAGCACACCTATTCGGTGTTTCGCAAGTGGTTTGAGGTGCGCTTTTACCCCCTGATCCAGGACCTGGTGGGAGAAGAGATCACCGCCACTGAGCTCGATGAGGCGTTCATGGGAGATCTGCGAACGGCTCTGGAGGGCCTGGAGAATCCCTCCTGAGCAATGCATTGACGCCAGCGCTTGCATCGACGCCCCTGGGACTTCCGCCGCAGCAGACCTCAGCGCGCCCGATCAGCTTCCCTGCCCAGCCTTGAGGCCGATGGCTTCAACGATCTCCGGTGAGAGCATCAGCGCCTGATCGGTCCCGTTCTGGAGCGGAATCGCCAGTCGCAGGGGCAAGATCGCGCTGGGCCTGGGCTGCAGCCTGGCCAGATCGAACTGGGCCGAACTGGCTGGAACGGCTGGATCGCCTGCCGGCACCTGTTCCTCGCTGTGGTTAGCCAGTTGCCAGTGGCTCCCCTGGCTGTCTTCGAGTTCGAGGCCGCGTTGGTGGTCGAGCTGCTCACCGAGAGCCAGGGCCGTCAGGCGCAGGCGCCAGCCCTTCGGAAAATCCGGGTCGGGTTGCTCAAACAGGCTGATCGCCCAGCCATCGCCGTTGGTATCGGCCAGTGACCAGCGCTGAATCTCAGCTGCAGCCTGGACTGGCACGGCAAAGGCCAGCACGGGGGCGGCCAATAGCAGGGCGACCAGAAGGCTGAGCAGGCGGGCTCGCCAACGCCGCTGTGGCCCAGGCGTCGTCGGCGGCTGTTGTGACTGGAGGATCGGAGCAGAATGACTCATAGCAGCATGTGCGACCTAGGCCGATATATCGTTAGTATTGTAGGAGGGTCGGGAGGGCTTTTGCCGAATGTTCGCTCTGGCCAGGCCAGCTCGTCCCGCTCCGACTCCTGTCTTCTGAGGTCTCACCATGACGTCAACCACCTTCAAGCGCTCCCGGGGCAATCCCTGGAATCGCTTCACCGACTGGGTCACCAGCACCGAGAACCGCCTCTATGTGGGCTGGTTCGGGGTGTTGATGATTCCCACCCTGCTGGTTGCCACCAGCTGTTTCGTGGTCGCCTTCATCGGCGCGCCCCCCGTTGACATCGATGGCGTTCGCGAGCCTGTTTCCGGTGGTCTGCTCTATGGCAACAACATCATCACCGCCGCGGTTGTTCCCTCCAGTAACGCGATCGGCCTGCACTTTTACCCGATCTGGGCCGCCTCCAGCCTGGATGAGTGGCTCTACAACGGCGGCCCCTATCAGCTGATCATCTTCCACTTTTTGATTGGCATTTTCTGCTGGATGGGACGAGAGTGGGAGCTCAGCTACAGGCTGGGCATGCGTCCTTGGATCGCTGTGGCCTACTCAGCCCCAGTGGCTGCTGCCACCGCCGTGCTGCTGGTCTATTCGGTGGGCCAGGGCTCCTTCTCCGATGGCATGCCCTTGGGCATCTCCGGCACCTTCAACTTCATGCTGGTGCTCCAGGCTGAGCACAACGTGCTGATGCACCCCTTCCACATGCTGGGAGTCACCGGTGTCTTCGGCGGGGCCCTATTCGCCGCCATGCACGGCTCACTCGTCACCAGTTCACTGGTGCGGGAGTCCACCGAAACCGAATCCCTCAACCACGGCTACAAGTTCGGCCAGGAAGAAGAGACGTACAACATCGTGGCCGCCCACGGCTACTTTGGCCGTCTGATCTTCCAGTACGCCTCCTTCAACAACAGCCGCAGCCTGCACTTCTTGCTGGCCGCCTGGCCGGTGGTGGGCATCTGGTTCGCGGCCCTGGCCGTGGCCAGCTTCTCGTTCAACCTCAACGGCCTCAACTTCAACCACTCCGTGCTGGATCACCAAGGCCGGGTGATCAACACCTGGGCCGATGTGCTCAACCGGGGTGGCCTGGGCATCGAGGCGATGCACGAGCGCAACGTGCACAACTTCCCGCTTGATCTGGCCACCAGCGCCAGCACCCCCGTGGCCCTGACGGCACCAGCGATCGGTTAGTGGGACTTTGACCCCCGCCCAGTCGATCCCAGGACGGCGCCCACCGCCTGCTCGCCCCGCTCTCTTGCCTGGAGTCCAGCCCATGACGTCCTTTCTCTTCGCGCTGCTTGCCGCCTTGCTGCTGAGCCTCACGCCCCCAGCGGCTTGGGCTGCCCAAAGCGATCGGCCGCCGACCCGCTCTGCCGTCGAACCAGCTGAGCTGGCCCGGGCTGTGGCGGAGATGGAGCAGCTCGATCGGATGCGCGTGAGCCTGGCCTCCACGCTTGAGGGCAGCAGCGAGGAGCCAACGCTGCAAACGATGAAGGAGGTCTGCAAACCGGTGGGCCTGCGGGCGATGGCGATCGGTAAGGAGAACGGCTGGCAGGTGCGCCAGGTGGCCAGCAAGTTTCGTAATCCCGACCATGCGCCCGCCACGGCCCAGGAGCGGCAGGTGCTCGATCTGTTCCATCGCCAGCCGGCGATCACCGGACTGTGGCAGCCGGCTGGCGCCGAGCAGGCGAGCGGCGTGAACTATTACCGCCGTATCAACGTGGAGCCCAGCTGCCTGGCCTGCCACGGCAGCAAAGCCAGCCGGCCTTCCTTCGTCAAAGACAACTACCCCGCCGATAAGGCCTTCGATTTCAACGTGGGGGACCTGCGCGGCATGTACGCCGTGTTCATCCCCGAGCTGCAACAGGCGTTGGCGGAAGCACAGAACTAACTGGTGCTGCTGGCTGACGCCGCCTGAGGCAAGCTTTTCCCATCTGCAGCCATCTGGATGCCCCGCCCCTATCAACCGTCCTTGCTGCGCTTGCTCCATGGCGGCACGGCCCTGGCGGTGCTGGGTTGCTGGATCAGCGGCCTGATCGTTTACAGCCGCTATGACGGCCGCTGGGGGCGACTTCCCTTCACCCCAGCAGGCCACTGGATTGACCTCCACGGTCAGATCGGCGTGTTGCTGTTGCTGCTCGCTGTGCCCTTCCTGGCCTACTCCTTGAGCCTGGGCCGCTCACGCCTGCGGCGATCAGCCAATTCCGTGGCCCTTGTGGCCCTGGCCCTGGCCATCGGCACGGGCAAGTTGATGCAGGAGGACTGGCTCAGGCAGGGAGAGCTGAACCACCTCGCCTATTCCCTGCACCTGCTGGCCTGGCTGCTGATCGCCCTCACTGTGCTGGTTCACGTTGGCGCCAGCCTGCAACTGGGCGGCTGGCCGCTGCTGGCCTCGATGACCAATCCCGCCGTCAAAAAAGGCGACCTTCCTGGCGACTGGCCGGGCCAGGTGCGGCGGTTTCTGAGGCGAGGCAGCGGAGCATCCTGAGCTTATCCAGTTCGTGACAGTTGGTGGTATTAAATCCTGCTGTCTATTTTATAAACAACTGGCAAGGAATCCTTGTCATGGACCAGCTGAGAAGTTGTCTAGTGGCTTCTCTATAAGCTAAAAGTCACGTTTCCCTGTGATGCAGATATGGCCCGAGTTACTGAGCGGATTCAAGGGGTTCACCGGGCAGGAAGCGCTGGATGAACTTCTCCAAGGTGATCGGTCCGCAACGGGGCTGCCAGCTGGTTCCCCCAGGCATTCGCCGCCAGTACTGCACCTGTAGATGGGAATCATCCCCAGCGAGTAGCTCCAGTCCATAGCGGTATTCAGCATCTGCAGATTGATCTGGAGTGGCCAGGGGTTCCGCTCGCGGCTGAGTTTCCAGGAAGGCGTTAAGAAAACCAGCGGAGCTGGGGTTGTGGCGGCGGGCCATGGCGAAGCGCCAGGCGGCTCCGGTCGGGTAGCCATCGTGGTGCAGGTAGAGATGGCGGATCGGAGCGCCTGGAAAGCCTCTGAAGGAATAAACTGCGCGGGTGGCCAAGGCGGTGGGGCGGCTGTACTGATCAGTGCCCCAGGCGTCTCACATGTCTGGGCTGATGGACAAACTGTGGTGACCCTGGCCAGTCCTGAGGTGACGTCCAAAAAACCCAGACCGGCGCAAGGCGACCAGCTCAGTTGTCGATGAACAGTGAATGGGCTGTACGCACAACCCGTGGATCGGGCTCACCGACGGCGTCGTGGTCTTTGAGCTCGTAGTTAAGGGCGTGGAGAACGCTGCGGATGGCGCCAAGACGGGCCCGTTTCTTCTCGTTCGAGTTAACGATGGTCCAAGGCGCCACGAGGGTGTCGGTGGCGAGCAGCATCTCATTGCGAGCTTCGGTGTACTCGCCATACTTCTCCACGCTCACCTCGTCGATGGGCGACAACTTCCACTGCTTGAGTGGATCCTCGCGCCGGTCTTTGAAACGCAGCTTCTGGCGGGCTTCTGACACGGCAAACCAGAGCTTGAATAATAGAATTCCACTGCTGACGAGTGACTGTTCGAAGCCAGGAACCTGGCGCAGGAACAAAGCGTGTTCCTGCGGTGTGCAGAACTCCATCACCTTCTCAACGCCTGCCCGGTTGTACCACGACCTGTCGAACATCGTGATTTCGCCGGCCGATGGCAGGTGCGGAACATAGCGCTGGAAGTACCACTGGGTCGCTTCGGCATCGTTGGGCTTAAGTAGCGCCACATGTTCACTGCCGCGAGGGTTCAGGTGTTCGCGGAAGCGCTTGATTGATCCGCCTTTGCCTGCCGCATCGCGACCTTCGAACAGGATCACCACGCGCTGTCCGACAGCCTTGATATGGCGCTGAGCCTTGAGCAGTTCGATCTGAAGCACTTCGAGGTCTTGTTTGTAGTCTTTCTTGTCGATCGGTTTGTCGTAGGGAAGATTGTTCTGCATCTCCTCAATTGTCTCGACGGGTGATAGACGTTGCTTCTTGCTCATGGGCCTACTTGGATCGGGCGGGAGTGGTTGATGCGCTGGATCAACGGTAGCTCCGCAATGCAACCACTTACACCCAGGCCGAACACAACAGCTCCGCCTGAGCCAGCACGGTTTGCACAGCGGCGTCCTGTAGATCAGGTGGGTAGCCGTAGCGGTTGAGGATGCGTTTCACCATCACGCGGATCTTGGCGCGGGCACTTTCGCGCAGGGTCCAGTCGATCGACACGCTCTTTTTCACCTGGGTGATGAGTTCGGCGGCGATCAGTTTGAGCTTGGCGTCACCCATGGCTTCAACGGCGCTGTCGTTGGCAGCGAGGGCGTCGTAGAAGGCGACTTCGTCGTCGGAGAGGCCGAGGTCTTCGCCGCGTTTGCTGGCGGCATCGAGCTCTTTGGCGAGCGAGATGAGCTCCTCGATCACCTCGGCGGTGGTGATGGCGCGGTTGTGGTAAGCATTAAGGGTTTTTTTGAGCTTCTCGGAGAACACCTGGCTCTGTACCAGGTTGCGTTTTGAGCGCACTTTGAGCTCATCTTTGAGTAGTTTTTCCAGCAACTCCGCGGCCACATTCTTATGCTTAAGGCCACGCACCTCGGCGAGGAACTGATCGCTGAGGATCGAAATGTCGGGCCTTGGCAGGCCGGCTGCGGTGAACACGTCGATCACCTGGCCGTCGGTGCTGATCGCCTGACTCACCAGCTGGCGGATGGCGGCGTCGATCTGCTCAGGTGATCGGCTGGTGGAGCTGGTTTGCTTGGAGAGGGCAGCCTGCAACGCCTGAAAGAAACTCACGTCGTCGCGGATCTCGGCGGCTTCGTCGCTGGCGGAGCATAGGGCGAAGGCGCGGGAGAGTTCGGCCACCACCTGCAGCCAGCGCTGCTTGCCGTTCTCCTGAAACAGGATGTGCTCCTGGCCTGCGGGAAGGAGCTGCAGGCGCTCGGTGGGGGTGCCGCTGGTCCAGGCCGACCAGTCAAACCCGTGCAGGAGATCCGAGGCGATGCCGTGTTTTTCGAGCATCACGGCGATGGCGCCGGCGGTGTCGAAGGTGGGGTCGCCTTTGCCGCCGCTTTCTGTGTAGGTGGCCAGGGCCCGCTTGAGCTGATCGGCGAGGCCGAGATAATCCACCACCAGACCGCCGGGCTTGTCGCGGAAGACGCGGTTGACGCGGGCGATCGCCTGCATCAGCCCGTGGCCCTGCATCGGCTTGTCGGCATACATGGTGTGCAGACAGGGGGCATCGAAGCCCGTGAGCCACATGTCACGCACGATCACGATCTTGAAGGAATCGTTGGCATCCTTGAAGCGGTTGGCCAGCTGGCGGCGGGCCTCCTTGCTGCGGATGTGGGGCTGCCAGTCGGGGCCGTCATCGGCGCTGCCGGTCATCACCACCTTGAGGGTGTCAGTCGCCCATTCGGGCCTCAGCTGAATCAAAGCGTTGTAGAGATCGACGCAGATGCGGCGGCTCATGCAGACGACCATCGCCTTGCCATCCATCGCCTCCAGGCGTTTCTCCACATGCGCCACCAGATCGGCGGCCACCAGGGCGAGGCGCTGGGGATCGCCAACCAAGGCTTCGAGGGCGGCCCACTTGGTTTTCAGCTTTTCCTTGCTGGTTTGCTCTTCGCCTTCGGTGATTTCCTCGAATTCGGCATCAAGACCAGGCAACGCGGCGGCGTTCAGGGAGAGCTTGGAGATGCGGCTCTCGTAGTAGATCGGCACGGTGGCCCGATCGGCCACGGCGCGCTGGATGTCGTAGATGGAGATGTAATCGCCGAACACGGCGCGGGTGTTGGCGTCGGTCTGCTCGATCGGCGTGCCTGTGAAGCCGATAAAGGAGGCGTTGGGCAGGGCATCGCGCAGGTTGCTGGCGAAGCCGTAGGTCATCGCGCCGGTCTTCTCATTCACCTTGCCGCCGAAGCCATACTGGCTGCGGTGCGCTTCATCGGCGATCACCACGATGTTGCGGCGGGCGCTGAGCTCGGGCATCGGCGCACCCTTTTCGGGCATGAACTTCTGGATGGTGGTGAACACCACGCCGCCACTGGCGCGGTTGAGCAGCTCGCGCAACTGCTCACGATTGGCGGCCTGCAGCGGCGTTTGCCCGAGGATGTCGGCGCAGCGCTGGAACTGCCCGAAGAGCTGATCATCGAGGTCGTTGCGATCGGTGAGCACCACCAGGGTGGGATTGGCCATCGCTGGATAGCGCACGATGCGGGCGGCATAGAAGAGCATCGAAAAGCTCTTGCCGCTGCCCTGGGTGTGCCACACCACGCCGGCGCGACGGTCGCCCGGCCTGCCGCCCAAGCTGCGGGCGGCGGGCCCCATGCCGCTGGCGCGCACGGTTTCCTGCACGGCCGCATTCACGGCGTGGAATTGGTGGTAGCCGGCAATGATCTTGTGGAGGGCTCCCGAATCAGGGTCTTCCTCAAAGACGATGAAATGCTGCAGCAGATCGAGGAACCGCTGCGGCTCGAACACACCACGGATCAGCGTTTCCAGCTCCAGGGCTGTGGCGGGGGCGTCGGTTTCGCCATCAATGCTGCGCCACAGCTTGAACCACTCCTGGTTGGCGGTGATCGAGCCGATGCGGGCCTGCAGCCCATCGCTCACCACCAGGGCGGCGTTGTACTGAAGCAGCGAAGGAATCTCAGCTTTGTAGGTCTGCAGCTGGGCGTAGGCGCTCCAGATGGTGGCGCCTTCAACGGCGGCGTTCTTGAGCTCAATCAGGCCCAGGGGCAGGCCGTTGAGGAACACGACCAGGTCGGGCCGGCGGTTGTGTTGGCCGTCGCTGACGCTGAACTGGTTCACCACCAGCCAGTCGTTGGCACTGGCGTCGGCGAAGTCGACCAGCCGTACATGGTCGCCGGCGATGCTGCCATCGGGGCGGGGATACTCCACCGGTACGCCCTCACGCAGCAGGCGGTGGAAGGCGCTGTTGGTCTGTACCAGCGACGGGGTGGCCAGGCGCAACAGCTTGCGCAGGGCTTCCTCACGGGCGTCATCGGGGATGGCTGGGTTGAGCCGGCGAGTAGCTTCGCGCAGCCGGCCCACCAGCACCACATCGCCGAACGACTGCCGCTCCGCCGCCGGTTCGCCGGGGGCGAGATCAGGGCCATGGCGCACCACATAGCCCAGCTCCTGGAACCAGCCAAGGGCCGCCTCTTCGATGAGGGCTTCGGTGAGGGTCATGGCTTCGGCGGTTTGGGCTTCTTCGGCGTCGGTAAGTTCTTCAAGTCTTTGGCAGCCTTCTCAAACTCCACATCGATAGGCTGAGGTTGCGCATCGAGCAGCGCCCGATAGCGGCCATATTCCAACTCAGCTTTCCTCCTGGCAGACTCAGCAGAAACGCTTCCTGCATTGTCCAGTACATCACGTCCGGAGATGGCCAGAAACTCATCCAGCTTCTTGATCCAGTCTCGCATCGTCATCGGCCTGCGCTCCAACGCCTGGAGCTCCGCATATTCGATGTAGAGGCTAACGATACGGTTCAAGACCTGAAGTTCATCTGCGGAGAGGTAGTTCTTGGCGACAGATATGTCACCTTTGCGCACGATGCCGCTGGGTCGTGTGGTCTGCAAGCCCATGAATGGCTTTGTCGCGTCCACCCGCTCGGCGATGACCTCAGCGGCTGTATGGCCATGGGCCGCCCAATGCATCTTGTTCTGCACAGTGGCGAAGAACTGCTGGGTGGTTTCCGCATCCGGCGTGTAGTCCACACTCGTTGCGTAGATATCCAGTACCTTCTGATAGAAGCGACGTTCCGACGAGCGGATGTCGCGGATGCGATCGAGAAGCTCGTCAAAATAGTCTCTCTGACCCTTTCCTGGGGGATTCTTCAGCCGCTCGTCGTCAATGGTGAAGCCTTTCACCAGATACTCGTTTAAGCAGCCAATGGCCCACTGGCGGAACTGAGTGCCTCGATGGCTGCGCACGCGGAAACCGACCGCCAAAACCGCTTCAAGCCGATAATGGCGAAGCTTGCGCGAGACTTCGCGCCCACCCTCCAAACGAACCTGTAAGTAGTTCTTACAAGTTGCCGATTCGACCAGCTCACCCTCAGAAAAGATGCTTTTCAAATGCAGGGTCACGTTCTGGGGAGTTGTTTCAAACAGCTCGGCCATCTGTGCCTGGGTCAGCCACAGGGTTTCATCTTCTAATCGACATTGGATGCGTGTGCGGCCATCTTCTGTCTGGTAGAGGATGAGTTCGGAATCGGGCAAGACTTCGTCGCTCATGAGTTCAGCCAGCTTCCGGAGTGAACTGTTGCAGATTCTGCAACGGTTGTTTGTGGCACCATGCAAGTGGCCTGCTCAATCGCCCGCATACAGCACCCGGCCTTGTGTGCGAGCCGCGAACTCCACAGTGCCTGGCACCTGGGCGCGGGAGTCGTAGAGGGCCTGGCTCGTCACGATCAGGTCGATCGGCATCAACAGCCCGCGCAGGACACGGCGCAGGCGCAGCATTTCCTGGTAGCGGTCGGCCACCTGGGCTTCCACCACCAGAAGGTCAAGGACGTTGGCAACGCTGAGATCCCCTGCGGCAGCGGAACCAAAGGCGATCAGGCGCGTGGGTGCGGCTGCGGCAACCAACCGGCGCACGGCCTCCGCGATCTTCTCGGGGGTCACCGCCCAAGGCTTGCCGGTGAGGTCCTTGCTCAGCATCGTCCCGGCAACTCGTTTGCTTGCCAGCCAGAGGCTAAGCGGTTCCTGAACGACTGTCAGACCTGCTGTCAGTCCCACCGACCCGTTGCACCTGGCGCTGCTGATGAAGGTCATCCTTCCGACCTTGCGGTGAGCTCCCGCAGGACAGATGACCCATGGCCGTCGCTGGCACGGGGCAGTCCCGGGAGATTCGAGTTGCTGGCGGCTTCACGCATCGCCATCAGCTCACCGTGGTGCGCTCCTGCAACGTGCCGCTCACGTACTTGTGCAGCACGCTGCTGATCAGCGTTTGATAAGGAATGCCTTCCTGCATGGCACGGGTGCGGAGGGCCTGGAGGTCACCGCTGGAAAGACGGATGTTGATCCGCTGGTCTTTCTGGCCCGTTGTCTTCGCTGCTTCCTGGAGCTGACTGAGAAGAGCCGGCGTGGCCACACTGCGCAGTTCACCGGCCTCGAATTCAGTGAGAAGCTGCTGCTCTGCAGGCTCCAGTTCAGGCGGGGAGGGGATGATCGTTCTCGCTAACAGATGCTCTTCGGTTTCGATCATCGGCACCAGGTGGACGTAGCCATGGAGCCGCACCACGAGGATGCGCTGCCCTGGATAGCGCTGCTGGTTGGGGTGCTCCAACACGTCGAGCAGATCGCCCGCCTCAATCGCCACCACCACTGCTTCGAAGCACAGCTGCCGCTCGGCCAGGAGTTGAGCATTTTTCTCAGGGCTCCACGCGAAGGGCTTCATCAGGCAAGCCTAGGGAGGCTGTGTGCCTGATGTCATCAGCCTAGGCGGGCCAAGGATCTTGGTGGCCGTACAATTGCCGGACACCGAGGCAGGCCTTTGGACCCCGCCAGCACCCGTTCCCGCAATCGACGCATCGAAGTACGGGCCACAGCCGAGGATCGCCAACTGATTGATCGGGCTGTCACCGCTTCCGGCACCGATCTCACCCGGTTCGTGATCACCCATCTCCGCCTGGCCGCCCAGCAGGTGCTGGCCGACCGCGACGGATTCCGCCTCGACCCCGAGGCGCTCGACGCCTGGGAGCACGCCAACCAACGGCCGGCCCGTTCGCTGAAGGGTCTGCGTGCGCTGATGGATCGGCCCTCACCGTTTCAGGAGTGAGCGCCGGCTACAAGTCGCCCCGGCTGCTGGCCTCCGCCGATCGCCTCGACGGTTTCGAATGCCGGTCCGAGGAGCAGACGATCTGGTTGCGAAAGCATGCCCGCCAGGCCCATGCCCCTGGCGGCACCAGCAGGGTGTTCGTGGTCACCGAAGCGGGCAGCATTGATGTGGTGGCCTACTACGCCTGGTGCATGGCCAGCATCACTCCGGCGCAGGCTCCGCTGCGGCTTCAAAAGGGCGCCGGCCGCTATCCCCAGCCCGTTGCCCTGCTGGCTCGCCTGGGGGTTGACCTTCACCATGAAGGTCGGGGCCTCGGTGCCGCTCTGCTGGCGGATGTGATCGGCCGCACGGCACAGATCGGCTCAGAAGTTGGTTGCCGGGGATTGCTCGTCCATGCCGAGAGCACATCGGCGCGAGCATTCTATCTGCATCTCATCCCGGAATTCGAGCCCTCCCCCACCGACCCATTGCACCTGGTGCTGCTGATGAAGGACATCCTGCGGACGATGGGGTGAGCTCCAAAAGACAGATGACCCTGCTCGTGGCTGAACGAGGCAGGCATGCCCATGGGAGCGTCCCACACCTATCCTTACCAGGTAATACCCAGCCCAGGAGCGAGTGTCGATGGACTCTGCCGATGCCGCCACCAGCTCGATCACCAGCAAGGGGCAGGTCACCATCCCCAAGGCGTTGCGTCAGCAGTTCGGGCTGGCCAGGGGCAGCCGCGTGCGTTTCGCGTTAGTGGGGGATCACATCGAGCTGCGCCCCTGGAAGCCGGAGCAGCCACTGCCTGAGAGCGGGTTCGGATTGCTGAAGACCAGCCGGCCAGCCGTGCCGGCTGACTTTGACCCCGCGAGCCTGCTGCGCCCGTGATTGGCGTGGACACCAATGTGCTGGCCCGCTACTTCGTAGCGGAGGACGATGCCGGTGCGGCCACGGAACGCCAGCACCGGGCTGCCCGCGATCTGATCGAATCCGGCCAGCCGCTGTTCCTGGCCAAAACCGTGGCCCTGGAACTGGAGTGGGTGCTGCGTGGCTACTACGGCTTCCCGGTGGAGAAGGTGCTGCAGGTGTTCGACCACTTGCTGGCCCATCCCGGCCTCACGGCAGAAGACCGGCCAGCCCTGGAGCAGGCCGTGGCCGGGGTGGGCAATGGGCTCGACTTCGCCGATGCCCTGCACCATGCCAGCTGCCGCAGCTGCGAGGCGATGGCGTCGTTTGATGATCGCGGTTTCGTTCGGCGCAGTCGCCAGCTCAATCTCGCGCCACGTCTGTTTGTACCGGCACGTTCCTGAGCGGGAATTAGGGCCTGTATGTCTCAACCAACTCGGAGACCGCCGCCGCTCGCTCCTGGTGCTCCTTGAGGGTGATCCACGCGGCATCCTTCCACTCAAGCCGGCCGTTGGCACTGCGGGCGAGCAATAGAGCCGCCGCCTGGGACGGCGACTTGAACTCGTAGTCCTGGAGCAGTGCCACCTGGTTGTCCTGCCTGGCGTGGACGCCTTGCCGGATGAGTTGCTACCGCGTGCGCATCAGTGCGTTGGGGGCGCTGGCGGTGAAGTCCCGGCGCCCCCTGGCCCCCTTGAGGACGGTGAACCCAGGCCGATCAGCAGGGTCTCCAGGCGCTGGGCGTGGGCCTTGTTCAGGTGGCCGTCCTTGAAGGTGAAGGCGTAGGCGGTAGTCCATAACTCCTTGGCCTGGTGCTGCTCCAGGCGCCACGCGAGGGGGTCCGCCTCCCCGATGTAGGCGATGTCGACGCCGCCGTCCTCAGGGCCGCCGTCAACATGTACACCTGTACACGCCAGGACGACCGGCCTCAGGCCTCTGGGTGAACTCCTTGAGCTGGGAGCGAGGGATCACGTAGCCGATGCCGCTCCAGTTCGTCCTCTCCACGATTCGCATCCCTTCCGGCAGGCCAGAGGGCACGAACAAGCGCAAGGCGAAAGGGCGGGTGGTGGTCATGGGTTGGACACCTTGACGGCGGTGTACGCCTGCCGTTCATGGTTGGGCGTTTTCGGGAACGCAAGGCTCAGTTCCCGCTGGCGGACGAGCACCTTGAGGTACTGATCCCGGAGGGTGTCGGGCTTCCGATTCACCAGTTCTGCCAGTCAGCGGAGGGTGATGAACCGTCCTTCGCAAAGGTCCAGGACGACATCGATCAGCACCTGGCGATCCACCTTTCTCTTGGTTCGGGGCTCTAATGCCATTGCTTCCAAACGGGAGCGCAAAGCCTCTGAGAGCGGCGCCAGATCATCCACCATAGGAAATGGCAGCTGGCCTGACACCAAGCAATCCTCAAGGTCGCGCTGCTCGGTCAAATTCGAGGAGCTGGCACTCAAATTCGGGGAGCTGGAGCCCAAATTCGGGGAGCTCGGCACCGAAATTCGGGGAATAGGGCCAAAAACGTCGTCTGGGGTGGGGATGGCTTCCTGTACTGCCAAATGTGGGCCGGGGATAACAATGGAGGAATTGTTTAGTGTGCAGGCAATTGAGCAGCGGCACCAAACTCTGCCAAGGCCTCTGCCTCATCAAGGATATTCACGACCCGCGACATGGAGCCAAGTAAACGGATCGATTTGTCCACTTCGGCTTGCGAAAGCTGCTCAGGCGTCGCATTCACCAACAACACTGTGTGATCGGAAGTAATAAGTTTGGCATTCAATATGCTCTCAAGCATCCAAGCCGTTGAGTCCCTATTCTTCTGGATCTGAGACTTTCGTTTGGGAATCGGAAAGCGTTGATAAGCTCGTTCAAGCGTACCGTTGGCAATGGCGTGGCTGAAGAAAAACTCCTCATCAACGCCACGGACGGTGCACCTCACAGGATACCTATCGTAGAAGTTGCGATGATCCTTGAGTTGAGTTAGAGTCATCAGTGAATCACACAATTCGTCGAACCCAATATCGCGTGGTTCCTCAGCGGTGTTCGCCTCGATAAGTTGCGCGAAAAGCTGATCCGCCACCGCCGGTAGCTCCTCCTCGCTGATGTCATCAAGCACAGAACCTGAATCCACCACGACGAAATTGCCGCGCGCCGTCTGTTGCAACACCTCAATAAAGCCCGGAGAACTTGACGACACCACGTCACCGCCGCCCAAAGGTCGCATGCTCGTTCCCACGACTGCATCCCGCCAATAGCGAATCCATTGCCGATAGGCACTGGCGGAAGTCACGAAGCTGGGAATGGAGCGACCATCCACTTCTCCCGGGCGATCAGAGTACTCTGCAAGAAAACGCGCCTCAATGCCGAGTAGCGACCAGACGATGACGCCGATGTTGCGCGGCTCGAACCGGTGCAAGTCGGGGATGTATTTTGCAAGCAGGTACTTGGTCGTGTTCATAATGGCAGCCTCCAAGCCTGGATGGCCGAAAACTCGGCCTGGTTGTTGCTGATGATATCTTTCATATTATCTCGCCTTGCCTTCAAAAAGTCAATCGCAGCGGCGACTTCTTGTGCCGTTAGTCCGTAAGGCTTGGCGTCTTCGCAGACTTCTTCGATATAGAAATCCGGCGTTGCCCTGATTCTCCTGAGCCAGTAATCAAAGTAATAGTCATCGTTCACGGCATCGAGCAAGCAATGCCGGTGTTGACCAGAGTCCACTGGATTATTCGTCGTCCAGGAAATTCCTAGCCGGTCGCGCAGCGTCGTCAAGCGTGTCTCGCCCTGTCCTGCGGCGTAGCCTAAGTGTGCTTTCTCACCAGGTCATTCAGCGATCAGCAGCCGCTGGAGGCATTGCTGAGGCGTGAGGCCACCGAGAGCCATGTGGCACCTGCTGCCGTTATAGATCCCCAGATAGCGGGGTAGCCAGCGGTTGCGTTCATCCGATGTTTGGTAGGCGATCACGTAAGCCCATTCCGCCAGGATGGTTTTGATGAACCGTTCGGCCTTCCCGTTGGTCTGCGGCGTGTAGGGCTTGGTGCGGATGGGCTTGAGATCCAAGGCGCGACAGGCTTTTCGCCAGTCTCCAGAGCGGTAGGAGGGGCCGTTGTCTGAGAGGATCCGCCGACAGGTGATCCCCTGCTCAGAGAACCAGCCGACGGCACGGGCCAGGAATCCAACGGTCGTCTCCTTCTGCTCATCAGCCAGCACTTCGACGTAGGCCAGGCGGGTGGCGTCGTCGATCGCGACGTGCACCTTTCGTAGCCGGCACCTCGGGAGGAGCCTTGACGACGGTCGCCGGTGATGCGGTGGCCGACCCGCTCAAACCTGGCCAGCTGTTTGATGTCGACATGGATCATGTCCCCGGGGCGCTCCCACTGGTAGCGACGAACAAGACGTTTGGGGTCAAGGTTCTTCAGTCGTCCCAGACCCAGGCCCTTCATGAGCCGACCAACGGTGGAGAGGGGCGCACAGAGAGCCCTGGCGATGCGGCGGAGCGTGCAGCGCTGGTGCCGCAGGTCTACAGCCTGCTGGAGTTGCTGCGGATCGAGCGTCCGCCGCTGGGTGCGGCGAACACTCCGTCGATCCGCCAGTGCCGCTACGCCGCCTGCTCGAAACCTGGAGAGCCACTTGTAGGCCGTACGCAGGCTGATCCCGGCTTGTGCTGCAAGGGCTTTGAGTGGCACGCCTTCATCGAGATGCCGGCGGATGAGCCGTTCCCGACTGATGGGTGTCAGTCGGGCCAGAGGGTGGCTATGCATGGTGTGTGAGGTCTTGGGACGGTGGTGACACTCCGACCCTGGCGACCTCACACCCCCTTGTCAGCTGAACAACGTGGTGGGACTACACACCTAAGAGAGCGTGACTGTGGTCAAAGATGTTCATTTGCAATGGAATGCCGTAGAAATCCACTGAGAAGTTCTCCGCATGCCGGTCACAGTTCGCTATCCAAATGTCAAAGAGTAGTAACCCCGCTGACAATGACGGCAAAACCCTCACGCAATTCGCCACATTCACCGGCGGCAGTGTATTCCCGGTTAAGTTGAAGTCCAGCGAAGCGAAAAGAGGCCCGCCACTCGCCTGCGAAACTATTCCCACTGGAGGAACGGGCAGGCGGAGAAAGCGTCCGAGTTCGCCACAAATCAATTCGTTCGGGATGCAGTAAGGAGCCACCGCCGCGCTGTTCTCTTTCGCAACTGCGCTTAAATACACATAGCGACTTCCAGCAACGCCAATCCCTAGCTGGCGTCCGACTGACTCAATCCTATAAATTGCACTGGGCATTATGGAATGAGATTACAGGGTGGCGGATGCTTCTTCGGCAAGCCATCCGTCGCCCGCCAGCCTCAGCTCCCCGCTCAGAAGCTTCGGAAGCAACGTGTTGCGCAGGTTGGCAAGGGTGCCGGATTGGTTTGCGTTGGAGTGGATTTTGTCCCAAAGTGGAGCTACACGGACCTCAAAGGTTTTCTTCAAAGCTGTGGGCGGATTGAGTACCAAGTAGTTAGGGAATTGAGTCAGAGGGATTCGATCCACGGTAGCGCCCTGAACAGAATGCTGCATAAGGTATCGCTGGAATTCTGGGCCGATGAACTGGTGAAACCAAAAGTGAGCGTGGCCGTTCTCAGTTCTTGGCCGAATCAGCGCCAGCCTGCGTCCGAGGCAACATCTCAGTCCTGGGGGGATTAGGGTAAAGAATCCAAGTGTTGCTTCATAACTGAATACAATATCAAGCGGCCTTGGAGTTACGCGTTTCGTCCAATGGAACCAGTCTGATTCACTGATATGCCTTATTTCGCTGAGATCAAGAGCCGTTCCGGTAAGGTTCTTGATCCCAAGGAAGACAGGGCCTTCCTCCGCATTGGGTGGTGTAGCGTGTGGGCCATCAAAGACTTCTTCAACAACTTCGCTGATTCGCTTGACTTGCCATCCCTTTGGAATGTCTCCGAGCGGTGAATCTTCTAAGTGATCGGGGAACCTGGCAGCAGTGTCTTGATCGAGCCCAACAGGCTCCCGCCCATCCAGCGTGGCTCGCACAGGATCGAAATCCACGAACCAGCTCTGGAACAGCGCCCGCGCCATCGCCTCCAGCGTCGCGTTCATCCGCCGGTTCAACTCGATCTTGTCGTCCAGCGCCCCAAGCACCGCCGCGATGGCTTGTTGCTCGGCGAGGGGTGGTAGCGCGATTTCAAGCTGCGAGAAATGTCCTTTATTCAGAATTGGTTGCGCTGAACCGCCTGCTGCTTGGTGTCGAATCTCATTTTTGCGCGTGCTGAGGTTGTAGTAGATGAACTCGCTGCTGAATCGGTCGTCCACGACGATTGAATTAATTTGCTGATTGGTGATGCAATCGCGGCCAGCGATAACGGCCTTCCCCATGTCGGAGCCGATGCACGAAACCATAACGGAACCCGCGGGAATCTTTGAGCTTCTAACTGATTCCGCGCCTATTTCAGTGAGGTGGCGTGCGGTCGTGCTGATGGTCTTCCTTCCGTCCATGTCTGATGGGGTGACGAATGGAATCTGACCACCGAAGTTTCCTTCGATCGCAGTCAGTGGTGTCTTGCCCGTAATGACTCGTCCCAAATCACCGAGAGTTAGATCTTCCCACTTACCCGCCATAACCCAGCCCCCTCAGGTTGGCTCTGATGGCCTGCTCCAGCTTCGCCGACTCCGCATACTGAGCCTCCAGCTCCGCCACCAGCCGCGGCATCTTCACCTCAAACGGCTCGCCGTCGTCTTCCACTTCCTCCGCCCCCACATACCGCCCTGGCGTGAGCACGTGGCCATGGGCCGCAATCTCGGCGGTGGTGGCGGATTTGCAGAACCCCGGCACATCGTCGTAGCTCTCCGCGCCGTTGACTCCCCGCCAATGGTGATAGGTGCTGGTGATCTTCTCCAGGTCGGCCTCAAGCAGCTCCCGATGCACCCGATCGATCAGGCTGCCGAGCTTGCGGGCATCGATGAACAATGTGTGCCCGCGCCGATCGCGGAAGCCTCGATGGCCGTCGGCAGCTTTACTCTTCGTCAGGAACCAGAGGCACACCGGAATCTGGGTGCTGTAAAAGAGCTGGCCGGGCCGGGCCACCATGCAGTCCACCAGATCCGCCTCGATCAGGGCGCGGCGGATCTCGCCTTCGCCGCTCTGGTTGGAGCTCATGCTGCCGTTGGCGAGCACGAAGCCGGCCATGCCGCGGGGCGCCAGGTGGTGGATGAAGTGCTGCACCCAGGCGAAGTTGGCGTTGCCCTTCGGCGGTACGCCGTACTGCCAGCGCACGTCGTCGTCCTTGCGGAACCAGTCGGAGTCGTTGAAGGGCGGATTGGCGATCACGTAATCCGCCCGCAGATCGGGATGAATGTCGCGGCGGAAGCTGTCGGCATGCTCGGGGCCGAAGTCGGCCTCGATGCCGCGCAGGGCCAGGTTCATCACTGCCAGCCGGCGGGTGGTGGCGTTGCTCTCCTGGCCGTAGATGGAAATGTCGCCCAGCCGGCCGCCGTGGCTTTCCACGAACTTCTCGCTCTGCACGAACATGCCGCCCGAGCCGCAGCAGGGGTCGTAGATGCGGCCCTTGTAGGGCTCCAGCATCTCCACCAGGCAGCGCACCACACAACTGGGCGTGTAGAACTGGCCGCCGTTCTTGCCCTCGGCTGAGGCAAAGCGGGTGAGGAAGTATTCGTACACCCGGCCCAGCAGATCCACGGAGCGATGGCTCTTCGCAGACAAGCCCTCGCCTTCGCTGGCGGCGGTGAGTTCGATCGTGGCGATCACATCGATCAGTTCCCCCAGGCGCTGCTTGTCGAGGCCAGCTCTGGCGTAATCCTTCGGCAGCACCCCCTTGAGGCGTGGGTTGTCGCGCTCGATCGCCACCATGGCGTCGTCCACGAGCTTGCCGATCGTGGCCTGTTTGGCATGGGCCTGCAGCTGGCTCCAGCGGGCCTCGGCCGGCACCCAGAACACGTTTTCGGCCTTGTATTCGTCGGGGTCTTCCGGGTTGGCGCCCTCGTAGTCGCCAACGCCGGCGAGCAGCTTGACGCGATGCTCTTCGAAGCTGTCTGAGATGTATTTGAGGAAGATCAGGCCGAGCACCACGTGCTTGTATTCGGCCGCGTCCATGTTGTTGCGCAGCTTGTCGGCCGTAAGCCAGAGCTTGGCCTCGAAGCCAAGGTTGGCGGTGCCGTTGCTGGAGGTTTTGCCCTTGCGGGTGGCCTTGGCGGGGGCGGCCTGCTGCACCACGGGCTCGGCGCCGGCCAGGGACACGCTGTCGCTGCGACCTCGGCCGCGGGTGACGATTCCCTTGGCCACCAGTGCCGCCTTCACATCCTCGTAGAGGGGCTCCTCCCAGCCAAGGGCTTGGCGCAGAGCTGGGTTTTTGACGGGGCTGCCGGCCTTTTCCAGGGCTTCGAGGAAGTCGTCCAGGTGCTCCTGATCGGCCATGGATGGAGCGGGTTGGGCGGCGCTGCAGGGAGTCTGCCTGAGGTGGGGCAGTTTTGAGGGTTAGGCCAGCGGTTCATCGCTTACCGATGGGTCGTCGCGGAGAAGGCTGCGATCCGGAGGTGGCCGTGGCGTTGTGTGGTGGCAAGCCATGCATCCGGGGTATGCGCATCCGGGTGAGTGATGTGCTCGATCTCTATGCCGCCGGGCTCAGCAGCGAACAGATCCTCGCTGAGCTCCCCGATCTTGAAGCGGAGGATCTACCAGCAGCTCTTCGTTACGCGGCACGGGAAGTCGCTCTCCCCTTGGATCAGTAGTCGCTTCCCCGACATCGAGGCGTTCTCGGTCAGAAACCTTGGCTTCGGGTGGGGAATACGTCCAACCTCTCTCTTCAGGTGATCCTGCTGCGCTGCCTCGATCAAGCCAGGGCCAGCCTCAGCCCTGCAACTGCCCCATCGATCGCTCCGCGTAGCCCGCCGCCCACACCGCCGGGGCGATGCCGGTGGGCGTCAGCCGTAGGTAGGCCTCGCTGGCGAGGATCTCCCGCACGGATCTTCCCAGCAGCTCGCTGGAGCGGCTGCCGGGCAGGCGGTGGCTGAGGGTCTGGTGCATCCGCAGCAAATACCAGGCGCTGCCGTCGAGGCCGGCCTTGAAGCGATCCCAGCTGTTTGGATCGCGGCGGGCGTCGAGCACCATGTCGCGGGCGTTGTGGGCCTTGTCGGCTGCCGTCACCCGTAGCGAGCTCTCGGGTTTGCGCTCAAGGGAAGCCAGATAGCGCGTTTTGCGCAGCAGCCAGGGCTCCTTGTTGTCGCCGCTGAGGCCCTCGCTGGTGTCGGTGCAGTCGCGCACGATGCCGGCCACCTCCACCCCGAAGGCGGCCGCGATGCTGTCGTAGGTCTGGCCTGCGTCCTCGATGGCATCGTGCAGCAGGGCGGCGATCGCCTCGTTTTCGCTGCCGCCGTCTTCCCAGACCAGGCCGCTCACGGCGATCAGGTGGGAGATGTAGGGCACGGTTTTGCCCTTGCGGGTTTGGAAGCGGTGCAGCTGGGTGGCCCAGCTGAGGGCGGCGGTGTAGCGCTCGCTATGGGCCAGCTTTTGGGTCATCCGCTCGCTCCCCTTCCCCGGCAGAGCATTTCCAGGTCGCCCCGGCCAGTCAGCCGTAGGCGCCAGCTGGCCCAGACGCCATAGAGCGCATCCACCAACGGGCCGATCACGGGCCAGGCGGTGGGGGCATACAGCCAGCCCAGTCCCACCAAGCGGTAGGCCTCTCGGAACACGGCCACATCCTTGATCACGCGGCCATCGGCGCCGAGGCCGCGCATGCTTCCCATCGCCTCGCGGTAGCTGATGCCGCCATGGGCAGCGGGATCGTAATCCGGCGCATCAATGTCGACAAAACGAATCAGGCCCCGGCCGCGATCGCGCCCCTGCAAGGTGTCCACCTCGCGGCGGCAGAGGGGACAGGCCCCGTCGTACAGAAGGGTCAGCGCAGGTTCGGCCATGGCTTTGATCCTGGCGCAAGCCCCGGTGGCAACGCGTCAGGCTGAAGGCTGCGGCCCTGTTGGATGGGGCCCTGCCTAACCGCCCATGCCACCCGCCGCCCCCATTGATCCCGCCCAGCTGCGTCGCGACTACCGCAGCGCGGCCTTGCGGCGGGCCGATCTGGCGGCCGATCCGGTGACGCAATTCCGCCGCTGGTTCGATCAGGCCGTGGCCTCAGAGCTGAACGAGCCCAACGCCATGGTGCTCGGCAGCAGCGATGGCTGCCGCCCCAGCGCCCGCACCGTGTTGCTCAAGGCCTTTGACGCGCGGGGCTTCGTCTTCTTCACGCACTACGAGAGCCGCAAGGCCAACGAGATCGCTGCCCACCCGGAGGTGAGCCTGCTCTTTCCCTGGTATGGGTTGGAGCGCCAGGTGGCGATCCTGGGCCGGGCCGAGCGGATCAGCGCAGCCGAATCACTCAGCTATTTCCTCTCGCGTCCGTTCGGAAGCCGGCTGGGGGCTTGGGTGTCGCAGCAGAGCACCGTGATCGGCTCGCGCTCGATCCTCGAAAGCCAATTGGAAGCCATGAAACGCCGCTTTGCCGGTGGTGAGGTGCCACTGCCGCCGGCCTGGGGTGGCCTGCGCGTGCTGCCATTCGAGTTCGAGTTCTGGCAGGGGCGACAGAACCGCCTGCACGATCGCTTTCGCTATCGGCCCGCCGGGGATCAGGCGGGCTCAGCTGCTGGTGCGGATGTTGCCTGGTGCATCGAGCGGTTGGCGCCCTAACACCGCGGCCCTGCAGGGCTGGATCTCCAGGATCGCTGCCGATTCTGCGGCCAACATCCTGGCCAAACTTGTAGAGATGCCGCTGCTTGGCTTGATGCTCTATTCGGGCTATCTCGGCTACATGGCCAGCTTGATCCGCAAGCTGAGCGCCGAGGAACGCAAGGCAATGATTCCCTTGCAATACGGCCAGCGTCATGCCCAATTGGGTACGGTGATCCTGGGCGTCACGCTGCTGGGGGCTGCTGCTGGAATGGCCGTCACCTTCCTTAAAAATGGCAAGCTGATCATTGGCCCCCACCTCTTCGTTGGGCTGGGTGTGGCCGTGCTGGTGATCGCCACAGCCTTCCTGGGGTCATCGCTTCAGAAGGGCAAAAACTGGGCGCGCGTTCTGCACGTGTCGATCAATGGGGTAGTGCTGCTGCTATTCGACTGGCAGGCCTTCACAGCCATCGCCATCGTTCAAAAGCTGCTGAGTGCCTGATCGAACGGTGCAGCTGAGTGGTAGCTGCACCGTTCGGCCGGAGTGATTTCAGAAGAGCGCGTAGCTTGCAATCGAATTGAGCAACCATCGTGAAGACTTCGTTAGATTGCATTCCCTGTCTCTTGCGTCAATCTTTGGATGCAGCCAGGTTGGTGTCCACAAATCCGTTAGTTCATGAGCGCATTCTACGTGATGCGCTGAGCTGGGCTGGAGACATGGACCTCAATCAATCACCTCCAGCAATGGCGCAACGCATCCATCGACGGTTGCGCGAAATTACGGGGGTCGCTGACCCTTACCGTGCAACGAAGGACTGGCAAAATCGCGTTGCGATGGAGTTGATCCCGATGTTCCGCGCTGAGGTTGAAGCTGCCAGCGATCCCTTGTTCATGGCAACTCGTCTGGCGATCGCTGGAAATGTCATCGATATGGGCAGTAATAGCAGCTTGACAGAGGCAGATGTGCGGCAAACTTTGAACCAAGCTCTGACAGACCCATTCTCTGGAGAGCAGGAGAGGTTTCGTCAGGCGATCACCCAAGCTCAATCCATCTAGTATTTATCTGATAATGCCGGTGAAATTGCCTTTGATCGACTTCTGGTTGAACAACTTCTTCCGATCCGGCTTACTTTTGTTGTGCGCGGTGCGCCAGTCCTGAATGATGCCACGCTTGCGGATGCGCGAACGGTGGGGCTTGATCAAATTGTTGAGGTTATGGACAATGGTTCAGACGCTCCAGGAACCATCCTGACGGAATGCAATCAAGATCTTCGCGACAGATTTGAGACTGCCGATCTAATTATTGCTAAAGGGCAAGGAAACTTTGAGACTCTCAGTGACGCACCAGGTAATATCTTTTTCTTGTTCAAGGTCAAATGTCTTGTGATAGCCAATCTTGTCAACCAGCCGATGGGCATGCAAATGTTAGTTGATTCCAAGTCGCTAGCAACGGCAATACATTGAACAGCCCCCTTCAACAAGAGCCCCTAGGTGATTGGCGGGCATCAGCCAACTGCTTCGTAGAAACCTTCGGCTAGCCCATCTCGTACAACGACGCCTTGATCTGTTTCATCAAATGTCTCGCATCAGGGCCCTTGAGTTGTGGATGAGAGGGGTGTCATCTTCTGCAAAGCGGGAAACGCATGAACGAGAACTCGTCCTATCCGTGGTTACTGAAATCAAGAAGCAATAGCGAAAACTTTATTCCACTGGCACAAATCGGTTCACTCTCTCTGCCGAAGAGCTTCGAAACCAGAAACGATGTCGAGGAGTTCACCGGTGATCGCATTCTGCCGCTGCTGTCGGTGCATAGCATTCAAGTCATAGAGGCGCTCCTCGATGTGTTCTCCCGCAGCGTGCATGGCTGCGAGTCGAGCAGCATTCTCGCTGGCCAACGATTCAACCGCGGCCCGGAATAGGGAGAGGTGGAGATACTCCTGCACGATGTCTGCGAAAAGGCCGGGCAGCGGCTGGTTGCTCATCGGCTCACCGCACGATTCCCACTCACGCCATTGCAGATTCGCCAGCCAAGAGGGATTAAGGGGCAGGAGCTGCCGCACCGTGGGCTGATGGGTCGTCGCAGCAAGATAACTCTGGTACACAAGCAAGATCCGTACGACACAGGTGCTCGAATGCTCCATATCGGCCCATTCGGGACCTGCCTTCATTGCCCCAGCGGTTGAATCAGGGAATCGCCAGCCTTCGATCAACGGGAGGAGTTCCTGAAGCAGTGCTGAAGCCGCCTCCAGCGAACTGGGCAGTGAAAAACGTGCCTCAATCGGTAGGGGGCCACCATCCAGCAGGGTGGAGAGGCGGTCTCCAACCACCGCCATCCTGCATCGCTGGTCGGCGATGCCAAGGCGCCGTAGTTCCTCAACAGTGAAGGTCACGATCTGTTCGTTGAACGGACCACAAAGTCCGTGGCTAGATCCATAAAGAATCACTCCCACATCCCCAGTGGAGGAGACAGAAGGCAATAAAGAAGTCAGAGAAGAAGGGCCGGCGTCAAAGCGCTGCAACCGCAGCACAGCCTGCAGGGCCTGCTCCACATTAGCGGTATAGGCGACGAGTGATTCCCGCGCCAACTGAGACTGTCGCGTACCCGCCATAGCCAGTGCCTTCATTGTTCGTACCACCGACTGAAGCTCTGTTGTCGTGCGAATCATTGCTCGCAACTCCTCAAGCGTCTGCATGCTTTTATGGCTTTGAGGCTCCGCCAATGGCGGAGCCAATCGTCACGCAGAGTGCCTCACGATCGTCTGCCGTGAGGGGCTCGCCGGCATCAATCCTCTGGCAAAGGGCATCGAGCTCCTGACGCACATGGCTCAGAATACTCGCTTCCTTTTGTTGCAGACTCATCTTCGGCAGCTCGTCAAAGAGCCCCGCATCCGTCCCAAACAACATGGCAACTTGGTCAGACACTGACAAGGGGTTGTGCAGCCCCTGCCGGAGCACATCCCGGATCTGGTGCCCTCGCTGCAAGATTTCACGGGTACTGGAATCAAGTTGGGTTCCAAAACGAGTGAAGAGTTGTATCTCCTGATACTGGGCATAGGCTAAGCGCAGGCCAGGACTAATCTCCCGAAGGGAGGCGAGCTGGGTTTTTGAGCCGACTCGGGAGACCGATTTACCAACGTCCACAGCTGGGAAGATTCCCATTTGGAACAGTTCAGAAGAGAGATATATTTGCCCGTCGGTAATAGAAATTAGATTGGTTGGGACGTAAGCTGAGATATTCTGTGCCTGGGTTTCGATGATTGGCAGCGCAGTAAGAGATCCCCCGCCCAGGGCGGTTGAAAGGTGAGTAGCCCGCTCCAGTAAGCGCGAATGCAGATAGAAGATATCCCCAGGATAAGCTTCACGTCCCGGGGTTCGCCGCAGCAGAAGGGAGATCTCCCGATACGTGCGTGCGTGGTGGGTGAGATCATCATAAACAATCAGCACATCACGCCCCTTCTCCATAAAGTATTCTGCCATCGTGGTAGCGGCATAAGGTGTAACATAGCGCAGCCCTGGTGAATCCTGTCCCGAGGCAACAATTACGATGCTATACTCCATTGCGCCATATTTTGAGAGGGTCGCAATCACGTTCGCGATGGAGGCTGAACGCTGTCCCATCGCGCAGTAAATGCATATAACGTCCTTGCCTTTCTGATTGAGTATCGTATCAATAGCCAGCAGAGTCTTTCCTGTCTGACGATCTCCGATGATGAGCTCCCTCTGGCCTCGGCCGATCGGAATCAGTGCATCAACAACTTTCCAGCCGGTCTGAAGTGGCACCGTTACTGCCGCCCGCTCCAGGATCGCCGGACCTTCGCGTTCGATTGGGCGCATCGCGCTGAATTCGACGGCTCCCAATCCGTCAAGTGGTTCACCTAAGGCCGTGATCGTGCGGCCCAGCAGACCCTCACCAACCGGCACCTCCACGACCCGGCCTGTTCGAACGACCGGATCCCCGGCACTGAGATGACGACCGTCCCCCAGCAGGACCACTCCTACTTCCTCAGGGTCGAGATTGAAGGCGATTCCAAGAAGGGATGACGTGCCTGATCGCTCATCCTGGCAAGAGAAACTGACGAGTTCATCAGATCGCACATTAGGAAGTCCACTCACTTGAGCAATTCCACCTCGTACAGAAAGGGTGACGCCAATCTCCTGTACGGAAAGGGCCGGGCAGAACACGGCGACGGAACGACTCAGCGAATCCAGCGCCCCGAGCAAAGCAGCTTCAAGCTGATGTTGTCGCTGAGTCATGAAGGGAGCCGCTGTTCGGAAGGAGGGCCTTGGTTAGATGTTGATCGAGATCGCTAAGGTAGTGATCCAGCGTCCAGCGGATCGCTTTCCCTTCAATCCCAAGCTGGATGCCAATGGGGAACAGGGGATCATCGATGAATGTTACACATCCGTTGCAAGCGAGAGACGCAAGCAACTGATCAATCAGAGCCTGACGGAGTTCCGCTGAAAGGGGGAATGAGGTACGGACCGTGATAGGTCCATTACTTTTCCCATCCTTTACCTGAATTGAATTTCGCTCGAAGGGCTCAAGATGCTTCAGCCTATCGAGAAACACATCCACAATCTGATGCTCAAGATTGGCGTTGGCTAGATCCTTTAGCGCCTTGCGTGCAATGGACTGACTCTCCTGAAGGACTCGCTGACTCACAGTCAGGAGGCAGGCCTCCTTCTCTTCTTTGAGCGACAGATAACTGCGATGGCGTAGCTCATCCAGCTCATTGCGCATGCGACTGAGCTGATCATTACGCTGCGCCTGCACGTCGGCATTGGCCTCGGCGAGGAGCTGCTGATGATGCGCTTCAAGATCACGGCGGAGGCGCTGCTGCTCCTCCATTTCCCCCTGGGCCGTTTGCTGAAATTCTTTTGCTTTCTCGATGTCGTGCATGATTCGATCCCGACGCTTTCGAATTACATTGCGGATTGGATCGTAGAGAACCCAGCGAAGCAGGGCTACAAGGAGTAAAAAATTAAAAATCTGGGCCGCAACAATAAACCAGTCAACAAGCATGTCAGAGTCCTTTGAAATAAATCCAAAATGGATTAACGAAAATCAGGACCATCGCTACAACCAGGCAATAAATGGCGGTTGACTCAACCATCGCCAGCCCAACAAAGAGGGTGCGGGTAATTACATTGGCCTTATCAGGCTGCTGGGCCAACGCTCCCAAAGCGCGTGCAACCGCCCAGCCTTCCCCCAGGGCAGGGCCAATCGAGCCCACGGCCATCGTAAAGGCGGCTCCAGCGATGGAGGCTATGCCTATTAGGGCGAGGTCACTCATGGGGGGGCTCCAGTTTTTTTGACGGGGGAGTAACCCCGGGATTCATCACTAATGCTAGCCGCTGATGAGATATAGACCAACGAAAGCACCGCGAAGACATAGGCCTGAATCACTCCAAAAACAAGTCCCATCGCCTGCATCAGAGCCGGGATAAAGAACGGCACAATGGACAGAAGGATAGCTGTGATCAGGCTTCCGCTCATTATATTGCCAAACAGACGCATTGCAAGCGCAACCGTTCGAGAGAACTCACCGATGATCTGAAAGGGCAACATCAGCGGTGTTGGCTTCAAGTAGGAGAGTAGGTAGCGGCGCAAGCCTAAATGACCAATGCCATAAATGGGAACCGCAAAAAATACACAAATCGAAAGTGCTACGGTAGTCGAAAGTGAACCGGTTGGCGGCTCGAAGCCGGGAATGATTGTCAGAATGTTGGCGGTTACAATGAATAAAAATAGGCTACCAACGAAGGGTAGGTAAAGAGTTGGATCTTGCTGTGTAACATCCTCAATTTGTTGGCAGATTTCCTCAACAATAGTCTCAACAATAGATTGCACGTGGGAGGGAATGCCTTCGGCGCTTAGGCCTCGCCCTAACCACAGGGAGAAGCCGACCAGCACGGCTATCGTGAGCCAGGTGAAGACTATGGTGGCACTGAGTGTCCAAGGCCCCCAGCTTGCAATCACGTTCGTATCGGGGCTTAGCTGCATGCCTTAGTCATCCAGAAAAGTAGGCTCTGTTGAAGGGATGGGGCGCCAGCGGAGGATCAGCAGAGAGCGGGCGAGTACAAAACCCAGTAGGGCGGCAGCCACACGTTGCCACTGGCCTGCGGCCACAAAATAGAAAACAGGAACTGCTATGGCAACCCTTGCCAGCCCGCTTCCAAGCATCAGTAGCACCGGATTGGAGGAGCGAGGTAGATGGCGCACTGTGAGCCATAGAGAGGTGAAAAAGCACAGACCCAGTACAAACCCGACAAGCAGGGCTATCAGAAGTGAAACGTTAGCGAGAAGTGCTGCCACGCTAGAATTCAGAGACAAAGGACCTGACCATTATGGCTCGTCCTGCTGCTGTTGCATCCATCGCCAGGCGTTCCAACAGCCCAGCACGATTCCGAGTATTAAGAACATTAATGTCCATGAATAGGAGTTGGGGAAACGCCTGTCAATCCACATCCCCAGCGCAAGACCAAGCAGTGCCGGCAGGGTTACAGACCAGCCCACCATTCCAGATAGACCAAGCCCCCTAATCACGATGTTCCGATCACCCTCAGCCTTGGCGCGAAGCCGACTTTCGGCCTTATACCGCACTTGAGAGGCAAGCGATGGTGGCTTTTGCCGGGGTCGGAAACTCTTGCCGCTAGTCGGTCTCATCCCCACTCTCCCAGCCCCGCCAGGCCATGCACAAAGCTGGCTTCTAGTCTCGCCAGTACGGCACGAGCCTGCTCTTCCCGCACATCAAGGGCCTGAAACTTTTCCACCACTGTCTTTTGCAACGTCTCCAGGGATCCTCCTGCCACGCCTTGACGAACTGTGACCATCAACTGACTCCCTCTCTTGAGCAGAAGTCCCTCGTCCACTGCCACGAATCCATCGCGACCATCTAAGTATTCATATGAAAGAATCCCTGGGACCAGGGTGCTCACCAGATCGGCATGATGCGGAAGCAGAGCGAAGTATCCGCTTTGGCTCTCCGCCAGCACCTTAACGACATCGGCCCGAAGGATCTCCTCAAAGGGCGCCAGCACCTGCAACTCCATCAGGCCACAGCCTCGTCAATGGTACCAATCATGTAGAGCGCGGATTCGGGAACTTGAGCGAAATCATCGTTGAGGATCCGTTCACATCCCTCCAGAGCGTCGATAAGTTTCACATGTCGACCGGGTTTGCCGGTGAATTGCTCGGTAGTGAAGAAAGGTTGTGTGAGAAACTTTTCCAGTCGCCGAGCCCGGTTTACTAACTTGCGATCATAGGAAGACAACTCCTCGATCCCCAGCATCGCAATGAGATCTTTCAGTTCTTCGTAGGTTGCCAGAGCTTCTCTAACGGCAAGCGCGATGGAATAGTGGCGCTGGCCGGCGATGCCACTCATCAGCATTTTGGAATTCGAGCCAAGGCTATCAACAGCAGGATAGAAGCCCTGGCTGGCCCGCTTACGTGATAGCAGAATTGTGGAGGAGAGGTGACCGAACGTATGTACGGCTGCGGGGTCTGTGAAGTCGTCAGCTGGAACATACACAGCCTGAATCGAGGTGATCGCCCCCGAGGAGGTGCTGGAGATCCGTTCCTCAAGCGCCGCCAGCTCAGAGGCCAAGGCCGGTTGGTAGCCGACCTTGGATGGCAGTTCCCCCATTAAACCAGAGACTTCCTGGCCTGCCTGAATGAAACGATAAATATTATCTATTAGCAGCAGCACATCTTGGTGAGCGTCATCACGAAAGTATTCAGCCATCGTTAGAGCTGCGTGGCCTACCCTGTAACGGGCACCCGGCGGCTTGCTCATCTGACCGAAGACCATCACGGTCTTGTCCAGAAGCTCCGCGTTTTGCATGGCGCGATAAAGATCTTCTCCCTCTCTACTTCTTTCTCCGATTCCGCAAAACAGGCTAATCCCTTGATGGTGACGCACCATGTTGTGGATCATTTCCATGATCAGCACTGTCTTCCCCACTCCGGCCCCACCGAATAGCCCCGCCTTGCCACCACGTTCCACTGGAGTCAGGATATCGATTATCTTGATGCCCGTTTCCAGAATTTCCGGATGGGTCGATAGTTCGACTAATGGAACGGTGGATTGGTGAATGGATCGCCGGGCCACGCCCTCGATTCGATCACCCTGATCGATAGCCTCCCCGAATACATTTAACATGCGTCCCAGCAGTTGTTTGCCGACTGGAACCCTTAACGAATGACCAGTGTCGATAACAAGTGAGCCCCTCGCCAGCCCTGAGGCCGTGGTCAAGGCGATGCACCGCACGACCTCGGTGCTGAGATGGCTGACTACTTCAATCACGACATGGCCATCTTCTCCAGCATCCAATCGATTCAATAGTGACGGAAGTTGTTGAGGAAAATGCACATCAACAACGCTCTCCCGAACTGCAACGACAGTACCTCTGTTGGTTTTTTCCAATGCCATGGGCCCAGTTTTGACTCATTTCCCTGGTTGCCGCCAGGTCCGGTGGACAACCATTCTCCTTTTTTCTAGCCTTCTGGGGTGGGCTTCTGCCCTCTGAGCACATGCACCTGAACAAAAGCCATCTGGTTTCCCTGCTGGTATCCACCCTCTGGATGCTTCCTGCCCAGGGGTCGCTGCTCGTGGATCTGGATAAAGCTCTGATCCGATGGAGCAATGACGACGACCCCTGGATCCGGGTGCGCTTTCAGGGGGAGATCAGACCGGTCGCCGAAGTACCACACTATGGTTTCCCCATAGGGCCTGATCGAAGCCTGCGCTTCATTCCTTGTCAACCTCCTGCCAGTGGATCGCCCATAGGATGCGAGATTCCTAATACGCCGCAAGGTGCTGCCGGGCTGGTGGTCGGCGCTCCGCTCGTCGTGTCCGAGCGCATGTACTACACACACGCGTGGCGGCGAGGATTGGTGAATACCAGTCCTGAAGAGGATATTCTCGCTATCGCCATGCGCCACACAGGAGCCTTTCTCCGTGACAAGGGGCAGCTGAAAAACAATCTGCCCGACACCAGCACTGCCTTTCAGAAATTCTTAGGCGCGCTCTCGGGAGCAAAGGCTGCAGGTAGTTCGGCGCCGATCATCAAACGGGCAGATAGGGCGGCAAGGATGTTTGCCGTGTTTCGGGATCTATGGCAGGAAGTGAATACTTATGCTTCACGTGATCTGAGTATGCCCTGCAGCAGCTTGCAGAAGAAGGCGGAGGCCTTCAACTCAGCGGCTGGCGCTGACCTCGTCCGTATGGAGAAGCGAAGTCCTAGAGGTGTCTGTTTCTTCTGCAGGAACGTCTGCACCCTGGAATCAGCTCATTCCCTCTTGAAATCCATGAAGCAGGCCCTAGCCGATAAGTTGTTGGATGCCACCAAGTCACCGGTCCAACCAGGTTTGTAGCATCACCATGTAGATGCTCTTGTTTTTCGTCATGGTAAGTGGTGCCATGTGGCGATAGCCTGCCAAAGGCGCGATCGAGCGCGGCCCCCATCCCTGCGAGCAGCAATTTTTCAGCAGGCATGGCAAGCTGAGCCAGAACAGTGCGCTTTGTGCAGGCAGATTGTGGAATACAGGAAATATGCGAGCAAAGTCTTTGGAGCTTCTCCAGGATTGAAACCGCCGTAGCCGTCCAGCTGAACGGGGCCTTGGTCTAGTTGTAGGCGGCGATGAATTGCTTGATTTTGCCGATCAGCTCCTTGATGCTGGAGATGTTGCCGCGGCGGATCGCCCGCTGCGTGATGATTCCAAACCAACGCTCCACCTGGTTAAGCCAGGAGGCGTAGGTGGGGGTGTAGTGGATAGGGAAACGGGTCCGCTGGGCCAGCCAGGTGCGGACTTTGGCGTGCTTATGCGTGGCGTAGTTGTCGACGATCCGGTGGTGACGTGACCCCCATGCCGGTCACGTTCCACCGCCCCACCAGGCCGCTCAGGGCAATGCTGCAGAGCAAAGCGCAGAACCTGCGCGCCGTGGATGGTTGGGGTATGAGGTCGACCAACAAGCGTCAAAG
This sequence comes from Synechococcus sp. SynAce01, assembly GCF_001885215.1. GTDB lineage: Bacteria > Cyanobacteriota > Cyanobacteriia > PCC-6307 > Cyanobiaceae > Regnicoccus > Regnicoccus frigidus. The sequence goes on along the minus strand of NZ_CP018091.1, from coordinate 207,347 downwards.
GCAGCCTATGCAGACTCCGCGGAACGGGCCACGGCCGCAAAGGGCCAGCAAAGGGTGGAAACATCCCCTTTGTGAATTCGCCAGCAACAGAATGGTGATTGCAACATTCCATTGCACCCCCACGGCTTGTCCTAGCTTGCCACAGACTGGTGCCACTATCAAAGCTTGGCAAGCTGGCCGGCTTGTTGTCACGGTGTCGCTCCCGCACCTCTCCGCCGCAGCTTCTCCATGAACTGGCTTGCCGACACCATCGTCCTCTCACGGCTGCAGTTCGCCCTGACGGCGATCTTTCACATGCTCTGGCCCGTTCTCTCCACTGGGCTGGCGATCTATCTGGTGGTACTCGAAGCCATCTGGCTGCGCACACGCAACCCCCTGTATTACCACCAGTGCCGCTTCTGGGCAAAGCTCTACGTGCTCAACTTCGGCATCGGCGTGGCCTCGGGGCTGCCGATGGAGTTCCAGTTCGGCACCAACTGGGCGCCCCTATCCGAATTCGCCGGTGATTTCTTCGGCTCAGTGCTGGGCTTTGAGGGGGCGATGGCCTTCATGCTCGAGGCCGGTTTTCTCGGGATCATGCTGTACGGCTGGACGCGGGTGCCGCCGGCCATCCACTTCCTCTCCACGGTGATGGTGGCCTTCGGCGCCAACCTCTCGGTGTTCTGGATCCTCAGCGCCAACTCCTGGCTGCAGACCCCATCGGGCGGCACCTTCTCCGATGGTCACTTCCAGGTGCAGAACTATTTTGCTGCGATCAATAACCCCTTCATGGTCAAAAGTGTGATCCACATGGCCCTGGCCACGCTGGAAACTTCGATGCTCGTAGTGGCGGCGATCAGTGCCTGGTCGCTGATGCGCAGCAAGGCGCCGGAGTTTTTCCTGTTCTCCTTCAAGCTGGCGCTGGTGATCCTGCTGGCGGTAGCGCCGCTGCAGATTCTGGCCGGCCACGAAAGCGCTGTGCAGGTGGCCGAATACCAGCCCACCAAACTGGCGGCAATCGAGGCCCTCTGGGACGATCAGGCCGCCGGCAGCTCCCCCGCCTGGAGCGTGCTGGCAGCCCCTGATGAGGCTAGCGGCAGCAACCGCTGGAGCCTGGCGCTGCCTGGAGCCTTCAGCTGGATCCTGGAAACACGGCCCCAGCTCAGCCAGCCGTTGCGGGGTCTCAATAGCTGGCCCGCCGACCAACGGCCGCACATGGTGGGGCTGCTCTTCTATTCCTTCCGGGTGATGGTGGCGATCGGCCTGGCAGCAGCGGCCCTGATGGCCCTCAGCCTGCTGTTCTGGTGGCGCGGCCGCCTCAGCGCCGACAGCTTAGGCCAGTGGCCCTGGTTCAGCTGGGCCTGGATCCTCTCGGCCCCGGCCGGCTACCTGGCGATCGAATCGGGCTGGGTGGTGCGTTGCGTGGGCCGCCAGCCCTGGACCGTCTATGGCCAGCTGCGCACCGCTGACGCGGCCTCGGTCCTGCCCGCCGCAGAGGTGCTCACCAGCTTGAGCGGTTTCGCCGTGATCTACACGGTGCTACTGATCTTTGCGCTCTACTTCGGTTCCCAAATCATTGCCAAGGGCCCGAATCTCAGCCTCGAGCCCCCGAATGGTGGAGGGGCCAGCGTTCTTGCCAACCCCACCCCGAGCGCCTGAGCATGGACTTCCTCGAATGGTTCATGCCCACGGTCTGGTTCGTGATCCTGGCCCTGTTCCTGCTGCTCTATGTGATTCTCGATGGCTTTGATCTGGGGGTGGGCATCCTGTCGCTTACCTCAACGGGTGAGACCCAGCGCAGCGTGCTGATGACCAGCCTCGGCAATGTCTGGGATGCCAACGAAACCTGGCTGGTGCTGATGGGCGGTGCTCTATTTGGGGCCTTTCCGCTGGCCTACGGCACCATCCTCAAGGCGCTCTATGGCCCCATCTATCTGATGATCCTGGGACTGATCCTGCGGGCCGTCGCTTTTGAATTCCGCGAGAACTCCATCAATAAGCGTCCCTGGAATCTGATGTTCGGCATCGGCAGCTTGGTGGCTGCCGCCTCTCAGGGCATCTGCCTTGGCACCGTTCTCTCCGGCATCCCCACCGATGCCGCTGGCCACTTCACCGGCTCCGTCTGGATCTGGGTCAACCCCAGCAGCCTGCTGGTGGCTATTACGCTCATCCAGGGCTACGTTCTGATCGGTTCCACTTACCTGATCCTTAAAACCAGCGGTGAACTGCAGCGGCTCCACGTTCGCACCGCCCGTCTGGCGGCTGCCACCACCCTTGGTGGGGCCCTGCTGATCACGGTCACGGCACCCTTCGTGTCGGAGTCGCTACGCGAACGACTGTTCGATCCCTCCTTTCTGCCCTTTTTTGTGGTGTTGCCTCTCGTGGGCATTGCCTTGATCGTGCAGCTGTTCCGCAGCTTGGCGATGGAGCAGGAGATATGGCCATTTGTTTATACCGTTCTGTTGTTTGTCGTTAGCTTTGCTGGCTTAGGTGTAATGGTTTTCCCGGCGGTGATTCCGCCGTCGATCACGATCTTTCAGGCCTCAGCGTCGGTGAGTTCGCTGGTGTTCATGCTCACCTTTATTGGTGTACTGATCCCAATCATGCTATTTTATAATATCTATAACTATATTGCCTTCCGTGGCAAGGTGAGCACCGAATGAGATCAGCCTATGGGTCTGAATAAAGCAAAGCTATTCAACGAATGGCACTGATCCTCACCCTTCCTCGTATTCGTCCCTTCTTGCTGGGAGTTGTGCTCATCATCGGCCTGTCGGGGGGGACCGCTCTAGGCGACTGCCGAGGGATCTGCCATGCTCGCAGCGTAACAGAGTGGAATGTGAGTGAAACGTGCGATAAAGATCTTGGAGGATATCAAACGTGGGTAGCAGCATTAGAGCCATCGTGGCATGCTGTTTGAGTCGGACTTGAATCGAGGCCAACCAAAACTTAAAAAAACCAGCAACTTTACGGAAGTCGTCAATTATTAAGCCTTGAAGCTATTACCATGAAAGCATGGTTAGTGTTTTCCCCAGCCCTCACCCTTCAGGCCTCGATCATCGACCTCTGGGAATGGGCCTTGAAGGAATGCCTGCCCAAGAGGAGAGCCGCATTCAAGAGTACTCAAACTGGCTGCAATTCCATCGCCTCTGGGGGCAGCTACCTGATCTTGCCCGAAAAGAATTAGCGCGATCGCTACACCTGCTGAGGGTTGAAGCTGGAACGCTGATCTACCGTGAAGGTCAATCGTCACTGGGATTGTATCTGCTGAAGTGGGGGGCCGTAGAGATTCAGCGGCTTTCTCCGATCGGTCAATCACTCATTCGTCAGCGCAGTGCGGGTGAGCTTTTTGGCTACGTTTCGCTCCTGGCCAATCCAGGCAGCGCCCAACACCAGACGCAGGCCATCGCCCTGACAGCCAGTGAAATCTGGTTTTTGCCCCAGCGTCTGTTGCGGCAGCTCACGCAGCAGTACACCGAGATTGAGCATCTGTTCAATACTGTGCTGGCTGAAGATCTCAATGCCTTTAGCACCCGTATCGCCCGGGAACAGCAACGCGTCCAAGGGTTGCGGGATTACATCTGCTCGGTGCCAGCAGGCGAGACCATCCTGGGCAGCAGCAAATTCAGCCAGAAGCTGAACGACACGATTGACCAAGCTGCCACGCTGCTCCAGCCGGTCGTCCTGCTCGGGCCGAAGGGCTCTGGTAAGACCTTCGTTGCCGGGCTGATTCATAGTCGCTCGGGCCTGGCAGACCAACCTTTTGCAGAACTGGACTGTGGGCAGCTGCCTCGATCAGCACATGGTGCCCTCAACACAGATTTGTTATTTGGCCGTGAAGGGTCTGAGGCCGGGCTCATTGAACTAATGGAGCGTGGAACGTTGTTGCTGAGCAACCTCCAGGTTCTCAGTGTGGAGGATCAAGCTCGTCTGATTGCCTATTGCAACACTGGCAACATTCAGCTCAATGTTGCGTCCAATAGTACCCCCAAAACTTTTCCGTCGTTGGTACGGCTCATTTTTACATCTCCTGAAAAGTTGGTACTTTCAGGCTTTGAGGGTATGACGATCAAACTGTTCAGTCTTTCCCAGCGAAAGGCTGATATTCCTGACTTTACTAGTCACTTCCTCGCGCAGTCTTGTCAAGCCCAGAGTCGTCCACTGATGACCCTCTCTCAGTCGGATCTACGCCGCCTGATCAGCTATGCCTATCCCGGCAACATCATAGAGCTAGCGGCGATTCTTAACCGTGCAGTGATTATGTCACCTGCCGGGCAGTTGATCATTCCAGAGCAGGCTCTTTGGTCGGTGCAGTCGCCAAGAAATGCCTTCCGCGTCGACCTGCTCACCCAGATTCCCTGGCTAAGGGGTCTTTTGCTGAGCCGCTGGTACCCCGAAGGTCTGTGGATCGTGATGATGGCGCTTTTTGTGCCCGTAACCCTGGCTGGATTTTTGGGGCCGCAAACACGAGAGAGCAGTGTGACCTTGAATTTCTTTTGGGCTTGGTGGTGGCCGGGATATTTGCTGTTGTTTGTTTTCATTGGCCGGCTGTGGTGTGCAGTTTGTCCCTTTATGATCACAGCGGAATGGTTGCGACGCGCCTCGCTGTGGTTATTCCCTCGCCAGCAGCTGCCGTGGCCAACCCAATGGCTCAATCGCTGGGGGGCGTGGGTGCTATTCGGCGGCTTTGTGGTGATTTATCTATGGGAAAAGCTCTGGGACTTGCCCAACAGTGCCTATCTCTCGGCCTGGCTGCTCCTGGCGATTACCGCAGGAGCGGTGATTTGTAGCCTGATCTACGAGCGGCGTTTGTGGTGCCGCTATCTCTGCCCCATCGGTGGCATGAATGGCATGTTTGCCAAACTCGCCATGGTTGAGTTGCGCTCAGATCAACAGGTGTGTGGTAGCCAATGCAGCACTTTTGGATGCTACAAGGGGAGCGACGCTACGACTGTTACTTTTGCCGATTCGCTTGCTAGCGAAGGGCAGGCGACGGGGGGCTGCCCGCTCTATTCACATCCCGCACAGCTTCAAGATAATCGTGATTGTGTTCTGTGCATGACCTGCTTGAAAGCCTGCCCGAATCGTTCGGTTCAGCTTAATCTGCGCTTTCCCACCACAGATCTGCTGGAGAATCACCAGGGATTCTGGGCTGAAGTGGCCCTCCTGTTGTTGCTTTTGGGCGGTGTACTGATGCACCACAGCGAAAGAATCCTCTCTGCATTTGGATTCCCTGCTGTACCGGTTGATGCCCAGCATTTTTGGAGCAGCGCCGTGATTGCACTGCTCTTGCTCAGTCTTCCGGCTTTGGCGACCTATCTGGCGCATGCGATCGCGCGCCGATTTGATCCCGACCAGCCTCCCTATCTCACGGCTATTTACGCTTATCTTCCTTTCACCCTGGCTCTTAATCTGGCTCACTATGTGCCTGCGGCGATGACAGAAGCGGGGAAGATTGTGCCAGTTTTTGCCCGCAGCCTTGGATTCAGCGGGATTGGTTTACCCATTCTCACCTGGAGCGCTGATGTAGCCGTCTTCATACAGGGCGTGACATTGCTTGCAGCTCTGGTGTTCAGCCTCTATCCGCTGTTGAGAATCACAAAACGGACGCTACTGAGCAACTTGCCCCACCTTCTCTTGATGGTTGGACTAACAGTCGGTGGCTTCTGGCTCATTGTTTGAACGACCCATCAGAAACACCATGAAGATCTATCCCAGTGTGCTTGAAGTGATCGGACGCACGCCTCTGGTGCAGCTTCAACGGCTGCCGCGGAGGTGGGGCTGTGACGCAGATATCGTCTTAAAGCTTGAAGGTCTCAATCCTGCCCAGTCGGTCAAAGATCGAATTGCGGCGAGCATGATTATGGAGGCGGAAAATGCTGGGTTGATCCAACCAGGGATCTCCACCATTGTTGAAGCAACCTCTGGGAATACCGGGATTGGTCTTGCCATGGTCTGTGCGGCAAGGGGCTATCGGCTGATTCTGACGATGCCTGAACATATGAGCAGAGAGCGGCAACAGATCTTACGTGCCTATGGTGCTGAGGTTATCTTGACCGCTGCTCAAGCTGATATGCCTGGAGCGATTGCCCATGCCAACTATCTGCTGGGAACGTTGACGAATGCTTTTTCGCCGCATCAATTCAGCAATCCTGCCAACCCTAAAATTCACTATGAAACCACCGGTCCTGAAATCTGGGAAGACACCGATGGCGATTTTGGGGTTTTCGTCGTTGGCGTTGGAACAGGCGGTACGCTCACGGGAGCTGGACAATACCTCAAGCAGCAGAACCCTCTTCTCAAGATTGTTGCTGTTGAACCGTCCCATAGCGCCATACTAAGTGGGCAACCTGCAGGACAACACGATCTTCAGGGCCTTGGGGCGGGCTTCATTCCTGATGTCTTGAGAATTGATTTGATCGATGAGATCATTACAGTTACCGAGGCTCAAGCCTATGAAACTGGACGGCAACTAGCTCAGGAAGAAGGGATTTTGAGTGGTATTTCAACAGGCGCGGCAGTGTATGCCGCGGTGCAGATCGGACGGAGACCTGAGTTTCAAGGTCAACGTATTGTTGTCATCCAACCGAGTGGTGGGGAGCGTTATCTCAGCACGCGCATGTGGAATTCAGCCAAACCCACAGGGCCATTACCTGAAACTCTCAGCGAGTCCGAGCTTTAGCCTATTGCGACCTCGAATGATCGATGAATATATAGCTATGACCTGATAACTTTACGAATCATGCCAGCAGCTCAACCTCTTGACCCCAATTGCATAGTCGGCTTGAAGCACAGAGAACTGTGCGTGATGGTTTCCGCCTTTATTGCTCAGGTATCAGCGGCATTCGACCATGCCGCTGCCTTCCGCAGTGGCCTCGCCCTCGACGACCGCCGCCTCCACCGCCTGGGCATGCATTGTTCACTTGGGCAGCCACAGGATTTGTGTTGAAGTTGAACCGGGCTGCAGCACGCTGAAAGGCAGCCAGGTGGCGGTTCTGGGAGGCCGACCGCAGGCGTTCAAACACCCGTAGCATTTCTGGCCGTTGGGTAGCCCTCAGGATCCGTTGGTAGAGATCAACGTTGTCGATCTCTGCCTGCACACCGGCTTCACAGGCCTCCTGCGCGCTGGCGTAATGGCTCAGGTTTACCGCACTCCAGGGATTGGTAGGAACGGTGAGGTTGTAGCGGTGAAAAAGATGCTGCAAGGCCTGAATATGGCGCTGCTCCGAATCGCGGATGTGCTGAAAAGGGCGTACCGGCCCAAAGTCCTCCAGTACCTGGGTATAGGTGGCCCAGGCGTGATACTCGTCGTTCAGAGCATCGTGCAGTGCCTGGATTTCGGCGTCAGTCAGTGAAGTCATCACACGGGCCGCAGAACGGCCGGGCAAGAGAGCGGGTGCTGCCGGTGATGGCTTCACCATGGAGTCATTCTAATGTCTTTATCCTGATATCGTTGTATTAATCTGAAGTCGGATGCCTTATTCGCTGGGCCTGTTACGGGGCAACGGCTGCGGGATGGTCCCGGGACAAGCCGCCTGCGTCAATCAGGGTCAGCACCCACTCGGTTTTCGCCAAAGACCCAGCCACTCCTCACGGCGCTGGGCCACGGATCCCTGGGCCGGCTCCCAGATGTCTGAGACGAAACCAGCCTGGCGCCATTGGCAGGCCAGCTCCTGCGGGTCACTGCCAAAGGGCGGGCCGCCTTCGCGGCTCTGGCAGAACAGCAAGCCGAGCAGCCAGCCGCCTGGCTTGAGCAGTCTTTGGATCGTGCCTAGGTAGGCCTTGCGCAGACCTGGATCGATGGCACAGAAACAGGTGTGCTCGACCACGCCATCCAAGCTTCCCTTGGTCAGACCGGCAGCGCTGAGCGCAGACGCATCAAACAGATCGGCCTGGAGCCAACGCAACTCGGAGCGATCGGGGCCATGAATCCGGCGCGCCTCCTGAATGGCCACACTGCTGAAGTCCAGCGCCACCGCCGAAAACCCGAGTTCAGCCAGCAGGGCTGCCTCATGCCCGCGTCCGCAGCCAGGGACCAGCACTTTCCCTTTGTGCGCAGGTGACTCGGGATGGCAACGCAGAAATTTCTCCAACGGCGGAGCTGGCTGGCCCAGTTCCCAGCCATCACCCCCTTCTCTGTAGCGCTGGTTCCAGCGCCCTGGATCGCAGCTCAGAGCGGAAGCACGGCCCGGGACGTTCTGTGAGGTAGGCAGGGGTCTGCTCATCAGTTCAATTTGGTCAGGTTTGGACACTGTGGCTGGATTTCGGTGGTCGCCACCACCACCTGATTTTGAACTCACGGGCCGGTTCTTCATTCCGCCCCGTTCGGCGGCCGGCGGCGGGGGAGTGATGGTCCGCGACGAGCTGGGTAGCCCAATCACGGCCGCTGGCTGGCTCAACAGCCATCAGGGCGGCGATGCCATCAACGGCTACGGCATCAACGCCATCCGCACCCACCTGGGCTGCGTCGTGCCTTGGGATTCGGCGCCAGGGAAGTTCATCTGCCTTTGCCACGGCAGCCAGTACGACGATGCCGGCCTGGCAGGAGGGGATCTCCAGGATCGCTGCCGATTCAGCGATGGATTTTGATGGATCTACCAGCCAGAATCGGGTGGAGGCCGCTTTTGCGGGTCCACGACCTCCGCTCAAGTCCGATGCCTTTCGCCCTTAACGTTGTCTACCCCGTGCTGACGGGGGTGGGGCGGTGCTGCTGGAATCGCTGGCAGGCTTTTACTGGCTTCGCCAATGTTCAAAAGTTGCTGAGCGCATGAACACTGTTCCCCACCAGAAAATCTGGGCTTCGATCACCTCAGCGCTTTTTGGCGTTGCCTTGATGGCTTTTATTCTGCTTGGCATTGGTAGCCATCCAATCGCCATGGCTGCTAACACGGCGGCTGCAACCACAGTGCCAACAACTTCAGTGAATCCAACCCCAATAGAAACAGCTGTTGGTCACTACCTTGATCTCCTGCCCGCAAATTTTCATGCGATCGGCTCGGTTCCAGCCATGAAGAGCCTGATCGAAGCTGGCAATTCTATGCTTATCGATGTTCGTAATCCAGCGGAGTATGAGGTTGGTCACATCCCTGGAGCGATCAATCTTCCGCTCAGCGACTTGGAACGGCATCTTGATGCCGTTCCGCACGATCAAGACGTCGTTGTGTATTGCTCAACCGGGTATCGAGCGGCCATGGCCGTGATGGCCCTTCAGCTGCAGGGCTTTGATCGTGTCAAGGGTTTCCCGCCTGGTTTCGTTGGCTGGGAAGCCGCAGAACAAGCTGTGATCCCATCAGCGAACAATTGGCCATGAGCGGATCAGTCCATCGAGTTTGATCAGCCCAGTTGGCTGGAAGGCTCCTGAGCTGGGGCCTTCCATGCCGGTGTGCTCAGGTCAGGTCGCTGCGCCGCTGAACCGATCCCATCGCGTGGAGTTCCAGCACCTGCTCGGGGCTGAGGTTGAAGTCAAGAACACCTTGGCCGCTGGGAACGGCGACGTGGAGGGGCAGGGCTTCACTGGGCCGTGGCATCAAGGCATCGAGATCGAACTGGGCCGATCCGGCGGGAACCACTGAGCCATCGCTGGGCACGATTTCTTCGCTGCGATTGGGCAGGTTCCACTCCTGACCCAGCGAATCGCTCAAGACCAGATCGGTCCCGTGATCCAGGGTTGTTTTGGCATCCAGGGCGTTGAAGCGGATGCGCAGGCCAGAGGGGTACTCCGGGAAAGGCTGCTCAAAGACCTGGGCGCTGAGGCGATGGCCCGCCTGATCGCTGAGCGACCAGGTATCCGCCGCAAGGGCTGGCGACGTTCCCAGCAACAACGCCATCAGCAGCGGCAGGACGCCCAGCAACCATTGCATCGGACGAAGCTCACCCCGGTCAAGGCAATTCATGGCTCTAAACGCATAAAGGCCTAGCAATTCTAGTGCAAGCATCGGGACTGGGCTGTTGGTCTTCGCCGTGCTGCGCCAGGCTGGCTCTTACCCGCTTATGGCTACAAACGCATCAACAGATGTGCCAATGGCGGCACGGCGCGCCAGGCCGGGTTAGAGCTAAAGGCGAGCTCGGGATGGAGAGATGGCTGAATCTGCTTCCAGCGCAAGGCACTTCCAGGTTTTGATTGTCGGTGGCGGCTCCGGCGGGCTCATCGTCGCGGCCCAGTTGCTGCGGGCTCGGCCCGGCCTGGATCTGGCCATCCTGGAGCCCGCAGCCGTCCACGAGTACCAGTCCGGCTGGATCCCGGCTGGAGCTGGTCTGTTGGCGCTCGAGCAGACCCACCGTTCCGAGGCCAGCGTGATCCCGGCTGGGGCTGTCTGGATTCAGGGCAGCGCCGCAAGTTTTGAACCCCAGGCCCGCCGGGTGATCACGGCCGCCGGCGAAGCCCTCAGCTACGACGTGCTGGTGGTGGCCATGGGTCTCCAGCTCAATTGGAGTCAGATCAAAGGGCTGCCGGAGGCACTCGGCAGCTACGGCATCATCAGCAACTACTCACGCGCCCACATCGCGACCACCTGGGAGGCGATCCGCAGCTTCAAGGGTGGTACGGCTGTTTTCAGCCACCCTGCCACCCCGATCAAATGCGGCGGTGCTCCCCAGAAGGTGATGTATCTGGCCGATGACATCTTCCAGGCCACCAGCGGTGTGGGCGTGAACGCCCGGGTGATCTTCTGCACGGCCCTGGCCCATCTCTATCCGGTGAAGGCCTACAACGCCACGGTTGAGCGCGTCGTGGCGCGCCGGGGGATCGAGACCCGTCTGCTCCACAACTTGATCGAGGTGCGCGCCGAGGAACAGCTGGCGATCTTCGAGGTCAGCTCAGAAGGTAAGCCGCCCCAGCAAGAGGCGATCCACTTCGACCTCTTGCATGTGGTGCCGCCGATGTCGGCCCCTGATGTGATGGCCGCCAGTCCCCTGGCCATCAAAGGACCGGGTGGCTGGGTGGACGTGAACAGGCTCACTTGCCAGCACAAGCGCTTTGCCGATGTGTTCGCCCTCGGTGATGTGAGCTCTCTGCCCACCTCCAAGAGCCTGGCCGCCATCCGTGGCCAGGCGCCGGTGTTGGTGGCCAACCTGCTGGCCCAGCTCGATGCTGCTCCCCTACCGGCCCAGTACGACGGCTATACGGCCTGCCCGTTGATCACCGGTTTTGGCCGCGTGGTGATGGCGGAATTTGACTACCAGCTCCAGCCGGTCAGCTCCTTCCTCGTGGATCCAACCAAGGAGCGCTGGAGCATGTGGCTGGTGGAAACACGGGTGTTCCCTTGGGTGTACTGGAATCGGGTACTGAAGGGTCGCTTGCTCGAAAGTCGTTTCATCAAGCCGTTGGCTCCGCTGGTGCGCTGGCTGGGGCTGGCGCATCAGCAGCCGTGATCAAGCCGGAGTGATCAGACCGCCTGCAGCTGCCGAAGTTGCTTCTCCAAGCGCTGCCTCAGGCGGCCCTGAACCAGGTTGCAGAGTTCCTCCACCAACGGGTCGGCCACCGTGTAAATCAGGCGCGTGCCATCACGTTCGCAACGGATCAGGCCGGCACGCTGTAGTTGGCCGAGCTGACGGCTGATGTGCGACTGGCTGAAGCCCGTGGCTTCGATCAGGGAGGTCACATCCCTGGCCTTGCCGTGCTTGAGCTGGCAGAGCAACTGCAGGCGTGCCGGTTCACTCAGGAGCCGAAAGAAACCGCTGAGTTCTTCGAGGAGCTCGGGGCTGGGCATGGAATCGGCGGCGGCCATGAATGGTCTTTATGACGCTCAAAGCATTATGCCAAAAACATGTCAACCCTGGCGCCTAACTCCACTGCGCTCATAAAAAAAACGCTTCTAAGCTCTTTATGCGGTTATGCTCATAGCAGTTGCCGTTGCTCTCCCATGGCCGTTGCTCGCGCTCCAGCGTCTGCCGCCCTGTCCCTGGCCGCTGCAGCCGGTGGTCAGCCCCTGCTCTTCCGCCAGCTCTTTGACGCCGGCACCGGCACCTTCACCTACCTACTCGCCGATGTCAGCAGCCGCCAGGGCCTGCTGATCGATTCGGTTTTCGAGCAGCACGACCGCGATCTCTCCTTGATCCGCGAACTGGGCATCGAGCTGCTGGCCTGCCTCGACACCCATGCCCACGCCGACCACGTGACGGGCAGCTGGCTGATGCACGCCGCCACCGGCAGCGCCATCGGTTTGGCCGCCAGCGTCGGGGCGGAACACGTGAGCCTGCCCCTGCAGCACGGTGATCGGGTGGCCTTCGGAGAGCGGGCCCTGGAGGTGCGCGCCACACCGGGGCACACCAATGGCTGTCTCAGCTTTGTACTCGACGACCACAGCCTGGCCTTCTGTGGCGACGCCCTGCTGGTGCGGGGCTGCGGCCGCTGCGACTTCCAGCAGGGCGACGCCCATACCCTCTACCGCTCGATCACCGAGCAACTCCTCTCGTTGCCGGAGTCCTGCCTGCTTTATCCAGGCCACGACTACACCGGCCGAGGCGTCACCTCGGTGGCTGAGGAGAAGGCCTTCAACGCCCGCCTCGGTGGCGAGGCCAACGAACGCGATTTCGTCGTCTACATGGAGACGATGAAATTGCCCCACCCCCACCGCATCGCCATCGCCCTGCCCGGCAATCTGCGTTCCGGCAAACCCCGCGAGGATTCAACGGCCGGAGGTGCCTCCTGGGCGCAGGTCCAGCGCAGTTATGCCGGCCTGCCCGAGCTGCCGCCGGCCTGGCTCGCCAGCCATCGGGGCGAGGCGGTGGTGGTGGATGTGCGCTCGGCCGAGGAATTCGATGGTCCCGATGGTCGCATCGCCGGCAGCCTGCTGATCCCCTTGCCCGAACTGGAGGCACGGACCGCTGAGATCCCAAAGGATCAACCCGTCGTGGTGCTCTGCCACTCCGGCAGTCGCTCGGCTCTGGGGACCCAGCTCCTGCTCAAGGCAGGACGTCCCCAGGTGGCCAACCTTCGCGGCGGTCTGCGTGCTTGGCAGGCCAATGGCTACCCCCTCAACTTCGCCGACGCTTCATCCCCACAGCCTCGACCACAACTGCCTTGACCACACGAGCCATGACCTCCCAAACCCCACGCCAGCTGGCCGACCAGCTCAAGAGCGACCCGATCAGCGTCGTCGACGTGCGCGAGCCGGTTGAATTCAGCAGCGGATCGATCCCGGGCAGCCGCAACATTCCCCTCTCCCGGCTGGGCCGCACCTCCCTCCCCGAGGGACCATTGGTGTTGGTTTGCCAGAGCGGCAACCGCAGCGCGAAGGGACTGGCCGAGCTGTTGCGGCGGGGACACCCTGATCGCCTCACCGATCTCAGCGGCGGCATCGACGCCTGGCAGCAGGCGGGGCTGCCGATCCACAAACGCAGCGGCGCTCCCCTGCCGCTGATGCGCCAGGTGCAGATCGCGGCCGGGGGGCTGGTGCTTCTCGGTGTGATCCTCAGCACCGTGGCACCGGGATGGATCTGGCTGGCTGGCTTCGTGGGGGCTGGCCTTGTTTTTGCCGGGGTCAGCGGCTTCTGCGGCATGGCCCGCCTGCTTGCTGCCATGCCCTGGAACCGGGTGAGGGCATGATCACCTCCACCGCCCTGCTGTTGATCCTCGGCGGAGCCCTGATCGGCTTCCTGCTGGCGGTGCTCGGGGCTGGTGGTTCGATTCTGTTGTTACCCCTGCTGATCAGCGGTGCCGGGCTGCCGGCCAAGGAGGCCATTCCCCTTTCCCTGGTTGTTGTGATTGTGTTGGCGCTGGCCAACATCGGCCCTTACCTGCGCCGCCGCCAGGTGGCCCTCCGGCCCGCCCTGGTGTTGGGCGTGCCGGCATTGGCGGGAAGCTGGATCGGCGGCAGCCTCGTCAAGGCCGGCTTGATCTCCGAACCGGTGCAGCTGGGGATCTTCGCTGTGGCGGCCCTGGTCGCCTCCTGGCTGCTCACCCGGCGTGGCCCGGCCGCAGATGAAGATGATCGCACCCACTCAGCCAGCGGGACGCTGCGCCGGCCAGCCGCCCTGGCCGTCCAGGGGGTGTTGGTGGGTCTGCTTACCGGCATTGCCGGCGTTGGTGGAGGCTTCGCGCTAGTGCCGGCCCTGGTGCTGCTGGCCGGTTTGCCGATGCCGCTGGCCAGTGGCACCAGCCTGCTGCTGATCATCACCAACAGCCTGGTGGCCCTCGAAGCCCTGGGCCACTGGCCGGCGGCCAGCCTGCCGCTGGTGCTGCCCCTGCTGGCTGGCGGGGCGATCGGCGCCGGGCTGGGCCAGTGGCTGGCCCCCCGGCTCAATGACCGCAAGCTGCGGCGCGGTTTCGCGGCCCTGCTGATCGGCTCGGCCCTGCTCAGTGGCATGGAGGCTGTTCGCCGCCAGACCGCCAGCGCCCAACGTGCCGCGCCGATCAGCTTCCGTTCTGCTCCCCTATCCCTGAGGTCCATGCCATGAGCACACGCACGTTTGAGTTCCGGCTGTGCAGCAGCCACGGTGCTGCCGACCCTGCCAGCGATGAACTTCTGGTGGAATTCCACGCTGACTCCGGAGACTGGCAAGCACAACACCCAAGCCTCAGCACACCAGGGTTCCGGCTCTACCTGCTTTCGTTGTTGCTCTGCCAGCACTTTTATCTGGTGGCCAATGCCCAGGAGCGGGCCATTCCCTTGCAACGGGTGGAGGGGACGTTCACGGTGATCACCAGTTCTGACTGGATTCTTGAGCAGGTGAATGGCCACTTCCGCCTGACGCTTGATCCTGGAGCGCCCGCCGAGGAGTTGGCCCGCGCCGATGACGAGGCCATCGCCTTCATCAGTCGGCGGATGAAGCTCTGCCCTGTGTCGCGCAACCTGCCAGCTGCTGTGGAGAAAGCCATCAGCTTGGAGTTGGCTGAAGCTTGAGCTGACCAGCATCAGCTTCTTTGTGAAGGAGTTGTTGTCCAGAACTGGAATCAGAGCCTGCTCTTGTTACTTCTTGCTATTTGCAAAACTGCCAACTTGATTGGCATTGCCGCATCAATGCAGGCCTGGTGTCTTTGCTCAATACCAGAATAATTTGCTGCAACAGTGACAAATATCCGTAAATGTATTTTTTATCAATACACTCAAAAGAAGGCAGTCTTTATTGTGTTATCGCTCAAGAATGCTTGACTGAGCCGGCCGATCTGTGCGTATCGCTACAGGCTAAACGCTCTCCGGCAATGACTAGCTCAGTAATGAGTTAAGATCCACGCTAACCGCTTTGCATAGATCCAATGATCTTGATTAAAATCAGCAATCCTAGTTCTGTGGTGGCATCAAGGATTGGTCGCTTCTTTGCGAAGCTAACTCCAAGCGGCTTTGATCAAAATAAAGTTGAAGAAGCCTTCATCAAGCAACTTGTTGAGCAGATGGCAGCCCAAGGCATTCAGGGAGAAGTGGCTTCTGTGGAAGGTATCGATCTTTATAATAAAACCATAAAAATTGAAGAGAAAATCCAGATTGGCAGGTACAGGATGATCTGACGGTTACTTTTCGCTATGGCGAAGAAGTCAACGTCCAAGGCTTCAGCGCCGTTTCACTTTAACGCGATGTCACCTGCATTTCGTCCCCTGCTCTGGGCCAGTGCTGTCGCAGGAGGAAGTCTGAGCTATGCCTCCACCGCTTGGCTGCTGAGTGGCCTGACCCCATCGCCGTTGATGAACGCGATGTTGCCGGCTCTCAGCAGTGTGCCGGCCCTGTTTGCGTTGCCACGGCGGCGGTCGGGCTATCTGCTCAAGCTGGTAGCCGTACTGCTGTTGTTGCTTGCCAGCCTCGGGATTCCTGGGCGTTCACCGTTGTGGGTTCTGCTGGCTGCCGTTCTGCTCGCCCTGGGTGAACGCATCAGCGTTCTGCCCATGCAGCAGACCTTGCTCAGGGGCTCGGACCTCAGCGTGAATCAGTTGCGTTCGAGTGGTGACCTGGGGCAATGGATCGGCACGGTGCTGACGGGCGTGCTTTTCCCGTTGGGCCGTGCCTTGGCCCAGTACGTCAACGCCTTGCTTCTGCTGCTGCCCCTGTTGCTGGTGTCACTGCGTGCTGAGCCTGGGGCCGAGGCGGGGATGCCAGAAGAGCCGGTTCCTCAGGAGCTGGACCAGCGCTCGCGTCCCCATCAGGATCAGTTGCATGCCGCCTCCCTGGGTCAGGGGATGTTGTTCGGGGGGCTGTTCGCGATGATCGCCCTCTGGGTGCGCGAGTTGGGGAGCGGCAATTGCTTCGACTTCGGCATGGTTCTCAGCGCCTATCTTCTGGGCCGATCGCTGCGTCGCTTGTTCGTTGGCTTGGCGCCTCCCGGCCGCTATGGCCTGATGGCCGCCTTGTTGCTCGCCACCCAATTTGTGCCGGGCTGGGGCGCCGTGGCGCTGTTTCTGCCCTTGGGTGGAGTGGCCGCCGCAAGCGATCATGGGCTGGCCGAGAGCATCGATGCTGAGGACAAGGCGATGGGCTGGGACCGCCTGGAGCGCTCCGGGAGTGTGGGAGGTTTGGCCGGCAGCTTGGGTATGGGGTTGCTGGCCCAGCTGGCCGGACTGTCCTACGCGTTGCCCATGCAGCTGGGTGGCTTTGGGTTGGCCGTTCTGTTCAGTCTTCGGCGCCCGCGATCACCCGGTGGTTCTACGCGGGTCGCTGCCAGCTGCGATGCCCCAGGATAAAACCAGCCCCGCTGACAGACCCGCTGAATGGCCTTGATGAAATTCTCTCTACCTTTGAAGCCCCTTGTGCTGCTGCTCGGAACGCTTGTGGCCCTGTTGCCGCCGCTGCAGGGAGCAGCCCATGCAGAACAGGACGCCTGCAGCGATGCCATGACCACGGTCGAAACAAGCCGCTGTCTGGTCAAGGTTCTCAGGAAGCTGGACCAGGAGCTGGAAGAGGCCTTGGGCGGCGTTGCCAAACAGGCGCAAGCCGTGCCTGAAGATGATTTCCAGGGCCTCTGGCGCGACAACCTCAGGAACGTCTTCCGCACCAGCCCTGATCCGATCAGGCAGGCAGAGGCCTTTCGCCGCGAACGGCGCAAGGTCTGCGCCTATGCCAAATCATTGAGCTTTCAGGGCAGTGGCTATGGCATCTTCACCACATCCTGTGAGATTGAACTGAGCAAGACGATGCTTGATCAATTCCGGCCTTGAAGCCAACCTGATCAGGGCTTTGTTGTAACGGCACGCTGGCTCCAATCATTCTTGGGCCCAGCGTTGCGTGCATTGTGTTGAAGAACACTTCATCTCTCCGTCGGGATAGTCAAATCCTGCTCTCTTGGCGTTCTTCTCGACATCGGCGGGGGCTCCTCCGGAGAAAGTCCTGGTTGTTTTTGCCTCTGCCACCGGGGCCAGGGAGGAGAGGAGGAGCGCGCCAGCCAGGAGAAGAATTCGCATGGGTCAAAATATACTCATCACCATTGTAGCTCAAATCCACTGACATGCCTACTTGGCTTAAATTATCGAAACCACGAGGTTTGCTCGGTCGCGATTAGGCAATAGCAAAATCCTATTGATCCTGCTTTTAAGAGTCTCATTAGCGATGATTTCTAGTTACAAGCAAGAATGCCAAGCCCAACATTCAAGCCAAGGCCTTCGCCCAAGCCAAGGCCTTCGCCCGATCCGAGGCCATCAGCCAATCCAAATCATCGCCGCCGCTGACCACAAAGCAGAGCAAGCCATCGATACTCAGTCAGCATCAAGCGCAGCCGCTCCAAGTTCAGCTCCCTTTTCAAGAATGGCGGCCCGCCTGTGTGGCCGAACCAAAAGGCCGTCCTTTGGGGAGGGGCTGGGAATGACCCTGAGGGTGAAGTCCTGATCGGGCTCCAGCGCCAAGCTCAGCTGCTTGAGCAGCCCCACCGCAAGCAGCCTGATCTCCAGTTCGGCCAGCGCCTTACCCAGGCAGACCCGCTCTCCGCCACCGAACGGCAGCAGGGTGGCGGTGCAGGTTCCCGAGAGATGGCGCTGCGGCCGGAAGACCTCCAGATCTTCGTTGCCGCTTCCTTGCCGGTGGCTGGCGGTGATGCTCACCTGCACCACCTGATCGGCTGGAACCAGCACATCCGCCAGGGCAAGCGGCTTGCGGGTGCGGCGGAAGAAGCCCCCCACCGGCGGGGTCAGGCGCATCACCTCTTTCACCACGGCATCGAGCCGTGGCGCACGGCTGGCGTCGTAGGCGGTTACGGCCTCAGCCTGCGCAGGAGGCCAGGGCAGGCCGTCAAGCTCTTGCTGCAGCCAGGCCAGCTCGGCTGGATGCTGCAGAAGGCTCAGCAGCAGGCAGCTCAGGGACGAGGCGGTGGTCTCATAGCCGGCAAAAAGCAACAGCAACAGCTGCTCGGCCACGTCGTCATCGCCAAGGGGTAGGCCGGCTTCATCGAGGCCACCGGCGAGCAGATCAAGCCCGCCAGCGGCAAGAGGCTCACCAGCTGCAGCGGCACTTTGCGCCTTCTTGAGCACCGCGCCGAGGCGGCGCAGCAGGCGCTGACGGGCCTGAAGGGCTTTGGCGTAGGGGCTGCCTGGCAGGGCGAACGGCAGGGAGAACAGGCCCTGGCACCAGGTCTCGAAATCGCCGAACAGGGCATCGCGATCAACGGGATCAAGCCCCAGCACCGTGCTGGCGATCACGCTGAAGGCAAAGCGCCTCAGCTTGGGCACCAGCGCCAGCGGCGCTTCTTCGCTGAGAAGCTCGTTGTTGAGGTCATCGACCAACGCCACGATTGCCGGGCTGTAGCGCTTGAGAGCAGACGCGGCGAACAGCTGTCCCACCACCCGGCGGCGGGCCTTGTGATCGGCGCCGTTGCGGTTGGCCAGCGACAGGGGGCCCAGCAGCTTGCGCACACTGTCTGGCCACCAGCCTTCGAGGGCATCGCCGCCGGCGAACAGGTCGCTGATCGCCTTCTCCCCCCGGATGAACACGGTGCGCTGCCCAAGCAGGGTGGTGCCATAGACATCGCCGTAGCGCTCAAAGCGCGAGCGGGCAAAACCGGGATCACGCAGAAACGAGAGGGTCTCGAGCACCCCGCTCACGGCGGGTGTGGTGGGCAGGGGCCGGAGGCTGGCGGGATCGGGGGGCAATCCAGGGTCGAGGGCCAATCAAAGTCGCTCGTGGTACGCACCAGGCTGCCGGAACAACGCCGCTATCGCGGCAGCCTTTCTTTGGCGCGCCACGATGGACGCTTCATGCGTGCGCCGAGCCCCGTGTCCACCGTCGATCCCGCTTTGGCCGAGGCTTGGCCTGTTGCGGTCCCTGCCTTGCTGGAGCTGCTGGCGCAGGTGGAGGGGATGGGATCGGGCCGCCGCCGGCTTGTGCTGCTGCTGCCCCAGCTGGGCGATTTTGACAGCCTCGAATACGCCCAGGCCCTGGTGCCCGCCTTGCCGCGGCTGGAGTCTGCCGGCATTGCCGTGCTGGCGATCGGCATCGGCGCGGAGGCGGGCCGGAAGCGGTTCTGCGCCTTCACCGGGTTCCCCCTGCAGAACCTGCTGGTGAACGCCGAACCCCAGCTGCATCGAGCCCTGGGGCTCTACGAAGGCTTGCAGCAGCCGGGCGGTGCCTGGCCGAACCTGTTGTTGATGTGCGCCGGCATTGGCTCACCGGGCACCTTGGCCGAGGTGCTGCGTGGTTACACGGGCGATCGCAGCGCTCCCCAGCGCATCGCCGACGACGACACCATCCAGGCGGGCCCGCTGCCGCCGATCAAGGGTTCCTTCTTTGCCAAAGCGGGCGGGAGCGGGTTCCAGCGACCGTTTGAGCTGGCCACGATGCGGCTGCGCAACATGGCTGAGGTGCTGGGCCATTGGCGCACCTACGTCCCACGGGATGACTTCCTCACCCAGCGGGGCGGCACCTTCCTGTTGGGCGTCGACGACACCCTGCTCTACAGCCATCGGGACGCGGGCATCCTCGGCTTTTCGGCCACGATGGCCAGGCCGCTCAGCTTCCTGGATCCTTTCCTCAGCTGATGCCTGCGCCAGCCACGCTGGAGTCCATCCGGTTGCCAGCATCGAGGGCCCTCTGCCTTACGCCAACCAGTGCCCAGCTCCAATCGCCGAGCCAACTTGCTGGACCACAATGCCGGCCACTGGGAAGGCAGCTTCATCCGCCTGGATGGCCAGGGCCTCGAGAGCGAGCGCTTCGGTACACGCCTGCACGTGCAGGAATTAGACGGCCAGATCGAAGCGGCTCTCACTTACCTGAACACCGGCAAGGTGGCGACGATGCGTTTCGTTGACCCACCGGACTTGATGACAATCAGCCCCGAGGGCCACTGGAGCCTCGGCCCCGACAAAACTGGCCCCTGGCCAGCCGTGATGGAGCTCTGCCTGGTGGATGGCGAGCGCCGCCGCCGGGTGGTGGTGCGTCATGGCGCCGAACGACTTGAGAGCGTGGTTGTCGTGGTGGAGGCCCGTCCCGGAGTTGCCGATCCCGCTCCGGCGCAGCCCCTGCGAGCTGTGTTGGTGGAGGGTGACGAAGCCCCTGCCAGTTGCTCCTGGCAGCTCACCGCCGACCTCACCCTCACCACTGCGCTGGAGCGGCGCTTCGGCGATCCCTTGGCGGTCAAGCTTTGCTGGCAGCCCGAGCCGGGCCGGAGGCTGGTGATCGAGCGTGGCTATGGCGCCAACGGCCTGCCCCAAGCGCAGCCGGCTGTGCTTGCCAGGCTGGATCACCTCGGTCCAAAACCTTGGTAACCCCCGGTGAGTGAGACCACCATCGCGGTGGCTCTCGAAGGGCAGCTGCGCCTCGATGACCAGCCCGCCTTCCACGAGGCTGCGGCCCTAGCCCGCCAGCATGGTGAGCGCCTGATCGTGCTGGTCTGCCGGCGCGAGGGCCAGCGGCTGCGGGGTCCCCACCAACAACGGCTGGAGCGAGAGGCCATGGCCTCACTGCAGGCCAACCTGGCGGCGGTGGCCATTCCCCTGCTCCAGTTCCCGCAGAGCACCACCGCCGAAGCGCTCGAAACGATCCGTGGCCTGGTCGTCCCCGCTGTGGTGCTGCAGGGCCAGGAGAGCCGGCTTTTTGCCGATTGGCCGATCCCGGCCGAAACGTTTCCGCGGGTGTTTGCGGAGTTCCGTCGCGGCTTGCAGCAGGCTCCGCAGCCACCGCTGCCGCCAGCCGATCTCACAGGCCTCGGCGCTGGGCTGGAGGCTTGGCCCCAGGCCTGGCTGCAGCCGCAGCAGCCAATCCCAGCGCCCGAGCCCAGCGCATGCGATCCACGCAGCGCCTTCCCCTTCTGCGGCGATGAAGCCACGGCCCTCGCCCGGCTGCAGCACTACGTGTTCGACTCCACCGGCCTTCGCGACTACAAGGCCAGCCGCAACGAACTGGTGGGCACGGAGTTCTCCTCGAAGTTCTCCCCCTTCCTGGCGATCGGGTCGCTCTCGGTGCGGCGGATCTGGCAGGAGCTGCTCAACTACCAGGCCAGCCATGGCGCTGATGAGGGCTCTGAATGGATGAAGCAGGAATTGCTCTGGCGTGAGTTTTTCATCTGGTCGGAGCAGCGCCACGGGGCGGCCTTCCATGCCCCCGGCGGCATCCAGCAGCGACCACCCCAGTGGGACGCCAACCGCGAGCGCTTTCGGCGTTGGAAGCTGGCACAGAGCGGCCACCCCTTGATTGATGCCCAGCTGCGCGAATTGCGCGCCACTGGCTACCTCTCCAACCGGGGTCGCCAGTGGGTGGCCTCGCACTTCATCAACGAGCTGCGTCTGCCCTGGACCTGGGGCGCCCGCTGCTTCGAGTGGTGGTTGATCGACGCCCATCCCGCCCTCAACACGGGCAACTGGGCCTATCTGGCTGGTGTGGGCTCCGATCCCCGCAGCTTCGGTGGAGCAGCACCACGCCGCTTCGATCTGGAGCGCCAGGTGCGCCGCTATGACCCTGATCTGACGCACCAGACGCGATGGTCTTAACCCTGATTCTGGGCGATCAGCTGCACCGCGAGTGGTTCAGCCCTTCGGCGCTGCAGCTCGCCGCCGGCAGCCGGGTGCTGATGATCGAAGACCACGGCGTGGCTTCGGCCTATCGCTACCACAAGTTGCGCTTGCTCCACACCTTCGTGGCGATGCGCAGCTTCCGTGATGCCCTTGTTGAGCAGGGCTTGGCGGTGCGTTATTTCGAGCTGGCCGATTCCTTGGCTGTGCCGTTCTGGCAGCGGCTCCGATCGGAACTGGGCGATGGCGACACCCTGCAGGTGGCCGAGATCGCTGATCGCCGCTTTGAAGCAACCCTGCAACAGTTCTGCCAGGACCACGGCGTGCAGCTGAGCGTGCTGCCTTCGCCCGCTTTCCTCGAATCGATTGCCGAGAGCCAGGCCTGGTTCGAAGGCCGCCGCCGCCCCTGGATGAAGACCTTCTACCAACGGCAGCGCCAACGCCTGGGGCTGCTGCTGGAAGCCGACGGCACACCCAGCGGCGGCCGCTGGAGCTTCGACACCGAAAACCGGCGCCGCTTGCCGAAGGGCTATGACGAGCCATCCCTGCCTGCCGTTGGGGCCAGTGGCCATGAGCCGGCACTGCGCAAGCTGATCGAGAGCCAATTCGCGAACAACCCCGGCGAGCTGGGCGATCTCTGGATCCCTTTTGATCACGCCGGCGCCGATGCCTGGCTGCAACGCTTTCTCCACGACCGGCTGAACGGGTTCGGCCCCTACGAAGACGCCCTCAGCCGAACGCACGACACGCTCCACCACGCGCTGCTCTCGGCGCTCCTGAACATCGGCCTGCTCACGCCCGCTGCTGTGATCGCCGCCACCTTGAAGCATGTGAGCGATCGACAGGACAGCGAACAGGCGTTGCCGATCGCCTCGCTGGAGGGGTTTCTGCGTCAACTGATCGGCTGGCGCGAGTTCGTGCGCGGCATCGATCGGGTGCATGGCGAACGCCAGGAGATCAGCAACTTCTGGAACCACCACCGCCAGCTGGCGCCCTGCTGGAACGACGGCAGCAGCGGCCTGCCGCCCCTGGATGCGGCGATCGAGCGAGTCAATCGCCTCGGCTACAACCACCACATCGAGCGGCTGATGGTGATCAGCAACCTGATGCTGCTGTGTGAGATCCACCCCAAGGAGGTGCAGCGCTGGTTCATGGAGCGCTACCTCGATTCCTACGAATGGGTGATGGGCCCGAACGTGTACGGCATGGGCCAGATGAGCGATGGCGGCCTCTTTGCCACCAAGCCCTACATCGGCGGCTCCAACTACATCCTTAAAATGGGCGACTTCAAACGCGGCCCCTGGTGCGAGATCTGGGATGGCCTCTACTGGCGCTTCATTGACCACCACCGCACCTTCTTCCGTGCCAACCCCCGCCTCTCGATGATGGTGAGCCTGCTCGACAAGATGGATCCAGAGCGCCGAGCTGGCTTAAGCGCTGCAGCTGAAGCTTTCCTGGCGCGCGCCACGGTTGTGCCTTGATTTTCCCGATCGTTGCCGTGGCTGAGGGAGCCACTGATTGGGAACTCTGGGAAAATCCCCTCCACAGTGAAAGGCTTGTGGCCACAGAAGCCCGCCCGCCAGGACTGATCCAGCGCTACCGAGAAGAACTACAGGTGCGTCACTACGCCCGCCGCACTGTGAAGACCTATGAGCAGTCGCTCAGGCGCTTTCTGCGGTTTCACCAGCTGCGGCATCCCCGGGAGATGGGTAGTGCCGAAGTGAATGCCTTTCTCAGTCATCTGGCCGTGGAGCAGCAGGTGAGTGCCTCCACCCAGAACCAGGCCCTGGCGGCACTCCTGTTTCTTTACCGGGAACTGTTGGATCGCGATCTGGAGCTGGAGGGGGTGGTGCGGGCCCGCAAGCGCCCACGGCTACCCGTGGTGCTGACGCCGGAGGAGGTCCGTTCCGTGCTGCAAAGACTGTATGGAGTGGAGGCGCTGGTGGCTGGCCTGCTGTATGGCAGTGGGTTGCGGCTGATCGAAGCCCTGCGGCTGCGGGTGCACGATCTTGACTTCAGCCGACACGAGCTGATGGTGCGTGATGGCAAAGGGGGCAAGGATCGCCGCACCCTGCTGCCGGAGAGCCTGGGAGTCCGGCTCAGAGGGCATCTTGAGGCGGTGAGACAGATCCACCGGGAAGACCTGGCCCAGGGCTGGCAATGGGTGTTTCCGCAGCATCAGCGGTGGCGCGACGCCTCCTCCGGACAACAGGGCCGACACCATCTCGACCCCAGCCTGATCCAGAAGGCGGTGCGCCGCGCCGTGCTGGCAGCTGGACTAACCAAGCCAGCCACCTGCCACACCTTCCGCCACTCGTTCGCGACCCATCTGCTGGAGCGGGGGCAGGACATCCGCACAATCCAGGAACTTCTGGGGCACAGTGATGTCAAAACCACCATGATCTACACCCACGTGCTGAACAGGGGACCGCTGGGGGTGAGCAGCCCGGTCGATCTTCTGTAACCAAACAAACAGATGGTTATCGGGTCCGCATAAACTGCTAGGGGCTTGCAGACTCAATCTGAGAAATCTGTGACGGCAGGGCTTTCCTGCCGATGCGAGGATCAGGACGAGTGCTTAGGCTGGTTAGATCCACAGACAAGAGGCGGTTACCGGACCCGCCTAATCAGCGTTGAACAAAGCCGCTACGCGGCAGATTTAAAATCCAAGCATAATATAACGACTTCGAGTCGGAGCTTCGTCTTGTCTTTGAGGCCATCCCACGTGGTTGATGCTGCGGACCAAGGCTGAACAATTCCTGTTGTGTTCTGACTGCGGAGGTCTTCCGAGAACACACTGAGGGAAGCGCATCTATTGATGCGCCCACTCCCTTCGTCTTTCCAACGGGAAGCTACCGCAATGGATCCTGCTGAACAGGAGCGCTTTGATGGCCTGTTTGATGCGAACCTGCAAGCGATGAGGCTGCATGGCCTACGCAGCAAGACGATCGACAGCTACAGCCGAACGCTACGTCGAGTGACCGGTCATTTCGACCGTTGCCCTGATGATCTCAGCCCCTCTGAACTCAAAGACTACTTTGCCGCTTTGCTTGAGCAGTATTCGTGGAGCACGATCAAGGTCGATCTCTGCAGTCTGCAGTTTTTCCATCGCTATGTGCTCGATCGCGAGATGGAGTGGATCAAGATCATCCGTCCACCTCGAGTTCATAGCCTGCCGGATATTCCAACTCGCGAGGAAGTGCACAGGCTGATCAATACGGTGCGCAAGTTGCGCTACCGGATTGTTCTGCTGGTGATCTACAGCCTGGGCCTGCGCATCAGTGAAGGTCTGGCCTTGGAAGTGTCCGACATCGACGGTTCACAGCGACGCGTGCATATTCGCGATGGCAAGGGCGGCAAAGATCGCTACGTTCCGATGCCGGCGTTGACGCTGGAAGCCATGCGTCGCTTCTGGACGACTCACCGCCATCCCCGGTTGCTGTTCCCCAGTCCGGCCGGCAGCCAATTCATCGTGCGGATCGCCAGTGCACCGATGGATGCCAGCGGCGTGCAGGCGGCACTGAAAGCAGCTCGCCTGGAATGCGGGATTGAGAAGAGGCTCACGGTTCACTCGCTGCGGCACGCCTACGCCACGCACCTGCTGGAGCAGGGAATGGACCTGCGCCTCATCCAGTCCCTGCTCGGGCACAGCCATAGCAACACCACAGCCCGCTACGCCCACATCACCAAGGTGGTCCGCGATCACACCGGCGATCGCATTGAAACGCTGCTGAGCGGCTTCCAGCTGCGCTGGGTGGAGGAGTCATGATTCTTCTCTCCCAATTGGTGGAGCGTTACCAGGGCGACCTGGAACGCCGCCATGGCCCTCAACTGCTGCCGAGTCATCGCCAGGCTCTGCAGGCGATGCGGCGCTGCCGCCGTCAAGGCAGCGACCTGATGGTGCTGCAATGTTCTGACTGTGAACACACCATCAAGATCCCCCATTCCTGCGGCCATCGCAGTTGCCCGCACTGCCAGCACCATGAAAGCCAACAGTGGATTGAACGGCAACGAGCCAAGTTGCTACCTGTGCAGTATTTCCTGATCACCTTCACGGTACCGGCAGAACTACGGCCATTGATCTGGCAGCATCAGCGCACCGCCTACGATCTGTTGCTGAAAACAGCCTGGCAAACAATTGATTCATTCGCTCGGCGTGACCCGAAACTCAAGGGGCAGATCGGTGCCCATGCTGTACTGCATACCCATAACCGCAAACTCTATTTCCATCCACACGTGCATCTGATTGTGCCTGCAGGTGCTGTGAATCAGCAGCGTCAGGAATGGAGGACTAAGGCGACACAGTACCTGTTTCATGCTGCCAACCTGGCCAAGGTCTTCCGTGCCAAGTGGTATGAGGGAATGCGGCGACTTGGCTTGCAAATTAAGACAGCCCTGCCGCAGGAATGGGTGGTGAACTGCAAGCATGTGGGACGTGGCGACAAGGTCTTGCTCTACCTTGGTCGCTATTTGTATCGAGGCGTTCTACCTGAGAAGAACATCCTTTCTGACGCGGATGGCAAGGTAACGTTCCGAACGACGGACAACCAGGGACACGAGACAATCCAGACTGTGCCCGGGGGTGACTTCCTCTGGCTGCTTCTGCGGCATGTACTGCCTAAACGGTTCCGTCGTGTCCGCGATTTCGGCATCCTGCATGGCCATTGCAAGCGACTGATTCAGCTGGTGCAACTCCTTCTCAGGGTGTCGCTACCAGATCAGCCAGCAGCGAGCCAAAAGCCCCCCATTCTCTGCCCACGTTGCAGAGGGGTGATGAACATCATCGCCGTGCGGGTGCGCAATATGGCACCACGATTGTGTTGAGCCGATCAAGAAAGGCCTAGAAGATCAATCGAGAGATAGACCCTATAGCCTGATCCAGGCCGATCCCTATGCAGAGAACTGGCCTGCCAGTACGGTTGCGCCCTTATACTAACCAGTGACGCAACGCCAGAGTCATGTGGGTCATGCGACAGGCCATTGCCCCCACAGTGAATCTGGAGCAACTGTGAAATCAGGCTGGATGTTTCTGCAGTAGGCCTTGGATTTCTGAGTTGCGGGCTTGTTCAACTTCGGATAAGATCGTGGCTGCGCACGATCTATCCATATTCGTTGAACAAAGCCGCTACGCGGCAGATTTAAAATCCAAGCATAATATAACGACTTCGAGTCGGAGCTTCGTCTTGTCTTTGAGGCCATCCCACGTGGTTGATGCTGCGGACCAAGGCTGAACAATTCCTGTTGTGTTCTGACTGCGGAGGTCTTCCGAGAACACACTGAGGGAAGCGCATCTATTGATGCGCCCACTCCCTTCGTCTTTCCAACGGGAAGCTACCGCAATGGATCCTGCTGAACAGGAGCGCTTTGATGGCCTGTTTGATGCGAACCTGCAAGCGATGAGGCTGCATGGCCTACGCAGCAAGACGATCGACAGCTACAGCCGAACGCTACGTCGAGTGACCGGTCATTTCGACCGTTGCCCTGATGATCTCAGCCCCTCTGAACTCAAAGACTACTTTGCCGCTTTGCTTGAGCAGTATTCGTGGAGCACGATCAAGGTCGATCTCTGCAGTCTGCAGTTTTTCCATCGCTATGTGCTCGATCGCGAGATGGAGTGGATCAAGATCATCCGTCCACCTCGAGTTCATAGCCTGCCGGATATTCCAACTCGCGAGGAAGTGCACAGGCTGATCAATACGGTGCGCAAGTTGCGCTACCGGATTGTTCTGCTGGTGATCTACAGCCTGGGCCTGCGCATCAGTGAAGGTCTGGCCTTGGAAGTGTCCGACATCGACGGTTCACAGCGACGCGTGCATATTCGCGATGGCAAGGGCGGCAAAGATCGCTACGTTCCGATGCCGGCGTTGACGCTGGAAGCCATGCGTCGCTTCTGGACGACTCACCGCCATCCCCGGTTGCTGTTCCCCAGTCCGGCCGGCAGCCAATTCATCGTGCGGATCGCCAGTGCACCGATGGATGCCAGCGGCGTGCAGGCGGCACTGAAAGCAGCTCGCCTGGAATGCGGGATTGAGAAGAGGCTCACGGTTCACTCGCTGCGGCACGCCTACGCCACGCACCTGCTGGAGCAGGGAATGGACCTGCGCCTCATCCAGTCCCTGCTCGGGCACAGCCATAGCAACACCACAGCCCGCTACGCCCACATCACCAAGGTGGTCCGCGATCACACCGGCGATCGCATTGAAACGCTGCTGAGCGGCTTCCAGCTGCGCTGGGTGGAGGAGTCATGATTCTTCTCTCCCAATTGGTGGAGCGTTACCAGGGCGACCTGGAACGCCGCCATGGCCCTCAACTGCTGCCGAGTCATCGCCAGGCTCTGCAGGCGATGCGGCGCTGCCGCCGTCAAGGCAGCGACCTGATGGTGCTGCAATGTTCTGACTGTGAACACACCATCAAGATCCCCCATTCCTGCGGCCATCGCAGTTGCCCGCACTGCCAGCACCATGAAAGCCAACAGTGGATTGAACGGCAACGAGCCAAGTTGCTACCTGTGCAGTATTTCCTGATCACCTTCACGGTACCGGCAGAACTACGGCCATTGATCTGGCAGCATCAGCGCACCGCCTACGATCTGTTGCTGAAAACAGCCTGGCAAACAATTGATTCATTCGCTCGGCGTGACCCGAAACTCAAGGGGCAGATCGGTGCCCATGCTGTACTGCATACCCATAACCGCAAACTCTATTTCCATCCACACGTGCATCTGATTGTGCCTGCAGGTGCTGTGAATCAGCAGCGTCAGGAATGGAGGACTAAGGCGACACAGTACCTGTTTCATGCTGCCAACCTGGCCAAGGTCTTCCGTGCCAAGTGGTATGAGGGAATGCGGCGACTTGGCTTGCAAATTAAGACAGCCCTGCCGCAGGAATGGGTGGTGAACTGCAAGCATGTGGGACGTGGCGACAAGGTCTTGCTCTACCTTGGTCGCTATTTGTATCGAGGCGTTCTACCTGAGAAGAACATCCTTTCTGACGCGGATGGCAAGGTAACGTTCCGAACGACGGACAACCAGGGACACGAGACAATCCAGACTGTGCCCGGGGGTGACTTCCTCTGGCTGCTTCTGCGGCATGTACTGCCTAAACGGTTCCGTCGTGTCCGCGATTTCGGCATCCTGCATGGCCATTGCAAGCGACTGATTCAGCTGGTGCAACTCCTTCTCAGGGTGTCGCTACCAGATCAGCCAGCAGCGAGCCAAAAGCCCCCCATTCTCTGCCCACGTTGCAGAGGGGTGATGAACATCATCGCCGTGCGGGTGCGCAATATGGCACCACGATTGTGTTGAGCCGATCAAGAAAGGCCTAGAAGATCAATCGAGAGATAGACCCTATAGCCTGATCCAGGCCGATCCCTATGCAGAGAACTGGCCTGCCAGTACGGTTGCGCCCTTATACTAACCAGTGACGCAACGCCAGAGTCATGTGGGTCATGCGACAGGCCATTGCCCCCACAGTGAATCTGGAGCAACTGTGAAATCAGGCTGGATGTTTCTGCAGTAGGCCTTGGATTTCTGAGTTGCGGGCTTGTTCAACTTCGGATAAGATCGTGGCTGCGCACGATCTATCCATATTCGTTATACGGACTAGGGAGCCGATGCTACAGATATTGACAATGGCAAAGTTCGTGATTAGCTTTTAGGCAGATTCATATCTGCCATGAACTTGCCACCTGAATTTGATGTGACACAAATCTCAGAAACTCGTGATGTTATCTTCACGGCTCATGCTGAAACAAATCACAGGAAGGCGCATCGCATTTGCGAACGACACGCACAGTAAAGACTATTTCTATGCACTTAATGCTGCAGGAACAGCTGCCCTCTCAGTGGATGTGCCAGAAGAATTCAGCGACAATGAACTGAAGAATTTTGCCGAACAGCACTTTCCAGCTCCGCGATAGTAAGAGCCTAATCTCTTGGACTTTCCCTTGTTTTCTTCATATTGATTTCAGTAGCACAAGCAGCGGAACGAGGGGGGTGCAGCACCATAAACCAAGAGTTCATTAGCCGTCTAACATCAAGGTACTGCGGACGGAAGTTGACATTCATGTTAAATCACAGAGCTACGACCTGCCACTGATCTTGAGCGTTACTCGTTTAGACTTTTCCGAACAGCCCGCTACTTGCAAAGAGAGACTACCACGCTCCGCCTTGCCCCCATGAAGTTAGTAAACACACTTATGCAGCACTTGGGACAGCCCGAGATTGCTCCGTCCTCATATGTTCGTAGCCGGCACATCGAGTTAGCGACTTCAATAACTGGGCGTTACAAGATATACCTAGACACTAGATATTGGATAATGTTTCGTGACGTGGCCATAGGTCGGAGGACTGACGAGAACCTCGTTGCACTTCTCGATCTAATTCGTAATGCCGTTGAATCCGAGCGTGCAATCTGTCCCATTTCGCAGGATAGCTTTGCTGAGATCTTCATGCAAAGCGATCCAGATACACTTTTGGCAACTATTCGACTGGTTGATGAACTATCTGGGGCCATATGCCTTTCGGACTCTCGATTAGGTAGCAAACTCCGCACACCTCAGGAGTCGTTCCGGCCGTGCTTGACAGCTGCAGATGGCATGAACCACACGCTCGGTCATTGCCGCCAGATTGAACCGCCGATTGAAGCGGTAGCTGAAGGCGCCCAAGTAGCGATCAGCGTACTTTTCGAAGCGAAGGGCATGGAAGCTGCCGCTGAAGCTGGTTTTCAAGTTGCTGAGCACCGTGTTAATCCAACGGAATTCTGGTAATTCATTGGGATGACGACCCTTTACGACCACAGGATGATGGAAGCAACCGACTTCTGCAACGGCGCGAAAGCAAGCCAGCCCATCGGAGATCACTTCACAGCCTATCGCCAGTGAATCTTGGGCCCAATCAGCAATAGCGGCAAAAGAGAACGTGGGCACGGTGGCAAGTTTTATATACCGGGGGTGGCCCGCCTCATCGACAGAGACGGCTGCCACGACCGGCACCTTGTTCTCCGATCCACGACCAGGCTTGCCACCACAGCGTTCTCCGCCAAGGTAGGCATCATCCACCTGCACCCTTCCTCTGAGGACATAGGCGCCATCACGTTCTTTCATTGCCTGCATGATCTTGTTCTGAAGCAACCATGCCGTTCGGTAGTTCACACCGAGATGACGCCTCAGAGCTAGTGAGGAGATTCCTGTCTTGGCTTGGCCGACGAGGTAGAAGGCAAGGAACCAGGTGGTCAGAGGTAACTTTGTTGCCTCCAAGATGGTACCGGCCGTGAGGGTGGCTTGATGACGACAGCTCCGGCACTGATAGCGCTTGTGGCGCCTGCCAATGATGAGCCCGTACTCCTTGCCCTCACAACGTGGGCAACGGAAACCATCAGGCCAGCGCGCCTGTTCCAGGGCAACTTCACATTTTTGCTCGGTTCCGTAGAGCTCAATAAACTGGGGCAGCGACAGGCTGGCCTGGAACTGGATCCGATTCATAGCCATGGCAGTGACGACTGGTATATGCGTACCAGCCTAGGTCCCAAAAGGGCTGCCTGCGGAGCTTGCTGCCTAATCAAGTTC
Organism: Synechococcus sp. SynAce01; assembly: GCF_001885215.1. GTDB lineage: Bacteria > Cyanobacteriota > Cyanobacteriia > PCC-6307 > Cyanobiaceae > Regnicoccus > Regnicoccus frigidus. The sequence continues at coordinate 175,948 of NZ_CP018091.1, read as the reverse complement.
GGACTTGTTCACTCGAATAGATGCTGAATTATGGTATTTCTTCGCTCAGCATAAAGGAGAAATTGATACAACGCACGATATAAGTTATTCGATATGGACGAAATGTGGCTATGTCCTTGGGTATGTGGCACCTCAGTCAAAGTCATTTACCAGGGAGCAGTCTGATGCTATTGAAAAAGCATTTTTTGATCAGATGTGGAATGCAGACTTTGCCGATATATTCCAACATCTTGGATGTCGCCCAGAGTGGAAGCCCATCCCCGATTCTGCAGATAAGTACAACAAAGGAAAGTTTGCCAACGCAAATGAATTCAGCTCGTTTAAACAGCTGTTCATGATTGAACTGGCTGGTATTCTGAGTCTTCTAAAAGACTCCCTTTCGAAGATTATGTTTCAGATTTATCTGAGTGAAGCTGGAGCAGGTGCAGATCTGAATGCGAAACCAGACCCTTCGATAGGTCAGACAGCTGCAAACTTGATATACAACATTTTCAAGCTAGACAAGATGGAGGATAAGTTGCCAACTCTGACGACATTCGTCACTCTTCACGCGGCTTTCCGATGGCAAAGAAACAGAAGATACAAAGTCAACAATCTTGCCGATCTTCGCCATGCCGGAATGGCCCTGCCTTACTGCGATATGTTCTTAACTGAAAAGCCGTTGTGCCATTTGATTCACGAGAAACACCATGGCCTTGCAGAACGCTTTGTGTGCAAGACCCATGCAGAACCTGATCTTGCTATAGTATCACTTACTGAGGCAGGCGTATAACATCAAGATGCAGCGGGCGGGTCCTGTATTGCTTGTCTCGAGCGATGAGATAGTATCCGCCGCTGATCTTGAGCGTTGGACTGACTCCTTTACCTTGGTGGCACTGTGATTCTGAAAGACATTCTCGCGAGGGGTTACTTTCCCAGAGAACTCCCGAACCCGTTCACAACTGAAACGCTTGCTAGCACCTGTACCGCACCAGGTGCCACTCTGCCTTCAGGATTTCAGGTTGACTCTAGCCAGCGTAATGGTCGACTAGAGACGACAAAGCCGGCACGTTACTCTTTAGCCCGTGGTGGTCTTCTTCGCCGCGCCCTAGATGTTCCAAATCCAGTCAGTCAACATGCACTGGCACTTGAGATAGTATCTAACTGGGCCGACTTAATTCCGGCCGTAGGTGGTACTATTATGTCGGCAACAAATCCAGTATTCGCATCCTCGGGAAGGGCTATACAAGCGTCTAAGCCCCAAAGCCATCGTGCGCTAGACGCAGTCGAGTCAAGGCGCAACAACAGATTTATTCTAAAGACAGATATTAGTCGTTTCTATCATTCAATTTATACCCATTCCCTTCCTTGGGTGCTGCACACTAAGGCGGTTGCCAAACGAAAGCGAGACAACACGCTATTGGGAAACCGGTTAGATCTACTTGTGCGATCCGCGCAAGACGGACAAACAGTCGGAATACCAATTGGGCCTGACACATCTCTAGTTCTTGCTGAAATACTGATGCAGGCCTGTGACAAGGAATTGATAAATACCATTCCAGGCCTGCGAGGTCATCGCTATATTGACGATTACGAACTTGGCTTTAGAAGTAGGACGGAAGCCGATGAGGCGTTTCATCGACTAGAGAGCATCTTGGCAAAGTATGGATTAGCCTTAAATCCAAGGAAGACAAAGGTAATTAATTTGCCGGCGCCACTTGATTCGACTTGGGTGGCTCAATTGAGACGACATCCGCTCGACTCTGCAAAGGCAAGATCCCAGCTAACCGAACTGATTGACTATTTTACTCTTGCATTTTACTTGGCGGAAATTCATTCAAGTCAACCAGTCTTGCAGTATGCAGTTGCCCGTGTGAGTGGTATCAAAATCGATCCCAGCAACTGGAACATCTTTTGCACTCTGCTCCTCAACTGCGCAGTTCCGGAACCAGCCTGCCTTCCGTATGTACTTCAGACACTCATTCGCCGCGTGAATGATGGTGAACCCTGCCCCCATGCAGCCCTAGAGCAGGCACTCTGCACGATCATCACGGAACACGCACGCCTTGATCACACCAGCGAAGTGGCATGGTCGCTGTGGGCCTGTCTCGCATTGAGAATCCAGATTGATTCTGCCTCAGCATCGGCACTTGTTGAGTGCGACAACTCGTTTGTTGCACTTCTCACGCTGCATGCAAATGACATAGGGCTCATACCCGGAGGCATAGTTTCTACCCTGTGGAGCAGCTATATGACTACTGAAGCGCTCTACGACGAGAACTGGCTACTAGCTTATGAAGCGAATATCAAAGGGTGGCTTCCGTCGGTTCATGGCGTCGACCACGTGAATAGCGATCCGCGCTTCAGCTTTCTCAAGAGTGCTGGTGTCAGTTTTTATGATTTGGCCGCTGCAGCACCACCTGCTACGGCTCCTGTCCCTGAACCAAGAGTACCATCAATGTCCCCAACAGGGATTACCCAATACTGAGGGTTATAGCAGCAGTCCAACATGGCCATGCACCTGAGCCGCGCCGCAGGGTGTCTGTTTACGCAAGAAGAATCTGCGGCCAGGTGATGGAAAGCGTTAGGTAGACTCCGATGACGAATGGTGACCCATGACTCTCATTCAGATCTGGAAGGAGAATCCTGAGCAGATTCGAGCCAAGCGCGTAGACCAGATCATTGGATTCGCGGGTGATGGAAAGCTCGGCGACAACAACTCGGCACCAGCAGAATTCCGTAACTTTCTGGCCAGAGTCCCAGGCGATCTTATTGGCAAGTATGCTAACGATTGCCTTGAAAGTGCATTCAAGGATTCCGGTTTAGCCCTACAGGATATAGTCAACGAAATTGCCTCACGGCTGGGATTTAAAGTTGATCCAGGCCGATATCGTGGAACCAAGAGTGATATTGGGCATGACGGCATTTGGACTGCGCCGAACAATCATGCGATTGTTGCAGAAGTTAAGACCACTGATGCATATCGGCTCCCAGTAGAAACTGTTGCAACGTATCGCAGGCGGCTCATTAAAGCTGGCCGGATTAGCGAAGACCAGTCGTCAATACTAATCATTGTAGGGCGCGAAGACACTGGTGAACTTGAAGCCCAGATTCGCGGCTCTCGCTATGCTTGGGATGTTCGCCTGATATCTATTGATGCTCTCTTGCGTCTAATGAAGATTCGCCAGGATCTTGATAGCCCTTCCGTTGAAGCACGGATTCGCGAAGTTCTCATCTACCCGGGAGTACACCCGGGTAGATGAGATCATTGATCTTGTCTTTTCGACAGCAGAAGATATCCTGGAGGAAACCCCGGAAGAGCTAGCTGGCGAAGACGGAAGCGAAGACACCCCAAGCGGAAGGGATCCAAAAGAGCGAGAGAAGCCTGTCTCCTTCAATCTTGCATGTGTAGACAAGATCGGAAAGTTCTTTAATGCAGATCTAACCAAGCAATCAAGGGTGGTTTTTGGTGATCTTGATTCAGGCCTCACAATAACTTGTGCCGTGTCCAAGGAGTATAAGAATTCTAGTGGGCCCGGTTATTGGTTTGCGTTTCAGCAGCACCAACTTGAGAAGCTGTCTGAGGCATCATCTGCATATGCGTGCTTTGGCTGTGGATCGCCAGAACAGATTGCCGTTTTACCTTTAGAGTTCATCAAGTCTCAGCTAGAGGGGATGAATCAGACCATTCGGGAAGACGGCCGCCTCTACTGGCACGTACAAATCCACAGGGAGGCTGAAAAATGGGTAATGCATCGACGCAAGGAGTATGAGTGGCCAGAGATCACATCTATGATGCTTCTGGGAGTTGAAGGAGCTACCTAACATCCAGATACAGAAGGCGGGAGCAGAAGGAATTGGCTGAGGCTATGAACAAATGCCCGCTTCTGATCTGGAGCGTTCGAAGGGTCGGCGAGATTTATATCTCGTCCCTTTATCTTTCTTGGTTGTGGCTCTATGTTGCATTGCGGAACTCACTTCCTTACTGCCCAGGCAACACCCGCTCAGCTTCACCTGACTGCTGCAGATTATTCTGGTTATCTGCTGGTTTCTGATTGCTCAGCAACGTCAGCACCCAAACTCCAAGAACGACAATAATGACCCACGCCCAACGACTTGAACCATGCCTGACCACCTGAACTTCTTTGGAGGCTGATTCCAGGGTCTTCTTCCTGATTATCAACTCAGCTTGCAGCCGTTAGTCCAAAGCTGGATATTCATCTTCACCAAATGCAAGCTCAACAAGTTTAAGTGAAAGAGTACGAATCTTCAGTGTCGCATTTGTAATGCTCATTCTCGACAGAATCGCGCATACGCTTTCTGTCTGTTCGACCACTGGATGATCCTGATATGCTGGTTCTGTTGCCCGGTTACTGGGCATCCAAGGTTCATGTGCTCTGCCTGGATACCACCGCCAGTTGGATTCCATTAAGCCGAAGCGCCTTTTCCCTTCGCCGTAAAGAAATGCGTTGACTCTTGAACGGTGAAGACCAAGAGACTCAGCAATCTGCCTACCAGTACGCCCCGGCTGCCTCAGTACTGCCCGAATAATCTGGAGCTTTGTACTTTCAGCGTAGGTTGCCCCTCGACCACGACCTGTGCTGGTCATCGCACCAAGTTTTTGGGTGAGTGTACAGGATCCCCATTCACGCCGTCTTGACTGGCTTGAGTTAATACCAAACCCGTTGTGACTCAGAAGGTAGCAGAGGTGAATAAGTTTATCAGCATTGCGTATTCGCATCACTTCCAGGATTTAAAATCCCGGTCCTAGAGCTGGAGTCATTTATTCTCTTGGGAAAACTACTCGGTGAATGCAGATATTTTGCGAATTAAGCTAGTAAATATGACACTTCGAACAAGCTCCTGGAGTGGACAGGCCTCCATAAGACCTCTGCTACAGATTGGCACTAACTGCCTGCCACTCAGGAGCAGCGTTCGAAGGATGTGTCGACCTTGATGTGGCTCGCAAGAAGGGTTCCATTGCCGTAGCCAGGAAGCTACAGTTGACGGATGGTTGAAGTCCGCCAGACAGAGCGGTTCGTGCGTTGGCTTGTGGGTCTCCGTGATCTGAGAGGACGGGCGAAGGTTCTGGCCAGGATCGAGCGCCTCATCGGCGGCAATCCTGGTGACGTCAAGCCCGTCGGGTCCGGCGTGTCGGAGTTGCGGATCAACTATGGCCCTGGATACAGGGTCTACTACCTGAAGAGGGGAACCACCTTGATCATCCTTTTGGCTGGCGGAGACAAGAGCTCACAAGCCAAGGACATTGATGAAGCCCTTCTTTTGGCAGACAACCTGACGGAGGCGACCTGATGAAAACTACGACCAGCCTGTACGACGTTGCCGAGCATCTCCAAACACCGGAGGATATGGCGGCCTATCTGGAAGCCTGCATCGAGGAGGCTGATGGTGATGCTGCCTTCATTGCAAAGGCTCTGGGCGACATCGCACGTGCCCAGGGGATGACCCAGGTGGCACGAGATTCGGGTCTTTCCAGGGAGAGTCTCTACAAGGCCCTGTCTGGTGAGCGCAGCCCGAGCTTTGACACCATCCTGAAAGTCGTCACGGCTCTTGGACTGAAGTTGAGCGCCGGCGTGAGAAGTGAAGCGGAGGTGACTTGAACTCTGCTGGCGGGGTATAGGTCCGAGAAAGATGCCTGTGGTGATGCGACACCTTCGAACATGCCCCTGGAGTGGACAGGCTGCCAACGAATTCGTTTTGATAGCATTAAAATTCTGCCTGCCACTCAGGGGCAGCGTTGGAAGGATGAGTGTGGCCATGCCAATGCCTACGTCTGCGTTGTCAAGCCTGCCTTCACAACGACAACATTGGGGCTATGCTGAAAGAACTCAGGCACATACCAGTGACTCCGATCTATGGAAAATGTATTTGAGGCAATTGTTGAAACAGATGGACGCATCAAGATAAGTAGCCATGTTCGTCTGGCAAAGGGGGCGAGGGTGTTTGTTTCTGTTCCCACTGAAGAGCCTGACTCTGTCATCAGCGGAGTTTCCTTAAGCGAAAGGTCTCTGTCTGCAGACTGGCTGAACTCAGAAGAGGAAGCTGCATGGGCCCACCTTCAATAAGAGACGTAGTTTTAATTCCATTCCCCTATTCAGACCTGTCCCAATCCAAGCGAAGACCTGCCTTGATCATTGCAGACGTTGGAATGGCAGACTTCATCCTTTGTCAGATTACGAGCAAAGCCTACGCGGATAGACTCGCGATTCCTCTTTTGGGAAGTGACTTTGCCGAAGGCGGGCTTAGGCGGGAGAGCTTTGTACGCATCGTAAAGTTGTTTACTGCGAATGCTTCGATCATTATTGGAAAGGCAGGCAGACTTAAAGATGCGAAGATGGTTGGAGTGATGGATGCATTGGTCAAGATCCTCCGAAGAGGCCTGAATGGTGACACCTTCTAATACCAAGATCCACCTGTCACGCCTCCTAGGAAGCCCTGATATTCTCATGAGCTTCCTGCGTGCAGGTGATCTTGGGCGTTAGCTGTACAGGAACCCCGTGCTGGCTATGCTTTGAGTGATGATGGCGATCACGGATGCCGACAATTCTCAGAAGCGGCCCGTATCGGTTCTACTTCTACAGTCACGAGCCAAACGAACCTCCTCATATTCATGTTGACCGAGATCAGGCTTCATGCAAAGTTTGGCTCACGCCAGTGGCACTTTCCTCAAGCCTTGGCTTTAGGGCCAAAGAGCTTCGTGAGATTGAACGGCTGGTCAGCATGAACAGAGCTATCCTGTCGAGAGCGTGGGAGGAGTTTCATGGCTAACCCTGGCGAACGGGTCACAGATGTTGCCTGCACAGAGGACAAGCTGATTGTTGACCTCGCAGACGGCCGCTCTATCTCTGCACCTCTGGCTTGGTATCCGCGGCTTTTACATGCCACCCCTCGGGAGCGCGAGAATTGGGAGATTGCTGGGGCTGGCTTTGGAATCCACTGGCCGGATATTGATGAGGATCTGAGCGTGGAGGGCCTTCTTCGTGGCGCACCATCGCCGCGGGTGAAGGCGCTGACCAGCTAACAACGCCATACACCAGAGCAGCCACCGGAAGGTTCGGTTCGATTTCTTAGTCTTATTGCGTTCTGGTGATGGCTAACGTTAGGATTAACTGGCGCATTCGCTGCGGGAACCACCTTGGGGTCCAAATCGGCACCAAAGGTATCTTGCCTGTCGTCCGCCGCTAGGACGCACCCCGAGCCTAATATCATCTTCTTCGCGCTGGGCAAAAGTGCTGATTCGACTGTCCCCTGGGTTCTGCGGTCGACTAATTTGAGCTAAGTTCCTAGGGTTAGTGCAAAAAACGCGGGATTGTCCTAGTTCGCTAAAGCGGCACAGTCCATATGTATTAACTGAAATTCCGCGAGGACGATCCTGCTTCTTGACATAGTCCATGTCGGCAGTAATGCCAGTCATAATCATCTCACTTGCTGAAATGTCCGGTATGGATTGGGCACGCAAGTTCTGGGATGCGGCTGGATTGGCGCGTCTAGGCGATTCTTGAGAAAGAGCGGGGGAAGCAATTGCACTGGTTGCCAGCAGCAGGAGAATTGCATTCAGCTGATGTCTTGCCGTTTTAATCATAATCAATTTTTTTTAAATATCTTAACAATGAAATAATATCGAGTTTTTTTGCATCCCATGATAAGCGCCAGAATGTAATATGATGTTACTCTAGTCGAAGTTTTTTGACAATCGTCTTTCTTGCCTGCTGCTGCTAAGAGTTTGCTGAAAAACCAGGCCTGCGCGAAAATGGATCAACTGCCCAGCCCAGATGCGAGGTCACCAGGAGCGCAGTGGCTCCCTGTTCTCCTACGTGTCGATCGAGGAGCGGATCCCGGCCAGCCATCCGCTGCGGCGGATCCGGAAGCTGGCGGATCAGGCCCTCGATCGCCTCAATCCCACCTTCTGTGACCTGTTATGCCGCGGAAGGCCGGCCCTCGGTGCCGCCCGAGCAACTGCTGCTGGCCTCGTTGCTGCAGGCGTTCTACGGGATTCGATCGGAGCGGCTGCTTTTGGAGCAGCTCCACTACAACCTGCTATTTCGCTATTTCGCTGGTTTGTAGGCCTGAGCCCGGATGATCCGATCTGGCACCCCACCACGTTTACCAAGAACCGCGAGCGGCTTCTCAATGACGACGTCATGGGGCGCTTCCTGGAGAAGCTGATGGGCGCTCCAGAGGTCAAGCCGCTGCTCAGCGACGAGCACTTTTCAGTGGATGGCACCCTGCTGCAGGCCTGTGCATCCCATGCCTCGCTGGAGCGGATCGACGGGCAGGAGGACCCACCGCCACCGCCATCAGGTCCTGGCGAGGGCTTTGGCACTCCAAAGCCCGGCAAGAAGCGGGCCAAGGGGGATTTCCGCAGCATCAAGCTCAGCAACAAGACCCATCGCTCCAGCGTCGATCCAGACGCCTTGCTGGCCCGCAAGTCCAACGCCCACCCCGCCCAACCGAGCTACAGGGGGCACGTGCTCATGGACAACCGCCATGCCCTGATCGTGGACTGTCGCGTCACCCAAGCCACGGGCACTGGAGAACGGGATGCCGCCAAGGCGATGGCGGCTGACATCCCCGGTGCCCACCAGAAAACCCTTGGTGCCGACAAGAACTACGACACCAGGGGTTTTGTCGCCGAGATGCGCCGCATTGCCGTGACGCCGCACGTCGCTCAGAACACCAGCCGCCCTGGTGGTTCCGCCATCGATGGCCGCACTGCACGCCATGAGGGCTACGCCAAATCAATCAATGCCCGCCGCGGCATCGAGAAAGTATTTGGCTGGATCAAACAGTGGGGCGGCCTGCGCCAGTTAGTCCTAACATCAAGATCCATCGGACGGGAGCTGAGATGGGACTTTATTTATTAGCCTCCGCCCGCCGCTGATCTTGAGCGTTAACCAGAGCCGAAGAGACCACCGCCAAAGCCAGAAGCGTGGCTACAATGTGATCACATTGTTGGCGTGGATGAGTTGTGAGGGCGAAACTGGTCAGGATTGGAAACTCACGGGGCCTACGCCTTGCGAAGCCTCTGCTGGAAGAGGCTGGATTGTCGGATGAGGTGGAGATCCACGCCTCTCCAGGGGTTCTCACCATCACAGCCATTGCAAAAGCACGGGCTGGCTGGGCTGAGGCGGCAGCTGCCTTTGCCCCGGAGGTACTTCTTGATGACACCATCTCTACCAAGTTCGACGATGAGGAATGGGAGTGGTGACTGACCTCGCCGTTTCCCGAGGAGATATTTTCCTGGTTTCTTTGAACCCAACGCGAGGGCAAGCAATCAGAAAGACAAGGCCTTGCATAATTGTGTCACCCAATGAACTGAATACCCATATGAGTACTTTTATCGTTGCACCGCTGACGACTGGAGGTCATCCCTACCCATTCCGTATTGCTTGCACCTTTCAAGGCAAGAATGGTCATATCGTTGCTGATCAGTTGCGGACTGTCGATAGAGAGCGGTTAGTCAAACGGCTCGGCGTTCTCCCTGAAGTGACTCTTCTTAAAGTTCTGAGAGTTTTACAGGATATGTTTGTTGCGTAATGGCCTGGCTAACATCCAGACTTAGAAGATGGGATTAGTGCCTAATGCTCATCATCTTAAGCACTTGCCCGCACCTGCTCTTGGGGGTTAGGCGGTAAAAAGTCATAGAGGGCAGAGCTTCAGAAGGACTCCGTAGCACTGTTCGAGCAGTATTTGAACTTTGGAATAATATAGGCAACTAGTTGTTTATTGAGCCATCGAGCAATACGTGGAGCTACGCAAAGGAGCCCCCTGAATGACTATCACGGTCACGCCTGCCCTCACATTTGAGCACAGGACATCAGAGCAGTGGTTGATGATGCGCTCGGTCCAGCGATGGTGATGGACGCTAGGAGTCAAACCAAGGTAGTTTCAGGCCAAAGGCCTCGATTGGATCCATTACGATTTTGTTGAGAGCACGGCCTAGGACAACTTGTGGTTCGTCGGCACGAATTGGGATCACGGGATGTTGGCTGCTCTCCGGTGGATTCGGGCCTCTAACAATGTTGCGCCTGATCAGGGAGTTTCCGGCTTCCAGACCACACACATAGGCTCTTTCCTGGCACAGGCCTTTGGCACCATGTTCTTCGTCGCCCATCCGCACCCAGTCACCAGCACAAACAATCGTTTCTACAGAGGTTTCCAAGGGTGGTCGCTTCTGGAAACTGCCTGGAGAGAACAGAGACACAGAACCGGGATAACGCCGCACCTCATAATCAACCACCTTTGCGTTTTTGAATTCGGGGTGAGCAATGGGAAGCAGCTCATGGATGAGAAGATCAATGATCTCTTGATCCTTCATCACTGCAATGGCAGAGGCGTTGTAAAAGTCGCTGGCAATCACCGAACCCTGCGGTTGCTCATCACCCCATAGCGCCGCCTCTGAATCTTTTTGCAGTTGATCCAGCATGAAAAATGTGCCTCCCGCGCCCTTCAGCGATTCGAAGCGGGAGAAAACATTGGCTGGGTAAGCCATGGGGATATTGCGATCCAGCCACAGACGCGTTGAAACGACATCGATTGAACCGAGAGAAGCAGCGGCAACCAGCTCTGGTGCCGCATGGCTGCATTCTGGTGATTGAGACATCAGAGATTTGAGCCCTTTCGCACCCACCGCCAAAACCACCGCATCGGCATCATCAATCACCGTGACTTCTTTTGTTTTGATGCTCTGAATTTCAACCGATGTGATGCTTTGCTTTTCACGTGACAGATTCAACCGTGTCGCTAGGGTTCCCCCAAGCACCTGCAGATGATGGTGTGAGATCAGCCTTCGACTGAGAGGGGCAAAAAGATGCTCCGCAATACTTTTTGAGCGAATCCAACGCACATCAAACGAGTCTTGATGGGCCAGGGCGTAGTAATAGAGGAGCTCCATGGTCACAGCGGCCGAAAGTTCTTCGGGAGGCTTGAACAAACCAACCAGCATGATCGGCCGCAGGAAATCATTGATCAGCCGATCGCTGATGCCAAGTTGTTCAAAAAGTGATTGAGCGCTAAGCTTGTCGTATTTCTGGAATACCTCATCGCTGCGATAGAGGTCGAGCATGGCATAGAGAAGTCCTGCGATGCTGAGTCGATCTTGAATCGGAAGTTGCTTGAAGTTGTTCACTGTTGCCATCGCTTGACCAAGGGGGCTTGGCCACTGGGGCTGCTCTCCAAAAACAGGAGCAGTCGCTTCCAATCCATCGGGTGACCAAAAAGCACTGGTTGTGAAGTCAGTGAAAATAGGGCCAATGTTGAGATCTTCGCTGAGGGCATTGATGTTGGGATAGTCCTTCCAAAATCCTCTGGTGCCCGCCTCAAATGGTTTACCGCTTTTGGTTGTGATTGGTTGACTGCCGGTTGGATCGACCATCCCATCGATCAGGGTCACGCGAACACCGGCTTCGCAGAGTGATTTTGCGGCACCCCAGCCAGCCCATCCGCCGCCGATGACGACCACATGCGATTCTCTGCCGCCGAGCATGGTTTCGTCTGGCATCGTTCGCTCAAGCATCAGCAGATCCTCTGCAAGCTACTCAAAGCCCATTGGTGTAGAGCTGGGGAAGTAAGAAACAGGACTGGCCTTGCACAGATCAGCCTGATCCTGTCGCAAGAGCTGTCGGTCTCGCTCTACCTGTCAAATGTCAGTGTCTTTGGGTCAAGGCTTAGCCTAGATTCAGCCCCAATTGTTGATTGTTGGTGCTTCCAGCCACCGACCGGCGCCGCCGTTGACCCCCACTCGCTGCCAGGCCAGAGCGGCGTGACCCGTGCTTCTTCTGAATCGCATCGGCCAGCTCCGCAAAGCCCAACTCCTGCCGCCGAGCCCAGATCTTTTCGCGGGCTTCCCGAGCAGCGATGGTTGGTTCAACGATTGGGAATGGGTAATGCACCCCGAGCACACAGCCGACGCGCTCCTGGGTGGAGGGCGCCATCGTCCACGGTTCATGCAGGTGCACAGCCGGTATGGCGTGCAGTTCAGGTAGCCATTGGCGGATGAAGTTGCCGCGGGGATCGTGATCCTGGCCCTGTTTGATTGGGTTGTAGAGGCGGATCGTGTTGATGCCCGTTGTGCCCGACTGCATCTGGCACTGGCTCCAGTGGATGCCGGGTTCGTAGTCGACGAACAGGCGGGCCAGATGCAGGCCGCTCTCGCGCCAGGGCAGCCACAGCTGGTAGCTGGCCACCGACATCAACATCGCCCGCATGCGGAAGTTGATCCAGCCCGTGGCGATCAGGGCGCGCATGCAGGCATCCACAAACGGCAGGCCGGTGCGTCCTTCGGCCCAGGCGGCTAACCGCTCCGGGTCGCTGCTGCGCAGGCCGGCGGTGAGGGGATGGAGCTCCTTGAACTCCAGATCCGGCTGGCTTTCAAGCTTCTGGATGAAGTGGCAATGCCAGTGCAATCGCTCCTCAAAGCCGCGCAGCGCCAGGGGCCAGGTGGCACGGGTGGTGGGCGGCAGAGCCTTCACTTCGCTGCGCCTCCTCCGGCTCTCCTGCACTACCTCCCGCATCGACAGGGTGCCCCAGGTGAGGTGGGGGGACAGGCGCGAGCAGTGGGCGAAGGCCGTCTGCGGGCTGGAGAGCTCACGGTGGTAGCGGGCTCCTCGCACAGCTAAAAAGCTCTGCAGCAGGGCCAGTCCTTCCTTCCTTCCGCCGCTCTGCCGGCCCGGGCAGGGGTCAACCGCCAGGCCGAGTTCGCCTGCGGTGGGGATGGCGCCGGGCTCAACGCCCACCAGCGGCTGCAAGGCATCGGGAGCAGCTGTGATCGGCTCAGCCATGCGAGCTTCCCAGCGGCGTGCCCAGCCGTTGCGGCTGCGTAGACCTCGGAACACACCAAACGGCGGGGTCTCGCTCCAGGCGATGCCGTGGTTTGCGGCCCACCGGGCCACCTGCCGGTCGCGCGCGTAGGTCCAGCTGTTGCCGGTTTCCTCATGGCTCCACAGCCCCGCCACACCGAACTGACGGCGGGCCCGCTCCAGCACTTCCACCACCGAACCGATCCGCACCACCAGCGGCTGGCCAAGCGCGGCCAAAGCCAGGCGGAGCTCCTCAAGGCTCTCGGCGCAGAAGGCCCACTGGCGCGCTGAGCAATCGTCCTGCTGCCAGAGCAGGGGCTCCACCACCACCAACGGCAGCACCGGACCGCCGCGACTGGCCTGCAGCAGCGGCTGGTGATCGGCCACGCGCAGATCCCGTTTGAACCAGACGATCTGCACCGGCCCCATGGAGGCGACCCTAAACAGACCATCCCGCTCGCTGAGAGGCCCAGAAAACGAAGAAAAGGCCCCAGAATGATGGGGTTGCTCGCCGCCTGCAGAGAGAAGCCATGACCACGACCCTGCAAAGCCCCGTCAAGATCGAATGCGCTTGCCCGAAGTGCCATTGCTCGGTGAAGGCAGAAGGATCCTTCTGCAGCGATGCCTGTGCCAACGGCCACCCCAACGGCGAGCCCTGCCACCTCGGCTGCGGCTGTGAATGCAACGGTTGAGCCCTTCAAATCACGCTGGGCGTCATCCGTGATCGATTACCCCAACTGCCGGATGACATGTAGGCCGATACTGTTGTACTTACAGCCAATTGAAGGGATGAGGCTTCTAAATTCAGCGTGAATCAGTCGATGCGTGGTGTTGGCGGGCTGGGGAATGTCCACGTGCCATCGATGATGGCCTGGCTTGGCTCGTACATACGTACGCTGTAGTTCCAGCCGTCCATGATCGGCAGGCAGTTTTCGGTGCTGGCGGTGCAGCCACCAAAACGCACCGTGTAGGAGCCATCGCTGTTCGGCTTTGCAATCAGGTTGTTGAGGCTGTAGGCATTCAGGTTATTTTTCTGGAAATAGCCCTTCGCGTTGTATAAGCTGATCGACCAAAAACCCTTCACCGGTACATCCTTGACCGTCAGTTCGTACTTGCCTAATGGTAGATTGGGCTCTATATTGTAGTATTGCGCGTCTTTGTCTGGTAGTCCGCCCCAGGCAGAAGCGCTGCCAATCAAGAAGTGAACCGGATCAACATCGGCTTTGGAGCCGAAGATGCGGGTGTAGCGTTTCAAGCCCTTGGCCAGGTCGAGAATCGGTTCGAGCGTTGCCTCATAACTGATCATGTCGTAATTGGGCAAGACAAACACTTGATTGGAACTGGCATTGATCTTGATTTGGTCTTGTAGCTTGTGTGCTACGGCGAGATCAGCTTTGTTCGTGGAGTTGGCTAAAGTGCGAATAATCACGCCAACGATTGGTGTATCAAACTAAGCTATTGTCAACTTGTACGAGCCGCCACCGTAGTAGACATTGTTCACGTAGCCATTGTTGTTGATGATCATCAACGACATGTAGCGTTTGCCGGCATCTGGCAAGGTGATAGTCGCACCCTCGGAGATGTTGATAAGCCCAAGGCTGTAAAGGGTGTCGCGATTCATCCGGATCACGTTCTGCTTGTCGATTGGTGTCGGCGTGCGGTTGTGATGCAGCTGGTTGATGCCGCCGGACAATTTCAAAATGCCTGCAAACTCGAGGTCGCTTTGTGCTTCGTTGAAGTTATCAACGTTGACTACGATCGGACGGTCAACTGCAGCTCTTAAATCTTTGGCATTGGCCTCCAACGAAGGGATGGCCAGTGCGCTGATGAGTGCGATTGCGGCGGTGGAAAAGAAATTGTTCATTTTGAAGACTCCTCGTTGCAGATCGTTGTATAGGAAATGATGTCTTACTTCAGCAACTCGATCTCGCTTGGGCGCCAGGTCTTGTTAATCCATGGCTCAAGCGGGCCGTACATTCGCAGGATCGTGAACCAGCTTTTACCCGGCAGCGTCGCTAGCCAGTTGCCCTCTTTGCCTACAGGCGGCTTTGGCCCGAAATAGATGTCGAATGAGCCGTCTGCATTTTTTTGCATGCCCTCGTCCTGGCTTCCGACGGTTGGGAAAGGTTGGCTGGTCTGCAACATCGAGCGTGTCTGTGTGTCATACAATGTGAGCGCCCAGAAGTCATTCACCGGCACGTTGGGCGGCAGACGCAGTCTGTAGGTCTTGGCACCATCGAACGGGTTCTTGTCGGCATCCAGAGTGGCGAATGCGTAGTCAGATCCCGCTCCAACACGGGAGGTTGCCATAGCCGGCGTTACTCCGCCTGCGTTGAAATAGAACAACGCTCGCGCAGACAAGTCGACTGTGCCCTCGGACACGAATGATGTGTTTTTGTTTGCGTAGGCGGTGGTCCAGCTGCTCTCGGTTCCGGGATAGATGAAGACGCCGCCGATGCGCGGCTGATAGGTGATGGCGCGCCCTGTGGCATTTCCGAGCGTACCGGCCTCGATGAGCAGCTGTTTCATGCGCGCATCGGGCGCGAATGGCTTGCCTTTGACAATGCCGATTGAGGCGATAGCACCGCGTACCTCCGGGCTGATCGCCTCAATCGGCTCGCGCTGAATCATATCGTTGAGGATTTGAAAGTACTGCAGGTCGTTTGGAAAGACCGTGTTGAAGGCCTTGTCAGACATATTGACGAACTCAGTTGGTGCCGGCTCAGCAGCATCCTTCAATGGGTAGATCTTCAAGCCCGAAGTGATGTTCTCCACGGCTGGCTCCAGCCCCTTGGCAATCGAGCCGCGCAGAAACAGGAAGTTTCTGTTCGTCTGCGGTTTCAGCAGAAAGTAGCCGGCAGGGATCTTGCCGGTGTAGCCGGGTGGCAGCACCAGATATTTTCCACCCATGCCCTTGTCCGGCCCGGTCACGCCCATGTTGCCAACAAAGCGCTGCCATGCATCGTTGAGAAAGCCGAGCATGCCCGGTGGAATTTCGATAACCGTCGGACCATCCTTGGCCAGATCAGTGCCCGCATAGGCATACAGCGTCGAGGTGTTCGCCGTAACGACCAGTGTCTTAGAATCCATCAGCTTCTCGAACAGAGCGATCTTGTTCGGTGTGTCAGCACCCGCTTTTGCGAGTCCGTCGAGGACGCTCTGGATCGATACACCGCCGACGTTGTCCAAGTAGACCTGCAGCCCGCGCATGCGGTCGAGGTTGTCATAGAGCTTGTCGATGGTGGCGTTGGTGGGAACGCCGTCAAAGAACTTCAATTCACCAATCGGAGTTTCGACCCGATCCGGGATCGAAATTGATTCCAGCTCAGACTTGCTGACTTGGGCGGCGGCACTGTGTGACAACGGCAGCATGAGCAGAGCTGCCGTAAAGGCCATATTCATGAAACGTCGATACATAATCACTGTTCTGCTCTACGGATGAATCGGGTTGGCGCTTTATACTAATCCCTTATTTGTCTCATAATCATTGCTGTTTTTTTATCACTACGACCAATCGTTTGCTCAGTTGGCTTTCACAATGCCCGGTGGCTTCCAGGTGCCCTTGCCAACCGGCAGAACAGATAGCGCATTGGTGGCAGGCTTTGGCCAGTACAGACGCATGACCAGATAGGCCGTGTCATCCGGTGCCGGCAGCCAATTGCTTTCCCTGGCCTTTCCCGGTGAATCCTTCTGGATGTAGATCGTCACGGAGCCGTCAACGTTCTTCTTTAACTGAGGTACCATGGCCGTGTTGATTAAGTAGCGGTTGATCGGATTTTTGATCATCAACTGTGACTTGCCGTCGTACATGGTCACCGACCAGAACGCATTCACTGGCGGCAGCTGGCCTGGGGCGAAGGTGAGCGTGTAATTGTGCTGGCTGGTATCTAGGATCTTTCCGTTGACATCCACACGCCCCAAGGGATACACGGCCTCGGCGGCATCGTTCCCGTAGATGCCCGCCTTGGCGGTGGCAGCACGCATGACCCAGTTCCCGTCGTAGTGCGCTCGGTCCCCAGGCAAGGAGCCGAGTTGCCAACCATTGGCCTCTGTCATGCCGGAGGCCAAATAGGTGGAGACCTTCTCGTCACCGGCCTTCATCGCCTCGTCCATGGCCTGCTGGCGTTCCGGTGACAGCGCCTTGATGTCGAAGGCTTTGCCAGGCCCGATACCGAACTGGGCCAGACTGCCGCGGATGGCCTTGTCTTCCTCAGCTTCCGGAATGTATTCAAGTGCAGCGTTCAGGTAAGCCCAGAAGTTGTCTTTGATACCGGCGGTCGTAGCAGGCAGAAAATTGATCTTTGGCGCGGCTGGTGGGGCCGGCTCACCGATAAAAGCAGACAGTGGCTCAGCCTTGTACTGGGACTGGATCTTCTCCACATTGTGCATATCCGCCGGATTGATCAGCTGGGTTCGGAATACTGCCAGGCTGAATGGTGTCAGCGACTGAAATACCTTATCAATGCCTGCAGGCTTCTCGCCCTTCCAGCCTGGACCGACGATCATGTACTTTCCGGCCTTGCCGCCGGTGGCACGGCTGCCCAGATAGCCGTAGTTGTAGGTGTGGCTGTCAGTAAGCATCACCGAGTAATAGCGGTCCTTGACGGCCGGTATGGAGATCACCATGGGTTCGGCTCGAAGATCCAGCCACACGAAGGAATAAGGCGTATCGCTGTTGGCTGTAACGACAGCTGTATCCCTATAGGTGTACACCCGTGGGATGTTCCTGATCTGGTTGAAAGGCGCCTTGAATTGGCTACCAGCTTTGTCGACGGCATACTCATACATCACCGCATAGTTCATCACCAGCGGTAAGCCGTAGATGAATCCCTCCTCGGCGATGGCCTTGAATTGCTTGGTCGTGAGTCCATCTCCAGCTATGGAGGGAGCAGCCGTGCTGGCGATTTCCGGGATTTCGGTTGAAGGCCCAGCGCATGCTTGATCGCCACCCGAAAGCAGTGCAAGCGAACAGACGCTCATCAAGGCCAATTTGAAAGTGGTGTGAGAAAATATGCTCATAGGGATTTTCCTGATTCAGGGCTTTGATTGCAATGACTTGGATGGTTCTTGATCCGAAGTGGCTTACAGGGCTTGCTACATAGTCTTTGCGTGTAAAGTTATACACGGCATCTGTCCCAAGTTTGAAATGCATGTGTGAGCTTGTTGAACGGTTTGATCTCTCTCTCGTCCTCCTGGATGAAGAGGTTACGCTAGGTGATCTAGAAGCTTTGATATGCTGCTATTTCGGCGTTCCATCGGATCGATCATTGGGGTTTAGCAGGAGGCCCCAGGTTTTGTCGTAGGGATGCACTTTTTGGACCAATTCTCCTTGAGCCAACAGGCGATTGCCCTGGTTGTGCCACTGAATGATAGAACCGTCCAGATTCGCTACCTGTCCATAGCCCGCTGCATTCAGTTCTCTGGCCAGATAGGCGGAGCGATAGCCAACGGTGCAATACACCACCAATGGACGATCCTTAGCAATACCCTCCTTCTCGATGGCTTCCACCGTGGTGAGGTTGAGGGCTCCAGGAAGGTGGCTGACGGCATATTCCCTTGGTTCGCGCGTATCGATCATCACGGGCGCAGACGGATCGTTCGCCAGCTGAAAGGCCAGGTCTTGGCTGGAAACGGTGGCCACATCGGGAAATTGAAACCGCACCACCTGCATCACCACCATCAGGGCGAGTTGGCGAAGAAATTCAACCACTAGTCAACGTCCTTTTCCATAGTTGATCTGCTCGATTCGTTGGACTTCTATGAACGTGATTTTAGCCGTTTGGTGCTGTTTTGTTCCTTCGTTCATTCCTCCTCCACCAACTGGCCAGCAGGCTTCCCAGCACCGCGTGAACCACTGCCGAGATGGCACCGGGTAGGGCTGTGAGTGGGGTGGCGGCGAACGCCGATCGGGCCAGCACTACCGCCAGTCCGGAATTCTGCATCCCCACTTCGATGCTCAGGGTTCTACGCACCAAAATCGGCTGCTGCTCGGCCGCGGGGATCAGCCAACCCAGCAGGAAGCCGCCGCCATGCAGCAACAGCGCCGCGAGGAATAACAGCGGGCCCTGCTCCAGCAAGGCCTGCCGTTGGCTGCCCACAATGCTGGCCACGATCAGAACAATCGCCAGCACTGCCAGTGGAGGCATCAACGGTCCGATCCAACGGGCCAGCCGCGGGGTGCCGCGTTTGAGGCCAATGCCGGCGGCCAGGGGCAGCAGCACCACCTGCAACACGTCCAACAACAGCTTCCAGCCGTCCACAGGCACATAACGACCGGCCAGAAGCCCAGTGAGCGCAGGGGTGAGCACCACAGCCAGCAAGGTGCTCGCCGTGGTCATCACCACCGACAGCGCCACATCAGCCCGGGCGATCAAGGTCACCACGTTGCTGGCCGTTCCGCCTGGGCAGCACCCCACCAGGATCAGCCCCACGGCCAGGGGCGGCTCCAGCCCCAGACCCCAGGCCAGCGCTGCGGCCAGCAGGGGCATCACGCTGAACTGGCCGATCACGCCGAGAGCGACCGGCCGCGGACGGCGGAGCACCCGCCGGAAATCGGCCGGCTGCAGCTCCAGGCCCATGCCGAGCATGATCACCCCCAG
Organism: Synechococcus sp. SynAce01; assembly: GCF_001885215.1. Taxonomy (GTDB): domain Bacteria; phylum Cyanobacteriota; class Cyanobacteriia; order PCC-6307; family Cyanobiaceae; genus Regnicoccus; species Regnicoccus frigidus. The sequence continues at coordinate 156,552 of NZ_CP018091.1, read as the reverse complement.
GGCCAGCACGATGAGAGGCCCTTGCAGCCAGGTGAACAGCCAGGGGAACGGCAGCGCCAGCACAACCCCCAGCAGGGTCCAAAGCGGGAACAGCAGTGTGAATCGCTCCAGCACCTGGACAACCTTCTCGAAGTAGACGGGAACCTACAGCTCCAGCCCTGGCGCTCAGCGCTCCAACATCTGCCAGAAGCTCCACTTCGCCCCGAAGGCCTGCTGCAGGCGGCTCACAAAATGCTCGTGATCCTCCACGCCCTGCCAGTCGTCGATGCAGGAGGCTAGCTGTGTAGTCCCACCACGTTGTTCAGCTGACAAGGGGGTGTGAGGTCGCCAGGGTCGGAGTGTCACCACCGTCCCAAGACCTCACACACCATGCATAGCCACCCTCTGGCCCGACTGACACCCATCAGTCGGGAACGGCTCATCCGCCGGCATCTCGATGAAGGCGTGCCACTCAAAGCCCTTGCAGCACAAGCCGGGATCAGCCTGCGTACGGCCTACAAGTGGCTCTCCAGGTTTCGAGCAGGCGGCGTAGCGGCACTGGCGGATCGACGGAGTGTTCGCCGCAGCCAGCGGCGGACGCTCGATCCGCAGCAACTCCAGCAGGCTGTAGACCTGCGGCACCAGCGCTGCACGCTCCGCCGCATCGCCAGGGCTCTCTGTGCGCCCCTCTCCACCGTTGGTCGGCTCATGAAGGGCCTGGGCCTGGGACGCCTGAAGAACCTTGACCCCAAACGTCTTGTTCGTCGCTACCAGTGGGAGCGCCCCGGGGACATGATCCATGTCGACATCAAACAGCTGGCCAGGTTTGAGCGGGTCGGCCACCGCATCACCGGCGACCGTCGTCAAGGCTCCTCCCGAGGTGCCGGCTACGAGAAGGTACATGTCGCGATCGACGACGCCACCCGCCTGGCTTACGTCGAGGTGCTCGCAGACGAGCAGAAGGCGACAACCGTTGGCTTCCTGGCCCGTGCCGTCGGATGGTTTTCTGAACAGGGGATCACCTGTCGCCGGATCCTCTCGGACAACGGCCCCTCCTATCGCTCGGATGACTGGCGAAAAGCCTGTCGGGCTCTGGATCTGAAACCCATCCGCACCAAGCCCTACACCCCGCAGACCAACGGCAAGGCCGAACGGTTCATCAAAACCATCTTGTCGGAATGGGCCTATGTGATCGCCTACCAAACATCGGATGAACGCAACCGCTGGCTACCCCGCTATCTGGGGATCTATAACGGCAGCAGGTGCCACATGGCTCTCGGTGGCCTCACTCCTCAGCAATGCCTCCAGCGGCTGCTGATCGCTGAATGACCTGGTGAGAAAGCACAGCTAGCTGATCGCAGCTGCGCAGATTCTCGACGGCGTAGCGATAGCGCTGGGTTCGCGCGTGTCGATCATCACGGGCGCAGACGGATCGCTCGCCAGCTGACGGGCCAGGTCTTGGCTGGAAGCGGTGGCCACATCGGGAAATTGAAACCGCACCACCTGCATCACCACCATCAGGGCGAGTTGGCGAAGAAATTCAGACACGGATCACCAGCCACCGATTCATTGGATCTGCCCACTTGTGTGGGCCATTGCTGTCATAAGGCTAGCGGTGCAGGAGAGACGTAGCTCAGCGATTCAGCACAATGTGTCAACCAAGGGCTTCGCTTCCAGCCGCAAGAACAACGCCTTTGACTTCAGTCTTCCCTCTAACCATTTTGTTGTTGATCTTCGCAAACGCTGTCGGATCTTGGCCAGAACTCAAGCTTTGATTTGTTTGTCGTCGTTGGATTGTAGACGAATCCAGGTTTCCGCCAGGGCATAATCAGCTGCATCGAAGAAACGGGTCTCAGCTTCAACAAACTGGGAGACCAGCTTTTCCGCCAGCGCCTGCCAGGCCTTGTTGCCCACCACTACAACACGCCGCATCGTCCGGCGATGGTCGCGCACGAGTGCCATGTGGCGCCCCAGGGCGCCGAGGCCGGCCCAGCCATCGAACTCGCGCAGATCCAGCAGCAGCCTTGCGCCATCGACATCCTGAAGTTCAGCGTCGAGGTTGGCTTCCATCTGTTGATAGGAACTGGCTTCGATCGTGCCGATCAGCCGGACCTCGATCACATCGCCGTGCCGCTCCAGGCGCATTGTGCCCAGTGATTCCGATAACCAACGGCGAGCATCCTCCAGGTCTGCGTCGGCGAACACCCGCACCGGGCAGGGCATGGCCAGGCTGAAGGCCGCCGCCGCCGTGCGCACCCAGGCCACATCGCTCACCAGTGCCAATCGCTCGAATCCATCCCAGTGCCGCAAGGCTTCACGACCATCGGCCCAGGCGGCGCCCAGGTCGTAACCCTCAAAGGACGGCCCCAGCTGGGCGATCAGCTTGAGGTGGTCGTGCTGCTCAAGGGCACGATCAAGCGCTGGTGTCAGCACGTGGTCATAATCGTCGGCCGTGATCTGTCCCTGGAAGGAAAAACCGAGGGTGCCATCCGGTAGCCCGCTCATGCATTCGATCATGGGAATCTCCTTGGGAATGGCCTACCTGAACCGTAGCCATCCGAGGCCAGAGCGCCCAAAACATCTGCTTGGCTTGCCGGGACCCTGATCCGTTCAGCGCTCCAACATCTGCCAAAAGCTCCACTTCGCCCCGAAGGTCTGCTGCAGGCGGCTGACGAATCGCTCGTGATTCTCCATGCCCTGCCAGTCGTCGATACGGCAGGCCAGCTGGTCGCAGCTGCGCAGGTGCTCGGCGGCGTAGCGGTACCGCTTGGCTCGGCCCATCGACAGGGCGAAGGCCACCATGGCCCGCAACAGCAGCGTGGCGGCCAGCGGATGGCCGGCGCTGAGGCGTTCGGCGGCCGGTCCGTAGATGTCGAAGGCTTCCCCGTCCCACTCCTCCCAGTGCGTGATCACGTAACGGGCGGCGCGGGGTAGGGCGGGCCAGTTCACCAGGAACTGCAAGGCCAGCAGAGGCATCGGGTGCTCCGCCACCACCTGGAAGGCCCGCTCCTCAGCCTCCCCATCCTCGAAGGCTGCGAGCCGTTTGAGGTGATCGCGCAGGTGTGTGATCGACAGGGTTGAAGAGAAGCACTGCCAGCGCAAGTCCTGGGCTTCGTCGCTTCGGCCAAGCGCTTCGAGGACGGCGATGCGGGTTTCGTTCCAGTCGGGGGAATGCCAGCTGGCCGCGCCCTTGGCAGCGCCATCGAGCACCACCAGCGCTTGTTCCGCTCGGCCTGCGGTCAGCAGGTGCTGGGCCACATCGGCGGCGGTGCTGGGCCAGCTGAGCTGGCTGGCGTCGAACTGGCCCAGGTAGGCGTCCACATCGCCGCGGCATTCGGCGATCTGCAGCAGGGCGGGGTGGCCATCGCGGGCGCCGCGTTCACGGCAGTGGCGCTCCAGCAGCCGCAGCCCCTGCTCGCCCAGTGCGTCTTTCAGCGCCGGGATCAGCCCATCGAACTGGCCATAGCCGTTGTCGCCGAGCAAATCGACCACCTGCTCCGCCAAGGCGTCTGGTTTCAGCTTGGCGGCGCTGGCGATTGGCCCCAGCTCGGCCACCGCTTGCTGGAACACCCCGATCACGGCGCCGGTGCTGTCGGAGCAGCGATCCATCACGCCATCACCCAGCTCCAGGAAGCGCACCAGCAACGCGAAGGCCTGGGCCGGATCGGCCTCGGCGATCGCTCCGGAAATGGCTTGGCGCTGGGCTTCCAGCTCGCAGATCAGAGCTTTGCGTTTGCGCGAATCCACGTAGGTGCTGGAGCGGGCGATCGCCGCCAGGCGCTTGCGCACCTCCTGGGCGGCTTCGCTGGCCCCCTCCGCAGCAGCCAGGGCTAAGCGCAGGCGCCGCTGCATCACGGCATGGCCGCTGCTCAGCTCGATCAGCAGTTCGGCGAGCACAGGCGCCCCGAGGGCTTCAAGGTTGCGGGCGTTGAGGGTGCGCTTGCCGGCCATCGGTCCCACGACGATGCTGCGATCATCGCCTTGATCCAGCCCGGCCAAGCAAAACGGGGCCGGATGCGCAATGGCTTCGAGATTGGCGCGTTTGAACGGATCATGCTTGCCGCTCACGGACACCTGATGGGTTTCCGTTCTGTCTCCCTGGGGACTAAAGCTCCAGGTGAGAACAAACGCAGGAGAAACAGATCACTGACCTTGGCAATCGATCAGAAAGGCGATGGACTTGATCTGATCAGCCTGCACATCACCAGCCAGTCACCCGCCTGCCATCCGCCATATTGGGCAGCTGAATTGAAAGGACTTTGTGGACTATGGCGTGGCCTTGGAGACATAGCGCTGCCTCAGGGTGACTTCACCAATCCCACCGGGATCACGGTCCCTCTGAGCGATAGGAGATCAAACACGATCGGATCGATAACAATCGGATCGATAACAAGCGGGTCAACTTCAATCGGATCAAAGGCCAGAACTTATGCACCCCATAGAGTTCCGCTCAGGCTGGTTGTTTTGGTGATGACACCCCATCGAATTCCGTTCCCAGTCAGCCCAACAGAGGCCCGCCATCTTGCCGCCGGTTTGCTGGGTCTGATTGATGCAGAGGGTGGCCCCACCGCAGAACAGCATCGGGTCTTCTCTGCCGTGGCCAGCCATCTGCTCGCCCTCGAAGACAGCCAGTTGCAAGAACTTGAACCGCTGGCCCCTGGGGCCTTGGCCGCGGTGTTGCCTGAGCCCTGCTGGCGGCGCCTGTTCCTGCAGATGGGCTTGATCCTTGACCTTTGCCGCCATCCCAAGAGCGAAAGCCAGCTGCAGCGCCTGGAGGCCTATGCCCGCGCCCTGGAGATCGATCCGCCCCAGCTCCAGATCGTCCGGGATTTTGCCCATTGTTCGGCGGCTGAGGCGACGGCGCGATTTGTTCGCGCGTATGACGCCTACATCCCCGAACTCTCCGAGCGGCAAGCCGGGGTGCCGGGGCCTGGCGAGGCCCAGGGCGACGATGCGTTCTTCGCGGCCCTGGACCAGCTGCCATCGCTGCCTTACGGCAGCTTGGGCTGGGCATTCGTTCAGCTCTACGAGCGCAATGGCATGGCCATGCCCAGCAGGGAAACGCCCAATCCCCGCTATTACGTGTGTCATGACATGAACCACGTGATCACGGGCTATGAACCGACAGGGCCCGGTGAGATTGCCCTGGGTGCGTTCAAGTTGGCCCTGAACAACAGCGACGCCAATTGGATGGCGTCATTGACGAACGTTCTGATCCATGAAGTGGGTCTGTTCAAGCACGGCACCAATCATCAATTCGTTGCCTATGGCGGAGGCGGTGAGCCCTATCACGGCGTGAACGGTCGCCTCGGAGCCCTCGATCTGCCTGGTTCCACCGCGCTGTTCGGCGAGGCGCTCGTGCGCGGATCGGCCTGCCGAGGCGATTTCAGCCAGCTCGACCATCTGGCCATGGCCGCAGAACCGTTGCGGGAGATCCGCCGCCGCTTCAACGTGCTGCCGCTGCGCAAGCCCATGATCGATCAACCCGATCTCTGGCCGGAGCTCGCGTGATCCCCCCTCCTGGTTCAGGCACCGCCAAGGGATCAAGTACCGGGATTGCCCAGATCAGCTACGCCTGCCTGGGCAGTGCCCTGGGGCAATCGGGCCTGTTCATCGCCCTGCCCTCGCTGCCTGCCATGGCCAGTGATTTTCAGGTGAGTGCCAGCACTGCTGAGGAATCGATCACTGCCTACGCCCTCGGCTACGGCTTCTCCCAGTTGGTGTGGGGCCCTCTGGCCGATCGCTTCGGGCGCCGGCCGATCGCCCTTTGCGGCGTGACCCTGTTCACGCTCGCGAGCCTGGGGCTGGCCTTGGTGCCTGGATTTGGGGCGTTTCTGCTGCTGCGGCTACTGCAGGGGGTGGCCGCCGGCTGTGGCACCAGCGTGTCGCGGGCCTGCCTCCGGGATGTGTTCAGCCAGCGCTCCCTGGCCCAGGCGATGTCGGTGGTGGCGATCAGCTATGCGCTGGCCCTCGGTATCGCGCCCTTTCTCGGGGGGTGGATCGCCAGCGTGGCCTCCTGGCGGGCCGACTTTGTTCTCCTCACCGTCTTGGGCTCACTCGCGCTCGCCTACCTGGTCCGGGAGCTGGGCGAAACCCTGCCGCCCGTGACCTCCCGTGCCACCACGCTGCGTCGGGAGCTGGCTGTGGTGCTGCGTGACTATGGCCGCCTGCTCCGGGATCGCCGCTTCCTGCTGCCGGCCCTGATCGTGATGCTCGCCACTGGCGTGGTGGCGGGCTACGCCGCCGCCAGTCCCTTTGATTTCGAGCACAGCTTCGGCTACAGCCCCGCCCAGTTCGGCAACCTTTCCCTTTCTTTAAGCGCGGCTTATTTGGTGGGGTCTCTCCTTGTGCGCCGCACGGTGGTGCGTCTGGGTCAGCAGCGGCTGCTCTGGATTGGCCTTGGTGCGATCACCGCTGGTGCCCTGGTGATGCTGGCGCTGGGACTGGCCGGCCGCTTTGATCCGCTCTCGCTGCTGGGGCCGATGTTGGTGGTGGTGGCGGGAGGCGGCATCGTGGTCCCGATCGGTTTGGCCCTGCCGATGCAGGCTTTCCCTGCCGCGGCTGGCCAGGCCTCAGCCCTCACCGGTTTTCTGCAGCAGGAGGGTACCGCCGCGCTGGTGGCCCTTGTCGTCTGGCTGCCGGACACCTCCCAGGTGCCGCTGGCGCTCTCCCTGCTCGCCCTTGCCCTGATGCTGGCGGCCCTGGTGCGGGCCTACACCCGGGTGGACATCAGCGCATGACCACCGCGTCGCTCTCGCGCCATGCGCAGTCGCTTCGCCAGGCAGTCAGCTGGGCCCTGACCCTGCTGTTGGCGGGGCTGGTGATTGGCCTGGCGGAACTTCCCTATCAATGGCTCTCTGAACTTGGCTTCCGGCTCCAGCGGCTCTGGCCCCTCGGGGGCGATGGGGCTTTCAAGCCTCTGCTGGTGGCAGGTCCGCTGCTTGCCACCGTGGCCTTCGTGCTGCTGGCCTGGAGGCCGTTGGCTGCTGGCCGGGGCGGCGGCCTCACTGGCGTGCTGGTTCTCCAGGACGCCGACACGGATGCAGAACGTGATCGCGCCATCGCCAACCTCTCGCTCAGGCACCAGCTGGCGCGTTTGCCCCTGCTGGCACTTACCCATCTCGCCGGGCTGAGCGTGGGCACGGAATCCCCCTCCGCCGCCCTCGGCGCTTCGATCCTGCTGGCCCTGCGCCGCCGGCTCGCCCCCCTTCAGCGGCTGCCGCTGGCCCTCACTGTCGCTATCGGTGGTGGTGCCGGCCTCGGTGCTGCCTTTCAATCACCCCTGCTGGGGGCCGCCTACGCGCTCGAAGAACTCAGCGCCGTGTCTGGCTTCCAACTGCTGGTGCCCACCTTGTTGCTGGCGGGCATCGGCACCCTGCTCAATTCCGAGCTGGGACAACCCGCCCGCCTGGCCGAAGGGATGGCGCTGCCGCTGGCGCCTGTCCTGCTGCCGCTCGCCTTGCTCATCAGTGTGGCGGCCGCCCTGATCGGTGTGCTGCTGGTTCGCCTGCTGGTTCCCTTCGCCCAGCGCCTTGGCTCTTTGTTGCGTTCACATCTGGTGCCTGCCGCGCTGGCCATCGGTCTGTTGTTCGCCCTGCTGGCGGTGGCCAGTGGCGGCATCAGCCTCAACGACGGCTCGCTCGCTCTCGGCCCAGCCCTGGCCGGCCGTGCGGACATGCCCTGGTGGGCAGGTGCGCCGCGGCTGCTTGGGCCGTTGCTGAGTATCGCGATCGGCGCTCCGGGCGGCCTGATGCACGATTCGATGAGCCTGGGGGCCGTGCTGGTCGGCCCCTGGCTGCAGCAGTGGCCGGCGGATCAACAGGCGGCCCTGGTCGCCATCGCTGCAGCCGCATTGTTCAGCGGCGCCTGCCGCACACCCCTGTTCTGCTCGGTATTTGTGTTCACGCTGCAGGGCAATCCCGCCACCCTGCCCTGGCTGCTCACCGGTTCGGCCATCGCGGCGGCCATCGGCCGCTGGCTCGGAGGCATCAGCTGGAACGAAGCCCAGACCAGAGCGTTCAGGGGTTCAGGCGCTCCTCCTCCCAGCCACGATCACGGCACCAAAGGCGGCGCTGGTGCGGGTGATCCTTGAGCTCCAGCAACTCCACCTGCTTCAGGCCGATGCGCAGCAGCTCGAAGTGCTCAGGCAGCGGGGTATCGACGGCCAACTCCGCTGGATAAGCCGCCGTGGGATCCCACGCTGCCCCGGGTACGGGCCAACCCCAGAGGGCACGGCCGCCGGGGCTGAGGGTTTGCCAGTGCCGTTCCCTTTCGCCTTGTTCCAACTCAGCGGGCAAAGCCAGCACCTGCCCGCGCAGACGGAACTGAGCACGGGCCTTGGGCAGCAGCCAACAGAGTTCCACGGCTGGCTGCCACTGAAGCTCGAGCGGTTTGGCACTGCGACCGTCGGTGAGCAGATCCAGGGCCTCGCCATCGGCCCAGCCACGGAATACCAGGGTGCGCACGCGCGGCGTGCCATCGACAGCCACGCTGGCCAGCTGCAGCCAGCGGGCTGCTGGAGAGCGGCCTTCCCGCTCGCGGGCCGCCCGCAACAGCGGGCGCCAGGGCGGAAGTGTGCTCAAGCCGTCTGCGCTTGGCGTTGTTTGAGTGCAACCGCCACACCAGCGAGGGTCGTCAGGCCCAAGGCGCCCGCGGCGGCGAGGAACACGAGGGTCTGCAGGGCGAGCAGGGACAACCCCAGCGCAGAGGCCGCCTTGATCTGGATCCTGGCCTTGATCAGGGCGGTGAGCAGCAACAGGACCGTCGCCTGCAGTCCAGCGATCTTGGCGGCAGGGAGGAGACAGAAGGGGCTGGGCAGGAACATGGCAGAGATGCAGTGCTTCAATCCTGGCGCGGCCGCCGGGATCAGGCATAAACCCCTATTGCCCCAGTGAGCTGCCGGGCCGATGATGAAGCCATCGACACCGGGAGGCTCCATACCATGGAAGACACCCCACCTGAGCAACTCTCAGGAGTTCGCTGACGATCAGGCCCCTGCTCCAAACATCCTTCACGGATCTCTGGTTTCCCAGGCGCACCAAAGATTTTCGGATTGAAACCGTTTTCAGTACGAAAACATTTTTGATTCGAAAAAAATAGAGTGTTGTTCCGTCCATTGCGCCGCCTGAGGTGCCCCGGACGCAGCGGAAGCCCCACTAGAAAACTGGCCCCAGTGGCCAACGTCAGCAACTCCGCCCCTCACCAATCTTCGAAGCCCGGTGGCCTTGTCACCGGGCTTCGTCGTGCTGGAGTGAGCCGCAACACCCCCCTTTTCATGACGGCGAACTTCCAGAAGTTGGGCCGCTTTGGCCTGCGTGCTCTGCGCATCGTGGCCAGCACGGCAGCGATCGTGGAACTGCTGCGCGCTGATTGGAGCGGCGGCATCAGCGCTGCTCTGGCCTGGGTGGTTTTTGTCACGGTGGAGCGGCGATGGCCACTGCCAGTCCCACTGCCAGTCCCACCGCCAGTTGAAGAACCCGAGGGTTGATCGCAAGGCCGCTCAGTCAGTCGCTGGCATCTGCCTTGCGGATCTGCAGCTCGGCAAAGCCTGTGGCAGGGTCGAACTCCCGCTTGAAGCGCCACTCCGGCAGCAGAGCCAGCACCAGTTCAGCGGTGGTGCGCACCAGCGATCCGCTGCAGAGATGGCCACCCACCACCGCTCCTGTGCTGTCTGCCAGAGCGATGTGCAGGTGGACCCCATCGGGCGAGAGGCTGCCGGCCAGCGACAGGATCTCCAGATCTCCCGTCAGGGTGGTGATCGCCTCCTGGCCGGCCCAGCGCAGCCGGGCCACCGACAGGCTGCCGATGCCGCTTATCACGCAGCCAGCCTGCTCGTTCTGTTCTTGCATCCAGGCCTCCAGCACCAGGCGCAGATCTGCCCCTGGCGTCAGCCGCAACGGCACCACTCTCATGCAACCGGCCCCTTGGCCACGGTGTCGGCTCCCGTTTCGGGCTGCTCAAGGGCGCACCACCACTCCACCACCACCGCCGGAGTGCCATACCAGTTCGCCCCGAAGGCACCGCCATGGGCCACGCCAGGCAGCACCACGGAGGTTGAGCCCTCCAGCAGGGCCGAGGTCACTGGCACCAGGCCGTCGCCCCGGTCGTTGGCATCGCCGCTGCTGTTGCGATAGGCCGTCGGTGCCAGACGCCTGGCCATGGAACTGGCCGCTGGCAACTCCAGATCTCCCGCCACCGAGACATACCTCACCCTGTCGGCCTTGACCCGATCGTCCCCTACCCGATCAGAGAAGAAGGATCCCGGCAGACGCTGTTGCACCATCTGGCGCAGGGCCGTGGCCCTCAAGGCGGTGTGGGGACTGCCCAGCATCACCAGCGTGTCGGCCAGGGCTTTGCCGTCGTAGCAGCGGCCCTGGAACGGTGCGTCATCGAGAAACAGCCGCAGCATGACCCCACCGGAGCTGTGGCCGATCAGGGTCACCTGGCCCGTGGGGGAGTGCCGGGCCAGATCAGCCACCGTGGTGGCCACCCGATCGAGAATCCTCGCCCAACCGAAGGCGAACACGGTCAGCAGCCACTCAGCCTTGACCACCGCCACCAGCCGCACCGGCTGTCCGCTCAACTGCTCAAGCTTTGTGGCCATTGGCGCGTAGGCCTCAGGGCTGATCAGGAAACCACCGAGGATCACGATCGGTTGGGAGGGCATGGGCAGCGCCAGGGGGGAAGCAACCAGACCAGTCTTTGTTCAACCCAACCCGCCCAGGCGGATCAGCGCGCCGACCGCCACAAAAGCGATCGCCAGGGCGGTGATGCCGCGGATGTGCCAGGCCAATGCCACCGTGCCGGGTTGAAGATCCCCTGGAAGCCAGACAGGTAGATCCAGCCCATCCACAGGCCCGTCACCACCTGAATGGCCAGAGCGGTGAGGCCCAACGGCTCGAACGTGAACTCGAAGGCGCGGATCGGCGCCGCCCGGCCTCCTCCCCAACCCGTGCACAATGGAATTTCAATGGATGCTTGCCCGATGTTGCGTTTGTTGGCCTGCCAGGTTCTGCTGCTGAGCTCCGCCTGGGGGGTGGTCCATACGCAGGCAGCAAAAGCTCAGTCGGCTCCAGCGGGCAAGGGGGCTGTTCAGGCCGTGTTCGCCACCAAGGCGGAGGCGGAGGCCGCCGCACCGCGCTTCGGCTGCAACGGTGCACACCGAATGGGCCATCAGTGGATGCCGTGCAGCAGCCACGCCGAGACCACCGGCGGAACTCACTCCAGCATGGGCCACAAGTGACGGTGACGGGTGAATGCGGCGGTAAGCCGAAGCTGGTGGCGATCGGCATCGCCCCCTTGGGGATCATCTCGATCGGGATTGTGCCCATGGGTGTGGTGAGCATCGGCGTGGTGCCGATGGGCGTGGTCAGCCTTGGCCTCGTTGGCATGGGCGTGATCAACGCCACCGTGGTTGGCATGGGCGTGCTGATCGCCGGCGTCAATGTGATGGGGGTGTGGTGGACCGGCATGGAGGGCATGGGACCGTTCCGGCTTGGTGGTGAAGCCGCCCAGGTGCATCACCATCACGGCCAGCCCAGCGGCAACTTTTTCGCCTACCCCACCCGTGAAGAAGCCCTGCTCAAGGCCCGTGAACTCGGTTGTCAAGGCGCCCATCCCATGGGAAGGCTGTGGATGCCCTGCGAAGAGCATCCCGAACCCTGAAAGCCTTAGGAATGCATAGCGCAAGCGAACTCTGACCAGCGCCTCTCCACTTGCTCAAAGCAGGCCGGCGGTGCTGTGCGCAGGTTCCTGAGCAGGGCGATCAGCTCACAGCCATGGCCACAAAGCATCACCACCACTTCCCGGGCTGGGTCGTAGGTGTTGAGGGCGTCCAGGCTGGGGTTGATGGCTTCAGGCCCCAGGCCATGGCGCCGCAGCCGAGCCGCCACCTGATCGCGACCCAGATACTGCCGGCTGAAGGTCACGCTCTGGTAGCGCCAGTCCAGCTCCAGCGGAACTGGACTGGCGAGCTCACAAAACAGCATCCCGGCTCCGCTGTCGCCGTAGCCCTGCCAGGCGGCATGGCCGATCAACAGGCTGTTTTGCTCAAGAAACCGAGGTTCCCAAGACCGTGAGCATGGTGAGGCAGGCTCATGAAATGGCATGGGCCTGCTCTGGTAGCGGCACCAAGCGCTGGGCGGCCCGATCCCAGAGGATGAATTTGCCGCACGCGAGCATGTCGCCCAATCGGAGTGTGGGCACATCGCGCAGCAGCTCTGCGTTGGCGAGATGGGCAGCTCTGAGGTTGTAGTTCGGAATGCCTTCCGAGAGATGGTGGATGTTGTGATAGCCGATGTCGGCGGTGAACCAGCGCAACAACACCGGCATCTGCAGGTAACTGGTGCCTTCAAGTGCCCCTTTCATCTTGCTCCAGCCCTCGCTGGGATGGGCATAGGTCCCTTCGAAGATGTGCTGCACATAGAAGATCCAGATGAACAGCATCGCGGCAAAGGCCAACGTGATGGCATACAGCCCCAGCACGAATCCGTAACCCCAGGCTTGGCCGGCCAGGATGAGAATGCCGATCACACAGACGCTGTTAAGCAGCTGCTCCCAGAACTCGGCTGTGCGGGGGATAGCCCGGGCGCGCACGGCGGCGCCGATCGCCTGCAGCAGGGCCAGCCGCGGTTGGATGGCGAGGTAATAGAAGCCCCCGGGGAAGGCCATCAGAGGATGGCGCAATAGCCCATAGATCCGCTGCTGCTTTGAATCGAGCCGGGCGAAGTCTTCGCTGGAGAGGAAGTCAGCTACGCCGCGGTAACGCTCCCAGTCGCCATTGGTGCGGTGGTGGAAGGCATGATCCGCCGACCAGGCCACCTGGGGAATGGCGTTGACCAATCCGAGCAGGAAGCCACCGATCTGGTTCAGCCGGCGGCTGCGAAACAGCGACTGGTGGCCGCAGTCATGCATCAATGAAAAGCAACGCAGGGAGAAGAGAACCAGCAGAACCAAAATGAACGGAAGCGCCCAGATGGCGTGCCCCGCAGCCTGAATGGCCAGGGCCCAGAGCAATAAGTAGGGCCCGACGGCGCTGAGGATCTGCAGCGCGCCGCGGCGATTGCTACTGCGGATATAAGGGGCCAGAACGAAGTCGGCCCGCCGGTGGTCGGTGGTCATGCGCGGGGGCAATGGGGAAGGGAAGACGAAGGCCGTGAGCAGATTCGTGAGCGGATCGCCGTCAACCGCTCTGAACGGTCAGGCAGGGCGTCGGCCTTGGGGCAGGGCGTTTAAGGAACAGTGGACATCTCAGCGGGGCGGAAGCCCGCGCGGCATGAGGCTTTGGTCCTTGAACTGGAAGGTTTGGTCATCGTGGGAGCCGGTCCGCGCCGGTGGAGATGGGGGATAACGACGGCGAGCGTTCTGACTGAGGGGTCGTCCTGTCAGGGAGCCCCATCACAGCTGCGGGACAGCGCTGGATTCGAAAAGGGCCCGAAAACCCTCTTCCCACCAGACTTTCCTCGTTTCCTTCAGGGTGTGAACCGCTGAAACCGTCCCCCCCATTCTGGACCGTATGGGTTCCCATCGGCAGCCACCTGGGCCTGCCGGTGTTCATACGCTGGGTTTGGACCCTGTGGCGCTAGCCAGAGCAGCCGTTGACTTCAACGTTGGGCTCGACCAATGAGGCCTTCATCAACGCCTAGCGGTCGTTCATGGTCAGTTGGATTCTGGACGCAACGGCACAAAAATCCGATTGCCATTCGCCTTGTTGGTGAACACGGCATTGCCTTGAACGAACACCTGCCGCTCCCAGACTCCACCGAGTGTGTCCTGCAGGGTGGAATAGGGGAAGCCTTCCTTCTCGATGCGATAGGTCATCGTTTTGCCGTCGTTCCAGAGGATGCGCACGCTGCCGTCAGGGGAGTGGGTGTCGCGACAGCCGATCGGCTGGTCATTGAAGGCGCAGGCCTTCCACCCCTCGGCGCGGCCAATCGGCACCAAAGCGCAGACCAACCAGCCAGACGACAGGACGACACGTCCCAGAAGCAGTCTCAACATCATGGTGCCGGCACACTCCTTCAAGTATCGCTACAGCACCGGCAGCTCTAAGCGCTTGAGCAGGCTCTGTACTGAGTTGGCATCGCCGGCCGACAGAGCTCATAGTCTGAAAGAATTTTGGCATGGCCACCTAGAAAACGATGCCCCATTGGAGCGATCTCAAGTCCAAACTGGCCGACCTTGACCGGGCCAGATTGATTGGTCTGGTGCACGATCTCTACGCTGCAAGCAAAGACAACCAAGCGTTACTGCATGCACATTTTTCCATTGGTAGCGATGCACTCCAGCCTTTCAAGGCCACCATCAATCGCTGGTTACGGCCGGATATTTTGATGAATCAAGACATTTCGGTAGCCAAGGCCAAGAAAGCAATTTCGGACTACAAAAAGGCGGCCGATCAACCGGAGAACCTCGCCGAGTTGATGGTGTTTTACTGTGAGTGCGCTGCCGGATTCAGCCATGATGTAGGCCTAGAAGATGAAGGCTACTTCGATGCGCTGGTGCGGATGTTTGAGCGGGCATTGAAGATAACTGTCTCTTTACCTGAGCAGATACAAACCGACCTTTTGCAGCGGCTCGGTGAAGTTCGAAGCCTCTGCAGGACTTTTGGTTACGGGGTTTCCGATGCTATGGACCTATTGCTGGTCGACGATGGCCTTGATGGCTGAACCGTTAGCGGTGACAGCGGATTGTGATGGAAACGACTGTCTCATCCAAGGCTGCTGAGGCTTTGGCGAGGTTCCATTGGATCTCTTTTTAAGGCCTAACGCATGACTGAGCCAGGAAAAGTACACAGTGCTTAAAGCGTCAAATCTCAATACTCTGTAAAACGAGTTAACAAGCTGCTCGGAAAAGTTGTTACGTTTACTAAAGCCGGTAGCGGAATCGCGAGCGATCGACCTTACCTTTTGGTGGTAGTAAATCAGCTCCTTTGTCAAGGGGATTTTGCAGCTATGAGTATTGTGGCAAAGGTGATTGCTCAGTCAGATGAGGCCAACCGGTTCCTCAGCAGTGCCGAGCTGACAAAACTGCAATCCTTTTTTGATAATGGAATAACGCGCATTAGCGCGGCGCGTAAATTGGAAGCCAATCAGCAAAAGATTGTTGATGAAGGCAGCAAGCGCTTTTGGGCGCAATGCTCCGATACGCCGAGTAACCGAGGCCTTCCAGAGAAAACTGCCCTCTGCCAAAGAGATCAGGGCTGGTATATTCGCTTGGTGAGCTACTGTGTGCTTGCTGGTAATTCCAAGCCCATGGAAGATATCGGCTTGGATGGCATGCGTGATATGTACGTCTCTCTTGGGGTGCCATTGGCCAATCTCAAGATTGCGATGCGCTGCCTCAAGGAAATTGCTATGGGCACATTGACTTCAGAGGAAGGCACATTGGCTGCTCCCTACTTTGAGCAACTCATTCGGGCTTTTTAGAGCTTGATCTGGCTGTTCATGTCTGATTGATCGCCGTTGAATTTTCTCCTCAAATTACAAAACCATGCAAGACACAATTACCGCTGCTATCAATCCTGCTGATGAAAAAGGCAGTTATTTGGCAAGTGCTGAACTTGAGGCTCTGAAGCAGTATTTCCAAAGCGGTTCACTGCGGGTCAAAGCGGCTAGCCAAATTGGTGCCAGTGCCTCCAGTATTATCAGCGAAACTGTGGCCAAGAGCCTGTTGTACGGAGACATAACCTGCCCTGGTGGCAATATGTATCCAACGCGGCGCTATGCAGCTTGTCTCAGGGATTTAACCTATTTTCTGCGCTATGCCACCTATGCCATGCTTGCGGCAGATGCCTCAATCTTGGACGAGCGTGTGCTCAATGGCCTGCGCGAAACCTATACTTCTTTAGGAGTGCCTATTGAAGCCACGCTTCAAGCCGTTAAGGCCATGAAAGAAGTGGTCACGCAACGTGTTGGCGCTGATGCCGGCCAGCAAATGGATGTTTACTTGGACCATATTATTTCCGGCTTGAGCTAAGAGAAAAAGGGATTGAGCGTCAGAACTTATTTTGTAGTTCGGGGTGTGCGGTCCGCGATCTTGTTTGGCAGCTAGTATCTTGCACCGCATTTTTCTGATACTCATTAACTGGCACCCTTCCCCTTGTTGACCACCTCAAAACAGTCAAATCATTGCCATGTACGCTGTTCAAAAAAGCCAAGAAAGCTATCCTTGGTGGAGGGGTAATGCTCGATTCATTGATCTCTCCAATACATTTATTGTGGCCCATGTGGCCCAAGCTGCCCTGATTATGCTCTGGGCCGGGGTGTTTACCCTGTTTGAGTTGTCGGTTTACTCTGCCGATGCACCCTTGTACGATCAAGGGCTGATCTTGCTACCTCACTTAGCCACCCAGGGCTGGGGTATTGGTTCTGGCGGATCCATTGAGAATACCTTTCCCCTGATGGCCATTGGGGTGATTCACATCGTGGCAGCCGGTGTACTGGCAGGTGGAGCCTATTTTCACCGTAGCCGGATTGCTCCCAGCTTGGCTGCAGAAAGTGGGCGTTCAGGAAAGTTCGATTTTGATTGGGGTGACCCCAAGCAACTGGGTCTGATTCTGGGGCACCATCTGGCGATTCTGGGTTTAGGTGCCCTGCTCCTGGTGATCAAGGCCATGGCTTTTGGTGGCTTGTATGACTCCAACATTGGGGCGGTGCGTCTGGTGACTGACCCAACCCTCGATTTCGGCACAATTCTGAGTTACCGTACCCATCTGTTTGACGTCAACAACCTAGAAGATCTGGTCGGTGGCCATGTCTACGTGGCTGTGCTGCTGCTGCTGGGAGGCGCTTGGCATATCCTGGTTCCGCCTTTTAACTGGGTGCGGAGAACATTCCTTTTCTCTGGTGATGGTATTTAGGCTATTCCCTGTTTGGTATTGCCCTGGCTGGTTTTGCCGCTTCATACTACTGCGGCTTTAATACACTGGCCTATCCTACTGAATTTTACGGTCCGACCCTGGCGCTGAAATCGGCTTTTCTGCCCTCTTACTTTGACCCCAATGGGGTTGTTGGTTCGGGATATTCAGCTCGCACTTGGTTGGCAAATTCCCACTTTTACTTGGCTTTTTTCTTCTTGCAGGGTGGCCTTTGGCATTATCAGCGGGCCATGGGATTTGATTTGAAGAAAACTCTATCGAATTGGCGTCAAAACATTACCGATGTCAGTGATGACAGCCTGGCTCTGGTTTACCAGAATCTGGCTCACCAAGAGCCTCGGCCGCAGTCGCAAGCCCTTTATGAAGGCCCCCAGGCTGAACCCAGCCCGTACCTGGTTGCAGAACAAGCCTTTGCTGACTTCGTCTATTGCCCTTCTCAAGGAATTGAGAAACCTAGTCTCGCCACGGTTAATGGCATTAGGGAAACGCTCTATCAGACCTGTTTCCAGGATCGTAAACAAACTTTCTATCAATCTTCGGCTCCAGTCGAAGGTAAGGCTGAGTTTGGCTATGGTGGTTATCAAGTCAGAATGTATGAACAGCCACTGGTGACCAAGGGTAACTTGAACTATCCTAAGCCCCTTGAACAAGTGGTCTACGAGCAGAGCCTGAGCCAGAGTCAAGGCTACAGCGCTCCCCCAAAAAGAGCTAAAGTAGTAAAGAAGCAAGCTCCGATTCCTGCTAAAGTTCAAGCTGATGTTGCTCAGGAAAGTTAAGATCACTGCTGTTCAGGTCAGTTGAATTCTTGTTCAGGTCATCTGATTGTGCTACTTGGCCCTTTTCCTGGGTCAAGTAGTTTTTTATGGCGCACGAAGCCTGAGCCGAAGCCATCCGCCCAGAGGGCACCGAGCACTGGGCAGATGGCAGGCGAGAATGTTGCGATCGTGAGACCGCGCATGCTCCTAATAGCCTGGATTGTTTTTGTTGTTGCGGTGGGTCTGAAGGTCTGGCGGCTTTCTTTGGTCTTAAGGCGCACACTCACCCCGGCGATGGGCTTGGAGCAGTTCAGGCATTCCCTGGAGCGCCGTTGGGCTAGCAACCGGCAGGTGTCGTGATGGAGCAGCTGAACTGGGGATATGTCCAGTTGGGCCTTGTTGCTCTTGCCTTCGCGGGTTTGCAGGTCTGGTGGATCAGTAGCCTGATGAGACAACGAGACTTTGCCAAACCCATGACAGAACGAGACTTTCGCAAGTCCTTGGAGAATATCTGGGCGAAGAATCGGCCAAAGAATTAAAAAGCTAGCTGCATTGACACGCATACCTTCAGGGCCTAGGGATCTTTGCGAGTTTGTTGCGTTGGTGACGTCAACTTATCTCGGTTAGCAGTTGAAAATTGACAGTTGAAAGTAGGAAGATGACTGGTGACTGGCGGCTGATAGCTGATGCCCAATGGCTAATGCACAATGGTTAATACCCAATGGCTATTAAATTCTCCACTTGCAATAAACGGCGCCTAAAGCTGACAGGCACTGCTCGATCAATGTCATCTGATGATCAAAGCTATAAATCAAACTTACCAGACATTCTCAATCACATTCATGGCTTTGAGGTAGGCAGGAATGTCTGCATTGGCATCACCATCCTCTTGGTTGCTGTCATCGGGGATGGCCCGCCTGGCATTGTCAGCAATCACAGCATTGGCCAACAGTTCCAAAGATTCCGGCCGATCCAGATTCTGCAAGGCTTCTGAATAGCGGCGACTGTGGGAGGGGCGGACCGATTCCTGGCAATAGTTCGATAGCTCCCGGCTTTCGGTCATCACTTTGAAGGCGACGGCCTTGGTGTCGCTCTTGCCGAAAATCGCCATGTACAGAAGGTTTACCATCGAGGCGTCATGCACCTGGATGCCGTAATTGATCAGAATCTGGGGCCAGTAGCGCAGGGCCTTGAGGCCTTCAAGGCCTCCTTTTTTCACCCCAGCCTGCTCACACCAGTGCTCGAATTCATCCACATCATTGGGGCAGCGTCCCAGCCGCCGCATGCCCTCAGCCAGGATCTGGCCCGCCTGGAAGTTGCGGGTGGGCTTGCCGCACACCGGCAGCATCATGCTGCCGCGCACGTCAGCCACCATGGCCGTGAGCTGGGTGAAGGTATGGTCGCGAACTTTCTCCATGTCTCCACCACGGCTGAGGGTGGCTTCGATTCGTTGCACTCCGTAGCCCAGCTCGGTCAGTGGAAAGGGCTGGCGGCCATAGAGCCGTTGCCGGTCTTTCCGGCCCATGGAAACTGAGGACGCCTGGTCAAGACACTGGTCCAGCAGCAGGGTCAACAGGGTAGGCAAGATGCCGGTATTTTCGGCGTGATAGGCATAGCCAAAACCTGCAAATATGGATGAAATATTCTTGGCTGCTTTGATGTATTGCGCCTCCACGTTATGAACACCTGGTGACACCTGGATATTCGGTGATAGCCGGTCAAGCAGTCGGGCTCCGATCAAGGCCGTGATTGCATTGGGATGGCAGAAGTTGGCGGTGAAGCTGTCCACTGGATCCCGCAGGGCGCCGTGGCGGTGGAACCCGGAGAAGAACGCCAGGTTGGGCTGCCGCTCGCAGAGCACGTAGGAATCGTTGCGCAGGGGATCGTGGCTGAAGGACCCCGCCAGGCAGGCCAGCACCACATGCTCCCGGTCCAGCTCATGCCGAAGCTCGCAGGCCTCGTGCAGGTCTTGCTCAATGTGGTTGCTGTTGGCGCCCAGGACCACCAGATCGCAGAGCTCGATCAGGTCGCGCAGGGTGTACTCCTGCAGCTGACCTTCATGCTCGCGGCGCACCATCCGCTCCATCGTGGCCACGTGGGTCGGGTCCATGCCCGACAAATCCCGTGGTGAAAAGGCCCCGAACAGGGAGCGGCCTTGGCGTGGCGCCAGTAGCAAGCGGTCGCCGCCCCCATGCATGGCGCTGTTGTAGGCCAGGGACGCCGGGTAGAGGCCGATGCTGTAGTAACCCACCACGCCCTGCTCGAGGGCCAGGATCCTGCTGCTGATGCTGGCCTGGTCAAGGGAGTCGGCGAAGAAGCTGTTCTGCATCGGCTGGGGCTGATCGGCGGCTTCGGACCACGCCTTCATACTGCTTCCAGCGCAGGTGTGCCCGTAGCGGACGAGCTGCTGGCTGGACGTGGGCTTTATCTGATTCTGTGGACCCCCAACGATTAAGCAAACCCGTCCAGCCGCCCTTACCCTCATTCGATTGCTTGTATTACTGCCGTAATACGGCTGCAATGAGACCAGGCCCTGAGCTGCTACGGCGGCAATCCACCAGCCCCGCAGCCCTGGCGCCTGCGCCTCTTTTTCCTGGTGCACAGCGGGGCTTTGGTGTCCACCTGGCCTGTTCTCACTGAGGTCTGCCATCTGATCCCAGCCGATGTGGCCCCTCGCTTTCTGAGCTGGGTCTCACTCGGTGGCCTGAGCGTTGCCGAGCTCAGTGGGGCGGCCCTGGAGTTGATGGCCAGCTGGATGCGGCAGTACGGCGATCTGCCGATGGATCTGGCCGATGCCTCGCTGCACTGGTTGGCCCATGAGCACGGGCTCCGCCGCATTGCCACCCTCGATCGACGTGATTTCGGCCTCTACCGACTGCCTGGTGGAGAGGGCCTGGAAAACTTCCTGGCGACTTGAGCCTCTCGATCTGACTGGCGCGAGTCTCCGGATTGATCAAATCCACGATCGAGCGGGCCCCTCACCCACATCACCGCCAAACCGGCGTACCGCCGGCTCCTCGGCGGCTCCGCAGAGGCCGCTGCCGTTGATGTTCAGAAATGGCATGCCCTGAGTCAACCCGGCCCGCAAGGCAACTGCTGGTGGCGGACAACCGCTACGGCTTCAGCACCCGGCTCACGCCCGCAACCAGTGCCTTGCTGCCCGAGGTGCTGGTGCGGCGATGCATGAACTGGCGCTGATGGAGGAAGTGCACCGCATCGCCCTGGAGGCGGCGGCGGCCCAGGGGGGCCGGCGGATTCACGCCGTGAAGCTCCGGGTGGGTCGGCTCGCGGGTGCGGACTCAGCTGCCCTCGGCTTCGCCTTCGAGGTGGTGATGGCGGGTGGAATCAGCAAAGGGGCAACGCTGGAGCTGGAGCTGGTGCCCAGTGTGTGTGGGTGCGCAATATGTGGAGAGAACCTTGAGCCGATGAATGTGATCTAAGCCTGTCCAAACTGCGTCTGCCTGTCGGCGGATGTGCTGGCGGGGAGGGAGCTGGAGTTGAAGGGGTTGGAGGCTTTCATTTTGCATGTTCGTTTCCGACGGCCTTTCGGATCAAGAAACGTTTCAGTCACTGCCCTGATTACGGAGAGCGTCGAGCCTGGGGATGGTTCCTGATGAATGTCCTCGAAGATGCCCATGCTGCCCAAGACTCTCAGGCCTGGCGATGGCTTACGCGAGGCCTTGCGCCATGGCGCGTGCTGTTGTCTGCTCGCGGCGATGGCAGCCGCCTCGATGGCGAGCAAGGCGGTGGCCGGTGAGGTTGAAGCGATGGCCCTGCTCAAGGGGATGACCACCTACGTGGCCGCACAGAGGGAGCTGTCGTTCCGCTACGACTCCGACTTGGAAGTTGTCACGAGCGACAAACAGAGGCTCACCCTTGCCAGTTCAGGCTCAGTCTCGCTCGCTCGCCCGGGAAAAATTCGCGCCACGCGCTCCAGTGGGTTCGTTGACATCGAATCTATATTCGATGGTTCGACCTTCACGTTCCTTGGCAAGGATCAGAACGTCTACATGCAGATCCCGATTGCAGGTTCAATTGAGGTGTTGGTGGATGAGCTCAAGGACAAATACCAAAGGCCACTGCCGGCTGCCGACCTGCTGCTGCCGAAGGCTTATGCAGCATTGACGAACGAAGTGATTGATGTCAAGGACCTTGGCAGCGGGGTAATCGGTGGCGTGGAATGCGATCATCTCGCCTTCCGTAAACAGGATGTGGATTATCAGATCTGGATCGCCCAGGGAGATCGGCCCTATCCCTGCCGTTACGTGATCACAGCCAAGGAGGTTCTCGGTTCTCCGCAATACAGTGTCCAGATCAGCGACTGGAAAACAGGCGCCGGTGCTGTCGGGCAGGACTTCACTTTCCTGCCGCCTGAAGGGGCCAGATCCATCACCCTCAAGGAACTGAAGGCGATGAAAGACATGGGTGAGCTACCCAGTAATTTTGTTCGTGAAGACAACCAATGACCATCATGAAAAAGCACGCCACCGCCTTGATCCTTGCCCTTGGACTCGTTGGCACAGCCCTGACACCGAGCTGGTCATCAGCGGTCATCAACGCACTCGTTACTCCGGCGCAGGCACGCGTGGGCCGGCCGCTCACGCCCGTCAGCGTGGCGGGAGTGGGTCGCCGCACCGTGCGTCGCTGTGCCGTCGGCATCTACGACTGCTGATCCACACGGCCTAAAAAGCACGGGGTGACACACGCCGAGACAGCGAGCGAAGCCAGGGATGCATGAAGGTCAAATGAGCCGGTCAGAAGCAAGAACTCGGTTCAAGCGATTATCCGGACTGGCTGCAGTGGTAGCAGCCAGTCTAATTGCATATGCCACCTACCATCATCTAATGAATGGGGGTGAGACAGAGTCTGTGCCAATCTCGGTCTTCGTGGGCTTGGCGGCAATAGTGGGCTCGGCTGTCAATCAGCCCTTTCGCACTGATGACGGGAGCATGGGTTATGCCTCGCAGGCATTATATTTTGCCTGGAAGTGCTCAGTAGCGGCTGCATTCGCATTGGTATTGTACTTGGTCTTTATGGGTGGAATCATAAGTGGTGGTCTGTTTCCAGAGTTCCCAAATCGTACTGAAGGCTATAATGGTATCCGATGTTTTGTCCTGAATGTAAACCCCGGCACCAACGCAGATTTCGCCAAGCTGCTGGCCTGGTCATTTGTAGCAGGCTTTTCAGAGAAATTTGTACCCAACCTTATTGCCAAGCTGGAAGGTCAGAGCCGAGCCTATGCTAAAGACAATCCATCAGCTGAAGAATAGCTTAATCGCGTCAATTAGCCATCAAAAAGGTTGACTATCTAGTGAGCACCTGGCAATATTGTCATTATCGAGGGAGCCTTGAGAAGCCATGATTTGGTCCTCTGCACGTGCAGATTCGCCTTATGGCTGACATCCATGACTGCAAGGCGGGACGATTATCTAGTTAGCTGATGATCGGGCAGCCAGCGACAGCCTTGAGGAGCAGTACAGGTCATGCAGCAAGTTGTATGTCAGGTCGCGAAGTCCTCACCAAGCTTTTGTTCTGGCAAGTCCAATCCGCCTTGTCAGCTTGCCGCGCAAGTAGGAGACTCTGGAAAACCGAGCCTCATCGCGGCATAATGGACCTGTGATCACCGTTCAGTATTGAGTTGACGGCCGGCAAGCAGCTTGACTTCACGGATTATGAGCAGTTGATAGTTTAGAAGCACACCCCTACCGAGGCCAGAGGCCGAGCGTGGCGGAGCCACTGGCGGGTGAAGTTCCTGTCTGAGATTGAAGAGGTGCTGCCTTGGCAAGCATTGATTGACCTGATTGAGTCCAGCTACCCCAAGACGAGCAAGAAGGGCGGCCTCGAAGCCCACGCGCTGGAAACGCACCTATCGCCGGCTGGAGATCACCAGAGCCAAACTGCTCCCAGGCGAGCAGGTGCCATTGCTCAAGAACCGACGGGAGTTCACAGCCGGGATGAGGCCCTCAAGCTGTGGGCCACCAGGCGTCAGGAGGGCTGGAGACCCTGCAAGCCCCAGTGGTGATGTCGATTTTTCAGTCAGCACGTTTTGCCTACTGACACCGCCGCCCACCCCACGCATGGACGGGATGCCTGGCATGGCGACCCCAACCGGAGTCGACCCTGCCCATGTCGGCCACGCACATGATGTGGGCCCGGCCGGCTCCACCTACGACCTGCGCTTCATCGACGGCATGCGGATGATGGGCGATGGGCCCACCAAGGAGAATCGGGTTGTAATCCTTGCGCAGCGGGCCGAGATCATCGAACTGCGCCGGATGCTGGCCGTGGATGGACTGCGTAAGCCGGCGTACCACAAGTACGACGCTCTTTTCGCGCTCTGAGCAGCCGCTGGCCTGCAGCCCCCTTGACTCTCCTCTCCACTGGAGACCTTATGGTTTGAATGATTGGTATGTCCGGTGTGATGTTCAACCAGAAAATCGATCCCAATCGTCCCCCTCACCACCGCTGGTCAGGGGTGCATCGTCGCGGTCTTCTGCTCGCCACGGTGCTGGCTGTGATGACCGTCGCCGGTTTTGGAACCTGGTACGCGCAGTCCACCGCTCCGCCATCGATTGCTGAGCAGACCAATCCGAGCGTTTCTGAGGGAAAGAGCCAGCAGGTGACGGCCTACCGCTCAGCGAGCTGCGGCTGCTGCAAGGGCTGGCTGGACCATCTGCGCGGCGAGGGGTTCAGCGTGGTTGATCACGTGGTGGAAAATCTCGAAGAGATCAAGGTCAGCCAGGGAGTTCCGGGGGATCTGGCGTCCTGCCACACCGCCACCTTGGCGGGATACGTGATCGAGGGTCATGTTCCTGCTGAGGCCATCCACCAGCTGCTGCGCCAGCGTCCGGCGGTGGCGGGCATCGCTGTGCCGGGAATGCCCCTCGGTTCGCCGGGCATGGAGTCAGCGTTGCGCAGTGAGTCCTACACAGTCTTCTCCTTCACCCGCGACGGATCGTTTACGCCCTTCTTCCACGTGAAGGCATAAAGATGGCGATGGATTTCCATTTTGGCCGCCGCTCTTTCCTTGGCCTCGCGGCAGGGGCCTCCGCCTCCGTCGCGGGCGCGGCCCTGCTGGGGCGCTCCGCCCCCATGGCGTCCGGCCCATCACGTGTTCGCTCCAGCGGCGGGCGGCTGGAGATGGATCTGGTGGCGGCGGAAACGGCCGTGACGATTGCCAATGCCCACCGCACGGCGCTGACCTACAACGGCCTGCTGCCCGGTCCGCTGCTGGAGGCTGAACCCGGCGACGCCGTGCGGATCAGGCTGCACAACCGCCTGAATCGTCCCACCAATCTTCACTACCACGGTCTGCATATTTCTCCGAGCGGCAACGCGGACAACGTCTTCTTGAGCGTGGCCCCGGGGGCCAGCCAGACCTACGACTTCAGCCTGCCCGCCGACCACCCCGCCGGCACCTTCTACTACCACCCTCACCGCCACGGCAGCGTGGCTGATCAGGTGTTCGGTGGCCTGGGGGGTGTGCTGATCGTGCGGGGTGCCCTTGATCGCATCCCCGAGGTGCAAGCAGCCGAGGAGCAGGTGGTTTTCCTCAAGGATCTCCCTGGTGATGGGGATTTCGGCTCGATCGGCATGGGGATGATGCTGGGACGGGAGGGAGCGGTGCTCACCGTCAACGGCCAGGTGAATCCTGCGCTCTCGATCCCAGCTGGCGGCCTGCTGCGGCTGCGGATTGTGAACGGATCCAATGCCCGCTTCTGGCGGCTGGCCCTGGAGGACCATCCCTTCCACCTGATCGCCACCGATGCCGGTGCCCTTGAAACTCCGGTGCAGCTAGAGGAGTTGCTGCTGGCTCCCGGCGAGCGGGCTGAGGTGCTGGTGCGGGGTGACCAGCAGGGCGGCCGCTACCGGCTGCTGAACCTTCCCTATGCCCGCGGCTCTGGCGGAATGATGGGCGGCATGGGCCGAAGCAGAGGAATGGGCCGAGGCATGGGAATGGGCCGGGGTTCTGCCCAACAAGGGCCGGTGCCTGTCGCCACCCTGGCCTATGAGGGATCTGTGGCAACCCTGCCGTTACCGGAGCGCCTGTTGCCGGTTGTTCCCCTGCCGGAGCCGGTGCGCACCCGCCGCTTCCTGCTCAACCACGGCATGGCCCCGGGCATGGGCATGGTGTTCCTGATCAACGGCCGCGCCTTCGAGCACGGCAGGATCGATACACGAGTCCAACTCGGAGACACCGAAGAATGGGAACTGGTGAACGACGGGGTCATGGATCACCCTTTCCACGTTCATGTCAACCCGTTTCAGGTGATCAGTCGCAACGGCACTCCGGAACCCTATCGGGCCTGGAAAGATGTGGTGTTAGTCCGAGCGGGGGAGACCGTGCGGATCCGCACTCGCTTCGACGATTTCACCGGACTCACCGTCTACCACTGCCATATCCTTGATCACGAGGAGCTGGGGATGATGGGAACCCTGGAGATTGCCGCTTAGTTCACCTCCATCACACCGCGCACCATGTTCATGCCGCAATGAAAGGGATCGATCCCCGGCGGGGTAGCCGGTAGCTCCAGGCTGGTGGTGGTGGCATTCAGAGCTAGATCGAGGCTTTTGTGGAAGTCGTGAAAGATCACCTGGGCCATACAGCTGGGGCGTGGGTCGTCAGGTCTCGCCCTTGGCAGGCGAGCAACACCGGCTCAGAAATCGCGGGAAGCGGTATAGCCACTGAGATCAGCGGGAGTGTTCACGGGCTTGACGCCCGAATCCAAAACCCCCTTGATCTGCCAGCTGGGATAGCCCTGAACCCCCTGCTGCTTAAAGGGCGAGGCCTGGCTGTTAACGCCGTCCTCCGCACATTCGATCACCAGCGCTTGGCGGTGATCGAGCCGGTAGCGATCATGCCGATCGTGGCGAGCGCGGCCAAGGTGAGCTTCACCCAGGCTGAGAGAAGGCTGGAGAGGCTGCCATTGAAAAGCCTGAAGTGGCTACAGGGTCAAGGGCCTAATGTCCCCTACAAGGGGTTGCCACCTACCGGGGAGGGAGGATCGATGCAGATTGGCGAGTTGGCACGGGCTACCGGTGTGAAGATCGAAACCATCCGCTATTACGAACGAGAACACTTGCTGCCCGTGCCGCAGCGTACAGATGGCAATTACCGTCTTTATTCGCTGCAGCATGTGGAGCAGTTGCGCTTCATCCGCTTCTGCCGCAGCCTTGACATGAGCCTGGAGGAGGTCCGCGTCCTGATCGGGGCGCGGGACGCACCAGCCGGAAGCTGCCGGACCGTGAACGCCTTGCTGGACGAGAAGATGGCCGAGGTTGATGCGCGGGTCGATGAACTGCGCCAGCTTCAGCATCAGTTGCGGAATCTCAGAGGTCTTTGTCCGCAATCTGATGAGGTGAAAACCTGTGGCATTCTCGTGGAGTTGACCCGTTCGGCCCGTAGCAACAAGGCCCAGATCTGATCGTTTCCGCCCTGGCTCAAACTCTGAGCCGCTCAACCTTGGGTTTGCGAAGCAGGCGAAGACCATTGGCGATCACGATCAGACTGGTGCCCATGTCAGCAAAAACCGCCATCCACATCGTGGCATTGCCGGCCACGGTGAGAACCAGGAAGAGGGCCTTGATTCCCAGCGCCAGCACAATGTTCTGACGCAGGATGGTGAATGTGCGGCGAGAGAGGGCGATCGTTTCCGGTACGCGCATCAGGTCGTCGTTCATGATCACCACATCAGCCGCTTCGATGGCGATGTGGGTGCCCGCGGCCCCCATCGCGAAGCCGATGTCCGCCTGGGCCAGAGCCGGCGCATCATTGATGCCATCGCCGGCCATGGCCGCGAATCCGTAATGGGCCTGCAGATCGGCCACTGCCTTGAGCTTGTCCTGCGGTAGCAGGTTGCTTTTCACCTCCTCGATGCCGGCCACGGCCGCTATCGCGCCGGCGGTGGCTGCGTTGTCGCCCGTGAGCATCACCGGAGTGACACCCAGGCTGCGCAGGGCCTTCATGGCAGCTGCTGAGCTGGGCCGAACGGTGTCAGCGACGGCGATCAGAGCGAGTACGCCGGTTTCATCGGCCAACAAACTGAGCGATCTACCCTGGCGTTCGTGCACCTGCATCGAGGCTTCCAGTTCGCTGGAGCAGAGCCCCAGCTCCTCGATCCAGCGGTGATTGGCCAGCATCAGCGGCCGCCCGGCGATCATGCCGCGCACCCCCCGCCCGGGTAGGGCCTCGAAGGCCTCCACGTTCAGACGTTCACCCTCCAGGCTTGTGGCAATCGCTCTCGACACTGGATGGTCGGAGCGATCGGCCAGGCTGCTGGCCAGCTGTTGAAGCGCGCCGGCGTCGGCATCCGCCTGATGAGAGGAGAAGGCCACCAGCTTGGGTTGGCCCAGGGTGATCGTGCCGGTCTTGTCGAGAGCCAGCACCTTGATCTTGCGGGCCTCCTCGATGTACAGGCCTCCCTTGATGATGATGCCGCGACGGGCGGCGGCGGCCAGTCCACTCACCACGGTGACTGGGGTGGCAATCACCAGCGCACAGGGACAGGCGATCACCAGCAGCACCAGGGCCTTGTAGATCGCCTGGGGTGGCGTGAATCCGAGCAAAGCTGGCGTCAGCAGGGCAACAGCCAGGGCGAAGACGAAGACGGCCGGGGTGTAGCGCGCCGCGAAGCGATCCACGAAGCGTTGGATCGGAGCACGGGAAGCCTGGGCTTCCTCCACGGCCTTGATGATCTGCGCCAGCGTGCTTTGGGAGGCGGGCGCCGTCACCCGGATCTCGAGGGCGCCGCTCTGGTTGATCGTGCCGGCAAAAACCTCATCGCCGCTGACCTTGTCAACCGGCAGGCTTTCGCCGGTGATCGGAGCCTGGTTCACCGCACTCTCGCCGCTGAGCACCGTGCCATCGAGCGGCAGACGTTCGCCCGGGCGGACACGGACCACGTCTCCGATGGCCACAGCAGTGGCTGACACGCGTTGCCAGCGACCATCGGGTTTCTGGATCTCCGCCTGATCAGGGGCCATCGCCATCAGGCTGGTGATCGCCTGGCGAGCCCGCTCCACCGCCCGCGCTTCAATCGCCTCGGCGACGGCGTAGAGCGCCATCACCATGGCAGCTTCCGGGAAACGGCCGATCAGGAAAGCGCCCGTGACCGCCACGCTCATCAGTGCATTGATGTTGAGCCGGCCCTGGCGCAGGGCGGCCAGGCCCTTGCGAAACACGGAGAAGCCCGCCAGGGCGATTGCGGCAATCGCCATCCCGCCTTCCAGCAGTTCATGACCCGGGAATGCGGGAATGACCAGATGCAGCAGCTCTGCCGTAATCGCCAGCAGCAAGGAACTTCCCAGGCGGAGCTGTTCACGGCGCCGTTCGGCGCGGGTCTGGGCGGCGGACGGCCGGTGATCGGCGCTGATCGGCTCCGGGTTGAACCCCAGCACGCGGATCGCGGCGAGCGCGGAGCTGAGCGCGGCTGTTTCGGCATCGATCGCCAGAACCCGCTCGGCCAGCAGGAACCTCAGGCCTCGGATGCCGTCGAGTCCTGAGAGGGCATGGCGAATCTCGGTTTCTTCGGTGGCGCAATCCATCGCGCTGATCCGAAACAAGCGTTCGGTAGCGGCGGCCGGCTGCGGGGCTGGGATGGCTTCGGCCGTCTGCCCGCTGGTTCCGCTGCTGCAGCAAGGATCCGCCATGGTGATGTCATCCAGACCTCATCAAACAGCCTGTAGTCACTTCAGGGTCAAGGGTCTGGGGGCACTCCTGATCTCGCAGCGGTTGCATTAGCCCTTCCCTGCAAGCCTGAAACCAGGCTTGCAGCCCTACAGTTGTGCCTTTGGCTACACAACTGATGGCCTGGCGCCGGGTCCAGGAGCAGTGCATACGCGGCCGGGCCTTCCAGCCGCGCTTTAAGACCCACGATGTGATGGCGTCCTGGTTAGGCGGCCTGCTGGCCATCTCAGCTCTGTGCTTGATCAGCTCCTGGAGCCACTACGCCCTTGTGGTCGCACCCTTCGGGGCTTCCACCGTGCTGTTGTTCGGCCATCCCAGCAGCCCCCTGGCCCAGCCGCGCAACATCGTGTTAGGCAACACCATGGCGGCGGCAGTCAGTGTGGTGTGTGTGGCAACCCTGGGCAGTACCACTTGGGCGATGGGGCTGGCGGTTGGGCTCACCATTGCCCTTGGACAGCTGCTGCGCTGACTGCATCCGCCTGCCGGTGCTGTGGCCTTGCTGTGCGTTCTGCTCAAAGCCCAGCCCGGATTTGTGGTGATGCCGATGCTGACGGGTTCCCTGCTGTTGACGTTGATGGCGTTGCTGTTCAGCCGTCTGAGGCTCCTTGATGAGCCTTATCCCCACCACTGGTTTTGACCAGGTGGCTCAGGTGGTGCAGATCGCAGGGTGCGACTGGCTACGGCTCCGACTCAGGCGCCAGGACCGCAAGGGCCCACGACGCGGTGGCCTTACCTGGTGGCAGGCCACCCATGCATTGTCCTCAGCGCGCAGCGCGTCACGTTTGTTGAAATCGAGTGCGCTGTAAAGCAAGTTGATCACCCGATCGATGCTGAGATCGAGTGCAGCCACCTCCTGCCAGAGCCGCTCGGCTGCTGTCTGATTGGCACGAACGAACTGGGCATCGACCAGTTGCTGAACCACCAAGATCACAAGAGCCTGTTCCTTGTTGGCAACGCACGTAGTTGACCCCATTGGTGTTCAGTGTGAACATATTGATTACCCTAACCCTGTTCGACAGGGTGGCCTGGAGCTACGGCTGGCCAGGCACGGAACAGGCTCAGAAAATTGATCAAAAGCCACTGGAGGAGGCCCTAACCCATGCCCACCATCCATTGCACGACTGTTTGAAGAACTCAGGATCGACTACTGCTGTGGTGGTCAGCTCACGCTGGCGGAGGTCTGTTCCTGGAGGCCGGGGAGGATTCCTCCAGCTTCCACTGCGGATCCGTGGCGGCGCCGATCCAGCAGATGGAGCTGGAGCACAGCGAGGTTGGAGCGGTGCTAAGCCGCCAGCGGGGCTGGTGTCCGGAGGTGAGATGAGCAACCGGCGGCGAGCCGCGGCGCGGCTTGGGTGGAGGGACACCTGGTGGTGGGGGTGCTGCCCGATGAAGGGAGCGGTGGCCACAGGCAGAACACAGCAGACCTGGATCTGGCCCTGTTCACCGGCATGGGTAAGGCCCGCAACGTGATCAATGTGCTGAGCGCTGATGTGGTGGTGGTCTGCGGCGGTGGTGGCCGCTGATTCTGCTGGCGGTGCCGGCCCTCTGGAACGACTTCTTCTGCTCGCTAGCCGCCGAGGTGGAGAGCGAGAGCAACGTGCAGGAGTGCTGTCGGTTGATCGAGGCCAGACTGCGAAAAGCATGAGCCGACCATCGTCCCGTGTCCCACTGACCCCGCAGGAGGGTTGGCTGAGCGACGGCCGCTAGGTTCTGTGCTTCCGCCCAACCCGCTGGGAGCGCACCTACCAACGCCTGGAGATCACCAGCGGTGAGCTGCTCCCCGGTGAGCGGGTGCCACTGCTCAAGAACCGACGGGAGATCAGCCGCCAGGAGGCCCTCAAGCTGTGGGCCTCTAAACGCGAGGAGGGCTGGAGCCCCTGCAGTCCTCAGTGGTGATCACCACCACCGCCCAAACCGATCGCCTCGCACCAAGGCCAACTCCACCTTGAGCTTGATGAGCACTTCGATTCGATCGAGGAGGCCTGGGCCTTCGCCACCAACTGGTGGCAGCAGCGAAAGCCCACCGGCGATCCGGCTGCTCAAGTTGGCCTTGGCCTGGAGGTGAGCACCGAGAGCGGCAGCTGGCGCACCCTTCGCCCCCCGAAGGGCTGAAGCCTGCAAAGGTGAGGCCACAAGCCACTTCTGCCCTGGCACGCCAGTCCCCGTCAGATCAGACCCAAGCCAGCCCGCAACCCACCGAGGTGCTGGCGGGATCGATCGAGCGCGTCACGTTCCACAACGCCGAGAACGGCTTCTGCGTGCTGCGCATCAAGGCCCGCGGTCATCGAGACCTGGTGACGGTGGTGGGTCATGCCGCCGAGAATCAGTGCTGGCGAATGGGTGACGGTGAGCGGCACCTGGGTGAACAGCCGGGAGCACGGCCAGCAGTTCAAGGCCTCCTTCCTTCGTGCTTCGGCCCCCACCACCGCCGAGGGCATCGAGAAGTACCTCGGCTCGGAATGATCCGGGCATCGGCCCGATCTACGCCAGCAAGCTCGTGGCGGCGTTCGGCGATCAGGTGTTCGAGGTGATCGAGCAGGCGCCCGAGCGCCTACGAGAGGTGCCGGGCATCGGCCCGGTGCGGGGCCAGCGGATCAGCCAGGCCTGGGCCGATCAGAAGGTGGTGCGCGAAATCATGGTCTTCCTGCACAGCCATGGTGTCGGCACCGCCAGGGCCGTGCGCATCTTCAAGACGTATGGGAACGACGCCGTGCAGGTGATGGCCGAGAACCCCTACCGCCTGGCGCGCGACATCCGCGGCATCGGCTTCCGCACCGCTGATGCGATCGCCGCAAGGCTGGGCATTGAGCCCACCGCCATGATCCGCCTGCGGGCCGGCGTCAATTACGCCCTGCTGGAGGCGAGTGGTGATGGCCACTGCGGCCTGCCCAGCGCTGAGCTGCTCAAGCTGGCTGGAGAACTGCTCAGCGTCGAGCGGCCCAGTGGGCCGGTTGAGGAGAGCGGCGCCACCTCTCGGGTGCCGATGGAGCCAGGGTTGATCCAGAGCGCCCTGGATCTGGAACTCGCCGAGGGCTCGGTGGTGGCCGACACCCTGGCTGGTGAACCCGCCATCTTGCTGGCGCATCTGCACCGCGATGAGCGCCGCATCGCCGAAGCCCTCCAGGCCCTGAACCTCAGTGCTCCGCCCTGGGGAAGCATCGAGGCCGCCATTGCCATCCCCTGGGTGGAGCAACGCCTGGGCCTGGAGCTCGCTGCCAGCCAGAAGGCAGCGGTGGAGCAGGCCCTCTCCAGCAAGGTGCTGGTGATCACCGGCGGGCCGGGGGTGGGCAAGACCACCTTGATCAACGCCATCCTGCGCATCCTGGCGGCCAAGCGGCTGCGAATTCTGCTCTGCGCCCCTACCGGCCGGGCCGCCAAGCGGATGGGCGAAACCACCGGGCTAGAGGCCAAAACCATCCACCGGTTGCTGGAGTTCGACCCGGCAGCCTTTGGCTTCAAGCGCAAGGCCGAGCTGCCGCTGGAGTGCGATCTGCTGGTGGTGGATGAGACCTCGATGGTGAATGTGCCGTTGATGGCCTCCCTGCTGGACGCCCTCCCACCAGAGGCGGCCTTGCTGCTGGTGGGTGATGTGGATCAGCTGCCCTCGGTGGGGCCCGGCCAGGTGCTCGCCGATCTGATCAACAGCGGCGCCCTGCCGGTGGCCCGGCTCACGGAGGTGTTCCGCCAGGCGGCCAGCAGCCGCATCATCACCACCGCCCACGCCATCAATGCCGGCACCATCCCCGATCTACGGCCACCGCCGGCTGAGACCACCACCGACTTCTATTTCCTACCTGCCGACTCGCCCGAGCAGGCGGTGGCCTTGATCCTCAAGGTGGTGGGCGAACGCATCCCGGCGCGCTTTGGCCTCGATCCGATCGCCCAGGTGCAGGTGCTGTGCCCGATGGCGCGCGGTGGTTGTGGCTCCCGCTCGCTCAACATCGAGCTGCAGCAATTGCTCAACCCCGACCCCACCGAGCAGGTGGAGCGCTTTGGCTGGCGCTTTGCGCCGGCCGACAAGGTGATGCAGGTGGCCAACGACTACGAGAAGGAGGTGTTCAACGGCGATGTGGGCACGGTGGAAACGATCGATGCCGATG
The DNA here is from genome assembly GCF_001885215.1 of Synechococcus sp. SynAce01. GTDB lineage: Bacteria > Cyanobacteriota > Cyanobacteriia > PCC-6307 > Cyanobiaceae > Regnicoccus > Regnicoccus frigidus. The sequence goes on along the minus strand of NZ_CP018091.1, from coordinate 123,156 downwards.
CCAGCGAACTGACGGTGCGTTACCCCTCCGGGGAAGCCGGGGGCTTTGACGGCCGCGAGGTGACCTACGGCTGGGGCGAGCTCGACAACCTGGTGCCTGCCTACGCCTGCACGATCCACAAGAGCCAGGGCAGCGAATACCCCGCCGTGGTGATCCCCCTGCTCACCCAGCACTACGCGATGCTGCAGCGCAATCTGGTGTACACCGGCATCACCCGTGGCAAGCAGCTGGTGGTGCTGGTGGGGCAGAAGAAAGCACTGGCGATGGCGGTGAAGAACCACCTAAGCCGCCGGCGTTACACCAAGTTGGCGGAGTGGCTCGGCTGAGCAGTGGCAATGGAATCAATGTCGGATTCAGTTGTGCCCTGGTTTGCGCAGCTCAGCATCACTCCTTGACAGGAGGCAATCGACTCGCGCAGAACTCCAGCACATTGAAGCAGGTGTTCAGAAAGCCAGCCGCAACGGCCACGTCCACCGCCACGCCTTTGTACAAATTCGCTCGTATCAGCCTGCAGTCGACCAGACCCTCGTCCACGTACCAGCCGCCTTGGTGCTCGATTCGCCCATCGGGCAGGAAGCTGTTGGGTACGTAACTACGGAACTCCTCCAGCCAGAGGGTGGTGGGCAGGTTCGTGGCCATCTCACAGATCTGCGACAGCAGCGGATTACCAACCAGTGGCGGCAGACCCGATAGGGCGGGCAGCGCCCTGTGGACGCTCGAGGCCACGCGTAACAGGCAAGTCAGGGCTGCATCAGCTTGCCTGAGCGGTTCATCCGGCCGAGCCAGCACTGCCTGGATCCGCTGCCAGGTCCGTACCGCCCCATCGAGCGCAAGATCGCCCCGCAGCTGACACAGCCGCTCCTGGTTCGCCGGACTGTCGAACCGCCCGGGGAGTTGCAGCGTTTCCTCGGGATTCTCAGGCCAGGGGAGCGCCAGCAGCCAGGCGATCGGCTCGAGCTTCTGGTAAATCCAGTCGTTGGCTTCCTGATGGGTCTCAGCCTTACGTTCGTCGAAGTCCTGCAGCGGCCGGGTGAGCTCGTCGAGCCGGTGATCCGGGTCCGAGTCCGGCCCGGGTGCCAGCTCGAAGATCAGGTTGCGCAGCAGAAAGGTGTTGGGTTCACCGCCACCGAACTTCTGGTACTTGTAATTCAGGTACTGATAAGTGAGGTTGCGGGTGCGCTTTAGGTAGCCGTTGAAGGCCGGTAGCACCTGCGCCGTGCGCCGCCGCGTCCAGAGCAGGGCGGCGCACGCCAGCAGCGGCACGCTCACGCCAGCGGCGCCCTGGGCTCCGGCAGGATTCGGCACCAGACCCAGCTGGCGCAGCGGCAGCGCCAGGGCAGGGCTGCGGCGTATCCAGCCCAGCAATGGTTGCCGCAGGATGGGCAGCTTGCGCACGATCCAGACAGCCACGGCCGGCGGCAGAGCCAACAGTGTCAGCAGCGGCAGCAGGGCGCCGCCTACACCACTGAGCAAAGCCCAGGTCCAGCGGCGGGCGGCGAGCAGCCCACCGCGGCGGCGATGAGACTCATTCGCTTTCGGGGCTTCCTGCGGTGGTTTCTGGCTGGCCGGATCCAGCGCCTTGTTCGCCGGCTGAATGTTGTCCACATCAGTGGCCAGAACGTAGATCCGGCCACGCTTGTCATGGGGTGTGCGGGCCCGTTCGGCGTCACCCAGATGGGGCTCGATCCCCAGCAGGATTGCCTCCTCCAGCCGCAGCGACTGGATCGTGATCTCCACGCTGGCCAGTCCGAGGTTGTCGTACAGGCCCCCGTCCATCAGCGCTACCGCATCGGCACCGCCGCACAGGCGCCTGGTCACCGCCCGGATCTCCCCGTCTTCCTCTGGGAGGCGTAGGAAATCGTCAGGGAAGATGAGCGGCTCGAAGCCACCGGGAAAGCAGAAGGATGCCGCCACGCAATCGGCGATCCGCAGGCCGGCGGCCACGATCTGGGCTGGATCCTCCACCTTGGCGACGGTCGGAATGCGGAAGCGATTCACCACATAGGCAGAACCGTTGCGGGGGTGCCGCATCACCCCGAAGCGGAACAGATCCAGCGAGGTGAGATCGGCTGCATTGAAGTACACGTGATCGGGCGCACAGTCGCTATGTACCAGCAGGGCGTGGATCGCCTCGTGGCCCAACGTTTCAGGACAGCCTTGTTCTTTCAGCAGGGCCTGAACCTCCTCGGCGGCGCTGCGAATCAGCTTCTGGCCTGGGCCCAGCGGGATCGGCAGCAGGTCAGCCACAAGGCGGTCCCCCAGGCGCCCGTCATGGAGGAAGGCGAGGAAGGGAAGGAGGAACCTTTGCTGGAACCCATCGTCTCGCCAGGCCTCCAGGGTCCGCTGCGGGTCTTCGACATCGTGCAGGAACCCGGCCTTGGCGCAAAGGTAGAAGCCCCCCACCAGCGATCCGCCTGACACGGTGGAAAGCACCGCCACCCGCTCCATGAGCCCCAGCTCCTGCAGCAGGGCAATCGTGCCGAGCCCGAAGGCGGCGGCCCGGTGACCGCCGCCTGAGATCGATAGGGCCAGCTTGGTGGGGCTCTCCAGGGGCATTGCTCCGGAACCAGTTGGCCTCAGCCTGGCATCGATCCGCCGCCCCTCAGCAGTAGATCAATTGTCCCCTTCTTTCTCCGATAGGAGGGCCTGGAACTCTGGGTCGAGCTGCCGTTCCTCCTTGCCGGCGGCCTGGCGCCAGTTCCGGTTGGGGCGGGGCGTCATGAAGCAGGGCAGGTCGATCTTTCTATGAATCAAAGCCCTCGACCAACTCATCGCGAGCCCTAGAGCTGCAACTGGCCCTAGCCCTTGGCATCTGCGGAGCAGTAGGGCGACCGACAGGAGTCGCCTTTGTCATTGGTGCCGTTCAGCCTTGTTTCAGCAGCGCCTCGACGCTGGCTACTTTGTCTTCCAGTGTCTGGTCTCTATCGGTACGGGTGTTGATCGCCACGCTGGTGTAAACCCGCAAGCAACCCATGGCGTGTACCACCTGATGACAGGCCTCGATTGCCATGAACACCGGGCCCCATTCCCCCTCGATTGCGGTGCCGTTGGGGTGGAGCTGGATCTTGAGGCCTGCGTGCATCAGCGCGCGTTCGCAGGCGGCGATGTAGGGCGCCAAGTTCACCCCTACCCCGATGGGCACGATGCAGAGATCGACGATCACCTTCATGGTCTGCTCGGCGCAGCTTCCGTCCTCATCCTGTTCCAGCCGACACGACAAAGCCCGGCGACAAGGACACCGGGCTCTGAAGATCTGAGTTTGTTGTGGGCTGAGCTGCTGACGCTGGCGCCTGGGGCCAGTTGACAAGTGGGACCTCCCTTTGGGTCCGGGGCACCTGAGGCGAGGCCTTTAACGGTGCAGTGGACGGCGACAACGTCACACGCCTGGGAAGTCAGTAATCCGTCGAGAATGTTGGAGCAGGGACCGGATCGTCAGCGCGCTCCTGGCACCTGACCCGGGGGAGTGTCATCCATCGTTGGGCCTCCGAAAACGATAAGTGAACAATCGGACGGATGGCTGTTGGAGGCAATAGGAGTTTATGCCTGAGAGCGGGTCGTGGCGAAGCGATCGAAGGCCCGGCCGCAGGGCTGAATCCTGCTGGCGCTGTCAAAATCAGTGACACATCGATTCTTTCGTCACCATGCCGCGCCAGCGCTACCGGCAGAACCCACTGCCGCTCGGACATGATGCTCCGCCAGTCGAGCTGTTCGGACCGGAGCAGCCCAACCCATCCGGGCTCCAGATAGCGGAACAGGGCCAGCTGGAAGTTGTGCCGCTGGGCCCGCTGTTCGAGGGGGGTGGCGTGGGAAAGGGCAGCAAGGCGGCCTGATCAGAGGAACGCAACCGCTGGTTGCCCTTTATCTGCGGTTCTGTAGCGGCAGCAGGTGCCACATGGCTCTCGGCGGCCTCACGCCTAAGTGTGTAGTCCCACCACGTTGTTCAGCTGACAAGGGGGTGTGAGGTCGCCAGGGTCGGAGTGTCACCACCGTCCCAAGACCTCACACACCATGCATAGCCACCCTCTGGCCCGACTGACACCCATCAGTCGGGAACGGCTCATCCGCCGGCATCTCGATGAAGGCGTGCCACTCAAAGCCCTTGCAGCACAAGCCGGGATCAGCCTGCGTACGGCCTACAAGTGGCTCTCCAGGTTTCGAGCAGGCGGCGTAGCGGCACTGGCGGATCGACGGAGTGTTCGCCGCAGCCAGCGGCGGACGCTCGATCCGCAGCAACTCCAGCAGGCTGTAGACCTGCGGCACCAGCGCTGCACGCTCCGCCGCATCGCCAGGGCTCTCTGTGCGCCCCTCTCCACCGTTGGTCGGCTCATGAAGGGCCTGGGCCTGGGACGCCTGAAGAACCTTGACCCCAAACGTCTTGTTCGTCGCTACCAGTGGGAGCGCCCCGGGGACATGATCCATGTCGACATCAAACAGCTGGCCAGGTTTGAGCGGGTCGGCCACCGCATCACCGGCGACCGTCGTCAAGGCTCCTCCCGAGGTGCCGGCTACGAGAAGGTACATGTCGCGATCGACGACGCCACCCGCCTGGCTTACGTCGAGGTGCTCGCAGACGAGCAGAAGGCGACAACCGTTGGCTTCCTGGCCCGTGCCGTCGGATGGTTTTCTGAACAGGGGATCACCTGTCGCCGGATCCTCTCGGACAACGGCCCCTCCTATCGCTCGGATGACTGGCGAAAAGCCTGTCGGGCTCTGGATCTGAAACCCATCCGCACCAAGCCCTACACCCCGCAGACCAACGGCAAGGCCGAACGGTTCATCAAAACCATCTTGTCGGAATGGGCCTATGTGATCGCCTACCAAACATCGGATGAACGCAACCGCTGGCTACCCCGCTATCTGGGGATCTATAACGGCAGCAGGTGCCACATGGCTCTCGGTGGCCTCACTCCTCAGCAATGCCTCCAGCGGCTGCTGATCGCTGAATGACCTGGTGAGAAAGCACACTTAGGCCCTTGCTTTTCACTTCCACGAAAATCTGACAAACGGATATATCCGGCCCGATATTTTGCATTGTGCTTGTTCTGAAGAGCAAATGTGCAGATCGGAACAGTCGCCCCCTCGAATCCAGAGTATTCCAGTTGCACTAGCGTCGTAATGGTTGCTTGAGAAATTAGTCTCTTGCGAAGCCCCTCATAGGACGAGATGAACATCCAAACGAATGGCGACATGAAACCGAGGAAACCGTCAGGAAACACTAGTGATAGACAGCGAACTATGAATGCGGCGAAAAGATCAGATTTGTAGTCTTCAACTTGCGTCTCAAGAAAACGTTTCACGCTGGAATTCATCCCTTTCGAACCCATATACGGCGGATTGGCCACGACGACGTGATACCGCTGGGTGAGCGCCTCGGCTTGTGCGAGCACGCGCAGGACTTTGAGGTGCGTCTCGCGCAGGAAGAGCTGGCCGCCGAGGTCCTTTGCTTCGATGGCATCGCGCACAAAGGCCAGGCTTCGTTCATCCATGCAAGGCTGAATCAGCGAGCCGAAGTTTTTCGCCTCTTCAAATTTCCGGAGCAACTTGAACAGGTTTTGATCGAACAGTTCTCCGAGACCCAGGGCCTCGATGTAGTCATTCAGCTCGTCCCCTTCAAACTGCACGTTCTGCAGCTCGATGATCTGCGGCCGTACCAGCTGCTCGCTCTGGAAGAAGCGCCGCGACGATTCCCGCGCCTTGAACACAAGCGCCAGCTCGGCGAGCTGGGCGGCACGGGGGCAGATCTCTAGCCCGTAGAGGTTGTGCCGCAGGATCAGGGCCGGAATCTCGCTGGGGGCGTAGCCCTCCTCCGCGTAGATGAGACTGAGCAGGTCGAAGGCGTAGGTGAGCATGTGCCCGCTGCCGACGGCGGGATCGAGCAGGCGGATTTCCTCGGGCTTGGTGATTTTGAGGAAGTCGGTCTCGGGTTCGCCCTCGATGTAGTAGGGCATGTGCTCGCGCAGCTTCGAGGCTGGACGGTTCAGCAACCACAGCCGCCCCAGAGAGTTCTCCACCAGGTAGCGCACGATCCAGTGCGGGGTGAACAGCTGGGTGACGGCGGGGATGTCTTCTGTAGGCACCGCCTTCTTGCGGGCCATCACCTCTTTTTTTTTCTCGGCGATATAGAACTGATACAGCCAGCCCAATATCTCCACGTCGTCGCAGTCGGCATCATGGATCGAGCGGCGGAAGCCCGCCGCGATGGAGCCATCGGTGAGCAGGTCATCGGGCAGCAGCAGCTCGGTGGCGTCATCGAGCCCCTCGAACAGGTTTGGCAGCAGCTGGTGATAGAAGCGGCACACCGCCAGCACCAGCTCCCGGTACACCTCCCCCTGGGGGTCGGCGCCGGGGGTGGCCGTGGGGATCTGGCCATCGAGCAGCTGGTTCAGCCGTGCTTCCTGGCTGTGGCGCTGCAGCTCCGCCGGCAGCTGGCCGTTGCGCATCAGTTTCAGCAGCTCCGGCTGGGTGTCGGCATCCGTGGCCGGCATCAGCACCTTGGCGCCGAACGGATGCCAGCCCCTGGCATCGAGATAACGCAGCGCCGCCAAGCGGTTGAACCAGCTGTAGGCCACCCGCTCCAGCAGCTCCTGCCGGCTGATCTGCTCCTGCTGCCGCAGCTCAGCAATTTGCGTGGCGTAGGTGGTGAGCGTGTCGGGGGTGGTGCTGGTGAGCAACCGATCGAGCTTGCGGCCCACCGCCTCGATCAGCTGCCGCCGCATCGCCGGAGCGAAGGTTTTGAGGCTGGCGGTGTTGATGGGCATGGATCTGATCAACCCTCACAAGCAACGGCATGGGCATGAAGCCGCAAGCCCAGAGCCTTGGTCACCTTCAGCACGGTGGCGAAGCTTGGATTGCCATCGGCGCTGAGCGCCCGATAAAGGCTCTCCCGGCTGAGGCCCGTGTCTTTCGCCACCTGTGTCATCCCCTTGGCTCGGGCAATGTCCCCCAAGGCCCGTGCAAGACCGGCCACATCATCCGGTGCTTCCTCAAGCCAGGCATCCAGATAGGCCGCCATCTCATCTGGCGTTCTGAGATGCTCGGCCACGTCATAGGGCGTGAACCTGGTTGCCGATGGATTAGCAAGGGGTTGGGCTTGGTTCATCACGAGTGATCCTCAAATTCACGGTTTAAATCAAGAGCCTTGGCGATGTCTTTGGCCTGGGTCGCTTTACTGCCCCCGCCCAACAGCAGAAGCAGGTGATCGCCTCTTCGGGCGTAATACACCCGGTAGCCGGGTCCGACATCGATTTTCAGTTCAGACACTCCCTCCGTGAGATTGCGATAGTCGCCGGGGTTGCCATGGATCAAGCGATCCACTCGCATCAACACTCGAGCCCTGCCGGCTTGATCCCTGAGGCCGTCGATCCACGCTTGGTAGACCTCCGACTTGACGACCCTCATCAGCCAACTGTAGCTCCTGAGCTACAGGCCTGCACCGCTTGTTGAGCCGCTGAGGTTTCTGCGCTGCGTTCTGCTGCGTCGCCAGGCTGGGCGGGTGAGACCGTTTTCATAGTTCACCACCCGTTTGCCGATCTGCAGCCGGCGGCTGATGCGCCGTTTGCCGTTGTCGAAGGTGGTGCGCCAGGACACCTGGGTGGTGAGGCGTTCGTTGTAACGCCGCTGTGCGGCACCGAGCCGCCAGAGCCCCCAGCGGTTGCCTGGCCATCGGGATGCCGGAGAGCGCCCCCGGCGCCGCTTTGGCGTACACCCCCGTGACGATGCGTACGAGCCTGCCCTCGGCAATCAGCTGGTTGAGTGCCCGGCTGATCTGTGCTGCACTGCCGAAGCGCGCCAGATCCTGCCGAAGCACAACCTCTCCGCTTGGCTTGGGGCGCGCTGCGTTGCGGTGGTTTTGTGAGAGCGCTGGGGAGGGGCATGGGTTTACATAAAAGGTTTTAAGTTACGGGTCAGATCCAGTGGTGGCCGGGGTTCTTGGCCTCTTACAGGCTGATCCGGTGCCCCTGATCCAGCTCGGTTTGGGCCGCTGTGCGCAAGGCCTCCAGCCACTGCCCCAGCTCCTCGCGGTTGGTGAGCTGGCCCAGGGGGAAGTTCGGCCGCAAGCTCGATGCAGGCACCACCTTGATCAGGGCCACCGGGGCATCGGCCGGGGCGGCCATGGCCGCCACCCGTTGCAGCAACGCCGGCACATCCGCCTTCTGGAAACGATCGAGCCGCAGCTGCACCCGAGCGGGCTGCTCCGCCTTCACCAGCTCCTGCTTCACCCGATCGGTGCTGGCGAGCACCTGCTCCTGTTGCTCCGGTGCCAGGTTCTGGAAATCAGCACCGGCCCTGAGCTTGGTCTCCTGCTCAGCGATCTGGGCCAGGGCCTCTGAGCGGGTCAGCTGCAGCCGTTCTTCAAGCAGGGCCTCCAGCGTCGCCACAGCTCCATTGGCCTCCGGCAGCAGCGGGCCGTGATAAGGCGCCGGGCTGTCCATCACCCGCCCCAACACCGCCACCGGCTCAGGCGGGAGCTCCATCAGGTCGTCGCCGTGCCTGGCCAGGAAGGTACGCACCTTCTCGTACACCGTTCTCTGCTCGCCGTTCAGGAACGCCTTGATCGGCGTGAGCGTGTCTTCCAGCTGGTCGAGCAGCTCGGCGGTGAACTGGGCCTGCTGGTTGAGCAGGTAGGGGTCGTCTTTGCCGCTTAGCTCCCGCACCCTGGCGGCGATCGGCGCGACAGCGGCCACGAACGGATAGCGCTCCTGCTGGCTGGCGATCGCGTCGAGCTCGGCGGCCTCACGCGCCAGCGCCTCACGCATTGCTGTGGCGGTGGTGCGGGAATCAGTGCCGCTGCTCGCCACCCCGAAGAAGTCTTGGTGGAAACGCTTGAGCGTGTTGATCGCCGCAGGATCGATCTGCTCCTGCTTGCGCACCAGCACCAGCCCCTGGCGACGGCTGTTGGTGAGCGCATCGATCACTTCGTTGGGGCTCAGGATCTCCTTCTCGCGTAGCTCCACCTTGCCCAGGCGGAACAAGCGGCCCAGGAAGGTGAGCGTGGCCCAGGGGCTCCAGCCGTAGGGCCGGGCCTCGAACACCTCGATCAGATCGGCGGCGGAGGTGCGCTCCCCTTCCTTGTTCTGGCGACGCACCACCTCGGTGTACACCTCCTGCTCCGCTTCCGAGAGCTGCAGCACGCTGCCAGCAAGCAGGTCGTCCTGCTCCTGCACCACCTTCATCAAGGTGCCTTCGTTGTAGATCTGCTTCACCATCAGCAGCTTGGGGAAGGCCGAGCGGATCAGCTCCTGATAGGCCTTGGAAAAACGGTTCTGGGGATCGCCCTCACCCACCTCCAGCCGCCTGCCGTTCACCACCAGCGGGGCTCGGCGCAATCCCTCACCAGCCAGACGGGTGATCTCACTGCGGCGGGTGCTGTTCTGCCGCCCCCGCTGGGCCAGGATTTCCCTGAGCGCTTCGTCTTCACCGCCGGAGTTCTGCTTGATGTATTTATCGGTTTTCAGGTAGGTGCGGATCAGATCGGTGAGCCGGCCCTGGGCCGGCAGGATCACCATCAGATCAGCTCGACCCATGTTCTGGGCCACAAGGATCGCCTCATTGCCGAAGTTGGGGTGCTCCGGGGTGATCACGTTCACCGCTACATCATCAGGCTTTCCCTTCACCAGAGCATCATCGATCTTCTGGGCGTAGGAATAATCCTGGTTGTTGTCCTCGAAGCGGATCTTGTTGGTGCGCAGCACGTCGTTGAAGAGCGTGGCCTGCAGCGCTCCCATCACTTGGGAGTCTTCCACGGTGGTGGTCTTGATCTCCTGCTCCACATCCTTTTCCTTGTCGGTGAGGAACTCGTAGAGCTCACCGCTGCGTTGCAGGTAGCTCTGCACTTCCAGATTGCGCAGGGCCTCTTTCACCTGCTGCTCATGGGCGCGGATGTCGAGATCGGGCTGATCGATCAACAGGATCGCAATGTTGCGAGGTGAGGCCTTAAACGGGGACACCCACTTGAGCAAGAACAGGGCCTTGAGGATGCGCAGTTCAAACGGCGCCACCTGGCGTTCCGCCAGCACCATCGTCTGCTGCTTGTCTCCACGGATCACATCGCGGATGCCGTCGTAAAGCTGATCGAAGCTGGCGAGTTGGCCGATCGGCAGATCCATGATCGCCTTGGCCACCTCCTGGAACACCGAGAGCATCGAGCGTTCACCCACCGCCATGTTGCGGCCGCCGAACACGTTGTGGACCGCGAGGCTCTGCAGCGCCTGCTGGAACAGGTTCAGCTGATACGGGTGGAAGGGGTAGAGGCCACAGAAGGCCTGGCAATCGGCCCAGCCCTTGAGCTGCAGGGAGTTGTCGCCGAAGCGGAACAGGGTCTGGAGGTTGTCCTTCTCCGCCCCATAGATCTGGATCAGCTCATCTGGCTCCACCGGATCCTTTTCCAGCAGCCGCCGCTGAATCACCTCCTGTACATCGGCGCTGGCCAGGGTGAGCTTGGTGCGGAAGCGGCCCTGGATCTTGCTGAGATCATCGGCCTGGCGCACCTTCTCCTCGCCCAGGATTCCCTCCAGGTCGGCTTGGGAGGTCACGAATACGGAGGCACGGCCGTTGGTGGCTGTCGCCAGGCTTTCCACCACGGTCTGCAGGTTGAGCAGGCGGCTGCGGTCCTGACCGATGAACTGGCCCGCCTCGTCCACAAAGAAGTTGAGCCGGCAGCCGGGAAGCTGGCTGTCGAGGTACTCCTTGACGCGGTTAGCAAAGCCTTCGATCGAGAGGCGGTACTCGGCCTTGGCCTCACCGATCACCTTCATTGCCTCCTCGGAGCTGGTGGAGAACTGCTCGGCGTAGGCCCGAGCAAAAGAACTCTTGGTGACGGTGGCAACAGCCTCGCGGTCGTTCTCCCAGTTGCGGCCATTGAGGCGAAGATAGGTTTCTTTGAAATCACCGAACGCACCGCGCTTGTCGAGGTCGTGCTCGAAGCGAGCGATATAGCCCTGGTCGCCGTAATACCCCTGCAGTTCGTTCAGCACCTTCATGAACACTTCCAGGATCGGGGCGCTGTGCTCGCCGCCAATGCCGTCGTACTTCTGATCGATGTTGAACAGCACGCTGCGCGCCGGCGTGGTGATCGCCTTGCGCAGGTTGGCCTGGATGATTTCGTCTTCCACCTTCGGCAGCAGGATGTCAGCCGGCCGCTCGTTCTCTGGCCCAACGCGCCGCTCGCTGTCGAGCAGCAGCGAGAGGATCTTCAGCAGGTGCGATTTGCCGCAGCCGAAGAAACCAGAAATCCATACCCCATTGGCCGTGGGGTTGTCGAGGTAGCAGTCCACGAAGGATCCCAGACCCTTGAGCACATCGCGGGTGATCACATACTCATCGAGCTCCACCTTGAGGTTGCGCTCGTCGTCGGCCTTGATCACCCCATCGATCGGACGGTCAACCGGCTTGGCGAAGAGCTCGCGGATTGTGGCGGCAGTCATGAGATCGGGGTGTCGAAGTAGGCGAGATTGGTGGCGCGGTAGTGGGGGTTCTCGATCTTGGTGTTGGGCGTAGTGCCAAACAGTCGCAGGTAGGAACCACCGTCAGCATCCTGTGAATACTCACCGGGGAAGAAGATCACCACAGGGTGCCTCACCATCTCCGGTTGCAGGGCCTCGATGATGGTGTGGGTGCGCAGGAAGGGATAGATCCGCCCTGATCCCGTGATCAGGGTGAGTTGTGGATTCGCACCGATCACCTCCATCAGTTTCGGTACAAGTGCCTTTGTGGGATCCGAGGTGCTCTGCAGTGTTTCAAATACGTCACTTTTCGAATAAGTGGTCTCGTCCCGAAGAAGGTCCTCGAGAAATCCCTTCTCCTCAAGGATCTGGATCACCAGCTCCAACAGGTCCAGATGAATCACACGCAGTCCTTCCTGCTTGAGCCCCTGGAGCAGACCTTTCACGATCTGGCGCAGCTCGTCTTCTTCGGAGGGGTCGTAGGTCTGGATGAAGATTGGGATCTCCTTGGCCAACCCCTTCATCGCCAGGAAGCTGGGCTGAGACAGAACTTGCTTCAGTCGCTGATCCAGGCCGGTGGTGGTTTTGGTGCTCATCGCCTGGGCGCCAGCACGTTCGCCTTCGCCACAGCCCGTGACTGCCTGGGGGGTGCGACGAGGAAGCCCACCAGAAGAGCGGGGTCCTCCGCTGAGACCAGCCGTTGAACTTCAAGGGAGAGCAGGGGGCGTTGCACCGTTCCTAAAACACCTCCCTTGCCTGCTTTACCAACCAGCAATCCTGCTTCGCGGAACATGTGCAGGAGAGTGGAGCGGATCTTCTGCCGCGAGGACGAGGCCACCTCGGCCAGTTCCGGGTGGATGAGTTCTTGCAGCTCATAGAACGCCACCATGTCGGAGCGGCGCAGCACCGGATCCATCCCGGCCAGCTTCTCGGCCAGCACCTCCTGCACCACGTCAAAAGCCAGCTGAATCCGCTTCAGAGATGCCAGCCAGGCCATAGCTGTGCGGTCTTCGCCCGACCCAGTGGCCAGGAGCTCCAGCTGGGCTGGGGTGAGGGTCTGTAGCCGCTGTCGCAGTTCCGACTCCAGCCGTTTGGCACTGCTGGCGGATCTGGCCTGGAGGGCGTTGCTCGTCAGGACAGCCGTCTTGGTCTTCTGCCAGTCCGCCTGCTGCAGGTGAACCTGAGCAATTACGCACGCGAGTTCGGGCCTCAGGCTTGCGGCGGTGAAGCTCAGGCAGTACCGCATGGCTCCGACGGCAGTCTTCGCCAACGTCCCCACCCAACTTCTGCGCCTTGATCCTGGCACTGCCAGGGCAGCTATCCCATCCAACAAACCAAGCCCCCCATGCCTTTGAGCGCCCACGCAAGCTATGGGCGCTCAAAGGATTTTGGTCAGCGTTTCCTGCGAAATACCAGACCCCTGCAGCCAGCAGTCATCTTTAAGGCCTGCTGTTGATGCGGGACCTCTGTCTTGTGGGCCGCCTCCAGCTGGCAGACAGATTGGCCTGAAAGAACGTGGTCTTGCCCTAGGGGTAGCCGCGAAAAAGTGAAGCCTTCAGTGAAGGCGCTGTGCTTTGCAGAGGGCCGGGCATTAGGTCATTTTGCGCAGCCAATCCCGAGGCTGACGATGGACATTTTTGCTGGATGTTCCCCCCATTCACTTGCGGTGGGGCTCACTCAGGCGCTCAGCTCCGCCTCCCCATGCGCCTCTGGATAGATCAGATCCACTGCCTGCCGCGCCTCTCTCAACACCTGAAAGAGCACCGTCGGCTCAGCCTTGAGCATCTCGATCCAGTGGCCCAGATAGGCGGCATGGCTCTCGATCTCGCTGCCGATCTCCAACCGATCCCCCAGCAGCACCGCGCCCAGCTCAGCGACCAGCTCCTCGCGTGCATAGCGAGCCTTCCCGAAGACACCGCCCAGATCCCGCTTCAGGCGCGACTCATGGCCGGTGGAGTGGATCTGCTCATGGGCCCAGGTGGAGCAGAACGCAGCGGGTGAGTGAAAGCTGGCGCGATCGGGCAGCTGGATCCGATCGATCGCTGGCACATAACAGGCGCGATCACCCCCAAAGCTGACCGGCACCGGCCAGGCCCCCAGCACGGCCTCGGCGGCCTCCAGGCGCTCGGGCTCCGGCTTTGACTCAACGCCTTCGGCGAGCTTGCGGGCTTCGATCAAGCCGGCGAGGGCCGGGCCCTCGAGATCGGCGGCATTGAAGACCGCTACCGGCCGGTAGCTGGCCCAGCTCTTCAAGGTGACTTCACCGCCATCGCCTGCCTCCTCGCGGTTGTGCAGCTGGGGCCGCAAGATGTGAACCGCCTTGCTGCCCTTGCGGGGGAAGATCCCGAGCCTCTTGGCCTCGGCAAAGCCGCACCAGAACGGCAGGGCCGATCCCCGGATGTGCAGGCCGAGCGTGAGCAGGATCGGATTGGCGCCGCGGTAGCGATGACCCGAGATCAAGTTGACGTGGTGGCCACCGCCAGTGCCATCCCAGGGCCGCCGCCAGGGTGCGACGCCTTTCTCCATGAGGGAGACGATGGATGCGGTGAGCCTTTCCTCTGGGGATGGCCCCTCGAACTTCTTGGACTTGGAACGGGGCCGGGTGGTGGTGGCCATGGGTGCGAACGAGCGCAGGACCGCGATGGCAACTGCGGCGAGGGCAAGGGCGGCGAAGCCGCTTGCGTAGCCCTTGCGCCGCCGCAGACCATGCGGAAACCTGCGCGACTCACCCCCACTGTGAGATTCGTTTGGGCCTCCTGGGCTGCTGCCGAAAGACACCGCCACGGCAGCGTGGCAAGCCTGAGCGAGGCGGCCCCCGGTGCCCCACTTCTGGTGCGTGAGCTAAGGGCCGCCAGGCCATCTACCAGCGGCTTCAGGCTGCGCTGCTGATCTCGCTGGCTCGATCCGCTGCAGCTTCGATGGCGGCATCGATCTCGCCGACGCGAACCAGGAACTGCTCCATGGCCGGCAGCAGCTCCTCCTCCAGCAAGGCCAGCTCCTCTTCTCCGTAGGGGTGATCGATCCAGAGCCGCTTGATCGGGCGGCCCTGCTGGCGCCGCAGCAGGCCCAGCAGGGTGGAGTGGCAGGACTGCACGACAGCGAGGGGATCCTGCCGGGAGAGGGAATCGAGGGCGTAAGCCATGGGCCGGGCCGCCAAAGGCGGAGTGACGGGACGCGCCCGTTCCCGCCGGGTGGGCAAGGGCGGTGGTGCGCAGCGCAACCGCTTGCGTAGCCCTTGCGCCCCGGCGGACCATGAAGCAACCCGCCAGCCGACTTCTCAGCGTTCTGCCGTCTGCTCAGTGGCAATGGCTGATGCCTGGCGTTGTGCTGAATGACTGGTGAACGAAGCGAACTGGCGGCATTGTTGGGCGAGGTACCAGCTGTTGCTGCCCCCGCGCCGCGACCCGCGAGCCCTGGCCCCTGGCGGGTGACGGCTTCAATGAGCGGCCAGAAGGTTCAGATCAGCAACAACCACGAGTCGCGGGTGATCCGCAAGCTTGAGCTGGAGACCTACCTGCGCCGCAACACGGCGCTGGAGCTGGTCTGACTCGTAGGTGTGATGCAGGGCCATGGCCCTCAGGCCAGCTCCGCCCTGAGGCTGGCCAGTGCCTTGCGCTCCAGCCGGTGGGCTGTGGTGTGGCTCACCCCCATGGCTTCTGCCGCCTGGCGAATCGAGAGGCCCTCGAGGATGTGCAGCCTGAGCACGGCGGCCTGATTGGCCGGAAGTTGATCCAGCATCGCTTCGAGCTTGCCTGACTCTTCGCTCTGCTCTGCGCTGGCCTCAGCAGGGATCAAATCCAGCAGGCAGAGGCCGGTTTTGGGCTGCGGCTGATCCAAGCTTTCGTGCCGGAACGGCGGTGGTGCCTTTCTCATGCTCGCGGCGTGACACCCGCACCAGGCGGACGCGATCGCGGAGATGGTGACGCAGTGCTCCGGTGATGGTGGCCCTGAGAAAGGCCTGGGCTGTGCTGCGGTTGCTGAGCCGGCTGACTGCTGTGGTGAGGGCCAACCTGGCGACCTGGATCGCATCTTCTCGCTCGATCAGACCGGCGAATTGGCGAGAGAAGCTGCCGCCGGTGGCATCGGCGAGGGGCAGGAACTCCAGGATCAGGGCATCGCGCGCGGAGAGGGTACGGGGCATGGCCGGTGTGCGAAAAACGCGCATCACCAGCCCGAAACGCAGGGAAGGGCAAGCTGGGAGCGGATGAGTGGCGGCCACCATGGACCCTTGATCACGCGGGCTGCTTGCCCGGATCGTTCCTGCCATTTACGGCTTGCCCCTGCTGACGCTGCTGCCGATGGCGGCACCACCGAGCAGGGCGAGGATCAAGTTGAGGGCGGACTCAGTGGCTGTATGCAGCCGCATCAGAAACTCTGGGCAGGCTTTGGCATCGAGGAAGACCAGACGCCAGGCGCACACCGTCCCAGCGAGAAGATAGATCGAGAACTCGCTGATGATCACCGCTGCGAGCAGGACAAAGAGGAAGCGTTCGCGGTCGAACGGTGGTTTTGCTGGCAGCTCCTCGCCGGCTGCTGGTGGTGAGCTCTGCTGTGGTCGTCGCTCAGTTGGTCCGTCCATGGTCTGGCTCGCTGGGGATGAGCAGGTCACCGGCTTCGATCAAGTCCCAGATGCGCATGGCTTCTGCCTGACGACGTTCGCTGTGGGGTGTGCCGGGCCTGAAGTAGCCCTCACCGCTTTCGGCTGAGCCGGTCCAGTAGGCGGCAGCAGCAGCTGGATCCAGGCCGGCGGGACGGTCCTCAAAGACGCAGCACCAGCCGATCAGGGAACCTTCGGCTGGATCGTGCAGGCCGGCGTACTCCTGGGCGAAGTAGATCTCCTGCCACTCATTGCTGTTGGGATCGATCCCCTCGCTCAGTGCTTGCTCCCTGGCGGCGTCGTAGGGCGGTCGGCGCAGGCCGGTGTACTGCATGGCCCCGCGGCCGGCGCCGCTGCCCGCCTCGATCACATCGAGGTTGAGAGAGATCAGGTGAGCCTGTCTCGACGATCATGCAGCCGATGAAGCCGGCGGCTTCTTCTTCCGTAAGTGGCGCAATGGCACCCAGGCTGGCCCGGGTGACGTTGCCTGTGCAGAAGAAGGACAGCCAGTGCTGCAGGTTGCTGAGGTCGGCCATGGTTCTGCTCAGCCCTTACAAACCAGGAACCAGCCGCCGCTGCCGCCTGGCCTCCAGCGGGGATCCCAGTTCTTGGCGCTGTAGTGCTGGCCCTTGCCGTTGAGGTTGCTGGTGTACCCACCGCTGGTGAGGTTGGCCTCACCGTTGGGATCGTTGTGGATCCAGCCACCCGCTTCGTAGCCGGTCACCACGGTCCAGTGGCCGCTGCCCGATGGGCTGGAGCTGGGGCCTTTGTGCAGCCAGCCGGTGGCGACGGGCCGGCCGGCGTCGATCTCTTTGATCAGATCGGCGGTGACGCCGTTGGTGAAAAAGTTGGCCTCCAGCCCGAGCGAACGCAGGGCTGAGAGCTGGGCCTGGGCCTCGGTGCTGTCGCCGTACTGGGCGCGAATGACGTTGTAGGCGTCATCGCTGCTGACCTTGCCCCAGTAGGCGGCGAGCATGGCGCAGCTCGAGGAGAAGCACTCGCGGTAGCCGGTGCCGCTGGCATTGTCGTTCTGGGAGAAGTAGGGCACCACCAGCGGGTTGGCGAAGGCTGGTGCCGGCGGTGCCGGCGGTGCTGGCGGTGACTCGCTGAAACGCAGAGCCCATGGCGCCTCTTCCAGCAGGATTTCGGCCTGGCCCTGCTGCTGCTCGATCCGCCCGATCGCGTCGTGCAGCATCGCCACGGCGTCCTGCTGCTGCTGTTTGCTCTCGAAGTACTGGAAGCGGTCCATCAACCGCGCCACGGTCATGGGGGTGGGCATTGCCGTGTTGGGCGACGTTCTCCTCCTCTTGCCAGCGGCCTAGCCGCCAGGTGTCAGCAGAAAGGCGAGGCACAAGCCCCGCCGCTGAATGCCTCGGCCCCTGGCCGCCTTAGAAGGGCAGCTCCTGCAGCCCTACCCCCACCGGGCAGCGGGCCGGAGTGGCGAGCTGGCGCTCAAAGAGGATCTGCCCGGCCAGCTCCGCGACACGGCGGCATGGCGCGGCTGACCCTGAGGCGATCCATTGCAGATCCTCTAGGCGGCTGGAGCTCAAGGCACTGAAGCGGGAGCGGGTGGAGCGGTGCGTGGTGGCCATTGGTGGCGCAGCGCAGGACCCAGAAGCAGGCGGTGGGCGGGTCAAGGGGCCGGCTCAGCGTCCGTGCGGAGCGCCTGCGCAGCCCCACAGCCGCGCAGCGGCGCAACCAAGCCGGCCTTGCGCAGCCCTTGAGGCGCCCACCGACCATGACGGGGCCTGTGCGTAGCCCACATCCAAGCGACGGCGCCCGCCGTCACCGTGTCCTCTGCTGACTTGCTTGCTGATCCCGCTTCCCTGGCCGCCCGCCACACGGTGTTTGGGTGCCGGGATTGAGGCTCCCGGCCGGCCTTGGGCCTCAGGCCGCCCAGCCGATGGCAGCCGTTTGCTTGCGGCGCTCTTTGACCAGCCCAGAGACCCGATGGCGCATTTCAAGCCTTCCGGCTTCATCGGCCGCTTCATAGGCCTTCAGCTCCTGGGGGCTGAGCCTCAACTTGAAGTTGAAATCGAGCGGCATTTTGGCCTGGGTGATGGCCCCCATCAAGCCCCAGAGATCTTTGTGGGCATGCTCGGCTTCTCCTTCAGTGAGTGCCCGCCAGCCGCCGGTGATCTCATCGGGCATGACGCTCACCGCCTTGCCGTGGATGATCGTGCTGCCTTTGAGCTCCCAGCGGAAGCTTTCCAGCTCGTGGCGCTCGGCCCACTCGCCGCCATGGGCCAACCAGATCGGGCCGACCCGCCAGGCCGAGAGTGCCTGCAGCGGGCATTGCACCAGCCAGGCGAGGACGCGGGGCGTGAGCGATTCATCGTGGGCGATCTGGCGCTTGATTGAGCAATAGGCGCTGTAGCCACTGAGCTGAGAGCGGCGCTGGATGAGCAGGATTTGCGGTGCCATGGCAGGAAGGCCGGAGGGACTTCGAGCGAAACCACGGCGAGGGCAAGGGGCCGCGACCGCGCAGCGGCCTCGCGGACTTGCGCCGCCCTTGCGCCGCCGTGGATCGTGACGAACCCCGCCGCCGCCGCCTCAGGCTCACAAGAGCCCGTCAGCCCCCCATATCCCATCAGCTGCGGTGGTGCTGGCAATAGGTGGTGACGTTGCTGGGGCCAGACCCCCGGAGTGACCATGGGCCTCACCTTGATCGAGGCGATGAAGCATGAGACGAGGGTTGACCGCCTGGCGGTCACCAAGACCTTCGTTGAAGGTGAACTGCTTCGCCGCATGACTTGGCGCAACCTTGCTGGTGGTGCCTTGCAATTCGCCAAAGAGGTGAAGCTGCCTCGCGTTGGCTTCCGCGCTGTCAATGAGGGCTACCGCAGGGATTACGGCGCCGTCGAGAACGATTCGGAGTTCGTGCACCTCTTCGGTGGCGATCTCGACGTGGATCGCTCGATCGTTGACCTCAATGGCCCCGAGTCCCGCGCCAGCCAGACCGAGCAGAAGGTGCGCTCGATGCGCCTCACCCTGGAGGCGGCGATCATCAACGGCGATGCCACCTTTGATCCACGTGCCTTCAACGGGCTGAGCAAGCGTCTCCCCCCTGCTGCTCCCCAGACCATCGATAACGAAGGCGGCTCGGTGAAGCTCACCAAGCTCGAATCGCTGGTGGATTCGGTGAACGCCAACGGTGGCGAGAAGGTGCTGATCACCAGCAAGGCTGGTCGCCGCCAGATCAGCACCGCCAGCCGCCAGGTGCTCAGCGCTGATCTCTACCAGGTGGTGGATGGCCGGCACTGGTTTGAGGACGTCGAAATCCTCGTGGTGGATGAGGACGCCAGCGGCAACCAGGTGCTGGGCTTCGATGAAGCCGGCGGCACCACCAGCTTCTACTGCTGCGCCCTGGGCGATGAGCTGATGACCGGCCTGCAGGGACCGTTCGAGGGCCGCTACGGCCTCTCGGTGCGGGACTTCGGCGAAGTGCAGGACGCCCCGGTGTTCCGCACCCGGGTGGATTGGTACGTCGGTTTTGCGGTGTGCAACGGCCGGGCCATTGCTCGCCTGTACGACATCAGCCCTGTCGTGACCTGACTGCTGAACCTGCTCATTGAACCCCCGCTTTTTTCTTCCACCTTCGACAAAGAGGACACGACCATGGCTGCAATGGCCAACAAACTGATTGATGCGGTTACCACCTTGGTGGGCTGGATTAACTACAGCGCCACCGATCCGTTTGAGCGGGTGCGCGTGAGTGCTGAGGTGGTGAAGATCAGCACGCCGCTCGATGCAGCGGGTCACTTCACCTTTCTTGCTCAGCACCCGGGCGCTGCTGCTGCGGTGACATTTTTGCTGGAGCTGGCGCCTGAACTGAAGGACGGCACGATCGGCACCTGGGTCACGGCAGCGTCGGTGGCGGTGCCGGCTGCCGGCGGCCAGGTGGAAGCAACGATCAGCGGCGGTGCCCTGGTGGTGGCCCCTGCTGATGCGGCGAACGTGAAGGAGCACGCCTTCGTTTATGCCCGCTGCACGCTGACTCCGAGCACCCCTGCTGGCGCCTACGCCGGTCTCACCCACGCCTGAGTGCTGCTATGGCCAAAAAGGAACCGTTTCTGCAGGCTGAGGAAGGTGCTCGTCGGGTGATGCCGGTGGTGTCGGGTTCGCCATGGGCGCCACCGCAGGCGAGCGATGTATCGGCCCGGCCTGAACTGCTGGCGCCCCCCTCTGATGACCTGGACCACCTGATCAGCGACCGGATGGAGCCGGTTGATCCGACGGTGCGCAATCCGATCTCGGCAAGTGCGCCGTATCTGGAGACGCCGGAGGGGATGCTGCGCATCCGCAAGGAAGGCGAGGCGGACCGTTTCGTGCATCCCTGCCATCTGGAGGGCTGGCTGGCTCTGGAGTGGCAGGCCGTGCTGCCGATCTCGACGGATGGCGAGGATGGCGGCACTGACCCGACTGATCCCCCCGATCCGACCGATCCCCCCGATCCACCGGATCCTGTCCTGCCGGTGATTGCCCAGCTCAAGCCTGAAGCCCCCCTGCAGGCGAAAGGAAAGCCTGTGAAGGTTTCGGTGACGGGCAGTGGCGTTGAGGCTTCTGGCGATGTGCTGATCAATGGCGCATCACAATCTGCAGCCTCGAATTACACCTACGGCAGCGAGATTGAATGCAGCCTCATCCTCGATTGCAAGACGATCAAGGAGCCCATGCAGCTGCCGGTGATTCTTGTCAACAGCGTGGGCCAGAGTGAGCCGGTGATGCTTTCTGTCGGCCCGAAGACTGCTGAAGAGTTCACAGTTGTGCCTGATCCCCAGCCCCAGCCTGAGCCCGAGCTGTTGATCATCGACTTCGCGGCGATGACCAAGGCGGAGATCAGCGAGCACTGCTTCTCTGCCTTTGATGTGTCCCTGGATCAGTCGATGACCAAGGCGGAGATGGTGTCTGAGGCCCAGCGCCTGGAGCTGGAGGCCGCCACGGCCCCTGATCCGGCTTTCGCTGATGGCCTCGGCGGTGTGCCTGGCGATTTACTGGGCTGAATGCGCCCGCGACCTACCGGCCCGCCGTTGATCGCGGCGGGCTTTTTTGTTGGTCTGGCAAAGGGTGGTAGCTCCCCTTGCCGCTGGCTCTCTGCCATGCCCTACCCGCTGCCCACCGCGACGGAGCGAGACGACGGCCGTCTGCGGTTGCTGCCGCCCCTGGGCTGCCCTGGCGGTGAGGAATGGGTGCTGCCCCAGGCGGTGGGGCGCTGGCTGGAGATCGGCTTTCGCCTGGGGCCTGTGCCGGCAGCGATGCTGGAGTTGTGGTGGATGCCCTCGGCGCGGCGCTGGAACGAGGAGCTGAGCACCGCGGCGATCGAGCTGAGCGTGGATCCCCGTGGCGTGCCGATGCAGGACCTGCAGGTGGATTGGGGTGATGGCACGGCCGAGCTGGTGCCATGGACGATCGGGCGGCCTGATGTCCCGAAGCTGCGCCACGTCTACGCCGAGCGCAGTGATCTGCTCGTCACGGTGACGATGGGGCTGTATGTGGCGTCACTGCAGGTGGCGCTGCTGGGCTGCCCGCTGCCGCCGGCTGTGGTGATCGGCCTGATGGGCCAAGGCACGGGCCAGGGCGGTGGTGGAGGCGGCCTGGCGGGCGCCCAGGCCCTGGTGCCGGGTGATGGCCTCGACGGCCGGCCGTACAACGGCAGTGCCACGGAGCTGTGGCGGCTACGGCTGCATCCCGAGGGCGGGCTGGGGCTGCTGCCGAGCCCTGTGGATGGCAAGCCCGCCCTGACGGTGATGTACGGCAGCGGAGCAGCAAGCCGGGGCACCCGCTGGTACTCGGCTGATGGGCCACCGACGCAGCAGTGGATGGAGGTGATCCAGCCGCCACCGGCGCTGGGTGATTTCTACCTGGACCGTGTGACGGGCCTGGTGTTCGAGCTGGTGGCTTGAGCGATGAGCTGGAATCCCACGGGTGAATCGATCCAGGGCCCAGCAGGGCCTGCGGGGCCTGCGGGGCCTGCTGGGCCACCCGGCCCAGGTGGTGGCTCGGGCAGCGAGCCGTTGCAGTGGCTCGATTTCAACGATCAAGCCAGCGAGCCATCGGCTCCAGCCGATGGTCTCCTGCGCACTTACAGCGCCAAGCTCTCCGGCCGGATGCTGCTCAACCAGTTGGGGCCTTCGGGCTTGCGCACGGTGCTGCAGCCGGCGCTCTTCGAGAACAATCTCTGGCTGGTGTCACCGAACCAGACGACCTCGCTCTCAGCGATCGGAGGTGCTGTGACCTCCGTGGGCACCATCGGCCACCCGGCGTCGACCGCGCCCTACGGGTGGATGTCGAGCTTCGCCACAGCGGCGACGGCGAATGTGACGGCTGGAACGGGTGGCCGTGACACGATCTGGACGCGCGGCAACGGTTCTGGCGCGGCTGGCTTTTTCTATGCGGCGCGGCTTGGCTTTCCTGATGCCAGTTACGACAGCGGCGGTCCCGGCGTCGGCACCCGCCTGTTCTGTGGCCTGACCAATCAGGTGATGTCGGCTTCTGTTGCTTCTGACAATCCGTCTGGGCACTACTGCGGCTTCTTTCGCCGCCATTCAGAACTTGGTGCTCAAGATGGCAACTGGCAGTTCGCCAGCAAGAACAACACCTTGTTGCAACTGCAGGACACGGGACTTGAGTTTCTGCCGCAACGTGCCATTGATTTCAGGGTGTTTGCACCACCCCACACCACGGAGGTGTTCTGGTCGATCGCCGATCTCACCACAGGTCAGATAGCCGAAGGCTCCCAGACCTTGAAACTGCCTGCTGGCACCATTTACATGCGTGCTGGCTTCCAGCTGCAGACGATCAATGCAGTAGCCCGGAACATTCGGATGCAGCGGTTGTATTGCGAGAGCGACCGCTGAGTGCGTGAGCGTCTGGCAATAGGAGGCAGACCGCTTCTCGCTTGATGGCCTGGACGAACACCGGCTCGATCCGCGGCCCGCAGGGCGTGCCGGGTTTACCCGGAAGTGCTGGTGCGGCTGGCAGCCCGGGCGGGGTTGGACCTGCCGGCCCGCAGGGCGTGCCGGGCGTGGCTGGCGGGCCGGGCAGCCCGGGCGGGACTGGCCCAGCGGGGCCTGCGGGCCCTGCGGGACCGGGCGGACCTGCGGGGCCCCAGGGCCCGGCGGGAACGGGGATCAACCTCAAGGGTTCAGTCCCTACCTTCTCGGCTCTGCCAACCGCAAACCGGCAGCAGGGCGATGCCTACATCGTTCAGGACGAGGGCGACACGCTCTACGTCTGGGATGCAGCGCTGGTCACCTGGATCAATGCAGGCGCGATCCAGGGCCCTGCAGGCCCTGCGGGAGCAGCTGGCCCTGCGGGACCGACTGGACCGGCGGGTGTTGGCGTCGTTGGCCCAGCTGGCGCTGCTGGCCAGCAGGGCATCCAGGGCGTGCCGGGAGTGCCTGGCGCCGCTGGCAGCGCTGGCAGCCGCGGCACGGGCTGGTTTGTGGGCACAGGCCCGCCGCTGGCTCAAATTGCGGGCTCGATCCCTGGTGATCTGTATCTCGACACCTTCACTGGAGAGGTGTACCAGCTTGGTGCTGCCCCCAGCGGTGTGCCGGTGGGCGATCTTCCCTCGATTGGCTCTTCCTATCAGGGTGGCTATTACGGCGGCCTGATCTCCCAGAGCGCCAACGGCGTGGCCACCCATGCGCTGATCATTGCGCCAAAGGCGGCGGGGATGAGCAGCCAGCAGACCAAGACCTCGAACACGGCGAGCAGCGGAGCCGACAGCAGCTTCGATGGCTTTGCCAATAGCGAGGCGGCCAACAATGCGAGTCATCCGGCCAATCAATGGGCGCGGGGACTGACGATCGCAGGTTTCAGCGATTGGTACGTGCCGGCTCTCTATGAGCTGGAGATTCTGTATCGGCGTTTCAAGCCGACCAGTGATGAAGGCAATAATGATCAGTTTGGCACCAATGCTTATGCCGTGCCGCCAACGACGAATTACACCATTTCAAGCCCTGCCGTACAGCTTTCATCCTTTCGAGCTAGGCGGTGCTGAGGCTTTCTTCGATGGCAGATGAATACCTCGACGCAGAGTTCAGCAACAGAAGTGATTCTGCAGGACTGGTACTACGGCAACTGTTCCAACAGCAAACCTTCGCCCAGCAGACGCGGGCGATCCGCAAGATTGCGGTGATCCCCTGATGCCCACCTGGATCGCCCGGATCGACACGCCCCGCGTGAGCTGCAGGAGGTGATCGTGCCGCTGCTGGTCGGCCCAGCGACCACGACGGTTGCCTTCGATGGTCTGGGCTCTGATGCTTGATCCGGCGCGTGAACGTGAATCTGGCGAGCTGGATCACGCTCTACAACTCTGAGGCGGCCTTCCAGGCGGACCTGCTGCGGCTCTTAACCAGGATCCAGAGCCGGCAGCGGTGTGGTGGCCGACCTGCGCTTCCCGTCGCTGGGCGGTGGTGCATTGCTGCTGGCGCCAGGCACCAGTTACTCCAACGCCGAGCAGCCGCTGCAGAGGCGCTTGCTGGCGCGGCTGCGGATCGAGGAGAGCGGTTCGCTAACCCGCTGCTGTCATCGAGGCCGTGGTGCTCACCGATTGATGGCCGCAACCCTTCCTACCTGCCACCGGCTGGCGCACGCTCGACTGGCCCGATCTGGCCCGCCGCGCTCTGCGCTGCTGGAGGCCTGGCTGGCGCTGGTGAACGGCGTTACCCACAGCAACAGATCACGGTGCTGCATGGCCCGGCGGATGACGCGGCTTGGTGCGGCTGGACGCTGCAGATCGAGAGCAAGCACAGCGCTTGGTGGCCCAGATGCTGGCCGGCGGGCCGTTGTGTCCGGTGCCCGACCGGCAGAACCGTTTTGATGTCTGGTTCGGCCTGCTGGCCGATTACGACCCGCTCGATAGCTCGCGAGGTGTGCATGGTGTTGTGGACACCGCCGTGGCGACCGATGGTTTTGGCGCTACAGCCTTGATCACCAGTAATACGAGCTTGGCCAGTAACAGGCTGAGCCCAACAGCTGGGCCAAATCCTCCACATTTGCAGGACTACTTTGTCTTCTCTGGTGAGACAGAAGGCCAGGAGTATTTCGGCCTGTCGATGGCCAGCGCCAGCAGCTCGCAATCGAACCTGCTGTTTCTGATCACCCGAGAGTGAGCGAGGGCAATGGCTGGTGATGAGCTATCTGCAGAACGGCTGCACGATGATCGCCGATCGCTCAGCAGCTCCGGGTTTCCGTCAACTGATCCGCCTGGGCTCCCAGTGGCTGTGGCAGCCGATGCTCGGCACCTCGTTCGCCTGGCCGGTGGTGGTGAACTCGACGAGCTATGCGTTTATCAGGGGCCGGTGATCATCGAGCCGGCCCTGGTGCTGCCGGCTGACTTTCTCTGCCGCGCCCTGCTGACCCCCTTGTGGACATCCCAGGTGGACACGGCTCCGCCGGGCCAGTTTGTTGTCACAGTCGGCGGCAACCTGGCCGTGCGCATCCCACCGCCATGACGCTCAGTGGTGGCCTGCGCACCTCGCCCTGCTGGATTGGCAGAGCGCAGGCGGCACCGCGCCTACTCCCAGTTCTTACGCGGCTGCTGGCCTTCATCGCCACGGTGAACGCCACGCCGGGCAATGAGAACGCCCAGCTGACGGTGCTCAAGCGCAACACCGATGCGACGGGAAGCCAACGAGGCATGGTGCTGCGGCTGCAGACCCCCACCGAGGACTGGGTGCTGCAGTGGGTGCATCCGGTCAGCGATCTGGAAACACCGCTGCTGCGGGTGGGTCGTGCCCGCAACTGGCTTGATGACGGCGGCAACGGCGGCTACGGCAGCTTGCTGAACGTGAGCGCCCTTGATCCGGCGGTGGATTGCCGCAACGGCGGCAGCAACGTGATGATCCCCAGCACTTGCTCCCCTGGCGTGTTGCTCTGGGCGCAGGACACAACGCCGGGGCGGAGTGGTGGCTGTTCCATGCCGATTCGAGCGTGGTGCCGTTCGACCCAACGGTGCGGCGAATGGCGGCCCTGGACCTTTCTGCTCTTCCGCCAGGCCGGCACTGCCGGCTGGTGCGTGATGTTTCCGGCCCAGAATCCATCGGGCTGCCTGCTCAACCTGCAGCAGCAGTACGAGACGCTGCGCTCGAGCACGCAGTCGCTCGCGGGCTTCTCCGCCTGGCCCGTTACGCGGCCCGCGGCGTGGCTGTGACCAGCAACACGCGCAGCAGCACCGGTGCGGCGAGCGAGAGCCCACAGCTGCAGCCTGCCGCTGCGCTTCTGGATGGGCCGGGTTTCTGGTGGTGAATGGGCCTACCCCAGCGGCTGACAGCAGTTCCGCACCCTCGACCTTGAGGGCGTGCGTTTGTTCCAGATCGGCCGGGCCTGGTTCCAGATGACCTGGCTGCAGATCGGCCTTGCTGAGCTGGCGGCCATGCCAGCGGTTGCGGGCTGGACGACGTTTGCGGCTACGGCGGCTGGGTGGCTGGATGACGGACCTGCTGCTGGTGCCAAATCTGCCGGCGTTCGATGACGCCCCGCCTCTTCCGCTCAATGGCACGAACCAAGCGCCTACGTGCCAGCGGCATTGGCGATGGCCCATCCGCTGCAGCGCGCTGGATGCTGGAGCTACTGCAGGACCCCCCTGATGGCGGTGGCCCTGGAGGCAGCAGCCGGCCAGAGGCAGGGGTGCTCTGGCCCCGGATGGTGGGGACATGAGCAGGGCGGCGGATCCAGCTGCTGCCATCGCTGAACTGGCGCGGCCTGGCAGCGACTGACCCGTTTCCGCTGCTGATCGAGCGGCTTGTCGCCTTCATCGCCGTGGTGAATGCGGCCCCAGCCAATGCGGCTCGCCGCTGGCGATCCTGCGGCACCGAGCAGTTCGCTCGCTGGAGTGCGCCGCGGCCTGGTGCTGCAACTGGGTGGGCCTGAGCAGAGCTGGATCTGGTACTGGACGCAATCGACCACGGCTGAGGACTACTGGTCGGTCGTCAATCACGGCGGCCACAGCTCGCTTACAACGACGGCAGCAACAACGACGGCTACGGCTCACTGAGTGATCCGTTCAGTGGCGATGGTCACGCTGGGATCTGCGTGGCCGAGCTCTGATCCGGCGTTGCAGTGCGATGCGATGCAGGCGCAGCCTGGAGCGTCGCTGCTGCTGTTCGCGCAGGACACGATGCCTGGGGCGGAATGGTTCCTGTTCAGCGGTGATGCGGCGGCGGCACCGATGCGAACCCACTTGAACCCGAACCCCTGGACGTTCCTGCTGGCCCGTGATGGAAGCGGCCTCTGGACTGTTTGCCTGCGGCAGTTGCAGGGCATGGCGCCCAACAGCCTGGGGCGGATGGGCAAGATTGTGCTGGCGCGCCCTGGTGTGCAGCTCTCTGCCCCCCGTGCGCTGCAGCAGCGGCTGGTGAGCCGGGTGGCGCTACAGCCGGAAGTACGGCTTGAAGTGCTCTCCTTTGGGCAGCTGGGTTATCAGGACGTGCCGGATGCCTTTTTGCTGAGCTTGCCGGCGCCGCTCTGGATCGGTCCGGTGAGCAGTGATCCGGCGTTGTATCCAGAGCGGGCGATGCATGTCAACGGCCGCATCGAGCTGGAGGGTGGCCAGAGCTTGCTGCAGCTCGGCCGTGGCTTCAGTGTGGATTGGTGGCTGAGTGTGCCGGCGGGAAGCCTGCCGACCACGGCGCCTGGCTGGACTTCGTTTGCTGATTTCAGCTGGCGTGAGCGCAGCTCTGGGCTGATGCTCTACGCGCTGCCCGTCAGCAGCGTGGCGTTGGCTGATCAGAGCGATCCGCGCAGCTCGGCCTACACGCCGCTGGCGGCGCTGTGGCAGAACGCTCTGATGCGAGAGGCGGCGATTGAGCTGTTGGAGCTGCAGGGCGAGGAGGTCGAGCCCGGTGGTGGTGATGGCTCAGGCGCTGGCACGGGTTCGCCGCGGCCGAGCAGTGGGGTTCTGTGGCCCCGGAGGGTGGGAGCCCCTGCCAGCGACGACGCAACTATCTTCTGAACCCGATTCCGAGCAGGTGACACTTGAGCGGAGAAGGATGACGGCCTGGCTGTGGCCGCCCGAAGCGCTCCGGTGGACTCCCGGCGCCAGGTGAGTTGCCCGCCGGAGCTGGTGGATCAGATCGAGGCCTGGTTTCAGGGCCAGAGCTGGGTTGTCAGGCGGCAGCTGAGCTAAAGCCTCTCGGTCGGTTTTCTGCTCGTTTTCTGCTCACGCCCGAAGGTCGATCGCTGAAAAGTCAATCGGGGCGACAGGATTCGAACCTGCGACCTAGTGCTCCCAAAGTGATCGGCGAGCTCTGTCTCTAGCTGAGATTTCAGGCCAGAACTGGCTTGGTGACTGGCCTTGCCTTGCCCTGATCGGTCAGGCTCGGCTACTTTTGCGTACATCTTGCGTACAACGCGGGTGCCCCAGCTCCGTTTTCAGCAGCCATGGGCCGCTGGCTTTCGTGCCTCCGTGCGTGCGTCTACCGCGAAGGGCTGGAGCGCCCGTGAACACCGTGGCGGGATCCGTCTTGAGGTTCGGCAAATAGGCCAGCCGATGCAGAGCCTCGCGATCGGCTTCGACTGGAGCCGGGCCTCGCTGGGCCCGGCCCTGGCCCGCATCCGCAACCTCTACCTCCTGACCCTGCAGGGCCATGACGTGCATCAGGCGGCGCGGATTCTCTCCGGTGCGGTCGGCAACATCTCGCGGGATTGGGGAACGGCGCTGCTCAATTTCCAGCGGCAGAAGCTGGAGCACGGTACGGCGATCCAGCCGAGCACCTGGGCGAAGCATTACGCGCCGGTGCTGACCATGGCAGTGCAGCTCCTCGATGGCGACGCCGCACCATTGACCCCGGCCGACCTGCTCGATGCTTGCCTGCGCGGCCACCCTCCTGGCAGTCGGATGCGGCAGATCCGAGCCCAGTCACTGGCTCAGTTTTTGCGGCACTGCGTCGATCGTGAGGGCTTCGCGGGGCGGTGGAGGCCACCGGCCGACCTGCGGGCTTCGATCGGGGCTGCCGTGGCGCCGACCCCAGGTGGCGGCGACCCCTTCAGTGATACCGAGATCCTGGCGTTGATCAAGGCCCTGCCCAATGACGTTCCCGGCCGGCGCTGGGCCGATGCCCTGCGGCTGTTGGCGGAGTTAGGACTGCGGCCGGTCGAGCTCAAGCACCTGGCGGTTCGGCTGGAGCTGGGAAGCGGTGAATTGATCTGGTGGTGCAGCCACCGCAAGCGCAGCGGCGGCGGCCTGACGGAACCGCGGCGCATCCATTCATTGCCTCTGACGGACTGGGATGGCGCCCGGCAGCAGTGGAACCTGATGGAGCGCTGGCGATCGGGGTTGCTGGAGTTGCCACCGCTCGGGAACGGCCCCGGCGCTGCTGACGCTCTGGGCACCTACCTCAAGCGGCAGCCGGCCTGGCGATCCCTTGTTGAGCGTCTTGCGAGCCGTGATGAACGGGCGGTGCCGTACAGCTTCCGCCATAGCTACAGCTTGCGCGGACACCAGCTGGGAATCGACGCCGGCAGCGTGGCGCGCAGCATGGGCCACTCCCTGGAAGTGCATCTGCGCTCCTACCCCTGGTCGTCTGAGGCGGCGACTGCGGCGGCGTTTGATCGAGCGTTGGCTGACCCTGGCCCATCGCCTCAGCTGCCTTGAAGGCCGGTGTCTCGATGCTGTCTGCGGTGGTGGCGGACAGCTCTGCTGATGTGGACCCCAGAGCTGAATTAGTCCTTCTCAGAGCTTACGGAGCGGCCAGATTGGACCGGGAAAGCCCGTGAAACGCCGCTCCCACGCAGCCAGTTCTCCCAGCTGGAGCCTGAAGCCTCTTGGAATCAGGGCTTGGTCAGACGAGCCGCGAACTGACCCACCTTTAGTTGTGGATCTCAGCCACGAGGTGATGCCTGAAGGATTGATTCAGCGGGAGGAGCTGGTGCAGCGCGAGATCACCGTTTCACCGGGGCAGGGTCTCTCGGCACCGAAGAAGCCGCTCACATAGCTGCCCAGGCGGTTTGGGTTGGAGAGGATGCCGCCCGTCTCCTAGCAATCGGCGGTGGCCAGGGCAAAACGGCTTGCAGGTGATTGATGGACTCCTGCTGTTGGGCTATCACCTCGGCCAGGCGATTCTGATCTGCCAAGGCCTTGAGTAGCTTGTCTTTGAGCTTTTTGACATAGGCGTTGACTAGGGCTGGAGCCTCCGCCCCGAAGTGCTGCGGCACCTCGAGCAATTCCTTGCTGATGTTGCTGAGGTAGGTGTCGTTGCCATAGAAGGAGCTTCGATATGATGCGGTGGAATCCACCACTGGGCCCCCTCGTTCCGAGGGGGCCGACTGATTCAGGCCAGGCGCTGGCTATCGCTGGCCTGCTGATTCGCCTGGCCGTAGGCCGTGGCGATCAAGATTCTCGCCAGGCCGATCCAGCCGATGCGGCCGGCGCACACCAGCACGGTGGCTAGGAGCTTGTTGCTGATAGATCAGTGGGCCACCGGTCAATGCGAATCACCAGCCCTGAGCTGAACCGCTGCGGCTCTGTTCTTCTGCTGCCTGCTCCCCATTTTATGTGGGGCTCATTCAGTCCTAGTGTTGTCGCCAGGGTTACCCCTGCCCCTCATCCAGATGCCGCAGCCAGCGCCTGTTGTTGTGATCGCCTGAACCTGAACAACTTGAGCAGGTTGTGCGTGGCAGCAATCAGATGCCACTCGCCGTTCACCTTCTCCAGTCCCCTGAGGAGAAAGCGTCGCAGACTCCGGCATTCCTTGATCTGGCCGTTCACCGGCTCCACGATTGCCTTGCGCTGGGCGTAGATCCTTGATCCCTTCTTGCTTCTGAGCTTGCGGGCCATGCGGGTTTTGGCATCGGAGTCTCTGGGCAAACGGCCTCGCTTAGGCGGTGGCGGTTGGCCGTGCGGCAGTCGGCCGGTGGCGATGTAGGCGTCAATGCCCTGTTCAGCGCAGGCGTTGACGTTGTCCTCGCTCCAGTAGCCCGCATCCATCGTCATCACATCCGGCAGTGCACCAGCGCTGGCGGCGATGCGCTCCAGCATGGGTTCGAGGTGCTCAACATCGGGGGGGGGCTGGTTGCTGACGCCGACCGCCACGATCACCTGGTGATCGCTGTCCATCGCCAGCTGGCAGTTGTAGCCCTGCAGATAGGAACCTCTCGACTGCATCAGATGGCTTTCAGGATCTGTGAAATTACGCTGGCTCCTCTTGGTTGGGGTGCCATCAGCCTTTCGCGCCAGGCCCCGCCTGGGCATCGCATCAGCCGGCAGTGGCTCCAGATCTGGTGGTTCCACACCGGCGTTCTCGGCGGCCTCGATCGCAGCCTCCCGGGCAGCCTTGGCCTTGGCTGCTGCCCCCTCGGCTTTTCTGTTCAGCTCGGCCTGCTCCGCTGCCGCTGCATCCGCTTCCTGAGAGGCAGCGGCTTTGGCTCTGGCCTCCTCATGCAGCTGCTGCGCTGCGGTTGCAGCGGTTTCCGCTTCCATCTTCTTACGGGCCTGAAGGATTTTTTCGAGGCGGCCCTGCTTGTGCCTCAGCTCATCGGGGAGCTCACTGCCCAGCTTCCCCTTGCCGTGGCGCTGGTCTTCCTGGGCATCAAGGATCTCGGCCTTGCGCATCAAGGCATTGATCTCTTGCTGCAGCTGCTTTTCTGCCCTGAGCATTCGCTCGTGGCTCATGGCCTTGTGCTTGGAGGCATTGGCATGCACCTTCGTTCCATCCAGTGCCATATGGCCCAGGCTCACCAGCCCGGCCTTCTGGCATAGCCGCAGGATCTGAATAGACAGGCCCTTGATGGAATCGAGATTGCGGCGCCGGAATTCACTGATGCAGCTGTGGTCGGGCTGCTGATTGCCCGTCAGCCCCCGAAAGGCCAGGTCCTCGTAGCAGGCGCGCTCGATCTTGCGGGAGGAGACCGTGCCCACGCAGTAGGCGTAGAGCAGCAACAAAGTCATTATCCGCGGGTCAAACCCCTTCTCCCCAAGTGGATCCTTGGCCTGCGCGGGGAGAAGTATCGCCGAGAGATCCAGTTCATCTACCAGATCGAGCAAGAAATACACCAGGTGATCAGCCGACAGCCACTCCCTGGATGATGGCGGGAGCAGGATGGTCTGCTCAGGCTGCCAAGGGCGGAAAGACCTGGGCTTCTGCATGCCCAAGTTTATCGACCAGATCCATTGAAATCACTGGGATCAAGGCAGATTTAAGGGCGTCTGTGGAGTGGCTGCTGGCGATCTATGCGCAACAGACTCATACGGCGCTGTCTCGCCAAACCGCTTCTAGCCATAGGGCACTGACCCGTGATACGAACAGGACAGGCGTGTTCTGGGGCCTGAGCGGAGGGGCACCTCGGCGGGTGAATATCCGACCCCGCCTACATAAGGATGTGTCTCCCTTGATAGGAGCCAGTAAGGCAGCGTTGCGTGATCGTAACCTTGCAGCTACTGTTGGACGATATTTGAAGTTATCCAGGCTGGGTAATTCGTCTAATGGTTTGAGGGTCTCACTGACCTGATGGCCAGGGCAACGTATCAAGCCGGGACTAAACGCCTCGTCCGATGCTATTTAGGTATGGCAAGGCAACTTCAGATAAAATCTAATCGCCACTTTCTCGTAATCTACTGCATACTATGAGCAACACTGGCTGGATAACAATAGGGATTATTGTGCTGGTATGTATCTTTACTTTCCGTGAGGAGTTAAGGAAACTTCTGAATCGAGCGACCGGGTTTAAGATTCCTGGGTATTTTGAGTTGCAAACCACAATAACTCCTTTAGGACAAACCACAGTTAGTAATCCGTCGGGGTCAGTGGCCGCGAATGAGCCTGTTGGAACTCGCGTTTCCTATATTGATCCAACTCACAGCTTTAGGCTTACTTGGCCAGCAGGAGGGGAATGGATTCAGGATGACACCTTAGCCGCCTCCATGGGTGCGGCTCTGTTTATTGCCTATCATCAGGCCTTTGGAAACTTTACACCAAACGTGAATGTTACCGTGGAAGAGATAGGCAACGCCACTATAAGTACGTGGATGGAGCTTGGCAATCAAGGTCTTAGCAAACTTGGGTGCAAGGTCTTGGAGACTTCGCAGGATCCCACAACACAATCTGGGGTTCGCGTATTCCGAAATGAAAATTTTGATGGCACGCTTTATCAAATCCAACGTGTCATTCTTTCGCAAGCCCGCGCATACATTGCTACTGGGAGCAAACTAGAAGCTGACCACTCTGCCTTACCCGAACTCTACGAGCAAATGCGTGGTATTCTTAATTCTTTTCAAGTACTATGAGGGGTTGTACATGCATTGAAGCCGCGACTAAAATTCCGCTTTAGCGGACTCCTCAGTCTATCGAGCTGGTTATGCAGCCGCTTTTGCTGGCCAGGACTTCGTAGTTAATAATATTCGTATTGCCTGACGTGCTTATGAGAACGTTCCTTTATCCGACCCTCCTTTGGCTAAATGTATCAGAGGCTAGGGATCAGCCGTCGTGTTTGGTCGCATTGGTGGCACCTCCCTCTACGTCCTTAAGGCACTGATACATAGTAGGTTGCTCATGGAGGTCTACCTGCCCTTTGTCAATTATGAATGCGGCCATGAGCAGAATCTTGGCCGACCATCCTGGGTTACATCGCAAGGGCCATAGAAATTACCAATGCGGCCAGGGATTCAGGCGTCTTTCCACGCAGAGCCTCCTTAAGCCAAAGTCTTACTAGGGTTGGTTTATGTTGTAAGTAGCCGGAGGCTTTGGTGAAAATGGTTCTGTTTTAGTGGCAGAGGACTCATCCAGAGATAGAGTTGGCTTGGTCTTTCTAGGATTAAGAAGACTTCTAAAGGCTCTGCACTCGGCAAATGAGGACAATGGCCCATTCTTCTCGAACATTTCCTTGTTTTCATCAAATAGCTCACCAGTAACACCAAGGTCAAACGCAAGGTATCTGCATTTGTTTAGTAGGTCGGCTTGGACTCTTAGTTTTTCAAACTTTGCCTTAGACTCTGCGAACTTATTGCAGAATTCACGCAGATTCCCTCCAAAAGGATAGCTAAAACCGATTGCACCTCCATAGTTCCCAACACCTCCAGATGCACCCTCAAGTGAATAGTAGCTATCTGACCAGCCATTAGTACTTCGCCCAAATGCTGTTACATTCATGGTGGGAGTTGGGCAATCAACTCCAGTATCGGGAGAATACTTTGAAGCTCCACTTGTGAATGATGGAGACAGCTCTTGGGAGGTTGGAACAAATATCGTTTGAGATAAACTTGCATCTGCAAGCAAAAATATGCTTGCAAATTTGAAAATCGAAGGGAATACCTTCCACTGCATAGTCACCAAAGCAAAGGGGTGTCTTGGTCAAATTGTATTTGATAACCTGCCTACCCTCCAATCGGTACATTTTTCTTCTTGCTGGTCACAACGTATATTCCTCCGTTGTCGTCGGACCATTCGAGAACATAGTTTTGATTTTTGTATTTCTCGGGTATCACATCGTCTTCAACGATCATGCCGTTTGGTAGTTGAACATTCATGGGAAAAAAATCTAAAAAATCACTTTAAAACTTCATCACGATGACAGCGGCTGAGCTGTATCGAGTGGCACGGAAACTAAAATTGTTCACACGCTGCGAGAGAACTTGTTTAGGAGAGAAGGTTCAAAGTGTATGGCAAACTTGCAGACTAGAGAAGCCAGCGCTGGGATTTTTGAGCGAGATTGTCCTTCTCCGACTGCGAAACCGTAGCTGCTGCAACTGATCTCGACTTAATAAGGTTCGTTAAGGCCATCTATGGTGCTCGGATGAGTGAGATGGTCTGGCTTTTCTGGACAGGCTCTATCGTTAACCTCTGAGGCGGGGCACCGCCCCTGAAGGGGACTCCCATTCATGAGCAAACGCCGCACCCGCAGTCCTGAGTTCAAGGTCAGGGTCGCCATGCAGGCGATCAGAGCCGCGTCCCCTCGATTGTTGTGAAAGCTGAGAGCCCAGCCCCGGCTACGCCGGGGCTGGCAGACCGCTCCTCAGACGTTTGTCGTTGCAAGTGACGTGACCCCCTTTGTTGCTCCAGTCACTATGAGGCGTACAGCTGGCAGAAAGTGGGATTGAGCCGTTCGAGAGCCTGGTCCGCCAGCTTGCGAATCCGCCGTAGCGGATGGCTGGTCGGGATCCGCTCCTCGATCGAGGCGTAAGAGAACAGGGAGCTCCTGCGCTCCTGCTGACCTCGTATTAACGTCTGAGCGATTGCCCCATTTTCGCAGAGTTGGCCGAGTTTTTCAACGAACTCCTAAACAATGAACAGTTTCCTAATCGGGATCAGCACTCGGGATTTCTCCAGAAGTGTCGTCGCCAGGGCAGGGAGCGCTGTGAGAACCCAGACCACGACTCCTTTCGTGAACAAGTCTCCAAAGTTGTCATCGGTCATGGCCTGTCTTCCCCATGACCATTTTGGCAACGGCCTTTGGACTTGGCCATGAGTGTTTCGGACGCAAGGGCGTGCTCAGGGGTACTGGTACGTTTCCTGAGAGGGGGGGGCCACAATGTCGAGGGTGATGGCAGCAATCAACTGGGCGCGGATGGTGGCAGAACCTGAGGTGGTTATTCCCCCAGTTTGACGCGCAGCAGAGCTATTGAAGCCAAGCAGAAGCAGTATGGCCTAACAAGTTATAACAAGTTCCTGGCACGTGAGGGCGTGGATTTATCTGGTAGCTATAAAGAAACTATTTAGCGGTCCTAGTAATGAGCCCAAAAATCACGATTGGAGAATTACGCAGCAAGCTGATGAACCCAGAGACGCATCGGAGTGAGATCGAGAAGTATTTAGTTGCGGACCCGCGCCGCTCTAGGCCGTTTGCTCCAGCTCTCACATTCAACCCTGAAACGGTCGACTTGGGTGCAATGAATGCTGACGAAGAGACCCAAGGGCAACTCGCATTTGATTTTACTAACAAGATTGAACGCACTAATCGGAAGCGAAGTTTCCAAAGAGCAATCAACGAGAATCCAGCACGTCCGATTCTCTACGCGGAAGGCGACTCCTGGTTTCAGTTCCCCTTTTTCATTCGTGAACTAATTGACAACCTCGGCGAGGAATATCTAGTCTACGATACAAGCAGAGCGGGTGACACTCTCAAGAGCATGCTTGATATTAGTAATGCCGAATACCTCGATACACTCACTGAGTTAATCCACGTACGAGAATATAATGTTCAGGGTTTTTTGTTTTCAGGAGCCGGCAACGACGTAGTTGGAGCCGATGAGAACAATGTTTCCTATCTCATGGGCATGGTGAAGGATTATGATAGCAATAAGCCGCTTGAATGGCATCTTGATACTGAAGCCACGCGCGAACGCCTCGCCTTCATTGAAGATTCTTATCGAAGCTTGCTCCAGTCTGTCGATAGTCGCTTTCCATTCCTGGCTTTTCCTCAACTAAAGGTCTACATCCATGGGTATGACTATGTGCAAGTTAAAAGCCTGCCAGTAAAGAATCCTAGCAAGCCATTCTGGGCAGTCAACTGGACAGGCGATCCGCTGAGAGCCCATTTCTTCCCAGACAATGCCACCGGTAGTGCGCTTATACGTATCTTAATCGACAAGCTTAATGTCATCACTAAGAAGGTATGTGATGAGAACCCCAGGGGGGTTTATATCGATCTAAGAGGAACAGTATTGCCAACGCAATGGGCAGATGAGCTACATGCCAATGACCAGGGGTTCAAGAGCGCGTCCCGGCACTTTGGCGCAGCGCTAAAGGCTGCTGGTGTGACATCCGCCTAAATTACAGGAGGTTCCTAAAGTGAAAAAGGTCCGGCAAGACAACGTCGATCTCAACGACAGAATCTACCAGCCACCTTTGATCGAGCTGCCGCACAAATTGGAGCCAACAGCGGCCCACAGAGAATTTATCGGAAATGGCGGTCGATTTATCTATGAACAGGACATCGACGCCAGATGTACGGGTATTGCGACGGCAAATGTTGTGGATCTTCTCCGCATCCGACAGATGTGGGATGGCAACAAAGGATCATTTGATCCGAAGGGTAGAGCGGCAGAGCCGAATCGAGTGAGCGCAGTGATGCTCTATCGAATGGGTCAGGCCTTTGACGAACTTCTTGATGAAGAACAGCACGGCTCTACGTTGCGCGGGGTAATGCGTGGCTTTCAGCAGAACGGCGTATGCCTCAAGGATCGTATTGAGGATAATGCAGATCCGCTGGAATGGGTACTTACGATCGACCGATGCAAGCAGGCCAGGAAAATCACACTCGGCGCCTATGCGAGATTGGAGCGAAAGCTGCTTGATTACCAAACCGCTTTGAACGAAGTGGGGGCTGTGGTGGTGTCGGCACGAATTCATGCCGGATGGGACACACCAAAGGGAGGCGCTATTGACTATGACCCAACAGCCAGTACAGACGGTGCCAGCCATGCCTTTGTTCTAATTGGCTATGACGACAGAGGCTTCCTTATCCTAAACTCTAGGGGGAAGTCATGGAGCAGGTGGGTTGACGGTAATGGTCAGGCATGGGAGGGTATTTCGCTATGGCGCTACGAAGATTGGCGCGCAAATCTACTCGACGCCTGGGTTATTCGGCTAGGCGTACCATATGCCAATGAGGGTCAAGCGTTGGCTGGACTGTTCGGTATGGAGCCATATCTGGCCCTTGGGAGTGATCAAGCTCAAGGAGTGACGCGGATCATGATCCAGGGACATTACCTTCACACCCGTGATGGTCAGTTTGTTCGACAGGGTGTGTTCGTGAGCGACAAGCCCACTGTGGAAGAAACCATAAAGTTGCTTAGTTCGACTGAACCACCATCTCCTTATCGTCACCTAGTAGTGTTTGTAGAAAGTGGGCTGGGATCAGTAAAAGCGATGACTGAAAAAGCGGCAATCGCAACAGCACACATCAAGGCAGCTTATCCTTCAATGTTTCCTCTCTTTATCATCTGGCGAGAAGATGTGCAGGAGTTGGTGATCGACCTTCTGAATGCCCGTAGTAATCGGATTCGCCAGATCACCGGTGGGCTGCCAGGAGCCACACTGAGTCATCTGGTTCGCTACTCCCAAGACTGGCTACAACCGGTGTGGCGAACTCTCGAAGGTGAAGCGGAGCGTATATTCCAGGACGACGCCAGCGAGGTTGAGCGGGGTATCGGGTGGTGGGTTATGAGCCGGCTATTGGAAGCAGCGCTGACTCCTCCTAATCCCATGACGATACACTTCATTGTTCATAGCTCTGGCATTCTTTGGTTGTCTGCCTTGGCACAGCGTCTTCATCAGGAGCAGGCTTCTCTGATTGCTGCGATCGGGTCTGGAGAAGCACGCCGAACCACGATCTCCAGCATCGACTTACTCGCGCCAATCGCGACAATGAAATCCGTACTAAAACTTGCTAGCGATCTCTGGGCTGAGTTCCCCGAGCGAGCCATAACAGCTGGCAGAAAACCAATCCGCGTATTCACGCTCCCTTCTGAACAGGAGAAAGCCAGCTGTCTAGGAGGCTTCGAAGGCTCATTTCTTGAACTGGCTCGCCGCGCTTTCCCGATTGATGGAAGAAATCCGTCTCTGAGATCACCGAACAAGCTTGTCGGGTCTCGCCAAGACCTGGCTGAAGCAGCCCAAGTAGAACACATACCAGCCTGGCTGCAGTTCCAGGACGTTGAGCATTACACAACAAGCAACGCCATGCCGGAACATGCTGATCTGATGAGCGACAGCCGAATGATCGGAGCATTGTTGAAGAGCATTAAAGATGATTACTCCTGACCACAATCGACAGGCTTAGCCCAATCTGTCCAATAAAAGCCATTCACCTCAGTGCAGCTGATGCAGGACATGGTCCATACCTGTGGCAATACAGATCTGCACGGCTTCGTCAAAAACGACCTAACCAACTACCACCGAGATTTGGTGGAACTGGCTGGCATCCCATTGTGCAGGCCAGAGGCCGAGGCCAGCTTCCAGCACCAGAGGTGGGCTGAGACTGGCTTTCTACGCAGGGATACCTGAAAATCAAAACCAAAGCAGACCCGCAACATGCAGTTGCTTCGCCGCAACAGCCAACGTCTTGAGGCTTCCAATATAATTTCGTAAGTCGGAAACGGGCGATTGACCGCTCAGCGCGTGGCAGCCCTCTGATTCACAATCCTAGAAGCTACAAAGACCAATCAGCCAACCGAGAATAATGACAAAAAACAGGCCCAGCCTCAGGGTCTCGCTCTGCCGCTGCGCCGGGCTCATCTGCCTTCTCACATCAGCCCACTGCTTCGCAGAAGCTCGCAGCTAGGAGTTATTCGCTGGTTGGGCCCGACCAAGGCCTGACAAAGCGACTGGCGTTTCAGCGAATTTATTTACCAGGCAGCAAGCAGTACTGAGGGAGGCCCTCATGCCGTCGCCACTGCTGCCCTGAACAGCTTGATCAGGTTGTGGGTGGTGGCCATCAGCGCCCATTCCCCATTCACCTGCTCCAGCACTCGTAATCGGAAGCGATCCAGCCGTCTGGCTCCCTTGATCTGACCAAATACCGGCTCGACTACCGTCTTGCGGAGGGCGTAGATCGCTTGGACCGCCTAGGAGCGGAGCTTGCGATCCATACGGCCGCGGGCGTCCAGGCCTTTTGGAGGGCTGCCCCAGGATTGCATGGGATTTTGTCCGTGTTTCTGCCTGTTGGTGGAATTGTAGGCATCCAGCCCTCGGTGCTCACAGGCCTCAAGGTTGGCGCTGCCGCAGTAACCCGCGTCCGCCGTGAGCACTGTTGGCAGTTGGCCGGTGTTGGCCCGTGTTCGCTCCAGCATGGGCAGCGAGTGCACCACATTGCTGGCCTTGTTGCTCACGCAGATGGCCACGATCACCTTGTGGTCGCTATCCACTGCGGCCTGGGCGTTGTAGCCCTGAATCCAGCCATCACTGCCCTTGAAGATGTGGCTGCCTGGGTCTGATAAATTCCTCAGCGCACTGGCCTTGTGGTTTCCCACTGCATCGGTGGTGAGCTTGCGAGAGGGCATCGCCAGGGGAACCCCACCATCTCGTCATCAGCTCTGTTGTCGGGAGTCTCAAGGCCTGCCGCCTCCACCTTCTAAATAGTCAGCTTCTGAGCGTCATCCGCCGTTTGCGGGCACCACGAGTACGCCGTGCCGCTCGCTTGCTGGCCTGGGTATCACCACTGGCTTGTGACTCAGCTGCTTCCTGCTCAGCTACCTCGGCGTGTCGTTGCCGATGTGAGGTCTCGGCGGCAGCAGCTTCTGCCTCCATCTCAACTTACCGCTGTGCGGAAGCCTGCGGCTAGGGCCTTGCGGATCCACTTCAGCCGGCTGATGCGCCGCTGCAGCTCCTGAGGAAGTTCATCACCCCGCTTGTCTTTGCCGTACTTGCCGTCTTCCTGGGCGTCGATGATCTCTGACTTGCGCAGCAGGGCCCGCATCTCGCCTTTCACTGCTTCTCGCATTTGAGCATCCGCTCGTAGCTCATGGCCTTGTGCTTGCTGGCATTGTCGCGGATCTTGGTGCCATCCAGCGCCACATGGCCCAGGCTCACCAGCCCCGCTTTCTGGCAGAGTCTCAGTACCTAAACAAAGAAGCCGGCCAAAGTCGTGAGATGGTGCCGGCGGAAATCGCTGATCCGGCTGTGGTCGGGCAGCTGGTTTCCGGTCAACACGCGGAAGTCAGCGACTTCCCAGCAGGCTTTCTCGATTTTGCGGGAGCTGGACAGCCCTACGCCGTAGGCGTACGAGAGCAACAGCACCAACATCCGCGGCTCATACGCATTCTCACCCCGGGGATCTTTCTGCTGGTAGACGGAGTGGATCGCCTCCAGATCAAGATCAGCAGCAAGCTCCAGCATGAAGAACACCAGGTGGTTCTGAGGCAGCCAGCCACCGGTGAGGGCGGCAGCAGCTGCGTCTGCTACGTGTTCCAGGGACGGAAGACCTGGGCTTGACCATGGCCCATTCTCTCGCCCAAAACCATTGTAGTCACTTTGTTCAGGGCAGATTTCAGGGCGCCTGTGTAAAGCTCGGATGCTGATCTATGAGCGACAAGCTCCTAGACGGCTTCTCTATAACAACGCACTAGTCATGTACTCAAGCCCCCGGATGTACGTATGAGAGGGGTGTCAACTTTCCTGACCCCTTAGCCATGGCTTGGCACGCTTCGTCTTCTGAATTGCAGGCCCCAGGTCGCGCTTTCTGCTTACACGATGCGATGGAACCAGGAGCGCTGACTAGAAGCTCAGTGGTACCTCGATGCTGGCGGCAGTGCAGGCGCTCAACTCACTCATGCGGTGCTCGCAGCGCCGCAGGTGATACAGGACGGGTGACCGCGGGCTCGGGTACTTACGGCGCCAGTGTTCGCCGGCCTTGATCAAGCGGGCGGTGCGCCAGCGGTAGAGGGTGCTGACGCTGATGCCGAGGGCGCGGGAGGCTTCTGGCGCCCCAAGCCATGGGGTGGTGCTCATGGTGTATCTCGCTGGATGAAGGGCTGACGCCGGCAGAACTCGTCGCTGATCAGCTCGATCAGGGCGGCGGGGCCGCTCTGGGACACCAGGTCGATGGCGGCTTCCAAGGCGGTGTTGGGCAGCTCGCGCAGGTGGGTGGTGATGACGCTGCTCGCCGCTGTTGTTTCCGTGGGGCTCATGGCTTGCTGGCGTCGAATGGCTTGATGGTCCAGAAGGGATTGCCGCGCTTCTGGATCGCCTCGCCGAGCTGTTCGCAGAGCTGCTTCTGCTGCTTGACCTGGGCCTCCAGGGCCTTGATCGCTGGCGGGTAGGACCAGGAGACGCGACCTTCCTGCCGGTAGATGGCGAACCCGCTGACAGTCGGCAGGTTTTTCTCCGGCAGGGCGCCGATCTCAACCATCTGATCAAGGGTGTCAGTGGCGGACTGGAGGTTGGCCTGGGCATCGAGGACGGCCTGCTTGGCTTCGGCGGCCCAATAGAGGGCGTCAGCTACTTCTTGCGTGAGCGAGAAGGGCGATGGCGAGGGCTCCGAACAGGAAGCCAGAGGTGGCGCAGCAGAGGCCATAGGCATGGAGCTGGGCGCGTTGATGGCGGCGACTGAAGTGACGTGGGTTTTGGCAGACATCGCTGCAGGGGAGGCAGAAGGACGGTGGGATGCGCCTGGAGCGCGGGAAGCAGGGCAGCTCGGGACCGTTCACGCTGAAGCAGGATCGGTAGGACTACCTCTGCATTCTAGCGCTAGCGAACGCTATTTCAGATCAGAATGGACGCCAGATGGCGCTGTAGCGGTTCATGGTCTGGCGCCACTTGCGCCGGCAGTCGTCGGCCCTGTGGGTCTGGATTTCGCACTGGCCTGGGCCGGACCAGATCGTCAGTCCCCGCGAGAATTCCAGCCCGAAGCGCTGCTCGGCCATGCTGATTCCGGCGCCGATCTGGGCCCTGGTGTCGTACTTTCTGCCACTGGCCGAGAGCGTCTTGAGGTCAGCCATGCCGTGGCTGCCATCGGGAAATCTCAGGATCAGATCCATCGTCCCGGCGACGTTGTCTTCCAGGTCGTAGACCATCACCTCGGCTCCCACGACAGTGATGTGAGCCCAGAGCGGCTGAGCGAACAGGGGCCGGATCCAGTCGCTGTAGGCCCCGTAGCGCAGTCCTGCCGGCTCGGGTGGCTGGCTGCAGTCGAGCCGCTGGCCGTCAGTGTCGTTCAACGGCCACAGCTCGCTGGGGGCACCCCAGCGGTGCAGGGCGAAGTGCTGCATGGCGGCGTGAACCGTGTTGCCCCTGGGCTCCCAGACCGTGCGCCAGGCCTCGATCCAGCCCAGGGCGTCCTCCGATTTGCAGACCTTGGCGATCACGCCTGTGATCGAGATCGGGAACTGGTGCGC
Source organism: Synechococcus sp. SynAce01 (assembly GCF_001885215.1). Lineage (GTDB taxonomy): Bacteria > Cyanobacteriota > Cyanobacteriia > PCC-6307 > Cyanobiaceae > Regnicoccus > Regnicoccus frigidus. Next base: position 80,348 of record NZ_CP018091.1, on the reverse strand, counting down.
TGGTTGCTGCAGCCAGTAGGTCCAGGTGCTGTTGTCGCGGCGCAGGGGCAGCCGCTGCAGCCAGGTGACCGGCGCCCTGGCAACAGGGAGAGGAGATCCAGCTGCACTCATCTTGTGGCTCGCTAGAAAATTAAGACTAATCTAGCGAACACAAGTCTATTGCTGATCATGGCCGTGCCCGTTCCCCCGACTGTGTCCACGCCGACGGCCTCGGTCGTTTTTCTGCTCCAGCTCGATCAGATCGCCTGGATACGAGCCCATGCCGCGGGCAACGCTTCGAGCTTCATGCGGCGCCTGATCGCTCAGTTGATGGAGGACGAGCGCCGGGATGTGGAACGGCTGGCCCTGGCCCACTGCCGCAAACAGCGGCAGGAAAGTGGCGATCCAGCAGCTGAGCCCTCGCCCGTGCGATCGCTGGCGACCTGACTGAGTGCCGCCCTGCTGGCCGCTGTTTCGCTGGCCGACCCGCTTCGCTTCCGCCACCATTTCCCTCGATGAGTGCGACAACACCGGATCGCTTCCTGGCCTTCCCGCACCAGCTGTTCGAGCTGTGCCTCGCGGGTGATCACAAGAACTACATGGCCCTGTACCTGTGCATCAGGCAGCGGGCCGCTGGCAATGCCCTGGGTTGCTGGGCCTCGGTGGCCACCCTGGCTGCCCTGTCGCGCATGAACCGCGATGCGGTGAAGCGTGGGCTGGCCTGGCTCTGCAGCACCGGCTGGCTCGAGCGTCTGCAGCGACCGGGTCGCACCAGCGTCTATCGGGTGCAGGACCGACCGAGGCCCGCGGTCCCAGCCCAGAGCCAGACCCGGCCCTCAGATGGGGGCCACCCCAACGAGGACCTGGCCCCTAAGCAGGGGCCAGCACCCGGCCATCAAACAGGGGCCAACACCTGGCCCCTGTTTGATGGCTACGAACTAGATCCCAGGAACTACAAGCCAGGATCTAGAAAAGAACTGATCCTTTCCTCTGTCTCTAACGCGCGCAAGCTGGCTCCGTCCGACCTGGCGGCTGTGCCTGACGATGACCCGGAGATCTGCCCGCCCGATCGGGCGCCGGTGCTGGTGCCGCTGCCGGCTGAGCGGGATGACTTGGCCATGGGTGCCGCCCGGCTGTCGGTCATTGCGGCGGTCAAGGCGGGCTTGCCGGTGGTGATCGGCGCGGCGCGGATGCCGACCCGCTCCCGGCCGCTGCAGCCCGCTGACTTTGTGGCCTACAACGCCCTACCGACGGCTCTGGTGGTGGCCTTCCACCGCACCTACGCAGACCTGAGTTCGGCAGCGAGCCAGGAGGCCAGGCGCCGCCGGCGTGAACTCCAGGGCGATGACCCGGAGCCAGCGCCTGCAGGCGGGCCACCCAAGCTGGCGCTGGTGTCTGAGCCTGATGCGGCCGCCCGACGTCTGCCGTTGCCGGTGGCCGAATTGCCACCGGCCCTGCGGCCGATCGCCGATCGCATCGAGACCTACTGGCTCGCCCGCAACGGCCCGCGCAACCGGGCGGTGTTTCTGGCCCTGCTCGAGGAGCTCGAGCTGGTGCAACGCGCCGCCGGCTGTGACTCGGTGGTGGAGCTGCTGCGCCAGGGCCTGCAGGCGGGCTGGCCAGCGCTCAATGGCCGCAGCTGGCTCAGGCGGCAGTCAGCCCAGGCCGCACCCCAGGCCGCAGCGTTGCCGCTGATGAACAGCGGCGCCTATCAGCTGTTTCGCAGCCCCTGATAGCGGACGCAAAGCCCTAGACTTCTTCTGTCAGTCGCTAAGGCACTTTTGTGTTCCTTGTGCCTCCGAGCCACAAGCGTGACGCGGGTGATCGTGAGATCAGCTTCCGTCACCCGTCGTTTGCCTGCCTGGCCTGCAATGACACCGGCCTGGTCACCAACGGCGATGGACTGGTCAACAGCCATCTGGCCGATTACGACTGCCTCCGCGATGGCCGCCCCAACTCCGGCTCTGACCTGGCCCTGGTCTGCAACTGCCCCGCTGCCACGTCCCGGCCTGCGGCTGACAGCCAGGGGCGCGGCGGCTATCGCGAGGCTGACGGCCGACTGCGGCGACTTGGTGATGGGCGCTCGATCGGCTCTGAGCTGACGGCGGCCCAGCTCGATGACCTGCGCAGGCAGCGAGCCAAGGCTTGGGCCGAGACCGAGGCCACCATCAACGGCTGGCGCCGGCAGCAGGCTGCTGGCCTCAGCCCCGCCCTGCCCTGGTTCATTCGCGAGACCGGGGATGAAGTCCGCCGCGCCACGGCGCAACTGGCTGAGCGCCCTGCCAGTGCCGGTGGCCTGCAGTCGATCGGCTCCTGCCTCGTTGAGGCCCTGGCTGGACCTTCCCTGCCCAGGCCATGACGCGCCAAGTGCTCACCGAGGCCTGGCCAGCGGGGGCCTGCCGGCGCTTCTGGCGCGACCTGTCCTTGCCCTTCCGCTCAAGAATTGATCATTTTTTTAAGGCCCTAGCCCTTTCCCTATCCCTCTAGCGGTCTGTAGGCTCGGATTGCTTCGCTACGGCTCATGGCGAACCCGTCCAAACAACGAGGTGACCGCGCTGAACGGGAGCTGTCTCAGCTGCTTTCCCTGCTGCTCGGTCAACCGATCCGCCGCAAGCTCGGCGCTGGTCGGCTCGATGACGTGGGCGATCTTGACGGCCTCGATGGCTTCACGCTTCAGGTCGCTGACTGGGCCGATGTGGCCCGCGCCGCCCGCGAAAAACCCCTCGGCGCCGAACGTCAGCGCCGCAACGCCTGCAGCGATCACGCGACCACCTTCGTTCGTTTCCGAGGCGGCTCCTGGCGCTGCGTGCTCACCCCTGAGCAGTGGGCGCGCCTGGTGCTGCTGCTCACTCACAAGCCCTCGGCGGCTCCGTCCCCTCTCGCCACTTCCGCCGCAACCGATCGCTCGACTGCTGTTCATCCCTCTTCCTGGCCTGACCTCGATGGGTAATCCCCTCCATTCCCAGCTTCCTTCCCCCCAGGCCCGTCTCCGTTTCGGAGCGACCCTCGGCCGCTGGATGGAGCGCGGCGGCTGGAGCAGTGATCTCCCCCTGCGCTGGGGCAAGGCGGCAGGCTTCCCGGCCGTTGCTGACTCCACCTTCAGCCGGATGCAGCGCGGCCTGATCGAGCAGCCCTATCCGCTCACCTTCATCCAGTTCGGGGTGATGAACGATCGCCTGCATCGCATGGATTACGGCCTGCCCGCTGACGATCCCCTGGTGGAGCGCCTGGCCCGCCAGCGTCCCCTGGAGCATGAGGACGGCCAGATCTGGACGGCGACCGACTTCTTCTCGCACTTCATCGGAGAACTGGAGGCCCCGGGCTGGGCCCAGGAGAGGCCGCTGCCGAGCCTGGCTGAGGCTGTGGAGCTCAGCGCCGATGTCGCCGAGCGCTTCAAGGTGATCGCCAAGGAGCGACAGGTTGATCTGCCTCAGGCCTGGACGGATCTCGCCGCAGTGGTCATCGACTCCCGCCAGCCGCTGCTCAGCCGCGCCGAGCTCGAAGTGCTGCGCAATGTGCTCAGCGGCTGGCATGTCTGGACGCCTGAGCAGCTGCACGCCCTCTACGACACTGACGGCGAACTCAGGCCCCTGCTGGCGCTGCAGCAGTGGTCCACGGGCCAGGTCGCTAAGCCGCAGTCACAGCTCGCTTTGAACTGAGCCTGCCCGCGCCTGACGCCCAAGGCAGGAGCTGAGTCCTGTTGCCTGGCTTTGGCTCGCGTTGGCGCTGGCTGGGAACACTGAACGGACGCGCCTCCGGACAGCTGCTGAGCGGCCGCCGGCCCGCACCATCATGCTTGCTACCTTCTACCGCTATAGATACTCTATAGCGAACGCTAGTGCTAGATTTAAGCGACACTGCCGGCCCTCCATGACGGTTTCCGCGCCAGCTTCCGCTCCATCCGGCCAGCCCGTTGCCGCTTCCGCCACGCACGGCTCCATCGGCCTCGCTCTCCTCGCCTTTCACCGTCACGTCGGCCCCATCTACAAGGCCTCCCAGGCCAAATACGGCGCTTTCGCCAACCTCCAGACCGTCCTTGAAGCGGTGACCCCTCCCCTGCTCGATCAGGGACTGGTGCTCACCCAGACCCTGCACCCCGCCGCCGATGGCGCCAGCCTGCTGCGCACCCGGCTGCTCCATGCCGATACAGACGAAGCGATCAGCTCTGAATGGCTGATCCCCTCCCTCGACGCCTTACTCGTCCGCAGCCATGAGCTGCGCCAGGCCGTCATCGAGCGGTTCCCGATCGACCTTGCCCTCGCTGCTGCCGGTGCCGTTCCCTTCAGCCTGCCGCCACGGCCTCCAGCCCCAGCCGCTGATCACCCCCCTCTCACTGATCCAGTCCCTGCGGCCAGCAACGGCGCCAAGCCTTCCCTCCCCGCACCTTCTGCGCCTGAGCGCCCCCTAGGCCTGCGGCTCGATGACCAGCTCAAGGGCCTCTACACCCTGCTCGGGCAGCTCGGCACCACCACCAATCCGCTTCACTCCCTCGGCGGTGTGGTCACCTACCTCCGCCGTTATCAGATCCTCTCCCTGCTCTGCCTCTCCGCTGAGGACAACGACGGCGACGAATCCAGCCACCGAGAACCGGCCGCCCAGCACCACAGCTCCACCGCAGCACCCACCGGCATTGCTGCCCAGGCCTCTGCTGCTGGCGCCCAGCCGACCGCTCCCACGCGCAGGCGCCGCAGCAGCAAGCCCTCCCTTCCTGCACCCTCGGAACCAACAGCTGTTCAGGATCCACAGCCCGCTCCAGCTCCTGCCGCTGCCAGCCAGCCGCCTGAGCAGCCTCACAGGCTCAGCTCCACCGAGGTTCAGGAGTTGATCGGTGAGATCCGCACCCTTCCCGCCGAGGTGATCCCCCAGATCGTCTCGGACTTCCGTTCACGCTTTGAGCTCTCCTCCACTGCCCTTGTCTCCGATTACATCCAGACCGCCGATCACGCCGCCTTTCTGCGTGATCGCATCGCCCAGCGGCGCCAACCGGCGGCGATCTGATCACCCTTCTTGATCCCATCCATGGATGACAACAGCGCAACGACCGGACTGGTCGTCATCGACCTGACCAGCCCTGTTCCTGATCCTTCCTTTGCCGCCTGGTTGCTGCGGCAGCGCAATGGCCAGTTGCATCAGGAACTCACCGAGGCCCTCTCGCGCCTTTCTTTGGCCGTTGCTGACACCAGCCTCAACGGCGAGCTGACCCTCCAGGGCAAGCTCAGGCTCTCAGAAGACAATGCTGAGCAACTTCTTGTCTTTGATCTGGTCACCCTCAAGGAACCACGCCGGCCCACACCGGCCCATGCGTTCTGGTTCGACGAAGACACCCTCAGCCTCAGCTCCACCCTGCCGCTGTAGCAGAACCAGCTCCCTGAATCCGCTCCCTCTCCCCTGCTCCGGATGGATCTTGAGGCGATCCATCACGCCGCTGGGGGTGAGCCTGATGGCCAGCGGTCTGGGGAGCTTTGAGCCATGGCAGCCGCAGCGCCTGGCCAATCGCCTGATCAGCCCTTTCTGCCACGACCTCTGCGCCGCTATGGCCGCCGCACGGCTGCCAGGCGGGTCACAACCAGTCTCTGGCCTGATGTCTACGCCCATCTCTCCTCCTACGCCTCCCTCTGCGGACTGACGCCTTCTGGCGCGATTCACGACATTCTTCGCCGTTACTTCAACCTCTCCACTGATCTTTGAACCATGGGTCTTCCTCGCCTCACCGTCAAGCTGTTTGATCCCAAACCTGGCAAGAGCTATCTGGGTGCAGGAAATCTCACGATTCCTATTTCTGACGTTCATGCTTTCGCCGAATGGTTGCTTGGCCAGCCCGGTGAACATGATGACTACCTGAAGGAAAACGTAGTCAAGTTGTTGGCCTTCGAGTATTCCAATACCTCACGCAGTGGCAACAGTTATCGCACCGTGCAACTCAAAGATCCAGCCAGTATGGGCGGCCCTGGTGACTATCAGACCCAGCCCCTATCGCAACCTGATCATCTCCAGCCCAGCCGCTACGGCCACCCCGCAGGTGATCAGTCTCCTTCCATAGACAACACCTTCGACCATGAGATTCCCTTCTGATCCAGATACCACCGCCGCGCTCTGCGCCGTTGAGCAGCTGGCCCGGCTTGTTCTCGATGCCTTTGAGCGTGAGTTCTGGGCTGGCCGTCACTGCCGCTCCGCCCTCGCAGCGGCACCACTGCGGGCGATCGTGGCCCAGCTCCCCGCCCCACCTGAGCCGCCGGCTCCTCCGCCCTATTCCTCAGACCCTGAGCACGCACGGCTCTACGGAGAAGCGCTCAATCTTTGGAATCAGATCCACCACACCCATGGACGCCTGCATGCGCTCCTGCATCTCCTTGATGGCCAACGGCCGCATGGTTGAAGCGTGACTCCCGAACGGCTCCGCTTCTGGCCTCCCTCTGACGGCAGCTTCCTGGCCAGTGTTGGCGAAGGCCGTTTGCCGATGACCCACAACCCCAGCCGCTGCGCTTCTCCTGTCTGCTGTTGCGTCCCGCTGGGCAACGACTCCAGCCCGGCTGGCACCACCAGGGAGAGCCGATGAGCGCGGCAGCAACGAACCCAGCAGTGCCCACCACCCTGCTGATCCTTGACACCGAAACCACTGGCCTTCAGGCCCCAGAGGCTGAGCTGTGTGAGATCGGCGCGGTGCTCTTCTCTGTGCCCCACCGGGCCGTGCTGCAGCAGCTCTCCTTTCTGCTTGGCGTCTACGAGAACAAGGCTGAGCCCGTCAATGGCATCGATGCTGAGATCACCCGCCTGGCGATGCCGCACCAGCAGGCACGCGCTCTGTTCTTCTCTTTGGTTGACAGCGCTGATGCCCTGCTGGCCCATAACGCCAGCTTTGATCGCCCCTGGATCGAATCCTTCCTTCAGAAGGCACTTGGCGCCACCCCAGCGATCCCCTGGATCTGCAGCTACGAGGGCATCAGCTGGCCCGATCTCAAGCCCAACCCCTCCCTTGCCAGCCTGGCTCTGGCCCACGGGATCCCTGTCTGGTCGGCCCACCGTGCCCTGACCGACTGCACCTACCTGGCCCAGGTGCTGCAGCGGGCCCCGAACCTGGAGCAGTTGCTGCTTGAAGGCCTTGAACCTCGCCATCTGGTGGCCGCTGATCTGCCCTTCTCCCGGAAAGACGAGGCCAAAGAAGCGGGTTTCCGCTGGGAGCCTCAGGCCAAGCAGTGGCGCCGCCGCCTCACCAACGCGCAGATCGAGGCCCTTCCCTTCCCTTTCACCTGGATCAACGCCTGAACCTGAGCCGCGAAACACGGGACTTCCCGCCGGCTGAGCGGCCTGCTCAGTGCAGCCGCTCCACCCGCACCGACTTGCCGCTGCGCCGCAGCAACTGCGCATAGCGCAGGCAATCGCGGGTGCCGGCCCCGCCGGGAAAACCGAGCACCAGCACGTCTCCCTCCACGGCTGCCGCCGCCATCACCGCCGCTTCCAGCATCTTGCGATTGCGGATCGGCCCGGCTGCCTGCCGGTAGCGATCCCACTCGGCGCTCACCGCGACGACTGGCCAGCCCAGCCGCCGTGCCGCCCGATCCACCAGGGAATCGGCACCACGGGCGCCGCCATGCAGCAGCTGCAGCACCGCCTGGCCGCCGGCTGCTTCCTTGATGGCTGCTTCGACAACAGCTGGTTTCCAGGCCAGATCCCGCCCTCCGCTGGTGACGATCACCACGGGACCCCTGAGCGGTAGCGCCGTTGGCAGAAGGCCCAGCTGAACCCCCAACCGAAGGCCACCAATCGCACCAGTTCGCTCAGCGCCAGCACGCACCAACAACCAATCCCTAACGAACGCTATTCTACTCCTGATTGGCCTTTATGCGCTAACGCGCGACAGCCAGCTGGCCTCAGGCGCCTGGCCACCGCAGCCGCGGGAAGGCCGCCGTGCCGCCGTGACCTCAGCGCACCAGCCCTGCGGCGGCAAGGGGAATCCATTACGCCAACGCAAGGGTGAGGCGTCAGCCGAACCTGCGCAGCCCTTGCGTGGCGTGACACCCTCAACCCCCGCCGACGGGCGCCAGCATTGCTATGACTTCTTGGTTCTGTATTCTTGGGTTCGCTACCGTTCGCCCCTGGCGGTGCTGCTCCTTCCTGTTGTGGATGTTCGCCTACAGATCAGAGAGAGCCTTGCCCTTGCCCTTGGCGAGATCGATCGTTCGTACCGCGAACCCGCTGTTGACATCCTCCGTGATTCAGCGCCGCATGAGGACGACGACGGCAACCCTCTCTGGCCGGGGGCCGCCAGCGGCGCCAAGCTCAGCGCCAAGGGAAAAAAGCGCCACGGCGAAGGTGTTCGCTTCCCCCAGCAGGTCAGCAAACCTCGTCCCAGTCGCGCTGAGGTTGAAAACCGCGTCGCCCATTTCCAGCTCTGGATCGCTCAACGCCAGCCGCGTTCTTTCATCCGCGATCAGGCCTCCATCCTCTGGGACATGACTTCGGAATGCACCCTGCGCAAGTACATGCGCGTGGCGCGTTCTCGCATGGTTGAGGAGCTGGTGGATGACCGGCTCATGCACCAGGCCGAGCAGATCTACGCCCTGATGGATGTCGCCCGCCGCGCTGCTGATGCTGAGCAGTTCAGTGCTTCCGTTGGTGCCCATCGCGTCATCTGCGAAATCGCCGGCCTGCTCCGCGCTCCTGTCAAGGCGCCAATGCTTTCGGGGCCATGAGCAACCTGCTTGGCCCCCGACCGCTTGCCCCGCCTCCGCGCCAGCTGGCCCTCAGCGGCGGGCTGCTGCACTCACCCCTGCACGGCGATCCATGGGCTGATCTTGGCCTGCTCGGCCTTGCAAAGTCCGCTGCCGCCAACAACGCCACGGCACCCCTGGCGCTGCGGGCGTTCATCACCGAAGTCTTCCCCCGTTACGCCTTCCACCGCTGGAATGACGAGCTGGTTGCCCTGCTCCAGGCCATCGCCGATGGCGATCTTTCGCGGCTGATCGTCACCTGCCCGCCGCGGCTGGGCAAATCGCTGCTGATCTCCAAGCTTTTCCCGGCCTACTTCGTCTATCGCCACCCGCACCTGTTCGCCGCCATCGCCAGCTATTCCGGCGAGCTGGCCTATGCCCATTCCCGCGAAGCGCGGCACTTCTACCGGGCCAGCGGCAGCCTGCTCTCCCGTGATTCAGCGGCGGTCGGCAACTGGCTCACGCCCCAGCGCGGTGGCTGCATCGCCGCTGGTGTCAATGGCCCGTTCACCGGTAAGGGCTACAGCCTCGGCATCCTCGATGACCCCTACAAAGGCCCGGCTGATGCTGGTTCCCCTCGCGTGCGCGAGCGCCTGATGGAGTGGCTGCGGGCTGTCTGGTTCACACGGGCGGAACCGGAATCGATCGAGGCCGGTGATGGTGCCCGCCAGCGCAACCTCTCGGCCCAGATCCTGGTGCTCACGCGCTGGGAACACGAGGACGTGGTGGCCTCGCTCCTGCTTGATGAGGCCGGTGAGGCCCCCCAGCGCTGGCACATCGTTGACCTGCCGGCCATCGCCCAGCCGCCAGCTGAGCGCCAGAGCTTCCCGCCGACCTGCAGCGTTCACCCTGACTGGCGGCAGCCGGGTGAACCCCTCTGCCCTGAGCGCTTCCCCCTCGATGAGTTGCTGCGCATCCGTGGCCGCCTCGGCTCCTACTGGTGGAATGCGCTCTACCAGCAGCGGCCCTCACCCTCCAGTGGCGGCCTGTTCCAGCGCAGCTGGCTGCGCGGACCGTTTGAGCGCCGCCATCCCCGCCGCTACGCCTCGCTGGTGTTCTCCTGTGACCTCTCCTTTAAGGGCGAGGAGACCAGCGATTTCTGCGGCTTCGTGCTGATGGGCCTGCTGCAGAGCGACCCGCCCGGCCCCAACCAGCCCCAGCGATCAGCCACTCCCCCGTCGCCTCACCATCTGGAGATTGAGGTGCTCTGGGCCGCCCGCCACCGCTTCGGGCTACCTGACACCATCGCTTTCCTGCTCCACAGCCTCTCCGCCCTGGAGCGCCAGAAGCTGCGCCCCAACGCGGTGCTGATTGAGGACGCCGCCAACGGCCCGGCCGTGCTCCAGACCCTGCGGCGCAAGGTGCCGGGCCTGCTGCCGATCACCCCGAAGGGCTCCAAGCTGATGCGCGCCCACGCTGTCGCGCCCCTGCTGGAAGCCGGCCAGTTGGGCTTCCATCACCGCGCCGCTCCGCTGCTGGAGGAGCTGCCCCGCTTCCCGCGGGGCTCCAAGGACTTGGTCGATGCCTTTGGCCAGGGTGCCCTCTGGCTCGAATCCCGTTACTGGCGCGGTCTTGGCATCAAGCGGGAGCCGCTGCCGATGCTGCTGACCCGTTGAACCGTTGTGCTGCAGCTCTGCCTGCCGTTTCAGTTCGCGCTGGTTCACGCCTCCGCCTGGCCCCGACCATCGGCCCGCGCTCGCCATCGCCGCCGACTCGTCTGCTCCTGCTCCGGTTTTCAACAGCTGGCGCTCAGCCTCACGCCTCGCCGGCCACCACGGAGCCGGCCCCAGCGCCAGCGCTCACGCCCGCGCCTCTCGCCAGCCCACGCCCTGGCGCTGGAGCACCTCGAGCTGGCCGACAAGATCGCCGGCAACTTCGCCCGGCGCACGTCCCATCCCTTTGATGATCTGCGTCAGCTCGCGGTGATCGGCCTGCTCAAGGCCGCCGCCCGCTTCGATGGTACGGGTGGGCGCTCGTTTCGCCCCTACGCCCGCACCTACGCCAACGGCGAGATTACCCACTACCTGCGGGACCACGGCTTTGCCATCAAGGTGCCGCCCTCCTGGCGCGACCTCTACGCCAGCGGGCAGAAGCTGCTGCGGGAAGGACAACCGCCCGATGCGATATCGCAGCGGCTGGGGATCACGGCCGAGCGCTGGCGGGAGATTCAGGATGCTTGCTCGATCACTGTGATTGCGCTGCAGCCGGATAGCTGAAGGGTTGGCTCTTGACTTGTGAACGACCTAGCTCAGATGCCGTAAAAAGCAGAGCGACGACAGGAGCGCCGCTTTTTACGGTCAGCTGGAGCGCCTAGTTATGTTTCCATTCTTGGATCAAGCAGATACTCCTTTACTCCTAAATATTCTTACCAGCTGTATCCACTCCGAACCGTCAACTTCATCATCAAAGTCTGAAATGGAAAACCCCCGCTCTCGAACAAGACGCTGCACGGTATCAGAATCCAAACAATATATAAGCTTATTGATCATTCTTTCATCATCGTCTCCAGTAAAGCCACTAAACATATTTCTCAATAGTTGTTTTATGTCATCCATCGTTAGTAGCTGCAAATCAGGACAAGATGAATTACGAATGAATACTCTTGTTGCATCATCATCCCAATTTGAGAAATTAACTAACCGACATCTACGCATAGCGACACGCAAGCGATCGAATTCGTTACCATGTGTATCATCTTGAATCCGCGATCCAAAACGAGGCCAATAGGTGCCGGTCAATCGATCACAGTTCAAACACTCTACAATTTTTATTAACGCTTTTTCATCATCATCACCAGTTGGACCATCCAGTAAAGCCTGAGTCATTGAATTCAGACGCTCCTCAGAAAGAGCATTAATTTCGTCGCATGACATATCCCTGATCTCTGCTCTGGCTCTATCATCATCTTTATCGTTAAATAGCCCGCCTAGCCAATTAAAAAATTCCACGATTGTATCGAGTATTGCACCTAATATGACACCGATTATCATAACTATCATGGCAAAAAATGTGATGATTACTCCACCTAACCCTCCCACTCCACCACGTGCGTGCTTCTTCCAAACTTCGTTGTACCAATCCCAAACAGCCTTTGTCCATCCTAATCCATATTTCATTTAAACATCCTCCAATTTTGTAAATGTTGTTTTTCCTGAATACTTCTCTTGTGAAACATAACTTGTTATTGGATGGTTTCCGTGAACCACCGCCGACTGCTCATCCTTTTCCGAGAACCACGGCTCAAGTACATCGGGGGCATAGTAAGAACCCAGTCGCATTAAAGCCTTTCAGATTTATCTCCATAAGCGTAGCCATGGTTCTCGGGCCCGAGGACCACTTGTTCATCACGCTACACAATCTCTACCGGGCTGCTGATCCCAGGCGACCCACGATTGAGAACATGGGTATAGATCATGGTCGTTCTCACATCTCAGTGACTCAGGAGTTTCTTGATCTTGAGGTTGTTCATGCTGCCCTGCAGTGGTCGGGGGGAAAGCGGGTAGCGCCACTTGAAGTCGTTGGAGAACAGCCTTGAGACAACCGTGGCGTTGGTCAGTCCATCCCCCTGTATTGGCCTGAGCGCCGTAGCCCAGACCTCCCTCAGGGCTCCTGTGGAGTTTCAGGGCTGCTCTCTCCGCAGCGCCGCAGAACGGCATGAATCACTGCCGGAGCGATCCTGAAATCGCTGTCATGCAGTTGGGACAGCACGGCCCGAGCCGACGGGATCAAATGGCGCGCTCGGGCCATGCCGATGACCGCGGCTGTACCTGCAATCGACAGCCCCAGGCCCTGGGCCACGGCCCGCCCTGAGCGCTCGTCGATCAGCAACAGCGCCGGGCCCGGATGTGCAAGGGCCAGGCGAATGCTGGCCGCTTCTCCCTCATCGAGATCCGGCAGGTCAGGCCCGGCTGGGATGGGTCCAGCAATCTGGAGCCAGCCAGCCTCCAGTGCTGCGGTGATGCGCGCTTCTTCTGCAGGGAAGCCTCCGGTGATCACTTCATCGGCCACCACCGCTTTGGGATGAGGACCTCCACCGAACAGCTCCTTCAGCCAACCGATCCCGTTCACACGGGCGAGGCCGATCAGAGGGCTGGCGTCACTGATGACGACTGCAGCCATTGCTCCAGGGTGTCAAGGTCGGCGTTGGTTTCGGCTTCCGTCAGACGGATCACCGGGATCCCCAGCCGCGAGAGATGGGAGATGAAGGCGGAGGTGTCCATCTCGGCGACCCGGGCGGCGCGAGCCAGGGAGAGCTCACCATCGCGGAACAGGGCGGTGGCCAGCGCGGCCCGCACGCCCGGTGCCTGCAACAGGCCGCCCTGATCGAGGCCCATCATCACCGCATCGGGATGGTCCCTGTTGAGCACGACGACCATGCCCTGCTTGGACTGGCGCAGGGCCTCGGCCGGATTGTTCTTGAGGCCGCTGACGCTGACGGCATGCATGGCCCATCCCTCCAGGGATGATCTGATGGGATGACTCTAAGGGCGATTGAGAAGGGAGCAGGCAGGCCCCCTCCTGGCAATAGCCCCCAGCAGCACCAAGCCCTTGGCCTCCAGGAGTCGCAGCCGATCCCGCAACAAGTGGCTGCCGCTCTCTCCAACCGAGCAGCAGGCCCGCGCTGCCTCCAAAGGCACTCCGCTGCTGCAGCCCTGGCGGGAGCATCCCTCCTTGGTGGCCGTGCGTGATCGGCTTCAGCTCGCCTACGACTGCTGGAACCTGCTGCAGTCACCGGAAGGCGCCTGCCGCCGCAGCGTCTATCTGCCCCAGGGCCACAAGGAGCCTTCCCTCTCCTACGCCAGCCGCATCGAAGCGGCCCGGCCGACCGGCTTTTTCCGCGATGCCCTGCGCACCTATGCCGGCATGCTCTCCTTCCTTCACCCCCGCGCCCTGCCGAGCAGCCTGCTCCGCGTGCTCGGTGATGTCGATGGCCACGGCACTGACCTGTCGGTGTTCCTGTTCGTTGCCGATCTGCTCGTGCTGCGCGATGGCGGCTGTCTGTTGATGGTGCTGCCGCCCGAGCACCGCTGGCCCTCCGAGGGTCATCGCCTCGATGCCATCGCCGCTGGTGATCGCGCCTCCCTGCCCCGGCTGCTGCTTGTGCCCCGTACGGACCTGCTGGACTGGGCACAGCCGAATCCGCAGGCGGCGCCCCACGGTCTCTGGTGGCGCCAGGACCGCCGCCGGCCTGTGACGCCGCGGCACCATGACCTGATCCCGGTGCATTTCGTCGGCGCCGATGGCCGGGAGTTGCGGCCAGCTGAGCTTTGCGACTGGACCTACCACCGCCTGCTGCTCACACCAGATGGCATGACCCAGGCGTCGTTCGCCGCGGTGCCCAGCCCCCGTGAACCCGGTGGTTTCAGGGCCCAGCCCCTTGGCACCGCCTTGCTTAGCCCCAGGTTGCATCAGCTTCCTGCGGTCTGGTACGCCGCCGATGGTGCGTCCTTCGGCCATGGCGATCTGCCGCACCTCGGTCTGGCCCATCAGTACCTGACGCACTACCGCCTCAAGAGCGAGTACGAGGACCTGCTTTCGCGCTGCGCCCTGCCGGTGGCCGTGCGCAGCGGCCTGGTGGATCAGTTCGGCAACGTGCCGGATGCCGATGGCGATGAGCGCCCCGCCGAACCGCTGGTGCTCTCCACCAACACCTTCATGGACCTGCCTGCCGGCGCGGACTTCGAGTGGAAGGAGATCCGCGCCCGCTCCCTGGCCGAGCACCGCGCCTACCTGCAGATGCTGGATCAGAACATGCGCCGCGATGCGCTCGTGCCCGCCGAGAACATGGGCGCCGGCCGCAGTGAACAGGAGATCAGCCTCACAGCCGGGCAATCCTTTGCGCTCCTCCAGTCGCTGGCGACGCACAAGACCTCGGTGTTCTCCACCCTGCTGGGCCACTGGTGCGCTCTCACCGGTGATCCGCTGGAGGCAGGAGCCGGGGTGTCGCTGACCGTGACGCCGCTCACCCCGCCAGCTCGGCCCCTGCCCTCAGTTGGTGAATGGCTCACCCTGCATGAGCGCGGCGTGATCAGCAGCGCTGAGCTACGCCACCAGCTCGCGCTCTCCAGCGCCCCAGGCGTGGTGAACCCCATGGCAGCAACGGCTGATCCGATCGCCGTACCCAGCCACCAGCCATGAGCGATCCCACCACGAACCCCTACGCCTGGCGTCCCACTGATCTCGAAGCCATCCGCCGTGCCCTGCAGATGCCTGCAACGGCACCAGCCGTGCGTGCCATCAATGACGCCATGGCGCAGCTGGAGGCCAGCTACCCCGATCCGATCCCCAGCGCCAAGGCGAGCCTCGATGCCATTGCCTTGATTGATGCCGCCCTGCTCGCTCCACCTCCCCCGCTTGACCCTGATGCGCCACCGCAGAACGCGGTGGTGACGAAGGTGTCGCGCAAGGGCGCTGCCATTCCGATCCCCGAGCAACTGCCGACAAAAAAGCTGGATGTGATCGAGTACGCCACCGATCTGCTCATGGAGGAAGTGGTCACCGAATACGAGATCCCCAGCGCCGACCAGGCGGCTGCCGCTTCCGCGCTGGCGCCGGCCCAGCAGCGCCGTCTTCACGCGCAGACGATTCTTCCTGATCCTGCCGAGTCTGCGCAGTTGGCAGGCCAACCCCCAGCCCAGTAGTTACCAGGGCTGGATCCTGCGCGGCTGATGACCATGTCCGCCTCGCCGTTGCAGGTTGTCGCCAATGCCCGGTTGCTGTTCTTTCAACCCCAGCACCCCGGTTCCAGGGAGCCGGTGATCGTGGCGCGGCATGTGCTCGATGTCTTCATTGCCCAGCAGCGCCTGATCTCCAACAACACCAACGGCCCTGGTGTCGATACCGGCGACATCCTCTGCGAGGGCTACATCTGCCGGGCGGCGGTGCTCGATGCGCTGCGCCCCTACGCCTGGGACTTCCTTGATGCCAGCCAGCCCTGGCAGGGCAGCGGCCTGCGCGGCATCTACCAGCCGCCTGATCTCACCGACCCCGACACCGGCATCACCACGACGCCCCCGGCCACCACCTGCTTTGCCCCCTGTGATGGCCTCTGCTGGCTGGGTGATCTCTCGGGCCTCCAGTCGCCCGGCCTGCTGCCCCCACAGCCGCGAGCTGAGCTGCTTGGCCTCTCTCTGCTGCTGGTGGGCCAGGCCTATGGCTCCGGTGGCATCGGCGCCTTGGTGCAGCCACAGCTGGGCGAGAAGGTGGTGCTGGCGCTCAAGCCCAACCGCGTGCTGGTGGTCAGCCCCGGTGACACATTGAGCGTGATTGCGGAGCGCTACGGCACCACCGTGCAGACCTTGCGCAAGGAGAACCCTGAACTGGCCAGCTACGAAACGATCACCACCGTGGAAGGCGACACGCTCAACCTGCTGGCTGGTCGTCATGGCACCACGGTGGACACCCTGCGCAACCTCAACCCGCAACTGCTTCGCGCTGATGGCCACCTGGTGCTGGAGGGCGACACATTGGCCGTGCTCGCTGAGCTCTATGACACCACCAGACCCACCCTGCGCGAGTACAACCTGCCGGATCTTGATCGCTACCCCGGCGCTGAGCAGCTGCCGCTGGGCCTGGTGGTGAACGTGCCGGCGATCAGGCCCAGCAGTGAGCTGGACCCTGGCCAGGATCTGTGGTGCCAGCGATCCGGCCCTCGACCCTGCTTCCCGCTGGCGATGGATCCGTCTACCGAAACTGCGCGGTGTCTCGGTGACCGATGACCTCTGGGATGTGGACCCGACAGAGCAGCCCACGCCCGATCCCGATCCCGATCCCAATCCCGATCCGACTTCGCCGCTGGTTGGTTTCTCTTCGATCCGTCTTAAGCGCTGGCAATAGCAGGCAGGAGCAGAGCCCGGACGGGCTGCTCCCATCAACCACAGCCGCGATGGGTGGACCATGCCTCAAGCCTTCTTTGATCAACTCGCTGCAGCTCAGCAGCGCTACGTCTCCTTTGATCAGCGCAGCACCAGCCCAACCAGGTGCCGGCGACACTGACCATGACCATGCAGCCGATACCTCGACCTGGAGGATGAACGCTCGACGAGGACCAGGACGACGAGGAACCCCTCGATGACATTGCTGGCGATGAGCCGAGCCCGAGCCTGCTCCCCGCGGCGCGCAGATCAGCGAGGCCCTCAAGGCGAGCGCCGTAAGACCAACAACCTGGAGCGCGATCTGCGCACCTTGAAGCGCCAGCTCTCCCAGTTCTCCAAGATCAATCCCGATGAGTACGAGCGGCTGCAGGAGGCCGAGCGGCAGAAGGAACAGCTGGAACGTGAGATTGCCACCCGCGAGCGCCAACTGGAAGCCTCTGCTGCCCGCAAGGTGAAGCTGGTGGCCAAAGAGCGTGATGAGGCCCTCAAGCAGGTGGATGAACTGCGCAAGGATCGCTGCTGGAGCGCTTGTTCATTGATGCCAAGGGGCGTACCGGTGGCGACAACCGTGGCAGCTTCTTTGAGATCTTCCGCTCTCAGGTTGGCGCTGAGTTTAGGCTCACAAAAGATGCCAATGGCCGTGACATTCTCGAGCCGATCGACAGCAAGGGCAGCACGATCCTTGGCGATGACGGCACCCTCGCTGCTTCTGAGCACGTGGAGTCGTTGCGCACGCACCCGGTGCTCAGTTTTCTCTTCAGCCAGCGCGGCGGCCTTGGCCCGAACACGGTGATCGCTGAGTTCGATGGCAATGGCCAGACGACCAACCTCCAGAGCATGACCACCTCAGAGCTGTACCTGGCCAGCTATGGACCCAAGCCAGCCGGGGCCAGGCGCTGATCCCAGCTGCAGTGGCTACTGATCTGGACAGAGGCAACGACTGAATCTGCTGGCCCGAGCACATCTGTGCCGGGCCTTTTGTTTGGAGAAGATACGGGCAGGAAGCCGGTGTGGTTCTCGTATTAGCTGTTGAACGGCGCCGTCGATCTTGCTGTGAATGAATTGATCGACAATCAAACGCGACGGTGCAAGATAAGCAGAGGTGTACGAAAATAAAAAACCAAGATCCAAAAAGGGGTAACTATCCCTAGAACTGAGAAACGCGCGGACATTGCATCGGAAATGTCGCAAAATCTGGAAACACCAAACACCGCACCAGGAGGCATCACACGAACAGCGGTAACGAAGCCCGAGCAGGCGCGAGAGGAGAAGAGAAGCTGTGGTGATGCCGGCTGCTGGCTTTGGTGTGGCGGCACAGGCGCGAGGCAGTGGAATTCCGAGTGGGAGCGAGCGGGTGGAGCGGCCTGGAGCAGCCGCCTCCAGGAGCAGAGCGCAGCGCAGCGGCGACGATGTCCTATGCCTTCTGGCGGCTTCTAGATGCCATCTGCAGGCAGTTTTGGCGGCTTTGAGCCGCCCTGGCCGGTGCTACACGACCCAGGAGAGCGGGAGTTCCTGATCGGCCTCCTGCTGCTCGCTTTGTGGCTGGAGATCGCGCCAGCAACCGGTGGCGATGGGTTGTGGCTCAACCCAGCGACCGGCTTTGACTTCCTCCTGCCAGGCCTCGATGGTGGCCATGAGCTGTGGATTGGCCGGTGCCAGCCGTGCCGACGCGACAGCGGAGAGCTGGCCATTGAGCCAATGAATGCCGCTGCCGAGAGCGAAACCGGCGCCGTAGGCGATGGAGCAGCAGAGGAAGAGTGTGGCGAGGCTGTGAGCCAGCACGGGGCGCAGCAGGGACTCGGTGGTATGGGCTTGCATCGCAGGAGAGGCGAAGAACCCAGCCCCCACGCCCGTGGTTCAGCCGGATGGGCTAAGGGCGGCGAAGCCGCTTGCGTAGCCCTTGACGCGGCCGGCGGCGCCAGCCCGAGAACGCAGCGATCGGCTGCTGGCAGCCCAGGGCACCATGGGTTGCGTTTCGCCCGTTCCGATGCGCCCGACCTCTGAGTCGCGGCCGGTGCTGGTGGGCCCGAGTCTTGCTGATGTTGCTACCTGCGCGGCTAAGGCCGCGTCGTCGTAGGCCGCGCTATCAGCCTGGTGCAGCACCTAAGCCTCACACCGTTGGTTCGCTTCAGCTCTTGTGGCGAGCAGGAGCAGAGAAAAGGGCCGCCGCAGCGGCCCGGAGGGCTCAGATCACCGAGACGGTGCAGCCCTTGGTGCCCTGCAAGGAACGGGCGATTGCGAAGGCCTTCTCGGCAGGCACGAAGCGCATCTTCTTGACGGGCTTGCCGCGCTTCCCGAAGAACTGCTGCTCAAAGCTGTGAGCGCCTCCCTTGATCCCTTCGGGATAAAAGTGAACGATGACGCGGCGGATTTCGCAGGAGGGTGCTTGCAGTGAGGCCATGGCCAATACGGTGAGGAACCCGATCCCATCGCACGGCTCGCGCAGGGAAGGCAGGGGCCGCGTAGCGGCTTGCGCAGCCCTTGCCGAACTGAGCAGGCCAGTGCAGCTTCCGGGTTCTGCTCGGCGTGGCTAGGCCGCAACGCCCCAGCTCTTGCTGCCTAACGTTTGAGTTTAGCGCCGGCTAAGTTGTCAGCCTCGAATGAATATTTAGGCACCACCGACCTCACGCCCAACCCCTGATTCTGGCCGCCACATATGGAGCTAGTGCGGTGACAAGCAGAACAATTGGCCAAATATTGCCACCCTTGAAAGTGTACGCTTCAAGAAGTTCCGGCCAAGATTTTCCCTGAAAGATACTTCCAAATATAAACTCGAACAGCAAGGTAAGACAGAGCCAACCAAAGCCGATTACGGCGTAACTTACGGCTGGCGCTCGTCCTAACCACGACATCGCATAATACGTAACTGTCAAAAGTAGTCCCGACAGCAAAATGCCACTAATGATTAATCCCGACGATTTGCCAATCGCTGGAATAATGACGGCTTCTCTGAGCGCACCATTTGCGATTGCCAGCACCAAGATGCCCAGCCACACTGCGAATGCCTTAAAAGTGATCGCAAGAGCCATAAGTCTCTCCTGTGGCGCCCAACTCTGCCCCTGGGTGGCAGGCAGAGAGCCTAGGGCGGAGAAGCAGATTGCTTGAGGTGGGCCTGTCCACTCGAGGGGCTGGTTAGATGCCACTGCCCATTCAATCAAGTTATGGACTCAGCCAGTTATGCAGAGAACTCATGGTGTGCCTGCGCCCACAAGCTCAAGAGCCCTGTCAACCTGTTCTTCAAGTTCCAAAGGATCATCTGTTTCCACCTCACGTCTCAGTACTTCTCTAGCAAGCCGAAAGTCTGTTTCGATTCTACGGTCGCCTAAAGGAATCGAAGCTCTTGGTCTTGGAGAAAATGATTCAGTAATGCTATCCGACCAGAGTGGAATCTGATCTTTTAATGCTCCCATCCTGACGCCCAAGTAAAGAGTTTTCGCTTCATCCGTACTGCATCCACCAGCCCTGCATGCGTGGAAGAACATTCTATCTGCAGCACGGCGAGCATTGAAGTCCTTCTTTGCGTCGTCACATGCCTTGTCGTGGACAATGCTAGCCCTCCTATAGTCACCTGTGTATGGCGAACCAATAAGCGACCATAGGGCTTTGGGTATTGAAGCACCATCTATTGAGTAGCCAGCAGGAACTTCCCATACTTTCCCCTCGGGATCAGTAAATATGAAGGCCTCTTCAAGAACCATCTTTCTGTCTGGCTTGTCTCCCGTGAGCCATCTAGCTAGTGGCCGTCCAGAGAAGAATCCATGATTCTGGGTCATGTCAATAAATGCAGTCAAACCCGAGGGGAACCTTACCAATTCCGCCAGAGAAGACATCAACAGAATCCCAAAAACGTTATCTTCTGTTGCCCCCAGTTTCAGGAAAGATGTCACCCCTCTCATCAGTACACCCGGGGGCTTGAGGACATGACCAATGCGCGGATACAGCGAGGCCGTCAAGGCTGACGTGAGGAAGCGGATGAGCCCGCCGCACAGGCAGAGCGTGGCCCGGATTTCTGAGGAACTGGGTATTCACGTGGTGACCCTCTACAAATGGAGGAAGACCTGGCGGTTGCAGGGTGAAGTGGTGCCGGCATCGGCGAAAGATCCCGAGGGCTGGGGTGCCACCGACAAGTTCACGGTGGTGCTGGAGACTGCCGGGCTAGACGCGACTGAGCTCAGTGCGTATTGCCGTGAGCGGGGTCTTCGTTGATCAGGGCCAGCACCAGATCGAGCACCAGGGTGCGGGTGCGGGGATCAAAGCTGCCCCCACGCTGGCAGCCGGGAGCAGGCTGGAGACCCCGGGGACGCGGGTTGTGGTCGAGGCATGATTGAGAACGATGGCCATGACTGCTCCAGAGGGGCGGGAGGGCTGATCCGACCCCTTGCCCCTCAAGACATCCCCCAGGTGGTGGCCTGGGCGCGGGCCGAGGGATTTTGTCCGGGCGATGGCGATGTGGCCTGCTTCCGGGACACCGATCGCCAGGGGTTGTGGGTGAAGGAGCTCAACCAGCAGCTGATCGGCTGCATCGCCGGCGTGCGTTACAACGCCAGTTACGGCTTCATCGGCCTGTTTCTGGTGGCACCTGAGATGCGCGGCCGGGGCCATGGCCTCGACTTGTGGCGCACCGCCATGGACCACCTGGCCGCGCTGCCCTGCATCGGGCTCGAGGCGGCTCCGGAGCGGGTGGAGGACTACAGCCGCTGGGGCTTCAGGGCGGCCTCCCCCACCCAGCGCTGGCAAGCGCTGGCCACAGGGGACGAGCGGCCGATCGATCCCCATGACGGGCTGGAGCTGGTGCAGGGGCAACGCTTGCCGCAGCGGGCGGTGCAGGCCTACGACGCCCAGCGCGAACCGAGCCCGCGCCCCCACTTCCTGGCCGACTGGTTGGGCCAGCGGGCCGGCACTGTGCTGGTTCTGATCGATCGCCAGGGGGAGTGTCACGGCTTCGGGCGGATCCGGCCTTGCCTGCTGCGCCAGGGCTACGGCTGGCGCATCGGGCCGCTGCTGGCCGATAGCCCGGCCCTGGCCGAACGCCTGCTGCTCGGCATGCTGGCCCGACATCCAGGCGTGGTGTTGATCGATGTGCCCGGCGCCAACCCCCATGGGGGCCCGCTGATGGTGCAGCTCGGCTTTCAGCCCCTCAGCAGCGTGCTGCGGATGTATCGGGGCGAGCCGCCAAGCGTGGGGCTGGGGGATGTGTATGGCCTGGCCTGCCTGGAGCTGGGCTGAAGCGGCCCGGCGAGCAGCCCCCAATCCAAACCCAGGCTCCAGCTGTAGACCAGAGACAGCGTTCAGGATGTCTCCCATGCCCAGGTTCACGTTGGGATGGCCGCTGATCACCTCCCTCGGCGCTGTCCTGGCTGGGGTGCTGCTGCTGCCACTGGTGTTCACCGGGGAGTTGCCCATGCGGCTCGGTGCCGCCAGCGCCGCGGCCCTACCCGACCCCACCCTTGATCGAGGCCGGAGCCCCGGCCCCACCCAGACGGCGCTGCTCGCGGGAGGCTGCTTCTGGGGTATGGAGGCGATCTACGAGGAAGTGCGGGGGGTCAAAAGCGTCGAAACCGGCTACGCCGGCGGCTCAGCGGACACAGCCCGCTACGCCGAAGTGAGCCGCGGCACCACGGGCCATGCCGAGGGCATCCGCATCACCTACGACTCCGCCCAGGTGAGCTACGGCGAACTGCTGAAGGTGTTCTTCGCGGTGGCCCACGACCCCACCGAGCTGAATCGCCAGGGCCCCGATGTGGGCGAGCAGTACCGCTCGGCGATCTTTACGGCCGATCCCATGCTGCAGAAGCTGGCGCGGCAGTACATCGAGCAGCTCAACCAGGCCGGCAGCTTCGAGAAGCCAATTGCCACCGTGGTGGAGAGCAGCGACCGCTTCTTCCCAGCCGAGGCCTACCACCAAGACTTTGTGAAGCGCAATCCACTGCATCCCTATGTGGTGGTGCACGATCTGCCAAAACTGGCGACGTTCCGAAGCACGTTCCCGGAGTTACGGCAGTAGAAAAAACAGCCAATCTTAAGGGCACCTCGATAAATCACTGTTCTTGATCTTCCAGTCAGTTGAGACCCATTGCTGTGACTGGAATCAGAATCGCAGTCTCGGTTGAGTTATCGGATTCTTGAAAGTGCCCTAGCGTTAGACATAAAATCCAAATGGCTGAATAAGTTACTGAGGGACGTGTAGAAACTAGACCGCCTATAAAGGACGTTCGCTAGGGATGCTGAGAGCAATTAACGTTGCCCCTGAGTTGCAGGCAAGGAGCCTGAGGTGGCGAAACAGAAGATGGCGGCGGCCTGTCCACTTGAGGGGCTTATTGGTGGGCAAAGAGACAGCGCCTCATCGCCTCCAATAAGCGTTGACACTGCAGTCACTTACTTCACTAGCTACTTCTACGAGTATGAACTGAGCAATATGACTGAACTGATCGATCCGCATCATGTCAATTGGCATATTCTGATCACCATGAGCGATGTTATTACGGTAGCGAAGTAGCAGGTTTAATTCCTGTTCGCCAGCGTTATCCAGTGGATATTTAATCATCAGCGACTGGCACATTCTCATCAATGTCTTCGGGGTCAGGTTAGACTCTATATTGATAGAGCCTGGCATCTTGACCGGCCCAGAAACCGCCTCTCTCACCTCTTCGGCAAGCTTGTGCCTCTTTTGTAAGTCAAGAACAGCTTCGCCTATGCGGCAAGATCTTTTGATGGCTAAAAACAGGAAAGGCGTAGCCAAGTCAGAGATATTTGGTCGAGTCTTGGCAACCCTTGAAAGCAAGCAGCTAGTCATTTCCTTGCAGCCACCCTCAAGAGCCGCATATATCAATAGAGTACATGCTCTGAAAAGTAAACTCCTTTGGGCCTCGGTTCGGGCAAGGCATATGGATCTCTTGGCAAGCGCTATATCTGATTGACGGCGGTCAATCACTTCAAATAACTCCTCGCGTAGATCAGTCATTGCTAAATACAGATTTTGCGCGTTCAATTCTCTTCTTGACTCTTTCCTTGTAGTTTGACCCCACACCCGTCGCAGATTTAAATTCACTGTCTGCATTAAGCCTGTTAATCCGCACAGCAACGAATGATGAATCACCTTCGCAGTGCTCGATATTCTCTGCGATGCCAATCATAATCCCATCGTATTTTGATGGGGAGAACTGATAGTTTGCCCCTTGGAAAACCTTCTCAATGCCTGCTTTAGATAGCGCATCAAGAGTTCTTAAAAATAATTCTTTCATGCCTTGATACAACTCATGCCTTTCAGATGCAGCCCTCATGTATTCGGTCAAGTGCTCGCCAAGATTATTTCGTGGTGCTTGCGACCAGAGCAATGCGTAAAATCTCAGGACCAACTCATCTAGATATAATCCTGCCTTTTTGCGATCGCTCGGCGCCACCAATTCCACGAGCAGTTCGTTGGACGCGAGCCCGTGAATCTCATTTGACAAATCATTACCTGTTCCCCGAAAAATGCAATTGCGCACTTCTTGATCGGTTAATGGTGAGCCACCAGTGTTCAAGCGATTGAAGAGTTCATACCGCATGTCATACTTAGAATCCCACTTTACAACTTCAATTCTTACAGGGCTTCTCTTGATGTTGAGCTGAAACTTCAGGGGGAGATCGTCTACACTTTTGCCATCAAGCTCCTGAACAATATCTCCTGCCCCCATCTGCCAGTGATTCTCACTTGACTTGTGGCCTTGCAGCTTGCCAAAGAAGGAAAGAACAGTGCTGAGTCTCTGAAGGCCGTCAACCACTTCCCACTTGCCATCCTGATCTTCTGCCATGAATAAGGATGGGACCGGAATGCCACACAAGATTGATTCAATGAATCGAGTTCTTTGCTCTACACCCCATCTAAAATACCTCTGAAACTCTGGATCGATTATTAACTCACCTGAGTCATACATATTGATAAGCTCGCCGAAACTCATATCTAAACGATCCGCTGTGAGCGTGTTTCTGGCCTCGGTCAGTGCGTGGTCAAGTTCTGTGGTAGACATGCTGTGTATGGGCGCAAGAGTTAAGTACAAATGACAAGGCTATGCGAATCTATCCACGCATTATGATAGCGAAGAGCTGTTGCCTGCCCCCCCCATCGCTTGCCATAACCTGGGGTGACAGAAGATTGTCGACTTGAATCTGCTCAACGTTGCCGCTCCGGTTCACGGCTTTGCTCGGCGTCTGGCCACTCGGGCATCCAGTTCCGGCAGTGAGGAGTGAGGGATGCCCGACTTTATTCCTATTGAAATTCTAACTCACTCAGCTTCCAAGTCTTGTCGAACCAGCTCTTCTCGGGCCCATACAGGCGCAGCAGCACGCACCGGCCCCTGCCGGAAGCGGTCTTAACCCAATTGTTTTCATGCACCTTGGGGACCGTGGGTCCAAACCAGACATTAACCGAACCGTCGCCATTGATGACGATGTCCTTATCCTTGCTGCCGATGCTCGGAAAATGCTGGTCGGTCTGCAGCATTGAGCGGATCTGGTTGTCATAAGCGACGAAGGACCAGAAGTCTTTGGCCGGGATTTTCGGTGGCAGCTGAATTTTGTAGGTCTTGGCACCTTCCAGCGGCATGCCCTTGGCGCCGCTGGTCGCCATCACGTACTGCGAGCCGACGCCCACCATTTCGAACGCCATCGCCGGAGTGACACCGGTGTAGTTGTAGGAGTACAGGACACGTGATGCCAGGTTGCGCAGCCCGGTTGCGAGAGGAACTGGTAGCTCCCGCCCACGAATGGGAAGAACCATGCGCTGCCCGGATTCAGGAAAGCCTCCTTCATTCGCGGCTTGTAGGCGATGGTGCGGGCGGTGGCATTGCCCACAGCCACGACTTCGCTCAGCATCTTCTTGAGCTTGGCGTCCGGATTGAAGGCCTTGCCCTTCTCGATGCAAATGGTGGCCAGCATGCCCAGGATTTCTGCGCTGGAGGCCTCGTTCGGCTGGGCTTGGACGATTTCATCGATGTCAGTGAAAAAAACTGTAGTCGTTCCTGCCAATGGTATTGAAGAACTTACCGACACATTGATGAACTGCATCGGCGGCGGGTTCTTGGCGGCGGCCAGCCGATAAACCTTGGCAAACTTCCGGGTGTTCTCAAATGCGGTCGCGGTGCTGCCGTCCTCGATGAAACTGCGCCAGAAATACAAGTTCTGTTAGACGTCCTTACTGAATGAAGCCAATCTGGCGAGTCGAGGCTGAACTCTCAAGAAATGTTTGGAGATCATTTCGGAAATGCTTTTCTATCTGAGATTGAAGAAAAACAAATAACGCATCGAAATCTGCGGCGTTTCCAAGTCGAACTTTGTGTCCACTATCATCGGCAGATATTTTTACTTGAAATGCATCCTCCGATCTCTTGAACTTGAATGCTAGCAGTACGGCTTGATGAGGAAATACGTTCGGAGCAGAGTACAGAATCATCTGGAAGCCAAGGTGCCAGAAGGTGTCTTCATTTAAATGCATTGCGCCGTGCAATGTGTACGTGGTGTTCGCTGTTGGCTCTATGTCAAGAGGTACAAAGCGAGTGTTCTCTGTGGGAATATCCAAGAATTTCACATAACGATTAATCATGTCCATCGCAAACGAATAGCTTTTATCGCGATAGTCAAAGTATGACGCACGTGAATCTGTATACGCTTGGCAAAGTTCGCTGAATTTGGACATGTGCCCCTTTGGTGTGGACGGTGATTGTGACGCCTAGCTAGGAGCTGAGCCGCACCGCAGTTCTACCGAACGTCGTTCGGCTAGCAGGCAGTGTCGGCTCCAGCGATTGGCTTAGCCGCAGAAATATCCTACACACCCAGTACAATCTTAAGAACCCGGTCTAATCAATAGTATTTAGGCGGGTCTGATATCCACCCGCTGAGGTGCCCCTCCGGCCGCAGAACACGACTGTCCTGTTCGTGCCAAGGGTCAGCACCCTTTGGCTGGCAACGGTTTGGCGAGGCAACTCCCCTTTACGTCCTGATCTTATGCGGACCCGCAAACCGAGTGTTCACTTGGATACAGATGCGAATCGAAGCTGCTCCAAGAAGGGGGCGCGACGAATCAGCTAAGGAAGAAAACGGCCGAACAAGTTATTTCCAATCTGGCTGCAGTCCCTGATGCTTTGGCTCTGAAAATCCAGTAGGTCGCTGATGCTTTGCTTCCCGCCATGGGTAGTTGCTCTAGAGCTGCTGGGCCTCGATCTCACTGAAGGCCATCCCGTTGGCGTAGTCACCGGGGATCCGCTCCAAGGCCGGATGGAGCAGGATCAGACCTCGGATCGGCGGTGCCTCTCCGCTGTGCCGGTTGATCCGGTCCCTGGAGGTCAGCAGCGGCCGAGCAAAATAGGAGTCGGGTTTGCGGTTGCGAAGCATCGAGTTTCCGTACATGGCCCGGCAGCGAATCCTGGGCAGGTGTCAGGTACCCAATCGGATGCCGGTGCTGCAGGAGGCATTCCGCCAGCAGGCACGGCTTGAGCAGACGGAGCACCCGGACCGGCCACTGTTCATCGGCGGCAAGTCGATGGGCGGCCGGGCGGCCAGCCTGCTGGCCGATGAGCTGACCGCCAGCGATGGGGTGCGCGGCTGCCTCTGTCTGGGCTATCCCTTCCACCCGCCCGGCAAACCGCTGCAGCTGCGCACCGAACACCTGAGCGCCTTGCAGACGTCCACCCTGATCCTGCAGGGGGAACGGGACACGTTCGGTCGCCGCGAGGAGGTGGAGACCTACAGCCTCTCGCCGCAGGTGCAGCTGCGCTGGATCCCCAGCGGTGACCACAGCTTCAAGCCCACCCGCAGCTCCGGGCTCAGCGAGGCGGAGAACTGGGCCACGGCGGTGGCGCTAAGCGATCAGTTCCTCCGGCAGCTGCTCAGCGGCTGAGCCCTGGCTTCCCAGAAGAAGGTCATCGCCAGGAAGGGCCAGTTGGCGGTGTTGCTGCAGCATGAAGTGCCCCTTGATCTCGGCTCGTCGATGCCCGGACCCGAGCCGATTCGCTCCATCGACCCAGGCACCCTTGATGGCGCGGCGCTCTACCGGCTGTGCACCAGCCTGGTGGTGCCTCGGCCGATTGCCTGGGTGAGCACGATCAACAGCGAGGGGCAAGCCAACCTGGCGCCGTTCAGTTTCTTCAATGCCGTGAGTGATCAGCCGGCGGTGTTAATGGTGTCGATCGGTGCCCGGCGCGATCGGGAGAAGGACACCCTGCGGAATATCCGCCAGACCCGCTGCTTTGCGGTGCATGTGGTGGATGACCGGCTCGCCCGGGCGATGAACATCACCGCCACCGATTACCCACCCGGCACCAATGAATTTGAGGCCGCTGGACTCATCTCCGTCCCCTGCAGCCGGATCGCGGCCCCGCGTGTGCAGGATGCCGCCGCCTGCCTGGAATGTGAGCTGCTCGAGCTGATCCCCGTGCCTGGCACCACGTTCACCATGGCGTTGGGCCAGGTGGTCATGGTGCACGTGCAGGAGCGTTGCCTGGGCCCCTCGGGTACGGCTTCAACGGAAGCTCTCCGACCGGTGGGCAAGTTGGCCTTGAATGACTACACGCGCCTGGGGGAGGTGTTCAAGCTGGTGCGCCCCAGGCTGGGGCAGTCATGACAAAGCCCAGTGACAAGGCCACCGGGCTTTGAGCAGTTTGATTGTGGGGGCGGAGCTGCTGACGCTGGCGCCTGGGGCCAGTTGACAAGTGGGACCTCCCTTTGGGTCCGGGGCACCTGAGGCGAGGCCTTTAACGGTGCAGTGGACGGCGACAACGTCACACGCCTGGGAAGTCAGTAATCCGTCGAGAATGTTGGAGCAGGGACCGGATCGTCAGCGCGCTCCTGGCACCTGACCCGGGGGAGTGTCATCCATCGCTGGGCCTCCGAAACCGATAAGTGAACAATCGGACGGCCCACCGGAGACGGCAAGGTCTGTGGCGCGATCGACATCGGACTTCACCGGGGGCAACGGCTCTTCATGAAGGCGTCTTCACGGTTGGGGTTGTTCTTTGCCACCACTTCCACCAGGGCTTCCTGGCCGCTCGCCCATGGCTTCCATCGCAAAGGGGATAGCGGCGAGAGCGGCCGCAGCGGCACACCTGCACGGTGCCTGGCTCCGCCAGCACCACCTCACGAGCAATCAGTCCGCTGCCGAGGTGGGCACCATCGCAAAACCAGCCCTGGCGGGAGCGGCCGCAGCTGCAGAGGTAGGAGCGGCCGGCGGGCAGATCCAGGCCCTGTGGGCCTTCAACAGGGAGATCGGACTCTGGCCTCCCCACACAGCCCTCCGATCAACGCCTGATTCCAGTCTTCCAGAGGTGGATTTCTTTTTGCCTGCTGCCGACAGGCCTGTCATCGGCGATTCCCAGACCCCATCCCTGGATCGGGACCCCTTGGGCTTCGTGGTTCAGATCCGCCAGGCAGCGGCCGCAAACAAAATCAGCGGTCGGCCAGCACCGTCACCACCACGCTGCGCGACTCGCGTGGCCCGTCGAACTCGCAGAAGAAGATGTTCTGCCAGCGCGAGAGGCCCAGCTTCCCATCGATCAACGGAATCGTTTCCGATGGACCCACCAGGCCGGCTTTGAGGTGGGCATCACCATTGCCGTCCTGCGCATCGTGCTTCCACACCCCCTTGGGGATCTGCTGGCTCAGAAAATCGATCACGTCCTCCTGCACGCTCTCATCCCAGTTCTCCTGGATCATCACGGCCGCTGTCGCGCCTTGGGCATAGACGTGCACCAGACCATCGGACGCACCACTGCGACGAACCACGGCAGTCACGGCCTCGGTGATGTCCACCAGCTGCTGGTTCCGATGGCTGGCGAAGTGCAGCAACTCACGCATGGCGGCAACAGGGGGCGAGACAATCTCAGATCTGATGATCGGCATTCCTGGCACTAATGGCCTCTCCCCTGCAGATCCGCCCATGTGAGCCGGCCGACTGGCCTGGGGTGTGGCGGCTGCTGGAGCCTGTCTTCCGCGCCGGCGAAAGCTTCCCCCACGACCCGGCGATTACCGAGGCCGAGGCGAGAGTTCTGTGGGTGGAGCAGAGCCAGGCGGTAATGGTGGCACTCAATGGCGATGGAGCGGTGGTGGGCAGCTACTACCTCAAGCCCAATGCCTTGTGCCTTGGCGCCCATGTGGCCAATGCCGGTTATGTGGTGGCAGGGCACTGCCGGGGTGAAGGCCTCGGCAGCCTCCTCTGCCAGCACTCGCTTGAGGCGTCCCGGCGGCTGGGGTTTCGATCCATGCAGTTCAACCTGGTGGTGAGTACCAACACCGCCGGGATCCGTTGCTGGAAGCGCAATGGATTTCGCACCATCGGCACCCTGCCTGGGGCTTTTCGCCACAGGCAACTCGGTTACGTGGATGCCTATGTGATGGTCCAGAGCCTCTTGGAGAGTCCAGCTGCATGAGAGCTGCATGAAGGCTGCATGAGAGAGGTGTTGCTGACAACCTTGCTGGCCCTTTCGTTGCTGCCGGCTGCGCTCGCCGGCCCCGATGGCCGCGCCACTGCCACTGTCGTCTCCATCGGTGATGGCGACACCATCCGGGTGATCGAAGGCGGCAAGCGGATCACGGTGCGCCTGGCCTGCATTGACGCCCCGGAGCTGGCCCAGGCTCCCTATGGCGAACAGGCCCGCAGCTATCTGCAGAGCCGGTTGAAGATCGGCAGCAAGGTGAACCTCCTTTCTCAGACCGTGGATCGCTATGGCCGCACCGTGGCCGAAGTGATCGGGGAGGTCAACTTGAACTTGGCGATGGTGGAAGACGGGATGGCCTTTGCGTACCTGAAGTACCTCGGCCAATGCGACGAGAAGGCCTATCTCGATGCCGAATTCAGGGCCAGCCGGCGCCGCTATGGCGTGTGGCAGGTGCCTGGCGGAATCACCAGGCCCTGGGACTTTCGACGCAGCAGAAGATCATCGCGATCTGCTGCTGATTCCAGATCCGTTCCTGCTGGCCGCCGCTATCGCTGCAGTGAGATCGGCTCCTATGCCCGCGCCCAGGAACTGCTGCGCCCTTGAGATGACGGTTGGCCGCACCATTGGCACCGGAATCTTCTTCCACTTTGCTATGTTGGTTCCATTCTTGCTCTACATCGATGGCCCTCACCGGATCTGAACTGCTCGCCAAAGTCAAAGAACTTGGAGATGGCTCCAAATCTGATCTGGTGCGAGCTGCCGGCTACGTGAGCACCAAGAAAGATGGCAGTGAGCGCCTGAACTTCACGGCCTTCTACGAGGCCCTGTTGGAGGCCAAAGGCCTCAGCTTTGGTGATGGCACTAGCAAAGGACGCGGCAGTGGTGGGCGCAGCTTGAGCTACACCGCCAAAATCCAGTTCAACGGAAATTTGCTGGTGGGCAAGGCCTACACAGCCCTACTTGACCTCAAGCCTGGCGATGAATTCGAGATCAAGCTGGGTAAGAAGCAGATCCGGCTGATTCCTGCTGGTGCGGTCGACGACGAAGAATGAGGCGAGCGTGCAGCTCTGTTACGGCTGACGTCAAGGCCTCCACTGCGGTTGGTGCGACGAACAACTTTCCCTAGCGTGATTGCCACTGGTGCAGGGTCACGGTGCAGGAAAACCAGCTCGTCAAAACTGCCTGCGACGGCACGGTGGCGCCTTGTTGTTCGTGGCACCGGAGTGGAGCGAGGCTCAGCGATCTGTCCAATGCCAGATCGTCGACGTCTTTGCGCTGAAAGTGGTGACCGGTTTCACCTGTGATCCCCACGGCAGGTTGCTGCTGGAGGCCGATCCCTCGGTGGCGGCTGGCCGGAGCTGGTCGCTGGTCAAAGCCTGCCAGCTGGCGCGTAACGACGCCAGACCAAAGCGTTGGGTGGTGCTGCAACGCAACACCAAAGCCTGGGGGCTGTTTGGGCAGGCGGCGGACTGCATCGCTGCCGGCAGGAACTGCTGGAGACCACGCGATCACCAACACCGGGTTCCGCCATCGTCCCGGTGACGCCGGAAGCGGTGCTGAAGCTCGTCCTCAATCTGCAAGTGGAGGACAACTGCAGAGAAGGCAAGCCAAACGGTTGTTGCTCCGGCTGCAGTAGCTGGTCTGGAGTTCTGCGGGCTGTTCTGTTGACCTCCCTGGCCTGGCTTGCCGTGCTGGGCGTGTCCGCTGCAATTTCTGGGAGTGCTGCAGGAACAGGACCGCAAGTTGGAGCTGCTGCTTGAGCGGCTGCCAGCACCGCGTCAATCGCTGATCATCGACCCGTAGGCCCAATGGGCAGTGGGCTACGGCTCAGCTACCGCTGGAGGGCCCGGCCGCCTCACCCGGGCCTGCCGCAAAGCGCTCCCACTGCTGCTGTTCCTGCTCGCTGCGGATCTGCTGGATGCGGCTGAGGAATTGCTCGATCACCGGCAGCGCCACTTGCCGCAGGAAGTGCCGTTCACTGGTTGAAAAGGGAGCTCCATGGGCCCGTGTGGCCTCGGCCGCTAAGAGAACGGCGCGGATGGCCTCGCGGCAGCTGAGCAGGAGCAGCACGGGATCGGTGCCGCTGGTGATGGGACGGGGCATGGCAGCAGGCGCCTTATGGGCGCGCAGGCGGGACGCCCCCACCGCCGCACCGCATGGCAAGGGTCGGCCGCCAGGCCGACTCGCACCGCCCTTGCCGCGGGGCGGACGATGGGAAGGGCCGCCGCCAACACCGTTGCATCGCAGTTTGCTCATGGCCTCAACCAGCCCCGCTCCCCTGCCAGCCGCAAAGCTTCTTCGGTGGCATCGATGCAGCGCTTAGCCCGCCGTTTGAGGTCGTTCTGGCCCTGGGCCCGCAGCAGGTAGGCCTCCATCGCTTCTGGGGTTTCGATCACAGCCAGCAAGCCGGTGGTGCGGGCGCCGATCGACGGATCCGCCAGAAGGCGGCTCACCAGGCCCAACTCCCAGAGCTGCTGGGTGCTGCTGCCGGGCTGGATGAGCTTCTTGCGCAGCACTGACAGGCAGCTCTGCTTGAGCGCATCGAGCTGGCCGGCCTTGAGGCGACGGCTGTTGGGCAGACCTTTTGCAGGACCAGCTGGGATGGCTGCTGGTGGGCGGTTTGGCCCACCGCTGGGCTCGACGCTCCAGCTCAGGCCAGTGCCTGGCAGCCCCAGCGTGGTGCGGGCACTGCCGGAGCGTGCCACTGGGATGTTGAACGACGCCCCACGGCCCCCGATTGAGATCGAGCTCAGGCCGCTCTTGGCGAAGTTGAAGCGCAACGGGCCCAGGCGGCAGCTGCGGCGGAAGCGGAAGGGCATGGAGTTACGAGGCGCCAACCAGCTTGGCCTCAGAAATACTTCCCTGGCGCAACCCACCGGAGCGTTTTGGATACTGCTTCTGCCAGAGAAATTCCCCCGGATTTGCGTGTGTTGGCCCTACCGGGGCTCAGACCTGGGCAAACTACCCGTCAGTTGTGCCAATACTGCTGATGGCAGCCCCTACCCATCAGGGCTGCAGGATCGACTGGCCGGAGCTGGTGATTGCATGGGCGCCTGTCTTACAGACCTCAAGCCCGGCGCTCCGGTGAACGGGTTACACCATGCCTGAAGCCGTTCTCGCCCCCGGGGCCCGCATCGAATGCCGCAGCGCCGAGTGGTTGGTGCGCAGCCTGGGCCGCAGCTCCGAGGGCCAACAGGTGGTGGATGTGGTGGGCGTCTCGCCGTTCCTGCGGGAGAAGGAAGCCCGCTTCTTGGTGGAGGTGGAGCAGGCGGCCGGCAGCTTCAAGGTGCTGCAGCCGGAAGACACCGAGCTGGTGAGTGATCCTTCGCCCCTATACCGCGACAGCCTGCTGTTCATTGAGGCGCACCTGCGCCGCACGGTGCCCACCGATTCAGCGCTGGTGGTGGGGCACACCGCGGCCATGGACCCGCTGCCGTTTCAGCTCCAGCCTGCCGCCAAGGCCCTGGCCATGCCGCGCCAGCGGCTGCTGATCGCCGATGCGGTGGGTCTGGGCAAGACGCTCGAGTGCGGCATCCTCTGCAGCGAGCTGATCCGCCGCGGCCGGGGCAAGCGGATCCTGGTGGTCACCACCAAAAGCATGCTGGTGCAGTTCCAGAAGGAGTTCTGGACCCGCTTCTCCATCCCGCTGGTGCGGCTGGATTCGCTGGGCATTCAGCGCATCCGCGAGCACATTCCCACCAACCAGAACCCGTTTCACTACTACGACAAGGCCATCGTCTCGGTTGACACGCTCAAAAACGACCGTGATTACCGCTTCTACCTCGACAACGCCAGTTGGGACATCATCGTGATCGATGAGTGCCAGAACGTGGCGGAGCGGGCCCGTGGCACCCAGAAAAGCCAACGGGCGCGGCTGGCAGAGCGCCTGGCGACGCGATCAGAGACGTTGATCCTGCTCTCAGCCACACCGCATGACGGCAAGCCGGAGAGCTTCGCAAGCCTCATGAACATGCTCGATCCAACGGCGATTGCCAACCCCAGCGCCTACACCAAGGACGACATCAAGGACCTGTATGTGCGGCGTTTCCGCAAGGACGTGATCGCCGATCTGCGCAGCAGCGTCCAGGAGCGGGAGACACGGCATGTGGAGGCCCAGGCCAGTGAACCTGAGGAACGCGTGTTCGCCCTGCTGAAAGAGCTCAAGCTGCCCGACAGCGACGCCAAAGCCAAGGCGGGCCAGCTGTTTAAGACGACGCTGGCCAAGAGCCTGCTCTCCAGCCCCATGGCAGCGCTGGAAACAGTGCGTAACCGCCTCAAGCGGCTTCATGTTGCTGCCACCCCAGCTCCCGCTGACATCGCCGCGCTTGAGGATCTGGAACCCAATCTGGAGGTGATCGGTGCCGGCGACTTCTCGAAGTACCAGCGGCTGCTCAGCCTGATCCGAAGCGACTGGGCCTGGAAAGGCCGTGCCCCCAACGACCGGATCGTGATCTTCACGGGGCGGCGTGAAACCCAGCGCTTTTTGGTGCAGCACCTGGCAGCAGATCTGGGGCTAGCGGAGGGAGCCGTGGTGCAGCTCGATGGCGCCATGCCGGATGTGGAGCAGACGCGGGTGGTGGAGCAATTCGCCCAGGAGAAAGAGGCGGTGCGGATCCTGGTGGCCACCGAGGTGGCCTCCGAAGGCCTGAACCTGCACTACCTCAGCCACCGGCTGGTGCATTTCGATATCCCCTGGTCGTTGATGACCCTGCAGCAACGCAATGGCCGCATCGACCGCTACGGCCAGAGCCAACAACCGCAGATCCGCTACATGCTCACCCAGTCGCGCAGCGAGGGGATGGGTGATGCCGAGAAGATCCTGCGGGTGCTGATCCGCAAGGACGACCAGGCCCAGAAGAACATCGGTGATCCCTCTGTGTTCCTGCGGGTGTTCGATGCCGCCATTGAGGAGGAGGAGATCGGCAAAGCGATTGAGGCCGGTGCAGCCGATGAGCTGGAGCAGCGCATGGATGCCAATGCCCGGCCATTTCTGGAGCAGAGCAGCGACCTGAATCTCTTCGAGGAGATGTTCGGCAGCGCAGAGCTAGACGAGGCAGACACCGCCAGCCCAGTAGCGACGGGCCTTGAGGTGGAGCAGCGCAAACCGTTCAGCCTGTTCCCAAGCCTGTGGACCTACGTGGATCGGGCCCTGGAGGCCGCAGCTGAGGCGTTGGAACGCCGAGGCGAGAAACTTGACCTGCGCGCCTTTGCCGAGCAGGAACGGCTGGAGATCACACCGCCGCCAGACCTGCAGCGCCGCTACGACCGCTACCCGCGCGAACTGCAACCACCACGGGGCCAGCGTCTGGCCCTCTCCACCGACGTGGCGGCCTTGCAGAGGGCCCTGGAACAAGCCCGCCGGCAAGACAGCACCAGGCCTGAACTGGAATACCTCTGGGATCTGCATCCGCTGGTCGACTGGTTGGCCGACTGCGGCCAGATCACCTTCTCCCGCCATTGCGCCCCCGTACTCCAACTCAGCGAGGGACTCAAACCCGCTGAGGTGGAGATGGTGCTGCAGGGCACGATTCCCAACCGCAAGGGCATGCCGGTGGTGCAGGAATGGGTGGCGGTGCGCTTCAGCGGCTCGGGCCTGAAGGTGGAGGCGGTGGAGCCGTTCCAGGCGCTGGCCGAGCGACTGGAGCTGGGCCAGAAGCCCTACGCCAACCCCAAAGCCGAGATCCCGCCGTCCATCAAGCAGCAGCGCCGGGTGGCGGTGGAGGCGGCCTATCAGTTCCTGCTCGATTGCCGTGAGCGCTGGAGTGCGCAGATGGGGCCGGCGCTGGACGCCCAGCGCGAACGGTTGAGGCGGCTGCGCGGGCGGCAGGAGGAGCAGCTCGCGCTCACCTTTAATGCCGACCAACGGCCTCAACAGATCAAGGAAAAGCAGCGCCAGATCAACCAACGGGCGATCAACGTGCGCTTCCAAGACCACGAGCGCTTCGTGAGCGATGTGATGACGATCGAACCGGCCCCCTACCTGAAGCTGGTGGCCGTGCTGCACCGGGAGGCCTGAGCAATGGCGTTACCGGGCATCAGCAACGCCAACGAGTTCTATTCGGCGCACTACCTCGAGAGCGTGCTGACAGGCGACATCAAGAAGGTGCGTGAGCGCTGGGCGGAGCAGGCCAAGGCCGAGCTGGAAGCGGATCCGACAGCGGAGGTGAGCACCCCGGAGGCCCAGTTCAAAGCACTGCGCAAACCCTGGCAGAAGCTGCGCGAGGCCGAACTTGGCATCACCAACGATCCGGCCGAGCGGTTGCGGCTGCAGCGGGAGCTGTTCTTCCAGCCGCTGCTGGAGGCCCTGAACTACCCCTACGCCCCCAAGCCAGAAGCCGTACTGATCGGCGGTGAGGCCTACCAGCTGCCCCTGCTGGCTGAGGTGCGCAACGCCAAGGGCGAACCCTGGCTGTGGGTTGTGGAGTGCTTCAACCCCAGCGATGAGCCCACCGATCCGCTCGATCTCACCATCCACGGGCGGCAGATCCTCGACCCGACGCTGGGACTGGTGCTGCCGGGCGAAGCCTGGGAGGCGCTGATCAGCGAACGGGTGTTTGGCCAGGAACTGCCGCCGCGCTGGGTGCTGGCGGTGAGCCGTGATCAGCTGCTGCTGATCGACCGGCAGAAGTGGGCCGCCTCCAGGCTGCTGCGTTTTGAGCTCGTCACCCTGCTGGGCGAGAACAACCCCGATGCGCTTTTGGCGGCGGCCACCCTGCTGCACCGCGAGCACACCTGCCCGCAAGGGGGCGGCACGCCGCTGCTCGATGAACTCGATGAGAACAGCCACAAGCACGCCTATGAGGTGAGCGGCGATCTCAAATACGCCCTGCGCCGCTCTATCGAGCTGCTCGGCAACGAGGCGATCCACTGGCGCCGCAGCCGCAATGAGGGCGTGTTCAAGGGCAAAACCGACGCCGAGCAACTCACGCGCGAATGCCTGCGTTACATGTACCGGCTGCTGTTCCTCTTTTATATCGAGAGCCGGCCAGATCTGGGCTATGCGCCGATGGGCAGCGATGTGTATCGCCTGGGCTACAGCCTCGAAAGTCTGCGGGAGATGGACACTGCTGAGCTCTCCAGCGAGGAAGATCAGGAGGGCACCTACATCAGCGACTCGCTGAACCGGCTGTTCCAGCTGATCTGGGAGGGCTTCCCCAAGCGCGACGACGCCACAGCCCAGCTGCCCCTGGCTGATACCGACGACCCCTTCCACAACAGCTTCCGGCTCACGCCCCTGAAGGCGCACTTGTTCGACCCCGAGCGCATGCCCAGCCTCACGCGGGTGCGCTTCCGCAACGTGGTGCTGCGGGAGGTAATCGAACTGATGTCGCTGACGCGGGAGAAGAGCGGCAAGCGGCGGGGCCGGGTGAGCTATGCGCAGCTGGGCATCAACCAACTGGGTGCGGTGTACGAGGCCCTGCTGAGCTTCCGGGGATTCTTCGCAGAAGAAGACCTCTTCGAGGTGCAGCCCCCACCCAAGAAAGGCGGTAGGCCTGCGGCCGAGGGCGATGAAGCCGCCGAAGAGAACGAAAGCGATGGCGACGACAACCGCGCCAGCGGCCAGGCCACAGGCCAGGGGCACGACGAGTTGGAGGTGGGTCACTTCGTGAGCGCTGAGCAGCTCAAGGCCTACAGGCGCGAAGAGATCGTGCCCGATCCAGCCACCGGCACGCCGAAGTGTTACCCAAAGGGCAGCTTCATCTACCGCCTGGCGGGGCGTGACCGGCAGAAGAGCGCCAGCTTTTACACCCCAGAAGACCTCACCCGCTGCCTGGTGAAGTACGCGCTCAAGGAGTTGCTGGCGGGGCTCACGGCAGCCCAGATCCTCAAGCTGCGGATCTGCGAACCCGCCATGGGTTCAGCCGCGTTCCTCAATGAGGTGGTGAACCAGCTGGCCCAGGCCTACCTGGAACGGCGCCAGCAGGAAACCGGCAAGAGCATCCCCCATGAGCAGTACGCCACCGAGCTGCAGAAGGTGAAGATGCGCCTGGCCGACCAGAACGTGTTCGGCGTGGACCTCAACCCGGTGGCGGTGGAGCTGGCGGAGGTGAGCCTCTGGCTCAACAGCATCTTCACGCCCGAAAATGGCCGGGCGTTCATCCCCTGGTTCAGCCAACAACTGGTGTGCGGCAACTCCCTGATCGGTGCCCGACGTCAGATCTATCGGCTGAGCCAGCTGCCCACCAGCACCACTCGCAGCGCCAGGCCCCGCAGGCTCTGGCACGAGCACGCCCCGGAGGAACTGGCCTGGGATGCAGAGCTACCAGCGGATGGGATCTTCCACTTCCTGCTGCCCGATCCAGGCATGGCCGCCTATGGCGACAAGGTGATCAAGGAGCTGGAACCAGAGGCTATCGAGCGCTGCAAACGCTGGAACAAGGCGTTTGTGGGCGAGGTGTTCACCGAAGCGCAGATTTCCCACCTGCTGCGGCTCAGCAAGCTGACGGACTCACTGATGCAGGACTGGGCCCAGCAACTGGCCCAGCTGCGCCAGCGCACCACCGACCCGCTGCCGGTGTGGGAGGAGCCAGGAGTTCAGGAGCCCAGCGGAGCAGCCGATGCCGCCTGGATCCCGCTGCAGCTGAAAGACCGCATCCAGGAGCAGGAGGTGCTGGGCCGTGACGTGGCCAACACCAATGCACGGTTACGGCTGAAGTGGGCGATGGACTACTGGTGTGCGCTCTGGTTTTGGCCGATCAAGCAGGCGGTTTCATTGCCGAGCCGGGATAGCTGGCTGCTGGAGCTGAGCATGATCCTGGGCGATCTGGAGCAGGGCGTATCGCCAGAACCTGGCCAGGGAAATCTGTTTGCCGACACGCAACCGGTGCAGCTGGCGGTGGATTTTTCCGACCGCCACGGCTTCGTGGACGTGCAGAAGCTCAAAGAAGAGTTCGAACGGCTGCGGCAGGTGGAGGCAGTGACGGCCCGCATCCGGCCACTGCATTGGGATCTGGAGTTCGCCGACCTACTGGCGGGCGGTGGCTTTGATCTGATCGTGGGCAACCCGCCCTGGCTAAAGGTGGAGTGGGAAGAGAAGGGCGTAATCGGCGATGCCGACCCGATGGTGCTGATCCGCAAGGTGAGCGCCAGCGAGCTGGCCAAGCGGCGGGGGGAGGCAGTGGCTGTGCACCCAGATCTGCGGGCGGCCTACCTGGAGGAGTTTGAGGGGCAGAACGGCAGCCAGGCGTTTCTCAATGCGGTGGGCAACTATCCGCTACTTAAGGGCAGCCAGACCAACCTCTACAAGTGCTTCCTACCCCAAGCCTGGCGAGTGGCTTCAGATCAGGGGGTGCAGGGGTTCCTGCATCCGGAAGGGGTCTATGACGACCCGAAGGGCGGTGAGTTGCGGGAGGTGCTTTATCGATGGCTGCGTGGACACTTCCAATTCGAGAATGAGTACAAACTCTTTGCCGAGATTCATAACACCGTTAAATACAGCATCAACGTGTATCAAAAGCAAGCAGCAGATCAAACCCAGATCAGATTTGTTTCTCTTGCCAATCTCTTTGCGGCTTCATCTCTCTCTGAATGCTTTAACTCTGAAGGTGGTGGTCTAGTCCCAGGCATCAAGGACACAAAGAGCCGCTGGGAGCTTAAAGGCCATCCACAAAGAGTGATTTCCGTTGATGAGCAAACCCTTCGGCTTTTCGCCCGCCTCTATGACGAACCAGGGACCCCCGCCAATCAGGCCCGTTTGCCGGCACTCCATTCTCAGCAACTTCTGAATGTGCTGGAGAAGTTCGCCGCTGCACCGAAACGGCTGGGCGATTTGCAGGGTGAGTACATTGCCTTAGAGATGTGGCATGAAACCAACGCCCAGAAAGACGGCACAATCCGCCGCGAAACCAGCTTTCCGCCAGATCCATCAGAGCTGATCCTTTCTGGTCCCCTATTCAATGTAGCCAACCCTCTCTATCAAACCCC
Organism: Synechococcus sp. SynAce01; assembly: GCF_001885215.1. GTDB lineage: Bacteria > Cyanobacteriota > Cyanobacteriia > PCC-6307 > Cyanobiaceae > Regnicoccus > Regnicoccus frigidus. Next base: position 40,457 of record NZ_CP018091.1, on the reverse strand, counting down.
AAAAGCGATCTGCAATACAAACAGAGCTTACGACTGCCTCGATCTCACTACCCTGCCCGATGACTACCTGCCCCGCACCAACTACCGGCCGGATGTGTCGCCTGCTGAATACCGTGCTCGCACGCCACGGGTGCCGTGGGGGGAGAAGTATCCGGTGACGGAGTTTTACCGGGTGGCCCATCGCAAACGCCTTAGTCAGTCAGGCGAAAGAACTCTTATCCCGTCGATTGCTCCTCCCAAGACTGGCCACGTGATCAGCGTGGTGACCACTGTCTTTGCCGAGCAGATCAAGGCTATTGACTTCTGTGCACTGCTGCAGTCAATTCCTCTTGACTTCTATTTGAAATCAACAGGGAAGTCGGATCTGACAGCTGGCGACATGCAGTTATTTCCTCTTCAGGCCACAAGTAATCGAAACAAGCTGCGTCTACGAACCCTCTCCCTCAACTGCCTCACCACCCACTACGCCGATCTCTGGAGCGAGTGCTGGGATGATGCCTTCCGTCAGCAACGCTGGGCAAAAAACGATCCCCGCCTGTCTAACAGCTTCTTCACCAACCTCACCCCCACCTGGCAACGCGATTGCGCCCTGCGCACCGATTACATGCGCCGCCAAGCGCTGGTGGAAATCGACGTGCTCGTGGCCCAGGCCCTCGGCCTCACCCTCGATGAACTCATCACGATCTACCGGGTGCAATTCCCGGTGATGCAGCAATACGAACGCGACACCTGGTACGACCAGAACGGCCGCATCGTCTTCACTGCCAGCAAGGGGCTCACAGGCGTTGGCTTCCCACGCAAGGGCTCAGGCCGCGGCGCCAACAAAACCACCGGCTGGGAAGACATTAGTGAAATGACCTCCGGCACAGTGTCACGCACGATCATCGATGACACGCTGCCCGGTGGGCCGGTGGAGCGCACGATTACCTATGAAGCCCCGTTTGATCGGTGCGATCGGGTGGGGGATTACCGGGTGGCTTGGGTTTTTTTTGAGCAGCACCGCGTGGGCTCATGACCATCTATGAAGACACCAACTCCAAGCCCCTGCTCGATCTATTGGATCGGGTCCACACCGGCGATATGGTGTTGCCCGATTTCCAGCGCGATTTCGTCTGGGAGCCCAGTGCTACCCAGGCGCTGATCGTCTCGATCGCCAACAACTACCCCGCCGGCAGTATCCTGCGCGTGCGTGATCGTCAGAGAGCTTTCTCCAGCCGCGAGTTTGAAGGAGCTCCTGCAGCCAACACCGAGCACACGTTCTTAGTGCTCGATGGCCAGCAGCGACTCACCTCCCTCTACCAGGCTTTCTATGGGGTTGGCGATCACCGCTACTACCTCGACATCCGCGCCCTGATCGACGGTGCCGATTTCGAAGACGCCATTGGCTATCTGCGCCACAACAGAAAAGCCGTAGCCAAGCGAGAGGCGTTCGAGCTGCAGGCCGAGCAGCTCCTGCTTCCACTCTCCCTACTCAATAAGGGCAGCACAGGTTTTTCCAAGTGGGGCATTCAGGTGGCCCGTACCCGCCAAGGTGAAGAGCGCGACCAATTGGAGGATCAGCTTCAGGATCTGGAAGCTCAGTGGATCAACCGCATTGACCAATACGTCTTCCCAGTCGTCACCCTTTCCGCAGAGACCGAGCCCGCGGCCCTCTGCACGATCTTCGAAACGCTGAACCGCACCGGCGTGAAGCTCAGCGTGTTTGAGCTGCTCACTGCCCGCTTCTGGAGCCGAGACCTCAAGCTGCGCGAGCTTTGGGAGCAGGCCCACAGCGATCACCCCTTGATCGCTCAGTTCGATGTCGACCCTTACTACGTGCTGATGGCCATCGCCCTGGCTGGCGGCAAAACCCCCAGCTGCAAACGCGGCGACGTGCTCAACCTCAGTGCCGAGCAGGTCACCACCTGGTGGGAGCCCGTGACCCGTGCCCTGGCGCTCTCGCTCACGATCCTCCACGACGACTGCTGGGTGCTCCAGCCCAAGTGGCTCCCCTACAACACCATGCTCGCGCCGATGGCTGCTGCCCTCGCTCGTGCCGGTGCCGGCAAGGGCGTAGCTGTGGGTGCCCAGCGCGAGCAGATCAAGCGCTGGTTCTGGTGCTCGGTGTTCAGTCAGGCCTACGAGAGCTCACCAAACACCCAGAGCGGCCGCGACGTGAGTGAGCTGATCCCCTGGCTAAGTAAGCCAACTGCGCCAGCGCCAGAGAACGTACGCAGCTTCCGATTCAACCCCGACCAGCTCAGGGATGTGACTCCCCGCCAGCGCTCTCTCTACCGTGCCACGATCTGCCTGATCCTCGCCAGTGGCGATCGCCCACTCGACTTTCACAGCCGTGCCGTGCTCAACGATCAGCTGCTCGCCAGCAACGGCATCGACGACCACCACATCTTCCCTGCCAAGTTCCTAGATGACCGTGGCATCGACTCTCGCCATCGCGACTGCGTGCTCAACCGCTGCTTAATCGACAGTGCCACCAACCAGCGCATCAGCTGCAGTGCCCCTTCCACCTACATGGCAGAACTGCGCGACGAACCCGGCTTCCCTATGCGGGCCGTGCTCAGCAGCCATTTGATTCCCCATGGACCGGAGTCAGGGCTGTGGAACGACGACTACAAGCGATTCCTGCAGCAGCGGCTGGAGCTCATTGCCTCAGCAATCAGCAGAGTTGGAGGCCTGATCTATCCACCTGACGGATAGCTCTGCTGCACCTCTGCAAGACCGTCTGGATTCATCACAGCCATCTACTCGATCAGACCCATGACAGATCAAACTTCCCATCCGTTAGTCGCCTATCCTGAAGAGGCTAGGATCGCTTACGTCTCTCTGCTGGGAGAGCTGTGCTACGTAGATCGTCACTTCGACGAGCATGAGCGCAAGCTACTCGATGAGCAGATGGAGCAGCTGCAAATCACCGATCAGGGCAAAGCTCGGGTATACGCCGCTGTCTATGATTTGAAGGACTCCCATCGTGACGCCATCATTGCTGGCATCCAAGCCCTTTCCGACTCGGATCTGCGTTTCACGCTGATTGCTGATTTATTCCTGATGGCCCTTGCTAACGGTTCCATCTCTGTTGAAGAGCAAGAGTACGTTCTTATTCTCGGCCGACAGCTGGAGGTCGGGGATGAACAAATCGAGGCGATCAAGCAGGTGCAGTTCAACCTATGGCAGATCAGGAATACGCCAAGCGACTCAGACTCCTTTAACAGACTTATCAAGGAAAGCGCTTCTAGCCTTGCTGGTGCTGGTGTTCCCATTGCTGCTATCGCCGCCTCGGGCTCAGTTTTCGGCCTCAGCGCTGCTGGCATCACCTCTGGGCTAGCCGCCTTGGGCGCCTTGGTCGGCGGCGGCATGTTGGCTGGCACAGTTTTGGTCGTCCCGGCCATTGCCGCAGGTTCCATCTGGGGCGTGAAAGCACTTGTGGACCTTGTCCTCAAGAAGGACTGAAGCACCGACACTCCTCATCACTAAGCACCAAGTGCCATGACAGATTCGTCAATCACACCTAATGAGTCGATGGCAACTAGCGCCATAATTGCCAAAGGCTTGGTCGAGAACCTGCCAGTAATCATCGACGGCTTTAAGTCCATCTATGCTCTGCGAGCCAAAGAAGATGCCTTCCGAGAGGCGCTTCAGGCTCGCTGTGCAGAGCTGCAGATCAATAGCCAGAACTTCAGCACCCTAGTTCAGGGCCTGACCGAACTTTCCAAGAATGAGGGGGCTGATGAAGAAACAAAAGCCATGTATCGAGATATGATCCGCAGTCTGTTTGACCTGTTCGCCTTGCGCTCCCGGGACTCCAGTGCTTTTTCCGATTTCATGAATTCCTGAGTCACAGCATGTGGGGGATCAATCTTGTCGTCGTCGGCCAAATCCTAGGTAGAGTCGTGCTGAAGGATATCTTGTCCGGTAATCACGGAGCCCCAAAGATCATCCGCGACAAGATCATTGTTTGTGTTGCGAACAATGATCTTGCCATGGCCAAAATCATGGTGCGCTCAGTTGCTCAGCAGGACAAGACTCTGTATAATGATCTGAAGCGGGAATTGCGTGACAAGCTGTCGGAGGAAGAATGGCAGCAGATCTTTTCAGGTTGATTGACTTTCTCTTTGATTTGAGGGACAAGGCGTCATGGAAGACAGTCCGCAATCTTGAGATTCCATGTATGGGGGCCATTCCCAGCCTTATCTGCGCGATGTGGTGAACGACTGAGCCATGCAGAAGCCCGCTTGATGCATTTGCGCTTCAAGGGCTAGGATTGACGCAAAAGCAACAGAGCCATGCCCGTCGTTGATCGCGCCCCACCCGCTCCCCCAGTAGCGGCCTCGCTATCCGATGCCCAGTTGCTGCAGCAGGCAGTGCTCCGCACGGCCGACCAGCTGGATCTGAGCCGCACGGACCTGGCCAGGGTGCTGGGGAAAGATCGTTCCACGCTCACTCGTGCCAAGGGCATTGACCCAGCGTCCAAAACCGGTGAACTGGCGCTGCTGCTGATCCGTCTGTACCGCAGCCTGTCGGTCCTTGTCGGTAACGACCGCGAGCATCTGCGTCACTGGTTTCACACCGCCAACCGACACACCGGTGGTGTGCCGGCCGAGCAAGTACAGCGCACCGAAGGGCTTGTCGAGATCGCGCAGTACCTAGACGCCATGCGTGCTCCCATCTAAGTGGAGGGTCTGCGCGCCATCGCAGTTTCAGCACCTGAGGTTTCTCTGCAGGGAACGGTGCTGCGGCTGGTGCAACAGCAGGGTATCGATAGCCTTGGCCCGTTGGTTGATGACCTCGAGCAGCTGGCACGCCTGGAAGCATTGGTGGAAACCAGCAAGCCCCGGCTCCAACCCTCCGGGTCCGATGCTCCCAGCCATCCGCTCCTGTCCACGCCATTTCGCTATCCCCCGCTTCGGCATGGCTCGCGCTTCGGCAGTCGCCAAACGAGGGGGATGTTCTACGGCTCACGCTGCCGCAGCGGTTCACTTGTGGAAGGCGCCTACTACGCCCTGCTGTTCTGGGAAGGGTTGATCGACCCTCCGAGGGCACCGATTCTCCGGCGGCAGACGCTGTTTTCAGTTGTGATTCAGACTCGCCGCGGATTGCAGCTGCAGGCCATTGCGGATGTGGCCATCCAGGCCGCCCTCCGCGATCCGATTCACTACGAGTCCACGCAGCTTCTGGGGGGATGGATTCGAGATCGGGGAGTCGAGGTCTTTGAGTACCTCAGTGCCCGTTCCAGCGAAGCACTTGTGCAGGTAGGCGTCTTCACCCCATCGGTGTTTCAGTCCACCCCCTTTGATCAGGTGGACATCACCGCTGAAGTAACAGCAGACCACACTTCATTTCTGTGCCACGACGACAACGTGCTGCATCGCTACCCGCGTGCGCGGTTTCTGATCAATGGACAACTACCAAATGCTGCTTGCTGATCACTCTTCAGGTTCAAACGTGTGCTGCATCTATTCATAACCTTTGGCAGAACAACGATCTCGGCTAACATGATCTCTTAATCGGCAGCACACTTTGCTCCCCTCAGTCGTTGCTAGCGAGCTGGAGCAGGTAGCTTCCGATGCCATCCGCACGGCCTTTCACCCCACAACTCCAGGCTTCACAGGGCTGATCGAGCGTTTCCTTGCCGAGCGTGAGCGGTTGCTCAAGGGTCCCTACATCTCCGTCGCGCTGCCCTTCCACGAAGGCTCCGGCCGCAACTGGTTTCCCCACATCCCCCTGCCCTTTCCGCCCTACCGCCACCAGGAGAAGGCCTTCGATCGGCTGCTGCCCGGCACACCCCGCAACACCCTGGTGGCCACCGGCACCGGCTCCGGCAAAACCGAGTGCTTCCTGCTGCCGATCCTCGAGCACTGCCGCCAGCAGCACAGCCAGGGCCGCAAGGGGATCAAGGCGATCCTCATCTACCCGATGAATGCCCTGGCCACCGACCAGGCCCGGCGCATCGCCGATCTCATCCACTCCATCCCGTCCCTGGCCGGTCTGCGCGCAGGTCTCTACATCGGGGCTGCCGATGAAAGCCCCACCGCGGCGATGACCGCCACCAGCGTCATCACCGACAAGAACGCCCTGCACAAGGCGCCGCCCGACATCCTGCTCACCAATTACAAGCAGCTCGACTACCTCCTCATCCAGCCCCATGTGCAGGGCCTCTGGGCCCACAACCATCCCATTGCCGATGGCACCAGCACCCTGCGCTATCTGGTGGTGGATGAGTTCCACACCTTCGATGGCGCCCAGGGCACCGATCTGGCCTGTCTGATCCGCCGCCTGCGTGATCGCCTCCACTGCCCCGGCGATGCGTTGGTGTGCGTCGGCACCTCCGCCACCCTCGGTGGCCCCGAATCCCGCGAGGCGATGCTCCACTACGCCGGCCAGATCTTCTCGAGCAGCTTCGAGGCGGCGGCGCTGATCGAGGAGGAGCGGCTCACGCCCGAGGAGTTCTTTTCCGCCCACACCGCCTACGGGGATGAGGACAGCGGCGGCCTGTTCGCCCTGCCCTTGCCCGGCGTCGAGGCCATCCAGCAGCTCGATCCAGCCAACGCCACCAACCCGCAGACCTACCTGGCCCAGCAGGCGCAGCTCTGGCTGGCAGACACCCTGCTGCCCACGCCCGGCGGTGATGTCCAGGCTGAGAGCTGGCGCCTGGCCCTGGGCCAGAGGCTCGGCACCCTCCCGGCCATCCACAACCTGGTGCGCCAGGCCGCCGGCACCTGCTCCATCGAAACCCTGCTCGAGCGCTTCTCCCGCCAGCTGGGCCTGGGTGATCAGTTCCCGCGTGGCTACCGCGTGCTGCTGCTGGAAAGCCTGCTCGCCCTGGTGGCCCACGCCCGCCGCACCACCACTCTCCTCGATGGCCGCGAGGTGGTGGTGCCCTGGCTCAACCTGCGCCTGCAGCTGTGGCTGCGGGAGCTCAAGCGCATGGTGGCCTCGGTGGAGGCCGAGCCCCAGCTCTGTCATTCCGACGATCTCTCCGGTGGTGACAGCAGCCCCCACCTGCCGGTGGTGCACTGCCGCGACTGCGGCGCCACGGGCTGGACCTCCACCCTCCTGCACCAGGGCAGCAACCGCCTCGATCGCGCCACCAACCTCAAGGCCTTCTACAAGGCCTACTTCTCCGGCGCCCCGGAACTGCGCTATCTCTTTCCGCAGGCAACGGGCCAAGGCGAGCACCGGCTCTGCGCCAGCTGCCTGTCGGTCCATCGGGCGCAGGACATCCCCACGGCTAGCCAGAGCAGCAGCACCCCAGCGGACAGCGGCCAGGGGGTCTGCCCAAACTGCCAGAGCCCCGAGCTGCTGCCCGTGGAGATGCCTGACTGCAAAACCACCGATGACCACAACCACCCCCGCGTCAGCCGCGACTGCCCCTACTGCAGTGCCAAGCAGGGCCTGCTGCTGATCGGTTCCTCCGCCGCCAGCCTCACCAGCACTTGGAGCGCCGCTCTGTTCGCCTCCTCGTTCAACGGAGATAAGAAGCTGCTGGCCTTCTGCGATTCGGTACAGAACGCCGCCCACCGGGCTGGGTTCATCGCCGCCCGCGGCTATCGCACCACCCTGCGCACTGCCCTGACCCGCACTGTTCAACAGCACAGCACCAACTTTGGCAGTGCGATGCGTCTGGATCAGTTGCAGGAGCAGCTGATCGCCGATGGTCAGCAGCTCTTCCCCAAAGAAGTCGACTTCGCCGCCACCTTCTTGCCCCCTGATCTGGAGTGGCTGCGCGAGTGGGACGCCCTGCAGCAGCAGGACATCCCGTCGCTGAATCCCAAAGGCAGTCTTCTGGGCTGGGTGCGCGATCGTCTGCGCTGGGAGGTGGCCGCCGAATTCGGCTACCGCTCACGCCTGGGCTCTTCGGTGGAGCAGGCCGGTGCCCTGGCCGCGGCGGTGGATCCCGCCGCCATCAACGCGCTGCTGCCGGCGCTGCTCACCCGCCTGCAGAACGAAATCGAGCCTCTCCGCCAGGCCCGCAGCAACCAGCTCGAGCAGCTGATCGTGGGGCTGTTGCACCACTGGCGCCAGCGCGGTGCCCTCGTCGTTCCTGAGCTCTTCGGCCGCAGCGGCCAGGGCAGCGAATACCTCCACTCCGGCGGCACCAACACCTACCCCTTCAACCGCATCCCCTACACGCCGCGCTTCGGGTTTTCGGCCCCGCGCCCCACCTTCCCCACCAGCTACCGCGGCAAGGGCGGCTTCGAGCAGCTGGTGCGCGATGGGGGCCGCCCCACCTGGGCCCAGCACTGGCTCAGCCGCACCCTGCAGCCCAGCCAGAGCCTCAACAGCGAGCAGCAGAAAGAGGTGTTGCTCGCGGTGGTGGCGGCCCTGCTGGACGCGGGCCTGCTGCAGGAAACCCGCGGCGGCGCTGAGCGCATCTGGGCTATTCCACCGCCCGCAGTTCAGGTCAGCGCCACCCCTCAGCTGCTGCGCTGCACCTGCTGCGGTGATGGCCAGAGCGTGCTGGCTCAGCAGCTGCCGCTCTGGGATGGGATGGCCTGTGAGGTACGCCATTGCTCAGGCCATTACCGCACCGATCCCCGCGGCGGCCTGCCCCTCTACCGCCGCCTCTATGGCCGCGGCGACGTGTATCGCATCGTCGCCCGTGAGCACACCGGCCTGTTGCCACGGCCGGATCGCGAGCGCCTCGAAACCCAGTTCATCCGCGGCCAATACCGCAGCGATCCCAACCTTCTCTCGGCCACCTCTACCCTGGAGATGGGCATCAACATTGGCGATCTCTCCACCGTGCTGCTCGCCTCGGTGCCGCCCGAGCCCGCCAACTACCTGCAGCGGATCGGCCGCGCCGGCCGCCGGGATGGCAATGCCCTGGTCGGCACCATCGTCACCGGCACCCCCCACGACCTCTACTTCTTCGCGGAGCCGGAGGCGATGCTGCGCGGCCGCGTCAGCCCACCGGGCTGCTATCTCGATGCTGCCGCCATCCTGCGGCGCCAGCTGCTCGCCTTCACCCTGGATCGCTGGGTGCAGAGCGGCATCGATGCCCAGGCCCTGCCTCGCCAGCTCAAACCCGCCCTCGATGCGGTCGAGAAGGCGGGCAACGCAGGACTTCCAGACACCTTCCCTTACACCTGGCTGCAGTGGTGCCAGGCCCATCAGGGCGAGTTGTTGGAGCGCTTTTTGCAGCTCTTCCCCGACCAGCTGGCTGACTCCACCCAACAGGAGCTGCAGCGCATCATTCGCTCCCAGGGAGAAGCGCCGTTGAGCGCTCCCTACGCCAGCGAGCTGATCCAGCGCTTTGAGGAATTGATCGCCGAGCGCAAACGTCTTGGCGCTGAGGCGCGAAAGTTGCGCGAAAGGCTCAAGAAGCTCTCGGGCCGCGACGACGCCTCCCTCACCGAGGCCGAACGAGAGGCGAAAACGGAGATCTACCGAGAGCTCAAGGCCTTCAACCAGCTCCGCAAAGACCTGGAGAACCGGCCCCTGCTGGCCATGCTCACCGATGAGGGCTTCCTGCCCAACTACGCCTTCCCAGAGGCCGGCGTCACCCTCAAATCCGTGCTCTGGCGACGGCTGCCCAGCCGCTCGGGTGGCTCAGCCGATGGCCGCAGCAGCGAGGAACTGCCAACACTGAGCTACGAACGGCCTGCCGCTGTCGCCATCCGCGAGCTGGTGCCCGATGGTCAGTTTTATGCCCAGGGCCGGCGGGTGAAGGTCGATCAAGTCGACCCCAGCCTCAACAGGCCCGAGCGCTGGCGTTTCTGCCCCTCCTGCTCCTTCGCCTGCCGCGGAACCGACGACGACTTCGGCCGCAAGGAGTGCCCACGCTGCGGCCACAGTGGCTATGCCGATCAGGGCCAGGTCAAGGAGATGGCCCGCCTCCGTCAGGTGCAGGCCACCACAGAAGATGCCCGCAGCCGCTTCGGCGACGACAGCGATGAGCGCAACCCCCAGTTCTTCACCCGCCAGCTGCTGATCCTTCCCGACCTAAGCCGGCGGGAAATCTCCCTGGCGATTGAGGACGAGGACTTTCCCTTCGGCGCGGAATACCTGGCCAGCAGCAGCTTCCGCGAGATCAACTTCGGCGAGCCCACCCCCGTCGGCCAGACCCACACCATCGCCGGCAAGGGCCTCAAGGTGCGGGGCTTCGAGCTCTGCAGCAGCTGCGGCAAGGTGCAGCGCGGCCCTGCCAAGGCCAGCAACCACACCTGGGGCTGCCGCTACCGCGACAAGCCCGCCGCCGCTCAGGTGAATCAGCAACTGTTCATGTACAGGGAGTTCAACTCAGAGGCGCTGCGTTTTCTCCTACCCGGCGCCAACTTCTGGGATGAGGCCGGACAGCCCTCCTTCGTGGGGGCCCTGCACTTGGGCCTGCGCCACCGCTTTGGCGGCAAGGTGGATCACCTGCAGTCGGCGGTGGCAGAGGAGCCCCAACCCGGCAGCCAGCAACGCAAAACCTTCCTCTACCTGTTTGATTCGGTGCCCGGCGGTACCGGTTACGTGCGCCAGCTGATGGAGGCCGGCGGCCAAGACCTCAAAGCGGTCTTCGCAGGATCACTGCAATCGCTCCAGGCCTGCCCCTGCAGTGATGGCTGCTATCGCTGCATCTTTCTCTACCGCCAGCGCTTCGATCGGCTGCGCACGAGTAAACGCCGCGCCATCGAGCAGCTCCAGGCCATCCTCAAACGCTGGGGCGATCTCCAGCCCAGCCAGCGCAGCCTCTCGGAGGTGGTGATCAACACCCGCGCCGAAAGCGAACTCGAGCTGCGGTTCATCGACAAGTTGCGCGAGGGCAAGGGAGCACCCGAGGGGGTGACCGTGCGGCTCCAGGACGACCTGATTCATGGTCGCAAGGGCTTCCTTCTCAGCCTCAGCGCCGGTACCCACGTGGTGAGCTGGAAGCTGGAGCAGCAAGTGCCCCTCTCCCCCAGCGAAGGGGTGGATGTCTACTCCCGGGCCGACTTCCTGCTCACTCCCACCGCCGGCGGTAAGCCGATCGCCATCTACACCGATGGCTGGGAGTACCACCGCGGCCGACTGGCCACCGATGCCGGGCAGCGCATGGCGCTGCAACGCAGCGGGCGTTACATGTTCTGGGGCCTCAGCTGGGCTGACGTGGTCGAGAAGCTCCCCAGCGGCCAAGACCAGCTGGAGCCCAACGGCCTGGCCCTCGGAGTTCACCCCACCTTCACTACCAAACCGGAGCTCTATCTGCACTGGTGGCCGAAGCCTCTGCTCCAACAGCTCAAGCTCCCCGACTGCTTTCCCTTCGACAGCGCCCGCCAGGCCCAGACGGCCAGCAGCCTGCAGCTGCTGATGGCCTACCTGCTCAACCCCTCAGAGCGCTGGTGGCAGGGCCTGGCCCACCAATTTGTCCAGGCCCAGCTCGCCCGCACCCCGCTTCACGCACCGGAGCTCAGCACGGCCATTGAGGCGCTCCAGCTCAGGGCCCATGTGGACGAGTGGCAACAATCAGCGGCTGGGCAGGCCATGGGCCAGCGGCTTCCGATCGCTCCAGGCCTTGAGGCCCTCAACCTCGCGGATCTGGATCTTCACCAGCAGCACCACCCTGCCGCCAGCTTCCGCGCCATCCACTTCCAGCCCGAGCCTGCTGCCACCGACCAGCAGCAGCAGGCCGCCTGGCGGGAATGGCTGCGGCAAGCCAATCTCTTCCAGTTCCTGCCCCATCTGCTGCTCTCCACCCCAGGCTGGGGCGGTGCCGAGCAGGCAGCCGCCATCGACCCTTATCAGGTGTGGGTGGACGGCGGCCAACGCGCTCTGTCAGCCGGCGCAACCCCGGGTGCAGCCGACGAGGCCGCCTGGAAGGAGCTCGAGCAGCTGGCGATCCCCAGCGTGCAGACCGTGCTCCAAGTCCTACGCCAGTTGGCCTCCAGGTCCGACGCATCCGAGCCGCCCATCCCACTGCCAATGGCGGGCTTTGAACTGGAAGGCAGCAAAGGTGAGGTGCTGGCCCAAGCCGAGCTGGCCTGGCCCGATCACCAGCTGGCGCTCATTGCTGAGCCAGACGACCGAGCAGCCTTTGAGAACGCCGGTTGGTGCTGCTGGTGCACAGATGATCCACCCGAAAGCACCGCTGAAGCGATCGCGCTCGCTCTTCCGTCCACGACTGCTACTGACCTCCACACCCCAGCAGCCCCATGAGCGACACCCGCCTCACCGTTGCCATCTCCAGCGACTTCCTCAAGGCGCTCAACAAGCTGCCCGAGAAAGGGCGCAGTAAGGCTGCCACCTTCATCTCCAAGTTCCGCAACAATCCCCGCAGTCCGGGCTTGAACTACGAGCGCATCGAAGGTGGCAAGGATCCGATGATCCGCTCCCTGCGTGTTGATCAGGACATCCGCTGCATCGTCAGCGCACCGGAGCAAGGCAACACCTATGTCTTGCTCTGGATCGATAAGCACGACGACGCCTACCAGTGGGCCCGTCGCCGAACCTGTCACGTCAACCGCGTCTCCGGTGCTCTGCAGGTGGTGGATGTGGAGGCAGCCGAAACGGCGGTGGGCGAAACAAACGCTGGCAGTCCAGCGCCAGCTTCCCTCCCAAGCTCTGAACCCACAACGGCACCGGCCCCAGAGCTGCCAATGACGCCAGCCACAGCTCGCGGAGACAGCAACGGGCAGACGGGCCTCTTCTCAGCCTGCAGCAACGACGACTTGATGGTGCTCGGTGTGCCAGAAGCTCTCCTGCCAGCCGTACGGGCCGTTGGAAATGACGAGGCCCTGGCACGGCTGATCGAGTGGCTCCCCCAGGACTGCGTCGATGGCCTCATTCTCCTGGCCGATGGCAAGCCGATCGAGGCGGTGATTGAGGAGCTCGAGCGGCAAAGGCCGGCCCACATCGACCCCAGCGATGTGGCCACAGCTCTGCAGACCCCCGAGAGCCAGGCCCACTTCCTCGTGATCACCGACGACGAAGTGCTCGAAGCCATGCTCTCGGCGCCGCTGGAGCAGTGGAGGGTGTTTCTGCACCCCAGCCAGCGCAAGTTGGTGGATCGACACTGGAACGGTCCGGTGAGGGTGCTGGGTGGTGCCGGTACTGGCAAAACCGTTGTGGCCATGCATCGCACCGCCTGGCTGGCCCAGCGGCTTGCCGATGCCGGTGAGCCTGGCCGGGTGCTGTTCACCACCTTCACGCGCAACCTCGCCACCGACATCCGCAGCAACCTCACCAAGATCTGCAGCACCGAGGCCCTGCAGCGCATCGAGGTGATTCATCTCGATGGCTGGGTGATGAACTTCCTCAAGAACCAGGGCCTGCAGGTTCGGGTGTTTGACGATCAGGCCCGCGACTCGTGCTGGAGCCTGGCCATGGATGTCGCCGACACCACCCTCGGGCTTGATGAGAACTTCTACAGCGAGGAGTGGCAGGAAGTGGTGTTGGCCAATGGCTGCCGCACCCGCGATGACTACCTGATGGCACGCCGTGTCGGCCGCGGCACTCGCCTCACGCGGCAAAACCGCGCCCAGATCTGGCCAGTGTTCGATGCCCTGCGGGCTGAGTTCCGCCAGCGCGGGCTGTGGGAGCCCGAGGAGGCCAAACAGGCCGCGGCTGACCTGTTGTCCAACGCCGCCCAAGCCCCCTTGTTCACCGCAGTGGTGGTGGATGAGGCGCAGGATCTCGATGTTGCCTCATTCCGCCTCATTCGTGCCCTGGCCGGTGAGCAGCACGCAGACGACCTGTTCATCGTCGGCGATCCCCACCAGCGCATTTATGGCAAACCTGTGGTGCTCAGCCGCTGCGGTGTCGAGATCCGTGGCCGCTCCCGCAAGCTGCGCATCAACTACCGCACCACCGAGGAAACGCGCGCCTGGGCCACGGCCGTGCTCCAGGGGCTCGACTTCGACGATCTCGACGGCGGCAGCGACCCCGCCAGTGACTACCGATCGCTGCTTCACGGCGAACACCCGCTCGTGCAGGGCTTTGAGGATCCGGCCGACGAGCAGCGCTTCCTTGTCGAAAAACTGCGTCAGATCCAGCAGGAGCAGGGCAGCCTGTCGGGCACCTGCGTGACCGCTCGCACTCAGAAAGCGGTCGAGAAGCTCAACGGCCTGCTGGAACGGGAAGGCTTCGCCACCCGTGTGATCAAGGCCAGCGAATCCGATGACCCGAGTGATCCAGCCCTGCGCCTAGCAACCATGCACCGGGTCAAAGGCCTGGAGTTCGATCAGATGTTCATCCCAGGGCTCGATAGCGACCAGATGCCCTACCGCTACATACTCAATCGCCGACCTGACCAGATCTCACGGGAGCAATTCGAGCAACAGGAACGCTCCCTCCTGCACGTTGCAGCCACTCGCGCCAAAAAACGGGTAGTGGTTACTTTCACTGGCCAGGGTTCGCCGTATCTGAGTGTGGAATGACTACCTTCTACGTGCATTCGCCAAGGCGCTCTGACTGATCAATCTGGTGATTGAGGGCCAAGAATCGGCGGCAACTATCTCGGATGTCGTGCCGCTGAAGGGCCTCGATGCCCATGCTGCCATCAGCTTGCAGCCGCTAAACCCTCGTCGTGATCAACTATTCGGGCAGATCAAATCCGCCGCCTGCCGCGCCTCGCTGAGCACCTGAAAGAGCACCCTCTGCTCAGCCTTGAGCATCTCGATCCAGTGGCCCATATAAGCGGCATGGCCTTCCAGCGCAGCCCCGATCTCCAGCCGATCCCCCAGCAGCACCGCGCCCAGCTCAGCGACCAGCTCCTCGCGGGCGTAGCTGTGGGAGCCCATGGCGCCGGAAAGATTCCGCTTGAGCCGGCTGTTGTGCCCTGTGGAGTGGATGACCTCGTGCGCCCAGGTGGCGTAGTGGCCGGTGCTGCTGGTGAAAGCATGGCGCTCCGGCAGCTGGATGCGATCGAGCTCTGGCATGTAGAAAGCCCGATCCCCAGCGCGACTGATTGGCACACACCAGGCGGAGAGGGTGGCTTCTGCAGCGGCGTGGCGCTCAGGCTCTGGCCGCACCTGAGGCTCTTCGATCGCCTTGCGGCTGGCGATCAGGCCTTCTAGCGCCTCGCCTTGCAGATCGCTGGAATTGAAGATGGCTACGGGGCGGAAGCTGGCCCAGCTCTTCAGGGAGATTTCACCGCCTTCGCCCTCCTCTTCGCGGCTGTGCAGCTGGGGCCGCAGGATGCGAACGGCTTTGGAGCCCTTCTTGGGGAAGATTCCGAGCTTCTTGGCTTCGGCAAAGCCGCACCAGAAGGGCAGGGCGGAACCCCGCAGGTGCATGCCGAGGGTGAGCAGGATCGGATTGGCGCCGCTGTAGCGGTGACCGGAGAGCAGATTGACGTGGTGACCGCCGCCACTGGCTTCCCAGGGCTTGCGCCAAGGCGTGGTGCCCGCTTCCAGCAGGCTGATGAGATCGGCCACGATCGCTTCTGCGGGCGATGGACCCTCTGAGGCTTTACGGCCTCGGCGTGAGCGGGTTTTGGTGGCCATGGACAGGATTGCGCAGTGCCCCGAATGGCACTTGCGGCGAGGGCAAGGGCGGCGCCAGCCGCTCGCGTCAGCCCTTGCGCCGCCGCAGACCATGAGGAAACCTGCGCGACTCAACCCTCTGGTCAGAGGCGTTTCTTGACGTTTTCCAGCGCCCGCACTTCCTCATTGCTGACGGCTGAGGGTGATGTGTTCACTGGCTTTTGCAACCGCCCCTCTGGCAATAGCTGATGAGTGGCCTTGTGCTGAATGGCTGGAGAACGGGATGAATTGGCGGCCCTGCTGGGTGAGTCGCCGGCGGCCTTAGATGCTCGACCCGCGAGCCCTGGCCCCTGGCGGGTGACGGCTTCAATGAGCGGCCAGAAGGTTCAGATCAGCAACAACCACGAGTCGCGGGTGATCCGCAAGCTTGAGCTGGAGACCTACCTGCGCCGCAACACGGCGCTGGAGCTGGTCTGACTCGTAGGTGTGATGCAGGGCCATGGCCCTCAGGCCAGCTCCGCCCTGAGGCTGGCCAGTGCCTTGCGCTCCAGCCGGTGGGCTGTGGTGTGGCTCACCCCCATGGCTTCTGCCGCCTGGCGAATCGAGAGGCCCTCGAGGATGTGCAGCCTGAGCACGGCGGCCTGATTGGCCGGAAGTTGATCCAGCATGCTTCGAGCTTGCCTGACTCTTCGCTCTGCTCTGCGCTGGCCTCAGCAGGGATCAAATCCAGCAGGCAGAAACCGGTTTTGGGCTGCGGCTGATCCAAGCTTTCGTGCCGGAACGGGTGGTGCCTTTCTCATGCTCACGGCGTGACACCCGCACCAGGCGGACGCGATCGCGGAGATGGTGACGCAGTGCGCCGCGATGGTGGCCCTGAGAAGGCTGGGCTGTGCTGCGCTTGCTGAGCCGGCTCACTGCTGTGGTGAGGGCCAATCTGGCGACCTGGATCGCATCTTCTCGCTCGATCAGGCCGGCGAATTGGCGAGAGAAGCCGCCGCCGCTGGCATCGGCGAGTGGCAGGAACTCCAGGATCAGGGCATCGCGTGCGGAGAGGGGACGGGGCATGGCTGGTGTGCGAAAAACGCGCACCACCAGCCCGAAACGCAGAGAAGGGCAAGCTGGGAGCGGATGAGTGGCGGCCACCACGGACCCTTGATCACGGCAGCTGCTTGCCCGGATCGTTCCTGCCATTTACGGCTTGCCCCTGCTGACGCTGCTGCCGATGGCGGCACCACCGAGCAGGGCGAGGATCAAGTTGAGGGCGGACTCAGTGGCTGTATGCAGCCGCATCAGAAACTCTGGGCAGGCTTTGGCATCGAGGAAGACCAGACGCCAGGCGCACACCGTCCCAGCGAGAAGATAGATCGAGAACTCGCTGATGATCACCGCTGCGAGCAGGACAAAGAGGAAGCGTTCGCGGTCGAACGGTGGTTTTACCGGCAGCCCCCCGGCTGCTGGTGGTGAGCTCTGCTGTGTGGTGGCTCAGATCGTCCGTCCATGGTCTGGCTCGCTGGGGATGAGCAGGTCTCCGGTTTCGATCAGTCCCAGACGTGCAGCGCTTCTGCCTGACGACGTTCGCTGTGGGGTGTGCCGGGCCTGAAGTAGCCCTCACCGCTTCGGCTGACCGGTCCAGTAGGCGGCAGCAGCAGCTGGATCCAGGCCAGCGGGCGGTCTCAAAGACGCAGCACCAGCCGATCAGGGAACCTTCGGCTGGATCGTGCAGGCCGGCGTACTCCTGGGCGAAGTAGATCTCCTGCCACTCATTGCTGTTGGGATCGATCCCCTCGCTCAGTGCTTGCTCCCTGGCGGCGTCGTAGGGCGGTCGGCGCAGGCCGGTGTACTGCATGGCCCCGCGGCCGGCGCCGCTGCCCGCCTCGATCACATCGAGATCAGAGAGATCAGTGGAGCCTGTCTCCACGATCATGCAGCCGATGAACCCGGCGGCTTCCTGCGGGCTCAGTGGCGCAATGGCACCCAGGCTGGCCCGGGTGACGGTGCTGGTGCAGAAGAAGGACAGCCAGTGCTGCAGGTTGCTGAGGTCGGCCATGGTTCTGCTCAGCCCTTACAAACCAGGAACCAGCCGCCGCTGCCGCCTGGCCTCCAGCGGGGATCCCAGTTCTTGGCGCTGTAGTGCTGGCCCTTGCCGTTGAGGTTGCTGGTGTACCCACCACCGACGAGATTGGCCTCACCGTTGGGATCGTTGTGAATCCAGCCGCTCGCTTCGTAGCCGGTCACCACGGTCCAGTGGCCGCTGCCCGATGGGCTGGAGCTGGGGCCTTTGTGCAGCCAGCCGGTGGCGACGGGCCGGCCGGCGTCGATCTCTTTGATCAGATCGGCGGTGACGCCATTGGTGAAAAAGTTGGCCTCCAGCCCGAGCGAACGCAGGGCTGAGAGCTGGGCCTGGGCCTCGGTGCTGTCGCCGTACTGGGCGCGAATGACGTTGTAGGCGTCATCGCTGCTGACCTTGCCCCAGTAGGCGGCGAGCATGGCGCAGCTCGAGGAGAAGCACTCGCGGTAGCCGGTGCCGCTGGCGTTGTCGTTCTGGGAGAAGTAGGGCACCACCAGCGGGTTGGCGAAGGCTGGTGCCGGCGGTGCTGGCGGTGACTCGCTGAAACGCAGAGCCCATGGCGCCTCTTCCAGCAGGATTTCGGCCTGGCCCTGCTGCTGCTCGATCCGCCCGATCGCGTCGTGCAGCATCGCCACGGCGTCTTGCTGCTGCTGTTTGCTCTCGAAGTACTGGAAGCGGTCCATCAACCGCGCCACGGTCATGGGGGTGGGCATTGCCGTGTTGGGCGACGTTCTCCTCCTCTTGCCAGCGGCCTAGCCGCCAGGTGTCAGCAGAAAGGCGGGCAGAAGCCCCGCCGCTGAATGCCTCGGCCCCTGGCCGCCTTAGAAGGGCAGCTCCTGCAGCCCTACCCCCACCGGGCAGCGGGCCGGAGTGGCGAGCTGGCGCTCAAAGAGGATCTGCCCGGCCAGCTCCGCGACACGGCGGCATGGCGCGGCTGACCTGAGGCGATCCATTGCAGATCCTCTAGGCGGCTGGAGCTCAAGGCACTGAAGCGGGAGCGGGTGGAGCGGTGCGTGGTGGCCATTGGTGGCGCAGCGCAGGACCCAGAAGCAGGCGGTGGGCGGGTCAAGGGGCCGGCCAGCGTCCGTGCGGAGCGCCTGCGCAGCCCCACAGCCGCGCAGCGGCGCAACCAAGCCGGCCTTGCGCAGCCCTTGAGGCGCCCACCGACCATGAAGGGGCCTGTGCGCAGCCCACATCCAAGCGACGGCGCCCGCCGTCACCGTGTTCTCTACTGACTTGCTTGCTGATCCCCTCCGCCCTGGCCGCCCGCCACACGGTGTTTTGGTGCCGGGATTGAGGCTCCCGGTGGGCCTTGGGCCTCAGGCCGCCCAGCCGATGGCAGCTGCCTGTTTGCGGCGCTCTTTGACCAGCCCAGAGACCCGATGGCGCATTTCAAGCCTGCCGGCTTCATCGGCCGCTTCATAGGCCTTCAGCTCCTGGGGGCTGAGCCTCAACTTGAAGTTGAAATCGAGCGGCATTTTGGCCTGGGTGATGGCCCCCATCAAGCCCCAGAGATCTTTGTGGGCATGCTCGGCTTCTCCTTCAGTGAGTGCCCGCCAGCCGCCGGTGATCTCATCGGGCATGACGCTCACCGCCTTGCCGTGGATGATCGTGCTGCCTTTGAGCTCCCAGCGGAAGCTTTCCAGCTCGTGGCGCTCGGCCCACTCGCCGCCATGGGCCAACCAGATCGGCCGACCGCCAGGCCGAGAGTGCCTGCAGCGGGCATTGCACCAGCCAGGCGAGGACGCGGGGCGTGAGCGATTCATCGTGGGCGATCTGGCGCTTGATTGAGCAATAGGCGCTGTAGCCACTGAGCTGAGAGCGGCGCTGGATGAGCAGGATTTGCGGTGCCATGGCAGGAAGGCCGGAGGGACTTCGAGCGAAACCACGGCGAGGGCAAGGGGCCGCGACCGCGCAGCGGCCTCGCGGACTTGCGCCGCCCTTGCGCCGCCGTGGATCGTGACGAACCCCGCCGCCGCCGCCTCAGGCCACAAGAGCCCGTCAGCCCCCCATATCCCATCAGCTGCGGTGGTGCTGGCAATAGGTGGTGACGTTGCTGGGGCCAGACCCCCGGAGTGACCATGGGCCTCACCTTATCGAGGCGATGAAGCATGAGACGAGGGTTGACCGCCTGGCGGTCACCAAGACCTTCGTTGAAGGTGAACTGCTTCGCCGCATGACTTGGCGCAACCTTGCTGGTGGTGCCTTGCAATTCGCCAAAGAGGTGAAGCTGCCTCGCGTTGGCTTCCGCGCTGTCAATGAGGGCTACCGCAGGGATTACGGCGCCGTCGAGAACGATTCGGAGTTCGTGCACCTCTTCGGTGGCGATCTCGACGTGGATCGCTCGATCGTTGACCTCAATGGCCCCGAGTCCCGCGCCAGCCAGACCGAGCAGAAGGTGCGCTCGATGCGCCTCACCCTGGAGGCGGCGATCATCAACGGCGATGCCACCTTTGATCCACGTGCCTTCAACGGGCTGAGCAAGCGTCTCCCCCCTGCTGCTCCCCAGACCATCGATAACGAAGGCGGCTCGGTGAAGCTCACCAAGCTCGAATCGCTGGTGGATTCGGTGAACGCCAACGGTGGCGAGAAGGTGCTGATCACCAGCAAGGCTGGTCGCCGCCAGATCAGCACCGCCAGCCGCCAGGTGCTCAGCGCTGATCTCTACCAGGTGGTGGATGGCCGGCACTGGTTTGAGGACGTCGAAATCCTCGTGGTGGATGAGGACGCCAGCGGCAACCAGGTGCTGGGCTTCGATGAAGCCGGCGGCACCACCAGCTTCTACTGCTGCGCCCTGGGTGATGAGCTGATGACCGGCCTGCAGGGACCGTTCGAGGGCCGCTACGGCCTCTCGGTGCGGGACTTCGGCGAAGTGCAGGACGCCCCGGTGTTTCGCACCCGGGTGGATTGGTACGTGGGCTTTGCGGTGTGCAACAGCCGGGCGATTGCTCGGCTGTATGACGTCAGTCCTGTCGTGACCTGATTGCTCGATCTGCTCACCTAAGCCCACTCCTTTTTTAGATCTATCCACCTTTGATTGAGAGGACACGACCATGGCTGCAATGGCCAACAAACTGATTGATGCAGTTACGACGTTGGTGGGCTGGATCAACCACAGCGCCACCGATCCGTTTGAGCGGGTCAGAGCCAGCGCTGAGGTGGTGAAGATCAGCACGCCGCTGGATGCAGCGGGTCACTTCACCTTTCTTGCTCAGCACCCGGGCGCTGCTGCTGCGGTGACATTTTTGCTGGAGCTGGCGCCTGAACTGAAGGACGGCACGATCGGCACCTGGGTCACGGCAGCGTCGGTGGCGGTGCCGGCTGCCGGCGGCCAGGTGGAAGCAACGATCAGCGGCGGTGCCCTGCTGATGGCCCCTGCTGATGCGGCGAACGTGAAGGAGCACGCCTTTGTGTATGCCCGCTGCACGCTGACTCCGAGCACCCCTGCTGGCGCCTACGCCGGTCTCACCCACGCCTGAGTGCTGTGATGCCGAAACTGGAACCGTTTCTACAGGCTCAAGAGGGCACGATGCGCGTGATCCCGTCGAGGCCTGGCGAGCCGTGGGCGCCGCCGCAGGCTGCTGAGGTGTCGGCCCGCCCGGACCTGCTGGCGCCGCCTTCTGATGACCTTGAACACCTGATCAGCGACCGGATCGAACCTGTGGATCCGACCGTGCGCGAGCCGGTCCTGGCGAGCGCGCCCTATCTGGAGACGCCGGAGGGGATGCTGCGCATCCGCAAGCCAGGCGAGGTGGATCGCTTCGTTCATCCCTGCCACCTGGAGGGCTGGTTGAAGCTGGAGTGGCAGGCGGTGTTGCCGATCTCGACAGACGCAGTGGGCGATGGCGGCACCGACCCCACGGACCCGACCGATCCCGTTGACCCCCCGGACCCTGGTCCGGTGCTGCCGGTGATCGTTGAGCTCAATCCCGAGGAGCCTCTGGAGGTGAGGGGCAAGCCTGTGAACGTGTCAGTGGTCGGCACCGGCATCGAGGCAACAGGTGATCTTCTCGTGAATGGAGCCTTGCAATCTGCTGATTCTAATTACACCTATACAAGCGACACAGAGTGCAGTTTTATCTTTGATTCAAGCGCGATCAGACGGCCAATTAAATTGCCGGTGATTCTTGTCAATAGCGCGGGTCAGAGTGATCCGGCGATGCTTGAGGTCCTCCCCACCCAAGATGATCCTGCTCCCGTTGATTCCAAGATCGAGGGTGAACCCGAGCCAGAGCCCTATTTCTCTGGTTTCACCGCGATGACCAGGGACGAGATGACATCTCACTGCCTGGAGGTCTACGGCGTCGCCCTGGATCAATCGATGACCAAGAAGGAGATGGTGGCTGAGGCCGAGCGCCTGGAGCAGGAGGCGGAAGCCAAGCTTGAAGGGAAGCCGGAAGCGAAACCTGTCGATTTTGCTTCGATGACGAAGGCTGAGATCACCGATCACTGCCTGCAGGACTTCGGGATCCACCTGGATCAATCGATGACCAAAGCCGAAATGTTGTCTGAGGCCGAGCGGCTGCAGCTTGAAGTGGCCACCATGCCCGATCCCCCTGCTGGTGATGGCCTGGGAGATGTCCCCAGCGATCTGCTGGGTTAATCCCCGCTTGGGGAGAGACACCTACCCGGTGTTGCTGACGGCGGGCTTTTTGTTGAGCTGGCAAAGGGTGGTAGCTCCCCTGCCGCTGGCTGTCTGCCATGCCCCCCTATCCGCTGACTGGCACGACGGAGCGCGATGACGGTCGCTTGCGCCTGCTGCCGCCCGTGGGTTGCCCTGGCGGCGAGGAGTGGGTCTTGCGTCATCAGGTGCAGCGCTGGCTGGAGATCGGTTTTCGCCTCGGGCCGGTGCCAGCGGCAACGCTGGAACTGTGGTGGTTGCCATCAGCCCGGCGCTGTAATGAGGAGCTGGGCACGGCCGCGATCGAGCTGAGCATCGATCCACGTGGTGTGCCGATGCAGGACCTCCAGGTGGACTGGGGAGATGGCACAGGCGAGCTGGTGCCGTGGACGATCGGACGGCCTGATGTCCCGAAGCTGCGGCACGTCTACAGCGAGCGTTCCGACCTGGTGGTGACCATCGCCATGGGGCTGTATGTGGCCTCGCTGCCGGTGTCGCTGCTGGGCTGCCCGCTGCCGCCGGCTGTGGTGTTCGGGATGATGGGCCAAACCGTTGGCCAGGCAGGAGGCGGCGCCGGCCTCTCTGGCGTGGAGGCCCTGGTGCCGGGTGATGGCCTCGATGGCCAGCCGTACAACGGCAGCGCCACGGAGCAGTGGCGGCTCCGGCTACACCCCGATGGCGGACTGGCTCTGCTGCCGAGCCCGGTGGATGGCAAGCCAGCCCTGGCGGTGATGTACGGCAGCGGCGCCGCCAGCCGTGGCAGTCGCTGGTACTCCGGTGACGGGCCACCGACTCAGGCGTGGATGGATGTGATCCAGCCCCCACCGGCGCCGGGTGATTTCTATCTGGACCGGGTGACGGGCCTGGTCTATGAGCTGGTGGCCTGAGCGATGAGTTGGAACCCGACGGGCGAATCGATTCAGGGGCCACAAGGGCCTGCCGGGCCACAAGGGCCACCTGGCCCAGGCGGTGGCACGGGCAACGAGCCGTTGCAGTGGGTCGATTTCAACGATCAAGTCAGCGAGCCGTCTGCACCAGCTGATGGCGTCCTGCGTGCTTATAGCGCCAAGCTCGCCGGCCGGATGCTGCTCAACCAGCGGGGGGCATCGGGCTTGCGCACGGTGCTGCAGCCGGCGCTCTTTGAGAACAATCTCTGGCTGGTGTCACCGAACCAGACCAGCTCCCTGTCGGCGCTCGGTGGCGGACTGACCTCCGTGGGCACGATCTCCCACCCGGCGCCGAGCCCTGCCTGCGGCCGGATGGCGAATTTCAACACCAATGCTTTGGCCGGGATCACGGCAGGCACCGGCAACCGTGACGTGATCTGGACGCGCGGCAACGGCTCTGGTGCCGCTGGCTTTTTCTATGCGGCGCGGCTTGGCTTTCCTGCTGACAGTTACGACAGCGACGGCCCTGATACCGGCACACGGCTGTTCTGCGGCCTGACCAGTCAGACCATGTCGTCTTCTGTTGCTTCTGACAATCCGGCTGGGCACTACTGCGGCTTCTTTCGCTGCCATTCAGATGACGGTGCTCAAGACGCCAACTGGCAGTTCGCCACCAAGAACAACGTCACGTTGCAACTGCAGGACACGGGACTGCCATTTCTGCCTGAACGCGCCTTTGATTTCAGGGTGTTTGCCCCACCCCACGCGAGCGAGGTGTTCTGGTCGATCACTGATCTGACGACCGAGCAGCTGGCGGAAGGTTCCCAGACCTTGAGCCTTCCTGCTGGCACGGTTTACATGCGTGCTGGCTTCCAGATGCAGACGATCAATCCTGCGTCTCGCCACATTCGCGTGCAGCGGCTGTATTGCGAGAGCGACCGCTGAGTGCGTGAGCGTCTGGCAATAGGAGGCAGACCGCTTCTCGCTTGATGGCCTGGACGAACACCGGCTCGATCCGCGGCCCGCAGGGTGTACCGGGGCCTGCGGGAAGCCCCGGCCCGGCCGGAAGCCCAGGCGCGGCTGGTCCGGCTGGAGAGCAGGGTGTTGCCGGAGTTGAGGGCAGCCCAGGCAGCCCTGGCGGGGCAGGCCCGGCGGGGCCTGCTGGACCTTCTGGCCCTGCCGGTGGCCCTGGCCCCCAGGGACCGGCGGGCACCGGCATCAACCTCAGGGGTTCGGTGGCCACCTTTGGCGATCTGCCCAGTACTGGCCAGCAGCAGGGCGATGCCTATGTGGTTTCAGCTGAGAACGACAAGCTCTACGTCTGGGATGCGGCGCAGCCGGGCTGGGTGGATGCCGGCGAGATCCAGGGGCCGGCAGGCCCTGCTGGCCCGCAAGGCCCTGCCGGCCCGACGGGGCCTGAGGGTGTTGGCGTCGTTGGCCCAGCTGGCGCTGCTGGCCAGCAGGGCATCCAGGGCGTGCCGGGAGTGCCTGGCGCCGCTGGCAGCGCTGGCAGCCGCGGCACGGGCTGGTTTGTGGGCACAGGCCCGCCGCTGGCTCAAATTGCGGGCTCGATCCCTGGTGATCTGTATCTCGACACCTTCACGGGCGAGGTGTATCAGCTTGGTGCTGGCCCTGCGGGTGTTCCTATAGGTGATCTTCCCTCGATTGGCTCTTCCTATCAGGGTGGCTATTACGGCGGCCTGATCTCCCAGAGCGCCAACGGCGTGGCCACCCATGCGCTGATCATTGCGCCAAAGGCGGCGGGGATGAGCAGCCAGCAGACCAAGACCTCGAACACGGCGAGCAGCGGAGCCGACAACAGCTTCGATGGCTTTGCCAACAGCGAGGCGGCCAAGGATGCGAGTCATCCGGCCAACGAATGGGCGCGGGGACTGACGATCGCAGGATTTGACGATTGGTATGTGCCGGCTCTCTATGAGCTGGAGATTCTCTATCGGCGTTTCAAGCCGACCAGTGATGAAGGCAACAATGATCAGTTCGGCACCAATGCTTATGCCGTGCCGCCATCGACGAATTACACCATTTCAAGCCCTGGCCGCACAGCTTTCATACCTTTCGAGCTAGGCGGTGCTGAGGCTTTCTTCGATGGGCAGATGAATACCTCGACGCAGAGTTCAGCAACAGAAGTGATTCTGCAGGACTGGTATTACGGCAACTGGTTCAGCAACAGCAAGACCTTCGCCCAGCAGACGCGGGCGATCCGCAAGATTGCGGTGATCCCCTGATGCCCACCTGGATCGCCCGGATCGACACGCCCCGCCGTGAGCTGCAGGAGGTGATCGTGCCGCTGCTGGTCGGCCCAGCGACCAC
This sequence comes from Synechococcus sp. SynAce01, assembly GCF_001885215.1. Lineage (GTDB taxonomy): Bacteria > Cyanobacteriota > Cyanobacteriia > PCC-6307 > Cyanobiaceae > Regnicoccus > Regnicoccus frigidus. The sequence continues at coordinate 15,170 of NZ_CP018091.1, read as the reverse complement.
GACGGTTGCCTTCGACGGTCTGGGCTCTGATGCTCTGATCCGGCGCGTGAACGTGAATCTGGCGAGCTGGATCACGCTCTACAACTCTGAGGCGGCCTTCCAGGCAGACCTGCTGCGGCCTCTTAACCAGGATCCAGAGCCTGGTAGCGGTGTGGTGGCCGACCTGCGCTTCCCGTCGCTGGGCGGTGGTGCATTGCTGCTGGCGCCAGGCACCAGTTACTCCAACGCCGAGCAGCCGCTGCAGAGGCGCTTACTGGCGCGGCTGCGGATCGAGGAGAGCGGTTCGCTCAACCCCGCTGCTGGCCATCGAGGCCGTGGTGCTCACCGATTGATGGCCGCAACCCTCTCCTACCTGCCACCGGCTGGCGCGACGCTCGACTGGCCCGATCTGGCCCGCCGCGCTGCTGCGCAGCTGGAGGCCTGGCTGGCGCTGGTGAACGGGCCGTTACCCACAGCATCAGATCACGGTGCTGCATGGCCCGGCGGATGACGCGGCTTGGTGCGGCTGGACGCTGCAGATCGAGAGCAAGCACGGCGCCTTGGTGGCCCAGATGTTGGCCGGCGGGCCGTTGTGTCCGGTGCCCGACCGGCAGAACCGTTTTGATGTCTGGTTCGGCCTGCTGGCCGATTACGACCCGCTCGATAGCTCGCGAGGTGTGCATGGTGTGGTGGACACCGCCGTAGCGACCGATGGTTTTGGCGCTACAGCCTTGATCACCAGTAATACGAGCTTGGCCAGTAACAGGCTGAGCCCAACAGCTGGGCCAAATCCTCCACATTTGCAGGACTACTTTGTCTTCTCTGGTGAGACAGAAGGCCAGGAGTATTTCGGCCTGTCGATGGCCAGCGCCAGCAGCTCGCAATCGAACCTGCTGTTTTTGATCACCCGTGAGGTGAGCGAGGGGCAATGGCTGGTGATGAGCTATCTGCAGAACGGCTGCACGATGATCGCCGATCGCTCAGCAGCTCCGGGTTTCCGTCAACTGATCCGCCTGGGCTCCCAGTGGCTGTGGCAGCCGATGCTCGGCACCTCGTTCGCCTGGCCGGTGGTGGTGAACTCGACGAGCTATGCGTTTTACCAGGGGCCGGTGATCATCGAGCCGGCCCTGGTGCTGCCGGCTGACTTTCTCTGCCGCGCCCTGCTGACCCCCTTGTGGACATCCCAGGTGGACACGGCTCCGCCGGGCCAGTTTGTTGTCACAGTCGGCGGCAACCTGGCCGTGCGCATCCCACCGCCATGACGCTCAGTGGTGGCCTGCGCACCTCGCCCCTGCTGGATTGGCAGAGCGCAGGCGGCACCGCGCCGTACTCCCAGTTCTTCTCGCGGCTGCTGGCCTTCATTGCCACGGTGAACGCCACGCCGGGCAATGAGAACGCCCAGCTGACGGTGCTCAAGCGCAACACCGATGCGACAGGCAGCCAACGAGGCATGGTGCTGCGGCTGCAGACCCCCACCGAGGACTGGGTGCTGCAGTGGGTGCATCCGGTCAGCGATCTGGAAACACCGCTGCTGCGGGTGGGTCGTGCCCGCAACTGGCTTGATGACGGCGGCAACGGCGGCTACGGCAGCTTGCTGAACGTGAGCGCCCTTGATCCGGCGGTGGATTGCCGCAACGGCGGCAGCAACGTGATGATCCCCAGCACTTGCTCCCCTGGCGTGTTGCTCTGGGCGCAGGACACAACGCCCGGGGCGGAGTGGTGGCTGTTCCATGCCGATTCGAGCGTGGTGCCGTTCGATCCCAACGGCGCGGCGAACGGGCGGCCCTGGACCTTTCTGCTCTTCCGCCAGGCCGGCACTGCCGGCTGGTGCGTGATGTTTCCGGCCCAGAATCCATCGGGCTGCCTGCTCAACCTGCAGCAGCAGTACGAGACGCTGCGCTCGAGCACGCAGTCGCTCGCGGGCTTCTCCGGCCTGGCCCGTTACGCGGCCCGCGGCGTGGCTGTGACCAGCAACACGCGCAGCAGCACCGGTGCGGTGAGCGAGAGCCCACAGGCTGCAGCCGCTGCCGCTGCGCTTCTGGATGGGCCGGGTTTCTGGTGGTGAATGGGCCTACCCCCAGCGGCTGGAACAGCAGTTCCGCACCCTCGACCTTGAGGGCGTGCGTTTGTTCCAGATCGGCCGGGCCTGGTTCCAGATGACCTGGCTGCAGATCGGCCTTGCTGAGCTGGCGCTGATGCCAGCGGTTGCGGGCTGGACGACGTTTGCGGCCTACGGCGGCTGGGTGGCTGGGATGACGGACCTGCTGCTGGTGCCAAATCTGCCGGCGTTCGATGACGCCCCGCCTCTGCCGCTCAATGGCACGAACCAAGCGTCTTACGTGCCAGCGGCATTGGCGATGGCCCATCCGCTGCAGCGCGCTTGGATGCTGGAGCTACTGCAGGACCCCCCTGATGGCGGTGGCCCTGGAGGCAGCAGCCGGCCAGAGGCAGGGGTGCTCTGGCCCCGGACGGTGGGGACATGAGCAGGGCTGGCGGGATCCAACTGCTCCCATCGCTGAACTGGCGCGGCCTGGCAGCGACTGACCCGTTTCCGCTGCTGATCGAGCGGCTTGCCGCCTTCATCGCCGTGGTGAATGCGGCCCCAGCGAACGCGGCCTCGCCGCTGGCGATCCTGCGGCAACCGAGCAGCTCACTTGCTGGCGTGCGCCGCGGCCTGGTGCTGCAACTGGGTGGGCCTGAGCAGAACTGGATCTGGTACTGGACGCAATCGACCACGGCTGAGGACTACTGGTCGGTCGTCAATCACGGCGGCCACAGCTCGCTCTACAACGACGGCAGCAACAACGACGGCTACGGCTCACTGAGTGATCCGTTCAGTGGCGAATGGTCACGCTGGGATCTGCGTGGCCCGAGCTCTGATCCGGCCTTGCAGTGCGATGCGATGCAGGCGCAGCCTGGAGCGTCGCTGCTGCTGTTCGCGCAGGACACAACGCTTGGGGCGGAATGGTTCCTGTTCAGCGGTGATGCGGCGGCGGCACCGATGCAGACCCACTTGAACCCGAACCCCTGGACGTTCCTGCTGGCCCGTCATGCCCCCAGCGGCCTGTGGAGTGTCTGCCTGCGGCAGTTGCAGGGCATGGCGCCCAACAGCCTGGGGCGGATGGGCAAGATTGTGCTGGCGCGCCCTGCTGTGCAGCTCTCTGCACTCAGTGCGCTGCAGCAGCGGCTGGTGAGCCGGGTGGCGCTGCAACCGGAAGCACGCATTCAGGTGCTGTCCTTCGGGCAGCTGGTTTATCAGGACGTGCCGGATGCCTTTTTGCTGAGCTTGCCGGCGCCGCTCTGGATCGGTCCGGTGAACAGCGATCCAGCGTTGTATCCAGAGCGGGCGATGCATGTCAACGGCCGGATCGAGCTGGCTGGTGGCCAGAGCTTGCTGCAGCTCGGCCGTGGCTTCAGTGTGGATTGGTGGCTGAGTGTGCCGGCGGGAAGCCTGCCGACCACGGCGCCGGGCTGGACCTCGTTCGCTGATTTCAGCTGGCGTGAGCGCAGCTCTGCGCTGATGCTCTATTTGATGCCCGTCAGCAGCGTGGTGTTGGCTGATCAGGGCGATCCGCGCGCTCAGGCCTACACGCCGCTGACGGCGCTGTGGCAGAACGCGCTGATGCGAGAGGCGGCGATTGAGCTGTTGAAGCTGCAGGGCGAGGAGGTCGAGCCCGGTGGTGGTGATGGCTCAGGCGCTGGCACGGGTTCGCCGCGGCCGAGCAGCGGGCTGCTGTGGCCCCGCCGGGTGGGTTGATGGACCCGCAGGATCAGGATCTGCAGATGGCCGGCCAGCAGGCTGGTGAGCCTGATCTGGCGGAGCAGATCGAGGGCTGGTACCGGAGCTAAGGCTGGGCCTTCAATCGGTCGCTGATCTGAGACCTCTCCGTTGGTTTGCGTACTTTTTGCGTACAAACGGTCCGAATCAGGGCTTTCTCAAGTGCTGAGATTCCTTGAGATCCCTTGGTATGATTGGATCGGGGCGACAGGATTCGAACCTGCGACCTAGTGCTCCCAAAGCACCCGCGCTACCAAGCTGCGCCACGCCCCGGTTTTCTGAGCTTACCTGGCGCCTAGCCAAGCAATTGCTCGCAGAGGGCCAGGCCGCTGCGCAGCGCTCCCTCGACGCGGCCCTGGCCAGGACCGGCCACACCATCGCCGCAGAAGGCAATCTGGCTGGAGGGGCAGAGCATGGTTGCGATGTCCAGTCCTGGCGGCAGCGGGAAGGCAGCCCGCCAGCGCATCAGCGACCGATCAGCGGCTGGTAGCGGGGCGGGGCCGAGCCAAATTGCCAAGGTTTCCATCAGGCGGTGGTACTGCTGCTGGATCCAGGCCTGGTCCTGCCCATCGCTCACCGTGGCGTCGGTGTGGAGCACCACGCCACAGCGGCCGTCAGGCAGTGGCTGAATCGACAGGCGCTGCCAACCCCAGTGCCGCTGGGGGGAATCAGCGAACTGCAACAGCTGAAATGGCAGCGCCCGCCAGGCCAGGGCGGCTTCGGCCTCGAAGCGCAGCAGCAGATTGCTGCGGGGCACGTAGCTGAGTGTGGCGATCGCCTCAAGCGCCTGACCCAGGGCAGGATCGGCGTCGGCAGCCTGGCGCAGGGGGATGTCGCTCCAGCCCATCACAGCGACGCTGCGGGGATGGGCCAGAAGGGTGCCGCTGAGCAGCAACCAATTGACAACAGCGAGTTGCTCACCGAGGGCGCCAAACAGCTGCCACTGTCCATCGGCTGTGCGCTCCAGGCGACGCACCAAAACACCGTAATGGCTGTCGATCAGGCCGCGGGCCGTGGCCAGTAGCCCGCGGCAGAGGCCATCGCTGCCGCCGCAGCCTCGATAGAGAAAGCCCTCTGTCAGGGGGGCGCTGACTTTGAGCTGAAAATTTCCTTGGCTATCGAGGCGGCCGATCGTTCCGGTCCAGGGCTCAATCCAGCCGCCAGTTTCCAGGGTCTCAAGCAGCGGCAGCGGCTCGAGGCCGCTGATGTTAAACAAGGGGGCGCCATGGTCAAGCCGCCAACTCGGATCAACGCGGCTGCGGCGGGTTGCGCAGCGGCCACCGGGGCCACGCCCCGCTTCCCAGAGGCTGATCTCCCCGTCGAAGCCGTTGTGGCGGAGGCCGGATGCCAATGCGCAACCGGAGACACCCGCACCAATCACCGCCACATGGTCCGACCTGTTGATCAGTGCATCAGCCCCGGCCAGGTGCCGGGATAACGCAAGGTGCGCCAGTCACCTCTGGGGGTGCTCACCTCGACGCCTATGCCGATTGGCTGCTCCACAGCACCTACCTGGTCTTGCCACCAATTAAGGGCTGCTTCCCAGGCGGCTTCCATCGATTCGAAATGGTCATCAAGCACGGGGTGGGGCGAGCATTGCTGATCCACCAGTCGGTAGAGGCGGCGGGAGCTTTCGTTCAAAACAGACCTGACGCTGAAAGAAGAGGACGCCATGGGGTGAGCTGAAGCATTTCCCCATTGTGGTGACTGTGCCAGCTGCTGACTGTCACCTTGATTACCGACGGTGTTGTTCGTTACCTCAACCCCGCGTTACGTCAACACAGCGATGCAGTCGATTTCGACACGGGCGCCCTTCGGCAGGGCCGCTACCTGAACGCAGGCCCGTGCCGGCGAGACCCCGGCTCCGAAGCTTTCGGCATAGATCTTGTTCACCGCGGCGAAATCGGCCAGATCCGCCAGAAACACCGTGGTGCGCACCACCTGCTGGGCGCTGCAGCCTGCGGCCGCCAGCACCGCTGCGAGGTTGGCCAGTACTTGCCGGGTTTCAGCTTCCACATCTCCGTCCCCAACCATGCCCCCCGTCGCCGGGTCCAGCGCGATCTGACCGGAGCAGAACAGCAGCGCTCCTGCCTTCACCGCCTGGTTGTAAGGACCGACCGGAGCAGGGGCCGCTGCCGTGTTGATCGCCTCAGGGACAGAAGCCAAGGGCATGGCAAGGGATGATGGGATCACGAGCCTACGGGTGTTCGGCTGCAGACCGACCGCGACATCGCCCTTGAATTCTTCCCCGATTGCCAGCCCGATTTCCTCCAGTGATTCCGGCTGGAGTGAAGCGCCTCATCGCGACCCGGCGCGTCTGGAAGACGTCTGGCATCGCTACGGGCAATCGCCTGCTGGGGACGACTGGATCCTCAAAGGCATTCACTTCAACCTGCGCCCGGGCGAACTGGTTGGCCTGCTGGGGCCATCGGGCTGCGGCAAAACCACCCTGCTCCGCCTGATCGCCGGTTTTGAGTGCCCCAGCCGTGGCCGAATCCTGATTCAGGGCCAGGAAGTGGCCGGGAGCCAGCGCTGGGTCGAGCCGGAGCGGCGCGGCGTTGGCATGGTCTTCCAGGATTACGCCCTCTTCCCCCATCTCGACGCCTGGCGCAACACCTGTTTCGGCCTGCGGCCACGCCAGGACCGCAGCCGGGCGAGCTGGCTGCTGGAGCTGCTCGGACTCAAGGGCCTGGAGCATCGCTTTCCGCACGAGCTCTCAGGAGGCCAGCGACAGCGGTTGGCCCTGGCCCGTGCCCTGGCGCCAGGGCCTGCGCTGTTGTTGCTCGATGAGCCCTTCTCCAACCTCGATGTGGATGTGCGCCTGCGCCTGCGCGGCGAGCTCCACGGTGTGCTGAGCCGCTGCGGGGCCAGCGGTGTGATCGTGACCCACGATCCCGAAGAGGCCCTGGCGATCTGTGATCGGGTGGCGGTGATGGAGGCGGGTCGCATCCATCAGTGCGCCAGCCCGCTTGAGTTGGTGACTGAACCGGCCAGTGCTTTTGTTGGGCGCTTCGTTCTGCAACGCAACCTGCTGCCGGCCCGTTGGCAGGGCGAGCGGCTGCTCACCCCGCTGGGCTGGCTGGAGCCGGCCCACTCCCAGGCCGGCAACGGGCAGATGGCTGAATCCAGCGATCTGGAGGTGTTGCTCGATCCCACTGGGCTGGAGTTAAGTGACGATCCCCAAGGCGATGCCTGGGTGACGGGCCGGGAATTCCTTGGTCGCGAATGGTTACTTCAGGTGCAACTCAGCCATCCGGGTCAAGCGCCGATCCAGTTGCGGCTGCGGCTGCCGCTGGATCAGGAGTTCAGCCACGGCCAGCGCTGCCGGCTGCGGCTGCGCCCCGGCCAGCCTGCCCTGCTCTTTCCCCAGGGACTCACCGTCCTGCCCGTTGCAGGCGATCCGCAACCAACTGAGCCGCAATTTGCCTAGGGCCTCAATCTGCCCCATAGCTTCAGCCTGCCCAGCTTTCCTTCTGGCGCCGCCGCTCGGCCAGCTCGGCTGGGTTCTGCGCCTGCAGAAACAGGTTGGTGGCGCGCTCCAAGGCGATCGTGCTGGGAATGGTCGAGGCGCCGGCCCGGCGCTTGGTGATCACCTCCAGCAGCCGTGCCTCGATCGCCGCCCTGCTGGCCAGCGCGCCAGCTGTGGCGACGCTGGCGGCCCAGCGCAGGTTGGCGAGCGTGTACTCGTGGGCGCACCAGACCCGGGTGTCGGCGGGCAGGGCAGCAAGGCTCTGCAACGAGCGCTGCATCTGCTCGGCACTGCCTTCAAACAAGCGCCCGCAGCCACCGGCGAACAGCGTGTCGCCGCAGAACAGTTCGCCGCTACCGCCGGGCACGGCCGGCAGGACATAGGCCAGGTGAGAGCGGGTGTGGCCGGGCACTGCCAGCACCTTGATGGTGCGACCGAGCAAGGTGAGCTCCTCACCGCCGTTGAGCGATCGGGTCTGGAAGGGGATGCGCTCGCGGTCGGCGGCGGCGGCGATCACCTGGGCGCCAGGCCATTCGGCCAGCAGCCCCGGGGTGCCGCCGATGTGATCGCTGTGGTGATGGGTCTGCAGCACCGCTTCGAGTTCCAGCCCGCGCTGCCGCAGCCAGCGGATCACCGCCGGCGCCACCGCCGGATCCACCACCACCGCCCGACGGCTGTTGTGCAGCACGAACACGTAGTTGTCGCTGAGCACAGGAATCAGGGCCACATCCACCGCCACGTCCACCGCCACATCAGCGGCCCGCTCGCTTCCGGTTGGGCCCATCGTTAAAGTCCAGATTGCGGTGTAGTTCCATGATCACCGTCGCTCTGGCCAAGGGGGCCCTGCTCAAGGATTCGGTGCGGCGCTTTGCTGCTGCCGGTCTGGATTTCAGCACCCTGCTTGATGACGACAATCGCCAACTGATGGTGCCCAGTCCCTGCGGCAAGGCCCGGGCCCTGCTGGTGCGCAATGCCGATGTGCCCGTGTATGTGGCCTACGGCCAGGCCCAGCTCGGCATCGTCGGTGACGATGTGCTGCGTGAGCACCAGTTGCCCGTGGCGCCCCTGCTCGACCTCGGTTTCGGTGGTTGTCGCATGGCGGTGGCCGTCAGGGCCAGCAGTGGCTACCGCCGCGCCGCCGATCTGCCGGCCCACTGCCGGGTGGCCAGCAAATTTGTGCGCTGCGCCGAAGTTTTCTTTGACCAGCTCGATCTGCCGGTGGAGCTGATTCAGCTCACCGGATCGGTGGAACTCGGTCCGATCACCGGCATGTCCGAGGCGATCGTCGATCTTGTGGCCACAGGCCGCACCCTGCGTGACAACGGCCTGGTGGCGATCGAAGACCTGTTCACCAGCACGGCCCGCCTGATCGGTCACCCGATCGCCCTGCGCCTCGATCAAGGGGAGCTGCAGTCGATTGTGGAGCGGATTGCTGCCACCTCAAGGCTGGCCAGCCCTGCGGGGGTGGCCTGATGGCCAGGCTTGATCGGGTCCGCCTGCAGCGGCTGCTGCCCTACCTGGGTCGCGACCGTCGCCGCCTGCTGCTCACCCTGCTGCTGCTGATTCCGGTGGCCTTGTCCTCCGCCATTCAGCCCCTGCTGGTGGGTCAGGCGATCTCGGTGTTGCGCCGGGAACCCACCCTCGGTTGGCTTACGGGTCTGGCGGTCCCCGAGGCGATGCGTCTGCTGGTGTTCCTGCTGCTTGGGGCCGTGTTGTTTCGGCTCGCTCTCCAGGGGGTCCAGAGCTACAGCGTGCAGGCGGTGGGACAGCGGCTGACGGCCCGGATCCGCAACGACCTGTTTCGCCACGCCATGGAGCTCTCGCTCCGCTTCCACGACCGAACCCCCGTGGGCAAGCTGCTCACCCGCCTCACCAGTGATGTCGATGCCCTTGCTGAAGTCTTCGGCAGCGGTGCGGTCGGGGTGTTGGCCGATCTGGTCACCCTGTTGGTGATCGCCATCACCATGCTCACGATCGAGGCTCGGCTCGGGGCCTTGCTGCTGGTGATCCAGATCCCCGTGGTGTTGTCGATTCTTTGGCTGCAGGGCCGCTACCGCAAGGCCAACTACCGCGTGCGGGAGGAGCTCAGCCAGCTCAACGCCGACCTGCAGGAAAACCTCCAGGGTCTGGAGGTGGTGCAGATGTTCCGGCGGGAGAGCACCAATGCCCAGCGCTTCTCCGTCACCACCGATGCCTACCGCAAGGCGGTGGGAGGCACGATTTTCTACGACAGCTCCATTTCGGCCTTCCTGGAATGGGTGTCCCTGACGGCCGTGGCCGTGGTGCTGGCTCTCGGTGGCTGGATGGTTACCACGGGGGCGATGGGGTTGGGCACCCTCACCACCTTCATCCTGTTCTCCCAGCGGCTGTTTGATCCGCTGCGCCAGTTGGCGGAACGCTTCACCCAGATCCAGGGCGGTCTCACGGCCGTCGAGCGGATCGGCGAGCTCCTCGAAGAACCGATTGAGATCAGCGACCTGGCCGAGTCCCAGCGCAGCCTTGCTGCCGTCCATTCCGGCCTGGAGCGCTCCAGCGCCGGCGAGGTGATCTTCGACAACGTCTCGTTTGCCTACCGCCCCGATGATCCGATCCTGAGCGACCTGAGTTTCCAGATCGCGCCTGGTGAGCATGTGGCCTTAGTCGGCCCCACCGGCGCTGGTAAAACCACCGTGATCCGCCTGCTCTGCCGCCTGTACGAGCCGCAACAGGGGCGGATCCTGCTCGATGGCATCGACATCCGCCAGTTGCCGATTGCCACCCTGCGCCAGCGCCTTGGTGTGGTTCTGCAGGACACCTTTCTGTTCAGCGGCAATGTGGCCGACAACCTGCGCCTCGATGCCGCCATCGACGACCAGGCCATGCTGGCGCTTTGTCGCGACCTGGGCCTTGAGGCGCTGCTGCGCCGGCTCCCCGATGGCCTGGCCACGGAACTGCGGGAGCGCGGCGGCAATCTTTCCTCCGGAGAACGGCAGCTGCTGTCGGTGGCCCGGGTCGCCATCCGCAATCCCTCGGTGCTGGTGATGGATGAGGCCACCGCCTTTCTCGATCCCTCCACCGAGGCCACCCTGCAGCGCGACCTCGACAGGCTGCTCAAGGCCCGCACGGCGATCGTGATTGCCCACCGCCTGGCCACTGTGGAGGCGGCTGATCGCATCCTGGTGCTGCGCAAGGGCCGGCTGATTGAGCAGGGCACCCACCAGCAACTACGCCGGCAGGGTGGCCTTTATGCCCAGTTGGCGGAACTTCAGGAGCGGGGATTGGTCAGGCTCTGAGCGCTGGGGAAGCCCTGGCCATCCCTGGTTCTGCCGCTGCCAGCGATCCGTTTTTCCAGCCAGGCGTCGATCAGGGCGGCCAGCTGGCGGGGGCTCTCGCGCATCGGCAGATGGCCGCAACCGTCGAGGACCGCCAGCTCATGCTGGTCGCTATAGCCGGCCAGGTGGCGCACGTAGCGGGGCTCCATCACCTGGTCACGGCTGCCGGCAATCCAGAGGCTCGGCACCTGAAGGGCGGCGGTGAGGCCTGGAATCTCGCGTACGGCCGCCCGGCTGGTGCTGCAGGCCAGCAGCCCCAGGGCGGCACGGCGATCAGCGATCAGGGGACTGCGGATCGAGGCGGTTCCCGGCCAGCCGGCCAGCCAGCCTGGCCGGAAGCGCAACAGGGCGGCGCCCCCCTGCCGCAGCCGGGCGAAGGCCCGTGGCTGGTAGACCCCTCCGCCGACGCCGATCTGGATCACCCCAAGCAAGTGGTCACCGAGCAGGGGAGCGGCATGCAGCGCCAGGCTGCCACCGAGTGAATGGCCCACCAGCACGATCGGTCTGTTGCCGGCCTGTTCCAGGCTGTGCTGGGCCACCCAGCGGCCGTAGCTGGCCAGGCTTGGCTGCAGGCCCCGGGGTCGGGGCCGCTGACCGAACCCCGGCAGATCGGGCGCCTCCACCCGCCAGCGGGGTGCCAGTTCCTCCAGCAGGGGATGCCAAAGCTGGCCGGAGAGCAGCCAGCCATGCAGGCAGATCAACAGGGGGTCGCCGGTGTTGCGTGCTGGCATCCCTTCAGCGTTGGTTGCCTTCCAGCCTGCAACGGCGCGCCGAGGATCGGGCAGGATCGTGCCATTGCGTTGCCGCGCCCCTCTGGTTTGGATTCCACCGACTTCCTGGCCAGTGCCTACGGCTCCCAGTTCCGGGTCTGCCCCACGCCCAATCCGAAGCTTCAGCTCGTCTTGAGCCTGGAGAGGGAGATTGATCTGCTCGAACTCGAGAGGCTCTGCGATGCCGTCGGTTGGAGCCGCCGGCCCCTGCGCCGCGTGCGCAAGGCGCTTGAGCACAGCTTGCTGCGGGTGGGGCTCTGGCGGCACGATCCACGCCTGCCGAAGCTGGTGGGCTTTGCCCGCTGCACCGGCGACGGTGTGTTGGAGGCCACGGTCTGGGATGTGGCGGTCCATCCCACCTACCAGGGGGCGGGGCTGGGCAAGGAGCTGATGGCTTTTGTGCTCGAGCAGCTGCGGCAGATGGAGGTGGAGCGCGTCACCCTGTTCGCTGACCCCGACGTGATCGGCTTCTACCAGCTGCAGGGTTGGCAGCTGGAGCCCCGTCAACGACGCTGCGCCTTCTGGTACTCCCCTTGAACGGCCTGGCTTTAAACGGTCGGGCCCTGCCAGGGGCCCAGATCCCCGGCACGATCGAGGTCGGCCGCCAGCGGCAGCAGGGCCGTCTCCAGGGCCAGGCCGGCAGCCACCTCCAGGGTCTGGTGCCGCACGGCCTGTCCGCCCCAGGCGATGCCGCAGAACAGGGCGGGATGGAAGCGGTTCATGCCGATCAACCAGTAGCCCCCGTCGAGGGCAGGCCCCAGCACCAGCGGTGCCCGCTCTAAGGCCGTAAACGCGCCCTGCAGATCCCGCCACTCCAGCCCGGGAAGGTCGGTGCCGATCAGCACCACCTGCCGGGCGCCCTCCCGGAAGGCGCGGCTGGTCTGACGCGCCATGCGCAGGCCGAGGCTGCCCTCACCCTGGAGGTTGAACCGATCGGCTCCGAGCGCGGCTGCCCAGCGCTTTGCGGCCCTCGGGCCCAGTCCAGCGACGGCCAGCAGGGTTTCGATCGGGGCTGCGGCCGTCGCGCAGCGCCGGGCGACCGCCAGGGTGTGGCCAGTGAGGCGTTGCTGGATCCGGGCCGCCATCGGCGCCCCAAGGCTGGCGGCCAGGCGCCGCTTGCAGCGACCGGGGGCTGGCCAGCGGCTCATCACCACCAAGCGCCTGGGGCCGCTGGCTGGAGCTGATCGGCGCGTCAACTGTCGCGGCTCAGCTCTGCCGGCCGCACGGTGAGATTGAGGCTCTGATCACCGCGGCGCACCCGCACCAGCAAATCCTTGCCGACCTTGCCCCTGTCCACGGCGAGCTGTACCTCGGTGGGGTTGCCGACCTGCTTGCCGTCCAACTGTTCGATCAGGTCGCAGGGCTCAAGTCCGCCCTTCTCGGCAGGGCTCCCCTCCAGCACTTCGACGATCACGACGCCATTGATTTCCGGCAAGCGGCACTTGGAGGCGGTGGCGTTGATCTCCCGGGCCAGCTGGGGGGTGAGCGCCTGCAGGCGCACACCGATGTAGGGGTGTGAGACCCGTCCTGTCTCGAGGATCTGGGCGGCGATCTGGCGAGCCAGATTCACCGGGATGGCGAAACTGAGGCCGGCGCCGGGCGCTTGCCGAATGGCGGTGTTGACACCGATCACCTGGCCGCCGGCATTGATCAGGGGACCGCCACTGTTGCCGGGATTAACGGCGGCATCGGTCTGGATGTAGGGCACCCGCTGACCTTCGCCAATCGCATTGGTGCGGTCGGTCGCGCTGATGATCCCGGCCGTCACCGTGTTGTCGAGTCCGAGGGGGTTGCCGATCGCGATCGCCCATTCCCCCGGCCGCACCTTGGAGGAATCGCCCAGGGGCGCCACCGGCAGGCCCGTCGCCACCACCTTGACCACAGCGATGTCGGTGAGCGGATCACTGCCCAGCACCTTGCCGTTGAAATTGCGCCCATCCGGCAGGGTGATGGACACCTCGTTGGTGCCTTCGACCACGTGGGCATTGGTGATGATCACGCCATCGGAGCGGGTGATGAAACCGGAGCCCTGGCCCTGCTGCTGCCGGATCGATGGGCTACTGCCGAAGAGGCCGCCGATGGGATTGATCACCCGTTTGACCGTGTCGATGCGCACGACCGCCGGACCCACCTTGTCGACGGCATCAACGATGAAGCGATTGCCGAGCTGCAGCGGGGCCGACGCCGGCGCATCGCTCACCTTGGCTGGCTCGGAAGGCTCAACCCTCTCCCTGACAAGGCTGGGGAGTTGCAGGTTGCAGCCTGCCAGCAGAAAACCGGTGCTGCCGGCCGCCAGCAAGCCACGGAGAAAAACGGCCTTGACGGTGGGCTGGGCAGAGGTCATGGCGGAGGGGGGGGCCAGGCTGAAAACCGCCGGGTGGAGGGCGGTCGTTCGCTGGTGATCTGCCTATATTCGGCCACTGTGTGACGAGGGGGAGGTGCAGGAGGGTCAGGAGCTGTGGCGCCAGGTACAGGAAGCACTCCAGGCCAATCTCAGCAAGCCCACCTTCGAAACCTGGATCCGGCCGGCCCGTTGCTCCGGATTCAGTGATGGACGCCTGCTTCTCGAGGCTCCCAACAGCTTTGCCTGTGGCTGGCTGCGCAAGAATTATCTGACCACGATCGAGGCGGTGGCCTCCGAGTTGGCCGGCCAGCATCTGCGGGTGGAGGTCCAGACAGCCGTGGGTCCCGCCGCGGATCTGGGCCTCGACGGCGGCGCTGGCGGTGGCGCTGGAGTTGTGGAGGCAACCTCCCTGCATGCTGCTGGTGGGTCCGCTCCGGCTTCCATGCACGCCGGCCCAGCACCGCGGGGGGAAACGCCCCGCCGTCCCGCTCCTGGCCTGAACCCCCGCTACGTGTTCAACCGCTTTGTGGTGGGGCCGAACAGCCGCATGGCCCACGCCGCCTCGCTGGCGGTGGCCGAAGCACCCGGCCGCGAGTTCAATCCCCTCTTCCTCTGTGGTGGTGTGGGCCTGGGTAAAACCCACCTGATGCAGGCGATCGGCCACTACCGCGTCGAGATCGATCCCGACGCCCGGGTGTTTTACGTCTCCACCGAGTCGTTCACCAACGACCTGATCCAGGCGATCCGCAAGGACGGCATGCAGAAATTCCGCGACCGCTACCGGGCCGCCGATCTGATCCTGGTCGATGACATCCAGTTCATCGAAGGCAAGGAGTACACCCAGGAGGAGTTCTTCCACACCTTCAATGCCCTGCATGAGGCGGGCCGTCAGATCGTGATCGCCAGCGATCGCCCCCCCAGCCAGATTCCGCGCTTGCAGGAGCGGCTGATCTCGCGGTTTTCGATGGGCCTGATCGCTGACATCCAGGCCCCCGATCTGGAGACCCGCATGGCGATCCTCCACAAGAAAGCTGAGCAGGAGCGGATGTCGTTGCCCCGCGATCTCATCCAATACCTGGCGGGTCGTTTCACCTCCAACATCCGTGAACTGGAGGGTGCCCTCACCCGGGCCGTCGCCTTCGCCTCGATCACCGGACTGCCGATGACGGTGGAATCGGTGGCGCCGATGCTCGATCCTGTCGGCAATGAGGTCGTGGTGACCCCCCAGCAGGTGATCGAGAAGGTGGCCGAGGTCTTCGGCATCGGCGTTGAAGAGATGCGCAGCAGCAGCCGCAAACGGGCTGTCAGCCAGGCGCGGCAGATGGGCATGTACCTGATGCGCCAGAGCACCGATCTGAGCCTGCCCCGTATTGGTGATGCCTTCGGCGGCAAGGACCACAGCACGGTGATGTATGCCGTTGAGCAGATCGAGAAGAAGCTGGCGATCGATCCATCCCTGGCCCGCCAGTTGCAACAGGTGCGCGATCTGCTTCAGATCGACTGCCGCCGCCGCCGCTGA